>NZ_JBVKAO010000001.1:0-2619622 GCF_055639375.1 Streptomyces sp. NPDC039462
AGATCTGGAAGCCCGGTAACGGGTGGAGGTGACTGGTACTAATAGGCCGAGGGCTTGTCCTCAGTTGCTCGCGTCCACTGTGTTGGTTCTGAAACCACGAACAACCCCGTATGTCGGGCCACGACTGCGGTGCGGTTGTCAGTTTCATAGTGTTTCGGTGGTCATAGCGTGAGGGAAACGCCCGGTTACATTCCGAACCCGGAAGCTAAGCCTCATAGCGCCGATGGTACTGCAGGGGGGACCCTGTGGGAGAGTAGGACGCCGCCGAACTCATCTTGATAAGAGCTGGTCCCTGAACTTCGGTTCGGGGACCAGCTCTTTTTTGTTTTGCGTTACTTGCCGTTCACGTTGCGCAGCCAACCTCCGTAGGCATGGGGACAGTTGGAATGTTGCGCGCCGCGGGTGTCGGTACCGGCGACGAGGTCATCGTGCCGGCCTACGGGAACGCCGAGGTCGCCGAGGACGTGATCCTCGCCGGAGCGATGCCCGTCTTCGCTGACATAGAGCCGACCACGTACTGCCTTGACCCCGATGCCGTCGCCGCCGTGGTGACCCCGCGTACGGCCGCCGTCGTGGTCGTGCACCGCTTCGGTCACCGGGCCGACGTGCGGCGGTTGCGAGAGCTGGGGCAGCGGCAGGGGCTTCTCGTCCTGGAGCAGCTGGAGCAGGGCGAGTCGGAGACTCCGTCCGACGGGCTGGAGCTCCGGCGTGCGCATGCCGCGTACCTCAGCGGGCGGCTCAGCGGAGTCGTGACGCCCGACGAAGGCGAAGGGCACAGCTTTCAGGAGTACGTCGTGCGCGTGCCCGGGAACGGGCGGCCCGACCGGGACGCTTTCGCGCGTGCCGTCCGGGCCAAGGGCATCGACTGCCGGGTGCCGGTGAAGACGCCGGTGCACCGCACACCGCGGTTCTGGCGGGACATACAGCTGCCGGAGACCGAGCGGGCCGCCGACGAGACGCTGGCGCTGCCGGCCGGTGCGTCGATGACGCGGCGCGACCTCCAGCGCGTCGTGTCCGCGTGCAACGCGCTTGGTGGGCTTCTGCAGCCGGCCTTCTGAACCGCTAGGAGCCCGCCTTTAAGAGGCCGCCTTGCTGTGGGACTTGAAGAATTCCCACATCAGGTCCGTCGCGTCGACGCCCGCCGTCGGGTCGGACATTCCGCCGCCCGCGCCGTTCGGCCAGGAGTGGCCCATGTCCGGCAGCCGGTAGACGACCACGTCCGAGCCGTCACGGCACTTCGCCGTCGTCTTCCTGATGTTGTTCTTCAGTTTGTCCGGTCGGCCCGGCTTGCAGGACAGGCGTTGCTGCCAGGTCTTGATGCCCTCGTCCATTGCCGCATAGTGCTTGTCGAGTCCGCCCAGGAACGTCAGCACCGATACCGGGGTCTTCGGCATGTACGACGCGTCCTCCGCGTCGCTCCCGAGATAGCCGCCGCTGACCGGGGCGATGGCCGCGAAGGTGTCGGGGAGTTCGACGGCGAGTTTGTACGCCATGTCGCCGCCGTTGGAGATGCCGGTGGCGTACACGCGGTCCGGGTCGGCGTTCCACGTGCCGGTCAGCCGCTTCGTCATCGTACGGATGAAACCCACGTCGTCCTCGGAGCCGCAGCAGATCATGGCGTTGAAGCCTTTGTTGAGCCCGTCGGGATAGGCGACGAGGAAGTTCTCCCTGTCCGCCTTGGCGCTCAGGCCGCTGATCGCGGCAGCGGCTCTGCCGTCTCCCGGATAGGGGTGCATGGCGATGACGAGCGGGAGCTTCTCGGTGCGGCGGAAGCCGGGTGGCGCGTGGACGGTATAGACGCGCTTCTCGCCCTTCCAGGAGATCGTGACCTTCTGGGTGCCGGGACGCGGGGTTTCCGCGGCGGCCGGCTTCCTGGTGGACTTCGGGGCCGAGTTGTCGTCGTCGGACCCGCAGGCCGCGAGCGGCAGGAGCAGGGCGGCGAGAGCCATGGGCAAGGCGTGCCGCAAAGGTGTACCGGTTCGGGTCGGCATGCGCGCAGAGTGGCAGCGCAGGGAAGGGCGGTCCAGAGGAAGGGGCGGTTCGAGGCAGCTTCGATTTCAGGTATGATCTATTCCGTTGCCGAGGGAAAAACCCCGAAGCGCAGCAGGCCCCTATAGCTCAGTCGGTAGAGCGTCTCCATGGTAAGGAGAAGGTCAGCGGTTCGATTCCGCTTGGGGGCTCAAGTAATGAAGGCCTCCGCCCAGTTGGGCGGAGGCCTTCGTCATGTCCGGGGCACACCCTGCGGTCGGTGCGCCCCGGCGCGGTCAGTCCTTCTGGAGGCCGGGGACCCGCATCGCGAGGATCGCCATGTCGTCCGAGGGGGCGTCCGTCGCGAAGCGCTCCACTGCGCGCATGATGCGTGCCGCGACCGCGCCCGCCGTCAGGCCTGTGCAGGTCGTGAGGACGTCCGCCAGGCCGTCGTCGCCGAGCATGCGGGTGCCCTCGCGGCGCTCGGTGACGCCGTCCGTCACACAGAGCAGGACGTCGCCCGGGTCGAGCGTCATCGTCTGCTCGTACAGTTCGAGGTCGTCCATCACGCCGAGCAGCGGCTGCGGTTCTGCGTACGGCTCGACGGTGCCGTCCTGGCGGAGGCGGAGCGGCAGCGGATGGCCAGCGCAGACGATCTTCAGGACCGCCGAGCCGTCCTCTTGGGGCCACAACTCGCCGTAGAGGAGGGTGAGGAAGCGGCTGCGGGAGCCCTCGTCGAGGATCGCGGCGTTGAGGCGCTCCAGGACCGCGGGGCCGCCGAAGCCCTCGCGGGCGAGCAGGCGCAGGGCGTGCCGGGCGAGACCCGTGACGGCCGCTGCCTCCGGGCCCGTGCCGCAGACGTCGCCGATCGCGAAGCCGTACGCGCCGTCGCGGATGGGGAAGAGGTCGTAGAAGTCACCGCCGACCTCGTTGCCCTCGCCGGCCGCGCGGTAGATGACCTCGACCTCGACGCCCGGGACCTGCGGGAGCCCCGGCGGCAGCAGGCTGCGCTGGAGGGACTGGCTGATGGCCATGCGCTCGGAGTAGAGACGGGCGTTGTCGAGGGCGAGGGCCGCCCGGCGGGAGAGATCTTCGGCCAATTCGAGGATCTCTTGGCGGAAGTGTTCGTCGGCGGGCTTACCGAGGGTGAGCATGCCGATGACGCGGTTGCGGGCGACCAGCGGGAGGACCACCGTCTCGCCGCCCACCGCCGACGCGGTGGAGAGCGTCGTGCCGATGCCCGAGCCCAGCGTCATGGGCTCGCCGAGACCCACGCTGCGCATGGAGGTGCGCAGGGCCGCCTGGTGCGCGGCTTCGGAGGGGGCCGCCCAGACGCGGGCGCCCGGGGTCGGCACCGGATCCGGTGGGGCGATCTTGGAGAGCAGGGCCTTGAGGCCGTCGATGCGCTCCTCGTCCTCGTGCAGGACGTACGACAGATAGGGCTCGGCCGACTGGTCCGCGATGGTGTAGACGGCGCACCAGGTGGCGAGTGTCGGGACCGTCATCTGGGCCATGAGGGCCAGGGTCTGGTCGCGGTCGAGGGTGCCTGCGAGGAGGTCGGAGGCCTCGACGAGGAAGGAGAGCGAGCCGCGGCGGAGCCGCTCCAGCTCGCCGAGGCGCGCGGACTCCACGGCCAGGGCGATGCGGTCGGCGGCGAACTGGAGGCGCAGGGCCTCTTCGTTCGAGTACCGGCCGGAGGCCTCGGCTGCGACGCCCAGCGAACCGGTGAGGCGGCCCTCCACCTTCAGCGGGACGGTGACGACGGAGCGCATGCCCGTGCCTTCGAGCAGCGGGACCGCGCCCGGCACCACCGTCAGATCCTCGTGAACGGCCGGCATGCGGGCGGAGCCGTAGCGTCCGGGGGCCGACTCGACCTGGACGCGGGCGAAGCGCTGGCGGGCCGACGGCAGGCCCGTGGAGGCGCGGACCTCCAGCTCCGTCTCGTCGTCGGTGGCGAGGAGGAGGAAGGCCGCGTCGCCGTCGAGCATGTCGCGGGCGCGCTCCACGGTGCGCTGGAGCAGTCCGTCGAGGTCGTCGGGGGCGGGGGAGCCGATGAACACCTCGAAGGGGTCCGCGGTGTGCGACTCGCTGCGGGCGCCCGGCTCCGGGGCGGCGCCACGCAGCGGGGTCTGGAGCACGGCGCGCTCGTCGTCGCGCACGAGCAGGCAGACCGTGGACGGTTCGCCGTCGGCGTCGCGGACGCGCAGGTGCGAGGCGTAGACAGGGATGACGCGGCCGTGGGCGCCGCGGACGCCGTAGCTGCCCTCCCAGCGGGAGAGCCGCAGTGCCTCGGCGATGCCGGTGCTGGTGCCCGGCGTGTGCGGCCAGGCCGCGAGGTCCATGAGCGGCTTGCCCATGACCTGCTCGGCGGCGTACCCGAAGAGCTCTCCGGCGTCTTCGTTCCAGGCGGAGATCGCGCCGAGGCGGTCGATCTGGATGACGGCGACGCGGACCCTGCCGTCGGCGATGGGCAGCAGGTCGGCCGGGAGCGAGGGGCCCGCGGTGCGGGTGCCCACGGGGCGGTGGGGCAGGTCGAGCTGGAACCAGACCTGCTTGTGGGTGGGGCTGTAGTCGACGCCCCAGCGGGTGGCGAGTGCGGCGCAGAGCTGGAGGCCGCGGCCGCCCTCGCGGTCCGGGCTGCCCATGTTGACGGAGGACTGCTGAAGCGGGATCTCGCGTTCCGGATAGCGGTCGGAGACCTCGATGCGGACGGCGTCCTCGCTGCGCAGGCACTCGACGTCGGCGGCGGTGCCGGCGTGCACCACGGCGTTCGTGACGAGCTCGCTGGTGAGGACGACGGCGTCGTCGACGATGTCGGAGAACCCCCAGCCCTGGAGGGTGTCGCGCACGAAGGAGCGGGCCGTCGCGACGGAACGCCCGACGGGTTCGAAGGTGGCAGCCGCACGCGCGGTGATCACAGCACTCCTCGTACGAGTATCGACGGCGTCGACAGTGGCGATTGTCTCGACGCCCAGTTCTCCCGAACCCATGGTGCGGCCGCCCCTCCGATGCCCGCTTGTTTCGTGTACCACCGCCCTGGCCGGGCAGGACCGGGGTGGTTGGACAGCCGGATGCAAGGTTACTTACCTTCGCCGTCCATGCTGATGCCGGTCGTCAGTGTTTCCGCCCGGAGGGTGTGCGGACGGTGTGCGAAGCTGCCGAACTGTTATGGCCTGGTTCGGCCATGGTGAAACACTGGGCAAGCTTCATGGGACAGGTCAGAACAACCCGAGCAGTACCGGTCGACCCTTGCGGGAGGGACACAGTGGAGTCTGGCGCAGCGACGCGGGGCACAAACACGCGCGCGAAAGACGGACAGTCCCTGAACAAACAGCGCAAACCGCGCAACGGGACGACGGCTTCGGTGGACGCTGCGGCTCTGAACAGGCTGCTCGCGGCCCTGGTGGCGATGCGGGACGGCAACTTCCGCAAGCGGCTCACGGTCTCCGGTGACGACGTCATGTCGGAGATCGCGGCCGTTTTCAACGAGGTGGCCGACCGGAATCTGCACCTGACGGGCGAGCTTTCGAGGGTGCGGCGCACGGTTGGACGTGAGGGAAAACTCACGGAACGGCTCGAGACCGGAGCGAGCGAGGGCTCCTGGGCCGCCGCGATCGACGCGTCGAACGCGCTCGTCGACGATCTCGTACGACCGGTCTCCGAGGTGGGCCGGGTCCTCTCCGCGGTGGCGGAGGGTGACCTTGAGCAGCGCATGGAGTTGCGGGCGCAGGGTGCCGACGGAAACGGTCATCCGCTGCGCGGGGAGTTCCTGAAGGTCGGGCGGACGGTGAACAACCTCGTCGACCAGCTCTCCACGTTCACGGACGAGGTCACGCGGGTGGCCAGCGAGGTCGGCACCGAGGGCAAGCTCGGCGGGCAGGCCAGGGTGCGCGGGATGTCCGGGTCGTGGAAGGACCTCACGGACTCCGTGAACACCATGGCGTACCGGCTGACCGCCCAGGTGCGGGACATCGCGCTGGTGACGACGGCGGTGGCGAAGGGCGACCTGTCGCGGAAGGTCACCGTCCATGTCGCGGGCGAGATGCTGGAGCTGAAGAACACCGTCAACACGATGGTGGACCAGCTGTCGTCGTTCTCCTCCGAGGTGACGCGCGTCGCCCGGGAGGTCGGCACGGAGGGCGAGCTCGGCGGCCAGGCGCAGGTGCCGGGTGTGGCGGGTGTGTGGAAGGACCTCACCGACTCGGTGAACCTGATGGCCGGCAATCTCACCGCCCAGGTGCGCGGGATCGCCGAGGTCACCACGGCGGTCGCGAGCGGTGACCTGTCCCGGAAGGTGACGGTGAGCGCGCGCGGCGAGGTCGCCCAGCTCGCCGAGACGATCAACCAGATGACCGAGACGCTCCGTACATTCGCGGACGAGATCACCCGCGTGGCGAACGAGGTCGGGGCCGAGGGCCAGCTCGGCGGTCAGGCCAATGTGCCGGGCGCCGCGGGCACTTGGAAGGATTTGACCGACTCGGTCAACACGGTCTTCCGCAACCTCACCACGCAGGTGCGGGACATCGCGACGGTGACGACGGCGGTCGCGAACGGCGACCTGTCGCAGAAGGTCACCGTCGATGTCGCGGGCGAGATGCTCGAGCTGAAGAACACCGTCAACACGATGGTCGACCAGCTCTCGGCCTTCGGTTCCGAAGTGACGCGGGTGGCGCGGGAGATCGGTGTCGAGGGTGAGCTCGGCGGCCAGGCGCAGGTGCAGGGCGCGGCCGGTACGTGGAAGGACCTCACCGACTCGGTGAACACCGCCTTCCGCAACCTCACCGGACAGGTGCGGAACATCGCCCAGGTGACGACGGCGGTCGCGAACGGCGATCTGTCGCAGAAGGTCACGGTGGACGTCTCCGGAGAGATGCTCCAGCTGAAGAACACCGTGAACACGATGGTGGACCAGCTGTCGTCCTTCGCCGACCAGGTCACGCGGATGGCCCGTGACGTGGGCACCGAGGGCCGCCTCGGCGGTCAGGCCCGGGTTGACGGCGTGAGCGGTACGTGGAAGGACCTCACGGACTCCGTCAACTTCATGGCGGGGAACCTGACGTCGCAGGTGCGTCAGATCGCGCAGGTGACGACGGCCGTGGCGCGCGGTGACCTCTCGCAGAAGATCGAGGTCGACGCGCGCGGCGAGATCCTGGAGCTGAAGAACACCATCAACACGATGGTCGACCAGCTCTCCGCCTTCGCGGACCAGGTGACCCGGGTGGCCCGCGAGGTGGGTACCGAGGGGCGTCTCGGCGGTCAGGCGCAGGTGCCCGGCGTGGCCGGTGTGTGGCGCGATCTGACGGACTCCGTGAACGGCATGGCAGGGAACCTCACCGCGCAGGTGCGGAACATCGCGCAGGTCGCGACGGCGGTGGCCCGCGGTGACCTGTCGCAGAAGATCGACGTGGACGCGCGGGGCGAGATCCTCGAGCTGAAGAACACCCTGAACACGATGGTGGACCAGCTCTCCGCCTTCGCCGAGCAGGTCACGCGGGTCTCCCGCGAGGTGGGCACCGACGGCATCCTGGGCGGTCAGGCCGAGGTCCAGGGCGTCTCGGGCACCTGGAAGGACCTCACGCAGTCCGTGAACGGCATGGCGAACAACCTCACCTTGCAGGTGCGGAACATCGCCGAGGTCACGACGGCCGTCGCCATGGGCGACCTCTCCAAGAAGATCACCGTCGACGCGAAGGGCGAGATCCTCGAACTCGTCACGACCGTCAACACGATGGTCGACCAGCTGTCCTCGTTCGCCGAGCAGGTCACGCGTGTGGCCCGTGAGGTGGGCACGGAGGGCCAGTTGGGCGGGCAGGCGCGCGTGCCGGGTGTCACGGGCATCTGGAAGGACCTGAGCGACAACGTCAACCTGATGGCCAACAACCTGACCAGCCAGGTGCGGAACATCTCCCAGGTCTCGGCGGCGGTCGCCAACGGCGACCTCACCAAGAAGGTCACGGTCGAGGCGCGCGGCGAGGTCGCGCAGCTCGCCGACACGGTGAACACCATGGTGACGACGCTGAGTTCGTTCGCCGACGAGGTCACGCGCGTGGCCCGCGAGGTGGGCACGGACGGCATCCTGGGCGGCCAGGCGCGCGTGCCGGGCGTCTCCGGTACGTGGAAGGACCTCACCGAGTCCGTGAACTCGATGGCGTCCAACCTCACCGGCCAGGTCCGCAACATCGCGATGGTCACCACCGCGATCGCCAAGGGCGACCTGACCAAGAAGATCGACATCGACGCCCGGGGCGAGATCCTGGAGCTCAAGACCACCATCAACACGATGGTCGACCAGCTGTCGTCCTTCGCCGAGCAGGTGACCCGCGTGGCCCGCGAGGTGGGCACCGAGGGCCAGCTGGGCGGTCAGGCACGCGTGCGGGACGTCGACGGCACGTGGCGCGACCTCACCGAGTCCGTGAACGAGATGGCCGGAAACCTGACCCGTCAGGTGCGCGCCATCGCGAAGGTCGCCACCGCGGTGACCCGAGGCGACCTCAACCTGAAGATCGAGGTCGACGCGGCGGGTGAGATCCAGGCCCTCCAAGACAACATCAACACGATGATCGCGAACCTCCGCGACACGACCCTGGCCAACAAGGAGCAGGACTGGCTCAAGGGCAACCTCGCGCGGATCTCCGGCCTGATGCAGGGCCGCCGGGACCTGGAGGACGTCGCCTCGCTGATCATGAGCGAGCTGACGCCCGTCGTCTCCGCGCAGCACGGCGCGTTCTTCCTCGCGATGCCGACGGACGACGCCCAGGACCTCGGGGGCGACCAGGAGGACGCGTACGAACTGCGGATGCTCGGCAGTTACGGCTACTCCATGGGGTCCATGCCGACGTCCTTCCGGCCCGGCGAGACCCTCATCGGGACGGCCGCCAAGGAGCGGCGCACCATCCTCGTGGAGAACGCGCCCTCCGGCTATCTGCGGATCGCGTCCGGCCTCGGTGAGGCGCCGCCCGCGCAGGTCATCGTGTTGCCGGTGCTCTTCGAAGGGACCGTCCTCGGCGTGATCGAGCTGGCTGCCTTCCAGCCCTTCACGCAGATCCAGAAGGACTTCCTCAGCCAGATCGCCGAGATGATCGCGACGAGCGTCAACACGATCAGCGTCAATACGAAGACCGAGGTGCTGCTCAAGCAGTCGCAGAAGCTGACCGAGCAACTGCGGGAGCGCTCCGCGGAGTTGGAGAGCCGGCAGAAGGCGCTCCAGGACTCGAACGCGGAGCTGGAGGAGAAGGCCGAGCTGCTCGCCCAGCAGAACCGTGACATCGAGGTCAAGAACACCGAGATCGAAGAGGCCAGGCAGGTCCTGGAGGAGCGGGCCGAACAGCTCGCGGTCTCGATGCGCTACAAGTCCGAGTTCCTCGCGAACATGTCGCACGAGCTGCGCACACCGCTCAACTCCCTGTTGATCCTCGCCAAGTTGCTCGCGGACAACGCCGACGCGAACCTCACCCCGAAGCAGGTCGAGTTCGCCGAGACGATCCACGGGGCGGGCTCGGACCTGCTGCAGCTGATCAACGACATCCTCGACCTGTCGAAGGTCGAGGCGGGCAAGATGGACGTCTCCCCGACGCGCATCGCGCTCGTCCAACTCGTCGACTACGTAGAGGCCACTTTCCGGCCGCTGACCGCCGAGAAGGGCCTCGACTTCTCCGTACGGGTCTCTCCGGAGCTGCCCGCGACGCTGCACACGGACGAACAGCGCCTGCTGCAGGTGCTGCGCAACCTCCTGTCCAACGCGGTGAAGTTCACCGACTCCGGAGCGGTCGAGCTGGTGATCCGGCACGCCAGCAACGACGTGCCCAACGCGATCCGCGAACAGCTCCTGGAGGCCGGCTCGCTGCGTGACGCCGACGCCGACCTGATCGCCTTCTCGGTGACGGACACCGGCATCGGCATCGCGGCCAGCAAGATGCGGGTCATCTTCGAGGCGTTCAAGCAGGCCGACGGCACGACCAGCAGGAAGTACGGCGGCACCGGCCTCGGGCTCTCCATCAGCCGGGAGATCGCACGGCTGCTCGGTGGCGAGATCCACGCGCAGAGCGAGCCGGGCCGCGGTTCCACCTTCACGCTCTATTTGCCGCTGCACCCGAGCGAACTGCCGCCCCAGGGTTACGCCCAGCTGGCGCCCGCGCCGCAGTCGCGCGAGCTGCCCGCCCTGGAGGAGGCGCCGGCGGCCGAGGAAGCGGAGCGGCAGCCGGCGCCCCCGGCGCACCGCGAGGAGCCCACGAGCCCTGCCGCGCTGTTCCGGAGGAGGCGCCGTGCCGCGCCCGTCCAGGAGCCCTCGTCGCTGCCGGGACAGCCGGCCCCCGGCGCCCCGGAGGCCCAGCGGACGCAGGAGCCGTGGCCCAACGCGGGTCAGGAGACACCGGTCGCGCCGCGGACCGGTTTCCAGTTCGGCGGCGAGAAGGTCCTGATCGTCGACGACGACATCCGCAACGTCTTCGCGCTCACCAGCGTCCTGGAGCAGCACGGTCTGGCGGTGCTGTACGCGGAGAACGGCCGCGAGGGCATCGAGGTGCTGGAACAGCACGACGACGTGACGGTCGTTCTGATGGACATCATGATGCCGGAGATGGACGGGTACGCGACGACGACGGCGATCCGCAGGATGCCGCAGTTCGCCGGACTCCCGATCATCGCGCTCACAGCGAAGGCGATGAAGGGCGACCGGGAGAAGGCGATCGACTCCGGAGCTTCCGATTACGTCACGAAGCCGGTCGACCCGGATCATCTGTTGTCGGTGATGGAGCAGTGGATGCGCGCTCAGTGACCGAGAACCGGCGTCGTCACACGGAGTTGCTGACAGAGTGTGGCCGAGGTCGTGTAGAACCGCGGTATTCGGGGAACCTTCTGGTCTCCCACCGCGTTTCTGCTACGTGCACAGTGACATCGCGGTGACAGGGTGTGGCGACAAGCGGGGTGCGGCTACGATGACCGGCACAAGGACGGGCGGCGCAAGGGAGTCGTCCCCTGGGGCGGCGCCCGGTGTACCGCCGGGGCGAGGAGGGCGGGCCATGGTGCAGAAGGCCAAGATCCTCCTGGTCGATGACCGGCCGGAGAATCTGCTGGCGCTGGAGGCCATCCTCTCTGCGCTCGATCAGACACTGGTGCGGGCATCGTCCGGGGAGGAAGCGCTCAAAGCACTACTCACGGACGACTTCGCGGTCATTCTGCTGGACGTCCAGATGCCGGGAATGGACGGTTTCGAAACCGCGGCGCACATCAAGCGGCGGGAGCGGACCCGGGACATCCCGATCATCTTCCTCACCGCCATCAACCACGGGCCGCATCACACCTTCCGCGGCTATGCCGCCGGCGCGGTGGACTACATCTCCAAGCCGTTCGACCCGTGGGTGCTGCGCGCGAAGGTGTCGGTGTTCGTCGAGCTGTACATGAAGAACTGCCAACTGCGGGAGCAGGCGGCGCTGCTGCGTCTCCAGCTCGAGGGCGGCGGCAAGGCCGCGGCCGGGGACGCGAAGGAGCCCGCGGGTCTGCTCGCGGAGCTGTCGGCGCGGCTCGCCGCGGTCGAGGAGCAGGCCGAGGCGCTGTCCAAACAGCTCGACGACGAGTCGGCGGACGCGGCGGCGGTCGCCACCGCCGCCCATCTCGAACGCAAACTGACCGGTCTGCGGCGGGCTCTTGACGCCCTGGAGCCGGGCACCGGCAGCGGTGCCCCCTCGGTCCCCTCGCAGAACTGACGCGGCACGGAGCCTCACTGACGAGGTTTCGTGCCGGGTCCACCCGGTGAACCACCGTCAGTTCTCGGCCTCCGCAGGGACGACACGAACGGGTGAAGCAGTAGGCACACGTGTCCACAGTGGTCGGCAACGGTAACCTCACACCCATGGCCTCACGTCAGCCCGCAGCCAAGAAGACGCCCGCGAAGAAGGCGGCCGCGCCGACAAAGGCTCCGGCGAAGAAGGCCGCTGCCAGACCGCCCGCGAAGAAAGCCGCGGCGAAGAAGGCGCCCGCGAAGAAGGCACCGGCCAAGAAGATCGCCGCGAAGCCCGCGCCCAAAGCGGCGCCCAGCCCCACAGGGGGCGTGTACCGGCTCGTGCGCGCCGTCTGGCTGGGCCTGGCGCACGGGGTCGGCGCGATGTTCCGCGGCATAGGACGCGGCGCCAAGGGCCTCGACCCCGCCCACCGCAAGGACGGCCTCGCGCTCCTGCTGCTCGGCCTGGCGCTGATCGTCGCCGCGGGCACCTGGTCGAACCTCCGCGGCCCGGTCGGCGACCTCGTCGAGATCCTGGTGACCGGCGCCTTCGGCCGCCTGGACCTGCTCGTGCCGCTGCTGCTCGGCACCATCGCCGTCCGCCTCATCCGACACCCGGAGAAGCCCGAGGCGAACGGCCGCATCGTGATCGGCCTGTCCGCCCTCGTCATCGGCGTGCTCGGCCAGGTCCACGTCGCCTGCGGCTCACCGGCCCGCAGCGACGGCATGCAGGCGATAAGGGACGCCGGCGGCCTCATCGGCTGGGGCGCCTCCACCCCCCTGATCTTCACCATGGGCGAGATCCTCGCGGTGCCGCTCCTGGTGCTCCTCACCGTCTTCGGGCTGCTCGTCGTCACGGCGACGCCCGTCAACGCCATCCCGCAGCGGCTGAGGCTGCTCGGCGTCAGGCTCGGCGTGATCCAGCCGGCACCCGAGTCCGTCGAGGGCTACGAGGGCTACGAGGCCTACGAGTACACGGACGACGAGCGCTACGAGGAACAGTGGCGCGAGGCGCTGCCCGCCCGTCCCTCGCGCCGCCGCGGCCCCGCCCCCGGCCAGTACGACCCCGACCAGGCCGAGGAGCAGGCGCTCTCCACCCGTCGCAGGCCGCGCCGGGCCCCCGTACAGCCGGACATGGACCGGCCGATGGACGCCGTGGACGTGGCCGCCGCCGCGGCGGCCGCCCTGGACGGCGCGGTGATGCACGGCATGCCGCCGTCGCCGCTGGTCGCCGATCTGACGCAGGGCGTGTCGGGGGAGCGGGAACAGCGCGAGGAACGGGAGCACACGGCCCCTGTACCGACCGCGCGCGCCACGGACGCGCCGGTGCCCGGCAAGCTCAAGAAGAAGCCGCAGAAGCCCGCTGACGGCGCCGACAGGGCGGGCGGCGCCTCCGGGCCCGTACCGGACCTCACCAAGGCCGCGCCCGAGCCCGAGCGCGAGCTGCCGCCGCGCGCCGAGCAGCTGCAGCTCGCCGGGGACATCACCTACGCGCTTCCCTCGCTCGATCTCCTGGAGCGGGGTGGCCCGGGCAAGACCCGCAGCGCCGCCAACGACGCGGTCGTGCACTCGCTGACGAACGTCTTCACCGAGTTCAAGGTCGACGCGGCCGTCACCGGCTTCACGCGCGGCCCGACCGTCACGCGCTACGAGATCGAGCTCGGCCCCGCCGTGAAGGTCGAGAAGATCACGGCACTGGCCAAGAACATCGCGTACGCGGTCGCCTCCCCGGACGTCCGGATCATCTCGCCCATCCCCGGCAAGTCCGCGGTCGGCATCGAGATCCCGAACACCGACCGCGAGATGGTCAACGTCGGCGACGTGCTGCGCCTCGCGGACGCGGCCGAGGACGACCACCCCATGCTCGTCGCGCTCGGCAAGGACGTCGAGGGCGGCTACGTCATGGCGAACATGGCGAAGATGCCGCACATCCTGGTCGCCGGTGCCACGGGATCCGGCAAGTCGTCCTGCATCAACTGCCTGATCACGTCGATCATGATAAGAGCGACGCCCGAGGACGTCCGGATGGTCCTCGTCGACCCCAAGCGCGTCGAGCTCACCGCGTACGAGGGCATCCCGCACCTGATCACGCCGATCATCACCAACCCCAAGCGGGCCGCCGAGGCGCTCCAGTGGGTCGTACGCGAGATGGATCTGCGCTACGACGACCTCGCGGCGTTCGGCTACCGGCACATCGACGACTTCAACCAGGCCGTCCGCGAGGGCAAGCTCAAGACGCCCGAGGGCAGTGAGCGGGAGCTCCAGCCCTATCCGTACCTGCTGGTGATCGTCGACGAGCTCGCCGACCTGATGATGGTCGCGCCGCGCGACGTCGAGGACTCGATCGTCCGCATCACGCAGCTCGCGCGCGCGGCCGGCATCCACCTGGTGCTCGCCACCCAGCGGCCCTCCGTGGACGTCGTGACCGGCCTGATCAAGGCGAACGTGCCGTCGCGGCTCGCCTTCGCGACCTCCTCCCTCGCCGACAGCCGCGTCATTCTCGACCAGCCCGGTGCGGAGAAGCTCATCGGAAAGGGTGACGGCCTGTTCCTGCCGATGGGGGCGAACAAGCCCGTCCGTATGCAGGGCGCGTTCGTCACCGAGGACGAGATCCACGCGGTCGTGCAGCACTGCAAGGACCAGATGGCGCCCGTCTTCCGGGACGACGTCACCGTCGGCACCAAGCAGAAGAAGGAGATCGACGAGGACATCGGCGACGACCTCGACCTGCTGTGCCAGGCCGCTGAACTGGTGGTCTCCACCCAGTTCGGGTCCACGTCCATGCTGCAGCGCAAGCTGCGCGTCGGCTTCGCCAAGGCCGGCCGGCTGATGGACCTGATGGAGTCCCGCTCCATCGTCGGGCCCAGCGAGGGCTCCAAGGCGCGTGACGTTCTCGTGAAACCTGACGAACTGGACGGAGTGCTCGCCGTGATCCGCGGGGAGGCTCAGCCATAAGGGTGGGAGAGGCTCACCCATAAGGGATCGACAGGCAACCGTTTCCTCTCGACACACGTCAAGTTGAGGAAGAGAAGAGCACGATGTCCCACCATCAGGATGTCCGGCCATTCTGATGGCGTACAAAGTCCGTCCGTCCGGTTGCCCCACCCTTTCAAGACCCGCCTAAACTGAACCTCCGGCAGGTGGCTACACGCTCGAAAGGCGCCCCCGTGTCCATCGGTAACTCCCCTGAAGACGACCGACCTTCGGACGACCGCCTCGACCGCCCCGACCACGTCGCGGACGGCCCTGACCATGCCGCGGAGAACATCCCGGCAGACGAGACCCGGACCGGCGAACAGCAGGCGGCCGAGCGCCCCTCGATCGGCCGTGTCCTGCAGCAGGCCCGTGTCGCCGCCGGCCAGACCGTCGACGAAGTCAGCTCCTCCACGCGCGTGCGCATCCCGATCGTGCACGCGATCGAACAGGACGACTTCTCCCGGTGCGGCGGCGACGTGTACGCCCGCGGCCACATCAGGACCCTGGCGCGCGCCGTCGGACTCGATCCGGCCCCGCTGATCGCGCAGTACGACGAGGGGCACGGCGGCCGCCCGCCCGCGCCCACGCCGGCGGCGCCCCTCTTCGAGGCCGAGCGCATCCGCTCCGAGCCGCGCAGGCCGAACTGGACCGCCGCCATGGTCGCCGCGATCGTCGCGGTGATCGGCTTCGTCGGCTTCACCGCGTTCAGCGGCGACGACGGCGACGACGGTTCGAAGGCGGTCGCCGAGGGCTCCGCTCCCGCGAGCACCAAGCCCGCGGAGAAGCCGAAGCCCAGCAAGCCCGCCAAGCCCGCCGACCCCAAGCCCGACCCGTCGGACAGCGCCATCGCCGGTGTCCCGCGCGACAAGGTCACCGTCAAGGTCGACGCCGCGGACGGCCGCAGCTGGATCTCGGCCAAGGACCACAGCGGGCGCACCCTCTTCGACGGCGTCCTGGAGCAGGGCCAGGACAAGACGTTCCAGGACAAGCAGAAGATCGACCTCGTCCTCGGCGACGCGGGCGCGATCAACCTGTACGTGAACGGAAAGCCGGTCGAGAACGAATTCGAGCCCGGCACGGTGGAGCGTCTCAGCTACACGAAGGGCGATCCCCAAGCAGGCTGACCGGTCCCCTGAAGGGTGCTGACAAGCCGCCGACCTGCAGAGCTCCACGAGACACGGTGACGGGCGGGTGACGTACCGGCGGCCGGTGGCGGACCGGCCGGTAACCCTCGCGGCCGGTGCCGAGGCGCGGACGAAGTAGTCTTGAGACCATGCCTGAACGCCGCACCGTCGCCCTTGTCACTCTTGGCTGCGCCCGTAACGAGGTGGACTCGGAGGAGCTCGCAGGCCGCTTGGAGGCGGATGGCTGGCAGCTCGTCGAGGACGCCGAGGACGCGGATGTCGCCGTCGTCAACACCTGCGGCTTCGTCGAAGCCGCCAAGAAGGACTCCGTCGACGCCCTCCTCGAAGCCAATGACCTGAAGGGCCACGGCAAGACCCAGGCCGTCGTCGCGGTCGGCTGCATGGCCGAGCGGTACGGCAAGGAGCTCGCCGACGCGCTGCCCGAGGCCGACGGCGTGCTCGGTTTCGACGACTACTCCGACATCTCCAACCGCCTGAACACCATCCTCAGCGGTGGCAGTGTCGAGGCCCACACCCCGCGTGACCGGCGCAAGCTGCTGCCGATCAGCCCCGCCGAGCGACAGGCCGCCGGAGCCGGGGTCGCCCTGCCCGGGCACGCCCCCGCGGAGGCGCCGCAGGACCTGCCCGAGGGCGTCGCGCCCGCGTCGGGGCCGCGCGCCCCGCTGCGCCGCCGCCTCGGCACCAGCCCCGTCGCCTCGGTGAAGCTGGCCTCCGGCTGCGACCGGCGCTGCTCGTTCTGCGCCATTCCTTCCTTCCGCGGCTCCTTCATCTCGCGCCGCCCCTCCGACGTCCTCGGTGAGACCCGCTGGCTCGCCGAGCAGGGCGTCAAGGAGGTCATGCTCGTCTCCGAGAACAACACCTCGTACGGCAAGGACCTCGGCGACATCCGGCTCCTGGAGACGCTCCTGCCCGAGCTGGCCGCCGTCGACGGCATCGAGCGGGTGCGCGTCAGCTACCTGCAGCCTGCCGAGATGCGGCCCGGCCTCATCGACGTCCTCACGTCGACGGAGAAGGTCGCCCCGTACTTCGACCTGTCCTTCCAGCACTCCGCGCCCGGCGTGCTGCGCGCCATGCGCCGCTTCGGGGACACCGACCGCTTCCTGGAGCTCCTGGACACCATCAGGAGCAAGGCGCCGCAGGCCGGCGTGCGCTCCAACTTCATCGTGGGCTTCCCCGGCGAGAGCGAGTCGGACCTCGCGGAGCTGGAGCGGTTCCTGACCGGCGCACGCCTCGACGCCATCGGCGTCTTCGGGTACTCCGACGAGGAGGGCACCGAAGCGGCCACGTACGACCAGAAGCTCGACCAGGACGTCGTCGACGCGCGGCTCGCGCACATCGCGCGGCTCGCCGAGGAGCTCACCTCGCAGCGTGCCGACGAGCGGCTCGGCGAGACCGTCGAGGTCCTCGTCGAGTCCCTCGACGAGGAGGAGGGCCCGCTCGGCAGAGCCGCGCACCAGGCCCCCGAGACGGACGGCCAGATCCGCCTGACGGGCGCCGCGGCCGATGACGGGCTGCAGGTCGGCCGTATGGTCGTGGCAAAGGTCGTCGGCACGGAGGGCGTGGACTTGGTGGCTGAGTGTCTCGAGGAGGCCGGCAGATGACCGGTGTCCCGGCATCCGCGGGCGGCTCCGGCGCGCAGGGCGCTTCGAGCGCCAAGCCGGTGCGCGGCGGAAAGCTGGGCGCCGCGGCGGTCGATCAGGCCAGCCTGTGGAACGTCGCGAACCTGCTGACCATGCTGCGGCTGCTGCTCGTGCCCGGCTTCGTGATGCTGCTGCTCGGCAACGGAGGGTACGACCCGGCCTGGCGCTCGTTCGCCTGGGCCGCCTTCGCCGTCGCCATGATCACCGACCTCTTCGACGGCCACTTGGCGCGCACGTACAACCTGGTCACGGACTTCGGGAAGATCGCCGACCCCATCGCGGACAAAGCGATCATGGGGGCCGCGCTGATCTGTCTGTCCTGGCTCGGCGACCTGCCCTGGTGGGTGACGGGAGTGATTCTCGGGCGCGAGCTCGGGATCACGCTGCTGCGTTTCTGGGTGATCCGTTACGGGGTCATTCCGGCCAGCCGCGGCGGAAAGATGAAGACGCTGGCGCAGGGCACCGCCGTCGGGATGTACGTTCTCGCCCTGACCGGCCCACTCGCCAGCCTGCGGTTCTGGGTGATGGCGGTCGCCGTGGTGCTGACCGTGGTGACCGGGCTCGACTATGTGAAGCAGGCCGTCGTGCTGCGCAGGCAGGGCATGGCCGAGGCGCGTGCGGCGGCCGCTCAGTCCGCCCGGGAGGCCGCGAAGTGACGTTCCCCGGGGTCTCGGGCGCTGAGCTGTCGGTGCAGTCGGTGCCGTCGGTGCAGTCGGCCGGTGAGCTGCCGGCGAGCGCACTGGTGCGTCTGCTGGCCGCGCGCGGTGAGACGCTCGCGGTCGCCGAGTCGCTGACCGGGGGCCTGGTGGCCGCCGAGATCACGTCGGTGCCCGGGGCCTCGAAGGTCTTCCGGGGGTCCGTGACCGCGTACGCCACCGATCTGAAGCGGGACGTGCTCGGGGTCGACGGCACTCTGCTGGACGAGCGCGGGGCGGTGGATCCCGAGGTCGCGCGGCAGATGGCGGACGGTGTCCGCGAGGTGCTCGGCGCGGACTGGGGACTGGCGACCACCGGGGTCGCCGGGCCCGACCCGCAGGACGGACAGCCGGTCGGAACGGTGTATGTGGCGATTTCGGGGCCGGATATCGCGGTTTCGAGGCCGGAAACCGTGGTTACCGAGTCAGAAGTCGAAAGCATGCGCGGTTACGCCGATGGCGGACCGCGTGGGAAAGTTGCCGCCCTGCGGTTGAACGGTGACCGTTCGGAAATCCGTATGGAGAGTGTACGGAGCGTGCTCACGTTGCTTCTCGAGCAGCTATCCGGAGAACGTGCCGAGAATGGGCGGGCACAGGATACGGAACAGAACGGGGGGAATTGATGTTTGCAGCCCTGAGTGAACACGACATCGCTCCCCGCACGGCCGCCGCGCAAGGCGGTACGGTGGGGCGTGAAGGATGCGGCTACGCGGTCCGAGGAGGGAGCCACCGATGATTCTGCTCCGTCGCCTGCTGGGTGACGTGCTGCGTCGGCAGCGCCAGCGCCAGGGCCGTACTCTGCGCGAAGTCTCCTCGTCCGCCCGAGTCTCGCTCGGCTATCTCTCCGAGGTGGAGCGGGGGCAGAAGGAGGCTTCCTCCGAGCTGCTTTCCGCGATCTGCGACGCGCTTGACGTACGGATGTCCGAGCTCATGCGTGAAGTGAGCGACGAACTGTCGCTCGCCGAGCTGGCTGAGTCTGCAGCAGCAGTCCCCGAGCCGGTGCGCGCACCGGTTCGCTCGATGCTCAATTCCGTCTCCGTGGCCGGAGTGCCACCGGAACGGGTCACGATCAAGGCACCCGCGGAGGCGGTCGACGTCGTCGCCGCGTGACGCGGCGCTGCCCTGAGCAGCTCCGAAGTGTGTGGAAGCCCCTGCCGGGTACCCGGTAGGGGCTTCTGCGTCGTATGAGCAGAGGTTTTCGAGTTTTACGTGTTGTGCCGAGGTGGTACCCGAGGGGCTGGATGGCCCCGAATCGACCTATTTGCAGCTTTTATGCCATGGTTGGTGGGGATTTACCTCATTCGCTCGTGAGTTGGAGGAGACAGATGTACGACGTGAAGAGCCCGCTGTCCGAGGGAGATCTGAAGACGGTCTCCGAGGCCCTGCAGGGCGCACTCGTGGACCTCGTCGACCTGTCCCTGGTGGCCAAGCAGATCCACTGGAACGTGGTCGGCCCGCGCTTCCGCTCCGTGCACCTGCAGCTCGACGACGTCGTCGACACGGCCAGGCAGCACTCCGACACCGTCGCGGAGCGCGCCTCCACGCTCGGCGTCTCGCCCGACGGGCGCGCGGCGACCGTGTCGCAGAGCAGCGGGATCGGAAAGGTCCCCGAGGGCTGGGTCAAGGACGTGGACGCGGTCGGGACGCTCGTGGACGCGCTGGGTGCGGTCATCACCCGGATGCGGGAACGCATCGACGCGACCGGTGAGGCGGACCCGGTCACCCAGGACATCTTCATCCAGATCTCGGCCGATCTGGAGAAGCACCACTGGATGTTCCAGGCCGAGAACAGCTGACGCGTTCGGCACGCCCCGGCCGGGAATGCAATCGGCCGGGGCGTGCTGTGTGAGGGCGTCTGGTGGGCGAGGCGGCTGGTGGGTGAGGCGTTTGCTGAGCGAGACGTCTGCTGGGTGAGGCGTTTGCTGGGTGAGGCGGCTTCTGTGGGCGGTCCGCCGTTCGTGCGCTGTGTGCCGGTCTCGTGCTCGGTTTCGTGCTTCCGGCGCCGCGAGTACGCCCTCCCGGGGAGTGAACCCCTGCGTTTAGCGTCGACCTCGCGTTGGGCGGGAGGTGGCATCTGTGGCAGCCGTGAGCGGGAGGACCGTGACATGGCGGGCTGTGCGATGGGTGTCTGTCCTGGCGCTCGGCGCGTTGTGGTGGTGGGGCGTGCTGAGATTGGCCTTCGCGCCCGATGCCGGGGTGCTGGAGGGGGCGGTCGCGGCCGGCGGATGGGGATTGAGCGTGCTGCCCGTGCACTGTGTGCCGAAGGCGCGCGCCGAGGGCGAGGTGGCGGCGGCCAGGCATGGTGGCAGGCGGCAGGTTCCCTCCGTGGCCGCCGGGACGTCGGACGGAGGGCGGCGGTGGCCCTGTGGCACGAGGACGCGTGCCGGCGTTACCAAGGCATGGCGACGCCGCCGTTGGGGCGGAGGATCTGGCCCGTCGTGAAGGACGCGGCGTCGGACGCCAGGTGCAGCACGGCGTGAGCGATGTCGTCCGGTTCGCCGACGCGGCCGAGGGGTGACATGCGCTCCATGAGTCCCTCGGTGTGGCGCTGGGCCTCTGTGCCGTGCCGGGCAGTCATCGGTGTACGGATCCAGCCTGGCGCGACGGCGTTGACGCGGATGCCGTGCGGGCCGACCTCCGTGGCCAGGGTCTTGGTGAGCTGGACGACGGCCGCTTTGGACGCGCCGTAGCAGAGGAGGCCGGGGCCGCCGGTGTCGACGGCGCCCGAGGCCATGGTGACGATGCTGCCGCCGGATCCTGCCTCGATCATGACGCGGGCCGCGGCCCGGCAGGCGTACAGGACGCCCTTGAAGTTGATGTCCAGGACGCGGTCGAGGTCCTCGTCGCGGGTCTCCAGGACCGTGCTGTTGTGCATGACCCCGGCGATGGCGGCGAGGATGTCGAGGCGGGGGGTCTGGGGGGCGGCTGTGTCGGCCGGTGTGGCTGTGGAGGTCGTTGCCGCTGCCGTGATGGCCTGTTCGACCTGTGTTCTGTCGGCCACGTCCAAGGGGTGGGTGTGTGCGGTGCCGCCTGCCGTCTTGATGCGGGTGGCGGTCTCGTGGAGGCCCTGCTCGTCCCGGTCGGCGCAGTGGACGGTGGCGCCCGCCTCCGCGAGGAGCAGGGCCGTCGCGCGTCCGATGCCGCTGGCGGCGCCGGTGACGAAAGCGGTGCGTCCGGTGAGGTCGTACGCCTTGACGGGCATGGCGGGACGGTACGGCTATTTCTGACGGTGCGTCAACTGGGCGGTGTGGGTGTGGGGGCGGGGTTGTCGGGAGGGTTACTGGGTCGGGCCCCGCTGGCAGGTGGGGCACCAGTAGGTGGGGCGGCTGCGGGAGCCGTCGCCCTGCTCGCCGACGCGGATCGGGTTGCCGCAGCGCATGCAGGGACGGGGCGCGCGCCCGTACACGAAGAGGCGCTGGCCGTTGACGTCGCGGCCCGTGGTGGTGCGGGAGGGCCGGTCGCGATTGGCTTCCAGGAGCTTCTTGGAGAGGGCGGGGAGTCGGGCGGCCTTTTCCTCGGGTAGCTCGCCGATCGGGAGCCACGGGGTGACGCCCAGGATGAAGCAGATCTCGCTCTTGAAGACGTTTCCGATGCCCGCGAGATTGCGCTGGTCCAGAAGGGCCTCGCCGAGAGGGCGCTCAGGCGCGGCCAGGAGGTTGCTCAGGGCGCGCTCCGGGTCCCAGTCGGGGCCGAGGAGGTCGGGGCCCAGGTGGCCGACGGCCTTGTCCTCGTCGGTGGTGCGGAGCAGTTCGAGGACGGGCAGGCGGTAGCCGACGGCGGTGCGCTCGGCGGTGCCGAGGATCGCCCGGATCTGGTGCCCGGGGCCGCCGCGCCACCGCTCACCGGGGGCGAACAGCCGCCAGGAGCCGTCCATCCGGAGGTGCGAGTGCAGGGTGAGGCCGCCCTCGATGCGGGTGAGGAGGTGCTTTCCGCGCGGGGTGACGTCCAGGACGGTGCGCCCGGTGAGGTCGACCGTCGCGAGCTTGGGCACGCGGAGGTCGGAGCGCGTGAGGATGTGCCCGGCGAGGGCGGAGTCCAGGCGCCGGGCCGCCTGGTGGATGGTGTCACCTTCGGGCATGGGTCCAGGGTGGCATGGAGGGGGCGCGAGTGCCGGGGCTCGGGTGCCGGGGCGCGAGTGCGGGTGACGGTGCCCGCGCGGGTGCCGGTGCGTGCGTGGGTGCGGGTGAGGGTGCCCGCCTGGGTGCGGGTGAGGGTGCCCGCGCGGGTGCGCTCGTGATGTGCGTCGTCACGCGCGCAGGCGGAGGCCGCGCGGGGTGGCGTGGAAGCCGGCTCCTTCCAGGAGAGGGGCGAAGGGGGACGTCAGGGCGGCGGAGCCGTTCACCCGCTCCACGGTGACCGTGCCGAGGGAACCCGCTCGGGCGGCCGCGGCCAGTGCTTCGGCGGCGGCGTGCAGCCTGGGGTCGTCGGCGACCGGGCTCTCCGGAGCGGCGGGCCAGGCTAGCAGTGTCTTGCCGCCGCGCTCCATGTAGAGCGTCAGCTCGCCGTCGACGAGGATGACGAGGGAGCCCGCCTTGCGGCCGGGTTTGTGACTCGCGCCGTTCGGTGGCTCGGGCCAGGGCAGGGCGGCCCCGTACGCGTTGGCAGGGTCCGCGGCGGCCAGGACGACGGCGGCCTGGGCGTCGGAGGGGCGTGAACCGTCCGTACGATCCCGGGCGTTCGCCGTGGCGCGCAGGCGGTCCACCGCGCCGTCCATCGCGAACTGTGCTGCGCCGAGGCCCTCGACGACGTAACCGCGGCGCGCCTGCCCGCTGTCCTCGAAGGCCGACAGGACGCGGTACGTCGCCGAGAAGCCGCCCTCGACCCCTTCGGCCGCCACCGCGCCGCGGGTCACCACGCCGTGCCGGTCCAGGAGGGCGCGGGCCAGGGCGTGGGCGCGCAGGGTCGGGTCGGGCTCGCGGGAGGGGAGCAGCGACCAGCGGCCCGCGACGGTGGGAGGGCCGGTGCGGGAGGCGGTGCGGGCGGCCGCGGTGAGGCTTCCGTAGCGCCCGCGCGGGGTGCTGCGCTTGGCGCGGTGGGCCGTGGCTCCCGCGGTGCGGCCGGAGCCGAGGAGGGAGCGCATCGGGCCGAGTGTGTCGTTCGTGAGGAGGCCCGACCAGGCCAGCTCCCAGATGGCGTCGGCCAGCTGTGGATCCAGGGCGTCCGGGTGGGTGGTGGCGCGGACCTGGTCGGCGATCTGGCGGAAGAAGAGGCCGTATCCCCCGGAGAGGGTGTCCAGGACCGACTGGTGCAGGGCGGTGAGCTCCAAGGGGTGTGGGGGAGGCAGGAGCAGGGGCGCGGTGTCGGCCAGGTAGAGGGAGACCCAGCCGTCTTTGCCCGGCAGGGAGCCCGCGCCGGCCCAGATGACCTCGCCGGCCGCGGTCAGTTCGTCGAGCATGGCCGGGTGGTAGCCCGAGACGCGCGAGGGGAGCACGAGCTTCTCGAGCGCGGAGGCGGGGACGGTGGCGCCCTGGAGCTGTTCGACGGCGCGTGCCAGGCCGTCGATGCCGCGCAGGCCGTGTCCGCTCAGGTTCTGCCACTGGGGCAGGAACTGGGCGAGCGCGGCCGGCGGCACCGGCTCCAGCTCGTGCCGCAGGGCGGCCAGGGAGCGGCGGCGCAGTCGGCGCAGTACCGCGGCGTCGCACCACTCCTGGCCGATGCCCGCCGGGTGGAACTCCCCCTGCACCACGCGGCCGTTCGCCGCGAGGCGTTGCAGGGCGCCCTCCGTGACCGCCGCTCCCAGGCCGAAGCGGGCGGCGGCGGTGGCGGACGTGAACGGGCCGTGCGTCCGCGCGAAGCGGGCGAGGAGGTCGCCGAGAGGGTCCTTGACGGGCTCGGTGAACGCCTCGGGGACGCCTACGGGCAACGCCGTGCCGAGGGCGTCGCGCAGCCGGCCCGCGTCCTCGATCGCCGCCCAGTGGTCCGCGCCGGCGATGCGGACCCGGATCGCGCGGCGGGCGGCCGCGAGCTCCTCGGCCCAGCCCGGCTCGGCGCCGCGCTCGGCCAACTCGTCCCCGGTGAGCGGCCCGAGGAGCCGCAGCAGGTCGGCGACGCCTTCGGGGTCCTTGACGCGGCGGTCTTCGGTACGCCACTGAAGCTCCTGCTCCAGCTCCGTCAGGACGTCCGCGTCGAGCAACTCGCGCAGCTCCGCCTGGCCGAGCAGCTCCGCGAGCAGCCGGGAGTCCAGGGAGAGTGCCGCCGCGCGCCGCTCGGCGAGGGGGGAGTCGCCCTCGTACAGGAACTGGGCGACGTACCCGAACAGGAGGGAGCGGGCGAAGGGGGAGGGCTCGGGCGTGGTCACCTCGACGAGGCGGACGCTGCGGGACTCGATGTCGCCCATCAGCTCCGTCAGTCCCGGTACGTCGAAGACGTCCTGGAGGCACTCCCTGACCGCTTCGAGGACGATGGGGAACGAGCCGTACTCGCTGGCGACCTCCAGAAGCTGGGCGGCGCGCTGGCGCTGCTGCCACAGCGGGGTGCGCTTGCCGGGGCTGCGGCGCGGCAGCAGCAGCGCCCGGGCAGCGCATTCGCGGAAGCGCGAGGCGAACAGTGCCGAGCCGCCCACCTGGTCGGTGACGATCTGATTGACCTCGCCCTTGTCGAAGATCACGTCGCCGGCGCTGACCGGGGCCTTCTCCGCGTCGTACTCCACAGGGGGCGCGGTGGGCTCCTGGTCGAGCAGGTCGAAACCCATCAGGTCGGCGTCGGGCAGCCGCAGCACGATGCCGTCGTCGGCGTGCATGACCTGTGCGTCCATGCCGTACCGCTCGGTGAGGCGGGCGCCGAGGGCGAGGGCCCACGGGGCATGCACCTGGGCTCCGAAGGGGGAGTGCACGACGACCCGCCAGTCGCCCAGCTCGTCGCGGAACCGCTCGACGACGATCGTGCGGTCGTCCGGGATGTGCCCGCAGGCCTCGCGCTGCTCCGCGAGGTACGCCAGGACGTTGTCCGCCGCCCAGGAGTCCAGGCCCGTGGCGAGGAGCCGCCCGCGCGCGTCCTCGCGGGAGAGCGCGCCGACCTCTCGGAGGAACGCGCCCAGAGCGCGGCCCAATTCCAGCGGGCGGCCCAGCTGGTCGCCCTTCCAGAAGGGGAGGCGACCCGGGACGCCGGGGGCGGGGGAGACGAGCACCCGGTCGCGCGTGATGTCCTCGATGCGCCAGGAACTCGTGCCGAGCGTGAAGACGTCGCCCACCCGGGACTCGTACACCATCTCCTCGTCGAGCTCTCCGACCCGGCCGCCGCCCTTCTTGGGGTCGGCGCCCGCGAGGAAGACTCCGAAGAGGCCCCGGTCGGGGATGGTGCCTCCGGAGGTGACCGCCAGGCGCTGCGCCCCCGGCCGCCCGGTGACCGTGCCCGCGACGCGGTCCCAGACCACGCGCGGACGCAATTCGGCGAACGCGTCGGAGGGATAGCGCCCCGCGAGCATGTCCAGGACCGCCGTGAACGCGGACTCCGGAAGCGAGGCGAAGGACGCCGCCCGGCGGACCACCGCCAGCAGGTCGTCGACCTGCCAGGTGTCGAGCGCGACCATCGCCACCAGCTGCTGGGCCAGCACGTCCAGCGGGTTGGCCGGGATGCGGAGGGACTCGATGGAGCCGGTGCGCATCCGCTCCGTGACGACGGCGGCCTGGACCAGGTCTCCGCGGTACTTCGGGAAGACGACTCCCGTGGAGACAGCGCCCACTTGGTGTCCCGCCCGGCCCACGCGCTGCAGCCCGGAGGCCACCGACGGCGGCGACTCGACCTGCACGACCAGGTCGACCGCACCCATGTCGATGCCCAGCTCCAGGCTGGACGTGGCGACGACGGCCGGCAGCCTGCCCGCCTTCAGGTCCTCCTCGACCTGTGCGCGCTGCTCCTTGGAGACGGAGCCGTGGTGGGCGCGGGCCAGGAGCGGCGGGGCGCCCTTGGCGGCACCCGACTCGGCCATCAGCTCCGCCGGAGAGTGGTCTTCGGGGAGTGCCTCGCCGGTCGCTCTCTCGTACGCGATCTCGTTGAGCCGGTTGCAGAGGCGCTCGGCCAGGCGGCGGGAGTTGGCGAACACGATCGTCGAGCGATGGGCCTGCACGAGGTCGGTGATGCGCTCCTCGACATGCGGCCAGATCGACGGGCGCTCCGCCTCGGCCCCCGCGCCGTCCTTGGAGTCACTTGCCGGGGACCCGCCCAGCTCCCCCAGATCCTCCACAGGAACGACCACCGAGAGGTCGAACTCCTTGCCGGACGGCGGCTGGACGATCTCGACCTTGCGCTTGGGGGACAGATAGCGCGCTACCTCGTCGACCGGGCGCACCGTCGCCGACAGGCCGATGCGGCGCGCGGGCTTCGGAAGCACCTCGTCGAGCCGCTCCAGGGACAGGGCGAGATGGGCGCCGCGCTTGGTGCCCGCGACCGCGTGCACCTCGTCGAGGATCACTGTCTCGATGCCGGTCAGCGCGTCCCGCGCGGCCGACGTGAGCATCAGGAAGAGCGACTCGGGCGTGGTGATCAGGATGTCCGGCGGGCGGGTCGACAGGGCCCGGCGCTCGGCGGGCGGGGTGTCACCCGAGCGGATGCCGACCCGCACCTCGGGCTCGGGCAGGCCGAGCCGCACCGACTCCTGGCGGATGCCGGTCAGGGGGCTGCGCAGATTGCGCTCCACGTCGACCGCGAGGGCCTTCAGCGGTGACACGTACAGCACCCGGCAGCGCTTCTTCGGGTCGGCGGGCGGCGGTGTCGAGGTCAGCTGGTCGAGCGCGGCGAGGAACGCGGCCAGGGTCTTCCCGGAGCCCGTGGGCGCGACGACCAGCACGTCGGAACCCTCGGAGATGGCGTGCCACGCCCCGGCCTGCGCGGAGGTGGGCGCGGAGAAGGCCCCCGTGAACCAACCGCGGGTCGCGGGGGAGAATCCGGCTAGGGCGCTGGGGGCGCCGGGCGCACTGGACGCGGAGCTGACCATGCCCCCATCGTGCACCCCGCCACTGACATCGGCGCCGACCTGCGGAGAAGAGGTTGCGTGCCCGTCGCAGAATGGGTGCATGGCGGGTGCGGCGGGGCAGGCGCGGGGTGGGGGCGGGGCGGGTTCGGTGGAGCAGGCGCGGAGTGGGGAGGGGGCAGGCTCGGCGGGGCAGGCGCGGCATGGGGCCGAGAGGGGTTCGGCGGAGCAGGCGCGGCATTGGCGGTACGCGGAGCTGCCGGGCGTCGACCTCCTGCGGGCGCACTACATCCGCAGGACGTTCGTGCGGCACACCCACGAGCACTTCGTCATCGCCGGGATCGCCGAGGGCGTCGACGTCTTCCGGCACAGCGGGGCCGACCGGCACGCCGGCCCGGGAACCCTCGCCCTGATCAACCCCGACACCCCGCACACGGGCCGGGCCGGCGCGCCCGACGGCTGGCGCTACGGGGCTGTCTACCCCGCGCCGGAGGTGGTCGCCGCCATCGCGGCGGAGACCACGACCCTTCGGGGGGCGCCCGGATTCGTCCGCCCGGTGCTCTCCGACCCGTACTCCGTGGCGCTCGTGCACCGCGTGCTGCGCGCGGCGGAGGACGGCAACGCACTCGCTGCCGACACGCTGTTGCGGGTGGCGGTGACCCGGCTGCTGCGCCTCAACGGCGGGCCCCTGCCGCAGCGCACCGTGCGCACGGCGGGTGCGAGGACGGCGGCACGCGCGCGTGCCGTCCTGGAGGACAGCCTCGCGGATCCGCCGAGTCTGGAGCGGCTCGCCACCGACCTCGGCACCAGCCCCTTCGCTCTGCTGCGCGCGTTCCGGGACACGTACGGCATGCCGCCGCACGCCTGGCTCACCGACGCGCGGGTGCGCCGGGCCCGGCACCTTCTCGACGCGGGCACGGCGCCCGCCGACGCGGCCGTCGCCGTGGGCTTCACCGACCAGCCGCACCTCAACCGGCACTTCACCCGGATCGTGGGGGTGCCCCCAGGGGCGTATCAGCGCGAGCGCAAGAACGTACAAGACCCGGTAGTGGGGCCGCTCATAACGTCCGGGGCGTGGCAGAACAGACGCCCTCCGCGGGCCTAGATGCGTCAGACAGCGCATGCATACGCGCACAGGAACAGCTCAGCCCTCCGGAGGAGCGCGGCGCACTTCCAGAGATGCGGGGTGCACTTCCGGAGGAACAGGGGGCACCCCTGGAGAAGCCCGACGCAGCCGTCGTCCGTGACGCGCTCGGCGTCGGGGTCGCCGTCGGACTCTCCGGCTTCGCCTTCGGAGTGACCTCTGCGGGCAGCGGCCTCACCCTGCTCCAGACCTGCGCGCTGAGTCTTTTTGTGTTCACCGGTGCGTCGCAGTTCGCCCTGGTGGGGGCGCTCGCCGGCGGCGGGAACCCGTTCACGGCCGCCGCGGGCGCCTTCTTCCTCGGAGTGCGCAACGCGTTCTACGGGCTGCGCCTCTCGCAACTGCTCGCCCTGCCCCGCGCGGTCCGGCCGTTCGCCGCGCACTGGGTCATCGACGAGACCGCGGCCGTCTCCCTGGCCCAGCCCACGCGGCGCAGCGCCCGCATCGGCTTCACCGTCACCGGGCTCAGCCTCTACGCGCTCTGGAACCTCACCACGCTGCTCGGCGCGCTGGGTGCCGAGGCGATCGGCGACACCGACGCGTGGGGGCTCGACGCGGCCGGTCCCGCGGTCTTCCTCGCGCTGCTCGCACCGATGCTGCGTACCTCTACGGAGCGTGCCGCCGCGTGCGGCGCCGTGATTCTCGGGCTGGGCCTGCTGCCGGTACTGCCCGCGGGCGTGCCTGTCCTGGTTGCTGCTCTCGCCGTGCCGATCGTCCTCTACGTAGAGGGCCGACGGGCCCGCCACGACGCGCGGAGGGAGGACCGATGAACGTCTGGATCGCCATCGGAGCGACCATCGTCAGCTGCTACCTCGTCAAGCTCGCCGGGCTGCTGGTGCCCGCGGGCGTGTTGGAGCGACCGCTCGTCCGACGGATGGCAGCGCTGCTCCCGGTGGCCCTGCTCGCGGCTCTCACGGCCCAGCAGACCTTTGCCGAGGGACAGGCACCCGTCCTGGACGCCAAGGCGGCAGGGCTCGCCGCAGCGGCCTTGGCGTTGCTGCTGCGCGCGCCGTTCCTTGTCGTCATCGCGACGGCCGTCGTCGTCACGGCGGGACTTCGGGCGCTCATGGGCTGACGCGGGTGACACGTCGGTTCAGGGGACGAGCGGCACCCGCGCCGACGGGACCTCGGAAACCCCGAGCCGTTTCGCGGTCGCTTCCGGACGACAGAACAGCGCCGCCAGGGCGCCTGCCGCCAACAGCAGCCCCGAAGTCAGCAGCCAGCCCCGCTCATAGCCCACGGACACCGTCGCCGCCTGATCCACCACGCCGCCGAGAACCAGCGGGGACAGGATGCCGCCGAGCGCGTACACGAAGGTCAGTACGCCCAGGACGACGCCCCGTTGGGCGGGTGGGGCGATGCGGGCGCACGCCGTCATGGCCACCGTGACCATGGCCAGGGTGATGGGGCCCAGCAGCAGAGGCACCTTGCACCACATGGAGTCGAGCAGTCCGAACACCGCGACAGCGCAGCCCGAAACCACCATGAGCAGTCCGGCGCCTGCTCCCACCGGCAGTCGCCGGCCGGTCGGCTCCCGCCGGGCGGAGCGTTGTGAGATCAGGCCGTGGACGAGCAGCACCACGCCGTTGGCGAGGGCCCCGACACCTACCAGCGTGCCCGCTCGGTCGAGGTCCCAGCCGACGACGCTCTCCAAGTAGTCCGGTGTCCACGTCAGCAGGGTGCTCATCAGCCAGTACGCGGCGAAGGCGCCGAAGGCCGCCATCATGAAGGTGCCCGACAGCAGAACGGCACGCAAGGGGACGCTGTCCGACGCGGGTGCGTCGCCGCCGCCCGTGCTGTTCTCCGCGGCCCTGCTGCTCTCCGCAGCCCTTCCGACCTGTGGGGCGAGCGGCCCCTCGGTGCCCCAGATCTGCCAGGCCACGGCCCAGACGAGACCGACGAGCCCCACCACTCCGAACGACCAGCGCCAGCCCCAGTGGGTGATCACCCAACTCAGCACGGGCGCGGCCACGGCGACTCCGGCCGCCGCGCCGAACAGCAGGACCGCGGTGGGGAGGGCCCGCTCACGCTGCGGGAACCAGCCGTGGACGTGGTGGATGGCCACCGGTGCGGAAGGGCCCTCGGCCGCGCCCAGGAGCACCCGCGTGGCCACCAGCGTGCCGAACCCCGCAGCGCCCCACACCATCGGCAGCTGAGCGGCCGACCAGAGCAGCACGAGCACCAGGAGCAGCGGGGTCGTCCGTACGCGCCGGGTCAGCAGGGAGACCCCGAGGGCCGCTACGGAGAAGAGTGCGAAGAACGCCGACTGTGCCGCGCCGAACTCCTGCCGGGTGAGGTCGAAGTCCGCGCGGATCTCCGGCCCCGCGAGCCCGAGGACCGCCTTGTCGGCGAAGTTGACCACCATGAAGGCCAGCAACAACCACGTGGTGCGCCAGGCCCCGCTCACCAGCGGCGACCTTTCGGGGGTGCTGTGCGGCTCTGGCGGATGCACAGGCACGAGTGTCGGGCTCCGGAGCCGGATCGACCAGCGTTCGTACGAAAAGAATCGACCAGTGTTCGTACGGAGAGAGCGGAAGGAGTGCCGGCGGAGCGGGAGGGGAGGGCCGTCCCCGTCAGGTGATGGGCCGCCCGTATGCCTGGAGCGTGCGCAGTGCCTCGATGGTGACGATCGGGCGTGACTCCAGGGCCGTGCCCGGTGCCCACTGGCGCCAGCGCACGGGCCAGCCGCCGTCCGCCTGCTGTTCCCGGGCCAGGAAGTCGAGTGAGCGGTCCATCTCCGCGTCGGTGAACCACGCGCGCGCGAGCGACTCGGGGACCTTCGCGTAGTCGTGCGGGAAGTGGTGCTCGCCCGGCGCGTAACCGGGCGCCACCGGATACGCGTCCAGGTCGTCGGGGTCCAGCGCCGCGAGCCGCTGCTGCCGCACGAGGCGGCCGAGGCGGTCGGCGGCGGCACGCGCGCGTGAACGGTCGGGAACGCCGTCCAGGAAGGCGACGGCCGCCTGGATCTCGTACGGATGCGACTTCTCCAGCGATTCGACGGCCGCCCAGCAGAAGTCCGTGGCCCGGAAGAGCCAGGCGTGCCACACCTCGTTGCGGTGCAGCAGGCCCACCACGGGTCCGGTGGCGAGCACCTCGCCGGGCGGGTTGTCCACGACCGGCACGAACGGCGCCGAGGGGTAGCCGCGCTGGCTGGGATGGATCGCGGGAAGGGCGCCCTCCGGAGTCGACACCGAGGTCAGATAGCGGCACACGCGCTCCACCCGCTGCCCGCCGCAGCGGCGGATCGAGTCCAGCACGCGCAGTGCGTGCCCCGTGTGCAGCGGCTGACTGACGGGGCCGCGCAGATCCGGTTCGAGCGCGTAGCCGTACCCGCCGTCACCGGTGGCGTACGAGGTCAGAGCGGTCTCGACCGCGTCCGCGGCCGCGTCGCCGCCCGCGCCGTCGAGGAAGTGGTACGCGAACCGTCGCTGCTCGAGGACGCGTGCGGTGAGCCAGACGAAGTGCTCGGCGCGGGCCAGCGGGGAGAGCGCGCCGGGGGAGGGCACTGCGTCGGGGGATGCTCCGGTTTCGGCCATGCTCCGACGGTAGGGCGGAAAACGTTTCCGGCAAGCCCCCTGTGCCCGGCTGCACTCTCAGGGGCGCGATACTGGAGGCATGCGGTTGACGGTCTTCTGGCAGCGGATGGCGGCTCACTTCGGTGCGGCGTACGCCGACTCCTTCGCGCGCGATCACGTGATGACGAAACTGGGCGGCCGTACGGTCAACGAGGCGTTGGACGCGGGCTGGGAGGCGAAGGACGTCTGGCGTGCGGTGTGCGCGGCGATGGACGTACCGGCCGACAAGCGCTGACCACGGGCGGTTCACCGCCGCCGGAGGGCGCCACGCGCGCGTGGCGCCGTCCCAAGATGTGAGGGTGGCGGCCGATTGCCCGCGGCGTGAGTGAGACTTGCTCCGTGGCACCGACAGAAGAGACCGCGCAGGTCACCCAGGACACCGTTCCGCCCGGCACGACGCCGCCCGCACAGCCCCCCGCCGGGGCCGAGGCAGGGCACGGCGCCCGCATGCCGCGCTGGCTGCCGCGCGCCATGGTCCTCGCCCTCGCGCTCATCGCGTGCTTCCAGTTGGGCAGTTGGGCGTTCCACCAGCTGACCGGACTGTTGATCAACGTTCTGATCGCGTTCTTCCTGGCGCTCGCGGTCGAGCCGGCGGTCAGCTGGATGGCGGCGCGCGGGCTGCGCAGGGGCTTCGCCACCTTCCTCGTCTTCCTGAGCGTCGTGATCGCGAGCGCCGGCTTCGTCACGCTGATGGGGTCGATGCTCGCGGGCCAGATCGTCGACATGGTCGAGGACTTCCCCGACTACCTCGACAAGGTCATCAGCTGGGCCAACCAGACCTTCCACACGGACCTCTCCCGCGTCGAGGTCCAGGACAGCCTGGTCCACTCCGACTGGCTCCAGAAGTACGTGCAGAACAGCGCCAGCGGCGTCCTGGACGTCTCCGCGCAGGTCCTCGGCGGCCTCTTCCAGCTCCTGACGATCCTGCTGTTCTCGTTCTACTTCGCGGCGGACGGGCCGAGGCTGCGGCGCGCGCTGTGCTCGGTCCTGCCGCCCGCCAAGCAGGCCGAGGTGCTGCGGGCCTGGGAGATCGCGGTCGACAAGACCGGCGGCTACCTCTACTCGCGCGGCCTGATGGCGCTGATCTCCGGCATCGCGCACTACATCCTGCTCCAGGTGCTGGACGTCCCCTACGCCCCCGTGCTCGCCGTGTGGGTGGGCCTCGTGTCGCAGTTCATCCCCACCATCGGCACGTATCTGGCGGGCGCCCTGCCGATGCTGATCGCTTTCACGGTCGACCCCTGGTACGCGCTCTGGGTGCTGATCTTCGTAGTCGTCTACCAGCAGTTCGAGAACTACGTGCTGCAGCCCAAGCTCACCGCCAAGAGCGTCGACATCCACCCCGCGGTCGCGTTCGGCTCGGTCATCGCGGGCACGGCGCTCCTCGGCGCGGTCGGGGCGCTCATCGCCATCCCCGCCGTCGCGACGCTGCAGGCCTTCCTCGGGGCGTACGTGAAGAGGTACGACGTCACGGACGACCCCCGGGTCCACGGGCACCGGCGTCAGGTGGGAGCACCTCTCCTCGCGCGCATGCGGGGCGCCCTGCGGGGGCCGAACAGGCCGGAGGCGCCGCCGGAGTCGGACAGCGCGGAGCCGAAGCGGGACGGGCGCCGGTAGCGGTCGGGGGATGTCGCGGACGGGGGCTGCGGCCCGGGCTTCGGCCCCGGCTTCGGCCACCGCACCGCTGTGCGCCCGAGCGGCGTGCCACGCTTGACACTAAATTCGAACATCCATTCTCATGGGGTGGCCGGGCGGTGATTCTGCAAGGTGAGCGGGGGAACCAGCGGGGGGAACCCCGGCACGCTCCGGAGGATTTCGGCGAAGGAACGACGAGGGATCGCCGTGAGTTATCCACAGGCTGGACGGGCGTCGGGGCGGATTGTCAGTGGCAGGCGTTAGCGTCTTTGACGTGAAGCGATCGACTCAAGCAAATCGGGTGGAACCCATGGCAGGAACCGACCGCGAGAAGGCGCTCGACGCCGCGCTCGCACAGATTGAACGGCAATTCGGCAAGGGCGCAGTGATGCGCATGGGCGAGCGGCCGAATGAGCCCATCGAGGTCATCCCCACCGGGTCGACCGCGCTCGACGTCGCGCTCGGCGTCGGCGGCATCCCGCGCGGCCGCGTGGTGGAGGTGTACGGCCCGGAGTCCTCCGGCAAGACGACCCTCACCCTGCACGCCGTGGCCAATGCCCAGCGGGCGGGCGGCGCGGTGGCCTTCGTGGACGCCGAGCACGCCCTCGACCCCGAGTACGCGAAGAAGCTCGGCGTCGACATCGACAACCTCATCCTGTCCCAGCCGGACAACGGCGAGCAGGCCCTCGAGATCGTCGACATGCTGGTCCGCTCCGGCGCCCTCGACCTCATCGTGATCGACTCCGTCGCCGCCCTGGTGCCGCGCGCGGAGATCGAGGGCGAGATGGGCGACTCGCACGTGGGTCTTCAGGCCCGCCTGATGAGCCAGGCGCTCCGGAAGATCACCAGTGCGCTCAACCAGTCGAAGACCACCGCGATCTTCATCAACCAGCTCCGCGAGAAGATCGGTGTGATGTTCGGCTCCCCGGAGACCACGACCGGTGGCCGGGCGCTGAAGTTCTACGCCTCGGTGCGCATGGACATCCGCCGCATCGAGACCCTGAAGGACGGCACGGACGCGGTGGGCAACCGCACCCGCGTCAAGGTCGTCAAGAACAAGGTCGCGCCGCCCTTCAAGCAGGCCGAGTTCGACATCCTCTACGGCCAGGGCATCAGCCGCGAGGGCGGCCTGATCGACATGGGCGTCGAGCACGGCTTCGTCCGCAAGGCAGGCGCCTGGTACACGTACGAGGGCGACCAGCTCGGCCAGGGCAAGGAGAACGCCCGCAACTTCCTGAAGGACAACCCCGACCTCGCCAACGAGATCGAGAGGAAGATCAAGGAGAAGCTGGGCGTGGGCGTGAAGCCCGAGGCCCCGGTCGCCGAGCCGGCCCCGGACGCGGCAGGCGCGGCCCCGGCCGACGACGCCAAGACGGTGCCCGCGCCGGCGGTCAAGACGACCAAGTCCAAGGCCGCGGCGGCCAAGAGCTAGTCCGTGACGCGACGAACCGACTGGGCGGACCACACCGCCCCCGAAAGCCGCACCGGCCCCGCCGGGCGGGGCCACGGGGACGGTGTGGATCAGGACGGCACAGGCCGGGACGGCGGCCACCAGGACGGAGACGGCCGGAGCCGTGGGCGCCGACGGCGGCGCGGCGGGTTCGACGGCCAACAGGACAGCGGTTCCCCTTCCTCGTCGAGGGCCGAGAAGGGGGAGCCGCCGACGGGGGACCCGGCTGAGCGGGCGCGGGCCATCTGCCTGCGCCTGCTCACCGGTACGCCGCGCACGCGCAAGCAGCTCGCCGACGCGTTGCGCAAGCGGGAGATCCCCGATGACGTGGCGGAAGAGGTGCTCTCCCGCTTCGAAGAGGTCGGACTGATCAACGACAGCGCCTTCGCGGACGCCTGGGTGGAGTCCCGGCACCACGGCAGGGGCCTGGCCCGCCGTGCGCTCGCGCGGGAGCTGCGCACCAAGGGCGTGGAGTCCACGCTGATCGACGAGGCTGTGGGGCAGCTCGACTCGGAGCAGGAGGAGGCGACCGCACGCGAGCTCGTCGCCCGCAAGCTCCGCTCCACGCGAGGCCTCGATCGGGACAAGCGCCTGCGCCGCCTCGCGGGCATGCTCGCCCGCAAGGGGTACGGCGAGGGCATGGCCCTCAGGGTGGTGCGGCAGGCGCTCGAGGAAGAGGGCGATGACACCGAGGACTTGGGGTACGGGGCGTTCTGAGCGGGCCGCCCCCACGGGGGTGGGGCGGCAACCAGAGCGATCCAAGTATCCCAACCCGCGCTCCGCAGGGTGGGGTTAACCCCCCTGCGGAGACGCCGGGCCACCGCAGTGCACAGCGACCTGTGCACAGACGACTGTGTACGCATGGCACAGGAACCCGGCACGAACGACGCGGCACGCACCGCGCGACCCGACGCCCCGCCCCATGCCGAGGCGCAGCCGTCGCATGCCGACGCCTCGGTCCCGGTCGCGGAAGAGCTGAGTGACCTGCGCGTCCTCAAAGCGCTCGCGCAGCCGCGGCGGCAGCAGATGCTGCAGCACCTCACCGTGCACGGCCCGGCCACCTCCGCGACGCTCGCCCGCGCCCTGGGCCTCAACACGGGGGCGACCAGCTATCACCTGCGCGAGCTCGCCCGTTACGGCTTCGTCGAGGAGACCCGCGGCTCGGGGCGCGAAGGCGAGCGGGACGGAGGTGGGCGGCACGGACGTGAGCGCTGGTGGCGGGCCGTCCCGGGTGACCGGCGCTTTCCGCCGCGCAGTCGGCAGAGCCCCGAGGTGCGGCTCGTCATGGACGAGCTCAACCACCTCTCGTACGCCGCCGACCTGGAACTCTTCGCGAGACTGCAGCGGGAGCGGAGCCAGGAAGAACGCCGGTCGAACGCCGCTGAACCCGGCGAGTGGGCCGACGCGTTGCCCTACTCGCGCGGCACGATCCGGCTGACCCTCCCCGAACTCCACGCGTTCTTCGAGGAGTACATCGCGCTGCTCAACCGCTACAAGCGACCCGACGCGGACACCCCGGCAGACGCCCGCACCGTCCTCACGCGCTTCCTCGCCTTCCCCGCACCGAAGGCCTTCCCCGAGCCGGAGACCTCCTCATGATGATGCTGCGCTACGCACTGCAGACGGTCAGGGACCGCAAAGGCGGATTCCTCGGCGCCTTCCTCGCGCTGATGTGCGCCGCGGCCCTCATCACGGCCTGCGGAACCCTCCTGGAGACCGGCCTGCGCGGCACGATCAAGACCGAGCGCTACGCCGCGACACCCGTGATCGTCTCCGCGGACCAGAACGTCCACCAGACCACGGTCAAGCACAAGAAGGGCAAGACGAAGGTCAAGCACAAGGCGAAACCGATCGCCGAGAGGGCCTGGCTGCCGGCCGACGACATCGAGGACCGGCTCAAAAGGGTCCCGGGTGCCGCTTCCGTCGTGCCCGAACTCACCTTCCTTGCACAACCGTTGACACCCGACGGCGGCGCGAGCGGTGCCGGCAAACCCTCGTACGGGCATGCCTGGGAGTCCGCCGTGCTCACCCCCTTCCGCATCGTCGACGGAAGGGCCCCGCGCGCGGCCCACGATCTGGTCGTCGATCGCGACCTCGCCGAACGCGCGGGGCTGAAGCCGGGTGACCATCTCACCGTCCAGTCGACGCAGAGCCCGCGCGACTACCGCATCACCGGGGTCGCCGCACCCGCACCGCCCGCCGGGCCCGCAACGCCCGCCACCCCCGAGACCGGCGCCCTGGCGCACCAGACCTCGCTCTTCTTCTCCTCCGGGGAGGCCGAGCGGCTCGCCGCACACCCCGGAAAGGTGACCGCCTTCGGTGTCGTACCGGATGAGGGCACCGCCGTCGCCGACCTGAAAGAGGCGGTCGAACTCGCCCTCGACGGGACGACGGCGCAGGTCAGCGCGGGGGATGACCGTGGGCCAGTGGAGTTCCTCGATGCGGCGGGAGCGCGCGTCAAGCTCGTCAGCATGGGCGGCGCCATGGGCGGCACCTCTCTCCTGGTCGCCGTCCTCGTGGTCGTCGGCACCTTCGCCCTCTCCGTCCAACAGCGCCACCGCGAACTCGCCCTGCTGCGCGCCATCGCCGCGACCCCGAGGCAGATCCGCAGGCTGCTCGGCCGTGAGGCGTTGATCGTCGGCGCGGTCGCGGGGACCATCGGCGCGCTCGCCGGACTCCCGCTCGGCGGTTGGCTGCACGGCCAGTTCGTGGAATCGGGCGCCGTGCCCGCCACCCTCGAACGCGCCGTCAGCGCCTTCCCGCCTCTCGTGGCGGTGGCTGCCACCCTGCTGGGCGCCTGGGCCGCCGCCCGCGTCGCGGGGCGCAGGATCGCCGGGATCCGCCCTGCTCAAGCTCTCGCCGAGGCGCGGGTAGAGCGGCGTGGGCCCGCCTGGGGCCGCGTCGTCGCGGGTCTGGTGCTTCTCGCCGGAGGGGTCGTCCTGGTCGCCGTGCTGAACGTGCTGCACACCGAGGCGGCATCGACTCCCGTCACCTTCCTGGCCGTGGTGGTCTTCGCCTGTGCCATCGCGCTCCTGGGGCCGCTCGTGGTCCGGGCGGCTGCGGCACTTCTGCGGGGCCCTCTCCGGCTGACCGGTCCCGGCGGCAGGCTCGCCCACGCCAACCTGCGCGGCAACGCGGCCAGGATGGCGGCCGTCGTCACTCCGCTCGCCCTGCTCACCGGCATGACCTGCACGGTGCTCTTCGTCCAGCCCACCCTTGACGACGCCGCCCGCGCCCAGGCCCGCGAAGGCGTCCGCGCGAACTGGGTACTGGCCGCGCAAGGTCCCGGCGTCTCGGCGGAGGCCGCACGGAAGCTGCGTACGACTGAGGGCGTCGAGGCCGCCACCGAGATCGTCCGCACGACGGTCCGCGTCGGGCTCGACAAGTACCCCGCGCAGGGCGTCACCCCCGAGGGCCTCACCCGGACCTGGGACCCGGACGTCACCGCCGGTTCGCTCGAGGACTTCGACGAGGACGCCGTCGCCGTCAGCGAACTCGCCGCGGACCGGCTCGGCCTGAAGCCGGGCAGCACGCTCAAGTTCACCCTCGGGGACGGCACGAAGGCGGAACTCACCGTCCGCGCCGTGTACGCACGCGGCCTCGGATTCGGCGACCTGACCATGGCGCACGACCTGGTCGCCCGCCACGTGGACAACCCGCTCGCCGGCACGGTCCTCGTCAAGAGCGACCGTACGCAGGAACAACTCGCGGCAGGCGTCCAGAAGTTCCCCGGCGTACGCGTTCTCTCCCCGGCGGCCGTGGATGGCCTCCAGGCCGAGAGCCGACAGGCCAATGCCGAGGTGAACCTCCTCGCGATGGGTCTGGTGCTGGCCTTCACCGCCATAGCTGTCGTCAACACCCTCGCCATGTCCGTCTCCGAGCGCGTGCGCGAGTTCGCGATGCTGCGTCTCGCGGGTGCCACGCGCCGCCAGGTCCTGCGGATGCTGCGCGCCGAGACGCTGTCGGTCCTGCTCATCGGCGTCGCGCTGGGCAGCGGGGTGGCGCTCGCCGTCCTGACGGCGTTCAGCGTGGGCATGACCGGCAGCGCGGCACCGACGGTCGTCCCCTTGGTGTACGTCTCCGTAGTGGCCGTCGCCGGGCTGCTCGCCCTCGCCGCGACCACCCTGCCGGGCCGCGTCGCCCTGAGGCCTCTGCCTGTCACGGTGGCGACGGCCAAGGAGTAGAGCCTGTACGCGAAGGGTGCCCCCTCTTATGGAAAAGTTGAGGAAAAGGGGGCGCTCACGTGCGCGTGCTCACGCTCCGGCGGCCACCACCGGCAGCCCGGCCGCCCGCCACACCTGGAAGCCGCCGACGAGATCGGTGGCGTGGCGCAGCCCCAACTGCCGCAAGGAGGCGGCCGCGAGGCTGGACGCGTACCCCTCGTTGCAGACCACGACGACGCGCAGGTCGTGACCGGTGGCCTCCGGGGCGCGATGGCTGCCCTGCGGGTCGAGGCGCCACTCCAGTTCGTTGCGTTCGACGACGAGCGCTCCGGGGATCAGCCCGTCGCGCTCCCGCAGCGCCGCATAGCGGATGTCGACCAGCAGCCCTCCGCTCTCGGCGGTCTCGTACGCCTTCTCCGGAGAGAGTCGATCGAGGCCGAGGCGGACGCGCTCCAGCAACTCGTCGATGGAGACAGGCCCTTCAGTGACCGGCTGCCAACCGCTTCGCTCTCCGTCGCTTCGCTCTCGGTCACTCACTGCCAGTCCTCCGGGCGCTCCACGGACTCCAGGCGGAGCACGTCACCGGTGCGGCTGTAGCGGCGGATCCGTGGCAGCGGCGGGTAGTAGGCGTGTACGGAGACGGCGTGTTCGGTGCTGGACTCGTTCAGCACCTCGTGCACGTGGTTGCGGCCGAAGGCGCGGCCCTGGCCGGCCGTCAGTTCGCGTTCGCGGTCGACGTCGTCGGAGAGCTCCAGGGTCTTCCACCCGTCCGTGGGCAGACGGGCGGCGAGCGAGTTCTCCTTGAGGGTGCCCGTCGCGGTGAGGAAGGCGCCGACCGACTCCGCGTGGTCGTGCCATCCGGTCCCGGTGCCGGGCGGCCAGCCGATCAGCCAGGCCTCACTGCCGCCGGGCCCCTGCAGTCGCACCCAGGTCCGGCCCTCGGGGTCGAGCGGCAGGGAGGCGACGAGCTCGGGGTCGGACGCGGTGCGGCGGACGAAGTCGAGGAGATCGGCGGCGGTGGGCGCCGAGGAACGTGCGGTCGAGGGCGCGGGGGAGGAAGGGGCAACAGACACGGGTACCGTCCTGGAGATTCGCGGAAGCGCGCGCGAGACAGCCCGGAACGGGGCTCAGCGCGCGAGGGAGAGATGCGAGTTCAGCAGGACGGGTGACACACGCAGCCTGCGTAGCGGACGAGGTCCATGTGGACCCTCCGCCACAGGCGCACATCGGTGTCGGTCACGATCCGGAGTAGACCACGGGGTCGGAGACCGGTCAACCCTGGCTCAGCATGCGAGCCGGCGACCCACGTGGCGGCTCCCATCTCACGCCGTGGCGCCCGCCCACGCCGTGGCGCCCGCCCACGCCGTGGCGCCCGCCCACGCCGTGGCTCGCACCCACCGCCTAAGGCCGCGTGGCCCCCGCCGCGCGCTGCGCCTTGTCCGCTCGGTCTGCCCCCTTCGGCCCAGCCCCGACCCCGGCCCCACCCTCGCCCGCGTCCCCGGCCCCCGGCGTCACCGGCCCGCCCAGCGCCGCCTCGGCCGCGGCGTACAGCTCGGCGGGCCGCACTCCGGAGAGGGCGGTGACCAGATGGCCGTCGGGCCGTACGAGCAGAACCGAGTGGGCGGCGGCCCCGGGGTAGCTTTCCGCGACGAGCAGCTCGGCGGGGTGGGGCAGCGCCGTGACGGCCGCGGCGAGCCGCGGCATGATCCCGGCAGTCACCCAGTGCCGCCGTTCCCACACCACGGTGCCGGGCGCGACGAGGACGACGAGCAGGTGACCCGTCCCGAGCCGGTCCCGGAGCTGTACGAAAGAGCCGTCCGGTGCCGTCACCGGCACATCGGCGACCGGCGCCCCGGGCTCCGTCCCGACCACCGTGACGGACTCGGACGGAGCGGCCGCCAGAGGCGATTCGGCGTACGACGGGGGAGCTCCGAGCGGGCCGCGCCCCACGTGGCCGTCCGTGAGGAGCGTGTCGTGCCCGCGCGCGGAGCCGGGGACGTACGAGCGCAGGCCCTTGCCGCCGCGCAGCGCGGGCAGCGACTGGTCGGCGGCGCGCAGCCGCGCGGCCACGCCGGCCCGCCGCTCGACCTGATAGCTGTCGAGCAGGGATTCGCGGGCGCCGTGATGCCAGGAGAGCGCCAGTTTCCACGCGAGGTTGTCGGCGTCCCGCAGGCCTTCGTCGAGCCCCTGGCTGCCGAGCGCGCCGAGCAGGTGCGCGGCGTCCCCGGCGAGGAAGGCGCGGCCGACCCGCCACCGTCGGGCGAGCCGGTGGTGGACGGTGTGCACGCCCGTGTCGAGCAGTTCGTACGGCGGTGTCGAGCCCCCGCACCAGCCCGCGAGGGTCTCCCGGATGCGCACGACGAGGGCGTCGGGCGTCACGAGGTCACCGCGGGGCGGAAGCAGCCAGTCGATCCGCCACACTCCGTCGGCGAGGGGGCGGCCGGTCACCTCGGCGCCCCCGTGGCGCCACGGAGGCATCCGGTGCAACAACGCCTGACCCGGCCAAGGAAGTTCCGTGCGCAGCGCGGCCACGGCGTGTCGCTCGACGGCCGTACGCCCCGGGAAGCGGACGTCGAGGAGCTTGCGCACGGTGGAGCGGGATCCGTCGCAGCCCACCAGGTAACTGCCCCGCCACCACGTGCCCTTCGGCCCGCGTGTGTGCGCGGTCAGCCCGCCGGCGTCCTGTTCCAGGGAGTCGAGTTTGTTCTCGACCGCGACCTTGACGAGCGGTTCGTCGGCGATGGCGTCGCGCAGGGCGCCCGTCAGGACGTGCTGCGGCAGGTGCAGCGGAGCGGGGGCCTCGTCGTCGAACTCCAGCTCCCGCATCAACTGCTTGCGCCGCACGGAGCGCCAGCCGGACCAGCGTGCGCCCGACTCCGTGTCGCCGAACGGGTGACCCGCGAGGCGTTCCACGAACGCCGCCGTGTCCTCACGGAGCACGACGGTCCGCGCGAGCCGCTGCTCGTCCTTGCCCGGACCCTCGTCCAGGACGACGGTGGGCACCGACTGGCGGGCGAGAGCGAGAGCGAGGGCGAGCCCGACGGGGCCCGCGCCGACGACGATCACCGGGTCCACGGCGCACACCCTCCGGCCCGCCGGGCCCGGACTGCCCGGAAGCGCTGGACGTACGTACAGAAACTGGCAGTTGGAGCCCGGTGCACGATCACAGAACGTATGCAACCCATTGCCGGTGCTTGCGTCAAGTGACGATGGCACCGGTGTTCACCCGACAACGCGTGTGGGGGACGGTTCCATCACCGTCCCCCACAACTGTACCTACAGAGCGTCAGTTGGACTTTCCAACGGGGCCCTTGGGATCGCCCTCGGGCCCGTCTGCGCCGGCGTCGGCGGGCGCAGACGGAGCGGCCGGGGCGGGCTCCGCGGCGACCGACGGGCCGAGCGGCGTGGCCGCGTCGAGCACGCCGGGAGCCTCCGCGGGCTCGGCGGCCGCGGCCACCACGATGCCCGTCTTGGTGCGGCGCCCGCGCTTCTCGATCCAGGTGGCGAGCGAGGAGAGCGCGAGGCAGAGGGAGATGTAGATGACACCGAAGACGGTGACCGTCTGGACGTAGGGGTAGTTGCCGTTCACCGGCGTGTTGTTGGCGATCAGCCGGGCCGAGTACAGCAGCTCGGGGTAGAGGATCATGAAGCCGAGCGAGGTGTCCTTGAGGGTCACCACGAGCTGGCTGATGATCGTCGGCAGCATCGACCGCACGGCCTGCGGGAACAGGATGGTGGTCATCACCTGGGTCTTGCTCAGACCCAGAGCGTAGGCCGCTTCCTTCTGGCCCTTGGGCACGGCGTTGATGCCCGCGCGCAGCACCTCCGCCTGGACGCAGCCGTTGTAGATCGTCAGACCCAGGACGAGCGCCCACAGCGGGGTCATGTCGCCGAGGATGCCGACCCAGAGGGCGAAGATCGTGATCAGCAGCGGGATCGACCGGAACAGGTCGATGAAGATGACCGACAACCAGCGGATCGGGCGGTGGTCGGAGAGCCTGCCGACACACAGCACGACCGCGAACGCCAGCGACAGGACACCGGCGAGGGCGAAGGCCTTCAGTGTCGCCAGCAGCGCGTCGAAGATGTTCTCGCGGATGCCCGAGTAGTTGAAGATGTCCCACAGGGCGCCGTCGAACTCGCCCTTCTCGTTGAGCCGCAGCACCACCCAGGCGATGAGGCCGAGTACTGCCACGGTGCCGACGACGGAGTAGATCCTGTTGCGGAACTTGGCCTTGGGGCCCGGTGCGTCGAAGAGAACGCTGGCGCTCATCGGGCGACCTCCATTCGGTGCTCCAGCAGCCGGAAGGCGCCATTGATGGCATACGTGATGATCAGGTAGGCGACCGTGACCCACACGAAGATCATCGTGATGTCGTAACCGTCATTGCTGAGGGTCTTGGTGACGTTGAACAGGTCGACGTTGTCGAAGCCACCCGCGATCGCGGAGTTCTTCGTCAGCGCGATGAAGATCGAACCCATCGGGGCGATGACCGCGCGGGTGGCCTGCGGGAGCACCACGACCCGCATGACCTGGGTGAAGCTCATGCCGATCGCACGGGCCGCCTCGGCCTGGCCCATGGGCACGGTGTTGATGCCGGAGCGCAGCGCCTCGGCCACGAAGGACGACGTGTAGAAGCCCAGCGCCGTGACGCCGAGGGCGAAGGAGTCCATGTCCGGGAAAAGGATCTTCGGCAGGATGAAGAAGGCCACCAGGAACAGCAACGTCAGCGGGGTGTTCCGGAGGATGTTCACCCACAGGGTGCCGAAGACGCGCAGCGGCGGGACCGGGGAGACCCGGAAGGCAGCGATGATCACGCCGAGCACCATGGCTATGACGCCGCTGACCACGGTCAGCTCCACGGTGCCGATGAACCCCTCGCGGAACAGCGACAGGTTGTCGGTCAGTACGTTCATGAATTCTCCGCGAGAGGGCGGTCGGACGGCGATGTGCTCACAACACGCCCCGCCCCGCACGGCCCGTCAGACCGTACGAAGCGGGGCGCGGGGTGTCACTTGGGGTCGGTGAAGGCCGGCGGGTCCTTGTACTCGGAGCCGGACTTGCCGATGGTGGCGTCGAACGCCTTCTTGTAGTCGCCGTTCTCCTGGTGCGCCTTGATGGCGTCCGCGACGGCCTTCTGCAGCGCCTTGTCGCCCTTCTTCAGGCCGACGCCGTACGGCTCGTCGGAGAAGGGCTTGCCGACGACCTTGAGCTTGCCGGGGTTCTGCGCGGCGTAGCCCATCAGGATGGCGTCGTCGGTGGTGACGGCGTCGACCTGGTTGTTGAGCATCTGGGCCACGCACTCGGAGTACTTGGACAGCTCGGTGACCTTGGCGCCGTACTTCGGCTTCTTGATGTTCTGCAGCGGCGTGGAGCCGACGATCGAGCAGACCTTCTTGCCGCGGACGGTCTCGGGGCCCTTGATGTCCTTCTCATCCTTGCGGACGAGGAGGGAGGCACCGGCGTGGTAGTACGGGCCGGCGAAGTCGATCTGCTTCTTGCGCTCGTCGTTCATCGTGTACGTGCCGATCATCAGATCGACGTCGCCCTTGGAGACGGCGGTCTCACGCGCGCCGGAGTCGATCGTCTTCCACTCGATCTGCTTCGCCGAGAAGCCGAGATCGGCCGCGATCATCTTGGCGATCTCGATGTCGAAGCCGGAGTACTCCTTGGTCGACTGGTCCTGGAAGCCCAGGTACGGCTGGTCGGCCTTGGCGCCCACGATGAGCTTGCCGCGCTCCTTGGCGGCCTTGAACACGGACGAGTCGACCGAAGCGTCCTTCTTGACCGTGTAGCTGAGGGCCTTCGTGTCCTTGCCGTTCGGGCCTTCCGGCTTGTCGCCGGCCGAGCCCTCCTTGCCGCCGCAGGCGGTGGCGGTCAGCGCGATGGCAGCGACGGCTGCCACGGCGGCAGCGGACTTGCGGAGCTTCATGGGGAACATCCTCTGTTTCGACTGGTGTTGAGACGGCGTGGGAGCCTCAGTGCTTAAGGATCTTCGACAGGAAGTCCTTGGCCCGGTCGCTGCGCGGGTTGTTGAAGAACTGGTCGGGCACGGCCTCTTCGACGATCCGGCCGTCCGCCATGAAGACGACGCGGTTGGCCGCGGAGCGGGCGAAACCCATCTCGTGGGTGACGACGACCATCGTCATCCCCTCCCGGGCGAGCTGCTGCATCACCTCGAGGACCTCGTTGATCATCTCCGGGTCGAGCGCCGATGTCGGCTCGTCGAAGAGCATCACCTTGGGGTCCATCGCCAACGCGCGCGCAATGGCGACGCGTTGCTGCTGACCGCCGGAGAGCTGCGCGGGGTACTTGTCGGCCTGGGAGGCGACGCCCACGCGGTCCAGCAGACCGCGCGCCTTCTTCTCCGCCTCGGCCTTGCCGATCTTGCGCACCTTGGTCTGGCCCAGCGTCACGTTCTCGAGCACGGTCTTGTGCGCGAAAAGGTTGAAGGACTGGAAGACCATGCCCACGTCCGCGCGGAGCCTGGCCAGCTCCTTGCCCTCCTGGGGCAGCGGCTTGCCGTCGATCGAGATGTCTCCCGAATCGATCGTCTCCAGGCGGTTGATGGCGCGGCACAGAGTCGACTTGCCGGACCCCGAGGGGCCGATCACGACGACGACCTCACCGCGGGCGATGGTCAGGTCGATGTCCTGGAGGACGTGCAGAGCGCCGAAGTGCTTGTTGACGTTCTTCAGCACGACAAGGTCGTCCGCCCCAGGCGGTATGGCGTCCTTGGTCACCGATACTTCGGTCACGGCTTGTTGCTCCATCCTCCTCGGTTGGGAGGACAGTAATAACCCAGTGCGACCAGCGTCATTACATCTGAGGGGAAATTGAGCATAACGATCCGGCCGCAACCGGACACACCGTGTGAAGACGGTCCACGGCGTGCGTACCGGGTGGGTAACGGAACGTGCCGACGCCCTGAACCCTCTTGACGCGGTCCTTATCCATCGGCGTGGATGCCTTGGGGCGCTCGCGCCACCACCGGCCACGACTACCGGCCACACACGATTACCGGCCACAACGGAACGACCGATGAACTGGAGGGGGCCCTCATGCGACTGCTTCTCGTCGAGGATGACGATCATGTGGCCGCCGCCCTTTCCGCGATCCTGGCCCGGCACGGCTTCGACGTCGTGCACGCCCGCAGCGGCGAGGAGGCCCTGCAGGCCCTGCTGCCCGCGGAAACGCCTCCCTTCGGAGTGGTCCTTCTCGACCTGGGCCTACCCGACCAGGACGGCTACGAGGTGTGCGGCAAGATCCGCAAGCGCGGCTCGATTCCGGTGATCATGGTGACGGCGCGCTCCGACGTACGCTCCCGGATCCACGGCCTCAACCTCGGAGCCGATGACTACGTAGTGAAGCCGTACGACACCGGGGAGCTCATCGCCCGTATCCACGCGGTCATCCGGCGCCCCGCCCCCGCCGAGGCATCGACCCCCGGCGACAGCGACCTGCGGCTGGGACCCGTACGCATCGAACTTCCCACCCGGCAGGTAAGCGTGGACGGTTCGGTTGTCCAACTGACCCGCAAGGAGTTCGACTTGCTCGCTCTCCTCGCCCAGCGCCCCGGAGTGGTGTTCCGCCGGGAACAGATCATCAGCGAAGTGTGGCGCACCAGTTGGGAAGGGACGGGCCGCACTCTGGAGGTGCACGTGGCCTCCCTGCGCTCCAAGCTGCACATGCCGGCCCTGATCGAGACCGTGCGCGGCGTGGGCTACCGCCTCGTCGCCCCGGCCGCCTAGCCAAGAGCGAGGACAGGTGCGCTCTCGCCTCCTCCCGCTGCTGATCATCCTGATGGCGGGCGTCCTGCTCGCGCTCGGCTTTCCGCTCGCCGTCAGCGTCGCCGCAGCCCAGCAGCAGAAGGTGGTCGTCGACCGGATCGACGACACGGCCCGCTTCGCCTCACTCGCGCAGTTCGTCACCAAACGCCCCACAGGGCCGCTCGAAATGGGCAGCACGGACGAGCGCCGCGAGACCCTCCAGAAGGAACTCGACGACTACCACGACGTGTACGGCATCCGCGCGGGCGTCTTCTACCGCGACGACGGCGCCATGGCCCAGTCCCCGAACGACTGGTTCCTGCCCCGCCGCGGAGCCCTGCGGGACGCCTTCGAAGAAGCGCTCCGCTCCCGAGGCAGCCACGACCCCGAGCAGGTGTGGCCCTGGCAGCGGGGACGGCTGGCCGTCGCCTCCCCGGTGATCAAGGACGGCGACGTCATCGCCGTCGTCGTCACGGACTCGCCGACCGGACGCATGCGTTCGCAGACACTGCACGGCTGGCTGCTCATCGGCGCCGGCGAGTCGGCGGCCATGCTCCTCGCGGTCGGCGCGGCGCTGCGGCTCACCGGCTGGGTGCTGCGCCCGGTGCGCATCCTGGACGCGACCACGCACGACATAGCGACAGGGCGCCTCAAGTCCCGGGTCGCGCCGGCCGGCGGGCCGCCGGAACTCAGACGCCTCGCCCGGTCGTTCAACGAGATGGCCGACAACGTCCAGGACGTCCTGGAGCAGCAGCGCGCCTTCGTCGCCGACGCCTCCCACCAGCTGCGCAACCCGCTCTCGGCCCTCCTGCTCCGCATCGAGCTCCTCGCCCTCGAACTGCCCGAGGGCAATGAAGAGATCGCCTCGGTCCGCACCGAGGGCAAGCGCCTGGCCCAGGTCCTCGACGACCTGCTCGACCTGGCCCTCGCCGAACACGTCGCGGCCGACCTGAGCCTCACCGACATCGGGGAGCTGGCCGCCGAGCGCGTCGCCTCTTGGCGACCGCTCGCCGACCAGCGGGGCGTGCGGCTGACGGGCGACTGCCCGGCCACCACCGGCTGGGCCGACCCGGTCGCCCTCTCCAGTGCCCTGGACGCGGTGATCGACAACGCCCTGAAGTTCACACCCGAGGGCGGGCCGGTCCATGTGGCGGTCTCCGCCTGCGACGCGACGACGACCGTCGTGGTCACCGACGGCGGCCCCGGCCTCACGGAGGACGAGCTCGCCCGCGTCGGCGACCGCTTCTGGCGCAGCAACCGCCACCAGAACGTGAAGGGCTCGGGGCTCGGCCTGTCCATCTCACGGGCCCTGCTTTCGGCGGGCGGCGGCTCCATCTCGTACGCACACCACGAACCGCACGGACTGAAGGTGACGGTCAGCGTCCCGCGCGGCGAGCCCCTCCGGCAGCCGTAGGCCGCACATGACGGCGGGAACCCGCCTCACGACGGCTCAGGGCTTGACCGAGCGGTAGTAGCGGCGCGCCCCCTGGTGCAGCGGCAGCGGGTCCGTGAACAGGGCGGTGCGCAGATCCACCAGTTGTGCCGCGTGCACCTCGTCGCCGATGTGGTCGCGGCTGTCGATGACGGTGCGGGTCAGCCGCTCGGTCAGTTCGGAATCGGCCCGGTCCGTGGTCACCAGGAGGTTCGCCACGGCCAGCGTCGGCACGGCGGAACCCAGCTGCGCCTCGGGATAGGCGTCGGCCGGCATCGTCGCGGCCCGGTAGTAGCGCGAGGCGCCCCCCTGCTTGTGCAGCGAGTCGACGAGGTAGCCGAGCTTCACGAGCTTGATGTCCATCTCGTTCGAGAGCGCGCGCACGGAGCTGGTCGGGAGCCCGCCCGACCAGAAGAAGGCGTCGATGGAGCCGCTCTTCAGGAGGTCGGGCATCGTGTCGATCCCGGCGGACACCGGCTTGACGTCCCTCACCGGATCCAGACCGCCGGCGTCGAGCACCCGGTCGGCTATCAGCCGCACCCCGGAGTGCTCCTGTCCCACCGCCACACGCTTGTTCCGCAGGTCCGCGACCGTGTCGATCTTCGAGGACCGGGCCACCACGAGCTGCACATAGTCGTCGTACAGCCGTGCGCAGCCCCGCAGCCGGTACCAGCCCGGCTCGGCGTTCAGACGGTACGTCTCGACGGCGTCGGCAGCCGCGATGGTGAAGTCGGCCTTCCCGGTGGCCACCCGCGCGACGTTCTGCTGCGAACCCTCGCTGTTGAGGAGCTCCACGTCGACGTTCGGCATGTCCTCCGAGATCGCCGTCCGCAGGAGCTTGCCGTACCGCTCGTACACACCCTTCTTCACGCCCGTACTGAACGTCATCCGTCCGCTCGGGGAGTCCTCGCCCATGGGCACCAGCCACCACAACAGCAGCCCGAACACCACGAGGGCCGCGGCCGAACCTTGCAGGGCGCGGCGCCTGCTGATGTGGGGGAGTGCCTTGAGCATGCGCGCGATCCTGCCAGCCCGGTCACCGTGATGACCAGGGGCGAGGTCACACCGCACCACTCCGGAGCCCGCTTCCCGGCGCCCTGGTCGGAATCCGGGGCACGCGCGCGTGGCGACCCCGTACCCTGGGGGGCGAGATGAGCGCGAAGACTTACGAGGTGCGCACCTACGGGTGCCAGATGAACGTCCATGACTCCGAGCGGCTGTCGGGCCTCCTGGAGGACGCCGGCTACGAACGTGCGCCCGAAGGGGCGGACGGCGATGCCGACGTCGTCGTCTTCAACACGTGCGCCGTGCGCGAGAACGCCGACAACCGTCTGTACGGCAATCTCGGCCGCCTGGCGCCGATGAAGACCAAGCGTCCGGGGATGCAGATCGCCGTCGGCGGCTGCCTGGCCCAGAAGGACCGCGACACCATCGTCAAGAGGGCGCCCTGGGTCGACGTCGTCTTCGGCACGCACAACATCGGCAAGCTGCCGGTCCTCCTGGAGCGCGCCCGCGTCCAGGAAGAGGCGCAGGTCGAGATCGCCGAGTCCCTCGAAGCCTTTCCGTCGACGCTGCCGACCCGCCGCGAGAGCGCGTACGCGGCCTGGGTCTCCATCTCCGTCGGCTGCAACAACACCTGCACCTTCTGCATCGTGCCCGCGCTGCGCGGCAAGGAGAAGGACCGCAGGACCGGCGACATCCTCGCCGAGATCGAGGCCCTCGTCGCCGAGGGCGTCTCCGAGATCACCCTCCTCGGGCAGAACGTGAACGCGTACGGCTCGGACATCGGCGACCGCGAGGCCTTCAGCAAGCTGCTGCGCGCCTGCGGGAAGATCGAGGGCCTGGAGCGCGTGCGCTTCACCTCCCCGCACCCGCGCGACTTCACGGACGACGTGATCGCCGCCATGGCCGAGACGCCGAACGTGATGCCGCAGCTCCACATGCCGCTGCAGTCCGGCTCGGACCGGATCCTCAAGGCGATGCGCCGCTCGTACCGGCAGGATCGTTTCCTGGGCATCATCGAGAAGGTCCGCGCCGCCATGCCGGACGCGGCGATCTCCACCGACATCATCGTGGGCTTCCCGGGCGAGACCGAGGAGGACTTCGAGCAGACGATGCACGTGGTCCGCGAGGCCCGCTTCGGCAGCGCCTTCACCTTCCAGTACTCCAAGCGTCCCGGGACCCCGGCGGCGACCATGGAGGGGCAGATCCCCAAGGAGGTCGTCCAGTCGCGCTACGAGCGTCTGGTGGCCCTCCAGGAGGAGATCTCCTGGGAGGAGAACAAGAAGCAGGTCGGCCGCACCCTGGACCTGATGGTCGCCGAGGGCGAGGGCCGCAAGGACGGCGCCACGCACCGCCTGTCCGGCCGCGCCCCCGACAACCGCCTGGTCCACTTCACCAAGCCGGACACCGAGGTGCGCCCCGGTGACGTCGTGACCGTCGAGATCACCTACGCCGCGCCGCACCACCTGCTGGCGGAGGGCGCCGTGCTGAACGTGCGTCCCACGCGCGCGGGCGACGCCTGGGAGAAGCGGAACGCCGAGGCGGCCGCGAAGCCGGCCGGAGTGATGCTGGGTCTGCCGAAGATCGGTGCTCCCGAGCCACTCCCGGTCGCGACCGGCAGTGGCTGCGGCTGCGACTGACCGCTTCGGTATCTACTGCCTCCGAGAGGCGCGTTACGCTGCGGATCATGCTTGTCGCCGCAGCCGTCTGCCCTTCTCCGCCGCTGCTCGTACCCGAGGTCGCCGCGGGCGCCGCTCCCGAACTGGACGTCGCGCGCGCGGCGTGCTCGGACGCCATCGGAGTGCTCGCCGCCGCGCGGCCCGACCGGCTCCTCGTGGTCGGCCCGACCGGGCAGAGCGGGCGCGGGACGTATGCGCAGGGCGCGCGCGGGTCCTTCCGGGGGTTCGGGGTGGACGTCGACGTACGTCTCGGACCGGCGCCCCGGCAGACGCCGGACGAAGCCGGGCCGCGTGAGCTTCCGCCGTCGCTCGCCGTGGCCGCCTGGCTGCTCGAACGCACGTCGTGGTCGACCGCTCCGGTGGAAGGCCTCGGCGTGTGGGAACCACTTGCCGCCGAGCGGTGTATTCAACTCGGAGGGGAAATCGGGGCCCGGGCGGACCGGGTGGCACTGCTGGTGATGGGCGACGCGAGCGCGTGCCGCACCCTGAAGGCGCCGGGGTACCTCGACGAGCGTGCGGCCGGTTTCGACGCGGAGGTGGGGCGTGCGCTCGGCGCGGCCGACATCGCGGCGCTGAAGGCGCTGGACGCGGGTCTCGCGGCCGAGCTGAAGGCGGCGGGCCGTGCGCCGTGGCAGGTGCTCGCCGGTGCGGCGGACGGGGCGGCGCTGAGTGGTGAGCTGCTCTATGAGGACGCGCCGTACGGCGTGGGGTACGTGGTGGCTGCCTGGTCGTAGCGGGGCTTCCGGGGGCGCTCCCAGGGGCGCGTCGCCGGAACCGGGTGCGCAGCGGGGCCCGGCACGCGCGCCGTAGCAGTCACGCACGGCGTCGCCATCGTCATGGCGTGCGGGGGCCTCAGGGTCTGCGGAGGCCTCAGGGCGGGCGGAGGCGTCAGGGCGCGCGGGGGCGTCAGGACGTGCGGAGGCGGCCGCGAAGCGGGTGCTCCGCGGCCGTCCGCCGCTGCGGTTCAGGAAGCCGGAGGGGGTGACGGAGGCGTCGGCGGGGTGGTGCCGCCGCCCGCGTCCCTGCCCTGGTCCGGCCCGACGAGGCGGTCGACGGCGTCCTTGGCCTTTCCCGTACCCGTCCGGATCTTGTCGCTGTACTTGCCCTTGGTCTTCTCGTCGACCACCTTCGCGGCCTTGTCCAGGCCCTGGTCGATCTTGTCCCCGTGCTGCTGCGCGAGGTGCGAGACCTTGTCCTTCGCAGGGGCGAGCTTGTCTTTCAGTCGGTCCAGGAAGCCCATGGGTCCACCTTCCCTCGCCGGGAGCTACTTGCGGGCGCTCTCACCGGCCTCGTTGTCGGCGGCCTTCTCCGCGGACTGCTGCTTCGGGATGTCCACGCCGTCCGCGTCGGCCCCATCGGCGGCGTCGGACTTGTCCTCGGCAACGCCCTCGGCGTCCTTGTCGGCCTCGGCAGCGGGCTTCGCATCGGCTTCGGCCTCGGAGGGCTCCGCGGCCGCCTCCGGCTCAGCCGACACCGTTCCGGCAGCCGCCTCGGCCGTCGAGGCCTCTTCGCCGTCCTTGGCCTTCCGACGGAACCGTGCAAAAACGCCCATATCTACTCCATACGTTACTCGTGTGGGCGAAATCCCGCCCCGCCCGGTGCGTCTCATTGCGTCGCCCGGGTGATCGGTCCTCGAAACCGGCGGCCGGAACCTCGCAACAGGCAACGACCTCGGAGCCGTGCCGTCACGTCGCTCGTTCGGGAAGGAGGCCCGGCGTTTGCGAGACTGGGGCGGTGAGTAGTGCAGCCCCCGCCCCGCGGGTCATCGCCGTCGTCGGTCCGACCGCGGCAGGAAAGTCCGATCTGGGCGTTTTCCTCGCCCAGCGTCTCGGCGGCGAAATCGTCAACGCCGACTCGATGCAGCTCTACCGAGGGATGGATATCGGCACCGCCAAGCTGACGCCCGACGAGCGCGGCGGTGTGCCCCACCACCTCCTCGACATCTGGGACGTCACCGAGGCGGCCAGTGTCGCCGAGTACCAGAAGCTGGCCCGTGCCGAGATCGACCGTCTCCTCGCCGAAGGGCGCTGGCCGATCCTCGTCGGCGGCTCCGGCCTCTACGTCAGGGGAGCGGTGGACCACCTGGAGTTCCCCGGCACCGACCCCGCCGTGCGGGCCCGCCTGGAGGAGGAGCTCACGCTGCGCGGCTCCGGAGCGCTGCACGCCCGCCTCGCCGCCGCCGACCCCGAGGCGGCCCGGGCGATCCTGCCCAGCAACGGCCGCCGGATCGTCCGCGCCCTGGAGGTCATAGAGATCACGGGCAAGCCCTTCACCGCCAACCTCCCCGGCCACGACTCCGTGTACGACACCGTCCAGATCGGCGTCGACGTGGCACGCCCCGAACTCGACGAACGCATCGCCACGCGCGTGGACCGCATGTGGGACCGGGGCCTGGTCGACGAGGTGCGCGCGCTGGAGACCGAAGGGCTGCGGGAGGGGCGTACGGCGTCCCGCGCGCTCGGTTACCAGCAGGTGCTCGCGGCGCTCGCGGGAGAGTGCACGGAGGACGAGGCGCGCGCCGAAACGGTCCGCGCCACCAAGCGCTTCGCGCGCCGCCAGGACTCGTGGTTCCGCCGCGACCCGCGGGTGCATTGGCTCAGTGGGGCGGTGGCCGACCGCGAGGAACTCCCGGCCCGCGCACTGGCGTTGGTCGAACGACCGGTCACAGCCTGATCACGTGATGGCATCGGGACGCTCCGGCGGTCATCCCGGCACCTGACGCCGTGCCATCATCGACCATCGATCGACCGGTGAAGTCCGAAGTGGGAGGGCGCGTGGCGATGGAGGCCGGCCCTCGTGACACCGCACATGACGGCGGGGAGCAGTTGAGTCCCGACGGTCCCGACGAGACCCGGGACAGCGTGACGGACGACGGCCCCGACCCGGACGAGATGTCCCAGGAACCCGAGGTCGAGGTCGAGCTGCGCCCGCAGCCCCGGCTGCGCGTCTGGCAGCTCGCGCCCATCGTGATCCTGGCCGCGGTCGGCTCCCTGATGTTCGCGTTCCCGCTCGCCTTCGAGTTCGGCGACGGCGGCGCCGTCGTCGCCATGCTCGGGCTGCTGCTCAGCTGCTGCGCCGCCGGCTGGGGCATGATGGCCGCCCGCCGCGTGGGGCACACCTGGCCCGGGCTGCCCGAGCGCGGCTCCGGACGCCGCCCGGACTGGCGGGTCGTCTCCGGGTACGCCCTGCTGTTCCTCGGCGCCGTGGTCCTCGCTGTGTGGCGGGTGGCCAGACTCCGCTGAGGTCGCTCCCTGTGGGGCCCACCCGTACCGCACCGCGTGATCGGGTGTCGTACCCACCCCGTACGATCGAGGAATGAGCACGCGGATCGCCTTCCTCAAGGGGCACGGGACCGAGAACGACTTCGTGATCATCCCCGACCCCGACAACACCGTCGACCTGCCCCCCACCGCAGTGGCCGCCCTCTGCGACCGCCGCGCGGGCATCGGCGGGGACGGCCTCCTGCACGTCGTGCGCTCCGCCGCCCACCCCGAGGCGCGCCACCTGGCGGACCGCGCCGAGTGGTTCATGGACTACCGCAACGGCGACGGGTCCATCGCCGAGATGTGCGGCAATGGAGTGCGCGTCTTCGCCCGGTACCTGCAGCACGCGGGGTATGTCGGCGAGGGTGACCTCGCGGTGGCCACCCGCGGCGGCGTGAAGACCGTGCACATCGCCAAGGCCGAGTCCGGCGGCGACATCACCGTCGGGATGGGCAAGGCGCTGCTCCCCGAAGGGGACGTCACCGTCTCGGCCGGCGACCACCGCTGGCCCGCTCTCAACGTGAACATGGGCAACCCGCACGCGGTCGCCTTCATCGACGACCTCTCCGAAGCGGGCAACCTCTACGACCCGCCGCCCCTCAGCCCCGCCTCCGCCTACCCGGACGGGGCGAACGTGGAATTCGTCGTCCCCCGCGGCCCGCGCCACGTCGCCATGCGGGTGCACGAGCGCGGCGCGGGCGAGACCCGCTCCTGCGGCACGGGCGCCTGCGCCGTGGCCGTCGCCGCGGCCCGCAAGGACGGCCTGGACCCCGCCGTGACCGGCGCCCCGGTCACGTACACCGTCGACCTGCCCGGCGGGCGCCTGGTGATCACCGAGCGGCCCGACGGCGAGATCGAGATGACGGGCGGCGCCGTGATCCTCGCCGAGGGCGAGATCATGCCCGAATGGATCGAAACGGCAACCTCATGAAGTGTCGCTCGAATGGGTGATCCGTTTCACGCTCGGCGAGAGGCGGTCAGCACCGCGTGATGGGCTCGGTAGCATCAAGCACCGGCCCGGACGGAGTACGCCACCGTCCGATCACCGCCGGTCGAAGCAGCCGGAGGTGCTCATGAGTGCGGAGGCCACGAATCCGGCCACGCCCGGCCCCGTCGCGTCAGGGGTCCAGCGCAGGCGCGGCCGCGCCCGTCTTGACCTGCGCAGGCTCGGTCGCGCCGCCCTCCTCGGATCCGGCACCCGGGACCGTCTCCCCGACGCGATCGGCCATGTGGCGGAGGCCCACCGCGGCCACTACCCGGACGCGGACCTGGAGCCCCTCCGCCGCGCCTACGTCCTCGCCGAGTCCTCGCACCGCGGCCAGACCCGCAAGAGCGGCGAGCCGTACATCACCCACCCGCTCGCGGTGACCCTGATCCTCGCCCAGCTCGGCGCGGAGATCACGACCCTGACCGCCTCCCTGCTCCACGACACGGTCGAGGACACGGACGTGACGCTCGACCAGGTGCGCGCCGAGTTCGGCGACGACGTCTGCTATCTGGTCGACGGCGTCACGAAGCTGGAAAAGGTCGACTACGGAGCGGCGGCCGAGCCCGAGACGTTCCGCAAGATGCTCGTCGCCACTGGCAACGACGTACGCGTCATGTCGATCAAGCTCGCCGACCGGCTGCACAACATGCGCACCCTCGGTGTCATGCGCCCCGAGAAACAGGCCCGCATCGCCAAGGTCACCCGGGACGTGCTCATCCCGCTCGCCGAGCGCCTCGGTGTGCAGGCACTCAAGACGGAGCTGGAGGACCTCGTCTTCGCGATCCTCCATCCGGAGGAGTGCGCGCAGGTCAAGGCCATGATCGCCGCCAATGAGGCGAGCGCGGACGACCCCCTCGGGGACATCGCGGGCGAGGTGCGCGGCGTGCTGCGCGACGCGGGCATCACGGCCGAAGTGCTCATCAGGCCCCGGCACTCCGTCTCCGTGCACCGCGTGCACCGCAAGCGCGGCGAACTGCGCGCCTCCGACTTCGGCCGTCTCCTCGTCCTCGTGAACGAGGACGCCGACTGCTACGGAGTCCTGGGAGAGCTGCACACCTGCTTCACACCGGTCGTCTCGGAGTTCAAGGACTTCATCGCCGTACCGAAGTTCAACCTCTACCAATCACTGCACACCGCCGTGACCCGGGCCGACGGAGAGGTCGCCGAAGTCCTCATCCGCACCCATCAGATGCACCAGGTCGCCGAAGCGGGCGTCGTCGCCCTCCGCAATCCCTACGCTCCTCCTTCGGAGGAGCCGTCCGACGGCGCCGACGACGAGCGCGTGGACCCGACCAGGCCCGGCTGGCTCTCCCGGCTCCTCGACTGGCAGCAGGCCGCCCCCGACCCCGACACGTTCTGGTCGACGCTGCGCGAGGACCTCGCCCAAGACCGCGAGATCGCCGTCTTCCGGCCCGACGGCGGCACGCTCGGCCTGCCCGCGGGCGCCAGCTGCGTGGACGCCGCGTACGCCCAGTACGGCGAGGACGCGCACGCCTGCATCGGCGCCCGCGTCAACGGCCGTCTGGCGACGCTCAGCACCGTCCTGCGGGACGGCGACACCGTGCAGCTGCTCATGGGCCAGGACCTCACCTCCGGGCCGTCCCGCGAGTGGCTGGACCACGCGCGCACGCCCGCCGCGCGGATCGCCATCAGGCGCTGGCTCACCACACACCCGGCGCCCGCGCCCACCCCCTCGGTGCAGCGACCGCCCCAGCAGGCCCCGGCACCCGTGCCCAAGCCGGAGCCGGCCGGAGTCCTGCGGCCGGCCGCCGCGAACGCCGTCGTGGACCGCGAGGGCGCCAGCGTGCGCCTCGCCGGCTGTTGTACGCCGGTGCCGCCCGACGACATCACCGCCTTCGCCGTCCGCGGGGGAGTCGTGACCGTCCACCGCACCGGCTGCCCCGGAGTGGAGCGCATGAAGGAAGCGGGGCGCGCGGAGGTCGGCGTGCGCTGGGGAGACACCGCCGAGTGCCGCGTCACCCTGATCGCCGAATCGTTCGGCCGGGCGCACCTCCTCGCCGACCTCACCGAAGCGATCGCCCTCGAAGGAGTGGCGATCATCTCGGCGACCGTGGAGCCGCCGACCCAACAGCGCGTGCGCCACACGTACACCCTGCAACTCCCCGACGCCGCCCACCTGCCAGGGCTGATGCGCGCGATGCGCGCGGTACCCGGGGTGTACGACGTGAGCCGCGCCCAGCATCCGGCGGCCGCCGCTCACTGAAGAGCCCGCCCTCACGGTGTCCTGGTCGGAGGGGCGCACCGGGCGACCCGTTCGAGTGGCTCGGCGCGCGCCGTCACGTGCTGACAAGACGCGCGCTGATAGCGGTGGTTCATGCTGCTCACCCCTCGGACCACGGCCTCCCGGCCGAAGGCCCTCCGTACCCCCCGCATCGCCGCCGCCCTGATCGCCGCGGCCGCGTCCACCGCGCTCCTCGCGGCCGGCGCACCGTCACCGGCCACCCCGCTCGGCATCGGCGACCGGCTCTTCCCGCACCTGGGCAACCCCGGATACGACGTCGAGACGTACGACATCGCCTTCGCCTATCACGGTGACAACCGCAAGCCACTGGACGCCGTCACCAAGATCTACGCCCGCGCGACCGACCACCTGGAGCGCGTGAACCTCGACTTCGCGCACGGCACAGTGCGCTCCGTCGAGATGAACGGCGAGCGCGCAAACTTCGAAAGCAGCGGCGAGGACCTGGTCGTGACGCCGACCACGTCGGTCGGGCGCGGCGACCGGATGATGATCACCGTCCGGCACACCAGTGACCCGGTGCCCGCGAAGGGCACCGAGGGCGGCTGGCTGCGCACCGGCGACGGACTGGCCATGGCCAACCAGGCGGACGCCGCTCACCGGGTCTTCCCCTGCAACGACCATCCCGCGGACAAGGCGGAATTCACCTTCCGGATCACCGCGCCCCAGGGGCTCACCGCTGTCGCCAACGGCCTCCCGGCCGGCACGACCCGGAACGGCGCCGCCACCACCTGGGCGTACCGCTCCCACCACCCCATGGCGACCGAGCTGGCCCAGGTGTCGATCGGGCGTTCCACCCTGGTGCACCGGGAGGGGCCGCACGGCCTTCCGGTACGCGACGTGGTGCCCACCAAGGACCGCAAGGTCCTGGAGCGCTGGCTGAAGAAGACGCCCGGCCAGATCGGCTGGATGGAGCAGAAGGTCGGCCGCTACCCCTTCGAGGTGTACGGGATCCTGGTCGCCGACGCGAGGACCGGCTTCGAACTCGAGACGCAGACACTCTCTCTCTTCGAGAGAGACATCTTCACCCGTCCCGAGTACCCGGAGTGGTACGTCGACGCGATCATGGTGCACGAGCTGGCACACCAGTGGTTCGGCGACAGTGTCAGCCCGAAGTCGTGGTCGGACCTCTGGCTCAACGAAGGCCACGCCACCTGGTACGAGGCTCTCTTCGCCGAGGAGAAGGCGGATCGGCCGCTGGCCGACCGGATGCGGAACGCCTACCGCCATTCGGACCGGTGGCGCGCGGCCGGCGGGCCCCCGGCCAGGCCGAAGGCGCCCGCGCCCGGACAGAAGATCAGCATCTTCCGTCCCGTCGTCTACGACGGCAGTGCCCTGGTGCTCTACGCCCTGCGCCAGGAGATCGGCCACGAGGCCTTCGACCGCTTGGAGCGGGAGTGGGTCCGCATCCACCACGACGGCAACGCCGAGACCGCCGACTTCGTGCGGCTCGCGTCCCAGGTGGCCGGGCGTGATCTCGGCGGATTCTTCGACGGCTGGCTCTACGGCGAGAAGACGCCGCCGATGCCGGGGCATCCGGAGTGGAAAACCGGGAAATAACCCGGATGACGAGACGGGCCGTGCCGTGCAACCATCATCGGGTCGACGGCACGCCCGTCAGGGACATCCCCTCGGGGACATCTCAGGGCACCATCGGCCGGTTCCGGGAATCTCCGGACCACGCCGGGCGTTGTCGACTGTGACGGATCCCGCATCCGTCGCCTTTCCCATCGACGAATCGACGTAAGGACCAAATGACCTCCTCTTCTTCCCCTTCCCAGGACGCACAGAGCTTCGCGCAGAACTACCCCGAAGGTCTTCGGGCCGATGCCCTGATGGAAGAGGACGTCGCCTGGAGCCACGAGATCGACGGAGAGCGGGACGGCGAACAGCTCGACCGCTCCGAGCGCGCGGCTCTGCGCCGCGTCGCGGGCCTCTCCACCGAGCTCGAGGACGTCACCGAAGTCGAGTACCGACAGCTCCGCCTGGAGCGAGTCGTGCTCGTCGGAGTGTGGACTTCGGGAACGGTCCAGGATGCGGAGAACTCCCTCGCCGAGCTGGCCGCCCTCGCCGAGACGGCGGGCGCGCTCGTGCTCGACGGCGTCGTCCAGCGCCGCGACAAGCCCGACCCCGCGACGTACATCGGCTCCGGCAAGGCCCTGGAGCTGCGCGACATCGTGCTCGAGACCGGAGCCGACACCGTCGTCTGCGACGGTGAGCTGAGCCCCGGCCAGCTGATCCACCTCGAAGACGTTGTCAAGGTCAAGGTGGTCGACAGGACCGCCCTGATCCTCGACATCTTCGCCCAGCACGCCAAGTCCCGAGAGGGCAAGGCGCAGGTCGCCCTCGCGCAGATGCAGTACATGCTGCCGAGGCTCCGCGGCTGGGGTCAGTCGCTCTCCCGTCAGATGGGTGGCGGCGGCGGTGGCGGCATGGCCACCCGTGGACCCGGTGAGACCAAGATCGAGACGGACCGGCGACGGATCCGCGAGAAGATGGCGAAGATGCGCCGGGAGATCGCGGAGATGAAGACGGGCCGCGACATCAAGCGGCAGGAGCGCCGGCGCAACAAGGTGCCCTCGGTAGCGATCGCCGGCTATACGAACGCGGGCAAGTCCTCGCTGCTCAACCGCCTCACAGGCGCGGGCGTACTGGTGGAGAACGCGCTGTTCGCCACCCTCGACCCCACCGTGCGCCGGGCCGAGACGCCGAGCGGCCGGGTCTACACCCTGGCGGACACCGTCGGGTTCGTGCGGCATCTGCCGCACCACCTCGTGGAGGCCTTCCGCTCCACGATGGAGGAGGTCGGCGACTCGGACCTCATCCTGCACGTGGTGGACGGTTCGCATCCGGTGCCCGAGGAGCAGCTCGCCGCGGTGCGCGAGGTGATCCGCGACGTGGGCGCCACCGACGTGCCCGAGATCGTCGTGATCAACAAGGCGGACGCGGCGGACCCCCTGGTCCTCCAGCGCCTGCTGCGCAACGAGAAGCACGCGATCGCGGTCTCCGCGCGGTCCGGTGCCGGAATCGAGGAGCTGCTCGCGCTCATCGACACCGAGTTGCCGCGCCCCGAGGTCGACATCGAGGCCCTCGTTCCGTACACCCACGGCCAGCTCGTCTCGCGGGCGCACGCCGAGGGCGAGGTGCTCTCCGAGGAGCACACCGGCGAGGGCACGCTGCTCAAGGCCCAGGTGCACGAGGAGCTGGCCGCGGAGCTCGCTCCGTATGTGCTCGCCGCGCACTGAGCCGAGCGCCTGACCCGGTAGCGCACGTGGCGAAGGCCCGCCCCCTTTCGTAGGGGGCGGGCCTTCGCCGTGTCAGGTGTGCCGTGCGGCTACTGAGCGCCGTACTTCTTGCTCATCATGTCGTAGACCTGCTCGGCGCCCCTGCCGAGCTGGGGGCCGGCCAGCCAGGTGTTCTCGGCCGGGCCGATCGAGGTGTTCGACACGAGCTTCGTCTTGCCGCCCACCATCCGGAACCAGCCGCCCCCGGACGAACCGCCGGTCATGGTGCAGCCGATGCGGTACATCGTCGGCAGGGACGGCGACAGCGAGAGCCGACCCGGCTTGTCCACGCACTTGTGCATGTTCAGGCCGTTGTACGGCGGGGCGGCCGGGTAGCCCCAGGCGCCCATCGAGCTCACGCTCTGCGCGGCCGGGGTCGAGAAGTCGACGTCGAGCGCGTTGCCGACCGTCTCCTCCAGGGACTTGCCGCCCTGCTCCGGCTTCACGTGCATGACGGCGTAGTCGTACGTCGCACCCGCGCCACCCGTCGGACCGCCGTCGTTCATCCACTCGCTCGAGGTCGAGACCCAGTCCGCCCAGTACTGGCCGTAGGGGGCGATTTCCTGCGGGGCCGCGTTGCGCAGCTGGGCCTCGGACTTGCCCAAGTCGTTGTAGGACGGCACGAAGGCGATGTTGCGGTACCAGCCGCCGTTCTGGCCGGCGTGCACGCAGTGGCCCGCGGTCCACACGAGGTTGGACTTACCGGGGTTGCGCGGGTCCTTCACGACCGTGCCGGAGCAGACCATCGACCCCTCGGGGGAGTCGAAGAAGATCTTGCCGACCGGGGCGGCGTGCTTGTGGTACGGCGTCTTCTCGGGCTTGGCCTGGACCGGAGTCGGCTCCGGATCGGTCGCGCCTTGGCCGGCGGACGCGTCCTTCGCGGCGATCGTCTTGTTCGGGTCCTTGGCCTTCCGCATCCGCTCGGGCTTCCAGAGCCCTTCGATGACCGGGTTGGCGAAGTCCTTGGCCTCGCGCACCCAGTCGTCCTTGTCCCAGTTCTTCCAGGCGCCGTTCTTCCAGTCGTCCAGGTTGATCCCGTTGTCCTTCAGCTTGTCGGCGAGGCCGTCGGGAAGCTTGGTGTCGGAACCGGAATCGGAGCCGTCGGCTCCCTGGGACTCGGAGCCGTCGGCTCCCTGGGACGTGGTGGTGTCCGGCTTGTCGCTCGCCTTGTCGTCGCTCGGGCCACAGGCCGTGGCGGTGAGCGCCAAGGTCGCCGCGAGCCCGGTGGCGGCGAGCGCGACCCGCCGTCCACGGCTGCGCGCCAACGGCGCACGAGTGGAACGCATGGTGCTGGTACCCCCGTTGAAACGTGTGATTGCCATGTACGTGTCATGCATCGGCGCAGGGCTCCGTGGCACCCGCTGTGACGCGACACCTCACTATGCCTGTGAGGTTGGGGACGAACGGCGGCGGGGTCGTGAAGGTTTTCGGCGCCCCGCCGCCGTGCTTCTCCAGCGGACTTCTCCGCTGGGCTTGTCTTCCGGCTTTGTCTCCCGGGGCCGCCGCGGGCTTGTCTCCCGGGCCTGCCCCAGAGGGGTGTCTACTGGTCGGCGAACTTCTTGCTGACCGCGCTGTAGATGCCCTTGGCCTCCTTGCCGAGGCGCGGACCGGCCAGCCAGCCCGCCGTCACCGGACCGATGGAGGTGTTCGACACCAGAGCGGGCTTGCCGTCCTGGCCCTCGGCGACCCAGCCACCACCGGACGAACCGCCCGTCATGGTGCAGCCGACGCGGTACATCGTCGGGTCGGGCTTGCTCAGCGAGAGCCGGCCCGGCTTGTCCGCGCACTGGAACAGCTTCTGGCCGTCGTACGGCGGCGCCGCCGGGTAGCCGGTCGCCGTCATGGTGTCGATCTGGGGCACCGCCGGGGCGTCGAAGTCCACCGGGAGCGCCGAACCGACCGTCTCCTCGAGCGACTTGCCCTCGCTGCCCTTCTCCGGCTTCACGTGAATGACCGCGAAGTCGTACGGCGCACCCTTGCCGCCCGTCGGACCGCCCTGCTCGATCCACTGGTCGGAAGTCTGCGCCCAGTCGCCCCACCACACGCCGTACGGAGCGACCTCTTCCTTCGGAGCGTTCTGCAGCTCCTCGGCCGACTTGCCGCTGTTGTTGTACGAGGGGACGAAGATCATGTTGCGGTACCAGCCGCCCTCGGCGCCCGCGTGCACGCAGTGACCCGCGGTCCACACCATGTTGGACTTGCCCGGGTGGGCCGGGTCCTTCACGACGGTCGCGGAGCAGACCATCGAACCCTTGGGGCCGTCGAAGAAGAGCTTGCCGGACTCGGCTGCCCGGTCGTGGTACGGCGCGCTCACGGCGGCCGCCCGCACGGGCTTGGGCGTCGGGTCGGTGACGCCCTGGTCACCGGAGATGTCGCTGTCGTCGACGCTCCGGTCGGGGTTCTTGTCAGCGTCCCGCATCCGGTCCGGGTCCCAGAGGTCCTCGATGATCGGGTTGACGAAGTCGCCGGCCTCGCGCAGCCAGTCGTCCTTGTTCCAGTTCTTCCAGGCGCCGTTCTTCCACTCGTCCAGATCGATCCCGTTGTCCTTGAGCTTGTCCTTCCAGGCGTCCGGGATCTGGATCTTGTCGTCACCGTTGCTGTCGCCGGGCTGTGCCGAGGACGAGTCGCCGCCGGCGTTGTCCTCGGTGGGACCGCAGGCCGTGGCGGTCAGAACGAGCGCCGCGCCGAGCGCCACAGCCGCCACGGGGGCGGTCCTGGTGCGCGCGCTCCTCCTATTGCGAACGGTGAAGAGCGGACGTATGGGTCGCATCGTGAGAATCCCCCTGGGCCTCGAAATTGTTTCAAAGTGCTGGACATCCGGGTGTGGAACACCCGTCGCCACCGGTGCGGCACCCCTTGGCCATGCTTGCGTTGGGTTTGCTCTGATTTGCTCGGGGGAGCGGTGCACCTGTCGCTGATGAACGGCCCCCACACTATGCCGGTGCCGTTGGGGACGGCCGACGGAAGGGCAACGGTTCCGTCACGGCAAGGATCTTCGGGTTGCCCGTGATCCCCCGGCGTTTTCGTCGTTGGTACGTACGGGGGAGTCGCGGCCTGCGTTCATCCCCCTGCCAACTCGCCCGCGCAGCCGCCCACATGAGCTCCCCGAGCCGCATCGGACGGACGCGCTCGTCCGCAGCGGGAGGACCAACAGTCGTGGCCGTGACCGAGCCTGCGCCCGCGGCAGTGTCCGCAGGGAACTCCGCAACGCAGTCCGTGGCGCAGTCCATGGGGCAATCCACCGCGCAATCCGCAGCCCACGAGGGGATCCTGCGCCGCCAGTCGGCGCGCGAGTCCGCGGCGCGTACCTACGCGCGCGCCCTGCCGATCGTGCCGGTGCGGGCCCGCGGCCTGACGATCGAGGGCGCGGACGGGCGACGCTACCTCGACTGTCTCTCGGGCGCCGGGACGCTGGCCCTCGGCCACAACCACCCCGTGGTGCTTGAGGCGATCCGGAAGGTCCTCGACTCCGGGGCGCCGCTGCACGTCCTCGACCTGGCCACACCGGTCAAGGACGCCTTCACCACCGAGCTGTTCCACACGCTGCCGCGGGGCCTCGCCGAGCGTGCGCGCATCCAGTTCTGCGGCCCCGCGGGGACGGACGCGGTGGAGGCGGCGCTGAAACTCGTCCGTGCCGCCACCGGCCGCAGCCACCTGCTCGCGTTCACCGGCGCCTACCACGGGATGACGGCCGGGGCGCTCGAAGCATCCGGCGGCGCATCCGATGTACGGGTCGCGCGCCTGCCCTATCCGCAGGAGTACCGCTGCCCGTTCGGCCTGGGCGGCGCGCGCGGCGCCGAGCTCTCCGCCCGGTGGACCGAGAACCTCCTGGACGACCCCAAATCAGGCGTGACGACACCCGCCGGCATGATCCTCGAACCGGTCCAGGGCGAGGGCGGAGTCCTCCCCGCTCCCGACGCCTGGCTCCGCCGGATGCGCGAGATCACCGCCGCGCGTGACATCCCCCTCATCGCGGACGAGGTACAGACGGGCGTCGGCCGCACCGGAGCCTTCTGGGCCGTCGAGCACAGCGGCGTCGTCCCGGACGTGATGGTTCTCTCCAAGGCGATCGGCGGCAGCCTTCCCCTTGCCGTCGTGGTCTACCGGGACGACCTCGACGTCTGGCCGCCCGGCGCGCACGCCGGCACCTTCCGCGGCAACCAGCTCGCCATGGCAGCGGGCGCGGCGACCCTCGCCTACGTCCGCGAGAACGGCCTCGCCGAACGCGCCGCCACCCTCGGCGCCCGCATGCTCGCCCAACTACGCTCCCTGGCCGCCCAGCACCCCTGCATCGGCGAGGTCCGCGGCCGGGGGCTGATGATCGGCGTGGAACTGGTGGACCCGGCTGCGGAGCCAGGGGGGCCGGATTCGATGGCCGGACCGAAGGTGAGGCCGGAGCCGGGAATGATCCCGTCACCCACCACGCCTACCACGCCCACCGCGCCCGCCCCGCAAGGGCGCCCAGAGACTCCGTCAGCGGTCACCCGGGCCGGAGCCGCGCCCACCCCGCCAGGCGCCACCCGGCTCAGCCCACCCCAGGCAGCCGCCACCCGGCTCAGCCCACCCCCGGACGACCCCTTCGCCGCCTCACAGCCCCGCCCACCGGCCCCCGATCTGGCCGCGGCCGTGCAGCGCGAGTGCCTGCGACGTGGCCTCATCGTCGAAATCGGCGGCCGCCACTCCAGCGTCGTACGACTCCTGCCTCCCCTCACCCTCACCGACGAACAGGCGACCGCGGTCCTCGACCGCCTCGCCGACGCGCTGGCCACCGCGGCGCGTGCCCACCACGCATAGCCAAGACGGACCCGGGCCGCTCCGGCTGACACGAGTCGCCGAGCGCGTACCCGTCCCGTTGCCACACGGAGCCCCGAACAACCTCACAAGGAAGCCCTCTTGAACGCCACCCCCGCATCCGAAGGCCGCCCCCAACCCCACGCCCCGGGTGCGTGCGGCGCACACACCTCACTGGTGGCGGAGTCCAACACGGTCCCCCGGCAGAAGGGTGGCGGCCAGGACGCCGAACGCCTGCGCGGCACGTCCACCGACCTGTTGGAGCACCCCGACCCGCACGTCGCCGCACAGACCGCGGCCGTCGAGAACCTCCTGCGCTGCTGGGTCAGGGAGAACAACATCCCCGCTCCGGACCGCGGCGTCCTGCGCATCCCTCTCCAGGCCAGCGGAACGGCCCTGCTCGTCCCCGTGCACTACTGGTCGGCCACCGGCTGGCACCGCTTCAGCCTCCCCTATCTCGAGGACGGCCCTGCGAGCGCCCCACCCGTGGACGCCGTCACCGTCGCCGCCCTCCTCGGCCGCGAGACGGCCCGCCGCGCCACGGATCCGCCACCGGACGGTGCGACCGAAACGACTGCACCGACCGAATCAGCCTTGACTGAAGCGGCCGAGCCGGGCGAGCCGACTGACCCGGGCGACGGTGCCGACCTGGTCGGCCGGGTCGCCGACTCGGTCCGGCGCACAACCGCGTTCATCGCCTACCGCCGCAACAGGCCCGACGACGAGCCCGACCTCTTCCTCGCCGCCGAACAGTCCCTGCTCCTCGGCCACCCCCTGCATCCGACCCCCAAGAGCCGCGAGGGCCTGTCCGACACCGAATCCCGCCTGTACTCCCCGGAGTTGCGCGGCGCCTTCGCGCTGCACTGGCTGGCCGTCGACCGCTCCGTACTCGCTTCCGACTCGGCCTGGACCGAACGCGGCCGCGCCGTCCCCGCCGACCAGCTCACCGCCCGCCTCGCAGGTCCGGACCTGCCGCTCCGCGACGATCGCGTCGCCCTGCCCGTGCATCCCTGGCAGATCCGCGAGCTCCGGCACCGCTCCGCGACCGCCGCGCTCCTCGACGCCGGACTGCTCCAGGACCTCGGCCCTCATGGCGCCCCGTGGCACCCCACCTCCTCCGTCCGCACCCTGTACCGCTCCGGCGCGGCCGCCATGCTGAAGCTCTCGCTCGGCCTGCGCATCACCAACTCCCGCCGGGAGAACCTCCGCAAGGAACTGCACCGCGGCGTCGAGGTCCACCGGCTGCTGCGCAGCGGCCTCGGCGAAGAATGGCAATCGGTCCACCCCTGCTTCGACGTGGTGCGCGACCCGGCATGGCTCGCCGTCACCGGTCCCGACGGCACGCCGGTCCTCGGGCTCGACGTCATGATCCGACACAACCCCTTCCGTCCCGGTGACGACGCCACCTGCATCGCCGGCCTGGTCTCGCCGAGGCCCACACCGCTGCCCGCCTGCCAGGAACCTCGTGCGATGCGCTCCCGGCTCGCCGAGACCGTCACCCGGCTCGCCGGACGAACGGGCCGGTCCCGGGGGGCCGTTGCCACCGAGTGGTTCCTGCGCTACCTCGAAGCCGTTGTGCGCCCTGTGCTGTGGCTCGACAGTGAAGCGGGCGTCGCCCTGGAGGCGCACCAGCAGAACACCCTCCTCCTGCTCGACCCCGACGGGTGGCCCGTGGGCGGCCGCTATCGGGACAACCAGGGCTACTACTTCCGCGAGTCCCGCCGCGCCGAACTCGAACGACGCCTTCCCGGCATCGGCCAGGACAGCGACACCTTCGTCTCCGACGAGGTGACGGACGAGCGGTTCGCCTACTACCTCGGCATCAACAACGTGTTCGGCCTCATCGGAGCCCTCGGCGCCGAACGGCTCGCGGACGAACGGCTCCTGCTCGCCGCCTTCCGCCGCTTCCTCGGCGATGTCGCGACAGGGCCCGACAGGCTGCGCAGCTCTCTGCCCACGACCCTGCTCGACTCACCCGCGCTGCGGTGCAAGGCCAACCTGCTGACCCGGTTGCACGGCCTCGACGAGCTCGTCGGCCCCGTCGACACCCAATCCGTCTACGTCACCATTCCCAACCCCCTTCATTCCTGAGGAACATGCCCCACCTCTGCTGACAGGAGCGACGACGTGCCTCCCACCGATGCGAGCACCGATGCCGGGACCGAATCCGCCGCTGCCGGCGCCGACTGCACGGACACCCTCGACCTGCGCCTGCCCGAGGAGCTCGTCGCCCTGCTGGCCGAGGGCGACGGGCATGGGGCCGCGGTGGAGGACGATCTCCTGGACGGCGTCGGAGGCTGGGGCCCTGTCACCACTGCCGCCGGTGTCTTCCAACTCGTACCTGTACGTCTCGAACGCGACCTCCCGCTGATCAGCCGATGGATGAACGACCCCGCCGTGGCGGCCTTCTGGGAACTGGCGGGGCCCGAAGCCGTCACCGAGGCCCACCTGCGCCGACAGCTCGACGGGGACGGGCGCAGCGTCCCCTGCCTCGGCGTGCTCGAGGGCATGCCGATGAGCTACTGGGAGATCTACCGGGCAGACCTCGACCCCCTGGCCCGTCACTACCCCTCGCGTCCGCATGACACAGGAATCCACCTCCTCATCGGCAGAGTCGCCAACCGCGGCCGAGGCCTCGGCACCTCGCTGCTCAGAGCCGTCGCTGACCTGGTGCTCGACCGTCGCCCCGCATGCGCACGCGTCGTAGCTGAACCCGACCTGCGCAACACCCCCTCCGTCTCCGCATTCCTGAGCGCCGGCTTCCGCTACTTCGCCGAAGTGGAACTGCCCGACAAACGCGCGGCCCTCGTGGTCCGTGATCGGGCCCTGCGCGCCGTGCTCTGACCCGATCACTCTTAGTACACCGCTCGCCCCGATCCGGTTCCCTCCCCGAGGAGTCCCCGTGCCGAATCCGTCCCCCAGCCCGATTCCCAGCCCCTCCGCAGAGCTGTACGACCCACCCGAGCTGACCCAGGACAGATGGCGCGAGGCCGGGCGCCGCTTGCTGGCCAAGATGATCGGAGAATTCGCGTACGAGGAGATCATCCGGCCCGTACCCGTACATACAGCCATTCCCGTACACGCGCCCATGCCCGTATCCGCACCCGAACCCGCATCCGCAGCGGACGGGAAGGTGGGCACCTACCGGCTCCACCTCGAACCGGCCGAGCCGGAGGAGCCCGCCGCGTCGGTGGGGGAGCAGGACGGGGCAGCCATGCCGACGGGGGAGCAGGACGGGGCAGCCACGTCCACAGGTGAGCCGAACGGGACGGCCAGGGCGGCCCGGCGGCAGGGCGCCTGCCTCACTTTCCGCGCGCGCCGCGGCTCGTACGGCAGTTGGCATGTGGACCCGGTCAGCCTGACCCTCACCGAGGGCGACGGGCCGGCCGTCTCCTTCAGCGACCCCCTGCGGTTCCTGGTCATGGCCCGCAGGACCCTGGGCCTGGACGGTGCCACACTCGGACACCTGATCCGCGAGCTCACCGTCACGCTGAGCGCCGACACCCGCATAGATCACACGGCGCTCAGCGCCGCCCGACTGGCCGACCTCGGCTACGCGGAACTCGAGGGGCACCAGACCGGCCATCCCTGGCTCGTCCTCAACAAGGGACGCATCGGGTTCTCCGCCTGCGACACCGATCGATGGGCGCCCGAGGCCCGCCGCTCCACGACTCTCCCATGGATCGCCGTCCACACCAGTCTCGCCGTGTACAACGGGGTCACGGGACTGGAGACCGCGCAAAGCCTCTATGCCCGCGAGCTCTCCGCCGCCACCCGCACGTCCTTCGCGGACTTACTCCGCGCACGCGGACTCAATCCGCAGGAGTACCTCTACCTCCCCGTGCACCCCTGGCAGTGGGACGAGATCGTGCTGCCGCTCTTCGCTCCGTCCATCGCCGCGGATGCCATCGTCCCGCTCTGCAGTGACGGTGACCTACGCCTGCCTCAGCAGTCCATCCGTACGTTCCTCAACGCTTCCCGCCCCGACCGGCACACCGTGAAGCTTCCGCTGTCGGTCCTCAACACGCTCGTGTGGCGAGGTCTCCCCACAGGCCGCACGGTCGCCGCGCCCGCCGTCACGGCCTGGATGCACGCGCTGCGTGACGCGGACCCCTTTCTGCGCGACGAATGCGGAGTGATCCTTCTGGGTGAAGTCGCGTCGGTGGCCGTCGAGCACCCTCTGTACGACGAATTGGCGGAAGTGCCCTACCAGTACAGGGAATTGCTGGGCGCCATCTGGCGTGAGCCGGTCAGCCGGTACCTCGCACCGGGTGAACGCGCCCGTACGCTCGCCTCGCTCACGCACACCGACCCCGACGGCCGTGCGTTCGTCGCGGAGCTCGTGGAGCGCTCAGGGCTGACTCCCAGGGTATGGCTGAAGCGGCTCTTCGCCGCTCTGCTGCCTCCGCTGCTGCACTTCCTGTATCGCTACGGCACAGTGTTCTCCCCTCACGGGGAGAACACCATCGTCGTCTTCGACGACAAAGACGTCCCCGTCCGGCTGGCGGTGAAGGACTTCGTGGACGACGTCAATGTGAGTGCCGTGCCGCTTCCCGAACAGGACTCGATGCCGGACGACGTCCGCGACGTGCTCCTCACCGAGCCCCCCGGCTTCCTCACCCAGTTCATCCACTCGGGTCTCTTCGTAGGCGTCTTCCGGTATCTCGCGCCCCTCTGCGAGGAGCAACTCGGCGTTCCGGAGCACGACTTCTGGTCCTGTGTGCGTGCGGAGATCCTCCGGCATCAGGCCCGCGCCCCGGAGCTGAAGGAGCGGTACGAGATGTTCGACCTGCTCACACCCCGTATCGAGCGGCTCTGCCTGAACCGGAACCGGCTCCACCTCGACGGGTACCGCGACCGGCCCCAGCGCCCGCACGCCGCCGTGCACGGAACCGTGCCCAACCCTCTCCACCAGCCTTGATCGCCGGATTGTCAGTGGGGCACCGTAGGGTGGTCGCGCTATGACGAAGCCCTCCCTCCCCGAGCTCCTGCACGCCGCCGTCACCGCTGTCGGCGGCACGGAACGCCCTGGCCAGGTGTCCATGGCCGAGACCGTCGCCGAGGCGATCGACGACGGCTCACACCTGCTGGTCCAGGCCGGCACCGGCACGGGTAAATCCCTCGGCTATCTGGTGCCGGCCCTGGCCCACGGTGAGCGCGTGGTGATCGCGACGGCCACCCTCGCCCTGCAGCGCCAGCTCGTGGAGCGAGACCTGCCGCGCACGGTGGACGCGCTGCATCCGCTGCTCCGCCGCCGCCCTCAGTTCGCGATGCTCAAGGGCCGCTCCAACTACCTGTGCCTGCACCGTCTCCATGAGGGCATGCCACAGGACGAGGAGGAGGGGCTTTTCGATCAGTTCGAGGCGGCCGCTCCCACCAGCAAGCTGGGCCAGGACCTGCTGCGCATGCGGGACTGGGCGGACGAGACCGAGACCGGCGACCGCGACGATCTGACCCCTGGGGTGTCCGACCGTGCCTGGTCCCAGGTCTCCGTCTCCTCCCGGGAGTGCCTGGGCGCTTCGAAGTGCGCCTATGGGGCGGAGTGCTTCGCCGAGGCGGCCCGCGAGCGCGCCAAGCTCTCCGACGTCGTCGTCACGAACCACGCGCTGCTCGCCATCGATGCCATCGAAGGCGCACCCGTGCTGCCCCAGCACGAGGTGCTGATCGTGGACGAGGCCCATGAGCTGGTCTCCCGCGTCACCGGCGTGGCCACGGGCGAGCTCACCCCGGGGCAGGTCAACCGCGCCGTGCGGCGTGCGGCGAAGCTCGTCAACGAAAAGGTGGCGGACCAGCTCCAGACGGCGTCGGAAGGTTTCGAGCGCCTGATGGAGCTGGCTCTGCCGGGTCGCCTGGAAGAGATTCCCGAGGACCTCGGATATGCGCTGATGGCCCTGCGGGACGCCGCCCGGGGGGTCATCACGGCGCTCGGTTCGACCCGCGACAAGTCGGTCCAGGACGAGGACGCGGTCCGCAAGCAGGCGCTCGCCTCCGTGGAGTCGATCCACGACGTGGCGGAGCGCATTACGAACGGCTCCGAGTACGACGTCGTCTGGTACGAGCGCCACGAACGCTTCGGCGCCTCACTGCGTGTGGCCCCCATGTCCGTGTCGGGCCTCCTGCGGGAGAAGCTCTTCGCCGACCGCTCGGTGGTCCTCACCTCCGCCACGCTCAAGCTGGGCGGCGATTTCAACGGCGTGGGGGCCTCGCTCGGCCTGGCACCCGAGGGCACCGAATCCGAGGACGCCCCGGTCTGGAAGGGCCTCGACGTCGGCTCCCCCTTCGACTACGGCAAGCAGGGCATCCTGTACGTCGCCAAGCACCTGGCCCGGCCCGGGCGTGAAGGCACCCGGAGCGACATGCTCGATGAGCTGGCCGAACTGATCGAGGCGGCCGGTGGCCGCACGCTCGGCCTGTTCTCCTCCATGCGGGCCGCTCAGGGCGCGGCGGAGGAACTGCGGGAGCGACTGGACATGCCGATCCTCCTCCAAGGTGAGGAGACCCTGGGTGAGCTGATCAAGGGCTTCGCGGCGGACGCGAAGACGTGCCTCTTCGGGACCCTCTCGCTCTGGCAGGGCGTCGACGTGCCCGGTCCCAGCTGCCAGCTGGTGATCATGGACAAGATTCCGTTCCCGCGCCCCGACGATCCGCTGATGAGCGCCCGCCAGAAGGCGGTCGACGAGGCCGGCGGCAATGGCTTCATGGCGGTCGCGGCCACCCATGCGGCACTACTGATGGCGCAGGGTGCGGGACGTCTCGTACGGGCGTCCGGCGACCGCGGGGTGGTCGCTGTCCTGGACCCCCGGCTGGCCACCGCGCGCTACGGCAGCTACCTGCGGGCTTCGCTGCCCGACTTCTGGTACACGACGGACCGTAACCAGGTACGTCGCTCTCTGGCCGCGATCGACGCTGCGGCGAAGGCGGACGGGGCGTAGCGGGGCAGGGCTGTGGCGACGGGGGCGCTGTGGCCGCCGGGCTGCGGCCACTCAGGCGGCTGCGCCCGCCGAGGTTCGCCCGCTCTGTGGGCGTCCGGCTCCAGACGCAGCAGGGCCCCGGAACCGGCGCAGTTGGTTCCGGGGCCCGGTCAGGGGCGGGGCCTCACACCCGCCGCAGCACCGCCACGACCTTGCCGAGGATCGTCGCCTCGTCGCCGGGGATCGGCTGGTACGCGGAGTTGTGCGGGAGCAGCCAGACGTGGCCGTCCTCGCGCTTGAATCGCTTGACCGTCGCTTCGCCGTCGAGCATGGCGGCCACGATGTCGCCGTTCTCCGCGACGGGCTGGCGGCGCACCGTGACCCAGTCGCCGTCACAGATCGCGGCTTCGATCATCGAGTCACCGACGACCTTCAATACGAAGAGCTCGCCGTCCCCCACGAGCTGGCGGGGGAGGGGGAAGACGTCCTCCACCGACTCCTCGGCGAGGATGGGCCCACCGGCCGCGATACGGCCGACGAGCGGGACGTACGACGCGGCGGGCTTGCCGGTGGTGTCGGTCGGCTGGCTGCTGGGCTGGTCCGAGCCCCGCACCTCGTACGCGCGAGGGCGGTGTGGATCGCGGCGCAGGAAGCCCTTGCGCTCCAGGGCCATCAGCTGATGGGCGACGGAGGAGGTGCTGGAGAGGCCGACGGCCTGCCCGATCTCCCGCATCGACGGCGGGTACCCGCGCCGCTGCACGGAGTCCCTGATGACCTCGATCACGCGGCGTTGCCTGTCGGTGAGCCCCGAGCTGTCGGCTCGGATGCCTGGAGGTCGGCCCGGCAGGGAGCGAGTGGGCTTGGGCCCCTCCTGGTTCGTGGCTGCGTCATTCATGGCATGCACCGGCTCGAGTCGGCTCTGGGAGCGGTCCTGGGCAGTGATGGTGGCGCTGTCTGCGGTGGTGGTCACGTCGGTCGGCCCCTCTCGAGATGTTCTCTCCCTAGCTAGCCAACGGTAGTTGCTTTCGAAAGGTTGCGCCAAACACACGTTCGAGTGAAAAAACGCAGATTACCCGCCGTGATCATGTGTTTGGGTGTATGGCTGGCGCTCGGGCCGAACGGCATTTCGGTTCATTACGGTACGCTTCACCGCCGGGACCGTGAGCCCCTCGACGGGGCTCCCATACTGCCACTCGGCACCCCGTCAACCCGGCACCGGCCCCCCGCCGCGAGCGGCGTGAGTGACGGCCCTGTGCGGTTGATGTCTTTCGAGGCGGTACGACACGCGCGGTGCTGAAAAAGCAGCCAAACCCCAGATCTAGTGGTTGGATTGCCGCAGCAGCCCAGAAGTTGTGGTCCCTGGTCTTTCAGGGGCTCCGGGATCGCCTATGCTTGGGGCTGCTTCGAGGGCCCCGAGGGCCCGTTGAGGCTTATGAGTCGTGCCGTGAAGGAGGGTTGGAAGTTCCATGCACTGCCCCTTCTGCAGGCACCCCGACAGCCGCGTGGTCGACAGCCGCACCACCGACGACGGCACGTCGATCCGCAGGCGCCGTCAGTGCCCCGACTGCTCCCGTCGTTTCACGACCGTGGAGACGTGCTCACTGATGGTGGTCAAGCGCAGCGGCGTGACGGAGCCCTTCAGTCGCACCAAGGTCATCAACGGCGTCCGCAAGGCGTGCCAGGGACGGCCGGTGACCGAGGACGCCCTCGCCCTGCTCGGCCAGCGGGTCGAAGAGGCGGTGCGGGCCACCGGAAGCGCCGAGCTGACCACTCACGACGTGGGTCTCGCCATACTCGGCCCGTTGCAGGAGCTCGACCTCGTCGCCTACCTGCGCTTCGCGTCCGTGTACCGGGCCTTCGACTCGCTCGAGGACTTCGAGGCTGCCATCGGGGAGCTGAGGGAACAGCGGCTCCAAGCGGAGCCGTGCGACGCGGGCGGAGAGCGCGTCGTGAACGACTGCGGGCCCGGAGGGACTGTCGAAGTCCCGGTGCCCGCCACTGCCGCCGACTGACCGGCTGACCGACCGGCCGGCGGCGAACCAGACCTGTTGAGGGCGTCCTCTGCGATGTCCGCAACATCAGACACACATCCGTGCCACGGGAAGAACGTGGCACTTCAGGGCGTTTTAGCCTGATACAGGGAGGCGGCATGACCGAGACGACGAGCGGCCCGGCACGAGGTTCCCGCGCGAAGGGTTCCAAGGCCAAGGGTCTGCGTATCGAGCGCATCCACACGACGCCCGGCGTGCATCCGTACGACGAGGTGGCCTGGGAGCGCCGTGACGTCGTCATGACCAATTGGCGCGACGGCTCGATCAACTTCGAGCAGCGTGGCGTCGAGTTCCCCGACTTCTGGTCGGTGAACGCGGTCAACATCGTCACCAGCAAGTACTTCCGCGGGGCCGTCGGTACCCCGCAGCGTGAGACCGGCCTCAAGCAGCTGATCGACCGCATCGTGAAGACCTACCGCAAGGCCGGTGAGGACTACAACTACTTCGCCTCGCCCGCCGACGCCGAGATCTTCGAGCACGAGCTGGCCTACGCCCTCCTGCACCAGATCTTCAGCTTCAACTCGCCGGTCTGGTTCAACGTCGGCACGCCCCAGCCGCAGCAGGTGTCCGCCTGCTTCATCCTGGCCGTCGACGACTCCATGGAGTCGATCCTCGACTGGTACAAGGAAGAGGGCATGATCTTCAAGGGCGGCTCCGGCGCCGGCCTGAACCTGTCCCGCATCCGTTCCTCCAAGGAACTGCTGTCCTCCGGAGGCAACGCCTCGGGTCCCGTCTCCTTCATGCGCGGTGCCGACGCCTCCGCCGGAACCATCAAGTCCGGTGGCGCCACGCGCCGCGCGGCCAAGATGGTCATCCTCGATGTCGACCACCCCGACATCGAGGGCTTCATCGAGACCAAGGTGAAGGAAGAGGAGAAGATCCGCGCCCTGCGCGACGCGGGCTTCGACATGGACCTGGGCGGCGACGACATCACGTCCGTCCAGTACCAGAACGCCAACAACTCGGTCCGCGTGAACGACGAGTTCATGAAGGCCGTGGAGTCCGGCTCCAAGTTCGGTCTGCGGGCCCGGATGACCGGTGACGTCATCGAGGAGGTCGACGCCAAGTCGCTCTTCCGCAAGATGGCCGAGGCCGCCTGGGCGTGTGCCGACCCCGGCATCCAGTACGACGACACGATCAACGCCTGGCACACCTGCCCGGAGTCCGGCCGGATCAACGGCTCGAACCCGTGCAGCGAGTACATGCACCTGGACAACACGTCCTGCAACCTCGCCTCGCTGAACCTCATGAAGTTCCTGAAGGACGACGGCAAGGGCAACCAGTCCTTCGACGTCGAGCGCTTCTCGAAGGTCGTCGAGCTGGTCATCACCGCGATGGACATCTCCATCTGCTTCGCGGACTTCCCGACCCAGAAGATCGGCGAGAACACCCGCGCCTACCGTCAGCTGGGCATCGGCTACGCCAACCTCGGCGCCCTCCTGATGGCCACCGGTCACGCGTACGACTCCGACGGCGGCCGTGCCCTCGCCGGCGCCATCACGTCGCTGATGACGGGCACCTCGTACAAGCGCTCCGCCGAGCTCGCCGCGGTCGTCGGTCCCTACGACGGCTACGCCCGCAACGCGACGCCGCACAAGCGCGTCATGAAGCAGCACGCCGACGCCAACGGCGCGGCCGTCCGCATGGACGACCTGGACTCGCCGATCTGGGCCGCCGCCACGGAGGCCTGGCAGGACGTGATCCGCCTCGGTGAGAAGAACGGTTTCCGTAACTCCCAGGCGTCCGTCATCGCCCCGACCGGCACCATCGGTCTCGCGATGTCCTGCGACACCACGGGCCTGGAGCCCGACCTCGCCCTGGTGAAGTTCAAGAAGCTCGTCGGCGGCGGCTCGATGCAGATCGTCAACGGCACCGTGCCGCAGGCCCTGCGTCGCCTGGGCTACCAGGAGGAGCAGATCGAGGCGATCGTCGCCCACATCGCCGAGAACGGCAATGTGATCGACGCCCCGGGTCTGAAGACCGAGCACTACGAGGTCTTCGACTGCGCCATGGGTGAGCGCTCCATCTCCGCGATGGGCCACGTCCGCATGATGGCCGCGATCCAGCCGTGGATCTCGGGTGCCCTCTCCAAGACGGTCAACCTTCCGGAGACGGCCACCGTCGAGGACGTCGAAGAGGTCTACTTCGAGGCGTGGAAGATGGGCGTCAAGGCGCTCGCCATCTACCGCGACAACTGCAAGGTCGGTCAGCCGCTCTCCGCCAAGAAGAAGGAGGAGGAGAAGGCCGAGATCACCGAGAAGGCCGAGGACACGATCCGTGCCGCGGTCGAGAAGGTGGTCGAGTACCGCCCGGTCCGCAAGCGTCTTCCGAAGGGCCGTCCCGGCATCACCACCTCCTTCACCGTGGGTGGCGCCGAGGGCTACATGACCGCCAACTCCTACCCGGACGACGGTCTCGGCGAGGTCTTCCTGAAGATGTCCAAGCAGGGCTCGACCCTCGCGGGCATGATGGACGCCTTCTCCATCGCCGTCTCGGTCGGTCTGCAGTACGGCGTGCCCCTGGAGACGTACGTTTCCAAGTTCACGAACATGCGCTTCGAGCCGGCCGGTATGACGGACGACCCGGACGTGCGAATGGCGCAGTCGATCGTCGACTACATCTTCCGCCGCCTGGCGCTGGACTTCCTGCCCTTCGAGACGCGTTCCGCGCTCGGCATCCACTCCGCCGAGGAGCGTCAGCGGCACCTGGAGACCGGGTCGTACGAGCCGACCGAGGACGAGGTCGACGTCGAGGGTCTGGCTCAGTCCGCCCCGCTGCAGACCGAGACCCTGAAGGCCGTCGCCACGCCGAAGGCGGAGACCGAGGGTGTCAAGGCCGCGCCGCAGCAGGCGCACACCAGCGCGGAACTCGTCGAGATGCAGCTGGGCATCCAGGCCGACGCGCCGCTGTGCTTCTCCTGCGGTACGAAGATGCAGCGCGCCGGTTCCTGCTACATCTGCGAAGGCTGCGGCTCGACCAGCGGCTGCAGCTGAGACCAGTGGGTCGTGCTTCCGGGCCGGGCCGTGATGCCGGGCCAGTTCCGGGAGTGACCTGACCGCCAAGGGCGGTGGAGCCGATTTCTCTCGGCGCCACCGCCCTTTGGCGTGGTCCCTGTGGCCACGCACCCGGCAGGCGCTCGCCGACCGGGCAGGGCTTGCCCGCCGACGGGTCAGCGCTCGCCGCCCATGAGCGAGGCGAACGTCGTCGGATCGGCATCGAAGCCTCGGATGACCTCGCGGAACGACCACGTCCCGGACTCGTCCCGGGTGAACTCGGCGAGGGTCGCGGCCGTGCAGCCGGCGACACTGGAGAGGTCGCTCTGCGCCAGGTCCGTGTAGCCCTCGCGGATCCTGACCGCGGTGTTCCCGATGTCGCCGAACACCTTTTGCTCCGCCTTCTGCTGTATGGCCACCCCTACGACGACCCGGGCGAACGTGGAGGCGAGACGGTCCAGCTCCAGGGTCATGACCTCGTCGAAACCGAAGCCCTGACCCGTCCTGCTGTCCCGGTTCAAGGTGATGGTGCCGTCAGGGGAGCGGCTGTCGAAGTGCACGAGGTAGACGGGGTTGCCGTACGGAGCGTCCGCGGCGTACGTCGCGGCGATGATGTCGAGGTCGTTGGACGGGGTCCCCGCCGGGCTCGGATCCCACTTGAGCCCGACTTCGACCTTCTTGATTCCCTTGCTGACACTGCTCACTGGACTTCCCCCTCCTCGTGACCTGGCCGCTACGGATTCACCAGGCATGTCCGACACACACGCTACGGCGTATGACTGACAACGACGTAGCGTCGCTGGTCAGAGGCGGACAACAGGGCCGGAGCGGAACGTGGTTGGTGTGCTGTCCGGCGAAGGAGATCATGAACCCATGACATTCAACGGGGAAGAACTCGACATCGAGGCCTACTTGGCGAGACTCGGGCACACGGGCGGGGCCAAGCCGGATCTCGACACTTTGCGCGTGCTCCACAGAGAGCACGTGGCGGCGATTCCCTTCGAGAACCTCGAGATCATGCTCGGCCGTCCGGTGCAGCTGGACCTGTCGGCACTGCAGAACAAGCTGCTGCACAGTCGGCGGGGCGGCTACTGCTACGAGCACAACCTGCTCTTCGCGGCCGCTCTGGAACGCATCGGCTTCGATGTCACCGGGCTCGCGGCTCGGGTCAGGGCCGGGGCATCCTCCACGCGCGCGGTGACCCACATGGTCCTCAAGGTCGAGGTGGACGGCGAAGCGTGGCACTGCGATGTCGGATTCGGCGCCGACGGGCTGCTCGAACCGATCCCGCTGCGCGGCGGCGTGGAAATGCAACAAGGAGAGTGGCGTTTCGGGCTCCAGCAGGAGGCCGAGGGCGTCCTGGCGCTGCGGACATGGCACTCCGACGGCTGGCTCGACCTCTACGCCTACACCCAGGAGCGGCGCCTTCCCGTCGACTACGTAGTGATGAACCACTACACGTCGACGCACCCCAGGTCGTCGTTCATCAGGCGCCCGGTGGTGCAGAAGGCGGCTCCAGAGGTGCGCCGCAAGCTGGTGGGCGATCAGCTGACGGTGGTGCACCCGGACGGTTCTGTGGACGAACGAAGCGTTCCTGTGGGCGAATTGACGGATGTTCTCGACCGGGAGTTCGGTATTGAGCTGGACGCTGATGACTCAGCCGAGCTGATCCGGGTGCACTACGCCGGAGCGTGACCCGGGCTGCGCTCCGCGCCGTACGATGGCGCGGTGCTGGTCAAGTGGATTCGCTGCACCGTGGTGGACCGTCGGGGGTTCGAACGAGGGCAGCGAAAGTGGGCGGGGCTTTTGGGCGAGCCGGGGTTCCGGGGGCAGGGCGGGGGGTGGAGCCGGGGCCGTCCGGGTGTCGCTCACGTCTTCGCCTTCTGGGAGAGCCGGGCCTTCTACGACTCCTTCATGGCCCGCTCGCACGACCGCCTGGCGGCCGCGCAGTCGGGCACCTACAAGAACCTCCAGGCCAAGCTCTTCGACTACCGCTTCGACGTGAAGACCGGGTTCGAACCGCGCTTCACGGACGTGGATGTGGTGCGAGTGGCGCACTGCCGGGTCCGGGAGGCGCGGGTGGAGCACTTCGCACTGATGCAGGAGAAGGTGTGGAACCCCGCGATGGCCGGCTCCCCGGGAATGGTGCGCGGGCTTTTCGGCGAGGCGCCGGGGCACGAATTCCTGGTGCTTTCCATGTGGCAGTCGGCGGCTGAGCACGGCAAATACCGCGCCGAGCGGGTGGAGCGTCTCTCGCTGCGGGCGCAGACGGACGCCGATGTCTCCGCGCTTGCGGGCGACATCGTGCACTTGGAGCCGTCGTGGACGGTCTGACTCCTTACCGGCCTCTGACCTGCCCCTTTCCTGACTCCTGCCCGACTCTTTCCCCGTCTCTACTGAAGCTCCCCTGACTTCCGTGTCGCTTTCCGGGTGGCTCCCCTACTGCTCGGGTCATCGCCGGGCGAACGCGCCCTCACGGGTGGCGGCGACGGCTGCCGCCGCGGCTTGGTCCGCCAGCGCCGTGTCGATCGGCTCGCGGGTGATGAACACGCGGAGCAGCAGCGGGGCCGAGACGGCGCGGACCAGTGCCGCCGCGTCGGTGTCCGGCGGCGCGTCGCCGCGTGCGACGGCGCGGGCGACGACCGCCTCGCAGCGGCCGAACCGGTCGGCGTAGAAAGCGTGCAGGGCCTCGGCGGCCCGTGCCGACTGGAAGGAGGCCGCGACGAAGGCGGTGGGGGCCGCGGCAGCCGCGTCGTCGGAGAAGGAGTCGACCACTTCGCGGGCGAGCTCACGCAGGTCGCCCTCGAGGCTTCCGGTGTCCGGCGGGGTCCAGGTGTCCTCTCCCGCCATGTCCAGGGCGTCGGCCACCATGCCTTCGAGGCCGCCCCAACGCCGGTACAGCGTGGTCTTGTGGACGCCCGAGTGATCGGCGATGTATTCGATGGTGAGCCCGGGATAGCCGTGGTCGGCCAGGCCGCTCAGCACGGCGTCCCGGACGGCGGCGCGGGTGCGGGCCGTGCGGCCACCGGGGCGGCGGGTGCCGGGAGCGGGTGACGGAGGAGCTGCTTCCGCCTCCTTGGGCGCCGGCGCTGCTGCTTTCGCGGTCGCTTCTGCTCTGGCCGGTCGGGTTGCTTGTGCTTTCGCAGTCGCCGCTGATCCGGCAGGTCGGGTGGCTTCTGCTTTCGCCGTCCGTGCCGAGCTGCGCTGCTGGGCCTCGCCGCGGCGGGATCCGTCCCTTCCGGCCCCGCTCCGCCCCGCTGTTCCACTGAGCCCGCGATGCTCGGCGCTGGCTGCGTCACCGCCCTGACCAGCTGCGACAGGCTTGTCCGCCATGGATTCGGCCCTTCTCCGTCGTCCCACCCGAAAAGTAATCACAACTTGCGTTGCGTTAGGTCGGTCAGTGTGTCACACTCATCGTAATGCGACAGGCGTTGCGTTTGTCCGAGGTGGACGCGAAATCGGGGGTGCTCTTGCCTACTCAGATCTCTCTGCATGGCGTGACCAAGACTCGTGGAGATCGGCTGCTGCTCGACGGGGTCTCCCTCGCGGTCCGGCCGGGCGAGCGCATAGGCGTCGTGGGGGAGAACGGCGCGGGGAAGTCCACCCTTCTGCACCTGATGTCCGGGGACGAACGGCCCGACGACGGCGAGGTCGTGACCGTCGCCGAGCGCGGGGCCGGGCTTCTCGATCAGACTCCCCGGCTCCCGGCCGACCGTTGTGTCGGCGACGCGATCGACGCGGCGTTGGTCGAACTGCGGGCAATGGAGCGCCGGTTGCGCGGCATGGAAGCGGACCTCGGTTCCGCGACGGAGAAGGAGCTGACGGAGTACGGTGACCTGCTCACGGCCTTCGAGCTGCGCGGCGGCTATGAGGCGGACGCCCGTGTGGACAAGGCGATGCACGGACTGGGGCTCGGCCACATCGGGCGGGACAGGGTTCTGGGCAGTCTGTCCGGCGGTGAGCAGGCTCGGCTGGGCCTCGCCTGCCTCCTCGCGGCAGCCCCCGAAGTCATGCTCCTGGACGAGCCGACCAATCATCTGGACGAGAGCGCCCTGGACTGGCTGGAGGGCGCCCTGTCCGCGCATCGCGGAACCGTGGTCGCGGTCTCCCACGACCGCACCTTCTTGGAGCGCGTGGCCACCGCGATCCTCGAAGTGGACGCCGACCGCCGGACGGTGGTGCGACACGGCGGCGGCTATCAGGGCCTCGTGGTGGAACGGGCAGCCGCCCGACTGCGCTGGGAGCAGCAGTACGCGCAGTGGTGCGAGGAGACACGCAGCCTTCAGGAGTTCATGGCGACCACAGCCCACGCGGTAGCCGGCGGCCGGGGTATGAAGGACAACAACAAAATGGCGTACGACCGCGCCGGGGGCCGAGTCCAGGCCTCGGTCTCCGGACGCGTGCGGAACGCGCAAGAGCGGCTCCGCAGACTGCGGGAGAACCCGGTGCCGAGGCCTCCGGAACCTCTGCGCTTCACGGCACGCCCCGTGACAGGTGCGACCGAAGGGGCCCTGGTGACCCTGCGGGACGTGCGGGTGGGGGAGCGGCTGGCCGTGGAGTCGCTCACTGTCTCGGCCGGCGACCGACTGCTGATCCACGGAGGCAACGGCGCGGGGAAGTCCACTCTGCTGCGCACCATGGCCGGCGTGCTCGAACCCGACGAAGGCTCCGTCGTCCGCAGAGGCCGGATCGGCTATCTCGCCCAGGAGATACCGGTACGACGTCCCGCCGAGCCCGTCCTCGAAGTGTTCGGCAAGGGTCTGGGGCTGACCGAGGAGGAGCAGCGGGCGCTGATCCTCTCGTACGGTCTGTTCCGACCCCGCGACCTGCACGTACCGGTGGGTTCCCTGTCCGCAGGGCAGCGCCGGAGGCTGGCCCTGGCGCGGCTGCTCGCCAGACCCGCCGACCTGCTGCTGCTCGACGAGCCCGCCAACCACCTGGCACTCGGCCTGGTCGAGGAGCTGGAGGCGGCACTCGACCAGTGGACGGGAGCGCTGGTCGTCGTCTCGCACGACCGGCTCCTCCGCCGACGCTTCAGGGGCCGAATACGCCGGATGGAGGCCGGACGGCTACCCGACTGAGCAGCCCACCAGGGACCCGATCTAGGGTTTCCCTATGGCACGCCCGCGGCGCATCATCCTGGTCCGGCACGGCGAGTCGGCGGGAAACGCCGACGACACCGTGTACGAGCGCGAGCCCGATCACGCGCTCGCGCTCACCGAGTCGGGGTGGTCCCAAGCGGCTGACACGGGGAAACACCTGCGGGAACTGCTAGGTCGTGAGCGGGTCAGTGTGTACGTCTCGCCGTACCGCCGCACGCACGAGACCTTCCAGGCGTTCCGGCTCGACCCCGAGCTGGTGCGCGTGCGGGAGGAGCCGAGGCTGCGGGAACAGGACTGGGGCAACTGGCAGGACCGGGACGACGTAAGGCTGCAGAAGGCGTACCGCGACGCGTACGGGCACTTCTTCTACCGCTTCGCGCAGGGAGAGTCGGGGGCCGATGTCTACGACAGGGTGGGAGCTTTCCTGGAAAGCCTCTACCGGAGCTTCGAGGCCCCTGACCACCCGCCCAACGTCCTGCTGGTCACGCACGGATTGACCATGCGACTGTTCTGCATGCGCTGGTTCCACTGGACGGTGGCGGAGTTCGAGTCGCTGTCCAACCCGGGCAACGGTGAGATGAGGATGTTGGTGCTCGGTGACGACGGCAAATACACGCTGGACCGACCGTTCGAGCGCTGGCGCGAGCCGGAGCCGTACGGGGTCACCGGATAGAGTGGGCAGGGCGATGACCGCTGACTCCTCTCCCGACCGGCGCCTTGAGCGCGCCATGGCCAGCCTGCGCGGACTGGCGGTGGGGGACGCGCTGGGCTCACAGTTCTTCGTGCCCGCGCACTACCCGCTGCTGAAGCGCCGAGAGCTGCCCGACGCCCCTTGGCAATGGACCGACGACACCGAGATGGCCTGCTCCGTGCTGGCCGTCCTCAGGAAGCACCGTCGGATCGACCAGGACGCACTCGCGCAGTCCTTCGCCGAGCACCATGACGTCGACCGCGGATACGGCCCTGCCGTGAACCGGCTGCTCGGGCAGGTGCGGGAGGGCGGGGACTGGCGGGAGCTGGCCTCCGCGCTCTTCAAGGGGCAGGGATCCTGGGGGAACGGCGCGGCGATGCGGATCGCGCCGCTCGGCGCCTGGTACGCCGACGACCCCGAGCAGGCGACGCACCAGGCGGAGATCTCGGCGTACCCCACACATCAGCACCGCGAGGCGGTCGTCGGGTCGATGGCGGTGGCTGCCGCCGCGGCGCTGACGGCCGACCCCGCTGGGCCGCCGACGCCGAAGGAGCTCCTCGACGGGGTCATCGAGCTGGTGCCCCGCAGCGCTGTGGGAGCGGGGCTGCGCCGGGCGCGGGACATGCTCGACTACGGCGATGCCGGGACGGTCGCGGCGGTGCTGGGTTGCGGTCGGCGTACGACGGCGCATGACACGGTGCCGTTCGCGTTGTGGTCGGCGGCTCGTGGGCTCGGGGCGTACGAGCGGGCCATATGGGACACGGCGCAGGTGGGCGGCGACATGGACACGACCTGCGCCATCGTGGGTGGCGTGGTCGCGTGCGGTGACGGTGGAGCGCCGCCCGCGGAGTGGCTGGCGCGCACCGAGGCGCTGCCCGGCTGGGTCACCGGCGACGCGGTCTGACCTCCAGGCGGCCGCGCCCGGCGCCGAATACGCCCCGAAGGCGGGGCTCAAGGGCTGGGCTGGGGCTGGGCCCATCCGGGCAGGCAGAGCCGGACTGAGGCGGGCTGCTAGTTGTAGTTGATCTTGACTTGCGTGCGTTGAACGAGGTGCCGGTGTCGGCAGCTCTCTGGCCATTGGCGTGTGTCGCGTGCTGCTGCCTGCGTGCGTGCACCGGCCGGAAGGGATCCCGTGTCCGATACATGCGACAGGGCGCTGGCGTCACGCCGCAGGGCGCGGGCGTCGGCGGCACGTCCTCCGTGCGCCGGCGCCCGCGGCCCGTCGTGTCGGCTGCCCGCGGCCCCGCTGCGTCAGCCGTTCGTGGCCCGGGCCCGTCAGCCGCCTGCGGGACCCGCGGCGCTCGCTGTGCCGGCGAGGGCGTCGAGGTCGCTCTTGCGTACGCGGATCACCAGTGCGGCGGTGATCAGGGCGAGCACGGCCATGGCGGCGGCCGGTATGAAGGCGGTGGAGATGCCCTCGGACAGCACCTCGTGGCCCCAGGGTGCGGGGAGCTCATGAGTCTTGGCGAACTCGGCCTTCTGTTCCGGTGTCGCGTGGGCCATGAAGTCCGCCATCTGTTCCTTGGCCTCGTCGCGGCTGGCCGTGCCGAAGACCGTGGTGAGGATGGAGAGGCCGAGGGAGCCGCCCACCTGCTGGGTGGCGTTGAGCAGGCCGGATGCCGCGCCCGCTTCATGGAGGGCCACTCCGGAGACGGCGGTCAGTGTCAGCGTGACGAAGTTCAACCCCATGCCGAAGCCGAACAGCAGCATCGGGCCGAGCACTCCGCCGACGTACGAACTGTCCGGGCCGATCAGTGTCTGCCAGCCGAGCCCCAGCGCGACGATGACCGAACCCGTCACCATGAACGGCTTGGGGCCGAGCACCGGGAGGAACTTCTGCGACAGAGCCGCCCCGATGGCGATGACGACGGTGACCGGCAGGAAGGCCAGGCCTGCCTCGATCGGCGTGTAGTTCAGGATGTTCTGCACGAAGAGGACGATGAAGAAGAACATGCCGAACATCGCGGCGGCCAGGCTGAGCATGATCACGTACGTGCCGGAGCGGTTGCGGTCGGCGAACATCCGGAGGGGCGTGATCGGCTCCTTCGCGCGCTTCTCGATGAACACGAAGGCCAGAAGAAGGACCACCGCTGCGGCGAACGAGCCCAAGGTGAGGCTGTCGCGCCAGCCCTCCTCGGAGGCGCGGATGAATCCGTAGACCAAGGAGGCCATGCCGAGTGTCGACGTCGTCGCGCCCAGGATGTCGAAGCGGCCGGGGTGACGCTCGGACTCGTTGATGTAGAGCGGGGTGAGGATGGCTATGAGGACGCCGATGGGCACGTTCACGAACAGCACCCAGCGCCAGTCGAGCCACTCGGTGAGCATGCCGCCCGCCAGCAGGCCGATGGCGCCACCACCTGCGGAGACGGCGGCGAAGACGCCGAAAGCGCGGTTCCGCTCGGGGCCTTCGGGGAAAGTCGTCGTGATGAGTGCCAGCGAGGTGGGCGACGCGATGGCGCCGCCGACGCCCTGCAGGGCGCGCGCGGCCAGCAACTGCCAGGGCTCCTGGGCGAATCCACCGAGGAGCGAGGCGGCCGTGAAGAGGATGATGCCGGCCATGAAGACGCGGCGGCGTCCCAGAATGTCACCGGCGCGGCCGCCGAGCAGCAGCAGTCCGCCGAAGGTGAGGGTGTACGCACTGACGACCCAAGTGAGGTCGGTCGTCGAGAAGTTGAGAGCTCCCTGGATATGCGGAAGCGCGATGTTCACAATCGTCGCGTCGAGGACCACCATGAGTTGGCAGGCCGCGATGACGGTGAGAGCCAGGCCGGGGTGTCCCTCTCGGCGGGCGGCCCCCGGATTTTGATTCTTCGTCAGCTGAGAGGTGGTCGTCATGATCCCCCACAAGTTCCTTAGTGAACGGCCCCGTTCACTGTTCTTATGACGGTAGTGACTCCCCTTGAGTGAACGCAAGCGTTCACTCACCCTTCCCGTGTACTCACCCTTGCGTGCTCATGGAGAGAGAATGATGGCTACTTCCCGCTGGGCGGCCGTGCCCGCTCGAACGGTCTCCCCGCGTCGCCGGGGTGCTGTCCTGGAGCAGGCGATCCTCGATGCCGCCCTCGAGCAGCTCGGCACCGTCGGCTGGAGCGGGCTGACTATGGAAGGGGTGGCGGCGGGCGCCCAGACCGGCAAGGCCGCCGTCTACCGCCGCTGGCCTTCCAAGGAGGATCTGGTCGTCCACGCGCTGCGGGCCGGGCTGCCGCGGCTCGACAGCGTCCCGGACCTCGGAAGCGTCCGGGAGGATCTGCTGGAGCTGTGCAAGCGGGTGCGGGTGACGATGTTCTCGCGCCCCGGGCACGCCCTGCGCGCCGTGCTTCACGAGTGCGACACGGCAACGGCCGAGCGCTTCCATGACGTGATCTTCGAAGGCGTCGTCGAGCCGAGCGTGCAGTTGATCAAGGAGGTCATCCGGCGCGGAATCGAGCGCGGAGAGGTGCGTTCCGGGGGGCTCGACGCGTACGTCTGTGACGTCATTCCGGCCATGTTCATGTACCGCTCGAAGGTGTGCGGAAGTGAATGGCGGGACGATGAGTTCGAGGCCTTGATCGACCGCGTGATGGTCCCGCTGCTGCGCCCCTGACCGGGTCCGGAGCTTTTGGGCAAGCCTGGGTGTCGCGGGCGGTTCCCGGCGGCGTAGGCTATTGGCGCCATGCCGTACGAAGCACCCACCCACACCGTCGAGCGCTCCATGCGCGCCACCACCGGAGCGAAGATCGTCGCCGGTGTCGACGAGGTCGGGCGCGGCGCGTGGGCGGGACCGGTCACCGTCTGTGCGGCGGTCACGGGACTGCGCCGGCCGCCCGAAGGGCTCACCGACTCCAAGCTGATCACTCCCAAGCGGCGCACCGCGCTCGCCGCGGAGCTGGAGAGCTGGGTCACGGCGCACGCCCTCGGTCATGCCTCGCACGAGGAGATCGACGAACTGGGGATGACGGCCGCCCTGCGGCTCGCCGCGGTGCGCGCTCTGGAGGGACTGCCGGTCCGCCCGGACGCGGTCATCCTCGACGGGAAGCACGACTACCTCGGGACTCCCTGGCAGGTTCGTACGGTGATCAAGGGTGACCAGTCCTGTGTGGCTGTCGCCGCGGCTTCGGTGATCGCCAAGGTGCAGCGCGACAAAATGATGGCCGAACTGGGCATCGAACATGCAGACTTCGGTTTTGCGGCCAACGCCGGCTATCCGTCGCCGGTGCACAAGGCCGCGCTGGCGGAGCGGGGGCCCACCCCGTACCACCGGCTTTCGTGGGCGTATCTTGATTCGTTGCCCCAGTGGCGACATCTCAAGAAGGCCCGCAGCTGGGCGGACGGAAAAGTTCCGGAAATCGAGGGTCAGCTCGGCTTTGAGTTCTGACGCTTTTCCGGCGCTTCCGATCGCACTCATGTGCCACCCGCCGACGCGAGTCGTGTCGGCGTTTGATAGACAACACTTCATGCCTCTCATTCCCGAGGAGCCTCAGATTCACGAGAGTGCCCAGGGTCCCCGCGCCACGCAGGCCAGTGGCCGCACCGCGCCGACCCCCCGCCCCGTACCCGGTCCGCGTCCCGCGGCTCCGCCGCGTCCCGGCCGTCCGGGTCCTGCCCGGCCGATGCCGCCCGCGCAGCGCGCGCCGCGCGACACGGCCGCCAAGCCCGGGGCGCCCGCCCCGGCTGCCCCCGACGCTTCGGCCTCGGTTCCGCAGGTCCAGCTGATCCCGGCCTCGGCCGAGGGTGCGCTGGACGCGGCCGAGGAAGCCGTCGACCTCCTGCTCGACTCCGGGCGCGCCCCCGGCGACGTCCTGGTGATCAGCACCGGTGACCCGCACCCGTGGGCCGCGCACGAGCTGTCCTTCGGCGAAGCCGCCTACTGGGCTCAGCACGACGCGGGTGACGACGTCTTCTACGCCGACGCCGCCGCACTGCATCGTGCCGCGCCCCGGCCCGTGGTCGTCGTCGCCGTCAACGGCGGCAGCGAAGAGACCGCGGTCGCGGCGCTGCCGACGGCGCTCACGCGCGCGAAGGCGCTGCTGATCGTCTGCGGTGACCCGCAGCGGATCAACGCGATGCTGGGCGCGGGCGTCTGACACCGACGTCCGCGCGGTGGCCGCCTGTCCGGCGGCCGCTTACCGGGCGGCCGCTCGTGCGGTGGCCCTTCGCGCGGCGACACGGTGAGATCACGGCTGCGCTGGAGCAGCCGAAAGCACAGTGCGGTGGCCGACGTGTGCCGTGGGCTTCCGTGCCGTGCGTTCGGTCGCCGGTGAGCCGAACGGGCCGTGCGGGCCGACCGTGCCCTCCGTACGGAAGGCGTCGCGCTTGGCGCGGGACAGGAGCCCGCCGTCAGCGTGCCGCCGCGCGCCGCAGTACTTCGGAGGCGGCGCCTCCGGTACGTGTCGTGGGCGGATCGGCCTCGCCGAGCTCCTCGGGCAGTGACCCCGCGCTCGGCCGGCGGCCGCCGCGTCCCTCGCCGAGCACCTGCCAGCCGTCGCGCGTCAGCGTGATGTACGCGCCGCAGCGCAGCCCGTGCAAGGTGCAGGCGTCCCGCAGCCCCCACATCCAGGCCCCGTCCTCCTGGGTCCAACGGGCGTCCCCGTCACGGCAGTAGAGCAGTACGGCGGTGCGCACCGGGGTGCGGCGCCGCAGGTCGTGCGGGATGATCCGGCGCAACTGCGTGAGCAGCGCGTTCCGGAAGACCCAGCCGTCCGTCACGGTCGCGCGCCGGCTGAACGAGGCGCTCGCCCGCAGCCGCTCGTCCGGATCGAGCACGGCCACGACGGCCGTCGCCGGGGTCGGCCGATGGCGTGCGTGCAGACCGCTGACGACCTCCCTGGGGTTGCGCAGCAGCGGGATCCCCGCGGCTGACCACTCGGAGGGCTCCAGCATCCGGGCCAGTCGGTGGTCGGAATCGGCGTACAACTCGGCCGAGGCCGGGGGCTCCGGCACCGGTACGGCAGGGGACGAAGCGAATCCGAAGGTCACGGTCCTCCCTTCGGCTACGCGCCCTGGTGCGGGCGGGGTCGGACTGGGGGAGCGCAGCGCGGCACAGCCCTACCGGACCACGGGGAGCCGCACGGGGGAGCGACTCCGATTCTTCCCGTCGCAGTCGTCGGCGGCAACGAGCAATCGGCACCGCATGCCGGTATCGGATGATGCGCTGCTTATATCCCTGCCCAGTTCATGGTCTTCCGACGCTTGCGCCCTCCTCGCACGGCAGGAACCAGTGGCAACGCACGGCAGGAACCAGCCGCGACGCGCGGCCGCAAGCAGCGCCAGCGCACGCCCAGGAGCAGCGACAACACGCCCATTGCGCGGAGCGCGCCGTGGCAGATTGGGCGATTGTCAGTGGCATCGGGTTGCATGGGGTCATGGACAACCTGGAACTCCGCACCGAAGCCGACGCCATCCTCGCCGAGCTCGTCGGCGACCCCGGGGGCTCGGCGCGGCTGCGCGAGGACCAGTGGCAGGCGGTGGCGGCGCTGGTGCGGGAGCGGCGGCGCGCTCTGGTGGTGCAGCGCACCGGCTGGGGCAAGTCGGCGGTGTACTTCGTGGCCACCGCTCTGCTGCGGCGGCGCGGTGCGGGACCGACGGTGATCATCTCGCCGCTCCTCGCGCTGATGCGCAACCAGGTCGAGTCGGCGGCCAGGGCCGGCATCCAGGCCCGCACCATCAACTCGGCGAACCCGGAGGAGTGGGACACGATCTACGGGGAGGTCGAGCGCGGCGAGACCGACGTCCTCCTCGTCAGCCCGGAGCGGCTGAACTCGGTGGACTTCCGCGACCAGGTGCTGCCCAAGCTCGCCGCCACCACCGGACTCCTCGTGGTGGACGAGGCGCACTGCATCTCCGACTGGGGGCACGACTTCCGGCCGGACTACCGCAGGCTGCGGTCGATGCTGACCGAGCTCCCGGCCGGCGTGCCGGTCCTCGCCACCACCGCGACGGCGAACGCCCGCGTCACCGCGGACGTCGCCGAGCAGCTGGGCACCGGCGCAGGCGAGGCCCTGGTGCTGCGCGGCCCGCTGGACAGGGAGAGCCTGCGCCTCGGCGTGGTCCAACTCCCCGACGCCGCACACCGGCTGGCCTGGCTAGCCGAGCACCTGGACGAGCTGCAGGGCTCCGGCATCATCTACGCACTGACGGTCGCCGCGGCCGAGGAGGCCACCGCCTTCCTGCGGCAGCGCGGCTTCAAGGTGGCCTCGTACACGGGCCGCACGGAGAACGCCGACCGGCTGCAGGCCGAGACCGACCTCCAGGAGAACAAGGTCAAGGCGCTCGTCGCCACCTCGGCGCTCGGCATGGGCTTCGACAAGCCGGATCTCGGATTCGTGGTCCACCTCGGCTCGCCGTCCTCCCCGATCGCGTACTACCAACAGGTCGGCCGTGCGGGCCGCGGCGTCGAGCACGCCGATGTGCTGCTGCTGCCCGGCAAGGAGGACGAGGCGATCTGGCGCTACTTTGCCGATACGGCGTTTCCGCCCGAGGCGCAGGTCCGCCAGACCCTCTCGGCCCTCGCGGATGCCGGGCGGCCGCTGTCCGTGCCCGCCCTGGAGGCCCTGGTCGAGCTGCGCCGCACCCGCCTCGAGACCATGCTGAAGGTGCTTGACGTGGACGGCGCGGTCAAGCGCGTGAAGGGGGGCTGGATCTCCACCGGCGAGCCCTGGGTCTACGACTCCGAGCGGTACGCCTGGGTCGCCAGGCAGCGCCAGTCCGAGCAGCAGGCCATGCGGGACTACGTGAGCACGGCCCAGTGCCGCATGGAGTTCCTCCGCCGGCAGCTGGACGACGAGGGGGCCACCCCGTGCGGCCGCTGCGACAACTGCGCGGGTCCCTGGACCGATTCGTCCGTGTCGACGGAGGCACTGTCGGGCGCGGCGAAGGAGCTGGACCGCCCGGGGGTCGAGATCGAGCCGCGCAGGATGTGGCCGACGGGCATGCCCGCGCTCGGCGTCGACCTCAAGGGCCGCATTCCGGCGAAGGAGCAGTGCTCAACCGGGCGCGCCCTCGGCCGGCTCTCGGACATCGGCTGGGGCAACCGCCTGCGCCCGCTCCTCGCCGACGGCGCGCCGGACGGTCCGGTCCCCGACGACGTCCTGCGCGCCGCGGTGGCGGTCCTCGCCGACTGGGCGCGCTCTCCCGGGGGGTGGGCGTCGGACGCCGCGGATGCCGCCGCCCGGCCGGTGGGTGTCGTGGCCGTGCCGTCCCTGACCCGTCCGCAGCTCGTCGGCTCCCTCGCGCAGGGCATCGCGTCCGTCGGCCGGCTGCCCTTCCTGGGCACGCTGACATACACGAGCCCGGACGGCGCGCACGCGGCGCGCCGCAGCAACTCCGCCCAGCGGCTGCGGGCGTTGTCCGGCGCCTTCAGCGTCGAGGGGGAGCTGGCCGCCGCCCTGGCGGGCGCACCGGGACCGGTCCTGCTGGTGGACGACTACACCGACTCCGGCTGGACCCTCGCGGTCGCCGCCCGCCTCCTGCGCCGGGCGGGCGGCGAGCAGGTGCTGCCCTTGGTCCTCGCCGCAGCGGGCTGAGCGGCGGGCCGAGCGGCGGGCTCGGCCCACGGCCCCGGCCCGCCGCGGCGACCGCTCAAGGGCGACTCCCCAAAGGGCGACCCGTCAAGGGCGACCGCTCAAGGATGACCCCTCAAAGGATGCCCCATCGAGGGCGACCGCTCAAAGGGCAACCCCTCAGGGGCGGCTGGTCAAGTAGCCGCCCATGGAGGTGAAGTACTCCGTCGCGGGCAGCTCACGGCCGTCCTCGGTCCGGACGCGCGTGATGGCCAGGCCGTGGTTGCGGCCGTGCCGGGCGTCGGCTCCGGCGACGATGACCACGCCGTCGCCCTCGCGGTAGAAGATGCGTCCGGGCGTACCGCCGTAGCGGCCCTCGGAGACCACCGCGGAGACGATCTCCAGCCGCTTGCCCTTGTGGAAGGCGAAGGCGCTGGGGTACGGCGCGGACTGGGCGCGGATCAGGCGCTCCAGGTCCTCGGCCGGCCAGGTCCAGTCGATGCGGATGTCCTCGGCGGACCGCTTGTGGAAGAAGCTCGCTTGCGAGCGGTCCTGCTTGGTGAACTCCGTCTGGCCGCTCGCGATGAGGTCGAGCGCGCCGATGGTGACCGGGGCGATGAGGTCGACCGTCTTGTGGAAGAGGTCGGTCGCGGTGTCCTTCGGTCCGACCGGCACGGCCTCCTGGCGCACGATGTCACCGGCGTCGAGCTCGTCGTCCATCATGTGCGCGGTCACGCCGACTTCGGACTCGCCGTTGATCATCGCCCAGATGATCGGGGAGAAGCCGGCGTACTTCGGCAGCAGCGAGTCGTGGACGTTCAGCGTGCCGTGGCGGGGGAGGCCGAAGATGCGCGGGGGAATCCACGTACGCCAGTTGTTGGCGACGATGATGTCCGCGTCCGCCTCCTTGAGGCGCTCGAACAGCTCCTCGTCGTCGGGGCGGTTGCGGATCAGCACCGGTACGCCGTGCTCCTCGGCCAGGTCGGCGACGGAATCGCTCCAGATCTTCTCGTACGCGTGCTCGCTCTTGGGGTGCGTCACGACCAGTGCCACGTCGTGTTCGGAGTCCAGGAGGGCTTGCAGGGTGCGGTGCCCCCAGGTCTGGTAACCGAACATGACGACCCGCATGGGGTTCCTCCTCAGAGCAGGGAAAGGCAGGGAAAGACAAAGAAAGGCAGAGCAAAGCTGACGATAAGTAAAGCAAGCCTTACCTTAGTATGCAACGAGTCTACTTTGCGCCTCAGTTGACGAGACCGGATACCCGCACCAAAGGGCCGGTTGTCCGTTTTGCCCGGTCGACAGTCGCGTCTGATTAGCTTAGGCTCACCTAAGTTCGAGTGGGTCGCTCTGTCGACGTGCCCACCATCTGTACCTTCCCCACGCCTGACAGGCGGCTTCCCCGCACGATGGGAGTGACATGTCACAGGTTCTTCCTGGCGACGCACCACTGGTCCACGACCTCATTGGCATCGGCTTCGGCCCGTCCAATGTGGCGATGGCGATCGCGCTCAGCGAGCACAACGCAAGCGTCGGCAGGGAGGAGACGGTCACCGCTCACTTCTTCGAGCAGCAGCCGAGCTTCGGCTGGCACCGCGGCATGCTGATCGACGACGCGACCATGCAGGTGTCCTTCCTCAAGGACCTGGTGACACAGCGGAACCCCACCAGCGAGTTCAGCTTCCTCTGCTACCTGAAGAGCAAGGGAAGGCTGACCGACTTCATCAACCACAAGAACCTCTTCCCGCTGCGGGTGGAGTTCCACGACTACCTGGAGTGGTCGGCGGCCAAGGTCGACGACATGGTCTCCTACGGTCACGAGGTCGTCGGCGTCACGCCGTTCGTCCGTGACGGAGTCGTGGAGTACCTGGACGTGACGGTCCGTTCGGCGGAGGGCCTCGCGGTCCACCGCGCCCGCAACCTCGTCATAGGCACCGGCCTCCGCCCCCTCATGCCGGAGGGCGTGGAGCGCGGCGACCGCGTCTGGCACAACTCCGAACTGCTCACCAAGGTCGAGCAGTTGGAGGGCACATTGCCCTCCCGCTTCGTCGTCGTGGGCGCCGGCCAGAGCGCCGCCGAGAACGTCGCCTACCTGCACCGCCGCTTCCCCGAGGCCGAGGTCTGCGCCGTCTTCTCCCGCTACGGCTACAGCCCCGCCGACGACAGCAGCTTCGCCAACCGGATCTTCGACCCGGACGCCGTCGACGAGTACTTCGAGGCGCCCGAGGACGTCAAGCGACGGCTGATGGACTACCACGGCAACACCAACTACTCCGTGGTGGACATCGACCTGATCGACGACCTGTACCGGCAGATGTACCAGGAGAAGGTCCTCGGCACCCAGCGGCTGCGCTTCCTCAACGTCTCCCGCCTCACCGGCGTCAAGGAGACCGCCGACGGCGTCCAGGCCGCGGTGAAGTCGCTCGTCACGGGCGAGGAGAACCTCGTGGACGCCGACGTCGTGGTGTTCGCCACCGGTTACAGCCCCGCCGATCCCGTCGGCCTCCTCGGCGAGGTCGCCGACCGCTGCCTCCGCGACGACCAGGGCCGCGTCCGCGTCGAGCGCGACTACCGCATCACGACCGACCCGGACCTGCGCTGCGGCATCTACCTCCAGGGCGGCACGGAGCACACGCACGGCATCACCTCGTCGCTGCTGTCCAACATCGCGATCCGCGTCGGTGAGATCCTGGACTCGGTCCGCGCCCGGGGCGCCGAGTCGTCCGCCTCCGCTGCCGCCGAGGCCCGCCCGGTCGCCGGCGAAACCGGCAGCGCCGCCCGCTAGTCCGGCCGCCACCGCGCCCACGGCTCGGCTCCCCGCACACCGGGAGCGCCCCACCCGGCCGTGCGGCGCGGGCCGATCAAAGGGATAACGTACGTCGACATGAGCACGACTGCAGTGGAGCGCCCCGTGCCGAAGGGCGTGACGGAGGCCCGAAGGCGGCGGGTTCTGGGCCTTGCCCTGCTCGCCGTGGTCCTGGTGGTCGCGGCGGCGGTGTCGCTGGCCGTGGGCGCGCGCGCACTGAGCCCCGCCGAGGTGTGGCACGGGCTGTTCGCGGCGCCGGAATCCGACCAGCGGCTCACCGAGATCAGACTCATCGTGCAGACCGTGCGGGTGCCGCGGACCGTGCTCGCGATGGTCGCGGGCGTCGCCCTCGGCGTCGGCGGGGCGCTCATCCAGGGCTACACGCGCAACCCGATCGCGGACACCGGACTGCTGGGGGTGAACGCGGGCGCGTCGTTCGCCGTGGTGTCGGTGATCGCCTTGTTCGGCTTGTCCAACCCGTTCCAGTACGTATGGTTCGCCTTCCTGGGGGCGGCCGTGGCGGGTGTCGTCGTGTTCGGCCTCGCGAGCATCGGCCGCGGGGCCGGCAACCCCCTGACGCTCGCGCTGGCCGGGCAGGGCATCACGGTGTTCCTCGCGGCGATGACGACGGCGGTCGCGCTCTCGGACCAGAAGTCCCTGAACGCGCTGCGGTTCTGGAACGCGGGCTCCGTGGCCGGTGTCGGATTCGACGTCATCTGGCCGGTGGCCGCGTTCATCGCGGTAGGGCTCGTGCTGGCCATGACGACGCTGCCCGCCCTGAACCTGCTCAACCTGGGTGAGGACGTGGCGCGCGGGCTCGGCGTGAACATCGCCGTCAGCCGTACCGTCGGCATCCTCGCCATCACGCTGCTGGCGGGCGCGGCGACGGCGGCCTGCGGCCCCATCGCGTTCCTCGGACTCATGGTCGCGCACGTGGCGAGGTACTGGACCGGCCCCGACTACCGCTGGCTCGTGCCGTACGCGGGACTCCTCGGCGCCGTCGTCCTGCTGGTCTGCGACATCGTGGGCCGACTGGTCGTGCGGCCCGGCGAGTTGGAGGCGGGGGTCGTCGTGGCGCTGCTCGGGGCGCCGTTCTTCGCGGTCCTGGTGTGGCGAGGAAAGTTCAAGAGCGCATGAGCGGGACGCGAGGGCACATGAACGCGACAGAAGCCGACGCGACAGAGACCAACGCGACGGAAGCGAACACGACGGAAGCGAACACGACACAAGTGAACGCGACGGAAGTGAAGGCATCCGTGGCGCCGGGCGTGCGGCTCGGCCAGATGTCGTTCGTCTGGCGACCCTGGCTCGTCCTCGTCACGCTGCTCCTGATGGCGGCGACCTTCCTGGTGTTCTGTCTCTCCATCAGCGTCGGGGACTTCTCCATCGGTCTGTCCCGGGTGATGGCCACGCTCGTCGGCCGGGGCGAGCAGGTCGACGAGTTCGTCATCATGGATCTGCGGATGCCGCGGGCGCTGGCCGGGCTCGTCGTGGGGATCGCGCTCGGCGTCTCCGGCGCGATCACCCAGTCCGTCGCGCGCAACCCGCTGGCCAGCCCGGACATCCTGGGGATCACCGGGGGCGCCAGCGCGGTCGCGGTGTTCTCGGTGACGGTGTCGGGCGGCACCGCCGCGGCGGTCGTCGACTCCGTGGGCCTCTCCGCGGCGGCGCTCGCCGGCGGTCTCGGCACGGGACTCCTCGTGTACTTCCTGGCCTGGCGCCGCGGGGTCGACGGCTTCCGGCTCATCCTCATCGGCATCTCCGTGAGCGCCGTGATGGAGGCGATCACCACCTGGCTGCTCGTCTCCGCCGACATCAGGGACGTGGCCCGCGCCCAGGCGTGGCTGGTCGGTTCGCTGGACAACCGGTCGTGGGACGAGGTGTGGATCGCGCTCTGGTGCTCACTCGCCCTGTTGGTCGTGGTGGCCTGCGCCGCCTTCCAGTTCAAGCCGATGCACCTCGGCGACGACGTCGCCGCGGGACTCGGCGTCCGGCACACGCGCGTGCGTGCGGTCCTGCTGCTGTGCGCGGTGCTGCTGGCCGCGGTGGCGGTGAGCGCGGCAGGACCGGTGCCGTTCGTCGCGCTCGTGGCGCCGCAGGTGGCGATGCGTCTGACACGGCGTCCGACGCCCCCGATGGTGGCGTCCGGCCTGGTCGGAGCGCTGCTGCTGATCGGCGCCGACCTGACGACGCGCGTCGTGCTGCCCAACAGCCTGCCCGTCGGCGTGGTCACCGCCGCGATCGGCGGGCCCTTCCTCGTCTACCTGTTGGTGCGGGCGAACCTCAAGTAACCGCGGGCCACTCGATCAACCACGGGCCACTCGATGGCGGCTCCGGCTCGAATAGCTGGTACAAAGGTGAGGCAAACCTAATAATAGGGGGGCTTGTGGTCGCTCAGTACATCACCGAGATCGAGTCGAAGGTCGAGGACGCCGACACCACCGCACGGCTGGCCGCCAAGGGCGTCTCGGTCGGCTACGGCGGCCGGACCGTCATCGACGACCTCGACGTGACCATCCCGCCCGGGGTGATCACCACGATCATCGGCCCCAACGGCTGCGGTAAATCGACCCTGTTGCGCACCCTCACGCGGCTGCTCAAGCCGGTCAAGGGCTCCGTCGTGCTCGACGGCAAGGACATCGACAAGCTCAAGACCCGGGACGTGGCGAAGAAGCTCGGCCTGCTGCCGCAGACGCCCGTCGCGCCGGAGGGCCTGACGGTGGCCGACCTCGTCGCGAGGGGACGCCACCCGCACCAGAGCTGGCTGCGCCAGTGGTCGTCGGACGACGCGGGCGTCGTGGAGCGCGCGCTGGCCATGACCGGCGTCTCCGACCTCGCCGACCGCCCGGTCGACTCGCTCTCCGGCGGGCAGCGGCAGCGCGTCTGGATCTCGATGACGCTGGCCCAGGGCACCGACCTGCTGCTCCTCGACGAGCCGACCACCTACCTGGACCTGGCGCACGCCATCGATGTGCTCGACCTCGTGGACGACCTGCACGAGTCGGGGCGCACGGTGGTCATGGTGCTGCACGACCTGAACCTGGCCACGCGGTACAGCGACAACCTCGTCGTGATGAAGGCGGGTTCGATCCTGGCGCAGGGGCACCCGCGTGAGGTGATCACGGCGGAGCTGCTGCACGAGGCGTTCGGGCTGCGCGCCAGGGTGGTCGACGACCCGGTGGGGGACCGGCCGCTCATCGTGCCCATCGGCCGTACACACGTCCAGCTCGACTGACCGGGCGCTCCGAGGTTCCTCAACTCGACCTGTCCCGCCCACGAATACTCCGGTAAGGCTAGGCTAACCTCATCTCAGCAGGTTAAGGTTTGGCTGCCCTTAGACACGGGGCGCAGCGGTCAGCGCGAAAGCAAGGGAATCCGGATGCTCCTCAACCGAACGAAGCTCACGACGCCACGGCGGCGGCTGGCGGCGGTACTGACCGCCGCGACCCTCGGCGTCGGCCTTCTCGCGGGATGCGGTTCCGACTCGGAAGACAAGGCGGGCGAGGAGACCCCGGCGGCCGCCGGCGGTGGCACGTTCCCGGTCACCGTGGACCACGCGTTCGGCTCGACGAAGATCACCAAGGCTCCCAAGCGCGTCGTGACCGTCGGCTACACCGACGACCAGACCGTCCTGGCGCTCGGCACCAAGCCGGTCGGCATGGTCGACCAGTACCCGAACCCGGAGGGCAAGTCCCCCGACATCAACACCCAGTGGCCCTGGGTGAAGGACAAGTGGGGCAGCACCAAGCCCGAGGTCGTCATGAAGAACGGCGACAGCGGCCCCAACTACGAGAAGATCGCCTCGCTGCGGCCGGACCTGATCATCGCGGTCTACTCCGAGATCGACAAGGCCGCCTACGACAAGCTCTCCAAGCTCGCCCCGACGGTGGGTCGCACCAAGGGCGAGAAGGAGCTGTTCAGCGCTCCGTGGCAGGACAACGTGGTGCACATCTCCAAGGCGCTGGGCAAGGAGGACGAGGGCAAGAAGATCGTCCAGGGCGTCGAGGACAAGCTGGCCGAGGCCAAGAAGTCGCACCCGAAGTTCGCCGAGCAGACCTCCGTCGCGCTGTCCTGGTACAAGGACTCCATCAACCCGTTCACCTCCACCGACGTGCGTGGACGGCTCCTGACGGGCATGGGCTTCAAGTACCAGACCAAGATCGACAAGATCGCGGGCGGCAAGTTTTCCACCGAGCTCTCTCCGGAGCGCACGGACCTGATCGACGTGGACCGCATCGTCGTCATCAACGACAAGGCGGACACGGAGGCGTTGAAGAAGTTCAAGCTCTTCAACAACCTGGACGCCGTGAAGAAGGGCAACGTGTCCTACCTCCTGGACAGCGAGGGCCCGGCTGTGGGCGCCGCGATGTCGCAGGGCACCGCGCTGTCCCTCCCGTACGCGATCGACGAGCTCGTCAAGTCGGTCGAGTAGAAATGCTGTTCAACCCGTCCCGTCCCCGTCCCGACTTGGCCACCGCGTGAGCACCACCGAAACACCCACCGACATCGGCACCGCCCCGGCGACTCTGCGCACGGCGACCGGACGCGAGGCCACCAGGTGGGTCTCGGCGCACTGCCGCGAAGTGCCGTGGCTGACCACGGCCACCGTCGCCTCGACGGTGGCCGGGGCGGCACTCCAGATCCTCCCGGTCCTCCTGCTCGGCCGGGTGGTCGACGGAGTGGTGGAGGGCGATTCGCGCTCCGTCCTGGTCACGATCGGGGTCTTGATGGGAGCCGCCGCGCTGCTCGGCGCGGCGGCCACCGCGGCGTCGACCTACCTGATCGGGCGGCTCGGCGCCGACCTCCTCGCGCGGCTGCGCGAGGGTGCCGTCCGTGCCGTGCTCGGGATGCCGAGCGCCCGGATCGAGCAGGTCGGCCGGGGTGACGTGCTCTCCCGGGTCGGTGACGACGTGGCCGTGCTGTCCAAGGGAATCCGGACGGCCATCCCCACGGTGTTCTCGGCCGGCGTGCTGGTCTTCATCGCCACGGTCGGCATGTTCGGCCTCGACTGGCGACTCGGCCTCGCGGGTGCCGGCGCGCTGCCGGCGTACGCGCTGGCCCTGCGCTGGTACCTCCCGAGGTCCGCCCCGCTCTACCGCAAGCAGCGGGTGGCGCAGGCCGACCGCGCGCAGGCGCTGATCAGCGGTCTGAACGGGATCGACACGGTCCGGGCCTACCGCCTGGAGGACTCCGTCCGGGAGAAGGTCACCCAGGAGTCGTGGCGGGTGCGCAATCTCGGTATCGACGTGTTCCGGTTCTTCGGCCGGTTCGTGGGCCGGGAGAACCGCGCCGAGTTCATCGGGCTCGTCCTCATCCTCGTCGTCGGGTACGCCCTGTTGGAGGCCGACGCGGCCAGCCTGGGCGAGGTGTCGGCGGCCCCGCTGATGTTCCACCGCCTCTTCACGCCGCTGGGCGCCATCATGTTCACCTTCGACGAGGCGCAGAAGTCGGGCGCGAGCCTGACCCGGCTCGTCGGCGTCCTCGGGGAGTCCGGGGACGAGCGGCTGGTGGGCGACGCGTCCGTGAAGGTGGCGGACGCCGTGCCGCACCAAGTGACGGTGGAGGGGCTGACGTTCAGCTATCCCGGCACCGACGAACCGGTTCTGCGGGACGTCGACCTGACGATCCCGGCGGGCGGTTCGCTGGCCCTGGTCGGGGCGACGGGCGCGGGCAAGTCGACCCTGGCCGCGCTGATCGCGGGCATCGGGGCGCCGCAGGCCGGCTCGGTGCGCGTGGGGGAGCACGATCTCGGCGGCCTGGACGAGGCCGGGGCGCGGGCTCTGGTGAGCATCCTGACGCAGGAGACGCACGTGTTCTCCGGTCCGCTCGCCGAGGACCTGCGGCTCGCCGCGCCGGAGGCGACCGACGCCGAACTGATGGCCGCCTTGCGCACGGTGGGCGCCGACGGGTGGGTGGAGCACCTTCCCGAGGGGCTGGACACCATGGTCGGCGAGGGCGGTGAGCGCCTGGACGTCACCAAGATCGCCCAGATCGCCCTGGCCCGCCTCGTGCTGAGCCGCACGCCGGTGGTGGTGCTCGACGAGTCGACCGCGGAGGCGGGCAGCGAGGGCGCCGCAGAGCTGGAGCGCGCCGTGCTGGCCGCGTGCGCGGGCCGGACCACGCTGTTCGTGGCGCACCGGCTGACGCAGGCGATGGCGGCCGACCGGATCGCCGTGCTGGACGCGGGGCGCGTGGTGGAGCTGGGCACGCACGACGAACTGGTGGCGCTCGGTGGCCGGTACGCGCGACTGTGGCGGGCCTGGCGAGAGGGTAGTTAGGCAAGCCTAATTTAGGTTAGCCTTACTGCGATTACCTGGAAGGGACGCTGAGTCTTCGATGATGGAACCGAGCGCCGGCCTCGTGCTGCTTTCCCCCGCCCGCCTGGCCGACGTACGTCGGCGCGCCGGCGACTACTCCGACCGGACCGTCGCCGAGGCGTGCGCCATCGGCCTCTCGTACTGGGCGACCGGCCGGAGCCCCGAAGGCATCGAGCTCACCCCCGGCACCCTCTTCGCCGACGTCCTCGGCTGGGTCGACAACGGCGGTACGGGGCCCGGCAGTCGGGACGCCGGCGCGGACGGCTGGCACGTTCCCATCCCCGACGGCGTCGAGCCCGCCGACGCGCAGCTCGCCCTTGACGACCTCGCCGACTTCCCCGACCGGCCCCTCGGCACCATCAGTCCGTCCGGTCAGGCGGCCAGGCTCAAGGCCCTCGCCGAGTGGAACGACACCCACGCCGACCGGGTCCGCCCGACCATCGTCGAGATGTTCCACGAGCAGGCGCGGCTCAGGCCGGACGCCGTCGCCATCGTCGACGAGCACCGCTCCCTGACCTACCGTGAGGCGGCCGAGCGCTCCGCCCAGTTGGCCCACCACCTCGTCGCGCGCGGCCTCACCGCCGAGCAGGTCGTCGGCATCTCGCTGAGCCGCTCCGCCGACATGGTCGTCGGTCTGCTCGCCGTGCTCCAGGCGGGCTGCGCGTTCGTGCCGCTCGACCCGCAGTGGCCCGCCGCGCGCCGGTCCGTCGTCATCGAGGACGCCCGCGTCGTGCTGCAGCTCAACGCCTCGGGCGAGCACGACCCGCAGGAGCCGGAAGCCGTCGCCGTCGACCTCGGCGCCTGGCGGTTCGGCTCCCTCCCCACCGAGCCGACCGGGATCACCGTCTCCGGCAACGCCCTCGCGTACGTGATCTTCACCTCCGGCTCGACCGGGCGGCCCAAGGGCGCGATGATCCGCCACGAGGCGATCAGCGAGCGCCTGCTCTGGCAGGTCGACGAGATCCTGCACTTCGGCCCCGACGACGCGTCACTGTTCAAGGCGCCGCTGTCCTTCGACATCTCCATCAACGAGATCTTCCTGCCGCTGGTCTGCGGCGGCCGCGTGGTGGTCCTGCGGACCGGCGGCGAGCGCGACCCGCACCACCTGCTCGGTGTGATCGCCGAGCAGCGCGTCACCTTCACGTACCTGGTGTCGTCCATGCTGGACGTCCTCCTGGAGATGGCGGGCGACTCCGGCCGCCTCGACAGCCTGCGCCACGTCTGGTGCGGCGGCGAGGTGCTGACCCCCGAGCTGTACGAGCGGTTCCGCACCCGGCTCGACATCCCCATGTACCACGGCTACGGCCCGGCCGAGACGACGATCGGCGTCTCGCACGTCATCTACCGCGGCGAGGCCGAGCGCCTGTCGACGTCGATCGGCAAGGCCAACCCCAACACCCAGCTGTACGTCCTCGACGACGAGCTGCGCCCCGTCCCGGTCGGCGTCGGCGGCGAGCTGTACGTCGGCGGCTTCCTCCTCGGGCGCGGCTACGTCAACGCGCCGGGCCTGACGGCCTCCCGGTTCGTCGCCAACCCCTTCGCCTCGGACGGGTCCCGGCTCTACCGGACCGGCGACCTCGCGCGGTTCGCCCCCGACGGGTCCCTCGACTTCCTCGGCCGGGCCGACAACCAGATCAAGATCCGCGGCATGCGCCTGGAGATCGAGGACGTCGAGGTCGGCCTCGCCGAGCACCCCCGCGTACGTCACACCTGCGTCGTCGCCAAGAAGAACACGGCGGGCGGCACCTACCTCGTGGGATACGTCATCCCGGCCGCGGGCCACGAGGAGTTGCGGGCCGACGAGGTCAAGGCGTGGGCCGTCGACCACATGGTCGAGTACATGGTGCCCACCCACATTGTCGTCCTCGACGCGTTCCCGCTCACCGCGAACGGCAAGCTCGACCGGAACGCGCTGCCGGAACCGACCACCCCGAAGGGGACCGTCGCCCCGCCCACCACCGAGAACGAACGCGTGGTCTGCGCCGCTGTCGCCGCGGTGCTCCAGCTCGACGAGGTCGGCGTCGACCAGGACTTCTTCCAGCTCGGCGGCGACAGCATCCTGACGATCTCGCTGCTGAGCGCGTTGCGCGACGCCGGTCTCTACGTCACGGCGCGGCAGATCTTCACCAACAGCGTCGTGGGCGCGCTCGCCGCGGTGGCGAGCCGCGAGGACGTCTCCACGGTCGACCACGGCGACGTCGCCACCGGTGCCGTGGCGGGCTCGCCCATCGTGCAGTGGCTCGGCGAGACCACGGACGCGATCGACGGCTTCGTGCAGTCGGTCGTCCTGAACACCCCGGCGGAGCTGACCGCCGAAGCGCTCGACCGGATACTCGGCGCCGTCCTCGCACGGCACGACATGCTGCGCGCCAGACTGGTGCGCGGCGACCGCTGGAGCTTCGACATCCCGGCGGCGGCCCCCGCCGCCCCGGCGTGGCAGGAGAGCGACCTGCCGCTCGACGACTGCGTCGCCCTCGCCACCGACGGGCTCGACCCCGACAACGGCGTGATGCTGCGTGCCGTCTGGCGCCGGGAGGCGCGCCAGCTGGTCATGGTCGCCCACCACGTGGTGGTCGACGGCGTGTCCTGGCGGGTCCTGATGGAGGACCTGGCCACGGCGTGGCGCCAGTTCACCTCCGGCGCGGCCGTCGAACTGCCCCCGGTGGGCACGTCGTTCCGCCGCTGGACGCAGCTCTTGGAGCGTGCGGGCTTCGAGGCCGACCTGCCGTACTTCCAGCGCCCCCTGCCCGGGCCGGACCAGCCGGTGGGCAGGCGCGCCCTGACCGCCGCCGACACCGTCGCACGCGAGCGGCTCCAGACCGTCTCGGTCGGCCCCGAGGTCACCGCCGCGCTTCTCGGCGAGATCCCCGCGAAGTTCCACGCGGGCGTCAACGACGTCCTCCTCACCGCGCTCGCCGTCGCCCTCGCCCGGTGGCGCCGTGACCTCGGCCAGGATCAGACGTTCGCGCACATCGAGCTGGAGGGCCACGGCCGCGAGGGCCGCTTCGTGGCGGACACCGCCGGCTTCGAGCCCGAACTGTCCCGCACGGTCGGCTGGTTCACCACCCTGTTCCCGGTGACCGTGGACCCCGGCACCGCCGCCGACCTCACCGCCCCCGAGTACCTCGCCGCCGCCCTCAAGGCGGTCAAGGAAGACCTCTCGCGGGTGCCGAGCAACGGCATCTCGTACGGCGCCCTGCGCTACCTCGCCGACGCCGAGTTCGACGCCCCCGCGCCGCAGGTGCTCTTCAACTACCTGGGCCGCTTCGACGCGGGCGCCGCCGGTGACTGGCAACTCGCGGGCACCACGGGACAGTTGGGCGAGAAGCGCGACCCGAACATGCGCCTGCCGCGCGCCCTGGAGTTCAACGCGATCGCCGAACCGGCCTCCACCGGCGGCGAGTACGAACTCGTCACCACCGTCTCCTGGCCCGACGGCATGTTCACCGACGAGGACATCGCGACGCTCGGCGGCTACTTCCGGGTGGCCCTCGCCGGCCTCGCCGCGCTCGACGAGGGTGGCCACACACCCAGCGACTTCCCGCTGGTGCCGCTCACCCAGGCCGACGTCGACGCCCTGGACGGCCCGGCCCTGCGGGACGTACTGCCGCTGACGCCGCTCCAGGAAGGCCTCTACTTCCACTCGGTCTTCGACGACGACTCGGCGGGCGCGTACGTCGAGCAGCAACTCCTCACGCTGGACGCGCCGGACGGCGAGGTGGACGCCGACCGGCTCGCGGCCGCGGCCACCCGACTGCTCGCGCTGTACCCGAACCTGGCCGCGCGGTTCACCGCCCTCGCCGACGGCCGCGTCGTCTCCGTCCTGGAGAACGGCGTCCAGGCGCCCTTCACCACCGTGGACCGCCCCGGCATCACCGACGAGGAGATACGCGACCTCGCCGAGCGGGACCGCCGCGCCGGGTTCGACCTGGCCACCGGCCCGCTGATGCGGTACACGCTCGTCCGCGCCGGCGACGGCAGGAACGTCCTGGTGCAGACCGTGCACCACATCATCGCCGACGGCTGGTCGGTCCCGCCGATGCTGCGCGCGCTCCTCGCCGAGTACCACGCGCCGGGGACCGTGTACCCGATCGGCGGCTTCCCCGACTACGTGCACTGGCTCGCCGGACGCGACGACGACGAGAGCGACCGGGTGTGGCGCGAGGAGCTCGCCGAGCTGCCCGGGCCCTCGCTGGTCGCCGAGGGACACACCCCCTCCGACCGGTTCGCCGACACCGCCGTCGAGGCGGAGGGCGACATCGACGCGGCCGTCCGGACGGCCGGCGTGCCCCTGAGCGTGGCCGTGCACAGCGCCTGGGCGGTGACGCTCGGCGGCATCCTGCACGGTGAGGACGTCGTCTTCGGCTCCACGGTGTCCGGCCGCGACGCCGACGTGCCCGGCATCGGCGACATGGTCGGTCTGTTCATCAACACGATCCCGGTGCGCGCCCGTTGGTCCGCTTCGACCACGGCCCGCGAACTCCTCGCGTCCGTGCGGGAGCACCAGAGCGCCGTCCTGCCCCACCAGCACGTGTCGCTCGCGCGCATCGGCCGCCAGGCGGGCGTCGGCTCGCTCTTCGACACCCTCGTGGTCTTCGACGTCGCCACCGACCTGGACGGCCTGCGCACCGCCGACGCCGAACTCGTCATCGCCGACGTCGTCAACGAAGGCGCCCCGCACTATCCGCTGACGCTCGTCGTCGAGCGCGCGCTCGACGGCCGCCCGCGCTTCAACCTGATCTACGACGGCGAACTCCTCGGCGAGACCACCGCCCAGGAGATCCTGCGTACCTTCACCTCGACCCTCACCGGTCTCCTCACGCGGCCGGACACCCCGGTCGCCGACCTGGCACCCGCCGACGCCCGCCGTCCCGCGCGCGTCGAACCGACCACCCTGGGCGGCCTGTTCGACGCCGCCGCCCGGCGCGACCCGGCGGCCACCGCCGTCACCCAGTGCGCGCTCGACGGCTCCACCCGCTCGCTGACGTACGGCGAACTGGCCGCCGCCAAGGACGAGTTGGCCGCGTCGCTGCGCGCGGCGGGCGTCGGCCCCGGCAAGCGGGTCGCCGTCGCCGTGCCGCGTTCCGTGGAGCAGGTCGTCGCCCTGGTCGCGATCGTCGCCGCGGGCGGTGCCTACGTACCGCTGGACCTGGCGTACCCGGACGAGCGCCTGGAGTACATCCTCGCCGACGCCGCTCCGCAGGTCGTGCTCGTCGACCGCGAGCAGCGGGACCGCTTCGCCGCACTCCTCGACCGCACGGGCGTCCCGGCCCGCGTCCTCGTCCAGGGGGAACAGCCGTCGACGGAGGCCACCGAGGCGCAGGAGCAGGCGCCGGGGGCGGGCTGGCACGACCCCGCGTACGTCATCTACACGTCAGGGTCGACCGGCCGCCCCAAGGGCGTCGTCGTCCCGCACTCCAGCGTGGTGACGCTGCTCGCCAACACGCGGCCCGACATGGACTTCGGACCGCACGACGTGTGGGTGCAGTTCCACTCCTTCTCCTTCGACTTCGCGGTCTGGGAGCTGTGGGGCGCGCTGGCGCACGGCGGTGAACTGCTGGTGCCGGAGTACGGACTGACCCGCTCCCCGGTCGACTTCCACCGCCTTGTCCGCGAGCGCGGCGTGACCGTGCTCAACCAGACGCCGTCGGCGTTCTACCAGTTCATCGAGGCCGACCGGCACGCCGGCGAGCCGCTGCCCGCGCTGCGCCGGATCATCTTCGGCGGCGAGGCCCTCGACCTCGGGCGGCTGCGCGGCTGGGTCGAGCGGCACGGCACCGCGTCGCCCGAGCTGGTCAACATGTACGGCATCACCGAGACCACCGTCCACGTCACCCACCGCGTCCTGACCGACGAAGACTTCACCCGTGGAGAAGACGTCAGCCCCATCGGCGGACCGATCCCCGGCCTCGTCACCTACCTGCTCGACGACCGGCTTCGGCCGGTGCCGCCGGGCCGGGTCGGCGCCATCTACGTCGCCGGCGACCAGGTGTCGCTCGGCTACCTGGGCAGGCCGGGCCTGACTGCGGGCCGGTTCGTGGCGAACCCGTTCGCGGACGACGGCTCCCGGATGTACCACACGGGCGACCTCGCCCGCCGTACGCTCGACGGCGAGCTGGAGTTCGCCGGGCGCGCCGACGACCAGGTGCAGCTCAAGGGCTTCCGCATCGAGCTCGGCGAGGTCGAGTCCGCGGTCCGGGAACTCGACGGCGTGGTCGACGTGGCCGTCACCGTCGCGGACAGCGGCGACCACCTGGTCGCGCACGTCGTGGGCAGCGCGCCCGAAGACCTCGCGGGACTGCTCGGCGCCAAGCTGCCCGTGCACATGGTGCCGGGCCGGGTCCTCACGGTCGACGCCCTGCCGCTGACGGTCAACGGCAAGCTGGACCGCAAGGCGCTCGCCGAGCGCGCCGCGCGCGACGACGACGCCCCGGCCGTCGCGGGCGATGCGGTGCCGGCCGACGTCGCGGGCGACTCCGTACTGGCCGCACTGGTCGGCATCTTCTCGGAGACGCTGCCCGGCGACACCACCGCGGACGCCGACACCGACTTCTTCGCCGCCGGCGGCGACAGCATCGTCGCCATCACCGTGATCAACCGGGCCCGCGCGCTCGGCCTGCGGATCGCGCCGCGGGACGTGTTCCTGTTCAGGACGCCCCGCGCACTCGCCGAGCACCTGGGGTCGAACGCACCGCAGGCCGGGGCATCCGCGTCCGCGTCCGCCCCCGCTCGCCGCGAGGACGGCCCGCTGGCACCGACGCCGATCGCCCTGCGCCAGCGCGAACTGGGCGGCTCGCTCGACCGGTTCGCCCAGGCCAGGACGCTGGTGGCGCCCGAGGGCACCGGATTCGCCGACGCCGAGCGCGCCGCGAACGCCGTCGTGGCCGCGCACCCGGCGCTCCGGCTGCGGCTGCGCGTGGAGCACGGCGTGTGGGCGCTGCGCACCGAGCCCGCGCGCGAGATCGCCGTCGTACGCGGTGACACGACCGACGCGACCGTCGCCGCGAACGAGGCCGCCGGACGGCTCGATCCCGAGGCCGGGGACGTCATCGCGTTCACCTGGCTGGAGGCGAGCCGCACCCTGGTCGTCGCCGTGCACCACCTCGCCGTCGACGCGGTGTCCTGGCTGATCCTCCTCGACGACCTCGCCACCGCCATGGGCGGCGCCGACCTGGCACCGCCGACCACGTCGTACGCCGAGTACGCCGAGGCGCTGACGCTCGGGGCCGCCGACGCGATCGACGACCTCGGGCACTGGATCACCACGCTTCAGGCCCCCGGCCTGCTGCCGGCGGTCCGGAACCCGCGCGAGACCACCGTCGTCCTCGCGCCCGACACCAGCGACCGCGTCACCCGCACCGCGCCCGCCGCGCTCGGCGTCGGCCTCACGGAGCTGCTGTGCGGCGCGCTGCGCACCGCGCTGACCCATGTGCAGGCGTCGCCCACCGACCTCGCGGTCGAGCTGGAGCGGCACGGCCGGGTCCCGGTCCTCGAACAGCACGACTACAGCCGTACCGTCGGCTGGTTCACCTCCATCGCGCCCGTACGGCTCACCGCGCACACCGACCCCGTCGCCGCCGCGCGCGAGGTCGCCGAGCGCCAGCCGGACGAGCGCGGGCACCTCGCGTACGGCCAGCTGAAGTACCTGAACCCGCAGACGGCGCCGCTCCTGACCGCCCGCCCGCAGGTCCTGTTCAACTACCTCGGCCGGGGCAGCGAGTCCCAGGCGGTGCACATCACCGGCGGCGACCATGGCAGCCCGTACGCCGTCGAGGTCAACGCCTGGGTCGACGACGCCACCGGCAGCCTGCACGCGGCCTTCACCCTCGCCGACGGCATCCCCGACACGATCACCGAGCACTGGTCGAACGCCCTGGAGCGCGTCGCCGACGCCGCCACGACCGCCGAGCGCACCGCGCCGGTCACCCCCCTCCAGCGGGGTCTGTTCTTCCAGGCCCAGATGGCGGGCGAGGCCGGACACTACGTCGCGCAGAGCTGGTTCACCTTCGACCGGCGGCTGGACGCGGACGCGTTGGCCGAGGCGATGGCGCACGTCATCGCACGGCACCCGGTCGTCGGCGCCGGCTTCACCACCGACGACGACGGCGACCCCGTCCAGGTCCTCAAGGCCGGGCGCCGGGTCGACGTCCGCACGGTCGAGCTGACGGACGACGCGGAGGTCGAGGAGCTGCGCACCCGCGACCGCGACGCCGGATTCGACCCGGCCGAGCCGCCGCTGATCCGCCTCACCGTGGTCCGCCTGCCCGGCGGCCACGACGGCCTGCTGCTCAGCTACCACCTGCTGCTGTGGGACGGCTGGTCCCGCGAGATCGTGCTGCGGGACCTCTTCGACGCCTACGAGGCAGTCGTCGCGGGCGAGCCGCTCGACGACGCCCCGGCCACGCCGAGCTTCGAGGAGTACGCCAGGGCGCTCGACGCCAAGGACGCTGCCGCATCGGAGCGTTTCTGGGCGGAGCACCTGGCCGGACTCCCCGGCCCGACCCTGCTCGCAGGCCCGGCACCGGCCCTCTCGCAGGACCTGCCGCCCGCGCTCGTCCACACGCTCTCCGCCGAACAGTCGGAGCTGCTGCGTGACGCCGCCAAGGCGCACGGCGTCACGCTGAACTCGGTCCTGACCGGCGCGTTCGGCCTCCTGCTCGGCGCGCACACCGGCCGCAGCGACGCCGTGTTCGGCGTGACCGTCTCCGGCCGCGACGGCGAGGGCCTGTCCGACATCGTCGGCGTGCTGCTCAACACCGTGCCGCAGTGGACGAAGGCGAGGCCGGACGAGACCGTCCGCGACTACCTGACGGCCGTCCAGGCGGCCCGTGTCGAGGCGATGGAGCACGAGCACCTCGGGCTCGGCGAGATCCAGCGCGCCAGCGGGCACGACACCCTGTTCGACAACCTGTTCGTGCTCCAGAACTTCCTGGACATGGACGCCTTCGCCGAGATGAACTCCCGGCACGGCATCACCTCGGTGAAGGCCGACGACTCCACCCACTACCCGTACACCTGGGTCGTCACCCCCGGCGACCGGCTCACGGTCAAGCTGGAGCACCGCTACGGCGACACAGACAGCGCCCGCAGGCTCCTCGACGACTACGTGCGCGTCCTGGAGGACCTGGCCCGCTCCACAGGACCGGTCGGCGCGCTGCCCGGCCTCGGCCGGCTCCCCGAGCCCGCCGCACGCACGGACGTCGGCACGGACACCGTCGTCGACCGCTTCGACCGGGCGGCCGACCGAGACCCGGAGCGGGTCGCCCTGGTCGCCCACGGCGCGACGATGACCTTCGCCCAGCTCCGGGACCGCAGCCGCGCGGTGGCGGGTGTGCTCGCCGGGCGCGGGCTCGGCCCCGAGACGACCGTGGGGCTCGCGATCCCGCGCTCCCTCGACTCGATCGTGGCGCTGTTCGCGGTGCTGCGCGTCGGCGCCGCGTACGTACCCCTCGAACTGGACCACCCCGACGAGCGGATCGCGGCGATCGTCGCGGACGCCCGCCCGGACGTGATCCTCACCGTGAGCGCGGTGTCGCCCCGGCTCACCGGCGGTCCCGTCGGGACCGGTGACCTGATCGAGCTGGACCGTCCGCTGCCCGCGGCCGAGCCGTTCGTGACGTTCGCGCCGGACGACCCGGACCGGCTGCGCCACCCCGCGTACACGATCTACACCTCCGGTTCGACCGGCAAGCCCAAGGGCGTGGTGACCGAGTACGCCGGACTCACCAACATGCTCGTCAACCACCAGCGCCGGATCTTCGAGCCGGTCCTCGCCGAGCACGGGCACCGGACCTTCCGGATCGCGCACACCGTGTCGTTCGCCTTCGACATGTCGTGGGAGGAGCTGCTGTGGCTCGCCGACGGCCATGAGGTGCACATCTGCGACGAGGAGCTGCGCCGCGACGCGCCCGGCCTCGTCGAGTACTGCCTGGAGCACGCGATCGACGTCATCAACGTGACGCCGACGTACGCCCAGCAGCTGGTGGCCGAGGGCCTGCTCGCCGACCCGGCACGGCGCCCGGCGCTGGTCCTCCTCGGCGGCGAGGCGGTCACGCCGACGCTGTGGCAGCGGCTCGCCGAGACCGAGGGGACCGTCGGCTACAACCTGTACGGCCCCACCGAGTACACGATCAACACCCTCGGCGTCGGCACCTTCGAGTGCCAGGACCCGGTGGTGGGCGTCGCGATCGACAACACCGACGTGTACGTCCTCGACCCGTGGCTGCGGCCGCTGCCGGACGGTGTTCCCGGTGAGCTGTACGTGGCGGGCATCGGCATCGCCCGCGGGTACCTCGGCCAGGCCGCGCAGACCGCGCACCGCTTCGTCGCCTGCCCGTTCGGCGCCCCCGGCGAGCGCATGTACCGCACCGGTGACCTGGTGACGCGCCGCCCCGACGGCAACCTCACCTACCTGGGCCGCACCGACCAGCAGGTCAAGATCCGCGGCCACCGGGTCGAACTGGGCGAGGTCGAGGCCGCGTTCGCGGCCCACCCCGCGGTGCGGTTCGCCGCCGCGGTCGCCCAGCCCGACCCGCAGGTCGACGGGGCGTACCGCCTCGCCGCCTACCTCGTGCTCGACGGCTCCGACCTGGCCGCCGTCGCCGCCGAGGTCGGCACCGGACTGCCCGACTTCCTGCGCCCCACCCACTACGCCGAGGTGGACAGCATCCCGCTCACCGTGAACGGGAAGGCTGACACCAAGGCGCTGCCGGAGGCCAAGCCCCTCGGTGCGCTGACCACGGCGGGGGAGCGCGGCCCCGAGACCGAGACGGAGACGGTGGTCTGCGAGTTCTTCGCCGAAGCCCTGGACCTCGACGACGACGAGGTGAGCGCGGTGAGCGATTTCGTGTCCCTCGGAGGACACTCCATGCTGGCGGTACGGCTGATCGGCCTGCTCCGCCGCGAGTACGGTCCCGTGATCACGATCCGAGACCTGTTCACCCTGCGAACCCCGGAAGCGATTGCCCGCCACCTCGATGAAAACTGAGACTGCGACACCTCCGAACAGCCCTGACGCGAAGCGGCCCCGCCGGCCCCACCCGGGGTCCGACATCCTCAGGACCGCCCTGCGCCGCAACATCGGCGCGATGGTCTGGGGCACCGTCCTCATGGGCCTGTACCAGGCGGGTGAGACGGCCTTCCCCATCGCGCTCGGCATGATCGTCGAGCACACGATGCGGGACGACCGCACGCTCACCGCGCTCGGCCTGTCCATCGGCGCGCTCGCCGTGATCATCACGACGGTGTCGCTGTCGTGGCGGTTCGGCATGCGCATCCTGCAGAAGGCCAACACGACGGAGGCGCACCGCTGGCGGGTGAAGGTCGCGGGCTGCGGCCTCCAGCCGGTGGCCAGGGACGTCGACCTCAAGTCCGGCGAGGTCCTCACCATCGCCACCGAGGACGCCGACCAGACCGCCGACATCATCGAGGTGGTGCCGCTGCTCATCAGCTCGATGGTCGCGGTGCTCGTCGCGGCGGTCGCGCTGGGCATGGCCGACTACCGGCTCGGTCTGCTCGTGATCGTGGGAACGGTCGCGATCCTCTCCATCCTCAGCGTGATGTCCAAGCGGATCGGGTCCAGCACGCGTGAGCAGCAGGCCCGGGTGGCCAGGGCCGGGGCGAAGGTCGCCGACCTGATCAGCGGCCTGCGCCCGCTGCACGGCTTCGGCGGCAACCACGCGGCGTTCCGCTCCTACCGGACCGTCAGCACGGAGGCGAAGCACCAGGCGATCACCGTCGCCAAGGTGAACGGCGTGTACGCGGGCACCGCGCAGGCCCTCAACGCGGTCCTCGCGGCCGCGGTGACCCTGACGGCGGGCTGGCTGGCCTTCGAGGGCCGCATCACCATCGGCGAACTGGTCATGGCCGTCGGCCTCGCCCAGTTCATCATGGAACCCCTCAAGATGTTCTCGGAGATGCCCAAGTACGTGATGATCGCGCGGGCGTCGGCGGAGCGGATGGCGCTGGTCCTCTCGGCTCCCCCGGTCACCGCCCCCGGCCCCGAACGCCCGTCGACGGGCGGCGACCTGGAGATCGACGGCGTCCGTTACGGCTCGTTGCGCGACCTGAAGTTCACGGTGGCGGCCGGCGAGTTCGTGGCGATCGCCGGCTACCAGCCGCGCGCGGTGGCCGACCTGGCGTCGATCCTGGCGGTGAACGTGCCGCCGGACGCGTACGAGGGAGTGGTGCGGGTCAGCGGCCAGGAGCTCGCCGCCCTCTCCGTCGAGGCGGTCCGCGAGCACATGCTGGTCAACCCGTACGACGCGGAGATCTTCGCCGGCACCCTGCGCTCGAACATCGACCCGTCCGGCACGAGTGTCTCGGTCCCCGAGGCGGTCGAGGCGTCCATGCTCACGGACGTCGTCGCGCTGCACCGCGAAGGCCTCGACTACGCCGTCCGCGACCGCGGCGCGAACCTCTCCGGCGGACAGCGCCAACGCCTCTCCCTGGCCCGCGCCCTCGCCGCCGACACGGAGGTCCTCGTCCTGCACAACCCGACGACGGCCGTCGACGCGGTCACCGAACAACTCATCGCCCGCAACATCGCGAAGCTCCGCAAGGGCCGCACCACGCTGGTCATCACCAGCAGCCCGGCCCTCCTGGACGCCGCCGACCGCGTCCTGATCCTGACGGACGGCACCATCACAGCCGAAGACACCCACAGAAACCTACTCGCCACAAACGAGGCCTACTGCGCAGCAGTGGCCCGCTAGCGAGGCCCTGCCCAGGGGGGCGGGGCCGGGCGCTGGGGGCCGGGGGCCGGGGACGTACACGCGGAAGGGCGGCGGGGGCCCCGCCGGAGGTGCGGGGAACGGTCTTCAGGGGCGGGGGGAGCGGTCTTCAGGGGCGCGGGGAACTGCGCGAGGAACCCCCCACGGGCCGGCAGGCGGGCGACGGCGGTATGGGCCCGGCTAGGGGCGCGGGGAACTGCGCGACAAACCCCCACCGGCCCGCAGGCGGGCGACGGCGGTATGGGCCCGGTCAGGGGCGCGGGGAACTGCGCGACAAACCCCCACCGGCCCGCAGGCGGGCAACGACGGCCTGGGCCCGGTCAGGGGCGCGAGGAACTGCGCGAGAAACCCCCACCGCCCCGCAGGCGAACGAGGACCGCTTATCCAGGGGCGCGGGGAACTGCGCAAAAAAGCCCCCACCGGCCCGCAGACGGGCAACAGCGGCGTGTCCAAAAAGGGGGCGCGGGGAACTGCGCAAAGGCCTCACCGCCCCCCGAGCACACCCCCACCCTCCAGCGAAGCGCCAAGCACCCAACCAACATCCCTGACCAACGCATGCCGCCACCCCACCCGATCATGCCCCGCTGCCCCCCGAGACACCTTGACCTCCGCCCCGGCCCCCCGAACCAACGTCTCGGTCAGCTCACAGTGAGGCAGCATCCGCACCTCGTGCTCCCCGACGTCAAAGGCGACCCGCAGCCCGGACAGGTCGAACCGCCCCTCCGCGAGCCGCGCGGCCACCGCACCCCCCACCGGCCCGCCCAACGGATCCGCCGAGCCCACCGCATCCGGCGTCCACCAGAACGACCCCGACTGACAGGCGACGCGAGACACCAACTCCGGGAACTCCAGCGCCGCGTACACCGCGCTCAGCCCACCGAGGCTCTGCCCTGCGACCACCAGCCGCTCCAAATCAACATGCACGCCGCACTCCGCCACCAGCGGCAGCAGTTCGTCCCGGACGGCCTCCCACAGCGCGGGGTCGCACGCGAACTCGGCCTCCCGGTCCTTGGCCGGCAGGAAGACGAGGGTGACGGGAGGCATGTCACCGGCGGCGACGGCCGCGTCGAACGCGGTCATGGCCGGGTGCAGGTACAGCCAGTCGTCCCCGTCGAGCAGCAGGACCAACGGCCCGCCACCGCCCGCCGCGTGGACCCGCACGGTACGCCGCCCGCCGAGCCGCCGGCTGGCCCACCGGATCCGGGTGCTCGGCAGCGGCAGGATGTCGTCGGGGCCGACGGAGGGCCAGTGGGGCTGGGCCGGGGCGTCCGGGGTCGCGGCGATGGACCGGTCCCCGCCTGCGCCGTCCGGGTTGAACGGGTCGGCGTGCGCCTCCCCGTCCACGAGGATCTGGTAGGTCACCCGCAACCGCGCGGGCATGCGCACTTCCGCGTACCAGCAGTCCGTGTCGGCCCACCGGCGCAGGGGCACCGGCTCCGACCAGCTCTCGAAGACGACGCTCGCGGCGGAACCACGCCACAGAAAAAGCGTCCTCCAGCCACCGCTCCCGTCCCCGTCCCCGACACCATCCCCGTCCCCGTCCCCGTCGTCGTCGGCGGCCACGCACACAGGGGTGCGAGCAGCCGCCCAGAACGCCTCGGTGCCGGGTTCGCCGGCCAGTCCGAACTCGGCGAAGGCGCTGTCCGTGTCGGCCGCCAGGCGCATGAACGTCTCCTTGTGAGAGGGAAGGAAGAAAGGCTAAGCTCGCATTAATTTAGGGGAGCCTAACCTAATCCCTCGGTCCTGCCCAAGATACGTCCGTCCCGCCCAAGGAGGCACCGACACATGAGCACCAACCCCTTCGACGACCCCGATGGCCGCTTCCTGGTCCTGGTGAACGACGAGGGGCAGCACTCGCTCTGGCCGTCCTTCGCCGAGGTCCCCGGCGGGTGGACCATCGCCTTCGAGGAGAACACGCGGGACGCCTGCCTGGCGTACATCGAGACCAACTGGACCGACCTGCGCCCGCGTTCCCTCGCGGCCTCCGTGGACGGCTGACCTCCTCGGCGCCCCGCGCCCGGCGCGCCCCGCCCGCCCCGTACGCGTTCCACACCGCGGAGGGACACCGTCGATGCTCTGCACCAGACTGACGAACGCGCGCTTCCTCACCATGGATCCGGACCACCCCGTCGCCCACGACCTGGGGATCTGGCGGGGCCGGATCGCGGGCCTGGACGAGGCCGTGACCTCGCTGCCCGCGCGCGAGGTGATCGACCTGCAGGGCGCCACCGTGCTGCCCGGCTTCGTCGACGCCCATGTGCACCTGGCCTGGACCGGGCTCAAGGAGGCGACCCCGAGCATCGCGGGCCGCACGCGGATCGACGACGTGCTCGCCGTGGTGGACGCGGTGGCCGCCCGCGAGGGCGCCCCCGGCTCCTGGCTGAGCGTCGCCGGCTACGACCAGCGGCCCCTCGGCCGCCATCTGACCGCCGCCGAACTGGACCGGGTCAGCCACGGCCGCAAGGTGTTCCTGCTGCACGACTCCGGGCACGGGTGCGTCGTCAACTCCGCCGTACTGGACCTGCTCCCCGCCGATGTCCCGCACGAGAACGGCTTCCTGGCCGAGGGTGCGATGGGCGCCGCCCGCGCGCTGCGGCTGCCGTATTCCCAGCGCGAGTTGGCCGAGGCGATCGGGCGCGCCGCCCGGACCTGTCTGGCCGAGGGCGTCACCGCCTGCGCGGAGGCGGGCATCGGCGGCACCCTCTTCGGCCACAGCCCGGTTGAGCTGGGCGCCTACCAACTGGCCCGTGATGAGGGCCTGCTGCCGCTGCGCGTCCAACTCATGGTCTCCGCGGACCGGCTGAACCCGGTCGCCGCGCACCCGGCCGACGGCATCCCCAGGGCGCTCGACCTCGGCCTGCGCACCGGGTTCGGCGACGACCGGCTCTCCGTGGGCGCGCTCAAGATCTACACCGACGGCGGCATGATGGCCCGTACCGCCGCGCTCACCTGTCCGTACGAAGGCCTCGACCACGCGGGCCAGTTGCAGGACGACCCGCGGGCGCTCGCCGACACGATCGTGGACGGTCACCTGGCGGGCTGGCAGCTCGCCGTCCACGCGATCGGCGACCGCGCGGCCGACCTCGCTTTGGACGCCCTGGAGCGCGCCCAGCGCCTGCGGCCGCGCCCGGCGGCCCGGCACCGTGTCGAGCACGCCGGACTGATCCGCCCCGACCAGCTCCCGCGCTTCGCACGGCTCGGCGTCACTGCGGTCGTCCAGCCCAACTTCCTGCGCTACTTCGGCGACGACTACGCGGCGATCATGGGTGAGGAAAGGGCACCCTGGCTCTACCGCGGCCGAGGCTTCCTCGACCACGGCATCCCTCTCGTCGGCAGCTCCGACCGGCCCGTCACGGACGGCTCCCCGTTGCGCGCCGTCCAGTTCATGGTCGAGCGCGCCTCAGCGTCGGGCCAGGTGATCGGCCCGGACGAGGGCATCACGGTCGACGAGGCCCTGCACGCCTACACGGTCGCCGGCGCCCACGCCTGCCACTGGGAGGACACTTTGGGCAGCCTCACCCCGGGCAAGCGCGCCGACCTGGTCGTCCTCGGCGACGACCCCCGCCGCGTCGACCCGTCGCGCATCGGCGCCATCGAGGTGGCGGCGACGTACGTCGACGGGCGCGCGACGGGGTAGTAGGCACACAGTGACACGGCAGCAGGCGCGCCGCCCCCGGCCTCAGGAGCCCGTGAGGATCACGAGTTGCCGGGTCGCCCGCGTCATCGCGACATAGCGGTCGACCGCCCCCTCGATCCCCGCACCGAACGTGTCCGGCTCGACGAGGACGACCAGGTCGAACTCAAGGCCCTTCGACAGCTCGGGGGTCAGGCAGCTCACCCGTGGCGGGGCCTGGAACTTCTCGTGGAACGCGGGGTTGCCGATGACGCACGCCACCCCGCCCTCGTGCGCGGCGAGCCAGTCGTCGAGGACCGACTCCAGGTCCACGACCGCCCCGTGGACGACGGGGACGCCGCTGCTGCGGATGGACGTCGGCACGTTCGCGTCAGGGAGCTCGGCCCGGATGACCGGCTCGGCCTCCGCCATGACCTCTTCCGGCGTGCGGTAGTTGATGCTCAGGGAAGCCATCGTGATCCGGTCGATCCCGGCCCGTGCCAGACGCTCCTCCCACGACTCGGTGAAGCCGTGCCTCGCCTGGGCGCGGTCGCCGACGATGGTGAAGCTCCGGGACGGGCAGCGCAGCAGCAGCATCTGCCACTCCGCGTCGGTCAGTTCCTGCGCCTCGTCCACGACGACGTGCACGAACGGGCCCGCGAGCCGGTCCGGGTCCTCGGTCGGCAGGGCGCTCTCGTCGATCAGGCTGTCCTGGAGGTCCTTGCCGTGCAGCATGCGCACGGCGCCTTCGCTGTCGTCACCGGCCGAGGCGAAGTCGGCGGCCGCCAGGATCTGGTCGATGACGCCGGACATGCGCTCGCGCTCGGCGGCGACCGCGATGTCGTGCCGCCGCCTGCGCCGCGCGGCCGCCGGGTCGCCGAGCCGCTGCCGCGCCGCGTCCAGGATCGGCAGGTCGGACACGGTCCAGGCCTGGGGGGCGTCCTTGCGCTGCAGCCGCATGACGTCGTCACGGTCGAGCCAGGGCGCGCACATCCGCAGATACGCGGGGACCGTCCACAGGTCGGAGACGACATCGGCGGCTTCGAGCAGCGGCCACGCGCGGTTGAGAGTCGTGACGAGTTCCCTGTCCTGCCGCAGCGACCGCAGGAACATCTCGGGGGATACGCCGTCCTCCTCCTCGTCCATGCCCTGCTTGTCCATGAGGATCGTGGCCAGCTCCTCCCAGATCAGCTCACGCGCCTCGTTGTGCGCGGTGGCAGGACCCGGTGCCCGGAACGCCTCGGCCCAGTCCGCTTTGCTCACCCTCACCTCGGACCAGGGTGTCCTGACCGTGACGGCCTCGGTCGGCGGCTCCTCGTAGAACGCGACGGCCTTCTCGACCGCCTTCACCATGTCCGCCGACGACTTCAGGCGGGCCACCGCGGGATCGGCCTCCGGGGCCGCCGCGGCGCCCTCGGCGACGAGGTCCCGCAGCGTGCAGGTCTGCACGCCCTCCTCGCCCAGGCTGGGCAGGACGTCGGCGACGTAACCGAGGTAGGGCTCGTGCGGCCCGACGAAGAGCACGCTGCCGCGGCGGTTCTTGCCGAGGCGGGGGTCGGAGTAGAGGAGGTACGCGGAGCGGTGCAGCGCGACGACGGTCTTGCCGGTGCCGGGACCGCCGTCGACGACGAGGGCGCCGCGGGAGCTCGCGCGGATGATGGCGTCCTGGTCGGCCTGGATGGTGCCGAGCACGTCACGCATCCGGGCCGACCGGTTGCCGCCGAGGCTGGCGATGAAGGCGGACTGGTCGTCGAGGGCGGCGTGGTGTTCGAGGCCGTCGGCGGTGAACACCTCGTCCCAGTAGTCGCTGATCCGGCCGCTGGTCCAGCGGTACCTGCGGCGGCTCGCGAGACCCATCGGGTTGGCGTGGGTCGCCGCGAAGAACGGCTCGGCCGCGGGCGACCGCCAGTCGACGAGGAGCCGGTTGCCCTCGCTGTCGGTGAGGCCGAGCCGTCCGATGTAGAGGGGCTCCGCGTCGGCGTCGTCCGTGGTGACGACGTGCCCCAGGCACAGGTCGAGACCGAAGCGGCGCAGGGTGCGCAGCCGGCTGCTCAGCCGGTGGATCTCCGAGTCCCGGTCCATCGCCTCCCGGCCGATGCCGCCGGGCGCCTTGCGCAGGACGTCGAGACGGCCGGAGAGTTCGCCGATGGCCTGGTCGAGGCTCTCCGCGATGGCGGCGAAGTGTTGTTCGTCGCGGCCGATCAGCGCCGGGTCGGCCTTGGCCGAAAGGTTGGCGGGCAGGTTGAACGCACTGGTGGTCAGGGGGGTCTCCGATATCCGCAGGATCAGGCCTAGGCCCAGGATCAGGCTTAGGCGAGTGATTGTCCGGGACGACCGGGGCCTTGCCGCAAGCCCCCCAGTGCGCTATAAGTTGAGAGTGGCAAGAGGTGAGTACACCCTCTTGCCTTTCGTTGTTTTCGGACCTGTGCTCCCTCGATGCCCTGCGCTCCCCGTCGGGGATCGCCTCGTGCTCCCCGGTCGGCCGTGCCCGTCGAGGTGGAAGATCACCCCAACTGGACTCGCTAGTTAGGTAAGGCTAGCCTTATCTCGCTTGTCCCGTTGACGTGACACGGCAGTGAAACACGGCGACGAGCCGTTCTCCTACCGTGGAACACCGAGGAAGGTACAGCCTTGATCACGGCTACGCCGCGCCCAGCCCCGCCGCAGTACGAGCTCCCAGCCCCGCTGCGGCACGAGTTCCCCGAGGGGATGCCCACCGTGCGCGCCGCCCGTGAGGAGGACGCCGCCGCGCTCGTCGCCCTGTCCCGGCCCTTCGTGCGCTCCGGTGCGCTGCGGGAGCGCCCGCCCTCGCTCTACGCGGCCCATGCCGCCGACTTCCTCGTGATGGACGTGCCAGGCAGCCCTCTTGAAGGCTGCGTGGGCCTCCGCGTGCACCCGGCCGAGCCTGCGGAGGGCTGTGAGGAGGGCCGTGGGGCCGCCGGCGTCCTGTACAACTTCTGCGTGGCCGGGCACCGGCAGGGCCGCGGAGTGGGCGCGGGGCTGCTGCGCGCCGTACTGGCCGTGGCGCACGCCAAATCGCTCACCGCCCTGTTCACGGCGACGACGGGCGGTGGCGACCTCTTCCTCCGGTACGGCTTCGCCCCCGCGGACGCGCGCCTGGCGCCCCCGTCCTGGACACGCTCCCTCGACCCCCGGCGCAACGCGCGGATACTCGCGCGGCACCTCTGACACGTCGCGACACGTACGGCTCCCGTCCCGGATCACACCCCGGGACGGGAGCCTTCGTCTTCCTTCGTCCGCTTCCTTCGTCCGCTTCCTTCGTCCGCTTCCTTCGTCCGCGACGCGCTCAGACAGCGCACTCCGCGAGGTCCGCACTGCTGTCGGGAACCACGGTCGTGCCGGGGCTGGTCCTGCCCAGGACGCCCCGCAGCACCGCGTGCGGCACCCGCCCGTCGAGGACGTGCGCCTTGCGCACGCCGCCGCGGACGGCCCGCAGGCACCCCTCCATCTTCGGCAGCATCCCGCTCGCCAGCTCCGGCAGCAGCCCGTCCAGCGCATCGGCCGTCAGGCGCTCGATCACCTCGGTGCTGTGCGGCCAGTTCGCGTACAGGCCCTCCACGTCGGTGAGCATCACCAGGCGTTCGGCGTCGAGGGCCACGGCGAGGGCCGACGCCGCGAGATCGGCGTTGACGTTGTAGACCTGCCCGTCCTCGCCGCGTGCCACGGGCGAGACGACCGGTATGTGCCCCTGCTCCAGAAGCGTGCGCACCGCGCCGGTGTTCACGTCCACGATGTCGCCGACGAGACCGATGTCCACCGGCCGTCCGTCCACCCGGGCGGACCGCCGCACGGCCGTCATGGTGTGCGCGTCCTCGCCCGTCATGCCCACGGCGAAGGGCCCGTGGGCGTTGATGTGGCCGACCAGATCCCGCTGGACCCGGCCGGTCAGCACCATGCGGACCACCTCCATGGTCTCCGGCGTGGTCACCCGCATGCCCGCCGCGAACCGGGTCTCCAGGCCGAGGCGGTCGAGCATCGCGTTGATCTGCGGGCCGCCCCCGTGCACGACGACGGGGCGCAGGCCCGCGTGCCACAGGTCCACGACGTCACGCGCGAAGGTCCGCTGCAGATCCGCGTCCACCATGGCGTGACCGCCGAACTTCACGACGACCACGCTGCCGCGCAGCTCCTCGGGGACCTGCGGTTCCCCGGAGCCTTGCGGTGCCTCCGACCGGAGAAGCGAGGCGACGGCTGAATCCGCCGCGCCCGAACCCGTGCCCGAATCCGCGCCCGAACCCGCGCCCGCATCCGTGTCCGAGGCAGGACCCGCGTGCTCCCTGACGACCGTTCGCATGTCTGTCCCTACTCCGTTCACGAGCTGTACGCGCTGTTCTCGTGGACGTACGCCGCGGTGAGGTCGTTCGTCCAGATCGTCGCCGACGCCTCGCCCGAGCGCAGGTCGACGGTGACCGTCACCTGGCGCCCCGACAGGTCCACCCGGTCCCGCGGCTCGCCCGCCGCGCCGTCCCGGCACACCCATACGCCGTTGATCGCCACGTCGAGGCGGTCCGGGTCGAAGACGGCGGAGGTCGTACCGATCGCCGAAAGGACCCGGCCCCAGTTCGGGTCCTCGCCGTACAGGGCGCACTTGAGGAGGTTGTTGCGGGCCACCGACCGGCCGACCGTCACGGCATCCTGCTCGGACGCGGCGCCGACCACTCGTATCTCGATGTCCTTGGAGGCGCCCTCCGCGTCCGCGACGAGCCGGAGCGCCAGGTCGAGACAGACGCGGTGCACGGCCTCGGTGAACTCGGCCGGGTCCGGCCGCACCCCCGAGGCGCCCGACGCGAGCAGCAGCACGGTGTCGTTGGTGGACATGCAGCCGTCGGAGTCCACCCGGTCGAAGGTGGTGCGCACCGCCTCCCTGAGGGTGGAGTCGAGCACCGGGGCGGTCACGTCGGCATCAGTGGTGAGGACCACCAGCATGGTCGCGAGGCCGGGGGCCAGCATGCCCGCGCCCTTCGCCATGCCGCCCACGGTCCAGCCGGGGCCGGAGGCCACCGCTGTCTTATGGACCGAGTCGGTCGTCTTGATCGCCACGGCGGCGTGTTCACCGCCGTCCTCCGACAGCTGTGCCGCAGCGGCTTCGATGCCGGCCGTCACGCGCTCCATCGGCAGCCGAACACCGATGAGCCCGGTGGAACACACCGCGACCCGCCCGGGTTCGGAGCCCACCGCACGCGCCGTGCGCTCGGCCATCACCCGGGTGTCGTCCTCGCCCGCCGGGCCCGTACAGGCGTTGGCGCCACCGGAGTTGAGGACGACCGCGGTCAGCGTGCCGTCCGCGAGCACGCGCCGGGACCAGCGCACGGGTGCGGCCTGGACGCGGTTCGAGGTGAAGACGCCGGCCGCGGTGCTCGAAGGGCCGCGGTTCACCACCAGCGCCAGGTCCGGGGCGCCGGACTCCTTGATCCCGGCGGAGACTCCGCTCGCGAGGAATCCCCGGGCAGCGGTCACGCTCACGGAGCCACTCCGTTCATGGGCAGGCCCGTTCCTTCGGGAAGGCCGAGGGCGACGTTCATGCTCTGCACCGCGCCACCCGCGGTGCCCTTGGTCAGGTTGTCGATGGCGCTGACACAGACGACGCGACGAGCGGCCGTGTCCACCGCCACCTGCAGCTGGGCGGTGTTGGAACCGAGGACGGCGCCCGTCGACGGCCAGGCGCCGGGCGGCAGCAGGCGAACGAAAGGCTCGCCGGCGTAGGCGTTTTCGTAGGCGGCACGCACCTCGTCCTCGGCGGTGTCGGCCGGTATGCCCGGGCGCAGGCGCGCTGAGCAGGTCGCCAGGATGCCCCGGGGCATCGGTGCCAGGGTCGGAGTGAAGGACACGGTCACGCGCTCACCCGCGACGTGGGACAGGTTCTGCGTCAGCTCCGGGGTGTGCCGGTGGCCGCCGCCGACTCCGTAGGGCGTCATCGAGCCCATCACCTCGGAACCGACCAGGTGGGGCTTGGCCACCCGGCCCGCCCCCGACGTGCCGCTGGCGGCGACGACGACGGCTTCCGGCTCCACCAGCCGTGCCAGGAAGGCCGGGAAGAGCGCCAGGGTCACCGCCGTCGGATAGCAGCCCGGCACGGCGACGCGGTCGGCCCCCTTCAACGCCTCCCGTGCTCCCGGTAGTTCGGGAAGCCCATAGGGCCAGGTCCCGGCGTGCGGGGAGCCGTAGAACCGCTCCCAGTCGTCCGGGTCCCGCAGCCGGAAATCCGCCCCGCAGTCCACGACGAGCGTGCTCGCCTCCAACTGGCGAGCCAGTGCGGCGGACTGGCCGTGCGGCAGCGCGAGGAACACCACGTCGTGGCCGCGCAGGGACGCGGCCGACGTCTCCTCCAGGATCCGGTCCGCGACGGCGGACAGGTGCGGTTGTACGTCCCCGAGTCGCCGCCCCGCGCTGCTGTGCGCGGTCACCGCGCCGATCTCGACCTCCGGATGCGACAACAGCAGGCGGAGGATCTCCCCGCCGGCATAGCCACTGGCTCCGGCCACCGCGGCCCGTACTGTCATGGTCTCCGTCTCTCGTGGTGTCCGTCTGTCCGTGCGCCCTTGCGTGTCTCGGCGTGCCTCAGGCGTGGTTCGGCTCCCTGTGCAGGAGCAGGCCGCGCAGCAGGCCGTCCGTCGTGCAGACCATGCCGGTGCGTGCCGCCCAGCGAAGCGCCAACGTGTGTTCCTCGGCGGAGAGGTCGGCCACCGCGTCGGCGACAACGAACGGCTGTATGTCGTTCATGAAGGCGTCCGCCGCGGTCAGCAGGACACCCAGGTGTGCGTACACCCCGCAGATGATCAGCTGGTCGCGGCCCTTCGACCGCAGCAGCCTGCCGAGGTGGCTGCGCAGGAAGGCGTTGTGGCGCACGTTCGACAACAGGTGCTCGCCCGGGCGGGGCGTGAGCGGCGCGACGATGGCGGCGGCGCCCGGCTCGTCCCCGATGCCAGGCCCCCACATGTCGGCGACCAATCCTCGCTGCCCGGGGCCCTGCTCGGCCGGCTCCGCGCTGAAGACCACGGGTATGCCCAGGGTCGCCGCGAGTTCCCTGAGTGTGGCGATGTTGTCGACGAGCTCCACCACCGGGGAACGCCCCGTGGGGAACGCGCCCACGAAGTGGTTCTGCATGTCGTGGACCAACAGCGCGGCACGCACCGGATCGATCCTCCAGGAGACATGCGACCGGGGGAGGGCGGTGCGGTCCGGCATCGGGTAGGAGCCGATGGCGGGTAGGCCCATGGGTGATTTCCCTCCCCTGAAGACGCGCGCACCGCTGGGTCCGAACTGCGAATTGACCTTAGCTTAGCCTAACCTAAATAGCCTCATGGCTGGTTGGGTCGGCCGGTCAGCCGTGCGCTGGTGTGAGACACATCCTGACGCCGGAGCGGGCTAGTTCGCTGAGCCTGTGGATAACCATTGGCGTGCTCCTGGCCGGGGTTATCCACAGGGCCAACAGGAATCCCGCGATCCGCGGGAGAGTCGGCGCATGACGAATCACAGCGAAGCAGCCGACTCGCTCGACGAGCCGGTGGTCACCCTGCGCACCCCGGCCGAACTGGCGGACGCCTTGCCGTACTTGCTCGGATTCAAGCCCGAGGAAAGCGTCGTGCTCATCGCCCTGCACGGCGAGCGGGGGCGGTTCGGCGGTCGTGTGCGCCTCGGCGTTCCCGAGCGCGCGGGGGACTGGCCCTGCGTCGCGGAGCAGCTGGCGCAGTGCCTGGTGAGCGGATGCGAGAGGAGGGGAGAGCGCCCCGACGGGATCGTCGCCTTCCTCTGTCAGGAGCCCGTCGGGGCGGAGACCGGACAGCAGGTCGTGGCGCGCCTGCGGCCGCTGGCCCAGGTGCTGCGCACCGCGTGCGGCCGCCTCGACGTCCCGGTGCTCGAAGTCGTGTGCATCTCGGCAGGCCGCTTCTGGACGTACTGCTGCCCGGACACCCGCTGCTGCCCGCCGGAGGGCACCCCTCTGCTCAGGCCGGGCACCTCGGTCCTGGCCGCCGCCGCGACCTACATGGGCGTCCGGGCGAGCGCCACACAGAGCGAGATCAGGGGACGGCTGACCCCTTGGAACACCGCCGCGGCGACGGACCAGGAGCGAGCGCTCGACGCGGCAGCACGCGAACTCGTTCCCAGAATGCTGAGCGAGGAGGGCCTCGAATACGACGGAGGCGATCAGGACGTCCACGGAGTCGCCGCCGAGACACTCGACCTGGCCCGCCGGATCATGGCACGGCTGATGGCCGGTCCCGCGCTGCCCCATCCCCTCGACGCGGACAACAGGGACGACGAGCTGATCGCGCACGACGAAGCGGCTGCCCTGATCCTCGGCCTCCAGGACAGGGAGACCCGCGACCGCGCGGCGGAATGGATGGAGGGCGCCGACGGGCCGCCCGCACTGCGCCTCTGGAGGGCCCTGGCCAGGCGCTGTGTCGGTGCGTATGCAGAGCACGCGGCCGCACCGCTGTCCCTCGCCGGCTGGGTCGCCTGGTCCCTCGGAGACCTCGCGGAAGGCCAGGAGGCCCTCGACATGGCGCTGCGCGCCGACGCCGACTACACCTTCGCCGTGCTCCTCAACCGCGCCTGCAACGAAGACTTGGACCCCGAGTCGATCCGCCGCTGCCTGCGCAGGAGGCGCGACGAACGCGGCGGCGAGGCGGCGCCGGGCGCCCCGGCCCCCGAGACAGCGGAAGACGCTTCTCCCCGGCGCCGCCGCCGACGGCCGCACCGCCCGGCGGCGGGCGACGGACCCCGGGCTTCCGGCGGCCCTCGGACAGTCGGCGGTCCGCGCACCCCCGGCGGCCAGGGCCAAGGCTCGCGCAATCGCCGCCACACCACCAGGCGCGGTGCGAGGGACGACCAGTGAGCGCACGGTTCCGGTGCTGGGCCAGATGGTCGGCTTCCTGGCAGGGGGCGTTACTTGGGGCCGGGTCGGCCCGTTCACCTGAGTGGCGGTACCCGCAGGCGGGTCGCGCCGCCGCACCGCCCCCGACCTCCCGTAGCGCAGACAACGCAGAAGAAGCTGCCCATGTCTCTTCCCGCTCCGTCTTCCGTCTTCGACAGAGAGGGGCGGCGGCGAGCCCCGTCGGCCCCCGCCCCCTTCTCCGGCGGACCGGCACCGGCTCTGCCGCCGGCCCCGGTGCCGCGCGGCCCCGGCGAGCTCCCGCCCGCGCACGCCGTGCTGACCTGCGTCGCCCTGCCCGCCTTCGCGATCTCGACCGACCAGGGACAACTGACCGGCCGAGGACTGGAGGGTTTCTACCGCGCGGGGCGCCGCACCCTGTCCCGGTGCCAGGTGCGCGTGGCGGGACGCGAGCCGGTCGCCGTGCAGGCCCGCATGCTGTCCGCGGACAGCGCCCGCTTCGTCGCGACGCTGCGCCTATCGACGGACAGCGGCCCGGACCCCGAGATCGTCGTCGAGCGGATCCGCCACGCCGACGGCACGGAGCGCATCACACTGCACAGCGCGTCCGGGCGCCCCCTGCGGCTGCCCCTCGAAGTCTCACTCGGCACGGACCTCGCCGAGGTCGGCGCGGTTGCCTCGGGCAGAGCCGGCCCCGAACTGCCCGCCACCGTGCACGACTCCGGCATGCGCTGGTCCTCCGCCACGGCCCACTGCCTCGTCACGGCCGACCCCGCGCCCGCGGACGCCCTGGCCTCCGCGGGCCTGCTGCGCTGGGAGATGCACCTGCCGCCGGGCGCCTCCCGCAGTGTGGAACTGCGGGTGCGGCCCGACGGCGCCGGGCCGGTCCGGGCCGCGGCCCACGGCGCGTCGCGCTCGGGACCCGGGGCGCGGGCCGTCGGGGACGACCCGCGGGTCCAACCGCTCCTCGCCCGGTCCGTCGAGGATCTGCAGGCGCTGCTGCTGCGCGACCCCCGGCATCCGACCGACCTGTATCCGGCCGCGGGGGCGCCGTGGCGCTGCGGACTCGCGCCGGCCGAGGCACTGGCCGCCGCCCGCATGGCGCTGCCGCTGGGCACCCGCATCGCCACCGGGACGCTGCGCACTCTCGCCCGCAGCCAGCTCACGGAATCGGGCCCCCGCTCCGGCATGATCCCCGGCCCGTTGCGGGACGCCGGACCCCACCTGCCACCCGGCTGCACAGGCACCGAGGCGACCCTGCTCTTCCCTGCGCTCCTCGCGGAGGCATGGCGCTGGGGGCTCCCCGAGCCCGAGGTCGAGGAGCTGCTGCCCGCCGCGGAGCGGTGCCTGCGGTGGCTGCGCACCTCGGTCGGCGACGGCACGTTCCTGTCCGACGCCCGCCCGGGTGGGCTCGCGCGCGGCGAGATCCAGGCCCACGCCCACCGCGCCGCGCTCCTCGGCGCCGACCTGCTCGACGCGCACGGCCGCGCGGACCCCACCGGACTGCGGCAGTGGGCCGCACGGCTGCGGTCCGCGTTTCAGGACGAGTTCTGGGTGGAGGACCGGGCCGGTGGCAGACCTGCCGCCGCCCGCCTCGCCGACGGACGGCCCGTGCCCCACCTCACCGGCGGAGCCGCCCACCTGCTGGACACCGGCCTGCTCGGATCCGGCACCCACGCCCCCGGACTGCTCGACAAGGTCAGGACCGAACAACTCGCCCGGCTCCTCGGCGGCCCCGCCATGGACTCCGGTTGGGGGCTGCGCAGTCTCGGCGCGAAGGAAGCCGCGTACAACCCGTTCGGACACCGGGGAGGAGCGGTCCGCGTGCACGAGACGGCGATCGCCGTCTCGGGACTGGCCACGGCGGGATACGAGAAGGAGGCCGACTCGCTGCTGCGCGGCCTGCTCCGCGCGGCCGAGTCCTTCGACCACCGGCTCCCCGAGATGTACGCGGGGGAGCAGCGCACCGAAGGCGGGGCTCCGCTGCCGCACCCAGCTGCCTGCCGCCCGGCCGCCACCGCCGCGGCCGCAGGGGTGCACGTCCTCGCGGCACTCGCGGGGATCCGGCCCGACGCGCCCGCCCGCACGGTGAAGCTGACCCCGGTCCGCAGCGCCCCGCTGGGCGAGCTGGGGCTGAGCGCGCTGAGCGTCGCGGGTGCCCCGTTCTCCGTGCGGGTCACCAGGCTCGGCCTCGCCATGGTCGAGGAGGCGGCCGACGGGCTGCAGTTGGGGGTGTGACCCCGCCGAACCACGCGGCGGCGCGCGGAGGAACGGCCGGGCGGGCCCGGTGCCCCGAACCGTGAAGCAATGGACGAAGGAGGTGTTTATCGTCAGGCAGACGACTATGATCGCGGCATGTCGCCCTACGACCCGTCGGCCTTTCCGCCCTTCGCAGTCACCGTCGACCTGGTCGTGCTGACCGTGCGCCGGCACGCGCTCTGCGCGCTGGCCGTGCGGCGTGGTGAGCAGCCGTTCCAGGGACGTTGGGCGCTCCCCGGAGGTTTCGTACGAGCCGATGAGGACCTGTCGGCGGCGGCCGCGCGCGAGCTGATCGAGGAAACGGGCCTGTGCGCCCACGACCCCGACGCACCCGCCCAGGCCAACGGAGCGCATCTCGAACAGCTCGCCACCTACGGCGACCCCAAGCGCGACCCGCGCATGCGCGTGGTCAGCGTGGCCCACCTCGCCCTCGCGCCCGACCTGCCCGCGCCCCGGGCCGGCGGCGACGCCCACAGCGCCCGCTGGGCCCCGGTCGAGGCCCTGCTCCAGCAGGGGGGCTATGGCCGCGAGGACGAACAGGCCGCGCCGCTCGCCTTCGACCACGCCCAGATCCTCGCGGACGGCGTGGAGCGCGCCCGCTCCAAGATCGAGTACTCCTCGCTGGCCACCGCGTTCTGCCCGCCGGAGTTCACCGTCGGCGAGTTGCGGCGGGTGTACGAGGCGGTCTGGGGCGTCGTCCTCGACCCGCGCAACTTCCACCGCAAGGTCACCGGCACGCCGGGCTTCCTCGTGCCCACCGGCGGGACCACCACCCGGCAGGGCGGCCGCCCCGCCCAGCTCTTCCGCGCCGGCGGCGCGACGCTTCTCAACCCGCCGATGCTGCGCCCCGAGGTCTGACAGCGGTCAGGCAGGGACACAACTGGCCCAAGCCCTGACCGAAAAGCCGTAAATGTCGCGTTATCTTGCTGCAGTACCCACGGGGTTCGTCCGTCCCCGATCCGGCGGACGGGCCCCGGCCGCCGAGCGGTCGCACATCCTGCGAGAGAAGCGATGATCCAGGCCATCGGACTGACCAGCAATCCCCGCCAGGAGCTCCCGCCCGCCGTGGACGACGTGTCCTTCGAGGCGCGCACCGGCCGCGTGACGGCGCTGCTCGACGCCGACACCGCCGACGCGACCACGGTGCTGCGGCTGATGCTCGAACTCCAACAAGGCCGTGGAATCACCTACTTCAGAGGCCGCCCACTGCACCGCATCGCCCGGCCCTCGCGCGAGGTGGGCGTCCTCCTCGGCGAGGTCCCCGGTCACCCCGCGCGCTCGGTCCGCGGCCATCTGCGCATGCTCTGCGCGGCCGTGGGCGTGCCCGCCGGGCGCGCCGACGACGTCCTGGAGGTCGTCGGACTCGTCAGCCTCAGGGAGGAGCGCCTCGGCACCCTCTCACGCGGCATGGACCGCCGTCTGGGGCTCGCGTGTGCGCTGCTCGCCGACCCGCACGCGCTCGTCCTGGACGGGCCGGGTGACGGTCTCTCGGCCCGCGAGAGCGCGTGGCTGCACGGAATCCTGCGGGCCCACGCCGACCGCGGCGGCACGGTCCTGTTCACCACCAACGATTCCAAGGAGGCCGCCCGGACCGCCGACCGCGTCGTCACTCTGGAGTCGGGACGGCTGGTCGCCGACCAGGAGGCCGCGGACTTCGCCCGGACCAGGCTCCGCCCCCGCGTCGCCGTCCGGAGCCCGCACGCCGCCCGCCTCGGCGCCCTGCTCGCCAAAGAGGCACGCGCCGGTCGACGCTCGATCGAGGTGGTCACGGAGGACGGCAACAGGCTCTCCGTGTACGGAAGCAACTGCGCCGACGTGGGGGAGACCGCGTACCGGCACGGCATCCTCGTCCACCAACTCGCCGACGAAATCGGCGACACGAGCCCGCAGCCGCCATCGGAGCCGCAGCAGCCGCAGCAGCCGGAGCCCGCGGAGCCACCCCGCACCGCCATCACGGTCGCTGCCTCCACCGAACCCGACACCCCACTCGACACTCCACTCGGCACCGCGCGCGACACCGCACCCGGCGCCGACCCCGACCCCGGGCTCCCCGCCAGGGCCCCGCAAGAAGCCCTATCGCTCACGCTCCCGCTCCCAGTCGAAGGCGACGACACCGTCCCGCTCTCCGAGGTCGCGCACGTCGCGCAGGCCCCGCACGCCCCGCGAGGCGCGCTGTCCCCCCTGCCGCCCCCCATCACCGTCCGCCCCAGCCGAAGCCCCCTCAACCCCCTCCGCTACGAAGTGCGTCGTCTGCTGGGCGTCGGCGCGGGCTACTTCACCCTGGCCGCCGTCCTCGCCGGCTCCGCCCTGCTCTGCGTCCTCCTGGCGCGGACCGGACACACGCCACAGCCGCGCCTCCTCGCGGCCTGGCCGCACGAACTCCCCCTGCCGCCCGCGGCCCTTGGCGCCGGGCTGCTGGGAGCCCTCGCCTTCGGCGACGAGTTCCGCCATCCCGCGCTCGCCGCGGACCGGGGCACCGTCCCGCGCCGCCTCGGGCTGCTCGGCGCCAAACTGCTCGTCGCGGCCGCCACCGCACTGCTCCTGAGCATCGTCGCGGTGGCCTCCGACGCCGCGCTGCTCCACCTTGTATACGGAGACGAGCTCACAAAGGTTCCCGCCGACTGGCTTTCCTTGGGCGCGAGTTGGGTGGCGCTGGTGACGGGCTGCGCCTGGGCCGGGGTGCTGGCCGCGGGTGTCTTCCGGTCCACGGCGGCCGGCCTCGCCGCAGTGCTCGCGGTGCCGATCGTCGTCGTACCCCTCGTACAGAAAGCCGTCGAGGGGCCGTCTGTGCGATCCGCGGCCGGACTTCCCGCGCGGCTCAGGGACCTCGCTCTGGTGCAGTGGCCGTTCGGTGCCGAGCGGTATCTGGCGGCGGGAGTGCGCATGATCGCTCAACCCGTGGGCGGCGCGCTGATGTTGTCGCTGACCGCTCTGCTCTGCACGTATCTGCTCACGGCGACGCGTGCCAGGGTCCGCTGAGGGCCGTCCGTGGCCTTCCGGTGAGGCGTTGTGCACAACTCCCCGGAGGGCGTCCGTTTCTTTCCGATAAGGCGTCAATTGCGGCGGGGTAAGCGATCACCCTTTCGTGTGCTTTTCACCAAAGACCTCAAGGGAGTTGGAGGCAACGCCGACAACTGATCCGTGAGTACCCTTGCGCACACCATGATGACCACCGCCCGCTCCGCCGACTCCGGCCTCGCAGGACCGGGCGACCTCGACCGATACCCGTACGCGGAGCCCGCCGGTGGCGACCGCGTCGTCGCCCCCGTGTGGGACGGCCCCGACCAGGATCTGGGGCGCATGGGCCGGCGCGCCGCCGGAAGTCGCGGCCGCGGGCTGCACGGCCAACTCGTCCAGCAGCTGGGCCAGATGATCGTCTCCGGCGACCTCGGAGCCGACCGCCCCCTCGTTCCCGAGGAGATCGGCCAGCGCTTCGAGGTCTCCCGGACCGTCGTCCGCGAGTCCCTCCGCGTGCTCGAGGCCAAGGGCCTCGTCAGCGCCCGGCCCAACGTCGGCACGCGCGTGCGCCCCGTCAGCGACTGGAACCTGCTCGATCCCGACATCATCGAGTGGCGGGCCTTCGGCCCGCAGCGCGACGACCAGCGGCGCGAGCTCGGCGAGCTGCGCTGGATGATCGAGCCCCTCGCCGCCCGCCTCGCCGCGGGCCACGGCCGCGAGGAGGTGCAGCAGCGCCTCTCCGACATGGTCGAGATCATGGGGCACGCGCTGGGCCAGGGCGACGTGATCACCTTCTCCCGCGCCGACGCGGAGTTTCACTCGCTGCTCATCCAGGTCGCGGGCAACCGCATGCTGGAGCATCTGTCCGGCATCGTCTCGGCCGCCCTCCAGGTCTCGGGCGGGCCGATCACCGGCTGCGACCGTCCCAGCGAGGCCTCCCTCGTGCACCACTCCCGCGTCGTCGAGGGCCTCGCGGCGGGCGACGGAGCCGGGGCCGAGGCCGCCATGCGGCAGCTGCTCGTCGTCCACCCCGAGGTGGAGCGCGTCGTGCCCGCCCCGCGCGAGCACTGACCGCGCGGCCACCCCGGCGCCGCTGTCGTGCGCGTGCCCCGCGGCGGCGCTGAGCCGTCGCGTACGCCACTCCGCGACCGTCGACCACTCCCGCCCCGCTGTCCCGTGTCGCCGGACCTCCGCGGGCTCCTCAGGAGCCCCACGGAGTCCGGCGACACGATTGTGGGGGTTTCTTCGCCGGGCATCCGGGGATCATTCGTGCATGCGTATAGGTGGCTTCTGACCGTGTCTGGATGCTTTTGTGCGCTTACGTGGTGTGACTCGGGCCACGTAGATTGGGCGTAACGCTCCAAGGAACAGCGCGATGACCTAAGAGGTGATAGCCGAGGAGGGAATACAGACGTCGTCCGCGACGCTGTGCAGCTCCCCGGCCCCCGCCCGCGCCGTCGGCACAATCCCCAGCCGCCGGTCGTCGGCTCCGGTCCACAATGGACGGGGCCGGAAGCCGTTTTCCAACGTTCCGAGAGGTTGTTCGTGTCGGCCAGCACATCCCGTACGCTCCCGCCGGAGATCGCCGAATCCGTCTCTGTCATGGCGCTCATCGAGCGGGGAAAGGCTGATGGGCAGATCGCCGGCGATGACGTGCGTCGTGCCTTCGAAGCTGACCAGATCCCGGCCACCCAGTGGAAGAACGTTCTGCGCAGCCTCAACCAGATCCTCGAGGAAGAGGGTGTGACGCTGATGGTCAGTGCCGCGGAGCCCAAGCGCCCCCGCAAGAGCGTCGCAGCGAAGAGCCCGGCCAAGCGCACCGCGACCAGGACGGTCGCCGCCAAGGCCGCCACGGCGAAGCCCACCGCCACCGCCGCCACTGAGACACCGACCGCGGACGGTGCCTCCGAGGACGCGCCCGCGAAGAAGGTCGCAGCCAAGAAGACGACGGCAAAGAAGGCCGTCGCCAAGAAGACCACCGCCAAGAAGACGGCGGCCAAGAAGACCACCTCCAAGAAGGACGCCGACGAGCTCCTGGACGAAGAGGTCACCGAGGAGGCACCCGCCGCCGGCAAGCCCGGCGAGGGCGAGCCCGCCGAGGAGGGCGCCCAGGGCTTCGTCCTGTCCGACGAGGACGAGGACGACGCGCCGGCCCAGCAGGTCGCCGCGGCCGGCGCCACCGCCGACCCGGTCAAGGACTACCTGAAGCAGATCGGCAAGGTCCCGCTGCTCAACGCCGAGCAGGAGGTCGAGCTCGCCAAGCGCATCGAGGCCGGCCTGTTCGCCGAGGACAAGCTGGCCAACGCCGACAAGCTCGCCCCGAAGCTCAAGCGCGAGCTGGAGATCATCGCCGAGGACGGCCGCCGCGCCAAGAACCACCTCCTGGAGGCCAACCTCCGCCTGGTGGTCTCCCTGGCCAAGCGCTACACCGGCCGCGGCATGCTCTTCCTGGACCTCATCCAGGAGGGCAACCTCGGTCTGATCCGCGCGGTCGAGAAGTTCGACTACACCAAGGGCTACAAGTTCTCCACGTACGCCACCTGGTGGATCCGTCAGGCGATCACCCGCGCCATGGCCGACCAGGCCCGCACCATCCGTATCCCGGTGCACATGGTCGAGGTCATCAACAAGCTGGCCCGTGTCCAGCGCCAGATGCTCCAGGACCTGGGCCGTGAGCCCACTCCGGAGGAGCTGGCCAAGGAACTCGACATGACCCCGGAGAAGGTCATCGAGGTCCAGAAGTACGGCCGTGAGCCGATCTCCCTCCACACCCCTCTGGGTGAGGACGGCGACAGCGAGTTCGGTGACCTCATCGAGGACTCCGAAGCGGTCGTGCCGGCCGACGCGGTCAGCTTCACGCTCCTCCAGGAGCAGCTGCACTCCGTCCTGGACACCCTCTCCGAGCGTGAGGCGGGCGTGGTCTCCATGCGCTTCGGCCTCACGGACGGCCAGCCCAAGACCCTCGACGAGATCGGCAAGGTCTACGGAGTGACGCGTGAGCGCATCCGTCAGATCGAGTCGAAGACGATGTCGAAGCTGCGTCACCCGTCGCGTTCGCAGGTCCTGCGCGACTACCTCGACTAGGCACGTCGGCCGCCCCGGCGGCTGACGAAGCACTCCACGAAAGGCCCGGAGCCCGCCACACGCGGCTCCGGGCCTTTCGCGCGCATGCGCGGGGTGCGGGTGCGGGGCGGGTGATACTGCATGACTCTGGGGTACTAACTGGCAACCCAGAGTGAGGAGATCGCATGCGTCGTCCCTTCGCCCGAGCGTGGACCGGGGCGCTGGTCGCGGCGGCCACAGCCGCCGCCCTGCCGCTGGCCGCACCGGCGCCCGCGGCGGCCGACAGCGTGATCGTCGGGGGCAGCCCGGTGGAGGTGTCCGAGAGTCCGTGGGTGGTGGCGATCGCCAGTCGTGACCGGTTCGGCGGTGACCGCTCCGGGCAGTTCTGCGGTGGCGTGGTCACCGGGCGCTCGACCGTCCTGACGGCGGCCCACTGCATGAGCAAGGAGGTCCTGGGGGTGCCGCTGGGCCAGGTGCCGGACCTGAGGGTCATCGTCGGCCGCGGAGACCTGCGGTCGACGGAGGGCCAGGAGGTCCGCGTGAGCAAGGTCTGGGTCAACCCGGAGTATGACAGCTACACGAACTCCGGCGACGTGGCGGCGCTGACCCTGGCCGAGCCGCTCTCCGAGACGCACACGATCCGCATGGCGGGCCGGGGCGATGCCGCGTACGAGGCGGGGACGGGCGCCACCGTGTACGGCTGGGGCGACACCACGGGCAGCGGCGACTACGCCCGTACGCTGCACGCGGCGCGTGTGGAGGTCCTGGCCGACGCGGAGTGTGAGAAGGCGTATCCGGGCAGTGCCGACGGGCGCTTCGTGGCCCGCGGCATGCTCTGTGCCGGTGAGGCGGGCGGTGGGCGGGACGCCTGCCAAGGGGACAGCGGCGGGCCGCTGGTCGCGCGAGGGCGGCTCATCGGGCTCGTGTCCTGGGGGAGCGGCTGTGGGCGCCCCGGCAGGCCGGGCGTCTATACGCGGATCTCCGAGGTCGTCGACGCGGTGAACGCCCGCGGCTGAGGCTCAGGCGGCCCCAGGGCTGGAGATCGGGCCAGGAGGGGGCTCAGGAGGCCCGGGAAGGGGCCTGGGAGGCCCTGAGACGAGAGCGGGCGGCCGCTCCTGCTTGTCGAGCAGGAGCGGCCGCCCGTTCACCGGCCTGGTGTGCCGGAGCTGGCTCGTCGTGGATGCGAAGTGTCAGCGTTCCTCTTCGGTGCTGCTGTCGGGAACGGCGGTCAGTCGCTCCGTCTCATCCTGTATCTCAGCGGCGATCTTCTTGAGTTCCGGCTCGAACTTGCGTCCGTGGTGGGCGCAGAAGAGCAGTTCACCGCCGCTCAACAGGACGACGCGCAGGTATGCCTGGGCGCCGCAGCGGTCGCAGCGATCAGCGGCCGTCAGGGGGCTCGCGGGGGTCAGAACAGTAGTCACGTCGCCTCTTCTCTAGCTCGACGAGCTGTCGTACCAGGGTCAACATCCAACCAGGCCGAAAACGTTCCCGCTCGTGGCTTTTCCTCGAATGTTTCTTTCCGAGGAGGTTGTCCGTTGCCGGTTGGCGGCGAATGTGCCGTATTGCGTCTCTTACGTGTCTTACGGTTTCGCGCTGTCTGTCAGGGTCAGATCCTCCCCGGCTGGCTTGCCGGTTGTTCATGAGGACGTGCCCGGAGCCTAAATGGTTCATGCCTCGAAGGGAACGTGACGTGCGCTTCACTCCATCGAGGGATCGAACATGTATGCGAGTCTGGACTAGTCTGAGTTGAGACGAGGGTGGCGTTACAACGGCTCTACCAGGCCTCGGTACCCTCGGACCGGCAACCGAAGCCGCGTCCTTACCCCAAAGGACTCCCCTTGAAATTCAGCGAGGAGCGAACCGCGTGACCGCCGAGACGTCCGTGCCGTCCACAGCATTGCTGACAGGAGCAGACCGGGACGGTTCCAACTACACCGCGCGGCACCTGCTCGTCCTGGAGGGGCTCGAGGCGGTCCGCAAGCGTCCGGGCATGTACATCGGGTCGACGGACAGCCGCGGCTTGATGCACTGCCTCTGGGAGATCATCGACAACTCCGTCGACGAGGCCCTGGGCGGGTACTGCGACCACATCGAGGTCATCCTCCACGACGACGCCTCCGTAGAGGTCCGGGACAACGGCCGGGGCATCCCGGTCGACGTCGAGCCCAAGACCGGCCTCTCCGGAGTCGAGGTCGTCATGACCAAGCTGCACGCGGGCGGAAAGTTCGGCGGCGGTTCGTACGCCGCGTCGGGCGGTCTGCACGGCGTGGGCGCCTCCGTGGTGAACGCGCTCTCCGCGCGGCTGGACGTCGAGGTCGACCGCGCCGGGCACACCCACGCCATCAGCTTCCGGCGCGGCGTCCCCGGCGCTTTCGCCAAGACCGGGCCCGACGCGCCCTTCGACCCCTCCGCCAAGCTGACCAAGGTCAAGAAGATCCCCAAGGCCCGCAGCGGCACCCGTGTGCGCTACTGGGCGGACCGGCAGATCTTCCTCAAGGACGCCAAGCTCTCCCTGGAGAACCTGCACCAGCGGGCGCGGCAGACCGCGTTCCTGGTGCCGGGCCTGACCATCATCGTGCGGGACGAGTTCGGTCTCGGCGAGGGCGGCACGAAGGGCGAGGAATCCTTCCGCTTCGACGGCGGCATCAGCGAGTTCTGCGAGTACCTGGCGCAGGACAAGGCGGTCTGCGACGTCCTGCGGTTCTCCGGGCAGGGCAGCTTCAAGGAGACCGTCCCCGTTCTGGACGACCACGGCCAGATGACGCCGACCGAGGTCACCCGTGAGCTCGGCGTGGACGTGGCGATGCGCTGGGGCACCGGTTACGACACGACTATCAAGTCGTTCGTCAACATCATCGCCACTCCGAAGGGCGGCACCCATGTCAGCGGTTTCGAGCGTTCGCTGACCAAGACGATGAACGAGGCGATGCGCGCCCAGAAGGTGCTCCGCGTCGCCGAGGACGACATCGTCAAGGACGACGCCCTGGAGGGCCTCACGGCGGTCGTCACGGTGCGTCTGGCGGAGCCGCAGTTCGAGGGGCAGACGAAGGAGGTGCTCGGCACCTCCGCGGCCAACCGCATCGTCGCCAATGTGATCGCCAAGGAGCTGAAGGCGTTCCTGACGTCGACCAAGCGGGACGCGAAGGCGCAGGCCCGCGCGGTCATGGACAAGGCGGTCGCGGCCGCGAGGACGCGTATCGCGGCGCGCCAGCACAAGGACGCCCAGCGGCGCAAGACCGCCCTGGAGTCCTCGTCGCTGCCCGCGAAGCTGGCGGACTGCCGCAGCGACGACGTGGAGCGCAGCGAGCTGTTCATCGTGGAGGGCGACTCCGCGCTCGGCACCGCGAAGCTCGCGCGGAACTCTGAATTCCAGGCGCTGCTGCCGATCCGGGGCAAGATCCTGAACGTGCAGAAGGCGTCCGTGACGGACATGCTGAAGAACGCCGAGTGCGGTGCGATCATCCAGGTGATAGGAGCCGGGTCGGGCCGGACCTTCGACATCGACGCGGCGCGCTACGGAAAGATCATCCTGCTCGTGGACGCCGACGTCGACGGCGCGCACATCCGGATCCTGCTGCTGACGCTGTTCCAGCGGTACATGCGGCCGATGGTGGAGGCGGGGCGGGTGTTCGCCGCGGTGCCGCCGCTGCACCGCATCGAGCTGAGCCAGCCGAAGAAGGGCCAGGACAAGTACATCTACACGTACTCGGACCGGGAGCTGCGGGAGACGCTCCTGGAGCTGCAGCGCAAGAACGTGCGGTACAAGGACTCCATCCAGCGGTACAAGGGCCTGGGTGAGATGGACGCCGACCAGCTGGCCGAGACGACGATGGACCCGCGGTTCCGCACCCTGCGCCGGATCAACATCTCGGACCTGGACTCGGCCGAGCAGGTCTTCGACCTCCTGATGGGCAACGACGTCGCGCCCCGCAAGGAATTCATCACCAGCTCCGCCGCGACGCTCGACCGCTCCCGCATCGACGCGTAGCCCGGCTCCTGCCGGGAGCTGGGCGGCTTCACCTGATGGGGTGAAGAGCGCTGGGAGGAGAGTCACGGATCTTCCCGTTCTGCCCATCCTTGGGCACGTGGCCGAACAGGGCCGCGGGCTAAGGAGAGTTCGGTGGAGAAGCACGACGGGCCCGATGTGGTGCCGGGCCGGGCCGATGCCGGCCGGGGCCGGTCCGGAGACCTGAGGGATCCCTGGTACGACGCGCTCGCGTCCGGCTGGGGGGAACCGGACGGCACGGGGGCGCCGGCCTCCGTGGTGTCGCCCCGGACCGTGGCCTCCCAGCGGAGCGCGAGCCCGGCCGACATCTACCTGGAAGTGCAGCGCAGCGACGCCTTCCAGGAGGTGCGCGGCAGGTACCGGCGGTTCGTCGTCCCGGCCTGCGCCGTCTTCTTCACCTGGTACGTCGCGTACGTCGTGACCGCGACGTCGGCGCCGGCCCTGATGGCACGCCCCGTCGCCGGAGCCGTGAACGTGGCGATGCTGGCGGGGCTCGGACAGTTCCTCACCACGTTCCTGCTGACCTGGGCGTACGCGCGACACGCGAGGCTGCGGCGGGACCGGGCGGCGCTCGACCTGCGCTGGGCCGTCTTCGAGCAGAAGAGGCAGCAGGAGCAGCGGCGGGAGCAGGGGGCCGGCCGATGACGGGGGATCACCAGGGCCTGGCCCTGCTGCTGTTCGGGGTGTTCGTGGCCGTCACCCTCGCGATCACCACCTGGGCGAGCCGCAACCGCCACGGCACCGCGGAGGAGTTCTACGCGGGCGGGCGGCTCTTCTCCCCCATGGAGAACGGTTTCGCCATCGCCGGTGACTACATGTCGGCCGCCTCCTTCCTCGGCATCTCCGGCCTGATCGCCCTCTTCGGATACGACGGGCTGCTCTACTCGGTGGGCTTCCTCGTCGCCTGGCTGGTCGTGCTGTTCCTCGTGGCCGAACTGGTGCGCAACTGCGGCCGGTTCACGCTCGGGGACGTCGTCGCCGCACGGATGAGGGAGCGTCCGGTGCGGATCGCGTCGGGAACTTCCTCGGTGACCGTGTCCGTTCTCTACCTGGTGGCGCAGATGGTGGGGGCGGGCTCACTGGTGGCGCTGCTGCTCGGCGGGACGAGCGGTGCGGCGCAGACCTGGACGGTGGTCGGCGTCGGCGCGCTCATGGTGTTCTACGTGTCGTTCGGAGGGATGAGGGCCACCACCTGGATCCAGATCGTCAAGGCGGTCCTGCTGATGGGCGGGGCGATCGCGCTGACCGTGCTCGTCCTGGTGCGCTTCCACGGGGACTTCGACCAGCTGCTGCGGACCGCGGCGGACCGGAGCGGCCACGGCGACCGGTTCCTCGCCCCCGGTCTGCGGTACGGCGGCGACTGGACCGCGCGCCTCGACTTCATCAGTCTCGGTCTCGCGCTCGTGCTCGGCACCGCCGGTCTGCCGCACATCCTGTCCCGCTTCTACACCGTGCCGACCGCGCGCGCCGCCCGCCGCTCGGTCGTCTGGTCCATCGGTCTCATCGGCAGCTTCTACCTGATGACGATCGTGCTCGGCTTCGGCGCGGCGGCCTTGGTGGGCCCGGACGCGGTGCGCGGGTCGAACGCCGCGGGGAACACGGCGGTTCCGCTCCTCGCGCTCGACCTGGGAGGCGGCGCCTACACCACAGGCGGAACGGTTCTGTTCGCGGTCGTCGCCGCCATCGCCTTCGCCACGATCCTCGCCGTGGTCGCCGGCATCACCCTCGCCTCCTCGGCGTCCGTGGCCCACGACCTGTACGCCTCCTTGCGGCGGCGGAACGCGAAGCCGCGCAGCGAGGTGGCGGTCGCCCGGCTCGCCGCGGCCGGGATCGGCGTGGTCGCGATCGGCCTCGGCCTGCTGGCCCGCGACCTCAACGTCGCGTTCCTGGTGGGCCTCGCCTTCGCGGTCGCCGCCTCCGCCAACCTGCCCGTGCTGCTCTACTCGCTGTTCTGGCGGAACTTCACCACGCGGGGTGCGGTCTGGTCGGTGTACGGGGGACTGCTGCCCGCTCTCGCGCTGGTGATTCTGTCGCCCGTCGTCTCCGGAGAGCCCGGTTCGCTGTTCCCCGGGGTGGACTTCCAGTACTTCCCCCTGGAGAACCCCGGCCTCGTCTCCATCCCGCTGGGCTTCCTCGCGGGGTGGCTCGGCACGGTGACCTCGCGCGAGGAGGCGGACGAGGCCAAGCACGCGGAGACGGAGGTGCGGTCGCTCACGGGCGCGGGCGCGGCGTAACGGTTCCGCCGATGACCCGGGGGCCACTGGACCGCTCCCGGAGCGCTCAGGCGCCGGCCGTCCACTCGTAGCGGTGCTCCGGACGGCCCGTGTCGCCGTACTTGAGACTGAGCCTGACCCGGCCCGTGCGCTCCAGGAGCTTCAGATAGCGCTGTGCCGTCTGCCGGCTGAGCCGGGTGCGGTCCGCCAGCTCCTGGGCCGAGAGCGGCCCCTCAGCGGCCATCAGGGCCCGCCGCACCAGCTCCGCCGTGGTGGGGGAGTGGCCCTTGGGCAGCTCGGGCGCCGGGGTGGCCGAGAGGGCGCCGAAGATGCGGTCCACTTCGGCCTGCTCCGCCTCGCCACCGCCCTCCAGGGTGCGGCGCAGCGTCGCGTAGGCGTCGAGCTTGGCGCGGAGCCCGGCGTACGAGAACGGTTTGACGAGGTACTGGAGTGCGCCGTGCCGCATCGCCGCCTGCACCGTGGCGACGTCACGCGCCGCGGTCACCATGATCACGTCGGTCTGATGGCCGCGCTCCCGCAGACTGCGTACGACCGAGAGGCCCGTCTCGTCCGGCAGATAGTGATCCAGCAGCACCAGATCGACGGGGACGTCCTCGACGAGCCGCAGGGCCTCGGCGGCGTTGTGCGCCTTCGCCGCCACCCGGAAGCCGGGGATCTTCGCCACATAGGCGGCGTTGACGTCCGCGACCCGGACGTCGTCGTCCACGACGAGTACCTCGATCATCGTGGCTCCTTCGGGGCCCTGGTCATCGTCGCTCCTTCGTGCGCGCGGTCATCGTGCTCCTCCGGCGCGGCGAGCTCGGGCCGCGTGAGCGCCTCGGGCAGGACGACGGTGAACTCCGCGCCCCCGTCCGGCGCCTCACCGGCCCGGGCGGAGCCGCCCTGCCGTTCGGCGAGCCTGCGGACCAGCGCGAGGCCGATGCCGCGCTTGCCGTGAGCCGGCGGCTCCTTGGTGGTCCAGCCCTCGGTGAAGATGGTCTCGCGCTGCTCGGCGGGGACTCCCGGGCCGGAATCGCAGACCTGGAGGACCACGGTTCGCCCTTCGGCGCGCACGTCGACCTCCACGCGCGCGTGGCGGGTGCCCGCTGCGGCGTCGAGCGCGTTGTCGACGAGGTTGCCGACGATCGTGACGAGCCCGCCCGGATCGACGAGCCGGTCCGGCAGAGCGGTCTCGCGCCGCACAGAGAGCGCGACGCCCCGCTCAGCGGCCACCGTGGCCTTGCCGACCAGCAGGGCCGCGAGCAGCGGATCGTGGATCTTCTCGGTGATCTGCTCGGCGGTCACGCGGTGGGCCCCGGCCACCTCGCCGACGAACTCCGCCGCCTCCTCGTACATCTCCAGTTCGAGCAGGCCGAGGAGCGTGTGCATGCGGTTGGCGTGTTCGTGGTCCTGGGCGCGCAGGGCGTCGATGAGGCCGCGGGTGGAGTCGAGCTCGCGGCCGAGCTGCTCCAGCTCCGTCCGGTCGCGCAGGGTGGCGACGGCGCCCCCGTCGTCGGTGGGCATGCGGTTGGCGACCAGGACGCGCTGCCCGCGCACCGTCAGGAGGTCGGTGCCGGTCACCCGGCCGGCGAGTACGTCGGTCGTCCGGCCGGGGCCGAGCGCCGCGTCGAGCGGCTGGCCGATCACTTCGGTGCCGAGACCGAGGAGGCGCTGCGCCTCGTCGTTGAGCAGCCGGATCCGGCCGGTGCGGTCGAGGGCGACGACGCCCTCACGGATGCCGTGCAACATCGCCTCGCGCTCCGCGAGCAGCGCGGAGATGTCCGAGAAGGCCAGGTCGCGGGTCTGCCGCTGCACCCTGCGGGAGATCAGATACGCCGCCAGCGCGCCGACGGCGAGAGCCCCGCCCGCGTAGGCGAGCAGCCCCGGGATCGCGTGGACCAGGCGAGCCCGCACACTGTCGTACTCGATGCCTACGGAGACGGCGCCCACGATGTCCCCGTGCGCGTCCCGCAGTGCCACCTTGCCCCGGGCCGAGCGGCCCAGGGTGCCGTTGTCGATCTCCATGACGTCGCGGCCCGCGAGGGCGTCGCTCGGGTCCGTCGAGACGACCTTGCCGATCTGGGTGCGGTCGGTGTGGGACCAGCGCACACCCTTCTTGTTCATGATCACCACGTACTCGGCGCCGCTGGCCCGCCGGATCCGCTCGGCCGCCGCCTGGACCGGCCCGTCGGCCGTGGGCCGCGAGGCCGACAGGTCCTCGGCGATCTCCGGCTGGGCGGCCGTCGTCTGGGCGATGGCGAGCGCGCGGCGCATCGCCTGGTCGTCGAGCTGATCGCTCAGCGGTGCGAGGAAGAGGCCGGTGGCGAGCACCGCGACCCCGGCGGCGATGGCCAGCTGCATCAGCAGCACCTGCGAGAACACGCGCCGCGGCAGACCGAGGCGGAGGCGTCGCGCAGGGGAGGTGGGGCTCATGTGTACGAACGGTACGGCGGTGAGCGGCCTACTCCGAAGTCACTGTGGCGGGGATCTCGTCCCCCGGTCCGCCGGGGCCGTCAGGGAGCGCCCGGATCGCCACCACGTCCATCCGCGCGGGCGACGCGAGGGCCGCGCCGCAGCTCTCCGGGCGGGGTGGCAGGGAAGCGCCCTGCTCGACGGTGACCCGCCACCGGCGGCCGTCGGAGTGCGCGACGGTCACCTCCAGACGCGGAGCCGTGCCATGCGGATCCGTGTCGTCCGAACCTGTCCCGCGTGAACCCGTCCCGTGCGAGTCCGTGCCCTCCGTGGCGACGACGTTCAGCGTGCCCGCCGCGTCCTCCCCGGTGGACCTGCGCACCGCCAGCTCGGCGGCCTGTCCCGGCCGCTCCCAGGCCGAGCTGCCCCGGCAGCCCTCGGTGACGACGCGGTCCGCGCGCACCGCCTCCAGGACTTCCTTGACGGCCGGCACGTCCATCCGGCCGTACGCGTATCCGTGGGGCAGCACGAGCAGGGTCGGGGAGAACCGATGACCGCCCAGATGAGTGATTTCCCAGGCGCCCTCTTCACCCGAGGCGGTGAGTGCGGCGGCGAGCGGCCTGCCGAGCAGGGCACAACAGCGGTCGCGCTTGCCGTTCGTGCAGACGAGTGCGAGCGGGGCGCCGGTGTGCGGGGCCCCGAAGCCGCCGTGGTCGCCCGCGCCGAGGGCGGCGAAGTCGAGGTCCAGCAGTCGCCGCGGGTCGTCGAGCACGGCGCCGCGCAGCCAGGTGCGACCGGGGACGGTGTGTCCCACGTACACCTGGTGGCGGCGCGGCGTGTGACAGTCCGCGTGGCGTCCGGGGCGGCGGATGAGGGCGACGCGCACGCCGGTTCCCTCAGCGGCCTTCTCCAGGGCGCGGCCGACCTCCGGGTCGAGATGGCTGGACTTCAGTGCCTTGGCGCCCCAGGGGCCCGGCTGTTCCAGCAGGAGCCATGTCCTGGCGGTGGCGGCGGTTCCCGCGAGAGGCTCGGCCAGGTCCCGCGAGGCAGTCGCACACGTACTCACACAGGCGAGCCTAAGCTACGCCTCACGTCGGGCGGTTCACCCCTCCGGGGAGGGCATCGGCCGGGGCGGACGCAGGCCCACGTACTGGCCGCTGGGGCGCATGCGCAGCGGTCGTTCCTCGTACTCCTCCAGGGCGTGCGCGATCCAGCCCGCCGTGCGCGCCACCGCGAAGATCGTCTCGCCCGCCTCCGCCGGCATGCCCGAGGAGACCGTGAAGACGGCCAGCGCCAGGTCGACGTTGGCGTGCAGATCGGTGTGGCGGGCGGTGGTGGCCACCACGTCGCGGGCCGCGGCGAGGGCGGGTCCTGCCTTCGGCATCGCCTCCAGGAGGGCGAACAGCGCCTGCGCGCGCGGGTCCTCGCCCTGGTAGAGGCGGTGGCCGAGGCCGGGGACGCGGCGTCCTGCCCGGAGTTCGTCGGCGACCACGGGGCTCGCGCTGCCCCGGTCGAGCACGTCGAGCAGCATGCGGTGGGCGAGGCCGCTCGCCGCACCGTGCAGGGGGCCCTCCAGGACGCCGAGCCCCGCCGACACCGCGGCGTAGGGATGGGCGCGCGCCGAGGCGGCGACCCTGACGGCGAGCGTCGAGGCGGCCAGGTCGTGGTCGACGAGCAGCGCGAGTGCCGTGTCCAGCGCGTGCAGCGCTGCCTCGTCGGGCTTGCTGCCGGTCAGCCGCGCCCACAGGCGGCGGGCCAGGGGGCCCTCGTCGCGGTGGCCGGACAGGACCGGCGGCAGCGCGGTCACGAGGGTGGGGATCAGCGTGCGCGCGGTCCCGATGACCGCCTCTTCGGAGAGGTCGAAGCGGAGCGGGTCGGCGGCCGCGGCGGAGATGGCGGCGACGCGGAGCCGGTCGGTGGGTCCGCTGTGCTCGGGCAGCGCGTTGACGGCGCGACGGGCCGCGGCGACGGTCTCCTTCGGGGCGGTGAAGTGGATGCCGGGGCGCAGGACACCGGTCCACAGCCACTCGGCGACCTCTTCGTAGGAGTGGTTCAGGGCGAGCTCCGCGGCGTCGACACCGCGGAAGTAGTAGCGGTCCTCGTCGATGAGCGTGATGCGGGTGCGCACGGAGAGTTCGTTGCCCGTGGTCGGTGTCGCGGGCTCCCGCCTGTTCCTGCGGGCCAGCGCCTCGACCTCCCCGGCGTCGAACGTACTGCCCCGGGACCCCGGGCCGCGGCGGCTGCTGAGCTGGCCGCGGCTCACGTACGCGTACACGGTCTCGGGCTTCACGCCGAGCAGCTCGGCGGCTTCCTTGGTGCTGAGCCGACGGCCTTCGCGCGTGGCTCCTTGATCCGTCATGGGCGTCACCGTATCCGCATCCCGACAACTGTATGCGTACATTGATTCAATCAATATTGACAGACTTCCAGTCAAGCATGGACAGTCGAATCAAGTCCAGGGAGGAAGTCGAGGAACAACATGCCGATCAATGGCTCCGCCGCCACCCCCACCGAGCCCGTGGAGGTCCCACGAGGACTCGCGGGTGTCGTCGTCACCGAGACCGAAGTCGGAGACGTCAGGGGATACGAGGGCTTCTACCACTACCGCCAGTACTCGGCCGTCGAGCTCGCGCAGAGCCGCAGCTTCGAGGACGTGTGGCACCTGATGCTCCACGGCGAGCTGCCGGACGCCGGGCAGAGCGCCGCCTTCGCCGCGCACACGGCGTCGCTGCGCCACCTGCCCACGGAGGTGAGCGCCGCGCTGCCCGCCGTGGCGCGCGCGAGCGTGCTGTCGGGTCCGCTCTCCGGACTCCGCACCGCCCTGTCGCTCTTCGGGGCGTCGAAAGGCTTCCGCCCGGTGTACGACATCGACGACGACCGGCGCCGCGCGGACGCCCTCGCCGCGTCCGCCGTCGTGCCGACGCTGCTCACCGCGCTGTACCGGCTCGGCCAGGGCCTCGACCCCGTCGAACCCCGCGACGACCTGTCGTACGCCGCCAACTACCTCTACATGCTCACCGGTTCGGAGCCGGACGCCACCCGCGCCCGGGCGATCGAGCAGTACTTGATCTCAACGATTGACCACGGCTTCAACGCGTCGACGTTCACCGCCCGGGTCATCACCTCGACCGGCGCGGACGTGGCCGCCTGCCTGGTGGGCGCGGTCGGCGCGCTGTCGGGACCGCTGCACGGCGGTGCGCCGAGCCGCGCCCTCGACACCCTCGACGCGATCGGCACGCGCGACCGCATCGACGGCTGGATCCGCGAGCGCGTCCTGGCGGGTGACCGCATCATGGGCTTCGGGCACCCCGTCTACCGCACGGAGGACCCGCGCTCGGGCATGTTGCGGGGCATCGCCCAGCGGTTCGGCGGCGAGCTGGTCGAGTTCGCGGTCGAGGTCGAACGGCACGTCGAGGCGATCCTGGCGGAACTGAAGCCGGGTCGCGAACTGCACACGAACGTGGAGTTCTACGCGGGCGTGGTCATGGAGTTGTGCGGGCTGCCCCGCGAGATGTTTACGCCCACGTTCGCCTCGGCGCGCGTGGTCGGCTGGAGCGCCAACATCCTGGAACAGGCCCGCGACCCGAAAATCATCCGGCCGGCGGCGCGGTATGTGGGGGTGGCTCCTCCGGTGCCGGTTCCTCCGACACAGGCTCCTTCGGCGCCGGTTCCCGCGGGCGGCTGACCGAGGTCCGCTCCTGGGGCCGGAGGACTGACGTGGGAAGGCCTGGCCACTCCGGATGGTGGTGACCAGGCCTCGATGGATGCGGACACAGGGAACTCCCGGGACGCCAACGTGATGCGGCATACCGGAGTGCGGTTCAGTGATCAGACATCAGGAATGTCGATCTTGGCGCGAATTAGTGTCTCGCGGGTGATGACCACGATCCGCTCGTCACTCGAACGCCCAGCGTCGGCCGGAAGTTTGCTGTCGAGTGTCGCTGTCCTGTCGGCGCCGATGACGGCGAACGAGCCGTCACTCAGCTCGAAGATGTCGGGGCACGTGTTGCCGTCGAGGCTGCCGCGCTGACGGGGAGAGGCACCAATACGGCGAGTGATGTCTGGTGTGGTCACGAGCGGTAGGTTCCCATCCGCCGAGGGCCCGTCCTCGCCGATTCCGCTCGCGGCGACCGGCGAGAATCAGCCAACCTGTGTATGTCCTGTGTGCTGGCCATGAGCTGTCTGTACCTCGCCTGTGGTGCGGTCTCAGCCGCCGTTCGGCGGAGCGGCATGAGGCGGTGTGAAGTATGCGGCGGATGGCACGGCGGGACCGGACGCCACGGAGGTCGCGTGCACCTCATCGGCGATGCGCACGAAGGCACACAGGCGGCGGTCGGAACCCGGTTCCGCGAGCCGATGCCAGGACGGCCCGCTGTTCGCCCAGTAGGCACGGCCGACCTCACCGCGGAAGTAGTCCTTCAGGATCGCCCGCAAGGCGGGTTCGCCGCACAGGTCGAGCTTGAAGTCGCTCCACCACATGCTGACGATCAGGTTGCTCACGAGAAGCTGCCGCCAGCGTTCCTGCGTGACAGGCATGTTGGGTGGCTCCCAGCACACCAGGAAGGCCGGGCTCTCCAGGGTGAGCAGCGTGAGCTGGTGATGAGTGGAGCGGTGGATCCCCTCGTTTTGTATGCGGGTCTGTCGCGACTGGTGGGCCAACGAGAGGGCGACGCCCACCAGCGCGGCGCCCGAGAAGAGGACGGACAGGGCGCCGTAGGTCTGGCTGATGTCACTGAGACGGTTCCAGTCCAGCGATCGCGGCGCGAGGCCATTGAGCAGGAAGGGGGTTATGCAGATGACGGTGAGTGAGGCCAGGGCCGCGCCGGCCCATGCGACCGCGCCGTGCGGTCTGCCGTTGTGTCGTGTCACTGGGGCGCCCTCCTCCGGCCTTCGCCAATGGGTGGCTGGGGCCATCCGGTTGGTCGCGGGAGCCGTTCGAAGGCGTCTGAGTGTCCGTTCCGCGCCCTCGCACGGCTCCCACATGGCTACATGTCAGGGATGTCCGCCTTGGCCCGGATCAATGTTTCACGGCTGACGACGACGATGCGTTCGTAGTCGGCGCGTCCGGCATCGGGCGGCAGCTCCGTATCCAGCACGTCGGTCTCGTCCCTCCCGATGACGGCGAAGGTTCCGTCGGTCAACTCGAAGATGTCGGGGCATGTCTGGCCGGAGGTGCAACCTCGTTCGCGCGGGGGTACACCGATGCGGCGCATGATCTTCAAGGGGATCCTGGTCCTCTGGGTGACGGCGGATGGGTGCTGCGTGCCAGAACGGCGTGGGCGGCAGAACGTTACTGCCCATGCGGTGGGCTAAACCGCAGATATGACATTTTCCGGGCCGTTCGCCCGCTCGGTCACCTGCTCACTCGGGCGGAGTCCCCACCACCCACCACTCATCCGTGTCGGCTTCGTCCAAGTCATGGATCAAGTGGTCCACCATCCGTCCCACTTGGGCTTCCACGGAGTCCTCTTCGAGGCTCGCCCTGGCGTCCCGGGTGACCTCCCAGTACTCACGGAAGATGGGGTTCTGGAGCGTTCCGCGCAGATGGCCGAAGAGCTCTGCCCGGGAGACGTTGCCGATGCGGTAGGCAAGCAGGGCGTTGGTGTACAGGGCGTTGGCGAAGAGGAACTGGCGGTGTTTGGCGGGCGGGACTGAGCCCTCGGACGTGTCGAGCACCGCGGCCAGCGTGGGGTCCTCCATCGCCTTGCTCAGCAGTTCCCACTGGAGCCGCTGCTGGTTGGCCAAGTCGACGTGCCGCTGCTGGCCCCGGTCCATCTGCTCGCATCGCTTGAGCCGCAGACTTAATTTCCTGAGCTGGTGTTGCTGCTTGATGAGGGCACCGACGGTGCCGACGGCCAAGGCCAGCCCCGCTGCGGCGGCAGGACCCACCCCCCGTACCCAAGCTTTTTGTGTGGCCATGTCAACCCCCGATTCGGGCGACCGTCCGCCGGTCGTCGGGTGCGGGTCGACGGGGAGCGGACCGGCGAGCGGTGGGCGGTGCGCTTGCCGTCTCCCAGAGTGCCGAGCGGCTCTGATCGGCGGGGAGGTGGCACGGCGGCGCACGGGGAGCAGAAGCAGTCGCGCATCCCGGCGCCGTGTCTGACGTGTGCCCCGCGAGCGCCGCTAACAATCGTTCACTTCGCGGCCCGGCTACGCCCGCCTATCCTTGGCCGGTCTTCATTCGTCGTACGGGATCCGTCGCGGGATCCGCCGCGGTCCGTACCAGCGTCGACACGAGAGGTCCGCGTTGAACAAGCAGCAGATTCCGGTCGTCGTCCTCGCCGGCTTCCTGGGCTCGGGCAAGACCACCCTGCTCAACCATCTGCTGCACCGCAGCGGCGGCAGCCGGATCGGAGCGATCGTCAACGACTTCGGTTCGATCGAGATCGACGCCATGTCGGTCGCGGGGCAGCTCGGCGACTCGACCGTCTCCCTCGGCAACGGGTGTCTGTGCTGTGCCGTGGACGGCAGTGAGCTCGACGAGTACCTGGAGCGGCTCGCCCGGCCCGCCGCCGGGATCGACGTCATCGTCATCGAGGCGAGCGGGCTCGCGGAGCCGCAGGAACTCGTGAAGATGCTGCTCGCCAGCGAGAACCCGCACATCGTCTACGGAGGGCTCGTCGAGGTCGTCGACGCCGCCGAGTTCGACGCCACCAGGGAGCGGCACCCCGAGGTGGACCGGCACCTGGGCATCGCCGATCTCGTCGTGGTCAACAAGACCGACCGTGTGCCCGCGGAGGAGCGTGAGCGCGTCCTGGATATCGTGCGCGGGCTCGCGGGGCGCGCGGCCGTCGTCGCCGCCTCCTACGGCCGCGTCGACGTCGAGCTGTTCTTCGACCGCGCGCCGGTGGGGGAGCGGGTCGGGCAGCTCTCCTTCGACGATCTGCACGATCACGACGCAGACGGTGAGGACCATGAGGGCGGTCATCACGACCACCTGCACTCCGCCTACGAAAGCCTCGCCTTCACCTCGGACGTGCCCATGGGGCCGCGCGCCTTGATGGCCCTGCTCGACAGCCGTCCCAAAGGGCTCTACCGCATCAAGGGGTACGTCGATTTCGGCCCCGCCGACCCGCGCAACCGGTACGAGGTGCACGCCGTGGGGCGGTTCCTCCGCTTCTACCTGGAGCCGTGGGCTCCGGACGAGCCGCGGCTGACCCAGCTCGTGCTCATCGGGTCACACATCGACGTACCGGCCCTGGAGAAGGAGCTGGAGGGGTGTCGCGAATACGCCCCACAGGCCGACGAGCGTGGCATGTGGGGCGTACTGCGGTACGTGCAGGAGCCTGACGAGGCTGACGAGGAGGTGTAGCCGCTGCGGCTGCACCGGTCCGCGGCTGCAGCGGGCCCGCGCTACACCGGTCCCGCGCTACACCGGTCCCGCCACCGCCGTCACCGGCTTGCCCAGCGAGACGCCCGAGCCGTCGCGGCGCGGGTCGATCTCCGGCAGCTCCGCCGGGGAGCCGTTGCGCTGGGCCGCGCGCGGCGGCGTCGGGCCCGCCCAGGCGAAGCTCAGGCAGTCCTCGCCCTTCAGGAACCGCTGGACGCGCACACCGCCCGTGGCGCGGCCCTTGCGCGGGTACTGGTCGAAGGGCGTGAGCTTGGCCGTCGTCTGCACCGAGTCGTCGAGCGTGCCGCGCGAGCCCGCCACCGTGAAGACCACGGCGTCCACCGCCGGGTCCACCGCCGCGAAGGAGATGACCTTCGCGCCCGCGGCCAGCTTGATGCCCGTCATGCCGCCCGCGGGCCGGCCCTGCGGGCGGACCTGGGAGGCCTGGTAACGCAGGAGCTGGGCGTCGTCCGTGACGAAGACCAGGTCCTCCTCGCCGGTGCGCAGCTCGGCCGCGCCGACGATCCGGTCACCGTCCTTGAGGGTGATGACCTCCAGCTCTTCCTTGTTGGACGGATAGTCGGGGACCACGCGCTTGACGACGCCCTGCTCGGTGCCGAGCGCGAGGCCCGGCGAGGACTCGTCGAGCGTCATCAGGCAGATCAGCTTCTCGTCCTTCTCCAGGGTGAGCAGCTCCGCGACGGGCGCTCCTCCGGAGAGGTTGGGCGCGCTCGCCGTCTCCGGCAGCTGGGGAAGGTCCACTACGGAGAGGCGCAGCAGCCGCCCCTGGGAGGTGACCGCACCCACCTCGCCGCGCGCCGTCGCCGGCACCGCCGAGACGATCACGTCGTGCTTGACGCGCTTGGTGTCGCCGTCGGCGAAGGGGTCGCCGTTGGCCGTGCGGGCCAGGAGGCCCGTCGAGGACAGGAGCACCCGGCACGGGTCGTCCGCCACCTGGAGCGAGACCGTGGCGGCCGGGGAGCCGGCCGACTCCAGGAGCACGGTGCGCCGGTCGGTGCCGAACTTCTTGGCGACGGCGGCCAGTTCGGAGGAGACCAGCTTGCGCAGCTCCGCGTCCGATTCGAGGATGCCGGTCAGCTCGTCGATCTCGCCGTTGAGCTTGTCGCGCTCGGACTCCAGCTCGATGCGGTCGTACTTGGTCAGCCGGCGCAGCGGCGTGTCCAGGATGTACTGCGTCTGGATGTCGCTGAGCGAGAAGCGCTCGATCAGGCGCTCCTTGGCCTGCGCGGAGTTGTCACTGGAGCGGATGAGGCGGATGACCTCGTCGATGTCCAGGAGGGCGACCAAGAGGCCCTCCACCAGGTGCAGGCGGTCGCGCTTCTTGCCGCGGCGGAACTCGCTGCGGCGGCGCACCACGTCGAACCGGTGGTCGAGATAGACCTCAAGGAGCTCCTTGAGGCCGAGGGTGAGGGGCTGACCGTCCACCAGCGCGACGTTGTTGATGCCGAAGGACTCCTCCATCGGCGTCAGTTTGTAGAGCTGCTCAAGGACGGCCTCGGGGACGAAGCCGTTCTTGATCTCGATGACCAGGCGCAGGCCGTGCGAGCGGTCGGTGAGGTCCTTGACGTCCGCGATGCCCTGGAGCTTCTTCGAGCCGACCAGGTCCTTGATCTTGGAGATGACCTTCTCGGGGCCGACCGTGAAGGGCAGTTCGGTGACGACGAGGCCCTTGCGGCGCGCCGTCACGTTCTCCACGGAGACCGTCGCGCGGATCTTGAAGGAGCCGCGGCCCGATTCGTACGCGTCCTTGATGCCGTTGAGCCCGACGATCCGGCCGCCCGTGGGCAGGTCGGGGCCCGGCACGTACTTCATCAGGGTCTCGAGGTCGGCGCCCGGGTGCTTGATCAGGTGGCGGGCGGCGGCGATGACCTCGCCGAGGTTGTGCGGCGGCATGTTCGTCGCCATGCCGACGGCGATGCCCGACGCGCCGTTGACCAGGAGGTTCGGATACGCCGCGGGGAGGGCGGACGGCTCCATCTCCTGGCCGTCGTAGTTCGGCTCGAAGTCGACGGTGTTCTCGTCGATCGACTCCGTCATCAGGGAGGTGGCGTCGGCCATCTTGCACTCGGTGTACCGCATGGCGGCCGGCGGGTCGTCGTTGCCGAGGGAGCCGAAGTTGCCGTGGCCGTCCACCAGGGGGAGGCGCATCGAGAAGGGCTGGGCCATGCGCACCAGCGCGTCGTAGATCGACGCGTCTCCGTGCGGGTGCAACTTACCCATGACCTCGCCGACGACGCGGGCGCACTTCACATAGCCGCGGTCGGGGCGAAGGCCCATCTCGTTCATCTGATAGACGATTCTGCGGTGGACCGGCTTCATGCCGTCGCGGGCGTCCGGCAGGGCGCGGGAGTAGATGACCGAATACGCGTACTCGAGGAAGGAGCCCTGCATCTCGTCGACTACGTCGATGTCGAGGATCTTCTCCTCGTACGCGTCGTCGGGCGGCGGGGTCTTCGTGCTGCGGCGGGCCATCGCTGCTGCGGCTCCTTCACCAAGCAAGTGCGGGTTCTGACGCCGACCATTGTGGACTGTCCCACTGACAACGCCGACCACGACCCGTGCACCGGCGGTGTCACACGCGACTACGCCGAGGGCGGACCGGGAACTTCGTCAGGTGTCCGCACGCTTGCATACAGTGGCAGGACTGGCAGAACCAGCAATGTTTTAGCGATCGAAGGGACGTACATGCCCATGGGTCACACGGCCACAGCCGAGGCCGGCTCCGGCGGCCTGACAGCGACCGAGCACCGGCTGGCCAACGGCCTGCGCGTGGTGCTCTCCGAGGACCACCTGACCCCCGTCGCCGCGGTCTGCCTCTGGTACGACGTCGGCTCACGCCACGAGGTCAAGGGGCGAACCGGCCTCGCGCACCTCTTCGAGCACCTCATGTTCCAGGGCTCGAAGCAGGTGCACGGAAACGGCCATTTCGAGCTGGTCCAGGGCGCGGGCGGCTCGCTCAACGGCACGACGAGCTTCGAGCGCACCAACTATTTCGAGACGATGCCCGCCCACCAGTTGGAGCTCGCCCTCTGGCTCGAGGCCGACCGGATGGGCTCGCTGCTCTCCGCCCTCGACGAGGAGTCCATGGAGAACCAGCGCGACGTCGTCAAGAACGAGCGCCGCCAGCGCTACGACAACGTCCCGTACGGCACCGCCTTCGAAAAGCTGACCGCCCTCTCGTACCCCGAGGGCCACCCGTACCACCACACGCCGATCGGCTCCATGGCCGACCTTGACGCGGCCACCCTGGAGGACGCGCGCGCGTTCTTCCGCACGTACTACGCGCCCAACAACGCCGTCCTCTCGGTCGTCGGCGACATCGACCCGGAGCAGACGCTCGCCTGGATCGAGAAGTACTTCGGGTCGATCCCCGGTCACGACGGCAAGCAGCCGCCGCGTGACGGGTCCCTGCCCGAGCGCATCGGCGAGGAGCTGCGCGAGGTCGTCGAGGAGGACGTCCCGGCCCGCGCCCTGATGGCCGCCTACCGCCTCCCGGAGGACGGCACGCGCGCGTGCGACGCGGCCGACATCGCCCTCACCGTCCTCGGCAGCGGCGAGTCCTCCCGGCTCTACAACCGCCTCGTGCGCCGGGACCGCACCGCGGTCGCCGCGGGCTTCGGCCTGCTGCGCCTCGCCGGGGCGCCCTCGCTCGGCTGGCTGGACGTGAAGACGTCCGGCGACGTCGAGGTCCCCGTGATCGAGGCCGCCGTCGACGAGGAGCTGGCCCGCTTCGCCGCGGAAGGCCCCACTCCGGAGGAGATGGAGCGCGCCCAGGCGCAGTTGGAGCGCGAGTGGCTCGACCGGCTCGGCACGGTCGCGGGCCGCGCCGACGAACTCTGCCGGTACGCCGTCCTGTTCGGCGACCCGCAGCTCGCCCTCACCGCCGTCCAGCGCGTCCTCGACGTCACGGCGGAAGAGGTCCAGGAGGTCGCCAAGGCCCGCCTGCGCCCGGACAACCGCGCCGTGCTCGTGTACGAACCCGTGACCGCCGCCGACGAGGGCGCAGAGGCCGCCGAGGAAGAAGAGGAGGCGGCGAAGTGACCGAGGCCGCGACGATGCAGTTCCACCCCCAGCCCGAGGCCGGACAGGCCAGGCCCTGGGCCTTCCCGGCGCCCGACCGCAGCACGCTGCCCAACGGCCTCACCGTGCTGCGTTGCGACCGCCCCGGTCAGCAGGTCGTCGCCGTCGAGATCAACCTCGCAGCGCCCCTGGACGCCGAGCCCGAGGGCCTCGACGGCGTCGCCACGATCATGGCGAGGGCCTTCAACGAAGGCACCGACAAGCACTCCGCCGAGGAGTTCGCCGCCGAGCTCGACCGCTGCGGCGCGACGCTCGACGCACACGCCGACCACCCGGGCGTGCGGGTCTCCCTGGAGGTCCCGGTCTCCCGGCTCCCGAAGGCGCTCGGCCTGCTCGCCGACGCCCTGCGGGCCCCCGCCTTCGCGGACAGCGAGATCGAGCGGCTCGTCCGCAACCGCCTGGACGAGATCCCGCACGAGGCCGCCAACCCGGCCCGCCGCGCCGCCAAGGAGCTCTCCAAGGAGCTCTTCCCCGCGACCTCGCGCATGTCCCGCCCCCGCCAGGGCACCGAGGAGACGGTCGCGGCCATCGACTCGGCGGCGGTGCGCGCCTTCTACGAGAAACACGTCCGCCCCGCCACGGCCACCCTCGTCGTGGTCGGCGACCTGACCGGGACCGACCTGGACGCCGTCCTCGCGGACACGGTCGGCGCCTGGACGGGCTCCCCGGGCGAGCCGCGCCCGGTGCCGCCGGTGACCGCCGACGACCGCGGCCGCGTCGTCATCGTGGACCGCCCCGGAGCGGTCCAGACGCAGCTGCTGATCGGCCGCATCGGGGCCGACCGGCACGACCGCGTCTGGCCGGCCCAGGTCCTCGGCACGTACTGCCTGGGCGGCACCCTCACCTCGCGTCTCGACCGCGTCCTGCGCGAGGAGAAGGGATACACCTACGGCGTACGGGCGTTCAGCCAGGTCCTTCGTTCGGCGCCGGACGGCTCGGGCGCCGCGATGCTCGCCATCAGCGGCTCCGTGGACACCCCGAACACGGGACCGGCGCTGGAGGACCTGTGGCAGGTCCTGCGCGTCCTCGCCGCTGAGGGCCTCACGGACGCCGAGCGCGACGTGGCCGTGCAGAACCTCGTGGGCGTCGCCCCGCTGAAGTACGAGATGGCGGCCTCCGTGGCGGCCACCCTCGCCGACCAGGTCGAGCAGAACCTCCCGGACGACTTCCAGGCGCAGCTGTACCGCCAGCTGGCCGCCACCGGCACCGTGGAGGCCACCGCCGCCGTCGTGAACGCCTTCCCGGCGGACCGCCTGGTGACGATCCTGGTCGGGGACGCCGCGCAGATCGAGGAGCCCGTCAGGGCGCTCGGCATCGGCGAAGTGAGTGTCGTCACGGGCTGAGTGACGGCTGAGTCACAGTCAGGACATATCGGGACCCCGGTGACCGCTTCAGGCACTGGGGTCCCCATATGTCCGAATTCATACAGTGGTTGCCTGTCTGCCGTGTGGCGTGCGCTACAAAAGGCGACTTCTGTTTGTCGATTGAAGACGGCGCGTTTAGCGTCGACCCGGCTGTTCGTCGCGCAGTACGCCGCATCCGCGGCACCGGACAGTCATCGCCGAGTCCCCGTACGGCGCGAGCCAGGGGAGCCGGGGACCCACATGTCCCCTGGGGTGAATCGGGCACCTTGCCGCGAGGCGAGGGACCCGTAGGAGACCTTCCTGCTCCGAACCCGTCAGCTAACCCGGTAGGCGAGAAGGAAGGAAAGGATCACCCGCCACATGGCGTTCACCCGTGCCACCGGGAAGCACCGTCGTCCGAGCCGCCTCACGCGTACCACCGCGAACGTCGCCGGTGTCGCGGCGCTCACCACCACCGGTGTCATCGGCGGCCTCGCCGCCCCGGCGCTCGCCGCCCCCGACGAAGCCGCCATGGAGCACACCGGCCTCACCCAGGCGATATCCGTCGGTGACTCGCTCGCCGCGAGCATCGACGCGCAGGCCGCGGCGCAGCAGCAGGCCGCCGACGACGCCGCCGCAGCCAAGAAGGCCGAAGAGGCCGCCAAGAAGAAGGCCGCCGAGGAGAAGCGCAAGGCCGAGGCCGAGGCCAAGGCGAAGGCCAAGAAGGAGCGCGAGGCCAAGGAGCGCGCCGCCCGCGAGGCCGAGCGCAAGCGCCTGAACACCTACGTCTCCCCGATCAGCGGCTCGTACGTCTCCACGGGCTACCAGACCGGCGGCGCCATGTGGTCCTCCGGCAGCCACACCGGCGTGGACTTCCACGCGGCGTCCGGCACCCCGGTCCACGCGGTCGGCTCCGGCACCGTCGTCGAGGCCGGCTGGGGCGGCGCCTACGGCAACAACGTGGTCATCAAGATGAACGACGGCACGTACACCCAGTACGGCCACATGTCGTCCCTCGGCGTCACCGTGGGCCAGACGGTCACCCCGGGCCAGCAGATCGGCCTCTCCGGTTCCACCGGCAACTCCAGCGGCCCGCACCTCCACTTCGAGGCCCGCACCGGCGCGGAGTACGGCTCGGACATCGACCCGGTCGCGTACCTCCGCTCGCACGGCGTCAACGTCTGACGGACGACGGACGGCAGACGCCGACCCCGCACAGCTCCGAAAGCCCCGGCTCGCCCAGAGCCGGGGCTTTCGCGTTGGCCAAAAGATATCCATGATTTCCGGCCCGCCGTCGGAAATTCCCGCGCTTTGCAATAGAGTCACTGAATGAGTGTCGGTCGACCGCGTTTCGCGGGGATTAAGGCGGAGGTCCGATCATGCGCGTGCCCGCGCACTCTGTATGCACGGCCATTCGGGACGATATTGTCGCCGGCGTCCACGAAAGGGGCGGCCGGCTCACCGAGGAACTCCTCGCGCGCCGCTACGGCGTCTCCCGGGTGCCCGTGCGCGAGGCCCTGCGCACGCTGGAGGCCGAGGGCTTCGTCGTCACCCGCAGGCACGCGGGCGCCTGCGTCGCCGAGCCCACCGAACAGGAGGCGGCCGACCTCCTGGAGGTCAGGACGCTGCTCGAACCGCTCGCCGCGGCGCGCGCAGCGCAGCGCCGCACGGACGCGCACCTGAAGGTGTTGCGCGGGCTCGTCAGGCTGGGCCAGGAGCGCTCCAGGAGCGGCCTGGGGGAGGAGCTGCGCTCGCTGGGCGGCTGGTTCCACGAGACGCTCGCCCAGGCCTCCGGAAGCCCCGGCCTCAGCGCGCTGCTCACCCAGCTCCGGCACAAGGTCGCCTGGATGTACGTCGTGCAGGCCCCGGCGGCGCCCGGTGAGTCCTGGTCGGAGCACGCCGCGATCCTCGACGCGGTCGCCCGCCGGGACCCCGAGCGGGCCAGGGCACTCACCGCCGCGCACGCCGAACGGGCCGCGGCCGCCCACCGATTGCGCCCCGCACGCCGGGCCGGCCATGTGAGGGATTCGCAACATGCCGTAAACACGGTGGGCCTCCGGAATTAACGGAGGCTCCGTATATTCCGTATACGAGAAGAAAGCTATTTCTCCGAGCGGATAATCCCGCATACGTCGCTGCATCTGTCGAGGCGATGCATCCGTCGATGCGTACGCCCGCATACGTCGATGGGGTCACCCGGGAATTCCGGGTGACCCCATCCACGTAATGCTGGAAACGTGTCCTAGACCGTCTCCGGAAGCTCCTCGAGCCCCTCCGAGACCAGCTTCGCCAGGCGGTCGAGTGCGGCGTCGGCACCCTCGGCGTCGGAGGCGAGCACGATCTCCTCGCCGCCCTGGGCGCCCAGGCCGAGCACGGCGAGCATCGAGCCGGCGTTGACCGGGTTGCCGCCGGCCTTGGCGATCGTCACGGGGACGCCGGCGGCCGTGGCCGCACGGACGAAGATGGAGGCGGGTCGGGCGTGAAGGCCCTCGGCCCAGCCGACGTTGACGCGGCGCTCAGCCATGTGTTGCTGCCCTTCCAGGTGTCTCACACTTGTCTAGACCAGTGTCTCATGCCGTCACGGGTGCTCTGCCGACCCGCGTCCGGCCCGGGCCGCCCTCGACCCGTCCCAGCTTGCCCCGGCCCCGACGGCCGCGCGACCCGTACCCTGGCCCCATGCAGACCCCGTCGGATCAGCAGGATCGGCACGACTACCCCTCCCACTGGGAAGCCGATGTGGTGCTGCGCGACGGAGGCACCGCCCGGATCAGGCCCATCACGGCCGAGGACGCGGACCGCCTGGTCAGCTTCTACGAACAGGTCTCGGACGAGTCGAAGTACTACCGCTTCTTCGCGCCCTACCCACGGCTGTCCGCCAAGGACGTGCACCGCTTCACCCACCACGACCAGGTGGACCGGGTGGGCCTCGCGGCCACGGTGGGCGGCGAGTTCATCGCCACCGTGCGCTACGACCGCATCGACGACCGCGGCATGGCCGCCAGCGCGCCCGCGGACGAGGCCGAGGTCGCCTTCCTCGTGCAGGACGCCCACCAGGGCCGCGGCGTCGCCTCCACGCTCCTGGAGCACATCGCGGCCGTCGCCAGGGAGCGCGGCATCCGGCGCTTCGCCGCCGAGGTGCTGCCCGCCAACACCAAGATGATCAAGGTGTTCACGGACGCGGGCTACCAGCAGAAGCGCAGCTTCGAGGACGGCGTCGTACGCCTGGAGTTCGACCTGGAGCCGACCGCCCGCTCGCTCGCCGTGCAGCGCGCCCGCGAACAGCGCGCCGAGGGACGCTCCGTGCAGCGCCTCCTGACGCCCGGCTCGGTCGCGGTGATCGGCGTGGGCCGGGCCCCCGGCGGTGTGGGCCGCAGCGTGCTCGCCAACCTCCGGGAGTCCGGCTTCACCGGGCGCCTGTACGCGGTGAACAGCGCCTTCGAAGAGGAGCCCGAGGGCGCCCGCGTCGACGGGGTGCCCGCACACCGCTCCGTAGCGGCCATCGAGGAGCCCGTGGACCTCGCGGTGGTCGCCGTGCCTGCCGAGCGCGTCCCCCAGGCCGTCGCCGAGTGCGGTGAGCGCGGCGTGCGCGGCCTCGTGGTGCTCTCCGCGGGCTACGGAGAGAGCGGCCCGCTCGGCCGCGAGCGGCAGCGCGAACTGGTGCGCCAGGCCCGCTCCTACGGCATGCGCATCATCGGCCCGAACGCCTTCGGTGTCATCAACACCTCTCCGGAGACGCGGCTCAACGCCTCACTCGCCCCGCAGTCCCCCGCGCGCGGGCGGATCGGCCTGTTCACCCAGTCCGGCGCGATCGGGATCGCCCTGCTGTCCGGACTGCACCGACGGGGCGCGGGCCTTTCCACGTTCGTCGGATCCGGAAACCGCGCCGACGTGTCCGGCAACGACCTGCTGCAGTACTGGTTCGAGGACCCCGACACCGACGTCACGCTGATGTACCTGGAGACCATCGGCAACCCGCGCAAGTTCACGCGCCTCGCGCGGCGTTCGGCCACCACCAAGCCCCTCGTCGTCGTCCAGGGCGCCCGGCACAGCGGCATCACGCCGACCGGCCACGCCGTGCAGGCCACCCGCCTGCCGCACGCCACCGTCTCGGCGCTGCTGCGCCAGGCGGGCGTCATCCGCGTCGACACCGTCACGGAGATGGTCGACGCGGGGCTGCTGCTCGCCGGGCAGCCGCTGCCCTCAGGACCCCGCGTGGGCATCCTCGGGAACAGCGAGTCCCTCGGCCTCCTCACGTACGACGCCTGCGTCGCCGACGGACTGCGGCCGCTGCCGCCCCGCGACCTCACGACGGCGGCGACGCCGGCCGACTTCCGTGCCGCGCTCGCCGAGGCGCTGTCGGACGACGGCTGCGACGCGGTGATCGTCAACGCGATCCCCTGGGTGGGCGAGGACGGGGCCGCCACCGACCCCGAGACGCTGGCCACGGAGTTGCGGGCCGCCGCCGCGGGCTGCCCGGCGAAGCCCGTCGCCGTGGTTCACGTCGAGCTCGGCGGGCTCGCCGAGGCGCTGGCCGCCGCGGCCAGCACCCGCCCCGACGCCCCCACGCCGCCGGCCGGCCGGCCGCCCGCCGAGGAAGCCGCACCGGACACACCGGGCACACCAAGCACACCGGACGCCCCGGAGGAGCCGGCACCCGCCACGGAGCAGTACCGCATCCCGGCCTATCCCGCCGCCGAGCGGGCCGTCCGCGCCCTCTCCGAAGCCGTCAAGTACGCGCAGTGGCGGCGCGAGGCCGCCGAGCCGGGGCGCGTGCCCGAGTACGACGACATCGACGAGAGCGGGGCCGCCGACCGCATCGCGGAGCTGCTCGCCGAGGACGGCGACCCGCGCGGACTCACCCTCGCCCCGGCCGACGCCCACGAGCTGCTCGGGCGCTACGGCATCCGCGTACGACAGGCGCTGCCCGCGCCGGGACCCGACGCGGCGGCCGAGGCCGCGCGCACCCTCGGCTACCCCGTCGCCCTGAAGACCACGGCCCCGCACCTGCGGCACCGCGCCGACCTCGGCGGAGTGCGCCTCGACCTCGCCGACGAGGAGCAACTGCGCCGGACGTACCAGGAATTGACGGACGCCTTCGGGAGCCCCGCCGAGCTGCGGCCCGTCGTGCAGGGCATGGTGCCGCGCGGCGTCGACACCGTCGTGCGCGCGGTCATCGACCCGGCCGCCGGAGCGGTGCTCTCCTTCGGCCTGGCGGGCGCCGCGTCCGAACTGCTCGGAGACACCGCCCACCGCCTCGTCCCGGTCACCGACCGCGAGGCGGGCTCCATGGTCAGGTCCATCCGGACCGCGCCGCTCCTCTTCGGCTGGCGAGGCTCCGCCCCCGTGGACACCCCGGCCCTGGAAGAACTGCTCCAGCGGGTCTCCCGGCTCGTCGACGACCACCCCGAAGTGGTCACCGTCTCCCTGGAGCCCGTGGTCGTCGCCCAGCGCGGCCTCTCCGTGCTCGACGCCTCGGTCCGGCTCGCGCCCCCGCCCGCCCGCGACGACCTCGGCCCACGCACCCTTCCCGGGTACTGAGGCCGCGGGGCACCGTGCGCCCCGCACCGGGCCGTAGGATGGACGGCATGGCAAAGACCGGTACGACGACCCAGGGGCTGCGCGCGGCGATCGAGCGCAGCGGCTACTACCCGGCCCTCGTGGCCGAGGCGGTGGAGGCCGCGATCGGCGGCGAGGCCATCGGGTCCTACCTGGTCCACCAGGAGACGACGTTCGACGCCAACGAAGTGCGCCGGCACGTCACCGTCCTCGTCCTGACCGGCACGCGCTTCATCGTCAGCCACACCGACGAGCAGGCGGCGGACAGCACGTCCCCGACGCCGTACGCGACGACCTCCACCGAGTCGGTCAAGATCGGCCGCATCTCCTCGGTCGTGGTCAGCCGCGTCGTCGGCAACCCCGAGAAGTACGTTCCGGGCACCCCGCCCCGCGAGGTCGTCCTGACCATCGGCTGGGGCGCCGTGGCGCGCCTCGACCTGGAGCCCGCGGCCTGCGGCGACCCCAACTGCGAGGCGGACCACGGGTACACGGGCAGCTCGACCGCCGACGACCTGAGCCTGCGCGTCAGCGAGGCGGGCGACGGCCCCGACGCCGTGCGGCAGACCCTCGCCTTCGCCCAGGCCCTGTCCGAGGCGACCGCGGACACCGCCCGCTGATGTCGCTGCCCGCCTGGGACGACGTACAACCGCTCGCCCTCGACACCGCCCCCGCGCCCGCGTACGGCACCGGCTCGCTGGCCGACCTGCTGCCCACGCTCGTCGCCCACCAGGGCGTCGACGGCTTCACACCCGTCATCCCCGAACTCACCCCGGCCGACCGGAACTGCGTCTTCCTGATCGACGGCCTGGGCTGGGAGCAGCTCAAGGCGCACCCGGCCGAGGCGCCCTTCCTGACCTCGCTGCTGGAGAGCTCGCGCGGCGGCACCGGGCGGCCCGTCACCGCGGGCTTCCCCGCCACCACCGCGACCTCGCTCGCCTCGGTCGGCACGGGCCTGCCGCCCGGCGCGCACGGCCTGCCCGGCTACACCGTCCGCGATCCCGCGACCGGCGAGCTGATGAATCAGCTCCGCTGGAACCCGTGGACCGACCCGCACGCCTGGCAGCCGTACCCCACCGTCTTCCAGCGCGCCCACGAGGCCGGTGTGCACACCGCGCAGGTCTCCTCGCCGACCTTCGAGCACACCCCGCTCACCAAGGTCGCCCTGAGCGGCGGTTCCTTCCGGGGCAGGGTCTCCGGAGAGGACCGCATGGACCTCGCCGCTGAGCAACTCGCCGCCGGGGACCGCTCATTGGTCTACACGTACTACGCGGAAGTGGACGGCAAGGGCCACCGCTTCGGTGTCGACTCCGACGCCTGGCGCGGCCAGCTCATGTACGTCGACCGGCTCGTGCAGCGCCTCGCCGAGCAGCTGCCCCCGCGCAGCGCCTTGTACGTGACCGCGGACCACGGCATGCTCGACATCCCCTTCGACGACGAGTCCCGCATCGACTTCGACGCGGACTGGGAGCTGCGCGCCGGCGTCGCCCTCCTCGGCGGCGAGGGCCGCGCCCGGCACGTCTACGCGGTCCCGGGTGCCGAGAACGACGTCCTGACGGTCTGGCGCGAGGTCCTCGGCGAGCAGTTCTGGGTGGCCGGACGTGACGAGGCGATCGCCGCGGGCTGGTTCGGTCCACACATTGATCAACGTGTGTACGGGCGCATCGGCGATGTCGTCGCGGCGGCCCACGCGGACGTGGCGATCATCGCCTCTGAGCGTGAGCCCAAGGAGTCCGCCCTGGTCGGTATGCACGGCTCCATGACCCCCGTGGAGCAGCTCGTCCCGCTCCTCGAAGTACGCTCCTGACCGGCCCCCGCCCACCCCTGTCTCCCCGAGTCCCGAAAGGTCTTCGACCCCCCATGCCCGAGCTGGTGTTCTTCTCCGGAACGATGGACTGCGGAAAGAGCACGCTGGCTCTGCAGATCGAGCACAACCGCTCCGCCCGCGGACTCCAGGGGATGATCTTCACTCGGGACGACCGCGCGGGCGAGGGCAAGCTCTCCTCCCGCCTCGGGCTCGTCACCGACGCGACCGAGGCCGCCGACGACTTCGACTTCTACGCCCACCTCGTCGACCACCTCTCACGGGGCGGCCGCGCGGACTACGTGATCGCGGACGAGGCGCAGTTCCTGGCGCCGGACCAGATCGACCAGCTCGCCAGGGTCGTCGACGACCTCGGCCTCGACGTCTTCGCGTTCGGCATCACCACGGACTTCCGCTCCAAGCTCTTCCCGGGCTCGCAGCGCCTGGTCGAGCTCGCCGACCGCGTCGAGGTCCTCCAGGTCGAGGCGCTCTGCTGGTGCGGCGCCCGCGCCACGCACAACGCCCGCACCATAGGCGGCGAGATGGTCGTCGAGGGCGCCCAGGTCGTCGTCGGCGACGTCAACCAGTCGGCGGACGAGGTGGGGTACGAAGTGCTGTGCCGCCGCCATCACCGGCGCAGGACGACGGCGGCGACCGCGCGTGCGGGAGCCCTGTCGCCGGACGTGCTGCCGGTCGACACGGCGGCCGCCGCGCCCGGCTCAGCCGTCCGTGTGTGAGCGTACGAGAGTGAAGGACGCGCCGTCCGGGTCGGCGACCGTCGCCATCCGGCCGTAGGTGCCGACCCAGGCGGGCCTGACGACCTGGCCGCCGAGGTCGATGACCCGCTCCACCGCCTCGTCCACGTCGGCGACTTCGAAGTGCGTCATCCAGTGTGGGCCCCGGTCGCGCGGGAGCGCCTGGCCCACGCCGTGCACGCCCGCCACCGGCCGGTCGTCCACGCACAGCGTCACATAGTCGAAGTCCGCCGAGACGACGGCCTCCACGGTGCAGTGGAAGACGTTCTGGTAGAACTTGACGACGCTCGCCGTCTCCAGGGTCACCAGTTCGTTCCAGGTCGGCGTGCCGGGCCTGCCGATCACCGCGGTGCCCAGGTGGGCCGCCGCCTGCCAGACGCCGAACACGGCGCCCATCGGGTCCGACGCGATGATCAGCCGCCCGGCCTCGCCCGCGTCGAGCGGACCGACGCCGACCGTGCCGCCGCAGTGCCGCACCGCCTCCGCCGTCGCGTCCGCGTCGTCCGTGGCCAGATAGGGCGTCCAGGCGATGGGTAGATGGCGTCCCGCGGGCAGCTGGCCGATGCCCGCCACCTCCTGGTCGTCGAGCAGGGCCCGCACATACGGGCCGAGCTGCTGCGGACCCGGCCGGAACTTCCACCCGAAGAGTGACCCGTAGAACTCCTGGGTCGCGCACAGGTCATGTGTCATCAGACTCACCCAGCAGGGCGTCCCGGGCTTGTCCCGCAGGCCGGTCCACGCACCGTCCCGCCGGACCTTCCCGAAGGGCTCCGACGAGCTCTGTTCAGACGAGCTCCGGTCAGGGGAGACCCCATTCGCCCGCGCCTCGGTCATCGTCACCCTCTCCTCGGTCTTCGTGCGACCGCTCAGCTTCATTCTCGAATGCGCGTACGATGCCGCGCGGACTCGTGCCCGTGCAGATGCTCGCACCGCCTGCCGCCTCACGCGCCCCGACGGCGCCGCTCCGTCCGGCTTCCCGCGGTAGATGCCCGATTTCCCGCTTCTCATCCGTGAACACGTGACCGTGTCCATGAACACGTGACTGCGCTCCGGTAACCATCAGCCGGACAGGCCGTGTCAGCCGAACAGGCCGTGCATGGTTCCGTACGCCCCGTGGTCGGGCGTCGTCCGGCGGGCAGGGTAGCCGGACCTTGGCGAGTCGACCACCCCGTGCGCAAGGATGGGGCCATGAATGCCATCATCTCCGCATCCGAACTCGCGAGCGAGCTGGCCGGCGAGAATCCGCCGGTCGTGCTCGACGTCCGCTGGCAGCACGAGGGCTCCCTGCGTTCCGCATACGAGGAAGGGCACATCCCGTCGGCTGTCTTCGTCGATCTGGACGCCGACCTGGCCGGTCCCGCGGGTGCGGGCGGCCGGCACCCGCTGCCCGACGTGGACCGGTTCGGCGCCGTGATGCGGGCGGCCGGGGTCTCGCAGGACCGGCCCGTCGTCGTCTACGACGGTGGCCAGAACTGGGCGGCGGCCCGGCTGTGGTGGATGCTGCGCTGGACGGGCCACGCGTCCGTCCGTGTCCTCGACGGTGGCATCGGCTTCTGGACGGGCCCGTTGGAGCAGGGCGCGGGCACGGCTCCGGCCGAGGGCTCCTTCGAGCCGGCCCCCAACAGCAAGGACCTGCTGGACGCGGAGTCCGCCGCGGCCCTGGCGCGCTCCGGGCTCCTCCTGGACGCCCGCGCGGCCGAGCGCTACCGCGGCGAGGTCGAGCCGATCGACCGCGTGGCCGGCCACATTCCGGGCGCGGTCTCGGCGCCGACCACGGAGAACGTCGCGGCGGACGGCCGCTTCAAGCCCGCCGAGGAACTGGCGGGCCGCTTCAAGGCGCTCGGCACGTCCGGCACTTCGGAGGTCGGCGTCTACTGCGGCTCGGGCGTCTCGGGCGCCCACGAGGTGCTCGCCCTCGCGGTGGCGGGGATTCCCGCCGCGCTGTACGTCGGCTCGTGGTCGGAGTGGACGGCCGACCCCTCGCGCCCCGTGGCGACGGGCCCTGACCCGCAGTAGGAAGGGGCCGGTCCCCGCACCCGGAGGGCGCGGGGACCGTGGCCGTCCGACGGCTACTCCTGCTTCTTGCGGCGGGTGCCGAAGACGATCTCGTCCCAGCTGGGGACCGCCGCGCGGCGGCCAGGACGCACCCCGTCGGCCTCGGCCTGACGGTCCGTGGAGCCGACGAGCCGGTCGCGGTGGCTGGCCACCGAGCGCGGCATGAGGACGTCCGCATAGGCCGCGCCGGCACCGGCCGACGCCGCCGGGGGCTCCTCGGCGTCCGGCTCCTGCTCGGGCTCCTCCTGGGCAGGCGGCGGCAGTTCCGTGGTGGTCGCGGCCGAGGGGCGCTCGGGCACGACCATGTCGCCGCGGAAGCTGGGCACCGCCTCCAGGAGGCTGGTCAGGGAGTCGCGCTCCTGCTCGGCGACCGCGCCACCGGCACCGGTGCCCTCCTCCGCGGGGTCGGCGGGAGGGGCGGGGATGCTCGGGCGGTCCAGCTGACGGTCCAGGGCGCGGTCGAGCGGCCGGTCCGCAGGGCGGTCCCTGGGGAGGCGCGCGATGCGCGGCACGAACGGGAAGCTGGGCTCGGGCGCGGAGATGTCGTCGGTCTCGCCGATCAGCGAGCGCGCCTCGTCGTCCACGGCCTGGACGAGCCGCCGGGGCGGGTCGTACGTCCAGCACGCGGAGTGCGGCTCGGCCGCGACGCGGTAGACGAGGAGGACTTCCCAGGTGCCGTCGTCGCGGCGCCAGGAGTCCCACTGGACGGTGTCCTTGTCGACGCCCCGCAGCATCAGCCGCTCCTGCACGGCCTCGCCGAGCTGGGGGCCGGTGTTCTCGCCGGGGCGGCGTACGGGCGTCTTTCTGGCGCGCTCCGCCATGAAGGCGCGCTCGGCGAGCACGGGCCCTTCGAAGCGGCGGACACGATCGACGGGGATGCCCGCGAGCTGGGCCACTTCTTCGGCGCTGGCACCCGCGCGTATCCGCGCCTGGATGTCGCGCGGTCGGAGGTGGCTCTCCACCTCGATCTCGATCTGTCCGAGTCGGGGCCTGTCGCCGCGGACGGCCGCACGCAGCCGCTCGTCGATCGGAAGCGTGTACTCCGTGCTGTCCGCAGCCTTCAGCACCAGCCGTGTGCCGTCGTTGCTGACGGCCACGACACGCAGTTCGGGCATGGGGACCTCCCGGGTGGTGCCTGCCGACGTCACGTGCGTCGCTGCTTCCGCTAGTCGAGTGTGGCCTGCCCGGGTGCAGCCTGCCACAACCTTGCCGAGTTGCCCGGCGTGTCGGGCAGGGGCCCTGGATCGCCGTTATGGCACGGTTACCATTTTGCAACGCTAAGTGACGACCTTCGCCACCCTGTGCGGCCAGCCCCCCACCCGGCGGTTCTGGAAGGCCCCGGGCACCCTGGCGGGAGACCGGACCCAGGGCTCGCAACAGTACTCCATTCGGGCCACGCGGGTGGACCGCCGCGCCGCCGAAGTTCTCGTGGTGGAAGGGAGTTGGCGGTCGCCCCGCCCTGCCGCGCCCGCGTGCGCGTGGCGCACTTCACGGAAAAGGCAGAAACGGAACTAATCGCTTCGCCCATACGTCCCTGTCTCGTGTAGTCGGCCGAGAAAAGGTTGAGAGCAGCGAGAAAGCAGGCAAGGGTCGGAGATGCGTGAAAAGCCGGATTCCGGCAAGGAGTCGAAGGACCAGGAGGAGCCGGAGGAGAAGCGGCGCCTCGATCTGAGCGTGCCGCAGGTGGCGGGCAGTGCCATCGCCGCGGTCGTGGCGGCGAAGCTCGCCTCGAACCTCGGGGTCTACGGGACGATCTTCGGCGCCGGTGTCGTCAGCGCGATCGCGACCTGTGGCGGCACCGTCTTCCAGCACTTCTTCAAGCGTACGGGCGAGCAGATACGTGACGTCACGGTGCAGGCCAAGCCGAAGGCTCGGCAGGTGCCGGTGCCGGCCGCGAAGCAGGTGCCCGAGACGTTCAGAACCGCTGCCTACACGGGCGGAACAGCCGCCTATAGGGGAGCCGTCGGCGCGACGGGCCCCGTGACCACGACGTGGGGGAGGCCACAGCCGACCGACGCGGACAAGAGCGCCGAGGCCGACGCGACCACGGTGCTGCCCACGGCCGGTGACGCGGATCCCACGACAGTGCTGCCCACGGCGGGGGACGCGGATCCCACGACGGTGCTGCCCTCCGTGGCGGCCGGGCTCGAGCCCGACGCGGACAGGACCCAGCTCCTCGGCTCGGTGGACCCCGCGGAGCTGGACGCCACGCAGCTGGTGCCGCGGGACGACGCCACGCGCGTACTGCGCACCACGGGCCAGGACCCGGCGCCCTCCTACGAACCGCCGCTGCCGTCGGAGGAGTTCACCGAGGGCACCACGCACCGCTCGCAGGTCCGCAGCTGGAAGCGGCCGTTGATCGCCGCGGCCGTCGTCTTCGGAGTCGCCATGGCGGGGATCACCACGTACGAAGTGGTCTCCGGGCAGGACCTCAGCGGCGGCAAGGGCACCACGATCGGCAACGGCATCTCGGGCCGCAACTCCTCTCCGGAGAAGCCGTCCACGCCCTCCGTGGAACCCTCCGGGCAGCCCTCGGACAACGGCACTCCGGAGACGGGTGACGGTTCGGGGAAGGACGGCGGGGCCACCCAGGACCCGAACGGGACCGGCACCCCCACTCCGGGCACCGGGAACGGCAACGACTCCGGCTCCAAGGACGACCAGGGCACCGGCACCGGCACGGACCCCGACAAGGACCAGGGCAACGACTCCGGAGACGACGGTTCCAAGACGGACCCGACGCCCACGCCGACCCCGACGCCCACTCCGTCGAGCGGCACGGGCACCGGCACGGACGGCGACCCCCAGCAGGGCGGGACACCCACTCCGTAGAGCGGGGGTTCAGTCGCCGAGGACCCGCCGCAGGTAGGCGTTGCCGAACAGGCGGTCCGGGTCGAGGCGGTCGCGCAGGGCCGTGAACTCGCCGAAGCGGGGGTACGCCTTGGCGAAGTACTCCGCGTCGCGCGTGTGCACCTTGCCCCAGTGCGGCCGCCCCTCGTGCGCGGTGAAGATCCGCTCGGCGGCCGTGAAGTACGCCTGGTAGGGCGTGCCGCGGTACATGTGGACGGCGATGTAGGCGCTCTCCCGGCCCGAGGCCGTGGAGAGCGCCATGTCGTCCGCGGGTGCCGTGCGGACCTCCACGGGGAAGCTGATCCGCAGCCGCGAGCGCTCGATCATCGCCCTCAGCTCGCGCAGGGCCGGGACGAGCGCTTCGCGCGGGACGGCGTACTCCATCTCCATGAACCGCACGCGGCGCGGGCTGGTGAAGACCTTGTAGGGGATGTCCGTGTACGTACGCGCGGAGAGCGCCTTGCTGGAGATCTTGGCGATGCCGGGTATGGCGGCAGGGACGGCGCGGCCGAGGGAATTGACCACCTGGAAGAGGCCGTTGGAGAGCAGTTCGTCCTCTACGAAGGCGCTGATCCTGCCGGGCGGCTCCGCCGGTCCTGGGCTGCGGTTGTTGCGCTTGGTGTTGCAGTTGCCGGTGTGCGGGAACCAGTAGAACTCGAAGTGCTCGTTCTCGGTGACGAGCGCGTCGAAGTCGTCGGTGACCTTGTCGAAGGTCATCGGCTCCTCGCGGGCCGTGAGGAAGAAGATCGGCTCCACGGCGAAGGTGATCGCGGTGATCACGCCGAGCGCGCCGAGTCCGACCCGGGCCGCGGCGAAGACCTCGGGGTTCTCATCGGCGGAGCAGGTCAGGACCGTGCCGTCCGCGGTGACCAGTTCAAGGGCCGTGATCTGCGCGGCGATCGAGGCCGAGTCGCGGCCCGTGCCGTGCGTGCCGGTGCTGACGGCTCCGGAGACGGTCTGCTCCATGATGTCGCCCATGTTCGTGAGCGACAGGCCCTCGCGGGCCAGCGCCGCGTTCAGGCGCTTCAGCGGAGTGCCCGCCCCGACGGTGACCGTGCCGGCCGCGCGGTCGATGCCGCGGATGCCCGTGAGCAGGTCGGGGCGTATGAGGACGCCGTCGGTCACGGCGGCCGCCGTGAAGGAGTGCCCGGAGCCGACCGGCTTCACCTTGAGGCCGTCGTCCTTGGCCCGGCGCAGCGCGGCGGACAGTTCATCGACCGACGCGGGAGTGACCTCCCGGGCCGGTCGTGCGGTGACGTTGCCCGCCCAGTTACGCCACGTCGCTGTGTTCTTCCCGCTGCCCGTGCCCCTGCTCATGGGTCCCTCCCTGTTGCGGCACCGGCCTCTTCAGCCGGCGATACCCGAGGAACCCGACCGCGACCGCGACGGCTCCGGAGACCCCCGGCACCCCGTACCCCGCCTCCGAGCCCGCGGCGTCGATGACCCAGCCGGCCGCGGAGGAGCCGAGCGCGACGCCGACCGCGAGGCCTGTGCTCACCCACGTCATGCCCTCGGTCAGTTTCGCGCGTGGTACGTGCTGCTCGACGAGGGCCATCGTCGTGATCATTGTCGGTGCGATGGAGAGGCCCGCTACGAACAACGCCACGGCCAGCAACGGAAGGTTCCCGACCAGTTGAAGCGGGATCATACTCACGGCCATCGCGCAGACACCCAGCAGCCACCGGGGCGCGGGCGCCCCCTTGAAGTGCAGCAGCCCGAAGGCCGCGCCGGCCAGGCACGAGCCGAGCGCGTAGACGGCGAGGACCAGGCTCGCCGCGGACTTGTGGCCCTGGTCCTCCGCGTACGCCACCGTGACCACGTCGATCGACCCGAAGATCGCGCCGGTCGCGACGAAGGTGAGGACGAGCACCTGGAGGCCCACGGAGCGCAGCGCCGACTCCTTGGTGTGGTGCTCGCGCGGGTGCGGCACCGGTTCGGTGGCCCGCTGGGCGGTCAGCCAGAAGACGCCCACGGCGAGGAAGACGCCGGCGAGCAGCGGACCCGCCTCCGGGAACCACACCGTGGACAGGCCGATCGAGATGATCGGTCCGAAGATGAAGCAGACCTCGTCCACCACCGACTCGAACGAGTACGCGGTGTGGAGCTGCGGGGTGTCGCGGTACAGGACGGCCCAGCGCGCGCGGATCATCGAGCCCACGCTCGGCACGCAGCCGACCAGGGCGGCGAAGACGAACAGCGTCCAGTCGGGCGCCTCGAACTTCGCGCAGAGCAACAGCCCGGCGACGGCGGCCAGGGACACCAGCGTCGCGGGCCGCAGCACGCGGCGCTGGCCGTGCCGGTCCACCAGCCGGGAGATCTGCGGTCCGATCGCCGCGGCGGACAGCGCGACGGTCGCCGACAGGGCGCCCGCGAGGCCGTACCGCCCGGTGAGCTGGGACACCATGGTCACGATGCCGATGCCCATCATCGACAGCGGCATGCGGCCGAGGAACCCGGCGCTGGAGAAGGCCTTGGTGCCGGGGGCGGCGAAGATGGCGCGGTAGGGGCTGGGCACGTGGGACTCCGCTGAGGGACCGGAGCGGCTCCCGGGGGAGAGGCTCCGGTAAGGCGTAAAGATGGCCGATACAGCTTACGGCTCCGGGGTGGTCGGCCGCACCGGGTTTTCCGGTCGGCGGAGGCCGTTTTCCGCGTGTCAGTGGCGGGTGGCAGGATCGGAGACATGTCCGATGCGCTGGATCCCACTCCGTACGACGCCCTGCTGCTGCTCTCCTTCGGCGGCCCCGAAGGCCCGGACGACGTCGTCCCGTTCCTGGAGAACGTGACGCGTGGCCGCGGCATCCCCAAGGAGCGGCTCAAGGAGGTGGGGCAGCACTACTTCCTGTTCGGCGGGGTCAGCCCCATCAACGACCAGAACCGCGCCCTGCTCGACGCCCTGCGCAAGGACTTCGCGGAGCACGGCCTCGACCTGCCGGTCTACTGGGGCAACCGCAACTGGGCGCCCTATCTGACCGACACCCTGCGCCAGATGGTCACCGACGGCCACCGCCGCATCCTGGTCCTGGCCACGAGTGCGTACGCCTCGTACTCGGGCTGCCGCCAGTACCGCGAGAACCTCGCGGACTCCCTCGCCGTCCTGGAGTCCGAGGGCCTGGAGCTGCCCAAGGTCGACAAGCTCCGGCACTACTTCAACCACCCCGGCTTCGTCCGCCCCATGATCGACGGCGTCCTGAAGTCCCTCGCCGACCTCCCCGACGACGTGCGGGAGGGCGCGCACCTCGCCTTCACCACGCACTCGATCCCGAACTCCGCGGCGGACACCTCGGGCCCCGTCGAGGAGCACGGCGACGGCGGTGCGTACGTGCGGGAGCACCTGGACGTGGCCCGCCTCATCGCCGACGCCGTCCGCGAGGAGACCGGCGTCGAGCACCCCTGGCAGCTCGTCTACCAGTCGCGCAGCGGCGCCCCGCACATCCCGTGGCTGGAGCCCGACATCTGCGACCACCTGGAGGAGCGGCACGCGGCGGGGGCACCCGCCGTGGTCATGGTCCCCATCGGCTTCGTCTCGGACCACATGGAGGTCCTGTACGACCTCGACACCGAGGCGAAGGCCAAGGCGGCGGAGCTGGGCCTGCCGGTGCGCCGCTCGGCGACCGTCGGCGCCGACCCGCGGTTCGCCGCGGCGATCAGGGATCTCGTCCTGGAGCGGGCCGCCACGGAGAGCGGCACGCCCGGCACCCCCTGCGCCCTGGGCTCCCTCGGCGCGAGCCACGACCTGTGCCCGGTGGGCTGCTGCCCCGCCCGCGCCCCGAAGCCCGCCGCCGCGGGCGCCGACAGCCCGTACGCGTAAGGACCCGAAGTGAGTGACGTGACCGACCTCAAGGCAGAGCTCCTCGCCGTCGCCCTGGAGGCCGCGCACCGCGCCGGGGCCTTCCTGCGCGACGGCCGGCCCGACGACCTGGGCGTCGCCGCCACCAAGTCCAGCGCCGTCGACGTCGTGACCGAGATGGACCTCGCCTCCGAGAAGCTGATCACCGACTTCCTCGCCGAGCGCAGGCCGGCCGACGGCGTGCTCGGCGAGGAGGGCGCGAGCTCCGAGGGCAGCAGCGGTGTCCAGTGGGTCGTCGACCCCGTCGACGGCACGGTCAACTACCTCTACGGACGCCCCGACTGGTCGGTGTCCATCGCCGCCCGCAAGGACGGCGAGACGCTCGTCGGTGTCGTGCACGCCCCGATGCGCGGGGAGACGTACCGCGCGGTCCTCGGAGCGGGCGCCCACCTGAACGACCTGCCCGTCCGGGTGCGTCCCGCGCCGCCGCTCGACCAGGCGCTGATCGGCACCGGCTTCGGGTACGTCGCCGAGCGCCGCGCCCAGCAGGCCGAGGTCGTGCGCCACCTGATCCCGAAGGTGCGGGACATCCGGCGCGCCGGGTCGGCCGCCATCGACCTGTGCGACGTGGCGGCGGGCCGCCTCGACGCGTACTACGAGCGAGGGCTCAACCCCTGGGACTTCGCGGCCGGTGACCTCGTGGCGCGGGAAGCGGGCGCGCTGACCGGTGGCCGCCCCGGAGAGGCCCTTTCGGGGGAGCTGGCCATCGCGGCCCCGCCCGCCCTCTTCGAGACGCTCCAGGGCCTCCTGGAGGACCTCGGCGCCTGGCACGACTGAGCCGCCCACACCCACGGAAGGGCCCCGGCACCTGTCACAGGTGCCGGGGCCCTTCCGCTCATGTCCCGAGGCGTCGGTCAGGCGTGGAGTGCGCCCACCTCGACGCCGTGCTCGGCGGCCAGGCGGTGGAGATCCTCCAGCTCCGCCAGCTCGACCTCGGCCAGGAAGTCGTCTCCCGTCTCACGGGCCTTCGTGAGGTCGGACTCCGTGGCCTCTATGCGCTGCAGGAGACCTGCGGTGAATGCGTCCATGGTTGCGCCCCCTCGGCTGGGTCGTGGGTCGATGGCACGGGGGTGTGCCCTCAAGGAGTGGGGCGATCACGTCTCAAGCCGCTCTGGAAAAGCGGTTCGTGGCGCGCCACATACAAAGCGTGATCGCGGGTGTAAGGCCGTCCTCCCCTGGCTCCGTTCCGCAGAAACCTCAACCGGCGGAGAAAATCCCGCATTCCCGGGTGCCGATCCCGGAGCCAGGCCGCCTTACAGCCGGTTTATGGCCGAAAGGGGCAGGATGGAGGCCTACCCAAGACAGTTCTGCCCGCAGGGGCACAGAGGAAGGACAGCCACGTGCGCGTACTCGTCGTCGAGGACGAGCAGCTGCTCGCCGATGCGGTGGCCACCGGACTGCGCCGGGAGGCCATGGCCGTCGACGTCGTGTACGACGGAGCGGCCGCCCTGGAGCGCATCGGTGTCAACGACTACGACGTGGTGGTGCTCGACCGGGACCTCCCGCTCGTCCACGGCGACGACGTCTGCCGCAAGATCGTCGAGCTCGGCATGCCGACCCGCGTCCTGATGCTCACCGCGTCGGGCGACGTCAGCGACCGCGTCGAGGGCCTGGAGATCGGCGCGGACGACTATCTCCCGAAGCCCTTCGCGTTCAGCGAGCTCACGGCACGCGTGCGTGCCCTCGGGCGGCGCACCAGCGTGCCGCTGCCGCCCGTCCTGGAGCGCGCCGGGATCAAGCTCGACCCCAACCGCCGCGAGGTGTTCCGCGAGGGCAGGGAGATCCAGCTGGCCCCCAAGGAGTTCGCCGTCCTCGAAGTGCTGCTGCGCAGCGAGGGCGCGGTCGTCTCCGCGGAGCAGCTCCTGGAGAAGGCCTGGGACGAGAACACGGACCCGTTCACGAACGTCGTCCGGGTCACCGTCATGACCCTGCGCCGCAAGCTCGGTGAGCCGCCCGTCATCGTGACGGTGCCGGGCTCCGGCTACCGGATCTGACCGGCGGTGGCCGCGACCCCGGCGCCACCAGCCGCGCCCCCGAAGCCGACGTGGGACCCGAGGAAGGTCGAGCCGCCGTTCCCGTGGCTGCGCCCGACCATCCGTATACGGCTCACGCTGCTCTACGGCGGCATGTTCCTGATCGCGGGCATCCTGCTCCTCTCGATCATCTACCTGCTCGCCGCCCAGGCCCTGAACGTCGGCAGTGACCTGCCGTTCCGGGTCACGGGCAAGTCCACGGTCAGCAGCAGCACCTGTACCAACTTCCAGGGGCTCCCTGAGCACCCCTCGGAGGTGCAGCTCAACGCCGCGCTGAACGAGTGCGTCAACCAGATGCGCCAGAGCGCCCTCGACAACCTCCTGAGCCGTTCGCTGCTCGCCCTGCTCGGCCTCGCCGTGATCGCCTTCGCCTTCGGGTACGCGATGGCGGGCCGCGTGCTCTCGCCGCTCGGCCGGATCACGCGCACCGCCCGCAGGGTGGCCGGCACGGACCTGACCCGCCGCATCGAGCTGGACGGCCCGGACGACGAGCTGAAGGAGCTCTCGGACACCTTCGACGAGATGCTGGACCGCCTGGAGCGTGCCTTCACCGCCCAGCAGCGGTTCGTCGGCAACGCGTCGCACGAGCTGCGCACGCCGCTGGCGATCAACCGCACGCTCCTGGAGGTCCACCTCTCCGACCCCGGGGCGCCCCCCGAGCTCCACCAGCTCGGCAAGACGCTCCTGGCCACCAACGAGCGCAGTGAGCAGCTCGTGGAGGGCCTGCTGCTGCTCGCCCGCAGCGACAACCAGATCGTGGAGCGCAAACCGGTCGACCTCGCCGAGGTCGCCGACCGCGCCGTCGACCAGGTCAGCGCCGAGGCCGAGGCCAAGGGCGTGGAGATCCGCGGGGAGCGCGGCCCCGCGGTCGTGCAGGGCAACGGCGTCCTCCTGGAGCGGATCGCCCTGAACCTCGTCCAGAACGCCGTCAGGTACAACGTGCCGGACGACGGCTGGGTCGAGGTCACCACGGAGGCCCAGCACGGTCAGGCGGTCCTGGTGGTGTCGAACACGGGCCCGGTGGTGCCCGCGTACGAGATCGACAACCTTTTCGAGCCGTTCCGGAGGCTGCGGACCGAGCGGACGGGCAGCGACAAGGGCGTGGGACTCGGCCTGTCGATCGCCCGGTCGGTGGCGCGGGCCCACGGGGGCCGTATCATCGCGGAGCCGCGTGAGGGGGGAGGGCTCGTGATGCGAGTCACCCTGCCCCTCTGAGGCGCAGGATCGGACACACCGCCGTGTTCGCTTTGCGCGGAATTTCCAGGGGCCCTCCCCGGGGAAGAAGTGTGCGATCGATCACATGGCCGATTTTTCGGCCATCTACTCTCTGTGATCGTGAAAGTCGTCGGAAAGCCGGGAAAATCCGGGTTTTCGGGGGTCTTGATCACGGGAAGTACACGGGGTGGCGCCCGTGAAGTGCGACATTCGGACCGTGTACGGTCCGATCGCCATCCAACCCGAGCACCTCTTCGGGGGTGCGGTTGGGTGTCGATTGAGTAACAGACCTTGATGTGAGGCAAAATCTCCGCCTCGGGTCGGGCACAAGTCCGGCCTCTCACGCGTTACGTGCGCTGGAGACACCCGCAGACACCCAGAGGGGGAGAGCGACATGGCAACGGACTACGACACCCCACGTAAGACCGACGATGACGTCAACGAGGACAGCATCGAGGAACTCAAGGCACGTCGGAACGACAAGTCGACGTCAGCCGTAGACGTCGACGAGTTCGAGGCCGCAGAGGGCCTCGAACTGCCCGGCGCGGACCTTTCGAACGAGGAGCTCGCCGTCCGCGTGCTCCCGAAGCAGCAGGACGAGTTCACCTGCATGAGCTGCTTCCTGGTCCACCACCGCAGCCAGCTGGCCAGGGAGAAGAACGGCCAGCCGATCTGCCGCGACTGCGACTGAGGCGGGGTCGGCCGTGACTGGCTCGACCCCGTTCAGGAAGCGCCGCTTCCGCAAGGGCGGAGCGGACGAGGCCGGCGTCCAGGACGCCGGTGTACGTGATGACGGGCGAGGCTCTTCCGCCACCGGAGAAGCCTCGCTCGAACCGGCGAACGCCCTGGAGGCGGTGCCGGACGCGACGGCGGCCGACGAGGCTCCCAGGGCCACCCGGAAGGCGGGGGGCGGGTCCGGACTTGGCCGCGTTGCCGCCGTCACGCACGGAGTGAAGGAAGGCGTGCGCAAGGGCGGGCGCGGCGCCAGGGCCGGTATCGGATTTCTCGCCGACCGGCTCATCGAGAACGCCCCGCGGATCCCGGTCCGCGATCTCGCGACCCTCCGCAAGCAGTTCCCGGGCCTGGGCCCCGAGCAGCTCGCGGACAAGCTCGTCGCGGGCGCCGCCAACGCCACGTCCACCGTGGGTGCGGGAGTGGGCGCCGCCGCGATGATGCCGGTGCCGCCCGCGATGCCCGCCGAGCTCGCGGCGGAGATCACCGGCGTCGCCGCCATCGAACTGAAACTGATCGCCGAACTGCACGAGGTCTACGGACAGCGGCCCGGCGGCAATCTGAAGCAGCGCAGCACCGCGTATCTGAACTCCTGGTCGGAGGAGCGCGGCGTCGACGTCACGAAGCCGACGACCTTCAACGCCGCGCTGGGCGGCCAGATGAAGCGGGAGCTGCGGCAGCAGATCATGAAGCGGATGGTCCGGAACCTGCCGAACCTCATGCCCTTCATGGTGGGTGCCGCCGTCGGGGCGGTCATGAACCGCCGGGACACGAAGAAGCTGGCCGCGAAGGTTCGTGCGGATCTCCGCAGGAGCCAGGTGCCGTGGGATGCGTTGCCGGAGCTGCCGCCTCTGGAGAAGCCGGATGATCCCCTGCGGGTGGGGGGTCTTCCGAAAGAGCTCGGGAGCTGATCTGCCGTTCGGGCTGCGGGTTCGTCGTGGCTTGTCGCGCAGTTCCCCGCGCCCCTGAGGGGCGCCCTCGGTTACGCGGCGCCCTCGCGTACCGCCGCCAGGGCCTTCGCGAGCTCTTCCGGGTGCCTCGTCGAGACGTACGCGTACGGAGTCGGGTCGTCCGGGTCCGTGATCGGGATGCGCAGTGCCGTGGGGATGTAGGCACGCAGCAGCATGTACGCGCGAGGGTCGGCCTTGTAGCTCCGCCAGGCGCGGGTCTCCTCGCCGGTCAGGACCTCCGCGTCACCCAGCGCGGACACCGGGATCTTCGCGTCGCCCGCGACCAGCGAGCCCGCCACCACCCGGATCCGCACGGCGCCGTACGCGCTGGTGACGACGGCCGCCACGGCGGTGCCGCCGACCAGGCCGCCGAGGAGCGGCAGCGTGCCGAACGGCAGCATGATCAGGGCCATCGCGACACCCACCAGGACCGAGGCGAACCACCACGAACGGGGCGCGGTCAGGCGTTCTTCGTAAGGCTGCATGGAACCAAGCTTGGCACGGTGCGGTTGCCGCGCTGACGCGGAGGTAAGGTCTGCGCCTGTGAGTGGTACATCTGCAGCTCTGACGCCCCCGGCCGACGCGATAGCGCCCGTCCGCCACCCCGACGCACCCGCCCCCGGTGAGCTCATCGGCGCCCACTACGAGCACTGTTTCGGCTGTGGTGAAGGACAGGCGCACGGACTGCACCTCGCGGCGCGGGCCGGCGAGGGTGTCACCGTCACCGCCGAGTTCACCGTGCGCGAGGCGCACCAGGGCGCCCCGGGCCTCGCGCACGGCGGCATCCTCGCCACCGCGCTCGACGAGACGCTGGGCTCGCTGAACTGGCTGCTGCGCGTGATCGCCGTGACCGGCCGTCTCGAGACCGACTTCGTGCGGCCCGTGCCGCTGGGGACCGTGCTGTTCCTGGAAGCCGAGGTCACCGCCGTCGCCGGACGGAAGATCTACTCGACCGCCACCGGGCGGATCGGCGGCCCCGACGGGCCCGTCGCGGTCCGCGCCGACGCCCTCTTCATCGAGGTGAAGGTCGAGCACTTCATCGACAACGGCCGCCCGGAGGAGATCCAGGCCGCCATGAACAACCCGGACCAGATCCGGCGTGCCCGCGCTTTCGAGGTGAACCCGTGATGCCGCCCTCCGACGAGACGCCCTCCACCGAGCTGAACGTACTGATCAGGCGTGTCGACCCCGACGTACCGCTGCCCGCGTACGCGCAGCCCGGTGACGCGGGCGCCGATCTGCGGACGACGGAGGCCCACGAACTCGCGCCCGGTGAGCGGGTGGTGCTGCCGACCGGAGTGTCGATCGCGCTCCCGGAGGGGTACGCGGCCTTCGTGCACCCCCGTTCCGGGCTCGCCGCCCGCTGCGGTGTCGCTCTGGTGAATGCCCCGGGGACGGTGGATGCCGGGTACCGTGGAGAGATCAAGGTGATCGTGGTGAATCTCGACCCGCGCGAGACCGTGCGGTTCGAGCGCTTCGACCGGATTGCCCAACTGGTCGTCCAGCAGGTCGAGAAGGTTCGCTTCCAGGAGGTGGCGGAGCTTCCCGTATCGGCGCGGGCCGAGGGGGGCTTCGGGTCCACCGGTGGCCATGCCGCCGTGGGCGGCGGTCCGGGCGTGAGCCCGGGCGAACAAACGGGTGGGAATCGATACGCATCGGTCGTATCCGACCGGGAAGGACAGTGACGTGTTCGGACGTCGCAAGAAGGACAGTGCCGCCGAGGACGCGGCGGGCGCGGACGAGCAGGTCGTCGACGGCGTGCACGGCGACGAGTCCGCCGACGCCGCTGACTCCGGCGTGGCGCGGTCGCGCGTGAGGCTCGAGCCCGAGCCCCGCCCCGACGGTCCCTGGGACCTCTCCGAGGTCCGCGAGCCCGGCGAGGGCCGGGTGGACCTCGGTGGCCTCTTCGTGCCCGGTGTCGAGGGCATGGAGCTGCGGGTGGAGGTCGCGGGCGACGCGATCGTCGCGGCCACCGTGGTGCTCCAGGACAGCGCCATCCAGCTGCAGGGCTTCGCCGCCCCCAAGAGGGAGGGCATCTGGGGCGAGGTCCGCGAGGAGATCGCCTCCGGCATCACCCAGCAGGGCGGTGTCATCGACGAGGTCGAGGGCCCCCTCGGCTGGGAGCTGCGCGCCCAGGTGCCGGTGCAGCTGCCGGACGGCACGGGCGGCGTGCAGGTCGTGCGCTTCATCGGCGTCGACGGCCCGCGCTGGTTCCTGCGCGGAGTGATCTCCGGACAGGGCGCGGTGCAGCCGCAGACCGCCGGCCTCCTGGAGCAGATCTTCCGGGACACCGTGGTCGTGCGCGGCGACGGCCCGATGGCGCCGCGCGACCCGATCGTCCTGAAGCTGCCGGACGACGCGCAGATGGTCGCCGAGGGCAGCGTCCAGCAGGAGCAGCAGGAGGGCTCGCGCTTCTCCGGTGGCATGGGCCAGCTGCAGCGCGGCCCCGAGATCACCGAGGTGCGCTGACCCGTCGAGGTCCGCTGACAGGTACTCAACTGCCTGGTGGCCCGCAGTGGTTCCGGTTCGTCCGGACCATTGCGGGCCACTTTCGCGTGCGCCCATACTGTGCCGGTCACTCGGGGGGAGACCGGTGCGGTGAGGGGACGACGCCTGCCCGCGGCAGTGCGGGGGAGCCGGCACCACGGACTTGTGCTGGGCGCGGCCGGGCTCGCCGTGTTGCTCGCCGCCACCGTGCTCGCCGCGCTGGCGGCGCTGTCCGAGAAGGCCGTCGAGGGCGGGGTGCAGCGCAGGCTCGCCGCCGACCGCGAGGCCGTCGTCGAGGTCGCGGGACCCCACAGGGCCGCCGGCGCGGGGCAGGTGGACCGGGACGTACGCACCGCGCTCGACCGCACGTACGGCGACGTGCCCCACCGCACCTGGTCCGCGCTGCGGGCACCCGCCGCCCGCAACGACGAACTCGCCGTCACCGAGGCCGCGGGCCGCCCGCGCGAGGACGCCACCCTCTCCGTCGTCGCCCTGCAGGGCCTGGGACGGCACGCCTCACCGGTGGCCGGGCGGTGGCCGCGCCCCGGAAACGGGCCGGTCGAGGTCGCGCTGACCGAGGTCGCCGCCGCGGAGCTCGCCGTGCGCCCGGGCGACCGGATCACGGTGCGGGGCGGGGACGAACGGCCGGTGACGCTGCGGGTCGTCGGGCTGTACGCCGCCGAAGAGCGCTCGCCCGCCCTGTGGGCCTCACTGAGCAGTACGTTCGGGACGCCCGACTCGATCGCGGTCGTGCCGCGCCGGGCCTTCGCCGGGAGCGGCGGGCTCGCCGGGGACGCCACGGCGCTGTGGCTCGGGGTGCCCGAGACGGGCGGGCTGCGGCTCGGGGACATCGGGGCGCTCCAGGAGCGGGCCGACCGGTTCGCGGGCAGCGACGCCTCACGCTCCGTGTCGCGCGGGGCGGCCGGGGACGATCTGACGCTGTCGGCCGGGTTGCGCAGGGCGCTCGACCGGCTCACCACGCCGATCGCCGTGGCCCGCGCCGGGCTCTACGTCCCCGCGATGCTCCTCGCCGCGCTCGCCGTGGCCGCCCTCGTGCTCACCGCGCGCCGGCTCGTCGAACACCGCCGCCCCGAGCTGGCGTTGCTGGCCGCGCGAGGGGCGGGCCCGCGCCGGATCGCCCTGTCGACGGCCGCACAGTGGGCCTGCGCCGCCGTGCCCGCCGGGCTGGCCGCGCCGTTCCTCGCGGGCCCGCTGCTCCACGCGCTCGAAGGCGCCGGGCTCGTCGAGGGCGAGGTGCCCGCGTCGGCGGTGACCGGCGCGGGGTGGGCGGCCGTCGGGGGCGCGCTGGCCGTGCACGGCCTCGCGGTGCTCGTCCCGACCGTGCGGATCGTGCGGGACCGGCGGGCGGTGGCCCGGCTCCGGTGGCGGATCGCGAGGTTCGCCGGGGTCCAGCGGTTCGGGGCGGACCTGGCGCTCGCCGCGGTCGCCGTGCTCGGCTGGCTGCAGCTGCGGCAGTACCGCTCGCCGGTGACCGGCGGTGGCGTCGGGGGCATGGGCGGTGTCGATCCTGTCCTCGTGTTCGCGCCCGTGGCGATGACCGTGGCGGCCGCACTGCTCGTCCTGCGGTTCCTGCCGCTGCTCGCCCGCGTCGTCGATCCGCTCGCGCGGCGTGGCCGCGGTCTCGTCCTGCCGCTCGGCGGCTGGCAGATCGGCCGGCGCGCGGCCCGGCACGCCGGACCCGCCCTGGTCGTGACGCTCGCCCTCGCGGTCGCCGCGCTCAGCAGTACGGCCCTGGCCGTGCTGGACCGTGGCGACCGGGACCAGGCCGCCTTCCAGGTGGGTGCCGACCTGCGCGTCGAGCCGGGCGACGGGGTGCCGCCGGGCGAGCGGCGCGCCGCGTACGAGGCGCTGCCGGGCGCCGAGTCCGTGACGCCCGTGATCACTTCGGAGGGGTACGTCGGACAGGACGCGGTGGCCGTCACCGGCATCAACACGGAGCGGGGGCCGGTGCCTTCGCTGCGCGGCGACCTCGCGGACCGGCCCGTACGGGAGCTGGTGGCGCCGCTCGGCAAGGGGATCCCCGTGCACGGTCTGCCGGTGGAGGGGGCGGGGCGGCGGCCCGAGGGCGAACTGCCGCTCCGCGTACGGATGTCGGCCGACGGCGGCGGCACCGTCGTACCCGTCCGGCTCACCGTCTTCTTCGAAGACGGCGACGGGCTTGTCCACGAGAGTTCCGTGGTGATCGAAGAGGGCGGCGCCAGGACCGTGCCGCTGAAGGTGGGGGCGCGCGGCGACGGCGTCCGCATCCTGCAGATCGACCTGAGCATGGTCGGCGAGCGGGTCCGGCGGACGTACCGCCTGACCGTCGACCAGGTGCCGGGGCTCTCGCGGGAGGCGCGCTGGCGCGACCTGCGGGCCGACCGGCCCGACCGGCGCGCGGCGGGGTGCCCGGGGGCCGCGCGGGAGCGTGCGCGGGAGCAGGGGCGCGAACAGGGGCGGCCGCCGTCCGGGCAGGCGCCCGGACCCGTCCTCTGCGCCGACCGGCCCGGCCGCGGAAAGCTCGTCGACGCGGTGCTGCGCGGCCCCGACGGGCGGCTGAAGTACCCCACGTGGAGCGTGCGGCTCGGCACGGACCGCGCCACGGGGCGCCCGGCCGCGCCCGCGCTCGCCGACGACGCGCTGCTGGCCTCCGGGGCGGTCCGGATCGGGGACACCGTGACGGTCCGAGGGAGCACGGGCGGGAGCGCGCGGGTCGAGATCGTCGGGCGGCTCGCGGCGGTGCCGGGGATGCCGCGCGACCGGCCGCGGCTGCTCGCCGACTCCCGTGCGATGGCCGCCCAATGGGCCCTGAGCGGGGCGTTGCCCGGGGCGGAGAGCGCCTGGTGGGTGGGGGTCCGTGGCACGGACGCGACGGCGGCCGCGGCGGCGGTGCGGGCGGACCCGTGGCTGGGGCACGCGGTGGACGTCCCGCAGGTCAGGAAGGAGCTGGCCGCCGACCCGCTGCGGCGCGGGGCGCGCGGGGCGCTCGTGCTGTGCCTGGCGCTCGCCCCCGCCTTCGCGGTCATCGCGTTCGCCCTGCACACCGTGGTCTCCGCACGGGCCAGGGAGCGGGAGTTCGGGTTGCTGCGGGCGCTCGGGATGCGGCGGGGACAGTTGGCGGCGTACTTGTGGACGGAGCAGCTGGCGCTGGCCGGCGTCGCGGCGGCGCTCGGCACGGTGCTCGGGGCCGCCCTCGCTTCGCTGATCATGCCGGTGGTGACGGTCGACGCGGAGGGGGAGCCGGTCTTCCCCGAACTGACCGCCTCCGTGCCGTGGGTGCGGGTGGTGGTGACGGCCGGGGTGACCGGGGCGGTGATCTGCGCGGTCGTGACGGTGGCGGCGCGACTCCTTGGACGGGTGGATCTGGCGCGGGTGCTCCGGGCGGGGGAGGACGTGTGAAGGGGCGCCGGTGGGGTGTGGCGGGGTGGTGGCCCGTGGGGTTCGGGGGGTCCGGGGGGCGCTGTGCGGCGTGAGTGGTGGCGGCGAGTGCCGCTGGTGGTGGGTCTCGGGATGGTGATCGGCGTGCTCGTGGCCGTCGCCGCTGCCGGTCCCGGGCTGTTCGAACGGCTGGGCGGGGACGCGCTGGCGGGCCGGTTCGAGCAGGTCCAGCGCGCGGCGCCCGGGGTGGTGCACAGCGCGCGGATCGACCCGGAGCAGCCCCGTCCGGGTGAGAAGGGCGAGCTGGGGGCCGATCTCGCGCGGTACGCGACCGTCATCGAGAACGCCTCGCCGGGCCGGCTGCGCGGTGGACTCGTCCACGACTCGACCCGGATCGAACTGCCCACGGTGGACGGGGACGTGGCGGGTGGCGTCTCGCTGTCGCTGGTGTACGCGTCCGACGCCCCGGGGCGGAGCGCGTACGTCGCCGGACGGGCGCCCCGCGCGCACGGGCAGGTGGTGGAGCTCGCCGTGTCCGAGCGGACGCGTGACGCGCTCCGGCTGCGTGTCGGGCAGCGGATCGGGCTGGAGGGCGGCGCCATGGCGAACGTCCGTGCGGTCGGACGGCTCGTCGGGGTGTTCCGGGCGGCGGGTCCGGGCTCCGGCTCCGGTTCGGCCGCGGGTTCTGACGCCGGCTCCGGTTCCGGGGCTGACTCCCGCTCCGGGGGTGACTCCGGCTCCGGCTCCGGCTCCGGCTCGGGATCCGGGGCCGACTCCCGCTCCGGCTCCGCGAAGGGCACGCGGCTCTGGGCCGAGCAGCCGCTGCTCGCACGGCCGGTGCCCGGCGCGAGAGGGGCCGCCCCGGACGTCGGCGCCCTCATCGCGCCCCGCGGCGCCGAGATCCTCCAGAACCAGGCGAACGCCGAACTCACCGTCGAGTGGAACATGCGGCTCGACCTGACGGAGGAGGTCGCGGGCCGGTTCGTGGGGGAGCGCGGCGCGCGGGACTTCCAGCGGCTCATGGCCCGCTACCCGCCCGCGGCCAAGGAAGCCTTCTGCGACATGGAGTCGTACGGCGGGAAGTGGTGCGTCCTCGGGTCCCATCCCGCGACGGAGCTGGAGAGCGACACCGAACTGGTCGACGTCTTCGAGGAGTTCCGGCGCCAGTGGCGGCAGGCGGGCGTCGTGATGTCGTTCGCCCTGGCCTCGCTGCTCGGCGTGGGGTTCGCCGCCGCCGTCGTGACCTCGCTCCTTGTGGTGCGGCGGCGGCTCGACGGGGACCGGCTGCTGCGGGCGCGCGGGGCTTCGGCCGCCGGGCTCGCCCTGGGGCGTGCCGTGGAGAGCGCACCGGCTGCGCTGCTCGGCTTCGGCGTCGGCTGCGCGGTCGCGGCGCTGACGCGGGCGCCGGGGAGTTCACCCGCGTACGCCGAGGGGCTGGCCGTCGCCCTCCTCTGCTGGCTGCTGCTGCCCGCCCTCACGTGGTTCGCGGTGCGGGACCGGGCCGTGCTGCGGGAGCGCGCGCCGCGGGGCGCCGGGCGCCGGATCGTGGTGGAGGCGCTGGTGCTGCTGCTCGCCGCGGGCGGGGTCCTCGCGCTGCGGGCACGGGGCACGGAGGGGGCGGCCGGGCCGGATCCGCTGCTCGCCGCGGTGCCCGTGCTGCTGGGGCTCGCGACGGTCGCCGTCCTGGTGCGGTGCTACCCCTGGCCGGTGCGCGCGGTGGCGCGATGGTCGGCACGGGGGCGGGGCACCGTCGTCCTCGTCGCGCTGTCCCGCGCCGCCAAGGAGGCTCCGGCGCGCGGCCTCGCGCTGCTCGTCCTGGTGGTGACGCTCGCCGGTGCCGTCTTCGGAGGGCTCGTCTCGGGGACGCTGGTGGAGGGGCGGCGCGCCGCGGCGGCCTGGCAGGTGGGCGCCGACGCCTCCTTCCTGGGCGCGGACCGCGACCCCGGCACGGCGGAACGGCTGGCACGCGCGCGTGGAGTGCGGAAAACGGTGACGGTGCGGCAGCTGAGGGTCGATCCGGTGAGCGGGAAGGACGGCGGGCGGTACGGGATCTCCAGCCTGGTCGGGGTGGACGGGGCGAAGTTGCGCGAGGCGGCGCGGGGTTCGGCCGCCGCCCGCGCGCTGGACGACGCGGGCCTTACCCGGGGCGGGGGCGGCCGGGACATCCGGGTGCTCGCCTCCGAGGGGCACGCCGGTGACCTGCTCACCTTCACCTTGCACGGCAAGGAGGCGCGGCTGCGGGTCGTCGGTCCGCTGCCGGAGGATGCGGCGCGCGACGCCGCCCTCGGACCCGTGCGCGGCGCCACCGAGTCCCGGCAGCACCTGCTCCTCGCCGACAACCGCGACCTGCGCGCCTTGGCCGCCTCGGACTTCGAGGAGTCCGCGCTCCTGCTGTACGGCGTGCGCATGGACACGGAGGCGCTGCGTTCCCTCGTACCGCGTGCCGCCCCCGGAGCGACCGGCGGAGAGCTCCGCATCCGCGCCGAGGAACAGGCCGAGGCCGCCGACGACCGGCTGACCGCCGCCGTGACCCTGGCGCACACCGCCTGCACCGCGCTCGCCGTGCTCCTCGCCCTCCTCGCCCTTGTGCTCGAACTGCTCCTGTCCGCTCCCGCGCGCGGACGCACCACCGCCTACCTGCGCACTCTCGGTCTCGGCGGGCGTGCCGCGGCCGCGCTGCAACTGCTGCAGCTCCTGCCCCTGGTGCTCGCGGCCGTCGTGGGCGGCGTCGCGCTCGGCCTCGTGCTGCCCGCGCTGCTCGGTCCCGCCCTCGACCTGCGGGAGTTCACCGGCGGGCCCACCGCGCCCGCCCTGCACGTCGACGCGCTGTTCACCGCGGCCCTGAGCGCGGGACTCTGTGTCCTGGTGGCCGCGGCGGTGGGCGTGGAGACCTGGCTCGGACGGCGCCGGGGGCTCGGCGCCGTCCTACGACTCGGGAGAGCGGATGACTGAACTGGCCGAGCTGGAGGCGCGGGCGCGCGCCGCCGGGCGTACCGCCGCCGACGAGGGCCTTGTCGTCTGCGACAACCTCGTCCGCGTCTACCGCACCGAGGAGGTCGAGGTGCAGGCGCTCCAGGGCCTGGACCTGGTCGTCGCGGCCGGGGAGTGCGTGGCGCTGGTGGGCGCGTCGGGGTCGGGCAAGTCCACGCTCCTGTCGATCCTCTCCGGCCTGGACCTGCCCACCGCGGGACGCGCGAAGGTCGCGGGCCACGATCTGCTCGCGATGGGGCGCCGGGAGCGCCTCGGCTACCGCAGGAGCACCGTGGGCTTCGTCTGGCAGCAGACCGGGCGCAATCTGCTGCCCTATCTGACCGCGCTGGAGAACGTGGCGCTGCCGATGAAGTACACGCGCGTGCCGCGCCGCGCACGTCGGGAGAGGGCCGCCGAACTGCTCGGCGTGCTCGGCGTCGCGCACTGCCGCGACCGGCGGCCGACCGAACTCTCCGGCGGCGAACAGCAGCGCGTGGCCGTCGCCGTCGCCACCGCCAACTCCCCGCGCGTCCTCCTCGCCGACGAGCCGACCGGCGAACTGGACACCGCCTCCGGAGAGGACGTCTTCGCCGCCCTGCGCCGCGCCAACGAGGAGCTCGGCGCGACCGTCCTGGTCGTCACCCATGACCCTCTCGTCTCCGAGCAGGTCCGTCGCACGGTCCGTATCCGTGACGGCCGTACGTCTACGGAGACGCTTCGCGAACAGGGCGGCACGGGTGAGGAGTTCACGGTTCTGGACCGGGCGGGGCGGCTGCAGCTGCCGGGGGAGTACGTGGAGCGGTACGGCCTGCGGGGGCGGGTACGGCTGACGGCGGAGCCGGACCACGTGGGGGTGTGGCCGGACGGGCCCGGCACCGGACAAGGGGAGGCGCGGTGAGGGTGGTCGACGCCATGGTCGTCGTAGAGGATCTGCACCGGACCTACGGCAGCGGTGCCGCCGCCGTGCACGCCCTGCGGGGCGTCTCCTTCGCGGTGCCGCGCGGGGAACTCGTCGCTCTCAAGGGCCGCTCGGGGTCCGGCAAGACCACGCTGCTTAACCTCGTCGGCGGGCTCGACGTCCCGGACCGGGGCAAGGTCACCGTGGACGGCGTGGGGCTCGTGGGCCTCGGGGAGAAGGGGCTGCTGGAACTGCGCAGGGACCGTCTGGGGTTCGTCTTCCAGTCCTTCGGACTCATCCCCATCCTCACCGCCGATGAGAACGTCGGCGTTCCCCTGCGGCTCCGCAAGGCCGAGCCACGCGCGCGTGAGGAGCGGGTCGCACTCCTCCTCGCTCTCGTCGGCCTCGCCGACCACGCGGGTCAGCGGCCCGGCGAGCTCTCCGGAGGGCAGCAGCAGCGCGTGGCCATCGCCCGCGCCCTCGCCAACAAGCCCGCCCTGCTGATCGCCGACGAACCCACCGGACAGCTCGACGCGGAGACCGGTCTCGCCGTCATGGAGCTGCTGCGCGCTGTCGTCCGCAGCGAGGGCGTCACCGCCTTGGTGGCCACGCACGACGCCGCCCTGCTCGACCTGGCCGACCGGGTCCTGGAACTGCGCGACGGAGAAATCGTCGCGAACTGAACACATGCGGCCCACCGACCGCACCGACCGGGGCACGAGGCCGTCCGGCGGGCAAGGCATCAGGGTTGTGTCAAGGACCCCACCCCCGCACCCCCTCATCCGTAATGCCGGAATTGTTGGCCGTAAGGTCGACGCTGCGTACACAGCAGTTTCGGGAAGACAATGAGGCCATGGCACGCGGCAAGCTTCGGATCTACCTCGGTGCGGCACCGGGCGTCGGCAAGACGTACGCGATGCTCTCCGAGGCCCACCGCCGCATCGAGCGCGGCACCGACTGCGTGGTCGCCTTCGTGGAGCACCACGACCGGCCGCGCACCGAGGTGATGCTGCACGGCCTCGAACAGGTGCCCCGCAAGGAGCTGGAGTACCGCGGCACGGCGTTCACCGAGATGGACGTCGACGCCACCCTGGAGCGCGCCCCGGCCGTCGCCCTGGTCGACGAGCTCGCCCACACGAACGTCCCCGGCTCGCGCAACGCCAAGCGCTGGCAGGACGTCGAGGAACTCCTCGCGGCCGGCATCGACGTCGTCTCGACGGTCAACATCCAGCACCTGGAGTCACTCGGCGACGTCGTCGAGTCGATCACCGGAGTGCGCCAGAAGGAGACCGTCCCGGACGAGGTGGTGCGCCGCGCCGACCAGATCGAACTGGTCGACATGTCGCCACAGGCGCTGCGGCGCCGCATGGCGCACGGCAACATCTACAAGCCCGACCGCATCGACGCGTCCCTCTCCAACTACTTCAGGCCCGGCAACCTCACGGCGCTGCGCGAGCTCGCGCTGCTCTGGGTCGCCGACCGCGTCGACGAATACCTCCAGCAGTACCGCGGCGAGCACAACATCCGCTCCACCTGGCAGGCCCGCGAGCGCATCGTCGTCGGCCTGACCGGCGGCCCCGAGGGCCGCACGCTGATCAGACGCGCGTCCCGGATGGCCGCCAAGGGCTCGGGCAGCGAGATCCTCGCCGTTTACATAGCCCGCAGCGACGGCCTGACCGGCGCGTCCCCCAAGGAACTCGCCGTCCAGCGCACCCTCGTCGAAGACCTCGGCGGCACCTTCCACCACGTCATAGGCGACGACATACCGGCCGCGCTCCTCGACTTCGCACGCGGCGTCAACGCCACCCAGATCGTCCTCGGCTCCTCCCGCCGCAAGACCTGGCAGTACGTCTTCGGGCCCGGCGTCGGCGCCACCGTCGCCCGCGACTCGGGACCCGACCTGGACGTGCACATCGTCACGCACGGCGAGGTCGCCAAGGGGCGCGGGCTGCCCGTCGCGCGCGGGGCGCGCCTCGGCCGCTCCCGGGTCATCTGGGGCTGGCTGGTCGGCGTCGCGGGCCCCACGCTGCTCACGCTGCTGCTCACCCATGTCGACGCCGACCTCGGCCTCGCCAACGACATGCTGCTGTTCCTGACGCTCACCGTCGCCGCCGCGCTGGTGGGCGGGCTCTTCCCGGCGCTCGCCTCGGCGGCCGTCGGCTCGCTGCTCCTGAACTACTACTTCACGCCGCCGCTGCACCTCTGGACCGTCTCCAACAACAAGAACATCGTCGCCATCGCGGTGTTCGTCGGCGTCGCGGTGTCGGTGGCCTCCGTCGTGGACCTCGCGGCCCGGCGCACCCACCAGGCCGCCCGGCTGCGGGCCGAGGCGGAGATACTGTCCTTCCTCGCCGGCAGCGTGCTGCGCGGCGAGACCAGCCTGGAGGCCCTCCTGGAGCGGGTCCGCGAGACCTTCGCCATGGAGTCCGTGGCCCTCCTGGAACGCGCGGGCGACACCGACCCCTGGACCTGCGCGGGCAGCGTCGGCGACGGCCGCCCGCTGGAGCGTCCCGAGGACGCCGATGTCGACATGCCCGTCGGCGACCACATGGCGCTGGCCCTGTCGGGCCGGGTCCTGCCCGCCGCGGACCGCCGGGTCCTCGCCGCGTTCGCCGCGCAGGCCGCGGTCGTCCTCGACCGCCAGCGCCTGCAGTCCGAGGCCCACCAGGCCCGCACCCTCGCGGAGGGCAACCGCATCCGCACCGCCCTGCTCGCCGCCGTCAGCCACGACCTCCGCACGCCGCTCGCGGGCATCAAGGCAGCCGTCTCCTCCCTGCGCTCCGACGACGTCGAGTGGTCCGACGAGGACGAGGCCGAGCTCCTGGCGGGCATCGAGGAGGGCGCCGACCGGCTCGAACACCTCGTCGGGAACCTCCTCGACATGTCCCGGCTGCAGACCGGCACGGTCACCCCGCTGATCCGCGAGATCGACCTCGACGAGGTCGTCCCCATGGCCCTCGGCGGCGTACCCGACGGCAGCGCGGAGCTGGACATCCCCGAGACGCTGCCCATGGTCGCCGTCGACAAGGGCCTCCTGGAGCGGGCGGTCGCCAACATCGTCGAGAACGCCGTGAAGTACGCCCCCGAGGGCGCGCCCGTGAAGGTCTCCGCCAGCGCCCTCGGCGAGCGCGTCGAGATCCGCGTCGTGGACCGCGGCCCCGGCGTCCCCGACAGCGCCAAGGACCGCATCTTCGCGCCCTTCCAGCGCTACGGTGACGCTCCACGGGGTGCCGGTGTGGGCCTCGGCCTCGCCGTCGCCCGCGGCTTCGTCGAGGCCATGGGCGGCACCCTCGCCGCCGAGGACACCCCAGGCGGCGGCCTCACCATGGTCCTCACTCTGCGGGCGGCCGCCGGCCGGCCGCCGGTCCGCCCCGAGCTCTCGTCCCGGGCCACCTCGTGACCCGGAACCGGAACCCGGACCCAGAACACAAGCCGTGCTCCAGAACCAGAAGCCGGAAAGGCAGGTACGCATGACCCGGGTGCTCGTGGTCGACGACGAGCCGCAGATCGTACGCGCCCTCGTGATCAACCTGAAGGCGCGCAAGTACGAGGTGGACTCGGCCCCCGACGGCGCCACGGCGCTGCAGGTCGCCGCGGCCCGCCACCCCGACGTGATCGTGCTCGACCTCGGTCTGCCCGACATGGACGGCGTGGAGGTCATCCGGGGCCTGCGCGGCTGGACGCGCGTCCCGATCCTGGTCCTCTCCGCCCGGCACAGCTCGGACGAGAAGGTCGAGGCGCTGGACGCCGGCGCCGACGACTACGTGACCAAGCCCTTCGGCATGGACGAACTCCTCGCCCGGCTGCGCGCCGCCGTCCGCAGGGCGGAGCCCACCGGCCCCGGCGACGACGACGTCCTGGTCGACACCGGCGACTTCTCCGTCGACCTGGCCGCCAAGAAGGTCAACCGCGGCGGACGCGACGTACGCCTCACCCCCACGGAGTGGCACCTCCTGGAGGTCCTGGTGCGCAACACCGGCCGCCTGGTCAGCCAGAAGCAGCTGCTCCAGGAGGTCTGGGGCCCCTCGTACGGCACGGAGACCAACTACCTGCGCGTCTACATGGCGCAGCTGCGCCGCAAGCTGGAGGCGGACCCGGCGCACCCGCGGCACTTCATCACGGAACCGGGAATGGGATACCGGTTCGAGAAGTGACCGGAATACCGGCGGCCGCGACACTGACCGGATTCCTCGCTTCAGCGGCCCCCGGAGCGGGTACTGAGCGGACATAAGCACAGATGAGCGCACCCCTGTCCCTGGTGTCGGCGCCCACCGGTACGCTTCTTGTATGAGTGCTGTTTCTGGTTCCGACAAGCCGGCGGGCCGTTTCCGGCGCATGCTCGACCGGCTCTCCTCCTCCCAGGAGGACCTGGAGTCGGAGGAGCTGCGGGAGGACGCCGAGACAGCGGGCTGCGTCCGTATCGGCGACTGCCAGGACCGCCAGATAGTCACCGTTACTGGTACCTTGCGCACGGTCACTCTGCGACCACGCGCCGGGGTTCCCGCCCTGGAGGCCGAGCTGTTCGACGGCTCGGCGGCGCTGGACGTGGTGTGGCTCGGCAGGCGCTCCATCGTCGGGATAGAACCGGGGCGCAGGCTGATCGCATCGGGCCGGATCTCGATGAGCCGCGGCCGCCGGGTGCTCTTCAACCCCAAGTACGAACTCAGACCCCTCGGACGGGAGTAACCGGTGACGTCCCTCGACAAGCCGACGGACCAAGGGAGCGCCGATCAGGACGCCGATTCCAGGGCCGTGACCGAGGCAGCGCTCTTCGAAGCCTTCGGCGGCGTGCGGGGCATGGTGGAGACGGTCGTCCCCGGCCTGCTCTTCGTGACCATCTTCACGATCAACAAGGACCTGCACATGTCGGCCATCGCGGCCCTCGCGGTGTCCCTGGTGCTCGTCGTGGTCCGCCTGGTCATGAAGGACACCGTCAAGCACGCCTTCAGCGGCGTCTTCGGTGTCGCCTTCGGTGTGGTCTTCGCGATGATGACCGGCAACGCCAAGGACTTCTACCTGCCCGGCATGCTCTACACCCTGGGCCTCTCCCTGGCGTACATGATCACGACCCTCGCGGGCGTCCCGCTGATCGGCCTTATCCTCGGCCCGGTCTTCAAGGAGAACCTCTCCTGGCGCACCCGCAACCCTGGCCGCAAGAAGGCGTACGCGAAGGCCAGTTGGGCCTGGGGCCTGATCCTGCTCGCCAAGTGCGCGATCCTCTTCCCGCTGTACTGGTGGGCGGACACCACGCAGTTCGGCTGGGTCCTGGTCGCCCTGAAGATCCCGCCGTTCCTGCTCGCCGTCTATCTGACGTGGGTGTTCCTCGCGAAGGCCCCGCCGCCGATCGACGTGTTCGCCGAGATGGAAGCGGCGGAGAAGGCGGAGGAGGAGCGCGAGCGGGAGCGCCGGAGCGCCTGAGGCTGCCCCGCAGGGGCGCTTCAGGGGCGCGGGGAACTGCGCGCCCAGCCCTAACGCACCCGCAGCAGAAGTACGAGAGCGCACCGTCAGCAGACGTACGAGAGGGGGGCGCCCGGAAATCACCGGGCGCCCCCCTCTGCGTACCGAGCCCAGAGGCTAGCTCTCCCGCCGCACCGACAGCAGATCCTCCAGCTGCTCCTCACGGGCCTGCGCCGCGACGAAGAGAAGCTCGTCCCCCGCTTCGAGGGAGTCGTCCGCGGTCGGCGCGAGGACGCGCGTACCGCGGATGATCGTGACCAGCGAGGTGTCCTCGGGCCACTGCACGTCGCCGACCTGCGTGCCCGCGAGGGCCGACTCGGGCGGCAGCGTCAGCTCCACCAGGTTCGCGTCGCCGTGGCTGAAGCGCAGCAGCCGGACGAGATCGCCGACGCTCACCGCCTCCTCGACGAGCGCGGACATCAGACGCGGCGTGGAGACCGCGACGTCGACGCCCCATGACTCGTTGAAGAGCCACTCGTTCTTCGGGTTGTTGACGCGGGCGACGACCCGCGGGACGCCGTACTCCGTCTTGGCGAGCAGCGAGACGACGAGGTTCACCTTGTCGTCGCCGGTCGCGGCGATCACGACGTTGCAGCGCTGGAGCGCCGCCTCGTCGAGCGAGGTGATCTCACAGGCGTCGGCGAGCAGCCACTCGGCCTGCGGGACGCGCTCCACCGAGATGGCGGTCGGCGCCTTGTCGATGAGCAGGATCTCGTGCCCGTTCTCCAGGAGCTCACCGGCGATGGAACGGCCCACCGCGCCTGCTCCGGCAATGGCGACCCTCATCAGTGACCGCCTTCCTCGGGGCCTTCGGCGAACGCCGCTTCGACCTTGTCGACCTGGTCGGTGCGCATCATGACGTGCACCAGGTCGCCTTCCTGCAACACCGTCTGCGAGGTCGGCAGGACCGCTTCGCCCAGCCGGGTGAGGAAGGCCACGCGGACGCCGGTCTCCTCCTGCAGCTGGCTGATCTTGTGCCCGATCCACGCCGCCGAGGCGTGCACCTCGGCGAGCTGCACACCGCCGGTGGGATCGCGCCACAGCGGCTCGGCACCGGAGGGCAGCAGCCGGCGCAGCATCTGGTCGGCGGTCCAGCGGACCGTGGCGACCGTCGGGATGCCGAGGCGCTGGTAGACCTCGGCGCGGCGCGGGTCGTAGATGCGGGCCGCGACGTTCTCGATGCCGAACATCTCGCGGGCCACGCGGGCGGCGATGATGTTCGAGTTGTCGCCGCTGGAGACGGCGGCGAAGGCGCCCGCCTCCTCGATGCCGGCCTCGCGCAGGGTGTCCTGGTCGAAACCGACGCCGGTGACGCGGCGGCCGCCGAACCCGGAGCCGAGGCGGCGGAAGGCGGTGGGGTCCTGGTCGACGACGGCGACCGTGTGCCCCTGTTGTTCCAGGTTCTGGGCGAGAGCGGACCCGACTCTCCCGCAGCCCATGATGACGATGTGCACCTGTCCTTTACCCCGCACTCCTGGTCATCCCGCTGACCTGCGAAAACATCGTGCTCACTCTTCTCTCTCACTCTGGTGGCAACCACGGGGCAACAGCGTGCGGCGTTGCCAAGAGACGAGCTTAAGCCTCAGTCGACGCTGCGCAGCAGCCCCTCGACCTTCTCCAGCCGGTGGCCGAGCTCGACGAGCTGGAGGCGGGTCGACTCCTGCTCGGACCTGGCCCGCTCGACGGCCTCACGGTACCCCTGCATGGCCTCGGCGTACTGCCGGTCGCGCTCGCGGTTGCGCTGCGTCTGGAAGTACGCGACGGCGACGATCGCGCCGGCGAGTATCAGGAAGAAAGCGACGGGAATGATCACGTCGTCCACTAGGGCGTCCCCTTTGCTGAGTGCTGTCCGTCATCGCCCGACCGGCCTGGCTGACCCGACTGGTCGTGGCGGACGGCCGCGACGATCGTATCCACGTTCAACTGCACGTCGAACGGCGCCAGTTCGAAGTACTTGAGCGCCTTGCCGTCGTCGGAGAGCTCCAGGTGGCCGACGACGAGGCCGGCCTTCTCCATGCGTTCGAGGTGCATGTAGAGCAAGGGGCGGGACACCCCGAGCCGCCGGGCCAGCTCGCTGACGTACAGCCTGCCGGACGCGAGCTCGGTGATGATCCGGATGCGCTGTGCATGGCCGACCGCCGCGAGAAAAGCCAGCAGCTCCTCGCTGTCCATGGTCCGCCTTCGCGCTGCTCCGAAACCTGTCAGTCAAGGCTTACGTATGACGGGATCCGCTGTCAATCCGCGGCCCGCCGACTCCTTCCCGCGCCCCCTGCGGCAGTCGCATGACAGTTGACGGCTCGATCCTTCACCTGTCAGTGTCTTCTTACACGTGAAGCACATGAGGCACCTGAAGCATGCGTACATCCGTACATGGCACGGCAGGACGATGCCGAAAGGGCGGGGGACGGACATGAGAAAGCGATCGGTCACGGTGCGCGTGGCCCGGTGGAGCGCGCTGCACCCATGGCGGGCGATCGTCGGCTGGCTGGTCTTCGTGGCGCTCTGCCTCGGCGGCGGAATCGCCGCCGGGACGAACAGCGCGACCTCGGAGGACTTCCGCGTCGGCGAGGCGGGCCGGGCCGAGGCCCTGGCGACCGGCGGCGGCATCCCGCTCCGGTCCACGGAACACATACTGATCCGCGCCGCGGCGGGCTCCTGGGACAAGCCGGGGCCGCTGGACAGGGCGGCGGCCGACGCCGCCGTCAAGGACATCACCGACCGCATGCGGGCCCTGCCCGAGGTCGCCTCGGTCAAGGCCCCGGTCCCCTCCGCCGACGGACGCGTCCTGCGGGTCCCGGTGGAGCTGACCGGCTCGGAGCAGGACGACCAGGACCGCGTCCCGCCGCTTCAGGCCCAGACCGAGAAGGCCGCCGAGGCCCACCCGGGCCTGCGGATCGAGGAGACCGGCGACGCCTCCGTGAGCAAGGGCGTCGACGGCCAGCGCGACAAGGACCTGAAGTTCTCCGAGGCGATCACCCTGCCGGTCACGCTGATCACGCTCGCCGTGGTCTTCGGCTCGGTCGTCATGGTCGGCGTACCGCTGCTGCTCGCCATCACCTCGATCATGGCGACGATGGGCCTCGCGATGGCGGCCTCGCACCTCCTGCCCGACACCGGCGTCGGGATGAGCATGATCCTGCTCATCGGCATGGCGGTCGGCGTCGACTACACGCTCTTCTACCTCAAGCGCGAACGCGAGGAGCGGGCTCGTGCGGGCGGCCGCCTCACCTCGGAAGCCCTGGTCGAGGCCGCCGCCGCGACGGCGGGCCGGGCGATCGTGGTCTCCGGGCTCGCGGTGATCGTCTCCACCACCGCGCTCTTCCTCGCCCGTGACGTCATCTTCGACTCACTCGCCACCGGCACCATCCTGGTCGTCGCCGTCGCCGTGGCCAGCTCCGTGACGGTCCTGCCGGCGCTCCTGGTCACGCTCGGCCGACGGACCGAGCGCCGCGCGGCCAAGCGCGCGGCGCGGGGGAAGCCGGTCCGGTCGCACGGGTCGCAGGGGCCGCGGGGGTCGTACGAATCGGATGTTTCGGACGGATCTGACGTGTCGTACGGATCGGACGTGTCGTACGGCGAGAGGAAGCCCGGCCGCGCCTGGAGCGCCCTGCTCGCCCCCGCCCGCAAGCACCCCGCGCTCACCCTCTGCGTCTCCGTCCTCGTCATGCTGGGCCTCGCGCTGCCCGCCCTGGACATGAACCTCAAGAACCCCGCGCGGGACAGCTTCTCCCGCGAGATCCCGGCGATGCGGGGGTACGACACGCTGCTCGAAACCTTCCCCGAACAGCGCCTCCGCCACCTGGTCGTGGTGCGGGCCGAGGCCGCGCGGGCCGCCGACGTGAAGGCGGCCCTGGAAGAGCTGGACCGCAGGGCACAGGACGACCCGCTCTTCTCGCACCCCGCACGCACCCCGCTGCTCCGCACCTCCGAGGACCGGCGGACCACCACGCTGGAACTCAACGGTCCGCACCCGACGTACTCGAAGAAGGCCGAAGACTCGCTCGACCGCATCCGTCACGACCACCTCCCCGCGACCGTCGGCAGGCTGCCCGGCGTCGAGACGGCCGTCACCGGTGAGGTCGCGCGCGGCGTCGACTACGTAGGACACCAGAACGAGAAGCTGCCGCTCGTCCTCGGCTTCCTGCTCCTGATGACCTTCGTCATGACGGTCTTCGCGTTCCGCTCGGTCGTCCTCGGACTGCTCGGCGTCGTCCTCAACCTGCTCTCGGCCGCGTCGGCGCTCGGCATCCTCGTCCTCGTCTTCCAGGGCGAGTGGGCCGAGGAACTGCTCTCCTTCATCTCGCTCGGCGGAATCTCCTCGCGCGTGCCGCTCTTCCTCTTCGTGATCCTCTTCGGGCTCTCGATGGACTACCAGGTCTTCGTGGTCAGCCGCATCCGCGAGGCCGCCCTGAACGGCGTGCCCACGCGGCAGGCGGTCATCGAGGGCATCACCTCCTCCGCCAAGGTCGTCACCAGCGCGGCGATCGTCATGGTCACTGTCTTCGCGAGCTTCGTGATGCTGCACATCCTGGAGATGAAGCAGATGGGCCTCGTCCTCGCGGTGGCCGTCCTGCTCGACGCGTTTGTGATCCGCGTCATGATCCTGCCCGCCGCGCTTCTCCTGCTCGGCCGCGTCACGTGGTGGCCGTCCGGCGCGATCCGCCGCGCGGAGGCGCGGGCCGCGGAGCGCCGGGGGACGGGAGAGCAGGTCGCGGGGGAGCAGGTCGTGGGGGAGCGGGCCGGGACGGAGCAGGTCGCGGGGGAGCGGCACACGGGGGCGGACCACGCCCGTCCGGAGGGGCGCAGGATCGCACAAGGCCGATAGTCGGAGCAGTTGGGGGTGGTGGGTGGGCGCGCCCCCATTCGAACGCTTACGATCCTCTCCGTGTCCAAACTGACCGACGTGCCCAAACGGATCCTCATCGGGCGCGCACTGCGCAGTGACCGGCTCGGAGAAACGCTCCTGCCGAAGCGCATCGCACTCCCCGTCTTCGCCTCCGACCCGCTCTCGTCTGTGGCGTACGCGCCGGGAGAGGTTCTTCTCGTCCTCTCCATCGCGGGTGTGTCGGCCTACCACTTCAGCCCGTGGATCGCCGTCGCGGTCGTCGTGCTGATGTTCACGGTCGTGGCGTCCTACAGACAGAACGTGCACGCGTACCCGAGCGGTGGTGGCGACTACGAGGTCGCCACCACCAACCTCGGCCCTCGCGCCGGACTCACCGTCGCGAGCGCCCTGCTCGTCGACTACGTCCTGACCGTGGCCGTGTCGATCTCCTCGGGCATCGAGAACCTCGGCTCGGCGGTCCCGTTCGTGGTCGAGCACAAGGTGCTCTGCGCGGTGGCCGTCATCGTCCTCCTCACCCTGATGAACCTGCGCGGCGTGAAGGAGTCCGGAAAGCTCTTCGCGATCCCGACGTACGTCTTCGTGGCCGGCGTCTTCCTCATGATCGCGTGGGGCGCCTTCCGGGGCATCGTCCTGGACGACACCATGAAGTCGCCGACCGCCGACTACGAGATCAAGCCCGAGCACCAGGGCCTCGCGGGCTTCGCGCTCGTCTTCCTGCTCCTGCGGGCCTTCTCCTCGGGCTGTGCGGCGCTGACCGGCGTCGAGGCGATCAGCAACGGCGTCCCGGCCTTCCGCAAGCCGAAGTCCAAGAACGCCGCGACGACCCTCGCGCTCATGGGCGGCCTGGCCGTCACGATGTTCTGCGGCATCATCGGCCTCGCCATGGCGACCAACGTCCACATGGCCGAGAAGCCGGCCCACGACCTGATCCACAACGGCGTGCCGGTCGGCAGCGACTACGTCCAGAACCCGGTGATCTCCCAGGTCGCCGAGGCCGTCTTCGGCCACGGCAGCCTGCTGTTCATGATCCTCGCCGCGGCCACCGCGCTGGTCCTCTTCCTCGCGGCCAACACCGCGTACAACGGCTTCCCGCTGCTCGGCTCGATCCTGGCGCAGGACCGCTACCTGCCGCGCCAGCTGCACACCCGCGGCGACCGCCTCGCGTTCTCCAACGGCATCGTGCTGCTCGCCGGCGCGGCCGCGCTCCTCGTGGTCGTCTACGGCGCGGACTCGACCCGCCTCATTCAGCTCTACATCGTCGGCGTCTTCGTCTCCTTCACGCTCAGCCAGATCGGCATGGTCCGGCACTGGAACCGCCACCTGGCCACCGAGAAGGACCAGAACAAGCGCCGCCGCATGGTCCGCTCGCGCGCGATCAACACGTTCGGCGCGTTCTTCACGGGCCTCGTCCTGGTCGTCGTCCTGGTCACCAAGTTCACGCACGGCGCCTGGGTCGCCCTGCTCGGCATGTGCATCTTCTACGCGACGATGACGGCGATCCGCCGCCACTACGACCGCGTGGCAGAGGAGATCGCGGCCCCGGAGACCCCGGGCGACGACAGCGTGCGCCCCTCCCGGGTCCACTCGATCGTCCTGGTCTCCAAGATCCACCGCCCGACGCTGCGCGCGCTGGCCTACGCGAAGCTGATGCGCTCCAACACGCTGGAGGCGCTCAGCATCAACGTCGACCCGGTGGAGACCAAGGCCCTCAAGGAGGAGTGGGAGCGCCGCGGCATCACGGTCCCCCTGAAGGTCCTCGACTCGCCGTACCGCGAGATCACCCGCCCGATCATCGAGTACGTCAAGAACCTGCGCAGGGAGAGCCCGCGCGACGTGGTCAGCGTGATCATCCCCGAGTACGTGGTGGGCCACTGGTACGAGCACCTGCTCCACAACCAGAGCGCACTCCGCCTCAAGGGCCGCCTGCTCTTCACCCCGGGCGTCATGGTGACCTCCGTCCCCTACCAGCTTGACTCCTCGGAGGCCGCGAAGAAGCGGGCCCGCAGGCGTTCGGAGTGGAACGCGCCGGGAGCGGTGCGGCGGGGCCCGGTGGAGAAGCCGAAGCGCGTGAAGGAGCCGAGCAAGAAGGCCTGACGCGGTCAGACCCACTGCACGCTCCTGGTAAGGCGGCCGGACGACACCCACGTAGACTGGTGGGCTGTGGTCCGGCCGTCTGCGGTCCGGCCGTTCCCCGCCCTCTTTCCCCCTTACGTTGTGGAGTCACCCCGCCATGCAGGCAGAACCGAAGAAAACGCAGGCGGGGGACTCGTCGGCAGCGTCGGCCTCACTGGTCGGCAAGGAGTACGAGGTCGAGATCGGCCCCGTCGCGCACGGCGGCCACTGCATCGCCCGCACGGACGAGGGCCAGGTGCTCTTCGTACGGCACGCGCTGCCCGGCGAGAAGGTCGTCGCACGCGTGACCGAGGGCGAGGAGGGCGCACGCTTCATCCGGGCCGACGCGGTGGAGATCCTGACGCCCTCCAAGGACCGCGTGGAGGCCCCCTGCCCCTACGCGGGCCCCGGCCGCTGCGGCGGCTGCGACTGGCAGCACGCGAAGCCGGGTGCGCAGCGCCGCCTCAAGGGCGAGGTCATCGCCGAGCAGCTGAAGCGGCTCGCGGGCCTGACCCCGGAGGAGGCGGGCTGGGACGGCACGGTCATGCCGGCGGAGGGCGACAAGCTCCCGGCCGGCGAGGTCCCGTCCTGGCGCACGCGCGTCCAGTACGCGGTGGACGCCTCGACCGGCAAGGCGGGGCTGCGCCGCCACCGCTCGCACGAGGTCGAGCCGATCGAGCACTGCATGATCGCGGCGGAAGGCGTCTCCGAACTCGGCATCGAACAGCGCGACTGGTCGGGCATGGCGTCGGTCGAGGCGATCGCGGCGACGGGCTCCCAGGACCGCCAGGTGATCCTGGCCCCGCGCCCCGGCGCCCGCCTCCCCATCGTCGAACTGGACAAGCCGGTCTCGGTGATGCGCGTGGGCGAGAAGGACGGCGGGGTCCACCGGGTCCACGGGCGTCCCTTCGTCCGCGAGCGGGCCGACGGCCGCACGTACCGGGTCGGCAGCGGCGGCTTCTGGCAGGTCCACCCGAAGGCGGCCGAGACCCTCATGCTGGCCGTCATGCAGGGCCTCACCCCCCGCAAGGGCGAGTCGGCCCTCGACCTCTACTGCGGCGTCGGCCTCTTCGCGGGCGCGCTGGCCGACCGCGTCGGCGAGAAGGGCGCGGTGCTCGGCATCGAGTCCAGCAAGCGCGCGGTGGAGGACGCCCGCCACAACCTCGCGTCGTTCGACCGCGTCCGCATCGAACAGGGCAAGGTCGAATCGGTCCTCCCGCGCACGGGCATCACCGAGGTCGACCTCATCGTCCTGGACCCGCCCCGCGCAGGCGCCGGCAAGCAGACGGTCCGCCGACTGGCGGGTCTTGGCGCACGACGCATCGCTTACGTGGCCTGCGACCCGGCGGCGCTGGCGCGGGACCTCGGGTATTTCCAGGAGGGCGGGTATCGGGTGCGGACGTTGAGGGCGTTTGATTTGTTTCCGATGACGCATCATGTGGAGTGCGTGGCGATTCTTGAGCCAGCCGCGAAGGGCTCCTGACCTGCAGTCTTACCCGTGCGCATGATGCGCGGTGTGGGCGTTACGGGTGATATCTCGACGCCCACTCGCGGCACCCTGGACAACACCCGGGCCGCCATCGATCAACTTCGCCCGGCGGCGCCAGCAGCCCGACCGGTGCGGGCAGCCACGATCTACGGGATGAGGTCCGGCAGCTGAACCGGGCGACAGGGCTTGCGCCGGGCCTCGTAGTCGTCCGGGTCTTCCTGGTGGCACTCCAGCCCTGTGCTGCTGCGGGAATTGAATCGGCATTCGGTGGAGTATCCGGGGAAGCGGGCGCAGGAGCAGCGCAGGCTGGTGCCGGTGATTGCCAGGCCGCACTCCGGGTCGGTGAGCAGATCGATGTACCCCTCGTGAGGCAGTGGGGGCCATGCTCGTGGCATCCGCGCCGAGCACCCGACGCGGGCCCGCAGGTGGAGCGGTAGGTCAGTGGGTGGCGCCGCCGGGGACAGTGATGTCCGTGTCGTGGGCCAGTGCGGTCGACAGGACGACACGCAGCCCCCTGACCGTGTCCTCCACCGGGAGCGAGGGAACGGACTGGTTGGCGGCGGCGGGCATCTCCGGGGTGTGCGGAATGTGTACGAAGCCGCCGCGCCGCTGCTTGTCCTCGGTGGCCAGCAGGTGCATCAGTCCGTAGAAGACGTGATTGCACACGAACGTCCCGGCGGTCTGGGAGACCACGGCCTTCAGGTCGGTCTGCTTCTGCACCTCTGCGACGCAGCGTTTGAACGGGAGCGTGGAGAAGTAGGCGGCGGGGCCGTCGGCCACGATGGGTTCGTCGACCGGCTGGTGGCCGGCGTTGTCGGGGATGGGGCAGTCGTTGACGTTGATGGCGACGCGTTCGACCGAGATGCCGTCGCGAGGGGAGAGACCGATTGACACGACGAGCGCCGGGTCCGTCTCCAGCACGGCTTCCCGCAGCACCTCCAGGGATTTACCGAAGACGCAGGGGAGTTGTACGGCTGTCACCTCCATGCCGTCCGGTGGGGAATCCTGGAGGAGCTGGGCCGCGGCCCAGGAAGGGTTGTAGGTGTCCTGGTCGAACGGATCGAACCCTGTCACCAGTACACGGGGCATGAGCATGTCCTTTGTCAGCGATGCGGCGGAAGTGTCGTCCGGGGCTAGTCGATGGAGACGGAGGAGCCGTTCATGGTGGCCTGGCCGCCCGGTGCCACCCAGCCCTCGGGCTGGCCGAAGCAGCCGCCGTTCGGGTAGACGTTCACCGTCCGGTCCGTGCGGTTGACGACCGACACGAGGAAGCCGTTCGACGGGTAGCAGCCATGCGGGTCGGTGTGGGAGACGCCGTTGACGATCAGGGTGCCCGTGGCTGCGCCGTTACCACTGGCAGCCGCTGCGGGAACAGCGCCGCCGGGGCCAAGCGTGGCGGCGGTCAGAGTGACGCCGACGACGGCGAGGAAAGTCCGCATGGTGGTCCTCTCGGTTCGTTCTTCAGCGCGACTGATCCCCGTTGGCTCGATCCGGATTACCTGCCGCATCACGTGTTCACCCGAGTGGATCTCCCTGCAGGCGTGAGGACGGATCCGTGTGCTTTTGCGGCCTGTGATTCCGGCAGCGCTGGAGCGGCCCGTCGATCCTCCGGGCGCGTTCCCCAGGAAGCCGCTCGTTCTTCCGGGCGAAATCGTGGGTGAGATGAGGCCCTCCAGGACGCCCTCGCTCCGCTTGGCGGCGGATGAAAGGGCCAGTTGATGAGTTCGGGGTAAAGGCGGCGGGTGTCCACAGCGGACCCACGCCCGGCAGGATGTGGCCAGGCAGGTGCTGGCACCGCGCCCCCCTTCCGTGGTCGAAGTCAGCGACGTGGGACGGCGGTTCCGGGGCGGGCAGCTGGGGAGACGGGTTCGGGCTCGCGTCTTCTCAGGAGACGACGACGCTGCCCGCAGGCGAGACGTTGGCGCTCCCGCTGCCTCCGCTGATGGACGTGGTCACGTTGCCCTGGCCGTCCCGCTCGGAGTAGACGGTCACCTGCCCGTTGATGTTGTAGGTGATCTCTGCCTGATCACCTTCGATGTTGTAACACCCCTCGGGATTGGTGTGGGTGTGCCCATTGATCGTCAGGGTTCCGATTGCCATAAGACCTTTTCCTTCACTGTGCGGCGCTGATCCTCGCGCCTACGTGCCTTGTCCAGCCGTGTTGCGGCGGGTGGGTCGGGGCGCGCAGGATCGAGGGTCGGCAAAGCCGATGGCAGTACCGCAAGCCGATCCTTGCGGTGCTGGAACTACCCGGCCGGCACCTGCTGTGCCGCAATTGAGGCAGTGATCTTCAGGTTGACTGCCCCTGTCAAGGGCCGCAACCTCGGCCGGGTGAGGCGAGTGAAACGCGTGCCGGGCGCTCCCGGCTCACTCGGCCAATCCGGGGTCTCTGCTCACAGGTTCCAAGCACCCGAAGGCCCCCCTGGTGACGTGTTTCTATGACGCACCATGTGGAGTGCGTGGCGATTCTTGAGCCGGCCGCGAAGGGCGACTGACCCGCCCGTCGCATGATCGTTACCCCCTGGGGGATGGCCTCGTGGTCCACACGGTTAAGGTGTGGCGCCGTACTCGGCGGATCACTTCCCTGGAGAGATGGGACTGGCGCTCATGGATGCGGATCACGTGAGGCTGGTCGTCTCGGCGCAGGGTGGTGACGAGCGGGCGCGCGAGGAGCTCGTTTCCGCGTATCTGCCGTTGTTGTACAACATCGTCGGGCGGGCGCTGAGCGGTCATGCCGACGTGGACGACGTGGTCCAGGAGACGCTGCTGCGCGCGGTGCGCGACCTGCCCGCCCTGCGGGCCCCGGAGAGCTTCCGATCGTGGCTGGTGTCGATCACGCTCCGGCAGGTCAATACGTACTGGCAGCGGCAGCGCACACTCGCCGACCGGACCACGCTCCTCGACGAGGCGCTTCCGGTGCCGGACGCCGCCGCCCCTCTGGAGGACACGACGATCCTGCGGCTGCGCATGTCGGAGGAGCGCGGACAGGCCGTCGAAGCCAGCCGTTGGCTCGACCCGGAACACCGGATGCTCCTTTCGCTGTGGTGGCAGGAGTGCGCCGGGCTGCTCAGCCGCCAGGACATCGCCGACGCGACAGGCCTCGGCGTCTCCCACACCGGGGTTCGCCTGCAGCGCATGCGCGAGCAGTTGGAACTGAGCCGGACGATCGTCGCCGCGCTGGCGGCCGACCCGCGCTGTCCCGGCCTGAGCGCGACCGTCTCCGGCTGGGACGGTGCGCGAACGTCCGTGTGGCGCAAGCGGATCGCCCGGCACACGCGCGACTGCGCGACATGTACGGCGACGGCGGCCGAGCGGGTACCGGCCGAGTTGCTCCTGTCCGGCCTCGCGCCGCTGGCCGTGCCGGCGGCGCTCCTCGGGGCGCTGGTCGCGAAGGGCCTGCTGTCGGGTACGACGGTCACGACGGTGACGACGGCAGCAACCGCCGGCGCCACGGGTACGGCGGCAGGCAGCGGCGCTCTGTTCGGCAAGCTCCACGCGGTGACCGCCCATCCGATCGCGGCCCTCGCCACCGGTGCGGTGCTCGTCACCGGGACTGCCACGTATGTCGCCTGGCCCGAACCGGAGCGCCGGGCGCCCGGTGTCGCCGCCGCGCCGACGGCCGGTCCGACTGCCCCGGCTCCGTCGACCACCCCGACTCCGTCGGCCACGCCGTCGCCGTCGTCGTCGGGTCCGGCCGTGGTTCCGCTGGGGCTGCGGTCCCTCGAGTCCGTGGACCGACCCGGCCAATTCCTCACGTACGACGGTGACTTCGCGGCGCTCGGCAGCGGTGCGGCCACCTTCACCGTCAGCAAGGGGCTCGCGGACAGCCAGTGCGTCACGTTCCGGGCGGCCGACGGCCGGTATCTGCGCCACCACTACCTGCGGCTGCGCCTGAGCGCCGACGACGGCAGCCGGTTGTTCCGGGAGGACGCCACCTTCTGCCCGCGCCCCGGGACGGTCGACGGATCGGTGACTCTGTACGCGCACAACTACCCGGGCTCCGCCCTCCGCCCCCGCGACGGATCGATCCGCCTCGACGGCTTCAACGGCACGCGTACCTTCACCGGCCAGGCATCTTTCGTCGTCCGCGCGCCGCTGACGTGAGCGCAGGGACCCGCTGACACCAGGACCGCGCCCCGCATTACGTTTTTCTGCCGCGAGATTCGTCACCGCGCGGGCGCGCGCATTTTTCGTTACGCCGTCCCACCTTCCCCGGCCTCCTCTTCAGGGGTGCTCCTTCACAGGCGTCCCCCGCTGATCTGTCCCCTGAAGAAGGCCACTGCCCATGACCAGACACACCGACGAACCCCGCAAAGGCCTGCACCGCCTCCGCCGGCCCCGCCGGGCGCTGACGATCGGCCTGACAGCCTCGGCGCTCGTGGCCGGGGTCGTGACGATGCTCCCCAATTCCGCCGGGGCCGCGAGCCTGGAGGACGAGGCGTCCTCGTCGGGCCGGTACTTCGGCACGGCGATCGCCGCGGGGCGGCTGAGCGACTCGACGTACACGTCGATCGCCGACCGGGAGTTCAACATGATCACCCCGGAGAACGAGATGAAGTGGGACGCGGTCGAGCCGTCCCGCGGCACCTTCCGGTTCGCGGCCGCCGACAAGATCGTCAATCGGGCCCTGGAGCGCGGCCAGCGGCTGCGCGGCCACACCACGGTGTGGCACTCGCAGTTGCCGGACTGGGTGAAGGCGATCAACGACCCGAGCACGCTGCGCGGCGTCACGAACAACCACATCAAGACCACGATGGGCCGCTACAAGGGCAAGATCTACGCCTGGGACGTCGTCAACGAGGCCTTCCAGGACGGCGGCAGCGGTGCGCTGCGCGACTCGGTGTTCAAGAAGGTGCTCGGCAGCGGCTTCATCGAGGAGGCGTTCCGCACCGCCCGCGCGGCCGACCCGGCCGCGAAGCTCTGCTACAACGACTACAACATCGAGGACTGGTCGGCCGCCAAGACCCAGGGCGTGTACCGCCTGGTCAAGGACTTCAAGGCGCGCGGTGTCCCCATCGACTGCGTCGGCTTCCAGAGTCACTTCGGGGCTGGCGGCCCGCCCGCCAGCTTCAAGAAGACCCTCGACAGCTTCGCAGCCCTCGGCGTCGACGTGCAGATCACCGAGCTGGACATCGCCCAGGCGTCCCCCAGGCACTACGCGAGCGCGGTCAACGCCTGCCTCGGCGTGAAGCGTTGCACCGGCATCACGGTGTGGGGCGTCCGCGACAGCGACTCGTGGCGCGCCGACGAGAAGCCGCTGCTCTTCGACGCGGCCGGCAAGCCGAAGCCCGCGTACGACGCCGTCAAGGAAGCGTTCGACGCCGGGTCGGCGTCGGGTACGACCCCGGCCGACTGGGGCGACGGCACCGGCCAGATCAAGGGCGTGGCCTCCGGCCGCTGCATCGACGTCCCCGACTCCACCACCGCCAACGGCACTCAAGTACAGCTGAGGGACTGCAACGGGCAGTCGAACCAGAGCTGGACACGCACCGCGGCCAAGCAGCTGAAGGTGTTCGGCAACAAGTGCCTGGACGCGAAGGCGAAGGGCACGGCGAACGGCACCGAGGTGGTCATCTGGGACTGCAACGGCGGCACGAACCAGCAGTGGAACGTCAACACCAACGGTTCGATCTCCGGCGTCCACTCCGGCAAGTGCGTGGACGCGGTCGGCGCGGGCACATCCAACGGCACCAAGATCCAGCTGCACACCTGTGCAGGCGTCGGCAACCAGAAGTGGACCGCCCCCTCCGGGTCGGCCGGTGGCACGTGCGCGCTGCCGTCCACGTACAAGTGGAAGTCGACCGGAGCGCTCGCGCAGCCCGCGGGCGGCTGGGCCTCGCTGAAGGACTTCACCCACGTCCCGTACAACGGCAAGCACCTCGTCTACGGGTCGATGTCGACGGGCACCTCGTACGGCTCGATGGCGTTCGCCCCGTTCAGCGACTGGTCCGGCATGGGGGCGGCCAAGCAGACGAAGATGAGCCAGAACGCGGTCGCGCCCACCCTCTTCTACTTTGCGCCGAAGAAGATCTGGGTGCTCACGTACCAGTGGGGTGCCTCGCCCTTCAGCTACCGCACCTCCGCCGACCCGACCGACCCCAACGGCTGGTCCGCGCCGCAGCCCCTGTTCACCGGCGGCCTGCCCGGTGCCGGGACCGGTCCGATCGACCAGACGCTGATCGGCGACGACCAGAACATGTACCTCTTCTTCGCCGGCGACAACGGCAAGATCTACCGGGCGTCCATGCCGATCGGGAACTTCCCCGGCAACTTCGGCTCGTCGTACACGACGGTCATGAGCGACACGGTCAAGAACCTCTTCGAGGCACCGCAGGTCTACAAGGTCCAGGGCCAGAACCAGTACCTGATGATCGTCGAGGCACGGGGTGCCAACGAGAACCGCTACTTCCGCTCCTTCACGGCGACCAGCCTGAACGGCACGTGGACCCCGCAGGCCGCCACCGAGTCCAACCCCTTCGCGGGCAAGGCCAACAGCGGCGCGACCTGGACCAACGACATCAGCCACGGCGACCTGATCCGCTCCAACCCGGACCAGACCATGACCGTCGACCCGTGCAACCTCCAGCTGCTCTACCAGGGCAAGGACCCGAAGTCGGACGCCCCCTACGACGCCCTGCCGTACCGGCCGGGCGTTCTGACCCTCAAGCGCTGAGCAATTCCGCGCACAGCCAGCCCATCACGTACTAGGAGCGCAAGTCCCCTCCATGAACACCTCACCCCCCACCCGCACGAACTCCCGGCGGCGCGGTCTGCACCGTCGCCGCCGGGGCGCCCTCGCCCTGCTGCTCGCCGTGCCCGCCGCGGCCGTGCCATACCTGCTGCTCACGCAGGACGACTCCCAGGCCGCGAAGGCGCGGCCGTCCGCGGCAGCACCGTACAAGTGGCAGAACGCGCAGACCGTCGGCGGCGGTTACGTCCCCGGCCTCGTCTTCAACCAGCGCGAGCGGGGTCTGCTGTACGCCCGCACCGACATGGGCGGCGCGTACCGCTGGGACGCCCGCGCCGAGAAGTGGATCCCGCTGACCGACTGGCTCGGCGAGAAGGACTGGAACCTGCTCGGCATCGACTCCCTCGCCACCGACCCCGTCGACCCCGACCGGCTCTACCTCGGCGCGGGCACGTACACCAACGACTGGGCGGGCAACGGCGCGATCCTCCGCTCCACCGACCGCGGCCGCACCTTCAAGCGCACCGAGCTGCCCTTCAAGCTCGGCGGCAACGAGGACGGCCGCGGCGCCGGGGAACGCCTCGTCGTCGACCCGTCGAACCACGCGAACCTGCTCCTCGGCTCCCGTAAGAACGGGCTGTGGCGGTCCACCGACTACGGCGCGACCTGGCGTCAGGTCGAGTCCTTCCCGGTCAAGGACGGGGCGGGCAGCGGTGCCGGCATCTCGTTCGTGACGTACGGGCCGAAGGGCAGCGGCGTCGTGTACGTCGGTGTCGCCGACAAATCCACGTCCCTTTACCGGTCGACCGACGGCGGAGGCACCTGGCAGCCGGTCGCCGGGCAGCCGACCGGCCAGCTGCCACAGCACGGTGTCGTCACGGGCGACGGCACGCTGTACGTGACGTACACCGACAACCTCGGGCCCAACGGCGTCACCGGTGGCTCGGTCCACAAGTACGCGCCGAACCACGCCCGTTGGCAGAACGTGTCCCCCTCGCAGGGCTCGTACGGCTTCGCGGGGCTCGCGGTCGACCCGCGCAAGCCGTCCACGGTGATGGTCACGACGCTGGGCCGCTGGTACCCCGAGGACGAGATCTACCGCACCACGGACGGCGGTTCGAGCTGGAAGGCCCTCTCCGGCAAGTCCGTACGGGACGCCTCCGGCGCGCCGTACGTCGGCACCCACACCGGTCACTGGATGACGGCCCTCGCGATCGACCCGTTCGACTCCGGGCACGTGCTGTACGGCACCGGCAACGGGATCTGGCGGAGCGAGGACGCCGACGCCCGTACGAGCCACTGGACCGCAGGGGCCAAGGGACTTGAAGAGACGGCGATCCTTGACGCCATCGCCCCGCCCGGCGGCGCGACCGTCCTGACCGCCATGGGCGACCAGGGCGGATTCCGCCACACCGACCTGACGCGGGTGCCGTCCGGGCGGATGAAGAACCCGCTGATGAGCAACAGCACCGACATCGACTACGCCGCGTCGAAGCCGTCGGTGATGGCGCGGGTCGGTACGGGCGGCAAGCAGGACGGCGCCTACTCCACCGACGGCGGCGTCACCTGGCGGGGCTTCGCCGCCGAACCGGTGGCCGGCGCCCACAGCGGCCGTATCGCCCTCGCGGCGGACGGCTCCACGCTGGTGTGGACCCAGTCCGGGCAGGCCCCGTACCGCTCGACGGACAAGGGAGCGACCTGGGCGAAGGTGCGGGGGCTCGGCACGGGGGCAGAGGTCGTCGCCGACCGCTCTGCCGCCCGCACCTTCTACTCCCTGACCGGCGGCACCCTCTACGCAAGCACCGACGGCGGCGCGACCTTCACCGCCCGCGCGACCGGCCTGCCCGCCGACGGTCGCCTCAAGGCCCTCCCTGGCCGGGCCGGCGACCTGTGGATCGCGGGCGGCGGCAAGGGCCTGTTCCACTCCACGGACGGTGGCGGCACGTTCACCCGGCTCACCTCGGTGACGTCCGCCTCGGCGGTCGGCTTCGGCAAGGCCGCGCCGCGCGCCTCGTACCAGACGCTGTACCTGATCGGCACGGTCAAGGGTGTCACCGGCGTCTTCCGCTCCACCGACAAGGGCGCCACCTGGACCCGCGTCAACGACAAGGCCCACCAGTGGGGCGCCATCGGCAGCCAGGGCGTCGTCACCGGCGATCCCGACACGTACGGCCGCGTCTACGTCGGCACCAACGGACGCGGCCTCCAGTACGGCGACCCGTCCTGACGCCAGTGCAGCACCCGTGACAACGGGCCGCCCTCCTGACCGAGGCGACATCACGGTCAGGAGGGCGGCCCGCCGCGCAACCGACCCGTTGCGCGGCTACTGACCCGCGCCGGGCACTCCAGCTCCGGGCACTCCAGCACCGGACGCCACAGCCCCGCCCCTCGCGACCCCATAGGGTTCCAGCGCCCGTCGCAGGCTCTCCGGGACGCGGGTCGGCGTGGCTTGGTCGCCGTCGCCGCGCATGCACGCGACGCGTTGGCGGCCTTTTGCGACCAGGTGCTCGGTTCCGCTCGGCTCGTCGATCTTGACGTAGGTGAACTCGAACTCGATCTGGGTCTGGGTGAGGTCGACGAGCGTCATGCGGATGGATATGTGGTCGAATGCCGTCAGTTCGGCGAAGTACTCGCATTCGCACTTGATGGTGAACAGCTTGAGACCGTGGGCGATCTCGTGCAGGACGTCCGGGGCCTTCTCCTTGAGGAACATCTCCCTGCACCGGCCCTGCCAGCGGAAGTAGTTCACGAAGTAGACGTTGCCGACGAGGTTGGTTTCCTCGAAGCCGACCAGGTGCGGGATGTCGAAGCTCGGCACGGTTCAGCCCTTCTCCGTCACGGCGATCACGATGACCTCGTCCGGGGTGGGCGCCGCCAGCGTGGCGGCGAACGTCCACACCAGATCGCGCCCATGACGCAGCACGAGCCAGCCGTTGTCGTGGGATCGCCCGTCCAGGATCAACTTGGGCCGCGTCACGGTCACACCGAGCTTCATGACCGCCTCGCGGGCGCTCCAGACTCTGGTGGCCGCGGTGGCGAACGACTCGTTGCCCGCGGTGCTGCACATCTCCGCGAGCGCGACGCCGGACAGCCCGAGCAGGTCGCGCCACTGCTCCATGGTGCGTTCCCGGACCGCTTCGATGTCGCAGCCGACCGGACGAGAGGAGGCCACGGCGGCGGTGAGGCCGGACCCGTGGGTCGCGCTCATCGGTTCGGTCGTCTCGGGCCTGCCGTCGGGGCGATGCCGCAACGCCACCGGGTGTCCGAACGCGGCAGCCAGCGCGCGCTCCGTGGTGGCCCGTCGACTAGGCATGCGCCGGGCGCTGCCGGGACCGGCGGTCGCCCCGCTGCCGCGGAGCGAACCCGAGGACGCCGAGGGGCGATCGCGAATGATCGCGAGACGCAGCGGTTCGGGGAGCACACCGTCGAGATGACGCTGCAGGTACGGACCGAGCAGCTCGGGTGTCCACGCGCGGCCCGTGCGGTGTGACGGGACAGCGGTCAGTTCGAGCGACTCCCAGATCGCGACCGGCGCCCCTTGGTCGTCGCGGACCATGACGTCGTAGACGTAGGTGTTTCCGTCGTGGGCGCGTTCGGTGGCCGCCAGGGTGACTTCTCCGGTCTTCTGCCGGTGGGGGAACGACCGTACTCGGCCGATCTTGGACGGCAGCAGGGTGGCGTCGGGGACGCACACTTGCAGCGCATGCATGAACGCGTCCCTCGCAGCCGGGTCCGCGAGCAGCAGCGCGCCCGGCAGGACGGGAGAGAACCAGCGGCTGTCGGAGCAGCGGATCCGCGCGACACATCGCCGCGCCGACATCAGGCGGAAGTCGGTCACCGAGCGGAACCGGGGGCCGTGGAACATGATCCGGTCGTAGAAGTCGACTTCGATGTCCATCGTCGTCGGACCGATGTCCGCGGCTCGGTCGGCAGCCTTGATCAGCGGGTCCCAGCGCTGCGTCCCGGCCGTCGACCCCCACGCCTCTTGGCGCCCGGTGCGCGAGAGGTCGGGATCGTCTCGGCGTAGGCACACTCCACGGAAGTGATCGACTTGGAACAGCGTTTCGGCCGATCGGATCGCGACCTGGACTTCATCACCGGTCCGCAGCGCGGCGAGCCGGATCGTCGTCGTCCCGTCCGCGGAGACCCCGATGGGGCGGTTGAACTCGATGTCGCGGAACTCGACCGGGCTTTCGTCACCGAACAGGGCCGCCGCGACCTGAGCCATCGCCTCCATGCCCATGACCGCCGGGAACAGCGCATGCCCGGACAGCCGGTGGTCGTCGAGATACGGGTCGGCCGTCGAGGAGAGGTCGGCCTCGACGATCAGCTCGATACCGGGGAAGTGCAGGAGCGGACGTTCGAGGAAGCGCAGCAAGGGCAGTTCGGTCGGCGCGAACGTGATGGTCGGGAGACCGATGGCCCTGCCGAGCACCACCACGTTCGACGGGGCCGACCGCGTGCGCAGCAGATCCAGCAGGGCGGTGACCCCGACGTCCGTGGGGATCGGCTCGATCCCTTCCCGGGTCAGTACGTCGAGCACGCCGAGTCGTTCGCCCATCCCGGTGCCCGACCACACCGACCACTCGATGTTCAGGCAGCGGCACTGCGGCAGTTGTGCGTCGAGCGAGTCGATCGCCGACCGCAGCCAGTCGTTCGCGGTGGCGTAATGGCCTTCGCCGCGCAGCCCCGCGCGTCCGATGATGCTGCCGAACCCGACGACGAGCCGCAGGTCGGAGGGGTCCACATGGTTCAGGACGTTGCGGAATCCGTCGACCTTGACGGCAACGGTGCTTTCGAGTTCGTCGTACGTCAACGAGCTTATGGAAACAGGGGTGTTGATACCGGCGCCGTGGAGGATCCCGGTGATGTCGCCCAGTTCCTTCCGGATCGCCTCGGTGGCGGCGGCCACCTGTCGTACGTCGGTGACGTCGGCGGAGTAGTAGCTCACCTTGGTGCCCGAGTCCCGCAGACGAGCGACGTTCGCAGCGACCTCCTCGTCGGCTGCGGCGTCGGCCCGCCCCATCAACGCCAGCGTGCAGCCCGTCTCGTCGGCCAGGGCGGCCGCGCACTCGACCGTGATGCCGCGCGCGCCCCCGGTCACGACGACGACGTCGCCGGCACCGACGGGATAGCCGTCGTGCCCGGTGGTCAGTTCACGGAGAACGGGTTCGGTCCGCCGAGCGTCGCCGTCGTAGGAGACCTCGCGGAAGGAACGCGTGGTGGCCACCTCGGAGCAGACCAGCCGCGCCGCCTGGTCGGGCGCGAGGCGGTCGGCGAGGTCCACGATCGTCGTACGTACCACCGGTGCCTCCAGATGGACCGTCTTGGCCAGGGCGGAGGCACTGCGGTCGCGGTTGACGACGACGAGTCGGGTACCGCGCTCGACGGCCAGCCTTGCCGCGTCGACCATGCGGGCGGTCATGCCGGCGGGGTCTTCGTCCTCGGATGCGCCGCTGACGAGCAAGATCCCGTCGCCGACGGGGGCGGCCTCCAGTCGCTGCCGAACCGCTTGCGCGAGTGGTTCACCCGCGTCGTCCGGGGGAGCGAACACCTCCCACGTTCCGGGCCGTTCCTCGTCCGGGACGGGCGGCAGCGGGGTCGGGGCGTGCTCGACCACGAACGGCCGAACCCAGGTACCGACGCCCGTCAGGTCGTCTGCCGCCTTGCTGTCCGCTCCGTCACCGGCTGTGTGAGCGAGGTCGTCGATCGCCTCCGCCAGCTCCGCGATGGTGGCGGTCGCCACGCTGGTGCTCGGCTCGGGTACCGGTGCGCCGAACGTCTTGAGGACTTCGCTCATCAGCTGGGTGATCGTGATGCTGTTCAGGTGCAGATCGTCGAGGGGGCGGGTCTCGGGTTGGATCTGGGCGACCGGAAGCTCGACGTGGTCGGCTATGAGGTGGCGCAGTGTGTCCAGGGGGCTCCGCACGTCGGCAGAGACACCGGCAGGCGCGTCGGCAGGGACGTCTGTACGGTCGGCCCCGGTCCGGCGAGGCCGGGCCGCTGCCCGAGGGACATGGGAGACGTCCGGCGCCTGTTCGCAAGGGCTCTCGATGAAGGTGAACTGCTTGTCCAACGAGATGGGCCGGTTGAACCGCTCGGCCGCGAGGGCCACCAGATCAGGGCCCGAGCCCAGCACATAGCATCCCGCGAGCGTTCGGAGGATGCCGGCGACCGAGCTGTCGTCGGTGTCCATCGAGACGACCGGAACGGTCGGGCACACCTCGGCCGCAAGGCCGGACAGGATCGTGCCCGGCCCCACCTCGATGAGCAGGTCGCACTCGTCGGCGAGCCGCTCGAGGGCGTCGGCGAACCGCACCGGTGCCACGACCTGCCGTGCCAGGAGATCGACGACGCTCGATCCGGGCTCCACCGGTTCCGCCGTGACCGTCGAGAACAGTCCCGTCCGTTTGACCTCGCCGATGCGGATCTCGTCGAGGTATCCGCGCAACTCGTGGGCGGCCGGGGCGACCAGCGGTGTGTGGAAGGCATGGGAGACGGCGAGCTTGGCGCCGTGCAACCCGGCCCTCCTCGCCGCGTCGACCACCGCGTCGACATCGTTCGCGGGGCCCGCGACGACAGTCTGGTGCGGGCCGTTGTAGCCGACGACGGTGACCTGAGTTCCAGCGAGCAAGGGCTCGACCTGTGCCGCGGAGGTGCGGATCGACGCCATCGAGCCGGCCTCGGACGGCGCCTCCCCGGACTCGGTTCCCGCAGGTCCTGAGGTCGCGTTGCGCATCGCTTCGCCGCGGAAAGCGGCGATCTCGACGGCCGACCTCTCGTCGAAGACCCCCGCCCAGTACAGGCCGGTGAGTTCGCCGAGGCTGTGCCCGACACAGCCGGAAGCCGACACCCCTGCCCGGTCGAGGATCCGCAACCCGGCAAGGGAAGCAGTGACGATGCGCGGCTGAGCGTCCTCGGTCGCGGCGCCCGCGGGCCGAGTGCCCACCTGCTCGTAGAGATCCTGGACGACTTCGAACCGGTGCGCGGGGCCTCCGCCGTCACCACGTCCTGGGGCGCCCTGGCCCGGGAACAGGAACCCGATCCGGGGCGCCTTCGCGGAGTGGGCCAAGAACTGACCACGATGTGGCGCGAACACATGAGTTTCGCCTGCCGCGATGGCATCGGCGAGCGCGCGGAGACTCGACGCCGCCGCCGCGGGCTCGGCCGCGACCACCGCCGCCTTGTAGGCGAACTCGGAGTCGGTGCGCGTGAGTTCGGCGGACAGGTCGCCGAGTTCGGCGTAGGAACAGACGGCCGCGGCGTCCGCGGTGTGCCGGAGTCTGCCCTCCAGGTCGTCGAAGCAGGATGCCGACAGCACCAGCAGTTCGGCGTCTTGGGGCGTGTGTGCCAGATGCCGGTGGAGAGCCGCCGGAAGTGCTTCCGCCGGCTGGGTGGACTCCAGGGCGACGTGGGCGTTGATCCCTCCGAACCCCAGCGACGACGTGCCCGCGCGGCGCGGCCGCTCACCTGCCCCGCTGCCCGGTGGACCTGAAGGAGGCGACGTCGGCCACGGCCGCGGCGTACGGGGAAGCCGCAGCCGCGTGTCGGGGCTGTCGAACATCGGGTGCGGCTCGCTGTTGCCGGCGATGGGCGGGATCGTGCCGTGGTGCAGGGCAAGGACGGCCTTCATCAGGCCGGCGACGCCGGCGGCGGCCTTCGTGTGCCCGATGTTGCCTTTGATCGTGCCGAGGTAGACGGGCTCGCCGTCGGCCGGCCGGTCCGCGCTCACGCGGTTGAACACGTCGAGCTCGGTCCGGTCGCCCAACGCCGTACCGGTGCCGTGCCCCTCGAAGTAGTCGACGGTCTCGGCACCGAAGCCGGCCATCCGATAGGCGCGTTCTATGGCGAGCAGGTGACCGTCCGCCTCGGGCCGGGAGATACCGCCGTGGCCGTCGGACGACACGCCCCAGCCCGCGATGGTCGCGTAGATCCGCATGCCGCGCGCGACCGCGTCCTCCTCCCGGACGAGAACCAGGATGCCGCAGCCTTCGCCCGGCCAGAAGCCGTTCGATTTGCGGTCGTAGACCGACATCTGCGAGGTCGCGAGTGCTCCGGCCTTGGCGAAGCCGACGAGCTCGAACGGGTCGATGGACGTGTCGACTCCGCCGACGACGGCGGTGTCGATCTGCCCCGCGGAGAGGGCGTTGCCGGCGTTCGCCACGGCGAGCAGGGACGACGAGCAGGCCCCGTCCACGATGAAGCCGCCACCGCCGAAGTCGAAGTGGTTGCAGATGCGTCCCGCGATGGTGTTCGCGAGGCCGCCGGCCAGGCTGTCCTCGTTGATACCGGGGTAGGGGGCCTTGTACAGGGTCTCGTACGCGTCGAGGAAATCGGCGATCTCGTCGACCGGCCAGTCCTTGTCCTCCAGGGCCTTCGCCAAGGTACGTCGTACGTAGGGCCACCTGAGCCGCATGCCGGTGGCCCGAGTCATGTCTCCGGTCAGCGTGTTGCCGAGGATGACGCCGGTGCGGGAACGGTCGAGCCGCTCGCCTTCGGGGAAGCCGGCGTCCGCCAGCGCTGCCGCGGCGGTGTCCAGGGCCAGCCAGTGCGCGATGTCGGTGGACCGGTACACGCTCGCGGCGACGCGGTGTTTCGCCCGGTCGAACTCCCAGCCCTCGAGGACCGCGGCATGAGTGGCGTAATGCCGGTCCGGTGTGGCCGGGTCGGCGGAATAGTAGTCCGCCGTGCTCAGCCGCACGTCCGGCAGGCGTCGGAACGCCCGGCGTCCGGCAAGAACGTTTTCCCAGAGCTGCCTCGGGGTCTCCGCGTCAGGGAATGTGCAGGCCATCCCGACGATCGCTATGCGTGTCATGGAGCTAGGCCTCCTGCGCGCCTCGCCGACGGTTCGGTGTTGCGGACGACTCGGCCACGGCCCTGCGCCTGGCGATGAGTACGCCGATCCACACGGAGATCCCGCGGATCGCGCACACGATCGTGAGGGCGAAGAACAGCGTGTAGACGACGTTCAACACCATCAGCACTCCGTAGACCATCGCGGTCGAGGCGCCGAACATGAACTGGGCCCGTGGCTTGAACGGTGTGGTGCCGGGGTCGGTGATCATGTAGTTGGTGAACAGGAGGAAGGCCGTGCCGGTCATGGTGCCGAGCGCGGCCATCAGCGCGACGTCGAACAGCTCGTGGCGCAGGATCGCCTGGATCACGAACCCGCCGAGCCACCCCACGATCAGCGGAATCTTGCCGGTGAGCTTCGCGTTCAACACCGTGCCGGCGGTGGCGAGGATGACGGGGATCGCGATCCTGAACAGCGAGTTGATGTTCTCACCGAACTGATAGGGCGGCGCGACGCTGACCCAGGACCCGAAGCACAGCAGCGCGACGCTGATGCCGAGGTTCGACGGGTTCATGTAGTGGCGCATGCGGCCACCGATCGGCGCCTGGAACACATACTTTCCGGTGACGGCGACGGCGACGCCGAAGAGGACCGGCCAGAACTGGTTGTTGGCGTACAGCAGCATGTTCACCGCGAGTGCCGTGATGTGCGCGGGAAGCAGGAACTCGTAGACCCCGCGCATGCCCCGGCCGCGGAAGCGGGGTGCCCGGCGCTGTGCCCACGCGCTGAGTGTCTCGAAGGCCAGATCGATGGCGTACGCGCTGGCCACCGCCAGGAACGGCCACAGGGGCGGCTGTTCGAACCCCAGCAGGGTGTAGCCCAGGATGTTGAAGACCGTGATGGAGAGGGCGAAGTTCCGCAGTGCGAGGTAGCGCGGATCCTTACCGGGGGCCGGGGCAGGCGGCTTCGAGTCGGCGCGGGGTGGCTTGGCGGGCGATGACGTGGGTGACGGTGAGGTCGTTTCGGGGAGAGGAGACTGTTCCCGGACGTTCCGGTCGACGGGCTTGGGACTCTGGGTCGTCACGGGGCGCTGACCTCCTCGGCCGTGTCGGTGAGCATGAAGGTGTGCGTGCCCGGGGTGAGCCGGACGGTCTTCCGGTGGCGCTCGCCCTGGTTGTCGAGCCATGCGAGGGTGGCGCTCACGGGCTGGTTCTCGGTGCCCAGGCCGAAGTGCACGTCGAAGCCCCGCTTGCCGCTGTGCCCGCTGCCGCCGTCGAGTTGGCTCCGCATCGTGCGGCCGTCGGCCGTCCGTACGGTGACGGTCGCGTTGTAGGCGGGCGTTCCGGGCGCTGACAGGGCGCCGCTGTCCTTCTTGGCGGCGGGCCGGTACAGCTGGAGTTTGAGGTAGCGGCCCATGTCCGGTGAATCGTTCCGGTAGAAGGCCGGCGGACCCCACTGCCGGGCGACGGCGAAGTCCAGCGTCCCGTTTCCACGGGTGTCGCCGACGGCGATCCCACGGGTCGGGGTCTTGGAGTCGATGCCGACCTCGTCGGCGATGTTGACGTACTCGCCGGAGTCGGTCGGTGCGTACACGGCCATCGGCTGGTGGCCCGCGATGTCGTCGTCGGGGCCCACCTTGGGCCACATGCCGGGCTCTCGCAGGAGCACGTCGTTGCTGGTCGCCAGTTCCTGCAGCCACGGCCAGCGGTTGTGCTTGGCGCCTTGGACGAAGCCGGCGGTCTGCAGGACATCGAGCTTGCCGGAGTTCTGCAGATCGGCACCCTTGATGTCCCAGGCCCAGCCGGACCAGGCAAGGCCGGCCTCCTGCGCCTGCTGGGAGAAGGGGGCATGGCCGGCGCCGAGTTCGGTAGCCATCTTCTTCGGGGTGCGGGCGTCGTTGCGCCACACGTAGTTGCTCTCTTCGAGGCCCCATGCCGTCGCGATGTTGCTGGCGATCATGTCGAACTTGCCGCGGCCGTAGAGGTCGACGAAGTCCACGCCCATGCCTTTGAAGGAGTCCTGGCCCAGGACGAACGACTTGGGTGTGGTCCAGCCGCGCTCGCCGGTCGCGGTGCCGAACCGGATGTTGCCGGGCGTCGACTTGTTGTAGAAGAGGTGGTCGTGCCCGAAGTCGTTCGCCGCATAGACCTCGGGGAGAAGGTCGTCGGTGAGGTCACCACTGCCCAGGGCGAGGGTCCAGCCGGTCGCGTCGTCGTACGGGACGGCTTTCTTGTCCTCCGCGTACACCGGGCGCCCGTCGTCGTTGCGCACCCAGCGCAGCATCCGGATGCCGCCGCCGTTCTTCGCGTTCGACATGGAGTCGTTCATGACGACGTCGTCCTGGCCGTCGGGGTCGAGGACGGAAGAGTTCGGGAAGTAGTTTCCGATCATCAGATCGGGGTGACCGTCCCCGTCGTAGTCGGCGATCGACACGGCGTTGGTGTTCCACTGTTCGCCCGTGTACCTGTCCACACCCTTGGCTGACGGGACCACTTCGGTCGGGCGGTACGCCGGAGAGCGGCCCGGTGCGGATTCGTCCGCCATGAACAGAATCGGTGTGCGTCCCCAGTAGTAGACCAGCAGGTCCATTCGCCCGTCGCTGTCGAAGTCGCCGGGCGCACAGCCCATCGGCGCCATCGTCGAGTCGATGTGGAGAGGGGCGGCATCGAGGGTGAAGGGAGTGAAGCGGTCGGCTGCCGGAGCGGTCGGAGTGTGGGTGACGACCACCGAGTCCGTGCGGGTGTCCACGAGACACACGCCGTTCGCCCGCCCGTGCCCGGTCAGGTCGTTGATGGCGACACTGGCGCCGACGGACGAGATCCACGAACGGATCTTGTGATAGGAGGGGTTGACCTCGCGGACCTTCTTCTTCGGAAGCTTCTCGTAACCGGGCGGCATCGGGAGCGACATGGAGGTGAACTTGTAGTCCGGTGCCACCTCCTTCGGATCCGGCGCCGCGACCGCTGCTCGGGTCACCGCGAACAGGGAAGCGGCGAGCAGGACGGCGCAGAGGGCAGGCGTGAGCGTTCGGATGCGTTCTCTCATGAGCCGTCCTTCACCCCGTCGGTGTCGGGCTGTCGAGATGTCGAGGGCTGTCGGGATGTCGAGGGGGCACCCGCCCCGTCGGCCGCTGTGTCGTCGGTGGCCCAGCGCCGCATGATGCGGCGACGCCACACCTCGAACGCCACCTGCCCGTCGACCGTGTGTCCCGACGGACGGCTCTGCGTGGCGATGGCGGCCGCCTCGGTGACGCGCAGCCCCGCGATCGCCCGGACCGCGGTCTCGGTGTGCGGCTGTGTGATGTGTGCCCGTGTCCGTGCTTCGGCGGCGAATACGGATCCTTGTGCGAGGGCGGCCCGGTGCCTGCCCGCGCGCTCGGCGAGTTCTGCGAGCTCGGCGGGGGGCGCTCCGCCCGCGTAGGTCGCGGCCAGCCCGAGTCCGGCGAAGAGATCCTCGTGCCGCCGCGGTGAGAACGCCTCGATCAGCCGCACTGCCCGGTTCGGATCGGCACCCGCGACGAACCAGAGGGCTCGTCCGATTCCCTGGTCGATCGCGTGCGGGGCGTACTCGGGGTGGTGGTTCGTCGGCACGGGCGGATCGGGGTCGATGTACTGCCGCTTCACGTACTTGTCCGTGTGAAAGAAGGCCTGATGGAAGCCGTAGCCGTCCAGGGCCAGCCACGTGAGGGTGGGGTCGGTCAGGCCGGCCGCCGCCGCGCGCCGCAGCGGCCGGGGGAGTCGGGCGAACGACCAGCCGACGCCGACGTGAATCATGTAGATGTGGTCGTCGGCCGCTTCGAGGAGGTCGGAGACGTGGTGGCGGTGGCCCAGCGGCAGCGCGTCGCGTATGGCCATGGCCATGGCCGCGCCCTCGAAGGCGAATCCTCGCCGGATGCCGTCGATCCTTGCCAGCGTGACGGTGGCCTCAGCGGCGGTCGAACTCTGGGCCGCGACGCCGAACCCTTCGATGAACGATCCGCCGGCCATCTCCAGGGACGTCTTCGCATGAAGGTCGCGTTCGGGGAAGCCGCGTTTGCGTAACAAAGCCTGATTCGCGCCGGGAGTGAGCGATATACGACGGATGTGTCCTAACCACGAAACCATGCCAGCACCTCGCGTCCGACTGCGCCACGTCACCCAGAGACTCGCATCGAACAGCCGTCGAGCGTTTCTCTCTCATTGCTCAATTGAAAAAAGGTTAGTAATCTCTCTCCCTCACGGCCGTTGACGGGCCGGCGCGCAGAGCGAGGTCGGCGCTGGTCAGGGGCGGCTCGCGCGGAGCGTTACGAGGGAGTCGGGGGAGGGGGGCGACCCGGCGCGTGGTGGAGGGGATGTGGATTCCCCGGTTCCTGTTCCGGCAGGGTCAGCCGACTCACCCGGGCCTTGCACAACCGCAATCGTGCCGCAGCAGAACATCATTCAGCTGTACGTCTGCCATTTCCGTCAGAGCATTGCGCGGCAGCACAAGTGGCGCCGTGCGACGGCGAGCTGTGCCTATTTGTAGAAACGCACCTTGTAGATCCCCTGGCAAATATTCGATCACGCGATCGGAGGTAGCCATGTCTGATCCAGTTGCGGACAGCATGATCTACATGTGGGAGAACTGCGGATACCCACTGAGTCTCGGCGACATCGCAACGTTCGTCAGGTACAGCAAGTTTCATTTCGCCCGGAAGTTCAGACGAGAAGCGGGATGCTCACCCGGCCGCTTTCTCTGCGCGGTCCGGATGGCACGGAGCAAACAGCTTCTGTCGACAAGCGTGGCAACGGTGTCCGACGTCGCGTCCTCGGTCGGATACCGGAGCCTCGGGACCTTCACGACTCGGTTCACCGATGTCGTCGGGCTCACCCCGTCCCAGTACAGGCGGTCGTCACGAGCCGATCTCACGCTCTTCGACCTGGTCGTGCCAGGCGTCGTCCACGATTTCAACCCCCGTGGCTGCGTCATGGGCCGGCTGATCGGTACTCCACGGAATCGCGGGACGCGCACCCACGTGAGCGTGTTCTCGAGCACGAGGCCCCTTATGCCGCCGATCGCCGCGAGGTTCGTGGACCCCGAAGAGGGTTTCTCCTTCGGCGGCCTGCCGTCCGGCAAATGGCTCATGCGGGCGATCGCGGTCGAGAGGGGATCCGAGGACTCATTGGCGGAAGCTCTCGTCGGCGTGAGCGAAGAGTTCGACGTCCGCCCGGCCGGCCGGATCAGCGCCGACGTCGTGCTGCGGAAGCCCACGACGGGGATGGCGCCCTCGCTCCTCTCGGTCCCGGGGCTCGATCGTTACCTCTCCAGCCTCCTGTGGAGCAGCACGCGAGCTCCCGTGGCGCAGGCGCGCGTGCGTGACTGCCCTGCCTTGACTCACATGTAAGTCCTCACTAACGTAATAAATCGTTAGGGAGCCGTCCTTGGGCGTTCTGCTGAGGTGCAAGACAGGAGCAGTGTGATGCAGCCGGCACGAGACACATTTCCCAAACAGCAGGTGGCCTGGACGATCGCCCTTGCTGCACTCACCAACTTCATGGTGAGTCTGGACAACCTGGTCGTGGCCACCGCTTTGCCGACGCTGCACGAGGACCTCGGAGGGGACGCGGGCAATCTGAGCTGGGCGGTCAACGCGTACACGTTGGCCTTCGCGTCACTGATCCTCACGGGCACGACCTTGGCCGACCGCTTCGGCCGCCTGCGGGTCTTCTCGATCGGCCTGACGGTCTTCACGGTCGGCTCCATCCTGTGTGCCGTCAGTCCGTCGCTGGGGTTCCTCATCGGCGCGCGGGTCGTGCAGGGCATCGGTGGCGGGATCGTTCTCCCGCTGACCCTCGCGCTCATCACCTCGGTGACCCCGCCCGAGGAGCGAGGAAAAGCCATCGGGATCTGGGGTGGCGTCATCGGCATCGCCGTCGCGTCCGGACCGGTCGTCGGCGGCGCGATCATCCAGGGCTTCAGCTGGCACTGGATCTTCTGGCTCAACGTGCCCATCGGGATCGGCGTCGTCGTCCTCGCCCGCATGCACGTGCCCGAGTCCTTCGGCGGCTCGAGGAAGATCGACCCGGTCGGCCTCCTCATGGCCACCTCCGCGGTCCTGCTCATCGTGCAGGCGCTCATTCGCGGTCCGGAGCGGGAGTGGACCGATGTCACGATCCTCGGAGGGCTCATCGTCGGGCCGCTCCTGCTCGTGTGCTTCGTCCTGTGGGAGCGCCGGGTGGCGGAGCCCATGATCAATATGAGCCTGTTCCGAAATCAGAACGTGTCCGCGGGGTGCGTATCCAACTTCATCCTCAATGCGGGAATGTTCGGTCCGGCGTTCCTCCTCACCCAATACATTCAGCTCGGGCTGAGGCACGATCCCATCGAAGTCGGTGTACGCCTGCTGCCGTGGACGGCATTGACTCTGGTGATTTCACCGTTCGTCGGTCAGCTGGCGGACAAGATCGGTGAGCGATACCTGGTCACCGTGGGCCTGCTGTTGCCCGGCGTGGCATTTATTTGGATCGGAACAGAAATGTCCGATTCGGCGGTAGGGTACGGCAGTCTTTGGCTTCCGCTCCTCTGTGCCGGCGTGGGTACCGCGATCGCGTTCCCCTCGGTCTCTTCCGCGGTGATGCGGTCGGCGACTCCCAAGCAAGCCGGGATGGCTTCCGGGTCCAGTGAGACGTTCGCGTACGTCGGCGCGGTATTCGGCGTCGCGATGGTAACCGCGTGGTTCGCCGCATTCGGCGACTACGGCACTGCTGCTAGTATGGCCGAAGGGGTTAGTCCCGCCTTGGTCGGGATCGGCGTGCTCAGTATCTTCGGAGCGATTGTCGCCGTACTGGTCATCCGACAGCAGAAGACGGCGGCGCCGGACCATGATGAGGCTCTCGAAACAGCCGGATGAAGCATCGACCGTAGCGGTCCTGCGGGCGTTCTCGGACGAGAACCGCCGCACCATGCTCGAACTGGTGGCCACAAAGGAATTGTCCGCCGGTGAGATCGCGGGGCACTTCACGGTCACCCGCCAAGCCGTCTCGCAACACCTTCGAGTTCTCAAGGAGGCGGGACTAGTCGAGGAGCGTCGCGCCGGAAGAAACCGGCTCTACCGAACACGGGCCGACGGAATCGCGATACTGCACCAATACTTCAACGACCTGTGGTCCAACAGTCTCGCGCTTGCCAAGGAAATCGCGGAGGAAGCCGAGAGAGACACGCACGGCGACAGCGACCACGGCGACGAATCGGCCAGTCCCGGGAAAGGGATGCCGGTCTAGAGCACGGACGGTATCCTGGCGGCGTCGCGGACTGTCAAGGCGAGCTGCTGCTGTCGAACGGTGTCGTGCGGACATGACGCCGGGACACGCACCGTTGCCGAACAACACCGAGGGCTAGGTTGATGAGCTCAGCAAACGCCGGGCACCCGAGTGTCGTAGCCGACCAGCATGTTGTGCGGGCGAGTGTCGTCGTGAATTGCAGCCAGGAGTCTGCGTTCTCGACGTTCGTCGGCCGGGTTGCGGACTGGTGGCCGCTGCAGTCCTACTCGCTGGGGCGGGACCAGATCAAAGAAGTCGTCGTGGAGAAGCGTGTCGGCGGCCGAATGTACGAGGTCAGGGCGGACGGCGAGGTCAATTGGGGCGTAATCACCAGCTGGAATCCGCCTCATGGATTCGTGCTTCAGTGGGATGTGATTCCCGGCTCCGCGACCAATGTCGAACTGATTTTCCAAAAGCTGACCGACCGCTCGACGCGTGTGTCCATCGAGCACACCGGCTGGGAGAATGTCGACCCCTCATCGCTGCCCACGGACTGCAGTTACGGGGAAGGGTGGCGGGTCACCCTGTCCCATTTCGCCGAGGAATGCGCGAAGCAGTCCGAGCAGTAACGAGACCCGATCTCGGCAGTAACTAGTGACCTGATCTCGGGGGCGCTCGTTGTCTGGATATGCCGACGCCTCGTACCCATGACGAACGCCTGGCGGTCGCCCGCCACCGGCTCCAGCAGGAACGGCAGATGTGGCTGTCGACCGGTGGGCGCTCCGGGCCGCACCTGATTCCCGTTGCGTTCGTCAGCGATGACGACGCCATCGTCACTGCCACCGGAGAGAACAGCAAAACCGTCCGCAACCTCCGGGAGACCGGGCGGGCACGCGTGGCAGTGGGCACCACGGCTGATGTGGTGATGATCGATACCGTTCTCGACGGTCTCGTGCAGGTTCCAGAGGTCGCCACGGACCTCGCCGACCGCTTCGCCGCCGTCTCCCATGACCCGCGGCAGATGCAGGGCTACCTCTACATCCGGCTGCGCCCTCGCCGCGTTCAGGTGTGGAACGGATTTCACGAGCTGCGTGGCCGGACAGTGATGCTCAAAGGGGAGTGGCTGCCGTACCCCGTCGACTGAACTCGGCTGCGGCGACCGCTGACTGACGTGAAGACAGGTGCTCAGCGGTCTGCCGGCGAAGCGGCCTCGGTGGCCAGCAGCTCGCCGGTGATCTCCTCGACGCTTCGGTGCTTGGTCTCGGGCCCGAACCACAGGAACATCGCGGCCGCCAGGAGCAGCGGCACGGCTCCGATGAGCGCGGTCGCGGCGATCGAGGGGACGGTGGTGCTGGCCACGACCACCGCGATGATCAGGACGCCGCCGAGCTTGGTCATGCCGGCCGCGAGACCCGAGCCGCGCGAGCGCAGCATCGTCGGGTACACCTCGGCGGCGTACGCCGAGACGACCGCCGTCACCGAGCTGACGGCGGAGAGCGGCACGATGAGCAGCAACGAGAGCGCGAGGTGGTGGTCGGCCAGCGAGTCGCCCGCCACCACGAAGCCGCCCAGCGCCAGCGCCGACACCACCGAGAGCGTGATGATCGTCTTGCGGCTTCCCCACCAGCCGTAGGCCACCGCCACGAGCACGGTGAAGGGGAGTCCGAGCAGCGCCGCGTTGCGCACGACGTAGTCCGACTTCACCGACGAGTATCCGAGGTGCTGCAGATTGGTCGGCACCCAGAGCTGGAAGCCGAACGTGATGAGGCCGGCGCCGGCGGCGAGGACCAGGATCGCGAGCGTGGAACCGGCGAACGGACGCCGGAAGAGCTGGTGATAGCCGCGCAGGGCGGGCGTCTCCGAGGCCGCTGACTCGCTCGGGGTCTCCTGCACCTTCGCGCCGTACCTGGTCATGATCGCCTTTGCCTCCTCGTTCCGGCCGCGGGCGATCAGATAGCGGGGCGATTCGGGGATCCAGTAGTTCAGCGCGATGAACAGCACCCCCGTCGGCAGGCCGATGAGCCAGAGGATGCGCCAGCCGTAGGTCGGGGTCAGCCAGCCGGAAAGCCAGCTCGTGATGAGGTACGCGCCGGCGATGTCACCGCCGATCAGGACCATCAGCCAGCCGCGGTGGCGTGCGGGGATCGTCTCGGCCATCAGCGCGAAGGCGATCGGGATCATGCCGCCGACGCCGAGCCCCATCATGAAGCACATCAGCAGGTTCCACTTGAAGCCGGGCATCGCGCCGCAGATCGAGGTGGTGATGAACAGTATTCCGGCGAGGAGGATCGAGGAGCGCCGGCCGATGCGGTCGCCCAGCACGCCCCAGATCAGCGAACCGATGACCGTTCCGGTGATCCCTGCGAGCGGGAGCCAGGAGATGGGAATGTCCCCGTGCGGATTCGCCGGGGATTTGAGCCCGTACTCCTGGGCGAAGCCGGGCGCGACGAACGCCAGCGTCGCGGGCTTCATGACGTCGATCGTGATCGCGACGGCGAGAACGATGAGCAGTGCGATGTGCTGGCCCCGTATCGGGGCGTCGTCGATGGCGGTGACGCGGATGGACCGCGCCGAATTCCTGATTTGGGCCCCGCGTCGGGGCAGCAGGCCGTAGACGACCGCGATGAGTCCGAGGACGATGAGCACCATTCCGGTGATCATGGCGGCGTCCGGTTGCATTCCGGACATGACGTAATTCATGTGGTGCGCCGAGAAGTACATCGGCAGGTGGAGCGCGACGCCCGTGGTGCACGCCAGGACTCCGAGCCAGAATGCAACGGGGTGTTCGAAATCCCCCCGGATGAGACCGAGTCCCCTCATCGCCATGAGCATCCCCCTCATCAGTCGAAACCCTGATGAGATTAGCGGGCCGCGGTGGCGAGCGTCCTCGTCCCGGTTTACCCGATCGCATTACAGCAATCAGGGAGAAGTCGGTGGCTCCGGCTGACGGGAGGTGTCCGACGTGCAGACGAGAATGCTCAGCGGACTCGGTGTCGCGATGATCTCGTCGAGTTGAAGATCGGCATTCCTGAGGAGTTCACGGAACTCGTCGGCCGTACGCTCCGCGCCGTTGAGGTTGATGAGCATGTTCAGGTCCTGGAACTTGCTGAGATCGGGTTCGTTCGCGGGCCGGACCACACGCGTGATGATCAGTAGCGTCGCCCGGTCGACCATCGCGTCCCGGCAGGTACGGAGCAGCTGCGTCGCGCGTTCGTCGTCCCAGTCGTGGAGAACCGACTTCATGATGTAGCAGTCGGCTCCGGACGGGATCGTGGAGAACATGTCCCCGGCTATCGCCTGGCACCGGTGCCCCAGTCCGTTCGCGACGAATTGGTCGCGGGCCTCGCGGGTCACCTCCGGCCGCTCGAAGAGGATGCCTTCCACGTGCGGATACTTGTCGACGATCGCGGCCAGGAGGTGTCCCTGTCCGCCGGCGACGTCGACCACCGTGACGGCATCCGAGAAGTCGTAGTTGTCGAGGATCGCGCGGACTTCGGCGATGGAGAACGCGCTCATCGACGCGTGGAACAAGGCGTGCGCGTCCGCGTGTGTGGCGAGGTACTCCCACATCGTCATCCCGAAGACGTGCTCGAACGCCGGCTCCCCCGTTCTGACCGTGTGACCCAGCTTGCCGAGCGTGGGCCACTGAAGGTCCGAGCCGATCAGCCGTGCGATCGGCTGCAGCGACCCGGGGGCGTCGGAGCGCAACAAATCGCCCGTGGCGGTGAGTTCGAAGGAACCGTCGTCGCGTTCGTGGAACACCCCGATGCCGGCCAGGGCCCGGAGGAGCCGGTGCATGGCCCGGGCATCGCACTGCGTGTCGCGGGCGAGGTCGGACGGCCGCTGCGGCGCCTCGTGCAAGTGGTCGGCGATCCTTAGATCAGCGGCCACCGCGAGGCACTGTGAGGCGTAACAACCCATCAGCAGCGAGAACATCTGCTGTCGAGGGCTTGCGCCAGGAGCAGCGTGACTGCCCGCAGGTGACGCCGACGATGATCCCTTGCGGCCACCAGGCTCTGAGGTCATGGTTGCTCCGATCCCTGATCAGGTCGTCGTCACAGGCCGGTCCCGCTCGCCCGCCCGGGCGCCGGCGAGTCAGGCGGAAGGCTGATCCCACAGGCCGATGGTGTTTCCGTCCGGGTCGGCGAACGCCGCGACGTTGCCGAAGCCGGGCAGCTCGGTCGGCTCCATGACCCTCGTGCCTCCCAGCTCCTCGGCGCGCTTCAGCGCGGCACCGAGGTCGGGCGCGTGGAAGTACACCCGGACGCCGGCCTCGCCCATGGCCGGACCGATCCCGCCGGTCACGGAGCCTTCGCCGGACTGGGTGTCGACGAGGGCGTACCCACCCATGTCGGGCACCTGGTTGACGGTCCAGCCGAACAGGTCGGCGTAGAACGACTGGAGACGCTCGGCGTCCTCGGACGAGGTGATTTCGAAGTACGCGAGTCGCTGGCCCATCCCGTGCTCCTCCCAGATAGGTATCACTTCTTAAGTCAGTCTGAACTTACCTTACGGTCTTTCGGAGCGTCAACGGCGCACTCCGCCGACGGCTGGGAGGGCTCGATGTCGCCGTTCGCCTCGATGACGATCTCGCTATCCAAACTGTCGCCATCCATGGCGGAAGGCGGATTCAGAGGGGTCAGCGTGAGCTCGCCGGAGTCCGCGTCGGTGTCGATCCGGACTGTCTGGCCGGCGGTGACCCGTTCGGTGAGCACCATCTCGGTCAGCGGATCCTCGATGTGGGTCTGGATCGCTCGACGCAGCTGCCGCGCCCCTTCCTTCGGGTGGTGCCCGTGGTCCGCCACGTGCGCGCGGGCGGCCGGGGTGACTTCGATCGAGATGCCGTTGGCGCTCAGCCGGGCGTCCAGGCCGCTCACCAGCAGGCCGACGATGGCCAGGATGTCGTCGCGCGTCAGCTCGGGGAAGACGATGATGTCGTCGAGCCGGTTGAGGAATTCGGGGCTGAAGTGCTGCTTGAGCTCGGCGGTCACCACTTGCTTCAGATGCTCGTACCGACGGTCGCGGTCGCGGTCGCGATCACTGCCGCTGCCGCTGCCGCCGTCGCTTTCGGTGAAGCCGAGACGACCTCTGGCGAGGTCGCGCGAGCCGAGGTTGGTGGTGAGGATGATGACCGTGTTCGTGAAGTCCACCCGGCGGCCCGCGGAGTCCGTCAGATGCCCTTCGTCGAGCACCTGCAGCAGCGTGTTGAACACATCGACGTGGGCCTTCTCCACCTCGTCGAACAACACGACCGAGAACGGCTTGCGGCGGACGCGTTCGGTCAGCTGGCCGCCCTCGTCGTGGCCCACGTACCCGGGCGGCGCACCGACGAGTCGTGAAGCCGTGTGACTCTCGCCGAACTCGGACATGTCGAACCGCACCAGACTGTCCTGGTCGTCGAAGAGGAACTCGGCCAACGCCTTGGCCAGCTCTGTCTTGCCCACACCGGTCGGGCCGGCGAATATGAACGAGCCGGTCGGCCGGCGCGGATCACGGATTCCCGTGCGGGCGCGTTTGATCGCCTTGCTGACGGCCTGGATCGCCTCGTCCATGCCGACGACGCGCCGGTGCAGCCGGTCTGCCATCTGTCCGAGCCTCTGCGACTCGTAGCGGGACATCGTCGACACCGGTACGCCGGTCTGCTGCGACACGACCGCCGCCACGTCGTCGGCCACCACCTCGGTCGACGTCGCGTCGAGCCGGAGCGCGACTTCCGCTGCGGCCTCGTCGATCAGGTCGATCGCCTTGTCGGGCAGGAACCGCGTGGGCAGATAGCGGCAGGACAAGTCGACGGCCGCCCGGATCGCCGCGTCGGCGATCGTCACTCGATGGTGCGCTTCGAAAAGCGGCCTGAGCCCGTTCAGGATGGCGACGGCGTGGTCCGGGGTGGGTTCGTCGACGCTGATCCGCTGGAAACGCCGGTCGAGAGCCGAGTCCTTCTCCAGCGACTTGCGGTACTCGTCGTGGGTGGTCGCGCCGATGAGCTTCATCTCGCCGCGGCTGAGCATGGGTTTGAGAATGTTCGCGGCATCGATCGACCCCTCCGCGGCACCCGCACCGACCAGCATGTGCACCTCGTCGATGAACACGATGATGTCGCCGCGCCCCAGAACTTCCTTGAGGACGTCCTTGATGCGTTCCTCGAAGTCGCCCCGGTAGCGCGAACCGGCGACGATCGACGCCAGGTCGATCGAGTAGAGCTGCTTGTCGGCAAGCGATGGGGGCACCGCACGATCGACGATGTTGCGGGCCAGTCCTTCTACGATGGCTGTCTTCCCCACGCCGGCGTCCCCGAGCAGCACGGGGTTGTTCTTCACGCGCCGCGAAAGCACTTGGGTCAGCCGTCGAATCTCCGCGGTACGGCCGATGACGGGGTCGAGTTTCCCTTCGGCGGCCTGTCGGGTGAGATTGACGCCGAACTGATCCAGGAGCTGCGATCCCGCAGGCTTGAAAGGGACCGGCTCGACCGCGGGGGACCGGAGTTCGGTCGCCGCCTCCGCCGCCATGGCGTTCAGAAGTTCGGAACGCAGATTTCCCGGGTCGAGTCCGAGGCTGAGCAGAATGTCGACGCTGAGATTGTTCGACGTCTGAGCGAGGAGGGCCAGCAGGATGTGCGCGGGCTCCACCGTGGGGTCACCACGGCGCTCGGCCTGCCGAGCCGCGGCGCTGAGCACCTCGGTGACCTGCGGGGTCGTGGGCAGCTCCGTCGCCGGACGAGGTTCGGATTCCCCGAGGATGAAATGGACCCGCTCATGGAGCGTGTCCACGGAAGCGCCGTTGTCCTGGAGGACGCGTGCGGCCGCCCCTTGCGCGTGATCGGCCAGTCCGAGGAGCAGGTGCTCGGGGCCGACGTAGGGATGATTGAAGCGTTGCGCCTGCCCTTCGGCCAAGCTGAGCACACGGTCGGCGGCGTCGCTGAACTTGTCGGGCATAGGTCTTCCCCGGCTACTGATAGGTCTTCCCCGGCTACTGGTCGATAAGGCTGGACATGATGTAGGGAGCGGCCTCTATCTGGAAGTCCATGTGTGGCGCCAGCTCATTGACGGTTCCCTCGAGCGCGATCAGGCACAGCAGCGGGAACATCATCTCGGGCTCGGCGTAATAGCCGTTGCTCTGCTGAATCTGGAACAGCCGCGCGGCGAAGCGGGGAACGGAGAAGCTCGCGACATCGAGTTCGGCGGACTCCTCCACGAGCCGAACGACCTCCGCCTGGAACCGGGCCAGGTTCTGACCGTGGTGGTCGACCCCTTTCGTCGTGGTGAGCAGGATCTCCGCGCACTCCTGGCCGCGCCCGGTCACCATGCCGCCGAAGAACCGGGTGAAACGCTCGCGAGAGAATTCGCTGAGCACGTGCGCGAACCCGACGTCGAGCAGAACGAGCCGCCCGTCCGGGAGCAGGTAGGCGTTTCCCTGGTGCAAGTCGATATGGACGAAGCCATGCACGAAAACGAGTTCGTACATGGCGCGGACCAGAGTGGTGATGCCCTCGTCGCGCAGGCTCGGTGTGGCCGTCGCGAACATCTGACGGTCCAAGCCGGTGATGAACTCCATGGCGAGCAGTTCCGAGTTGGAGTATTCATCGACCGGTGCCGGAATGACGATGCGCGCTTCGTCCTTCAGGGCCTCCCGTAACCGGGTCAGCATGACGCGTTCACGGTCCAGGTCGAGCTGGTTGAGGACGGCGGCGCACAGATCATCGACGATCGCGACGACCGGGCTGGAACGCATCCACGGCGTCTTCGCACACAGCCGCGCGAACCAGCGGAGCATGGCCGTGTCGACGGGCACCGTCGCGGCCGCGTCGGGCCGCCGTAACTTCAACGCCACGGGAGCGGCGCCGAGTTCGGGCTCCCACCGGTACACGCAGGCGATCGAACCGCTTGCCACGGGACCCTCCGCCACCGCCGCGTACGCACTCGCCGGCAAGGGCGGTCGCGTACGGTCGAGCACCGCGAGCGCGTCGGTGATGCTCATCGCGGCGACGTCGTCCTGCAGTCGCGACAGCCGATGTGCGAGGCGTGGACCGATGAGGTCCGACCGGGTGGCCAGCAGCTGGCCCACCTTGATGTAGGCCCCGCCGAGCGACTCGACGGCGCGGACGAGGGAATCGGCGGCCGCGTCTCCCGCCCGCCCCGGGTGGACGAGTGCGGCACCGGCCACCCGTGCCGTCGCTGCCGCCACGGACACGAGCCGAGCCGTGGTACGCACGGCGCCCCGGCCGCGATTCGCTGCACGCTTCATACCGACCCCGTGCCGAAGAGTTGTCGATGGGCCTCGTCCAGGAGTGGCACGGCGTCCTCGACGCCGGGATGCCGCGCCAACGCGGTCACCGGAGTGACCCGTTCGAAGATCGTCGGTTTCTTGACGCCTGCTCGACCGACCCGCAGCCGCACGGGCATGCCGTGGTCGGCTTCGCTGCCGAACTCCAGGACCTGCCAGCACCGTTCGAGCACGTCGTTCCGGTGCACCAGCCTGGCCACCGGTGTCGCATGGTCGTCGACGAGGAACTCGGTGACCGCCAGGTCGCCCGACCGGTACAGCACCTTGGCCGACGCGCCGAGCGACGTCGCCCACGACGATCCGTTCGACGCCACCTCGGCACAGGCCGTGGGAAGCAGACTCGGGCAGATCGTGCGCATGAGGTCCAGATAACTGATGTCCGTCAGCGGGAGGCAGTCGAACATCTGCGGCCGGTCGATCTCCTTGGGGGCCCGCATCGTCGGAATGAAGGTACGGATCCGGCAGCCACCGGGCCGCGTCAGGTCTTCCCAGATCGCCACCTCGGTACGGCTCAGGGTCTGCGGGGCGTCGATCCGCACCGCGGTCAGGAACCGGTGGTCGAGCGCGGCGCGGGCGAAGGTGTAGCGCATCGCGCGATGACCGATCGAGGAGGAAACACCGAATGCGTACGCTGTGAGCGGGCCCGCGCCCAGATTGACGCGGGCCCGTCCACGATCATTCACCGCCGGTTGCTCCTGGCTCAGGCGGAGATGGTTGCGAACTCGACCGGGTTGGTCGCGTTCTTCACCGGGATGTGGTGCAGCAGGGCACCGATCTCGAGGTCCGCCGCCAGCAGCGTCCCGACCCGGCGGTCGCCGTCGTACAGCGCGTACGACGTCGATGTCCGGGAGACGTCGCCGATCGGCGGAACCATGTTGACGCGCGACTCGACATCGACGCGGACGTCGCCCGTGTCGATGATCGCGCCGAGGTTCTCGATGTCGAACCGCGGGTACAGCGCGGTGACGCAGTTCTTCATCGGGGTGATCTCGGGGTCCACCGGGCCCGGGACGAGGTTCGGCGACACGGTGGCGCCTTCACTCTTGCTCGGGGTGTTGGTCACCCTGATCTGCCCGAACACGTCGCTCTCGCCGACGACCTGCAGCGAGAGGAACTGTGCGCCGATGGTCGCCGTGCGCCACGTGAGCTCGGTCTCGCCCTCGGCGCCGATCCGCGGCTCGTGCCGGCGGTAGACGCCGATGCCGTGGAGGTCGACCAGGTCTTCGCCGAGCCCGTCGATCGCGACGTGGATGCGCTCGCGGACGGTGAAGGCCTCCAGCGCGGCCGGACCCAGGGTGTAGGGACGGATGGTGTAGAGGTCGCCGCCCCAGGCGAGATCGTGTCCCTTGACCACTTCGGCGTTGTGCAGCGCCGAACCTTCGGCGCCCTCGACAGCCGCGCCCTCGCGCAGCTCCTTCATGAGGCTCATCAGATCCTCCGGTTGAAGTTTTCGCGGTCTGGTTGAACCTGTTGTGTTGTGTCTTGGGCCGAGCCTGGATCAGGACTTGCTCGACAGCGACTGCATCAAGCCCTCCAGGGCGTCGATGACGTACGCGAAGTCGATGATCCGCTCTGGCAGTTTGGTCGAGCCCGCGGTCCGCTCCCCGAGCTCGACCTCGAGTACGTCGATGAGCCGCTCGAGGTTGTTGTGCGAGATGGTCACCGGGAAGTAGCGGAGCTGCTCGGCGTACTTCGGGTCGGCCAGCGGCGGGCCGGGCTCGATGCCGCGGTCGGGGCCGTAGGCAGCACGCCAGGCTTCCTGGACGGCCCTCTCGTAGGCGAGGAAGGGACCTCGGAAGTAGGGCAACCAGATCGCGCGGAGGTCCCGTGCCGACATGCGGCCCCTGACGAATTCGGCGGCCGCGGGCACCACTTTGGAGCGGTACTCGTCGAGCAGAGCCGTGGTGTCGAGACTGTGAGGAGCGGCGAGGTCGGTCATGGCGGTTCCTTCCGCGAGTCGTCGGGGCGGGCACCACACACACGCGCGTCATCAAGAGGTCTGAGCAGCTGCGTACCACTCACTAGATCACTCTTTTTTTATGTAGTCAATAGCCGACCGCTCGCGAAATGTGCGGTATCCCCTCTCTGTCGCCAGAGTTCTTCGAGGTTGCTGAACGTCCCGGCGGGCTCATCGGCCCCTCGCTCGACGGTTCCGTCGGCCGCGCGGAATCGGTAGAACATGCCGTAGCGACCCGAGGGGAGACTTCCGTTGCGCTGTAGGGAGGTTGACTCGGTCAGGCGGCGGTAATACCGTTTCGATACTCAAACATGTAGCTACTGGGGTGCGCTGATGACCGACATCACCGAGTCGACCAGACAGAGGTTCGGTGAGATGAGCGCGCTCTTCGCCGACCCGTACCCGCTCTACCGTCGCCTTCGTGACAAGGAGCCGGTCAAGTTCTCGCCGGAACTCAATGCCTGGGTGGTCAGCCGATACAACGACATCAAGGCGGTGTGCGGCGACCCGGAGACGTACTCGTCGCAGGGGCTGACGCGCCCCTTCGACGATCCGCCCCCCGAGGTCGCCGAAGTGCTGGCGACGGGCTACCCGATGGTGCCGATCGCGATCAGTACGGACGGCGAGGCGCACATGCGGTTCCGCCATCCGTACGTCCAGGCCATGGCCCAGACCCGGACCGACGGATTCGGCTCGGTCGTCGACGGCATCGTCGACCGACACCTGGACCGCATCGTTCCGTCGGGGAAGTGCGATGTGATCGCGGACCTGGCCCGGCCCGTCACCGTCGAGGTCATCCTGCGCTTTATGGGCATCTCGGCAGACCACATCGAAGACGCGTCCCGGTGGAGCAAGGACCTCGTATCGTTCCTGTTCGCACCAGCCGAGCTGGACGAACGCTTGCGTCAAGCACGCAACCTGGTGGCGTTCCAGCACTTCATCGCCGCCGAGATCGAGGAGCGGCGGGCCCGGCCCACATCCGACGTCATCAGCGTCATGGTCCACGAGCAGCTCCCCGACGCCGCACCCCTGACGATGAACGAGCTCGTCAGCGCCCTGTGCGGGCTGGTCATGGCAGGGCACAAAACGACCATCGACACCGTGGGCAATGGCCTGGCCGTCCTCCTGTCGGAGCCCGGCCGTTGGGCACGCCTGTGTGCCGACCCGTCGACCATCCCGACGGTCGTCGAGGAGATCCTGCGCTACGACGCCCCGCTGCAAGGTCTGTGGCGGACGACGACCCGGGACACCACCCTCGGGGGCGTGTCCATACCGGCCGGCGGCAGGCTGTTCATCCTGTTCGGCTCCGGCAACCGCGATGAAGAGGCGTTCGACTCTCCCGACCAGGTGCTCATCGACCGCACGCCGAATCGGCATCTGTCCTTCGGACACGGCGCGCACTTCTGCATCGGGGCGCCGCTGGCGAGGGCCGAGGTGCAGAAGCTCCTCGGGGGCCTCGCGGAACGGCTCCCGAACCTGTCGCTCTCGCCGGAGTTCACCGGCGAGCGTCACACACCCGTCCTCGGGTTCCACGGATACACCCGACTGCCGGTCGCATGGTAACGACCACCCTTCTGCCTATCAGGCTAGGAGCACGTGATGCCACACATCACCGTTGACGCCCGGATGCCCGGCATCTTCGGGCTGTTCAACTACCGCCCCGAAACCGCCAAACCACTCCTCGAGTTCTGCGAGGCGCTGCTGCGCGACAACACCTCCCTCTCGCGGGGCGAGCGTGAATTGATCGCGGGGCACGCGTCCCACCTCAACGCCAGTCCGTTCTGTGCCAACGGCCACTTCGCGATCGCTGCGGCCCAGCTGGACGACGGCGAGGCCATCGTCGACCACGTCAGGTCGGGATCGGCCGACACCGCGCTCAGCCCGAAGATGAGGGCCTTGCTCGACATCGCGACCAAGGTGACCGCCGACGGCAAGAGCGTCCAGGAAGCGGATGTCGCAAAGGCACGTGAGGCCGGGGCGACGGAGCGCGACGTGCACGACACGGTCCTCATCGCTGCCGCCTTCGCCATGTTCAACCGCTATGTCGACGGCCTGGGTGCCGTGGTGCCCGAGGACCCGGAGTTCTACAAATCCATGGCCGCGGGGCTCGTCAGCCAGGGATACGCCGCCGGCGTCCGCTCCAAGACCGCGCCGGCCTAGCGCCACCTCTCTTCGTACGCCGTGCCGATCACGCGCGGCGGGGGATCGAACGGACCGGAGTGGGAGATCATCGATGTGCGGAATCACCGGCTGGGTCTCGTTCGATTCGAGTTTCGGTGCCCGGCCGGCCGATGTCATCGAGTCCATGACATCGGCCGTGTCGCGCCGCGGCCCGGACGCGACCGGAACGTTCGTCCGCGCGAACGTCGCTCTCGGCCACCGGCGCCTGGCCGTGATCGACCCGGCAGGTGGCCGGCAGCCGATGGTGGCCACCGACACCGGCCGGGAGATCGCGCTCGTCTACAGCGGCGAGATCTACAACTACACCGAGCTGCGGGCCGAACTGAGGGCGCGGGGTCGCAGATTCGAGACGAGCAGCGATACCGAAGTCCTGCTCCAGGGCTATCTGGAGTGGGGGGAGTCGGTCGTCGAGCGGCTCAACGGCATGTTCGCCTTCGCGGTCTGGGACGAGCGGCGGGAGCGGTTGTTCCTCGCGCGGGACCGTCTCGGCATCAAGCCCCTGTACGTCTACCGCATACCCTCGGGGATCGTCTTCGGGTCGGAGCCGAAGGCGATCCTCGCCCACCCACTGGCCGACCGCACGGTCACCACCGACGGCCTGCGTGAACTGTTCGCGATGACCGGCCGGCCCGGCTGGTCGCTCTGGCGCGACATGGACCAGGTCCGGCCGGGCACGACGCTCACGGTCGAGCGCAAGGGCATCACTCCGTACACCTACTGGAGTCTGCGGACCCGGCAGCACACCGACGACCTGCCCACCACGGTCGAACGTGTACGCGGACTGCTCGACGACATCGTCGAACGCCAGCTCGTCTCGGACGTCCCCCTGTGCCTCCTGCTGTCCGGCGGTCTGGACTCGAGTGCCCTCACCGGACTCGCCACCGCGACCGACGCGGCGAAACGCGGGACACTGCGGACCTTCTCCGTCGACTTCGAGGACCAGGAGGCGACGTTCGTGCCCGACGAAATCCGCGATACGCCGGACGCCCCGTTCGTCCGGGAGGTCGTCGAGCTCGTCAAGACCGACCACCACCGCGTCGCCCTCGACCAGAGCACCCTTTCGAGGCCGAGCGTGCGCCGTGCCGTCGTCAGCGCCCGTGACATCCCCGCCGGGCTCGGCGACATGGACAACTCGCTGTACCTGCTCTTCCGCGCGATTCGCGAGCAGTCCACCGTCGCCCTGTCGGGAGAGTCCGCGGACGAGATCTTCGGCGGGTACATCTGGTTCCATCACCCGCAGTCGGTCAACGCGGACAACTTCCCCTGGCTGGCGTTCCGCAGCGCCTTCACCGCGGACCGGTTCGCCCTGCTGAACCGCGACCTGCGGGCGAAGCTGGAGCTGGAGGATTTCATCGCCGACCAGTACGCCGTCTCCCGCAAGGAGGTGGAACAGCTCCCCGGAGACGACGACCACGAGAGGCGGATGCGGCGCATCAGCCACCAGCACCTCACCCGGTTCCTTCCCATGCTGCTCGACCGCAAGGACCGTGCCTCGATGGCCGTCGGGCTGGAAGTCCGCGTTCCGTACTGCGACCACCGCCTGGTCGAGTACGTCTACAACACACCGTGGTCGTTCAAGACCTTCGACGGCCGCGAGAAGAGCCTGCTGCGCGAGGCCGCAGGCGCCGTGGTGCCCCAGGCTGTCCGCGACCGTGTGAAGAGCCCCTATCCGACGAGCCAGGACCCCCGATACGCCGCGAGTCTCATCAGCCAGCTGTCCGAGATCCTCGCGCAACCCGACCACCCCGTCTTCGCGATCGTCGACCGGGAGTGGGCGCAGGCGGCCACCGAGATACCACCGCACGAGATGCCCGGTGACGTCCGAGCCGGACTGGACCGGATACTCGACGTGTATCACTGGCTCGACATGTACTCGCCGAACCTACTGGTGTAGAGCTCACCTACCGGTGCAGCGCTCACCCGCTGGTATGGATCTCATCGAGGCCTGATCGGCTCGCAGTTGCCCAGGGGCCTGCGCCCGGAGTTGCGCACCATTCTCGCGAGAGCCGGTGGGCTCAGCAGCGATGCGGGGGACTTCACCATGTTGGCCACGTCCCACAGCCGCGTCGCGACGGTCGGGTCGTGCTGGCCCGCCACCACACATCGGGTGACGTACCGATTGATCATCTTCGTCGGCCAGGGGCGATGCCCGCGGGTCTCGGGATAGACGAAGTCGGCTCCCGTAGCCGTCGCCCAGGCCGGCGACACCGCACGTGCGGACAGTCGGTAGAAGGTGCGGGCGAACTCCGGATCCATGACACCGGACCGTGCCAATGCTTGTTGCAGTGCGACGACCTGAACCGCGGCAGAGGTCATGCCCTGCCCGTACAGGGCGTTGAGGCTGCACACGGAGTCGCCGACACACACGAAGCCGCGTGGGTGGGCCGCGAGCCGCTGGAACAGCCGCCACTCGCTTCCCGGCAGTCGATGGCGAACCGCGGGACCGATGGGCAGTTCGTCCTCGATGATGGACGCGATCTTGGCCGTGGGGAGGGTCCGGGCCCAACCGAGATATCCGGCCGGGTCGGTCGGCGCTCCCTCGCCGTGCAGCCCGGCGAGGGTGATGATCCACCTGTCGCCCTCGATCGGCATCGCCGTGCCGAACCGCTTCTTCGCCTGTGGGTCGCTGATGACGAAGTATCCGGCGGCGCCATCGGTCCGCACCCGCGTCGACCGGTGGAAGACACGGGTCGTGTACCGCACGTCGGACCGGACCCGCCGCACCTCGGGGCCGGGGTATCCGAGCCCGGTCAGCCAGCGGTCGGCCCTCGACCGCCGTCCGGAGCAGTCCACGACGAGATCGGCGTCGATCACCGCTGAGCCGCCGGACGGGTCGCGAACGCGGACCCCGCGGACGGCGCCGTCACCGCCGACCAGATCGGTCGTTTCACCGGTGCGGAGTTCGACGACTCCGTTGGCCCCGACGTGCTCGCGTACCAGGAACTCCAGCAGCGGGCGCGAGCACGAGACGATGGGAGCCGCGTCGGGGACCGCCGCACGGTAGCCCCTGTGCTGCCACCACCACACGCGGTCCATGGGCATCACGACCGCGCCATGCCGGATCAGGCTGTCCGTGATGCCGGGGAACAGGGCGTTGAGGATCTGCTCACCGCGGCGCAGGAGCGTGTGAGGGTGCCGCGCCTGCGGGACGCCGCGCCGGACACCGCTGCTCGTCGTGTCCAGGTCGTCCCGGTCGATGACGACGACCTCGTCGAACGCGGCCGAGAGCGCCTGTCCTGTCAGCAGGCCGGCGATGCTGCCGCCGATCACCACGGCTCTCTGCAAGGTGACCCCGCCTTCGGTCTCAACAACGCTCGCGCGGTGGCAGACCGGCGAGGCTCTCGGTGGTCTGGACGAAGTTCCGCCAGCTCAGCATGAAGGAGTCAAAACGGGAGATGTCCTGGAAGTTGGAGACCGGCCCGAGCGATATCCGCAGCGCACCGCCGGTCTGAATGCCGACTTCGTGGCGGTAATGTTCGACCGTGTAGGGGCCGTCGCCGAGTTGGCCGGCTCGTAACAGGTCGTCCGTATCGAGGCGGAACGCGGCCTCTCCGACGCCGGGGTTGCAGAAGCAGCCGGTCCTCAGCGCTATGTTCATGTCGACGGACCGGCTCTCGACAAGGCGTTCGTCGACGACGTGGCCATTTCTGTCCAGGACGTTGAACGCGATGGCGGGCCCCCTGTCGACAACATCGCCCGGGCCGTAGACGGCGCACATCGGCATGCCGTTGTCGTGCTTCAATTCCGCGATTCGATGCAACGTGTATTGCAAGAGACTCGTCATGCGTGCCCGTGCCAGGTCCCGTTTGACGATGTTCGTGACATAGTCAAGTCCGATGCCGACCCCGACGACGCCGAGAAAATTCGGCGTGCCGTCTTCGAACCCCTCCGCTCCCGGCGCGAGCGCGTGCCAGCCTCCCATCGCGCTGGACGCGATCACGGTGCCGCCCGAGAACCAGGGGCGCCGCAGCTCGGCCAGCGCCTCCTTCCTCGCGACGAGGCAGCCGATGCCGGTCGGCCAGCCGAAGATCTTGTAGAACGAGATCGGCACGAAATCGGGTTTGTGCTCGGTCAGGTCGAGGTCCTGTGACAGTACGAGGGCGGCCGCGTCGAGCAGCACCTTCCAGCCGTGGCTGTGAGCCACGTCGATCCAGTCGAGCGAATGGCGCACCCCGGAGAAATTGCTCTGCGCCGGATAAGCGAAAAGGGAGGGGCCGTCCGTCCCGTCGGCGAGTACCCGGGTCGTCTCGTCGATGTCGGCTCTCAAGTCAGCGCCGAGCGGGACGGTCGTCACCTCGGCACCCATCCGCTCGGCATACTCACGGATGCCGAGGACGGAGTTGTGGTTGTCCTGGAGAAGGCCGAGGCGGGACGGTGCGGCGAAGGGGAACGATTCGGCGACCAGCCGGATCGCGGCCGAGGCGTTCGCGCAGAAGATCACGGTGTATTCGTCGGGCGGGCCGTTCAGGAAGTCGAGCACAGCCCGCCTGGCCGCTGCGATCGCTTCCGTCGAGCGCCGCGAGGGCAGGTGTACCGAGTGCGGATTGCCCCAGATGCCGTCGCAGACGGAGTCGCGGTATCGGTCCAGCTGGTATCGGCCGGGAAGCGCGCTGCCGGTGTAGTCCAGGTACACCTGGCCGAGACGGTCCAGTTGTGAGAAGTCCCGGGCACGTATCTCGTCGAGATGATCCGCGGCAGCGTACTGCCAGTGATGGTGCGTGAAGTCCGCGAAGCTCAGCTCGGCGGCCGACATGACGGGCTCCTCTCAGGTCCGACTGGCTCGGCGGACAGCAACGGGAGATGAATACATAATTATTAAGCTAACTCCGTCGGCTTGTCCCCGCATCTCTCACTTCTGTGACTGAGGGTCTCCGGTGCGGCGGATGAACCGGAGCGAGGGCGGTTCGACGTGGGTGCGGGCGGACACTCCCGGTGGCGGGTCCGGGCAGCGGCGCGCGAACAGCCAGGGCCGCAGGAGCGCGGCCACGTCGGCCCCGCCGGCCGACGCGGCGGTGGCGAGGAACTGCTGCAGCGATCCGTGGTGGTGGCGGTGGGCGTCGCACCACGTGCGCAGGCAACCGAAGAACGCGTCGTCGCCGATCGACCGGCGAAGAACATGGGCCGCCATCGCTCCGCGTTCATAGACCTGGGTCGACAGGAGGTGGGCGGGTGAGGGGTCGCCGGGCGGGACCCGCCAGTAATCCGTGTCCGCGGCTCGCAACTGATAGAAGCTGCCGAACAGTTCGTCCGTGGTGCCCTCGTCGTTCTCTTCCGACCACATCCATGACAGGTAGGTCGCGATGCCCTCGCTGAGCCAGATGTCGTTCCAGGCCGAGAGACTGACCGAGTTGCCGAACCAGTGATGGGCCATCTCGTGTGCCACGACGTACGAGTCGAGACTCTGGCCGAAGAAGCGGTCGCCGTAGATCGGATGGGTCTGCGTCTCCAGTGCGTGGGGGCCGGCCATGCGGGTGACCACTCCGCCGATGGCGTCGAACGGATAGGGGCCGAGGAGGGTCTCCAGCCATGCGCGGACCGCCGGCGTGGTTTCGATGGAGGCCCGCGCCATCGGTGCGTGATCGGTGACTCCGTCGCCGTAAGCGGAGACCCATTGCAAGCCGCCGTCATCGAGGGTGTCGAGCTCGATCCGCATCCTGTCGATGAGCAGCGAATAGAGATAAGAGGCCACGGGTTCGGCCGCCACCCAGCGGAAACGAGCCACCTTCGAGGTGCGCGAGTGCTCGACGAGGCGGCCCGGGGCAATGGCGACGAACCCGCGCGGCACGGTGATGGTGAGGTCGTAGGTCCCCTTGCGTGACGGGTGGTCATTGGTGGGGAACCAGAAGGCCGCCGCATGCGGTTCCCTCGCGGCGAGCGCTCCCAAAGGTGTGTTCAGCCAGGATCGTTCGCCTCGGATTTCGACCTCTCCGGGTGAGCCCGCGTAAGTGATCTCGATGTGGTGACGTCCGGCGCCGAAGCCGGTGCCGGGTTCGACGACGAGCTTCCCGGGGAGTGCCTTGGGGGCGACCGTGGAGCCGTCGACGACCACTTCACGGGCCGGCAGTCCGAAGTCGAGCGCTATCGCGGGTACGTCCACCCTGACGGCGATCTCCAGGCGTGCCAGCCCCTGGAGCACGCCACTGGCGACGTCGAAATCGACCTCCAGGGCGTGGTGGGTGAGGGTGAACAAGTCGGAACCGTCGACGGGGAAATAGGGGTCTCCCACACCGGCCAGATCCGAGCCGGTCAGCAGCGAGGAGCCGGCGTGGCGGGCCGCTTCGGCCAGCACTCTGTCGAATTCCGTCTGGTCAGTCATGGCCGAGGTCCCTCGATCGTGGCGGTCCGTGCCCCGGCGGGTGCGACAGGCCGGCGACCGCGTCGATCGCGTGGTCGACGTCGCTTTCGGAGTTCTCGATGGTGGCGGCGAACCGGGCGTACGACCGCGGGTACGGGGTCGTGGCCGATCGGATGTGCCGTGCCGCGAGCCCGGCCACGACTTCACGGGGTTCGAGTCCGTCGACCTCGAAGCACACGATGCCCGCGCTCATGTGCTCCGGCAGGGGAGTGATCAGGCGGACTCCGGGAAGTGCGGCCAGCCCTTCCCGGAGCCGCGTGTTCAGGCTGAGCACGCGCCGACTGATCTCGGTCTTCCCGATGCTCGTCAGGAAGTCGATCGCCGTGGGAACGGCGTACAGATACTCGTAGGCGACGAAGCCGCCGGGCGAGACGAACGAAGCACGTGTGGGCGGCAGACGGCTCCGGCCGACCCAGGCCCCGAACACGTCCGCGTCGATCTCGAAGGTGGGAATCGTGGGCTCCACGTACCGCCAGCTCGCGGTGGTGCCCCAGATGAATCCTGTGCCGCGGGGGCCGTGCAGCCACTTGTGGACCCCTGACACGAAGAAGTCCACGCCCAGCCCGTCGACCGGCTCGTCGAGCACCCCGCAGCCATGGACGCCGTCGACCACGATCAACGGACTCGGACGCGCCCCGTACCAGGAGCGGATCGCATCCGCCGCCTTGCGCACCGGCATCCGCACCCCGCTGCCGGAGTACACCCAGGTCAATCCGACGACGCGGGTACGAGCGGTGAGTGCGCCGAGGACGCGGTCGATCAACTCGTCCTCCGTGACCGCCGCGCCGTCCTCGTAGAGCGACACGAAGCGCGTGGCGGCACCGCATTTCTCGGCCTTGCGCCGGGCCGCTTCGTGATGCGAGTAGTGGTCGTGCTCGGAGAGCAGGATCTCGTCGCCCGGGTGGAGTTGCAGTCCGGCGTACAGCAGACCCAGTCCGGCGGTCGTGCTCTGCACGAGGGCGAACTCGTCCGGCCGTGCTCCCACGTAACGGGCGATCGCGGACTTCACCTGGAAGATCATGTTCGCTTCGCCGGGTTCCAGTGCGGCCAGTTCGGCCCACTCCGGTCGTGCGTCGATTCGGTCGGCCAGCTCCGCGATCGCCTCGCGGACCGGTTTCGGGTGCGAGGACAACATGAACGATGTGAAGTCGGCCCAGTCCGGCTGGAGATTGAAGTTCGCCCGCACCTCCGCCCAGTCGACGCCATCCGTTGCGGCTTTCCCTCGCTGGTGCTTCTGCATAGGCGGATCGTTCCTCCGCGAGCACGGGGCTTGGTAGGTCACTATATGTTGGATATAGTGGCATGCTGTCGGTGTCGCCTGCAAGACATGGGAGGGTGCTGGGCGTGAGTGACCACTCTGTGGAGGTCCGCGAGCACGTCACCCGCCTCGATGCCGCTCTGAAGTTCATGGCGACGACGCTGCCGCCCGTGTCGCCCCGGCCGGCGGCGCCTTTCGCGGGCGAGCCGCTGCTGGTCAAGGACCTCGACCTCAAGCTGGCCGACGCGCCGTTGTGGCGCGGGAACCACGTCTTGCGCGAGCACGGCACCGTCTCGGGCCACGACGACCCTCTGGGGCGGCGTCTGCGGGAACTCGGGTTCGACATCGTCGGGCGCACCAAGTCCGCCGAATTCGGCCTCGCGGTGACCACCGAGCCGCTTGCCTACGGTCCGGTGCACAACCCGTGGGAGCACGGTCGCGGCGCCGGGGGGTCGTCGGGCGGCTCGGCGTGCGCCGTGGCGGCAAGGGCGGTGCGGATCGCGCACGGCACGGACTTGGGCGGGTCTCTCCGTATTCCGGCGGCTCATTGCGGGGTCTTCGCTTTGAAGCCCGGTCTCGCGCGGCCCGCGACGACGCCGACCTTCGCGGCCTGGAACCAGCACGGGTTCCTGGCGAGCAGGGCCGGCGACCTGCGCCGCATGCTCCCGGTGCTGGGCCTGGACAGGGCGCCCGACGCGGACCGTGCCGGTACGGAGGGTGCGACTCGGCGACTCCGAGTCGGCGTACTCACCTCGGCCGTGAGCTCCGCGATCGACCTCGGCGTCGGCTCCGTCGAGGCGGTCGAACGGATGGCGGCCAAGCTGAGTGATCTGGGCCATCAGGTGCTCCCGGCCCATCCGCGAGTTCTCGAGCAGTTCGACCAGTTCACTGTGAAAACCACTCCCATGCTTGCCGGTTGGCTGGCAGAGGAGGTGGCGGACGCTTCGAAGGATCTCGGCCGGCCGCTGACCGAAACCGATATGGAGGCGGGAACCGCCCACATGCTGGCCATGGCAGCCCTCGCGACGCCCGAAGCCGTCCGGGACACCGCGCAGTGGCTGCACCGACTCGTCATGGATCTCACGGCGTGGTGGGAGCGGTTCGACGTCCTGTTGAGCCCCACGGTGCCCGTTCAGGCGCCGCGGCTCGGGTGGTTCGACGATCCCGACACCGCGATGCACCGCACCTTCGGCATGATGCAGTACACCGCGATGTTCAACGCGAGCGGCCAGCCGGCCGTCAATGTTCCCTGCGCCGGGGCGGGAGCGCTGCCGTACGGAGTGCAGCTCGTCGGAGCGCACGGATCCGAGGCGAAACTGCTGGACCTCGCCGAAGAGTTGAGCCCCGGGGAGGCGCCGACACCGCCGGTCTCCGGCGATCGCGGCCTGGGTTAGGACACCGCCTCGACGAGACCCTCGCCGGCCGGCGGCTTGTCCCCGCCCGAGTCGAGACTGAGACCCAGCAGTTTCAGACAACGCGACAGCGCCGTCGAGTCGCCGCTGATCGACATCCTTCCGGACAGCACCGCATCGAGCGGGCTGACCTGTCCGGTCCCGATCCTGATGAACGTCTCGGGGTCGGAGTCCACGACCAGCGCCGCCTTCCGCGGGGCGGGCCCTTCGGCGACGGTGGCGGTCCCGTTCTCGCACAACACGCAGAAGACGTGGTCCCCGATGCGGAACTCATATGCCTCGTCGGCCTCCGGCGCGGGACCGGCCGCGACCATCGCCTCCACCGCCACCATGCCCCACTCGGCACGCACCAGATCGGTGGGCTCGTACGAGCTGATGTGCGACAGGCCCCAGGAAGCCAGACCGAGAATGACCGGCTTGAGCGCTTCACCGCTCTCCGTCAGCCGGTACTCGACTCCACGGCCGTCGCCGGGGACCGGCTCCCGCTCGATCAGCCCCTCATCGGTCAGCATTTGCAGGCGTGAGGCGAGGAGATTCGGGCCGATGCCGACCAGGCTCTCGCCGAGGAGCTGGTTGTACCGCTTCGGCCCGTTGATCAGGTCACGAATGATGAGAAGGGTCCAGCGCTCCCCGACGATGTCCAGCGCCGCCGCGACAGCGCACATCTGCCGATATCGCTTCGTTCCCATATACCCTCTCACCTCCGTGCGCAGGAAGCCACGCACTCTAGAGCCCACTCTCAGTATATGTTGGGTCCGTTTCTGGAAGCGGCCTCTTCCTGAGCCGGGGCATATTACTCCCCGCCCGCCTGGCCGAACTCACCCCCTGTCAGCTCGCTGTCGCCGAGCGGCATGTTTGCATGTGCTCATGATCGTTAACGCACCGGAAACGTCCGAGCCCCGGACGTACGTGGACCGCATCCTGGAGCACTGGCACGAGGACGAGGGCGCCGAGGCGCTTGTTCAGGGTGAGCGGCGGTTGACGCGGGGAGAGGCCCGGCGGCGGCTGTTCGGACTGGGGCACGCACTGCGTCGGCAGGGGCTCGAACCCGGCGACGGAGTGGGGCTGTTCCTGGCCAACCGCGTCGACTCCGTGCTGGTGCAGCTCGCCGTCCATCTCATCGGCTGCCGCGTCGTGTTCCTGCCGCCCGAGCCCGGTCCCGGTGAACTCGCCGCGCTGGTCGAGCAGTCCAGGGCCCGCGCCGTCGTCACCGACCCGCTCTTCGCGCAGCGCGCCGCCGACGCGGCGGGCCGCAGCGTCCACGCCCCCGTGCTGCTCAGCCTCGGCCCCTGCGAGCAGCAGGAGCAGGGCGCCGTGGAAGCCGTGGACCTGCTGGCTGTCGCCGACGAGTGCCCGGATGTGCGGCCCGAGCGTGTGCCCGCCCCCGGAGCCGACGAGGCCGTCACCGTCCTCTACACCGGCGGCACCCTCGGCCGCCCCAAGCTCGCCGCGCACAGCCACCGGCTCTACGACGCGCTGGTGGACCTGGCGGAGGACAGCCGGCGGGGGCTCCGCCCCGCGGGCCTCCCGGTCGTGGCCGCGGAGGGCGGCACGGACCGCGTGCTCGCCGCCACGCTCCTCACGCACGGCAGCGGCCACCTCACCTCGGTCCAGGCGCTGGTGACGGGGTCCGTCCTCGTCGTACTGCCCGAGTTCGAGGCGGGTGCGGCGCTCGCGGTGCTGCGCGAGGAGCGGATCACCGCCACCATGTTCGTGCCGCCGATGCTGTACGCACTTCTCGACCACCCGGAGTGCGTACCGGGCGTACTCCCCGAGCTGCGGCGGATCGTCGTCGGCGGCGCGGCCTCCTCGCCCAGCCGGCTGCAGCAGGCGGCCGAGGTCTTCGGGCCCGTGATCGGCCAGGGGTACGGGCAGTCGGAGGCGCTCGGCATCGCCGCATTCGGTGCGGAGGAGCTCGCCTCGGAGAGCGCCGAGCGGCCCGAACTCTGGCGCAGCTGCGGGCGCGCGATATCCGACACCGAGATCGAGATCCGCGGCGAGGACAGCGACGTGGCGCTGCCCGTCCGGCAGGTCGGGGAGGTCTGTGTCCGGGGCGAGACGGTGATGCTCGGCTACTACGAGGACCCGGAGCGCACCGCGCAGGCGCTGCGCGACGGCTGGCTGCGCACCGGAGACCTGGGCTATCTCGACGACGAGGGCCACCTCTTCCTCGTCGACCGCGCCAAGGACATCATCGTCACCGGCAGCACCAGCGACAACGTCTACTCCCGCGTCCTTGAGGACTTCCTGCTCACGCTGCCCGGGGTGCGCAACGCGGCGGCGCTCGGCGTGCCGGACGAGGAGTACGGGGAGGCCGTCCAGGTCTTCCTGGCCACGGCCGAGGACGCCGATGTCGACCCGGCCGCCGTCGGCGCGGCGGTGACCGCCGAGCTGGGCGACCTGTACACACCCCGCAAGACGGTCCTGCTCGACCGGCTGCCGACGACCAAGGTCGGCAAGGTCGACAAGAAGGCCTTGCGCGCCGCGTGGACGGACGGGGCGGTCACGAGCGCTCCATAGGCGCCCTCGTCGCGGACCGGGTGGGTGACCTTCGGCGGCGTCGGCGTGGCCTCGGCGGATGTGTGCGTTATGCCCGAAGGCCGGCGGGTACCTCTAAGCGGGCAAAAGGGCAGAAGCCGCAGCGACAGAAGTGGCGCACGCAAGGAGACGAGACGCACATGAAGATCGGTTACAAGCTCGCCGCCGAGGCCTTCGGCCCGGCGGAACTGGTGCGGCAGGCGGTGCTGGCCGAGCAGGCCGGGTTCGATTTCGTCGAGATCAGCGATCACTACCATCCCTGGCTCGACAACCAGGGGCACTCGCCGTTCGCCTGGACGGTGCTCGGCAGCATCGCGGCCAAGACCGAACGGATCGAGCTGGCGACCGGCGTGACGTGCCCGACGGTGCGCTACCACCCGGCGATCATCGCGCAGGCGGCCGCCACCCTCGCCCTGCTGTCGGAGGGCCGTTTCGTGCTCGGACTCGGTTCGGGCGAGCGGCTCAACGAGCACGTCACCGGCGTCGGTTTCCCGGACGCCGTGTCCACCCGGCACGAGATGTTCAGGGAAGCCCTGGAGATCATCCGGCTGCTGTGGAGCGGCGGCTACCAGTCGTACGAGGGGAAGCATCTGCGGCTCTCGGACGCCCGCGTGTTCGACCTCCCGGAGACGCTTCCGCTGATCGCGGTGGCCGCGAGCGGCAAGGCCTCGACGGCGCTCGCCGCGGAGCTGGGGGACGGTCTTTTCGCCACCGAGGACAAGCCCGAGATCGTCCGGCAGTACCGGGAGGCCGGCGGTTCCGGTCCGCGGTACGCGGAGGTGCCGATGGCGTGGGCGCCCGACGAGCACGCCGGGGCCAAGGCCGCCCTGGAGACGTCGCGTTGGGCCCTGACCGGGTGGAAGGTCATGAGCGAGCTGCCCAATCCGGTCAACTTCGACGCCGCGACCACGACCGTGCGCGAGGAGGACATCCTGGAGAAGTTCGCCTGCGGCACGGATCCCGCGCGGTTCGTCGAGGTGGCGCAGAAGTTCGTGGACGCGGGCTTCGACCGGCTCGTCATGCAGAACGCCGGCCCCGACCCGGACGGGTTCATCGACTTCTACCAGCGTGAACTCGACGGCCGCATGCGGCAGTTGAAGCCGAGCGGCGGGCAGGGCTGAACTCGGCCAGGACCGCACCCACGGCGTCGAGGCCGGCCGCGTCGAGCATGCGGCCGGCCTCGACGGCGTCGGCGTCAGCCTGCGGCGTTGTCGACGCGCAGCCGGACCTGTTCCTCCAGCCGCTGAAGGCTGCGGTCGAGAGCGGTGTGCACGGCCTCTTCACCCGGGTCGTGCCCCTCCTCGAAGAACGACAGGTGCACCGTGACCTCACTGGTGCCGCTGTCCAGTCCCGCGACCTGGAGCCAGCCGGTGTAGCCGCCCTGCTCGCGGGTGCCCCACTCCAGCCGCAGCTGGTCGCGCCGGGCCCGCAGCAGGGCGGACACGTCCTGGTCGGTGCGGTCCTCGTGCACGGTGACGGCGGGCGGTTCCTCCCCGGCGTCCACGTGCAGGTCCTGCGGCAGCCAGGCGTCCATCTGGTCGACGTCGGCGGCCTGGTCGAAGACGTGCTCCGGCAGCGCGGGCATCGTGCGTGAACGTTCGTACTCGGTCATCGCGCGCGCCGCGGTCAGCGGCCGAGGGCCTTGGCGAGTTCGTCCTTGTTCATCGACGAACGGCCGTCGATGTTCTTCTTCTTCGCCTCCGCGTACAGCTGGTCCTTCGTCGGCCCCTGGGAGCCGCTGTGCGAACGCTCGCCGCCGCGCTGCGGGGCGGACTTCCTGTCCTGGGTGGACGTCTTGCTCGCGGTCTTCGACTCACCGGAGCGGGCCCGCTCCTTGTTCACGGTGCGCGCGGCGATCTCCTTCGCGCGGCCCTTGGAGGTGCCGCGCTTCTCGGCGCCCTCCTTGATGTGCTCGTACTGACGCTCGCGCTTGGGGCTGGAACCCTGCGGCATGGTGTTCTCCTTCCAGACCGGATGGGCTGCTTGACCGCATCCGCTTCACGGTGACTTCTCGCGTACCCGACGGTCGGCTCCTCACCCGGGAATCACAGAATTCGGGAAATCCGGGCAGATCGGATGGAATCCATCTGATGCGGGGTGCCGGTGGTGTGCGAGCAGACAGCGACCGAACGGATGAGGAGGCGAGTCGCGGCCCGCCTGTCACTTGTCCTGTTCGCCGCTGTCGTGCTCTCCGGCGCCGGGCCGGTCGCCGCGGTGCCGGCTGCCCGGCAGCATCTCCTGCACCTTGGCCTTGAAGCCCTGCTTGATCACGGAACCGCGGTCGCTGTCGCCGTGCAGGATCGCCGAGGCGGCGGCCTCGATCTGGTCCAGCGACGCGTGCGGCGGGATGGGCGGGACGGCCGGGTCCGTGCGGAAGTCGATGACGAAGGGCCGGTCCGCGGCGAGCGCCTGGTCCCAGGCGGCCTCGACGTGCTTGGGCTTCTCCACCCGTACGCCGCCGAGGCCCATGGACCGCGCGATGTCGGCGTAGGGCAGATCGGGCAGGTGCTGCGACTCCTCGAACTGCGGGGCGCCCGACATCGCCCGCATCTCCCAGGTGACCTGGTTGAGGTCGCTGTTGTTCAGGACGGCCACGATCAGGCGCGGGTCGGACCACTCGTGGTGGTACTTCGCGGCGGTGACCATCTCCATCATGCCGTTCATCTGCATGGCGCCGTCGCCGACGATGGCGATCGCCGGGCGGTCCGGGTGGGCGAACTTGGCGCCGATGGCGTAGGGCACGCCCGGCCCCATCGTCGCCAGCGTGCCGGAGAGCGAACCGCGCATGGTGCCGCGCAGCCGCAGATGCCGGGCGTACCAGTTGGCGGCGGAGCCGGAGTCGGCGGAGAGGATGGCATCGTCCGGCAGCTTGCCGTCCAGGGCGTGGACCACGTACTCCGGGTTGATGGGGTCGGCGTCCACCGCGGCACGGCGCTGCATGACCTCCCACCACCGCGCGACGTTCTTCTCGACCTTCTCGCGCCAGGCCCGGCTCTCCTTGCGGTGCAGGCGCGGCAGGAGGCGTCGCAGCGTCTCGCGCGCGTCGCCCACGAGGTTCACCTCGAAGGGATACCGCAGCCCGATCATGTGCGGGTCGATGTCGATCTGCACCGCCCGCGCCTGGTCGAAGTCGGGCAGGAACTGTGCGTACGGGAAGCTGGAGCCGATCATCAGCAGGGTGTCGCACTCCTGCATCAGCTCGTACGAGGGCCTCGTGCCGAGCAGCCCGATCGCACCGGTGACGTAGGGCAGGTCGTCCGGCAGCGCGTCCTTGCCGAGCAGCGCCTTGGCCACGCCCGCGCCGAGCACGTCCGCGAGCCGCTCGACCTCGTCGCGGGCGCCGCGCGCACCCTGCCCGATGAGGACGGCCACCTTCTCGCCGGCGTTCAGGACCTCGGCCGCCCGCGCGATGTCCTCGTCGGCCGGCACGGGTGCGTACCGACCGATGCCCAGGCTGGAGGGCACCATCTTGAACGCGTGGGTGGGCGGGGAGTAGTCCAGCTCCTGCACGTCGGCGGGGATGATGACCGCCGTGACCGTGCGCTTGGCGTAGGCCGTGCGCATCGCGCGGTCGATGACGTTGGGCAGCTGCTCGGGAACCGTCACGGTCTCGCAGAAGTCCGACGCGACGTCCTTGTACAGGCTCGCGAGATCCACTTCCTGCTGGTACGAGCCGCCCATGGCGCTGCGGTTGGTCTGGCCCACCAGCGCCACGACAGGGACGTGGTCGAGCTTCGCGTCGTACAGGCCGTTGAGCAGGTGGATCGCGCCCGGACCCGAGGTGGCGGCACACACGCCGACCTTGCCGGAGAACTTGGCGTACCCCACCGCTTGGAAGGCCGCCATCTCCTCGTGGCGGGCCTGCACGAACTTCGGTTTGTTGTCGGCGCGCCCCCACGCCGCGAGCAGTCCGTTGATCCCGTCCCCGGCGTAGGCGAAGACGTGCTCCACGTCCCACTCGCGCAGGCGCTGGAGGATGTAGTCGGAAACCTTCGTGGTGGACATGACGAATCTCCGGTGTGGTGTCGTTATGTGCGGTAGTGCCCGCCCTGTACCCCTAACACCGGGTGACATGCGGGAATCCGACGTGACGGCACCGACCGGGGAACGGATGACACCGGGCCCGCCATGTGGGCCAGCACGGGAGCCGTGCCGGAGAGACCGGTCAGTCGAGCCGCTGGTGGTCGATGACGTGTTCGGCGGTGCGCAGCAGGGGCTGGTTGTGCCGGAAGGAGTGCGCCCGGAGGCGGGCCAGGGCGTCGTCGGCGCTGAGCCCGTACTTGGCGGCGATGACGCCGGCGGCCATGTGGACGGTGGGCGGATAGCCGTGCGGCCCGCTCTGGGTCAGCCGGCTCCGGGTGGTGAGGAGGTGGGGGTGCTCGTACAGGGCGAGGACGGCGAGGACGCGTGTGTAGGCGTCGGCCCGCTCATGCTGTGCGGGGGTGAACCGGGTGGGCGCGCAGCGGTAGAGGTCCAGGACACCGATGGTGAGCGTGCCGATGGCGAGGGGCAGTGCCAAGACGCTGCGGGCGCCCTGCTCGGCGGCGGTGGGGCCGTAGGCGGGCCACCGGGCGGTCACCTGCTGCAGGTCCTGCACCTCGACGGGGGAGCGGCGGGTGAAGGCATCGGTGCACGGCCCCTCCCCGGTGACCAGTTGGGCGTCCTCCACGAGCCGGGCCCGCTCGTCCGTGGCCGCGCCCATCAGGCGCAGTTCACCGGCGGTCACGAGGCTCACCCCGGCGAAGTCGGCTTCCAGGTCGTCGGCACAGGCCCGGCAGCCGGTGGCGAGCGTGGGGCCGCCGGCGGCGGCGCTGACGCGCTGCCAGGCCGCGGCGTGGTGATCCTGGTTCACGAGGCGTCCCTACGATGGGTACGTGCCGGACAGACGGCGAAAGGGACACGTCCTTCCGCCGGGGGCCGGGGCGGATACGGGGCCGGACGGTTGCGGCCGGGGGCGTGCGGTGCGGAGCGTGTGGTCAGGGGCGGTGGATGGCGGAGGTGTCGAGGGAGCCGTCGATGAGCTGACGGCACAGCTCGGTCAGGGACTGCTGGTGACTACGGGCATGGCGGCGCAGGGCGTCGAACGACTCGTCGAGTGTGGCGCTCCAGCGTTCGGCGAGAATTCCCTTGGCCTGCTCGATGACGATGCGGCTCGACAGGGCGGCCCGCAGTTGGGTCCGCTCCACGTTGCCGTGCACGATGGTGCGGTGCTGCAGGATGGCGATGGTCGCCACGTCGGCCAGTGCCTGCGCCACCCGCGCGTCACGTTCGCTGAGCTTCTGGTCGCGGACGTCGAAGAGGTTCAGCGCGCCGACGATCTGCTGGCGCATGCGCATCGGCAGGGCGTGGGTGGTGACGAAGCCGGCCTGGCGGGCGCGCTCCGCGAAACGCGGGAACCCGACCGTCCGCACCGGTGACGTCAGGGCGATGTTGAGCTGGGCGGTGCCGTTGCGGAAGCACTCCACGCACGGTCCCTCGGCGCTCTGGATGGCGAAGAGTTCAAGCAGCCGGGTGTGCTCGTCGGACGCGGCGATCAGCTGCAGGCTGCCGCTGGGGTCGGCGAGCATGACGCCCACGGCGGAGACGTCGAGCAGGTTGTTGCACCGGTCGCACAGCTGGTGCAGGAAGTCGATCAGGTCGAAGTCGTCGACGAGGGTGTCTACGGCCTCGACCATGGCTGCCAGCAGTTCTTCTTCACGTGTCATGACCCTTCAGTCCCTTCGCCGGCAGGAGTACCCGGCCCGTTTTCATCATTCTGGAAGCTCAGCCGCCTGGCTACCACGTCCTCGGCGACCTCCACCACGGACCGCCCGTGCCGGTAGGCGTGGGCACGCAGTCGAAGGAGAGCCTGGGCCAGGGAGACCCCGGCCTGCACGCTGACCATGCCGCTGGCCTGATGCACAGCGGCGCGGTAGAAGTCCGATGCGTCGTCGGCATCGGCGAAGGAGGTCTGCTGCGCGCCGCCATCGAGGAGGAGGGCGACCAGGGCGTTGGCCACGAGCAGGACGTCGGTCATGGTGGCGTCCGCGATCGGACCGGGTGTCCCGCGCTGCAGGGTCATGGTGCCCAGGCAGGCGGACCCGAGGGACAGCGGGAAGCAGAAGACCGCCCCGACGCCCAGCGCCTCGGCCTCGGATGCCAGCGCGGGCCAGCGGTCGGCAGGCAAGGACGACAGGTCCGGCACGAGGACGGGCGCGACGGAGGCGGCCGTCTCGATTCCCGGCCCCTGGCCGAGCGTGAACTGCAGGTCCTCCAGCCGTGCGCTGGCGCCCGCGGTGGCCCACAGCAATTCGCTCAGCCCGCTGTCCGTTGTCGCGGAGACGGCGATGCCGTCCACCCGCAGGATCTGTGCGCACAGATTCGGGTCGGCGCCGATCAGCCCCACATCACCGTAGGAGGGGCGCAGACTTTCCAGCACGGCGGCCAGATCGTTGGTTCCCACAGCTCTTCACCTCCCGATGCGGCCGCCTCGGGAGCACCCCCGCGGTGGGGGCGCGCTCCGGACAGGCCCAGTCTAGGGACAGTCCGGCGGATGCGGGCGCCGGGCGCCCGTAGTGGGCGAAGGCCGGGCGTAGGGTGGAGACACAAGCTGCCCGCAGGCGCACGCCGCCCTCTTCCTGACATTGGCTTCCGATCGGGGCAGCATCGGCGGTGAATGCCGGAGATCGGATACCAAGATGCCCGCGCACCACCGGTCGGCTCGTCCGCACGTTTCCGCATCGAGACTCCGATGACCGCCCCACGGCCGGAAGCCGTGGTCCTCGCCGCGCGTCACACGGGCCACGCCGACCCGGCGGGCCGCATCGGCGCGTCGTGCCGGTCGGCCCTGCACAGCGCCTATTCGGTGGGCCTGACGCTGGCGGTCGACGCCGCCATGGCGCAGCGGGTGTCGCTGTGTGCCGTCGGTCCGCTGGCCGCCCAGGGCGAGGCACTCCAGATCAACCTCGGAGAGGGGCCGTGCGTACAGGCCCTGCGCCGACGGGCCATGGTTCTCGCCGACGACCTCGACGACCCGGACGTCACCCGTGAGTGGCCCTTCTACGCCCACGACGCCAAGGCCCACCACATCCGTGCGGTCTTCGCCCTGCCCGTCCTCAACGGCAGCGACCCGGCACGGCAGGCCGGTCTCGTCCTCTGCCTCTACCGGCACCGTCCCGGCCCGATCTCCGACGCCGACCTGCACACCGCCAAGGACCACGCCGCCGCCGCCGAGCTCCTGCTCCTGGCCGCGCCCCTGGCGACCGAGGACGACCTCGCGAGCGCCTGGCTGCTGCCCGTCGACGCGACGGTCCACCAGGCCATCGGCATGATCACCTACCGCCACTCCCTCACCGGCGTCCAGGCTCTGGCCCTGTTGCGGGCCCACGCCCACGCCCGGGAGACGGACCTGACGGCCCTCGCCCACGCCGTCGTCCATGACGGCCTGACCCTTCCGGACCCCCCGTCCCCGGGCTCCCCAGGCGACCATCAGGCCCCATAGCAGGCGCGAGGCGGGCGCCGCAGACGATCGACTCAAGTGTCGCGACAGGTACTTACCGGCCATTATCGTGAAGCGCCGGCCCAGACCCCGTTGGCGACCGGTCCCCAGGGGGACGCACCGTAATCGGCCAAATGAGGGTCATGTCGTCTTCGACGCCCACGACGTCCTGCATCGAGTCCGTACACGAGCACGGGCCCGATCTCGTGGTCTGCCTGCGGGGAGAGATCGACGTCGCCACCGCGCCCGCCATCACCTCGTACCTCGACAAGCTGACGACCCCGCACTCCGCCGAGCTCCTGATCGACCTGCGCCAAGTGACGTTCATGGACGGTTCCGGTGTGCGGGTTCTGACCCGCGCCCGCGCCAGAAAGGACGGACGGCTACGCCTGATCTGCACGCAGTCGATGACGCTCAAGCTGCTCCGCCACCCGAGCCTGCGTCTGCACTTCGAGATCCTGGACCATCTCCCGCCACCGGCACCGCGGACAGTGGCCTAGAGGCGCAGCAGCCGTTGGGTGATCTCCCGGTACTGGCGCAGCGCGAGCCGGAGTTCGACGGCCTCGGTGCCGGGGTCCTGCTCCTGCCAGTCCGCGCGCAGCGCGCGTCTCCGTTCCGCGATGGCCTCCATCAGCAGAGCGGAGGTCTCGTTCAGGGCGGCGTCGGCCTCTTCCAGCGCGTCGCGCGGGGTGTCGGCGAAGGTGTTGATGGCGTGGCCGAGGCGCCGGGTGATCTTTTCGCGCTCGTCCGACGGCAGCAGCGGCTCGGGGCCCGCCGCGGCGGGTTCGGCACGGCCTCGTGGCTGGTCCGCGGGCTGCTGAGCGCGTCTTTGGTCGTACATCATTGTGCCGCTTCCGTCCGCGGGTAGGCGTTCTTCGGTCTTCTCGGCGGCCTGTTCCTGGCCGGCGTTCCGTAGCGACATGGCTCTGCGCCGTGCAGCCAGTCAACGTCCGGCGGCGGTCCGTGTCAACGCGATACCCGGGCGAGCCGGACAGCTTTCTCGCGGAGCCGACGGCAATACGGTGCTGGGGGAGTACCGTTGAGTGGCGAGGGCACTCCGTGTGCCGGTGTCCTGACCGGCCGGCCCGGCCCTCGCGTCATCCCATCCCACAGAGGCAGCCCAGGACCCCGGCCGCGTCACGCACCGAGGCCGAGGTCCCCCGCATGTCGCTCCTTTCCGGCACACCCCCATCGGCGTCCCCGCCGATCACCGACCAGACGCCGCCCGAGAGTTACGACGGCATGTCTCCCTTCCCGCCCGACGGGCCGGAGCGCGAGCGAAGCGGCGGTGAACGGCTGTACGTCATGGTGACGGCGCTGATCGTCGTCCTGCCGTTCGTGGCGCTCGGCCTGGCCGGCTGGCTGCTGTGGGGCCGTCTCGTCCACCCCGTCGACGTGCTGCTCTTCGCCGTCTTCTACGTGGTCACCGGCCTCGGTGTCACGGTCGGCTTCCACCGCGGGCTGACCCACGGGTCCTACCGTGCCGCGCGGCCCCTGCGCTGCGCACTCGCGGTGGCCGGGTCCATGAGTTTCCAGGGCGACGTCATCGGCTGGGTCGCCACGCACCGACGGCATCACGCCTTCACCGACCGGCCGGGCGACCCGCACTCGCCGTACCGCTACGGCACGCACCTGCGCGGCCAGTTGCGCGGGCTGCTGCACGCTCATGTCGGCTGGCTGTTCCGCAACGAGCAGACCCCGGCGGAGCGTTACGCCCCCGACCTCCTCGCCGACCGCGACATCCGCGCCGTCTCCCGTGCCTTCCCGGTGCTGTGTGTGCTCACGCTCGCGCTGCCGTTCGGGCTTGGCTGGGCGATCGGCGGTTCCTGGCTGTACGGGACAACGGCGCTGCTCTGGGCGGGGCTTGTGCGCATCGCCCTGCTCCAGCATGTGACCTGGAGCGTCAACTCGCTGTGCCACATGATCGGTGAGCGTCCGTTCCGTACGAGGCGCCATGACCGGGCCACCAACCTGTGGCCGCTGGCCCTGCTCTCCTTCGGGGAGAGCTGGCACAACCTCCACCACGCCGACCCCACCAGCGCCCGGCACGGCGTCGACCCTGGTCAGGTCGACCTGTCGGCCGCCGCCATCCGTCTCTTCGAACGCCTGGGCTGGGTGTACGACGTGCGTTGGCCGACGCGGTCCCGGGTCGCCGCCCGACGTCGTTCCTGAAGGCCGGCCACCCCGTCGGCAAGGCAATCGAGAGGGACATCATGGCCATCGCTCCGGAACTGCCCCACCATTCCCAGACTCAGGTCCGAATCCGGCCCCACCCCCATCCCCACCTCCAAGCCCGGCCCCGGCCCCTCCTCCGGCTGCGGCTGGCTCCGCACGGCGCTCTGCCCCGCGCCATCGACGGAGCGTGGTGGCCGTACTCGTACGACGTGCTCGCCGAACTCCCCGGGCTGCTCGCCGGCCTGCCACCGCTGTGGGGCCCCATCGGCAGCGTCACGGTGAACGGGGCGGTGTGGACCGAGCCGCCCGGCCGGCTGTCCGTCGCCGGCCGGGCCGTACGACTGCACAGGAACCTCGCGGCGTCACTCCCGCACACCGTCGTCCTGCTTGCCCCCGGCAGAGGGCGCTGGGACCTGGTGGTCGTGCCGCCGGGGTCGGCCCCGGAATCGGCGGCCCTGCTCATGGCCGCCGCCGCGAGCGGGCAGAGCTGAGCCAGGTGAATCGTTACTTCTTTCACGTACGGGTGATATCGGGCGTATCGCGATCCGGGGTTGGGGAGTCACGGAGCGGCTCGCGCTGATCGTCGAGCCGGAGGCAACTTCGCTGACATGAAGGAGAGTTCACATGCGCCGTACCGCCGCCGTCATTCTCGGTGCCGTCGCGTTGCTGGGAGTCCTCGCGGCGCCCGCGAGCGCCGTGCCGGATCCCGTCGCGACCGTCGACTGTCTGGCCCAGGCGCCCGCGGAGATCACGGCGCTCGTCGACCCGGCGAGCCCCGGCCTCCCCACGGAGATCCCGCTCACGGGGTGTCTCGCGCCGTGACCTGAGCGCTCGCTCTCACCCGCACCGCACTTGCGTCTTCAGGACCGGACCGGTTGGGGCCGGATCGGATCGGGAGCCGCAAGTGCGGGTGTCGGTCGCTCGCGCCCCGGCGCTCAGGCCGTCAGCCCCACCGGTAGCCGTCGCCGAAGTTCAGGGTGTGTTCCAGCACGTCTTCCAGCGGGTCGTCGATCTGGCCGGTGTTGATCAGCCCGACCCTGGGCGCGTTGTGCGAGTTGTGGTTCTCCTCGTCGGCGTGTGCCGTGCCGGAGCACAGGACGGCCGGCGTGGCCGTCATCGCCGCGACCAGCGCCCAACGGGACATCTTCTGCGCCCAACTGCCGTTCACTGCGGCCTCCTTGAAGCGTGCGTGTCCGGGCCGTCGAGCACGGCCCGTTCGCCCTGTGTAACCCCGGCGCGGGCAGGAAGTCACCGACGATCATACGAACGGGTTGTCTCCCGCTCCCCGGTTCGTCCAACCTCCGTGCGCAGAAAGGCTGTTGCATGTCGCCTCGGCACGTCGTCGCCGTCATCACCCTCGCCGCCGCCCTCGTCGGCGGGCTCGTCCTCTCCACCGCAACGGCCGCGACCGCCGCGGCGAATCCCATTCCGCTGCCCGTCATCGACACGCTGATCAACGAAGGGATCTCCGTCGAGGGGCCGTTGATCAACAACATCGTGCTGCCGGGCGGGCCGCCGTAAGGGGGCTCAGGCGCGCAGCTCTGGGGGAAAGCCGGTCCAGCGCAGTTCGTCGGGCAGGTGGCGCATGTCGTTGTAGAACACCAGGGCGGCGGGGCGGCCCGGGGTGTAGCGGATGGCCGTCAGCGCCGCGTTGCAGTGGTTGAGGCCCAGCCAGCGCGCCGGCGGGGTCTCCAGCGCGGCGCGGACCAGCCAGCCGATCAGGAAGTTGTGGGTGACGAGCAGTTCGTGGCGCGGCTCGTCGCCGGGGACCGGGCCGGTGAAGCGGGCGAGGGCCTCCTGGGCCAGGGCGGGGCCGTCCACGCGCTCGGCCTCGGGGAACTCCGCCAGGCGCGCCAGCGTCGCGTCGGCCGTCTCGGGCGGCAGTTCGTCCCTGTGCGGGAGGTGGGGGAGATAGTCGCCCGCCGGGGCCGAGCGGTGCAGGGGGACGGCGCCGTTCAACTGGTCGGCCACCAGGCGGGCCGTCTGTTCGGCGCGGGGGAGCGGGCCGTGGTGGATCGCCGAGAGGGGCACGCTCCGGAGGCGTTCGCCGAGGAGGACCGCCTGTCTGAGGCCGCTCTGCGTCAGCCCGCTCTCGTCCGGGGTGGCCTCGCCGTGCCGGGCGATGTAGAGGTGGCGCGTGCTGTGCGTGGGGTGCGCGGTGTTCGTGGGGTGCGGGGTGGTCGGGGGCGGTGTGGGCATGGCGCGGCGGTCCCTTTCCGATCTTCGGTGACGACTGGGGTGACGTGCTCGCGGTGTGACCGGTTCCGGGCGCCCCTGAGCCTCGTACGTAGGGTGGCGGGAGTACGACAGACGAGGAGCGTGACATGACCGCCGCCGAACGGACCGCCTCCGCCTTGCGGGGCCTCGACGCCATCAAGGGCGAGCTCGCCGATCTCTACCGCGATCTGCACGCCCACCCCGAGCTGTCCTTCGAGGAACACCGCACCGCCGCCGAGGTCGCCCGGCGCGCCGCCTCGTACGGGTACGAGGTCACGACCGGCGTCGGCCGCACCGGTGTGGTCGCCGTCCTGGCGAACGGCGAGGGCCCGACCGTCCTGCTGCGCGCCGACTTCGACGCGCTGCCCGTGACGGAGCGCACCGGACTTCCGTACTCGTCCGTCAACGACGGCGTGATGCACGCCTGCGGCCACGACATGCACGTCACCTGTCTGCTGGGCGCGCTGCGGCTGCTCGCGGACGCCCGCGACGGCTGGTCGGGCAGGATCGTCGGCGTCTTCCAGCCCGCCGAGGAGACCGCGCAGGGCGCGCGGGCGATGGTCGAGGACGGCTTCTACGAGCGGTTCGGCATCCCGGACGTCGTGCTCGGGCAGCACGTCGCGCCGCTCCCCGTCGGCATGATCGGGGCGCACTCCGGGGCCGCCTTCGCGGCGACCGACGCCCTGCGCGTGCGGATGTTCGGCAAGGGCGCGCACGGCTCGCGTCCCGAGGCGTCGATCGACCCCGTGGTGATGGCCGCCGCGACCGTGATGCGCTTGCAGACGGTCGTGTCGCGGGAGATCGCGGGCGGCGAGACGGCCGTGGTCACCGTCGGCTCGCTGCGGGCGGGCACGAAGGACAACATCATCCCGGACGAGGCCGAGCTGCAGATCAACATCCGGACGTACACGCCCGAGGTCCGCAGGCGGGTCCTCGCCGCCGTCGAGCGCATCATCAAGGGCGAGGCGGTCACGGCGGGGGCGGAGCGGGAGCCCGAGATCACGGAGATCGACGCGTTCCCCGTCCTCGACAACGACGCGGCCGCCGTCGAGAGGACGATGGCGGCGATCGGCGCGGTGCTCGGCGAGGACCGGATCCTCGACCCGGGTCCCGTGACCGGCAGCGAGGACGTCGGGTACTTCGCGACCTGTGCGGATCGCGAAGTCCCGCTCTGCTACTGGCTGTTCGGCGGCGCCGACCCCGCGGAGGTGGTCGCCGCGCAGAAGGCGGGGACCTTCGAGCGCGACATCCCGTCCAACCACTCGCCGTTCTTCGCCCCGCTGGTCGAGCCGGCCGTCACCACCGGCGTCACGGCGCTGACGACGGCCGCACTCGCCTGGCTCGGGGGTGCGAAGACCGGCCCTCAGCCCTCGTCGCCGCCGTCCTCCAAGTCGCCCTCGGACTCCAGGTAGGCCTGCCGCAGCGCTTCGAGCACGGCCGGGTCCGGCTTGGCCCACATGCCGCGCGACTCCGCCTCCAGAAGGCGTTCCGCGATGCCGTGCAGGGCCCAGGGGTTGGCCTCCTGGAGGAACTGACGGTTCGTCGGGTCCAGGACGTACGTCTCCGTGAGCTTGTCGTACATCCAGTCGGCGACGACGCCCGTCGTGGCGTCGTACCCGAACAAGTAGTCCACGGTGGCGGCGAGTTCGAAGGCGCCCTTGTAGCCGTGGCGGCGCATCGCCTCGATCCACTTGGGGTTGACCACGCGGGCACGGAACACCCGCGAGGTCTCCTCGACCAGCGTGCGCGTGCGGACCGTCTCGGGGCGCGTCGAGTCCCCGATGTACGCCTCCGGGGCCGTGCCCCGCAGCGCGCGCACGGTCGCCACCATGCCGCCGTGGTACTGGAAGTAGTCGTCCGAGTCCGCGATGTCGTGCTCGCGGGTGTCGGTGTTCTTCGCGGCGACGGCGATGCGCTTGTACGCGGTCTCCATCTCGGCGCGGGCCGGGCGGCCTTCGAGCCCGCGGCCGTACGCGTAGCCGCCCCACACCGTGTAGACCTCGGCGAGGTCCGCGTCGGTGCGCCAGTCGCGGGAGTCGATGAGCTGGAGCAGGCCCGCGCCGTACGTACCGGGGCGCGATCCGAAGATGCGGGTGGTGGCCCGGCGCTCGTCGCCGTGCTCGGCCAGGTCGGCCTGGGCGTGGGCGCGTACGTGATTCTGGTCGGCGGGCTCGTCGAGCGAGGCGGCGAGCCGCACCGCGTCGTCGAGCAGGCCGATGGTGTGCGGGAACGCGTCGCGGAAGAAGCCCGAGATGCGCAGCGTCACGTCGATGCGGGGGCGGCCCAGCTCCTCGTACGGGATGGCCTCCAGGCCCGTGACGCGGCGCGACGCGTCGTCCCAGACCGGGCGGACGCCGAGCAGCGCCATGGCCTCGGCGACGTCGTCGCCCGCCGTGCGCATCGCGCTCGTGCCCCACAGGGAGAGGCCGACGGACGTGGGGTACTCGCCGTTGTCCGTCCGATACCGCTCGATGAGGGAGTCGGCGAGGGCCTGGCCCGTCTCCCACGCGAGGCGGGACGGGACGGCCTTCGGGTCGACCGAGTAGAAGTTGCGGCCGGTCGGCAGGACGTTGACCAGGCCGCGCAGCGGGGAGCCCGAGGGGCCCGCAGGGACGAAGCCGCCGTTCAGCGCGTGCACGGAGTGGTCGAGCTCGGCGGTGGTGGCCGCGAGGCGCGGCACGACCTCGCGAGCGGCGAACTCCAGGACGGCGGCGACCTGTTCGCCCTGGTCGCGGGGGACGGCGGCGAGGTCCCAGTCCGCGTCGTCCATCGCCTGGACCAGCGCGCGGGCCTGCTCCTCGGCGGCGTCGGCGGTGGTGCGCGTCGCGGCCGACTCGTCGAGGCCGAGGGCTTCGCGCAGGCCGGGCAGGGCGGTCGTGCCGCCCCAGATCTGGCGGGCCCGCAGGATCGCGAGGACGAGGTTGACGCGGTCACCGGCGGCCGGGGCGGTGCCGAGGACGTGCAGGCCGTCGCGGATCTGCGCGTCCTTGATCTCGCAGAGCCAGCCGTCGACGTGCAGCAGGAAGTCGTCGAAGCCGTCGTCGTCCGGACGGTCCTCCAGACCCAGGTCGTGGTCGAGCTTCGCGGCCTGGATGAGCGTCCAGATCTGCGCGCGGATCGCCGGCAGTTTCGCCGGGTCCATGGAGCTGATCTGCGCGTACTCGTCGAGGAGCTGCTCCAGGCGCGCGATGTCGCCGTAGGAGTCGGCGCGCGCCATCGGCGGCACCAGGTGGTCGATGAGCGTGGCGTGCACGCGGCGCTTGGCCTGGGTGCCCTCGCCCGGGTCGTTGACCAGGAAGGGGTAGATCAGCGGCAGGTCGCCGAGCGCGGCGTCGGGGCCGCAGGCGGCGGACAGGCCCGCGTTCTTGCCGGGCAGCCACTCCAGGTTGCCGTGCTTGCCGAGGTGGATCATCGCGTCGGCGCCGAAGCCGCCGTCGGCCGCGGGCGCCGCGATCCAGCGGTACGCCGCCAGGTAGTGGTGCGACGGCGGCAGGTCCGGGTCGTGGTAGATCGCGATGGGGTTCTCGCCGAAGCCGCGCGGCGGCTGGATGAGGATGAGGAGGTTGCCGCGGCGCAGGGCGGCGAGCACGATGTCGCCCTCCGGGTCGCCGCCGTTGCCGACCCGTGAGCGGTCCAGGAACATCTCGCCGGGCGGCGGCCCCCAGTGCTGCTCGACCGAGTCCCGCAGCTCCTGCGGCAGCGTCGCGTACCACCGCTTGTAGTCGGCGGCCGGGATGCGCACCGGGTTGGCGGCGAGCTGCTCCTCGGTGAGCCACTCCTGGTCGTGGCCGCCCGCGTCGATGAGCGCGCGGATCAGCTCGTCGCCGTCACCGGAGACGAGGCCCGGGATGTCGGCCTCGGGGCCGAAGTCGTAGCCCTCGGCGATGAGCCTGCGCAGGAGCGCGACGGCGGACGCGGGGGTGTCGAGGCCGACCGCGTTGCCGATGCGGGAGTGCTTGGTGGGGTACGCGGAGAGCACCAGCGCGAGGCGCTTGTCGGCGGCCGGGATGCGCTTCAGGCGCGCGTGCCGTACGGCGATGCCGGCGACCCGGGCCGCCCGCTCGGCGTCGGCCACGTACGCGGGAAGGCCGTCCTCGTCGATCTCCTTGAAGGAGAAGGGGACCGTGATGAGGCGTCCGTCGAACTCGGGCACCGCGATCTGGCTCGCGGCGTCCAGCGGCGAGACGCCCTCGTCGTTCTCCTCCCAGGCCGAACGCGACCCGGTCAGGCAGAGCGCCTGGAGGATCGGCACGTCGAGGCCGGTCAGCGCGCCCGCGTCCCACGACTCGTCGTCACCGCCCGCCGACGCCTCGGCGGGCCTGGTGCCGCCCGCCGCGAGGACGGTCGTCACGATGGCGTCGGCGGCGCGCAGCTCGTCGATCAGCTCGGGCTCGGGGGCGCGCAGCGAAGCCACGTACAGCGGCATCGCGCGGGCGCCCGCGTCCTCGAGCGCGCCGCACAGCGCGTCCACGAAGGCGGTGTTGCCGCTCATGTGGTGGGCGCGGTAGTAGAGCACGGCGACCGTGGGGCCCTCGACGTCGGCGCGGGCGGTGCGCTCCAGCGGGCCCCAGGAGGGGGCGGCGGCGGGCGGCTCGAAGCCGTGGCCGGTGAGCAGCACGGTGTCGGAGAGGAAGCGGGCCAGCTGCTCCAGGTTGGCGGGGCCGCCGTGCGCGAGGTAGGCGTGCGCCTCGGCGGCGATGCCGATCGGCACGGTCGACGACGCCATCAGCTGGGCGTCGGGCGCCTGTTCACCGGTGAGCACGACGACCGGAAGGCCGGTGGCGATGAGCTGGTCGAGGCCATCCTGCCAGGCGCGGACGCCGCCGAGGAGGCGTACGACGACGAGGTCGACGCCGTCCAGCAGCGCGGGCAGCGCGTCGAGGTCCAGACGGGACGGGTTGGCGAACCGGTAGTCGACCGGGCCTCCCGCCGCGCGGGCGCTGAGCAGGTCGGTGTCGGAGGTCGACAACAGCAGAAGCATGCGGGCGCAGGCCTTCCTCGGGGTGTCCGCGCCCCGGGTGGTCGTATGGACGGCAGGAGTTCCTGGCTCACCCCACGCGGGTGGGGCTCACAGTGGCGGGACCGCGCCGGATTCGCACCGGGCTTCCTCCCTGGGGTCCTGGTGGACCCACGCCGTCGCTGGCGTCGGCGGACCTGGAGGCCCGCCGCCTGCATAGTAAGTCCTGCCCGCCGCCGATGGGGCGGCCACCTGCCAGGACGGTCCGTCTCGGGAGGCGACCGGCCGGATCCGCGTGGGTATGCTCGCCGCCATGCCGCCCACCCGAGCATCATCCCCAGACCAGGGCGAATCCCTCATACGTGACCGGGGTGACGCCTGCCCCGGAGCCCTCCGCCTGCACCTCGCGGACGACGGGCGCCTCGCCCGACTCCGGCTGCCCGGCGGGCTCCTGACGGGGCATCAGGCCTCCGTGCTGGCAGCCGCGGCGGAGCGTCTGGCGGACGGGAACCTCAGCGTCACCTCGCGCGGCAACATCGAGCTGCGCGGCCTCGGCGACGCGTGCGGCGGCGAACTCTCCCGGCTGCTCGCGGACGCCGGCCTGCTGCCCTCCGAGCGCCACGAGCGGGTGCGGAACGTGGTGGCGTCCCCGCTCGCGGGAACCGACGGACTCGGCCACGCCGACGTGCAGTTGTGGGCCCGTGAGCTGGACCGACTCCTGTGCGCGGAGGAGTGGACGACAGCGCTCTCCGGCCGCTTCCTGTTCGCCCTCGACGACGGCCGCGGGGATGCGGCCGGGCTCGGCGGCGATGTGACCTTGATCGCAGAATCCGGCGGGACTGCGGTCGTACGTCTCGGGGGCCACGCCTGCCGGGTCGCCGGGGCCGACGTCCCGCGCGCCGCCCTCGCCGCCGCCCGGGCCTTCCTCGACGCCGCGCGCGAGGCGGGCAACGGGGCCTGGCGGGTGCGTGAACTGCCCGACGGGACGACCGCGGACCTGGCGGGAGCACTGGCCCGGGTCGACGTCTCCGCCACTCCCGCCGACGTCCCGCTGCCGTCGCTCGCCGCGCCGCCCGCCCCGGGCGTCGTCGGCCGCGCGGTGGTGGTCCACGCCCCCCTCGGCCGCGTGAGCGCCGCCCAGTGGCGGGCCCTCCTGCCGCTCCCCGCCGACGAGCTGCGCGTCACGCCCTGGCGCGGCTTCGTGCTCCCTGGCTTCGCCGATGGGGCCGCGGCCCGCGCACGGCTGGCCGCGCTGGCCGCCGCCGGATACGTCACCGCATCCGACTCGCCCTGGCTGGGCGTCGGCGCCTGCACCGGCCGCCCGGGCTGCGCCAAGTCCCTCGCCGACGTCCGCGCCGACGCCGTGCCCGGCACCGGCGGACTCCCCGTCCACTGGTCCGGCTGCGAGCGGCGCTGCGGGCACCCGCACGGCGACTGGGTCGACGTCCTCGCGACCGGCGACGGCCGCTACGAGGTCACGCGGCACACCGGCGGCTCGACCGAGGCCGTGACGGGCAGCACCCTGACCGAGACGGTCACCACGGCACGTAACACCACGAAAACGACGGCCACGAGATGAGCGAGAGCACAGTGTTCGACTACGAGAAGGACGGCGCGGCGATCTACCGCGAGTCCTTTGCCACCATCCGCGCGGAGGCGGACCTCCACGGCCTGCCCGCCGACGTCAGCCAGGTCGCGGTCCGGATGATCCACGCCTGCGGGATGGTGGATCTCGTGAAGGATCTCGCCTACAGCCCGCGGGTGATCGCCGACGCCCGCAAGGCGCTGCGCGACGGCGCGCCGATCCTCTGCGACGCGAACATGGTCGCGAGCGGCGTCACCCGCAAGCGGCTGCCCGCCGACAACGACGTGATCTGCACCCTCGCCGACCCGTCCGTGCCGGACCTCGCCGCCGAGCTCGGCACCACCCGCAGCGCCGCCGCCATGGAGCTCTGGCGCGACCGCCTCGAAGGCTCCGTCGTCGCCATCGGCAACGCGCCCACCGCGCTCTTCCGCCTCCTGGAGATGATCGAGGAAGGCGCGCCGCGCCCGGCCGCCGTCCTCGGCATCCCGGTCGGCTTCGTCGGCGCCGCCGAGTCCAAGGACGCGCTCGCCGAGCACTCCTCCGGCCTGGAGTACCTGGTCGTACGAGGGCGGCGCGGCGGCAGCGCGATGGCCGCGGCGGCGATCAACGCGATTGCGAGCGAGGCGGAGTGAACACCGAGACCACTTCCCGGGGGAAGCTGTACGGCGTCGGGCTCGGCCCCGGAGACCCCTCCCTGATGACCGTGCGCGCCGTCGAGGTGATCGCGTCCGCCGACGTGATCGCGTACCACTCGGCCCGGCACGGCCGCTCCATCGCCCGCTCCATCGCGGCGAAGCACCTCAGGGACGACCACATCGAGGAGCCGCTGGTCTACCCCGTCACGACGGAGACCACCGACCACCCCGGCGGCTACCGCGGCGCCCTCGACGAGTTCTACGAGGAGGCCGCGGCCCGCCTCGCCGCCCACCTCGACGCGGGCCGCACGGTCGCCGTCCTCGCCGAGGGCGACCCGCTCTTCTACGGCTCCTACCAGCACATGCACAAGCGCCTCGCGCACCGCTACCCGACCGAGGTGATCCCCGGCGTCACCTCGGTGAGCGCGGCGGCGGCCCGCCTCGGCGAGCCCCTGGTGGAGGCCGAGGAGGTGCTGACGATCCTGCCGGGCACGCTCCCCGAGGAGGAGCTGGCCGCGCGCCTCGCGGCGACGGACTCGGCGGTCGTCATGAAGCTCGGCCGTACGTTCGGGAAGGTGCGTGGTGCCCTGGAGAGCGCGGGCCGCCTCGACGAGGCGCGCTACGTCGAGCGGGCCACCATGGAGGGTGAGCGCACCGGCCGCCTCGCCGACGTGGACCCCGACTCGGTGCCGTACTTCTCCGTGGCGGTGCTGCCGAGCCGGGTGGCGCCCCTGACGGGCGGGCCCGCGCCGGAACCGCCCGCGGAGCGGTGCGGAGAGGTCGTCGTGGTCGGCACGGGCCCCGCGGGGCCGCTGTGGCTGACCCCCGAGACGCGCGGCGCGCTCGCCGCCGCAGACGACCTGGTCGGCTACACCACGTACGTCGACCGTGTGCCGCACCGCGCCGGGCAGCGGCGGCACGGCTCCGACAACCGCGTGGAGTCCGAACGCGCCGAGTTCGCCTTGGAGCTGGCGCGGCGCGGGCGGCGCGTGGCCGTCGTGTCGGGCGGTGACCCCGGCGTCTTCGCGATGGCCACGGCGGTCCTGGAGGCGGCCTCGCAGGACGTGTACGCGGACGTTCCCGTACGGGTACTGCCCGGGGTGACGGCCGCGAACGCGGCGGCGGCCCGGGCGGGGGCCCCGCTCGGCCACGACTACGCGACGATCTCCCTCTCCGACCGGCTCAAGCCCTGGGAGGTCATCGCGGAGCGCCTTGCCGCGGCGGCCGCCGCGGATCTCGTCCTCGCGCTGTACAACCCGGGCTCGCGCAGCCGGACCTGGCAGGTCGGCAAGGCACGCGAGCTGCTGCTCGAACACCGGGCGCCGGACACGCCGGTCGTCCTCGGACGGGACGTGGGCGGCCCCGAGGAGTCCGTCCGCGTGGTGCGGCTCGCGGACCTCGATCCGGCGGAGGTCGACATGCGGACGCTGCTGATCGTCGGGTCTTCGCAGACGAGGGTGTCGCGGCGGCGCGGGGGTGGGGAGCAGATCGTCTGGACGCCCCGCAGGTACCCCGAGGGGTGATTCCGCGAGGCGTCGTCTGCGGGTGCGCCGTGGCCGAGCGCGCAGTTCCCCGCGCCCCTGACGGGGCCGCAGCCCCGTTTTTCAGGGGCGCGGGGAACTGCGCGACCAGCCACAACACACCCGCACCTCACCACGCAGCGGAACGAACCCACTCGACGGCCTCCTCCGGGGTGGCGACCTCGGGGACGCCCCCCGGCAGGGCAGGGCGCCGGACCACCACGACCGGAACCCCCGCCTCGCGCGCAGCGACAAGCTTCGGCGCCGTCGCCGAGCCCCCGCTGTCCTTCGTCACCACGACGTCGACCCGGTGGCGGCGCACCAGCTCCCGCTCCCCGTCGAGCGTGAACGGACCCCGGTCGAGGAGCACCTCCATCCGGGAGGGGTACGGCGGCTCGGGCGCGTCGACGGAGCGTACGAGGAACCACAGGGCGGCCGTCCCGGGGCCCGCGAACGCCGCGAGGCCCATCCGCCCGGTGGTGAGGAACACCCGCTCGCCGAGGGCGGGCAGTACGCGTGCCGCCTGCTCCAGGGAGTCGACCGTATGCCAGTCGTCCCCGTCTTCCTCGACCCAGCCGGGGCGGCGCAGGGCGAGCAGGGGAACATGGGCCATGGCGGCGGCCCGCGCCGCGTTGAACGAGATCGTCCCGGCGAAAGGATGGGTGGCGTCGATGAGCGCGTCCACGTGGTGTGCGGTCAGCCACGCCGCCAGCCCCTCGGGCCCACCGAAGCCGCCCACGCGGACCTCGCCGGGCGGCATGCGCGGCGCCGCGACCCGTCCCGCGAGGGAACTGGTCACGCGCAGCCCCGCATCGGCCGTGAGGAGCTCCGCCAGACGGCGGGCTTCGGTCGTTCCCCCCAGAATCAGTACGTGCACGGAGTTCGGTTCCATTCATGAGTGAGGCAAGCGGGGCGGGCGAGGCCGAGGGCGGGCGCAGCGCTCAACTCAAGCACACCGGTCTGCGGCCCGGCTGGACGACCGGCGCCTGTGCGACCGCCGCCACGACGGCCGCGTACACGGCGCTGCTGACCGGCGGCTTTCCCGACCCGGTGACCATCACGCTGCCCAAGGGCCAGACGCCGGCCTTCGCGCTCGCCGCCGAGGAGCTGACGGACGCGTACGCCATGGCGGGCATCGTCAAGGACGCGGGCGACGACCCGGACGTCACGCACGGCGCGCTCGTGCGCTCCACGGTGCGGCGGCTGCCGCCGGGCTCGGGCGTCGTCTTCAAGGCGGGTCCGGGGGTCGGCACGGTCACCCGTCCCGGGCTGCCGCTGGACGTCGGCGAGCCCGCGATCAACCCCGTGCCGCGGCAGCTGATGCGCGACCACGTGGCGCTGGTGGCGGAGCGCGCCGGGGCCGCGCCGGACGTCGAGATCACCGTCTCCGTGGACCACGGCGAGGAGATCGCCCGCTCCACCTGGAACCCGCGGCTCGGCATCCTCGGCGGCCTGTCCATCCTCGGGACGACCGGCATCGTCGTGCCGTACTCCTGCTCGGCGTGGATCGACTCGATCCGGCGCGGCGTCGACGTGGCGCGGGCGGCCGGGCGCACGCACGTCGCCGGATGCACGGGATCGACGTCGGAGAAGACGGTCGTCGCCGAGTACGGGCTGCCGGAGGACGCGCTCCTGGACATGGGGGACTTCGCGGGCGCGGTCCTGAAGTACGTGCGCCGCCATCCCGTCGACCGGCTCACCATCTGCGGCGGCTTCGCCAAGCTGTCGAAGCTCGCGGCGGGCCACCTCGACCTGCACTCGGCCCGCTCCCAGGTCGACAAGGGCTTCCTCGCGGAGCTGGCCCGCAGGGGCGGCGCCTCCGCCGACCTCGCGGGACAGGTCGCCGCCGCCAACACGGGCCTCGCGGCACTCCAGTTGTGCGCGGCGGCGGGCGTGCCGCTCGGTGACCTGGTCGCCGGGGCGGCCCGCGACGAGGCGCTCGCCGTGCTGCGGGGCGCGCCGGTCATGGTCGACGTCATCTGCATCGACCGGGCCGGCACGGTCGTGGGCCGCAGCGCCCTCAAGTAGCGCCGCGGGCGGGTCGCCGGGCGGCGCCCCGGGCCACGGTCAGCAGACGTGCCGGTCCCGCTCCGCCGAGTACAGGTGGCTGTCGCGGAACTGCGAGGCGCCCAGGGTCCGCCCCACCATGATGACGGCGGTCCGCACGATGCCCGCCTCCTTCACCTGCCCCGCGATGGACTCCAGCGTGCCCCGCAGGATCACCTCGTCGGGCCGGCTGGCGAGGGCGACCACCGCGGCGGGGCAGTCGGCGCCGTAGTGCGGCAGGAGCTCCTCGACCACCCGGTCGACGTACCCCGTGGCCAGGTGCAGGACGAGCAGTGCGCCGCTGCGGCCGAGCGTGGCCAGGTCCTCGCCCTCGGGCATGGCCGTCGCGCGCTGGGCGATGCGGGTGAGGATGACGGTCTGGCCGACGGTCGGCACGGTCAGCTCCCGCTTCAGCGCGGCCGCCGCGGCGGCGAACGCCGGGACGCCGGGCACCACTTCATAGGGCACCCCGGCCGCGTCGAGCCGCCGCATCTGCTCGGCCACCGCGCTGAACACGGACGGGTCGCCGGAGTGCAGCCGCGCCACGTCGAGCCCCTGCTCGTGCGCGTGCACCAGCTTCTCGGTGATCTGGTCCAGATTCAGCTGCGCGGTGTCGACGAGCTGCGCGCCGTCCGGGCACTCGGCGAGCAGTTCGCGCGGCACCAGGCTGCCCGCGTACAGGCAGACCTGGCAGCTCGCGATCCGTCGCGCGCCGCGGACCGTGATCAGGTCGGCGGCGCCGGGTCCCGCGCCGATGAAGTACACGGTCATCTCTGGTCAACTCCTGCTTGCTGGGCCTGGACTGGCTTGGTGACGGACCACTGGGTGACCGGCATGGCCTGCCGCCAGCCGGTGAAGCCGCCCACGGGGACGGCCTGCGCGACCGCGAGCCGCACCAGCTCGCCGCCGTGGCGCCGGTACCACTCCGTGAGGAGCGCCTCGGACTCCAGGGTGACGGTGTTGGCGACGAGCCGCCCACCGGGGGGCAGCGCGGCGAAGCCGGCGTCGAGGAGGCCGGGCGCGGTGAGGCCGCCGCCGATGAACACGGCGTCGGGCGTGGGCAGTCCGGCGAGCGCGGCGGGCGCGGCGCCGGTGACGACGCGCAGCCCCGGCACGCCGAGCCGCTCGGCGTTGCGGGTGATCCGCTCGGCGCGCACGGGGTTCTTCTCGACGGTGACGGCACGGCACGACGGGTGCGCCCGCAGCCACTCCACGGCGATCGACCCGGAACCGCCGCCCACGTCCCAGAGCAGTTCGCCGGGTGCGGGCGCGAGCGCGGCGAGCGTGGCGGCGCGGACGTACCGCTTGGTGAGCTGCCCGTCGCTCTCGTACGCGGCGTCGGGCAGCCCCGGCACGACGCCGAGCCGCAGCGCGTCGGGGGAGCGGCGGCACTCGACCGCGACGACGTTCAGCGCGTCGCCGGGCTCGTGCGACCAGGTGTCGGCGACGCCTTCGTACGTCGACTCGCGCTCGCCGCCGAGCTGTTCGAGGACGCGCAGCCGGCTCGGGCCGAAGCCGCGCTCGCGCAAAAGGGCGGCGACCTCGGCGGGCGTGGCCGCGTTCGCGCTGAGCACGAGGAGGCGGCGCCCGTCGTGCAGCGCGGCGGCGACACGGGCGGCCGGGCGGCCGACGAGCGTGACGACCTCCGTGTCCTCGACGGGCCAGCCGAGGCGCGCGCAGGCGAGGGAGACGGCGGACGGATGCGGGAACACGCGCAGCGCGGCCGCGCCGAGTTCCTCGGTCAGGGCGCGTCCGATGCCGTAGAACATGGGGTCCCCGCTGGCGAGCACGGCGACGCGGCGTCCCGCGTGGGCGGCGAGCAGGCCGGGCACGGCGGGCCGCAGCGGCGAGGGCCAGCGGACGCGCTCGCCGGGGCACCGGCCGGCGGGCAGCAGCTCCAGCTGGCGGGGTCCGCCGATGAGCACATCGGCCTCCGCGAGCGCGGCTTGCGACGCGGCCGGGAGCCCGTCCCAGCCGTCGGCCCCGATCCCGACGACGGCGACGGCCGGTGTTCCTGCGGGGGGTGCGGGGGTCACTGCTGGTACCTGACCTCGGGGTTCGGGAGGAGACTGCGCAGCCGAACTCTACTGGGGACCCGGCCGGTGCCCCGGCGGCGTACCCTTATTGCGAACTTGTTGCAGTTGCGACCCATGGGCCATAAGTTCCGGTCGTAACTCGCACGGCTGTTCCGTGCGGCTCCCCAGGGCAGAAAGGCCAACGCGATGGACTCACCGGTGGTGCTCGGCATCGAGTCGTCCTGCGACGAGACGGGCGCGGGCCTCGTCCGCGGCGGACGGCTGCTCGGCCACGCGGTGGCGTCGAGCATGGACGAGCACGCCCGCTACGGCGGCGTCGTCCCCGAGATCGCCGCCCGCGCCCACGTCCACGCGCTCACCCCGGTGGTCCGCCGCGCCCTGGACGAGGCCGGGCTGCGCATGTCCGACATCGGCGCGGTGGCCGTCACGACCGGCCCCGGCCTCTCCGGCGCCCTCCAGGTCGGCCTCGCCGGCGCCAAGAGCCTCGCGTACGCCCTGGACGTACCGCTGTACGGCGTGCACCACCTGGCCGGGCACGTCGCCGCCGACACCCTGGAGCACGGCCCGCTCCCGGACCCCTGCATGGTCCTGATCGTCTCCGGCGGCCACACCTCCCTCCTTCTCGTACGCGACCTCGCGCGCGACCCGATCGTCCACCTCGGCGACACCCTCGACGACGCGGCGGGCGAGTGCTTCGACAAGGTCGCGCGGGTCTTCGGACTGCCCTACCCGGGCGGCCCCGCCATCGACCGGGCGGCCCGCGACGGCGACCCGTCCGCCGTACCGTTCCCGCGCCCGCTGACCGGCCCGCGCGACGCCGCGCACGCCCACTCCTTCTCCTTCTCCGGGCTGAAGACGGCCGCCGCGCGCTGGGCCGAAGCGCACGCGGGGCGGCCGCTCCCCGTCGCCGACGGGGCGGCGTCGCTCCAGGAGGCCGTCGCCGACGTGCTCACCCGCAAGGCGGTCGCCGCCTGCCGCGAGCACGGCGTCGGCACGCTCGTCGTGGTCGGCGGCGTCGCGGCCAACTCCCGCGTGCGGGCGCTCGCCGAGGAGCGCTGCCGGGCGGCGGGCATCGCGCTGCGCATCCCGCCGCCGCGGCTCTGCACCGACAACGGCGCGATGATCGCGGCGGTCGGCGACCTGCTCGTGCGCGCGGGCGCGGAGCCCGCACCCCTGAACGTCTCGATCGACCCGTCGGCACCCCTGGAGTTCGCGTCGCTCCACCCGGTGGGTGCGGTGTTCGGGCGGGCGGCGTGAGGGGGCTGCGGGGGGCCATGCGGCGGGTGACGGGTGCTGGGCTGCTGGCGTGCTGTGTCGACGGTGTGCGTTCTGTCTGTGTGGAGGTTTTTGTGCGGTCGCCTTGGGATGAGGATTCGGCTGTCGATGCGTCGGCCTTCCTGGAGTTCGCCTCGCTCCGCCCTGCTGGTGCGGTGTTCGGGCGGGCGGCGTGAAGGGGCTGCGGGTGGTCGTGCGGCGGGTGACCGGGGTCGAACTGCTCACGCGCTATGCCGACGGCGTGCGTTCCGTCTACGCGGAGGCCTTTGCGCAGCCGCCCTGGAACGAGGATCCGGCCGAGGCGGGCCAGTACCTGGAACGCCTCGCGGACGACGTCGTACGCCCCGGATTCACCGCGGCGGTCGCCCTTGACGGTGGTGCACATGGGCCCGGCGCGGACCGGCCGCCGCGCCTCATCGGGTTCACGACCGCCTGGACGACCGACACCCCGCTTCCCGGGACCCGCTCGTATCCCCTGGTCACCGCCGCCCTCGGGACCCGCGTCCACGACTGGCTCGACGGCTCCCGCCAGGTCGACGAACTCGCCGTGCGGCCCGACGTCCAGGGCCTCGGCGCCGGGCGCGCCCTGCTCGCGGAGGTGACGCGGGACGCACCCGACGGCCGCTGCTGGCTCCTGACCGCGGCCCGCGCCGTCGACGTGGTCCGGTTCTACCGCCGCGTCGGCTGGCACCAGGTCGCCCACCCCGCCCCGGACAGCCGGGACGTGGCGGTTTTCCTCGGGCCGGAACACCCGGCCGCGCCGATGTCGGAAGGTGGCGAAGCTCACGGCGTCGAGCGTCGTTGAACCTCGTTGAACGCCGGAGAGAAGGGGCACCCGCCCCCTGACGGCCCGCGCCGACGGCCGGCGACCGTGTCGCTGTTGGGCTGAACGGGTGACTTGGCGTAAGAATTGGCCGGTGCAGAGAACAAGTGCGAGCCAGGACGGGGTGGGCAAGTGAGCAGCAGTCAGCGCCACGACGTCACCGATGAACAGTGGGAAGGGCTCGCCCAGGTCGTACCGCTGCGCAGCCGCAACGAGTGGCCTTCGTGGCCGGGACACCGCGCGCTGCCCGACGCGGAGACCGAGACGCGCCGCCGCTTCGTGGTGATGCGGGTCAACGTCTTCTCGGACGCCCGCGAGGTCGCCGAGACCGTGATGGCGCAGATCCCGGTCCTGCTGGACCTGACGGGCGCCGAGACCGAAGTCGCCAAGCGCGTCCTGGACTTCAGCAGCGGCGTGGTCCTCGGCCTCGGCTGCGGCATGCACCGGGTCGACAAGAACGTCTTCCTTCTCGCGCCGCCCGGCACGGAGGTCCAGGGCCTGGTGGAGGCGGTCGCGCAGCCGTAGCGTCTGGGCACCGTAACGCCTGGGCACCGTAACGCCTGGGCTCCGCACCGGCCGTAGCCCCTCGACGGCCGGTGCGGGCCTTCTTCAGGGGGAATCCCCCGATCGTAGGAAGGTCGGTTGGGCGTAACGGTTCGCCGTGACGGCCGCCGCCTACCTTCCGGGCATGACGGTGCATTCCCGGATCGCGGTCACTGAGTCGCCGGCGGGCCAGGGCCGGCCGCAGGTCACCGAACTGCGGCTGTCCGCCTTCGCCGGACACCGCGCCGCGGTGCTCCCGTTCGGCCCGATGACCTTGCTCACGGGGCCGAGCGGCAGCGGCAAGTCCAGCGCCCTCGGCGCGTACGAGGCACTGGCGCGGCTCTGCGCCGGCGCGGAGCTGCCCGACGTCTTCGCGGACCCCGTGGCGTGCGTACCCGAACGGGCCCGCGCCGACGGCCAGCGGCGGCGCGGCTTCCGCATCGGCTGCACGGTCGAGGGTCCCGCTGGCACCGTCCGGCTCGACCTCGCCGTGCAGGCCGAGCCCGAACTGCGCGTCGTGGGCGAGCGGCTGACCCGCGACGGGCTGGTCCTCCTGGAGACGGCGTTGCGCGACCCCGGCAGGCGCGTGGTCCAGGCGGCCTGGCACACCGCGGGCGCGTCGCCGGTGACGCGGGCCCCGATGCCGGACGACCGGCTCGGCACGGCGCTCGTGCCGCTGCGCGTGGCGGGGAAGACCGACGGGCAGCGGCTGGTCCTCGCGGCGGCGGAACAGGTCGTGGTCGCGCTCCGCTCGGCGTACGCCTGCGATCCGCGGCCCAGCCGCATGCGCGCCCCCGTCCCGGCCGGCCTGATCGGCACGGGCCGCCTCCTCGGCGGCTGCGACAACCTCGCCGAAGTGCTGTGGCGCACCCGCTCGGAGTGCGCGAAGCGCCACGCGATGCTCGTCTCCGCGGTGCGTTCCGGCTGCGCGGGCCCGGTCGTCGACGTGTTCGCCGAGGAGGTCGAGGACGGTGCGGTGCACGCCTTCATCGACCGGGGCGGCGGGGTGCGTACGCCTCTCGGGCGGCTCGGCGACGGGGAGCTGCGGTACCTCGCCCTTGCGCTGGTGCTGCTCACCGGGCCCGGCGTGCTCGCCGTCGACCCGGTGGCCGAGGTGCCGCAGGCGTACCAGACCCTCACGGTCCTCGCCGACGGCCTGGACCGGCGCCTCGACGCGCGGCAGTCGCGGGCCCTCGGCGAACTGGCGGCGCGCACCTGCGAGCGCGGGCACATCCGGCTGGTGGGCGCGGTGGGGGACGCGTCCTGGGCGGCCGACGCCGGGGGAGCTTCGGTGGTAGACCTGGGGCCGTGACAGAACGACTTGATGTAGCGGTACTGCAGCGCAGGCTTGCGGAGTTCGCGGCGGCGCGCGACTGGGAGCAGTACCACACGCCCAAGAACCTGGCCGCCGCGCTGAGCGTGGAGGCGTCGGAACTGGTGGAGATCTTCCAGTGGCTGACGCCCGAGGAGTCCGCGCGGGTGATGGCGGACCCCGACAGGGCGCCCCGGGTGGCGGACGAGGTGGCCGATGTCCTCGCGTATCTGCTGCAGTTCTGCGAGGTGCTGGGGATCGATGCGCTGGCGGCGCTCGCCGCGAAGATCGAGCGGAACGAGCGGCGCTTTCCGGTACCGGCCTCGGATCCCGCCGCGGACGGGCCCTGAGTCCTTCCCGAAGTCCTTCCCGACGTCCCTCCCGAAGTCCCTCCTGGAGTCCTTCCCGCAGTGCTGGAACTGATCGTTCCGGTAGTTTCGTCACTCTCCGGAGTGGATGGCTTGTCCAAACTCGATTACTTGTCCACAGAATTCCGGCTACCCCTGGCTTTTCGCCCCGATGGGCATCACTCTGGGTAGTGGACAGGGAGGGGGCCGGACATGGACGCGATGCGGCTCATCGAGGCGAACCGTCGTGCGCTGGCGCGCAGTCGGGAGCCCGCGGACATCGTCGTGGAGGTCTGGCAGTCGCAGGCGCTGGCGCAGGCGATCGGCAGTCATCTCGCGGTCGCGGGCCCGCCGGAGTTACGGGGCGAGGCGCTGGGCCTGAGCGAAGTGGGCGGCAGGGCCTGCGGAGTGCTCGACGCCCCGCGGCTCGGCACCGAGGACATAAGGGCGGCCCGGCTGACGGAGACGGGCGACGCGCACCAGGTCCTGCTCGGCCTCGGCAGGCTCCTCGGCGAGGTCGGCATCGCGCTGGTCGGCGTCGCGATGGGCGCCGAGGAGGGGGTGTACTGGCAGTGCATGGAGGCGATCGACGCCGCCGACGAGTCGAGGGACCGGGTCCTCGAGATGCTGCGCAGACTCGCGGTCCGGGAGGAGGGCCTGCCCGGGGCCGAGTCGGCTGCGGGACCGGCGGGATCGGCGGGGGCGACGGGATCCGCAGGGGCGACGGGAGCGGCCGGCTCGGCGGGTCCGTCATGAGGTGGCTCCGTGCCGACCCCGCGGGGGAGCAGGGTCGCGCGGGCCCCGGAGGAGCGCCGGTGCGGTCAGGGGTGACCGGGCTCGTCGTCGCTCTGCTGGTGGGTGCCCGCGGGGGCGCCGGCGGACGTGGACTGCTGCAGATCGGCGTCGAGCCGGGTCAGATCCGCGTTGAGCGCCGCCATCAGCTCCTCCATCTGCTGCAGCAGGCCCTTGGGTGCGCCCTGCTGTGCGGGCACGGCCGGATCCTGCGCGGCCTCCCGATCGGGCGTGGCCTCCTGATCGGGCACGGCTTCCTGGGACATGGCGGCCTCCTCGGCCCTGGCCCTCCCGCGCGGGGAGGGCGGTTGACGCGGGCGACACGCCGGCTGCGACCGCCGGCGCGGATGCCGGTCGGTCCGGCTCCGCCCGAGCCAACGATCACCCGGTGGGCATGGTCACTGCGCCGGGCCCGCGCCGCCACGGGGTTGACGGTATTTCACCCGACCGGGGCGGCGGGGGATCGGCGGGACCGGCGGGGTCGACAGGCGTTCGAGCGTGCAGGATGGAGCCATGGATCTTCGAATCTTCACGGAGCCCCAGCAAGGGGCCACCTACGACACCCTGCTCACCGTCGCCAAGGCCGCCGAGGACCTCGGCTTTGACGCCTTCTTCCGCTCCGACCACTACCTCCGTATGGGTTCGGCCGACGGCCTGCCGGGGCCCACGGACGCGTGGATCACGCTCGCCGGTCTCGCCCGTGAGACCAAGCGGATCAGGCTCGGCACGCTCATGACGGCCGGCACGTTCAGGCTGCCCGGTGTCCTCGCCATCCAGGTGGCGCAGGTCGACCAGATGTCGGGCGGCAGGGTCGAACTGGGCCTGGGCGCGGGCTGGTTCGAGGACGAGCACAAGGCGTACGGCATCCCCTTCCCCAAGGAGAAGTTCGCCCGCCTCGAAGAGCAGCTGGAGATCGTCACCGGACTCTGGGCGACCGAGGTCGGCAAGACCTTCAACCACGACGGCAAGCACTACCAGCTCACGGATTCCCCGGCCCTGCCCAAGCCCGCGCAGGCCAAGGTGCCGGTCCTGATCGGCGGCCACGGCGCGACCCGCACCCCGCGCCTGGCCGCGCAGTTCGCCGACGAGTTCAACATCCCCTTCGCCTCGATCGAGGACAGCGAGCGGCAGTTCGGGCGGGTCCGGGCGGCGGCCGAGCAGGCCGGGCGCAAGGGCAGCGACCTGGTGTACTCCAGCGCGCTGGTGGTCTGCGTCGGCAAGGACGACGCGGAGGTCGCCCGCCGCGCGGCGGCCATCGGCCGTGAGGTGGACGAGCTCAAGGCGAACGGCCTGGCGGGTTCGCCCGCCGAGGTCGTCGACAAGATCGGGCGGTACGAGGCGATCGGCGCGAGCCGCATCTACCTCCAGTGCCTGGACCTGGCCGACCTGGATCACCTGGAGCTCATCTCCTCGCAGGTGCAGTCGCAGCTGTCGTAGAGCGACGGCCTGCCCCCGGTACGTGGCCGCCGGGCGCACCCCTCCGGTGCCCGGCGGTCACTTGTGTGGTGTCGGTTTCCGGCCCGGTGGCCGGATAAACCCGACATCCGGATAAACCTGATGCGCGGCAAGATCGCTGCATCGAATTAACTGCACAGGGTTTCCAGGCGAGTTGGTCGTGACGGCCGTTAGCTTTCCCGTGGATCTGGACGGATACGTCACAAAGGAGAACTCGCCTGATGACCGTTGAGACCGGCCCGGACGAGCGGCTGGAGCCGCCCCGGCAGTCCAGCCTGAGCACAGCGGCGGCCCGTAATCTCGCCACGACGACCAAGTCCGCACCCCAGATGCAGGAGATCACCTCGCGGTGGCTGCTGCGGATGCTGCCGTGGGTGGAGACCAAGGGCGGCACCTACCGGGTGAACCGCCGGCTGACCTACACCGTCGGTGACGGGTGCATCGAGTTCGTTCAGGAAGGCGCCGACGTCCGGGTGGTGCCGCGTGAGCTCGGGGAGCTGGCCCTGCTGCGCGGTTTCGACGACGGCGAGGTGCTGACGGCGCTCGCCGACCGGTTCGTGCAGCGCGAATTCCGCGCCGGTGAGGTGCTGGCCGCGCGTGGCACCCCCGCCGAGCAGCTCCATCTGATCGCGCACGGCCGGATCAGCCAGACCTCCGTCGGCAAGTACGGCGACGAGGTCGACGTCGCCGTACTTGCCGACGGAGGCCGGTTCGGTGAGGACGCCCTGCTGGGGGACGCCGGCGCCAGGTGGAACTTCACGGCCACCGCCGAGACCGCGGGCACTCTGCTCACCCTGTCCCGTGCCGACTTCGCCGCCGTGCTGTCCACGGCGCCGGGTCTCCAGGCCCACATCCGGCAGTTCACCTCGCGGTCCGTGCCGCGGCAGACGCGGCACGGCGAGGCGGAGATCGCGATGTCCGCCGGACACACCGGCGAGGCCGCGCTCCCGGGCGCCTTCGTCGACTACGAACTCCACCCCCGGGAGTACGAACTCTCCGTCGCCCAGACCGTTCTGCGGGTCCACACGAGGGTCGCCGACCTCTACAACGGGCCGATGAACCAGACCGAGGAACAGCTCAGGCTCACCATCGAGGCGCTGCGCGAGCGCCAGGAGCACGAGCTGATCAACAACCGGGAGTTCGGCCTCCTCCACAACGCCGCCTTCAAGCAGCGGATCCAGCCGCACTCGGGCCCGCCCACCCCGGACGACCTCGACGACCTGCTCTGCCGTCGCCGCGGCACCAAGTTCTTCCTCGCCCACCCCAGGACGATCGCGGCCATCGGCCGGGGTTTCACCGCCTGTGGCCTCTACCCGGACAACGTCGACCTCGGCGGCCAGCAGGTCCCCGCCTGGCGCGGCGTCCCGATCCTGCCCTGCAACAAGATCCCCGTCACCGAGCAGAACACCAGCTCCATCCTCGCGATGCGTACGGGCGAGGAGAACCAGGGCGTCATCGGCCTGCACCAGACCGGCCTGCCCGAGGAGTACGAGCCGGGCCTGTCCGTGCGCTTCATGGGCATGAGCGAGCAGGCGATCATCTCCTACCTCGTCACCGCCTACTACTCGGCCGCCGTCCTGCTGCCCGACGCGCTGGGCGTCCTCGAGAACGTGCAGATCGCCCGCAGGCGCGGCTAGCCCGCCGCCCCGGTACTCACCCAGTGACCCAGGAGCCACGGATGCCCGATCTGGAAAGAATCCTGCGCGGCCCGAGCGGCCTCGGCACGGCGGGCCTGTACCTGAGCCGGCCTGAGCCCGAGTCCAAGTCCGAAGAACCTCCCGCCCCTGAAGAACTCGCACCGCCTGCCGCTTCCCCGGACATCGCTGCTCCTCCGGAGGCCGGGGAGCCGGTCGAGGGCAAGGCGATCCCGGGGCTCTACCACCACCCCGTACCGCCGCCCGACGAGGCCCGGGTGGCGGAGGTGAGCCGCCGGATCAAGGAGTGGGCGGTGGACGAGGTGCAGGCGTTCCCACCGGAGTGGGAGGACCAGTTCGACGGCTTCTCCGTCGGCCGCTACATGGTCGCCTGCCATCCGGACGCCCCCACCGTCGACCACCTGATGATCGCCACCCGGCTGATGGTCGCGGAGAACGCGGTCGACGACTGCTACTGCGAGGACCACGGCGGCTCGCCCGTCGGACTCGGCAGCCGCCTCCTGCTGGCCCACACGGCCCTCGACCCGCTCCACACGACGAAGGAGTACGAGCCGCAGTGGACGGAGTCGCTCCACTCGGACGCGCCCCGGCGCGCCTACCGCTCGGCCATGGCGTACTTCCTCCAGCACGCCACCGCATCGCAGGCCGACCGGTACCGGCACGACATGGCGCGGCTCCACCTCGGCTACCTCGCCGAGGCCGCGTGGTCCCAGACGGACCACGTACCCGAGGTGTGGGAGTACCTGGCGATGCGCCAGTTCAACAACTTCCGCCCCTGCCCCACCATCACCGACACCGTCGGTGGCTACGAACTCCCCGCCGACCTGCACGCCCAGCACGCCATGCAGCGGGTCATCGCACTCGCGGGCAACGCCACCACCATCGTGAACGACCTGTACTCCTACACCAAGGAGCTCGACAGCCCCGGCCGCCACCTGAATCTGCCCGTGGTGATCGCCGAGCGGGAGGGCGTCTCCGACCGGGACGCCTATCTGAAGGCGGTCGAGGTCCACAACGACCTCATGCACGACTTCGAAGCCGAGGCCGCCGCCCTGGCGGCCGCCTGCCCCGTCCCTAGCGTGCTGCGTTTCCTGCGGGGCGTGGCCGTGTGGGTCGACGGCAACCACTACTGGCACCGGACCAACACCTACCGCTACCGCCTGCCCGACTTCTGGTAAAGGAGCCGACACCACTGTGACCAGCACCGAACTCGCCAACGCCACGTCCCTGTCCATCCCCGCCCCCGCGTCCCCCTATCAGGGCGACATCGCCCGCTACTGGGACGGCGAGGCCAGGCCGGTGAACCTGCGCCTCGGCGACGTCGACGGGCTCTACCACCACCACTACGGCATCGGCGACGTCGACCACGAGGCCCTCGGGAACGTCGACGACAGCGGTTACGAGCAGAGGCTGATCGCCGAGCTCCACCGGCTGGAGTCGGCGCAGACCGACGTCCTCCTGGAGCAGCTCGGCCCCGTCGGGCGTGACGACACGGTCGTCGACGCGGGCTGCGGCCGGGGCGGTTCGATGGTCATGGCCCACCAGCGCTTCGGGTGCAAGGCCGAGGGCGTCACGCTGTCGGCCAAGCAGGCCGAGTTCGCCAACCGGCGCGCCCGGGAACTCGGCATCGAGGACCACGTCCGCGCCCGCGTGTGCAACATGCTCGCCACGCCGTTCGACACCGGCCAGGCCAGGGCGTCGTGGAACAACGAGTCGAGCATGTACGTCGACCTGGACGACCTCTTCGTCGAGCACTCCCGCATCCTCGCGCCCGGCGGCCGCTACGTGACCATCACCGGCTGCTGGAACCCGCGGTACGGACAGCCCTCGAAGTGGGTCTCCCAGATCAACGCGCACTTCGAGTGCAACATCCACTCCCGCAGGGAGTACCTGAAGGCCATGGCCGACAACCGTCTCGTACCGCAGGCGATCGTCGACCTGACCGACGCGACCCTGCCCTACTGGGAGCTGCGGGCGACGTCCTCGCTGGTCACCGGCATCGAGGAGGCCTTCATCAACTCGTACAGGGACGGTTCGTTCCAGTATCTGCTGATCGCGGCCGACCGTGTCTGACCGGCCGAGCGCCGACTGACGGGGCCGGATCCGGTGGTGTTCACCGGATCCGGCCCCGCTGTCACTGCCCGGTGGAGGAGCGGCCGAAGAACTCCAGCTCCGCGACGGCCACCTGGCGGCCCTTGCCGGCGCCGTACGCGGAGCGCAGGACCAGCCGCGCGCTCACCGCGTCCCGCACGCGGACGTCGACCTTCTGCACGCCGCCGTCGTTGATCCGGCGGTGCATCGTGTGCTCCTTGCCCGCCGAGTCGCTGACCACCAGGTCGAACTCCATCGGCCTCGCCTGCGCGGCGGCCTGCGCGCTGCGCGGCGAAGTGCCCGGGGTGATCAGGAGGTTGAGCAGGTCGGTGGGCTGGCCGAAGTCGGCCTGCAGCCACTGGCCCGCCGAGTCGCCCGAGTAGCCGGTGCCCCACCAGGTGTTGGAGTAGCCGTCGAAGGCGAGCTTCGCCGCCTGCTTCGGGGCGGAGTGCGAGGCGCTTTGGTCGGTCGGATGGACGGGCACCCGCTTGGCGAAGTGGTCCTGCACGGCGCGGGCGGCCGGCGGCCCGCCGAAGATGCCGCCCGCCACCAGGCCGACGACCACCGCGACGCCCACGGCCCGGGCGATCCAGCGGGTGCGGTCGCGGTGCAGCCGGGGCCGCTGACCGGCGTACGGGCCCTCGGCGGCGGGGGCGGCGGAGTCCCTGAGGGGGTTCGCGCAGCTGCGGCAGAAGTGCCTGCGGGGCGCGTTGGGCGTCCCGCAGCTCGGGCACGGCGCCCCGGACTCCGGCTCCGCGGGCACGGATGCCTGCCGTACGCGCGGCCGGGCCGCCTCGGGCCTGCCCGGCAGCACGCTGCCCGGCGTCTCCGGCGGCGCGACGGTCTCCCCCTCCGGCACCGGCACGAGCAGCGACCGTATGGCCGTGTCGGAGGAGGAAGAAGAGGAGGAGGACGAAGGCGCGGGCGAAGGCGGGGGCGTGGGCTCTGCCGGACCGGTGGACGGGAGAGGGACGGTGGTGTCCGTGGCACCGGCCGCGGTGGGGGACGACGTGTCCGGGCCGTCGGGTGCGGGTGCGGAAGCGGGTGCGGGGCCCGCGACGCCGGCCGGGGAGTCCCAGCGCAGGAAGGCGCCGCAGGAGTCGCAGAAGGACTGGCCGTGCTGACGGGCCGGGGTGCCGCACTCGGGGCACGGGCGCATGGGGGCGGAGGAGTTCGGCATGTCGTTGGTCCCGGGCTGGTCGGTCGATGAGGGCTGGTCGGTCGATGGGGGTCGGTGGGGCTCGGCGGACATGGCTAGGTCCCTTCGGGGGCAGGCGTGGACGTCACCTCGGCCGTGAAGGGGAGGTGTGCGGGGCGGGCCGCCGCGACGACGGACCGCAGCCGGTGCGGGTCCACCGACGCCGCGTCGTGCACGCGCAGCGTGACGTGCAGCGCGGGGCGCGGGGTGCCGGGGAAGGCGCCGAGCGGGCGAGCGGACCACGTCGCGCCGCCGCTCTCCACGATCTCCGGGCGTACTCCGAAGGCGAGTTCGACGGCGGCGGACAGGCCGCGGCGGGTGCCGCGCACCCGGTGCAGGTCGACGGCGGAGGCGACGGCGTGCCTGCGCGTGCGCAACGGCTCGGTGCCGTCGAGCTCCGTGCCGACCCAGTCCGTCAGCCAGCCGAGGAAGTCCTCGGGCGCCAGGGACGGCGTGAAGTACGCCTCCAGGCTGTCGAGGACGGTGAAGACCGGCGCGAGCACGACGTCCAGGCCGGAGACGAAGCGCAGCGCGAAGTCGTCGTCGGCGAACACGGCGGGCAGCTGCTCCCCCAGGGGATGCGCGGACCGCACCCCCGGCAGCGCTCCCCGGGAGCTCCCGGCCGCGGCTTCCGTCTCGTGCGCCGTCATCGGGCCTCGATCACACGGACGCGGTGGTCGAAGGGGAAGAGGAGCGCGGAGGGCGCCAGGTCGATGCGGTCCGTGGCGTCGCCGCGGCGGCCCGTGAGGGGGTCGGCGGGGTGCAGCAGGACCTCGTCGACCAGCTCCACGCCGGGCACCCGCTGCAGCGCGGCGAAGATCTCGCCGGCGCGCAGCGGGCGGCCGAACGGCCAGCCCTCGCCGTGCGCACCACCGGTCAGCGGGTCGAGGTAGGCGTACAGCGCGTCGAGCGCCTCGGTCCGCACCCGTTCGGCCTGCGCGGCGCGGAAGGAGTGCAGCGTGGCGACGACAGTGACGCCCTGGTAGAAGGGCGGTCCGACGGAGAGGCGGGTGCCGAGCGGGCGGCGGTCGTCGAGGAAGTGGGTGACGCGGGAGAGGAGTTCCTCGCCGGGCACCAGCTGCTCGAAGCGGAGCCGGCCGCCCCGGTCCGGCACGGCCTGGGGGACGACGAGGACCCGGACCGCGTTCTCCCCGGCCTCCGCGGAGTCCGCGGCCAGGCAGTGGATGCGGGCCGTCTCGGGGGCGGCGCGCCGCGCCAGTTCCTCGTAGTCGCGCGCCGTCACCGCCCGCTCCTGGGCGCGCAGCGCGATCGGCGCGCGGACCTTGGCCTCCTGGACCGTCTCGCCGTCCACGCCGCCGCGCGCCGCCTCGCGGTTCTCCACCCGGGCGACGTACGGAATGGAGCTGCGCAGGACCTGGATGGCGCCGCGGGCCACGTTGCCCGTGCGGCCGCCGCCGGTGCGGTAGCGGGTCGCGCGGATCGCCGCGCCCTTCTCGGGCACCGCGCCGAACTGCCGCAGGGTGCCGTCCGGTTCGCGTACGGCGGGGCCGAAGGCGATCTCGCCGGTCGTCGCGTCCAGGGTGACGTGCGGGTCGTACGGTCCCGATGAGGCGAAGTCGTCCACGACCTGCCACTCGGCCCAGCCCGCCCCCTCGCCGTCGGAGACCTCGAGGATCAGCGGCGGCCGGTCCGCGACCACCGGTGCCTGGGCGAGCCGGACGCGCTGTCCGGGCACGCCCGTGGAGTCGCCGAGGAGTTCGTCGCGTACGACGTCCGCGTGCGCGACGACGGTCGTGCCGCCGATCGTGAACGCGGACGCGGCCCGCACGGTCGGCGACGCGCTGTAGAACGGCTGGCCCTTGGCGGCCTCGACCACCCGGCAGCGCACCCAGCCCGCGTCGAGCCGACCCACGCGGGAGACGATGTGACCGGCGGGGACGTGCAGGACGACCTCGCCGGGCCGGTTGAGTCCGCCGGTGGAGTCCTCGTCCACCTCGCACTCCGTCCAGCCGTCCGCCGTCCACGCCTCCCACACCAGCGGCGGCTGGCGCGGGTCGACGCCGACGCCGTCCACGCGGCTGTCCAGCTGCAGCACGGCCGCGCAGCGCGGCACCGCGGCGCTGAGCCCGAAGAGCAGCGTGTCACCGGGGCGCGGCGCGGCCGCGAAGGCCGCCACGTCGCGGCCGCCGAAGACGTCCTGCCCGCAGTCCTGCGGCGTGCCGCCCTCCTCCTGCCGCAGGACGGCGGAGAGTTCGCAGGGCACGACGGTCAGGTCCGCCTCGGTCGCGAAGGCCACCGCCTCCTCGGTCTCGGTGCGGCCGGTCGCCACCTCCGTACCGGCGGGCAGCACCACGGGCTCGGCCTGCGGCGCGGACAGCCAGAAGGTGACGTCCGCGCGGGCCGCGGAGGGCGGGAAGAGGGTGACGCCGAGCAGGTCGAGGAAGGCGAGGTGGTTCTTCTCCGGCACGCGGTTGAGGCGGTAGACGATCTGGTCGGCCATGTGTGCGACCGCCTCGACGAGGGTGACACCAGGGTCGGAGACGTTGTGATCGGTCCACTCCGGGCAGCGCTGCTGGATGTAGCGCTTGGCGTCGTCGACGAACTGCTGGAAGCGCCGGTCGTCGAGGTGGGGTGCGGGCAGGGCCATCGGACTTCAGACTCCGCTCTCTGATTCCGTGGACGGGATCACATAGAAGGGGAAGACGAGACTGCGCGGGTTGTTGGTGCCGCGCACGGTGTAGCTCACGTCGATGAACAGGACGGACGGCTCGTCGGGGGCCGGGCTGACCTCGACGTCCAGGACCTCGATGCGCGGCTCCCAGCGGTCGAGCGAGGACCGCACCTCGTACCGGATGCGGCCCGCCGTGGCCTCGTTGACCGGCGCGAACACCATGTCGTGGACGGCACACCCGAATTCGGGCCGCATCGGACGCTCGCCCGGCGCGGTGGCGAGCACGAGCCGGATCGCCTCCTCGATCTCGCGTTCGCGGCGCGCCAGCGCGATGCCGCCGCCGGCGTCCGTGCGCAGCGGGAACGTCCAGCCCGCACCGACGAACTGCTCACTCATCTCTGCCCCCCTTAGAACGGAATGCCGTTGCGCAGTACGGCCGGTGCGGTCAGCGCGACGGTCGCAGGCGAGGTGATGGCGGCCGCGGCGCCCGCGTTCACGGCGACGGCGCCGGCCGCGGTGACGGAGACCGCGCCGACCGCGTTCACGGCGACCGCGCCCGCCGACTTGAGACTGACGACGCCGGTCGCGTTGATGTCCGCCATGCCACCCGCGTTGACGCCGAACTTCGCGCCCGCCTTGATGTCGACCGCCCCGCCCGCGCTCATCGTCAGCGAACCGCCCGCGGTCAGCGACAGGTTGCCGCCCGCGCGGATGCTGACGTTGCGCGTCCCGTGGATCGACACCGAGCCGTCGCTGCGGATGGTCACGCTGGTCCGCGTCTCGTCCATGTGGACGGTGAGGCGGCCGTTGCCGGTCTGCAGCCGGATGCCGCTCTTCATACGGGACTTGGCGTCCACCAGCTCGACGATGTGACCGCTGCGCGAGGCCATCGAGCGCCAGTTGACGCGGCCGCTCGTCGGGTCGATCGGCTGCAGGCCGTCCGTGTTGGGCGTCGGCTTGTCGACGCCGTTGTACAGCCCGGCGAGTACGTACGGATGCTCCAGCGAGCCCCGGTCGAAGGCGACGAGCACCTCGTCGCCCACCTCGGGCAGCATCAGGCCGCCGCCCCGGACGCCGCCGAGCTGCGCGATGCGGCACCAGTCGCTCTCGTACGTGTCGGAGAGCCACGGGAAGCGCAGCTTGACGCGGTTCATCCGGAGCGGGTCCTTGGCATTGCTGACCAGCGCCATCGCGACGCCCGGCATCGGCGGCGCGGCGTCCGCGCCACCGGAGGCGAGCCCGTAGAGGGAGCGGAACTGCCTCCCGGACACGGTCAGCCAGGTCATGAACTGCCGCCCGGACTCGAAGAGATGTCGCACCCCGGTCGCCGTGTACTTCCCCTCGAACGGGAATCCGGCGCCCTTCAGCGCCACGGGCTGCCCCGGCCGCAGGTCCGGGTTGCCGGTGACGGCGACCTCGAGCTCCGCGAACGAACCAGCCACATCATCGGCCAACGCCCGCGCCGCGTGCGTCACCTGGGCCTGCGCGGTGTACGGCGTCCCCGTCTCGGTCAGCTCGGCCCTGCCGAACGGCTGCGAGAGCTGCGCGGGAGTGATGTCGGCGACGATGTCCTTGCTCTTGAGGGCCGGGGACTGCGCGGACAGCGCCCGCTTGGCCCGCATGTCCCAGCCCCGCACCCCGGCGGTGGCGACCTGCCCGGCCGCCGTCACCGCGACCCGGCTGTGCAGCGCGTTGTGCCCGAATTCGAGGACGTACGGGCTCTGCGCGGCCGGTGTCGTGTCGGACGGCGCGCCCGCGGCGGGCTTCAGCTTGCCGAAGCACAGCTTCCCGTCCTCGTCGAAGGACAGGTGGACGTCGTTCTCCTGGGCGAGCCGGGAGAGGAAGTCCCAGTCGGTGATGTTCGGCTGGGTGGCCAGCTCGTAGACCGTCGGCGTGGACTCGATCTTGCCGAGCTTCAGCTGGCTCAGCCCGGCGACGCGACGCACGATGTCCGATGCCGTCATGTTCGGATAGCCCTGCACGCGGCGGTTGCGCAGCAGCCGGTGCCCCGGGTCGTAGCCGCGCACGACGAGGGACTTGCCGCCCCCGTCCGCGTCCACCTCCAGGGCGGTGACCTCACCGGTCAGCATGGGCTTGCCGCGCACCCCGTCCGTGAACGGGCTGAGCACCGCCTTGGCACCCACCTTGATCTGCGGAAACTTCTCCAGGATGTCCCCGCCCGTGTCGGCGAAGGTCAGCTGGAAGGCGGACGGCACGTTCACACTGGAGTCCACCCAGCCCTCGACGAGCAGCACGGCCAGCTTGTCGGGCAGGACGGACCCGCCGATCTCGGCGTGCAGGACGCTCGTGTACGTCTTCTCACTCATGCGGACTCCATCGGCGTGGGGACGGCGGCGGGGCCGCCGGGGCGGGCCTCGTCGGCGGCGGGCAGCAGCAGCTCGGTGCCGGGCCGCAGCCGCATCGGGTCGTCGATGTCGTTGGCCTCCGCGATGAGCCGCCAGCGCGTCGCGTCCCCGTACTCCCGCCAGGCCAGCGACGCCAGCGAGTCACCGGCGACGGTGCGGTGCACCCGGCGCGCCGAGAGCGCGCCCGAGGTCGGGTTCTGCCCCTTGGTGGGCATCGCGACCTCGGTGAGCGAGAGCGAGCAGGTGGCACGGATCGGCTCACCGGTCGGATTGAACAGGGTGTACGTGGCACTGACGTCGGTCACGTACGCCACGAACTGCACGGTGTTGAACGACCCCCACGAGAACCGCACCCACGGCGGCGAAGGACGCTTGGAGGTAACGCTCTGCGGGGTCACCTCGCAACACGACAGAAGCATCTCGACCTGCTTCTGCACCTTGCCGGCGTTGGGCGTGCCGGAGGAGTCGAGAAACACTTCGAGCTTGAGGGTGGCGGGGGCGGCGCCGGTGAACTTCGGCGGGGCGCCGCGCGTGTAGGCGACGGCACGCTGCGTACGCCACTCGGCGGAGCGTCCCATCTGCAGCTGCGTCGGATTGAACTGGAACTCCACTTCACCGATCCGCCCGCCCATCGACCCGCCCAGGTCGGTGGGCGGCTGGTGGATGGCGAGCGCGGCACGCACCAGGCTCGCGCCGGCCCGGCCGCCGGTCGGCGCGGCCATCAGGCACCTCCCGCGTCGGTGAAGCCGTGATGCGCGATCTCCAGCGTCTCTGTCGCCACGGACGGACTGTCCGGGCTGAGACTCGGCCCCTGCCAGCGCACCGGCAGCACCTCGACGAGCCCCCACTGCGCGACGACGGAACCGTCCGCGCGGAGCGCCGCGATCTGCGCCGTGGGCCGCGAGATCCCCGTCGCGATGGACGAGATCCAGGCGGCCACGCGGGACGTGTCGGCGGTCAGGGGCCGGGTGAGCCGGATGGTGGAGAAGGTCACCCGGGTGGGCAGCTGCCAGACGAACCCGTTGTTGCCGCCCTCCTGCCGCTGCTCCACCTCCACCTCGGAGGACAGCCCGTCACACCCGTTGAACAGGCCGAGGTCCTGGCCGTCGATGGTGAGCTTGAAGAAGACGGTCGAGCCGGGGTCCAGTGTCGAGGGCATGGGTTCTCTTTGCTGTGGAGGTGACGGACGGAGTGGTGCGGGTGAGCGGGCGGGGGCGCGTGGTGGCTAGCGTCCGTGGTCGCGCAGGCGGCCGACCCGCTCCCGGTCGCTGCGAAGCTCCGCGCGGAGCAGCCGCGAGAGCGGGGCGAGGAGCCGTCGCGCCAGGTCGTCCAGGTCGGCGGGGGTGGCTTCGGCGGATGCGGGCGAGGGGGCGGGCGTCGGTGCGGGGTCAGGGGTGGCGGCGGGAGTGGGTGTGGGCGTGGGTGCAGGAGGGGTGTGGGTGCGCTGGACGGGGCGGGGAGTGGGGCTTTGACGGGGTGGTGCGGCTGGGGCGGGGGCCGGTGCGGGCGCGGCCGGGGGTGTGGGCGCGCTTCGCTGGACGGTTCGGGGGCGCACGGGTGCCGGGGTGGGAGAGGGGGTGGGGCGGGGCGCCGTTCGGGGGCCGGGGGCGCCGAGCGGTACGACGACGGGGGTGGCCCGGTTGGTGGTTCGGGCCTCGGCTGCCGCAGAGCGCTGGAGCGGTACGGGGGTCGGTGCCGGTCCGGCCGGGGTGGCTGGCCTGGTCGGCGTCCCGCCAACTGCTGGCCCCGTGCCGGGTGCTGAGTCGCCGGACGTCGCCGAGGTCTGGGTCGTCAGGCCGCGAGAGGTGGAGAGGGGGAGAGGGAGGGGGGCGGTGGTGGGTGTTGTGGGCCGGTAACCGCCGGGCGCGATGCGGCGGTTGACGGGGACGACGGGGAGGGGCTGGGGTTTCGCTTCGGGCTGGGGCTGGGGCTGCTTTGGTGTGGTCGCGGGGCCTGGGGTGGTGGTGGCCGGGGTGGGGGTGGCTGGCTTGGGGGCGGCCTCGCGGGTTGCCGACTTCTGGGCGGGGGTGACCGGCGCGCCGATCGGGGTCCGGCGCGGGCGGTCCTGTGGCGCCGGGCCGGGGTGGGCGGAGGTGCTGGACGACTGGCTCAGGGGCTGGCCGAGGCCGGGCCTGGGCGCGCCGGTTGCCGCGCCACCGGCATCCTGCGCGCGCCGGACCCGGCGTACGAGAGGCCGCCGCTGTACGGGCTCAACGGGGGATTTCGCCCGTACAGCGGCGGGGTTCGTGGCCGCGGACGCGGCAGGCGTCCCCGGGCCGGTGGGGGGCACCGGCCCGGGGACATCGGTGGGCCGGACGCGGGCGGGGGCGGCGTCCGGCGGAACGGGGCGTGAGGGGGTGCTGCCCGTCGGGGCAGCGCCGGTCGGGCCATCGGTGGACGGCCTGTTGGCAGCCGGGCCGGCGGCGGGCGGCCTGGTGGCCGTCGGGCCCTCGGCGGACGACCCAGCGGTGGGCGGCCTGTTGGCGTACGAGCGGATGGCGGCCGGACGTGCGGCTGACGGCCCGTTGGTGGTCGCGCCGCTGGCGGACGGTCCATCGCCGGAGGGCCTGTTGGCGGCCGGACCGGCGGCGGACGACTTGCTGGCGGGTGACCCACCGGCGGTTGACCTGCTGACGGTCGGGCTGTCAGCGGACGACTCAGCGGTGGAGGGCACGTTGGTGGACGAGCGGGTGGCGGCCGGACCGGCAGCGGACGACTTGTTGATGGGTGTCCCACCGACGGTTGCCCTGTTGACGGTCGGGCCGGTGGCGGACGGCCCCGCGGTGGAGGGCGCGTTGGCGGACGAGCGGGCGGCGGCCGGCCCACCGGCGGTTGACCTGTTGACGGTCAGGCCGGTGGCAGACGGCCCCGCGGTGGACGGCCCGTTGATGGGCGAGGGGGCGGCGGCCGGGCCTGCGGTTGGCGGCCTGTTGGCGTGCGACCCACCGGCGGTCGGCCTGTTGGCGGTCGGGCTGTCGGCGGTCGGCCCAGTGGTGGAGGGCACGTTGGCGGTCGAGTGGGCGGCGGCCGGGCCTGCGGCTGACTGCCTGTTGGCGGACGGTCCATCGCCGGACCGCCTGTTGAGGGTCGGGCCGGTGGCGGACGGCCCCGCGGTGGACGGCCCGTTGACAGGCGAGGGGGTGGCGGCCGGTCCTGCGGCCGGCGGCCCACCGGCGGTTGACCTGCTGGCGGTCGGGCTGTCGGCGGACGGCCTGGCTGTGGACGGCCCGTTGATGGGCGAGTGGGTGGTGGTCGGGCCTGCGGCCGACACCCCGTCGGCGGGCGAGCCGTCGGTGGGGCGGCCAGCGGCAGGCACTGTCGTACGCGCGGGCTCCACGGGGAAGACCTGCCGCTCCGGCACCACGGCGGGTGCGGCCGACACGAGCGGGGAACGCCCTGTCCGGGACCGCTGCACCACGGGTACGGCACGTGCCCCGGTCTCCGCCGAGCCGCTCGCAGCCGGGGTACTGTCCGCGCCGGGTACGGGGATGGCCCGGGCGCCGGTGAGCGGCGCGGTGCCGGACGTGGATGTGGCCGGGCTCGTGGCGGCCCCGGGCGTGGTTGCGGCGTGCCGCGTGTCGGACCGGTTTCCGGACGCGGGTACGCCGACGTCCGGTACGGCATCGCTGGGGGCGCTGCCGCTTACGTCGCTCTGCGCGGGCGAGTGGGAGGCCTTCCGCTGAACGGGGCGGTCGGCGGCGGGTGTCACTGCTCCGTGCGAGGGCCTGCCCGTCGGGCTCGGCGGGGTGGTGGTCTCTCGCCGGACGGGGTGGCCCGCGTCTCCGAGCAGGGGCTTGGTCGCGGGGGTATCGGTGCCGGTGGTTCGGGGGGCCTGTGCTCCGGAGGCGGGGGGTGTCGGTCCCGGGGCGGGCGTCTTCGTACCGCCGACGTGAGGTGCGTCGGGCTCGGGGCTCGGCGATGTGTCGGCGAGGCGTCGGCCAGGGTGGTCCGTGTCTCCGAGCAGGGGCTTGGTCGCGGGGGAGTCGGTGCGCGACGGTGCTTCGTGCTCCCGGCCGGGCGACGTGGTGGCCCGGCGCTGGACCGGGCGGTCGGTGTCGGTGCCGGCGTCGGGGGCCGTGGGCCGGGGTGCGGGCAGGGGCGTGCTCGTCCCGGGGGCCGCCGGGGTGGTGGCCTGACGCTGGACGGGGCGGTCCGCGTCGGTGCCGGGAGCGGAGGTTGCCGTCCCCGGGGGCGGCGTGGTCGTGCCGCTGTCGCGCGGGGCTTCGTTCTTGACGTTCGCCGGGGTGGCGGTGCGGCGTTGGGCGGGGCGGTCCGCGTGGGCGCCGGGGGCGGACGTGTTCGTACGGGCGGTGGCGCCCGGTGCTCCGTGTTCACGGCTCGGTGACGCGGTGGCGTGGCGCTGGACGGGGGAGTCCGTCGCCGCGCCGGGAGTCTCGGGACCGGTTGCCTCCGCGTGCCGCTCCCTCGCGGGTGCCGTCGTACGACCGCCACCCCTCGTCGCGTCCTGGCCCGTACGAGCGTCCCGCGCGGCCACGCGCTGAACGGCACGACCAGAGGGGGAAGACGGCAGAGGCGAAGGAGAGGTGGGGCTCGCAGGGGAGAACGCGGACGGTGCGGCCGACTCGTCCGGCACTTCCGCTCCCGCCTCTGCCCCCGCCTCCGGAACTCCCCGCACCGGCAGCCGCAGCTGCGGCAGGTCGAGGTCGCCCGGGCGGCCGGCGACCGGTGTGAGGACGCCGTGCAGCAGGCCCCCTGGGGCCGAGGCCCGCACCGCGTGGCCCAGCTCGCCGCCGAAGGACGGGTTCTGGTGCGTGGCGAGCATCGCGCCGAAGCCCTGCTCCGCGACCGTACGAGGCGCCGCGAGCACGCGCTGGACCGGCGGCAGAGCAGCCCAACCACCGGCACCGGCACGGGCACCAACACCCGCACCCGCAGCCGCGTCGGCACCCGCACCGGCCTCAGCACCAGCCGCAGCCTCAGCACCGCCACCGAAGTCACCGCCGCCGAGGTCATCGACACCGAAATCACCGGCATCGCCGGCCCGCGCCGAGGCCACCGCCTCGACCCGCGACCCCCGCCGCCACCTGAACAAGCCCATCACTTACCTCGACTCACCGATCGCTACCGGTCACCCCACCGGCCTTCCGACCTTCACTGCCTCGCCTCCGCCTGTTCCACCAGCTTTCCGGTCCGCGTCACGTACGCGCGCCGGTCCGCGTGTTCGAGGTCGAGGATGTCGTCCATGCCCCAGTGGAAGTGGTAGGCGAGGTACGCGACTTCCTCCTCGATGCGGTCGGCCGCGTACGTCACGATTCCCCCAGGCGGCTCCCGGCCAGCTCCACCTCGAAGGACTCCGAGCAGTGCGGGCAGGCCACGGCCGCGCGGGTGTGGCCCTCCGCGTTGATCTGCCGGTAGAAGTCCTGGAGGAAGGCCAGGTCGGAGGCGAACATGTTCTCCACCGTGCCGTCGTGGACGGAGCCGAGCGTGCCGAGCCGGGTGATGACCCGGCCCAGCAGCACCACGGACAGGTAGGCGGGGTTCTCGCGCACGCGGACGTCCCGCAGCGGCACCAGTTCGTCGCGTGCCGTCGCGAGCCGCATCGCGCCGTTGCGGTGCACGGTGCCGGACTCGTCCACGAAGCCGCGCGGCAGCTCGAACTCGAACTCCGTGCGCAACGGTTCACGAGCCCCGGCCATCCCTGTCCCGGCCACCCCTGCCCCGGGGACTCCCGGGCCTTCGCGCCGCATTATTCGATGACCAGCTCTTCGAAGACGATGGTGACCGCCTCGGTCAGCGCGGCGGCGTCGCCCGCCTTGACCCCGCTGGTGTCCACCTTGCTGCACCAGGCGTTGCGCAGGTTGTACCGCTTCACCGGGTTGTTCTGGTAGTCCATCATCATGATCGTGGCGTTCTTGCGCGCCGAACCCATGTCACCCGCGATGGACTTGTTGATCCACTCGCTGAAGACGGGGCTCTGCGTCATGCCGCGGGTGACCGTGCACTCGCCGGCCTTCTTCACGCCGGGCATCTTCTTCACGACGGGCTTGCCGTCGGCCGACACCTGCTGGTACTCGATGACGTCCTGCTCCATGGAGAGGCCGCTGACCTCCTGGAGGTACTCGACCATGACGCCGTCGATCTGGAGGCCGAAATTGTGTGTGGTGAGGGCGTCACCGGGCTGCAGAGACAAGGGGTTTCACTCCTGTTGTGATGGTTCTCGGGGGACGTGGGGCGAGTACGCGGTCTACTCCTCCAGCTCGCCGCCCCCGCCGGAGAACTGGGCCAGCCGGAACACCACGAACTCGGCGGGCTTGACCGGCGCGATGCCGATCTCGCAGACGACCCGGCCGAGGTCGACCGACTCGGCGGGGTTGGTCTCCTCGTCGCACTTCACGTAGAAGGCGTCCTCGGGGCGCTGGCCGAACAGGGCGCCCGAGCGCCACTCGTTGACCAGGAACGCCGACACGTTGCGGCGGATGCGCGCCCACAGGGCGTGGTCGTTCGGCTCGAAGACGACCCACTGGGTGCCGATGAGGATCGACTCTTCGAGGTAGTTGAAGTAGCGGCGCACGTTCAGGTAGCGCCAGGCCGGGTCGGACGCCATCGTGCGCGCGCCCCACACGCGGATGCCGCGGCCGGGGAAGGCGCGGATGCAGTTCACGCCGACCGGGTTGAGCAGGTCCTGCTCGCCGCGGGTGATCTGCAGCTCCAGGTCCACGGCGCCGCGCACGATCTCGTTGGCGGGCGCCTTGTGCACACCGCGCTCGGCGTCGTTGCGCGCCCAGATGCCGGCCATGTGGCCGGACGGCGGCACGACCACCGACTGGCCGGACGCCGGGTCGAAGGACTTGATCCAGGGGTAGTAGAGCGCGGCGTAGCGCGAGTCGTAGCCGGCCAGCTCCTGCCGCCACTGGCGGACCTGGCGGGCGTTGAGCGACGGCGGCGGGTCGATGATGGCCATCCGGTCGCCCATCAGCTCGCAGTGCGCGATGAGGCCGAGCTGGACCGCCTTGACCTGCTCCTCGTCGATCAGGCCCTGCTGGTAGGCGGCCATCAGGTCGGGCACCGCCACCATGTTGACCTCGTCCAGGGCCTCCAGGCCGCCGAAGCCGGTGCGGTCCGCGGAGTCGCCGATGAACTGGGCGGTCTCGACGCGGTCGACGGCACCGTTGGACGCGGGCACGGCGGGCGTGGCGGGGGCCGGCGGCGCGAGCGTCACCGTCTGCGCGTCGGGCTTGGCCAGCTGGCCGCCGGCCGTGGCCTCCTCCAGGGCGATCGTCTTGGAGCGCTGCTTGACCTGCGTGACGACGTAGTTCCGCGCGGTCTTCTTCGCGCTGACGTCGAAGCTCTCGACGACCTTGTCGCCGTCCTTGACGATCAGCTTGAAGCGGTCGGCGGCGCCCTCGCCCTCGCCGTCCTGCACCTCGACGGTCAGGGCCCCGCCGTTCGCGGTGCCCGCGGTGAGCGCGGAGACCGAGAAGTTGCCGAGCGCCACGGGCTCGCCCGCGGTGAGCTCCTTGGGCGCCTGGGCCTGCGCGGGCGCCGCGGACCGCTGCTGCGGGTCGCCGGCGTCGGAGCCGCCGACCCGCACGACGTACGCGGCGGAACCGCCGTTGTTGAAGAACCCGTACACGGAGTGCGCCAGGTAGTACCCGTCCGTGAACTCGCCGAACGCGGCCACGTACTGGGACCAGTTGGTCACCAGCGTGGGCTCGTTGAGCGGTCCCCGCGGTGCCAGGCCGACGAAGGCCGCAACGGACGTGCCGACCCCTTCGATGGGGCGTGAACCGCTGGCGACTTCCTCGATATAGACGCCGGGGGACAGGTAGTTGGGCATGCTGCTGTGCTCCAAGGTTCGAGGGTGTGCGGGACCGGCGCACAGCCGGCACGGATTCGTACCGTGTCGACGATGTCCCACGCGCGGGCCGGTGCGTAGAGACGGAAGGACGTCAGCGAGGGCAGATGCCGCTGCCCGTTCAGCCGTCGGACGGCAGCCGCCGACCTGCGCGTTCGCGCCGACCTGCGGTCCGGGGGCAGCGGGGCGGCGCGGGTTGCCCGTCCGGTCACCCGCACGGCGCGCGGCACGGGGCGCCTGCCGCTACCGGCCTGATGTCAGCGGTCGTTGGCGCATATGCCCCGCCCCATGCGTCCACAGCGTCAATACCTGGTCAACAGGTGGCGCAAGTGCCCCGCGTGGGGCGGGCCGCCCACCGGGCTGACGTAACGTTTGGTGCGTGCGGTCATGCGTGGCCGGTATGAACGGGCACTTCCAGGTGCTTCACAGGGCAAGGGGTGCGGGGCTGACGATGCGGGGCGACGCGGGCGGCCGGCCGGGCCGGGACGGCGAGCGGAGAGCCGGCCCGGACGATCCGGGCGGGGCGCTGTGGTTCCAGGTCCTCGGGCCGGTGCGGGCCTGGCGTGCCGGGCAGCCCCTCGCGCTCGGGCCGCCGCAGCAGCGCGCGACCCTGGCGGCCCTGCTGCTGCGCGGCGGGCATCCGGCGTCCGCGGCCGAGCTGGTGGACGCGCTGTGGGACGAGGAACCGCCGCCGCGCGCGGTCGGCACGCTGCGTACGTACGTCTCCCGGCTCCGCTCCCTCCTCGAACCCGACCGGCGCGCCCGCGAGCCCGCCAGGATCCTCGTGTCGGCCGGCGACGGCTATGCCCTGCGGCTGCCGCCCGGCGCCGTCGACGCGTCCGAGCTGGAGGACCGGGTGGCCACGGCGCGCGTGATGCGGGCCGCCGGTGAACACGCCGACGCCTATGCCGAACTGACCGCGGCGCTCGCGCTCTCCGACGGCGCACCGCTGGCCGGGCTGCCCGGTCCGTACGCCCGCCGCCAGCGGGACCGGCTCACCGAACTGTCCGTGACCGCGCAGGAGGAGTTCTTCGCCTGCGCGCTCGAACTGGGCTGCCACAGCGAGACGACCGCCCCCCTCACCGTCTTCGCCGCCGAACACCCGCTGCGCGAGCGCGCCCAGGCCCTGCTGATGCTCGCCCTGGACCGCGGCGGGCGGCGCGCGGACGCCCTCGCCGTGTACGAGGCGACGCGCCGCACGCTCGCCACCGAGCTCGGCGTCGACCCGGGCAAGGAGCTCACCACGCTGTACGAGGGACTGCTGAGGGGCACGCCGCTGCCGGCGGCCGCCGTCCCGTGGCCGGTCCCGCCCTCCCCCCTGCCCTCGCCGTACGCGCCGCCGCCGCGCGTCGGCGAGCAGCGGCAACGCATATCCGTACGACCGGATCATCGGGGGCGACAGGCGCAGGCCGAGGCGTGGGGACCGCCCACGCACCCGCGGGGTCACGAAAGCACGGCCCCGCCCACGCACCCGCAGGGTCACGAAAGCACGTCCCCGCCCCCGACCGTCCGCGCGGAGCGCGCGACCCGCCCCCTGCCCCTGAACGGGGCGTCCGCGACCCCTGTCCGCACCTCCGCCCCCACCCCCCTCGTCCCCGCCCAACTCCTTCCCGACGTCACCGACTTCGCGGGCCGCGAGGCCGAGGCGAGGCTGCTCACCGAGACCCTGCGCACCGCCACCTCCGGCAGCACGATGGCCGTGGCGACGCTCACCGGCCTCGGCGGCGTCGGCAAGACCGCGCTCGCCGTGCACGTCGCACACGCCTTACGCGAGGAGTTCCCCGACGGGCAGCTGTACGTGGACCTGCGCGGCGCCGACCCGGCGCCCGGCGTCGACAGCGGCAGCGCGCTCACCGGATTCCTGCGCGCCCTCGGCATTTCTGAGAGCGCTCTTCCCGACGGCCTCGACCAGCAGACCGCCCTCTACCGCTCGCTCCTCGCCGGGCGCCGCGTCCTCGTACTCCTCGACAACGCCCGCGACACCGCCCAGGTGCGGCCGCTGCTGCCCGGCACCCCGGGCTGCGCCGTCCTGGTGACCAGCCGCTCGCGGACCATCACCCTGCCCGGCGCGCGCCTCGTCGACGTCGAGACGATGGACGAGCCGCAGGCGCTCGGCCTGCTCTCCGCCATGGCCGGCGCCCAGCGCGTGGCCGCCGAACCGGAGGCCGCGCGCGAACTCGTCGCCATCTGCGGCGGCCTGCCGCTCGCCGTCCGGATCGCCGCCGCCCGCCTCGCCGCCAGGCCGGGCCGCCCCGTCGCCGACCTCACCGCGCGGCTGCGCGACGAGCACCGCAGGCTGGACGAGCTGCGGGTGGACGACATGGGCGTCGAGGCCACCTTCCGGCTCGGCTACGAAGCCCTCGAACCGGAGCTCGCCCGCGCCTTCCGCATGGTCTCGCTCTGCTACATGCCGTCCTTCTGCCGCGGCGCCGCGGGCGCGCTCCTCGACGTGAGCGACGAGGAGGCGGAGACGGCGGTGGAACGCCTCGTCGACGCCGGGCTCATGGAGCTGCACGGCGAGGACCGGTACCGCTTCCACGACCTGGTGCGGCTCTTCGCGCGTCAGCAGTGCGAGCTCCGCGAGAGCGCGCGGGAACGCACCGCCGCGCGGCTCCGCTTCCTCGACTACGTCGTGGCCACCGTCATCACCGCGATCCGCCGCACGAAACCGCACAGCGTGCTGCCGCGCCTGCTGCACAGCCCCGCGTCCCCGGGCAAGAAGCTGCCCGACGAGGCCGCCGCGCGGGACTGGCTGGTCGTCGCGCACTCCCGGCTGTGCGCCGCCGCGGAGGAGGCGCTGCGGCACGTACCGCAGCCCGTGGGCCACCGGCCGGACGCGGACGCGGGCCACGGGCCCGGCGCCGGCCACCGGCCCGGCGCAGCCCACGCGGGTGACCTGCGGCACGTCCCGGACACCGCCGGCCTTCCGCCGGACGCGCCGTCCGACGGCCCGCCCGGGCTGCGCCCCACCGTCGACCTGCTCACCGCCTGGTCCCACCTCGTGGTCGGCACCACCCGCCACCGCGACCTGGAGCCGCTCGCCGAGCTCGCCCTGCGCACCGCCCGCAGCCACGGAGACGACCGGTCCGCCGCCCGCGCGCTGCGCCTCCTCGGCGCCCCGCACTACGGCACGGAGACCTTCGGCCGCGCCGAGCGGGCACTGCGCGAGGCCCTGCGCCTCGCCGCGGCCACCGGCGACCTGCTGGTCGGCGCGGAGGGCGGCCACGAGCTTGGCATCGTCCTGATGGGCACGGGTCGGCACGAGGAGGCGCTGGAGCAACTGCGGCTCGCGTACGCCAGGTTCGGCGCCCTCGGCGGACACGACGACCGGATCCGCATCCTGTCCCACATGGCGCGGGCGTACGTCAGCCTGGGCCGGCGCGCGGCGGCCGACACCGCGCTCGTCGAATCGGTGCGCCAGGCACGGCGGTCGGGCAGCACGTCCACGCTCGCGCACGTCCTCTACCAGGCGGGCTGCGCGCTGCTCACGGACGGCCGGGCGGCCGCGGCGGCGGAGCGGCTGCGCGAGGCCCAGCGCCTGCACGGCCGCACCCGCGACCCGCGCTGGGAGGCCCTCTGCTGGGCCCGCCTCGCCTACTGCGAACTCGACGAGAACCGGCCCGGCGAGGCGATGCGCTGCGCGGACGCGGCGCTGGCCGTCGAGGGCGAGCTGGGCGACGCGTTCTGCCACGCCCTCGCGATGGCCGCGCGCGGCCGGGCCCTCCTCGCCCTCGGCGACCTCGACCGGGCCAGGGCCGCGCTCCGGATCGCCCACCGTGTCATGGAGCGCCGGGGCGCCGCGGAGGCCACGGAGATCGCCGCTCTGCTGGCCGACTTGCGGCGTTCCGTGCCCCCGAGCTCCGTGTTGAGGGCCCTGTGCTGACGTGTTCTCGGCTCGCGGGCCGACGTGTGTCCCGCGCGATTGCTCGGGGTGCCGCGGAGGCCACGGAGATCGCCGCCCTGCTGGCCGACTTGCGGCGTTCCGCGGCCACGAATTCCGTGCTGTCGGCACTCTGCTGACGTGTCGTCGGTCCCCGGCCGACGTGTATACGGCGCGATCGCTCGGGCAGGGCGTACTGCCCTTGGCGTCGCCCTTTCGTACAAGGAGACGGGGCGGGTCGCCCTCTACCGTGCCCGTATGACGTGGTGGAACTCCCTTGACCCGGCCGCGGTGACCGTGGACCCCGGTGGCCGAGCGACCGTACGGCTTCGCGTACGCAATACGGGAGACACGGTCGAGGAGTTCCGGCTGGGGATCGTCGGCGCGCCCGCCGGCTGGGCCCGCGTCGAACCCGAGGTGCTGCGGCTCTACCCGGGCAGCGAGGGCACGGCCGAGGTGTCCTTCGCGCCGCCCCGCTCGTCCGACACGAAGGCCGGGCCCACGCCCTTCGGCATCCGCGTCGAGCCCCGAGAGCACCCCGAGGGACGCGACGTCGTCGAGGGCCAGGTCACCGTCACGCCCTTCTCGGAGATCCGGGCCGAGCTCCTGCCGCCCACCATCGTCGGACGCTTCCGCGGCCGGGCCTCGGTCGCCGTGGACAACCTCGGCAACACCCCGCTGACCGCGTCGCTCACCGTCCGCGACGACGCGGGCCGGCTGGCCTTCGACATCACTCCCACCGCGATCCAGGCGGCCCCGGGCCGCGCCGCTTTTGCGCGGTTCACCGTACGCCCGCAGCAGGTGCAGTGGACGGGGTCCGCGCAGGCGCACCCGCTGACCGTCGCCGTGCGCAGGTCCGGCGACGAGCAGGCCCACGAACTGCCCGGCAGCTTCGACCAGCGCCCGGTCCTGCCCCGCTGGCTGCTCGCCCTCGGCAGCGTCGTCGCGGCGCTCGGCATCGCCTTCATGGTGGTCTGGTTCTCCTACGCCCCCAAGTTCAACGGATCGGCCCGCGAGAACCAGGCGGCCGCCGTGGCCCCCGACGCGGTCCCGCAGGGCGGCGAGAAGGACAAGCTCGCGGACGCCCCGCCGCCTCCGAAGGAGAAGGCGAAGGGCGGCGGCCCGGGTGGTGGCAGCAGTGCGGGTGACGGCTCCGGCGGAGGAGGCGGCACGGGCGGTTCCGGCTCCGGTGGCGGCGGCTCGTCCGGCGGAGGTGGCGGCAGCGGAGACGGCGGCGACGGCGGAGGCGGCGAGAAGCCGGTGGCGGACCGCAGGACCGCCGCCCGCAGCGGCCCGCCGTGGCAGCGCGGCTACAAGTCCGACGTCGTCGTCGAGTACGCCCAGCGCCGCCTCGCGGCCCTCGGCTCGAAGAACCCGTGCACCCTCACCGGCTCCTACACCCCCGGCGTCATCGACGCCAAGACCGAGGACAAGTTGATCTGTTACCAGCAAGCGGTGGTCCGCTCCGGCCAGACCTCCGGCAAGAACACCGCGCAGATCTTCGAGACGGACGACCTGGGTGAGCTCGGCCGGGCCACCCTCACCTCGCTGTGGGCGCAGGGCGTCCGCCCCGACCACGTCCGCTCCGGAGCGGACAACTGGGAGGTCGTGCAGGTGCAGGCGGCGTTCTGGTGGGCCTCTCAGGCCGGCATCAGCGACAAGGACCTGGACCGCGACCGGGCCTACGCCGAGCACGGCGTGGCCTACTTCGAGCACGGCCGTCGCGCGCCCGTCACGGCCAGGTACAACAGCAGCACGGCCGCCCACATCAAGGAGTACCAGGCGTCCGTCGGCCTCCCGGCGACCGGCGTCGCCGACAGCAGGACCCTGCAGGCCATGGTCGGCGGCAGCGTCAAGAACCCCGGCGTGAAGGGTCGTTGAGCCAGATGTGGACCGCACTCGAACCCGCAGCGACCACCGTGGAACCCGGCTCCACCACGAGCGTACGGCTGCGCGTGCGCAACACCGGCGACACCGTGGAGGAGTACCGCCTCCAGGTGGTCGGCGCCGCCGCCGGATGGGCCCGCGTACAGCCCGACGTACTGCGCCTGTACCCGGGGGCGGAGGGCACCGCGCAGGTGGAGCTCGCGCCGCCCAGGACCCCGGACGCGCAGGCAGGACCGACGCCGTTCGGCGTCCGTGTGCAGCCCCGCGAGGCCGCGCACGCGGCGGACGTGGCCGAGGGCCAGGTGACCATCACCCCGTTCGCCGAACTGCGCACGGAACTCCTGCCGTTGGTGGTGAGCGGCCGGCTGAGCGCCAAGGCGTCGGTGGCCGTCGACAACCTCGGCAACCAGCAGCTGACGGCCTCCTTCTCCGGCCGTGAGAACGGCGACGCGCTGGAGGTCGAGGCCGAGCCGGGCTCCGTGCAGGTCGCCCCCGGCCGCGCCGGATTCGCGGAACTGCGGCTCAAGCCCGGCGCGGTGAGCTGGGTGGGCGGCACCACCAAGCACCCGTTCACCGTCTCCGTGCTGCGGGCCGGGGTGCCCGAGCCGGTGGAGCTGCACGGCACCTATGTGCAGCCGTCGGTGATCCCGCGCTGGGCGATGGCGGTGTGCTCGGTGCTGTTCGCGCTGGGCCTCGCGTTCGCCGTGCTCTGGTTCCAGCACAAGCCGAGCATGGCCACCCAGGCCAGGGAGAAGCCGGGGAAGCAGCAGGAGCTCCCGCAGACCGACGGCATGAAGAAGGCGCCGAGCCCGAAGCCGAGCGACGACACCGAGGAGAAGGAGAAGAAGGAGCCCGCGCCTCCGCCGGAGGACAAGGACGACGCTCCGAAGCCGGAGCCGGGCGGCGGCGAGAAGAAGGACGACGAGCCCAAGGGGCCCAAGACGCACACCATCCGCAGCAGCGAGGGCAGTGGCTGGTACCTGGAGGTCAAGAAGGGGGAGCAGGCCGACGGCACCTATGTCGGCCAGAACCCCTCCCTCACGGACGAGTTCGGCGACAACCAGAAGTGGATCCTGCACCACTACCCGGAGTCCGACACCTACGCCCTGGAGCCCGCCAACGCCCCCGGTACCGTCCTGGACCAGAAGGTGAACACGAACATCGCGCAGATCTTCCACGCGCCGCCGGAGAACATCAAGACCGGTCAGCTGCCGGACAACCAGAAGTGGAAGCTGGAGAAGCGCGGCGACGGGCTGACGCGGATCGTCGCCGTCGGCTCCGGCGAGTGCCTCGTCGACATGCAGAACGACACGAGCGCGGTCACGTGGAAGTGCGACGACCGCAAGAGCATGGGCTGGACGATCTCCGACTGGCCGGAGTGACCGGGGCCGACGCCCGTTATGGCCGGCCGTCGGGGCGTTCCGGCCAGGTCATGCCCGAGACCACCGCGCGGAACGCCGTGCGGTAGGTGGTGGGACTGGTGCCGGTGGCGCGCTGGAAGTGGTGGCGCAGGTTCGCGGGGGTGCCGAGGCCGGTGCGGGCCGCGATGCGCTCCACCGGGTCGTCGGTGCGTTCCAGGAGCCGCTGGGCGCTCTGGAGCCGGGTGCGGAGCAGGTACTGGAGCGGGGTGAGGCCCGTCTCGGCGCGGAAGCGGCGGGTCAGGCTGCGGACGCCGAGCCCCGCCCGGCCCGCGATGTCGTCGAGGGTCAGCGGCCGGTGCAGGTTGGCCTCCATCCACCGGGTCACCGGTTCGAGGCTGCTGCCGGGCGGGGTGACGGCGTTGTACGCGGCGTCCGCGAGAGCGCTGTGTGCAGCTTCCCGGCCGGCGTCCGCGAGAGCGCTGTGCGCCGCTTCCCGGCCGGCGCCGGAGGTCGGGCCGACGCCGGAAGCCGTTCCTCCGGTGTCCTCCGCGTGCAGGTGCAGGAAGAGCTGCCGTTCCGTCTCGATGGCCACGACCTCTCCGTGATCCTGGGTGATCAGGTGCAGGCACAGGTCGACACCCCCGAGCACCCCGGCCGCACTGTGGAAGGGGCCGTCGGCCACCGCCGACCCCTCGGCGTCCACGTCGATCCGCAGGTATGACCGCGCCAGTTCCCGCGTGTGCCGCCGACTGGTGGCCGCCCGGCGCCCGTCCAGCAGACCGGTGGCCGCGAGGGTGAACGTGCCCGTCCCGACGGCGCCGACCCGGCCCCCGCGCTCCACCACGCCCCGCAGCGCGTCCACGACACCGGGCGGCGGCACATCACGGAAGCCCTCGTGCCCCGGCAGCAAAACCGTGTCGGCGTCGTCGAGACCCTCCAGGCCCCAGGGCGTGTCGATGCCGAAGGGCGCGGGCCCGCCCGTGCTCCGGAACCCCGGCCCCGCACAGATCCGCACCTCGTACGCCACCGGGTGGTGGTGCCTGGCCGCCGTCGCGAAAGCGAGCCCGGGGGCGGAGAGCTGAGGTCCCGGCACCCCGTCGAGGGCGAGGACGGCGATCACTGACATGTCCAGAATTTAGCCGAGGGTGACATCACGGCCGCTGTTTGCGGGTCCCGCCCGCGACGGATGATCGCAGCGCGGTGGGACGAAGGCGGACCGACGCCTCGTCCGCGCACCGCACCGGCACCCTCTGCGAAAGGCCCGCTCATGCACCACACGGACCCGGCTACCGCCCCCGAAACCCCCGCGCCCGACCGCGCCGACCACGCCGACCGGGCCCGGCGGAGCCCGCGCCGACTGCTCGCCCGGGGCGCCGCGGCCCTCGGCGCGACCGCGCTCCTCGGCGCCACGGCCCTGACCGGCAGCGCGAGCGCCGTCGTCAACGGCGAGGACGCCACGCAGCACTACCCGTTCATGGCGACGGTGCCGGTCAAGGAGTACGGCGCCCAGTGCGGGGCGACTCTCGTCGACTCCCGGTGGGTCCTCACGGCCGCGCACTGCGTCAACCCCGAGCTGGCCACCCTGACCGGCAAGATCCGCGTCGGGAGCGACCACCGTACGACCGGCGGTTCCGTCCGGAACATCGACAAGATCGTCACCGCGCCCGGCTACGTGCAGGACATGACGGGCACGACGTACAACAAGAACGACCTCGCGCTGATACGCCTGGACCGCCCCGTCTCCCAGCGGCCCGTCCGCATCGCCGACAAGGCGGGACCGGTCGGCACGCCCACCCGCATCCTCGGCTACGGCACGGTCGTCGAGGCGCCGACGCTGGAGGACGCGAAGTTCCCCGACCGCCTCCAGCAGCTGGACACGCGCAGGGGCGCGGCGAGCGAGTGCGCGCCCGGCTGGGCGGGCAGGACGCGGCTGTGCACGGTCAGTACGAAGCCGAAGGCCATGGCGTGCAACGGCGACTCCGGCGGCCCGCAGCTGCAGCGCGCGAAGAACGGCCGCTGGGAGCTGATCGGCGCCACGTCCGGACCCGGCAGCCTCCGTGAGGGCTGCGGGACGGGACCCGGGCTCTACTCCAACGTGCCCGCCTTCAAGCACTGGATCCACGAGACGATCCGCAAGAGCGGCTGATCCGGACCCGCACGGCCGAGCCGCGAGCCGCGAGCCGTGAGCCGTGAGCCGTGAGCCGTGAGCCGTGAGCCGTGAGCCGCGAGGGCGGCGGGCACCGGCCGGGCCCTGCGGATGGTTGGATTCCCGACATGTCAGTGATCGCCGTCCTGGCCCTCGACGGAGCCCCGGGCCATCACCTCACCACGCCCGGCCTCGTCTTCGGAACCGCCTGCCGCGAGCACCCCGGCGTCTCCTACGAGGTCAGGCTCTGCGCGGCCCCCGGCTTCCGGGCGACCGGCGGCCCGGGGCCCGCGCTCGCCGTCCGCCCGCCGCACGGCCTCGAAGGCCTGGCGGACGCCGACGTCGTACTGATCCCCGGGCACACCGGCCCCCGCGCCGGGCGGCCCCCCGAGGGCGTCGCCGCCGCCCTGCGCGCCGCGGTGGGCAGGGGCGGCCGCGTCGCCGCCGTCAGCACCGGCACGTTCACGCTCGCGGCGACCGGGCTGCTCGACGGACGGCGGGCCACGACCGGCTGGCGGCACATGGCGGAACTGGCCGCGCTGCACCCCCGGATCGACGTCGACCCGGTCGGCACGGTCGTCGAGGACGGGCCCTACTGCACGGCGGCCGGAGTCTTCGGGGGCCTGGACGTCTGTCTGCGGCTGCTGGCCCGCGACCACGGCCGGCGGATCGCGGGGGAGACGTCACGGGAATTGATCACGCCACTGCACGTGGACGCGGACAGCGTCCAGGAGACCATCGACCGCGAGGTCGCAGGAAGCGCGGGACTCGAACCCACCCTTCGGTGGATCGACACGCACCTCCATCTCCCGCTCACCCTCCCGGAGATCGCCGCCCACGCGCGCACCTCCACCAGCAGCGTGACGCGCCGCTTCCGCGACCGCACCGGGCTCAGCCCGCTCCAGTACGTGCTGCGTGCGCGCCTGCACGAGGCGATGCGGCTCCTGCGGGAGACCGACACGCCCGTCGAGGACATCGCGGGCGCGACCGGCTTCACCTCACCGGCCGCCCTGCGCCACCACTTCCGTGCCCTCACCGGCACCACGCCCCGCGACTACCGCCGCGCCCACAAGCCTGCCGCCCCTCCGGGCCCTGGGGGCGGGCGCCACGGATGACCGTGCCCTTCCGGGCGGCCTCTCACTACTGCCAGGGCAGCGTCGTCCCGGGCTCGAGGCGACCCATCTTGCGGTACTCGCGCCGCGCCCCCGCCCGCACGTCCTCGCCCGACACCGGGCCGCCGTGCCCCGCCGCCAGATAGGCGGCGGTCACCGCGGCCGACCGGATGCCGCCGCCCGCCAGCTCGAACTCCTTCGCGCAGACGGCGAGTTCGGCGTCCAGGTCCGGAGCGCAGGGGGTGCCCGCCAGGCAGCTCCGCCACAGCGTGAGGCGCAGCTCGGCGTCCGGGAACGGGAAGTCCACCACCAGGTCGAGGCGGCGCGTGAACGCGTCGTCGATGTTGGCCCGCAGGTTGGTCGTCAGCACGGCGATCCCGTCGAACGCCTCAAGGCGCTGGAGCAGGTACGCGCTCTCCAGGTTCGCGTACCTGTCGTGCGAACTCTTGACCTCCGAGCGCTTGCCGAAGACGGCGTCGGCCTCGTCGAAGAGCAGCACCGCGTCCGTGCGGTCCGCCTCGGCGAAGATCCGCTCCAGGTTCTTCTCCGTCTCGCCGATGTACTTGTCGACGACCGCCGACAGGTCCACCACGTACAGATCCAGGCCGAGTTCACCGGCCACCACCTCGGCCGACAGCGTCTTGCCGGTGCCGGAGTCCCCGGCGAACAGCGCGACGACGCCGCGCCCGCGCCCGCCGCCGGTGCGCAGCCGCCACTCGCCGAGCACCTTGTCGCGGTGCCGGGCGCGCATCGTCAGCTCCCGCAGCATGCCGAGCGGTTCGTCCGGCAGGACGAGGTCGTCGAAGCCGACCTCGGGCCGGATCCGCCGGGCGTGCTTGTCGAGCAGCGGCGCGGACTGGAGCCGGGCGCTGTGCTGCAGGTGCGCGGCGGTCGGCGCGGTCCCGTCGAACGCGGCGAGGCCGGTGGCGTCCCGTGCCGCGCGGCGGATCTGCGGCTCGCTGAGCCGGTACGGCGCGACGGCCTCGCCGAGGTCGAAGTCCGGCTCGTAGGCGGGGGTGTGCAGGGCCAGTTCGGTGTGCCAGGTGCGGGAGGTGTCGACGCCGTCCTGCGGCGCGTCCAGCGCGAGCAGCCCGGCGTCGGGCGCCCACCCGGGGTCGTACGGCTCGCTCCCGAAGAACACCACCGGTACGTCGCCGGTCGCCAACGCCCGTACGAGAGCGCCGGGTTCGGGTGGCAGCGGACCCACGACGAGCGCGGCCCGCCGCAGCCGTGCCTCGCGGACGAGCGCGACGGCCACCGCGGCCGTGTCGTCCCCTGCCCGGTGCGGGGGCCGGTGGAGCAGCACGGGCAGACCGGCTGCCCGCAGTGCGTCGGCCACGGGGGCGGCGGCGGTGCCCTCCCTGCGCTCGCGCAGATGAACGGCGAGCGGCCGCTCGGCGGCGAGGGCGGCGATACGGGTGGCGAGCGGGTGGGCCGGGGCAGACGCGCCGTCCGGCAGCAACTCGACTCCGCAGCCGACCAGTTCGGGGTCCAGTGCGTCGTCGCCCAGCAGGTGCGACACCACGCGTTCCGGTACGCGCAGGGCCCGCCCCGGCAGTGGCCGCTCCTCGTCCTCGACGGCGATCAGGCCGCCTGCCCGCAGCGGCGCCAGCGGGTGGAAGCGGGCGCGGGCGAGCGGGTCGTGCGGTCCGGTGCCCGCGAGGTCGAGGGCGAGGGCGACCGTGGCCCTGCGGCGTCCGACGTCGTCGTTGAGGTAGCCGTACAGCGGCTCGAAGCGGCGGTCCACGTCGGGGGCGAGGGCGGCGAGCAGGATGTGCCGGTCGAGTGCGCTCAGCCCGAAGGCCCGGGCCAACTCGCCGAGCGCGCCGCCGGGTTCGGCCCCCTCGTCCTCCGGCGCGGGGGCGGGCTCCGGCGGGGGCGCCGTGGCCAGCCGGTGCGCGGTCTCCGGCGTCACGTACAGCCCGCGCAGCGGATCGGCCGCCGTCGGGTCGTCCGCGCCGCGCCGTGCGACGAGCTCGGCCACGCGGCCGCGCAGCGACTCCAACCGTGCCGGTATCGCTTCGTGCGGTGCGCCGTTCACCGCGTTTCGGGAGCTCACCGCGTACCGGTCCCGTTGCCCGACGTGTTGTTGTCCGCCGTGTCCCGCTGTTTGCGGAGCATCCGGGGCCGCGAGTCGCCGGGCTCGCCGTCGATGCCGCGGACACCCACGACCGCGCCCTCGGTGACCGGCGGGGCCACGGGGTACGTCGGGGACACCGGGAACGGCACGGTGATCACGACGTCCAGGGACGGCTTGAGTTCACCGCCGAGCGCCGACCACACGTCCGCGAGGGACCGGGACTCGGTCGGTGGCACCGCGACGGTCAGCGGCAGCGGGGCCCGCAGCGAGGCGAGCGCGTCCGGCAGGGCGTCGGGCGGCAGCAGCTCGTGCCCGAGCAGGGTGCCGAGGGCCGCGGAGAGCAGCCGGTGCTCGTCCTCCGGCCGGTTGGTCCAGGCGGTGAGCAGGTAGGAGAGCCGGAACCAGCGCGGCGGCTGCCGCCTGCGCAGCACCGCGCCGTCCGGCCCGCGCTCGGCGTACGCGCCGCGCTCGCGCCGGGCGACGTCCTCGCGGATGTCGTACAGGTACGAGTTGAGGGTGGGGGCGTTGCGCCGCGCGGCCCAGTCGCGGGTCGGCGCCTCGAAGACGACCTCGCCGGTCCCCTCGGGAAGCGCACCGCGCAGCAGCGCGCGCAGCGCCTCGTCGACTTCGTGGATCACGGTCGGACTCCCCGGGCGGGAAGCAGGGCTCCCCGGGCAGGAAGCCGGACTCCCCGGACGGGAACGGGGAGGTGGTTCGGGTGCCGCATCAGATGTATCCCTCCCGCAGCGCGTACGCGACGGCATGCGCGCGGTTCTGCAGCTGCAGGCGCGTCATGAGCGCGTGCAGGACGTTCTTGACGGTGCGTTCGGAGTAGGCAAGCTTTTCAGAGATCTGTTTGGTGTCCAGACCTTCCGCGATCAGCCGCACCACGTCCACCTCGCGGGGCGCCATGCCCAGCGTCGGCACGAGGGTGGCGGCGGACGGCGGCCCGTCGAGCGCCGAGAGCCTGAGCCGTCCCAGCTGCGTCATGAGCCGGTTGATCAGGTCGGGCGGCAGCTCGCCCTCGCCGCGCGCCGCGCTGTGCACGGCGCGCAGCAGCTTCTGCGGGGTCGCCTGGTGCCGCCACAGGATGGCCCGTACGCCGTACTCGACGACGGCGAGCAGCTCCGGCTCGCGCAGCTCGCTCGCGATCAGCACGACGCGCTGCTCGGTCGACCTGGTCAGCCGGCGCAGTTCGCTGCCCGCCGGGTCGTCGAGCCGGTCCACGAGCATGACGGCGACGCGTCCCGGGGCGGGCGTGGTCGTCGGTCCGGGCGGGGACGTCTGCGAGCCGTCCCCGGCACGGTCCACCAGCTCGACGGTGGGCTCGTGCCGGAGATGGCTGATGACTCCGGCTCGGCTGAGGGGGTCGGTGGCGTGCACGGCCACCGATATACGTGTATCCGACAACTGAGGTTTTCCTGTCTTCCCCCGAATAGCGACGGGCACAGGGTGATCGGAACCGATCAACATCTGATTGCCGCCGGATCAACGCGGACGTTTATCGGTCACGGGGCCCTTGTCGGCGGGTCGCGGGGCCCTTGTCGGCGGCAGGAGCGCCGGGCCGGGCCGGCGGCGCAATGCCGACCGTCCCGGTGTCCCGTACCGTCACAAACAGGGCGAGTGCCCCGCCGCCGGACAGCGCGTGCCGGTGGCGATCACGGGGTACCCGGCGGCCCGGACGGATCAGCGACCCGACGGAAAGGGGCCTCCGTGAGCGAGGAGGACAAGCTGCGGACCTATCGCGGGAAGCGGCACTTCGACAGGACGCGCGAGCCGAGCGGCGAGCATACGACGGCCGGGCAGGCCGGGCCCGACCGGGACGGTGACGAGCCCGCCTTCGTCGTGCAGATCCACGACGCGAGCACCATGCACTTCGACTTCCGTCTGGAGGTCGACGGTGTGCTCAAGTCCTGGTCCGTCCCCAAGGGGCCCTCCACCGACCCGCACGACAAGAGGCTCGCCCTCCCCACCGAGGACCACCCCATGGCTTACCGGGACTTCGAAGGCGTGATCCCCGAGGGCGAGTACGGCGGCGGGACCGTCATCGTCTGGGACCGGGGCACCTACCGGCCGATGGGCCACGACAAGAAGAAGCGCCCGGTGCCGTTCGGCGAGGCCCTGGAGAACGGCCACGCCACGTTCGAGCTGCACGGCGAGAAGCTGCGCGGACAGTACGCGCTCACCCGGTTCCACGGCCGCGAGGAGCGGAGCGGCGGGTCCGCCAAGCCGACCTGGCTGCTCGTGCGGAAGAGCGCGGGGGCGGGCGGCGCGGGGGCGGGCAGGAGCGGCGGCACCCCCGACCCGCGGCGCGCCCGCTCCACGCTCAGCGGCCGCACCCTGCGCCAGGTCGCCGAGGCGCCGGACGCGCCCAGATGGGAGCCGGACGGCGGTGAGAAGGGGTGACCGGCCTCCTCGACACGCTGCCGCCCGAGCTGCACGCCCGCACCCGCGACGCGGCCCCCGGCGTCGAACTCGCCGCCTCACCCATGCTGGCCACCCTCAGCGACCGGCGTGACTTCCCGCAGGGCTGGATCTTCGAGCGGAAGCTGGACGGCATCCGGGTCCTCGCCGTCCGCGAGAACGGCGAGGTGACGCTCCGCTCCCGCAGCGGACGGCGGCTCGACGCCACGTACCCGGAGATCGTCGACGCCCTCACCGCGCAGGACTGCGCGGACTTCACCGTCGACGGCGAGATCGTCGCGTACTCCCACGGCCGGACCGACTTCGCACGCCTCCAGCAGCGCATGGGACTCACCCGGCGGGCCGACGTCGAGGCGAGCGGCGTCGTCGTCACGTACTACGTCTTCGACCTCCTGCGCCTGGACGGCGTGGACGTACGACGGCTGCCGCTGCGCACCCGCAAGTCCCTGCTGCGGCGCGCGATCACCTTCACCGCCCCGCTGCGCTTCTGCGCCCACCGCAACGAGGGCGGCCCCGAACTCCTCGCCGACGCGTGCCGGCGCGGCTGGGAGGGGCTCATCGCCAAGCGCGCCGACAGCGCCTACCGGACGCGCCGCTCCGACGACTGGCTCAAGCTGAAGTGCTCCCAGGGCCAGGAGTTCGTCGTGGGCGGCTTCACCGAGCCCGCGGGCAGCCGGGTCGGCATCGGCGCGCTGCTCATCGGCTACTACGACGACGGGCGGCTGCGTTACGCAGGGAAGGTCGGCACCGGCTTCGACCGGCGCACCCTCCTCGCCCTCCGCGAGCGACTCGACGGGCTGCGCACACCCCGGTCCCCGTTCGCGAGCCGGGTCGCGGAGCGCGCCGCCCACTGGGTCGAGCCGAGGCTCGTGGCCCAGATCGCCTTCACGGAGTGGACCCGCGACGGCATGCTGCGCCACCCCCGCTACCAGGGACTGCGGGACGACAAGGACCCGTCGCTGATCGTCCGCGAACACATCGCGTCCTGACCGGCGAGTGCAAATTCCGTGGCCTTCGCACCCCGGCGCGACGATACTCGACCACGTGTTCCTGACGATCTCGACCTCTGGCGACGCGCGGAACCCGGCGACCGACCTGGGATTCCTGCTGCACAAGCATCCCGACAGGACGCAGGCGTTCGCCACTTCCCATGGCACCGCCCACGTCTTCTACCCCGAGGCGGCCACCGAGCGCTGCACCGCCGCGCTGCTCCTGGAGGTCGACCCCGTCGCGCTCGTGCGGCGCGGCAAGGGGAAGGGCAAGGGGCGCGGCGGCGCACCCGACGCGGCACTCGCCCAGTACGTGAACGACCGGCCGTACGCGGCCTCCTCGCTGCTCGCCGTGGCGCTGAGCGCGGTGTTCTCCAGCGCGCTGCGCGGCGTGTGCGCCGCCCGCCCCGAGCGGGCCGCGCGGCCGCTGCCGCTGCGCGTCGAGGTGCCCGCCCTGCCCGCGACCGGCGGCGCCGGCCTCGTGCGCGCGCTGTTCGAGCCGCTCGGCTGGACGGTGACGGCGACGCCCGTCCCGCTGGACGTGCGGTTCCCCGCCTGGGGCGACTCGCGGTACGTGGGGATCGTCCTCGAAGTGCCCGACGGAAAGCTGACCCTGGGCGAGGCGCTCCGGCACCTGTACGTGCTGCTGCCCGTCCTCGACGACGCCAAGCACTACTGGGTCTCGCCGGACGAGGTCGACAAGCTGCTGCGGGCCGGTGAGGGCTGGCTCGCCGACCACCCGGAGCGGGAGGTCATCACCAGCCGTTACCTCGCGCGCCGTCGGTCCCTGACCCGTGAGGCGAGGGAGCGTCTCGAACTGGTGCGGCTCGCCGACGCCGACGACACGGACGTCGAGGAGCTGGACAACGCGGTGGACGAGGAGTCCGAACCCTCCGAGATCGACGGCAGGCCCGTGCCGCTCGCCCTGCGCCGCCGCGAGGCGATCCTCGCCGCGCTCACCGCCGCCGACGCGTCCCGTGTCCTCGATCTCGGCTGCGGGCAGGGCCAGTTGGTGCAGGCGCTGCTCAAGGACACGCGGTTCACCGAGATCGTCGGACTCGACGTGTCCGTGCGCGCGCTGACCGTCGCGGCGCGGCGGTTGCGGCTCGACAGCATGGGCGAGCGCATGGCGGAGCGCGTCAAGCTCCTCCAGGGCTCGCTCGCGTACACCGACAAACGGCTCAAGGGGTACGACGCGGCGGTGCTCAGCGAGGTCATCGAGCACCTCGACGTGGAGCGCCTGCCCGCCCTGGAGTACGCGGTGTTCGGCTCCGCACGCCCCCGCACCGTCCTCGTCACCACGCCGAACGTCGAGTACAACGTCCGGTGGGAGACTCTCCCCGCCGGGCACGTGCGCCACGGCGACCACCGCTTCGAGTGGACGCGGGAGGAGTTCCGCGCCTGGGCCCGCACGGTGGCCGAACGGCACGCGTACGCCGTGGAGTTCGTGCCCGTGGGCGACGACGACCCCGAGGTGGGACCGCCCACACAGATGGCCGTGTTCACGCAGACCGACAGAGAGGAGGTGCGGGCCGCATGAGGAACGACACCGACAGCAGCGGTACCAATAACAGCGACAGCAGTACCGGCACGGATGCCCGGGGCCCGCGCCGCGTGCTGCCCGTCACCGACCTGTCCCTCGTCGTCCTGATCGGCGCCACCGGCTCCGGCAAGTCGACGTTCGCGCACCGGCACTTCAAGCCCACCGAGGTCGTCTCCAGCGACTTCTGCCGGGGGCTCGTCGCCGACGACGAGAACGACCAGAGCGCCAGCCGCGACGCCTTCGACGTGCTGCACTACATCGCGGGCAAGCGCCTCGCCGCGGGCCGCCGCACCGTCGTCGACGCGACCAGCGTGCAGAGCGACAGCCGCAAGCAGCTGATCGAGCTGGCCAGGCAGTACGACGTGCTGCCCATCGCCATCGTGCTCGACGTGCCCGAAGAGGTGTGCGCCGCACGCAACGCCACGCGCGAGGACCGCGCGGGCCTGCCGCGCCGCGTCATCCAGCGCCACCAGCGCGAACTGCGCCGCTCCCTGAAGCACCTGGAGCGCGAGGGCTTCAGGAAGGTCCACGTCCTGCGCGGGGTGGACGAGATCGAGAGCGCCACCGTCGTCACCGAGAAGCGCTACAACGACCTCTCCGACCTCACGGGCCCCTTCGACATCATCGGCGACGTCCACGGCTGCGCCGCCGAACTGGAGACGCTGCTCGACAAGCTCGGCTACGCCGACGGCGTCCACCCCGAGGGCCGCAAGGCCGTCTTCGTCGGCGACCTCGTCGACCGCGGCCCGGACACCCCGGGTGTGCTGCGCCGCGTGATGGGGATGGTCGCGGGCGGCACCGCGCTCTGCGTGCCCGGCAACCACGAGAACAAGCTCGGCCGCCACCTCAAGGGCCGCGGCGTCCGGCACACCCACGGACTGGCCGAGACCATCGAGCAGTTGGGGCGCGAGAGCGAGGAATTCCGCGCCCAGGTCAGGGAGTTCGTCGACGGGCTCGTCTCCCACTACGTCCTCGACGGGGGACGACTCGTCGTCTGCCACGCCGGCCTGCCCGAGAAGTACCACGGCCGCACGTCCGGCCGGGTGCGCTCGCACGCCCTGTACGGCGACACGACCGGCGAGACCGACGAGTTCGGCCTTCCGGTGCGCTACCCCTGGGCGGAGGAGTACCGGGGCAGGGCCGCCGTCGTCTACGGCCACACCCCGGTGCCCACCGCCACCTGGCTCAACAACACCATCTGCCTGGACACCGGCGCCGTCTTCGGCGGCAGGCTGACCGCGCTGCGCTGGCCGGAGCGCGAGCTCGTCGACGTACCGGCGGAACGCGTCTGGTACGAGCCGGCCAAGCCGCTGCGCACCGAGGCGCCGGGCGGCCACGACGGGCGGCCCCTCGACCTGGACGACGTGCACGGCCGCCGCGTGGTGGAGACCCGGCACGCCGGCCGCGTCGCCGTGCGCGAGGAGAACGCGGCGGCGGCCCTGGAGGTCATGAGCCGCTTCGCCGTCGACCCGCGCCTGCTGCCGTACCTGCCGCCGACGATGGCGCCGACCGCGACATCGCGGCGCGAGGGCTATCTGGAACACCCCGCCGAGGCCTTCGCGTCGTACGCGCAGGACGGCGTCGCCCGCGTCGTGTGCGAGGAGAAGCACATGGGCTCGCGCGCGGTGGTCCTGGTCTGCCGGGACGCCGACGTGGCCCGCGAGCGCTTCGGCGTCCAGGGCCCCACCGGTTCGCTCTGCACCCGCACAGGACGCCCCTTCTTCACCGACGCCGCCGTCACCGAGGAGGTGCTCGGCCGGGTCCGTGACGCCGTCACCGAGGCGGGGCTTTGGGAGGAGCTGCGGACGGACTGGCTGCTGCTCGACGCGGAGCTGATGCCGTGGTCGCTGAAGGCGTCCGGCCTGCTCCGCACCCAGTACGCCGCCGTGGGCGCCGCCTCCGGTGCCGTCTTCCCCGGCGCGCTCGCCGCGCTGGAGGCGGCGACGGCGCGCGGCGTCGACGCGGGCGCTCTCCTCGCCCGCCAGCGGGAGCGCGCCGCGGACGCCGCCGCGTTCACCGACGCCTACCGCCGCTACTGCTGGCCGACCGAGGGCCTGGAAGGCGTGCGGCTCGCGCCGTTCCAGATCCTGGCGGTCCAGGGCCGCAGCCTCGCCGGGCTGCCGCACGACGAGCAGCTGGCCCTGATCGACCGCATGGTGGAGCACGACAACAGCGGCCGCGGCTCCGACCTGCTGCAGACCACCCGCCGCCTCTACGTCGACACGGGCGACCCGGAGTCGGTCCGCGCGGGCGTCGACTGGTGGCTGGAGATGACCAGCCGGGGCGGCGAGGGCATGGTCGTCAAGCCGGTCGAGGCGCTGGTCAGGGACGGCCGTGGCCGGCTCGTCCAGCCCGGCGTCAAGTGCCGCGGCCGCGAGTACCTGCGCATCGTCTACGGCCCGGAGTACACGCGCCCGGAGAACCTGGCGAAGCTGCGCGAGCGTTCCCTCGGCCACAAGCGCTCCCTCGCCGTCCGGGAGTACGCGCTCGGCCTGGAGGCCCTGGACCGCCTCGCGGACGGCGAGCCGCTGTGGCGCGTGCACGAGGCGGTGTTCGCGGTCCTCGCCCTGGAGTCCGAACCGGTGGACCCGCGGCTCTAGTCGACCGCGGCTTTGAACAACGATGAGCGTCGGCCGTCCGGCCGGGGAAAGATGGACCCCATGGGATTCCATGTCGACTCCGAGGCCGGGCGGCTGCGCCGCGTCATACTGCACCGCCCCGATCTGGAGCTCAAGCGGCTGACTCCGAGCAACAAGGACACCCTCCTCTTCGACGACGTCCTGTGGGTGCGCAGGGCCCGCCAGGAGCACGACGGCTTCGCGGACGTGCTGCGCGACCGGGGCGTGGCCGTCCACCTCTTCGGCGACCTGCTGACAGAGACCCTGGACGTGCCCGCGGCCCGCCTCCTGGTCCTGGACCGCGTCTTCGACGAGAAGGAGTACGGCCCGCTGGCCACCGACCACCTGCGGGCCGTGTTCGCGACGATGCCGTCGGCCGAGCTCGCCGAGGCGCTGGTCGGCGGGATGACGAAGCGGGAGTTCCTGGAGCGGCACGCCGAGCCGACGTCCGTCCGCTTCCACTGCATGGACCTGGACGACTTCCTGCTCGGCCCGCTGCCCAACCACCTCTTCACCCGCGACACCTCCGCCTGGATCTACGACGGCGTCTCCATCAACGCGATGCGCTGGCCCGCCAGGCAGCGCGAGACCGTGCACTTCGAGGCGATCTACCAGCACCACCCGCTGTTCCGGAGCGAGAACTTCAACGTCTGGTCGCAGGGGCAGGCGGACTATCCCTCGACCATCGAGGGCGGCGACGTCCTGGTGATCGGCAAGGGTGCGGTGCTCATCGGCATGAGCGAGCGCACCACCCCGCAGGCCGTCGAGATGCTCGCGCACAAGCTGTTCGCGGCGGGCTCCGCGCAGACGATCGTGGCCCTCGACATGCCGAAGCGGCGCGCCTTCATGCACCTCGACACGGTCATGACGATGGTCGACGGCGACACCTTCACGCAGTACGCGGGCCTCGGCATGCTCCGCTCGTACACCATCGAACCAGGCGTCGGGGAGCGGGAGTTGAAGGTCACCGACCATCCGCCCGAGCACATGCACCGGGCCATCGCCGCGGCGCTCGGCCTCGACGCCGTCCGGGTGCTCACCGCCACCCAGGACGTGCACGCGGCCGAGCGCGAGCAGTGGGACGACGGCTGCAACGTCCTCGCGGTGGAGCCCGGCGTCGTCGTCGCGTACGAGCGGAACTCGACGACCAACACGCACCTGCGCAAGCAGGGCATCGAGGTGATCGAGATCCTGGGCAGCGAGCTGGGGCGCGGCCGGGGCGGCCCGCGGTGCATGAGCTGCCCGGTGCAGCGGGACGCGGTGCCTGGGCTGTAGCGGGCCGGTAGGGAGAGCGCAGGGCCCGCGGTGCGGGGAGCGCAGGGCCCGGTACGGCGGGCGCAGGGCCCGGTACGCCGAGCACAGGGCGCCTGTATATAAATGTGGAGCGTCGTATATAGTTTCAATGTCAACGTGTCCCGTCACTCTTATCCCGCACTCTGGAGCGCCTCATGGCCACAGACCTCACCGGCCGCCACTTCCTCAAGGAGCTGGACTTCACCGCCGACGAGTTCCGCGGCCTGCTCGACCTGGCCGCCGAGCTGAAGGCGGCCAAGAAGGCCGGGACCGAGACGCGCCGGCTGCGGGGCAAGAACATCGCGCTGATCTTCGAGAAGAGCTCGACGAGGACCCGCTGCGCCTTCGAGGTGGCCGCCGCCGACCAGGGCGCATCCACGACGTACATCGACCCGTCCGGCTCGCACATCGGCAAGAAGGAGTCGGCGAAGGACACCGCCCGGGTGCTCGGCCGGATGTTCGACGCCATCGAGTTCCGCGGGGACGCGCAGGACACGGTCGAGACGCTCGCCGCCCACGCGGGCGTGCCCGTCTACAACGGCCTGACCGACTCCTGGCACCCCACCCAGATGCTCGCCGACATGCTCACCATGACCGAGCACGGCACCAAGCCCCTCACCGGCACCGCCTTCGCCTACCTCGGTGACGCCCGCTTCAACATGGGCAACTCGTACCTGATCACCGGCGCCCTGCTCGGCATGGACGTACGCGTCGTCGCGCCCCGCGCCTACTGGCCCGCCGAGGACATCGTCGCGCGGGCCCGCGAGCTCGCCGCAGCCAGCGGCGCCCGCCTCACCCTCACCGAGGACGTCGAGGAGGGCGTCCGGGGCGCCGACTTCGTCGGCACCGACGTATGGGTGTCGATGGGGGAGCCCAAGGAGGTGTGGGCCGAGCGCATAGCCGCCCTCGCGCCGTACACGGTGACGATGGACGTCCTGCGCGCCACCGGCAACGCCGACGTGAAGTTCCTGCACTGCCTGCCCGCCTTCCACGACCTGGGCACCCAGGTCGGACGCGAGGTCCACGAGACGTACGGCCTGGAGGCCCTGGAGGTCACCGACGAGGTCTTCGAGTCGGCACACTCCGTCGTCTTCGACGAGGCTGAGAACCGTATGCACACGATCAAGGCGGTCCTGGTCGCGACACTGACCTGACGGCAGCCCCGGGCGGTGCCCCTGACGGCCGCCGCCCCCGCCGCACCAGCACCACCCCAGCACCACCGGAAACGAGAACCACCCCATGAGCCCCACACGCACCAATGGGCTTCGCATCAAGTCCCCCGACCAGCTCGTCGCGGAATCGGGGGCGGACCTGGAGGGCCACGGCCTCAGGCGCACCATGGGGCTCTTCCAGCTCGTGTGCTTCGGCGTCGGCGCCATCGTCGGCACCGGCATCTTCGTCGGCCTCTCCGACTCGGTGGCCGAGGCCGGCCCCGCCGTCGCGGTCTCCTATGTCCTCGCGGCCGTGACCTGTATCTTCACCGCGTTCTCGTTCGCGGAGCTGGGTGGCGCGATCCCGGTCTCCGGCAGCTCGTACTCGTTCGCGTACGCCTCGCTGGGCGAGCGCACCGCGTTCCTCGTCGGCTGGTGCCTGCTCCTGGAGTACGGCGTCTCGGTCTCCGCGGTCGCGGTCGGCTGGAGCCAGTACCTGAACGAGCTGCTGCACAGCCTCACCGGCTGGGAGCTGCCCGCCGCGCTCTGCGCCGGGCCCGGCGAGGGCGGCGTCCTGAACCTGCCTGCCGTCGTCGTCATTCTGCTCGCCGCCGTCCTCCTGGTGCGCGGCATCCGCGAGAGCGCCGGCGCCACGGCGGCCATGGCGGTGCTCAAGATCGGCATTCTGCTGCTCTTCCTCGCCATCGCGTTCACCGCGTTCGAGGACGGCAACCTCACGCCCTTCGCGGGCGCGGGCGTCTCCGGCATCACCGCGGGCGCCTCGCTCGCCTTCTTCTCCTTCATCGGCTTCGACGCGGTGACCACGGCCGGCGAGGAGGTGAAGAACCCGCGGCGCAACATCCCCCTCGCCATCTTGATCTGCATCGGCGTCGTCACGCTGCTCTACGTCGCCGTGGCGCTCGCGGCCATCGGCGCGCTCGGCTCGGACGCCGTCGCGGACAAGCCCGCCGCCCTCTCGCTCGTCGTCAACCAGGTCACCGACTCGACCGTCGGCGGCGGCATCATCGCCTTCGGCGCGGTCGTCGCCATCGCCTCCGTGGTGCTCGCCGTGATGTACGGCCAGACCCGCATCCTGATGTCGATGTCCCGCGACGGCCTCGTGCCGCGCGTCTTCGAACGTGTCTCGCCGCGGACCGCGACACCGGTCGCGGGCACCTGGATCGTCGCGGCGGTCGTCGCCGTGCCCGCCGCCTTCTCGTCGCTCGACGTCGTGGTCAACCTGACCACGATCGGCACCCTGGCGATCATGGCCGTGGTGAACGTGGCGGTGCTCGCGCTGCGCCGCTCGGCCCCGGAGCTGCGCCGCACCTTCCGCGTGCCGCTGTACCCCGTCAGCCCGGTCCTCGGCGTGGGCTTCTGCCTCTATCTGATCTGGGGCACGGGCTGGACGACCTGGCTGCAGTTCGCCGTGTTCCTCGTGGTGGGCGCCGTGGTCTACGCGCTCTACGGCCGCGGCCACTCGCGGCTCGGCCGGGGCGAGGTCCCGGTCAGTGCCGGGGGCGCGGGGGAGTCGCGGGAAGCGTGAACCAGACCGCCTTGCCGGACGCGGTGGGGCGGTGGCCGCAGGACGAGCTGAGGGTGCGGATCAGGAGCAGGCCGCGCCCGTGCTCCTGCCAGGGGTCCGGCTCGCCGGGCGGCTCCGGGGCGGTGAGGTCGCCGGGCGGCAGCGGGTTGGAGTCGTGCACCTCGACCTGGCAGCCGGTCGGCAGCAGCTCGATCACCAGCTCTATGGGGTCCTGTCCCGCGGTGTGCTCGACGGCGTTCGCGACCAGCTCGGCGGTGAGGAGCTCGGCGGTGTCGGTGTCGGCGGACATCTCGATGTCGTTGAGCGCCGTACGGACCAGGGCGCGCGCGACCGGCACCGCCGCCGCGGTGTGCGGCAGCGCGATGCGCCAGGAGGCGGGGAAGGGGGGCTCGTGCAAGGCGGGTCCGTTCAGGGCAGGCAAGCGGTCCTGCTTTCAACCGTACGAATCCTAAGCGGTGTGGCGGCAGGGTCGACGGGCGGGCGTTCCAGGGACCTAGGACCCGGTGTCAGGAGTCAGTGCCGTTTCGCCGTCGCATGGCTGGTGTATCGCGCACTCCTGACGACAGTCACAGAAGAGTGATAACTTCGAGAGTGGCGCCACTCCAGCCCCGAGGCCGAGGAGGCCGCACCTGATGAGTCCCTTCACCGGCTCCGCGACCCGCACCCCCGACTGGCGGCACCTGCGACTCGCCGTCGACGAAGGGGTCGCCACGGTCACCCTCGCCCGCCCCGACAAGCTCAACGCCCTCACCTTCGGCGCCTACGCCGACCTGCGCGACCTGCTCGCCGAGCTCTCCCGCGACCGGTCCGTGCGCGCGCTCGTGCTCGGCGGCGAGGGCCGCGGCTTCTGCTCGGGCGGCGACGTCGACGAGATCATCGGTGCCACGCTCGCCATGGACACCGCCCAGCTCCTCGACTTCAACCGCATGACCGGCCAGGTCGTCCGGGCGATCCGGGAGTGCCCCTTCCCGGTCGTCGCCGCCGTGCACGGGGTGGCGGCGGGCGCCGGCGCGGTCCTCGCCCTCGCCGCGGACTTCCGCGTCGCGGACCCCTCCGCCCGCTTCTCCTTCCTCTTCACCCGGGTCGGCCTCTCCGGCGGCGACATGGGCGCCGCCTATCTGCTGCCGCGCGTCGTCGGCCTCGGCCACGCCACCCGGCTCCTCATGCTGGGCGAACCGGTCCGCGCCCCCGAGGCCGAACGGATCGGCCTCATCAGCGAGCTGACGGAGGAGGGCAGGGCCGCCGAGGCCGCGCAGACCCTGGCGCGCCGCCTCGCCGACGGCCCCGCCCTCGCGTACGCGCAGACGAAGGCGCTGCTCACCGCCGAGCTGGACATGCCGCTCGCCGCCTCCGTCGAACTGGACGCGGCCACCCAGGCCCTCCTCATGAACGGCGAGGACTACGCCGAGTTCCACGCGGCCTTCACGGAGAAGCGCCCGCCGAAGTGGCAGGGGCGGTGACCATGGCCACCGCCCACCGGATCGCCGTCATCGGCGGCGGCCCCGGCGGTCTCTACGCCGCCGCGCTGCTCAAGCGCCTCGACCCCGCCCGCGAGGTGACCGTCTGGGAGCGCAACGCCCCCGACGACACCTTCGGATTCGGCGTCGTCCTCTCCGACGAGACCCTCGGCGGCATCGAGCACGCCGACCCCGCCGTGTACGCCGCGCTCCAGGCCGAGTTCGTGCGCTGGGACGACATCGACATCGTGCACCGCGACCGGCGGCACACCTCCGGCGGCCACGGCTTCGCTGCGCTCGGCCGCCGCAGGCTCCTGGAGATCCTGCACGAGCGCTGCCGCGGCCTCGGCGTCGAGCTCCGCTTCCGCACCGAGGCACCCCCCGCCGCCGAGCTGTCCACGGCGTACGACCTGGTCGTCGCCGCGGACGGCGTGCACAGCCTCACCCGCGAGGCGCACGCCGACGTCTTCCGGCCGAGCCTCACGACGCACCGCTGCCGCTACACCTGGCTGGCCGCGGACTTCGCCTTCGACGCGTTCCGGTTCGAGATCGCCGAGACCGAGCACGGCGTGATGCAGCTGCACGGCTATCCGTACTCCCGCGACCCCGACGCCTCCACCGTCATCGTCGAGATGCGCGAGGAGGTCTGGGAGGCCGCGGGCTTCGCGGAGCTCGACGAGCGCGAGTCCACCGAACGCTGCGCCAAGATCTTCGCCGACGCGCTCGGCGGCCGCCCACTGCGCGGCAACAAGTCCGCCTGGATCAACTTCCGCACGGTCGTCAACGAACGCTGGTCCCACGGCAACACGGTCCTGATAGGCGACGCCGCCCACACCGCGCACTTCTCCATCGGCTCCGGCACCAAGCTCGCCGTCGAGGACGCCCTCGCGCTCGCCGCCTGCCTCCGGGAACAGCCCGACATCCCGAGCGCCCTCACGGCGTACGAGACGGAGCGCCGCCCCGTCGTCGCCTCCACCCAGCGTGCGGCCCGCGCCAGCCTGGAGTGGTTCGAGCGGCTGCCGGACCACCTGGACCAGCCGCCCCGCCAGTTCGCGTTCAACCTCCTCACCCGCAGCCGCCGCGTCACCCACGACAACCTCCGGCTGCGCGACGCGGAGTTCACCCGCGCCGTCGAGCGCGACTTCGGCTGCCCCGAAGGCACCCCGCCGATGTTCACGCCCTTCCGGCTGCGCGACCTGACCCTCCGCAACCGCGTCGTCGTCTCCCCGATGGACATGTACTCCGCCGTGGACGGCGTCCCCGGCGACTTCCACCTGGTGCACCTGGGCGCGCGGGCACTCGGCGGCGCGGGCCTGGTGATGACCGAGATGGTGTGCGTCAGCGAGCGCGGCCGCATCACGCCGGGCTGCGCCGGCCTCTACACCGCCGAACAGGCCGAAGCCTGGCGCCGCGTCACCGACTTCGTCCACGCGCAGGCGCCCGGCACGGCGATCGGCGTCCAGCTCGGCCACTCGGGCCGCAAGGGCTCCACGCGGCTGATGTGGGAGGGCATCGACGAGCCGCTGCCCGACGGCAACTGGCCGCTCGACGCCGCCTCACCGCTCCCGTACAAGCCGTACAGCCAGACCCCCCGTGAACTCTCCCGCGCGGGACTGACCGAGATCCGCGAACAGTTCGTCGCGGCGGCCCGGCGCGCCGACCTCGCCGGGTTCGACCTCCTCGAACTGCACTGCGCCCACGGCTATCTGCTCTCCGGCTTCCTCTCCCCGCTCACGAACCACCGCACGGACGCGTACGGCGGCTCCCTCCGGGCCCGCCTCCGCTTCCCCCTCGAAGTCTTCGACGCGGTACGGGAGGTGTGGCCGGACGGCAGGCCCATGACGGTCCGTATCTCCGCCACCGACTGGGCCGAAGGCGGCACCACGGCGGCCGACGCCGTCGAGATCGCCCGCGCGTTCGCGGCGCACGGGGCCGACGCGATCGACGTGTCGACGGGCCAGGTGGTCTCCGACGAGCGCCCCGCGTTCGGCCGCTCCTACCAGACGCCGTACGCCGACCGCATCCGCAACCGCACCGGCATCCCCGTGATCACGGTCGGCGCCGTCTCCTCCTGGGACGACGTCAACTCCCTGCTCCTCGCCGGCCGCGCGGACCTCTGCGCCCTCGCCCGCCCGCACCTCTACGACCCGCACTGGACCCTGCACGCCGCCGCCGAACAGAACTACGCGGGTCCGGGCGTGAGCTGGCCCGTGCAGTACCGCGCGGGCAGCCGGCGGCCCCAGACGGGACGCACGGACGCCCCCAAGCCGAGGCTGACCCTGGGCGGCTGAGCGCCCGCATCAGTGCGGCGCGGTGATCCTGACCTCGGCCACCGTGCCGTCACCGCGCAGCACCAGCGTGCCCGGCCCGTCCCGGCGTACGCAGTCGAGGCGGCCGAGCGGAGCCTCCGGCCCGTCCTGTCCGCCGACAGCGATCCCCTCCGTGACGGCCATGACGAGCAGGGTCTCGCCCGCCTCGCTCGCCGTCTCCGTGTCTCGTCCGGCGGTGACGGTGACGATCCGCACGCGGGCCGTCGCGCGGCCTCTGCGGGTCATCACGTTCAGGTTGCGCACCGCGCCGCCCACCAGCCGGCAGTCCGTCGCCGCGTCACCGGGAAAGGCGAAGGGCCGCAGTGGCTCGACGGGGCGCGGTGCGGCCCCGGCCACGGTCAGCAGCATGCCGTCGCCCTCGACCGGGGTGATCACGCGGTCGGTTCCGGGGAACACCGAGAAGGGGCCGTCCCCGGCCACGTCAGCGACGCTCACCCGCCAGTCCGTGCCGTCCGCGACCTCCCTGGTCGTCCCGCCGCCGTTCTTCCACGGCACGGCGCGGTACTCGCTCCAGCGCAACACGTCCTCGCCCACCCGCCGCCTCCTGCCCGACACATGATCACGAATCCGGGGTCAGCCTATGCGGGGCGCACGAACAGCGCCCCGGCCTCCCGCAGCCGGCCGTCCAGCGCCGCGAACACCGCGGCGGAGCGGTCCCCCGGCCAGTCGGCGGGGAGCAGGTCGGCGGGCAGGCCGGGGTCGGCGTAGGGGAGTTGGCGCCAGGAGTCGAGGGCGAGGAGGTAGTCGCGGTACGCCTCCTCGGGCGGCGGGGGAGCGTCCTTGCGGGTCTCCCAGGAGCGCAGCACCGGTTCGTGGCGGTCGAGGAACGCCTCGTGCTGTTTGGCCAGGGACGACAGGTCCCACCAGCGCGCGACCGCCTCCGCCGTCGGGGCGAAGCCCAGGTGCTCGCCGCGGAACAGGTCGACGTACGGGGCGAGGTGGAGGCGTTCCAGGGTGTGCCTGGTCTCCTCGTAGAGGTGCGCCGGGGCGATCCAGACGCCCGGCGCCGCCGTGCCGAAGCCGAGGCCCGCGAGGCGGGAGCGCAGCACGTGCCGCTTCTGGCGCTCGGCCTCGGGCACGGAGAAGACGGCGAGGACCCAGCCGCCGCCCCGCCGCGCGACCTCGGTGCCGTAGATGCGGCGGTCGCCGTCGTCCAGGAGCTGGCGCGCGTCGGGCGAGAGCGCGTAGCCCGCGGCGCCCGTCGCCGTGCGCGCGGGCATGAGCAGGCCGCGCCGCTTGAGCCGGGACACCGACGACCGCACCGACGGCGCGTCCACGCCGACCGGCGCGAGGAGGCGCACCAGCTCGGCCACCGGGACGGGACCGGGCGCGGCCCGGCCGTAGGCGCCGTAGAAGGTGACGATCAGGGACCGTGGGGTGTGCTGCTCGGACACGTGATCACTCTACGGGCCCGGTTCCGCCGGGGACGCGGCGCGCAGCCGGAACCGCTGCAGCTTCCCCGTCGCCGTCCTCGGCAGGGCGTCCAGGAAGACGATCTCGCGCGGGCACTTGTACGGCACCAGCTCTCCCTTGACGAACTCGCGCAGCCGGTCGGCGTCGGGCGTCGCGCCTTCGCGCAGGACCACATGGGCCACGACCACCTGCCCGCGCAGCTCGTCGGGGCGCCCCACGACCGCGGTCTCGACGACGTCGGGGTGGCGAAGCAGGGCCTCCTCGACCTCGGGGCCCGCGACGTTGTAACCGGCCGAGATGATCATGTCGTCGGCGCGGGCGACATAGCGGAAGTAGCCGTCGGCGTCGCGGACGTAGGTGTCGCCGGTGATGTTCCAGCCGTGCCGTACGTACTGGAGCTGGCGGTCGTCGGCGAGGTAGCGGCAGCCCACCGGGCCGCGCACGGCGAGCAGTCCGGGCTCGCCGTCCGGTACCGGGGCGCCGGAGTCGTCGACCACGCGCGCGTGCCATCCGGGCACGGGGCGTCCCGTCGTGCCGGGCCTGATGTCGTCGTCGGCGGCGGAGATGAAGATGTGCAGCAGCTCCGTGGCGCCGATGCCGTTGATGATGCGGTGTCCGGTGCGCCGGTGCCAGGCCTGCCAGGTGGCCGCGGGGAGGTTCTCCCCGGCCGAGACGCAGCGGCGCAGCGAGGAGATGTCGTGCCCGTCCAGCTGGTCGAGCATCGTGCGATAGGCGGTCGGCGCGGTGAAGAGCACCGAGATCCCGTGCCGTCCGATGGCGGGCAACAGCTGCTTGGGTCCGGCCTGTTCGAGCAGGACCGACGACGCGCCGAAGCGCAGCGGGAAGATGACGAGGCCGCCGAGTCCGAAGGTGAAGCCGAGCGGCGGGCTGCCCGCGAAGACGTCGTCGGGCACCGGCTTGAGGACGTGCCGCGCGAAGGTGTCGGCGATGGAGAGCACGTCGCGGTGGAAGTGCATGCACCCCTTGGGCCGGCCCGTCGTGCCGGAGGTGAACGCGATGAGCGCGACGTCGTCGGCCGCGGTGTCGACCGCCGCGTAGACCGCCGGTTGCCGGGCGGCACGCACGAGCAGATCGTCGGGACCCTCTCCGCCGTACGTGGTGACGCTCAGCCCCGGCACCCCGGCCTTGATCAGGTCGTCCACCGACCGGATGTCGCAGAGCGCGTGCCGCACCTCGGCGATCCCGCACATGGTGGCGAGCTCCTGCGAGCGCTGCTGGGCGAGGACGGTCACGGCGACCGCGCCCGCCTTCATCACGGCGAGCCAGCAGGCCGCGAGCCACGGTGTGGTGGGCCCGCGCAGCAGGACGCGCTCGCCGGGCCGCACGCCGAGCTCGTCGGTCAGCACGTGCGCGATCCGGTCGACGTGCTCCCGCAGCAGGCCGTACGTCCAGGTCTCGCCGGACGCGGTGTGGAAGGCGGGGCGCTCGGCGCCGAACCGCTCGGCGGACCGGTCCAGGAGCTCCGCGCCGCAGTTGAGGCGGGCGGGGTAGTGCAGCTCGGGGCGGTCGTGGACCAGTGCGGGCCACTGCTCGCGCGGCGGGAGGTGGTCCCGGGTGAACGTGTCGACGTGGCCGGACGGTGTCTGCCCCGGTTCGGCCGGATTGCCGGTGGGTTCCATGGCGGCTCTGCCCCCTTGCCTGCCGGACGGGCGCTGTGGTGGGCTCGCTCCATGAGCGTATCGTGATGGTGACGACAGTCAACGGTGCGCGATAAAGAGGGGACCGGGATGACGGCATTCTCGCTCAATCCTGAACAAACCGCCCGTTGCGCGGAGCTGCGCACGCTCGCGGCGGAGCGGTTGCGCCCGTTGGCGGAGAAGGGCGAGCCGGGCCAGGTGAACCGCCCGCTGGTGGCGGCACTGGGCGAACTCGGCTTGCTGGATGTGCTGTTCGAGGGGGACGAAGGCCCCCCAGGGGCGCGGGGCGGTGACATGAGCGGCTCCGCCGCAGGGGCGCGACCAGCCCCGTCCGACCCGCGGATCGGAACCGGCCCCCACAGCGGAGCGTCCGGCACTCTCGACCTCTGCCTGACCCGCGAGTCCCTCGCCTACGCCTGCACGGAGGCGGAGACGGCCTTCGCCCTGCAAGGCCTCGGCGCCCACCCCGTCCACACCCACGGCAGCCCCGCCCAGCGGGAACAGTGGCTGCCGCAGGTCCGCCGCGGCCACGCCGTCGCCGCCTTCGCGCTCTCCGAGCCGGGCGCCGGCTCCGATGCGGCGGCCCTGCACCTCGCCGCGGCGGCCGACGGCTCCGGCGGCTGGCGCCTCACCGGCGAGAAGTGCTGGATCTCGAACGCCCCCGAGGCCGACTTCTACACCGTCTTCGCCCGTACGTCCCCCGGCGCGGGAGCCCGTGGCGTCACCGCGTTCCTGGTCCCCGCCGACCGCGCGGGCCTCACCGGCACCCCCCTCGACATGCTCTCCCCGCACCCGATCGGCGCCCTCGCCTTCGACGGCGTACGGGTCACCAAGGACGACGTGCTCGGCGAGGTGGACCGCGGCTTCCGGGTCGCGATGACCACGCTCAACCGGTTCCGGCCGAGCGTCGGCGCGTTCGCGGTCGGCATGGCGCAGGCCGCGCTCGACGCCACCCTGGCCCACACCGCCGAACGGACCGCGTTCGGCGGCCCGTTGAAGGATCTGCAGGCCGTCGCCCACCAGGTCGCCGAGATGGCCACGCGCACGGAGGCGGCCCGTCTCATGGTGTACGCGGCAGCGGCGGCGTACGACAGGGAAGGGCCCCAGGGCCCCGGCATCGCCCGGCGCGCCGCGATGGCGAAACTCATCGCCACGGAGACCGCCCAGTACGTGGTCGACGCGGCCGTCCAGCTGCACGGGGCTCGCGCGCTGCGCCGCGGGCACCTCCTCGAACACCTCTACCGCGAGGTGCGGGCGCCCCGCATCTACGAGGGGGCGAGCGAGGTCCAGCGCACGATCATCGCCAAGGAGCTGTACGCCCGACCGGACGCGCAGCCGCACACCCAGCCGGAGGAGCCGCCCGCATGAGCAGCCTGGACCGCGTCAACCCCGCCGAACTCTCCCCGCCCAAGGGCTTCTCGCACGCCGTCACCGCCACCGGTTCCCGGCTCGTCTTCCTCGCCGGGCAGACCGCGCTGGACGGCGAGGGCAAGGTCACCGGCGCCACCCTGCCCGAGCAGTTCGAGCGGGCGCTGACCAACCTCCTCACCGCCCTGCGCCACGCCGGCGGCACCCCGGCCGACCTCGCCCGCGTCACCGTCTACGCCACGGACGTCGCCGACTACCGCGCCTGCGCGCCCGAACTGGGCCGCATCTGGCGCCGGTTGGCGGGCCGTGACTACCCGGCGATGGCGGTGGTGGGCGCCGTACGCCTGTGGGACGAATCCGCGCTGGTGGAGCTGGACGGAGTGGCGGTGCTCGACTGAGCGCCGGGCCCGCTTCCGGTTTCCGTCCCTATTCACCGGCCCTCGCCATGATGGGCGGAATGCCGGATTCCGGGTGAGTGCGGGGAATCCGCGGGTACTCGACGACGACCGCGGCCAATGGGGCCGCGGATGACGGAACGTCGAGTGTTCCGCGGGAGGGATGACCACGTGCGTTCGAGAAGGGTTACGGCTGTCATCGGAGCGACCGTGCTGTCGGCGGCGCTGCTGTCGAGCTGCGGCGACAGCGACGACGGAGGCGGCTCCGACAAGCCGTTCGCCGGGGACAGCGCCGACCAGATCGCCGCCAAGGCGGTGAAGGCCACCAAGGGCGCCGACTCCATGCGCATCAAGGGCGACATGCGGCAGAACGGCAAGCCGGTGAGCGTGGACATCGCGGTCGACCAGGAGAAGAACTGCGAGGGGACGATCGGCACCGAGGGCTCGAAGGCCGAGGTGCGGCACACGAACGCCACCTTGTACATGCGCGGCAACGAGGAGTACTGGAAGACCGCTCTGAAGGGCCGGTCGGGCTCCGACAAGGTGCTGTCGAAGGTCGTCGACAAGTGGGTGAAGATGCCCGCCGACGACGCCTCCACCTCGGGCCTGTGCGACAAGCAGGGCCTGGTCGCGTCGATGGACGAGAACAAGTCCGAACGCAAGGGCATGAAGAAGGGCGACACGACGTCCGTCGACGGCAAGGACGCGATCGCCCTGACGAAGAAGGGCTCCGGCGGCGAGACGAACACGATGTACGTCGCCACGGAGGGCAAGCCGTACATCCTCCGCGTCACCACCAAGGGGGGCGACACCCCCAATGACGCGACGTTCGGCGACTACGGCAAGCCGGTGAGCCCGAAGGCCCCGGACAAGGGCGAGACGGTCGACCTCAAGGAACTCGCCGCTTCCGGTCAGTAGTCGGCGGGGCGGTACCGGAACACCGGCATGGGCGTGGCGTCCGACGCCACGCCCATGCCCGCGCACGGCCTCCCGGGGCTCAGATGTCCCGGAACGTCTCGATCTGCGCCCCCACCGAGTTCAGCCGCTCCGCCAGGTCCTCGTAACCGCGGTTGATCACGTACACGTTGCGCAGGACCGAGGTGCCCTCCGCCGCCATCATGGCGAGCAGGACGACCACGGCGGGGCGCAGTGCGGGCGGGCACATCATCTCGGCGGCGCGCCAGCGGGTGGGGCCCTCCACCAAGACCCGGTGCGGGTCGAGGAGCTGGAGGCGGCCACCGAGGCGGTTGAGGTCCGTGAGGTAGATCGCCCGGTTGTCGTAGACCCAGTCGTGGATCAGCGTCTTGCCCTGCGCCGCAGCCGCGATGGCCGCGAAGAAGGGGACGTTGTCGATGTTCAGGCCCGGGAACGGCATCGGGTGGATCTTGTCGATGGGCGCCTCCAGCTTGGAGGGGCGCACGGTGAGGTCGATGAGGCGGGTGCGGCCGTTGTCCGCCGCGTACTCCGCCGACCGGTCGTGGTCGAGGCCCATCTCCTCCAGGACCGCGAGCTCGATCTCCAGGAACTCGATCGGCACCCGGCGCACCGTCAGCTCGGACTCCGTGACCACGGCGGCCGCGAGGAGGCTCATCGCCTCGACCGGGTCCTCGGAGGGGCAGTAGTCGACGTCGACGTCGATGGTGGGCACGCCGTGCACGGTCAGCGTGGTCGTGCCGATGCCCTCGACCTCGACGCCCAGCGCCTCCAGGAAGAAGCAGAGGTCCTGGACCATGTAGTTCGACGAGGCGTTGCGGATCACCGTCGTGCCGGCGCTGCGCGCGGCGGCGAGCAGGGCGTTCTCGGTGACGGTGTCCCCGCGCTCGGTGAGGACGATGGGCCGGTCGGGGGTGACGTCGCGCGCCACCTCGGCGTGGTACAGCCCCTCGGTCGCCGCGATGTCCAGGCCGAACCGGCGCAGCGCGATCATGTGTGGCTCGATCGTGCGGGTGCCGAGGTCGCAGCCGCCGGCGTAGGGCAGCTTGAAGTGGTCCATGCGGTGCAGCAGCGGACCGAGGAACATGATGATCGAGCGGGTGCGGCGCGCGGCCTCCGCGTCGATCGCGTCCATCTCCAGCTTGGCGGGCGGCACGATCTCCAGGTCGACGCCGTCGTTGATCCAACGGGTGCGCACGCCGATGGAGTTGAGCACCTCCAGGAGGCGGTACACCTCCTCGATCCGGGCGACGCGGCGCAGCACCGTGCGGCCCTTGTTGAGGAGGGACGCGCAGAGCAGCGCCACGCACGCGTTCTTGCTCGTCTTGACGTCGATGGAGCCGGAGAGCCGGCGGCCGCCGACGACTCGCAGATGCATGGGGCCCGCGTACCCGAGCGAGACGATTTCACTGTCGAGAGCCTCGCCGATTCGGGCGATCATCTCAAGGCTGATGTTCTGGTTGCCCCGCTCGATGCGGTTCACGGCGCTCTGGCTGGTGCTGAGCGCCTCGGCGAGCTGCGTCTGTGTCCAGCCCCTGTGCTGCCGGGCGTCACGGATGAGCTTGCCGATGCGTACGAGGTAGTCGTCTGCCATGAGTCGCAGGCTATCTCAGATATGAGATGAAGCGCGCGTCGGGGTAGGCCATTCGAGGAGCCGCCGTCCGGGGGGCCTTTCGGCCCCTTCCCCGCGCGGCAGTTCAGCCGCAACCGCACGAGGCGTGCCGCCCGCCGTGCACCGACGTGAACGCCGTGGGCCGGGGCCCCGCCGCCGCCCGCGTCACTCGGGCGGCGGCCGCGCGTCCTGCCGACGACTCGGCGTCGTGCACCACTGTGCCCCCGACGAGCGTGAGGCGCACGTCGACCGAGCTGATATCGGCCACCGGACACCGCGTCACATCGCGGTCGAGCACGACGAGATCGGCCGCCTTCCCCTGCTCGACGGTCCCGGTGATGTGCTCCATACGAAGTTGACGCGCGGTGCCCGAGGTGTGCATGAGCAGGGAAGACGTACGACTGATGCCCTCCTGCGCGCGGTAGAGGTCGCCCTCGCCCTCCATGCCCGTACGGTCGATCGCGGTGCGTATCTGGTTCCAGACCTGCAGAGGGTCGACCGGCCAGTCCGAGCCACCCGCGAGCGCCGCGCGCCGCTTTTCGAGGCTGCGCGCCGGGTACTGCCACCGGTGCCGTTCCGCGCCGATGTAGGGCAGCAGTGCGTCCATGGTCCAGGTGTTGCGGGCGGCCCACTGGAGCTGCAGACAGGCGACGACGCCGAGCGCGGCGAAGCGGGGAAGGTCGGCGGGGTCGACCAGTTGGAGGTGCGCCGTGGTGTTGCGGAGATCACGGCGGCCCGTCTTCCGCAGGGCGTACGCGTATCCGTCGAGGGAGGTGCGCACGGCGCGGTCGCCGATGGCGTGGGCGTGCATCTGCCAGCCCTCGGCGTTGAAGGCGGCGCTCAGCCGTCCGTAGTCGGCGGCGGACACGTACAGGTCGCCGCGGTGGCCGGTCGGCCTGCCGTCCTTGTCGAGGTAGGGCTCCAGGAGGGCCGCGGTCTGCGCCGGGTGCTCGATGACGCCGTCGAGGAAGACCTTGACCGTGCCGAAGCGCAGTCCGCGTACGTCCTCGAACTCCGCGCGCAGCTCCTTCGCGTACGCCACCGCGGCGGCCGGATCCTTCGTCAGCCCGGTCTCGACGCGCAGGGCGGGCACGATGCGCTGGAGCAGCCGCCCCGACTCGGCGAGCCGCTGATAGAGCTTCAGCTCCGGCCGCCCCACCACGGCTTCCATGAAGGTGGTGATCCCGGACGCGGCGGCCTCGGCGAGAGTTTTCGCCGCGGCTTGCGCCAACCGTGTCTCGTCGGGCTCGGGGATGTGCCGGGAGACGAGCGGCTGGGCGTCGTCCTTGAGCACCCCGGTCGGCTTCCCGTCCGCGCCCTTCACGATCCTGCCGCCGACCGGGTCCGGGGTGGACGCGGTGATCTTCGCGATGTCCAGGGCGCGCTGATTGGCCCACAGGTTGTGCCCGTCGCCGCCGCGCAGCGCGATGGGGCGCCGCGTCGGCAGGGCGTCGAGCATGGTGTGGTGCGGGGCGGTGCCGTGCGGCAGGAGCCCGACCGGGTTCCAGTCCTCCACGACCAGCCACCCGTCCGGCTCCTGTTCCGCCGAGTCCTGGAGGAACCCCGTCAGCGTCTTCCGCAGCTCCTCGACGGTCTGCTCGGCGCCGCCCAGCGAAGGCCGCAGCGAACGGCTCGCGGCGTCCATCGGATGGGCGTGCCCGTCGTGGACGCCGCTCATGACGGTGCCGCCCCGCGCGTCCACGACGTCGGTGTCACGGCCCACGAAGCGCTTGACGGCGGCGTCCGTGCCGACGGCGAGGATCCGCCCGTCCCGCCCGACCGCCACCGCCTCGTGCCGGGCGCGGCTCGAAGTACCGGTGAACACACGGGCGTTGTGCACGACGAGGGCGGCCGACCGGCGCCGGGACGAGGCGGCGGCGCCGGGCGCGCCGACGGTGACGGCGGCCCCGGCGGCCCCGGCGGCGGCCAGGAGGCCGCGCCGGGAGAGGGCAGAGGACCGGGAGAGGGCAGAGGACGAAGACGCGTACGACGGGGACACGACCACACTCCAACGGATGGCGGTGACGGATAGAGGTGGAGGGAACCCTCGACGAGTAATCCGTTAACCAGAACCCGCCGCCGACGACGGATTCCGTACGATGTGCCGCGTGCCAGGGCCGACTCTCGCCGACATAGCCCGCGCCGCGGAGGTCTCGACGGCGACGGTCTCGCACGCCCTCAACGGCACCGGCAGGATCGGCGAGGCCACCCGCCGCCGCGTCCGCGAGACCGCGACACGGCTCGGCTACGGCGCCCCGGGCCCGCCGCGCTCCCGCACGCTGGGCATCGCCGTCACCACCTTCGCCACCGCCTGGAACTACACGGAGATCGCCTACTTCTCACGTGCCGTCACGGCCGCCACCTCGGCCGCCCACGCGCGCGGCTACGCCCTCACCACGCTGCCCGCCGACCGCGCCGCCGACGACTCCTGGCACGGCCTCGCCGTCGACGGCATGCTGATCATGGACAGTCCGCGCGGCGACCCGATGGTCCGCGCGCTGCGCGCCCGCGGCATCCCGCTGGTCTTCGACGGCGTGCCCGGCGACCCGCGCCCCGGCGACCACTGGGTCGACAACGACCACGAGGCGACCACCCGAACGGTCCTCGACCACCTCGCCGCCTCCGGCGCCCGCCGGATCGCCCTCCAGTCCGGCAACGGCGACGAGCACTACGCCCGCGCGGTGACGGCGGCGTACGAGCGCTGGTGCGGCGAGCGCGGCGCGGCCCCGCTGATCGTGCCCTTCGACGCGGCCGACACCCACGGGCGCGCGTTCGACACGCTGTTGGGGACCCGCGACACCGGCGCCCGTGACCGCCCCGACGCCGTCTACGCCGCGTACGACCCGGGCGGCCGCCAACTGCTCGCCGCCGCGGCCCGGCACGGTCTGCGCGTCCCGGACGACCTGCGCGTGGTGTGCGCGAGTGAGGACCCTGCCTACGCGACGACCGCACCGCCCGTGACCACGGTGACCCTCGACCCGGAGCGGACCGCGCGCGCCGCCGTCGCACTCCTCGTCGGCCTGATCGAGGACGGCGGCGCCGGGCCGGGACCCGTGGTCGTACCCGCGCGACTGCTGGTCCGTGAGTCGTCGGGCGGCGGCCGAGGGGCTGACCCGGCGGCGGGACCGTCCACGTGACCGCGGGGTCCGGCCCGCCCCGGAATCACGCCTCCCGTACGACCGTCACGACTCCTGTACGACCCCGGCGACCACCGAGCGGACCACCTTCCGGACGGCGTCCCGCGAGGCGTCCTCGCGTCCCGCGAAGAGCAGGTGCCCGCTCCCGACGAGCGTGAACGCGAGCGTGTCGGTGTCGGAGTCCGGGGCGAGGCGGCCGAGTTCGCGCTCCGCCGCGAGGTAGCCCGCGAGCGCGGCCCCCGCCTCGGTGAGGAGGGGGACACCGGTCGGCGTGGTCCGCCGCAGTCGGGCCCGGAGCGCGTCCCGTGACGTGATCAGGCCAAGGACGCCCAGGGCGACGGGCCCGAACAGGTCCGTCAGCGCGTCGGTGACGTTGTCGACGACGGTGCCCGTCCCCGCGGCCGCCCGCAGCGCCGCGCCCCGCTCCTCGACCCCGCGGACGCGGTCGAGCACCAGCTCGGCGAGGAACGCGTCGAAGTCGGCGAAGTGCCGGTGCAGGACACCCTTGGCGCACCCCGCCTCCGTGGTGACCGCGCGGCTCGTCAGCGCGTTCGGTCCGGCCCGGAGCAAGACGCGCTCGGCGGCGGCGAACAGCTGCTCGCGCACATCACGGATGGCTACTCCTGTCGGCACGGGTACCTCCCTTGACGAGTGGGCATGTGCCCACCAGAGTGGGCGCATGCCCACTATCCCGGGGAACGACCCCCACCGCCACCGTCGGATGGCGGAATCCTTCGGCGTGGACGCCGAGCGCTACGACCGGACGCGCCCCCGCTACCCGGACGCCCTGGTGGACCGCGTGGCGTGCCGTGCGGACACCGGCCGCCCGCCCGCCGTCCTGGACGTCGGCTGCGGTACCGGCATCGCTGCCCGGCAGTTCCGCGCGGCGGGCTGCACCGTGCTCGGCGTGGAGCCCGACGAGCGGATGGCGGACTTCGCGCGGCGGCTCGGCGTCCCGGCCGAGGTGGCGACGTTCGAGGCCTGGGACCCCGCGGGCCGGGAGTTCGACGTGGTGGCCGCCGGCCAGTCCTGGCACTGGGTGGACCCGGTCGCGGGAGCGGCCAAGGCCGCGCGGGTGCTGCGGCCCGGGGGCCGTCTCGTGGTGTTCTGGAACGTGCCCGAGCCGCCGCCCGCCGTCGCCGAGGCGTTCGCCGACGCCTACGAGAGCGTGGCTCCCGACTCGCCGATCGACGTCCGCGCGACACCGAATCGGGCCGGGGACGGCTACTGGTCGCTGCTCACCAAGGCCGCCGACGGCATCCGCGGGACGGGCGCGTTCGGCGAGCCCGAGCAGTGGCACGTCGACTGGGAGGCGACGTACACAAGGGAAGCCTGGCTGGACCAGCTGCCGACACAGGGCGCCCTCACCCGGCTCCCGCCGGACGACGTGGCCCGGGTCCTCGACACGGTCGGCGCGGCCGTCGACGCGATGGGCGGCAGCTTCCCGATGCGGTACGCGACGGTGGCACTGACGGCGGAGCGCCTGGCCGGAGGCACCGGCCGATGAACACCGACAACACAGGCCCGGAGATGATCGCCGTCCCGCCGGGACGGGTCACGCTGTCGGACCGCCGGACGCGGCGCAGCTGGCAGGTCGAGGTCGCGCCCTGTCTGCTGGGGGCGTTCCCCGTCACGCAGCAGCTGTACGGGGCGGTCACCGGGGAGTGGCCCGGCGCCACCCCAGGAGACCGGCTGCCGGTCGAGGGAGTCTCCTGGTGGGACGCGGTCCGCTTCTGCAACGCGCTGTCGCTGCGCGACGGACACACCCCCGCGTACCGCCTGGGCCCGGACGAGACCGTCGAGTGGGACTCGACCGCCGACGGCTACCGGCTGCCGACCGAGGCCGAGTGGGAGCACGCCTGCCGCGCGGGCACCACGGGACCGCACTACGCCCCGCTCGACGAGATCGCCTGGTACCGCGGCAACTCGCAGGAGCGTCTCCATGAGGTCGGCGGCAAGCGCCCCAACGCGTGGGGCCTGTACGACATGCTCGGCAACGTCTGGGACTGGTGCTGGGACGTCTACGACGCCGAGATCTACGGCTCCTACCGCGTCCTGCGCGGCGGCGGCTGGTTCGACGAACACTGGAGCTGCCGCTCCTCGGCCCGCCGCCGCAGCCATCCGACCTATCGGGTGGACGACGTGGGCTTCCGGGTGGCGCGGTCGTCGGCCCGCTGAGCTGGCATCACGTACCCGGCGTATCGCGCGACGTCACCCGGGGTCAGCCGCGGACGCCGAAGTCGAGGCGGTCCGTGAGACCGGCGGCGGCGAAGGCGGCGACGAGCTCGTCGCGGCCCTCGGTGAAGTGGGCCCAGCTGTCGTAGTGGACGGGCACCACGCGGCCGGCGTCGAGGATCGTCGCGGCCTCCGCGGCCTGGGCGCTGTCCAGGACGATCAGCTCGCCGTCGAAGACATCGGGGAAGCGGGGTGCTCCGGCGAAGAGGAGCGCCGTGTCCACCGGGGCGAAGCGCTCGGCGATGTCCTTGACCGCGTCGAGCGAGGCGTTGTCGCCGCTGACGTAGACGGTGGGCAGGCCCTCGCCGGTCAGGACGAATCCGACGACCTCGCCGCAGATCGGCTCGACCTGCTCGCGCGGGCCGGGGCCGTGGATGGCGGGCACTCCGGTCACGGTGACCGTGCCGGGCCCGCCGTCCCTGCGCTCCAGCTCGACCGACTGCCAGTCGGCGAGGCCGGTGGCGGTCTCCCCGAGACGCTCCCCGCCGCCGGGAGTGGTGAGCGTCAGCGGGACGTCGGCGAGGAGGGCACGGCCGGAGGTGTCGAGGTTGTCGGCGTGCTCGTCGTGCGAGAGCAGGACCACGTCGACGCGGCCGAGATCGGCGGGGCTGCCGGCGGCCGCCGCCGTCTTGGTCAGCACGACAGCCGGTGCCGGGTGGTCGCCGGGGCCGTCGAAGGTCGGGTCGGTGAGAAAGCGCAGGCCGCCGTAGTCGAAGAGGGCGGTCGGGCCGCCGAAGACGCGGACGGGGAACGGGGTGGCCTGCGGGGTTGGGGAAGACATGAAAAAGATTCCTCACGGATAGGTGGCGTATTAACCGTGAGGCGACAGTACCCATGTCTCACGGATGAAAGCAACCCGTACCATGAGAGGCATGGAAGAGTTCGTGACGGAAGAAGCCGCGGAAGCAGCCGCAGGGGGAGCCGAGGCGGAGGCCGCAGAAGAAGTCGCCCTCCCGTCGGCGCCGGGCGAGGCGGAGCACCCCGCCCTGGCCCTGGCGAACAGCGCGGTGGCCCTGCCCGGTGGGCACACGTCCGACCTTCTGGGGACCCCGGCGCGGGCCGAGCAGTGGCTGGTGCGGCGCGATCTCGCCCCGGTCGGCACGGGTTTGGCGGAGGTGTGTGCGACGCAGCTGCGCTCGTTGCGCGAGCAGGTCAGGTCGCTGCTGGCTTCGCGCGTCGCAGGGCAGCCGGCGCTGCCCGCCGCCGTCGCGGCGGTCAATGACGCGATGACCCGCGTCCCGACCGCGTCACTGCTGGTGTGGGACGAGAAGACCGGTCCGTACCGCGCCACACCCCACCCGACCACCGCGATCGTCGAGCACGCCCTCGCGGTCATCGCCGCCGACGCCGCCGACCTGCTCACCTCTCCCGAGGCCGCCCGGCTGACCGCCTGCGCGTCCCCGCCCTGCAACCGCTTCCTGGTCAGGCACGGGCGCCGCCAGTGGTGCTCCACCCGCTGCGGCGACCGCGTGCGCGCCGCCCGCGCCTATGCCCGCCGCACCACGGGGGAGTGAGCGGGCGCATCGACGGGGTGCGGGCAGGCTGGACCTGTCGCAGCGAAGACCGAGTGTTCTCGTCGGACGTTGAGCGGTGCCGGCATCAGGAGGACACGGTCAAGGCCAACGAGGCGACGGCGGTGGCGAAGTAGAAACCGGGAAACGCGAGGTTGTAGAGCACGCGGGCGCGCAGATGGAAGGCGAGCGCGCCCAGGTAGAGCAGGACGAGACCGCAAGCTGCAGCGGCACCGAGGGGGCGCAGTGCCGCATCGAAGAGGCCGAGGAGGAGGCCCGCCGCGCCAGCCAGCTTGAGGGCGGCCAGCCGGGGCAGCCAGGACCGGGGGACACCCACCTCCGCCGAGTTGGCCAGCACGAAGCGCGCCCCGGCGAGGTCGGCTGCGGCGATACCGGCGTTGACAGCGGCGGTGAGCAAGGTGACGACGAGGAATGCGAGCTGGATACCGGTCATGCCTTCAGGGTCCGCAGGCACTTCGGCGCCGTCCAATACCTGCTTCTATAACCTGGTGGCATGGACGTGGACACACGCCGGCTTCGGTACTTCGCCGCAGTGGCGGAGGAGGGCAGCCTGACCGGGGCGGCGCACAAGCTGTTCGTCTCGCAGCCCGCGCTGACCAAGCAGATCCGGCGTTTGGAGGACGATCTCGGGGTGCCGCTCTTTGCTCGTTCGCGGTCCGGGATGGCGCTGACCGAGGCCGGTCGAGAGCTCGCCGCGCGGGTGCCCGCACTGCTGGACGGCTGGGACGAGACGGTGGAGGCAACCGGCCGGGCGGCGCGGACGCTGCGCCTGGGCTTCCTGGACGCGGGCGCCGTGGGCGCCGTCCACGAGGTCATCGCCGAGTTCCGCCAGGCGCAACCGGCGTGGCGGGTGAGCCTGCGCCAGTTCGACTGGTCCGACCCGAGTGCCGGCCTGGCCCGGGGCGAAGTGGATGCGGCAGTGGTGCGTTTGCCGTTTCCGGGGCAGGAGCGGCTGAACGTACGGGAGTTGTTCGTCGAGGAGCGTGGGGTGCTGCTGCCGGCTCGACATCCGCTGGCGAACAGCGGGACGGTGGAGTTCCGGGAGCTGTGGGACGAGCCCTTCGTCGCGGCCGGAGCCGAGACCGGAGCCTGGAGGGAGCACTGGCTGGCGACGGAGGAGCGGGAAGGGCACCCGGTCCAGGTCGGCGCCGTCACCAGCCGGCCCGACGAGTGGCTCGGAGCGGTGGCTGCCGGCTGCGTGGCGCTGGCCCCGGCGTCGGCGGCCCGTTTCCATTCCCATCCGGACGTGGTGTTCCGTCCGGTCCGCGGGGTCCCACCGAGCCGGGTAGGGCTGGCCCGACCACCGGGCCGGACACGCAAGGTGGCGCTGGACGAGCTGCTGGAGGCCATCGTGCGGCGGTTGAGCCGGAGCTGACGGCGGGGCCGAAAGACCGCCGGCACGCCGCCCGGCCGGACCGACGCCACTCCCGTCGGCAGCCGCCTTCGCTGCGACAGGTCAGGCTGCCGCGCCTCGTCGTACACAGGGGTGATGTACTAGAGTTATCTCGACATCGAGATATCTGCCGAGGCGCACCAGAAGCCGCCACTCGGTAAGGGTTACCTAACTAAGCCTTACCTTAGCGGATCGACGAGGAGTCGTGGCGGCAGGATGTGACGGAACGCGCACAAAAATGAAGGAGACTGTCGTGTCGGCGAACAGCTTCGACGCCCGCAGCACGCTGCGCGTGGGCGACGAGTCGTACGAGATCTTCAAGCTGGACAAGGTCGAGGGCTCCGCACGCCTTCCCTACAGCCTGAAGGTGCTTCTGGAGAACCTGCTCCGTACCGAGGACGGCGCGAACATCACCGCCGACCACATCCGCGCGCTCGGCAACTGGGACTCCCAGGCTCAGCCGTCGCAGGAGATCCAGTTCACCCCGGCCCGCGTGATCATGCAGGACTTCACCGGCGTCCCGTGCGTCGTGGACCTGGCGACCATGCGTGAGGCCGTGAAGGAGCTCGGCGGCGACCCGGCGAAGATCAACCCGCTGGCCCCGGCCGAGCTGGTCATCGACCACTCCGTCATCGCCGACAAGTTCGGCACCGCCGACGCGTTCGGCCAGAACGTCGAGCTGGAGTACGGCCGCAACAAGGAGCGCTACCAGTTCCTGCGCTGGGGCCAGACCGCCTTCGACGAGTTCAAGGTCGTCCCCCCGGGCACCGGCATCGTCCACCAGGTCAACATCGAGAAGCTGGCCCGGACCGTCATGGTCCGTAACGGCCAGGCGTACCCCGACACCCTCGTCGGCACCGACTCGCACACCACCATGGTCAACGGCCTCGGTGTGCTGGGCTGGGGCGTCGGCGGCATCGAGGCCGAGGCCGCGATGCTGGGCCAGCCGGTCTCCATGCTCATCCCGCGCGTCGTCGGCTTCAAGCTGACCGGTGAGCTGCCCGCCGGCACCACCGCCACCGACCTGGTGCTGACCATCACCGAGATGCTGCGCAAGCACGGTGTCGTCGGCAAGTTCGTCGAGTTCTACGGTGAGGGCGTCGCCGCCACCTCCCTCGCGAACCGCGCCACCATCGGCAACATGTCGCCCGAGTTCGGCTCCACCGCCGCGATCTTCCCGATCGACGACGAGACGCTGAAGTACCTGCGCCTGACCGGCCGTGACGAGCAGCAGGTCGCGCTCGTCGAGGCGTACGCCAAGGAGCAGGGCCTCTGGCTGGACCCGGCCGCCGAGCCCGACTTCTCGGAGAAGCTGGAGCTCGACCTCTCCACGGTCGTCCCCTCCATCGCCGGTCCGAAGCGTCCGCAGGACCGCATCGTCCTCGCCAACGCCGCCGAGCAGTTCAAGACCGACGTCCGCAACTACGTGGACAGCGTGGACGAGGCGGGCAAGGAGTCCTTCCCGGCCTCCGACGCCCCGGCCACCACGAACGGCGTCCCGTCGAACCCGGTCCTCGTGACCGCCCCCGACGGCTCGACGTACGAGCTGGACCACGGCGCCGTCACCGTCGCCGCGATCACCTCCTGCACCAACACCTCGAACCCGTACGTGATGGTCGCCGCCGCGCTCGTCGCGAAGAAGGCCGTCGAGAAGGGTCTGACCCGCAAGCCCTGGGTCAAGACCACCCTCGCCCCCGGCTCGAAGGTCGTCACCGACTACTTCGACAAGGCCGGCCTCACCCCGTACCTCGACAAGGTCGGCTTCAACCTCGTCGGCTACGGCTGCACCACCTGCATCGGCAACTCGGGCCCGCTGCCCGACGAGGTCTCGAAGGCCGTCAACGACCACGACCTGGCCGTGACGTCCGTCCTCTCCGGCAACCGGAACTTCGAGGGCCGCATCAACCCCGACGTCAAGATGAACTACCTGGCGTCCCCGCCGCTGGTCGTCGCCTACGCCCTCGCCGGCTCGATGAAGATCGACATCACGACCGAGGCGCTCGGTGTCGACCAGGACGGCAACCCGGTCTACCTCAAGGACGTCTGGCCCTCCGAGGCCGAGGTCAACGACGTCGTCGCCAACTCCATCGGCGAGGACATGTTCAACAAGTCCTACCAGGACGTCTTCGCGGGCGACGCCCAGTGGCAGGCCCTCTCCATCCCGACCGGCAACACCTTCGAGTGGGACACCGAGTCGACGTACGTCCGCAAGCCCCCGTACTTCGAGGGCATGACCATGGAGACCACCCCGGTCTCCGACATCACGGGCGCCCGCGTCCTCGCCAAGCTGGGCGACTCGGTCACCACCGACCACATCTCCCCGGCCGGTGCGATCAAGGCCGACACCCCGGCCGGCAAGTACCTGACGGAGCACGGCGTGCAGCGCCGCGACTTCAACTCGTACGGCTCGCGCCGCGGCAACCACGAGGTCATGATTCGCGGCACGTTCGCGAACATCCGCCTGCGCAACCAGATCGCGCCGGGCACCGAGGGCGGCTTCACGCGTGACTTCACGCAGGAGGACGCGCCGGTCTCGTTCATCTACGACGCCTCGCGCAACTACATCGAGCAGGGCATCCCGCTGGTCGTCCTCGCGGGCAAGGAGTACGGCTCCGGCTCGTCCCGCGACTGGGCCGCCAAGGGCACCGCGCTCCTCGGCGTCAAGGCCGTCATCGCCGAGTCGTACGAGCGCATCCACCGCTCGAACCTCATCGGCATGGGCGTCCTGCCGCTCCAGTACCCGGAGGGCCAGACCGCCTCGTCCCTCGGCCTGACCGGCGAGGAGACCTTCTCCTTCACCGGCGTGACCGAGCTGAACAACGGCTCCACGCCGCGTACGGTCAAGGTCACCACCGACACGGGTGTCGAGTTCGACGCGGTCGTCCGCATCGACACGCCCGGTGAGGCGGACTACTACCGCAACGGCGGCATCATGCAGTACGTGCTGCGCAGCCTGATCCGCAAGTAGGCTTACGCCGCGCAGTAGTTGAGGGCCGCACCCCGTTCGGCAAGGGGTGCGGCCCTCGCCGCGTCCGGTTACTTCTGCGGCCAGCCGCCGTACGGGACCGTGATCAGTTCCATCGCGTGGGACGACGGGTCCAGGAAGTAGACGCCCTTGCCGCCGTCGTTGCGGTTGATCTCGTCCGGCTGCTTCTGGTGCGGGTCGGCCCAGTGCCGGATGCCGCGCGCGCGGATCTTGTCGTACGCCGCGTCGAACTCCGCCTCCGAGACGAGGAAGGCGTAGTGCTGCGGGGTGATGTGCTCGGCGGGAATGGTGGCGAAGTCCAGCGTGACTTCGTTGCTCAGGGCCACCGCGATGAACGGGCCCCATTCAGCGGCGATTTCAAGGCCCAGCAGGTCCGCGAAGAACTCGGCGGACTCCCGGTTGTCCCGGGCGTGGACGATCGTGTGATTCAGCTGTACCGACAAGGAATGCCTCCAACAGGCATGTCCCGGCACCTCCATGCCTCACCCGGCCGGTGACCGGCACGCGATGCCGCCGTGGATCTTACACCGCGTCCTGATCGGGCCTGGACTTGGCTGCGTGGGCTCTCTACGCTCATCCGTACCACGGTGTGAGAGCGCTCTCTTCTCGCTCCGCATCTTCACGGTTCCTCGCAATTCCGGTCCACCACACCCCTGTTGGAACGACGAGAGGTCCCCCTGTGAGACGCAAGACCAGTGCACGTCTCGGCCTGTCCGCGTTACTGCTCGCGACCGCCTGTGTCGGCACCGCGCTCGTCCCCGCCGCTGCCGCCGACCCGGGCACCACCTCCTCCGGCTCCGCGAAGGCGCCCGCCTCCGATGGTCTTCTGCGGGCCATGGAGCGTGACCTCGGCCTGTCGCCCGCCGCCGCGCGTGAGCGGCTCGCCGATGAGCGGCGGGCCGTCAAGACCGAGCGTGCGGCGCGGAAGGCGGCCGGGGCGGCGTACGGCGGGGCGTGGTTCGATGCCGGGCGCGGGCGGCTCACTGTCGCCCTGACCGAGCGGAAAGCCGCCGCCGACGTGCGTGAGGCGGGCGCCGACGTCCGGTTCGTCGCGCACAGCGCCGCCCGCCTCGACGCGGCGAAGAAGCGCGTCGACAAGCTCAAAGCGCCGAAGAACGTGGCCAGTTGGCGGGTCGATCCGCGGGCCAACCGCGTCGTCGTCGACGTCGTCGAAGGGCACCGTGCCGACAACGATGTCAGCACCTTCCTCCGGCGCGCCCGCGCCACTGCCCCCGTACGCGTGGACACCGTCCCCGAGGCGCCGAGCACCTTCGCCGCCGGGACCGTGGGCGGCGACCCGTACTACACCGGCAACGTCCGCTGCTCCATCGGCTTCTCCGTGCACGGCGGCTTCGTCACGGCCGGGCACTGCGGTGGCGTGGGCGCGAGTGTGCGCGGCTGGGACGGATCCGCCATCGGCTCGTTCCAGGGCTCCTCGTTCCCCGACAACGACTACGCGTGGGTGTCGGTGGGCAACGGCTGGTGGACCGTGCCGGTCGTGCTCGGCTGGGGCACCATCCCGGACCGGCTCGTGCGCGGTTCGGCGGAGGCGGCGGTCGGCTCGTCGATCTGCCGTTCCGGCTCCACCACGAAGTGGCACTGCGGCACTCTTCTCGCCAAGAACGAGACGGTCAACTACTCGGGCGGCGCCGTCGTCCGCCAGCTGACCAAGACCAGCGTGTGCGCCGAGGGCGGCGACTCGGGCGGCTCGTTCATCAGCGGCGACCAGGCGCAGGGCGTGACGTCCGGCGGCTGGGGCAACTGCAGCAGCGGCGGCGAGACGTGGTTCCAGCCGGTGAACGAGATTCTCCAGCGGTACGGGCTGCGGCTGCACACCGCGTGACCCGAGGTGCGCCCGGCGCGTGCAGCCGCCGGGCGCACCCCGCTCGTCACCGCGCCGGGCGGATCGCCAGCCGGTGCCGGAACTCGTCGCGCGGGTCGTACTTCGCCTTCACCCGTTGCAGGCGCGGGTAGTTGTCCTTGTAGTAGAGCGTGTACCAGGGCACGCCCGAGGTGTTCTGCTCCGGGTCGGCGAGGTCGGCGTCGGGGTAGTTGATGAACGCGCCGTCGCTGACGGCGCCCGGCACCGGGACGCCGCCGCTGTCGGCGTACACCCCGCGGTACAGCGAGCGCACCCACTCGGTCTCGCGGGTGCCGTCCTGCGTCTCCGCGTCCCAGCCCGCCATGTAGACGGCCTTCAGGATCGAGTCGCGCTGGGCGACGGCGGTGGCGTCGGGGGCGACCTTGCGGGCGGCGCCGCCGTACGCGACGAGCCACAGCGTGCCGCTGATGCGCTCGGCCGGGTCGTCGGACGGCCGCAGGTGTTCGTGCAGGACGTCGATCTGCCGGTCCGTGAAGGTCTTCCGCAGGTACGCGCTCTTGACCTTGAAGGGCGAGGATCTGGTGTCCGTGATGGAGGTCAGCGCGTTCAGCCACGACAGCGGGGGCCTGCGGATCGCGGGCTCGGCGCCCACCCCGCGTCCGACGGCGGCGATGTAGTCGTCCACGAGCCGCCGCGCGCCCGGCACCGCCGCGTCGATGACACCGGCCAGGACGGCGCCGGAGCCCGCCGCCTGGGTGGTGTTGACCATCAGCACGCTGAACAGGTTCGCGAACGGCGAGTCGGGGTCGCTGTTGCGCTCGTGCCACTCGCCGTGGTTGCGCATCAGGGCCTTGAAGCCCCGCGCGTCGAGGTCCTTCCAGGTCCAGCCCGCCCGGAAGGCGAGGAAGGAGCCGGGGGCCTTGGGCAGCAGCTTCGTCGGGTCGTCGCCCCGGGCGCCGGGGGTGCGGAACCAGTAGCGCGTCACGATGCCGAAGTTGCCGCCGCCACCGCCGGTGTGCGCCCACCACAGGTCGTGGTGCGGGTCGTCCGGGTCGCGCTTCGCGACGACGGCGCGGGCGGTGCCGTCCGCGTCCACGACGACGACTTCGAGGGCGTGCAGGTGGTCCACGGAGACGCCGTCGCGCCGCGACATCACGCCGTACCCGCCGCCGACCACGTGCCCGCCGATGCCGACCTCGGCGGTCGCGCCCGCCGGAATGGTCACCCCCCACCCCAGGAACAACTCGCGGTACACCTCGGCCAATTGGGCGCCTGGCTGCACACAGAACGCCCGCTGCTTCGCGTCGTACGAGATCTCGCGCATCGGCGACATGTCGATGACGGCCTTGATGTCCGGGTGGTCGACGAAGTCCTCGAAGCAGTGGCCGCCGCTGCGTACGGCGATGCGTCTGCCCTCGCGCACGGCGCGCTGGACGGCGTCGACGACCTCGGCGGTGGAGTGCACCACGCGGTAGTAGTCGGGCTTGCCGATGAACCGCCCGTTGCAGCCGCGCTGGGTGAGGGAGAGGTAGCGGGGGTCGTCGGGACGGATGGGGTCGGTGGAAGCGCCGACCGCGGCGACTGCGGTGACCGGCGCCCCAGTCGCGCCGGCTGCGGCGGCCGCGGTGCCTGCGGGCGCGAGGACCGGCGCCGCAAGCGCCGCCGCGCCACCCGCCGCCGTGGCCGCGAGCACGCGCCTGCGAGTCGGGGCGGGTGATGAATCGGACCGTGGCTCTGTCATGGGTCGTCCCCCGAACGGTGAGGTGTGGTTGACCCACCACCATCACGACGCGTGTGACCCCACACATCCACCGTGCGGCCAAGCGACGCGTGCTCCACAGGGTGCAGACGCACCCCTTAGGGGTGGGCCCGCAGACGGAGCGCTTTCCGGCCAGCGGGCAGCTTCATGCGCGCGAGTTCGGCCGGGTCGACCACAGCGGTGATCTCCGTGATGCGGCCGTCGGCGACGGTGAAGGCGAGGAGGGAGAGCGGGGTGCCGTCCTCGCTCCAGGAGATCACGCCGGGGTGGCCGTCGACGTGCACCGGATGCGCCCGGACCACGCTGCGCGCCACCCGCGCACGCGTGGCGACCTCGGTCGCTCCGAGCGTGACGAACCGGCCTTCCGGCGTGTGGACGGTGAACTTCACCTCGGGGTGGAGAATCTCCAGCAGCCGCTCGAACCGGCCCTCACCGGCCGCCGCCAGGAAGGCCTGGACCACCTCGCGCTGCTGCCGCCCGGCGCTCTCCTGCTGCCGGGCAGCCCGCACTTTCCTGCGGGCACGGCTGGTGAGCATCTTGGTCGCGTCGGCGGACTTGCCGAGAATCGTGCCTATCTCCCCGTGCGGTACGGCGAACACGTCGTGCAGCACGAACGCGAGCCGTTCGTCCGGGCGCAGCGAGTCGAGGACCGTGAGCAGCGCGAGGCCGACGGAGTCCCCGAGCGCCACGAGCTCCTCCGGATCGGGAGCGTTGTCGAGCGTAACGGTGCATTCGGGCAGCCGGTCGTCGAGAGAGACCTCCGGGCGGGTCCGCCCCGACCGCAGTACGTCGAGGCTGATCCGGCCGACCACCGTCGTCAGCCATCCGCCGAGATTGTCGATGGTGCCGGCGTCCTGGCGGGAGAGCCGCAGCCACGCCTCCTGGACGACGTCCTCCGCGTCGGCGTGCGAGCCGAGCACGCGGTGCGCGACGGCCCTGAGCCGGTCGCGCTGCGACTCGAAGGCCTCGGCGATCGAGTCCGTGGGCCGGGTCTCCATGGGCTGGGTGCCGGTCATGTTGTTACCTCTCTCGAAGCCGCTCCGTCATAGGGGTGACGGGCACGAGCCCCGGAACGTAACGCGATGACGAGGAGCACACTCACATGGAAAACCGTCTCAAGAACAAGAACACGCACAACCCCGACCTGTGGACCGCCATCAAGCACCTCCACAAGGCGATCGGCGCCGGAGGCGTCGACCCGAAGCTGCTCACCCTGGTCCACCTGCGCGCCAGCCAGATCAACGGCTGCTCGGCATGCGTCCACGCCAGTGTCACCGGCGGCAAGAAGGCCGGCGAGACCGACGAGCGGCTGCACAACGTGGCGGCCTGGCGCGAGGCGCCGTTCTACACCGACGCGGAGCGTGCGGCGCTGGCACTGACCGAGGGCGCCACCCGCCTCCAGGACGGCGCGGAGGGTGTCACCGACGCGGTCTGGGACGAGGTCAACGTCCACTTCACCGAGGAGCAGATCGGCGCGATCAACCTGGAGATCGCGCTGACCAACTTCTTCAACCGGCTCAACCGCACGGTCAAGGAACCGGCCGGTCAGACCTGGGGCTGAGCCCCGTCAAGGGTCTGCAGGGGCAGGAAGGCGGTCCAGGTCTCGGGCGAGACGGTGAAGTGCGGGCCGTCCGGGTTCTTGGAGTCACGGACGTGTACGGCGGTGGGGTGGGCGGCGATTTCGAGGCAGGCGCCGCCTTCACTGCCGCTGTAGCTGGACTTGCGCCAGGCGTAGGCGACTTCAAGGCACTCGCCGCCCTCGCTGCCGCTGTAGGTCGACTTGAACCACATAAGCGCGGTGCCGCTCATTGCTCTCCTAGCAGACGGTCCAGCAGGTCCCTGGTGTCCTCGGGATTTAGGGCCTGCGTCCGCAGCATCGCACATTTCTGCGTCAGGATCGCCACCTCGTCCGGATCGGCGATCAGTTGGCTTCCGCGCTGGGTTTCGGTGTACGCGAGCCGCTGATGCTCGGGTGTCTCCAGGAGTACGAATGGGCCGTCGAGTGCGGCGTGAGTAATGCGGCCGAACGGCAGGATCTGTAGGGCGAGGCCTGGCAGCTCGGCGTACTCTCGCAGACGCCGCAGCTGCTCGGAGTAGACCTGCGAACCGCCTAGGCAGTCGTGCAGCACTGCCTCCCAGATTACGAAACTGGTCGTCGGCGGAACCTTGCGATGCAGGATCTCCTGGCGCTCTACCCGTGCCGCCACGAACTGTTCGATCTCGTCCTCGTCGAAGACCGGCACCCGACTGCGGAACACTGCTCGTGCGTAGGCCTCCGTCTGGAGTTGGCCAGGCAACACCTGGTTCGCGTACAGCGAGATGGCAATCGCCTCCCGCTCACAGTCCAGGTACTCCTCCGCCCACCTCGGGACCAGGTCCACCTCAGGCATGTGCTCGACCGCCGTCTGCAACGTCCGGTTCGTGCCGAGGAAATCGTCCAGCTGGACCGCCAGGTCCATCTTCAGGGGGCGCCGCCCCTGCTCGATGGAGGCGATCAGCTCCTCGCTGATGAGCAACTGCTGGGCCAGCGCCCGCTGTGTGTACCCGGCCGCCTCCCGGTGGACGGCGAGCAGCGCGCCCACCATCTTCATCGCCGACGCGTTCCTGCGTGACCGTCGCTTTGGGCTGCTCATACGGTTCAACTCCCCACCAGAAGCCGTGCCTTCACACAGTGAACCCGTACATAACAGCTGTACGGGTTCACGCAGTGCTCCATCATGGCCACGGAGCGTGACACTCGTCACGTGAACCGAGAAAGTTTCTACCGGCGCGAACGCCAGTCCATCCCGGCGGCCCGCGCCTTCGCCGCCGCCGCCCTCGTCGACTGGGGGATCGATGGCGAGCGCGCGGACGATGTGACGCTCTGCGTCAGCGAGCTGGCGACCAACGCCCTGCTGCACGGCGTCCCGCCGGGGCGGGGATTTCGCCTGCACTTGAACCACGCCGACGGCGTGCTCCGCGTCGAGGTGCACGACAGCGGAGGCGGCTGGCCCCGATGCGGCGGCATCGAGGACGACGACGATGCCGACGAATCGGGGCGGGGCCTGCTGCTCGTGGCCGCGCTCACGGACAAGTGGGGCGTGACGGAGCGCGACCCGGGAAAGATCGTCTGGTTCGAGCTCAATACCGGCGTCAGTTCCCGAGCATTTCCTCCAGCGCGTGCCCGTACTCGCGGTAGCGCGTTCGCGCCTCCGGGCGAGCAGGTGAATCGGGCAGCAGGAGATCAGCCAGGAAAGCGACCCGCCACATCCTGAACACCTCCCGCCGGGCGGCCGCGTCGCCGTCCGACGCCCCCACGACCAGCCCGGTCGCGATCCGCAACGCCTCGGCGATCAATTCCGCGCCCCGCGCGACCTCGGGGCCGCGCGCGATCGCTGCGTCGACCAGCGCCTGGAGAAGCCGGGTCAGCTGCAGATCAGCACCCAGGCGGCTCATCCGCCGCACCGCGACGGGATCTTCGAGCCGGGACGACACCTCTTCGTAGCCGGAGGACCACAGCAGCAGGGACGGCGCCGCCACGGCGTGGTCCCTCGCGTAACCCAGTTCATCGAAGATCGCCATGACCGGCTCCGTGAAGTCACCGATGTCCCGGATCGTCTCCAGGAGACGCGTCACGTCGTCCCGACGCTCCGACACGAACTCGCCCACGGAGACGTCCGCGAGCGACCACGTCCCGGTTGCGGCGACCGCGCCGATCTCGATGATCCCACCAAGTGGTCCGAAGACGGCACGGCCCAGAACGCTCTCCGACATGCTCATCCTCAACTGCTTTGCTCCACTCAGAAATTGCCCATGAAGTGCTGCATGATCGCCTCACCCTGCGGCAGCACGCGTGGCCCGCCGTTGTTGAGGACGTCCACACCCTCGGGGGTGTTCACAAAATACTCCGGAAGGTTACCGGCGGGCCCACTGTGGTTGCGCAGCACACTGTCGGCGAACTCCCGCGGGACCTCGACCCGTACGACATGGCCGGACGGACCCGCGTATTGCGTGGCGGCCCTGTTGAAGTCGTCGGTCAGATAGACACCCGCGTCCGGCGTGTAATCGCGCTGGTCCTGGATGGACCGGGGCAGAGAGAACTGATCCCCGTGCCAGTTCTGTGAGCCGTGGTAAAGGACGACCGTCTCGCACCCCGAGAGACCGAACGGGTCGATCTGCCGGAATGGATTGGTGACGTATCCGTAAGGGTCGGGTGCCGGTGCCAGCCCGAGGGGGTCGAGCGTGCTGTAGCGGGCGGTTTCCGGGTCGTAGTAACGCTGATAGTTGTAGTGGAGCCCGGATTCCGGGTCGAAGTACTGGCCGGGGAAGCGCAGCGGGGTGTACGCGCTGCTGCGGGCAGGCCAAGTGGTGACGCCCCAGACGGTTCTGCGGGCCTGCCACGCGGTCGTCCCTTGTGCGTCGACCAGTTCCGTAGGCGTCCCGACCAGGTCGGTGACGATGGCGAAGAAGCGGGAGTCGATCTCCGCCCGGTCGGCCTGGCCGATGAGCCGCTCCGTCTGGGCGATCGGGCGCAGCCCGTCGTAGTCCCAGGTCAAAGCGATGTGGTGCGGCACACCCTGGACCGTGGTGAGCTGCTCGGCGACGAGCGGGCCGTCCCAGGTGAAGTCGGTCTGTTCCACCACGTCCGTACCGCCGTCGGCCAGGCGCACTTTCGCGGTGCGGCGGCCCAGCGGGTCGTACACGTAGCGCCAGACCGTTCCGTCGGGTGTGGTCAACGAGGTCAGCCGGTCCTCGGCGTCCCAGGAGTAGCGCCAGATGTCGGGTTTCCGCGACAGCCGGGTCTTGCGGCGGAGCACCACACGGCCGGCTTCGTCGTACTCATAGCGCACCGCCCCCGCACCGGTGAGGCGGTTTCCTGCATGGGCGCGGGTGCCTCGCACCTCCTGGCCGGGGTGGTGGTCGGGCCAGTCGGCCACCGATTGGCGTCCTGCCCCGTCGTACGCGTACGTCTCCGTCCAGTCCTGAGCCCGGACTCCGGTGACGCGGCCGGCCGCGTCGAGCCCCAAGGTGACCTCACCGAGGTACGGGTCGGTGACACCGACGAGGTGACGGTCCGGGCGGTAGTCGTAGGCGCGGCGCAGGACGGGACGGTCCGGGGCCACCACCGTCTGTTCGAGCGGCCGGCCGAGTGCGTCCCACGTCTGGGTGATCGCCAGCGAGTCGTCCATGACACGTCCGGTCTCGCGGCCGCATGCGTCGTGCGAGAACGACACAGCATGACCCGACGAGTCCAGCGCGCACGGCCGGCCCACCGCGTCATAGCTGTGGTGGGCCAGGGCGCCCGTGGGCGTGGTGCGCCGCACGCGGCGCCCCATGGCGTCGTAGGCGAAGGAAAGCGGACGGCCATTGACGCGCTCGGTCAGTACCCGGCCGTTCCTGTCGTGCTCCCAGGTCACCTCGCAGTCAGGCCCCGCGGCCCGCACCAGGCGGCCCGCCGGGTCGTAGGCGAAGGTGCTGACCTGCCCGTCCGCGTTCTTGGCTCGCGGCCGGCCCAGCGCGTCGTAGGAGAGAACGACGCGCTGTCCGGCCGGGTTCATCCGCTCGGCCAGACGACCCGCGGCATCCCGCGTGTAGCGGGTCAGCCGGTCGTCGAAGTCGCTCTCGGCCACCAGATGCCCGGCCGCGTCATAGGTGTAGTCCCAGGTGAGGCCCAGGGGATTGGTGACCTGGACGAGCCGCAGGGAGGCGTCGTGGCGGAATTCGTGACGCACTCCGTCCGGACCGGTGCGCGCGCGGACCAGGTCGAAGTGCGTGTATTCGTACGTGGTGGTCGCGCCGCCGGCGTTCGTGTGGCGGACACAGTTGCCCTCCCCGTCGTACTCCCACGACTCCTGAGAGCCGTCGGGGCCCATCACGCGGGCTATGCGGCCCTCGACGGTCCACCACATACGGGTCGTCGCGCCCATCGCGTCGGTGGTCCGGACGAGGCGGCCGAACGCGTCGTATGCGCGGTGGACGCGTTCTCCGAGCGCGCTGGTGATCTCGATGTGCAGCCCGGCGGCGTTGCACCGGACGGTGGTGGTGGCGCCGAGGGGATCGGTGACCGAGGCGGGGCTGCCCATCCCGTCGTAGGTGAACCGCGTGATCGCACCGTCGGGACCGACGAGTTCGAGACGGTTGCCCCGCTCGTCGTAGACGTGTTCCCAGCACGCGCCGTCCGGCGTCACCACCCGCACGGGCAGGCAGAGGTCGTTGTACTCGGCGTGCGCCTCGGTGCCGTCGGCACGGGTGACCGTGAGGGGCTGCCCGTAGGCGTTGTTGGTGAAGGACGTGGTGTTCCCGAGCGGGTCGGTCCGGGACAACAGGTGGTGGTGCTCGTCGTACGTACTCTGTGTGACCGCGCCGTTCCCGTCGACCTCTCCGACGACCTGGCTGAGGTCGTTGATCAGGAAGCGGTCGGTGTGACCTTCGGCGGAGGTGACGGTGGTGACGCGGAGACCGGGCCAGGCGGGATCGGCGCCGTCGTAGTGGAATGTATGGGCGAGGTGCCCCGCCTGGCCGCCCTGGGCCACGCAGCGGTCCCGGTGGTCGTAGGTGTAGTCGTAGCGGCTGTGATTGGTGTCGGTCCACGAGGTGATGCGCAACCGCTCGTCGTAGCTGAACCTCTGCGGCTTGCCGGACGAGTTGACGACTTCGGTGAGGTTGCCTTCGGTGTATCCGTACCTCTTGACGACGGTGTCCGTGCCGTCCGCGCCGCCACCCGCGAGGACGAGCTCCGTGAGACGTCCGTCCTCCACCGACAACTTGAGGTGGTAGCCCCCGGAATGGCGCAGGGCCATCGGAGTGCCGTGTCCGTCGTAGTCGAAGTCGATGGTGTTGCCGTTGCGGTCGCCGACGCGCTCGATGCGCGAGACACCGCCTTCGGGGACGGAGAAGTGGTAGTGGAGTCCGACGAGGGGGTCCTCGATCCGGAAACCCCCGCCCTGCAGCCGCGTCAACGGACGGCGGGGACCGGACTCGGGCAGCACGGGCTGATGGGGCGGGCAGGGGTGGGGATAGGCGAGGAGCATGCCGTCTTCTGTATGGAAGACGATGCCCTCGTCGTCGACTTCGAGATGTTGGTCGATGGTGGAGGACCAGGACGGGCCGAACCAACGGCCGCTGCGGTAGTCGGAGGCGGCGCGGCGGGTGAACGCGAAGGGGAGGGTGCCGGGGAGGTCGATGTCGGTCTGCGTCAGGAACATCTGCCCGGTGGCCGCGTCCACGGGGTCACCGCACCCCTTGACCTTGCTCTTGACCCGGTTGTAGGCGCCCTTGGCGCCGTTGGCGATCGTGTCACGGCCGGACTTGGCGAGTCCGCGGACGCTGTCGGCCATGCCCTTGAGGCCCGCCCCTTTGAGCCCCTTCAAGCCCTTGCCGAGTTTGGCGGCGGTGGTCAGGCCCTTCATGCCGGGTACGCAGTCCAGGGCGGCGAAGGCGACGTCCATCAGGCCGGCTTGGCCTTTTCGGTATTTGTTGAGGGTGTCCGCGAGGACGATGGCTCCGGCGACGATGACGATGGCGGCGAGGATGGGGCCGCCGATGATGATCGCGATGACGCCGACGACGGCGACGACGACCTTGCAGACCGCGACGATGGCGTCCCAGTTGTCGGTGACCCAGTCGCCGATCTCTTCCCACCACTTGCGGTTGCGTATGCCCGCGTCGGAGGCTTCGTCGATCTTGCGTTTGGCGGTTCCGGCGGCCTCCTCGCGCATCCTGCGGGCGTCGGCGGCCATCTTCTTGGCCGCTTCCAGCGCACTCGTGGCGGCATCGACATCGCCCTGGGCGGACTTCTGGGCCTTTTCGGCGGAGGCGGCGTTGCGGGTGGCGGCCTTGACCTTGTCCGGGTCGGGCGGGGGCACGTCCTTGCCTCCACCGGAGGCTTTGTCGTCCTTGTACTTGTCGGCTTCCTTGCCGGCCTTTTCCATCCAGGAGTCGGCTGAGGTGAGGCGGGACTTGGCGGAGGACAGGTCGGCTTGTGCCTCTCGGCCCTTGACGAGGGCCTTGTCGGCCAGGGCCTGGGCGCGTTCCAGTTCGGGCCAGTAGGCGGCGAGGGCGTCGCCGGCCATGCCGTAGGACTTCTTGAGCTTCTTCAGCTTGTCGGGGGCCTTCTCGAACTTCTCGGTGAAGGCATCGGCGGTCTTGCCCGCCCACTGGAGGATGGCGTCCTCGCCCGCCATTCCCTTGATGTCGCGAAGCACCTTGCCGACGTCGTCGGAGAAGTCGTGCAGGTCCTTGGCGAGTTTGCGCACCCGGTCCGGGTCACCCGGCGTCGGATCCTTGTCCAAGTCCAGGACATGCCAATCTCGCGGCCGATTGCCCGCCATACCGCAACCCCCGTCACTCCCGGCCCCGGTCCGGCCGGGGTCTTCGCCCGCACCGGCCAACGACTCCTCGCCCACTGAAGACGCAGGACTCATTTCGTCTAGTGCGGCTGCTTCTTGCTGATCATGTGGGCTACGCCGAAGGCGCCCCCCGCGGCAACGGCGAGGCCCGCGAGGGCGACCCCGCTCTCCAGGCGCTCCCACCAGAACTTGTGCGGGGCCATGGGCTCGTGGTCCAGCACCGCTTCGAGCAGGTCGGTGCCGCCGGCGTCGAGGATGGTGAACACGTAACCGTTGGCGACGCCGAAGTACGCGCCGAGCGCGGCGAGGATCGCGGCCCAGACGTGCGGTCCGGCCCCGCGGCCGCCGGTGCGGCCCACCACGGCTCCGACGGTCACCGCGAGCACGGCGGCGACGGCCAGATAGCTGGCCTGGAGGCCGCCCTGTGACAGATCCTCGTTGGAGGCGAGCAGGATGCCCGCGTAGACGAGCCCGAGGCCTCCCGCGACGAGCAGGCCGAGGAAGAAGGCCTTGCCGGGCTTCGCGCCGCCACCGGGAGGCGGGAAACCGGGAGCGAAGGGGTAGGGGTTGCCGGGCTGCATGGGCTGCATCGGCTGCTGCTGGTACGGGGCGGCCGGATAGCCGTACCCCGGCTGCGGCTGCACGGGCTGCTGCCCGTACGGGTTGTGCTGCGGCGGCTGTGGCTGCCAGGGCTGGTTCATGTTCCGGTTCCCCCGATGGTGAATGCGATCCCCGCGCAGGTGTGCGCGAGCGGCGCCCAAAGTACCAACATGGCTCGATCCGGTAGCCTGCCCCGGGCTCTTCGCCCTTCAAGCAACCGTTCGCATCATCAGACAATCTGCGCATTCTGTTTTCGGGGGATCATCACATGCGTGTCCGTCGCGCCGTCGGCGCCGCCACTCTCGCTCTCGCCGCCATAGCCCTGCTCACCGGCTGCACCGACAATCCGAACGACAAGGCCTTCGGCGGCCTCGGCGGCGACATGCCCTCGGCGCCCTCCATGCCGAGCATGCCGACTCCGTCGCTCACGCTGAGCCCGCCGAGCGGAATGCCGAGCGACCCCGGCACCTCCTCCGGCGGCAGCTACGGCGGCGGCTACGGCGGCAGCAGCTCCACTCCCACCGCGATGCCCTCGTACAACGCGGACGCGCTCAGCGAGGTGATCGGCGAGAACTGCCGGTACGAGCGCTCCGCCGGGCGGATCAGCTACGACGTCGACATCCAGAACGCGTCGACCGACTTCGCCTACCGGTACAACTTCACGGTGGAGTTCAAGATCGGCGAGTCCGCCAACTCCGCCGTCGCGAGCAGGAGCATCGGCTCCCGGTTCGAGACGGTGACGGTCACCCCGGGCGGCGACCGCTCCGTCACGGTGCACGCCTCGCACAGCACCAACGACCGGCTCGTCTACTCCTGCCAGGTGACCTCCGCCACGAAGTCCCCGTCGTCGTAACACGGCAGCGCGGGGACGGGGTGAACGCGACCGCGCCACACCCGTCCCCGCGTCACACCGTCCCCGCACCGGCGACCTTCCGCCGGATCAGCGGAGCAACTCCACCTCCGCCAGGGTCGCGGAGCCGTCCGGCACCAGCCGGTAGTGGTCGTACGTCCCCGGCCGGGCGACCGTGAAGACCCGGGTCTGCTGGTCCCACGCGAAGGACTCACCGGACCGCTTGTCCAGCCGCTTCCAGCTCTCGCCGTCCTTAGAACCCTCAAGGACCCAGCCGCGCGGCGCCTTCGCCCGGTCGGCGGACGACGTAAGGGTGTACTGGACCGCCTTCGTCCCCTTGGCCGCCGGCAGTTCGATCGCCGAGCCCGCGGCCGACGTGGCATCCGTCGCCGACGTGTCGTCGAAGAGCGCGCCCTCACCCTTGAGGGCGTCCTTCCGCGGTGACGGCACCTTGTCGTCCTGCGTGATCGACACGGGCTGGGCGTTCTTGCCGCTGCCCCACGCCGACGGCTTCGGGCCCATGTCGAACTCCAGGACCCCGCCGCGCGCGACGATCTCGTGGGGGAGCGCGGTCGACTTCCACGCCTTGCCGTTGACCTTGAGCCCCTGCACGTACACGTTCTCCGCGCTGTTCTTCGGCGCCTTGACGACGAGGTCGCGGCCGTTGTCCAGGTGCACGGTCATCTTCGTGAACTGCGGCGAGCCGATGGCGTATTCACCGCTGCCCATGACCAGCGGATAGAAGCCGAGCGACGAGAAGAGGTACCAGGCCGACTGCTCGCCGTTGTCCTCGTCGCCGTGGTAGCCCTGCCCTATCTCGCTGCCGGTGTAGAGGCGGCGGAGGACCTCGCGGACCTTCTCCTGCGTCTTCCACGGCTGCCCGGCCGCGTCGTACATGTACGCCACGTGGTGGGCGACCTGGTTGGAGTGGCCGTACATCCCCATGCGTACGTCGCGTGCCTCGGTCATCTCATGGATGACGCCTCCGTAGGACCCCGCGAACTCGGCGGAGCCGGTCTCCGGAGTGGCGAAGTACGTGTCGAGCTTGGTGCCGAGGCCCTTGCGGCCGCCGTACAGGTTCGCCAGGCCGCGCGAGTCCTGCGGGGCGGTGAAGGCGTACCCCCAGGCGTTGGTCTCCGTGTAGTCGTGGCCCCACACGCGCGGGTCGAACTTCTCCGAAGGCACCCGCCAGACGCCCTTCGCGTCCTTGCCCTGGAAGAAGCCGGGCGGTGTGCCCGCGCCGGCCGCCTTGTCGTCGAAGAGGTTCACGTAGTCGCGGGCACGGTTGAGGAAGTACTCGGACTCGTCCTTGTAGCGCTTCTCACCCGTCTTCTTGTAGAGGGCGGCGCCCATGCGGGAGATGCCGTAGTCGTTGAGGTAGCCCTCCAGCGCCCACGACAGGCCCTCGTGGGTCTCGCTCGGCGTGTAGCCGAGGAACGGCGACGTCTTCATGCCCTTGCGGCCGACGCCCGCGCTCGGCGGGACGACCGTCGCGTTCTTCAGCGCGGCCTCGTACGCGGCCTTCGCGTCGAACTTCACGCCCTTCACGTACGCGTCGGCGAACGCCACGTCCGACGAGGTGCCCGTCATCAGGTCCGCGTAACCGGGCGAGGACCAGCGCGACGTCCAGCCGCCGTCCTTGTACTGCTGCACGAAGCCGTCGACCAGCTCACCCGCCTTCTTCGGAGTGAGCAGGGAGTAGGCGGGCCACGTCGTGCGGTACGTGTCCCAGAAGCCGTTGTTGACGTACGGCTTGCCCTCGACGATCTTCGCGCCCGTGTGGGTCGGGGTGTCGGGGCCGGTCTGCGGCGAGAACGGGGAGGCGTACTTGTACGTCGACTTGCCGCCCGCCGACCGGACCTTCTCGAAACCGGAGTTGGGGTAGAGGTACAGGCGGTACAGACTGGAGTACAGGCTCGTGCGCTGGCCCTCGCTCGCGCCCTCGACCTCCACCTTGCCGAGGATGGCGTCCCACTGCTTCTGGGCCCGGTCCTTGACGCGGCCGAAGGACGTGCCGGACGGGATCTCCTGGGCGAGGTTGGCCTTCGCCTGGTCCAGGCTGATGAGGGACGTCGCGAGCCGCAGGCTGACCGTGCGGTCCTTGCCGGGGCGGAAGCGCAGATAGCCCGTGACGTCGCCGCCACCGCCGCCCTCCAGCTTGCCGCCCGCGGTGACGGGGGAGTCGAAGACGCCGTACACGAAGAGCCGCGTCGCGCCCGTGGACAGGCCGGACTTGACGTCGGAGAAGCCGGAGACGATCCCCTTCTCCTTGTCGAGGGTCAGCCCGCCCTTCTCCGAGACGTTGTCGAAGATGACGCTCGCGTCGTCACCGGGATAGGTGAACCGCATCATCGCCGCGTGGTCGGTCGGCGCCATCTCGGCCTTCAGGCCGTTCTCGAACGTCACGCCGTAGTGGTGCGGGCGCGCCGTCTCCTTCTCGTGCTTGAAGGGCAGCGCCCGCTTGGTCCGGGACGCGCTCGGCGTGTCCTTGTCGACGGACGGCATCAGCTGGAACGTCTGCCGGTCACCCATCCACGGGCTCGGCTCGTGGCTCGCGCTGAACGCCTGGATCGTCGGCAGGTTGTCGTCGTTGTTGCCGCGCGCGTAGTCGTAAAGCCAGCTCAGCGAGCCCGCGTTGGTCACCGGTGTCCAGAAGTTGAAGCCGTGCGGGACCGCGGTGGCCGGGAAGGTGTTGCCGCGCGAGAAGCCGCCGCTGGAGTTGGTGCCGCGCGTCGTGTCGGCGTAGTCGGAGGGGTGCGCCTTCGGCTTCGCCGGGGCCTTCTCCTTCAACGACACGTCGTCGAGCCAGCCGCGGAACTTCGCGGGCCCCTTCGGGGCGTCGTACGCCAGCAGGATCCGGTCGACCGTCTTGCCGCCCGCGACCCGCCCGATGCGCGCCTCGACGTTGTTCCACTGGTTCACGTAGAGCGCCTTGGACGCGCCCTGGCCCCGCGGGGTCAGCGGGAAGCCGTGCTGGTCGACGGCGCTCAGGTCGCTGAGGTACGTGCCGTCGGTGAAGGCGAGGTCCACGGAGACGTTCGTCGCCTGATAGTCGAGGTCGCCCTCGGCCATCGAGGGGAAGACGCGGTAGCCGAGCTCGGTGTTCCGGCGCACCTTGACGTTGACATCGAAGACCTTGTTGTACGAGTAGCCGCGCCCGTCCACCTTGTGGGTGCCCGCGTACCGCAGCGCCTGCTTCCCCGTGAACCCGGCGCGGGACTTGGCGGTGGGGGAGCCGCTGGGTCCGCGGTCCACCAGGCTCAGCATGTCCTCGGGCGCGGGGGCCTCCGTACCGCCGACCGACAGCTGGAGGTCGGCGAGCTGAAGGGCGTCCGCGGCGCCGTTGTTCGCGGTGACGTCGAGGCGGTAGTGCGCGTACGCCGTCCCGTTCTGGAAATCGTATTTCTTCGTCTTGTGCCGGCCGTCGAAGGTCTCGCCCTTGCGCTCGTCGAGGACCTTCCACTCCTTGCCGTCCGTCGAACCCTTGAGGGTCCAGTCCTTCGGGTCGCGCGGGGCATGGTCGTTGGCGGAGGTGAGCGCGTACGTCACGGCCTTGGCGGGGCGGTCCAGCTCGAACTCGACCCAGCCGTCCTTGGCGAAGGTCAGCCACTTGCTGGTCGCCTCGCCGTCGACGAGGTTCGCGGCGACCTCGCCGGAGCCGGTGTTCTCACCGCTCGCCCGGACCTCGGTGACGTGGTCGTTCACGCTGCCCGGGAGCCCGGAACTGAACTCGCCGTTCACCCCGGACGCCTTCTTCTTGCCGTCGGGACCCGTCTCGACGGTGCTCAGCCAGTCCGGCAGGGCCTCGCCCGCCTCGAAGGACGAGGCGAACTCCCGCTCCGCACGGGGCGGCCGCTCGGGCTCGGCGACGGCGGCGCCCTGAGCGGCCACGACGACCGCGAGCGCGAGCACCGGCGCGCCGATGACGACTGCCGGACGTTGGTGTCTGTAGCGGGATCTGCGTGCGGTGTTGCGTGCCGAGTACGGCATCCCCGAGCCCCTCCTTGCGAGTTGGACAACGTTGTCACGATCGCTGCGCAAGGTCTAGTAGGGCGGCAAGTGTCAAGTGGTGTCAAGGGTGCTGACGGGGCAGCGGATACCGACCCGTACGCTCGCCGTACGGCGTCGGCGTCAGGGGAGGGCCAGTGAAGATCGTGCTGCCGGGAGGGACCGGCCAGGTGGGCGGCGTGCTGCGGCGCGCGCTGACCGCCGCGGGACACGAGGTCGTGGTCCTGACCCGACGTCCGGTGCGGGACGGTGAGGTCCGGTGGGACGGCCGGACGCCCGGCCCCTGGACGGAGGCGGTCGACGGCAGTGACGTCGTGATCAACCTCGCGGGCCGCAGCGTCAGTTGCCGCTACACCGACGAGAACCTGCGCGCCATGATGGACTCGCGCGTGGACTCCGCACGCGTGGTCGGCGAGGCGATCGCCGGTGCCAGGAAGCCGCCCCGGGTCTGGCTCCAGATGAGCACGGCGACCATCTACGCCCACCGTTTCGACGCGCCCAACGACGAGGCCACCGGTGTGATCGGCGGGGCCGAGCCCGGCGTCCCCGACTACTGGGCGTACAGCGTCGAGATCGCCCGGAACTGGGAGCGGGAGCAGGAGCGGGCCGCGACGCCCCGGACGCGCAAGGTGGCCCTGCGCTCGGCCATGGTGATGAGCCCCGACCGCGGCGGCGTCTTCGACTACCTGCTGTGGCTGGCCCGGCTCGGCCTCGGCGGGCCGGTCGCGGGCGGCGCCCAGTACGTGTCCTGGATCCACGACCGTGACTTCGTGCGTGCCGTGGAGTTCCTGATCGACCGGGACGACATCACGGGGGCGGTCAATCTCGCGGCCCCCGGCCCGCTGCCTCAGCGGGAGTTCATGCGCGTGCTGCGCGGCGCCTGGGGCATGCCGGTCGGGCTGCCCGCGACGCGCTGGATGGCCGGGCTCGGGGCCTTCGCGCTGCGCTCCGACACCGAACTCCTCCTGAAGAGCCGGAGGGTGGTGCCCGGGCGGCTGACGGAAGCCGGGTTCGGCTTCGAGCACGGTTCCTGGCCGACGGCGGCGGCCGACCTCGTGGGCCGGGCGCGCCGTGAGCGGTCCCGCTCCCGGCGGAACGCGGCACGTTCCTGAGCACGGCCGCGGCACGTTCACGAGCGCGGCCGCGACCCGCACCCGGCCACTCGGGTGACCCGAGGGAAAGTCCATGGAAACCGGCGCGAAAGTCCACGCTTTTGGACGGTGATGTGCGAGAGGTTCGACCGGGGATCGTCGCAGGTCTCAACTCGGACAAGGCTGCCGGGCAAAGTCGTATTCGATCTTGCCCACCCGACGGCGAGTGGACTATACCTGTCCGCGTCCGACGTCAACTGCCCTGGCCGGTGGGAGAACCCGGCGCACGACCCCAGCTTCACACCACCGCGGTGCCGGGGAGGGTCCGGTTCACCGCCTGAGTCCTGGAGAAGGCGAGGACTTGAGCATGGGATCCACCAGCGTCAACCGTCGTGATGTCATGAAGAGGGCGGCGGCCGCCGGTCTGCTCGCGGTGCCGGCCGTGGGGGCGCTCAGCTCCTGCGCCAGCGGAGGCGGCGAGGAGAACAAGGCCGAGAAGGGCACGAAGTCCAAGAAGAACCCGCTCGGGGTGAAGGAGGACGCGGGCCTCTCGGTCTACATCTTCAACGGCGGATACGGCGACAAGTACGCCCAGTTCGTCACGGACATGTACGCCAAGAAGTACCCGAAGGCCGATCCCGAGCAGAAGTCCACCGAGAAGATCGCCACCCAGGTCCAGCCGAAGATCGTCCGGGGCAAGCCCACGGCGGACGTCGTCAACAACAGCGGCGCCGACCAGATGAACCCCGGCAAGCTCGTGCACAACAAGCAGGTCGCCGACCTCAGCGAGGTCCTGGACGCCCCCTCCTGGGACGACCCGGACGTCACCGTGCGCGAGACCCTGGTGCCGATCGTCGAGGAGATGGGCCGCTTCGGCGGCCGGGAGTGCTACAGCCTGAACATCGCGCTGACGGTGTACGGAAACTGGTACTCCAAGAAGCTCCTGGAGGACGGGCTCGACTCCTCGTATCCCAAGACCTGGGACGAGATGCTCGCCGTCTGCAGGAAGGCCAAGGCCAAGGGCATCCACGGCTGGAGCTACCCCGGCGGCCACCCGCGCTACATGTTCTTCAGCATGTACGCGATGTTCGCCCAGCGCGGCGGCCGCGAGGTCACCACCGCCATGGACTACCTGGAGCCGGGCGCCTGGAAGCACGACGCGGTCAAGGACGTCTTCGAGGCCTGGGAGGAGCTGGTCGCCAAGAAGTACGTGCTGACCGGGTTCGACGGCACCGAGGCCCACACCGAGATGCAGACCGCGTGGACGAAGGAGGGCAAGTGCCTCTTCGTGCCCAACGGCTCCTGGGTGGAGAACGAGGCCAAGGACACCACGCCGAAGGACTTCCGCATGACGGTGGGCGCCACGCCCTCCCTGGACTCCGGCGACAAGATGCCGTTCGGCACCCTCTTCGCCCCGGCCGGTGAGCCCTTCATCGTGCCCGCCAAGGCCAAGAACCGGCAGGGCGGCCTGGAGTGGCTGCGGATGATGTACAGCAAGGAGGCCGCGCTCAACCTCTTCAAGGAGATCGGCTCGATGCCGGTCGTCAAGGGCGCCATCGACGGCCTCGAACTGCCCTCGGGCGCGGCGAGCGCGCAGGCGGCGATCAAGGCCGCCGGGGACAACGTCGTGATCCCCAAGTTCTACGACTGGTACAACGAGCTGTTCCGCGAGGACTTCAACAACATGATCCACAAGTTCATGCAGGGCCAGATCGGCACCAAGCAGGCCATGGACACCATGGAGAAGGCCTCCCAGCGGATCCTCAAGGACCCCGACATCACCAAGGTCAAGAAGGCCTGAGCGGCGTGAAGACCGACACCCGGGTGGCCGGCACCCCACCGCCGAAGCCGACGAAGAAGCGGGCGGAGGCCAAGCCTCCGCCCCGCCCGGCCAACTGGCCGCTGCTGTGTCTCGCGATGCTGCTCCCGCCCCGCTTCACCCCCCGCCGCGTCCGCTACGACCGGCGCTACCGCACCCTCGACAAGTACCGCTTCATCGTCGGCTTCCTGGCCGTGCCGCTGGGGTTCTACGCGCTGTTCGTCATCTCGCCGTTCCTCCAGGCGATCTACTACTCGTTCACCGACTGGTCCGGCGGCCCCGTCGCGAACTTCGTCGGGTTCGACAACTACCAGAAGATGTGGAACGACGACCGCTTCTGGGACTCGCTCCAGGTCAGCACCCTGCTGCTGGTCATCGCCCCGGTCGTCACGCTCGTGCTCGGCATGTTCTTCGCCTTCATGATCACCTCGGGTGGCCGGCACCGCAGGGGACAGGCCATCGCGGGCGTCGCGGGCTCCTCGGTCTACAAGGTCGTCTACTTCTTCCCGCAGGTCCTGTCCGTCGCCATCATCGCCGTGGTGTGGGGCCGCGTCTTCAACACCAACAGCGGCCTGATCAACGGCGGCCTGGACAAGGTGGGTGTCGACGGCCCCGCCTGGCTCGGCGGCGACCAGACGCTCGGCCTCGTCGCGCTGCTCACCGTCATCAGCTGGAGCTTCGTCGGCTTCTACGTCGTGCTCTTCTCCGCGGCGATGGGCGCGATCCCCAGGGAGATCTACGAGGCGGCGCTGCTCGACGGCGCCGGCCGCGCCCGCACCTTCTTCAACGTCACGCTCCCGCTGATCTGGGACACGGTGCGCACCGGCTGGATCTACATGGGCATCCAGGCGCTCGACACCTTCGCCATCTGCCTGGTCATGGTGCCGCCGCACGTCCTGAAGGTGACCCCGGTCTTCCTCTACGAACGGTTCCGGGACGGCCAGTACGGCTACGCCACCTCCATCGGCGTGGTCCTCCTCGTCCTGAGCATGGCGTTCTCCCTGATCGTCATGCGGGTCGGGAACCGCGACCGGATCGAATACTGAGACCGCGGGAGCCACTGCATCATGACCACCACGACCACCACCGCGCCCCGCCCCGCCACCACCGACGCGCCCCGCCGCGAGAAGGAGACGGGCACCACCCTCAACGTCTTCTCGCACGCCTTCCTCGTCCTGTGGGTGATCCTCGCCGCCGGGCCCCTGATCTGGGTCGCCCTCACCGCGTTCCGCCCCTCGGCGGAGATCCTCAGCGACCCGATGGGCTGGCCCGCCTCCTTCCACTGGGAGAACTTCACCAACGCGTGGAACAAGGCCAACATCGGCCAGTACACCGTCAACTCACTGATCATCCTGGCCGGTTCGCTGACCGGCACCATGCTGCTCGGCTCGATGGCGGCCTACGTCATCGCCCGCTTCACCTTCCCCGGCAACCGCGTCGTCTTCATGCTGTTCGCGGGCGGCATGATGTTCCCCGTCATCCTGGCGCTCGTCCCGCTCTTCGCGGTGATGGAGAACTTCGGCCTCCTCGACACCCGGCCGGGGCTGATGATCGCGTACATCGCGTACTCACTGCCCTTCACCACCTTCTTCCTGACCTCCTTCTTCCGCACGCTGCCGACCGGCGTGCAGGAGGCGGCGATGGTCGACGGAGCCTCGCACACCCGCACCTTCTTCCAGATCATGCTGCCCATGGCCAAGCCCGGCCTCGTCAGCATCGGCATCTTCAACTTCCTCGGCCAGTGGAACCAGTACCTGCTCCCGCTGCTGCTCAACAACGAGGACGAGAAGAGCTACGTGCTGCCGCAGGGACTCGCCTCCCTCGCCGTCTCGCAGGGCTACCGGGGTGACTGGGGAGCGCTCTTCGCGGGCCTCACCATCGCCATGCTCCCGGTGCTCGTCGTCTACGCCGTCTTCCAGCGACAGGTACAGGCCGGTCTGACGGCGGGAGCCCTCAAGTGACCTGGTGAGGCAGGTGATTTCAGCTTGGCCACGAAAGTGGTCTAGGCCTGTCGAGGCGAATCGGGCCGTGAGTAGTGTCTGCGCCACGGCGCCGCGGGGGGCGACTGGAAGCGCTCAAGTCGACACCGATGTCGAAGGGTTGAAAACAGCATGAGGAACCGAATGGTCGCCACCGGCGCGGCAACACTCGCCATGGCGCTGGGACTTACCGCCTGCGGCGGCGACAGCGACAGCGGCGACAGCAAGACGATCAAGCTCGTCGCCGCCGACTACGGGGACAAGGCGTCCAACGCCTCGAAGGTGTACTGGGCCGAGGTCAAGAAGGAATTCGAGGCGGCCAACAAGGGCTACAAGGTCGACGTCCAGGTCATCAACTGGAACGAGATCGACAAGCAGGTCAAGAACATGATCCAGGCGGGCAACGAGCCCGACCTGCTGCAGACCGGCGGCTACGCCGACAAGGTCGCCGACGACCTGCTCTACAAGGCGGACGAGGTGATGTCCGCCAAGACGCGCGACAACCTCATACCCAGCTTCGCCAAGGCCGGCGAGGTCGACGGCACCCAGTACGGCATCCCGTGGGTCTCCTCCAGCCGCGTCATGTTCTACAACAAGTCCGTCCTCAAGAAGGCCGGCGTCAAGTCCCCGCCGAAGACCTGGGCCGAACTCGCCGACGCCGCGAAGAAGATCAAGGCCAAGAAGGCCGCCGAGACCCCCTACGCCCTGCCCCTCGGCCCCGAGGAGACCCAGGGCGAGACGATGATGTGGGAGCTCGGCAACGGCGGCGGATACACCGACGCGGACGGCAAGTACACCCTCGACAGCCCGCAGAACATCGAGACCTTCGAGTGGCTCAAGACCAACCTGGTCAAGCCCGGCCTCACCTACGCCAACCCCGCCTCCACCGACCGCAAGACGGCCTTCGCCGACTTCGCGGCCGGCAAGGTCGGCATGCTCAACGGCCACCCGAGCCTCATCCAGATGGCCAAGGAGGGCAAGGTCGACTACGGCGTCACGCCCATCCCCGGCAAGGAGGGCCCGCTGGAGTCCACCCTCGGCGTCGCCGACTGGATGATGGCGTTCAAGGACGGCGGCGCGGAGAAGGAGGGCGTGAAGAAGTTCCTGGACTTCACGTACTCCAAGAAGATGCTGGCGTTCGACGAGATGTACAACCTGATGCCCGTCACCCAGGACGCGCTCAAGGAGATGAAGACCAACGGCAAGCACAAGGACTTGGAGCCGTTCTTCGAGGTGCTGCCGAACGCCAAGTTCTACCCGCTCGGCGACACCTCCTGGGACCTCGTGTCCGCCGAGATGAAGAAGACCGGCGGCAAGGCCGTCTCCGACGACCCGAAGCAGGTCCTCGGCGACCTCCAGAAGAAGGCGGAGTCGGCGGCGGCCGACGCCAAGTAGCGGCCGACGCCGAACGAAGGAGTTTCCGTGTCGCTGAAGGCCCCTCCGTCCCCGGCCGGGTCCGGCCGGGGACGGGGCGGGCGCGCACCCAGGCCGGTGAGCCGCCGCAGCGGCCTGGCCCGGCTCGGCCCGCTGCCCTGGATAGCGCCCGTCATCCTGCTGATCCTCGCCGTCGTCGTCTGGCCCGTCGTCGAGCTGATCCGCACCTCGTTCCTCAACATCTCCATCTCCGGCAAGGTGCGCGGCAGCGCCGGGACCGACAAGTTCAAGAAGCTCTTCGAGGAGAGCGACTTCGGCGCCGTCCTCACCTGGACCGTGATCTGGACGGTCGTCGTCGTCACCGCGACGATGCTGCTCTCGCTCGCCCTCGCCCAGCTCTTCAACCAGAAGTTCCCCGGCCGCCGCATCACCCGCTGGGCGCTCATCGCCCCCTGGGCGGCATCCGTCCTGATGACCGCCATCGGCTTCAAGTGGATGCTCAACCAGACCGCGGGCGTGCTCAACACGCTGATGCTCGACCTCGGCCTCATCGACAGCTCCAAGGACTGGCTCGGCAAGCCGGAGACCGCCTGGCCGTGGATGATGGCCGTCGCCGTCTTCGTGTCGCTGCCCTTCACCACGTACACGCTCCTTGCGGGCCTGCAGACCATCCCGCAGGACGTCTACGAGGCGTCGCGCATCGACGGGGCCGGGACCTGGCAGACGTACCGCCACATCACGCTCCCGATGCTGCGGCCCGCCTTCCTCGTCGGCGTCGTCATCAACCTCATCAACGTCTTCAACTCCTTCCCGATCATCTGGGCCATGACCCAGGGCGGCCCGGGCTACGACACCTCCACGTCGATGGTGTTCATGTACAAGCTGAAGGAGACCGACATCGGCGAGTCCGCGGCCATGTCGGTCGTCAACTTCCTGATGGTCGTGGTGCTCGTGCTGATCTTCCTGAAGGTCAGCCGGTGGAACGAGGAGGACTGATGGCCACCGCGACGGCGACCCGCCCTGCGCCGAAAAAGGGCCGCACACCCAAGCGCGCCTTCCGGCCCCGCACCCTGGTCATCACGGCCTGCGCGTGGCTCCTTGCCGCGGTCTTCCTCGCGCCGTACCTGGAGATGATCGTCACCGCGCTCCGCCCCAAGGAGGAGCTCCGCGACCGCACATACCTGCCCCAGAACCTGGAGTGGGCCAACTTCATCGACGTGTGGAAGGAGTCCGAGCTCGGCCAGAACCTCCAGGTGACGCTGCTCGTCGCAGGCGGCGCGACCCTGCTGGTCCTGCTCGTCTCGCTGCCCGCCGCGTACTACACGGCCCGCATGCGCTACCGCGGCCGCAAGCTCTTCCTGCTCCTCGTCCTCGTCACCCAGATGTTCCAGCCCACGGCGCTCCTGGTCGGCCTCTACCGCCAGTTCCACCAGCTGGACATGCTCAACTCGGTCTGGACGCTGATCCTCACCAACGCGGCGTTCAACCTCGCCTTCGCGGTGTGGATCCTGACGGCCTACATCAGCTCGATCCCGCCGGAGCTGGAGGAGGCCGCCATGGTGGACGGCACAAGCCGCTTCGGCGCCATGATCAAGGTGACGCTGCCGCTCGCCCTGCCGGGCGTCGTCACGGCCGTGATCTTCACCTTCATCACGTCCTGGAACGAGTTCGTGATGGGCCTCACCCTGACCACCGAACCGGACAAGCAGCCGCTGACGGTCGGCATCAACAACTTCATCGGCAACTACACGGTGCAGTGGAACTACCTCTTCGCCGCGTCCGTCGTGGCGATCGTGCCGGTCATCGTGCTGTTCGCCTTCATCGAGAAGCACGTGGTGTCGGGCCTCACGGCAGGCTCCGTCAAGTAGTCGGCGGATACGCGGAACGGCCGTCCGGAGGGCTCCGGACGGCCGTTCTTCGGATTACGGGTACGGGCGCGCGTCAGGCCAGCGGCTCGGCGTCGAGCCGTACGACCCGGGCGGGACCGGCGCGGAACGCGGGGCTCGCCGCGTCGGCCTCGACCATGTGCGGGGTGGCGTCGTGCGCGTCGAGCGCCTCCTGCGACGCCCACCGCTCGATGAGGACGAACCGGTCGGGCTCGCCGCTCACCTGGTGCAGGTCGTACTGCAGGCAGCCGTCCTCGGCCCGGACGAGCGGCGCGAGACGCTCGAAGGCGGCGATCTGCTCCTTTCCGCGGCCCGGCTGGGTGGTGATGTGGATGACGAGCTGGATCGGCTGGGACATGGGTGGGACTCCTCTGGTGCTGTGTCGTGCTGTGGTGTTGTCGTTCTGCGCGGCGTCAACGGGCCGCCGGGGATGGCTACTTGTAGATGCGCAGCACCCGGCCCACCCGCCGCACCTGGCCGAGGCCCCGCAGCTCGTCGAGCGCGGCGTGCAGCGCGTGCTCGGGTGCGGGGAACGTGATGAACACGATGCGGGCCCGCGACTCCGAGCCGTGCTGGTCCACCGTGCGGATCGACACACCGTGCCGCGCGAACACCCCCGTCACCTCGGACAGGACGCCCGGCGCCTCGTCGACGTCCGCGCGGACGTAGTACGAGTGCACCAGGTCCCGCGTCGGCCGCATGACCGCGGGCGGGCCGACGGGGACGCGCCGGTGCGTGCCGCGCACCAGCTGGTCCGCCGCGCCCGTCACGTCCCCGAGGATCGCGGACGCGGACGGGCGGGGGCCCGCCCCGTGCCCGTAGAACATGAGCTCACCGGCGGCGGAGGTGGTGAGGAACACCGCGTTGAAGCTGTCACGGACGCTGGCCAGCGGGTGCTCGCGCCCGATCAGGGCGGGGAAGACCTGCGCGCCCACCGCCCCGCCGCCGGAGAAGCGCTCCGCCACGGCGAGGAGCTTGATGTCGAACCCGAACCGGTCGGCCAGCTCGAAGTCCTCCCGTTCGAGCCCGGCGATGCCTTCCCTGCTGACATCGTCCGCCACGACCGACCGGTTGAAGGCCAGCGAGGCGAGGATGGCGATCTTGGACGCCGCGTCGGCGCCCTCGACGTCGGCGGTCGCGTCGGGCTCCGCGTACCCCAGCTCCTGCGCCTTCGCCAGCGCCTCGTCGAAGTCGAGGCCGTCGGCCGTCATCCGGGTCAGCATGTAGTTGGTGGTGCCGTTGACGATGCCGACCACCCGCGTCACGTCCTCCGCCTGCAAGGACTCCCGCAGGGGGCGCAGGATGGGCACCGCGGCCACCGCGGCGGCCTCGAAGAAGAGGTCGACGCCCGCCCGGTCGGCCGCGGCGAACAGCGCGGGGCCCGCGCTCGCGATGAGCTCCTTGTTGGCGGTCACGACGGGTTTCCCGGCGTCAAGGGCCGCCATGACCAGCTCACCGGCGGCCGACGTGCCGCCGATCAGCTCGACCACGAGGTCGACGTCGTCGGCCTTGACCACGTCGTGGGCGTCGCCGGTGAACAGCTCCGCGGCCAGCGCGGGCGGCCGCGGCTTGAGCGGATCGCGCACCGCTATCCGTACGAGCTCGAGCGACAGGCCCGTGACGGACTCGATCGCCGCCCGCCGCTCGACCAGCAGCGCGGCGAAGTCCGCCCCCACCGTGCCGCAGCCGAGGAGCCCGACCCTGACCCGGTGCGTCATGCCGGCACCCCCCGGGCGGGGTCGTGGCAGGGCTGGTGGGTGCCGAAGCGGCGCCGGTGGTAGACCAGCGGCGCCCGGCCCGCCGCGGCCTCCGCTGCGTCGACGCGGCCGAGGACGATGACGTGGTCGCCGCCGTCCGCGAAGTCGGCCACGGTCGAGGCGATCCACGCCGACGCGCGGGCGACGCGGGGCAGGCCGTGCTCGATGCTCCAGGACGTCCCGCGGAACTTGTCGGCCCCGCCCTTGGCCGCGAACGACATCGCCAGGTCGCCCTGGTCGGCGCCGAGCACATTGAGCCCGAAGCGCCCCGACTCGCGGATCACCTCAAGGGTCCGCGACCTTCTGTCCAGGCTGACCAGGACCATCGGCGGGGAGACCGACAAGGAGGAGAAGGCGCTGACGGTCGCACCGCACGGCGCGCCGTTGTGGGCCAGGGCCGTCACGATCGACACGGGTGTCGCCACGCCGGCCATGACGTCCTTGAACGTGTCCTGCAGTACGGAGGGAGCGGTGTCGGTGGTGTTCATCGCGGGTGCCTGTTCCGGTCGGGGGAGCTCGTCGGATCGGGGAGCTCGTCGAACCACGTGTCGAGGAGCGTGGGGTACGCGTCGGACGCGAACACGTCGGCCAGCGCGGCGTCGACGGCACGGACGAACTCCGGGTCGTCCTTCCGCAGGAGGAATCCGTAGCTCTCCTCGCCGAGCCGCACGTCGAGCAGGCTGACGTCGTCCCCGGCCCGGCCGGCGCCGCGCAGCAGGGACAGGAGGATCACCTCGTCCGCCACGATCGCGTCGACGAGCGGGTCGTCGAGGAAGGCGTCCAGGGCCGCCCCGATGGACGGCACACCGGTGAAGGTGAAGGCGAAGCCCGGGTCCGGTGCGCTTTCGAGCGCGGCCTGGCTCGTCGATCCCTGGATGCCGACCACGCGCAGCGGGCCCGCTCGCACACCGGACTTCACGGCGACCCGGTGCGAGGTCCGGAAGATGGGCCTACTGAACGCGTGGCGCCGCAGCCGCTCCTCGGTGATGGTCGTCGACCCGCACTCGATGTCGATGCGGCCCTCGGTGAGCAGGCCCTCCCTCGTGGTGGACGTGACCTCGACGGCCTCGATCCGCGGCACCGGCTCCGTGCCGTCGAAGACCTTCGCGAGGACGAGGCGGGCCAGATCGACGGAGTAGCCGACGGGTTCGAAGGCCGTGCCGTCCGTGCCGGGGGCGACGTAGGAGAACGGCGGAGTGTGCCGCTGGAACCCGACGCGGAGGGTTCCGCGCTCGCGTGCGCTACTCGACAACGCCGGCCGCCTCGGGGCGGGGGCCGAGGGGGCGCAGGCCCGCGCGGTACCGCGCGGCCAGCTCCCGGTACTCGGCGGCCGTCTCGTCGAGCACGGCCACGTCACTGTCGCTCAGCGTCATCAGGACGGTCGCGGGGTTGCCCGCGATGAGGCTCCTGGGCGGGCGGACGGGCCCGGCACTGAGCACCACACCCGCGGAGACCCGTGAACTCGCCCCGACCGACACGCCGTTCAGCAGGACCGCGCCGATCCCGACGACCGTGCCGGCCCCGACCGAGCAGCCGTGCAGGACCGCGCTGTGGGCGATCGTCACGTCGGGCCCGATGGTCAGCGGCTGCCCGGGGTCCGAGTGCAGCATCGCGTGGTCCTGGATGTTCGACCCGCGGCCGATCCGCACACTGCCCTTGTCGCCGCGCACGGTCACACCGGGCCAGAGGCTGACGCCCTCCTCGATCTCGACGTCCCCGATCACCACGACGTCGTCGAAGGCGTAGACGCTGGGGTGGATACGTGGCTCGATGCCCTCGAAGCTGTACGTCTTCACGGCTCAGGCCCCCTTCTTCGGCAGCAGCGGGGAGAGGCGGGCGAGGCTGGCGAGCACCTCGTCCTTGGAAAGTCCGAAGTCGACGAGGCAGGCGACCTCGTCCACGCCCATCTCGTGGAAGCCCTCAAGGGTCGCGCGGGCCTGCTTCGCATCGCCGATGAGCGAACTCGACGTGACGTACCGCTGGAACACCATCTCCAGGAATTCCTGCCGGTCCCGGTCGAGGCTCCGCAGCGTCTCGGACTTGTCGCGCGACTCGCTCTGGCCGGAGGTCGCGTGCTGCGTCACGAAGGAGCTCAGGTACTCGATCATGGCCGGCCTGACCGTCTCCACGGCCTCGTCCATGTCGGCGCCCACGTAGGTGTGCAGCATCAGCGACACGACGCCGGAGTCGGGGTCGAGCCCCACCCGGGCCCGCGCCTCGCGGTAGATGTCGATCCGCTTCTTCAGCTCGGGCGGGCCGAAGTTGATGAGCGCCGACAGGACGTTGAAGCCGTTCTCGCCCGCGAACCGCCACGCGTCCTCGCTCTTGGACGAGGTCAGCCAGACGGGCAGCTCCGGCTGGACGGGCCGCGGGAAGGTCAGGATGTCGTGGCTCTCGCCCAGGGCGTCGGTGCGCTGGACGGTGTTGCCGCGCCACAGGTCCTGCAACTGCTCGCGCGACCGGTTGAGCACCTGGGCCCGGTCCTCGAACGCGTCGGGGTTGAGGACGAAGTCCCGCGCGTGCCAGCCGGGTGCCACCGCGAGATCCACGCGCCCGCCGGACAGGTTGTCCACGAGCGCCCACTCCTCGGCGGCGCGCAGGACGTTGTGGAGCGGGAGGTTGATGCTGCCCGCCCGGATCCGCACGTTCTCCGTGATCATCGCGAGGGCGGCGCCGAGGACGGCCGGGTTGGGATAGGCGCCGCCCGCGTCGGTGAAGTGCCGCTCCGGCGTCCAGATGGCGCCGAACCCGGCCCCGTCGACATAGCGGGAGACTTCGAGCAGCAGGTCGTAGGGGTCACTGTCGCCGCTCAGCCCGGAGAAGAAGATGACGCCCAGGTCGGGCAGGGACGGCGGCGGAGGTGCGTCGGCGGTGGGCTCGGACCCGGACCTCAGCTTCGCCTTGAGGCTCGCCAGCTGTCCGGCGTCGAGGAAGGAACTGTCAGACACGGGCGGGCTCCTGGAGCAGCAGTGACTTGATGACGTTCGTGGTGGCCGCGACCGAGCTGTTCTCGTAGAAGTCCCGGACGGAGAAGTCCAGTTCGAACGTCTCGCGCAGCTTGTTGATCAGCTGGATGGCCATGAGAGAGTTCCCGCCGAGCTCGAAGAACTCGCGGTCGTGGTCGGCGGCCGGGCCCCCGAGGAAGGTCTCGAAGATCTTCGCGACGACCTTGCGGATCTCTTCGGTCGGTCCGTCGAGGTCGTCGTCGGCGGCGGCCGCCGAAGGCGCGGACACCGGAGCGGACGCGGATACGGATGCAGACGCGGGTGCGGGATCGGCCGGGGGCGCGGTCGCAGGCGTGGCGGGAGCGCTCACGTCCTCCGTCCCGAAGCCGAGTACCGGCTCCACCCAGTGCACGTGCCGTTCGAACGCGTACGTCGGCAGGGGCACCATCCGCGGAGCGCTCGCGTACTCCTCGATGGGCACCTCGGGGTCGACGGCCCAGCCGAGCGCGACCGCGTCCGCGAACGACTCCTCCTCGTGCTCCGGCTCGCCCAGGGTCTGCGCGAGGTCGAGGCCAGGACCGGACTCGGACGCGAGGTTGGCCCGCACCAGGTTGCTCATCGAGCGGCCGGGGCCGATCTCGACGAACCTGCGCACGCCCGCCTCCCGCAGCGTCTCCATCGACCCGGCGAAGTCGACGGGGCGCAGCAGGTGGTCCGCCCAGTAGTGCGGGCTCCTCGCCTCGTACTCCGTGAGGAGGCGGCCGGTGATGTTCGAGACCAGCGGGATGCGCGGCGCGTGCAGGGTGACGGTCCCGAGGAACTCGCGGAACGCTTCCGCGGCGTCCCGCATGAGCGGCGAGTGGAAGGCGTGCGACGTCGCGAGACGCTGGTGCCGGACTCCGGCGTCGGCGGCCCGTGCGGCGGCCGCCTCGACGGCCTCGTGGGTGCCGGACAGCACGTGCTGGGCGGGCGAGTTGGTCGCCGCCACCACGAGGTCGCCGCCGGACAGGAGGTCCGCGAACGCGTCGAGGCGGTCCACCGCGAGCATCGCCCCGCTCGGGCAGCGCCCCATGAGCCGCGCCCGCGTCGCGACGAGCGCCGCCGCGGTCGGCAGGTCGAAGACGCCCGCGACGGTCGCGGCGACGATCTCGCCGAGGCTGTGGCCGAGGACGTGTCCCGGCCGGACGCCCGCGTCGATGAGCGAGGTCGCCAGGGCGTACTCGACGGCGAAGAGGAGCGGCTGTGCCACCGAGGTGTCGATGCCGTCGACCTCGCCGTCGGGGCCGAGGTGGGCCCGCACGTCGAAGTCCGTGTGCTCGTTCACCGCGTCGACGGCCTCGTCGAGCCGCCGGGCGAAGTGCTCGTTCGTCGCGGTGAGCGCGGCGCCCATCGCCCGGCGCTGCGTCCCCTGCCCGGCGAAGACGAACGCGATCCCGGCCGGGTCCGCCTCGGCTCCCCGGTGGTAGCGCCCGGCGCGCAGCCGGGTGATCGCCTCGGCCCGGTCGACGGCGGCCAGCGACGCGCGGTAGGGGTGCAGCGTCCTGCCCTCGCGCAGCGTGTACGCGGCCGCGGCGAGGGAGGTGTCCGGGTGCGCGGCGAGGTGGTCGGCCAGCGCGGCGGCCTGGTTGCGCAGGGCGGCCTCGGACCGGGCCGAGAAGGTGAGGACGCTCGGCCCCTCGGCGGCTCCGGGGACGGCGGCGGGCCCGTCGGCGGGGTCGGCCGGGTCCGGCTCGAAGCTCTTGAGGATGACGTGGCCGTTCGTACCGCCCATGCCGAAGGCGCTCACCCCGACCCAGTTGTCCGTGCCGCGGTCGAGGGGCAGGCCTTCGGTGGTGACGAAGTAGCGCGAACCGTCCAGCTCAAGGGCCGGGTTGACCTCGTCGACGTTGACGGTCGGCGGCACGTACTTGTGCTTGAGGACCAGCGCCGCCTTGATCAGGCCGATGATGCCCGCGGCGATGTTGAGGTGGCCGAAGTTGCCCTTGAGCGAGCCGATGCCGCAGGGGTCGCCGTCGAGGCCGTACGCCTGCTTGATCGCCTCGATCTCGATGGGGTCCCCGAGCGCGGTGCCCGTGCCGTGCGCCTCGATGTACGCGATGTCCGTCTGCTTGGCGCCGGAGATCTGGAGGGCGTCGCTCAAGACGTCGACCTGGCCGGAGACGCTGGGGGCGGTGAAACTCACCTTCTCCGCACCGTCGTTGTTCACCGCGGAGGCGGCGATCACGGCGTGCACCTCGTCGCCGTCGGCCACCGCGTCGCGCAGCCGCTTCAGCAGGACGAGCCCGATGCCGTTGGTGAAGACGGTGCCGTTGGCGCCGGAGTCGAAGGGCCGGCAGACCCCGTCGGGCGAGAGCACGCCGCCGACCTGGTGGCGGTATCCGGCCTGCTGAGGCAGGCGCACGTGCACGGCACCGGCGATGGCCGCGTCGCACTCGTCGAGGAGCAGGCTCTGCACGGCGGAGTGGACGGCCACGAGCCCGGTCGAGCACGCCGTCTGCACATTGACGCTGGGGCCCCGCAGATTCAGCTTGTACGAGGTCCGCGTGGCGAGGAAGTCCTTGTCGTTGCCGTGCCGGATGACCATTTCGCCGAGGGATTCGACCAGGTCGCGACGGCGCAGGGCACCGAAGAGGTACGTGCTCATCCCGGAACCGGCGAAGACGCCGATCCGCTGCCGGGTGCGGTGCGGATCGATGTTGGCCCGCTCCAGGAGCGACACCGACGACTCCAGCATGAGGCGCTGCTGCACGTCGAGGATGTCCGCCTCGCGCGGCGAGTAGCCGAAGTACGTGGAGTCGAACTCGGCGAGGCCGTCGAGGACTCCGGCCCGCTTCACGTAGTCCGGGCGCGAGCGCTGGTCCGCGGGGACGCCGGCCGCGGCGACCTCCGCGTCCGTGAGGTCGCTGATGGCGCTCTCGCCGGCCACCAGCTTCCGCCAGAACTCCTCGACGCCGTCGGCCTGCGGCAGCCGGCACTCCATCGACACGATGGCGATCAGCTCGTCGTCACTTTCCATGTTCATCCTTGCTCGGGTAAAGGGAGTGGTTACGGGCGGCGACGGGCGCGCCGGGTCGACAGCACACGGCTCCGCGTGGCGCGGCCCGCGGCGGCCGGGGCGCTCGGCGCGCGGTCGCGCGGCTCGTCGGTCACGGAGGTGAGGAAGCGCCGCTGGGCGTTGAAGGACGCGTGCTCGAAGAGGCGGACGAGCGGGAAGCGCACGCCGAACTCGCGCTGGAGTTCGGAGTGGAGGACCACGATGGTCAGCGAGGTCCCGCCGACGTCGAAGAAGTTCGCCTCGCGGTCGGCCAGCGGCCCCGCCCCGCCACCGGCCACGTCCAGCCAGATGCGTTCGAGCCGGTCGGCCACCGAGCGGCTCTGCGCGCCCGGCTCCCGCGCGGCGGCGGCCCGCTCGTCGGCGGCGCGCCGGGCCCGCTCCTGGACGTGCACCCGGGCGGCCTCCGAGAGCGCCTTCCGGTCGGCCTTGCCATTGGGCAGCTTCGGCAGCTCGGGCAGGAAGAGGAAGGCGGACGGGAGCATGACGCTCATCAGGCGCCCGCCCAGATAGTCGCGGAGCTCCCGCTCGGCCGAGGCGTCGCCCTCCACGACGGCCACGATGACCTTCGTGAACCGGTCCTCCTGCGCGCAGACGAACACGTCGCGGACGCTCGGATGCGACTGGATCGCGGAGCGGACCTCCTGCAGCTCGATGCGGACACCGGCGATCTTGATCTGGTCGTCGGCCCGGCCGAGGACCTCCAGGCCGCCGTCCGCGCCGCGCCGTCCGAGGTCTCCCGTCGGATAGGCGACGACCCGCTCCCCGTCGATCCGCAGCTCGACGAAGGGCGAGACCATCCGGCCGTCGACCAGATACCCGTGCGAGGGGTGGCCGGCGGCGATGTGGATCTCACCGGCGGTGCCGTCGGGGCACACCTCCCGCTTCTCGTCCAGGACGAGGCTGCGCGAGCCGGGGAGGCTCTGGCCCACGGGCTGGATCCCGGGGGCCGGGTCCCGCGGGACGCGGTGGAAGTGCTGGGCCAGCGTCGTCTCGGTGGGGCCGTAGAGGTTCACCACCTGGCACTGAGGGAAGAGCGTCTGCCAGCTGCTCACCAGGGCGCCGTCCAGCGGCTCGCCCGCGAAGAAGGAGAGGCGGACGGTGGGCAGCGGCGCGGTCTGCGCGGCGGCGGACAGCCACACCTTGCCGAGCGAGGGCACCAGGTGGAAGCCCGTGATCTCGTTGTCCCGCAGGAATGCGAGGACGCCGTCGGCATCGAGGTGCCGCTCGTCCGGGACGCACAGCGTGGCGCCCGATATCAAGGGCGTCAGGGCGTCGCGGAACCAGACGTCGAAGGAGAGATTGGTGAGGTGGGCGAAACGGTCGTCCGGGCCGATGCCGAATTCGGCCGACTGCCACTCCAGGAAATGGGAGAGGCCCGTGTGGCTGCCGACGATGGCCTTGGGCCGGCCGGTGGAACCCGAGGTGAAGGCGATGTACGCGTAGTCCTCGTCGTCCAGGTCCGCGGGCGTGGCGCCCTCTTCCCCGGGGGCGAGGGGCCGCAGCGCCACGCGGTGACCGTCCGCGCAGTCGACGGTCGCCCGGGCGGGACCGGAATTCAGCATCGTCTCGCGCCGCACTTCGGGCAGCGAGTCGTCGACGAGCATGACGATCGCCCCGGACATCCACACGCCGAGGACGGCCACGACGGCCGCCGCGCCGCGCCGCCCGAGAATGCCGACGACGTCGCCCCTGCCGATGCCCTGCGCCCGCAGCTCGTCCGCCACCTGCCCGGCGCGGGCCAGCAGCGCGGAGTACGACATCGAATCGGCAGAAGAGGTGATCGCGGTCGCGTCAGCGAATTTCTCGCACGCCCGCTTCAAAAGGGTGTCGACCGCCTGCACGGGTAACTCTCCATGGGATGGGGTTTCGGCCTGAAACGGAAGCGAAACAGAATCGGAAACGAAACGAAACGGAGAAGGAAGCGAATCGGAGACGAATCGGAAACGAATCGAGAACGAATCAAAGGGGGAATCGGAGACGGAACGAATCGGAAACGTTCTCCGTGACATCTGGCGATGATGCTTCCAGTGAAAAACGATCACCGTCAAGCGGCAAATATCTGCCGCCTCGCACCGCATGGCATCGCGTAACCGGCAAATATTTGCCGCTCGTTGGGCGACCCGCGCTGCCGCACCGGCACACCGGCAGGTCAGGGGCGCGGGTGCCGGAGATCACACTGCGTGCTCTGGGAGTGACGGTAGTATGCGGGCTCGGCCGTGATGATCTTGTTTCGGCGGGCCCGTTTCCATTTCGGGCCCGTGCACGACGCGTGTATGGCGCAACTGAGAGGTAATTCCAGGTGGTTCAGCACACCGCGAGGCTCCCGGACTTGTTGCGTGCGTGGCGGGCCACCGCCGGAAAGAAAATGCAGCGCGGCAAGCCGCTGCCCCAGAAAGAAGTCGCCCGGCGCATGGAAGTGAGCGAGCGCTGGTACCGCAATCTGGAGAGCGACGCGGGTGTGCCGCTCACGCCCGACGCGCTGATGCGGCTCTCCACGGCGCTGGCGCTCGGCCCGGACGAACGCCTGGCCCTGTACGGGAACGTGCACGCCGACGCCGACCCGGCCGTACCCGGACGCACCGTCGACGGAGCACCCCGGTGCGCCCTCTCCCAACTCCTCGCCACCCAGGAGCAGTTCCCCGGCTACCTCGTCGACCAGGCCTGGAACATCCTCGACCACACGCCGACCATGGCCACCTGGTTTCCGTGGGTCCTGGAGCCCGGCGCCAATCTCCTGCGCTGGGTCCTCCTCTCGGCCGAGGCGCGCGAACAGCTCACCGACTGGCAGGGCCATGCCGGCGTCTACCTCGCCCAGCTGCGCTTCGCCCTGGTCACGAGCCGCGGCGACCGCCAACTCGGCGCGCTCCTCGACGAAGTGCTCGACGACCCCGAGTGCCGGAGCAGATGGAGCCAGGACCTCAACGTCATCGCGTACCGGCAGGGCCACCGCTTCAGACTGCGCCTCCCGCACGTCTCGGCGGAGGAGATCACCGTCACGTCGCAGGTGCTGCTCCCCGCGTACCGGCAGGAGATCCGTTACGTCCTCCTGCTGCCCGACCCCGCAACCCCGACCCCCATCCCCACCGCGGGCCCGGACCCGGTGACTTCCAGGAGGACACGAACGTGAGCCGAGAGTCGGGAACAACACCGGGAACGACATCGGGAACAACAGGGGCGGCACAAGAGGCGGCGACGCCAGGAGCGGCGGGCACGCCGACAGCGGCCGACGCTCCCGGGCAGCCGAAGAAGAACGAGCAGCCGAAGAAGAGGGAAGGCCTCGTGCTCGCGGCCGCCTCCGTCACGGTGGTGCTGTGGGCCTCGTCGTTCATCTCGATCCGCAGCTCCGGCGAGCACTTCGGCCCCGGCGCGCTCGCCTTCGGCCGCCTCGCGGTGGCGTCCCTCGTGCTCGGCGCCATCCTGCTGGCCCGGCGCGAGGGATTCCCGCCCCGCGAGGCCTGGCTCGGCATCGCCGCCTCCGGAGCCCTCTGGTTCGGCGCGTACATGGTCGCGCTGAACTGGGGCGAGCGGGAGGTGGACGCCGGTACGGCCTCCATGATCGTCAACGTCGGGCCGATCCTGATGGCGCTCCTCGGCGGCTGGCTGCTCAAGGAGGGCTTCCCGCCGAAGCTGATGGCCGGCATGACGGTCTCGTTCGCCGGGGCCGTGGTGGTCGGCATCGCCACCTCCGGCGGGGGCGAGTCGTCCTCTGTCCTCGGCGTGCTGCTCTGCCTGGTCGCGGCGGTGGTGTACGCGGTGGGCGTGGTGCTGCAGAAGCCGACGCTCAAGCACGCCACACCGCTGCAGGTGACGACGTTCGGCGCGCTCGTCGGAGCGGTGGCGTGCCTGCCGTTCGTCGGGCAGTTCGTGTCGGAGGTGGGCAGGGCCCCGACGTCGGCGACGCTCCAGGTGGTGTATCTGGGCGTCTTCCCGACCGCCCTCGCGTTCAGTACCTGGGCCTACGCCATCTCCCACAGCACCGCGGGGAAGATGGGCACGACGACCTACGCGGTGCCGGTGCTCGTCATCCTCATGTCGTGGCTGTTCCTCGGTGAGGTGCCGGGCTGGCTCGCGCTCCTCGGCGGACTCCTCTGTCTGTCCGGTGTCGCCGTGTCGCGCATGCGCGGCAAGCCGCGCGAGGAGAGCTCAGCCGACTCCTGATTTCCGTCAACGACTTGACTGCGGCAGCTCCTTCAGCGGAGTTTGGAGTTCACAACTTGTACATGGCCCGGTACCCGTTCCAGAGGCCGGTGTCACGGGGGACCACAGGTCGCCCGAATGAGGGCAAAGGGTGAGAGTCAATGGAGACTCCGGGGTCGCAGTCGTCTCTGCACCGGGCCAATCTCGAGCGGGTCGTGCGCGCGGTGCGGCTCGCGGGATCGCTCACGCAGGCGGAGATCGCGAGGACGACGGGCCTGTCGGCCGCGACGGTCTCCAACATCGTCCGGGAGCTCAAGGACGGCGGGACGGTCGAGGTCACACCCACCTCGGCGGGCGGCAGGCGGGCCCGCAGCGTCTCGCTCAGCGGTGACGCGGGCATCGTCATCGGCGTCGACTTCGGCCATACGCACCTGCGCGTGGCGGTCGGCAACCTCGCCCACCAGGTGCTCGCCGAGGAGTCCGAGCCGCTGGACGTGGACGCGTCCGCCGCGCAGGGCTTCGACCGGGCCGAGCAGCTGGTCAGCAGGCTGATCGCGGCCACCGGAGTGGACCGTACGAAGATCGCCGGAGTGGGGCTCGGCGTGCCGGGACCCATCGACGTCGAGTCCGGGACCCTCGGCTCCACGTCGATCCTGCCGGGCTGGACCGGCACCAAGCCCGCCGAGGAGCTCGCGGGCCGCCTCGGCGTGCCGGTGCAGGTCGACAACGACGCCAACCTCGGCGCGCTCGGCGAGCTGGTCTGGGGGAGCGGCCGGGGGGTCAAGGACCTCGCGTACATCAAGGTCGCGAGCGGTGTGGGCGCCGGGCTCGTGATCAGCGGGCGGATCTACCGGGGCCCCGGCGGCACCGCGGGCGAGATCGGGCACATCACGCTCGACGAGTCGGGCCCGGTCTGCCGCTGCGGCAACCGCGGCTGCCTGGAGACCTTCACCGCCGCCCGTTATGTCCTGCCGCTCCTCCAGTCGAGCCACGGCACCGACCTGACCATGGAGCGGGTGGTCGGCCTCGCGCGCGACGGCGACCCGGGCTGCCGGCGCGTGATCGCCGACGTCGGGCGGCACATCGGCAGCGGCGTCGCGAACCTCTGCAACCTCCTCAACCCCTCCCGTGTCGTGCTCGGCGGTGACCTCGCCGAGGCGGGTGAGCTGGTGCTCGGGCCGATCAGGGAGTCCGTCGGGCGGTACGCGATCCCGAGCGCCGCGCGTCAGCTGTCGGTCCTGCCCGGGGCGCTCGGCGGCCGCGCCGAGGTGCTCGGCGCGCTGGCGCTCGCGCTCAGCGAGATGGGGGATTCGACCCTTTTGGACGGAACGCTGCCCGCGGGCACCCCTGCCTTCACTTAGATAACGCATGGCACCGTTGTCATCTCGTTAAGGATTTACTCCTTGACGCTGGTGTGGCGGCCGAGTTGACTTCGAGCCACCTCGGCCGCAACGACGCGGCCTCGTCAGGGAGGCACCCCACCATGAACGCAATGACGCGTCGCGTCGTCATAGGCACGGCCGCGGTTTCGATGGCACTCGCCATGACCGCCTGTGGCAAGGCCGGAGACGGCGACGACGACAAGGCGAGCGGCGGCGACGGCAAGACCATCGGCCTGCTGCTGCCCGAGAACAAGACCACGCGCTACGAGACCTTCGACCGCCCCATCATGGAGGCGAAGATCAAGGAACTCTGCTCGGACTGCAAGGTCAAGTACAACAACGCCGCTCAGGACATCGAGAACCAGAAGAAGCAGTTCGACGCGCTCGTCACCCAGGGCGTCAAGGTCATCATCCTGGACGCGGTGGACTACAAGTCGACCAAGTCGTGGGTCAAGCAGGCCGAGAAGCAGGGCGTGAAGGTCGTCGCGTACGACCGCCTCGCCGAGGGCCCCCTCGCCGCCTACGTGTCGTACGACAACGAGAAGATCGGCCGCCTCCAGGGCGGGGCCATGGTCAAGGCGCTCGGCTCCGAGGCCAAGAACGCCAACGTCGTCATGATCAACGGCTCGCCGACCGACCCGAACGCCCCCTTCTTCAAGAAGGGCGCCCACTCGGTGCTCGACAAGAAGGTCAAGAAGATCGCGTACGAGCAGGACATCCCGGACTGGTCGCCCGACGAGGCGAACAAGAAGATGTCCTCCGCGATCGACAAGCTCGGCAAGGACGGCATCCAGGGCGTCTACGCGGCCAACGACGGCATGGCGGGCGGCGTGATCACCGCCCTCAAGCAGCGCGGCATCAAGGTCCCGGTCGGCGGCCAGGACGCCGAACTCGCGGGCGTGCAGCGCCTGCTGAGCGGCGACCAGGACTACACGATCTACAAGCAGATCCGGCCGGAGGCCGAGACCACCGCCGAGATCGCCGTGAACCTGCTCAAGGGCAAGAGCATCGACACCCTCACCGACCGCAAGGTCGACTCGCTGAGCGGCGACTTCAAGGGCATCCCGGCCAAGCTGTACGACGCGCAGGCGATCACCAAGGACGAGGTCGCGGACACGATCGTCAAGGACAAGGTGTACAAGGTCAGCGAGATCTGCACCGCCCAGTACAAGAAGGCGTGCGACGACGCGGGTATCAAGTAACCCCCGCTTGCGGTAAATCCGTTCGTACGAGACGCGGCCCGCGGGCGCGCGAGAGCGCTCCCGGGCCCCTGTACGGAACGGCATTCCCTTACCGGTCCGGTGCCCGCCCCATTCACACCGCCCCGCAAACGGGGGGCGGGCACCGGACCTGCCCTTGCTGCACCACCATTCCCCGCCGGTCAGGCGGCGAAGGAGATGATTCACGTGTCCGCTACGCCCGTGCTGGCGTTGCGCGGGGTCTCCAAGCGGTTCGGCGCCGTCCAGGCGCTCACGGACGTAGACCTCGAAATCCACACCGGTGAGGTGGTCGCCCTCGTCGGCGACAACGGCGCCGGAAAGTCCACCCTCGTCAAGACGATCTCGGGCGTCCACCCGATCGACGACGGCACCATCGAGTGGGAGGGCAGGCCGGTCCGCATCGGGCGCCCGCACGACGCCCAGAACCTCGGCGTCGCCACCGTCTACCAGGACCTCGCCCTCTGCGACAACCTCGACGTCGTCGCCAACCTGTTCCTCGGCAGCGAGCTGAAGACGGCCTCCGTCCTCGACGAGATCAAGATGGAGAAGCGGGCCAAGGAGCTCCTCGACACGCTCTCCATCCGCATCCCCAGCGTCCGCATCCCGGTCGCGGCGCTCTCCGGCGGTCAGCGCCAGGTCGTCGCCATCGCCCGCGCGCTCGTCGGCGACCCCAAGGTCGTCATCCTCGACGAGCCCACCGCGGCCCTCGGCGTCGAGCAGACCGCGCAGGTCCTCGACCTCGTCGAGCGGCTGCGCGAGCGCGGCCACGGAGTGATCCTCATCAGCCACAACATGGCCGACGTGAAGGCGGTCGCGGACCGCGTCGCCGTGCTGCGGCTCGGCCGCAACAACGGCACCTTCTCCGTCGCCGACACCACCAACGAAGAGATCATCGCCGCCATCACCGGGGCCACGGACAACGCCGTCACGCGCCGCAGGGCGCGCACGGCCACGGCGACGAAGGAGGACGCGAAGTGAGCGACCTCGCCAAGACTCCCAAGACCTCCACGACCCCCGAGGCCCCCTCAGGCGCCGCGACCGACGCGTCGGCCTCCGCCGCGCCCGGCGCTGCCGTCGACCCGCGCCTGCTCGTCCGCGAGGAGGGCCTGGCCGGTTACTGGACCGAGTTCAAGCGCAAGATGCGCGGCGGTGAGCTCGGCTCGCTGCCCGTCGTCGTCGGCCTGATCATCATCGCGGTCATCTTCCAGCTGAAGAACGACCACTTCCTGGACGCGAGCAGCCTCGCGAACATCGCGGTCTTCACCTCCGGCCTCGGCATCATGGCCGTCGGCATCGTCTTCGTCCTGCTGCTCGGCGAGATCGACCTCTCGGTCGGCTCGGTGGCCGGCATGGGCGCGGCGGTCTGGGCCGTGCTGAGCGTCACCCACGAGCTGAACGACTGGCTCTCGGTGCTCATCGCCGTCCTCGCCGGCCTGGTCATCGGCGCCCTGCACGGCTTCTTCTTCGCCAAGATCGGCGTGCCCGCCTTCGTGGTCACCCTCGCGGGCTTCCTCGGCTGGAGCGGTCTGCAGATCTGGCTGATGGGCGGCGAGGGCAGCATCAACACGCCCGAGGGCAGCGTCGTCGAGGACCTCACCGGGCACTTCTTCGCCGAGAAGATCGCCGCGTACGGCCTCGCGGGCGTCGCGATCATCGCGTACGCGGGCTCCCTGCTCCTCGACAGCCGGCGCCGCAAGGCCGCCGGGCTCCCGTCGCGGCCGGTCAGCGAGATCGTGCTGCGCACGGCCGTCGTCGCCGTCCTCGCGGGCGGTGCGGCGTACGAGCTGAACGAGCCGGCCGGCGCCCGCGGCCTGCCGCTGGCCCTGGTGCTCTTCCTCGCCGTCCTGGTGATCGCGGACTTCGTGGCGCGCCGCACCACCTTCGGCCGCCAGGTCTTCGCGGTCGGCGGCAACGCGGAGGCCGCGCGACGGGCCGGCATCAACGTCGACCGGATCCGGATCACGGTCTTCGCCATCTCCGGCATGCTCGCCGCGTTCGGCGGCCTCTTCATCGCCAGCCTCTCCGGCGGCGCGACCAAGAGCCTCGGCGGCGGCAACACGCTGATGATGGTGATCGCGGCGGCGGTCATCGGCGGCACGAGCCTGTTCGGCGGGCGCGGCAAGGTCTGGTCCGCGCTGCTCGGCATGCTGGTCATCCAGTCGATCCAGCAGGGCCTGAACATGCTGGGCATGGCGAGCGAGATCCAGTTCATGATCACCGGAGCGGTGCTGCTGGCCGCCGTGGTCATCGACTCCGTTTCGCGGCGTACGCAGAAGTCCGCGGGCCGCGCGTAGCGTTCCCTGTCACAACCCCGCGCCCATCGGGGCGCGGGGTTCGTGCGTTCAGTAGCGGAACATTAGACTCGGCGGACCCGGCAAGGCTAGAACCGCACATCTCAGCTCTACTGCAAGGAGGCACGGGTGCCGCTGCTGACCCGCATCACGGGACCGCGCGATCTGGACCGTCTCAGCCCTGAGGAGCTGAATGAGCTGGCCGGAGAGATCCGCGGCTTCCTCGTCGAAGCAGTCTCCAAGACCGGCGGCCACCTCGGCCCGAACCTCGGCGTGGTCGAGCTCACCATCGCCCTGCACCGCGTCTTCGAGTCCCCCAAGGACAAGGTTCTCTTCGACACCGGCCACCAGAGCTATGTGCACAAGCTGCTCACCGGCCGCCAGGACTTCGACAAGCTGCGCAGCAAGGGCGGCCTGTCCGGCTACCCCTCGCGCGCCGAGTCCGACCACGACGTCATCGAGAACAGTCACGCCTCCACGGTCCTCGGCTGGGCCGACGGCCTCGCGAAGGCCAACGAGGTGCGCGGCAAGGACGACCACGTCGTCGCCGTCATCGGTGACGGCGCGCTCACGGGCGGTATGGCCTGGGAGGCGCTGAACAACATCGCCGCCGCCAAGGACCGCCCCCTCGTCATCGTGGTCAACGACAACGAACGTTCGTACGCACCCACGATCGGCGGTCTCGCCAATCACCTGGCGACGCTGCGGACCACCGACGGTTACGAGCGGTTCCTGGCCCGTGGGAAGGACATCCTGGAGCGCACGCCCGTCGTGGGCAGGCCGCTCTACGAGACCCTGCACGGCGCCAAGAAGGGCCTGAAGGACTTCATCGCCCCGCAGGGCATGTTCGAGGACCTCGGCCTGAAGTACGTCGGCCCGATCGACGGCCACGACATCGAGGCCCTGGAGTCCGCGCTCCAGCGCGCCAAGCGCTTCGGCGGCCCGGTCATCGTGCACTGCCTCACCGAGAAGGGCCGCGGCTACAAGCCCGCCGAGGAGGACGAGGCCGACCACTTCCACGGCATCGGCCCGATCCACCCCGACACCGGCCTGCCCATCGCCGCCGGCGGCATGGACTGGACGTCCGTCTTCGGCGAGGAGATGGTCAAGCTCGGTCACGAGCGCGAGGACATCGTCGCCATCACGGCCGCCATGCTCCAGCCGGTCGGCCTGGAGAAGTTCTCCAAGGCGTTCCCCGACCGCGTCTACGACGTCGGCATCGCCGAGCAGCACGCGGCGGTCTCGGCGGCGGGCCTGGCCACCGGCGGCCTGCACCCCGTCTTCGCCGTCTACGCGACCTTCCTCAACCGCGCCTTCGACCAGCTCCTGATGGACGTGGCCCTGCACAAGTGCGGCGTCACCTTCGTCCTGGACCGCGCGGGCGTCACCGGCACGGACGGCGCCTCGCACAACGGCATGTGGGACATGTCGATCCTGCAGTGCGTGCCCACCGTGCGGATCGCCGCGCCGCGCGACGCCGACCAGGTCCGCCTCCAGCTGCGCGAGGCCGTCGAGGTCGACGACGCGCCGACCGTCGTGCGCTATTCCAAGGGCGCGGTGGGCCCCGCGGTCAAGGCCGTCGGCACGGTCGGCGGCATGGACGTGCTGCGTGAGCCGGGCGCCGAACGGCCGGACGTGCTGCTCGTCTCCGTCGGCGCGCTCGCGCCCATGTGCCTGGAGATCGCCGACCTGCTGAACAAGCAGGGCATCACCACGACCGTCGTCGACCCGCGCTGGGTCAAGCCGGTCGACGAGGCCATGGCGCCCCTCGCCGAGCGGCACCGCGTCGTCGTCACCGTCGAGGACAACTCGCGCGCGGGCGGCGTCGGCTCGGCGATCGCCCAGGCCCTGCGCGACGCGGGCGTCGACGTGCCGCTGCGCGACTTCGGCATCCCGCCGCGCTTCCTCGACCACGCGTCCCGCAAGGAGATCATGGCCGAGATCGGCCTGACCGCCCCGGACATCGCCCGTCAGGTCACCGGCCTGGTCGCCAAGCTCGACGGCCGGTTCGAGCGCGGCAACGCCGCGGTGGACGCCGTGGAGCCCGCCCGCGACTGAGCGCCGCCGCCGGGCCGCGCCGTCAACGCGCGCCGCCGAAGGGCCGGTTTCAGCACCCTGTACGGGTGGTGGGACCGGCCCATTCGCGTGAAAGGGCCCGCGCCGGGGCGTACCGGGTACTCGCTCTCTCGATCATGTCGGGGACGACAAGCGTGGGAGGTACGCCCGTGAGCAGCACCCTCTTCAGGACGAAGAGCGTCGAGCAGTCCATCAAGGACACCGAGGAACCGGAGCACGCGCTCAAGAAGTCGCTGTCCGCCCTCGACCTCACGGTCTTCGGCGTCGGCGTCATCATCGGCACCGGCATCTTCGTACTGACCGGGAAGATCGCCAAGGAGACGGCGGGCCCCTCGGTGGCGCTGGCCTTCGTCGTCGCCGGACTCGTGTGCGGGCTCGCCGCGCTCTGTTACGCCGAGTTCGCGTCGACGGTGCCGGTGGCCGGGTCGGCGTACACCTTCTCGTACGCCTCGCTCGGGGAGTTCCCCGCCTGGATCATCGGCTGGGACCTGATCCTGGAGCTGGCGCTGGGCTGCGCGGTGGTCGCGGTCGGCTGGTCGGGCTATCTGCGGTCGCTCCTCGACACCGCGGGCATGCATCTGCCGCAGGCGCTGAGCGGGACGCACGAGGGGAGCTTCGGCTTCGACCTGCTCGCCTGCCTCCTTGTGCTCGCGCTGACCGGCATCCTGGTTCTCGGCATGAAGCTGTCGTCGCGCGTGACGAGCGTCGTCGTCGCGGTCAAGGTGACCGTGGTGCTGCTGGTCATCATCGTCGGCGCGTTCTTCATCACCGGCTCCAACTACGACCCGTTCGTCCCGCCGAGCGAGCACAGCGAGGGCGCAGGGGGCGTCGCCGCGCCGCTGGTCCAGCTCATCTTCGGGTTCACGCCGTCGAACTTCGGCGTGATGGGCATCTTCACCGCGGCGGCCGTCGTCTTCTTCGCGTTCATCGGCTTCGACATCGTCGCGACCGCCGCGGAGGAGACCCGCAACCCGCAGCGCGACGTGCCGCGCGGCATCCTCGGCTCGCTCTTCATCTGCACGATCCTGTACGTCGCCGTGTCGGTGGTCGTCACCGGCATGCAGAAATACAGCGAACTCTCCACGGACGCACCGCTCGCCGACGCCTTCAAGGCCGTCGGGCACCCCTTCTGGGCGGGCCTGATCAGCTTCGGCGCGGCCGTCGGCCTCACCTCCGTCTGCATGATCCTGCTGCTCGGCCAGACCCGGGTCTTCTTCGCGATGAGCCGCGACGGACTGCTGCCCCTGACGTTCTCCAAGGTCCACCCCAAGTTCGGCACGCCGTACCGCTCGACCATCCTGCTCGGCGTGGTCGTGGCGGTCGTCGCGGGCTTCACCTCCATCGACGAGCTCGCCGAACTGGTCAACATCGGCACACTGTTCGCCTTCGTCGTCGTCGCCCTCGGCGTCATCCTGCTCCGCAGGCAGCGCCCCGACCTGCCGCGCGCCTTCCGCACCCCGCTGGTGCCGCTCGTGCCGGTGCTCTCGGTGCTCGCGTCGCTGTGGCTGATGCTGAACCTGCCCGCCGAGACCTGGATCCGGTTCGGCGTCTGGATGGTGCTCGGCGTCGCCATCTACTTCGCGTACGGGCGCTCGCACAGCCGCCTGCACGCGCGTGACCCGCACGCCGCCGACAACGCACGGTAGTCACCCCTCTCCGTGCACCGTATGCTCGCGCCGCCCTCCGCGTCACCGGGCTCCGCACGCGGTCTGCGGGTGCCGGGCCCGCGCAAGGAGTACGTCCCCGAGGGCGGCGCGCGCGGCTCCTACTGGCTCCGGCTGCTCCCGCTGCTCGCCGCCCTGGCCTGCGCGACCCGGCTGCCGTCCTTCCGGTGGCCGCTGTGGAACCCGGACGAGGGCTATCTCGCCGTCCAGGCACGGATGCTGGCGGACGGCGGCGCGCTCTACGAAACCGTCGTCGACCGCAAGCCGCCGCTCGTCCCCTGGCTCTACGCCGGATCGTTCGCGCTCTTCGGCGACGGCACCCTCCTCCCGCTGAAGGCCCTCGCGGTGGCCGCGCAGCTCCTGACGGCGGTGCTCCTGGTCTCGCTGGCCCGGCGCCGCTGGGGCGACGCCGCCGGCCGCACCGCGGGCGTCCTGTACCTCCTGATCTCCATCGGCCTGCACCCGGAGGACACCCAGGCGGCCGCCTTCGAGGTCTTCATGCTGCCGTGCACGGCGGCCGCCATGTGGTGCGCCGACCGCCGCAGATGGGGCGCCGCGGGCACGGCGGTGGCCTGTGCCTTCCTCGCCAAGCAGACCGGGGGAGCGGTGCTGCTCCCGGTCGTCTGGCTGGTGTGCCGGGGCGGGGTGTCCCGGCGGGACGCGGGGCGCCTTGCGGCCGGGCTCGCCGGGCCCGTCCTCGCCGCGGCCCTCCTGACCAACCCGTCGGGCTTCGTGTTCTGGACGGTGACGGGGTCGGGCGCGTACGCCTCCTTCACCGGGTCCGAACTCCACGTCCTCGGCCGCGGTCTGGTGAACGCGGTGGTCCTCGCGGCGGCCTGCGCGGGGATCGTGCCGCCAGTCGTACGCGTCCTGCGCATCGCCCGCACCGGGGCGGCCGAGCTCTGGCTCTGGCTCGCCTCGTCGGCCGCTGCGGTCCTGCTCGGCTTCCACTTCTTCGGCCACTACTACCTGCAACTCATGCCGCCCATGGCTCTGCTGGGCGCGGCGGCCCTGCAGATCCTGCCGCGCGAGCGGACCGTGCGGGCGGTCACCGTCTCCGGCTGCGCGTGCGCGGTCTTCCTGGCCTGGGGCCTGCTCGCGCCCCGCCCCGAACTGGCCCACGCCACACGCCTCGCGGACACCGTGAGGGCACGCACCGCACCGGACGACCGGGTGCTGTTCTGGGGCATACATCCGGAGGCGTACTGGCTGGCCGACCGCGCCCCCGCCAGCCGCTACCTCACGGCCGGGCTGCTCACCAACTACAGCGGCGGCAGGAACGGCCCGCAGGTGGGCGAGAAGTACGGGGTCGAGGGCGCCTGGCCGGTCTTCCGCGACGAACTGCGCACCCACCCGCCGGCCCTCGTGATCGACGACTCCCGCGGCAAGCCGTACGCCCCCGCACGCGTCCCTTCGCTGCGCCGGCTCCTCGCGGTCGGGTACGAACCGGTGACGCGGGTGGGCGGAGCGGTGGTGTACGTACGGGTGGGGCCTGGGAGCGCCGCCGGTCAGGGTGGGGACACCTAGGAGCGACGCCGCCAGGTGCGCGTGAGGTCCGCCAGCGCGCCCACCGCCTCCCGCGCGTGATCGCGGTCCTCGCGGATCTTCGGGCCGAACTCGATGTGCAGGAACGGGACGTCGTGGGCGGTGGCGGTGCGGCCCTGGACGTTGGTGCGGCCCGCGAGGGGGCAGTCCCTGGCCCAGGCGCGGCAGACGTCGTAACCCCGTTCCCGGAGGGCGTCGGCGAGGTCGCGGCCCTCGGTGAGCGCCTCCCTGCCCTTGCCCGTGGAGGCGACCACGTCGTGATCCGGAGCCGAGTCGTCCGCCATGCCGTGCAGTTGCACACCGGGCAGTCCGCGCCGCACCAACGCGTCGCAGACGGCGTGGAACACGGTGTCCCGGCGGTGCGCGACGTCCGCCTCGTCCCCGCGCCCGGCTTTGCGATGTGCTCCCGCGATGACGAGTACGCCGCCGGGGGCGCGGGTCATGAGCTCCGCGCCGAGCCGTTCGGTGTACCGGTCGGCGACGGGGTGCGGGATCTGGACCGACCAGCGGACGGGGGAGCCGAGGTCGAGGTAGACGCGCCCCCAGCCGCGCGGGGCCGCGCCGCCCTCGGAGCGGTCGGCGATCTCCGCGTACCGCCGCCCGGTGGCCTCGTCGGTGACCGTGCGGACCGCGAAGTCCACGTCGGCCAGGCGGTGTTCGGCCTCCTTGCGGCGGCCGTCCAGGAGCAGCTCGACGCCTTCGGCGACCGTCCGCCGGTCGGTGCGGGACGGCGGGCGGTATCCGGTGTCCTCGCCGAAGGCTGCGGTGTAGTCGATGACCGTCTGCTCCAGGCCGTCGCCGACGCGGTCGCCCGGCGCCGTGGGGGAGGGTCCCCGGCGCTCTCCCGAGGGCTTCTCGTCCTTTCCGGAGGAGCCGGACCCGCACTGGGCGAGCGTGAGGACGCAGGCGGTCACGGCGGCGACAACCCCGAGCTTCTTTGCGACTGCCACCGACCGGGTGCGGGAGTTCATCATGGTTGTATAAAGATAGCCCTGTGATGACACGTCCCTCCCGCAGGCATCTTGTGACCTGTGCGGCCTCCGCGCTCCTGCTGCTCGCCACTGCCGCCTGCGGCCCCTTCGGCGACGACGAAAAGTCCGCCGACGGCGGTCCCTCGTTCACCGTCGCCGCCGCGGGCGACATCCTGATCCACCCCCAGCTCACCGACCAGGCCCGCAAGGACGCCAAGGTGACGGGCAGGGGCGAGAAGGGCATCGACTTCCGGCCGATGATGGCCGGGGTCAAGCCGGTCATCAGCAAGGCCGACCTGGGCATCTGCCACTTCGAGCCGGTGGTCGGCAAGCCCGGGGGGCCCTTCCAGAGCTACCCCGACTTCCTCGTGCCGCCGCAGATCACGACGGCCATCAAGGACGTCGGCTACGACCAGTGCTCCTCCGCGTCCAACCACACCCTCGACCACGGCCCGGCCGGCGTCACCCGCACCCTGAACGCGCTGGACAAGGCGGGGCTGCGGCACACGGGTTCGGCACGAAGCAAGGCAGAGGCGGACAAACCGCTCATCACCGAGGTGAAGGGCGTCAAGGTCGGGCAGATATCCTTCGCCTTCGGCTTCAACGGCCGCGAGGTCCCCAAGGACAAGCCGTGGATCGTCAACCAGAACCGCTTCGACGCGATCGCCGCCGCCGAGAAGAAGGCGCGCGCGGCGGGCGCCGAGGTCGTGATCCTCAGCATCCACTGGGGCCGTGAGAACCAGCCCAACGCCAGCGCCTCGCAGCTCAAGCTGGCCCGCAGGATCGCCGAGGAGACCGGGATCAACCTCGTCCTCGGCCACCACGCGCACGTCGTCCAGCCGATGGAGAAGGTCGACGGCACCTGGATCGCGTACGGCCTCGGCAATCAGATCGCCCGGCACGACGTGCCCAGCGGACTGACCGAGGAGGGCGTCATCGGCTGGTTCGAGTTCGTCAAGCGCGACGGGAAGTGGGACGTCGACGCCAAGTACGTGCCCACCTTCGTGGACATCCCGCCGGACCCGGACGAGACCGGCGCCCTGCCCAAGGGTGCGGTCAAGGACCACCGGCTCCTCGACGTCGCCGCCACGCTGCGGGACGGCGAGCACCTCAGCGAGCAGCAGCGCTCCCGCTACCGCCTCGCCTTCGAGCGCACCCAGGGCACGCTCCTCAACCGGGGCGCCAGCCAGGACGGCCTCGAACCGCTGGAGGAACTGCCCGCGGACTGAGTCCCTCCGGCTGCCCGATCGGGCGCCAAACCCCCGATCAACGCGATCTAGCTCACATTCGGCTTACTTCGTACATCCCTCCGGGGGTATCGCGGGTCAAAGCCTTCCGGAACGCATGACTGTGCGCTTCCGATCCCCGCGTCACTCCAGGAGAGGAGCACCCCTTGGCCGCTTCGCGTTCGAAGCGGCGGCACAAGGTCCGCCGAAGGACCGACATGTCCCTGCTGGGTGGCATACGTCCCCCCATCGCCGTGCTGTCGGTCCTGCTCCTCGCCCTCGCGGGCATCACCGCCCTCACCTTGGGCCGCGCGGGACAGGAAGCCGTCCCCAAAGCGGTCAAGCTGTCCCAGCAGCACTTCGCCGAGGACGGCGCCATCGCGCTGCGCGCCTCCATCGACGAGTCCGTCACCGACCTGAACCGGACCGCCGAGCTCTTCAGCGCCGGCGACCCGGTGCCCGCCGACGCCGTACTCGACAAGATCGGCAGCGTCTACCAGAAGTGGATGGGCACCGCCGTCGTCGAGATCTCCTCGGGCAAGCTCCTCGCCGCCCGGGGCGAGAACCTGCCGCTCACCGCCATCGACCGCGGCAAGCTCGCGGACGACGACGGTCTCGCGCCGCGCATGGTCCGCCTGGAGAACGGCGAGACCCGGCTGCTCTCCTTCGCCCTGCTCACCTGGAAGGGACAGCCGCAGCAGCTCCTGGTCGCCTCCAGCAGCCTGCGCTTCCCCGGCATCAGCCTCGGCAAGTTCCGCTCCATCGCCGTCGTCGGCCAGGACGGGCACGTCCTGAGCACCGACGGCATCCCCGAGCCCGAGCAGGTCCTCACCGACCTGCAGCGCGAAGAGGTCAAGCAGTCCAACAAGCAGCTCAAGTCCTTCGCCAGGTCCGCGGCGAAGAAGGCCCGCACCCATCCGCTCATGTCCAAGGAGCCGGGCTCCGGCGGCTTCCTCGGCGTCAGCGGCCACCTCACCGGCGAGCGCTACCTCGGTGAGCGCGCCGTCGCCGGCTACGCGGGCCTCGCCGGGCCCGAGGCGGGCGAGGCCACCGTCGCCACCCGGCTCGGCCTGACCGTCGTCGCGATGGTCCCGGTCGCCGAGGACCCCACGGCCACCAGCAGCTCGGCCTTCGGGCTGCTCGCCGCGGCCGCCCTGCTCGTCATCGGCGGCGTCACGGTCTTCCTGCTCCTGCGGACCGTGCAGCGCCCGCTGATCCGGCTCTTCCTGGAAGGCCGCCGGCTCAGCCGCGGCGACCTCGAACGGCCGGTGTCCGTGCCGAAGTCCGGCGAGGCAGCCCGCATCGGCGCCGCCCTCGAACGGCTGCGCCGCCAGCTGCTCGGCGCACCCGCGGAACCGGCGGCGGCCCCCGCCCGCCGCCGCAGGTTCGGCAGCCGCACCCTCATCGCGGTCTGCGCCGTCCTGCTGCTCGCCTGGTCCGCCCCGCTCATGCTGCTGCTCAACCGCGCCGGCGACACCGTCGTCGTACCGCAGCAGATCGTCAACGACCAGCGCGAGCGCACCGACACCCTCACCGACCGGGTCCGCCGCGCCCTGAACGAAGGCCACGCGGACCTCACCTCCGTCGCGTCCCTCATGGGCGACCGCACCGAGGCGTCGGACATGGCCAAGGTCCTCGAAAGCACCCTGAACCAGCACACCCGCTACCAGTCCCTGTACGTCCTGGACGCCAAGGGCAAGATCGTCGCGAAGGCGGGCGGCGACCCCCGCAGCCCGTCAGGCAAGGGCCCCTCCGCCAAGCCCATCCGCGTCCTCGACGAGGGCGGCAAGGAACCCGTCATCCTCGGCACCGCCGAAGTGCCGGGACGCGAGGGCGCCGCCGTGGTCGGCGAGTTCCGCATCGACTTCCTCAACTCGCTGCTCAAGCGGCCCGGCCTCGGCGAGGTCCGCGTCATCGACGACGAGCGCAAGGTGATCGGCGCCAACACCGGCTACCGCGAGTTCGAGGGGCTGCCCAGCGGCCGCCTCAACGCGCTCGCCGAGGGCACCGGACAGAAGGTCGGCCTCAGCCCGCGCCCCAGCGGCGTCCTCTACCGCGACGGCGACGACATCCAGATCGCGGCGGCGGCACCCTTCGTCGGCGGCGGCGCCGCCGGATCGCTCGGCTGGAGCGTGCTCAGCTGGCAACCCGCGTCGGGCCTCGCCATCCCCGAGTACACGTACCAGAACCGCACGGTCCTCGCGGGCATGCTCGGCATCACGGCGGCCGCCGCCTGCCTCGGCTGGCTGCACATCGTCGTCGTGCGACCGCTGCGGCACCTCGCCGACCAGGCCGAGGCGCTCGCCGACGGGGACCGCAAGACCGTCCTCTACCCGCGCCACCACGACGAGGTCGGCGCCGTCACCCGCAGCCTGGAACTCATCAGGCAGCAGCTGCCGACGGGCACACAGCGCAAGCGGGACGGCGTCACGGCCGGCCTCGCCGGAAGGAACTGAACCCCCGTGCTCTTCCTCTACACCGTGCTCGTGGTGTGCGGCGCCATCCTGCTGGCGGCCGGCGTCGTCGAACAGCGGCGGCACTTCGCCAGCCTGGAGCACATACCCTCGCGGGTCCTCGTCAACGGCATCCGCGGCAAGTCCTCCATCACCCGCCTGTGCGCGGGCGCGCTGCGCGGCGGCGGGCTCACCACGGTCGCCAAGACCACCGGCACCGCGGCCCGGTTCATCCACCCGGACGCCACCGAGGAGCCCGTCTACCGCAAGTTCGGCATCGCCAACGTCGTCGAGCAGATCGGCATCGTCAGGCGCGCCGCCGCGTACGACCCGGACGCCCTGGTCATCGAATGCATGGCGGTCATGCCGGCCCTCCAGGAGATCAACCAGTCCAAGCTGATCCGCTCCACCATCGGCGTGCTCTGCAACGTCCGTGAGGACCACCTCGCCGAGATGGGCCCCACCCTCGACGACGTGGCGCGCTCGCTCTCCCGCTCCATGCCGGAGGGCGGCATCTGCGTCACCGCGGAGAAGGACCGCTTCGACATCCTCAAGGAGGAGGCCGACGCGCGGAACTGCGAGCTGATCTACGCCGACCCGGAGACGGTGACCGACGACGAGCTGCGCGGCTTCAGCTGGTTCACCTTCAAGGAGAACGTGGCGATCGCGCTGAAGGTCGCCGAACTCCTCGGCGTGGGCCGCGAGGTCGCCCTCCAGGGCATGTACGACGCCCCGCCGGACCCCGGAGTCCTCTCCGTCGAGCGGTACGCCACCGAGGACGGCAAGAAGCTCCGCTTCGCCAACGTCTTCGCGGCCAACGACCCCGAGTCGACGCTGATGAACATCAACCAGCTGCTCGACCTCGGCGCCATCCACCGGCCGCTCAACGTCGTCATCAACTGCCGCCCCGACCGCGTCGAGCGCAACGGCCAGATGGGCGAGATCATCCCCGACCTCCAGCCGGACAAGGTCTTCGTCATCGGCCACCCCGCGAAGTCCGCCATCGATGCGATCCCCGCCGAGTGGCGCTCCCGCGCCGTCGACCTCGGCGGCGACCGGCGCGACCCCGAGGAGTTCATGCGCGAGATGCTCGGGCAGCTCGGCCCCGACTCCTCGCTCGTCGCGATCGGCAACATCCACGGCCAGGGCGAACTGCTCCTCGAACACCTTGCGGAGCTCCCGCCGGACGAGAGTGAGGAGCAGGCCCCCGAGGAGCCCGCGCCGTTCTACGAGCCGCACGTCGACCCGTACCAGCACTACCCGGAGGCGTACGAGAACAGGTACGCGCCGTCCCACACCCAGCCGATCCACGTGCCGGCGCAGCAGTACGGGGCGTACGCGCCCCAGGAGCAGCAGTACGTGTCCCACGAGGCATACGCGCCGCAGGAGACGTACGCGCCGCAGGAGACCTACGCCCAGCAGAGCGGCTACACGCCTCAGCAGCAGTACCCGCAGCACCACGAGCAGCAGCACCAGCAGTACCCCGAACAGCAGCAGCACCACCAGCAGTACCCGCACCACCAGCAGCAGAACCAGCACCCCCAGCACCACGAGCCCCCCGCCCCCCGCGGCCTGTTCGAGCCGCGGGTGCCGCCCGCACCGCCCGCCGCAGACGACACCCAGCAGTGGCACAGCCCAGGAGAGCACCGTTGATTCCCTCCGTCCTCACCCCCGAGATCGCCGCGGTCGGCATCGCACTCGGGCTGCTCTTCTCGCTGGTCTGCTATCTGACGACCAACCTCTCGCCCGGCGGCATGATCACCCCGGGCTGGCTCGCGCTGACCCTCGTCGAGGACCTGCAGCGCGCCGCCATGGTGGTCGGCGTGACCGTGCTGACGTACGCCGGCACGCTCCTCATGCAGAAGTTCGTGATCCTCTACGGCAAGCGTCTCTTCGCCGCGGTCGTGCTGCTCGGCGTGACGCTGCAGGCGACCGTGATGATCGTGCTGTCGATCGAGTTCCCGCTCATGTACGCGAACCAGACCCTCGGATTCATCGTGCCGGGCCTGATCGCCTACCAGCTGGTGCGCCAGCCCAAGGGCCCCACCCTCCTCGCCACGGGCTCGGTGACGCTCATGGCCTACGTCGTCCTCACCGCCGGGATCCTCCTCGGCTTCATGCCGTCCGCCTGATTCCAGGAGCCATTCATGCCGCCCAAGAAGAAGCGCCCCGTCCTGCACGCCGCGACCGTGCTCGCCCTGCTCGCGGGCAGCGCGTACCTGACCGTCGAGCTGCGCAAAGACGAAGAGGCCAAGGCGCCCAAGGTGCAGGCCGTCACCGACACCCCGGGAGGGCTGCACAGCAGCACCGGCCAGGAGTCGGGCGGAAAGCAGAAGTGGGAGCGCCTGAAGAACCCCGAGCGCTCCGTCCTGCGCACCGACGGCGGCAAGGTCCTCGCCACCTTCACGGACGGCGCCCGCACCGCCACCCTGACCGGCCCCAGCCGCACCTTCACCGAGCCCGCCAACACCAAGTCCCGCGTCGTGACCAACGACTGGGTGCGGCTGATGCCGGAGGTCTGGCGCGAGGGCGCGGAGAAGGAGAAGTGGTTCAAGGACTGGTACAAGGAGTTCTCCGGCAGCGAGGAGGACGACATCTTCGCGATGGCGTTCCAGTACGTGGAGGGCGCGCCGGTCAAGAAGGACGACGAGGGCATCGCGTACGCGGGCGACGCCAACTTCGGCCCGCTGAACCCCGACGGCAGCTCCGGCAACGACCTGCGCCTCGAACAGTCCGACTTCTTCGACTACCTCGGCATCCCGTACACGTTCCGCAACGGCACCACCGCGCAGCCGGAGAAGGCGCGCGCCCGCTCCATGGACTGCTCCGGCTTCATCCGCACGGTCTTCGGCTACCGCGCCCGCTACCCCCTGATGGCCAGCGACGGCGTCGGCGACGGCCTGCCCCGCACCGCCAACGGCATGGCGCGCGGCAAGGTCGGCACGGACGTCATCGAGCTCAAGGGCGTCGGCGCGGCCGACCGCCCCAAGTCCATCGACGTCGTCCAGCCGGGCGACCTGGTCTTCTTCAAGCTCGACGCCCGCACCAAGCAGCGCCTGGACCACGTCGGCATCTTCCTCGGCCACGACGCCGACGGCCACAAGATCTTCATCTCCAGCCGCGAAGAGGTCAACGGCCCGACGATCGGCGACAAGGGCGGCACGTCACGCCTCGACGGCAACGGTTACTACGCCTCCACGCTGCGCAGCGCGAAGCGGCTGTAGCTTCGCCCCTCAAGGGGCGCGTACCGTCCTCGGGCCCGCGCACTCCGCGCCCATCTCGCCCACCCTGCGGCGCAGTTCGCGGTCGGCCGTGATCACTACGCACGGCCGGCCCGCCGCCTCGGCTGCCACCTCCACGATGCGGTCGTCGCCGCTGCCGGGCGCGCTCTCCACGCGCACACCCGGCACGGACTCGACACCCCGGGCCGCCCCCTCGACGACGAGGACGACCTCCACCGGCCCCGGATGCCCCGCAACCCCTCTTTCCGCGTACGGGACGAGCGCGTCCCGCAGCCGTTCCGCGGCCCCGCGGCGGTCCTTCCACCACCCGTCGGGCACGGATCCGACGACGTTCGCGGCATCGACGACGACGAGAGTTCTCATGCGGCAAACGTAAACTAATAGGCAAAACGCTGTGCGTCCGTGAACGTGGAAGGGTTGGCGCCGAGTCATGCCGTCGAGGTCCACCAGCACCGGTGCCCCGGATACCGCCCGCTGGCTGCTGCGCGGTCACGACGGCCGCCTCACCGCCTACGCCCGCGCCGATGGAGGCCTCCTGCGCTGGACGGAGACGAGGCCCGGCGGACCGGAGTGGAGCGGCCCCGACTTCTTCGAGGCGCCCGACCTCACCTACCTCACGCTCGCCCAGGGAACCGACGGATACGTGCACTTCGTGGGCCGGCGGGAGCGGCCGGGGGACGACGGCAAGGCCGTCGTCGACCTCGTGCACTCCATCCAGTACCAGTCGGGCAGGCCGCTCATGGACTGGCGCTCGCTCGGCAACCCGCACACCAAGCTCGTCGAGCGCGCCCCGCACCTCGGCGCGCCCACCGCCGCGGTGGACACCGCGGGCACCGTCCACGTCTTCGTGCGGGACGCGGTGGGCAGCGTACGGATGCGCCGCGAGGGCAAGGGCGGCAAGTGGGAGGGGTGGAAGGACTTCAAGGTCCGCGACACCCTGGACGGCATGGCCGCGGTCGCCACCTCCACGGGCCGCGTCGAGGTACTCGCCCCCACGGGCAAGGCCACCCTGCGCTGGGCCCAGGAGCAGCGCGGCGGCGAGCCGCAGCGCGCCGACGACGTGCCGGTCGTGGCCGCCCCCGGCTCCGGCACGGCCCTGGAGACCGCGCCCGACCGCCTCACGTACTACGCGGCCGACGCGCTCGGCGACGGCGTCCTCGCCCACCGCCCGGCGAGCGGCGGCCCGCCGCTGCCCCTCGGCGGCGCCCCCGGCCCCGGCCCCACGGCGGCCCTCCGGACGGCCATAGACGGTTACGACTGCACCGTGCTCGCCCACCGCACGAGCACGGGCCGCCCCGCGCTCGCCGCGTTCCCCACGGAGGACGAGGGGGCGGGCCTGTGGTGGGCCGAGACCGGCGAACCGTGCCTGGGCGCCCCGGCGTTGGCGCTCGACGCGCGCGGCCGCGTGGTCATGGCGGCGATCGGCCTCGACGGCACACTCCGGCTCGCGCGGCAGAAGGCGGAGCCGGGCCTCGCGCTGGCGGCGTGGACCCGCGTCTGAGCCGAACGGCAGTGGGCCGTACGGGAGTTGTCCCGTACGGCCCACTGCCGTTGTCGTGCGGTGTTACGCCGGTACGCTCGCCACGTCCTGCGCCAGGAACCGCTTCCCGTTCACGCGCTCGCTGACGCCCTCACGGTCCAGGTACGGCGTGATGCCGCCCAGGTGGAAGGGCCAGCCCGCACCGGTGATCAGGCAGAGGTCGATGTCCTGCGCCTCGGCGACGACGCCCTCGTCGAGCATGAGCCCGATCTCCTGCGCCACCGCGTCGAGCACGCGGTCCCGCACCTGCTCCTCGGTCAGGACCTTGTCGCCCTGCTTGAGGAGCGCGGCGACCTCCGGGTCGAGCTCCGGCTTCCCGCTGTCGTACACGTAGAAGCCGCGCTTGCCGGCCTTGACGACGGCCGCGAGGTTCGGCGAGACGGTGAAGCGCTCCGGGAAGGCGCGGTTCAGGGTCTCGGACACGTGCAGGCCGATGGCCGGGCCGACCAGTTCGAGGAGGACCAGCGGCGACATCGGCAGACCGAGCGGCTCGACGGCCTTCTCGGCGACGGCGACCGGGGTGCCCTCGTCGATGACGTTCTGGATCTCGCCCATGAAGCGGGTCAGGATGCGGTTCACGACGAACGCCGGAGCGTCCTTCACGAGCACCGCGGTCTTCTTCAGCTTCTTGGCGACACCGAAGGCCGTGGCCAGCGACGCGTCGTCGGTCTGCTCGCCGCGCACGATCTCCAGGAGCGGCAGGATCGCGACCGGGTTGAAGAAGTGGAAGCCGACGACCCGCTCGGGGTGCTTCAGCTTCGACGCCATCTCGGTGACCGACAGCGAGGAGGTGTTGGTGGCGAGGATCGCGTGCGCCGGGGCGACCGCCTCGACCTCGGCGAACACCTGCTGCTTGACGCCGATCTCCTCGAAGACGGCCTCGATGATGAAGTCGGCGTCGGAGAAGCCCTCGGCCTTGTCCAGGACACCGGAGACGAGCGCCTTCAGACGGTTCGCCTTGTCCTGGTTGACGCGGCCCTTGAGGAGGAGCTTGTCGATCTCCTCCTTGACGTACGACACGCCCTTGTCGACGCGCTCCTGGTCGATGTCGGTCAGCACGACCGGCACCTCCAGGCGGCGCAGGAAGAGCAGCGCGAGCTGCGAGGCCATCAGACCGGCGCCGACGACGCCGACCTTGGTGACCGGGCGCGCCAGGTTCTTGTCGGGCGCACCGGCCGGACGCTTGGCGCGCTTCTGCACGAGGTTGAACGAGTAGATGCCCGCGCGCAGTTCGCCGCCCATGATGAGGTCGGCGAGCGCGACGTCCTCGGCGTCGAAGCCCTGCTGCAGGTCGCCGTCCTTGGCGGCCGCGATGATCTCCAGGGCGCGGTAGGCGGCCGGAGCGGCGCCGTGCACCTTGGAGTCGGCGATGGCACGGCCGCGCGCGACGGCGGCGTCCCAGCCCTCGCCGCGGTCGATCTCGGGCCGGACGACCTCGACCGAGCCGTTCAGGACGGAGGCCGTCCAGATCAGCGACTGCTCGAGGAAGTCGGCGCCCTCGAAGATCGCGTCGGCGATGCCGAGCTCGAAGACCTGCTTGCCCTTGAGCTGGCGGTTCTGGTTCAGCGAGTTCTCGATGATGACCGAGACGGCCTTGTCGGCGCCGATCAGGTTCGGGAGCAGCGCGCAGCCGCCCCAGCCCGGGACCAGGCCGAGGAAGACCTCGGGCAGCGAGAAGGCGGGCAGCGCCTTGGAGACGGTGCGGTAGGAGCAGTGCAGACCGACCTCGACGCCACCGCCCATCGCGGCGCCGTTGTAGTACGCGAAGGTCGGCACGGCGAGGCCGGAGAGGCGCTTGAAGACCTCGTGCCCGCCCTTGCCGATGGCGAGCGCGTCCTCGTGGTGCTTGAGCAGCTCGACGCCCTTGAGGTCGGCGCCGACGGCGAAGATGAACGGCTTGCCGGTGATGCCGACACCGACGATGGTGCCCTCGGCCGCCTCCTTCTCGACCTGGTCGATCGCCGTGTTCAGGTTGGCGAGGGACTGCGGGCCGAAGGTGGTCGGCTTGGTGTGGTCGAAGCCGTTGTCCAGCGTGATGAGCGCGAAGCGCCCGGCACCCTGGGGAAGGTCGAGGTGGCGTACGTGCGCCTGCGTGACGACCTCGTCCGGGAACAGCTCGGCCGCACCCTTCAGAAGCTCAGTGGTCGTGGTGCTCACTTGTCGCCTCCGGCGTCCTTGTGGTTCGGGTTCTCCCAGATGACCGTCGCGCCCATGCCGAAGCCGACGCACATGGTCGTGAGGCCGTAACGCACCTCGGGCTGGTCCTCGAACTGCCGCGCCAGCTGCGTCATCAGGCGTACGCCGGAGGAGGCGAGCGGGTGGCCGAACGCGATGGCGCCGCCGTACTGGTTGACGCGGGCGTCGTCGTCCGCGATGCCGTAGTGCTCCAGGAAGGCGAGCACCTGCACGGCGAAGGCTTCGTTGATCTCGAAGAGACCGATGTCGGAGATGGAGAGCCCCGCCTTGGCGAGGGCCTTCTCCGTGGCCGGGATCGGGCCGTAGCCCATGACCTCCGGCTCGACGCCCGCGAAGGCGTACGAGACGAGGCGCATCTTGACCGGCAGGCCGTTCTCCCGCGCGAACTCCTCGGAGGCGATGAGGGAGGCGGTGGCGCCGTCGTTGAGACCGGCGGCGTTGCCGGCCGTGACGCGGCCGTGCGTACGGAACGGGGTCTTCAGCCCGGCGAGGTTCTCCAGGGTCGTCCCCGGACGCATCGGCTCGTCGGCGGTGGCGAGGCCCCAGCCGGTCTCACCGGCCTCGGCGTTGGTGCGACGCACGGAGATCGGGACCAGGTCGGCCTGGATCTTGCCGTCGGCGTACGCCTTGGCGGCCTTCTCCTGGGAGCGCACCGCGTACTCGTCGGCGCGCAGCTTGGTGATCGTGGGGTACCGGTCGTGCAGGTTCTCGGCGGTCATGCCCATGAACAGGGCCGACTCGTCGACGAGCTTCTCGCTCACGAACCGCGGGTTCGGGTCGACGCCCTCACCCATGGGGTGGCGGCCCATGTGCTCGACACCGCCGGCGACGGCGATGTCGTACGCACCGAAGGCGACGCTGCCCGCGACCGAGGTCACGGCGGTGAGCGCGCCGGCGCACATGCGGTCGATGGAGTAGCCGGGCACGGACTGCGGCAGCCCGGCGAGGATGCCGGCGGTGCGGCCGATCGTCAGGCCCTGGTCGCCGATCTGCGTGGTCGCGGCGATGGCGACCTCGTCGATCTTGGCGGGGTCGAGGTCCGGGTTGCGGCGCAGCAGCTCCCGGATGGCCTTCACGACGAGGTCATCGGCACGGGTCTCGTGGTAGATGCCCTTCGGACCCGCCTTGCCGAACGGGGTGCGGACGCCGTCCACGAAGACGACGTCCCTGACGGTACGAGGCACGATGGCTCTCCTCCAGGGTGCGGTTGCGCCACGCCTGCGGCGCGCTTCCTGAAGCCATGCTACTTGTCGGTAACTATGTGGCCAAGGGCTGGTCGGTGGTGCCGCGGCGAGGCGAAGGTCACACTCGGCTGTGGGGCTTCTCCGCACCGGTGCAGGGTCCGTTTTCTCACCCCGCGCGCGGGCCCGGGCAGGCCCAGCCCCGCCGCTCCGCGGCAGCCACCTCCCACCCGCCTGCCCGTTCGCCCCGCACCTAAAGGCCAGGTAGGAGCAGACCTGCCGCTGCGCGGCAGTCACCTCCCACCCACCCACCCGTTCCCCTGCACCTAAAGGCCCGGGTAGGAACAGTCCCGCCGCTGCGCGGCGGATCGTCCCCACCCACCCGCCCGTTTGCCCCGCACCTAAAGGCCGGGTAGGAGCAGCCCCGCCCGTTTGCCCCGCACGTAGCGGCGCGGGTGGGAGCAGGTCCGCCGCTGTGCGGCGGATGTCTCCTCCCCGGCTCGTGGCGGGAAGGTGCGGGCGTCGCGGTCACTGTGCGGTGCGGGGTGCACGGGTGGGTGGGTGGGAGGTATCCGCCGCGGAGCGGCGGGACAGTGGCGGGAGTGCACAGCGGTCGACAAAAGCACCCACCCGCCCACCCACCCAGTCCGTCCGTCGTGCGGTGGGGTGAGTGAGTGGGTGGGAGGGGAGTGGCGGCTTAGGTCAGGGCTGTTACCAAGGCCGGGGTGACCTGGGTGATCTGCCAGGGGCGGGCACCGTAGGCGGCAAGGGCTGCCGCCACCGTGTCCTCGGTCACCTGAGCCGGAGGCTCCCAGCACACGCGCCGGACCGTGTCCGGAGTGATCAGGTTCTCCTGGGGCATGTTCAGCCGCTCGGCAATCGCGGAGACCGCGGCACGCGCCGCGGAGAGCCGCGCCGCCGCGGCGGGATCCCGGTCCGCCCAGGACCGCGGCGGCGGCGGCCCGCTCACCGTCTGGCCGGGCTGCGGCAGCTCGGAGTCGGGCAGCGCCTTGGCGCGATCCACCGCGGCCTGCCACTGCTCCAGCTGGCGCCGCCCCATGCGGTGCCCGAAGCCGGTCAGCCCCGCGAGCGCGTGCACGTTGGGCGGCAGGCCGAGCGCCGCCTCGACGATCGCGCCGTCGCTGAGCACCTTGCCCGGCGACACGTCGCGCCGCTGGGCGATCCGGTCGCGGGCGGTCCACAGTTCCCGTACGACCGCCATCTGGCGACGGCGCCGCACCTTGTGCATGCCGGACGTGCGGCGCCAGGGGTCCTTGCGGGGCGGCGCGGGCGGCGCGGAGGCGATGGCGTCGAACTCCTCGCGGGCCCACTCCAGCTTGCCCTGCCGGTCGAGCTCCTTCTCCAGGGCGTCGCGGAGGTCGACGAGGAGCTCGACGTCGAGTGCCGCGTACCGCAGCCAGGGCTCGGGGAGCGGCCGGGTCGACCAGTCGACGGCGGAGTGCCCCTTCTCCAGGACGTATCCGAGCACGCTCTCGACCATCGCGCCGAGTCCCACCCGCGGGAATCCGGCGAGCCGGCCCGCGAGCTCCGTGTCGAAGAGGCTCGACGGGACCATGCCTATTTCCCGCAGGCACGGCAGGTCCTGGGTGGCGGCGTGCAGGACCCACTCGGTGTCGCCGAGGGCCTCGCCGAGGCCGGAGAGGTCGGGGCAGGCGACGGGGTCGACGAGCGCGGTGCCCGCGCCCTCGCGGCGGAGCTGGACGAGATAGGCCCGCTGACCGTACCGGTAGCCGGACGCGCGCTCGGCGTCGACGGCGACGGGTCCGGTGCCCGCGGCGAAGGCGGCGACGGTCGCGGCGAGGGATTCCTCGTCCTCGACCACCGGCGGAATGCCGTCGCGCGGTTCGAGCAGGGGGATCGGCAGCCCTTCGGGTGCGAGGCCGTCGTCGTCCGGAGGGCCGCCTCCGGTGGTTCGCAGTGAGCTGTCTGCTGCGGTCTCTTGGGCGTCGGTCACCTGTCAAGGGTATCTGTGTATGGACAGCGCCCGTCGACGGAACGTTCCGTCGACGGGCGCGCGGGGGGTGTAAATCAGTCAGTGGATGATGCCGGTGCGCAGGGCGACGGCCACCATCCCGGCCCGGTCACCCGTGCCGAGCTTGCGGGCGATGCGGGCGAGGTGGCTCTTGACGGTCAGGGCGGACAGGCCCATCGAGACGCCGATGGCCTTGTTGGACTGGCCCTCCGCGACCAGGCGCAGCACCTCGACCTCGCGGCCGGAGAGCTCGCGGTAGCCGCCGGGGTGGCTCGGGGTGCCCGGAGGGCGGCGGTGCATGCGGGCGGCGGCCGAGCCGATGGGGGCGGCGCCGGGACGGGTGGGGAGTCCGACGTTCGTACGGGTGCCGGTGACGACGTAGCCCTTGACGCCGCCCGCGAGGGCGTTGCGCACGGCGCCGATGTCGTCGGCGGCGGAGAGGGCGAGGCCGTTGGGCCAGCCCGCGGCACGGGTTTCGGAGAGGAGCGTCAGGCCGGAGCCGTCGGGGAGGTGGACGTCTGCGACGCAGATGTCCCGGGGGTTGCCGATGCGGGGACGAGCCTCCGCGATGGACGAGGCTTCGATGACGTCGCGTACACCGAGCGCCCACAGGTGGCGGGTGACGGTGGAACGGACGCGGGGGTCGGCCACGACGACCATGGCGGTCGGCTTGTTCGGGCGGTAGGCGACCAGGCTTGCGGGCTGCTCGAGGAGAACGGACACCAGGCCTCCTGGGGTGGCGGGACGGGGCCGGCTCGGGGATGAAGCCGGGACGAATCCGTGCTTTCAAGGTCACAAACCTCTTCGGCACCAATCCCTGCCGCCTTTAGGGGATGATCACGATTTGGTGAGCAATAATTCGGGCAATTCGGACATGCGCTCGATCATCCGAAGATCAAACCGAACGCGCCACCTTCCGGGTGACCCCAGCAACGCAAACCCCCGCGGCGTGGGGCCACGGGGGGAATGGGTGTTCGGCGGTTCAGTGAATATTCGACGGTGCCCGGGGGGGCACGGCCGGTCAAGGGGAGAGCGGCCCCCGTCGCTGCGGCAGTGAGACCACGGACCCGTCACCGGGCCCGGCGGGCGGCAGCCCCGCGACCTGGCAGAGCAGGTCGCACCAGGCCGCCAGGTGCGCCCCCGTGTCCGGCACCCCGCCGGTGCCCTCCCGAGGGGTCCAGGAGGCCCGGATCTCGATCTGTGAGGCGGGCGGGCGCTCCGCGAGGCCCCCGAAGTAGTGCGAGGCCGCCCGCGTCACCGTGCCGCTCGCCTCGCCCGCGGTGAGCCCCCGCGCGTGCAGCGCCCCGGTCAGCCAGGACCAGCACACCTCCGGCAGCAGCGGGTCCGCCGCCATCTCCGGCTCCAGCTCCGCCCGCACGAGCGTGACGAGCCGGAAGGTGCCCTGCCACGCGTCGTGCCCGGACGGATCGTGGAGCAGGACGAGCCGCCCGTCCGCGAGGTCCTCGTCGCCGTCCACGACCGCCGCCTCCACCGCGTACGCGTACGGCGCGAGCCGCTGCGGCGGACGTGTCGGGTCGATCTCGATCTCCGGCCGCAGCCGTGCCCCCCGCAGCGCGTCGACCGCCGCGCGGAAGGGCAACGGAGCCGAATCCGCCACCTTCCCCTCCGAACTCTCCATCTCGCCAGCGCCGTCCGACCGTTGTCCCTGAGCCGCAGCCATGCGGGGAAGGTTAAGGGGAACGGCGCCTTCGCGCAGGGAGAGACACCCGTGAGGGGGTCCCCGGTCAACGTGCGAGACTTTCCGCGTGAGTGCCAATGACAGCCGTCGCCCCGAGGGCCGGCAGAACGCAGCGACGTACGACTCCCCCTTCATGAAGGCGTGCAGGCGCGAGGCCGTGCCGCACACGCCGGTCTGGTTCATGCGCCAGGCGGGGCGCTCACTTCCCGAGTACCGCAAGGTGCGCGAGGGCACGGCCATGCTGGAGTCCTGCATGCGCCCCGACCTCGTCACCGAGATCACGCTGCAGCCGGTCCGCCGCCACCACGTCGACGCGGCGATCTACTTCAGCGACATCGTCGTCCCGCTCAAGGCGATCGGCGTCGACCTCGACATCAAGCCGGGCGTCGGACCCGTCGTCGAGAACCCCATCCGCTCGCGCGCCGACCTCGCGCAGCTGCGGGACCTCACCCCCGAGGACGTCCACTACGTCACCGAGGCGATCGGGATGCTGACCGCCGAGCTCGGGTCGACGCCGCTCATCGGCTTCGCCGGTGCGCCTTTCACTCTCGCGAGTTACCTCGTGGAGGGCGGCCCGAGCCGCAACCACGAGCACACCAAGGCGCTCATGTACGGCGACCCGCAGCTCTGGGCCGACCTCCTCGACCGGCTCGCGGAGATCACGAGCGCCTTCCTGAAGGTACAGATCGAGGCGGGCGCCAGCGCCGTCCAGCTCTTCGACTCGTGGGTGGGCGCCCTGTCGCCCGCCGACTACCGCCGTTCGGTGATGCCCGCGTCCGCGAAGGTCTTCGACGCCGTCGCCTCGTACGGCGTGCCCCGCATCCACTTCGGCGTCGGCACCGGCGAGCTGCTCGGGCTCATGGGCGAGGCCGGCGCGGATGTCGTCGGCGCCGACTGGCGGGTGCCGCTGGACGAGGCCGCCCGCCGCGTCGGCCCCGGCAAGGCGATCCAGGGCAACCTCGACCCGGCCGTCCTCTTCTCCACCCGCGAGGCCGTCGAGGCGAAGACCGACGAGGTGCTCGCCGCCGCCAAGCACCTGGAGGGCCACATCTTCAACCTCGGCCACGGCGTCCTGCCGACCACGGACCCCGAGGCGCTGACCCGCCTCGTGGAGTACGTGCACACGCGCACCGCCGTCTGAGAAAGTCCGAAAACGGTCCCTGCCTGCCCGGGCAGGGACTGTTCTACGGCCATCAGGTGCCGGCCCGTACGCCGTGTCGACGTCCAGCGGCCCGCAGGGTCATCGGGGCTTCCCCACGGCCCGCGTGGGGCGCGGGGCGCCGTCCGACGCCCAGAGCGCGGCGAGCGATTCCCGCAGGGTGAACCGCGGCCGCCAGTCCAGCTCCCACTCCGCGGCGCTGATGTCGGCGCACTGCCAGGGCATCGCCGTCGCACACCCCACCGTGCCGAGGGACTCCTCGACGCACCCGGTGAAGCCCGCCTCGACGACCAGCCCGTGCGCCAGGTTGCGCGCCGGGACCGCCCGGCCGCTGCCGATGTTGATCAGGCGCGGCAGCCGCCCCGGCAGGGTGAGCGCCTGCGCCACGGCCTGCGCCACATCGCGCGTGTCGACGAAGTCCCGGTGCGCGGACAGGTCGCCGACCCGCACCGTGCCGTGCGGGGTCCGGGCGACCGCCCGGCGCAGCTCGGCGGTGAGACGGCCCGGCAGTCCGGCCGGCGCCGCCCCGGGGCCCACCGGGTCGGTGACCCGCAGCACGATCGCGTGGAGCCCGGAGTCGACGACGGCGAGCGTGCCGGCCAGCTTCGTGGCTCCGTACGGCGTGACCGGGCGGGCGGGGGAGTCCTCAAGGGTCCGCTCGCCGATGCCCGTCGGCCCGTACTCGGCCGCCGAGCCGAGGTGCACCAGGCGCGCGGTCGGCACCGCCGCGCACAAGGCCTCGCAGAGCACCGCGGGGCCGCGGGCGTTGGCCTCGGCGAGGGTCAGCGGGCTGCCGCCGACCGCGCCCGCGCAGTTGACCACGGCGTCGGGCGCGGCCCGCGTCAGCTGCTCGGCGAGCGCGCCCCGGGTGACGGTGGCGAGGTCGATCCGGAGGTCGTCCACGGAGGCCCGGCCGCCGCGGAGCAGCCGGACGCCCGGCAGGGCGCGCAGCCGCTCCATGACGGCCCCGCCCAGGTATCCGGTGGAGCCAAGGACGAGAATGCGCACGGCCGTCACGCCCCCTTGAGGAGCGGCGGGCGGTGCGTGGTGAACTCCGCGTTCGCGCGGTCGTGGTCGAGCAGAGCTCCGGCGTCGGGAGCCGTCGCTCGTACGGTGTGGTTCATGCGGTGTGTGGTCCCCTCCACGGTCGGGCCGCGGGGGTGTGTCCACCCCGAGGCCCGCCCCCCAACGGCAGGTTCACACGTCGCTGTGTGTGTCCGTGCCGCTCTGACGCGTCACATGGTGCGGCCCGCCCGTGGGGTCTGTGCTGGTTCTGTGAAAGGTGGCGGAAAAGAGACGACGTGCCCTTGAGTGGAGGGGCGTGAAAAGGGGGGCGCGTCAGGGGCGCCCGGCTCAGCTCCGGTCCGCCCGTACCGCCGCCACCGCCTTGCGCGCCGCGATCAGGACCGGGTCCCACACCGGGGAGAACGGCGGCGCGTACCCGAGGTCGAGCGCCGTCATCTGCTCCACCGTCATCTGTGCCGTCAGCGCGACGGCCGCCACGTCGACGCGCTTGCCCGCGCCCTCCCGGCCGACGATCTGCACGCCGAGGAGCCGCCCGGTGCGCCGCTCGGCGAGCATCTTCACCGTCATCGGGGCCGCGCCCGGGTAGTAACCGGCCCTGCTCGTCGACTCGATGGTCACCGTCACGAACCGGAACCCGGCGGCCTGGGCGTCTCTCTCGCGCAGACCGGTGCGGGCGATCTCCAGGTCGCAGACCTTGCTGACGGCCGTGCCGACGACGCCGGGGAACGTCGCGTAACCACCGCCCGCGTTCGAGCCGATGACCTGGCCGTGCTTGTTGGCGTGCGTGCCGAGCGCGATGTGCCGCTCGCGCCCCGACACCAGGTCGAGGACCTCCACGCAGTCCCCGCCCGCCCAGATGTTCTCGTACCCGCGCACGCGCATCGCCAGGTCGGTCAGCACTCCGCCGTGCTCGCCCAGCGGCAGCCCGGCCTCGCGGGCGAGCGTCGTCTCCGGACGTACGCCGAGACCGAGCACCACCACGTCCGCCGGGTACTCGGCGTCCTCCGTCGCCACCGCCCTGACCCGCCCGTCGTCATCCGTCAGGACCTTGGTGACCTCGGCGTCGTTCACCATCCCGATGCCCATGCCGGTCATCGCGTCGTGCACGAGGCGCCCCATGTCCGGGTCGAGCGTCGACATGGGTTCCTTGCCGCGGTTGACGACCGTCACCTCGTACCCGCGGCCGACCAGCGCCTCGGCCATCTCCACGCCGATGTAGCCCGCGCCGATGACGACGGCGCGGCGGCCCGGCGTCCGCGTCAGCGTGTCGAGCAGGGCCTGCCCGTCGTCGAGGGTCTGCACGCCGTGCACCCCCGGCGCGTCGATGCCGGGCAGCGGCGGACGGACGGGCCGGGCACCGGTGGCGATGACGAGCTTGTCGTACGACGTCCAGTACTCCTCGCCCGCCGCCAGGTCGCGGGCCAGGACGCGGCGGCCCGGCACGTCGAGCCGCACCACCTCGGTGCGCATCCGCAGATCGATGGCGCGCTCCCGGTGCTGCTCGGGCGTCCGTGCGATCAGCTCGTCCCGCTCCCCGACGGCGCCGCCCACCCAGTAGGGGATGCCGCAGGCGGAGTACGACGTGAAGTGGCCGCGCTCGAACGCGACGATCTCCAACTCGTCGGGGCCCTTGAGCCTGCGCGCCTGCGACGCCGCCGACATGCCGGCCGCATCGCCCCCGATGACCACAAGTCGCTCTCGTGTGCTGCTCATACGGACACGCTACGACGCGCAGGCCTTACGGAAGCTCCCTAGTCGTCGTCCCCCTCACGCACCGGGACGGCCGGGCCCGCGGGAGCCGCGGCCGGGCGCCGGGAGCGCAGCGGTCGTACGACCCACAGCCACAGGGCGAGCAGCAGCGCGGCCACCGCCGCGAACGGCAGCACCGCGGCGAGGACGATCCCGACCCAGCGCAGCGCCGTCACGAACGCGTCCCAGCCGCCCGCGAGCGCGTCCCCGAACGACGTGTCGTCGTCCTCGGCCCCGGTCCCGGCCTTCGCGCGGCTCTCGGTGAGCGAGAGCGTGATCGTGGCCATGCTCGTGCGGTCCTTCAGCGAGGCCTGCTGGGCGAGCAGCGCCTCCAGGTCGGACTGACGCGTGCTCAACTCCCCTTCCAGGGCCACCACATCGCTCAGTTTCGTGGCCTTGTCCATCAGCTCCCGCACCCGCGCCACGCTCGCGCGCTGCGACGTGATGCGGCTCTTCACGTCGACGACCTGGTCGGTGACGTCCCGCGCCTTCGCTTCCCTGCCGATGAGCCTGCCGGTGCCTTCGAGGGCGGCGAGGACGTCCCCGTACTTGTCCTGCGGCACGCGCAGGACGACACGGGAGCGCTCGCGCCCGTCGCCGTCGCGGGAGGTGTTCTCGTCGCCCACCATGCCGCCGGCGTCCTCGGCGATCCGCCGGGCCTCGTCGAGCGCTTCGGGCACGTCCTTGACGCGGACGGTGAGCTTCGCGGTGCGGATGACGTGGGTGTCGGCCGGCTCGGGCGGCTTGCGCGTGCCGGCGTCGCGGGCGCCGGAGTCGGAGCCGGCGGACTGGTCGGCCCGCCCGCCGCCGACGCCCTTCTCGTTGCTTTCGGGGGCGACACCCGCGGCTTTGCCGTCGCCGCCGCTGTCACTGTCCCCGCCGCTGCCCGAGGTGCACCCCGTGAGCGCGAGCGCGATGGCGAGCAGCAGGCCGGCGAGGACCTGGACGGTGCGGTGGGCGGAGTTCCTTGACGCGTGCATCGGCGTACCCCCGGGGACGGTGAACTGATGCTCCTTCGACGCGGGAGAGGGGCGGAACGGTGTTGCCGACCGGTTCCGATGCGGTCACGGTCGGGACTCGCCGGTCTGAGAGAGTGGAGGCATGCGCGAAACGGACACACGTGCGGGGAACGGCCATGCCGTCGTCATCGGAGGCGGTATCGCGGGGCTGGCCGCCGCGCACCGCCTGCTCACCGCAGACCCGGACAGGCGGGTGACCGTCCTGGAGGCGTCCGGCCGGCTCGGCGGCAAGCTGCACGCCGCCGAGATCGCCGGGGTCCGCGTCGACCTCGGCGCCGAGTCGATGCTCGCCCGCCGCCCCGAGGCCGTCGCCCTCGCCCGCGAGGTCGGCCTCGCCGACCGGCTCCAGCCGCCCGCCACCGCGACCGCCGCCATCTGGACCCGCGGCGCCCTGCGCCCCATGCCCAAGGGCCACGTCATGGGCGTGCCCGGCGACGCGTCCGCCCTGGCGGGCGTCCTCTCCGACGAGGGCCTGCGCCGCATCGAGCGGGACCGCGAGCTGCCGCCCACCGAGGTCGGCGACGACGTCGCCGTCGGCGAGTACGTCGCCGCGCGCCTGGGCCGGGAGGTCGTCGACCGCCTCGTGGAGCCGCTGCTCGGCGGGGTGTACGCGGGCGACGCGTACCGCATTTCGATGCGCTCGGCCGTCCCGCAGCTCTTCGAGGCGGCCCGCACGCACGCCTCCCTCACCGAGGGCGTCCGCGCCATCCAGGCGCGCGCCGCCGCGCGGAGCCCGCAGACCGGGCCCGTCTTCATGGGCATCGACGGCGGCGTCGGCGGGCTGCCGCTCGCCGTCGCCGATTCGGTACGCGCGCGTGGCGCCGAGATCCTGACGGACACGCCGGTCACGGAGCTGCGGCGGACGGCCGACGGCTGGCACGTGGTCACCGAAAGCCGCGTCCACGAAGCCGACGCCGTCGTCCTCGCGCTGCCCGCGCCCGCCGCCGCGAAGCTCCTGGACGCCGAGGCGCCCGCGGCCGCCGCCGAGCTGCGCACCGTCGAGTACGCCTCCATGGCCCTCACGACCCTCGTGTACCGCCGGAGCGAGACCGACCTCCCCGAAGGCAGCGGTTTCCTCGTGCCGCCCGTCGACGGGCACACGATCAAGGCGTCCACCTTCGCCAGCCGCAAATGGGGCTGGATCGACCGCCAGGACCCCGACCTGCTGGTGCTCCGCACCTCCGTCGGACGGTACGGCGAGACGGAGATCCTGGAGCGGGACGACGCGGAGCTGGTCGAGCTGTCCCGGCACGACCTGCGCGAGGCCACCGGCCTGACCGCCGCCCCCGTCGCGACCCGCGTCACCCGCTGGGACGACGGCCTGCCGCAGTACCCGGTGGGCCACCACGCGCGCGTGGCCCGCATCCGCTCCCACGTCGCCGGGCTGCCGGGCCTCGTGGTCTGCGGGGCGGCGTACGACGGCGTGGGCATCCCGGCCTGCGTCGCGAGCGCCAACGCCGCCGTCGACCAGCTGGCGGGCGACTTCGCGGGTGTGCAGCAGCTCACCCGCGACCCGGTGCAGAGCCTGCACGGCGGCGGAGGAGAATAGCCGCATGAGTGACGCTCCCGCCGAAGTCATCGGCAAGACCCCGAACGCCGGCAAGAAGGCGAAGGACCTCAACGAGGTCATCCGCTACACGCTGTGGTCCGTCTTCAAGCTGCGCGACGTGCTCCCCGAGAACCGCGCGGGCTACGCCGAAGAGGTCCAGGACCTGTTCGACCAGCTCGCCGCCAAGGACATCACCGTCCGCGGCACCTACGACGTCTCGGGCCTGCGCGCCGACGCCGACGTCATGATCTGGTGGCACGCCGAGACCGCCGACGAGCTGCAGGAGGCCTACAACCTCTTCCGCCGCACCAAGCTGGGCCGCTCCCTGGAGCCGGTCTGGTCGAACATGGCGCTGCACCGCCCCGCCGAGTTCAACAAGTCGCACATCCCGGCGTTCCTCGCCGACGAGACCCCCCGCAACTACGTCTCGGTCTACCCCTTCGTGCGCTCCTACGACTGGTACCTGCTGCCCGACGAGGACCGCCGCCGCATGCTCGCCGACCACGGCAAGATGGCCCGCGGCTACCCCGACGTGCGCGCCAACACCGTCGCCTCGTTCTCCCTCGGGGACTACGAGTGGCTGCTCGCCTTCGAGGCCGACGAGCTGTACCGCATCGTCGACCTCATGCGTCACCTGCGTGCCTCCGAGGCCCGGATGCACGTCCGTGAAGAGGTGCCGTTCTTCACCGGCCGCCGCAAGTCCGTGGCGGACCTCGTGGCGGGCCTGGCCTGAGAGCCCGTATCAGGCTCTAACGCTCGCGGGGCAGCTTCGCCGACCGCGCTCCGGACGACGGCTCGGGCTCCTTGTGCGGCGCGCACGACGCGTGCCGCCCGGGGAGCCTGCCCTCCAGGAGATACGCCTCGAAGTGACCGTTGACGCACTTGTTGGGGCCGCCCGCGATGCCGTGCGTGCCCGCGTTCTCCTCGGTCACCAGGGCCGATCCCGACAGCCGGCGGTTCAGCTCCAGAGCGCCCTGGTAGGGGGTCGCCGCGTCCCGCTCGGCGGCCAGGATCAGCGTCGGGGGCAGCGTGCCCGGGGCCGTCCGCACGTCGACGGGCCGTTGCCGTGGCGCGGGCCAGTAGGCGCACGGCAGGTTCATCCAGGCGTTGTCCCAGGTCTCGAAGGGGGCCACACGCGCGAGCCGTGAGTTGTCGCGGTCCCAGGTCTCGAAGTCGGTCGGCCAGGGCGCGTCGTTGCACTCGACGGCGGTGTAGACGGCGTTGCCGTTCTCGTTCTCCGCGGCCGCCTTCGGTTCGGGAGCGGCCTGCTCGATCAGCGGCTTCGGGTCGCCCTTCAGGTACGCGGAGAGCGCCGACGCGCGCATCGGCCAGTAGTCGTCGTAGTAGCCGGCCTGGAGGAACGCGCCCTGCAGCTGCCCGGGGCCGACCTTGCCGCCCGCGGGCTCGCGGGCCAGCTCGGCGCTCACCTTCTCGTAGCTGCGCTGGACGGCATCGGGGGTCCTGCCGAGGTGGTACGCCTTGTCGTGCTTGGCCACCCAGATGCGGAAGTCGGCCCACCGCCGCTCGAAGGCCAGGGACTGGTCGAGGTTGTTGCCGTACCAGACCTGCGCCGGGTCGGGGTTGACCGCCGAGTCGAAGACCATGCGGCGCACGTGCGAGGGGAACAGCGTCGCGTAGACGGCACCGAAGTAGGTGCCGTACGAGGCGCCCATGAACGTCAGCCTCTGCTCGCCGAGCGCCGCCCGCAGCACCTCCAGGTCGCGCGCGTTGTTCAGCGACGTGTAGTGGCGCAGCCCGCTGTTGCGCTCCGCGCACCCCCGCGCGTACGCCTTGGCCCGCGCGATGCGCTCCCGCTTGTACGCGGCGTCGGGGTGGGTCGGCGCCTGCGAGGGCGCCTTGCCGAACCGCTTCGGGTCCTGGCAGGACAGCGGCGCCGAGCGGCCGACCCCGCGCGGGGCGTAGCCGACCAGGTCGTACGCCGCCGCGATGCGCTTCCACTCGGGCAGGGCGCCCACGAGCGGGAAGTAGGTGCCGGACGCGCCGGGTCCGCCCGGGTTGTAGACCAGCGCCCCCTGCCGGCCGACCGCCTTCTTCGCCGCCTTCCCGGTGGCCTTGGTGCGGCTGACGGTCAGTTTGATCTGCTTGCCGTCGGGCCGGGCGTAGTCGAGCGGCACGGAGACCGTGCCGCACCGGACGGACGGGGGGAGGCCCTCGGCCTTGGCGCAGGCGCCCCAGCGGATTCCGGCGGCCTCGGCGCGCTGCGCCGCGACGGTGGTGCCGGACGTCTCGGGGGAGGGCGGGCTGCCGCTCGCGCTGCCCGCGGGGGTGGCGACGAGGGCGGTCAGGACCAGGGATCCGGCGGTTCCGTAGCGGGCGGCTGCTGCTCTCATCGCGCTGTCTACCTCTTTTGTCCGGCCGTGCGTTCCGGGTGCTGCTCGAACAAAAGTGATGATTCGTCTGGTATTTGGCGAAGTAAAGCACCGGCCTGCCGGTGTCGGCTCAATGACCCCGTTGCGTCGTCCCGCGCTGCGGCCGCTGCGAAAAGGCGGCCCGCAGCCCCGGATCGCCCGCCGCCCGCACCCCGCGCACGGCGACGGCGATGAGCTCCTCGCCGCGCGCGGGCAGCGCGCCGAGGAGCCGCTGGCCCGCGGGGGACGCCCACCGCGTGTACGGGTGGATCTCCATGCGGGCGATGAGCAGACAGGCGGTGCACAGCAGCAGCGGCAGCGCGAACCAGACCGCGACCGGCACCTGACCGGCGGCGGCCCCCCGCTCCTGCGCCGGCATCAGCACCGCGACGGCGCCGAGGCCGAGGACCACCGCCGTCGCGGCCCGCACCTGGCGCACCGCGGCCGCGACCCCCGAACCGATGCCGTCGGGGACGGCGAGGCCCGCCGCGACGAGCCGGTCCGCGAGCGCCCGCACCGGGTCGGCGGCGGCCGCGCCCCTGCGTACCGGCGCTATCCGCGACTGACCCGCGGGGCCGATCGCGCCGAGCACCGAACGCTCCATGTCGTCGCGGCCCACCGGGTCGACGACGGTCGCCCAGCCGGTGTGCGCGATCAGCAGCCGCCGCGCCCTGGCCATCGCGACCAGCGTCACGTCGGCGACGCGCGAGGGGCCGCCGGACAGGAACGCCGCTTCATAGACGGTGAGTTCGTGCCCGCGCGCCACGGCCCTCTCCTGCTCGGCGGCGCGGCTCGCGGCGAGGCAGAGCCGACCGCAGGAGAGACCGGCCGCGGCCCAGGCGAGGAGGAGCAGGGGTACCCAGAACATGGCGGTTTTCTATGCGAAGGCGCCGCATGGCGCTACGCCCCATTCACTATGTGGACACTCGGTGACGGGTGGATAACGTTCCGTTTCCTGGTGCTATCGGTCGCGGGGCTTCGGCCGGGACGCCGCGGGCGGCAGCGGGAACGTGGGCGACGGCGTGACCGGCCGGGCCGAGCCGGGGGAGTCGGTGGGGCCCGGCGGGGCGGGCGACCTGGTCACGGGACCTGCTGGGCCGGTCGTCGCCGCGTCCCGTGCGAGGCCGTCGAAGTCGACGAGGCCGGTGGCCTCCAGGACCTTGATGTGGTCGAGGACGGTCGTGTTCGCGTCGTCGGCCAGGGTGCGCACCAGGGAGTTGCGGGTGTTCGCACGCACCTCGGCCACCACGGAGAACACCTTGCCGTGGGCCCGGCGCAGGATGTTCGCGAACTTCTCGTCGTACGCCTCGCCGCGCGCGCCGCTCAACTCCGCCAGCCAGTCGCGCTGTTGGCGGCTCGGCTGGCTGGGCAGTTCGAGGCCGAGCCGGGCCGCGACCTCGCGTACCCGCGCGTCGAGGAACGTGTGGCCCTCGACGAGGTGCCCGCCCGCGGTCCGCACGGCCTCGGTGGTGCCGCGCTCCTCGGCCTGCTGCCCGGCGGGCAGTTCCCACAGGCCCGCGAGGCGCACCTTGGTGATGAAGTCCCTGTCCAGCGCGGAGAGCGGCCCGAAGTCGGTGGACACGGTGTCCGCGTGGAGCCGGTCGAGGGCGGTGCCCGAGCGGTCCTCGTAGGACCAGAGGGGGAAGATCAGCGCGGCCAGGGTCGCGACGAGGCCCGCGACGATGAGGCCGGTGCCGTTGATGGTTGGCAATCGCATGGCGCCTCCTGTTGCGGCACCGCACGTTAGTGCGCCCCGGGCGGGGCACGGTCCGATACGGCCGGGAGTACGTCACCTGCCGTACCGGGACCGTGCGCCGACGGTCGCGGCGTGCGCCCTCAGAAGGAGGAGCGCGGGCTGCTCAACATGACCCGCCCCCGCCCCCGCCGCACGAGGAGCCGCCGCCCCCACCGCCGCAGGACGAGCCACCGCCACTGCTGCAGGACGAACCGCCGCCCCCGCCGGAGCAGGACGAGCCTCCGCCGCCGGAACAGGACGACCCGCCGCCCCCACCACCGCCACCGCCCGAGCAGCAGAAACCGCCACCCCCGCCGCTGCTGCCCGACCCGCACCACACGGACGTGCCGCTCCCCGCGCTCCACGCGCTCGCGTTCGTGTACGGGGTCGGGTGCGGGCCGGCGGGAGCCATCGCCGGGACCCGGACGCGGGCGGCGGCGATCAGCTGGTCCCGCAGATCGGGGTGGGCCACAGCGAGGCCGCGCGTGGCCACCAGGTGTGCCGCGCCCGTGAGGTGGCCCGACGAGGCGACGTACCCCCGCAGCGCGTACCGCCCCGCGACGGTGAGCTGCTTCGACGTGACCGCGAGGCAGACGAGGCCGCTGACCATGCCGAAGGCGGCGGCGGGCAGCAGCGCCAGGATGTCGGGGAGCGGAGTGTCGGCGCTGCCCGGCTCCAGATAGCTGTTCGCGAACCTCACCACGGTCAGGACGGCACACACCATGAACCCGAAGAAGGTCAGGAAGATCTGCGCCCCGGCCCAGCGCCGCCACTTCCGCTGCCGCCCCGGCCGCACGAGGAGACCGCGCCGCGCGAGCGCTTCGCCCGTCTCCTGCACCGGCGCGCTCCGCATCACCGCCACCCGCAGCCAGTGCAGCGCCCCGCTGGGCGCCGCGGTGTGGGCGTCGATGACCGCCTGTTCGCCCGCGTTCCTGGCGGCCGGGCGGCTGATGCCGACGACGCCGGGTCCTGCGACGACTAGGCGGCCGTCCTCGTGCAGGCCCGCGATCAGCGAGTCCGCGGCGCGGGCGGGCCCGCCGGAGAGGAACGCGGCCTCCAGGGTGCCCCGGACGAATACGCCGTGCTCGGCGTCGAGCGGCTGCCGCGCCGCGTGCGGGGACCTGGTGCGGCGGGCCGCCACCACGCCCCGGATCAGCTCGGCGGCGGCGAGCGAGACGACGACCGTGTACACCGTGACGATGATGCTCATGACGTCACCGCCTCTGCAGGACGCGGCGGGTGGCGTGCAGCAGCCGTGCGGCGGGCCGCCGCGACAGCGGCGCCGGACCCGACCGCTCGAGCCACCAGTCGCTCAGCCGCCGCCGGACGGCCGCGTCCGCGCCGTCGGGGCGCCCGGCGAGCAGCAGGTGCTCGGCGAAGTTCAGCGCGTCGTGACGGTAGCCGCCGGTCATGGGCCGGGCCCTGGCGTACGCGAGGAACTCGGCGCGGTACGCGGTGCCGAGGATCTCCGGCAGTTCCGGCGCGACCTTCGCGACGACGTCGGCCCGCTTGGCGGCCAGCGCGTGGCTCTGCACCTTCAGGCGCGCGTGGTCGAAGCCCTCGGGCGCCGGGGTGCCCGCGACGAGCGCGGAGAGCAGGGCGGCCTGGGCGACGGCGGTGCGCTGCCGGGCGGCCGGGGCGGCGGGCGGGACCGCGCGGCGGTCGGCCGGGTCCTCGGCGGGCAGCTCGCCGGACGCCTTCACGGTCGCCCGGATGGCGTCCAACTCCCTCTCCAGCTCGGCCGGTTCGGGGAAGTTCTCGTCCCGCTCCAGGAGGACGCCGGGCGGGGAGACGCGGGACGCGAGGTCGGCGAGGATCGCGAGGACGGGCTCGGGCACCGGGTGCGCGTGGCTGTCGTGCCAGACGCCGTCCCGCTCGAAGCCGCCCGCCACGTGGACGTACGCGATGGCCTCGACGGGCAGTTCGTCGAGGGCCTTGGCCGGGTCCTCGCCGCGGTTGACGTGGTTCGTGTGGAGGTTGGCGACGTCGATGAGGAGCCGTACGCCCGTGCGCTCGACCAGCTCGTACAGGAACTGTCCCTCCGTCAGCTCCTCGCCGGGCCACGCGACGAGCGCCGCGATGTTCTCCACGGCGAGCGGCACGGGCAGCGCGTCCTGCGCGATGCGGACGTTCTCACAGAGGACGTCGAGCGCGTCGCGGGTGCGCGGCACCGGCAGCAGGTGCCCGGCCTCCAGCGGCTGCGTGGCGGTGAGGGCGCCACCGGCGCGCACGTACGCGATGTGCTCGGTGACCAGCGGCGAGCCGAGCGCCACGGCCCGTTCGGCGAGCGCGGTGAGGCGCCCCTCGTCGGGGCGTTCCGCGCCGCCGAGGCCGAGCGAGACGCCGTGCGGCACGACGGTCACGCCGCGCTCGCGCAGCCGCACCAAGGAGTCCGGCAGATGCCCCGGACAGACGTTCTCCGCGACGGCCTCGACCCAGTCGATGCCGGGCATCGCCTCCACGGCGTCCGCGATCTCGGGCCGCCAGCCGATCCCGGTCCCGAGCCGCCTCCGCTCCGCCACACGCTCCATGTCGCTCCCCCTTCGTCCCCCTGCGTCCCCAGGTCATGACCCTGCCGGGAGCGGGTGAACCCTCGGGTGAAGACGTTCAGAGCTACATTTGAGGTTCCGGCCGATCGGTGTTGACCTGGCCGGGCGGCGCGGGCGAGGGGCGGGACGTGGTGGAGACGTCGCCGCTCGGTCCGGCGGGCGCGGGCTCGGGGGGCGCTGCCCCGGAGGGCGGGGGCGGCCCGGTGGGGCTGGCGGTCGCGGTCGACGCGGCGCCGTTCGCGATCCCGTCGAAGTCGACGAGCCCGGTGGCCTCCAGCATCGTGATGTGGTCGAGGACGGTCTGGTTGGCGTCCGTGGCGAGCTGCCGGATCAGCGAGTTGCGGGTGCTGTCCCGCACCTGCGCGACGACGCTGAAGACCTTCCCGTGCGCGACGCGCAGCAGGTTCGCGAACTTCCGCTGGTACGTCTCGCCGCTCGCCGCGGTGAGCTCCGCCAGCCACCCCTGCTGCTGCTCGGTCGGCTGGTTGGGCAGCTCCACGCCGAGCTGCGCGGCGACGGTCCTGGCCCGCTGGTCGAGGTCGGTGTGCCCGACGATCAGGTGGTCGCCCGCCTCCTTGATCGCCTTGGTCGGCGCGCGCTCGACGGCCTGCTGCCCCGCGGGTATCTCCCACAGCCCGGCGAGCCGCACCTTCACGAGCAGATCCCGGTCGGCCGCGGAGAGCGGCCCCCACTGGGTCGCCACGGACCCGGCGGCCAGATTGGCGGGCCCGGTACTGGAACGGTCGGCGTACGACCACACCGGGAACGCGATCGCGCCCAGTGTGGCGACGAGTGCCGCGATGATCAGAGCCGTGCCGTTGACGCGCCGCAAGGTGCCTCCCGAGGTGCTCCCGTGTCGCCGGTGATACCGGGGAGTACGGAAGATACGGGCGGGGCGTTCAACCGCGCGAGATGTCGGACGGGGCGGAGTTGTCCTCCCGGGCGGAGTCGTCCTCCGGCGCGGAACCGTCCTCCCGGGCGGGCGTCGACGGCGTGGGCGTCAGCGGCGCAGGGCCGGGTGGTCGGCCACCACCGTGCAGGAGCCCGGGGCGATCTCGGTGAAGCCCGCGTCGCGGACCACCGGGAGGCCGCTCGTCGTCAGGGTGCGCCAGTGCCCGGCCTCCGGGGTGCGGACGGAGAGCGGGAAGCCCGCCTCGCGCCAGGCCGTGCGCTCCTCGGCCGGCAGCTCCCACCAGGCCAGCTGTGCGCCGTGGCCCGCCTGTGCCATCGCCTTGCCCGCCGACATGTCGACCTCGGGGCTCATCCACAGGACCGGGTGCGCCGGGTCGGCGCCGGCCGGGGGCTCCGGGTCGTCCAGGTCCGTGCCCGACACCTGGAGCCGCGCCAGCTCCTTGGGCCAGCCGTCCAGGGGGACCGGCGGGAAGACCCGGACCTCCGCCGACTTGCCGGTGACCGTGATGCCGGGCAGCGCCTCCGCCCTGCGCCACTCGGCGCCGCGCGCCCTGCGCACCACCTTGCGGATGCGGGCGTCCTGCCAGTCGCGCATCGCCTGCGCCCACTCGCCGTCGCCGAGGGACCGCTCGTCGCTCAGCATCACGAGGACGGCGCGGGCCGCGGTCTCCAGGGCGTCGGTGCGGGCCGGGGGAGCGGCGCGCTCGATACGGGCGACGAGGGGCAGCACGTACTGCGGGGCCTCGTCGCGCGAGGTGCTCTCGTGGCGGAAGGGGCTGTCCCGCACGTCGGGCATGGTCGTCTCGTCGCTGGTCACGGCCACCAGTCTGCCAGCGTGCGCGAGGATGGCCCGCATGGAACAGGATCTCGCGGTGCGGCTCCACGGGGTGGGCCGCCGCTACGGCGTGGGCGGCGCGTGGGTGCTGCGCGGTGTCGACCTCGGCATACGGGCCGGGGCCCTGGTGCGGATCGAAGGGGCCAACGGCACGGGGAAATCAACCCTGTTGAGGCTGCTCGCCGGCATCGACGCGCCCTCCGAGGGCCGGGTGACCGGGCGGCCGCGCACGGCGTTCGTGCCCGAACGCTTCCCGGCCGCCCTGCCGTTCACCGCGGTGGGCTACCTCACGCACATGGGCCGCGTCCACGGCCTCGGGCGCACCGCGGCGCGGCGGCGCGCGACGGAGTGGCTGGAGCGCTTCGGCGCCGCCGGGTACGCGCGTACGCCGCTCTCGGAGCTGTCCAAGGGCAGCAGCCAGAAGGTCGCCGTGGCGCAGGCCCTGCTGGCCGAGCCCGGCCTGCTGGTCCTCGACGAGGCGTGGACCGGCCTGGACGCCCCGGCCCGCGCCGAACTCGATCGCGCGGTCGCCGACCGCACGGCGGCGGGCGGTGCGGTGGTCTTCGTCGACCACGATCCGCGGAGGCTCGCGGGGGCGGCGGACGAGACGTACGCGGTGGTCGGTTCCGGTCTGAACCGCCGTACGCCCGAAGCGACTTCGGCGCAGTGGCAGGGGCCGACGGTCCTCATCGAGGTGCAGGGGCCCCAGGGCGTGGAGCTCCCGGAGCCCGTGGCGGAAGCGGCCGTGGGGGAGGCGGTCGTGGCGGAGGCGGTCGTGGCGGCGGGCCCCGGGGCCTCCGACGGCATCACGCGCCTCGTGGTCCCGGGACCGCACTCGGACCGGGTCCTGCGGGAGCTCCTGACGGCACGGCCGCCGTGGCACGTGGTGACGGTGAGGGCCGGGGAGACGGCGACGACGACGGCGGCGCGCGGCGGAGAGGAACTGTGATGTCCTCGGCGTCCACGCGGTCCGCGCTGTCCCCGCTGCCCGCTCTGCTGCGCTATCAGACCGCCCTGCTCGTGCGCTCGCAGCGCTGGCTGCCGCCCGTCATCCTGTACGCCGTGTTCCTCGCCGTCGGCGTGCAGGGCGGGCAGCCCGTCCTGGAATCGCTCGCGTACGCGGCCGGGGTGCTGCTGCCCGTGGCGGCCTGGCTGGTACGGATCTGCGTGACCAACGAGCCGCCCGCGGCCCGCAGTTGCTCCGCGGCGGCCGCGGGGCCGGGGCGGGCCCACCTCGCCTCGCTGCTCGCCGCGTTCCTCGCGTCGGCCGCCCTCGGAGGCGTGGCGACGCTCGTCGTGACGGCCGTCAGCGACGCGGTGAGCACCAATGCGCGGCTGCCGGTGCCACGGCTCCCCGCCGGCATGGCGGGCCTCCTCGCGATGCTGGTCTGCGCGTCGCTCGGCACCGCGCTCGGAGCACTCGCGAACCGGCCGCTGCTGCGTTCCGCCGGGCGGGCCGTCCCCGCGATGCTGCTCGGGTCGCTGCTCCTCCTCGTCACCACGGGCTCCCCGGCGAAGTCGGCTCTCACCGCTCTGACGACGGGTTCGCGGGAGGGCACGGTGCCGCTGCCGCTGGGCGCGACGGCGGGGGCGCTCGCCGTGGCGGCGGGGGCGGTGTGGGCGGCGTGCGCGCTGTGTTCGCGGCGGGGGTGAGCGGGGGCACCCTCTCTGCCCGGGGGCACCCTCTCTGCTGGGGGCACCCTCTTACCCCCTCAGCCGGAGCAGGCCGACCGTTGCGCCTCCTGCCACTCGCACGCCGGGCAGAGCGTGACGCCCTTGCGGGACTCCGGATACTCGGTGGGCTCGCGGCACAGCACGCACTCGGCGCGCGGCTCGTCCGGCGCCGGGCCCACCGCACTGTCCGCGCCGCAGTGGTCCTCATCCGCCATGCGGACCAGCCTAGCTCCGCGCCCCCGCCGCCCCCACTGTCCCGATCTGCTCCGAGACGCGGACGAACCGGAACCCGCGTTCCCGCAGTTCCGGGACGATGGTGCGCAGGGCGCGCTCCGTCGCGGGCGCCGCGCTGCGCGTGCAGTGCATGACGACCACCGAGCCGGGCCGCACCCCGTCCAGCACCTGCCTGGCCACCGCCGCGGCGTCCGTCGCGAAGGCGTCGCCGCTGACCACGTCCCACTGCACCGCGGTGACGCCGCCGGGCGCGAGCGCGCGCAGGGCCCGCCGGTCGTAACAGCCGCCCGGGAAACGGAAGTACGGCACTGCCCGCTCGACCCCCGCCGTGCGGAAGGCGGTGAAGGCGCGCTCCATGTCGGCGCGCATCCGGGCGGCGGGGACCGCGGGCAGCCCGTAGCAGCTGCCGGTGAAGGCGTGGTGGCTGTACGAGTGGTTGGCGACCTCGAAGAGGGGGTCGCGGCCGATGTCCTTGGCCTGGGCCGGGTACTGCTCGGCCCACCGCCCCGTCATGAAGAACGTCGCGGGTACCTTCAGCCGCCGCAGCGTGGCGACCAGCTCCGGGTTGTCGAACCGTTCGCCGGCCTTCGCGCGGGGCCCCTGGTTCGCGGTCATGTCGGCGTCGAAGGTGAGGGCGACGGTGCGGCCGCTCGTCCGGGACCCGTTCGTGAAGACGGGGGTGAGACCGGAGGGGCCCGGCGCGAGTGTGGGCGGGGCGGTCGCCGGGGGCCGGGCGGGGGGACTCGGGCGGCCGGGTGCGACGGTGTCGCCGGCGCACCCGGCGAGGACGGCGGTCAGGGTGCCGAGGGCGCAGAGCGCGGCGCATCTCCGTACGAGAGTGATCACCTAGTGACGATATATCCGTAAAGCTGACAAATAGGGAAAATCGGGCGTTGGTGCGTCCAACGCTCCGCGCCGCCACCCGTCCGGCGTCCGCCCCCCGCGATCCAGCCCCGTCCGGTGACTAGATCCAGCCGTCCAGCGACGCCATGAACGCGTCGAAGTCGTCCCGGTGCATGGTGTGCCCGGCGCCCCGGACCGTCCGCACCTCGAAGCCGCGCCGCGCCAGCTCCTCCTTGAGCGGGCCCCCGACGACGGGGCTCGGGTCGGCGACCTGCACGAGCGAGGGCACGACGGGCGCCGCCGGAGTGCGGTCGACCGCGCCCGCGCCGGACAGCGACAGCGCGGTGTCCGGATCCCACATGGCGAGGGTGGCGGCCTCGATGTCCACGTCGATCTCCTCCCAGCGCGGGTTGAACTTCGCTATGACCTCGCGAGGGACCCGCTGGAACTCCACGAACACCGCGGGATCGACCGCGTCCTCGCCGCCGAGCGCCCACGCGGGGTCGGAGTACACGGCCCGCGCGGGCGCGAGCCGCTCGGCCGCGAGGGCGAGCGCGAGACCGCCGAGCGAGTGCCCGAGCGCGAGCTCCGCGCCGGTCGGCAGGGTGTCGACCAGGTCGTCCGCGAAGATCTCCGCGCCGTACGCGCCGCGCCCGCTCGCCCCGTGCCCGCGCAGGTCCACGCCGATGACGCGGTAGCCCTCGGCGGCGAGAGCGGGGCCCACGCGACGCCACGTCCGGTGGTCCGACATGATCCCGTGGACCAGGAGGGCCACGCGGTCGCCGGTGCCCCATTCGTGGGTGTGCAGCTTCATCGTGCCGGTGCCTTTCTGGTGCGGGAGATGCGGGCGGTACACCTGGATCTTCCGGGGCGGACCCGCCCGCTCCGGCGGCGGGCTCCGCGATGTGACGCACGCAACGGGCTCCGGCCACGCACAATGCAGCACCGGGGCACGGACCGAGGCAGTCTCGGAACGGCCCGGAAGGCGGCCCCGAGCGGGGCCCGAAGGTGACGGAAGGAACCACTATGCGTCCGGTACTCCGCGACGACGTACGGCAGTTAGCGAAGAGATGGGTGGACCAGGCCCGGGCCGACGCGCTGAAGAACGGCGAGGAGCCGCCTCCCGCCTTCTACGACGTGCCCGACGACCAGCGCGCCCCGCTGTTCCACGAAGCGCATTACTGGCACACGCTCGCCTCCGGCCTCTTCCTGGAGCAGTCCGTGCCGCCCCGCCCCTCCGAGACGAACATCCGGGCCATGCGCAGGCACCTCGCGGACTGCGCCGGCCAGCTGCGCTCGATGATGGACCGGCGCGGCGACCTGCTGCCCGAGGGCGCCCGCGAACAACTCGCCACCATCGAGCTGCGCGTGGCCATGGCGCTGGACCTGGTGGAGAACGCCGGTGCGGCCTGGGCCCGCGAGACCGACGCGGCCTGGCACGAACTGATGCTGCTGGCCCGGCTCCTCGACTACGACCCCTCGCGCACGACCGACGACTGGGTGCCGGAAGGGTGGAACAACTTCGCCGGCCTCTATCTGGTCTAGGTCGTGGTCTCCGGTTCAGGTCGTGGCCCGGGATATCCTCGTCTCCGGTACGTCCAGTACATCCGGTACGTCGGTACGCCCGGTAGACCCTCAGGTCCCTGAGATCTCCCGCGTCGCAGCGCTCTACGTGCCCCAGCGCCCCGCGACCACAAGGAGTCCTTGATGCCCCGCATCGAGTGGACCGAGAACGACCGCACCGGCTCCGACACGGGCGCCGGCCCGGACGCTCCCGTGCACAGTGCCCGCTGGCACTCCGAGAGCGGCGCTCCGGCGCCCCGCCGCGTCGTCGTCGCCGACGACCGGACGAAGGCCGACGTGGCCTACCGGCTCGTCTGCGAGGGCACCGCTCTGCTGTGGCGCGGCGACTTCCACGGGGCCCGGCAGCTGCTGAGCGCCCTGGGCCGCCGCGTCGACCGGAAGGCGGCCGCGCCGCGCAAGGCGGCTGCTTCGGGCAAGGCGACGGCGCCCGGCGTCACGGTCGCCGACTCCTTCCACCTGCACCGTCGCGCCCGCGGCCACCGGGCCCGCGTGCTCGGCATGCTGCTCGTCCACCTGGACGGTGACCACGGCCTGGCGCTGCGCCGGGCGCCCGACGTGCGCGCCGCCTGCCGTGAGGCGTACGGACCGCCCGACGGGCCGATGGTGGTCTCCCTGCGCGAACTCCTCGGCGTGATCGGCGCCCACGAGTGGCGGTCCAAGGGGGTGCACGTGCCCGCTCTCGACGACCGGATCCACCCGCACTACGGCGTGTTCTCCCCGGTCAGGGGCGAGTACGTCGACCTGGTGGCGCGGGTGCCGCTGCCGGGCGCGGCCGAGCGGGGCGCGTCCCCGCGGCGTACGGCGTTCGACATCGGCACCGGCACCGGCGTGCTCGCGGCCGTCCTCGCCCGCCGGGGCGTCGACCGGGTGGTGGCCACCGACATCAACCCGCGCGCCATCGCCTGCGCGCGGGACAACATCGAACGGCTCGGGCTCCAGGAGCGAGTGGAGGTCGTCGAGACGGGCCTCTTCCCGGCGGGCCGCGCCACGCTCGTCGTGTGCAATCCGCCGTGGCTGCCCGCCCGGCCGACCTCCGCCGTCGAACAGGGCGTGTACGACCCGGGCGGCGCGATGCTGCACGGCTTCCTGAACGGGCTCGCCGAGCATCTGGAGCCCGCGGGGGAGGGCTGGCTCATCCTGTCCGACCTGGCCGAACACCTCGAACTCCGCACGCGCGAAGACCTGTTGGCATCCTTCGACGCGGCCGGGCTGCGGGTGGCCGGGCGGCACGATATCGCGCCGCGCCATCCGCGCGCCGCGGACGCCACCGACCCGCTGCACGCCGCCCGCGCGGCCGAGGTGACCTCGCTGTGGCGGCTGACCCCGGCGTGAACTGACCGGGCGGGCGGGTCAGGTGGACCGTCCCTTTTTGAAGCAACCGTTTCAGAACATGCTAGCGTCGTCACTCGTCAGTTCTGAAGCAGTCGCTCCAAAAGCGGGGCGGCCGCATGCGACCGGGAGGGCCGCTGCCATGCCGCTTGCGGTGTACATCGTCGGGCTGGGCATCTTCACCCAGGGAACCTCGGAGTTCATGCTGTCCGGCCTGTTGCCCGGCATGGCCGACGACTTGGGCGTCTCCGTCCCCGACGCCGGACTGCTCATCTCGGCCTTCGCGGTCGGCATGGTCGTCGGCGCGCCCCTGCTCGCCGTCGCCACGCTCCGCTGGCCGCGCCGCACGGCGCTCGTCTCCCTGCAGGCCGCCTTCGTGGTGGCCCACGTCATCGGCGCCCTCGCGCCCGGCTACACCGTCCTGTTCGTGACGCGCGTGGTCAGCGCCCTCGCGTACGCCGGGTACTGGGGCGTCGCCGTGGCCACCGCCGTGGCGCTCGTACCGGCGGACGCCAAGGCGCGGGCGGTCGCCGTCGTCGCCGGCGGACTCACGCTCGCCACCGTCGTGGGCGTTCCCGCGGGCACGGTGCTGAGCCAGTTCTCCAGCTGGCGCGCCGCGTTCTGGGCGGTGGCCGCGGCCACCGCGGTGAGCCTGGTCGGCACGCTGCTCGCCGTCCCCGGCGGCCGCGGCGAGGACACCGGCCCCTCGGTCCGGGCCGAACTGCGGGCCATGGCGCGACCGCAGCTGTGGCTCTCGTACGCCATCACCGCCTTCGCCTTCGGGGCGGTCATCGTCACCTTCAGCTATCTGGGGGCGCTGCTCACCGAGGTGAGCGGGGTCTCCGAGGGGTGGGTGCCCGCGGTCCTCGCGCTGTTCGGCGTCGGCGGCATGGCGGGCCTCGTGATCGGCGGACGCACCGGCCAGACCCGTCCCCTCGGCACGCTCGGTCTCGGGCTCGGCGCGCTCGCCGTCTTCTCCGCGCTGCTCGCGCTGACGGCGCACGTGACGGCCGTGGTGATCGTCCTGGTCTTCCTGCTCGGCCTCGTCGGCTACGTCACCAACCCGGCCCTGCAGTCACGGGTGTTCGGCCTCGCGCCGGGCGCGCCGACGCTGGTCGGCGCGGTCAACACGGCCGCGTTCAACGTCGGCAACACCGTCGCCCCGCTGCTCGGCGGCATGGCCATCGACGCCGGGCACGGCTACGCCTCGGTGGCCTGGGTCGGCGCCGCGCTGGCCGCCACGGGATCGGCGGGCGTGCTGTGGGCGGCCCGTCTTCAGAGGGTGGTGCGGGAACGGCCACCGCTGCCCGGGCACCGTACGGCCGTGACCGCTCACGACACCGCGAGGGCCGAAGCATGAGCACCACCGAGCAGCACCGGGACGGTGCCTCGCGCGTCCGCGTCACCGCCGACCCCGACTGGTACGAGTCGGCGGGCATCTCGCTCGGCATCCGCGTCGGCGACCTCGTCTTCACCTCGGGGCAGGCCCCGGTCGACGAGCACGGGCGCACCGTGGGCGCCGGGAACTTCGAGGCCCAGGCGCGCCGGGCCCTCGCCAACCTGTCCACCGTCCTCACCCACGCGGGCTCCGGCCTCGACCGGCTGGTCAAGCTGACGGTCTTCGTCACGGACGTCGCGCACCAGGGCGCCTTCGCCCCGCTCCGCGCGGAGTTCTACGGCACGCCCCCTCCCGCGGAGAGCTTCGTCCAGGTCGCCGCGCTCGCCGACCCGGCGTGGCTGATCGAGATCGAGGCCGTCGGCGCCGTCGGAGGGTGACCCTCCTGTTTTGTAAGCACGTTCCAAAACCTTTACCGTGGGCGCATGGCCAGACCACGAGAGTTCAACGAGGACCGGGTCGTCACCGCGGCCATGGAGACGTTCTGGCGCCACGGGTACGAGGGCACCTCGACGCGCGACCTGTGCGACAGCACGGGTCTCGGCCCTTCCAGCCTCTACAACACCTTCGGCGGCAAGCGGCAGCTCTACCTCCGCGCCCTTCGGCGCTACTACGACACCGCCACCGCCGAGCAGGTCGAGATCCTGGGCGGCAAGGGGCCGGTGAAGGAGCGGCTGCGCGCCATGATGGTCCACGCCGTCGACGCCGACCTCGACGAGACGGGCGCGCGCGGCTGTTTCGCGATCAACGCGGCCATCGAGATCGCCGGGCTCGACCCCGAGGTCAAGGAGGCGGTGCGGCGCAACTTCGACCGGGTGGAGGACGAGCTGTGCGCCGTCGTGGAGGAGGGGCGGCGCGCGGGCGAGATCCGGTCCACCGGCGACGCGAGGACCGTGGCGCGCCGGGTGCAGAGCACGTACTACGGCCTGCGCGTCCTCAGCCGCGTACAGGACGACCGCGAGACGCTGCTCGCCACGGTGGACGGGGCGCTCGCCGACCTGTGACCTGGCGGGGCGCGCGGCCTCTTGGTGCGCTGACGCCCCGCTCACGCGTCCCGCTCGTCCGTTTATCGGATGTTGATCGGGTGCCGCGACGCTCCACGAGTCCATGTCGCCCCTGTTCGGGCATGGGTCCGACGGAATCGACCGGAGGTACGCACATGAAGGTTGTCCGCTCCCTCAAGAAGAAGATCACCGGCGAGAAGAGCCTGAAGGCCTACGCCTGGTACCACTGGTACTAGGCCGACTCGAGCCACTCACCGCGCGCATCCCGCGCGGATGCGCATCCCGTAGGGACGTAATGCGCCGTTGAGGCCCGTGCCCGGTGTGCCGCCCCCAACCGGCCGCCGGGCACGGGCCTCCCGCTCCTGGAGATCTCCGATGGCCATATCCGGTACCGACCGGCTCGCGCGGACCACCCTCTTCACGCCGCGACTCGACGCCCTGCTGCGCGACCACCGCGGCCAGGACGTGTTCCGCCTCGACGCCGACACCGTCGGCGTCGCCGGGCCCGCCCTCACCGACCAGATCCTCGCCGCGCGGCCCGCCACCGAACGCGAACGCCCCACCTTCAAGCCACTCCACGGGCGCTCCATCCCGCGCACCGAGGCGTCCACCGTCATGCGGGCCATCGGCCGCGACGTGCGGGCGGCGCTGAAGAAGCCGGTGCCGGGAAACCTCGACCTCACCGGGGAGTGGCCGCACGTCGGCCACGTCCACCTGCGCGACCTGATCCTCGGCGCCGACCCGTACCGGCTGCGCATCCTCATGGACCGCACCCTGGAGCTGACGCCCAAGCTGACCTGGACGGTCATCGCCACCGGTGCCGCCCTGCCCCGCCGACTCCGGCCGGGCGCACCCGTCACCAGCATCGCGGGCCTGACCGCGGACGCCACCACCTACAGCGACCGCCGCTACGCCATGGGCCTGTACCGGCGTGCCGCCGCCCCCGTCTGCTTCACGGTCTCCACGCTCGTCGCCAACGCGTACTGGCTCGGGGCGCCCTTCGACGACGAGACGCCGAACGAGCACATCCTGTACGAGTCCATGCGACTGCTGCCGCCGTCCTGGAACATCCTGCGGAACGCGTCCCCCGAGTACCCCGCCCTCGACGACCGCATCGGCACCGGCGACGACGTCCTGCTCCTGCCGCTGCTCAGCCACCGGGACCCGGAGCTCTGGGACGACCCGGACACGTTCCGCCCCGAGCGGTGGGCCGCCCTCGACCCCGACGACCACCCCGGCTACCTGCCCTTCGGCCACGCCTCCGAACGCTGCTGGGGACGGCACATGGTGATGCCGCTGGCCGGGATGCTGCTCGACGTCCTGCGCGCCGACGGGGTGACGGTCGACCCCCGGCAGGCCACCGCGAAGGTCCCGCTATCGGGGCTGCTGGGCGTCGACAAGGTGCGGCTCGTCCGCGGCAGGCCTTAACGCGTCCCGGCCACGGTCCCGGGCTCGCGGCGGAACAGGGCCGTCCAGAGGAAGGGCTCACCGAAGAGCTCCGCATCGGACGGCTCGTCCCGCATCCTGCGCAGCTCGACCTCCGTCAGGCCGGCACCGGAGAAGATCCCGCGGAGTGCGTCCGGCGTGTACGCGAGGCCGCCGTGCAGCCGGGCATCGCGGTAGAAGTCCGCGTCGGGCAGCTCGGATCCCATGCCCCCGTCGCCGGCCGCGAAGCAGGTCAGGGCGAGATGGCCACCGGGGGCCAGGACGCGGTCCAGGAGGGCGAGGTAGCTGACGCGGCGGTGCGGCGGCAGGTGGTGGAAGCACCCCGAGTCGTAGATCAGGTCGTACGGTCCCGCCAGCTCGGTCTCCGCGAGCGCGAAGGCGTCACCGAGGTGGAACCGGATGTCGGCCCCCGCCTCGCGGGCGCGCTCCGCCGCCCAGTCGAGGGCGGCGGGTGACAGGTCGACGGCATCCACCTCGTGGCCCAGGGCGGCGAGGTGCAGCGCGTTGCGCCCCGGGCCGCAGCCCAGGTCGAGGGCGCGGCCCGGCGTGAGGAGGCTCCGCTCGGCGTACGAGACGAGGTTCTCGTCCGGCTTGGCCGCGAAGAACGGCACCGGCTTGTCGCGGTCCGCGTAGAAGCCGTCCCACCACCGGGCCCCGTCGGCCGTCCAGCGGTCGGCCGCCGGCTCGAACAGGCCGTCCAGAAGTCTCATCACATCGTCGACCGTGCGAATGCTGCGATCCATCAAGTCCCCTTTCCCGAGGGGTAATTGTATGGGTGGGGTGGTGAAAACCGCAGGTCAGGGGCTTCTTGTGCTGGCCGCTTGGAGGCGCCATGAGGGTGTCCGCGAGCCCGCTGCGGCCGCGTCGGACCCTGCCCACGCCCACCGCCCCAAAAAGCGTCCGCGCACCCCTGGACGGCCGCCAAGGGCCCTTCCTGCGCCAGGCCAGGACCACGTGTTCACGTGAAGTATCCCCAGAAGTAATCACAGCTGCTTGGATGTTCGAGCGCCCGAACAGGGGCACCTCCCGCACCTCCCGCACCAGCCGTCACAGCAGCAGCAACCACCCCCACACATCCAGGAGTTTCAGTGCCGCACACCGCGCTGCGCAGGACCCAAGCCGCCGCGATCACCTCCGTGCTCGCCGCCGCCACGCTCGCCGCCGTCGCCCCGTCCGCGACCGCCGCCGACGCCTCCGCCGCTCCGCCCTCGCTCAAGGTGCTCACGTACAACGCCTTCCTGTTCAGCAAGTCGCTCTACCCCAACTGGGGCCAGGACCACCGCGCCAAGGCGATACCGGCCGCCGACTTCTTCCGGGGCCAGGACGTCGTCGTGCTCCAGGAGGCGTTCGACAACTCCTCGTCCGACGCGCTGAAGGCCAACGCGGCGGCCCGCTACCCGCACCAGACGCCCGTCATGGGCCGGGGCAAGAGCGGCTGGGACGCCACCGGCGGCGCGTACTCCTCGGTGACGCCGGAGGACGGCGGCGTGACGGTCCTGAGCAAGTGGCCGATCGTGCGCAAGGAGCAGTACGTCTACAAGGACGCGTGCGGCTCCGACTCGTACTCCAACAAGGGCTTCGTCTACGCCGTCCTGGACGTGAACGGCACGAAGGCGCACGTCGTGGGCACGCACGCCCAGTCCACCGACCCCGGCTGCGGCAGCGGAGAGGCCGCGGCCACCCGCGCAAAGCAGTTCAAGGAGATGGACGCCTTCCTGGACGCCAAGAACATCCCCGCGGGCGAACAGGTCATCGTGGCGGGCGACTTCAACGTCGACTCGCACAGCTCCGAGTACGCCTCGATGCTCGCCGACGGCGGCCTCGCCCCCGCCGACACCCGCACCGGCCACCCGTACTCCTTCGACACCCGCGACAACTCGATCGCCGCCGAGCGCTACCCCGACGACCCGCGCGAGGACCTCGATCACGTCCTCCACCGCAAGGGCCACGCCCGCCCCGCCACCTGGCACAACAACGTGATCAAGGAGCAGAGCGCACCCTGGACGGTCTCCAGCTGGGGCAAGGAGTACACGTACACGAACCTGTCGGACCACTACCCCGTGACGGCGTACTAGCGGACGTCACCGGCTGTCACTGGCCGACCCTGCCGTCGACGCACTCGCGCAGCAGGTCGGCGTGGCCGCAGTGCCTGGCGTACTCCTCGATGCGGTGCACCAGCAGCTCCCGGACTGAGATCCCTTCCTTCCCCAGCCGCTCACCGAGGTCGGGGTGGCCGGTGAGCACGGCATCGGTGGCCGCCTGCTCGCGTGCCAGGTCGGCGAAGGCGGCGTCGACCACGGCCTGGTCGGCGACGGCTCCGTCGAAGTCCGCGCCGCGCTCGCCGTACAGCTTCGGCACCGGGTCGCCGTCGCTGATCCAGTTGCGCCAGTCCCGCTCCACCTCGACGAGGTGCCGGACCAGGCCGAGGAGTGACATCGTCGAGGGCGGCACCGACCGGCGGGCCAGCTGCTCCGGGTCCAGGCCCTCGCACTTCATGCGGAGGGTCAGGCGGTAGTTCGTCAGGAAGTCGAGGAGTGTGGGGAGTTCGCCGTCCGGGCTGCCGCCCTCGCTGTTGCGCGGGTCCTGGTCCGGGTCGGCCCACATGTCGGGATAGGTGGTCGCCCGGGTCCACCGCGTGGGGTGCTCGTTCCGGTCGTTCTCGCCGCTCTGGTCGCTCTGGTCGCTCTGGTCGCTCATGCGGGTCATGGTCGACCGTGCGGGCCCGGCCCGCCAGTGATTTGTCACCGGGGGCCGGCCCGCTCCTTGCGTCAGGGCCTACTTGTGCCAGGGCCCCGTCACCGCGAACGTCGTGCCGGGCGTGTAGCAGTTCACGTACATCGTGTCGTGGTCGGGGGAGAAGGTGACGCCCGCGAACTCGCCCCACTCGGGCTTCTCGGGGGTGCCGATGTTCTGGCGGTTGCGGGCCATCGCGTAGACCTCGCCGCCCCGGGTGACGCCGTACACGTGCTGGGCGCCGTCGCCGTCCTCGCACACCATCAGGCCGCCGCTGGGCGCGAGGCAGATGTTGTCGGGGGACTCGCCCGGCAGCTGGATGTCGGTGCTCGGGCCGAACACGACGACCAGGGTGAGCCGTCGGCCGGACGGGTCGTACCGCCAGATCTGGCCGAAGTGGTCGGCCGCCGAGCCGTCGCCGCTGCGCGCGAAGGACGACACGAAGTAGACGGACGAGCCGCCCCAGTAGCAGCCCTCCAGCTTCTGCGCGTGGGTGATGCCCTTCTTGCCGAAGTCCTGGTGGCGGATGGGCGTTCGGACGGCCAGCGGATCGGGGACGTCGACCCACTCGATGCCGTCGAAGGTCGCCCCCGTCTCCTGGATCGAGGACAGGTCGGGCACGCCGGGCACCCGCATGGCCTGCAGTCGGCCGCCCGCGCGCAGCGAACCGCGGCCGCCCCCGGGCTTCTTGGGCAGGAAGCGGTAGAAGAGGCCGAAGGGCTTCTCGAAGGCGTCCTCGGTCTCGTAGACCACACCGCGCTTCGGGTCGACGGCGACGGCCTCGTGCTGGAAGCGGCCCATCGCGGTCAGCGGCACCGCACCGGTGCGCCGCGGGTCCACCGGGTCGACCTCGAAGATGAAGCCGTGGTCCTTGGTGTAGCCGTTCGTGCCGGCCTTGTCCTCGGTCTCCTCGCAGGTGAGCCAGGTACCCCAAGGGGTCGGGCCGCCCGCGCAGTTGACGGCGGTCCCGGCGATCGCGACGCGTTCGTCCAGGACCTTGTCCCGCCGGTCGAGCGCGAGCGCCGTACACCCGCCCTTGGCCGCCGGGTCGTAGGTCAGCTCCTTGACGGTCGGCACGCCGATCCTGCCGGTGACGCGGTTCTCGTGGTTGCGCACGAGGTGGACGCCGCCGTTCCTGCCCCGGAAGGCGGCCATGCCGTCGTGGTTGCTGGGCACTCTGCCCTCACCCGACCGCAGGGGCTCGCCCTCGCGGGAGAGAACCTGGTAGCGGAAACCTTTCGGCAGATCGAGCAGACCCTTGGGGTCGGGGACGAGAGGGCCGTAACCGGCCTTCCCGTGCGCGGCCGCGGTGCCCGCGAAGAGTTCCGAAAGGGCGCCGGTGAAGGCGATTCCGGCGCCGAGGGCACCGGTTCGGGCAAGAACCTGACGTCGAGTGGCGGACATGATGGGCAACCTCCTGCTGGCGGACAGGAATGTGACCGGATGTGTGTACCACGCGCATTAGTTCGCGGGAACCACGCGCGTAGCTTCCGTTTCACGTGCCGACTTCGCGCGCCGTCCCGTGTCCCCGCCGGGAGCCCCTGCCCCCGCCGGAGGTCTCCGCCGGGGCGGGGCTACTCGCCCACGAGGCCCTTCGCGTCCCGCGCGAGCGCCGTGAGCCGCGAGATGGCTCGGAAGTACTTCTTCCGGTATCCGCCGTTCAGCATGTCCTCGCTGAAGAGCCGGTCGAAGGGCACACCGGAGGCGAGCACCGGTACCTCTCGGTCGTACAGCCGGTCGGCGAGCACCACAAGGCGCAGGGCGGTCGACTGGTCGGGCACCGGCGTCACGTCGGTGAGGCAGACGGCGGCGAGCCGGTCGGTCAGCGCGCCGTACCGGCTGGGGTGGACCTTGGCCAGGTGTGCGAGGAGGTGCGGGAAGTCGTCGAGCGAGGCGCCGTCGGTGGCGTACGCCGCCTTGGTGACCTGCTCCTCCGAGTACGGGGCGGGTGCCTCGGGCAGGCCGCGGTGGCGGTAGTCCTCGCCGTCGATCCGCAACGCCTTGAAGTGGGACGACAGGCCCTGGATCTCCCGCATGAAGTCCGTGGCGGCGAACCGGCCCTCGCCGAGCTTGCCCGGCAGCGTGTTCGAGGTCGCGGCGAGCGCCACGCCCTGCTCGACGAGCTTGGAGAGCAGCGAGGAGACCAGGACCGTGTCGCCCGGGTCGTCGAGCTCGAACTCGTCGATGCAGAGCAGCCGGTGACCGCTGAGGGTGCGCACGGTCTGCTGGAAGCCGAGCGCGCCGACCAGGTTCGTGAGCTCGACGAAGGTGCCGAAGGCCTTCTGCTCGGGCGCGGCGGGCGCCGCGTGCCACAGGGAGGCGAGGAGGTGGGTCTTGCCGACGCCGTAGCCACCGTCGAGGTAGATGCCGCGCGGGCCCGCGGGGGCGGCGGCCTTCCTCTGGAACCAACGCTTCCGGCCGGAGCCGGAGGCGTGCGCCCCGCCGAGCCCCGCCGCGAAGCCGCTGAGGACGCGGACCGCCTCGGTCTGGCTCGGCTGGTTCGGGTCCGGAATGTACGTATCGAAGCGGACCGAGTCGAAGCGCGGCGGCGGCACCATCTCGGCGACCAGTCGGTCGGCCGGGACGTGGGGCTCACGGGCGCAGAGGGACAGCGGAGCCACTTCGGCTATGGGGCGGTGCCCGGAGGCGGCGGAGGAGGACGACACGGTTCCCCAGCTTAAGGGGCGTGCAAGACTGCGGATATGCGACGCCTGTTCCCTGTGACCGACCAGACAGCAGACCAGACGGCAGATCGGACGGATGAGACGGCCGACCGGGAGTGGAGCCTCGACGAGCTGGCCGACGCCTACGCCTACCCCTCGGGGGAGGCGACCTGGCTGCGCGCCAACATGGTGTCCACCCTCGACGGCGCGGCCCACCACGACGGCCGCGCCCACCCCATCTCCGGCGACACCGACATGCGGATCTTCGGCACCCTGCGCAGCCTCGCCGATGCCGTGGTCGTCGGCGCCGAGACCGTCCGCAAGGAGGGTTATCGCCCGGCGAAAGCACGTGCGGTCTTCGAGCGGCACAGGGCGGCGGCCGGGCAGACGGCGGCGCCCGCCATCGCGGTCGTCAGCGCCGGTCTCGACCTGGACTTCTCGCTTCCGCTCTTCACCTCGCCGGTGACGCCCACGCTCCTGGTGACCGGGGCCTCCGCACCCGCCGACCGGATCGCCGCGGCGGAGAAGGCCGGCGCCGTCGTGGTGATCGCCGGCGAGGGCGCGACCGTGGAGCCGGAGCGGGTGGCGCCCGCCCTGGCCGAGCGGGGTCTCACCCGGCTGCTCACGGAGGGCGGGCCCCGCCTTCTCGGGCAGTTCGTGGCCGCCGGGGCGCTGGACGAGCTCTGTCTGACGGTGTCACCGATGCTCACGGCGGGGGACGCGCAGCGGATCGCGGGCGGGTCCGCTCTCCAGGTCCCCGCGCGCTTCGCGCTGGCGTCCGTACTGGAGGAGGCCGGGTTCCTCTTCACCCGATACCGTCGAACCTGACAATCAGCGGAATCAGCCGTTCCGTTTGGCTTCGGCTGGGCACACTAGATCTCGCAGACCCCGTGCGGCCACGGGGCAGGATGGTTTCCGCAAGGGCCTCAGGACGCGGGGCCCACGGATGAGAAGGGCGCCTGGCGTGTTCACAAGCGTATTGATGATCGAGAAGGCCCTGACCTCCGCCGACGTGGAGTTCGTCACCACCTTGCACGGGGACGAGCCGGTCGCCTTCCATGTACTGCTCCAGCCCAGGGGCGATCAGGCGGACCGGCTGCTGCGGGCCATCGACGACGTCGCCCTCGGCGAGCTGGACGAGGCGGCGCGCGAGGGCGAGACCCCGGAGGGCGAGGAGGCCACGGGCCCCGGCGAGCAGGCGCTGCGGGTCTCGCTGACCGCGCTGCGCGCGGCGGGCTGCGCGGCGCAGGGGCGGCTCATCGAGGACCACCCGCTGGACGCGCTCAAGACCCTGGTCGAGGACGCCGACGCCGACGAGGTGATCGTCCTGACCGACCCGCACTACGTGGAGGAGTTCTTCCACCGGGACTGGGCCTCGCGGGCGCGCCACAAGGTGGGCGTCCCGGTCCTGAAGCTGTTCTCGCACAGCCTGGCCGACGAGGCATAGCCGGGAGCCGGGTGCCTCGGGCGTCGTGGGCCGCGCGAGGCCATAGGCTGGGGCCTGCTCAGTCGTCGTAACACCAGGGGAGACACACGCATGGCACCCGGCCTGCCCCAGTCCATGGCCGACATGGACCGACCGCACTTCATCGGCATCGGCGGCGCCGGAATGTCGGGCATCGCGAAGATCCTGGCCCAGCGCGGCGCCAAGGTCGCGGGCAGCGACGCCCGCGAGTCCGCCACCGCCGACGCGCTGCGCGCGCTCGGCGTCACGGTCCACATCGGCCACGACGCCGCGCACCTCGCGTCCGACGCGACCTGCGTCGTCGTCTCCTCCGCCATCCGCGCGGACAACCCCGAGCTGGCCCGCGCGGCCGAGCTGGACATCCCGGTCGTGCACCGCTCGGACGCCCTCGCGTCGCTGATGGACGGCCGCCGCCCGATCGCGGTGGCGGGTACGCACGGCAAGACGACCACGACGTCGATGCTGGCCGTCACCCTCGCCACCCTCGGCCTCGCCCCGTCGTACGCGATCGGCGGCGACCTGGACGTGCCGGGGTCGAACGCGTTGCACGGCGAGGGCGACATCTTCGTCGCCGAGGCCGACGAAAGCGACCGCAGCTTCCACAAGTACGCGCCCGAGGTCGCCATCGTCCTCAACGTGGAGCTCGACCACCACGCCAACTACGCGTCGATGGACGAGATCTACGAATCCTTCGAGATCTTCGCGGGCAAGATCGTCCCCGGCGGCACGCTGGTCATCTCGGCGGACCAGCCGGGCGCGGTGGAGCTGACCAAGCGCGTCCGGGACCTCGGCGAGCTCAAGGTCGTCACGTACGGCGAGTCCGAGGGCGCGGACCTGCGCATCCACAAGATCACCGCGCGCGGCCTGACCAGCGAGGTCACCGTGCTCCTCGACGGCAAGCTGCTGACCTTCACGGTCTCGGTGCCCGGCCGCCACTACGCGAACAACGCGGTCGCGGCCCTCGCGGCCGGCATCGCCCTCGGCATCCCGTCCCGGAACCTCGCGGGCGCCCTGAAGTCGTACACCGGCGTCAAGCGCCGCCTCCAGCTCAAGGGCGAGGCGGCGGGCGTCCAGGTCGTCGACTCCTACGCCCACCACCCGACGGAGATGACGGCCGACCTGGAGGCGATGCGCTCCGCCGCGGGCGAGGCGGGCGACTCCCGCATCCTCGTCCTTTTCCAGCCCCACCTCTTCTCGCGCACCCAGGAGCTGGGCACGGAGATGGGCCAGGCCCTCGCCCTCGCCGACTCCTCCGTGGTCCTCGACATCTACCCGGCCCGCGAGGACCCGATCCCCGGCATCACCAGCGCCCTGATCATCGACGCAGCCCGCGAGGCCGGCGCCGAGGTCGTGGCCGCGCACGACAAGGCGGAGGCCGTGCGGATGATCGCGGGAATGGCGAAGCCCGGTGATCTCGTTCTCACGATGGGAGCGGGCGACGTCACGGACCTCGGCCCGCAGATCCTGGCCGAGCTGTCGAAGTAAGGGGTTCAGAGTCATGTCGTACGACGTCGAGAAGCCGGACGAGCAGTGGCGCGCGGAGCTGACCCCGTCGGAGTACGCGGTCCTGCGCCAGGCCGGCACGGAGCCCGCCTTCGTCGGTGAGTACACCGACACGAAGACGAAGGGCGTGTACTCCTGTCGCGCGTGCGGCGCGGAGCTGTTCACCTCGTCGGAGAAGTTCGAGTCGCACTGCGGCTGGCCGAGCTTCTTCGACCCCAAGGACACCGACGCGGTCGAGCTGGTCCAGGACACCTCGCACGGCATGGTCCGCACGGAGGTGCGGTGCGCCCGGTGCGGGTCGCATCTCGGGCACGTGTTCGAGGGGGAGGGGTATCCGACCCCCACGGATCAGCGGTACTGCATCAACTCGATCTCGCTGCGTCTTACGCCGGACGAGGGCTGAGTCCCTCCGGGCGGGCACGGCGGCGGGGTCTCCGTCGCCGTGCCGGGTCGCCGTCAGGCGCGAGGTGTTCCCGGATGGGGAGTCGCCGTCCGGGCGGAGGCCTGGGCGGCTTCTGTTTCCTCGGTGAACTTAAATGCAGAGGGCATGCAGATCAATGCTCCCACGGCAAAGGCGATGGCCGGGACCACCAGGAATAGCGGGACCTTCTTCGGGTGTCCCGCAAAGTGCTTTCGTGCCATGCGCTGACGTTCTCCGTTACTCAATAGTAGCCCGGGGTGGCGGAATTCGCTGCCCCGCCGGAATCAAAGCCTAGGGGTAGGGCGCGGCGCAAGAAGTTCGTCGAATCTCCCCATCCGCTTTTTGTGGGGCTAATCCGGAACGGAGAATTCCGCCCGAACCTCGGCGAGAGCGGCCCGGGCCCGCGCCGCTTCGTCCGCCGCCCCCGTGCGGTCCGCGGCAGCCACGGCGGCGGTGAGGTGGGCGGCCGCCGAAGCCGCCCGGCCCAGGCGGTGCTCGGCCGCCCCCAACCCGTGCAGGGCCTGCGCCTCCTCGTGCGTCGCGCCGATGCTCCTGGCCAGTTCGAGGGCGCGCGTGTGATGCTCGGCCGCCTCACGGAAACGAGCCGCCGAATACAGCGCGCTGCCCATTCCGTGCAGCGTTATCGACGCGTTCCGTCGGTCGCCGAGACGGCGGAACGAGGTCAATGAGTCCTGGTACAGGTCGAGCATTTCGTTGATTTCCCTCGACGCATTCATGGTGTTCGCCAGATTGACCTGTGCCATGGCGTGTTCCGCAGCGGTCCCCGACGTCGCAAGTATATTCCGGGCCTGTTGGAGAAGGTGCCGAGCGGATTCCTTCTGCCCGATGCGGAGGGCGAGGTCGGATAGATTGTTGAGTACGTGCGCCTCTTCGTGAGAGTCACCCACTGCGCGGAATCTCACGAGCGCGGAATGGAAATGCTCGTCGGCGACCTTGTGGTTGCCGAGATAGAGGTGCGTGATGCCTAAATTGTTCTCCGAGCGGGCGATCTGCCAGGGGTCGCCCGAGCGCGTGCGCAGCGCCAGGGCCTCCTCCTGGTCGGCGAGCGCCTCCGGCAGGCGGCCGAGGTTCCAGCGCAGTACGCCCCGCGCGTGCCGCACTTCGGCCACCGTCGTGTCGTCGATGCCCCGGGCCGTCCCGAGGGCCCGCCCGAGGGTGACGAGAGCCCGGTCGTAGTGGCCGCTGCGGGACAGCGCGGTGCCCAGGTTGATCAGCGCGTACACCTCGGCCGCCGGCTCGCCCGCGGCCCGCCAGTGCGCCGCGGCCGCCAGGTGCATGTCCTGGGTGTGGGCCGAGTACCTCTCCTCGTGGAGGAAGCCCGCGAGCGAGCCGGCGAGCAGCGCCGCCTCGTGCGGCCGGCCGTTGGCCCGGCAGTGGCGCTCGGCCGCGATGAGCCCCGAGCACTCCGCCGCCAGCCAGCGCCGGGCGTCCGCGGGGCTGTTCCACAGGGGTTTCCGGTAGGCGGAAACGTGGCGGGGCAGATTCGGGCGCGGGCGGCGCGGGGCGATCAGCCGGTCCGCCGCGTCGGATGCCTGTACGTAGAAATCGATCAGTCGATGGAGTGCCTGTTCCCGTTCGGCGGCTGCCAGTTCGGAGGACGCCAGCATGCGCGAGTATTCGCCGAGAAGATCGTGAGTGGTGTAACGCTCGGGCGCCGGTTCCTGGATCAGGTGGGCGTCGAGAAGTCCCTCCAGAACACGCTCCGTACGGTCGAGCGGGAGATCCGCAAGGGCGGCCGTCGTGAATGCGTCATAATCTGGGCCGAGTTGGAGGCCGAGAATGCGGAAAACCGCTCTCTCTTCGGCGTCGAGTGTGTGGTACGAGACGTCGAATGCCCGCGCTATCTCCTGTGTGCCGTCCCGGATTTCCCGCAGTCTGCCGTGGCCGTGCGTGAGCCGGTGCAGCAGATGGCCGGCCGTCCAGGAGGGGCGGGAGGCCAGGCGCCGGGCGGCGAGCTCGATCGCGAGGGGCAGCCGCCCGCAGAGCCGCACGATCGCGGTGACCTCGCGGTCCGGGGCGGCATGAGGCTCGTCGGCCAGCTCACGGAACAGCGCGACGGCGTCCTCCTCGGGGAGTACGTCGAGCAGGACAGGACGGACGCCGGGGAGCCCGGAGAGCCGGCGACGGCTGGTGACGATCATCAGGGAGGGCGAGGGGCCGGGGAGCAGCGGCCGCAGGTGGTCGGGGTCGGCCACGTCGTCCAGGACGATGACGGCGCGGCGGCGGCTGAGGAGCGTGCGCCACAGGCCGACGAGGTCGTCGAGTTCGTCGGGCAAATCGCCGGGCGCGATGCCCAGCATCCGCAGCAGCGCCGTGAGGGCGGCCCGGGTGGAGAGGGGATCCTGGCCGGGCGAGTGGGCACGCAGGTCGAGGTGGAGCTGGCCGTCGGGGAAGAGCGGCTCCAGGCCGCGGGCCGCGTGCAGGGCCAGCAGCGTCTTGCCGACGCCGGCCATGCCGGAGATGGCCTGCAACGCGATCACGGTGCCGGCCGACCGGCCCGGCGCCCTGCCCGCCGCCCGGATGATCGTCGTCAATTCCTCCTGTCGGCCGACGAGTTCCGCGTGCCGGGGCAGGGTGTGCGGGGTGGCGACCCGAGGTTCCCTGCGGGGGAGCAGCTCACCCAGGGGAGCCCTGGTCAGGATGAGGTGGTGCAGGCGTGCGAGCGCTTCGCCGGGGTCGGCGCCGAGGTGCTCGCGGAGGTGGCGGCGGACGGTCTCGTACACCTGGAGGGCGTCCGCCTGCCGGCCGCAGCCGTACGTCGCGGTCATGAGCTGGGCGGCCAGTGTCTCGTCGCCGGGATGCCGGTCGAGGAGCGCGGCCACGTCGGGCACGAGCTCGGCGAAATGGCCCCTGCGCAGCTCGATCCCGAACCGGGTCAGATGGGCGGCCAGCTGCTTCTGCGACAGGGTCGCGCGCACGCTCTCCACCCAGGGGCCGCTCAGCCCGGCCAGCGGCTCGCCGCGCCAGAGGGCGGCCGCTTCCCGCAGCAGGTCGAGGGCCGCGCCGTCGTCGGCGTCGTCCGCCAGGGTGCGGGCCCGCGCGGCGAGCTGCTCGAACCGGTGGCAGTCGACCTGCTCCGGGCGGATGTCGAGCAGGTACGTGTGGGCCCGCTGCACGAGCGGTTCGCCGCTGCCGGCGGCCCGGAGGCGGCGGCGGATCCGGGCGGCGTAGGTGTGCAGGCCCGCGCGGGGTTTGGCGGGCGGAGTGTCCTCCCACAGGCGGTGGATCAGGGTGTCCAGGGAGACCGGCCGGCCCGCGTCGAGGGCCAGGGCCGCGACGATCAGGCGTTCTTTCGCGGAGCCGAGAAGATCGAGACGGCCGTCGTATTCCAGCGCGACGGTTCCGAGGACGCGAATTCCGATCTCCACCAGTGCCCCCGTCCGCCGGCCGGCCTGTGTTCTGAATAGGCGTCAAAGAATCGCATGATGTCAATATCGTTCAAATAGTGGCGCTAGATGGTTCACTTCATTGGCTTGTTTTGACGTAAACACTCTTCAGTGCGCGGAGTTCGGTCTGACGGGAACGGCGGACGGGTAGGACGCAGGCGCGCCGTGAGAGACGCGGGCGCCTTGTGGGTCACGGCAGGCCGCGGAACGCGGGAAAGGGCGGGCGATGGACCAGGTGACGGCCCCGGAATTGCAGGCCGGCCTGGCGCTGGCGGCCGCTCGCCCTGCGGTGGCACGCGCCTTCCTGGACACCGTGCGCGCCCGGGCGGACACCGCGACGGCCGCACTCGCCGACGCGTGGGCGTCACCGCGGGCCGGCGCCGACAGCGGAGAGCTGACCCGGTCCCTCGCGGTCGCCCTGGCCGAACAGGCCGCGCACCGGCCCGGACTGGCCGGGGACCTGCGGGCCTGGCTCGGCGCGGCACTGGCCTCCGCCCCGGCCGATGTCGCCAACGCCGTCGGCGGGGACGCCCGCGTGCACGGAACGGTCGTCCAGGCACACGGCATCCACGGCGGAGTGCACATCCACCCCGCGGCGCCCGGCACGGAACGGGCGCGTGCCGTGCCCCGCCAGATCCCCGCCGTGCCCGCCCACTTCACCAACCGCGAGCGGGAGCTGGCCGCCCTCGACCGGACGGCGGCGACGTCACCGGACGGCCCGGTGCTCGCGGTCATCAGCGGCCCCGCCGGCGTCGGCAAGACCACGTTGGCCCGCCGCTGGCTGCTCGGCCTCGCCGACGCCTTCCCCGACGGGCAGTTCTACGCCGACCTGCGCGGCCACTCCGGCAGCGACCCCGCACGCCCGGGCGAACTCCTCGGGCAGCTCCTGCGGGCCGTCGGGGAGGACCGGGTCCCCGCGGACCTCGGGGAGCAGTCCGCCCTGTGGCGGTCGGCCACCGCAGGGGCGCGGATCGCCCTGCTGCTGGACAACGCGGTGAGCGCGGCCCAGGTGCGCCCGCTGCTGCCCGGCGGCGCCCGCGCGCTGACGGCGGTGACGAGCCGGGGGCGCCTGAGCGGTCTCGGCATGGACGGCGCGGCCTTCCATCCGCTGGACGTCCTCGCCACGCACGAGGCGGTGGAGCTGCTCAGCCGCCGGATCGGTGCCGACCGCGTCTCCCGGGAGCCCGAGGCCGCGCTGTCGGTCGCCCGGGCCTGCGCCGGGCTGCCCCTCGCCGTGTGCGTCGCAGCGGCACGCGTGGCGGCGCGGCCCCGGCAGCCGCTGGCCGCGATGGCGGGGGCGCTGGACGGCAGGGGAGGCGGCGGCGCCCTCGACGCGCTGAGAGTGGAGGGGGAGTACGCGGTGCGCGGCGCCCTCGACACGTCGTACCGCCTCCTGCCGCCCGAACACGCCCGCGGCTACCGCATGTTGGGACTCGCCCCCGTGCCGCTGCTCGGCGTCGAGGTCGCGGCCGAGGCCTGCTCCCTGCGCGGGGACGAGGCGGACCGCCTCCTCGACGAGCTGGCCGAGGTGAACCTCCTGGAGGACCTCGGCCCCGACCCGCGCACCGGCACCGGACGGTACCGCTTCCACGACCTGGTGAAGACCCACGCGGCACAGCTGGCCGCGGACCACGACGGGCGCGCCGACGCAGCAGCAGCGGTGCGGCGCGTCGTCGACTTCTATCTGTACGCCGCGACCGAGGCCGAATCCCTCCTGACCCCCAGCCACCGCATCCTGCCCCGCCGCTACGCCCGACACCCCGCCCAGCGGCCGCCGTTCACGGACGCCCCCGGCGCGCTCCGCTGGCTCGACGCCGAACGCACCCACCTCATGGCGGCGCTGCGCACCGCGGCGGAGCGCGGCTGGGACGACACCGCCTGGATGCTCGCCGACGCCATGTTCCCGCTCTTCCTGCGCCTGCGGCCGTACGACCTGTGGATCGAGGCCCACGAGATCGGCCTCGCGGCGGCCCGCCGCGCCGGCGACCGGGCGGCCGAGAGCCAGATGCTCACCTCCGGCGGCACGGGCCTGCGCAACGCGGGCCGGCACGACGAAGCGGTGGCCTGGTTCGGCCAGGCGCTGGAGGTGGCGCGGGAGAGAGTGGCCTCGCTGGAGAGCGGCCGGGCGCAGGGCACGGGCTCCGTCGGCCAGGAGGAGCGGACCGCCGCCCGGCGGGCCGAGGCTCAGGCTCTGCACGGGCTCGGGCAGTCGCACCGGCTGGCCGGGCGGCTCGCCGAGGCCACCCGGTACTTCCGGCTCGCTCTGCCGTTGCGCGAGGCGATCGGCTACCGGCGCGGTGCCGCCCTGACCAGGATCTGCCTGGGAGACGTGGCGTTGGCCGACGGGCGTCCCCATGAGGCGCTGCCCCAGCTGGTAGCTGCCAGGGCGGATTTGCTGGCCGAGGACGACCCTTACGACGCCGCCCGCGCCCTGGCCTTCCTCGGGCAGGCCGCACTGCGGTGCGCGGGCGACGACGGCTCCGCCGTCGAGTCGGCGGAGGCGCAACTGAAGCAGGCTGTAAGGGAGTTCGAGGAGACCGGTTCCGTGCACTGGCAGGCGCGTGTACTGGAGATGCTCGGCGAGGCGGCCGAGGAGCGAAGGGAACCGGAGCGGGCCAGGCGCTGGTACGAGCAGTCCCTGGCCCGCTACGCATCCGTCAGCGCTCCCGACGTGCGGCGGATCCAGGAGCGGCTGCGGGGCCGGGGCGCAGACCTGGGACCGGAGTGACGAGTTCCGCGTACCACGCGCACAGCAGCCGCATGACCTCGCGGTGTGTCAGGGCTGCCGCGGCCGGGCAGCGCACGGGCGGGCGGTACGAACGGCGGGCGTGGGGGATCCAGCCGCCCTCCGCCCGGCGCACCACCACCAGCTCGCACCCCGGGTAGCGCCGCAGGGCGCGTGAGGCCAGTGACGCGGCGGCCCGGCACGGGCGCGGGCGGCCCGCGTACAGCACGTCGGCGCACTGCCGCCACGTCTCCCCCGTACGGCAGCAATCGCACCCACCGGGTCGACCGGAGCAGCAGCAACCGCGGCAGTCCAGGCAGGCGATCACCGGATCGTCCGGGTCGGCGAGCGCGCTCATGCCGGGAGCTCGACGGGAGACGCCGGGACCGGCAGCGGCGGCAGCGACGCCTCGTAGGCGGGCTCGCCGAGTCCGAGGAGCCGGTACATCAACTTCCGTGTGTTGCGGGCGAACCGGCCGGGCTCGGAGGAGATGCGCCGCCCGATCCGCGCGTACTCCGCGGCGGGGTACTCGGCCCGTGCGTAGGCGAGCTGCTCATCGAGCGGGTGTACGGGCGAGAGGGCGGGCGCGGTCCTCGCCAGCTCGGCCGCGGGCGAATCGGGGTTGACGTCCGCGGCCGGGAAGCGGGCCAGCAGGACGGCCGCGCGGGTGAGGGTGGCGTACAGCGTGACGGAGCCGTGGTCGCCGATCACCCAGTCCGCGGCGATCAGCGGCACGCGCCAGTCGGTGTCCGGCGGCAGGACGACGATGCCCCGGCGCCGGGCGGCGGCCAGCCAGGACCGCACCTGCCAGTCGCCGTGCCCGGACCAGACGTTGGGGTGCACCAGGACCGCGACCAGGTGGCGGGCCGGGTCGAGCTCGGTCAGGAGCCGGGGCAGCAATGCGTCCAGACGGTTGAACGACGAACCGAGACCCCAGGTCGAGGAGACGAGGACCAGGCGCTGTCCGCGGCGCAGCCCCAGCGCCGCCCGGTACCGCCTCCGCAGCGGCAGGCTCGCCACCAGCCGGTCGTGGCAGGCGTCCCCCACGACTTCGCTGACGGGCAGGGCCTCCGGGCACGTGCGGGCGAGCGTGGCCAGCTCCTCGCGGTGGGCGAGCGCCAGCGCCTTCGGCACCACCTTCCCGTGCCGCGTCAGATACTGCCGGCCCAGCTCGCCGACGGTCCGGGGCGCGCCCGGGTCGCGGTCGTCCGTGAGGCGGGACAGTTTGATGTGTCCCGCGCCGTGCGGCATCCGCAGCAGCGGGCCCCGCAGCCGGTGGACACCCTGGGAACCGGCCGCGAGGACGAGGTCGAACTCCATGCGCAGCGCCGCCTCCCACGGCAGGACCGTGTCGCCCAGGGCGCGCAGCACGCGCTCCGCCCCGGCGTTGAAGGCGTGGGGCGCGATCGTGAAGTGGGTCTGGATCCGCAGGTCCGACTCCAGGAGCGGGAGCAGATCCCGCAGCCGGCCGCCGTACACCTCGGTGTGCACGACGACCAGCACGCGCTTGCAGTCGGTCAGGGTGAGCCACTGCGCGTCGTGCCCGGATCCGGGGCGGAGCCCGGACCCGGGTAACGGCTTCGTCGCGACGGCTCTGCTCTCAACCACCATGGTGCCCCCCGGTGTTGTGTTCTCCTGATGGACAGGACGCTTCGGGTCGGGGGTGCCCCGGAGCGCGGGCGGAAAGCTTGCGCGAGGCTTGCGGGATCCTTGCAGGAGCCGCCCGCCAGCGGTTCGCCCAGCGGTTTCAGTGCCTCAGAACGTCAGCTTCCAGCTGTTGATGTAGCCCGTGTCCTGCGCGGCGACGTCCTGGACGCGCAGTTTCCAGGCGCCGTTGGCCGGCTCGCTGGATGCGTCGACCGTGTACGTCGCGATGACGTTGTCCGCCGAGTCGTTGCCGCTGGAGTTCTTCAGGCGGTACGCCGTGCCGTCGGGTGCCAGCAGGTCGACGACCACGTCGCCGCGCCAGGTGTGCCGGATGTCGACGTCGACCTTGAGGGTCGCGGGCGCGTTGCCGGTGCGGCCGGTCACGTCCACCGTGGAGGTCACCGCGGGGCCGTTGTCCGGGACGGCGACGTCCGTGGTGTTCTCGTACGTGTCGCCGGGCGGGACCGTGGTGCCTGCGCCGAGGGTCCAGACCGCGTGGGCGATGGCGTCGCTGTTGCGGTCAAGGGCCGTGTCGTTGATGTTCGACGTGGTGTCGCAGGACGAGTGGTAGCAGCGGTCGAAGGCCTGGCCGGCCGTGCCGCCCCACTTCTGCGCCTGCGCGCTGGTCTTGGCGCGCTCGGCGCCGGTGAACAGGCCGCCGACCGGGATGCCGACGTTCATGAACGGGGCGTGGTCCGAGCGGCCGTCGCCCTGCGTCTCGATCTCCGTGGGGACGTTCAGGCCCGCGTAGAAGTCCTTGAACGTCTTCTCGATCGTGGGATCGTCGTCGTAGACGAAGTAGCCCGGGTTCGGCGACCCGATCATGTCGAAGTTCAGATAGCCGCTGACCTTCGAACGGTCCGCCGTCGGCAGGTTGTTGACGTAGTAGCGCGAGCCGACCATGCCCAGCTCCTCGGCGCCCCACCAGGCGAACCGCAGGTGCTTCGTCGGCTTGAGCTGCGCGCGCGAGACGGCGAGCGCGGTCTCCAGGACCCCGGCCGAGCCGGAGCCGTTGTCGTTGATGCCGGGGCCCGACGAGACGCTGTCGAGGTGCGCGCCCGCCATCAGGACCTGGTTCGCGTCGCCGCCCGGCCAGTCGGCGATCAGGTTGTAGCCGGTGCCGCCGCTCGCGGTGAACTGCTGGATGCGGGTGGTGTATCCCGCCGCGTCCAGCTTCGCCTTCACGTAGTCGAGGGATGCCTTGTAGCCGGGGCGGCCGTGGGCGCGGTTGCCGCCGTTGGCCGAGGCTATGGACTGGAACTGGGAGAGGTGCGCCTTGACGTTGGCGAGCGGTATGTCGGGCGCCGCGAGCGTGGGCGAGGGGGCGGCCGGCGCGGCGACGGCGGGAGCGGCGGTGGCGAGCAGGCCGCCGATGGCCAGGGTGGCGGCACCGACGGCCGCACGTCTGAAGAGGTTCATGTGGGGCTCCGTATTCCGAACAGCGAGAGGGACGGAACGTGCGAGGCGCCCCGCGACGCGGGTGCCGCGGGGCGCCTTTGGAGCTGTGCGTTGCCTGATGTTGAGGGCGCGACGACCCACCGTCAAGAGCGGAAACCGGTCACATTGCGGTCAGCCGTGTTCGTATAGCGGACGACTCCTCGGCGGCCGTCGGGCTCAGAAGAAGACACCGCACCTCAGCAGCACATTCGCGTACGGCCGCGCCTCACCGGTGCGGACCACCAGGCGAGCCCCGGCCGAGCGACGCTTGAGTTCCTCGTGCGGGACGAGGTCGAGCGCCGGAAGGCACTCCCGCAGCAGCCGCGCCGCCGCCGGATTCGCCTCCCGCACCTCCTGCGCCGCCGTCCCGCCCTCCACCACCAGCTCGGCGAGGAGGCCGTCGATGACCTCCGCGAAGGACGGGACCCCGGCCCGGAACGCCAGGTCCACCACGCGCGGGCCCGCCGGGATCGGCATGCCCGCGTCGCAGACGAGCACCGTGTCCCCGTGCCCCAACTCGGCCAGCGCGCCAGCGAGATGACGGTTGAGGATGCCCGACTTCTTCACCGGGACGAGCCCTCTCCTGCGGCGCCGGGCAGCTCCGAAGCCGTCGGGTACGAGTCCTGCGCCCCCTTGCGGGTGACCGCCGCCGCACCCACCCGTACCGCGTACGCCGCCGCCGTCGGCAGGTCCTCGCCGAGGCCCAGGCGCCAGCCGAGCGCCGCGGTGAAGGCGTCACCCGCGCCCGTCGTGTCCACCGCGTCGACCCTCGGGCTCGGCACCCGCACGGCCTCGGAACCGTCGGAGCCGTCCGCGGTCAGCGCGCCCTCGGCGCCCAGCGTGATCACCACCGAGCGGGGGCCGAGCGCGAGCAGCCCGCGCGCCCACTCCTCCGGGGTCTCGCCCGCCTCTTCACCGAGGATGACGCGCGCCTCGTGCTCGTTCACCACCAGCGGGTCGCAGGCGGCGAGCACCTCGGCGGGCAGCGGGGCCGGCGGCGACGGGTTGAGGACGAAGCGGGTGCCGGGGCGCAGCGTGCGGACGACCTCGGCGACCGTGTCCAAGGGGATCTCCAGCTGGCTGGAGACCACCCGGGCCGCCGCGAGCAGGCCGCTCGCCGCGCGGATGTCCTCGGGGGTGAGGCGTCCGTTGGCACCGGGGGACACCACGATGCTGTTGTCGCCCGACGGGTCGACCGTGATCAGCGCGACCCCGGTCGGCGCACCGCCCACCAGCACACCGGCCGTGTCCACACCGGCCGCCCGCTGCGCGTCCAGGAGGAGCGTGCCGTGGGCGTCGTCGCCGACCCGGGCGAGCAGCGCCGTGCGGGCGCCGAGGCGGGCCGCGGCCACCGCCTGGTTGCCGCCCTTGCCGCCGGGGTGGACGGCCAGGTCGGAGCCGAGCACCGTCTCGCCGGGCGCGGGGCGCCGCTCCACGCCGATCACCAGGTCGGCGTTGGCGGAGCCCACGACCAGCAGCTCGTAGTCGGTGTTGTCGGCGTTCATGCGCTGATTCCTGCTTTCGTACGGTGTGGAGGCGAGAGTCACGAGACGTCGCGGGTCACGAGAAATTGTGCACGTTCTTCGCCGTGACGACCTTCACCGGGACCTTCACCGTCTCCTGGACCTTCTTGCCCTGCGTGGCCCGCACCGCGTTGCGGACCGCGATCTTCCCGAGCTCCTTGGGCTGCTGCGCCACCGACGCGTACAGCGTGCCCGCCTCGACCGCCTTGAGGCCGTCGGGCGTGCCGTCGAAGCCGACGACGGGGACGGAGTCGCCCGCCTTGTCGCCGAGCGCCTTGACCGCGCCGAGCGCCATCTCGTCGTTCTCGGCGAAGACGCCGTTCACGCCCTTGTTGGACTGCAGGAGGTTCGTCATGACGTCCAGGCCCTTGGTGCGGTCGAAGTCCGCGGGCTGCTTGGCGACGACGTCGATGCCCGGGTACGCCTTGATGCCCTCGGCAAAGCCCTGCCCGCGCTCGCGGCTCGCGGAGGTGCCTGGCGTGCCCTGGAGGACGACGACCTTGCCCTTGCCGCCGAGCTTCTCGGCGAGCGTCTTCGCCGCCAGCCTGCCGCCCGCGACGTTGTCGGAGGCGACGAGCGTCGCGGTCTTGGCCTTGTTCACGCCGCGGTCGGCCGCGACCACCGGGATGTCCTGCTTGTTGGCGCCGCGCACGGCGGGGCCGACCGCGTCGGAGTCCACCGGGTTGACGATGATCGACTTCACGCCCTCGCCGGTGAAGTTCTGCAGCTGGTTGGTCTGCTGGGAGGCGTCGTTCTGCGCGTCGGTGACCGTCAGGTCGATGCCCGCCTTCTCGGCCTCGGCCTGTGCGCCCTCCTTCATCTGGACGAAGAAGGGGTTGTTGAGGGTGGACAGCGACATGCCGATCTTCGTGGTCGTGCCCGACGAGCCCGAGTTGAAGAAGGAGACCGCGCCGACGACGGCCGCCACGACCACGGCGGCGACCGCGTACTTCACCGCCTGCGGCCCCTTCCCGCGGATGCCCCCGGCCGCCCCCGACGAGGCCCCCGGCGTCGCCCCGGCCCGCCGCCGCAGCGTGTCCAGGAGGACCGCGAGCGCGATGACGACACCGATGACGACCTGCTGCCAGAACGCCGACACGGACAGGAGGTTGAGCCCGTTGCGCAGCACCGCAAGGATCAGCGCGCCGATCAGCGTCCCGGACGCCTTGCCGACGCCGCCCGCGAGGCTCGCGCCGCCGATGACGACCGCGGCGATCGCGTCGAGCTCGTAACCCTGCGCGGCCTGCGGCTGCGCGGAGACGAGGCGGGACGCGAGGACGATGCCCGCGACGGCCGCGAACAGGCCGGAGAGGGCGTAGATGACGAGCTTCTGCCGCTTGACGCGCAGCCCGGACAGGCGCGCGGCCTCTTCGTTGCCGCCGATCGCGTACATGGAGCGGCCGATGAACGTACGCCCGAGGACGACGGCCGTCACGAGCCCCATCACGACCATCACGATCACCGGGACCGGCAGCCAGCCGCCCACCGTGTCACCGAGGTGCGAGACCGAGTCGGGGAACGCGATCGGGCTGCCCTGCGAGATCACCAGGGAGAGGCCGCGGGCCACCGACAGCATCGCCAGCGTCGCGATGAACGGCGGGAGTTTCCCGTACGAGACGAGCAGGCCGTTGACGAACCCGCAGGCCATGCCGGTCGCCACGGCGAGGACCACCGCGAGCCAGACCGGCAGCCCCTCCGAGGTCGCCGTCCAGGCGAGGACGGTGGCCGAAAGGGCGGCCACCGAGCCGACCGACAGGTCGATGCCCGCCGAGACGATCACGAACGTGACGCCGAAGGCGAGGATCGCGGTCACCGCGGCCTGCACGCCCACGTTGAGCAGGTTCTGGGTGGTGAGGAAGTCGCCGGACAGCAGCGACATCGCCACGACCAGGACGATCAGGGCGCTCAGCGCGCCGTTGTCGAGCAGCACGCGGCGGAGCGAGGCCGCGCCACCCGCGTCGCGCTTCAGGGTTTCAGTGGCCACGGGAGCCCTCCGCTTCTTCTTCGTTCCGTACCGCCGCGGTGCCGACGGCGAGCGCCATCACCGCGTCCTGGGTGGCCTCTTCGGCCGTGAGCTCGCCGGCGATCCGGCCCTGCGCCATGACGAGGACCCGGTCGCTCATGCCGAGCACCTCGGGCAGATCACTGGAGATCATCAGGACCGCGTGCCCGGCGGCTGTCAGTTCGTTGATGAGCTGGTAGATCTCGACCTTCGCGCCCACGTCGATGCCGCGGGTCGGCTCGTCGAGGATGAGGACCTTGATGTCGGCGAGCAGCCACTTGCCGATGACGACCTTCTGCTGGTTGCCGCCGGACAGGGTGCGGACGTGCTGGCCGAGCCCGGCCATCCGCACGCCCAGCTGTTCGGCGATCCGCGCGGCGTCCCGCTGCTGCCGCCCGAGGTCCACGAGCCCCGCGCGCGTCGCCGAACGCAGCGTCACCAGACCGAGGTTCTCCCGCACCGACGCGTCGAGGAGGAGCCCCTGGCCCTTGCGGTCCTCGGGGACCAGGCCGATGCCCGCGCCCATCGCCGCGTTCACGTCGTGCCGGGGCAGCCGCTCGCCGTGCACGTCGACGGACCCGGCGTCGTACGGATCGGCGCCGAACACGGCGCGCGCCACCTCGGTGCGGCCCGCGCCCACCAGGCCCGCGAGGCCGACGACCTCACCGGCCCGCACCTCGAAGCTGACGTCGTGGAAGACGCCGTCCCGGGTGAGGCCCTCGACGGACAGCAACGGCGGTCCGGCGTCCGGGCGTTCGCGCGGATACTGCTGCTCGATGCTGCGGCCCACCATGAGGCGTACGAGCTCGTCCTCGTCGGTCGACGCGGGCACCTGGTCGACGCTGCGGCCGTCGCGCAGGACGGTGACGCGGTCGCCGAGCGCCGCGATCTCCTCCAGGTGGTGGGTGATGAAGACGATGCCGACGCCGTCCTCGCGCAGCGTGCGCACGATCCGGAAGAGCTTGTCGACCTCCTCGGAGGTGAGGACGGCGGTGGGCTCGTCCATGATGAGCACGCGCGCGTCCAGGCTCAGCGCCTTGGCGATCTCGACCATCTGCAGCCGGGCGATGCCCAGTTCGCGCACCTTGGCGCGCGGCGACACCTGGACGCCGACCCGCGCGAGGAGCACCTCGGCGTCGGCCTCCATCTTCTTCCGGTCGACGAGGCCGAAGCGGCGCGGCTGCCGCCCGAGGAAGATGTTCTCGGCGACGGTCAGGTCGGGGACGAGGTTGAACTCCTGGTAGATGGTGGCGATGCCGAGCCGTTCGGCGTCCTGCGCGCCGTTGATGCGCACCTCGCGCCCCTCGGCGAAGATGCGTCCGCTGTCGGGCCGGTAGGCGCCGGAGAGCATCTTGATGAGGGTGCTCTTGCCCGCGCCGTTCTCGCCGAGCAGGACGTGCACCTCGCCGCGGCGCAGATCGAAGTCGACGGAGTCCAGGGCGACGACGCCGGGGAACGTCTTGCGGATGCCTTCGATGCGCAGCAACTCGCTCTGGTCACTCACGGGTTGCTCCTTCGAGATCGTACGGAAGTGTCCTCGCCGCTACCGGTGTGCGCGCCGGCGCCCTCACCGGTCTCCTCGCCGCAGGAACGGCGGACGACGAGGCGGGCGGGCAGGGTCACCGAGCGCGGGCTCCTGCCCTCGATCCGGTCGACAAGGGCGCGCACGGCGGCCCGGCCGAGGTCGGCGGTCGGCTGGGCGATCGCGGTGACCGGCGGGTCGGTGTGCACGAACCACGGGATGTCGTCGAAGGCCGCGAGCCCGATGTCGTGCGGCACGCGCAGGCCGTGCGCGCGGATCGCGTCGAGCGCGCCGAGCGCCATCAGGTTGTCGGCGGCGAAGACGACGTCGGGCGGCTCGGGCAGGGCGAGGAAGCGCTCGGTGGCGCGCCGCCCGCTGGCGGCCTGGAAGTCGCCCTGCCCGATGTACGCGTCGGGCAGCGCGGTGCCGTGCTCGCGCAGCGCGTCCCGGAAGGCCTCGACGCGCTCGCTGCCGGTGGTGGTGGCGGCCGGGCCCGCGATGATGGCGAGCCTGCGGTGGCCGAGCCCGTGCAGGTGGGCGACGAGGTCGCGGACGGCCTGCCGCCCGTCGGAGCGGACGACGGGGACGTCGGCGCCCACGCCGGGGATCCACCGGTCCACGAAGACCATCGGGGTGCCGGCCCGCACGGCGTCGAGCATCAGCGGCGAGCCGCCGTCGGTGGGCGACACGAGCAGCCCGTCGATGCGCCGGTCGAGCAGGGTCCGTACGTGGTGGTCCTGGAGCTCGGGCCGTTCGTCGGCGTTGCCGATGATCACGCTGTAGCCGAGCGCGCGGGCCGCCTCCTCGACGGACCGGGCCAGCTCGGTGAAGTACGGGTTGAGCACGTCGCTGATGACCAGGCCGAGGGTGCGGGTCTGGTCGGTGCGCAGGGACCGGGCGACGGCGTTGGGCCGGTAACCGAGCGCCTCGACGGCGGCGACGACCCGGGCGCGGGACGCGGGGCTGACGGAGGGGTGACTGTTCAGGACGCGCGACACGGTGGCAACGGACACACCGGCCTCGGCCGCGACGTCCTTGATGCTCACCGAACTCGGGGTCATCGTCGGTCCACCTCCTCGTGGAATCGATTACACGGAGGATTGGAAACGATTACACAGGGCCGTGACAAGGGGGGAGAGGGCGGTGAACGGCGAGTGAGACCTGATCGTGATGGTTGCCGGGAGGCCTGCGTACCGCAGAGGTGGCCGGGGGTGTGCCTGCGTACCGCAAGGGTGGTCGGGGGTGTGCCTGCGTACCGCAGAGGTTTACCCGCACTTGCACCGCTGGTTTGACGTGTCCTCGACGAGGCGTCCGTAGAGTCCTGCCGCGTCAGACCGTCAGACCATCAGACCGCCGGATCGTCAGCGGCCTGCCTTGCGGGACCGTCGACGCGTCCATGAACCGGGGGAGTCAGCCATGCGCGTTTCCAAGCCACGCATATGCGCCACCACCTTTGCCACCACGCTCGCCGTCGCGGCGGCCGTGCTCACGCCCGTCGTCACCGCGGCGCCCGCCCAGGCCGCCGCCCCGTGCGGCAAGACGGCACCCGACCGGGACAACAGCACCTGGCGTGCCACCGCCAACGGGGTCAACATGCGCTCGGGCTCCAGCACGGGATGCCGGTCCAACGGCCTGGCCGCACGCGGCGACAAGCTGGACTACCACTGCTACACCTGGGGCCCCTGGATCGGGGAGACGCGCACCGCGTGGACGTACGCGCGCAACACCCGTACGGGCGTCCAGGGCTGGCTGCGGACCGACACCATGAGTGACTTCGGCAGCGACGTGTACTGCGGCTTCTGACGGGGCGGGCGCGGGGCAAGCCCGAAGGCTACGGTTCAGGCCTGCTGGAACGGCACCGTGAGCCAAGGGCTGTCCGGGTCCGTCGTCAGAGCCCGGTGGGCGCGCAGCACGTCCGTGTACCAGGAGCCGAACGACTCCTCGTCGAAGTGCAGGCAGCGGCCCAGGACATAGCCCGCGGAGAACGTCTCCCAGGAGGGGTACGCGGCTCGCGCGGCGCCGGAGGCGCGTTCCAGGGCCTTGATCAGTTCCGCATGGGTGGCGTACCGGGCGCCGCGGCCCCAGCGGGCCATCTTCGATGCGCGGCCGATGTCCCAGGCCGCGACGGTGGTGACGTGACCGTCGGGCGGCAGGAGCCCGTCGGCGCGGAAGCGGGCCTCGTAGCGGAGCACCTTGCCGACGAGGCCCCGCAAGTGCCCGACGAACTGGTCCAGTTCGGCGTCCTCGCCGGGGCGGTGCGGTTCGTCGGGGCCGCCGGTCTCGACCACGCGGCGGCGCAGCGCCGCCTCCACCTCGTCGCGCCAGACCTCCGGGTCGACGCGGGGCCCGTGCCGCCGGATCAGGGCGGTGCGGGCGTCGAGGACGAAGTCCCAGTACCAGGGGCTGACGTCCCGGGTGAGCAGCCGCTCTTGGAGGGACAGCCAGTCGTCGCGGTCCTGCACGCCCCACCACTCCGCCAGGCGGCCGACTTCGTTGTGGTGGCCCGCGCCGTGCCAGTCGACGGTGTTCCAGGCGTCGCCATTGGTGAAGCACAGGTGCGCGCCGCACGCCAGGCCGTGCAGGAGCGCGCTGCCGGGCTCGGGGGTCCTCGTGCGGCGGGTGTCGATGCGGTTCGCGAGGCCGTCGGAGCGGTGGTACTTGTCGTGCAGGTCCGACCAGACCTGCCGCTCGTCGTCGGTGGTCAGATAGAACTGCTGGCACGGCGTCGCCGCGTTCACGACGAGGAAGTCGACGTCGTCCGGGCAGCCGACGGCGAGCGAGTCCAGCGTGACGTACTCGTAGACGACGGCGGGATGCGGGCGGGGCAGGACGCCCGCCGTGTACACCTGCGCGACCTTCCTGCCGTCCGGCAGGTCGACGGTGAGCAACGGGCTCTCGGTGGCGTCGCGTTCCGTCCCGGTGGCCGGGACCGGGCGGTACAGGCCCTCGACGGCTATCGCCCGCAAGTAGCCGTAGGCGTCGTCCGCCCGGCACAGCTCGTACAGGTGCTGCTCCAGGTCGGCGGGGGCCTGCCAGGGACTGCCGTCCGCCGGTGCGGGGAAGTCGGGGAAGACCTCGTCGTGGAGCTCGCCGTCGTGGAGCTCGTCGTTGTGGAGCTCGTGGTCGTGGAGCTCATGGTCGTGGAGCTCGTCGTCGTGCATGGGCGTGCTTCTCCGCTCGGGCGCTGCGCTGGTTTCGCGATCTTGCACCTTACGCGGGCGCCACCAGGCGCAGCGACTTCAGGCCGTTGATGAAGTGCGAGACCAGCCGGCGCGGCGGTGCGGCGAGCCGCAGGGAGGACAGGGCGCGGGCCGACTCCTCGTGGAACACGCGCAGTTGGAGGCGGGCGAAGTGCGCGCCCAGGCAGACGTGCGGGCCGTCGCCGAAGGCCACGTGCGGGTTGGGCGCCCGCGACAGGTCGAGGCGGTGCGGGTCGGTGAAGACGCGCTCGTCGTGGTGGGCGGACGCGTGGAAGACGACGACCTTGTCCCCGGCCGCGATGCGCGTCCCCGCCAGCTCGGTGTCGCGGGCCGCCGTGCGCCGGAAACTGAGCACCGGCGGGTGCCGGCGCAGCAGTTCCTCCACGGCGGTGGCGGTGGTGACCGTGCCGGCCCGCAGCCGCGCGTACTCGGCGGGGCTCTCGGCGAGTGCCAGCAGCCCGCCGGGCGCCGCGCTGCGCACGGTGTCGTTGCCCGCGACGGTGAGGAGAAAGAAGAACATCTCCAGTTCGGCGGAGGAGAGTTCGGGGTCGTGGGCGAGCGTCGTCAGGACGTCGTCGCCGGGGTGTCCGCGTTTGTGCGCGGCCAGCGTCCTGGCGTACGCGAACATGTCGCGCAGCATCGCGGGCGAGCGTGGGTTGACCGGCTCGCCGTCGGGTCCGAGCACGGGCGGCGCCGCCTCGTCCGGGTCCTGGTAGCCGATGACGCGCTGGGTCCAGTGCAGCAGCAGGCCGCGGTCGGGCGCGGGGACGCCCAGCAGGTCGGCGAGGTTGAGCAGGGCGAACTCGTCGGTGACGGCGGTGACGAGGTCGAAGGTGCCGTCGCCGTCGCGCGCGTCGGCCAGGGCGGCCGCGAGGAGCGTCCGAGCCCGCTCGCGCACCCGCGCTTCGAAGCGCTCGATCCGGCGCGGTGTGAACGCGCGGCTGACCAGCCTGCGCAGCCGCCCGTGGTCGTTGGGGCCCGTCCCCTTGTGCGCGGCGGGATCCTGGTTGAGCATCATGCGCCGGATGAACGGCAGGTCGTCCGGGGCGGGATCGCGGATCTGGGTGGCGCCCAGGTACGAGGAGTACGTCGCCGGGTCCTTCAGGACGCGTACGACGTCGGCGTGCCGGGTGACCGCCCAGAACCCCGGGCCCGCGGGCCAGCCGAGCACCGCTGGCTCCTCCTGCCGGGCCACGGGGTGGTGGTCGCGCAGTACGCGGTAGCGGTCGTGGGGGATGCCTTCCGCGTAGAGGCGGGGATCGAAGACGTCGGGAACGGGCGGTGTCGCGGCGGGCGCGTCCCGCACGCTCACGCGCGGCCGCCGCCGTCCCGGGGGTGGTCCAGGTCCGCGGCCTCGCCGGTGCCGGTGGCCTCGCCCGTGTCGGTGGCCTTGCCTGTGTCAGCGGTCCCACCCGCGCCCCTGCTCGCGGCCTCGCCCGTGCGGGTGGCCGCGCCCGCGCCCGTGTCGGCGGCCTCACCCGCGCCCGCGGCCTCGCCCCCGCCGCCCTCCGCGCGCAGGAAGTCCTCCACCGTACGAATCAGTTCGAGGGGCACCTCATCCATCGCGTAGTGCCCGGCCCCGGGCAGCTCCGCGAGTTCGCCGTGCGGGTACGAGCGCAGCCATGTGCGGCGCATGAGGTCCGCCGACAGGGCCGGGTCGAGCGCCCCGGTGACGGCGAGGGCGGCCACGGGAGAACCGTCGACCTCCGTGTGGAAGTCGTCGTTCGCCCACGAGTCCAGCCAGGCGCGGAACGCCTTCGCGTCGCTGACCTCCAGGGAGCGCCGCACCATCCGGTCGAGCCAGGCCCGTGGACGTACGCCACCCGTGGTGATGTCGAGAATGGCGCGCCGGTTCTCCGGGGTGTGCGCGGCGGAGGCGAACAACTCCCATTGTTCCGGAGGGAGTTGCAGTCCGTTCGCGGGTACTGGTGACACCCCTACCAGGCGGCGCACCCGGTGCGGAGCCGCGGCCAGGACGCGCTGGGCGACGCTGCCGCCCATGGAGTGCCCGATCAGCGAGAACCGCTCCCAGCCGAGCCCGTCGGCCAGGTCGAGGACGTCGGCGGCGCCCTCACCCGTGGTGTACGCGCCGACGGCGTCCTTCGCCTCGCCGTACCCGCGCAGGTCCACCACCGCGTACTGGAACGCGGCGCCGTCCAGGTCCGCGAGCACCGGCCCGTACGCCGACCGGTCGGCGAACCAGCCGTGGACCGCGATCACCTTGTGCGGGCCTTCGCCGAGCAGGGTGTGGGGGAGCAGGAAAGGAGGCATAGCGACTCCGATCGCCGGGGAGGCCACGGACGGCACCGGTCGGTGCGGGACCGTGACCACGGTGTCCCCAACCGCGATGCCGCGCAAGGGTGCACGCCGGTACGCCCGGTGTTCGACCAGGTGCGAATGGCCTGCCCGAGGGGCGGGGGTGAACTTGGCGGACGGCCTGCGGTCCGGTGCCGCGGTTGGTCAGAATGTGGCATGGCCATCCGTCGCCTCAGCTACCGGCTCGGTCACGAGCCGGACACCGGAACCCTCCTCCTGGTCCCCGCGGACCAGGACGGGCGTGGGCAGCAACCACACGAGAACACGCCCGATGACGCGAGCGCGCTGCGTGCCGTCGTCGCGCGCGTCATGGGAGCGGGGACCGAGCTGAGCTACAGCCTCCTCCCGGACGGCGGCCGGCTGCTGTGCGCCGCGCTTCCCGGCCGACGCGTGGAAGCGCTGCATCTGAGCGCCGACACCCCGGGGCCCGGGCCCGTGTGGCCGATCGACACCTGGCGCTCCGCGGGCTGGGAGGCGGCCGCCGACGACACGCTCGGCGCCGGGTTCGTCGAGTCCGAACTGCCCGTGCCCGAGGCGCACTTCGACCGCGAGCTCCTGGTCGCGTTCGCCCGGGGGCGCGCCGACCGCGTCGCGCCCTTCCTCGCCGACGTGCGCCGGCTCTTCGAGGACCCCGCCGGGCGGCAGATCGTCCTCGTGGAGGAGGACTCCGAGACCGTCGCCCGCTGGATCGCGCTGGCCTGCGCCTCACTGCCTGAGGAGTACGTCGCCGCACTCACGTTCACCACTTGGACCACCGACCCGCGCCGGGCCCCGCAGCAGATCATCGGCACCGGCCCGGACACGGTGTTCGACCGCTCCGACGACGCCACGGTCGAGTACCTGTACCGCGTGCACGACGGCACGGGCGGGCCGGAGAGCCCGCCCGCCGAGCCCGACGCCTGGGCCCGGCTGACCGCCGAGCGGTGGCTCGCCGGGAATCCGCCGCGCCCCGCCCCCGGAGCGGCCGCACGCCCGGAGGGCCCCTTCGCGCTGCTCCCGCTGATCTCCGGAGGGAACGCAGGGGCGGCAGGCCACGGCAGCACGGACACCCTGTCCGGCACCCTCTCCGGTGCCGAACTCGCCGGGCTCGGCGGCGACTCCCTCCGCGCCGTCATCGACGCCTTCGCCCAGAGCGTGACCAGGGGAGAGGCCGACCCGCGCACCCTCGACGAACTCGACAGGCTCTGCCGGGGACTCGACGGCGACCACGCCCTCGCGGCCCGGCCCCTCGCCCTCGCCCTCGTCAAGCACCGCCTCGACGCGTCCCGCGGCCGCGGCACACTGCCCGACCTGGCCGCCTTCGAAGGCCTGCCACTCGGCCAGGAGGCCTGGCGGGAACTCCGCGAGGAGTACGGCGGCCGCGCCGACGACGCCCTGCGCGCCAGGCTCCGTGACCCCATGTCCACCTGGACCGAGCCGCTGCGGCTCGCCCTCGCCGTGGGAGCCGACGGCGGCCCCGGCCTCGCCAAGGCCATGGAACGCCTCGCGGACGCCCTGCTCCACCCCGAGCGGCGCGACTGCGCGCAGGCCGTCCAGGTCCTGACCGAACTCGACAGCCTTGCCCTCACCCGCCGTGTGCTCCGGCTGCTCATCGCCGACTTCACCGAGCGCAAACTGGACCGCCTGCGCGACCTCGCCGACTCCCCCCAGGGCGACTGGCTGCGGCGCCACATCGACGACGCGCCGCTCACCGTCCGCCTCGCCGCGGCCGCCGCCCACTGGAGCGGCCCCCCGGACCGGCTGCACGGCGCCGCACTCTTCGAGCGGCTCACCGAACTCCTCACCGGCCGGCGGGTCCAGGACACGACGACCCTGCTCCTGCTCTGGCGCATCGTCTGGCGCAACGACCCGCCGGACCGGGCCGAACAGCCCTGGGTGGCCCGCACCTGCACCCCCCGCCTGATCATCGAGGCGGACCTCGGCCGACGCGTCATGGGCTGGCTCAAGGAACCCGACCACTGCGACCTCGAACTGGTCGAGTTCGCACGGGAGATGCGCAAGGACGGCAAGCTGGGCGCCCAGGACCGCGACACGGCCGACCTGCTCGTGACCGCCCAGGACCTCGCCGACGGGCGGCTCGCCCTGACCAGGGCGTCCATCGCCCGCCTACGGGAACTCAACCGGAAGGTGCCGCCGCTCGGCACGGTCCTGCGGCGGGGGGTCGACGAGCGGGTGGGCCGTGCCCTCGCCGGGGCGAACCCGCTCGACGTGTGCGAGGCGCACGGACTGCAGATCCTCGTCGCCGCGAGCCCCGACCTGCTGCGGTCCTACCGCGCGCACCTCCTCGACGAGCGGACCTGCGACCGCCTCGTACGCGAACTGCCCGGCAGACCCGCCGAGTTGGCCGCCTACTACCACCTCTGGCGGCCCCGGCGGCGGCACGGCGTCAGCGCGGAATGGCGCGAGGTCGCCGCCGAACTGCTCGACCGGGCCCTCGCGCCCGTCCTCGCGCACCTCGACCACCACCACCTCGGGCAGGTGGCCACCGTCCTCCAGCGGGAGGAGCAGGACGTACAGGAATGGACGGCATGGCGTCACCGGGTCGCCCAGGAGCAGAGCTGACCTTCCCCCAGCGGCAGAGCTGACCGTCCCCCAGCGGCAGAGCCGGCCGTCGCCCGGAAGCAGAGACCGTCGCCCGGAAACAGAGCTGAGCGAGTTACCGACACCCCACGAAAGGACCAGTGTGAGCGACACCAGCGAGACCGTCGTCGACAACTTCCCCGGCGGCAGTATGGCGAGCCGCCCCGTGCACTTCATCTGGATGCTCGACTGCTCGGGCTCCATGGGGGTGAACGGCAAGATCGGCGAACTGAACTTCGCCATCCGCGAAGCCATCCCCGAGATGCAGCAGGCCGCCCAGTCCAACCCCGCCGCGTCCCTCCTCGTGCGCGCCATCACCTTCGCGAGCGGCGCCAGCTGGCACGTCGGTGATGCCACCCCGGTCGACCGGTTCACCTGGGAGGACGTCCACATCTACGGCGGCACGGACATGGGCGCCGCCTTCAAGCTGGCGGCCGGCGCGCTCCAGACCCCGCCGATGCCGCAGCGCGCCCTGCCGCCCGTGCTCGCGCTCGCCTCGGACGGGCAGCCCACCGACGACTGGCGGGCCGGACTGCGCGCCATCGACGGCACACCGTGGGGCAAGCGGGCCGTCCGCGTCGCGGTGGCCATCGGCGACGACGCCGACAAGAGCATGCTCAAGGAGTTCCTCGGCAACCCCGAACTGGAGCCCCTGCAGGCGAAGAACCCGCGCCAGCTCGCCGCCGCCATCCGCTGGATGTCCACCGCGGTCGTCAAGGACGCCTCCACCCCCAAGGTCGACGACGGCGCGAAGCCCGCGACGCCGCTCGACGTGCCGTCGATGACCAAGGGCGAAGACGACATCTGGTGACCGGACCGGAGACGACGACCGGGCCGGGGCCCGCGGCGGCCGGGCCCTGGGCGCTGCTCAGCGGCGCGGTCAAGGGAGTGGCGAAGAAGTACAGCCAGGACCGCGGTGCCGCCCTGCCGGTGGCCGGGGGCCGTGCGGCCGTCCTCGCGGTCGCCGACGGGCACGGCAGCGCCGCGCACTTCCGCAGCGACCTCGGCGCGTACTGGGCGGTCGAGGAGTTCACCCGGTGCGCGGAGGCCTTCGCGCGCGAGGCCGCCCGCGTCGGCGCCGACGCGGCCGGGTGGTCCGCGCTGCGGGAGGAGGCCCGGCGGCTGCCGCAGCAGGTGGGGCACCGCTGGCGCGAGCGCGCCGTCCTGTACGACAGCAACTCGCCCGCCCACGGCGCCCGGCCGCTCGCGGCGAAGGACAGGACCGGCCGCGGCGCTCGCCCGCAGGCCCCCGACCTCGCCGCGTACGGCAGCACCCTCATCGGTGCCGTACTGACCGAACACACGTTGTTCTGCTGGCAGTTGGGAGACGGCGACATCGTGCTCGTCGACGACCGCGGTGTCCCGCACACCCCGCTCTCCACCGGACCCGACATGGGCGACGAGACCGACTCGCTCTGCGAGCCGGAGCCCTGGCGCAAGATGCGGTCGCACTGGCAGCCCTTCACCGGCGGCGCGCCGCCGTGCGTGCTGCTCTCCACCGACGGGCTCTCCAAGAGCTTCGCCGACCACCAGGGGTTCCTGGACTTCGCCACCGGCCTCGGCGACCGCGCCGCGGGACAGGGCGTGGCGGCGGTGCAGGCCCAGCTCCCGGACTGGCTCGGGCGGGCCGCCAAGTACTCCGGGGACGACACGACCCTCGTGGGCGCCATAGCGGTGCCCCCACAGCGCAGCGACGAACCGCGAGGGCAGCAGCCCTGAGCGCAGAGAGGAACAGAAACAGAATGGTGAACGGCATGCTCGCCGCCGGGAAGACCCTGGTGGCCGAGTCGGGGGAGAAGCTCAAGGTCGCCGACCTCTTCGGCTCGGGCGGCCAGGGCGAGGTCTACCGCGTCCAGACGGCCACCGGGGACCGCGCGGTCAAGTGGTACTACCCCCAGCTGGCGGACGCCCGCCAGCGGGAGATCCTCGAAGGGCTCATCGCCAAGGGCTGGGACGACCCCCGCTTCCTGTGGCCCCGCTCCATCGTGATGGACCCCGAGGGCAAGCAGCCCGGCTTCGGCTACCTCATGGACGTACGGCCCGCGCGCTTCTGCGACCTGCCCGCGCTCTTCCGCCGCGACCCGTCGGTGGCGTCCGCGACGATGCGCACCCTGGTGACGGTGGCGCTGCACACCGTCGAGGCCTACCGCGCCCTGCATTCCCGGGGCATCGCCTACCGCGACATCAACTGGGGCAACATCTTCTTCGACCCGCGCACCGGCGACGTCCTGATCTGCGACAACGACAACGCCGTCGTGGAGGGCGCCGAGGCCGCCGTCGCGGGCACCATGGACTTCATGGCGCCGGAGCTGGTCCGCGGCGACAAGGGCAAGGAGCCCGGCACCCAGACCGACCTGCACTCCCTGGCCGTGCTGCTCTTCCTGCTCCTGATGAACGACCACCCGTTCAACGGCGCCCTCGCCCTGAACATCCGCTGCATGGACGAGGCCGCCAAACGCAGGCTGTACGGCACCGACCCGGTCTTCGTCTACGACCCGTCCGACACCCGCAACCGCCCGGTGCCCGGCGAGCAGCCGACCGTCGTGGCGACGTGGGGCGCGCTGCCGCAGATCCTGCGCGACCTGTTCGTCCACACGTTCACCAAGGGCCTGAGCAACCCCACGCAGCGGGTGCGCGAGACGGTGTGGCGCGACGCGCTCAGCCAGGTCCTCGACGCCATCACCCAGTGCGGCACCTGCGGCAAGCAGAACCTCACCCAGCCCGACGGCGCGCCGCCCCACTGCTGGAAGTGCCGCACCACCCTGACGCTGCCGCCCCGCCTCGAACTGGTCACCGGCACCGGTTCGCTCCGCACCCGGCGCGGCATCCGCCTCGCCCCGAGCGCCCGCGTCTACGCCCACCACCTGCGCGACGACCCCGACCGCCACGACTTCTCCGCCGTGGTCGGCGAGGTCACCGAACACCCGCAGCAGCGCGGCAGGTTCGGCCTCACCAACCGCACCAAGTCCGTCTGGACGGCCCGCAAGGACGACGGCACGGTACGGGACGTCGACCCCGGCAAGACCATCGCCCTCCGCACGGGCCTCCTCATCGAGTTCGGCGGGGGCACGGAGGCGGTGGTGAAGGAATGACCGAGCGTTTCGCCCGGTGAGACAGCCCCCGCCCTGCTCTCAGGGGCGTCGGCGGCGCCAGTGCCGACGCCACCAGGTGGTCCAGCGGGACAGGGCGGGCGGCGGCGGAGGAGGCGGCGGTGGCGGGGGCGCCGCGGGCACGGTGGTGACGGCCGGGGCGGGGGTGATCGCCACCGCGTCGGGGCGGGGGAGCGGGGTCACCGTGACGGTGCACTCCGTGGCCGGGACGGGGATGACGACGGGGTGTCCGGCACGGTGGGTGCTGCGCGCGACGCGCTGTTCCCCGCCCCGCCGCCCGTCGGTCCACGCGGCGCGCACCAGGACCGCCGGCTCCGGCCAGTCGAAGTGCAGCTCGGCCCGGTCGTCGGCGACCCTGCGGGCCGTCAACACGCCGATCCGCGCCGGGTGTTCGATGATGACGCTGGGGCCCGACACGGCCCGCTCGCCCAGCACGCTCACCGCCGTGACCCGGACCCGCTGCTCGGGCGCGGGCACCAGCTCGACGTGGGACTCCGCGCCCACCGCGGTCGCCGGGATCCGGTCCACGAGACCCACGATGTCGGAGACGTCCGTGCCCGGCTCGACGGGGCCCGCCGTCCACGGCAGGAGCAGCCCGTCGCCGAGTGCGGGCGGCCGCCAGGCAATGGTCACCCGCTCGCCGTCCACGTGCCGCCGCACGGTCAGCTCCTCCACCGGTGACGGCCACTGCTCGGCGCGGGCGGTGACGGTCACGCCGCGGGACCAGACGAGGTCGCCGTCCGGGTCGCGGTAGCCGCAGCGCACTTCGTACGTGTACGTGCCCGGGGCGAGCGGCACGTCGAGCACCCGGTCGTGTGCGCACGGCACCCGCACCAACGACGACTCGCCCCAGCCGCCGGTCTCCGCCCCGGTCCCCGACCGCGTCACCCGCACCTCGGCCGCCGCCGGGTCGGGCCGCCACCGCAGCCGCAGCCCGCCCGGCACGACGGCGGCGCGCGCCTCCGTCACCACCGGGGTGAGCAGCACCGGGGCGGTCACGCGCGGCACACCGGCGAGGCGCTCCCCGCGCAGCGGGACGACGGCGTAGCGGAGGGGCCGGCCGACGGGCGCGTCCGCGTCGACGGAGTCGAGGCCCGTCTCGCCCGCAGCCGTCTCGACGGCCAGGTGCGGGGCGCCGTCGGGGAAGCGGAGCACGCGGTACGAGACGTCGTCGGGGCGGCCGCCGCGCTCGGGCGCGCACCAGGACAGGCGTACGGCACGGTCGTCGGTCACGGCCGTCACCCGCGGCCCTGCGGGGGCGAAGGGGTCGTCGGCGAGGAGCGCGGCCACGCGCAGCAGGCCCGCCTGGGCCTCCGGGTCGTCCCTGGCCAGACGCAGCGCGCCCAGCCAGGCGTCGGCGGCCGTGCGCCACGCGCCGGTGGCCTCGGCCGCGGCGGCGTCGGCGGCGAGCCGCCCGACCTCGTCGGCCCGCGCGCGGATGCCGTCGACGAGTGCGGCAAGGCGGTGGTCGGCCGGTCCGTCGGGGTATTCGGACGCGCGCGGGAGCCGAGCCACGAGCCGTTCCGCCGCGCGCAGCCGCACACCGGGCCACACGTCGTTCAGGGTCTCGGCGGCGTGTCGGGCGGGACCGGTCGCGGGGAACCCGGCGGCGACGGCCGCGGCGAGCAGCCCCGCCTCGCTGCGGTGCACGCCGAGGGCGACGGCCTCGGCCTCACCGGGCCGCTCGCCGCCGTCCCTGAGGAGGCAGCACACCTCCCACAGGATCAGGCGCCGCAGCCCCATGGCGTCGTCCCGCACCAGGGTCTCCAGCGTGTCCACCACGGCCGCCACGGTGTCGGCGCGCGGATCCGACGAGGACAGCCACTGACCGCGCGCCCGCCGGACGAAGGGCAGGTCGACGCGGTGCCAGAGGCCGCCGCGGCCGGGGAACCAGAGCCCGTCGAGGACGCGGAAGCCGTCGTCCGTGCGGGCCTTGGGGAGCGTGCCGAAGACGGCGTCGTGCGCGGGGGCGGGGGTGGGCGCGCGCAGGGCGTCCGCCGCGTGCCGGAAGTTCAACTGCCGGATCGCGTCGTGCAGCTGGACGTAACCGCGCAGGCCGGGGCAGCGGGGCAGGACGGGCAGCGGCGGGCGCGCGCCGCTCGCCTTCGGGTGCTCGCCGGGACGCAGGACCGCCATGGCTCAGCCGCCCGGCGCGGTGTAGAAGTAGACGCGGACCACCGCGGTCTCCGCGCGCTTGCCGAGGCTGTGATAGTCGTCCGTCGCCGTCTTCCTGGTGAACATCTCCGGACGGGCCTTGCCGAGCAGGCCGTTGACGCGGTGGGCGTAGGCCGTGCCGTTCGAACTGCCGCCGAAGGTGAGGACGAGCGCGGCCTCGCGCCCCGCCCACTTGCGGGTGTCCTTCCTGATCTGCCCGACGAGGTCGCCCTTCTTCCGGCCCGCCACCTCGAACTCCCGGGGGTGGCGGTCCACGGCACGCGGTCCCGTCGGGGTGGGGGTGGCCGAACCGCTCTTGGAGGGGCGGGGCTCGGGCCGGTCGTCTGCCTGGGGGTCGGGCCGGTCGGCCATCGACACCAGCGCGAGCACGAGCAGCAGATCGGCGAAGAGCCACCCCGCGAGCACGACGACCCCGGGCCGGCCGCCGCGCCGCGGCCGGCTCCGGCCGCCTCGGCTCACGCGGCGCCTCCGTCCTGCGGCCGGGGCGGCGGCAGGCGTGTCGTCGGGGGATCGAGGGGCGTGTCCGACGGCGGGTCCAGGGGTGGGTCGACCGGCGTGTCCAGTGGCGGGCGCAGTGGCGTGTCGACGGACGGGCTCGGCGCGGGCACCGAAGTCCCCTCGGCGGGCCAGGGGCCGGCGGCGGATGCCGCGTGGGACGGGCGGCCGCCCCCACCGTTCATGGAGCCGCCGTTGCTGCCGGAGGCCCCGTCGCCCACGCCGTGGGTCCCGTACGCCGCGTACGTCCCGTCGTAGGCCGCGCTGCCCCCGACGTACGCCCCGTCACCCCCGCCGTACGTCCCGCTCCGCGGCGACAGCGGAGGCAGTGCGCCCGCCAGCGTGCCCATGCGGGCGTCGAGGCGGGCGGCCGCGTCCTGCCAGTGGGCCGCCGCCGCGTCCCAGCGCTCCGTGGCCTCACGCATGCCGTCCACCGCGTCACCCGTGCGCCCCGTGCTCGTCACCAGGGCCTGCGAGGCCAGCTCGGTCGCCTTCGCCACCGACTCGGACTTCGCGACGAGCGACTGCTGGGCCGCGACGAGGGCCTTCAGGGACGCCTCGACCGTGTCGCCCGCCGTCTTGACGTGGTCGGCGATCCCGCGGGCCGCGAGCGCGTTGGCCCGGCCCGCCTTGGCGGTCTCCTCCGCGCCGGTGCGCAGCGTGGTGTTGATGCGGTCCGCCGCGTCGCCGAGCTTCGGCACCTCCTTCGTCAGGGACTGCGCGGCCTGCTTGAGCGCGTCGGTGGCCTGGCTGACGGAGGTCGTGGCGCCGGTGAGCGCGTTGTGGCTCCGCTCCGCCTTGTTCGTCAGCTGCTGCATCTTCAGGGCGGCCTTCGTGAGCTCCGCGGTGAACTGCTGCGGCGACGCGCTGCGGTGCGACGCGAGCAGCATCTGCGTGCGCGTGAGCACCGACGCCAGCTCCGCGAGCAGCCGGTCCTGTGTCGCCTCCTGCGCGTCCTCGGCACGCTCGGAGCGCACCCGCACGCGCGCGTGCCACACGGAGAGCCCCACGAGCAGGGCGATCAGGAGGACTGCCATCAGCGCCACGTTCTCGAAGCGCCCGAGCGACGAGAGGTGCCCGCCGAAGCCGGACTGCCACAGCTGGAGGAAGGGTCGCGTGGACTGCTCGGGGTCCTCCTTCGCGAGTTCCCCGTACGCGCGCACGGCCTCCCGGAGACCGAACCAGGTGATCAGCAGCGGTACGAAGACGAGCACACCGAGGGCCGCCTCCAGCAGGCGGTCGTGCCGCCCCGGCCGCCGGTCGGGGGAGACCCGGACGCTCTCCGGGCGTACATAGGCCTGGACGAGGTCGATCTCCGCCCACCGGTCGAGCTGGTTGCCGGAGCTCAAGTCCTGGTGCAGCACGGACAGTTCGGCCGATCGCGGCGCGAGCGCGGGCAGGACCGCCAGCCGCCGCAACTCCTTGACGACCAAGGCTTTGTCGAGCAGTTGTGCGGGCGTCAAACGGAACCCTCCCTGGCGTACGGGCCTGGCTTACGGCGTGCTTGTGGAGTGCTTCATGGGGGCGGATCGAGGGGTCTCTGCCCGAGGACGTCCCCCCTGCCGCGCCGGTTCCTGCCGTCACGGTTCAATCGCCGCAACAGCGCATCCGCTTCGGCGTGTTCAGGATCCCACGTGAGGCACTTCCCCAGGGCCTCTATCGCCTCATCCCGCGCACCGCGCCGGTCCAGTTCCACGGCGTGCCGGAAGGTGCGCTCGGCGAGCAGGCCGCGTACGCGCACGTTCGTCGGATCGTGGTTGTACGCGCAGTTGAGCCACCGCTCGGCGTCGGCGAAGTGCTCGGGCGCCATGTCCGCCATCGCGGCCGCGCAGTGCACGTCGATCATCGCGTCCAGCATGTCGGCGCCGGTCGGTCTGGTCGCCGCGTCCTGCCACGCGAGGTGCGCGGCCTGCACGGCGTGGTCGTACCGGCCGAGCGACAGGAGGGCCCGGGCGCGGGCGAGCCGGCGCCGCGAGACGTGGTCGAGGGCCGGTCCTGAGGTGGGCCCGGCGGGCGGCGACGGGGGCGGGCCGGTCGAGGGGAAGGGGTCGGTCGCGGAGAAGGGGTCGTTCCTGGTGAGCGGGGCGGTGTCGGGGGCGGGCGGCGCGGGATCGGGCGGCGGCGGTGGGGGACGCCGGTTCAGGTCGTCCAGCAACTCCCGCGCCTCCGCGATGATCTCCCGCAGCAATGCGGCCGCCTCGCCCTCCCGCCCCTGCCGAACCAACATCCGCGCCTGCCGCACATCCCGCCCGACACGCACCTCACCCACAACATCCGGACCGTGTCCGGCGCCGGGGTCGTGTCCGGCACCGGGATCACGTCGAGCACGCGGGTCGCGTCCGGCACCTGTGTCCCGTCCGGCACCTGCGTCGCGTCCGGCGCCGAGGTCGTGTCCGGCACCGGAATCACGTCCGGCACGCGGGTCGCGTCCGACACCTGCGTCCCGTCCGGCACCCGTGTCCGGTCCGGCACCCGGCTCATGTACGGCACCCCCCCGTCCGGCACCCGACTCGCGCAGGGCACCCCAACCCCGTACGTCACCCGATTCCCGTACCTCACCGGTCCTCGCCCCAGCCTCGCCCCGTGAACCCCCCGAAGCGTCGCCCCCGCGCGCACCCCCCCGTTCCTCCAGCCCCACCAGCGTCGCCGTGAGCGGCGGTGCGTCGGAGAGGGTGTCGTGGGACGAGCCGGAGGGTTCCAGCGGGCCCTCCTCCAGGGCGGCGGGGCCCGCGGACGCCGCGCCGCCCGCGAGGCGCACCGCGTGCTTCAGGGCGCCGAGCGCGAGGAGTTCGGGCGGTGCCTGCACGCTCTGCCCGCCGAGCCCCGCGACCCGTGAACGAACCTGCTCCATACGGGTGTTGCCGCCCACGAGCAGCAGCGTGTCCACGTCCGCCGACGTCATCCCCGACTGGTCGAGCAGGGCCTGCGCCCGGTCGAGGGTGCGCCCCACGTGCCGGTCCAGGTACGCGTCGAGGTCGGGCCGCGCGAACCGCACCCACAGCGCGGGCCCGGCGCCCAGATCCAGGTCGACCACGGCCGCCTCCGGGCCGCCCGGCGCGCCGAGCGCCTCCCGCGCCTCCTGCCCGCGCGCGCGAAGGCCCTGCCAGACGGCCGGGTCGACCCCGGTGACCGAGGCCGCGCCACGGTGCCTGCGCAGCAGCCGCACCGCCGACGACAGCGTCTCCGCGTCGAAGGCGCGCCCTCCCGATGTCGCCCCGCCCTCGTAGCCGAGGGAGCGGAAGTGGCCGCGGACACTGCGGATCAGGCCGAGTTCGTACCCCTCGTACCCCATGCCGTAGACCAGGCAGGTGCCGCTGTCCCGGTCCGTCATGTGGCCGATCACCGCGGCCATGGAGTCGCTGACGAGCCGCGCCGGGTCGAGGCCCGCCTCGCGCGCCGCGTCCCGCAGCGCCGCCCGCTGCGCCGAGCCGAAGCGCGCGGGCACACTGATCACCGTCTGTGCCACGCGCCCCGGCGCCGCCGCCTCCACCCGCTCCCGCACCGACCGCAGCAGGCGCACCACGACCCGGTCCGCGTCGACCGGCTTTCCCCCGACGTGCACCGGACGGCCGCTGCCCAGGTGGCTCTTGAGGCTCGGGAAGGTCACGGGCAGCTCGCCCATGTCGGTCGGCTCGCACAGCAGCCACGGCCCGTCGCCCCACTCCGCGTCGAGCCGCCGCCCCGGCCCGTTCGGCAGCGCGTGGAGCGCGCGGATGCCCGTGGCGCCGAAGTCGATGCCGAGGCTGACGGGGGCCGCCTCCCCCGCCGAGGGCCGCGCCTGTGTCATCCGCCCGCCGTCTCTTCGGCGAACCGCAGGATGCCTTCGTAGTCCGGCTTGTCGGGGAGCGTCGGCACGGCCCGCTCGGACTGGGCGACCGCGACCAGGTTCACGAGGTTGCGGGCCTGCTGGGCGGTGCCGACGCTGTTGCCCTGCCGGTGGGCCTGTTTGACGTACTCCACCGCTTCGTTGATCTGCCGGACCGTCTCCGGCGGGGCGCCCTCGGAGGCGAGTTCGGCCTGCCGGAACTGGCTGGCCAGACCGCACTGCCGGTACATGTCGTCGAGCAGCAGCTCGGTGAGGCGCTTGTACTCGCCGCTGTCGCCCATCGCGACCGCCCGCTTCGCCTGCTCGATGTCGCGGCGCACCTTCATCGCCTGCACCGGCTCGATGTAGGGCCCGTACCGCTTCAGGAAGTGGTCGGCCTCCCGCTCGGCGTAGCCCAGCTGCTCGCGCAGCACCGCGCTGTCCAGCTCCTCGACGGGCTCGGGCGGCGGGGTGCGCGGCTTCTCCCGGCTCGGCGTCGCCTCGTGGACCATGTCCGTGCCGCGCACCGAGATCTTCACCGTGATGATGCGGTCCGCCGAGTAGTTGAAGGAGACGTCCACCTGGCGGTTGACCTCGATCTCCTGCGGCAGCTCGAACTCGACGACGCCCTGCTCGTGGTTCTCGCTGGCCACCTTGCTGTCGCCCTCGTAGACCGGCACGCGGATGCGGCGGCTGTCCGTCGCGTGGAACGTCCGCCGGCGCGGCTCGGAGAGCGGATAGGGCGAGCCGGCCTCGATGATCTCGACGAACACATCGCGCTGGCTGCCCTTGATCGCGGCGATGCCCATCGCCATCGGCGTCGACTCGTACAGCCCGGTGTCGCCCTTGGAGCGCCCGTCGGCCAGGCCGCGGCCGCAGGCTCCGCAGGCCTCCGCCCCGTACTCGTTGACCTTGGCGCACTCCGGGTCCGAGCACTCGACGCCGCGCAGCGTCTCGGCGAGCACGCCCGCGCCGAAGGCGACGCACTCCATGGGGTTGATGTTCCTGCGGACCTTGTCCGCGCCGAAGAACGCCTCGACCGCCTCGTACACCGGGCGGGTGAGCGTGCCGCCGCCCACCAGCAGCACGTCCGAGATGTCGTCGGTGGAGAGTTCGTAGCGGGCCAGGGACTCCTGGACCAGATCCATGGTGCGGGCCACCAGCGGCGCGATCATCGACTGGAACTCGCCGCGCGTCAGTTTCATCTCGACGTCGAGGACGCCGTTCTCGCTGCGGTACGCCGCCGGGATCACGATGTACGCCTCGGGCATGTCGTTCAGCTCCCGTTTGGCGCGCTCGGCGGCCTTCTTCGCCTGGAACAGGAAGCCCTTGTCCCCGGCCGGGTCCACGTGGTGCTCCTCCCGCATCCACGCGATGATCCGCTCCACGATCGCCAGGTCGAAGTCGTCGCCGCCCAGCCAGATGTCCCCGGCCGCCCGCAGGACCTGGAACTGGCTGCGGCCCTCCTGGTCCTTGACCGTGTTGAGGATCGAGATGTCGAAGGTGCCGCCGCCCAGGTCGTAGACGAGCACCCGGCTGCGCGCCCCGCCCGGCTTGTGCAGGCCGAAGGCGACCGCGGCCGCCGTCGGCTCGTCGACGATCTTCTTCACCACCAGGCCCGCCTTCTCGGCGGCCTCGCGCGTGGCCGCCCGCTGCGCGTCCCGGAAGTAGGCGGGCACGGTGATCACGGCGTGCGTCACGGGCTCGCCGAGGACCCGCGAGGCGTCCCTGACCAGCTTGTCCAGGATCACGCTTGAGATCTCGGCGGGGGTGCGGGCGCGCCCGCCGAGCAGCACGTACGCCCGCGGGTCGTCGTCGGGGCCCGCCACGATGTCGTAGCTCATCCGGTCGCGCGCCCGCGCCACCGACGCGTCGGCGAAGTCCCTGCCCATCAGGCGCTTGACGGAGACGATGGTCTCCTTGGGCTGCCGCACCGCCCAGTTCAGCGCGTCCTCGCCGACCAGCGGCTGGTCCTTGCCGTCGCGGTGCATGACGCCGACCACGGACGGCGTCAGCCGCTCGCCCTTGCTGTTGGTGAGCACCGCGATGCCCGCGCGGTGCGGATCGTGGGCGGCGACCGCGCTGTTCGTGGTGCCGAGATCGATACCGATGGCCTTCATTCCCGCTCCGTCCCTTGCTCAGTGCCGCCGTCGACGGCGACCACCACCCGGGCGGCGCGCAGCACGTGCCCCCGGTACCGACATCCGCGCCGCACGATCTCCAGGACCTCGTCGGCGGCCGCGCCGGGCGGCGCGGCGCGCACCTCGACGATGTGGTGCGTGGCCGGTTCGGCCGGCTCACCCACGTGCCCGACGCGTTCGAGCCCCTCCTCCGCCAGGTCCCTCTCCAGTTGTCCGGCGATCAGCGCGAGGCTGCGGCGGTACGTCTCCACATCGCTCGCCGCGCCGTCGGCGAGGAGCCGGTCGAAGGAGTCGAGGGCGTCGGCGCAGCGCAGCAACAGCCGCTCGGTGAGCGCGCGGTGCGCGGCATCACGGGCGGCGAGGTCGCGGGCGTGCTCGTAGGCGAGCCGGGCCGTCGGGTCAGACATCGAACCGGATCAGGTCGAGCAGCTCGTCCGGGAGGCGCACCGCGTCCCGCGGCGGCGTGTCCGGTTCGGCGGCGAGCGCGCGGTCGATGTCGTCCAGGGCCAGGGGGAGTTCGGCGGCCGGGTCCACGTCGTACAGGAACAGGTCGACGAGAAGTCTGCGGCGTACGCCCCGCAGCTCGTCCCACGCCTGCTGGGTGACCGGCGTCATCAGATGCCGGGCCAGCAGCTCGAAGGAGACGTCCTGCATGTCCTTGTGGGACGTCCAGGGCGTCACGCCCGCCGGGGCGAGCACTTCATAGGGTGAGGGTCCGCCCCCGTCGGCGGAAGGGTCCTCGATCACGCGACGCTGCCTCCTTCTCCGTTGTCAAGTGGCTTGGTCTCCGGGGCGAGTTCGGCGAGCCAGCGGTGCACGGCGTCGAGCAGGGCCCGTCTGATCCGGCTGTCGGTGGGCTCCGCGCGGGTGGCGCGGATCAGGTGGTGCAGGGCCCACAGGATGTCGCCGCGGCGCAGGGCCCGCTCCGCCCGGTCGGTCAGCTCGGCCGCCCAGGACGCCAGGTCGTTGTCGTCGGGCGGCGCCTCCTGGCCGTCGCTGCGGATCAGGGCGCCCATGCCGGCGACGCCGAGGTGCCGGGTGAGCAGCTTCTCCATCTCGTCGAGGGCCTCGCCGAGCGTCTCGCGGTACCGGTGCGTCAGCGCCTGGCCGAGGCCCACGTCAAGGAGACCGAGCGCCTCGTGGAGCAGCTTCAGGCGCGCGGGCACCTCGTACGTCCGCTCGTCGAGCGTGAAGACGAAGGCCCGCGCGAGGTTGTCGCGGGCGTGGCTCGACTCCGGGTTGAGCGCGAGGGCGCGGCGCAGATCGGCCTCCGCGCCGTGCATGTCGGAGCGCATGCCGTGCTTGGTGCGGGTGTAGCCGCGCCACACGCCGCGCATGGACAGCAACGCGGAGAGTTTCGCGTGCAGTTGACTGAGCAGGTCGCGGTCGAGCGGATGCAGGACGGTGAGGGCCGACTCGACGAGCGTGACGGCCTCGTCGAGACAGCCGCCGAGCTGCACGCCGTCCTCGTCGGTGAGCGCCTCGACCCGGCCGAGCACCGTGCGGATCACGGCCTTCTTGGAGCGGGCCTGCATCCCGGCGTTGCGGGACACCTTCACCAGCTCGCCCCAGTGCGCCAACGCCTCGTCGAGCCCGCCGTCGCCGCGCGTCAGGGCCGTCCTCGCGAGGGCGAGCCGGACGTGCACGGCGAGCTCGACACCGTCCTGGAGGAGCCGGGCGTGCCGCCGCGGCAGCCGTACGTACGCGGGGTTGCGCCGCAGGAAGTCCTGGCAGTGCTCGCACTCCTCCAGGTGCGACGCCTGCGACGCGGGCCCTGCGCAGTCCTCCGGCAGGGTGGTCAGGGTGCGGAAGGCGGGCAGCGACCGCAGCGCCGCCTCGAACTTCCGCACCTCCGACAGCGTGAAGCTCGGCGCCAACTCCGAGAAGGCCCAGCGCAGTTCACGCACCGCGTACTCGCCCGGGTCCTTGCCCTGCTGGGCGGCCGCGTCGAGACCCGCGGCCAGCTCCGCGAGCGGCTCCTGGAGGCGGAGCAGCCGCAGATAGCGCGGCCCGCAGGCCAGCGTGGCGCCCGCGCCCGGCACGGACGGCAGCCCGCCCACGTCCTTGAGGACCCGCGCGCCGCCCAGCTCGGACTCCAGAAGTGCCGCCAAGGCCGGGTAGGCGTCCGCCTGTTGGGGGCGGTCCTGCTCGGTGTGGCGCTGTTCGTACGCCGACAGCTGCCCGAAGAGGTGTTGACTCAGCTCCCAGCGCAGCGACGCCATGTCGTCGTGCGTCACGTCGCGTTCGTAGGCGGCGGCACGCTCGGCGCGCCAGCCGTCCCAGTACTCGTCGTCGCTGAGCAGCGTCGCCCAGTACGCGAGCGCCGACTCCCAGGCCCGCACCGCGTGCTCCCACGCCCCGCTCTGCTCCAGCTCCTGCGCCTGCCACAGCCGGGCCGCGGCGAGCCCGTGCAGCACGGCCATGTCGCCGGGCGCCGCCGTCAGCCGCCGCTCCCACTCGGCGACGGCCGCCTCCCGGTCCCTGGCCAGCAGGAGCAGCAGCGGGGCGTCCTGCGGGGACCGCTCGCACAAGGCGTCGAGGAGGCCGGGCCCGTCGTCCGGCGAGAGCCCGGCCAGCGCGTCCCGCAGCGCGGCGGGGGAGTGCCAGCGGTAGAGCAGCGCGTCGAGCTGAAGCCGCCGCCCCGGCAGCCGCAGCCGCTCCAGGGCGACCCGCTCGTGCCACGACATGGAGCCGCGCTCCAGGAGGGCGTACGAGGCGTTCTTGACGACGTCCATGGAGGCGCCGGGGTCGACGCCCGCGTCCCGCAGCGCCAGGTACGGGAACGCCTGGTCCCGCACGGCGAACGGGTCGGCGACCAGGGGAGCGCCGGTCAGCCCGTCCGCCCAGGGCAGCAGCCCGACGAGCCGCCGCAGCCTGCGGCACCGCACGTCCGCCCGGTCCAGGGCGCCGCCCGCCCGCTCGTACGCGGCGACGGCGGCGCTCCACCGCCCCGCCGCCTCCAGCAACCTGCCCTCCGCGTACGCCAGATGGGCGTCGGCGTCCCGGTGCCCGGGGCACTGCCGGAAGGCGTCGGCGGCCCGCTGCCACTCCTGGTGCGCGTCGGCGAGGCGGCCGCGGGCGTAGGCGGCGACGGCGGGCGCGTCCCGATGGGTCCCCAGCGCGTCGGCCTCGGCGGCCACACCGGCCCAGTCCCCCTCGGCCTCGGCGGCCCGCACGCGCGCGTACCGGCTCCGCGCGGCGACGTCCACGCCCCGCACGCCCTCCCGCTCCAGCGCCGCGTACACCTCGACGACCCGCCGCCAGGCCTCGACCCCCACGGCCCCCGCCTCCTCGACGCGCACCCACACATACCGCCGCCGCACGCCGACATCGGCCCACGCGTCGTCCATCTCCCGATAGACGTCGTGGGCGTCCTGCCACCGCTCCCCGAGCTCGTGGGTACGGGCGAGGGCGTAGAGGTACAGGTGGAGGGCTTCGTGGTCGGGGGGTTCGGGGGGTTGGGGGGTGGTTGCGTGGTCGGGGGCTGCGGGGGCTGCGGGGGCTGCGGGGGCTGCGGGGGATTGGGGGGTGGCTGCGTGATTGGGGGTGCTGGGAGGTGCCGGGGCGGCTTGGTGGTCGGGGGTTCCGGGGGATGCCGGGGTGGCTTTGTGACCGGAGGATCCGGGCGATGGCGGGGCGGGTTCGTGGCCGGCTGCTCCGGGGAGCTTCGGGAGGCCGTTCGGGAAGGCCCTGGCGTGGATGGCGCACGCCGTCTCCCAGTCGTCGTTCTCCTCCGCACGCCGGCCCTCGGCCTTCCGGCGCAGGGCGCCCACCGCGCCCTCTCGCGCCGCGTCCGGCACGCCGGTGAGGAGGCTGAGCACGGCCGACCAGTCGCCGCGCAGATCGGCGGCCACGCGTGCGCGTGCGTAGAGGCGCCGGACGCCCACCTCACCGTCCGCGTAACCGTCGGGCAGCCGCCCGAACCCGTCGATGACGCCGTTCCACTCGCCCCGCGCATCGGCGGCCCGCCCACGCGAGTACAGCACCCGGTCGGGTACGTCCCCCATCTCGGACGGCAGCCCCCCGAACAGCGCGAGCGCCTCGTCCCACCGCCCCTCCGCCTGACGGAGGCGTCCCCGGGCGTAGGCGCAGAGGTCCTGCGCGTCGGCAGGGACGTGCTCCGCGGCCCCGGGGCCCCCGCACTCCGCGAAGGCCTCCGCGGCGGCCGCCCAGTCACTCGCGGCCGCCGCCGACCGGCCCCGCGCGTACTGCCACAGAGAGCGGGTGGCGCGGAAGTCGTCCGGCAGGGCGGCGAGGTGGGAGAGCGCGGCCGGCCAGTCCGCGGCGTCCACCCGGGCGAGTGCCGCCTCGTACACATGCGCGCGCAGGTCACCGAGGAACGGTTCCGCGGCACGCCACCCGTGCGCGGCCGCCGCCTCCAGGTCTGCCAGGGCCGCACCGAAGCGGCCCTGTTCCGCCGCGCCGCAGCCGCGCGCATACAGCAGCCGTACGCCGCCGTCCAGGAAGCCGTCCGAGGCCGCGAAGCTCTCGGCCGCCGCGGCCCACGAGCCAGCCAACTCGGCCGCCCTCCCCGCGGAGTAGGCCACCCACGCGCCGTGGTCGGGTCCCGCCTGCGCGAAGGCATCCCGCGCCGCGGGCCAGTCCCCGGCCTCCGCCGCCGCCCGCCCCCGCGCGTACGCCGCCCGCGGCGCCGCGTCGTCGAGCCCCGCGCACGCCGCGTACGCGGATTCGGCCGTACGCCAGTCGGCGCGCTCCTCGGCGGCCCGTCCTGTCACATAGGCGGACCACGCCGTGGCGGTGCCGTGGGCCGGGCGGAGCGCGAGGACGGCGGCGTAGCCATGGGCCGCGGCGCCCCAGTCGCCCGCCTGCCGTGCCCGCTCGGCGGCTTCGCAGGTGCGGGCGACGTGCAGCTCGTCCCGTGCCGCCGCGAGCCGCTCCGGCACGTCCCGCAGCCCGCCGGGCCGGGCGGCGAGCACCTCCTCGTACCGGCCGATGGCCGTGGTCCAGTCGCCGGCCGTCTCCGCGGCACGCGCCTCGGCGACGAGGGAGGCGAGCCGCCGCAGCCCGGCGACCTCCGCGGCGAGCGCACCCGGCACCGGCCCCGGCAACAGCTCACGCACCACGTCCAACTGAGCCTCCGCGGCCGCCGCGTCCCGCTCCCCGGCGAGCAGCGCGCACAGCTTCTCCAGCTCGGGCCAGGCCAGTTCGAAGGCGGCCTCCGCCCGCATCCGGCGCTGCTCGTCGGCGTAACTCCGCGTCGCCGTCCGCAGGATCCGCAGCACCTGCCCCCAGTGCCCGAGGTCGCGCTGGAAGCGGGCCGCGCCGATCAGGACCGTCGAGCCGACGTGGCCGACGGGGCTCTGGAAGGTCCGCAGCGCGTCCTCGCCCTCGCGCAGCGGGTCCGCCACCGCCCCTGCACCGAACTCGTCGTCCCGCACCTCGCGCGCCTTGAACAGCCAGCCCTGTCGGCACCCCTCGTGCAGGAACAGCGCGGGCGTCGCCCACTCCACCGCCGTGTGCTCCGGCTGGTGGGAGATGCGCAGCCGTGCGGCGGCCACGGCCTCGTCGACAGTCTTGTTGGTCGCGATGCCCTTCAGTAGCTCGGGGCTGAACACGCCCGCCGACACGTCGCTGACCCGCCCCCGCATCGCCACCACGGCGGGCACACCCCCGCCGATCAGGGCCTGGGCGAGCCCGGAGAAGGGTTCGAGGTGCGAACTGTCCGCGCCCGAGCAGAGGTTGAGAGCGGCGAGCCGGAGTCGTCGCGCCTTGAGCAGCATCGCGCTGAGCAGATCGGCGGGCACCCGGTCGACGCCGCCGGTCTCCGTCTCCAGGGCCACCACGCCCTGGCCGATCTCGTGGTCGTACGAACCGTGCGCGATCAGCAGCACGGCCGTGGGGAGTTCGGAGTGCGCCCCGAGCGCCGACTCCAGGCCCGCGCGCGTCGCCCGCTCCAACACCGTGGTCTGTACGGCCACTTCGGGCAGGTCCTGGCGGAGCGCGGCCACCTCGGCGGCGGCCCGCAACGGGGCGAGGCCGCGCGGCGAGGCGCAGGCGACCAGGAGCCGGATCAGGCTCGGCTCGTCCGCGGGTTCGGGCAGCCGCTGCCCCAGCGGCCCGCCCGCCAGCGAACGCACCAGGGAGTAGCCGTGGCTGAGGGCGAGCGACTGCTGGGGGCTGCCGGGCGGCGCGCAAAGCGACTCCAGGGGCAGGTCGCGCAGCTCCGGCGGCAGATCGAAGCGGAGCCGGAGTCCGCGCGCCGGACGCATCCGCTGGGCGCGGTCGAGCGCCGCGTCGACGCACGCCCCGACGTGGGCCCCGACCCCTTCGCCGGTCTCGCCCTCACCGTCCTCCTCCACCGGTCCCGCCTCGCCGAACAGCAGCCGGAAGACGCCCCGGCCGAGCGTCCGCAGCTGCGCCACGGTGTGCTGCTCGCCCATCGGCGCGAGGCCGAGCTCCGCCGAGATCAGCCGGTCCCACTGCTCGCGGAACGCCGCGGGCTCCCCGCCGACCGCGATGACCTCGGCTGCGCACGCCGGTCCGTTGGCGGTCACGAGATAGCGGGCGGCGCCGACGGGGCGGACCCGGATGCGGAGTTCCTCGTAGGTGAGCACGGCCGTCACTGCCCACTCTCGTCGGGCTGCCACATGACGTGGTCGAGGTCGGCGACGGCGGCTTCCCGCTGCTCTTCGAGGTAGGGGTCGTCCGGGAAGTACGTGAGGGCGGCGGTGAGTTGGTCGATGGCCTCGCGCAGGGTCGCCCGTGCACCCGACAGGCTGCCCGAACTCCAGCGGGCCAGGGCGAGCCCGCGCAGCACGACGCCGAGGCTGACCTGCGCCCGCAGCAGGTGCGGGTTGAAGGCGACGGAGCGGCGAAGGTCGGCCGCGGGCTGGTCGAGCAACGCCTCGTCGTCGTTGGCGACGGAGATCCCCCGATCGGCCAGTACCCGCGCCAACTGTCCTTCGAGCCGCCCCCGTTCATTGGCCCCGATCACCGAACGGGTCATGTCCAACGTGTCCACGGCGAGGGTCAGCCGCCCCGCGCGGTGTGCGTCGCGCGCGGCGCCGAGTGCCATGTCGACGATGGCGGTCTGCGTCTCGCGGTACCGGTCCAGCTCCCTGCTGTGCACCAGCGCCCGCCGCCAGTACGCGGCGGCCGCCCCGAAGTCGGGGCGGGTCTCCCTCAGTTCGGCGCGCCCCATGCTGAGCCGCGCCTCCAGGGCCAGCCCGCGCGCGTCGAGGGCAAGCCTGCGGTGCTTGTCCGGGAGCCCCGCGTACCCCGGGTTCAGCTCATCGAAGCGCACACATCCCGGCTCACACACGGCCCCCGCCCCTGGCCCGCCCCGCGCCGCCCGGCACTCGGGACACCGCAGCTCGCTGAGCGCGGCGAGCGCGTCGGCGGCCTTGTCCTGCCGCAACAGAAGCTGCGCGAACCCGAGTTCGGAGAAGGCGAAGGCGAGGGGGCCGGGGTGGGGCGGGGGTGGCGCGGTCGAGGCGGCGATGTCGGCGCCGCTCGCTGCCAGGGGCTCGGCACCTTGCACTGCGCCTCCGGCGCCGTATGCCCCGGCTCCGGCTGCGCCCCCTGTGCCGTATGCCCCGGCTCCGGCCTCGGTCCCGTGCGCTGCGACTCCTGTGCCGTAGGCTGCGGCTCCGTGCGCTGCACCCTCGGTGCCGTACGCCCCGGCCCCGGCTGCGCCCCCTGTGCCGTACGCCCCGGCCTCGGCTCCGTGCGCTGTGCCCCCTGTGCCGTGCGCTAGGGTCGCGGCGCCTTGTGTCTCAGGCCCTGCGCTCTGCACTGCGGCTGTCGCGTTCTGCGCCAGGGCCCCCGGGTGCGGCGCCGTGGCTGTCGCGTCGTGCGCCACGGCCCCCGCGCCCTGCGCCACGACCCTCGCGTCGTACGCCACGGCCCCTGCATCCTGCGCTACGTACCCCGCATCCTGCGCCACGGCCCCCGTGCCCTGCGCCGCGGCGAAGGCGCCGAACTCCGCCGATCTGCCGAGTTCCGCGATGCGCAGCGGCCCGCAGAACAGGGGCGCCCCGCCACCCCCAGCGGACGGGAAGCCGCCGACAGCCGCGAGGAGCTTCGCGGCGTCGGCCTCGCGCTGGAGCAGCGGACCGGGCGCGACGCGGGTGGCGGCGGTGTCGTCGGGCATGCGCTGTTCGAGCACCTCGCGCAACCCGGCCCGCAGGACGGGTACGAGGGAGGGCTCGACGGGGACGCCGTACCGACGGCCGGCGGCGCTCAGGACGTGCTCCCAGAACCCGGCGTCGTGCAGCAGGGCGGCCCAGGCGGCGACGCACCGCTCCCACGCGCACCCACCCTCTGACGCGGGGGAGTTGAGGAGAGCCACGGCAAGCGTGTGGGTGACCCGATGGTCGGCGGGGTCGTGCTGGACGGCGTCCCCGAGCAGCGCGACGGCGGACGCGCGCCGTCCGCTCCGCACCAGGGCGACGGCGTACAGCGGGGCGAAGGACCAGGGCCTGCGATCGATGCCCCGCGCGGCCTCGATCAACTCCCCGACCCGCCTCCACCGCCGCAGGCCCCACGCCCCATCCGCTACGGGCTCCCGCCCGCTACGCAGGCCCTCGCCCGTCTCCCTGCCCGTGCCGTCGCCCCGCTCGCTGTCCTGTTTCCCGCCCTGCTCCCCGTCCCGTTCTCCGCGAGGTTGCCCGTCGGGTGCGCTGCCCGGCCCCTGGCCTTGGTTCCGGTCCTGCTTTCCGTGCCGTTCCGCGGCGCGTGTCCCGTCGTGCTCCCGGTCTTGGTCTCGGCCTTGTTCTCCGTCAGGTCGCCCGCCGGGTGTGCTGTCTGCCCCTTGGGCTTGGCCTCGGTCCTGTTCTCCGTGCCGTTCCTGGGCGTGTGCCCCGTCGTGGTCCGGGTCCTGGTCTCGTTCTTGTTCTCCGTGAGGTTGCCCGTCGGGTGGGCTGCCTGGCCCCTGGGCTTGGTCTCGGTCCTGTTCTCCGTGCCGTTCCTGGGCGCATGTCCCGGCGTACTCCCGGTCTTGGCCTCTGGCCTGTTCTCCGTGTGGTTGCCCGCCGGGTGTGGTGCCCGGCCCCTGGCTTTGGTTCCGGTCCTGTTCTCCGTGACGTTCCTCGGCGTGTGCCCCGGCGTACTCTCGGCCCTGTTCTCCGCGACGCTTCCCGTCGGGTGTGCTGTCCGGTCCTTGGCCTTGGTGCCGGTCCTGTTCTCCGTGGCCTTCCTCGGCGTGTGTCCCGCCGTGCTCCCGGCCTCGGTCTCCGTCCCGCTCTTCGCGATGCTCCCCACCCGTTACTCCGCCTCGCTCGCTGCCAGGGGCCCCTCCCGGCTCCCCGCCCAGTGCTCCTTTCCGCTCCCCGACCCCCTCTCCGCCCAGTTCCCCACTCCGGCGGCCGCCACCCCACATACAGCCCCCCACCCCGCCCTCCCCCGCGCGCCCGTCACCGGCGCCCGCCCGCGCAGTGAGGCCCGGCAGGGAGGTGAGGGCCGCCCTGCGCAGCCGCAGCGCGACCTCGCGCGCCGAGCAGCCCGACAGGGCCGCCACGACCCAGCGGGCCTCGTCGTCGAGCGGCCCGGCCAGGGCGGCGGCGCGCAGGTCGCTCAGCGCGGCGTCCGGGCGGCCCGCGCGGGCATGGACATAGGCGCGCTGGACGAGACTGCGACTGTGCGGAACGACGCAGGCGAGGGACGCGGTGAGGTGACGCTCCGCCGCGGCGAGATCCCCGCGGTGCGCGGCGGCGCAGCCCAGCCAGTGCAGGGGTCCGGCGGCCGTGGGGCGCAGGCCGCGCGCCCGCTCGAACTCGGCCTCGGCGGCCTCGACATCCCCGCGGGCGAGCCGCACCCGCCCCACCCCGGTCCACGCCCGCGCCACGAGCCGCGCACGCCCGACGGCGTCACCTCCGCCAGCGCCGTCCCTTGAGGCACCGACCCCGGAGGGCCCCTCTCCGGAGGGACCGCGCTCGGAGGCACCCTCTCCGGAGGCACCGCCTCCGGCGGGACGGCCCCCCGAGGTGCCACCCCCGACGGTGCCGTCCCTCGAGGTACCGCCCCCGGTGGGCCCGTCTCCGAAGGTGCCGTCTACGGAGGCACCGCCCGCGTAGGCATCCTCTCCGAAGGCACCATCCCCGGCGGGGCGGCCCCCGACGGCATCACCCTCGGAGGCGTCATCCCCGACGGCGTCACCCTCGACGGTGCCGCCCCTAGAGGCACCGCTCCCGAACGGACCGTCTCTGAAGGCGTCATCCCCACAAGCACCGTCTCCGGCAGGACCGTCGTCGGAGGTGTCATCCCCGACGGTGCCGTCCCTTGTGGCGCCGCCCCCGAAGGCACCGCCTCCGCCGGGACCACCCCCTGAGGCGTCACCCCCGACGGCGCCATCCCTGGAGGGACCGTCTCCGAGGGCGCCGTCCCTGAAGGCGCCATCCCCGCAAGCACCATCTCCGGAGGCAGCGCCCCCAGAGCCACCACTCCTAGAGCCACCGCCCCCAGATCCACCACTCCCAGAGCAAGCGCCCCCAGATCCACCACCCCCAGACCCCCACCCCCCACCATCCCCGCCCCCAATGGCACCCCCCGTAGCGCCCACCCGGACCAACGCCAGCGCATGCCGGAAGTGGGCTTCCGCCGTCGTAATCGCGCCCTCCGCCAGCGCCGACTCGCCGTCGATGCAGGCCTGTTCGGCCCGGGTCAGGTCCGTGCACGTGATCCGCGCAGTCACAGTCAGCCCCCGATCCGCGGCGGCGGGACCGCCGCGTCCTCCGGCCGGCGGGTCAGCCGGCGGCCTCGTCAAGGACGGAACGCCAGCGACCCTGGGCGCGGTCGTAGTGCAGCGGCCCCACCGCGAACTCCGTCAGGTCCAGCGCGGTGAGCGTCTCGTACGCCTCGGAGGGGAGGTCGGGCTCCAGGACGACGTCGAGGCCGGTGACCGCGTCCCGCAGCACCATCGGCCGCGCCTCGCGGGCCTCGCCCAGGGTGCCGGGGGCGGGCGACGCGGGGCGCGCAGCCCGTCGTACGACACCCTTGAACGCGTCGTACGCGTCCTTGACCGCCTCGGCGCCGAGGCCGCTGAGGAACGCCTGGAGGGGCAGCGACGCCAGGACGATCCAGGGGATGTCGGCCGCCCCGCGATGGGCGAGGGTGCGCCGGACCCGGACCGGTGGGGCGCCGAGCCGGTCGAACGCGGCGACCAGCTCCTGGCGCAGGTCTTCGGGGATCTCTCGGTCCAGGAGCAACTCCGCCCGCGGCGTCACATGCGGCGCATTCGGCGACTCCAGCGCGTCCAGCGCATCCGGCGCATCGGTCATGGAGGTGATTCCTTCCGGAGGGGGCGTGGACGGCAGCCTAGAGGCGTGAGCCGTGCGTACGCGGCGAAACCGGTGATTCGGTGAGACCGGTCCCGGCCCCGCCCCGGACCGGTTCCAGACCTCGCCCCGTACCGGCCCCGCGCCCCGCCCCGGCCCCGCCCCGGAACCGCGCCACCACCACCGACCTGCCCGCCGTCGCCCCATACCGCCGCGCGCCCCCGACACGCCCCGAAGCGCCCCCGATTCACGCGATGGTGCGATCATCGGCCCGTGCGCGGATGCCGGCCGGAGGGCTCGGGTAGGGCGGGGCTCATGACGCAGCCGTTCGAACTGCCGCACTTCTACATGCCGTACACCGCGCGGCTCAACCCCCACCTGGAGGAGGCGCGCGCGCACTCCGCGGAGTGGGCGCGCGAGATGGGCATGCTGGAAGGTTCCGGCATCTGGGAGCAGAGCGACCTCGACGCGCACGACTACGGCCTGTTGTGCGCCTACACCCACCCGGACTGCGACGGGCCCGCGCTGTCGCTGATCACCGACTGGTACGTGTGGGTCTTCTTCTTCGACGACCACTTCCTGGACATGTACAAACGCACCCAGGACCGCGACGCCGGCAAGGCCCACCTGGACCGGCTGCCGCTTTTCATGCCGATGGACCTGTCGATCCCGGTGCCCGAGCCGCAAAACCCCGTGGAGGCGGGCTTGGCCGACCTGTGGGCGCGCACCGTGCCCTCGATGTCCAAGGACTGGCGCCGCCGCTTCGCGGAATCGACGGAACACCTGCTGAACGAGTCGATGTGGGAGCTCTCCAACATCAACGAAGGCCGGATCGCCAACCCCGTCGAGTACATCGAGATGCGCCGCAAGGTGGGCGGCGCCCCCTGGTCGGCGGGTCTCATCGAGTACGCGACCGCCGAAGTGCCCGCGGCGGTCGCCGGGACCAGGCCGCTGCGCGTGCTCATGGAGACCTTCAGTGACGGCGTCCACCTGCGGAACGACCTCTTCTCGTACCAGAGGGAGGTCCAGGACGAGGGCGAGCTGAGCAACGGCGTGCTCGTCCTGGAGACCTTCTTCGACTGCACCACCCAGGAAGCCGCCGACATCGTCAACGACATCCTGACCTCGCGGCTGCACCAGTTCGAGCACACGGCGGCCACCGAAGTGCCCGCCCTCGCCTTGGAGAAGGGCCTCACCCCGCCCGAGCTCGCCGCGATCGCCGCCTACACGCGCGGACTGCAGGACTGGCAGTCGGGCGGCCACGAGTGGCACCTGCGCTCCAGCCGGTACATGAACGAGGGCGCGCTCGACGGCTCGCCGCTCGCCGGGCCCACCGGCCTCGGGACCTCGGCGACGGACGTGGGCGCACTGCTCGCGGGCGCCGGGGCTGAACGGCTGCGGTCCTTCACCCACGTGCCGTTCCAGAAAGTGGGCCCCTCCCAAGTGCCCGACCTCTACATGCCGTTCCCGCTGCGGCTCAACCCCGGACTGGACGCCGCGCGGCAGCGGCTCACCGGGTGGGCGCACGAGACGGGCATCCTGGCGGAGGGCGTCTGGGACGAGGACAAGCTCGACGCGTACGATCTGCCGCTGTGCGCCGCGGGACTCGACCCCGACGGCACGCAGGAGGCCCTCGACCTCAGCTCGCAGTGGCTGGCCTGGGGCACTTACGGAGACGACTACTACCCCTTGGTCTTCGGCCACCGCCGCGACCTCGCCGCCGCGAAGCTCTGCACGGAGCGTCTCTCCGCCTGCATGACCCTCGCGGGCGACCCCGTGCCGACGCCCGCGAACGCCATGGAGCGCGGCCTCGTCGACCTGTGGCGGCGCACGACCCGCGACATGACCGACGCGCAGCGCCGGGGGCTGCGGGACGCCGTGGGAGTGATGACGGAGAGCTGGGTGTGGGAGGTCTTCAACCAGCTGTACGGCCGCATCCCCGACCCGGTCGACTATCTGGAGATGCGCCGCGCCACCTTCGGCTCCGAGCTCACCATGAGCCTGTGCCGCATGGGACACGGCCCGTCCGTGCCGCCGGAGATCTACCGCAGCGGACCCGTCCGCTCCCTGGAGAACGCCGCCATGGACTACGCCATGCTCGTGAACGACATCTTCTCGTACCAGAAGGAGATCGAGTACGAGGGCGAGATCCACAACGGCATCCTGGTTGTGCAGAACTTCTTCGGTTGCGACTATCCGACCGCGCTGCGCGTCGTCCACGATCTGACGACCCAGCGCATGCGGCAGTTCGAGCACGTCGCCGCGCACGAGTTCCCCGTCCTGTACGACGACTTCGCGCTGTCGCGGACGGCGCGGGCGGCCCTGGACGGCTATGTGGCGGATCTGCGGAACTGGCTGGTCGGCATCGTGAACTGGCACCGCGAGTGCCGGCGTTACGGCGCGGAGGACCTGGCGAGGCGCGCACACGGCTTCGTGCCCGACCAGGTGCCGCGGGTGCCGCGAGTGCCCTCGATCGCGGGCCCCCTTCGGATGGTTTCATCCGGAATGCAGGATTCGCGGAACTTCCCTGGGGCGCCGGGAGTCTTCTGAAGTGAAGGCGGCCTTCGAGCGGCCGCGCAACGGGGGATGAACACGGGGGTGTTCCATCATGACCGACATCATCGAGCGCAGCACTGATCACGAGCACAGCACTGATCACGAGCGCGACACGGACCGGCTGACGGGTGACCACGCACAGGCCGAAGCAGAGGCGAAGGCGCCCGCCGACGGCGAACTGGTGCCGTTCGTGGCGCCGTTGACCGTCCCGCCGGTCCTGCGGCCCGATCCGGCGGACGACGTGCGGGAAGAGACGGAGATCGCGCTGCGGCCGACCTGGGTGCGCCTGCACCCGCAACTGCCGCCGACCCTGATGTGGGGGTACGAAGGCTCGGTGCCAGGACCCACCATCGAGGTGCGGCGCGGGCAGCGAATCCGCATTGCCTGGACGAACCGCATTCCGCAGGGCGAGTATCCCGTCACGGCCGTCGAGGTCCCGCGCGCCGACCCGCCGCCCAGCACCCTGCCCGGCCGCGCCGGCGTCGAGCCGAACAAGGACGTGGCGGCGCTGCCCGCCTGGTCGGTGACGCACCTGCACGGCGCCCAGACAGGCGGCGGCAACGACGGCTGGGCGGACAACGCCGTGGGTTACGGCGACGCCCAGCTCTCCGAATATCCGAACGACCACCAGGCAGTCCAGTGGTGGTATCACGACCACGCCATGAACATCACCCGGTGGAACGTCATGGCCGGTCTGTACGGCACCTACCTCGTCCGGGACGACGAGGAGGACGCGCTCCAACTCCCCTGCGGGGAGCGGGAGATCCCCCTCCTCATCGCCGACCGGAACCTCGACACGGACGAGGGCGACAACCGGCTGAACGGCCGCCTCCTGCACAAGACCACCATCGTCGACCCGAAGAACGCGGAGACGGGCAAGCCGGTCTCCCTGCCCTTCACCGGCCCGTACACCACGGTCAACGGCCGCATCTGGCCGTACGCCGACGTGGACGCCGCCTGGTACCGCTTCCGCCTGGTCAACGCGTCGAACGCCCGCATCTACGACCTGGTCCTGATCGACGAGGACGACAACCCCGTGCAGGGCGTCCTCCACCAGATCGGCAGCGACGGCGGCCTCCTGCCGCGCCCCGTGCCGATCGACTTCGAAGGGGCACTGCCGACGCTCACCGTCGCGCCGGCCGAGCGCATGGACCTCCTCGTCGACTTCAGGGGACTGGCCGGACAGCGGTTCCGCCTGGTGAACAAGGGGCGCGGCCAAGCCCCCGGCGTGCCCGACGTGGCCAACGACGTGCGCTATCCGGAGGTCATGGAGTTCCGCGTCGGTGACTGCGCCGAGCCGGACACCTTCGAGCTGCCGGAGGTCCTCTCGGGTTCGTTCCGCCCGCTCACGCACGACATCCAGCACGGCCACCGGCTGATCGTGCTGACCCCGCCCGCCACCAAGGGCGGCGGCGGCCACCCCGAGATATGGGAGATGGCCGAGGTCAAGGAGCCGGGCGACCTCCAGGTCCCGACCGAGGGGATCATCCAGGTGCGCGGCGAGGACGGCAAGGTCAAGACCTACCGCCGCATCGCCCGCACGTTCAACGACGGCCTCGGCATCACCATCGCCGAAGGCAGCCACGAGCAGTGGAGCTTCCTGAACCTCGCCGCGAACCCGCCGGTGCTGCACCCGATGCACATCCACCTGGCGGACTTCCAGCTCCTCGGCCGGGACACGTACGACGTCTCGGGATTCGACGTCACCATCGGCGGCACCCGCACCCCGGTCGCCGCCGACCCGGGCCGGCCGATCCCCCTGGCGCCGAACGAGCGCGGCTGGAAGGACGTCTTCCGGGTCCCCGGCGGACAGATGCTGCGCGTCATGGGCAAGTTCGACGGGGCGTACGGCAGGTTCATGTACCACTGCCACTTCCTGGAGCACGAGGACATGGGCATGATGCGGCCCTTCGTCGTCATGCCGAAGGAGGCCCTGAAGTTCGACCACGGCGCGGGCCACGGCGGCGGCCACGGGGACCACTCCGGCTAGGGCCTGCGCGGAAGTCCCGGACGGGCCCTAGGCGGGCACGCCCGCGTGGTGCACGGCAGCTCGCGCCAGCGCCCGCACGATCGGGTGCGGCCGCGAGCCGTCGCCGCCCAGTTCCGGCTGGAAGAGGGTGACCAGGAAGAAGGGGTGGCCCGGGAGTTCGGCGATCCGGGGCCGGCCCTCCTCGTCCTCGCCCGTGAAGCGCAGCCCGTGCTCGCGGAGCGTGTCGAGGTGGGCGGCGGGGCCGTAGGAGCAGTGGTAGCGCTCGATCGACGTGCGGGCACCGACGACGGACTCGGCGAGCGAGCCAGGGGCGATGGTCACCGTGCCCTCGTGGCCCACCAGCGAACAGGCGAGCGGAGCGATGAGGAAGTCGTCCGCGTCGGGGTCGTTCTCCGCGTGCGCGACACCGGTCAGGCCGCACACGTTCCGCGCGTATTCGAGGAGCGTGTGCTGAAAGCCGCCGCAGGTGCCGAGGAAGGGCGTGCCGCTCTCGCGCGCCGTACGGATCGCGGTGAGCGCGCCCGCCTCGCTGCGGTAGGGGCTGCCCGGCAGCACCCACACCGCGTCGAAGCCGCGCACGGCGTCCGGGTCCTCGGCGTCCTCGGTCGATATCCAGTACGGGTCGAGCGCGAGGTGGTCCTGGGCCGCGAGGGAGTCCAGGAGGAGCGGGATCCGGGTGTGCGCGGTGACGTTGGGGGAGCGGTCGCCGACGAGGGCGATGCGGGCGGCGCGGGCCGCGGGGGCATCGAGGACTGAGGCGTGCGTTGCTGTGGTCATGCCGAACATCCTGGGCGCGGCCCGTGGTTCACGTCCAACGATGAAATCTGCACCCTCCATAAGCGTTGCTGATGCCCTGCACGATCCTTAGGGGCATGGATCCCCACCTCCTGCGCACCTACGTGACAGTGGCCCGCCTCGCCTCCTTCTCCGAGGCGGCCCGCGAGCTCGGCTACACCCAGTCCGCCGTCTCCCAGCACATCGCCGCCCTGGAGCAGGACCTCGGCGCGGCCCTGCTGACCCGCCGCCCGGTGGCCCCCACCCCGGCGGGCGCGCGCCTGTTGGAGCACGCCGACCCCCTGCTGCTGCGGCTGGACGCGGCCCGCGCCGAGATCGTCCGCATGGCCGCCGCCCCCGAGCAGGGCCTGACGCTCGCGGCCACGCCGACCGCGCTGACCCGGCACACCATGCGGGCGCTGCCCCTCGCGGGAGTCACCCTGTCCGTACTGCCCCGCGAAGAGATACCCGCGGCCGTCGCGACCGGCACCGCCGACCTCGGCCTCGTCGACGGCCTCGCCGCCCCGAACGACCCCCTGCGCCTCCCGGACGTGGCGCCGTTGACCGCGCGCGGCATCGCGCAGGAGCCCGTCGCCGTGCTGCTCCCCGAGGGCCATCCGCTGGCCCGCCGCGCCGGTCTGCGGCTGGTCGACCTCGTCGACGCCCGCTGGCTCGACGCCCCCGGCACCGGCCTGCCGCTGGCCCGGCTCCGCACCGCCTGCGGCACCGCGGGCTTCCGGCCCGCGCTGCGCTACGACGGCACGGACCTGCGCACCCTCGCCGCGCTGGTCGCGGCGGGCCACGGCCTCGCCCTGCTGCCGCGGCCGGTGGCCGACGAGGCGCCGGGCACGGTCGCCGTGCCGCTGACGGCGCCCCGTGTCGTCCACCGAACTGAGCTGCTCCAGGCGGGCGCCCTGCGCGGGCCCGCGGCGGCACTGGCCGCCCAGTTGACCGCACAACCGACCCCACCACTGACCGCACAGCTGGACGTCACTCGTTCGTGAGGCGTCGCCGTGGGGTCACGCCGGGTAGAGCTGTGGCCGGAGGCGAGCCATGGATCAGACCACGTTGCGACCCAAGCCGATGCCGGGCCGGCACCCCGGCCACAGCCAGGGTCCGGCCCCCGGGAGGCGCCTCGGGAAGCTGCCCCGGCCCGGCAAACCGCCCGGGCCACCCGGGCCTTCCGGGCCCGCAAAGCCTGCCCGGCCCGGGAAGAGTCACCGGCCGCACGCCGCGAGACGGCGCGGCAAGCGCCTGACGACCCTGCTGTTCGGGCTGCTGTGCGCGGCGGTCCTGGTGCTCACGGGCATCGGCCTCGGCACGGTGGGCGCCACGGTCGTCGGCATGAGCAAGCTCGCGGAGATGCGGAGCGAGACGGGACAGCCGGCCCCCGGACCCGCCGCTCCCGGCGCCGGTGCCGCCCCCGGTGCCGACTCCGCTCGCGGTTCGGCCGCCGTTCCCGCGAAGCCCTCCAGCCCCCAGGAGAAGGCCCGACGCTCGTCCGCCGCCCACCCCCGCACCGCCACCCTCGGCGTCGAGGCCGTCGACGCCCTGCGCGGGCCCGGCGCCCTGCTGGTCGGCGTTCATATCCCCGGTCCCGGCCACGCGGCCGGGCTGGTGCGCGGCGACACCCTGCTGGCGTTCGGCAGGACCCGTATCGACTCGGCGGCCGAACTCGCCGCGGCCGTCGGGGCCGCGCGCCCCGGCGGGCTGGTCACCCTGACGGTGCGCCACGCGGGCGGCGCCCGGCAGGCGCTGTCGGTCAGGCCGGGCGTCGTGACGTGAGCCCGTGACGTGAGCCCGCCCCCGAACCCGTGACGTGAGCCCGCCCCGTTACCCGCGTCGTGAGCCCGTCACGTGAACCCACTGCAGGACCCGGGTTCGCGGTCGCGCGCCGCCGGGTGCAGGATTCCTGACGTAGCCAACAGGAGGTCCTCATGAGCAGCGCGCCCGCGCCCTTCACCGCCGACGACTACCGAGCACGCATGGACCGCGCCGCCGAGGCGGCCGCGGACGCCGGCCTCGCGGGCGTCCTCGTCGCCCCGGGACCCGATCTCGTGTGGCTCACCGGATACCGGCCGACCGCGGCCACCGAACGCCTGACGGTCCTCGTGCTCGCCGCCGGACAGGACCCCGTCCTCGTCGTGCCGACCCTGGAGGCCCCGGACGCCGCACGGGCCGCGGGCGCGCCCGCGCTCACCCTGCGCGACTGGACCGACGGCAAGGACCCGTACGCCGTCACTGCGCCCCTCCTGGACGTGTCCGGCCGCTTCGGAGTGAGCGACAACGCCTGGGCGATGCACCTCCTCGGCTTCCAGCAGGCGCTGCCCGGCACCTCCTACGTCTCCCTCACGCAAGCGCTCCCGATGCTCCGCGCCGTCAAGGACGCCGCGGAGCTTGAGCGCCTCGCGGCGGCGGGCGCGGCGGCCGACGCGGCGTACGAGGAGATCCAGAAGGTGCCCTTCGCGGGCCGCAGGGAGACGGACGTCGCCGCCGACCTCGCGGACCTGCTGCGGCGGTTCGGCCACTCCCAGGTGGACTTCACGGTCGTCGGCTCGGGCCCCCACGGCGCCAACCCCCACCACGAGGCGGGCGACCGCGTCATCGAGCACGGCGACATGGTCGTCCTCGACTTCGGCGGCCTGCTGGACGGCTACGGCTCCGACACCTCCCGCACGGTCCACGTCGGCGAGCCCACCGCCGAGGAGCAGCGCGTCCACGACGTGGTGCGCGAGGCGCAGGCGGCGGGCTGCGCGGCGGTGCGGCCCGGCGCCGCCTGCCAGGACATCGACCGCGCGGCCCGCGACGTGATCACCGAGTTCGGCTACGGCGAGTACTTCATCCACCGCACCGGCCACGGCATCGGCGTCACCACCCACGAACCGCCCTACATGATCGAGGGCGAGGAGCAGCCGCTGGTGCCGGGAATGTGCTTCTCCGTAGAGCCCGGAATCTATCTGCCGGGTCGCTTCGGAGTCCGCATCGAGGACATCGTGACGGTCACCGAGGAGGGCGGGCGGCGGCTGAACGCCACCGCCCGCGAGATGGCGATCGTCAACTGAGGGCCGTCAGTCGAGGGCCGTCAGCCGAGGGCCGTCAACTGAAGTCCGTGCGGGGGCCGGTGCGCGGTTCGCGCCCCGGGTAGTACGCGAGGACGTCGTACGGGTAGGGCAGCGGCCGCGCGCTCGCCGTCGTCAGTCGCTCGTGCTGCTCGGGCGTCAGCTCCCAGCCCACGCAGCCGAGGTTGTCGGCCAGCTGTTCCACGGACCGCGCCCCGACGATGGGCGCGGTCACCCCCGGCTGCTGGAGGAGCCAGCGCAGCGCCACCTGGGCCGGAGTGCGCCCGGCCTCCTCGGCGACCTCGAGGACGGCGTCGACGACCTGCCAGGTCTCCTCGGTGGCGCGCTCCTTCCAGGACGCCGCTCCCCGCGTGCCCTCGGGCGGTGCCGCCATGTCGCGCCGGAACTTCCCCGAGAGCCAGCCGCCCTGCAGCGGGCTGTACGGAATGACACCGACGCCCTCCGCCACGCTGAGGGGCAGCAGCTCCCACTCGATCTCGCGCCCGAGGAGGTTGTAGAAGGGCTGCAGACAGGAGTACGGCTCCCAGCCGTGCGCCCGCGCCACGTCGAGGGCCTTCTGGAGCTGCGCCCCGGAGTGGTTGCTCGCTCCCAAGTAGCGGACCTTGCCCGCCTTCACGAGGGTGTCCAGGGTGGACAGGGTCTCCTCGACGGGCGTCGTCGCGTCCCACACGTGGGTCTGGTAGAGGTCGATGTAGTCGGTGCCGAGCCGCCGCAGGCTCGCGTCGACCGCCGACAGGATGTGCTTGCGGCTCAGCCCGCCGGCGTTCGGCGCGTCGCTCATCGTCGCGAACACCTTGGTGGCGACGACGAGTTCGTCCCTGCGGCGGCCCTTGAGCCAGCGGCCGAGGATCTCCTCCGACACACCGCGCCCGTACATGTCGGCCGTGTCGATGAACGTGCCGCCGGCCTCCGCGAACGCGTCCAGCATGCGGTGCGACGTCGCCTCGTCCGCGGCGCTGCCGAACATCATCGTGCCCAGGCACAACTCGCTGACCCGCAGCCCGGTCCGGCCCAGAAATCGTTGCTTCATGGTTCGCCTCCCCTGGTGAGGCCCCTCAAGATAGGCGAGGCGCCGCACGGCCGGTGGACCGCGCGGCGCGTCAGGCGGTGGCCAGGATCACGCACGACTCGGCGGGCAGCCGCACCACCCCGTCAGGGCCCGGTGCCTCGACCGGCTCCCACGCGGCGACCACGCGCGCGTGGCGCCCGTCCAGCGGTACGACGACGGGCTGCCCGCCGAGGTTCACGGCGATCCGCAGGTCGCCGCGCCGGAACGCGAACCAGAGGGCCGTCTCGTCGTACGCGACCCGTACCGCCGCCAGATCGGGGTCGGTCAAATCGCCCCGGGAGCGCCGCAGCGCGATCAGCTCGCGGTGCCAGGCGAGCAGCCGGGCGTGGTGACCCTCCGCGGGCTCCGACCAGTCGAGACAGGACCGGTCGCGGGTCCCGTGGTCCTGCGGATCCGGAATGTCCTCCTCGGCCCACCCGTGCGCCGCGAACTCCCGGCGCCTGCCCCGGCGCACGGCCTCGGCGAGCTCGGGGTCCGTGTGGTCGGTGAAGAACTGCCAGGGCGTCGAGGCGCCCCACTCCTCGCCCATGAACAGCATCGGCGTGAACGGGCTCGTCAGGGTGATCGCGGCCGCGCAGGCGAGCAGGCCGGGGGAGAGGGAGGCCGAGAGGCGGTCCCCCTGCGCGCGGTTGCCGATCTGGTCGTGGGTCTGCGCGTACCCCAGGAAGCGGTACGCGGGCGTCCGCGCGCGGTCCACGGGGCGGCCGTGGGCGCGGCCCCGGAACGTCGAGTACGTGCCGTCGTGGAAGAACCCGCGCGTCAGCGTCTTGCCGAGCGCGGCCAGCGGGGCCCGCGCGAAGTCTTCGTAGTAGCCCTGCGCCTCACCGGTGAGCGCGGTGTGCAGCGCATGGTGGAAGTCGTCGTTCCACTGCGCGTGCAGGCCGAGGCCGCCGCTCGCGCGCGGGGTGACGAGCCGCGGGTCGCCCAGGTCCGACTCGGCGATCAGGGACAGCGGCCTGCCCAGCTCCGCGGCCAGGGAGTCGACGGCCGTGGAGAGTTCCTCCAGGAAGTGGCACGCGCGCGTGTCCCGCAGCGCGTGCACGGCGTCGAGCCGCAGGCCGTCGATCCGGTAGTCGCGCAGCCAGGCGAGGGCGCTGCCGATCAGATACGCGCGCACCTCGTCCGAGCCCGGCGCGTCCAGGTTGACCGCGGCTCCCCAGGGTGTCTGGTGCGTCTCCGTGAAGTAGGGCCCGAAGGCGGGCAGGTAGTTGTCGGAGGGGCCGAGGTGGTTGTGGACGACGTCCAGGACGACGCCGAGACCGTGCGCGTGCGCCGCGTCGACGAACCGTTTCAGCGCCTCCGGGCCGCCGTACGGCTCGTGCACCGCCCACAGCGACACCCCCTCGTACCCCCAGCCGTGCCGTCCGGGGAAGGGGCACAGCGGCATCAGCTCCACGTGCGTGACGCCGAGCTCCGCCAGGTGTCCGAGCCGGTCCGCCGCCGCGTCCAGCGTGCCCTCGGGCGTGTACGTCCCGACGTGCAGCTCGTACAGGACCGCTTCCCGCACGCCGCGCCCCGCCCACGGCGTGCGCCACGCGTACCGGTCGTGGTCGACGACGGCGCTCAGCCCGTCAGGACCGTCCGGCTGGCGCCGCGAGCGCGGGTCGGGCAGGACCGGGCCCCCGTCCACCGAGAAGCCGTACCGCGTGCCGTCATCGGCCGCCGCCTGCGCCGTCCACCACCCCTCGCGGTCCGCGTCGCGCTCCATCGCGCGCGTGGTGCCCGCACACTCCAGCACGACCCGCTCGGCCTCCGGCGCCCACACTTCGAACCTCACCGACGGTTCTCCCTCGTCCGCTGTCCGTCACACCGTGCATCCCATGGTGCGTCAGAAGCCGTCGCGCCGTGGGAGGAAGCGGACGATCGGCCGTCGGTCCGCCCGTTCTGGACACCCGGGGCGCGGGTGCACGACAATTGCCTGGTGACATCCTCTTTCGAGTTCTCCACGTTCCCGGCGGCCCCCGCGCGGGTGACGGACGCCGAGCGCGACCGGGCGCTGGACGCACTCAAGGAGGGCGCGGCCGTCGGCAGGCTCTCGCACGACACGTTCCTGCGGCGCATGGAGCTCGTGCTCGCCGCCCGCAGGCCCGACGAGCTGGCCGCACTCACCGACGACCTGCGCACCGAGGGCCGCTGGTCGCGCATGGTGCTCGGTGGTGTGGAAGCCGTCTCCGGGTTCACGATGAAGCTGCGCAGGGCCTGGGAGGCCGAGCGCCTGCCGAAGCTGCTCCTGCCGTCGCCCGACAGCCACCACCCGCTGCGGATCGGCCGCGACCCGGCCAACGGCCTGCGGCTCAGCCACGACACGGTCTCCCGGGTCCACGCCGAGCTGCGGTGGCAGGGCGGCATGTGGGTGCTGCGCGACCTCGGCTCCACCAACGGCACTTCGGTGAACGGCCGCAGGGTGACCGGCGCGGCCGTCGTCCGCGACGGCGACTCCGTGAGCTTCGGCCGGATGGCGTTCCGGCTCGCGGTGAACTGACAGGGCAGCATCACCCGGACGGGCGTACGAGGCCTGCGGTGCGGGCCGCGCGGTGGTCGTCTTGGACACACCCGCGCGGCCGCTCGCCGCGCCGACGCACAGGTGGGAGCCCCGCGGTGCGCTGCCTCTCCGTCCCGCCCGAGGATCCGCCACCCGCGGCCACCCCCGCCGTCGCACGTGTCGAAGTGCCGGTGACGCCTCTCGGCCCGGCGCCGGGTCTCCTGTCACCCGCCGTCGCGCGCGACCCGTACCCCGCGTTCCGCGTGCTGCGGGAGAGCTTCCCCCTGGCACGGGACGAGTTTCTCGGCGCGTGGCTGGTGAGCCGGTACGGGGACGTGTGCGAGGCCCTCGCGCGGGACGAGCTCGTCGCGCTGCCGCCGGGGCGCACCCTCGCGCACATGGAGGGCGCCACGCACCGCGCGCACCGCGCCCTGGTCGAACCCGCGCTGCGGGGCCGCGCCGTCGCCGCCCTGGCCGCGGGCGCCTCGCGCACCGCCCACGTCCTGGCCCGCCGGATCGCCGCCCGCCAGGAGACCGACCTCGTCGCCGAGTTCTGCCGGTGGCTGCCGACGGCCGCGGTCGTGGCCGCGCTGGGCCTGCCCCACGAGGACACCGCACGTGTCCAGCGGTGGTGCCGCGACGGCCTCGGCCACCTCGGCGGCGGCCACCACGAACTGGACGCCCGGCTCCGCCCCCACCTGGCGCGGCGGCGGTCCCGGCCGGGCGACGATCTGCTCTCCGTGCTCTGCGCCGCCGAGGTCGACGGACGGCCCCTCGCGGACGGAACCGTGGCCGGCCTCGTCGGCTCGCTCCTCGGCGCCGGGGGCGAGGCCACCGCGCTCGGGCTCGCCTCGTTCCTCGCCAACCTCCTCGACGACCCGGCACAGCTGGCCCTGGTCCGTGAGCGGCCCGAGCTGATAGCCGCCGCCTGGGCGGAGTCCCTGCGCCGCGACCCGCCCGCCCCCGTCGTGCTGCGCCGTGCGGTCCGCCCGGTCGTCGTGGCCGGCACCGCGCTGCCCGCGGGAGCCGTCGTGGCGTGCCTGGTCGGCGCCGCGAACCGGGACCCCGCGCGGTTCGCCGACCCCGACCGCTACGACATCCGCCGCGCCGACCCGGGCCGCCTCGCGTTCGGCGCGGGCCGCCACGCCTGCCCGGGCGCCGAGCTCGCGGCCCGCACCGCCGGATACGGCCTGCACGCCCTGCTGGACGCCCTGCCGGGACTGCGCTGGGCGCCGGGCTTCAGACCGGATCCCCGGGGGCTGCTGACGCGCGGCCCGCGGACTCTTCTCGTACGCCCTCGCTGACGCCCTCAGTCACGTCCTCGGTGCCGCCCGCGTCGGCGATCCGCTCCAGGAGCGCCACCGGCGACACGGCGAAGAGCTCCGCCACGCGCGCGTGGCCCTCGAACTCCCGCTCCGGAGCGAGCAGGTCGGCCCACCGGCCCGCCGGGAGCGCCAGCTCCGTCTCCCGCCAGCCGCCCGCGTCCGCGAGCCGCAGGGACAGCCGCGTCGCCGCCACCACGACCTCTCCGGAGCGGACGAACGCCAGGCAGTGCGCGGCGCCGGGCCCCTCGGCGGCCAGCGGCTCGTACGTGCCCGTGCCGCCGAACAGCTCGGGCCGCCGCCCGCGCAGCCGCAGCGCCGTCGCGGTGAGGGCCAGCTTCTCCTCCGACAGGTCCCACGGCTCCCGCTGGGCGTCGAGCCGCTCCAGGACGTGCGGCTGGAAGCGGGCGGGCTGCCGGTTGTCCGGGTCGACCAGGGCGCGGTACTCGCCCTCCGTGCCCTGGTAGAGGTCGGGCACCCCGGGCATCGTCAGGTGCAGCAGCGCCGCCCCCAGGACGTTGGCCCGCACGTGGTCGCCGAGCTCGCGCGCGAAGGCCGCCACCGCGTACAGCGGCGGCCCGCACGGCCCCGCCTCCACGAACGCGCCCACGGCCTTCTCGTACGCCTCGTTGGGCTCGGTCCAGCTGGTGTGGAGCCCCGCCTCGCGCACGTGCTTCAGGAGGGCGTTCTGCAGCCGCATGTCGTAGGGGAAGCCGAAGCCGACCGCCGTCTGCCAGGCGGCCCAGGCCAGTTGGGGGTCGGGTGCGCACGTGCCGCCCACGCGCGAGGTCTGCTCGGTGACGTCGACGAGGAGGTCGGCCCACCGGTCCGGGCACTGGGTCAGGACGGAGATACCGGCCCGGACGTCGGCGCTCCGCTTGGTGTCGTGGGTCGTCAGGACAGTGCCTGAGTAGGGCCAGTCGCGCTGCACGCGCGCGCAGTACGCGTGGAACTCCTCCACCGGCACCGCGGGCCGCTCGGGCGCCCCGCCCACCTCCGCCGCCGAGAGGAGCGGCGCGTGCCGGTAGAACGCGGTGTCCTCGACGGCCTTGGCGCGCAGCGCCGACGCGGTCTGCGCGAACCGCGCCCGGAACTCCTCCACGGCCGACAGGACGTCAGGATCCGGAGCCATGGCGGACCCCGGGCCCTCTGAGCGCGCTTCTGCCGCCCGCAGCCGCCCCAGCGCCAGGTCCCGTACGACATCGACCGTCCGGGCCTCCTCGGGCACGCTGAAGGCCGCCCTGGCCTCCTCGGCGGCGCGTGCGGTGAGCACCGTCTCGGGCGCGTCGCCCCCGGAGGCGTACGGCCGGTAGACGGGCAGCCGCACCAGCAGCTCCCGCAGCGCGGTGCGCAGCATCCACGGCGCGTGGTCGCGCAGCGCGGGGACGGCCGCGCAGATGGCGCCCGCCGCGCGCGTGAGCCGGTCGACCTCGGCCGCCAGCTCGCGCGTGACGACCTTGTACGCGGCCCTGCGCACCGTCGCGTCCCAGTCGCCGCCCCGGTCGGCGGGCGGCGCGGCGAAGCGGCGGTACTGGCCGAGGAGTTCGCCGGCGCCCGCCGGGTCGGTGAGGACGCCGTCGATGTGCCGCAGCGCGTCGTAGCCGGTGGTGCCGGCCACCGGCCAGGCGGCGGGCAGGCGCTCGCCGTCGGCGAGGATCTTCTCGACGACCGTCCACCGCCCGCCGGTCGCCTCGTGCAGCCTCTGGAGGTACGTTCCCGGGTCCGCCAGGCCGTCCGGATGGTCGATCCGCAGGCCTTCGACGACGCCCTCGCGGAGCAGCTGGAGGATCTTCCCGTGCGTCGCGTCGAAGACGTCCGGGTCCTCGACGCGCACGCCGATGAGATCGGAGATGGTGAAGAAGCGGCGGTAGTTGAGCTCCGTGCGGGCGAGCCGCCACCACGACAGGCGGTACCACTGGGCGTCCAGGAGCTCCGGCAGCGGCAGCTCCGCGGTGCCCTCCCGAATGGGGAACGCGTGTTCGTGGTAGCGCAGCACGGCCCCGTCGACCCGCAGCTGTCCGAGCTCGTCCCCGAGCCGGCCGCCGAGGAAGGGCAGCAGGACGCGCCCGCCGCCCGCGTCCCAGTCGATGTCGAACCAGCGCGCGTACGGCGACTCCGGGCCCTCGCGCAGCACCTCCCACAGCGCGTGGTTGTGCCGCGGGACCGCCGCCATGTGGTTCGGCACGATGTCCACGACCAGGCCCAGCCCGGACTGCCGGGCGGTGCGGGACAGGGACCGCAGCCCCTCCTCGCCGCCCAGCTCGTCCCGCACGCGCGCGTGGTCCACCACGTCGTAGCCGTGCGTCGATCCGGGGACCGCCTCGAGCACCGGTGACAGGTGCAGATGCGAGACACCGAGCGAGGCCAGATGGGGGACGGCCGCCTCGGCGGCCGCGAAGGGAAAGTCCGGCTGCAGCTGGAGCCGGTACGTGGCGGTGGGCGGCGGTGGTACCGCGGAGCCGGGCCGCTCCGGTGTCATGCGCGTCATGCGAACGTACGTACCCGGTCTGGAGGCTTTCGTGTCATCGACTCATGCGTGTCCGCCCTACGGCGTCGTTAGCGTCGGACGATGGCTCAGAACACCCGCGACGCGTACCGCACGGTGATCCGGATGACGGGGGCGGCGCTCCCCGTCGTGTCGTTCCTCGGCAGACTCCCCGTGGCGATGATCCAGTTCGGCAGCGTGCTGCTGGTGACCGAGACCAGCGGGTCGCTGGCCACCGGCGGGATCGTCGCCTGTGCCCTCGCGCTCGGCCAGGTGTCCCTGGGGCCGTTCGTCGGGCGGCTCGCGGACCGGCACGGGCAGCGCGCCGTGGTGCTCGTCCTCTCGCTCGTCAACGCCGTGGCGATCGCGGCGTACACCCTGGGTGCCCTCGCGGACCTGCCCACGCCCGGTCTCGTCGTCCTGGGCGCCCTTGCGGGCGCGACGATCCCGGGGATCGGGCCGCTGGCCAGGGCCCGCGTCGTCCCGCTGGTGCGTGCCAAGGGCGGCGACGACCGGCTGGCGAGCACCGTGCTCTCCCTGGAGAGCACCATGGACGAGCTCTCCTTCGTGCTCGGCCCCGCCCTCGTGGGCCTCGCGGCCGTGGCGGGCCACCCGGCGTACGCCTTCGGGGCGGCCGCGCTGCTGGTCGCCGTCTGCGGCACGGCCTTCGCGCTGCACCCCACGGGACGTACTCCCAAGGCGGACACCGCCGGACCGGCACGCGCGCGTGGCGAACGCCCGCCGCTGCCCCGCTCGGTGTACGTGGTGCGGGTCGGGCTCCTCTTCCTCGGTGTGCTGCTCGGCGCCTGCGGCGCGGGCATCACCGCGCTGACCGAGGAGCTGGGCCGGCCCGGGCAGGCCGGGCTCGTGTACGCGGCGATGGGCGTGATGAGCGCGGTGGTGGGGCTCTCCATGGCCGCGCTGCCGGAGCGCTTCGGGCTGATCGCCCGGTGGCGCGTGGCGACGGCGGCCGCGGCACTCCTTTCACTGCCCCTGGTGTGGACCGACAGCCTGGCGGGCCTCTACATAGTGGTCACTTTCTTCGGCGCGATCTATGCCCCGAACCTCATCACCGGCTTCGCGCTCACCGAGCGCGCCGTGCCGCCGCAGCGGCTCGCCGAGGGCATGACCTTCGCGGCGAGCGCCTTCGTCGGCGGCCAGGCGGTGACGCTCGCGGTGGCCGGGCGGCTCGCGGAGTCGCACGGCGCGGGGGCCGCGTTCGCCCTCGGCAGCGCGGCCGCGGCGGTGGCGTTCGTGATCGCCCTGATCGCCCGTCACGAACCCCACCGCCCCGACCAGGTCGATCCGGCCCGTCAGGAACCCCACCGCCACCAGCCGCCCCGCGCCGGCGTCACGCCGGACGCTGCAGCACCGTGAGGCTCCGGTCGGCCAGCGTGAGCCGGTTGCCGGCCCGCACCTTCGGCCCCGGCTCCGGCGGCACCCCGTCCTCGTGCGCCGTGTCGATCACGAGCTGCCACTGGCGGCCGTGGTTGACCGGCACCACGAACTCGATCGGCTCGGGGGACGCGTTGAACATCAGCAGGAACGAGTCGTCGGAGATCCGCTCGCCGCGCGGCCCCGGCTCCGAGATGGCGTTGCCGTTCAGGAACACGCTCAGCGCCCTGGCGTGCGAGGCCTCCCAGTCCTGTTCCTCCATCTCCTCACCCTCCGGGGTGAACCAGGCGATGTCCGACAGCTCGTCGTGCGTGCCCTGGACGGGCCGGCCGTGGAAGAACCGGCGCCGCCGGAAGACCGGGTGGTCGCGCCGGAGCATCGCCATCGTGCGGGTGAAGGCGAGCAGCGAGTTCTCGCCGTCCGGCCAGTGCACCCACGCCAGTTCGCTGTCCTGGCAGTAGGCGTTGTTGTTGCCGCCCTGCGTGCGCGCGAACTCGTCGCCGTGGCTGAGCATCGGCACGCCCTGCGAGAGCATCAGGGTGGCGGTGAAGTTCCGCATCTGCCGGGCGCGCAGCGCCAGGACGTCCGGATCGTCCGTCTCGCCCTCGGCGCCGCAGTTCCAGGACCGGTTGTGGCTCTCGCCGTCCTGGTTGTCCTCGCCGTTGGCCTCGTTGTGCTTGTCGTTGTACGAGACGAGGTCGTGCAGCGTGAAGCCGTCGTGGCAGGTGGTGAAGTTGATCGACGCCAGCGGACGCCGCCCGTCGTCCTGGTAGAGGTCGGACGAGCCGGTCAGCCGGGAGGCGAACTCCGCGAGGGCCCGCGGCTCGCCGCGCCACAGGTCGCGCACCGTGTCGCGGTACATGCCGTTCCACTCGGTCCATAGGGGCGGGAAGTTGCCCACTTGATAGCCGCCCTCGCCGACGTCCCAGGGCTCGGCGATCAGCTTCACCTGGCTGACCACCGGATCCTGCTGCACGAGGTCGAAGAAGGACGAGAGCCGGTCCACCTCGTGGAACTGCCGGGCGAGCGTCGCCGCGAGATCGAAGCGGAACCCGTCCACATGCATGTCCGTGACCCAGTGCCGCAGCGAATCCATGATCATTTGCAGCACGTGCGGCGAGCGCATCAGGAGCGAGTTGCCGGTCCCCGTGGTGTCCATGTAGTAGCGGGGATCGTCCATCAGGCGGTAGTACGAGGCGTTGTCGAGCCCCTTGAAGGAGAGTGTCGGGCCCAGGTGGTTGCCCTCGGCCGTGTGGTTGTAGACGACGTCGAGGATCACCTCGATGCCCGCCTCGTGCAGCGCCTTCACGGCCTGCTTGAACTCCAGGACCTGCTCGCCGCGGTCGCCCCACGAGGCGTACGCGTTGTGCGGGGCGAAGAAGCCGATGGTGTTGTAGCCCCAGTAGTTGTTCAGGCCCATGTCCACCAGACGGTGGTCGTTCACGAACTGGTGGACCGGCATCAGCTCCAGCGCGGTGACGCCGAGACCGGTGAGGTGCTCGATGATCGCCGGATGCCCGAGCGCCGCGTACGACCCCCGGAGCTCCTCCGGAAGGTCTGGGTGCAGCATCGTCAGGCCCTTCACATGGGCCTCGTAGAGCACCGTCTCGTGGTACGGGGTGCGCGGCGGGCGGTCGTCGCCCCAGTCGAAGTACGGGTTCACCACGACCGACGTCATCATGTGCGGCGCCGAGTCGAGGTCGTTGCGCTCGTCCGGTTCGTCGAAGTGGTAGCCGTACACCTCCTCGCCCCACTCGACGCGCCCGCTCACCGCGCGGGCGTAGGGATCGAGCAGCAGCTTCGCGGAGTTGCAGCGGTGCCCCTGCTCCGGTGCGTAGGGGCCGTGCGCCCGGAAGCCGTAGCGCTGTCCCGGCATGATGCCGGGCAGGTACGCGTGCCGCACGAAGGCGTCGGACTCGCGCAGCTCTACGGCTGTCTCCGAGCCGTCGTCGTGCAGCAGACACAGCTCCACGCGCTCTGCGGCCTCGGAGAAGACCGCGAAATTCGTGCCGGCTCCGTCATATGTGGCACCTAAGGGATACGCCTGCCCAGGCCAGACCTGCATGAATACGACTCTTCCACTCACGCCCCCGCAAGATGGGGCCACTTCGGCCACAGTCGCCCGGAAAGTGGGGCAACCACCCAGGAGTTGTACCCGTCTAACCGTCTGACCACATACTCGGCTTGCCCACGAATGGGGCGCCAGGGGAGTAGGGGGAGTAGTGCGAGAGATAGTCAGACGCCACCTCGGGAAGGTGGTGGCGGGTGCGGCGGTCGCGGCGACCGCCACGGCCGTGCTGGTGGGCGTCAACATGCCGGGCTCGGAGGCAGGTGGGTCGGGGGACCGCCAGGCCAACGCGGCAGCGGCGAAGCAGGACGCCATCGCCAAGGACGGCGTCGTGGAGGCCGCGCCCGAGGAGGGCGCGAAGGGCATCGGCAGCGACCCGCTGACCGACGAGGAGATGGAGCGCGCCGAGAAGGCCTCGGCCTCCGGCCAGTTGCGCTCCAGCGCCCGGGACGTCGAGGGGGACCGCGGCCCGCAGCTGCTGTCCACCAACCTCAGCGAGCCGGACCCGGCCGACACCGGCAACGCGCCGCGCCGCGCCGAGGTCGTCTACTACGACTACAAGCAGGACGCCGTCATCACCAAGACGGTCAATGTGGAGACCGGCAAGGTCGAGGACACGGTCACCACGCGGAACGTCCAGCCGCCGCCGAGCCAGGAAGAGCTCGCCGAGGGCGCCCGGCTGCTGATCGCCGACCCGCTCGGCAAGGGCCTGAAGAAGGACTTCAAGCACGCCACGGGCAAGGCTCTGACCGGCCCGCAGCAGCTCCAGCTGAGCGGCATGGTCTTCCGCAAGGAGACCGTGAAGCGCGTGCCGTCCGACCTCACCGAGTGCGGCAAGCACCGGTGCCTCCAGGTCGTCACCAAGGTCAAGAACGGTCCGTGGATCGACACCCGGGCCCTCGTCGTCGACCTGAGCACCCGCACCGTGGGCCGCCTCGGCTGACCCGCGCGCCCGCGCACGAGACCACACACCAACTTCTCCTCGTACGAGGGAGTTCACTCCACCATGCACGTCAACAGACTTTCGCGCGCCCGCAAGGGGGCCACGATGGCCCTCGCGGTCTCCGCGCTCCTCGGCGGCGCCGTCACCGTCGCCGCCCCCGCGTCGGCGGCCCCGGCCAAGACTCCCGCCAAGGCCCCCGCGCCCCCGGCCGACTGCAGCGACGCCTACAAGATCGAGCAGACCGTCGACGGCGGCACGACCTGGCGCATGTGCTGGCACTACAACTCGCTCTCCGGCCTGATCCTCGACAAGATCAGCTACCAGCCGAAGGGCGAGCCCAAGCCGATCCCCGTCCTGACCAGCGCCCGGCTCGCCCAGGTGCACGTCCCCTACGACGACGGCCAGGCCGAGTACGACGACGTCACCGGCACCGACTTCGGCCAGGCCCTGCAGAACCTCAACACCGGTGAATGCCCCGGCGGCACCATCAAGACCGTCAAGGTCCCGAACCGCGGCAACGTCAAGGGCCTGTGCACCACCACGCGCGCGCGTGGGCACGCGTACCGCCTCAACGACGACGCGAGCACCGGCGGCACCGGCAAGGTCTACTCCGCCCAGGCCAAGGACCTGCTCGTCTACACCGTGAACAAGGCCTCCTGGTACGAGTACATAACCGAGTGGCGGTTCTCCTCGGACGGCACCATCACGTCCAACGTGGGCGCCACCGGCAGCCTCTCGCCGTACGACTACGACGGCGGCGACGACCGCGGCTGGCCCATCGGCAAGGGCCAGCAGGCCAAGGCGGAGAGCCACGCCCACAACGTCTTCTGGCGGCTCAACTTCGGCCTGGACGGCTCCCCGAAGGCCAAGGTCGAGCAGTACGACTCCAAGGTCACCCCGCCCACCGGCAACGGCAGCCCGACCACGAAGACCACCCGCACCAAGGTCACCAAGGAGATCGCGGGCGACCGCAAGGACATGCGCTGGTGGCGCGTGGTCAGCGGGGCCGGCAAGAACAAGGACGGCCACCCGCGGTCGTACGAGTTCGTCCCCGGACCCAGCACCAAGCACGCCGGGCGGCCCTTCACCAAGCACGACGTGTACTTCACCCAGTACAAGAAGTGCGAGCAGTACGCGAGCAACAACCCGGGCTGCCCCAACGGCACCCCGGACAGCGTCGACAAGTGGGTGAACGGCCAGACCATGGACCACCCGATCTCCTGGGTGCACATCGGCTACCACCACATCGCGCGTGACGAGGACCAGCAGCCCATGCCGGTCCACTGGCAGGGCTTCTCGCTGGCCGCGCGCGACGTCACCGCCATGAGCCCGCTCACTCCGCAGGACCTCGCGAACCAGAACGGCCAGCCGCCGATCGGTGGTTGAGAAACCACCCTGCCCATCGGGCTGCACCTCCTGCCGCTCCCGGAGTACCCTTCCTTGATCGTTGACCGGGGGAGAGTCCGGGAGCGGAAGGCGGTGCGCGGGTGAGCTCGGGTGGTCGGGGGCTGCCCCCTGGTGACGAGGGTCACGAGGGGAGCTCCGCGGACGTACCCGCTGGAGCGGTGTCCCTGGCTCGGCCGATGGAGACGGGATCTCAGATCGGACCCGAACTGGACTGGGACGCCGACGCCTGGCGCGAGGTCCGTACGCGCGCCCAGCGCGCCGGGCGGGCCTACATCTGGCTGAATCTGGTGGAGCAGCGGCTGCGCGCGGTCGTGGCCGCTGTTCTGCGTCCCGTCTACGAACCCGTCCACGCCGACGACTGGGTCGTCGCCGCGGCGGGCCCCGCCGGGCAGGAGTGGGTCCAGCGGGCCGTCGCCGTGCGCGAGGTGAGCCGCCGCAAGGGCTATCTGCTCGACCCGGCCGACGACAACGTCCTCAGCTTCCTCACTCTGCCGCAGCTGCGCGAGCTGATGGTGCAGCACTGGCCCTGCTTCGAGCCGTACCTCGACGACCGGCGCGACGTCGAGCTGGCCCTCGACGAGCTGGAGGTCACCCGGAACGTCGTCTCCCGCAACCGCGCCCTCTCCGAGGCGGTCCTCGCGCAGGCGGAGCGCGCCTCGGCCAGACTCCTGGACATACTCGGCTCGGGCACCGACACGCCCTCCGCGCGCCGCCTGCCCGTCGACGCCGTCGAGGACCTCGTCGGCGACCGGTACGCGGACGTGGTGGGCGTCTACGGCGACCGGGTGCGGCTCCTGCGGCAGTTCCCCGCCGAGGACATCTTCGGCGGCGCCCGCCGCCTCGACGCGATCGGCATCGGCCTCAACCTCCTCGTGCAGAACTTCTCCGGGCGCCGCCTGGTCAGGCTCGCCGAGTCGGGCTGCCGGGTGCGGCTGCTCTTCCTCAACCCGGCGAGCAGCTCGGTCAAGCGCAGGGAGCGCGAACTGGGCATCAAGAAGGGTGAGTTGAGCCGTTCCGTCGAGATGAACATCCTGCACATGCGCCGGGTCAGGGCGCGCCTGCGGGACCCGGGCGCCTTCGAGATCCAGGTCTTCGACGAGACGCCCCGCTTCACCGCGTACCTGGTCGACGGGGACGGCGCGGACGGCATCGCCGTCGTCCAGTCGTATCTGCGCAGGACCCGTGGGATGGAGGCGCCGGTCCTGGTGCTGCGGGGCGGCAGCCGGGTGGTGAAGTCGGGCGATCCGGGCGAGAGCGGGCTTTTCACTACATACCGCGAGGAGTTCGAGTTGGCGTGGGCGGACTCGCGGCCGGTGTCCTGACCGTCTCCGCGCCCTCCCGGCGCCGCCTCGGCCGGGCAGAAGCGGAATGCGGTCCTCGGATTGTCAGTGGCGCATGGGATCGTGGTGGTCACTGGGGGAAAGCACCACAAAGATAGGGGGCGGCCATGGGCTGGCACCAGGAGCTGCTGATCGGTTTCGACCTGGAGACGACGGGGACGGACCCGAGCGAGGCGCGCATCGTCACCGGCGCCGTCATCGAGGTCAAGGCCGGCGAGACGCTGGGGCGTCGCACCTGGCTCGCGGACCCGGGGATCCCGATTCCCGCCGGGGCGGTGGCCGTGCACGGCATCACGGACGAGCGTGCGACGGCCGAGGGCAGGCCCGCCGACGAGGTCGCGGACGCGCTCGCCGGCGTCCTCACCTCGTACTGGCAGTCGGGCGTCCCGGTCGTGGCGTACAACGCGGTCTTCGACCTGACCCTGCTCTCCGCCGAGCTCCGGAGGTACGGCCTGCCGTCTCTGCGCGACCGCCTCGGCGGCATGGACCCGGGTCCGGTGATCGATCCGTACACCATTGACCGTTCCGTGGACCGGTACCGCAGAGGCAAGCGGAACCTGGAAGCGGTCTGCACGGAGTACGGCGTGCTCCTTGAGGCCGCCCACGACGCCGCGGCCGACGCCCAGGCAGCGGCGCGCCTCGCCTGCGCGATAGCCGACCGCCACCCGAAGGTCGCGTCCCTCGGCCCGGCGGAGCTGCACCGCCGCCAGATCGAGTGGTACGCGGAATGGGCGGCGGACTTCCAGAACTTCCTGCGCAAGAAGGGCAATCCGGACGCGGTGGTGGACGGGGTGTGGCCGCTGAGGGTCGAGGGCTAGGCCCTCGAAGGGGGTCGGGCCCTCAGAAGGGGTACCAGCGGACGGCCGCGTCGCCGTCCCGAAGGGACGCCACCCGCCGGCGGAACTCGACGAGCGCCTTCGGATTGGCGGGCGCGTGCTGCGCGACCCACGCGCAGCTGGCCGTCTCCCGGGCGCCGCGCAGCACGGCGCACCCCTCCCACTCCCGCACGTCCCAGCCGTAGACGGAGACGAACCCGTCGTAGGCCTCCGGCGAGAGCCCGTACCGATCGCGGGAGAGCGCCATGACGACCAGATCGTGCTCCCGCAGATCCGAGGAGAACGTCTCCAGATCCACGAGCACCGGCCCACCGGGACCGACCAGGACATTGCGGGGCAGCGCGTCGCCGTGGACGGGCCCCGGCGTGAGATGCGGGGTCAGCGCCGCCGCGGCGACGGCGAACCCGTCCCTGCGCTCGCGCAGATAGTCCGCGTCGGCCGGGTCGATCGCGTCACCGGCGAGCCGCAGCCACCGCTCCACACCGCCGAGCAGTTCGCGGCGCGGGAGCTCGAAGGAGGGGGAGTCCAGTTCGTGCACGCGACGGATGAGCGCCGCCAGATCACGCGGCTCCGCGGGGCGCACCGCCTCGGGGAGGCGGTGCCAGAGCGTCACCGGATGGCCGTCCACCAGGCGCGCCTCGGTCTCGGCGGCCCGCACGGCGGGGACACCGGCCTTCTCCAGCCACGCGGCGACGGCCAGCTCGCGCCGCGCCCTCGTGAGGAGTTCGGGGGCGGCGCGGCCGACCTTGGCGACCAGCTCGCCCACGGCGAACACCGCGTTCTCGCCGAGCGCGAGCAGCCGGGCCCCGCTCACCGGAACCGGCAGCTGTGCCGCGTCCAGTACGTCCCGTGCCCGCGCCTCGTCCATCCCGTGCCTCCCGCACCCGTTGCCCCGTTCGCCCGACAGTCTCGCATTCGCACAGGCCAACCGGTGTGCGAGGGCGCGCAGCTGCTTGACGTATCAAGATCACATCAGCACGATGACGGGGGCCGCCGGGGCGGCCGGACCCGCATCAGCCGCCCGAAGGAGCCGATTCCGTGACATTGGCGACCGCGACGAAGCGGTCAGCGAGAGGCGCGCCGGGACGAGGGGCCGCGGACCACGGCGCGTGGTTCCTCGTGCTGCCCGCGCTGATCCCGATCCTCGTCCTCAGCGTCGGCCCGCTGCTCTACGGCATCGCGCTGGCCTTCACCGACTCCCAGTCGGGCCGCACCGAACCCACCCAGTGGATCGGCGCGCTCAACTTCCAGGACCTGCTGCACGACACGCTGTTCTGGGACTCGTTCAGGATCGGCCTGCTGTGGGCCTTCGGCGTCACCGTGCCGCAGTTCTTCCTCGCCCTCGGCCTCGCCCTCCTGCTCAACCAGCCGCTGCGGATGCGCTGGCTGGCGCGGGCCCTCGCGATCATTCCGTGGGCGATGCCCGAGGTGGTCGTCGGCATCATGTGGCGGCTCGTCTACCACCCGGACGCCGGCGTGCTCAACGAAACGCTCTCCAATGTCGGCCTGGGGGAGGGCAAGGACTGGCTGACCGGCACGGCCACCGCGCTCCTTGCCGTGATCGTCGTCGGCATCTGGGCGGGCATGCCGCAGACCACCGTCGCACTGCTCGCCGGACTGCAGAACACCCCGCGGGAGCTGCACGAGGCGGCCGCGATGGACGGCGCGGGCGCCTGGCGCCGTTTCCGCACCGTCACCTGGCCCGCGATCAAGCCGATCGCCCTCGCCATCACGGCGCTCAACTTCATCTGGAACTTCAATTCGTTCGCCCTGGTCTACGTCCTCACCCAGGGCGGCCCCGGCGGCCGCACCCGCCTGCCCATGCTCTTCGCCTACGAAGAAGCCTTCCGCTACGGCCAGTTCGGCTACGCCGCCGCCATGGGCTGCGTGATGGTCGCGGTGATCTCCGTGATCCTCGCCTGCTACCTCGTCGGCCGCCTGAAGGGAGGCGACGAGGCATGATGCGTACGAAGAAGTCGACGCGCGCCGCGCAGTACGTGGCACTCGCCGCCTATCTGGTCTTCCTCGCCTTCCCGTTCCTCTGGCTGATCTCCACGGCCTTCAAGCCCGCCCGGGAGCTCGGCAGCCTGCACCCCACCTGGATCCCGAAGGATCCGACCCTGGAGAACTTCCGGCAGGCCTTCGACGAGCAGCCGCTCCTGCGGGCCGCGGGCAACTCCCTGATCGCGGCGCTCAGCGCGGCCCTGATCGCGGTCGTCATCGCGACCCCGATGGCCTACGTCATGGCCAGGCACCGCAGCCGCCTCGCGAAGGCGGCCACCGGCTGGGTGGTGATCAGCCAGGCGTTCCCGTTCGTCCTGGTCATCATCCCGCTGTTCCTGATCCTGAAGAATCTCCACCTGATCAACTCGCTGGTCGGTCTGATCATGGTGTACGTGGTGTGGTCGCTGCCGTTCGCGCTGTGGATGCTCGTCGGGTACGTCCGCGCGGTCCCCGCCGAGCTGGAGGAGGCCGCGGCGGTGGACGGCGCGAGCCGGGTGCGGACGTTCGTGTCGGTCGTCGCGCCGCTGCTCGCGCCCGGCATCGTGGCCACGGCGATGTTCGCCTTCATCACCGCGTGGAACGAGTTCTTCTTCGCCCTCGTCCTGCTCAAGACCCCGGAGAAGCAGACCTTGCCGGTCATCCTCAACCGCTTCATCGGCTCGGAGGGCGTCGCCGACCTCGGGCCGCTCGCCGCGGCGGCGTTCCTCGCGACCATCCCCTCGCTGGTCATCTTCGCCATCATCCAGAAGCGGATCACGGGCGGCATGCTGGCCGGGGCGGTGAAGGCATGACGCCCCCGCGCACGGCCCCACGCCTGCTGGCCGCCACCGCCACGGCCCTCGCGCTGCTGCTCACCGGCTGCAGCGGCGACTCCGGCGACGACGACGGGAAGATCACTCTCCAGTTCCAGTCGCTCGCCTGGCAGAAGGAGTCCGTCGACGCGAACAAGGCGCTCGTCGCCGAGTGGAACGCCACTCACCCGGACGTCAAGGTCGAGTACGTCCAGGGCAGTTGGGACAGCGTCCACGACCAGCTGCTCACCTCCTTCGAGGGCGGCGAGGCGCCGGACATCATCCATGACGCGTCGGACGACCTCGCCGACTTCGCGTACGGCGGATATCTCGCGGATATCGGCGACCTGCTCCCCGAGCGCCTCAAGTCCGACATCCCGCGGCGCAGCTGGGAGACGACGACCTTCCGGGGCAAGGTCTACGGCGTGCCGTTCCTCCAGGAGCCGCGCGTCCTGATCGCCAACGCGAAGTGGCTCAAGAAGTCGGGCGTACGGATCCCGACGCCCGAGAAGCCGTGGAGCTGGGCGGAGTTCCGGAAGGTCACGAAGGAGCTGGGCGACGGCACGGACGGGAAGTACGGCGTCGCCTGGCCGCTCAAGGAGCCGGTCTCCGCGACGCTCAACCTCTCGCTGTCCACCGGCGGGAAGATGTTCCACCGAGGGGTGGACGGCAAGGTCGACGTCCGCTTCGGCGCGGCCGACGCGATCATGCCGCGCACGGTCCACGACCAGGTCAACGAGGACAAGAGCGCGTCGGCCACGACCCTCGGCATGGGCGGCTCCGACACGCTGCCCGGCTTCTTCGGCGGCAAGTACGCGATGGTCCCGCTCGGCTTCTCGTACCGCCAGCAGATCGTCCAGCAGGCGCCCGAGGGCTTCGACTGGCAGGTGCTGCCCGCCCCGGCGGGCGAGGAGGGGCTCGCACAGGGCGTCAGCCCGCAGACCCTGTCCGTCTCCGAGGACAGCCCGCACAAGAAGGAGGCGGCCGAGTTCATCGACTTCTTCCTCCAGCCGGACAACATGGTGAAGCTCGCGCGCGGCGACTGGATGCTGCCGACCGGCAAGGAGGCGCTGAAGGACCCCGCCCTGCGCACCGAGAAGGACGACTGGGCCGCGGGCACCGCCCTCGCCGAGGACCTGCGCCCGGCCCCCGCGCAGACGGTGCGGGGCTACCCGGAGTGGAAGGACAAGGTCGCGACGCCCGCGCTCCAGGAGTACTACAGCGGGGCGATCGACCTCGACGAGCTCAGGAAACGGCTCGTCGAGGACGGCAATCTGGTCCTCAAGAGGTATCAGCGGTAGGGCGTCGGCGGGCCCTCGGCGCGGGATTCAGGGGCCGCGGGATTCAGGGGCGGAGCCCGTGGTTCTGGCCCGCCCGCACGAGCCCCGATTCGTACGCGGCGATGACGGCCTGCGCGCGGTCGCGGACGCCCAGCTTGGCGAAGATGCCGGTGGCGTGGTTCTTCACGGTCTGCACGCCGATGGCCATCTGCTGCGCGATCTCGCTGTTGTCGAGGCCCGCGGCGATCAGCCGGAGCACCTCGACCTCGCGCGGGGTGAGCCCGGAGATGCCCCCGGCCTGCGGGTGCGAGGCTGGGGCCGGGGCCGGGGTCACGAAGGTGGCGAGCAGCCGGGTCAGCAGCCGCGGGGCGACGACGGCCTCGCCCCGGTGGACGGTGCGCAGCGCGGTGACGAGCTCCTCCGGGGAGACGTCCTTGGGCAGGAAGCCGGAGGCCCCGGCCCGAAGGGCGCCGACCACGTGTTCGTCCATGTCGAAGGTGCTGAGCGCGAGGACCCGGCACCGGGGCAGCTCGGCGGCCAGGCGCTCGGTGGCCTTGACCCCGTCGAGCACCGGCATGCGGATGTCCATCAGGATGACGTCGGGGCGCAGTTCGCGGGCGGCCGTGATGGCCTGCTCGCCGTCGCCCACCTCGCCGACGACGTCGATGGCGGGGTCCGAGCGGAGGATCAGCGACAGGCCCCGGCGCACGAGGGGCTGGTCGTCGGCGATGAGCACGGTGATCCGCTCGGGCTCGGCACTCTGCTCGGGCTCGCCGCTCCGCTCGGGCGCGCTACTCCGCTCGGGCTCGGAGGTGGAGGTCATCGCGTCCCGTCCTTGTCGTGTGTGCCGGAGGTACCGGCAGTACCGGCGGTACCAGAAGTGTCAGCTGTGTCGGCCGCGTACGTGTCGGCCGGCAGCGGCACGCTCGCGACCACCTCGAACCCGCCTTCCGCACGGCTGCCGACGCGCAGGGAGCCGTCGTGCAGGGCGATGCGTTCCCGCATGCCGAGAAGACCGTATCCGCTGCCCGTGACGCCCCCGCCGGGCGCCCTGCCGGCAGTGGCCCCCGCCCCGGCGCCGTCGTCGGTCACCTCCACGGTGACGCGGTCCGGCAGATAGGCGAGCCGCACCGTGGCACGGGCGGGCCCCGCGTGCTTGCGGGCGTTGGTCAACGCCTCCTGCACGATGCGGTAGAGGGTGAGGCCGACGGTCATCGGCAGCGGCCGGGGCCGCCCGGTGACGTGGAGTTCGGCCGGCAGGCCCGCCGCGCCCGAATCGGCGACGAGCCGCTCGATGCCGTCCACCCCGGGCTGGGGCTCCGACGGCGCCTCCTCCAAAGTGTCGGTGCTGCGCAGCACCCCGAGGAGCTGACGCATCTCGTGCAGCGCGGTGCGGCCGGACTCCTCCAGCGTCACCAGCGCCTCGCGGGCCGTGTCGGGGTCGCGGTCCAGGGTCGACCTGGCCCCGCCGGACATCAGGTACATGGTGGTGATGTGGTGGGCCACGATGTCGTGCAGCTCGCGCGCGATGCGACGCCGCTCCTCGGTCACCGCGCGGTCGGCGAGCAGCCTCCGGTTGATGTCGAGCTGCGACTGCCACTGCCGCACGGCCAGGCCGATGGCGACGATGAGGCAGGGCGTCACCAGCAGGTCGGTGATGCCCATGCCGATGAAGGGCACGTCGTTCTGCCAGTGCCGCGCGAGCTGCACGGGACCGGTGGCGATGACACCCAGCAGCAGGGCCCACCGTCCGCTGTACCTGGCCACGGTGTAGAGCCCGATCGTGACGGCGGCGCCGTACGTGTTCGACACCGGCTCGCCCGGGTCGACGGCGAGCCCGAGGTTGACGGCCAGCTGCACGGCGAGGGCCGCGCCGAGCGCCTGCACGGGGTAGTGGCGTCTGAAGAGCAGCGGGACCACGGAGACGGCGATGAGCAGGATGCCGAGCACGGTGACCGGTGCGTCCGGGCCCTCTTCGCCCGGGACGAGGTAGGCCAGCAGGTCGAGCGTCACGGCGAGGGCGGCGACCACCACGTCCCCCGGCGTCGGCCGCACCCCGCGCGTGGGCGGTACCGTCGGGAAGAAGTCGCGGGCCATCCTGGCGCCTCCGAGTCGAATGTCCGGCGGGCCCTGATGTCCCGTCTCTGGGCACCATTAGATCCCGCCCGACGGAGCCCCGAGTCGGCGCGGTGGCGGTTCTTCCGGCCAGTACTGGAGTACTGCCCGCGAGGCAGTACCGGACCACGGTCAGGGGTGCGGACCCTTCCGGCGGCCGACGTGCTCAAGGGGCCCCGCGTGATGACCTATTGGCATGATCCGCAAGCTGACCTCTTTCTCCACCCGGCATCGATGGATGACCATCGTCGTCTGGACGATCCTCGGAGCGGCCCTGTCGTTCGTGGGGAACTCGATGATGTACGACGTCACCGACTCCCAGGCCGGGGACTTCCTGCCCAAGAAGTACGACTCGGCGGTGGCGCTCCGGATAGCCGAGGAGGAATTCGGCGCGAAGCCCGACCCCAACGCCCTGACCGTGCTCGTCGCCAGGGACGACGGAGGCCGGCTGACGGTGGGCGACCAGCGGCGCATCGCGGACACCGCCGCGGATCTGGGCCGGGAGCGGATCGTCGCGGCGAAGCCCGAACCGCTCATGAAGGACCATTCGCAGACCCCGCGCGTCTCGGCGGGGGCGGTGGCGCCCGACAAGAGCTTCCGGCTCCTCACCGTTTCCCTCGACGGAAATCCCAGTGACCCGGGTCTGCAGGACGTCTACAAGGAATTCCGCGACACCGCGAAGGACGAATTCGCCGACGCGGACATGCGGGTCGGATTCACCGGCGGCATCGCCTCCACGGTGGACGACACCGAGGCCGAGGAAGACACGGCGAAAATCGTCTCCAGCCTGACGATGGGCCTCATCGTCCTGCTGAACGTGCTGGTGTTCCGCTCTCTCGCGGCCGCGTTCGTGCCGCTGATCGCGGTGGCGCTGATCGGCGGAGTCGCCTCGGGCGCCGTGGTCGGCGCGGCGAAGCTCTTCGACATCAGCCTCGACGCGTCGACGCCTTCACTCATCGGCGTCGTCCTCCTCGGCATCGGCATCGACTACTTCCTCTTCCTGATGTTCCGGTTCCGGGAACAACTGCGGAACCACCCCGAGCAGAACGCCCGGACGGCCGCCGCCGAGACGACCGGGCGGGTGGGCAGCGCGATCACGTCCGCGGCGCTGACGATCGTGGCGGCCTTCGCGACCCTGGGCCTGGCCAGCTTCGGACAGTTCCGGGTCCTCGGCCCGGCGATCGCGATCTCCGTGCTCGTCATGCTCCTCGCCAGCCTCACCCTGATGCCCGCGCTCCTCGCCGTACTCGGGCGCGGCATGTTCTGGCCCGCACGCGCCTGGAAGAAGGAGCGCACCGGCGGCTTCGCCGCACGCCTGGGCCACGCGGTGAGCAGCCGGCCGCTGCGGTACGCCCTCGGCAGCCTGGTGCTGCTGGGCGCGCTGGGCGCGGGCGCGCTCGGCATCACGATGAGCTACGACCAGCAGGGCCGGCACGAGACCGCCGCCGTCAGGACCGCCGAGCAGATCTCCCGCAGTCTGCCCGCGGGCGTCTCCGACCCGCACACCGTGTACGTACGCAGCACGAACGGCGAGGAGATCAAGCAGAGTTCGCTCACCGGCATGACCCGCTCCCTCGCCAAGGCGGAGGGCGTCGGCGAGGTGGGCAAGCCGGTGCTCAGCAAGGACCGCACGGCCGCGCGGGTCGACCTCCTCCTGAGCGTCAGGTCCGATTCGCAGAAGGCGCGCGACCTGGTCTCTGGTCCCGTCAGGGAGACGGCCGCGCGGACCGCCCCGGAAGGCACGAAGGCGTACGTCACGGGGACGGCCGCGATCTTCGCCGACATCTCGACGGCCGTGGAGAAGGACCTGCGCCTGGTGTTCCCGGTCGCGGCCCTGCTGATCGCGGTGATCCTCTTCCTGCTGCTGCGCTCCCTGCTCGCCCCGGTCGTGCTGATGCTCGCCGTGGGGCTCGGCTTCCTGGCCACGCTCGGTGCGAGCACGCTGCTCTTCCAGCACGGCCTCGACCGGCCGGGAGTCTCGTTCACGCTGCCCCTGGTGCTCTTCCTCTTCGTCGTCGCCCTCGGCACCGACTACAACATCCTGATCACCGACCGGATCAGGGAGGAGATGGAGAAGCCGGTCCCGGCCCGGCACGCCGTGGCCGAGGCGGTGCGGCACACCGCGCCCGCCATCGCCACGGCCGGCATCGTGCTCGCCGGTTCCTTCGCCAGTCTCGCCGCGAGCCCCGCAACTCAGGAGATCGGCTTCGCCACCGGCCTGGGCATCCTCCTCTCCTCGCTCGTGCTCTCCCTCGTGCTGGTGCCCGCCCTTGCCGCGATGCTCGGCCGCGGTCTGTGGTGGCCGCGCAGGTCGGGGCGGACGCCGGGTCACCACCGCGTCCCGGACGGGCCGCACGCGCCGCAGCAGGAGTACCGGCCGCAGCCGTACGGACAGCCCTCGCCGTATCAGTCGTACGGACAGCCCTCGCCGGACCCGCAGTACCAGCCGTACGCGGCTGACCCCGCCCGTCCCCAGCACCGGCCGACCCGATGACCGCCACCCCCGCGCACGACCGACGAAGGGCGCACATGAAGCCGACTCCCCGCACTCCGTGCTGACCGGCGAGCTGCCGGCGAAGGACTGCACCTGCCCGACAGGCGCGGGCCGGAAGTAGCCTCGAACCGCACCCGGGCCGGGCGGCTTCAATGCTGCCCGGCCCGGGTACCGCCCGCCGTCACACCGCGACCGACTCCTCCATCTCCTCCTCCATCTGTGCGTCCTGAGCGGCCGCCGGGGCCACCGCGGCACGCCCGCGCCGCTCCCAGAGCCCCGCGATGCCGACCACGACCAGGCCGAGCAGCAGCCAGCCGGCCAGCGTCCAGACGTGGCCGCCGAGTCCGTGGCCGCCGAAGTAGAGGTGGCTGCGGATGCCCTCGACGAAGCCCGCGCCGTTCCAGAAGGCGTGCAGGGAGCCGAAGAAGCCGTTCTGCAGCTCGGGGCGGAAGAGCCCGCCGGACGACGTGAAGTTGAGCATCACGAAGAGCACCATCATCGCCAGCGTCGTCCAGCGCTTCAGGAACGTGTGCAGTCCGACGCCGATGAAGAGGATTCCGGCCGCGTAGAGCCAGCACATGGCCCACACGCCCCACAGCCCCTGGTGCACCAGGTGGAAGACCGGGCCCGCGAGCGCCGCGCCGATGAGGCTGACGGCGAAGGAGACACCCACGACGAGCCCCGCGCGGGCCCGCATCCGCAGCCCCGCGCCCGCCGCGCCGAGCACCGCCACCGACGCGTACGAGCCGATGCTCACGGCGACGAGCAGGAAGAAGAGGCCCTGGCCCGTGGGGTCGTCGTCGACCGGCGCGGCCACGTCGGTGACCTTGAGCGGCTCGCCCTGCTCCGCCGCGACGGGCGTGAAGATCTTCTGCGCGGCCGTCGCGCTCATGTCGGACCCCGCGGTGGCCACGATCAGCTCGGGCGACTTCGCGTCGGGCACGTAGGCGCCCGCTATGTCCTGCGACTTGAGCGCGTCGACGGCCTGCTCGCGCGAGCCGAGGGTACGCACGTCGAGGGCGTCGCCCGCCTTGTCCTTGACGGTCTGCGCGAAGGCCTGGGTCTGCGGTCCTGAGCCGACGACGGCGATCGGCATGTCGTTCGGCTCGGGCGTGACGAACGCGCCCATGTAGGCGAGGCCCATGCCGAGGCACATCAGCAGGGGCGTGAGCAGGTGGAGCAGGACGTGGCGCAGGACGTCCCGCAGTCGGGCGGCGGGTTCCGCGGGGGTGGCGGACATGGGGGACTCCGGTTACTCGGCTTGTTCGGGTTCGGCTTGTTCGGGTTCGGCTTGTTCGGGCTCGACAGAGACGGTCGAGATGGTTGGCATATACAACTCTCGTTGTGTTGTACTGTACAACCATTCATGGAGAGGGAGAAATCGTGACCGATCGAGACGGGTCCGGGGCCGGAGCGAGGGCCGGCGGCCGGGACGAGTCCATCGAGGTCATCCAGCGGGAGATGACCGCGTTCGCCCGGCGGGCGCGCGCCACCGCCGCGCGGATGCACCCCGAGCTCTCGCTCGTGTCCTTCACGCTGCTCAGCCATCTCGAATACCAGGGCGGCTGTCGGGCCACGGACCTGGCCGCGCACTACACGCTCGACAAGTCGACCATCAGCAGGCAGGTGGGAGCGCTGGAGAAGGCCGGGCTCGTCGAGCGGCGGCTCGATCCGGCCGACCATCGGGTGCACGTCCTGCATCCGACCGAGCGGGGCAATGAGGTCCTCGCGCAGGTCGGCGCCGCCCGCCGGGTCGCGTTCCAGGAGCGGCTCGCGGGGTGGAGCGGGGTGGATCTGGAGCGGTTCGCCGAGTATCTGCTCCGCTACAACGAGGCGGCGGCGGCCGACGACAATCCGGCGTAGCGCGAGCGCAGGTCACGGGCGAGCGCAGTCCGTCTACGTCTTGCACGAGACGTCTCGTCTCGCTTAAGGTCTGGGCATGACCTCATCCGGGCCTGCCCACATCGCCATGTTCTCGATCGCCGCCCACGGGCACGTCAACCCGAGCCTCGAAGTGATCCGCGAGCTCGTCGCGCGCGGCCACCGCGTCACGTACGCCATCCCGCACGTCTTCGTGGACAAGGTCGCCGAGACCGGTGCCGAGCCCCGGCCCTACACCACGACGCTGCCCTCCCCGGACGACGACCCGGACGCCTGGGGCACGGAACTGATCGACAACATCGAGCCGTTCCTCGCCGACGCGATCCAAGTCCTGCCGGAGCTGGCCCGCGCCTATGAGGGGGACGAGCCCGACCTCGTCCTGTACGACATCACCTCCTATCCGGCGCGCGTCCTCGCCCGCCGCTGGGGCGTCCCCGAGATCTCGCTCTCGCCGAACCTCGTCGCCTGGGAGGGCTACGAGGAGGAGGTCGCCGAGCCGATGTACGCGGAGCTGAAGGAGACCGAGCGCGGCCGGGCGTACTACGACCGCTTCACCGGCTGGCTCGCCGAGAACGGCATCACCCAGCAGCCGGACCCCTTCGTCGGCAGGCCGCCGCGCTCCCTCGTGCTGATCCCGAAGGCCCTCCAGCCGAACGCCGACCGGGTCGACGAGAGCGTCCACACCTTCGTCGGCGCCTGCCAGGGCGACCGGGCGGCGCAGGGCGACTGGGAGCGGCCCGCGGGCGCCGAGAAGGTGCTGCTCGTCTCGCTCGGCTCGGCCTTCACCAAGCAGCCCGCCTTCTACCGTGAGTGCGTCAAGGCCTTCGGGAACCTGCCGGGCTGGCACGTGGTGCTCCAGGTCGGCAAACACGTCGACGCGGGCGAGCTCGGGGACGTACCGGAGAACGTAGAGGTGCACCCCTGGGTGCCACAGTTGGCGGTCCTCAAAAAGGCCGACGCCTTCATCACCCACGCCGGCGCGGGCGGCAGCCAGGAGGGCCTCGCGACCGCGACGCCGATGGTGGCCGTACCGCTGGCCACCGACCAGTTCGGCAACGCGGACATGCTCCAGGGGCTGGGTGTCGCACGACACGTGCCGATGGAGGAGGCCACCGCCGAGACGCTGCGCGAGGCGGTCCTCGCCCTGGCCGGCGACCCCGAAGTGGCCCGCAGGCTGGGGGAGATCCAGCGGTCGATGGCGGGGGAGGGCGGCACGAAGAGGGCGGCCGACCTCATCGAGGAGGAGCTGGAGAAGGCGCTGGCGGGACGGCCCTGACGTGACGCTGCGTGACGCGGTTCCCTAGGTGGCCCAGTTATTGGATAACGCTCTGATAACGCGCCACCGTGCTGGAAGGCCCATTGACTCGCCCTGAAAGGTTGACCGTTACCCCCGGCCAAAGGTTGCACAGCGTAGATCTTGTTCCTTGGGCGAACTACTTCCTAGCGTGAGGTGAACTTTCGCCGAACGCCAGGAAGTTGACCCCCATGCGTCGAGACATACCGCCCCTCGCCGAGGTGCGCCGCATCACCGAGAAGAAGCGTGACGCGTGGTGGACCGTGTTGCTTGTCGACCCGGTCGCCACGCCGCTCGTGCGGCTCACCGCCAAGTACACGCGGATCACGCCGAACCAGATCACCTGGGGCGCGTTCCTTCTCGGGCTCGGCTCGGCGGCGTGTTTCGCGTTCGGCGACTGGAAGTGGCTCGCCCTCGGTGCGGTGATCTACCACTTCAGCTTCATCCTCGACTGCATGGACGGGAAGGTCGCCCGGCTCACCGGTCAGGGCTCGGTCTTCGGCGCCTGGCTGGACTTCGTCTTCGACCGGATCCGCGTCATGGTGTGCGGCGTCGCGCTGATGTGGGGCCAGTACGACCGCACCGGCGACACCCTCTACATCTGGCTCGCGCTCGCCGTCGTCGCGCTCGACACCCTGCGCTACATCAACTCGCTGGAGATCTTCAAGATCCGGCACACCATGCGCAAGCAGATCAAGACGCGCATGCGGGCCGCGCGGCGCGCGCAGAACGAGGCGGAGCTCGCCTTCATGGAGGACCTGCTGCGGGACAACCCGTCGGCCGACATCGAGCAGGACCTGCAGCGGGCCGCGGGCGAGGCGCCCTACGCCCCGCAGCCGTCCCAGGAGGCCGGCGCCGAGGGGGAGACGGCGACGGTGGCTCCGAAGGCTCAGGTGATCGACCTGCACCAGGAGTTCCGGCGGAAGTTCCCCGCGTATCTGCGGGCCCGTTCCTTCCTGCTGCGCCACCGTATTCGCGCGCACCTGGTGAGCGGCATCGAGTTCCAGATGGGCGTCTTCATGATCGGCCCGCTCTTCGACGCGGTGATCCCCGCGACGATCGTCTCGGGTGCGCTCCTGCTGGTCTTCGAACTTGCCATCATCTACAAACTGCTGCTCTCGACCCGTGACTTCACGCGGACGATCGACTCCTTCGAGGAGCAGAAGGTCCCCGCCGCGGCCTGAGGCGCGACGCCGGTGCGCATGTTCCCGACGCCGGACGAGCTGGTTCTGCCAGCGCGTCCGGCGTTGTCCGTGTGGCGCGAAACGCCTTCTGTTACCGGGAGTTGGGGGTGCTGTGGCCCGGGATGTCCGGTCCGGCAGCACAGATCCGGTTTGTTATTACGGAACCTTGTTGAACAAGTCACAGCTGTATGTAGGTATTGATCTGCGCGCGTCAATCAGTCAGGGTTTCGTCCCAACACCCGGAGATCTTCCGGCCCTCGAGGGATGTCGCGACGAACTTGTCGCCACGGCAGGCCCTGGGCGAAACAGCTGAATAAACCCCCCCACATCCCCCCACACAGCACTGAGGAGACCCCTCTTCATGGCAACTCACAAGCGTGCCCGCACGATGAAGCTCACCGCCGCGATAGCCACCGCCGCCACCGCGGTCGGCGTCACCGTCTTCGCGACCTCCTTCGCCGGTGCGGCCACCCCCGCCGAGGGCAAGGTGTACGGCCTGGACGCCAAGGGCGCCGTGGCCGGCAGCTACATCGTGATGCTCGACGAGAAGGTCGACAAGGCCGGCAAGTCCGACCTGGCCGAGGAGTACGGCGGCGAGCTCAAGCGCAACTACTCCTCCGCGATCAACGGCTTCTCGGCCAAGGGCCTGAGCGAGACCGAGGCCAAGCGCCTGGCCGCCGACCCGTCCGTCGGCAAGGTCGTCCAGTCGAAGAAGTTCACCATCGACGCCACCCAGGACAACCCGCCGTCGTGGGGCCTGGACCGCATCGACCAGGCGGACACCGCTGCCGACAAGAAGTACACCTACCCGGACGCCGCCGGCGAGGGCGCCACCGCGTACGTCATCGACACCGGTGTCCGCGTCAGCCACAAGGACTTCGGCGGCCGCGCGGTCTCCGGCTTCGACGCCGTCGACAACGACGACAACGCCGACGACGGCAACGGCCACGGCACGCACGTCGCCGGCACCATCGCCGGTGAGGCGCACGGCGTCGCCAAGAAGGCGAAGATCGTCGCCGTCCGCGTCCTGGACGACCAGGGCTCCGGCACCACCGAGCAGGTCGTCGCGGGCATCGACTGGGTCACCAAGAACCACCAGGGCCCCTCCGTCGCCAACATGAGCCTCGGCGGCGGAGCGGACGAAGCGCTCGACGCGGCCGTCCAGAAGGCGATCGACGCCGGCGTCACCTTCGCGGTCGCCGCGGGCAACGAGTCGACCGACGCCTCCCAGGGCTCCCCGGCCCGGGTGAAGGACGCCATCACGGTCGCCTCCTCCACCAAGGACGACAAGCAGTCGGACTTCTCCAACTACGGCTCCGTCGTGGACATCTACGCCCCGGGCTCGGACATCACGTCCGCCTGGAACACCGGTGACGACGCCACCAACACCATCTCCGGTACGTCGATGGCGACCCCGCACGTCGTGGGCGCCGCCGCCGTCTACGTCGCCGCCCACCCGGACGCCAAGCCCGCGGACGTCGCCAAGGCCCTGACCGACGGCGCCACCCCCGACAAGATCTCCAACCCGAGCGAGGGCACGCCCAACAAGCTCCTGAAGGTCGTCGAGTAACCCTCGCCGCTCCCCGAGCCGCGGTCGTCGTGCCCACCCCCACGGGGCACGGCGGCCGCTCTATCGTGTGCGCATGGCGATCAAGACATATGCGGCGCTGCTGCGCGGCATCAACGTGGGCGGCCACAAGAAGGTGCCGATGGCCGACCTCCGGGCGCTCCTGGAAGGGCTCGGCCACGGCGGCGTACGGACGTATCTGCAGAGCGGCAACGCCGTCTTCACCGCGGACCACGGCTACGAGGAGTCCCTGGCGGCCGAGGTGCGGGCGGCGATCGAGGAGCGCTTCGGCTTCGCCGTCGACGTCATCGTGCGCGACAGCGCCTACCTGAAGGCGGTGGCCGACGCCTGCCCGTTCCCCGCCGCCGACCTGCAGCCCAAGCAACTGCACGTCACCTACTTCTCCGCGCCGGTCACCGAGGAACGCTTCGCCTCCCTCCACCAACCCGACTTCCTCCCCGAGGAGTTCAGGCTCGGCGACCGGGTCCTCTACCTGTACGCCCCCGACGGTCTCGGCCGGTCCAAGCTCGCCGAACAGCTGGCACGACCCGCCTTCACCAAGGGCGTCGTCGCCACCACCCGCAACTGGAACACCGTCACCCAGCTCGTGGAGATGACCCGTGACTGACCGCACCCCCGCCGTCCAGGCCGCCATCGAGGGCGAGCTGCGCCTCCTCGACCCCGAGGTGCGCGCGTCGCCCGAACTCTTCGGGGCGCTGCTGCACCCCGAGTTCACCGAGTTCGGCGCCTCCGGCGCACAGTGGGACCGCGCGTCGATCGTGCGGGTCCTCACGGCGAGCCCGGCACCCGGCGCCCGCCCCTTCACGACCTCCCGCATGAGGGGCGTCCAGCTCGCCGACGACCTGGTGCACCTGACCTTCGACACGGACAACAACGGGCGCCGGGCGCACCGCAGTTCACTGTGGCGGCGTACGGACGGCACCTGGCGGCTCTGGTTCCACCAGGCGACCCCGTTCGAGGACGACTGATCCCCCGGCCCGGCGTGCCCGAAGCGGTCCTGCTACCCGAAGTGGCCCGTGCTCAGAGGTCGTGAATGGCCCAGGAGCAGGAGCCATTCGCCGCATAGGGTCGGGGCATGACGACCGTCGACTTCTACTTCGACCCGGCCTGCCCCTTCGCCTGGATCACCTCGCGCTGGATCCTGGAGGTCGAGCCCCAACGCGACCTCGACGTCCGCTTCCACGTGATGAGCCTCTTCCTCCACAACGAGGGCAACGAACTCCCCGACTGGTACAGGGACCTGGTCGACCGCTCGCTCACCCTGACGAGGATCGCCGCGGCCGCCGCGGACCGGCACGGCGACAAGGTCCTCCGCGACCTCTACACCGCCTACGGGACCCGCATCCACCAGGACGGGAACGAGGACTTCGGGGAGGTCGCCGAACAGGCCCTCGCCGAGCTCGGGCTGCCGGCCGATCTCGCGGCGGCGGCGCACGACGCCTCGTACGACGACGTGCTGCGCCGCAGCCACGACGCGGGCAAGGACCCCGCGGCCGACGGCTATGTGGGCACGCCGACGATCCACGTCGACGGCACCGTCTGGTTCGGGCCCGTGCTGCGCGCGATCCCGCGCGGCGAGGAGGCGGCCCGGCTCTTCGACAGCTTCCGCGTCCTCGCGGGCCACCCGGACTTCTTCGAGCTGAAGCGCACCCGCACCGGCGGCCTCGACTTCTCCTGAGGCCCAGGCTGCGGGCGTTCAGTCCACGGGGCGCCGCGAGGTCATCTGGAGGGTGATCGTGCCGCCCTCCTCGGGGACCGCGCGGCTCTGCGTGTAACCGAGGCGCTCGAGGACGGAGAGGGAGGGGGCGTTCTCCGCGTCGACGGTGGCGTGCACCTCGGCCAGGCCCAGGGTCTCGTGACCGTACGCGGTGAGGAGCCGCGCCAGCTCGGTGCCGAGCCCGAGCCCCCAGCTCTCCCTGGTGAGGCCGTAGACGATCTCGTGGCCGTCGAGCCAGCTCTCCGGGGAGGGCTTGACCTCGGCGTGGCCGGCATAGCGCCCCTCGTACCGGACCGCCCACACGGGAAAGCGCCCCTCCGCGTACACACGGCTGAAGATCCGTCCGAACAGCGCCCGGTCCTCCGCCTCGCTCTGCATCCCGTCCCCGAACCAGCGCCCCACCGCCTCGTCCTGGAACAGCGCCACGAAGTCCTCCTCGTCGGAGGCTGCGTAGGGGGAGAGGGCGAGGCGTTCGGACCGCAGTTCGGGCGTCATCCGCGTGACGGTAGGGGGCGGGACACAGCGGCGCAAACGGATTCCCGCGCGGCGCTCAGCCGACCGCCCGCGGCAGTCCGATCGGGTTCGGGAACGGCAGGACGTCCGCGTCCAGGATGTGGCGGGCCGCCGGCTCCAGCGCGGCGAGGAGCGCGTCCGTCTCCTTGTGGTGCAGCGGGCGCAGCATGCGTGCCGCGAGGCGGTCCGTGTCGTCCTCGATCAACTCCCGCTCCGTCAGACCGCGTTCGGTGACCCGGCCCAGTGCGTCGAGCAGGCCGAGGCCGCGCATCCGATCCACGGAGACCTCCCACTCCTCCTCGGTCCAGCCCCGGTCCTGCCGGATGCCGGCCGCGTCGACGCGGTCGGTCGCGGCGGCCAGGACGAGGCTCTCGCGGGCGTCAAGGCCGCGGTCGGCGAGGACCGCGACATGTGCGTCACCGCGGAACTCGCGGACGCAGGTGCACAGTTGCCAGAGCCGCTCGACCGGGTCGGCGCGGTCCGCCAGGTCGCGGTTGGCGGCGAACAGCGGGCGGGCGAGCGACGGGGCGTCCTCCACCATGGCCATCAGGGGCCCGTTGACCGTGGCGGCCAACGTGCCGACCGACGGGACCAGTTGGCGCAGGGCGGCGGCCGTGAGGCGGGCGCGCTCCTCGACGACCCGGTCCGGCGACGCGTACTCCCACGCGGACGGCAGGGCGCGCGCCACCATGCCGGGCGCGAAGACACCCAGTGCGGCGGCGGCCACCCCGGGGCCGACGCGGCCCATCGGCGCGGTGCGGGCCGCGAAGTACCCCATCCAGAAGCCCTTGAGGCCCACGGCCCGGCCGAGGCCGCGGCAGCGTTCCTCGAAGTAGACCACCGCGTGCAGGGGTTCGGTGCGCAGCCACAGCGTGCGGGATCGGCTCGGGGTCATGAACCCACAAGCTAGGCCAGTGCGGGAGTCCGCGCCAGGGGAGCAACGGGGCAGGTGCCAGGCGCATAGGCCTCGTCATAGCGCCGTACCAGGAGCCGCGCGACCGCCGGCGCCGGTCCGAGGACGTCGGCCAGGACGTCGGCGCCTGCCGCGCCCCGCGCGATGCGGTCCGGCAGGAAGCCGGGAGCAAGGACATAGGGGGCGACGGCCACCCGCCGCACCCCGGCCACGGCCCGCAGCTCGCGCACGGCGTCCTCCGTGCGCGGCAGGGACGCGGAGGCGAACGCAGGCCGCACGGCGCACCAACCGGTGTGCCGCCACTCCCGCGCGATGTCAGCGATCACTGCGATCGCCTCCGGGTCCGACGACCCCGCCGAGGCCAGGACGACCCCGGTCGAGGACTTGTCGGCGGGGTCGAGCCCCGCCTCGTACAGCCGCTGCTCCAGGGCGGACAGGAGCAGCGGGGAAGGGCCGAGCACCGCGGCCTGCCGGACGCGCAGCACCGGCGGCGCCTCGCGCAGGACCGCGGGGATGTCCGCCTTGGCGTGGAACGCCCGCGTCAGGAGGAGGGGCTGCGCCACGACGTCGCGTACGCCCTCGGCCGCCAGCTGCTCCAAAACCTCCGGTACGGAAGGGGCGTTGAAGTCCAGGAAGGCCGTCTCCACCCGCAGCCCGGGGCGCAGCGACCGCACCCGGCGCACCAGCGCGTGCACGGTCGCGGCGTGCCGCGGGTCGCGGCTGCCGTGGGCGACGACGAGGAGGACGGGACGGTGCACGGGACTCAGCTCCTCACGAGGAGGCCGCGGCTGCGCAGGACGCGCCGCTCAAGCGGGCTGAAGATCAGCAGGTCGATGGCGACGCCGACGATCAGGATGAGCAGGATGGCGAGGAAGATCATGGGCATGGAGCTGGCGTTGCGGCCGTTCTCCAGGAGCTGGCCGAGACCCACGCCGAGCTCCGGCGAGGACGCGATGATCTCCGCGGCCATGAGGGAGCGCCAGGAGAAGGCCCAGCCCTGCTTGAGCCCCGCGAGGTAGCCGGGCAGCGCCGCGGGGAGCACGATGTGCCAGGTGTGCCGCAGCCCCGTCGCGCCGAGCGTGCGGCCCGCGCGCAGGAACAGCGGCGGCACCTGGTCGACGCCCGACACGAGGCCGTTGGCGATGGAGGGGACCGCGCCGAGGAGGATGACGGCGTACATCATCTTGTTCTCCAGGCCCAGCCACAGCACCGCGGGCGGCACCCACGCCACCGAGGGCAGCGACTGCAGACCGGAGAGGATCGGGCCGATGGCGGCCCGGATGAACCGCACGCGCGCGACGATCAGGCCGAGTGGTGTGCCGATCGCCAGGGCGAGCAGGAAGCCGAGCAGACCGCGCGAGACGGAGGTCCAGATGTAGTCGAGCAGGGTGCCCTGGAGCCACGCCTCGGTCACCTCGTCCCACACCGCGGACGGCGAGGGCAGCTTCGTCGGATCGTCGACGATCTTGAAGGAGACCAGCGCCTGCCACACGAGCAGGACGAGGAGCACCGCGGTGAGCGGCGGCACCACCTTCTGGACGAGCACCTGCCGCACCGGCGTGCGGACGGGGCCCGCCTTCGTCTCCAGCGCGTCGAGGCCCGCCTCCAGGCCGGCGAGGTCCTGGCCGTCCCCGGACTCCTTGACCGGTTCTGTCGTCTCAGTGCTGGCCATGGCGGCGGATCTCCCCACGCAGTTGTTCGGTGATCTCGACGGACAGTTCCGCCACGGCGGTGTCCTCGATGCGGCGCGGGTGCGGGATGTCGACCCGCCACTCGTGCGCCACCCGGCCGGGACGCGACGAGAGGAGCACGACGCGCTGGGCGAGGCGCACGGCCTCGCGGACGTTGTGCGTGACGAAGAGGACGGAGACGTTCGTCTCGCGCCAGATGCGGGTCAGCTCGTCGTGCAGCACGTCGCGCGTGATCGCGTCGAGCGCCGCGAACGGCTCGTCCATAAGGAGCAGCCGGCTGTCCTGGGCCAGCGCGCGGGCCAGCGCCACCCGCTGGCGCATGCCGCCGGACAGCTCGTGCACCCGCTTGCCGTACGCGCCCTGCAGCCGGACGAGTTCGAGCAGCTCCTCGGCCTTCGGGCGGCGCTCGGCCTTCGGCACGCCGCGCAGCTTCAGGGCGAGCTCGATGTTCTTGCCCGCGGTCAGCCACGGGAAGAGGGCGTGCTCCTGGAACATCAGGGCCGGGCGGCCGTCCGTCGCGATGGTGCCCGCGGACGGCTCGTCGAGCCCAGCGACCAGATTGAGCAGCGTCGACTTGCCGCAGCCGGAGGCTCCCAGGAGGGTGACGAACTCGCCCGGCGCGACATCGAGCGTGATGTCGTCCAGGACCAGCTGGGGTCCGGCGGGACCGCCGAAGGACTTCGAGACGTGCTCGATCCGCGCGGCGTGTCCGGCCGTGGTGCGGGTGTCCTCCGCGGCCGTGGCGAGGGTGGTCGCCATGGTCGTCACCTCCTGTGAACGGGTCGTGGTCCGGGGCTACTTGACGCCGAGACCGGCGTCGTCGACCGGGGACTCGCCCGCGGCCTTGAGAACCTTGTTCAGCGGGCGGAGGTCGTAGATGCCCTTGAGGTCGGGCTTCTCCAGGAGACCGGCCTTGACGGCGTGGTCCGCCTCCGCCTCGAGGGTGGCGGCCAGCGGGTCGTCGGTCGTCTCGATCGACTTCCACGCCGGGTCGAGCACCTCGGCGGGCAGCGCCTTGCCGGAGTCCGCCTTCAGCCGGGCGTTCGCGGCGGCCTTGGCCTTCTCCGGGTTCTTCTCGATCCACGCGTTGGTCTTCACGGCGCCGCGCAGCACGGCCTCGACGACCTTCGGGTGCTCCTTGAGGAACTCCTGCCGCACGATGATGTTCGTGATCACGAACTTCTTGTCCGGCCACAGGTCGGCCTCGTCGAGCAGCACCTTGCCGCCCTCGGCGACCAGCTTGGAGGCGGTCGGCTCCGGCACCCAGGCGCCGTCCACGGAACCGGACTTGTAGGCGTCCGGGGTGATCTTGTTGTCGGTGCGGACGACCGACACGTCGCCCTTGCCGCTCTGCGCGTCGACCCGCCAGCCCCGATCGGCGATCCAGTTGAGGAAGGCGACGTCCTGGGTGTTGCCGAGCTGCGGCGTCGCGATCTTCTTGCCCTTGACGTCGGCCAGGGACTTGATCTTCTCGGGGTTCACCACGAGCTTCACGCCGCCGGACGCGGAGCCGCCGATGATCCGCAGATTCTTGCCCTGCGACTTGGTGTAGCCGTTGATGGCGGGCGACGGGCCGATCCAGCCGATGTCGATGGAGCCCGCGTTGAGCGCCTCGATCTCGGAGGGGCCGGCGTTGAACTGCGAGTACTTCGCCTCCGTACCGCCGAGCTCCTTCTGGAACAGGCCCTCCTGGCTGCCGACGAGGGCGGTGGCGTGGGTGAGGTTCGGGAAGTACCCGATCTTCACGCTGTCCAGGCCGTCGATCTTCTCGGCGCCCTCGGCGACCTTGGACTTCTCGTCGGCGTCGGCCGCCTCGGAGCCGTAGCCGCAGGCGCCGAGCGCCAGGGCGAGGAGGGGCAGTGCCGCGAGGGCGGCGAGTCGGGTGCGTGGTGCAGGCACGGGAGGTGGTCCTCTCGTTGGCCCGGTCTCACGCCGTCAGGTCGTGGCCGGGAGGTCGGCAGGTCTTCGTCTTCGTACGGGGGTGCCCGCGAGGAAGGGGCGGGCGTGGGCGCGCATGCGGTGCGCGTACGTCATCGAGCACATCGCGCCACCCCGCCCTGTCCGCTGCCGAGGGCGCCGCTGCCGATGCGGCCGCCCTCTTTCGCGAACGTCGCGAACATGTCGACGCAGGTCATGGTCAGAAGTCCCAGCCCTCGTCGTCGGCGGCCGGGCCGGTCTCCGGCACGGCGTCGGTGGGCGCGGCGAACGCGTCGCCCGCCATGCCCGCCGCGAGCGTCGTGCCGTCCGCCGGGTCGATGAGCAGGAACGAGCCGGTGCGGCGCGAGTCGGCGTACGAGTCGAGGGCGAGCGGCTCGGCGGTACGGACCTTCACCCGGCCGATGTCGTTGGCGACGAGCCGGCCGGGCTCGGGGTGCTGGGAGAGGTCGTCGAGAGTGAGCCGCGACGGGATCTCCTTCACGATCGCCTTGACCGTACGCGTGGTGTGCTTGAGCAGCACCCGCTGGCCGACGGTGAGCGCGGTGTCCGCGACGTGGCAGACGGTGGCCTCGACGTCCTGCGTGGTCGGCGGGGCGTCGCCGCTCGGCACGATCAGATCGCCGCGCGAGATGTCGATGTCGTCCTCGAGGAGGAGCGTCACGGACTGCGGCGTCCAGGCCACGTCCACCGGGGTGCCCAGCAGGTCGATCCCGGTGACCTTCGAGGTCCGCCCGGAGGGCAGCACGGTCACGGACTCGCCGACCCGGAACGCGCCGGCCGCGATCTGGCCCGCGTAGCCGCGGTAGTCGGGGTGCTCGGGGGTCTGCGGACGGATCACGTACTGGACGGGCAGGCGCGCGTGGCAGGTGGTCAGGTCGTGGCTGACCGGGACCGTCTCCAGGTGCTCCAGGACGGTGGGGCCGCCGTACCAGTCCATGTTCGAGGACGGCTCGACGACATTGTCGCCCGCGAGGGCCGAGATCGGGATCGCGGTGATCTCCGGGACGCCCAGCTCGCCCGCGTACGCGGTGAACTCCTCGGCGATCTTCGCGAAGACGGTCTCGTCGTAGGCGACCAGGTCCATCTTGTTCACGGCGAGGACGACGTGCGGGACGCGCAGGAGCGCGGCGACGGCGGCGTGCCGGCGGGTCTGCTCGATGACGCCGTTGCGGGCGTCGACGAGGACCACGGCGAGGTCGGCCGTGGAGGCGCCGGTGACCATGTTCCGCGTGTACTGCACGTGCCCGGGGGTGTCGGCGAGGATGAACCGGCGCCGGGCGGTGGCGAAGTAGCGGTAGGCCACGTCGATGGTGATGCCCTGCTCGCGCTCGGCGCGCAGGCCGTCGGTGAGCAGCGCCAGGTCGGGCGCCTCCTGGCCACGGCCGAGGGAGACGCGCTCGACGGCCTCGAGCTGGTCGGTGAGGACCGACTTGGAGTCGTGCAGGAGGCGGCCCACCAGGGTGGACTTGCCGTCGTCGACGGAGCCGGCGGTGGCGAACCGCAGCAGGGTGGTGGCCGACAACTGCTCGGTGGAGAGCGGCTGGACCGGCTCAGTGGTGCTGTTGCTCATGGTTAGAAGTACCCCTCGCGCTTGCGGTCTTCCATCGCGGCCTCGGAGAGCTTGTCGTCGGCCCTCGTCGCCCCGCGCTCGGTCAGCCGCGACGCGGCGATCTCGGTGATGACGGCGTCCAGCGTGGTGGCGTCGGAGTCGACGGCGCCGGTGCAGGACATGTCGCCCACCGTGCGGTAGCGGATCAGCCGCCGCTCGACCGTCTCGCCCTCCTTGGGGCCGCCCCACTCCCCGGCGGTCAGCCACATCCCCGAGCGCTGGAAGACGTCCCGCTCGTGCGCGAAGTAGATCTGCGGGAGCTCGATCTTCTCGCGGGCGATGTACTGCCACACGTCCAGCTCGGTCCAGTTGGAGAGCGGGAAGACGCGGACGTGCTCGCCGGGGGCGTGGCGGCCGTTGTAGAGCTGCCACAGCTCGGGGCGCTGGCGGCGCGGGTCCCACTGCGAGAACTCGTCGCGCAGCGAGAACACCCGCTCCTTGGCCCGGGCCTTCTCCTCGTCGCGGCGCCCGCCGCCGAAGACCGCGTCGAACCTCTCGCTCTGGATCTTCTCGGTGAGCGGCACGGTCTGCAGCGGGTTGCGGGTGCCGTCGGGGCGCTCGCGCAGCTTGCCCGCGTCGATGTACTCCTGCACCGACGCCACGTGCAGGCGCAGCCCGTGCTCGGCCACCACCCGGTCGCGGTACTCGATGACCTCGGGGAAGTTGTGCCCGGTGTCCACGTGCAGCAGCGAGAAGGGCACCGCCGCCGGGGCGAACGCCTTCAGCGCCAGGTGCAGCATGACGATGGAGTCCTTGCCGCCGGAGAAGAGGATCACCGGCCGCTCGAACTCACCCGCCACCTCCCGGAAGATGTGCACCGCCTCGGACTCCAGGGCGTCCAGGTGGCTGAGAGCGTAGGGGCTGTCGGTGCCCTCGTCGGTCACTGGGGCAACAGTGGTCATGCGAGACCCCTCTCGGTGAGCAGCTGGTGGACGGCCGCCGCCGACTCCTGCACGGTCTGGTTCTGCGACTCGATGCGCAGGTCGGGCGACTCGGGCGCCTCGTAGGGGTCGTCGACTCCGGTCAGGCCGGAGATCTCGCCCTTCGCCTGCTTGGCGTACAGACCCTTCACATCGCGTACGGAGCACACCTCCACCGGCGTCGCGACATGCACCTCGACGTAGGCGGTCTCGCCCGCCTGGTGGCGCTTGCGCACCGCCTCGCGGCTGTCCGCGAACGGCGCGATCACCGGCACAAGCGCCAGCACGCCGTTACGGGCGAGGAGTTCGGCGACGAAGCCGATGCGCTGCACGTTGGTGTGCCGGTCCTCGCGGCTGAAGCCGAGGCCCGCCGAGAGGAACTCCCGGATCTCGTCGCCGTCGAGCACCTCCACCCGGCGGCCCTCCGCACGCAGGCGGCCCGCCAGTTCGTAGGCGATGGTCGTCTTGCCGGCGCTGGGCAGGCCGGTGAGCCAGACGGTGGCTCCGGTCGTCACGTGGTTCTCCCGGGTCTGTTGCTGCTGGGTCTGCGGCGCGGTCATCCGTGGATCCCGCACTCGGTCTTGGCGTTCCCCGCCCAGCGGCCGGCCCGCGCGTCCTCGCCCTCCAGGAGGCGGCGGGTGCAGGGGGCGCAGCCCACCGAGCCGTAGCCGTCCATGAGGAGCGGGTTGGTGAGGACGCCGTGCTCGGCGACGTACGCGTCGACGTCGTCCTGCGTCCAGCGGGCGATCGGCGAGATCTTGACCTTGCGGCGCTTCTCGTCCCAGCCGACCACGGGGGTGTTGGCCCTGGCCGGCGAGTCGTCGCGGCGCAGTCCCGTGGCCCACGCGGAGTATCCCGCGAGGCCCTCCTCCAGGGGCTGCACCTTCCGCAGCTTGCAGCACAGGTCCGGGTCGCGGTCGTGCAGCCGCGCGCCGTACACGGAGTCCTGCTCGGCGACGGACTGACGGGGTGTCAGGGTGATGACGTTGACGTCCATGACGGCCTCGACGGCGTCACGGGTGCCGATGGTCTCGGGGAAGTGGTAGCCGGTGTCCAGGAACACGACGTCGACGCCGGGCATCGCCCGCGAGGCGAGGTGGGCGACGACCGCGTCCTCCATCGAGGACGTCACGCAGAAGCGTGTCCCGAAGGTGTCGGCGGCCCACTGGAGGACCTCCAGGGCGGAGGCGTCCTCCAGGTCGCGCCCGGCCTGCTCGGCGAGCGCCTTCAACTCGTCGTCCGTGCGCGGCTTCTTGTCCTGAGTAGTCGTCATATCTGGTTCTCTCCACTGCTGGTGCGCTGAACGCCCCGGGCGAGCAGCCCGAGGAACTTCAGCTGAAAGGCCCGGTTGCACGCCGCGCATTCCCAGGCGCCGTGACCGGCCTCGTGGGGGCGCAGGTCCTCGTCGCCGCAGTACGGGCAGTGGAACGGGGCGGCACGCTCGCTCACTTGAGGGCCTCCTCGGACGCGCGGGCGGTCCACGTGGCGAAGCGCTCGCCGTCCTCGCGCTCCGCCTGGAAGTGCTTGAGGACCCGCTCGATGTAGTCGGGCAGCTCGGCCGCGGTGACCTTCAGGCCGCGGACCTTGCGGCCGAAGCCGGCGTCGAGCCCGAGGGCGCCGCCCAGGTGCACCTGGTAGCCCTCGACCTGATTGCCGTCGGCGTCGAGCATGAGCTGGCCCTTGAGGCCGATGTCGGCGACCTGGATGCGGGCGCAGGCGTTCGGGCAGCCGTTGATGTTGATGGTGATGGGCTCGTCGAACTCCGGGATGCGGCGCTCCAGTTCGTCGATGAGGGAGGCGCCGCGCGCCTTCGTCTCGACGATGGCGAGCTTGCAGAACTCGATGCCCGTGCAGGCCATGGTGCCGCGCCGGAAGGGCGAGGCGTTGACCCGCAGGTCGAGCGCTTCGAGGGCGGAGACGAGCGAGTCGACCTGGTCCTGCTCGATGTCGAGCACGATCATCTTCTGCTCGGCGGTGGTGCGCAGCCGGCCCGAGCCGTGCGCCTCGGCGACCTCGGCGATCTTGGTGAGGGTGGCGCCGTCGACGCGGCCGACGCGGGGCGCGAAGCCGACGTAGAAGCGCCCGTCCTTCTGCCGGTGGACGCCGAGGTGGTCGCGCCAGGTGCCGGCGGGCTGCTCGGGGGCGGGCCCGTCGACCAGCTTCCGCCGCAGGTACTCGTCCTCCAGGATCTGCCGGAACTTCTCCGGGCCCCAGTCGGCGACGAGGAACTTCAGGCGGGCGCGGTTGCGCAGCCTGCGGTAGCCGTAGTCGCGGAAGATGCCGATGACGCCGCCGAACACGTCCGGCACCTCGTCGAGCGGCACCCAGGCGCCGAGCCGTACCCCGAGCTTGGGGTTGGTGGAGAGGCCGCCGCCGACCCACAGGTCGAAGCCGGGGCCGTGCTCGGGGTGGTGGACGCCGACGAAGGCGATGTCGTTGATCTCGTGCGCCACGTCGAGCTGCGGGGAGCCGGAGATCGCGCTCTTGAACTTGCGCGGCAGGTTCGAGAAGTCGGGGTTGCCGATGAAACGGCGCTGGATCTCGTCGATGGCGGGGGAGCCGTCGATGATCTCGTTCTCGGCGACGCCCGCCACGGGGGAGCCGAGGATCACGCGGGGCGTGTCACCGCACGCCTCGGTGGTCGAGAGCCCCACGGCTTCCAGCCGCCGCCAGATCTCGGGGACGTCCTCGATGCGGATCCAGTGGTACTGGATGTTCTGCCGGTCGGTGAGGTCGGCGGTGCCGCGCGCGAACTCCTGGGAGATCTCGCCGATGACGCGCAGCTGCTCGGTGGTCAGCCGCCCGCCGTCGACGCGCACCCGGAGCATGAAGTACTCGTCGTCCAGCTCCTCCGGCTCCAGGATCGCGGTCTTGCCGCCGTCGATCCCGGGCTTGCGCTGGGTGTAGAGGCCCCACCAGCGCATCCGGCCACGGAGATCGTTCGGGTCGATGGAGTCGAATCCACGCTTCGAGTAGATCGTCTCAATGCGTGTCCGCACATTGAGACCGTCGTCGTCCTTCTTGAACTGCTCGTTCCCGTTGAGCGGCGTGAAGTGACCTGCGGCCCACTGGCCCTCGCCGCGGTGACGGCTCGCCTTGCGGCGGGGCGTGGCTGGGGCGGGCTTCTCTGGCGTGGCGGCCATGCTGGTACGTCCTTCGGGGCAGCGGGAAAGCAACTCTGACCTGCGAAAATGGCACGTTCCCAGGCCTGCTGGGCAGGAGGAGGGACGTGCGCGCGGCGCTGCGCAGGGAGGGGGATCAGTGGATGGGGTGCGGCGGTGCTGAGCTGATCAGCGGGCCGGACACATGGCGCTGGACATGCGGCCGAGGTCGACGTGACGTCGACTCACCAAGGCGTTTCCAGTGCGATCCATGCCGGAAGCGTGTCATGGGACTTTCGGCCCAGTCCAGCATTATCCAAAATGCGGACACCGTTGTCCCGAATCGTGGACAACGGTGTCGTGGGTCACTTCCGGGATTCAGCAGGGATTCAACTGCGGTGGGCCCCCGGCCAGGGCCCCGGCGCCGGAACGTCCGCCTCCAGCTCGACCTTGGTGTCGAAGAGCTTGAAGCCGCGTCGCTGGTAGTTCTCCATCGCGTGCTCGCCGTCCTTGGAGCAGGTGTGCAGCCAGACCCGCTCGGTCGGCGCGAGCCCCGGCCACCGCCCGGCCAGGTCCCAGGCGCGCGCGACGCCGTACGACAGGAGGTGGCCGCCGATGCGGCGCCCCCGGAAGGCGGGGAGCAGACCGAAGTAGACGATCTCGACGACACCCTCCGCCGCGTCCCCGTTCTCGCCGCGCGCCGCCAGCTCCACGTATCCGGCGGGCGTCCCCTTCTCGTACGCGACCCAGGTCTCCACACCCGGCCGCTCCAGCAGCTTCTGCCACTCCGCGTAGGTGAGGGAGAGCCGGTCGGTCCAGTGGATGTCGCCGCCGACGGACGCGTACAGGAACCTGCTGAACTCGGGCGAGGGCACTTCGGCGCGCACGATCCGTACGTCGCCGTCGGGTGCGGCGGCCGGGAGCAGATCGGTGGGCGACGTCTGCTCGAGGGACCAGGTGGTGACTGTGATGCTCATGCGGCACAGAGAATCATGGCCGCTCAGAGCTCCGCGACCCGTCTCGCAGCGCGGACCGCCGGTGCCGTCGAGTGGGGCAGCAGGTCCACCGGCCGCTCCGGCATGATCACGTCGACGTCGACGTCCTCGTGGAAGCGGTAGGGCCGGTGGGCGAGGAGACCGCCCAGGTAGCGCCGCACGCGCGAGAGCTCGGCGCGGACCGTCACCGTGCGCGCCGGGTCGCCGAACATGTCCTCGGCCAGGCCCGAAGCGGTGCGCCCGGTGCGATATGTGCACAGGAGATAGAGGAGTTCGGCGTGGCGCGGACTCAGCTCGTGCGTCCAGTCGTGGGCGCCGCCGAGCACCGAGAGCGTCCAGCGGCGCGGGCTGCTCACGTCCAGGACGAGCCGGGTCGCGGCGACCGGCGTCGGCACGTCACCGGGCTCCTCCACGCGCAGCAGCCAGCCGCCGGCCAGCGGCTCCACCAGGCAGGAGCCGAGGGACGGCAGCCAGGTGCGGCCCGGACCGAAGGACTTGGGCAGGGCGAGGCGGTCCGCCGGGGGCATGCCGGTCACCGCGGCGGTCCAGCCGTGCGCGTCCACGGCGAGCGCCCGCCCGTCGAGCCGGGCGAGGACCGGCGCCGCCACCGCGCGCAGCCGGTCGAGCGCCGTCACGTGCCGGTCCCGCAGCCGGGCCTCCGCGAGCTTGGCCACCGAGTCGACCAGCGCGAGGGTCGCCGGATGAATGGTCTGCAGCGGCCCGCTCACGTCGACCACGCCGAGCAGCCTGCCGTCGCGCGGGTCGGTCACCGGGGCGCCCGTGCACGTCCACGGGTGGTGGGTCTGCACGAAGTGCTCGGCGGAGAAGACCTGCACGGGGCGGCGCACCACCAGCGGGGTCCCGATGCCGTTCGTGCCGACGATGCTCTCCCCCCAGTCCGCCCCCGGCTGCAGGCCGTGCGCGTCCGCCTGGCGCAGCACCGCGGCGCTGCCCTCACGCCACAGCACCCGGCCTTCCGCGTCGCAGACGATCATGATGTGCTGCGCGGCGTCCGCCACGGAGACCAGGGCGTTGCGCAGGACGGGCAGGACCTCCAGGAGCGGCGAGGTGCGGCGGCGCTCCTCCAGCTCCTCCTCGGTCAGCAGCCGGGACCGGATGTCGTGGTCGGGGTCGACCCCGCCGAGCAGCATCCGCCCCCACGAGTCGCCGATCACCGGGCGCGGCAGGACCCTCGGCCGCTGCCCGGAGAGCGTGGCGTCGCGCACCCCCTTCAGGAGGTGCGCGGCGTGCGCGAGGTCCATGGCGGAGATCCGCGCGAGGTCGATCGTCGACGGGGCGTTCATGACCACGGGGTCCTTTCCGGCCAGACCAGTGTGGAGGGGCAGGGACCCATGGTGCCCCCTGCGCGCGTCCCCGGGGGCCGCATCGGGGTGCCGAATCCTCCGGAGGTCACGGTGCGTTGCAACCTCCTGCAACTCTGGCCAACGCCCGGCCGGTGCCCGAATCTGGACACCACACCGCCCGTGCGGTGTTCACGCTCCTCAAGGGGCCTGAAAGACGGGGGTGGTGCCGTGTCGGCGCAGCACCACCCCCGTGTCAGCCCGGGAACCGCCCGGGGCTCTCCCCTCGCTGACGGAGCGGCCCTCTAGACCCCCGGCGCGGACCGCGCCACCACGGTGGCCAGATCGAGTGTGTGCGGCAGCGTGCCGAACGCCGCGCCCCAGTCCCCGCCGAGCCGTGAGGCACAGAACGCGTCGGCCACCTCCGAAGGCGCGTACCGCACGAGCAGCGACCCCTGGAGCACCAGCGCCATCCGCTCCACGAGCCGGCGCGCCCGGCCCTCGATGCCGTCCAGGTCGGCCAGTTCGGTCAGCAGGTCCTTGATCGCACCGTCGAGGCGGTGGTCGGCGCCGCGCGCCGCGCCGACCTCCTGGAGGAACGCGTTGAGGGCCCGCGGCTCGCGCTGCAGCGCCCGCAGCACGTCCAGCGCCTGGACGTTCCCCGAGCCCTCCCAGATCGAGTTGAGCGGCGCCTCGCGCAGCAGCCGCGGCATGCCCGACTCCTCCACATAGCCGTTGCCGCCCAGGCATTCGAGTGCCTCGCCGACCAGCGGCGTGCACCGCTTGGTCACCCAGTACTTCGCGGCAGGCACCGCGAGCCGCAGGAACGCCTGCTCCTGCTCGCTCCCGTCGTCGTACGCCGCCGCGAGCCGCAGCGCGAGCGTCGTGGCCGCCTCGGACTCCAGCGCCAGATCCGCCAGTACGTTGCGCATGAGCGGCTTGTCGACGAGCTTGCCGCCGAACGCCTCCCGGTACGCGGCGTGGTGCACCGCCTGCGCCACGGCCTGCCGCATCAGCGCGGCCGAACCGATCACGCAGTCCAGCCGGGTCGCCGCCACCATCTCGATGATGGTGCGCACCCCGCGCCCCTCGTCCCCGACCCGGCGGGCCCACGTCCCGTCGAACTCCACCTCGCTCGACGCGTTGGACTTGTTGCCCAGTTTGTCCTTGAGCCGCTGGATGGCGAACGGGTTCCGCGTGCCGTCCTCCAGGACGCGCGGCACCAGGAAGCACGTCAGCCCCTGTTCGGCCTGCGCGAGCACCAGGAACCCGTCCGACATGGGCGCCGAACAGAACCACTTGTGCCCCGTCAGCGCATACGTCCCGTCCTCCGCGAGCGCCTGTGCGCGCGTCGTGTTGGCCCGCACGTCACTGCCGCCCTGCTTCTCCGTCATCCCCATCCCGAAGAGGACACCGGCCTTCTGCGACGCCGGGCGCAGCCCCTCGTCGTACACGGTCGAGGAGAGGCGCGGCTCCCACTCGGCGGCGAGCGCCGGGTCGGCGCGCAGCGCGGGCACCGCGGCGTGCGTCATCGAGACGGGACACCCGTGCCCCCCTTCGGCCTGCGTCCACACCAGGAACCCCGCGGCCCGCCGCACATGCCCGCCGGGCCGTGACCAGGCGGTGGTCAGGCCCGCGGAGACGGCCTTGCCGAGCAGCCGGTGCCAGGCCGGATGGAAGTCGACCTCGTCGATCCGGTTCCCGTAACGGTCATGCGTGCGCAGAACGGGCGGATTCTCATTCGCCTGCTCTCCCCACCTCTGTGCCTGGGCGGAACCCGCGGTGCGGCCGAGCAGGGAGAGTTCGTCGCGGGCGGTGTCGAGGAGCGCCGGATCCAGATGCCGCTCGACGCCCTCCACGAGGGCCCGGTCGGACGCGAATACGTCATATCCCACCAGGGGCGGAGCCTGGTTGGTCACTGTGTGGGTGCTGGCTGCCATGCCGCTACGGTAAGGAGGTGCACCAGGCAAAAGAAACACCCGGGCGGCCGTCGGGCCGCTGGACCCGGGCCCGCGCTCTCTACCGGAACGTCTCCAAGCGCAGGACCGCCTGGCTGCTGCTCAAGGACACCGTCAACTCGTGCATCGAGTACCGCATCCTGGGGCTCGCGGCCGAGGCTGCGTTCTTCACGCTGCTCTCCGTTCCACCGTTGCTGCTGAGCCTGATCGGCCTGCTCGCCTACGTGGACCGGTGGACCGGCGCGGACACCATCGCCAGCGTCCAGAACAACATCCTGGAGGCGTCCCGCACGATCCTGTCCGACCGGGGCGTCCACCAGATCGCGGAACCGATACTGGACGACGTGATGCGGGTCAGCAGACCCGACGTCATCTCCATCGGCTTCCTCTTCGCCCTGTGGTCCGGCTCGCGCGCCGTGAACGTCTTCATCGACACCATCACCGTGATGTACGGCCTCGACGGCGTGCGCGGCATCGTCAAGACCCGGATACTCGCCTTCGGGCTCTTCCTGGTGGCGCTGCTCATCGGCTCGGTCGCGCTGCCGCTGATGGTGGCGGGCCCGGACGCGGTGGTGAAACTCCTGCCCGGTTCCACGACGGTGGTCCAGATCCTCTACTGGCCCGTCGTCGTCATCCTCTCCGTGATCTTCCTGACGACGCTGTACCACGTGTCCGTGCCGGTGCGTTCGCCGTGGGTGGAGGACATGCCGGGCGCGCTCATCGCGCTCGCCATGTGGGTGCTCGGCAGCTTCCTGCTCCGCATCTACCTCACCAGCACGGTGGAGGGCCCCACCATCTACGGCTCGCTCGCGGCCCCGGTCGCCGTGCTGCTGTGGATCGGCGTCTCGGCGTTCGCGGTCCTGGTCGGCGCCGCGGTCAACGCGGCGATCGACCGGGTCTGGCCGTCCGTCGCCACGGCCGTGGCCCGCGCCGCCAACGACCGCATAAGGGAGGCCCAGGCCGCGGAGGTGGTCGCCCGCGCGGCCGCACGCGAGGCGGCGGGGGACACGGACGACCCCGACGACCCGGAGATGCCGTCCGAGTTCCCGGAACGCTGGTCGCGCTTCCTGCCGCCGGACGACGTCACGTCGCGGCTGCGGACGCCGGCGAAGCAGGGGAAGCATGCGAAGCGGCCGGGGTCGGGCGGCTCGGACGACAGCCCGTCCGGCGATTGAGAGCGGGTTCCGGGGCAGAGCCCCGGAACCTCACCCCCGGCGCCGGGGCTCATGACGTCCAGACCCCGGCGCACTCACGGGCGAAGTCGCCGCAGTCCCTGGGCGCCCGGCCCAGCACCTCCCGAACCCGGCGAGGGCCGCCCCGTCGCGTGCGCCTGTTCCTCGCCCCGCACCGAGAGCAGCGTGAGCCGCCGTACGCCGAGGACGACCGCCCGCCGGCCGACCATCGGCGAGAGGCTCACCCCCATACGCGTGCGTCTACGCTGCCGCCATGGACGTACTGGCCGGTCTCCTCGAAGGGCCGCGGGCGCGCGGGGCCTTCATGATCCGTGCGCTCTTCGACCCGCCCTGGTCCGTCCGCATCGCGGACGAGGCGCCCCTCTCCGTCATGGTCATGGTGCGCGGCACCGCCTGGATCGTCCCCGCGGACGGCGCGCCCGCCCAGCGCATCGGCCCCGGCGACCTCGCCATCGCCCGCGGCCCCGACCACTACACCTGCGCCGACGAGGCCACCACCGCGCCGTTCGCCGAGATCCGGCCGGGGGAGCACTGCGTGCCGCTCGACGGCGCCCCCGTCGCGCGCTACCGGGACCTGGGCCTGCGCGCCTGGGGCGAGTCGCACGACGGATCCGTGGAGATGCTGATCGGCACCTACCAGCTGCGGGGCGAGCTCACCGGACGCCTCCTCGACGCGCTGCCGCCACTGCTCGTGCTGCCCACCGAGGTGTGGGACTGCCCGCTCACCCCGCTGCTCGCCGACGAGATCCGCAAGGACGAACCGGGCCAGGACGTCGTGCTCGACAGGCTCCTCGACCTGCTCCTGATCGCCGCGCTGCGCGCCTGGTTCTCCCGCCCCGAGGCGGCGGCCCCCGCCTGGTACCTGGCGCTGGGCGACCCGGTCGTCGGCCGCGCGCTGCGCCTGCTCCAGGACGACCCGGCGCACCCCTGGACCATCGCGGACCTCGCGGCGAAGGCGGGTGTCTCGCGGGCCGCGTTCGCCCGGCGGTTCACGGACCTCGTGGGGGAGCCCCCGATGACGTACCTGACGAACTGGCGGCTCGCGCTCGCCGCCGACCTGCTGCGCGACAGCGGGCTGACCATCGGCGCGATAGCCCGCAGGGTCGGATACGGCAGCGCGTTCGCGCTCTCCGGCGCCTTCAAGCGGGTGTACGGGATCAGCCCGCAGGAGCACCGGGGGGTGTGATGTCCGACGGGACCTACCGGGAGCGGCCGGCGGCGCTGACCGGCGCGGTCGTGTGGACCAGGGTCGCCACGGGCGCCCCCGGCGACGCCCGGCCGGTGCTGCCCGACGGCTGCATGGACCTGCTGTGGACCGAGGGCAGGCTGTTCGTCGCGGGCCCCGACACCCGCGCGTACGACCCCGAGGGCGGGCCGGGGCGGTACGTCGGCATCCGCTTCCACCCCGGCACCGCCCCGGCCTTCCTGGGCGTGCCCGCCCACGAACTGCGCGACCGGCGGGTGGAGCTCGCCGACCTGTGGACCGCGGCCGAGGCGCGCCGCCTCACCGAGCGCGTGGACGCCGCGCGCGACCCGGCGGCCGCCCTGGAGGCGGTCGTGACGGACCGCGCCGCCGACACCGGGCCCCCGGACCCGCTCGTCGCCCACATCGTCAGGTCCCTGAGCGCGGGCCACTCGGTCGCGCGGACCGCGGCGGACGCGGGCGTCAACGCTCGGCTGCTGCACCGCCGTTCGCTGCCCGCGTTCGGCTACGGACCCAAGACGCTGGCCCGGGTGCTGCGTCTTCAGCGGGCGCTCGCACTGGCCCGCGACGGCCTGCCGTACGCGGAGACGGCCGCCGCCGCGGGCTTCGCCGACCAGGCCCACCTGGCGCGCGACGTCAAGGAGTTCACCGGGCTGCCGCTCGGTGAGCTACTCGGCGGGGGCCGCCCCTAGAGGAGCGAAGAGGTCGACGCCGTTGCCGTCCGGGTCGAGGACGACGGCGTACCGCTGACCCCAGGGCGCGTCGAACGGCTTGAGCTTGCTCGCGTATCCGGCGCCCGTCATGTCCTCGTGCACGGCGTCGACCCCGGCGGGCGTACCGCAGTGGAAGGCGAGCCCGATCCGGCCCCCGCCCGCGGGCGGCCGCCAGTCCGGGTGGAAGGAGCGGACGGTGTCCTCCGTGTCGAGGGCGAGGCGCAGACCGCCGGGGAGCGCCGCCTCGACGTGCGGCGCGCTCTCCGACCCGGCGGGGAACTCCAGGCCGAGCCTGCGGTAGAAGGCGAGCGACGCGGCCAGGTCGGAGACGACGAGACCGATCAGATCGAAACGGGGAGTGGGTGACTCAGATGTGCTGTTCATGCCCGGCAGCGTAGGCAGCGGCTTCGCGCCAGGTCTTGAAGGAATCGGACACCCCGACTGTCATGGGACCCGAATCCCCGCTACGTTGGAAGGCATGGACTATCCCGGTGACAACCGGCTCGCGGCGGCTGTGGTGATGCACCGCGGCCGTGTGCTGCTCGTGCGACGCAGCCGGACCGAGCGGTTCCTGCCCGGTGTGTGGGGTGTTCCGTGCGGGAAGCTGGAGCCCGACGAGAGTCCGATGGACGGCGTCCTGAGAGAGCTCAAGGAAGAGACGGGACTGCTCGGCCAGGTCGTCCGCAAGGTCGGCGAGTCCTCCTTCGTCAGTACGTACCGCGGGCACGAGGTGAAGAACTGGCAGGACAACTTCCTGGTCCGCCCCCTCACCTTCGACGTGACCCTGCCCCTGCCCGACCAGGACCACCGCTGGCTCGCCCCCGCCGACCTCGGCACGGTCCGGATCGACGACTACAACCGCGAGATCGTCCGCCAGGCCCTCGCCTGAGCAACGCGTCGGCCGTCAGCCCGCCGGCTCGTCAGCCGAGCAGCTCCGCCAGCGTCGACAGCTCGGCCAGGTAGTCGTTCACCTCCAAAGGCTTCTTCGCCACCGCCCGGCCTCCCACGTCCGGCCCCGCGTACACGTCCGTGTACCGCCGCCGCCCCGCCCCCGTCTCCAGGAACAGCGAGACCGCGGGCTCCGGCGAGGCGCACCACGCCCGGTGCAGCACGTGCGAGGGCAGTCCGTAGCCGCTCCCGGCCGCGTACAGCGCGGTCTGCGTGAAGCGCAGCCGCGCCCCGCCCGCCGGCTCCAGGAGCCAGTCGCCGTCCTCGCCCGCTAGGGACTCCCGGTACCAGGACGTCGCGACCCCCTCATCAGCGGCGGGACCGGCGCGCTCGTACAGCTCCACGCCGAGGGCGCCCCGCACCACGTAGGAGGCCAGCGGGGAGCGGTGGTTGTGGATGTCCTCGCGCGTGTCCCGGCCCGGATGCCACACGTGCGCGCGCAGCATGTGGCGCGGTCCGCCGTCGATCAGGAGCAGCTTGTCGAAGCCGAGGATGTGGCGGTACGAGAGGAGCGCGCACCCGGAGGGGTCGCCCGTGCCGCCCGCCAGCTCACGGAGCAGCGGCACCAGGCGCCGCGGGGCGCCCAGTTCGGCGACGACCGCGCGGGCCGCCCGCAGCAGTTCGTCCCCCGTCGACCGGTCCAGCGTCTCCTCCAGGAGCCGCCTGGCGTCGTGGACGTGCCGACCACCCAATGCTCTCTCCCCCTCGTCCACGCGCCCGCCGGCGTTCAGCCACCCGGCTGATACATCCATACGGCATGTGCCCGCAGCGCGGAAAGGCCTTGGTAGGTCATCCACAGCGGGTAGGCGAGATCGACCCCGTCCCACGTCCAGATCCCGTTGTCCTGCTGCCGCCACACGCACGCGGCCGACCCCGAAAGCATCTCCTGCCAGGTCGCCTCCCTCTCCTCGTCGGCGGCGACCGCGGGGACGTCCGGGGTGAGCAGCGCCCGCACCACCCAGGCCGCCGAGAAGTGGCGCACGGAGAGCACCTCGTGGCGCGAGGCGTCGACGGGGTGCGGGCGGCGCACCGTCTCGTGGCCGCTCTCCAGGTCGTCGCAGCCGTCGTGTGCGGGCCCGGGGCAGGAGAGCAGCCAGCGGATGCCCTCTTCGCGGGTGGCGCGGGCGTTCGCGTCCTCGCCGAGCACCCGCGCCGCCCGGTCGAGGGCGACGACGGCCTGCGCGGTGTGCACGGCCGACGGCGCCACCGCCCTGCCGCGCGGCGGGGTGAGCCGTGAGCCCCAGCAGCGCCGGTGCCCGCGCGCCGGATCGGTGACGGCCCCGTCGACGAGCGCGTCCCGCAGGAGCGGCAGGGCGGGCGAGTCGGGCGCGGCACGCAGCAGCCCGCGCAGCACCGTGGTCACGACGTGCGTCAACTCCACGCCCGAGGGTTCCAGTTCGCGGCTGAACCGCTCGGTGCACCGCTCCGCCTCCGTGGCGAGGAGGCGCGGGTCGGCGCCCGCCCGCGCGAGGGCGCCGAGTACGAGCGCGGTCACCTCGGGGCGCCCCACCGCGCCCTGCGAGCGGGCGGCCCAGCCGCCCTCGGGCAGCCGCAGCCGCCACAGCGTCTCCACGAGCTCGGAGGCGCGCAACCGCCCGTCGGGCATGCCGAGTTCGAGGACGATGTGCAGGCCGTACGCGGTTCCCGTCGGTGTCGGACGTACCGGTTCCGACTGCTCGTCGAGGGCGTGCGGCCAGCCCACGAGGCGGCCGCGCAGCGGGTCGTCGAAGACCGTCAGGCGGTCGGCGAGCGTGGTGTACGCGGCGGCGGAGAGCCCCGGCAGCGGCCCAGGACCCACCGGTTCCGCCGCGCCGGAGGCCGCTCCCGCCGGCGGACGGCGCGGCGAAGGAACCCCGTCCAGATCACCGCCCGTCCCGTCGTCCGCCCCGCCGTCCGCCGCCGCCCGTGCCCGCAGCAGCGCGCCGGCCAGCCAGGCGGAGACCCCCGTGCCGAGGCCACTGACCACGGCCAGCGAATAGCGGGCCGTGTCCCCGAAGAGCCCGTCGGGCAGCAGCCCCACCAGGGCCTGGAAGACGGCGTATCCCACGGCGACGGGGCCGAATCTGCCCAGCCACGCCACGAGCCGCCCGGGCGGGGGCTCGTGGCGTGGCTCGGGCGGCTCGGGCCGCCCGGTGGGGTCTGTGTTTCCGCGCATGGGTGCTGTAGGCATGAACTCCACCTACCCATCAGGCACTTGTGACGAAAGGGAGTGAGCGCCGTGCCCGGTTCGGAACCGACAGCGGACCTCACAGGATGGCACGCGGCCCCGTTCACGGGGGCCGGCCTCACGCATGATGTCCATGAGAAGGGGACAGGCCCCGGCGTCGTCCTGGTTCCCGAGATCCCCGGTGTGCATCCCGGTGTCCTCGGCCTCGGCGAGCACCTGGTGAAACAGGGCTTCACCGTCGCGATCCCGTCGCCCTTCGGCGAGCCGGGCCGCCCGATCTCCACGCCGTACGTCCTGGGGGTCTTCGGCAGGGTCTGCGTCGCCGCCGAGTTCCGCGCCTTCGCCACCAACGCCCGGCGCCCGTTCGCAGACTACCTCCGTGCCCTCGCCCGCGATCTGGCGTCCCGCACGCCGGGTCCGGGCGTCGGTGTCATCGGCATGTGCTTCACGGGAGGCTTCGCGCTGGCCGCCGCCACGGAGGAGGCCGTTCTGGCCCCCGTGCTCAGCCAGCCCTCGCTGCCCCTCCCGGTGAGCGCGGCGCGGCGAGTCGACCCTGGCCTGTCCCGCGCAGAGTTCGACACGGTCGTGGCCCGTACCAAGAACGACGGCCTGTGCGCGCTGGGCCTGCGCTTCAGCGAGGACAAGCTGGTCCCGCGCGACCGCTTCGCCACCCTGCGCCGCCACTTCGGCGACGCGTTCGAGGTCATCGAACTGGACTCGTCGCCGGGCAACGCGACGGGCTTCGCGAAGTCGGCGCACTCCGTCCTCACGGAGGAGGTCCGCGAGGAGCCCGGTCACCCCGCGTACGCCGCGCGCGAGCGGGTCGTCCAGTTCCTGCGGGAACGCCTGACGACCACGGGGTGACCTGACGACCACCGGGTGACCTGGCGACCACCGGGTGACCGGGCGGCGCCCGGTCCGGTCCGCCCCGGGCTCAGCCGTCCACGCGTGAGAAGACGCAGCTGAAGGAGGACGGCCGGGGTGTCGCGCGGAGTTCGTACTGCGGCAGGACGCCGGGGCCGCACGACTGCGTCCCGATGCCGTGCCGGGCGATGTCGAGGTTGACCCAGACCGTGTCGCCGGGCGTGAGGTCGGTGCGGTGCCGGGCGGCGTCGAGCTGCTCGGTCGTCCAGCGCCGGACGGTGAACGCGGGGGCGCCGTCGCTCTCGACGCGCAGCCCGCCGACCTCGGCCCAGCGGACGGCGGGGCGGGCCCCGTTCTCCTGCGGGCGCACGTACGGCGTCTGCATCGCGTCGACGTCCGACTCCCACACGCCGATCAGCGAGGCGGCCGCGGTGTCGGGGTAGGCCTCGCCGGGCCCGCCGCCGAACCACCGCACGCGCCCGGCCGCGCCGGGCAGCCCGAAGCGGATGCCGAGGCGCGGCAGCGGCACGGGCCAGTCGCCCTCCGGCGTCACGGACATCCGCAGCAGCAGCTTGCCGCCGTCCGACGTCCAGTGGTACTCAGTGCGCAGCGCCAGGTCGCTCGCCGCGGGCGCCACCCGGGTGCGCACGTTGAGACCTTCCCCGGTCGTCTCGACGGAGTCGACGCGGTGCCGCATCCGGTGGAGGCCGTGCGTGCGCCACAGCGAGGCCACGGACGGCTCGGGCCGCCACGGCATGCCGTTGTCGTTGTCGGTGGGGGCCCGCCACACGTCCAGGCGCAGCTCCCTGACCTCGCGGCCGTGGAAGGTGCGGAGCGAGCCGGTGCGGGCGTCGAAGTCCGCGGCGCCGAGGGTGATGCGCCGGCCGGCCGCGTCGCGCTCGGGTGCCGCGCCGCCGGGCACGGGCAGGACCATGCCGTACTCGACGGGCAGCTGTGCCCACGCCACCACATGCCCCTTCGGCGCCCACGCCGTGTCCTCGGCGAGCGACGCGCGCACCGTCCACTGGGTCTCGGCGTCCGGGTCCCTGGGCGGCGGGGGCGGCAGCTTCACCTCCGTGCGCTCGCCGGGGCCGACCTGCGGCACCGTGAGGACGCCGTCCGCGACGGTCGTGCCGTCCTTCTCGTACGACCAGGTGAAGGCGAGGTGGGAGAGGCCGGCGAAGTCGTGGAGGTTGGTGACCGTGACCGTACCGGCGCGCCCGTCGCCCTCGATGCGGACCGGCTCGACCACCTTCTTGTACTCGACGAGTCCCGGGGACGGCGTCCGGTCGGGGAAGACCAGGCCGTCGCAGACGAAGTTGCCGTCGTGCAGCTCCTCGCCGAAGTCGCCGCCGTACGCGTACTCGTACGTGGGGTGCGCGATGCCGTGGTCGATCCACTCCCAGACGAAGCCGCCCTGGAGCCGGTCGTACGTCGCGAACAGCCGCTGGTACTCGCTGAGTCCGCCGGGTCCGTTGCCCATGGCGTGCGCGTACTCGCAGAGGATGAACGGGAGCCTGCGCCGCTCCTTCGGCCCCTCGTCCTCACCCCGGCCGATGCGTTCGACCTCGGCGTGGTCGGCGTACATCCGCGAGTACACGTCCGTGTCCTCGCAGGACGCGTCGCCCTCGTAGTGTAGGAGGCGGCTGCCGTCCCGGGCGCGGATCCACTCGGCCATGGCGGTCAGGCCGCGGCCCGTCCCGCACTCGTTGCCGAGCGACCAGACGATCACCGAGGCGTGGTTCTTGTCGCGCTCGACCATGCGGGCGGCGCGGTCCAGGAGGGCGGGCGTCCAGCGGTCGTCGTCGACCGGGTTGCCCCGCCAGCCGACCGCCTGGAAGCCGTGGGTCTCCAGGTCGCACTCGTCGACGACCCACAGGCCGAACTCGTCACAGAGGTCGAGGAAGGCGGAGTGCGGCGGATAGTGGCTGGTGCGGACGGCGTTGATGTTGTGACGCTTCATCAGGAGGATGTCGGCGCGCATCGTTTCGAGGTCGAGGGCGCGGCCCGTGCGGGGGTGGAACTCGTGGCGGTTCACACCGCGGAAGAGGATCGGGCGGCCGTTGACCTTGATGAGGCCGTCCTCGACGGTGACCGTGCGGAAGCCCACGCGCAGCGGGATCCGCTCGCCGGGCGTGGCCAGCGTCGCGTCGTACAGCCGTGGCGTCTCGGCCGTCCACGGCTCGACGGCCACGGTGACCTCCTCGCCGGTCGCCACGTCGATCCCCAACTCCGGGACGACGACGCGCCCTTGGACGTCTGCCTCCGGGATGTCCACCCGCAGCGTGCCCGTCCCCGTGCGGTGGTCGTACGCGGCGTGGACGAAGAAGTCGCCGGCGCAGCCCTCGGGCCGGTGCAGCAGCGTCACGTCGCGGAAGATCCCGGGCAGCCACCACTGGTCCTGGTCCTCCAGGTACGAACCGGCGGACCACTGGTGGACGCGGACCGCGAGGACGTTGCCCTCGGGCCGCAGCAGCTCGCCGACGGCGAACTCGTGGGGGAGGCGTGAGCCCTTGAAGTCGCCGAGCTCCGCGCCGTTCAGCCAGACGCGGGCACAGGACTCGACGCCGTCGAAGCGGAGGACGGCGGCGCCGTCCCGCGGCCAGTCGGCGGGCAGGTCGAAGAGGCGCAGGTGGTCGCCGGTCGGGTTCTCGGTGGGCACGCGGGGCGGGTCCAGGGGGAACGGGTAGAGCTGGTTGGTGTACTGGGGCACGCCGTGGCCCTGCAGCACCCAGTGGCCGGGCACGGCGATCTCGCCCCAGGCGCCCTCGGCATCCGAGGTGTCCGGGTCGTACCCGTCGGCGGCGAACGAGTCGTCCTCGGCGTCGGCCGTGGGCGAGAGGCGGAACCGCCAGCGGCCGTTGAGGGAAAGGGCGGCGGCGTCCGACGCCGCGTACCACGCGCGGGGCGGGAGAGCGCCGGTGCCGGGGGACACGTCCTCGTGGTGGGAAAGCTCCATGGTCTCCATGAGACCGCGCGTGCCCCGCGCCCCGCCATCGCCCCGGCCCGCAAGTCGTTGGATTCTTCGAGCCGGACTTGGACCCGCCACGCTCCCGTCCTCCGGCCGAGTCCTTCCCGGTGGGTCCCTCAAGAAGGGCCCGCGGCCCGCCAAGCTGCTTCGATCATCTGGAAGATCTCGTCCACCGCGGCCTCCGGGTCATCCGCCTCGCGGGCCACGGAGTAGGCGTCGACCGCGAACCTCGCGATCGTGCGGCAGGCCGTGTCGGTCCGCGACAGACCGGGCTCGGCGGCGATGGCGGCCGCCAGCGCCTCCGCGTGGCGCAGCCTCATCGACTCCTCGTACTTCCGCAGGGCGGCCGTCTCCTCGATCATGCGCCAGACCGGGGCGGCGCCGTCCGCCGTGCAGTGCCGCACCAGTGCGTGGATCTCGCGTCGCAGCGCGGGGATGAGCGGCTCGTGCGGCGCCCGGTCGGTGACCGCCCGCGCGAGGCGCTGCTCGAAGTCCTCGTCCTGCTCGAACACCAGCGCCTCTTTCGAGGCGAAGTGGGAGAAGACCGTGGTCACGGCCACGTCGGCCTCGGCGGCCACGTCCCGGATGCCCACCGCCTCGTAGCCGCGTTCCAGGAAGAGCCGCAGGGCGGTGTCAGCGATCTTCTGACGGGTCGCGGCCTTCTTGCGCTCGCGGCGTCCGGTCGGCACGGTCATGCGCGCACGCTACCAAATGCAAAACTGAAGCTGTTAGGGAAAGCTATTCGTTGTGAAACGCTAACCGTTAGTGTTAGCGTCCGCCGCATGAAGAAAGTGAGCTTCGCCGAGTTCGGCGGCCCGGACGTCCTGCACCTCATCGACGCCGAGGAGCCCCACGCGGGCCCCGGCCACATACGCATCGCCGTGCGGGCGGCGGGTGTGAACCCCGTCGACTGGCGGGTCAGGGAGGGCCAGGTCCTGTCGGCCCATCCGATCGAGCTGCCCGCCGGAGTCGGCCTCGATGCCGCCGGGGTGGTGGACGAGGTCGGCGAGGGTGTCGAAGGGGTGCGGGTCGGAGACCACGTGTTCGGCGAAGGGGCGAGCACGTACGCGGAGTTCGCCGTGCTGTCGGCGTGGGCGCTGATGCCGGAGGGGCTGACGTTCGAAGAGGCTGCCGGGTACCCCTCCGTGGTGGAGACCGCGCTGCGCGTCCTCCGCGAGGTCGGCGTCCTGCCCGGTCAGACGCTGCTGGTCAGCGGCGCGTCAGGGGGAGTGGGGTCGGCGGTGCTGCAGATCGCCCGCGAGCGCGGCATCACGGTCATCGGCACGGCCGGGGCCGCGAACCAGGACTATCTGCGGGGCCTGGGCGCCCTCGCCACGACGTACGGGGAGGGGTGGGTCGAGCGAGTGCGGGCCCTCGGCCGGGTCGACGCGGCCCTCGACCTCGCGGGCTCGGGTGTGCTCCGCGAGCTCGTCGAGCTGACCGGCGACCCACGGAAGGTGGTCTCCATCGCCGACCTCACGGCGCCGGAGCACGGCGTCCGGTTCTCCGGTGCGGCCGGCAGCGTGCCGGACGCACTCGCCGAGGCCGCCGACCTCATCTCGCGTGGAAGGCTCCACATCCCGGTCGACAAGTCGTACGCGCTGGCCGACGCCGCGGCGGCACACATCGACAGCCAGGCCGGCCATACGCGCGGACGCCGGGTACTGGTCGTCTGAGGCCCGAGAGGGGAGGGCGACCTCCCCCGTGGGGCGGACCCGGCCGCGACTTCCGGACGATGCCGGGGTACGGGGCGGGAGGCGACGATCAAGACGCGTGCCACCGCACGTATCCCATGCAACAGATGCCGTGTCGTGACGCGCCTTGCATGCCGTGGCGCGCCTTGCCTGCCATGACGGGCCGTCACACGCCGAGATCGGAGCCTGACCGTGCTGAACCAGACCGCGATGAACCAGGCCGTGCTGAACCCGGCCGCGACGAACCCGGCCGCGATGAAGTGGACCCTGCGAGCCGTCGCCACCCTCGCCATCGTCGCCGCGATCGCCGCGCCAGTCGCCGTGCCCGCGCCTGACGCACCCGCCGCGCCCGACACGGCGGTCGCCGCCCCCGCACCCACCGCTGCCCTGGCCGCCCCACCCGCCCCCGACGCTCGGTAACTTGTCGCGTCGTGAACGATGACCATGAGCATCCTCAGCCTCAGCCCCAGCCCCAAGCAACTGTGGGAGACACTGCCACGCTCCCCGCCGTCCTGCCCCTCACCGACCGCACCCGCCACCGCCGCCTGCGCGAACAGGGCAGTCTGGACCGTGCCGACCTGGAGGCGATCCTCGACGCGGGCTTCGTCTGCCACCTCGGCGTCGTCGTCGACGGCCACCCGATGGTCGTGCCCACCGTGTACGGTCGTGACGACACCCACCTCTTCCTGCACGGCTCCGTCGCCAGCCGCAGCCTGGCGGCCGACCCCGAGGCGCCGGTCTGCGTCACCGTGACGCACGTCGACGGGCTGATACTCGCCCGTTCGGTGTTCGAACACGGCGTCAGCTACCGCAGCGCGATGATCCACGGCGTCCCGCGCCGGGTGACCGACCCCGAGGAGAAGCTGCGCGGCCTGCGGCTGCTCACCGAGCACGCGACCCCGGGCCAGTGGGACTACGCCCGCCGCCCCAGCCGCAAGGAACTCGCCGCGACCACCCTGCTGGCCCTCTCCCTCGCGGAGGCCTCGGTCAAGACGGCGGCGGGGCCACCGGACGACGGCGACGGCCCGGACGCCGGACTCGACGTCTGGGCCGGCAACCTGCCGCTCACGGCCACCTGGGGCGAACCGGTGCCGGACCCGCTGCTGCGGACAGGGATCGCACTCCCGCCGCACATCGCCGGGCGGGCCGGGACCCGGCAGGGGTGAGGGAGGAGGCCGCCCGGCCCGGCCGGGGGGGCTCAGGGCAGGGCCGGGGCTTCGCAGTCGTGCGCGCGGGCCGAGTGGCGGGCGAACTCCGCCAGCGCGGCCCGCTCGTACTCCAGGTCGGCCGCGGACGGCTTGGCCCGGTCCTTCCCGTACGTGCCGGAACGGTCCCCGTGCCAGGCCTCCTCGTCCCGGACCGTGAACAGCGCAGGGCCGCTCCCGTCCCGGCACGCCGCGGTCGCCCAGTGGCCGCCGCCCGCCAGCCGGCCCGCCGGGGCCTCGCCGGGGACCGGCTTCTCGGTGTACTCGCCGTGGCGTTCCTGGTGGGCGAGCCGTTCGGCCTCCGCGTACGGGCCGTAGAAGGCGACGAGGTGGTAGCGGCGCACCTCGTCCGCCGCGCCCGTACCCGTACCCGTCTCCGTCCTCGTCCCCGGCAGGTCGGGCCCTTCGCCCGCCACGACGCACACCTCGACGGGAGCGCCGGAGCTCGCGCTCTCCCATGCCCGGGACAGCCGCCCGCCCCGGCCGGGGACACCCCGGCAGGTCCTGGACGCGTCGGCGAGCGGCACGCTCTCCTCGGCGTTGACGGGGAGCGCCACCGTACGCGGCGGCTTGCCCGCCTCGGCGTCGCAGCCCCACTTCGCCGACGCCTTCGCGGCCGTCGCGGTGGCGATCCGCGCGACGGCGGTGCGGCGGCGCGGGTCGTCCAGCGTGACGTCCTCGTCCTGCGCCGCGACCGTGACGAGGAGCCCACCGCGGTCCCCGGCACAGTCGAGGAGCGTCACCGCGGTCCCCCGGCTGTCGCCGTCGGAATCGCTCGTGAAGGATTCACCGGTCGAGAACAGGCCCCGCCAGCCGCCGCCGAGCCCCACGGGCGGCAGCTCGGTCTCCGGCTCCGGGTACAACGGGCCCTCGCCGTAACCTCGTCCGGCCTCACGGTCGGCGCCGGCCTCGGCCGCGGTTCCGTCGCCGCGCCGCTGCGGCACGCTCTGCACGGTGATCTCGACCTCGGCCTCGCCCCCGGCGCCGCCCGCCACGGAAGCACCGTCACCACTGACGCTGCACGTGACCGTGCGCCTCACGTCCTTCTCCCCGTCCCCGGCGCTGTCCGAGGCCCGGTGCGCCGATCGCACGTCCACCCGGCCTGGCCCCGTCCCGAACGGCCCGTCGCCGAGGACGTCCCGCATCTCCCGCGAGGGCAGCACGCCTTCGCAGGCCTCGTCGAGCACCCGCTGCGCCACGCGGCGCTCGTGCGGGCCGCCCCACCAGTAGAAGCCGCCCGCGGCCAGGGCAAGGGCGACGAGCGCCCCGCAGGACGACAGGACCGCGCGCCCCGTCCTCGTCCGCCAGGTCAGTCCCGCTCGCGCCACTCCGCCACCTCTCCCACGATCTTCGTCCCACGGCAGTGCGAACGGCGGGGCCACCCGTCGGGCGCCGCCAGATAGCGGTCGAGCACGGCCCGCGCCTGCCGGGAGATCCGCCGCTGGTCCTTCGGGCCGAGGACGACCTCGTCCTCCTCCGGCCCGCGGCCGAAGTCGAACGCGGGGGTCACCGTCACGCGGTGATAGGTCGGCCCCGCCACGCACGCGGACCGCGCCCACAGGGCGAGTCGAGGGTCGTCCCCCGACCGTTCGACCGTCACGGGCTTGTCGTGCGCGGCCGGCGTCCCGGGGCCGGGCCCCGGCGCCTTCTCCGCGTGGTCCTCGTAGGCGCCGCGGGCGAGGACGCCCGACCAGCTCTCCACGTCCGCCGCCACGACCGCGAGGTGGTCGGGGGAGCCCGCGGTGTCGTCCCACCGGCCGCCGCACGCGCCGGCGCGCCGGCTGTACGCCGAGTCGTTCCCGTCGAACGTCCACTCGCCGGGGGCCAGCCGCTGCGCCTCGGGGGAGAGCCAGGCGCAGAGCTTCGGCGCCTTGTCCGGGGCGCTGCCGGGCTCGGTGCGCAGCGGCTCGCTGCCGCATCCCTGCTTGCGGGTCACCCAGTTGGCGATCTTCGCGGCGGTCCGGGCGGTGGCGAGCCGGTCGGCCTCGGGAATGTCGGACTCGTCGGCGTACTCCCCGGCCTCGGACGGCAGGTCCACCGACACGAGCAGGTCCCGCGTGGACCGGCCCCGCCCCTCCAGCCCCTTCGGGCAGTCGACGAGCAGGGACGCCGCGACCGAGTCGCCGTCCCAGCGGTCCACGGCGCCCACACCGCCCGCCGCGCTCGGCGGGAGAGGCAGGCCGAAGTCGCCCGTCAGCGCCGCCGGTGACATACGCTCCGGCACCGCCTCGGCCCGCACCCGCGCCTGGACGTCCGCCTCCGACGTCCCGCCGTCGCCGCCCCAGGCCAGCGTGCAGTCGAGCAGCGCGCGGCTCTCCTGCCGGGGGTGCAGCAGCGTCCCGAACTCGTCCAGTACGCCACGCTCGTCGTCCGGCACGGAGGCGTACAGCTCCTCCCGGAGCAGGCCCGCGCAGCCCCGCGCAACCAGTTCCCGGTTGGTGTCGAGCCGGTCCTCCCGCTCCTCGGCCCGCGACACGGCGACCCAGGTCACCGACGACGCGGCCAGCAGCGTCACCGCCAGCACGGCCACCAGCCAGGTGCGCCGCCGCACCGTGCGCGGCGAGCCTCCCTCGGGCACGGCGCTCCCCTTCCCCCGTGAACGGCGCCCAGCGCGGCACCATGATCGGAGTGGACGCTATCAATCCGCCCGGGCCTCCCCGGCCGGGGACCCTTGTCGCCGGTCGGGGCGTCTGCTTGACTCCGCTCGCCGCACGCCCCCGGAACGCCACGCATGCCGTCGTACGCCGTCGTTGGAGGCCGTCATGGAGCTCACCCGCAGACGCCTGCTGTCCGCCCTGTCGGCCGCCGGTCTCCTGGCGGTGGTCCCCGTGGGCCGGCTGACCGCCGCCGCGAGCGAGGCGGGCCGCGCCCGGCTCCTCGCCAACACCGTGGCGGTCTTCGCCGGTACCGCCGCGTCCAACGCGCGCCCCGAGGCGGCCGCGAAGCTCGCCGCCGTCGAGCGGACCGCGCGGGCCGACCTGAAGGCGATGGACGACGCCGGCGAGGGCGAGCTCTTCGCGGGCCTGGTGCTCGGCACCGACGAGGCCAACCTGAACACCGCCTACCGCAGGCTGTACGAGATCGCCCTGGCCACCCGCACGCCGGGCCTCCCCGCCGACCTGTACGACAACCGGGCCGTGCGGCGCCGGGTGATCGACGCTCTCGCCTGGCTGCACGAGCGCTACTACGGGGACCAGGCCAAGGGCTACTACGGCAACTGGTTCCACTGGGAGATCGGCATCTCGCAGCACGTCAGCAAGACCCTCGTGCTGCTCGCCGACGAAGTGGCCGCCCACCGCCCCGACCTGCTGCCCGCCTACGTCGCCTCGATGGACGCCTACCTGCGCAACGGCACCGACGGCGACGTGGACCTCGACTCGCGCTTCCACACCGGCGCCAACCTCGCCGACATCACCACCAACCGGATCCTCCAGGGAGCCCTCCTGGGCGAGCCGGGGGAGGCGCGGATCCGCAAGGCCCTCACCGACCAGCTGACGGTCTTCCTCACCATCGACCCCTACCGGCTGCGGCACGGCGTGACCGACGGCCACTACGCCGACGGCTCCTTCATCCAGCACGCGTCCGTCGCGTACACCGGCTCGTACGGGAAGGGCTTGCTCACCCGCGTCGTACAGACCCTCAAGATCCTCGAAGGCACCGGGTTCGCGCACGGCGAGGAGCTCGTGCCGACCGTGTACGGCTGGGTGCGGAACGGTTTCGCCCCGCTGATCTTCGAGGGCTGGATGATGGAGATCGTCAAGGGCCGGGCGGTGTCGCGCCCCGACTCCGGGTACACCGACGTGGCAGTGGTCGTCGAGGCCGTCGTCGACCTGTCCTCACTCGCGACGGGCGCCGCGGCCACCGGCCTCAAGAGCTACGTCAAACACGTCAGGGCCACCTCGCGCACCGCCCTGGACCCGGCCCGCTTCGTCTCACCGGTCAGCGTCGTCCGCTACGCCGACATCCTCGGCGACACCGCCGTCCCGCCCGCAGACCTCAACCCGGCCGCCCGCAGCGTCGCGTTCAACGCCATGGACAAGACCGTGCACCGCAGGCCGGGTTACGCCTTCGCGCTCGCGCGGAGCTCCGACCGGATCAGCAAGTACGAGTACATGAGCGGCGAGAACCTCATGCCGTGGTTCCAGGGCGACGGCGCGTACTACCTCTACCTCTCCGGGCAGGACCAGACCCGGGCGTACGGCGTCGACTACTACACCACGGTCTCGCCGTACGGCCTCGCGGGCGTCACCGCGCCGGTCGAACAGCGGCGCACGGTACCGGAGTTGTACGGCAAGCCGTTCTACGACAACCCCGGCCACCCCCTCCACTTCACCTCCTCCTCCGAGTCGCAGAACAAGTACGTCTACTTCCCGCGCGGCACTGCCCGGTACTCGGGCGGTGCCGTCCTCGGGGCGTACGGCGCGGCGGGGATGGTGCAGTCCGACGACGCGGCGTACCGCGACCGGGCGCTGCTGCCCGACGACTTCGTGGTGTACCGGAACGCGACGGCGACGAAGTCGTGGTTCCTGCTCGACGAGGAGATCGTGGTGCTCGCCGCGGACGTCGGCGACGCGGCGGGGCGCGCCGTCACCACGACCGTCGACGCCCGCATCGCGGCCGCCGACGACCGGATCACCCTCACCGGCATGCTCCGCGACGGCCGCCCCTGGACCGGCCCCGGCACCGCCGACCTGCGCTGGCTGCGCTACGCCAACGCCACGGAGGGTACCGCGGTCGGCTACATCCTCCTCGACACCCCGCGGGTGCGGGTCACCCTGGACCGGGTCACCCGCAGCCGCAGGGCCGTGCGCACCGCCAACCCCGATACGGCGGTGACGCGTTCGGTGTTCGGCGTCACTGTCGACGGGGCGGCGGGCGTCCGACCCGCGCGGCTTGCCTACGCGTTGGTGCCGAACGCCGACGACGACCGGTTGCGCGCCCACCGCCATGGGCCGCTCAAGGTCCTCGCCAACTCCCGTCACCTGCAAGCCGTCTCCCACGCGGGGCTCGGCATCACGGCCGCCAACTCCTTCACCCGGGGGTGGCACGAGACCGCGGGCGTGCGCGTGCACGGCCCGGCCTCGGTCATCGTGCGCCGCCAGGCCGCGAAGGGGCGCAGGACCGTCTCCGTCGCGGTGTCCGACCCGACGACGGACCGGAGCGCCGTGACGGTCCTGCTCCGCGGCCGCCCCCTGCGCAAGGTGACCGCGGATCCACAGGTCCGGGTGAGCAGGGCCCCTGGCGGCACCCGGATCGAGGTGGACACCCACCACGCGTACGGCGGAAGCTTCACGGCCACGCTCGAAGAGTGAAGCCCCTGTCACTGTCTATGTATTGATGGCGCATCAGTCTGGCTCGACGCTGATCGCCTGCACCGGGCACGCCCGCGCGGCCTCCCGTACCAGCGGGTCCCCGCCACCGTCCTGGCGGCCGGGCAGCACCTCGCTGAGGCCGTCGTCGTCCTGGGTGAAGACGCTCGGCGCGGTGAGCGCACACATGCCCGCGCCCACGCACCGGTCCTTGTCGACGTGAATCGTCACGCGCTCCAGCTCCACGGTGGCCGCCCCCTACCAGGTGACGGGGAGTTCGAGCATCCCCTGGATCGTGTCGCCCGGCTTGAAGGGGATGTCCTCCGGAGGCGCCGCGAGGCGCAGCCCCGGCAGGCGTTCGAAGAGGCTCCCCAGCGCGATCTCCATCTCGGCCCGGGCGAGGTTCTGGCCCAGGCACTGGTGGATGCCGAAGCCGAAGGCGAGGTGGTGCCGGTCGGCGCGGTGCCAGTCCAGGCCCTCCGGATCCTCGTACACCGTGCCGTCACGGTTGATGAGGGACGTGGCGAAGATGACGCCGTCGTGCTCGCGGATGGTGCCTGCGGAGGTCTCGATGTCCTCCTTCGCCACCCGCAGCAGCCCGTCTGCGATGGACAGGAAGCGCAGCAGCTCCTCGACGGCGGCCGGCATCAGCGGCGGGTCGGCGCGCAGCCCGGCCCGCAGTTCGGCGAGCCGCTCGGGGTGCTGGAGCAGCGTGAACGTGCCGAGGGAGATCATGTTCGCCGTCGTCTCGTGCCCGGCGATCAACAGGATGGTGGCGAGTCTGACCAGCTCGTCCCGGTCCACCGCGCCCGACGCGAGCTGCTGCTGGATGAGTTCGTCGAGCAGTCCGTCGCCCGGGGCGGCGCGCTTGAGGTCGATCAACTCGTAGAAGTACGCGTCCAGTTCCTCCCGCGCCTGCTGCGTGTCGTCGGGGGTGGGCCCGCGCAGCAGCCGCCGCGACTGCTCCTCGAAGAACTCGTGGTCGGCGTAGGGCACCCCCAGCAGGGTGCAGATGACCATCGAGGGGACAGGCAGCGCGAACGCGCTCACCAGCTCGGCGGGCGGCCCCTGTTCGACCATGTCGTCGAGGAGCAGGTCGACCGTCGCCTGGATCTGCGGGCGCAGGGCCGCGATCCGCTTGACGGAGAAGCTGGGGATCAGCATGCGGCGCTGGGTGTTGTGCTCCGGGTCGTCGACGCCGAGCAGGGCGACGCGGCGATCGCGGAGCCGGGCGAAGCGTTCCGTCGGGATGGGGAAGGCCTCGTTCTCGCGGTCCGCGGACAGCCGCGGGTCGACGAGCAGCTCACGCGCCGCCGCCCGCCCGGTGACCAGCCAGACGGAACGGCCGTCGAACAGACTGACGCGGGAGAACGGCGGGTCCTCGCGCAGCGGTGCGTAGGCGGTGGGCGGGTGGTACGGACACGTGCGGTCCTGGGGGAAGGTGATGGATTCGATCGGCTTCGTCGTCTCGGCCATGGAAGCACCTCGCAAGTGCGGTTCGTCCCTGATCCATCCCCATTGGATGGCTGAGGCAACTAATTCGTCCACGACAAGACCGGCCACATCGCCGGGGCGCCACATCTGTCCGGAACAGCCCCCTCCGCTCAACCTGTCTGCGTCTATGGCCCCAGTACGGCGTCTATGGCCCCAGTACGGCTCCGCGACGGACCGGCGCGTGCAGCCCGGCGGGCGCGGGCGGCGAGCCCGGCCTCCTCTTCGCCTCGCGACCGCCGTCGGTCACTGCCGACGGACAAATTCCGGCCGAGTGCGCGCACAGTCGTGCGAAGATCCGGAGCGACCGAGCGGCCACTGTGGAGGAAGAGGATGTTCGCGATACCCCTGGGTGACGCAGGCGATGGAGGCGACGGGGCCGAACTGCGGCCGCTGGAGCCCTGGCAGGCCGAGGAGTTCCTCGCTCACATGGACCGTGGCCGCGACTTCATCGGCCGCTACGTCGGGCTCCCCGACATCACGGCCGACCTGGACTCCGCCCGCTCCTGGCTCCAGGCGTACGCCGACAAGGCCGCCGCGGACACCGGCCGGCTGTACGGCATCCGGCTCGACGGACGACTCGTCGGCGGTGTCCTCCTCCGGGCCTTCGACGCGGCGGCGGGCACCTGCGAAGTCGGCTGCTGGCTGGAACCGGACGCCGCCGGACGCGGCCTCGTCACCCGCGCGGTGCGCGTCGTCATCGACTGGGCGATCGAGACCCGCGGCATCCACCGCGTGGAGTGGCTGGTGGCCCCCGAGAACACCCCGAGTGTCAATGTGGCCAAACGGCTCGGCATGAGCCGCGAGGGACTCCAGCGCGAGAACGACCCCTATCGGGGCGTACGGCAGGACACCGAGATCTGGTCGGTACTGGCACCCGAGTGGCGCGCCGCACGCGCGGCACACGCCACTCACGCCGAATCGGTCACCAACTAAGGGGGCATCACGTGGCTGACGAAGTCGACGGCACCGTAGCCGCCGAATTCGGGCATCCCCGCCTCGCGGCGCTCTACGACGCGCTCGACCCCGACCGCGGCGACCTCGACCCGTATCTCCGCATGGCGGAGGAGTCCGGGGTGCGCCGGGTCCTCGACATCGGCTGCGGCACCGGCGTGTTCGCGCTGCTCCTGGCCGCGCGCGGGGTCGACGTCGTCGGCGTCGACCCCGCGGAGGCCTCCCTCGATGTGGCCCGCGCCAAGCCGGGCGGCGATCGGGTGCGCTGGCTCCACGGCGACGCGACCGCGCTGCCGCCGCTGCGCGTCGATCTCGCGACCATGACGGCGAACGTCGCCCAGGAGATCACCGATCCGGACGCGTGGCGCGAGACCCTGCGAGGCGCTCGTGAGGCGCTGCGCCCGGGCGGGCACCTGGTCTTCGAGACCCGGGACCCGGCCCGCCGCGCCTGGGAGAACTGGCACCGCGAGGCCACGCACGGCGTCACGGAGGTCCCCGGTGTGGGGGCGGTCGAGAGCTGGGTGGAGGTGACGGAGGTCAACGGCCCGCTGGTGTCGTTCCGTTGGACCTACGTCTTCACCGCCGACGGCGAGGTGCTGACGTCGGACTCGACGCTGCGCTTCCGTGACCGCGCGGAGGTCGAGGCGGAACTGTCCGCTGGAGGTTACGTGTTGGACGCCGTCCGCGACGCGCCGGACCGGCCGGGCCGGGAGCTGGTGTTCGTGGCGCACCGGCCGGGGGAGGACCGCGACTGACGGCCGGGCCTCAACTCCTGTCGTCGGGAGTGACCTTGTGGACGACGGTGTCGTCCGGGCGCAGCCGTCGTCCGTCCGCGGCCAGCACGTCGAGTGCGCGCAGAGGCTGCCCCTGTCGGCGGTCCACCAGCTCCGAGTGCGGTTCGCCGGGGGCGAAGAAGTTCTCCTCGCCCCACTGCCGCAGGGCGACGATGACGGGGAAGAGCGCCTCGCCCTTCGCGGTCAGTACGTACTCGCGGTAGGCGCTGCCGTCCGAGGCCGGGACGGATTCGAGGATGCCGCCGGCGACCAGCGTGCGCAGGCGTGCGGTGAGGATGTTCTTCGCCACGCCGAGGCTCCGCTGGAACTCCCCGAAGCGCCGGCTTCCGTCGAAGGCGTCCCGCACGATCAGCAGGGACCACCAGTCGCCGATCGCGTCCACCGACCGGGCGACGGGGCACTCGCTGTCGTCGAAGCGGGTCCTGCTCACCATGGCGTCCCTCACTCTCGTGTACTCGTGTCTCTCGCGTCCGGCACTCCCGCATCCGGCACTCCCGCACCCGGCGCTCCCACCTGGTTGCAACATGCTACCAAGGCGGTTACCGTCGACGCCGTCGCCACTGGTGGCAAGATGCAACCACGTACGGAGGGGGTGCCCATGTCCGGCAACTGTGCGGCCGTGCCGCGACGGACCGAGGCCGAGAGAGAAGGCGGAGAGGGCTCCGCGTACGTCCTGTCCCGCGGCGTCGTCGCCCTGTTCGCCGTCGCCTGCGGTGCCGCGGTGGCCAACGTCTACTTCTCCCAGCCGCTCCTGGTCGCCATGGGCCACGACCTCGCCATGAGCCCGGCACTCGTCGGCGGCGTGGTCACGCTCACGCACGTCGGCTACGGCCTCGGACTCTTCTTCCTCGTGCCGCTGGGCGACATGGCCGACCGCAGGCGGCTCGTCGTCGCCCAACTGCTGCTCCTCGTGGCCGCGTTGGCCGTAGTCGCCACCGCCCCCACGGCTGCGACACTGCTCGTGGGCGTGGCCGCGACCGGGCTCCTCGCGGTCGTCACACAGACCCTGGTGGCCTTCGCGGCGTCACTGGCACCCGCCGCCGGGCGCGGCCGCGTCGTCGGCCTCGTCACCAGCGGCGTCGTCATCGGCATCCTGCTCGCCCGCACCGCCTCCGGCCTGATGGCCGATCTCGCGGGCTGGCGCTCCGTCTACGCCGCCTCGGCGTCGCTCACCGCCCTGCTCGCCCTGGTCCTGTACCGCGTACTGCCGCGCCACGGCGTCGTCCCGCCGACGACCCTGCGCTACGGCCAACTCCTGCGCTCCACGGTCACCTTGTTCGCACAGGAACGAATCCTGCGCCTGCGGGCCCTCTTCGGCCTGCTGGTCTTCGCCGCGTTCAGCACCCTGTGGAGCAGCGTCGCGCTGCCGCTCAGCGAAGCGCCGTACTCCCTGTCCCACAGCGCGATCGGGGCGTTCGGACTGATCGGTGTCGTCGGCGCCCTGGCCGCGGGCGTGGCGGGCCGCCTGAACGACCGCGGGCTCTCCCGGCGCACCACCGGCATCGCCCTGGCGTTGCTCACCGTCTCCTGGCTGCCGTTGGCCTTCACCCGCAGCTCGCTCTGGGCCCTGGCAGCCGGCGTGATCCTCCTCGACCTCGCCGTGCAGGCGGTCCACGTCACCAACCAGACCCTGATCTACGCGCTGCACCCGGAGGCGGGAAGCCGTCTGATCGGCGGCTACATGGTCTTCTACTCGATCGGCAGCGCCACCGGCGCCCTGGCCGCCACCTCCCTCTACGCGGCGGCCGGCTGGGGCGCCGTCTGCGCGCTGGGCGCCACGCTCAGCTTCCTGGGCCTCGCGTTGTGGGCGTTCACCGGGCACAACACCACGGAATCCGGGGCGCGGAAAGCAGTCACCCCTTGTCTTCCTCTTGATCCTTCTCCTCTTCCCTGCCGTTCTCCTCTCTTGAGGGTTCGCTCGGTTCCTTCCTCCTCAGCGCCTATGGCTGGGACGCCTACTGGGAAACCGAGTTCGCGCCGTACGCGGCGCGAGGTCTCGTGGCCGGGCGCGTCCTCCGGGTCGACCGCGGTCAGTGCGACGTCGTCACCGCCGAGGGAACCGTGCGGGCCGACACCGAGTTCGTCACCCCGCGCGACCCGCTGAAGGTCGTGTGCACCGGCGACTGGGTCGCCGTCGACCCGGACAGCGCCGACCCCCGCTACGTACAGGCGTATCTGCCGCGACGCACGTCCTTCGTACGGTCCACCTCGTCCAAGCGGTCCGAGGGACAGGTCCTCGCGGCCAACGTCGACCACTCGATCATCGCGGTGCCGCTCACCGCTGAGCTCGACCTCGCGCGGATCGAGCGCTTCCTCGCCCTCGGCTGGGAGTCGGGCGGGCAGCCGCGACGGAACATCGACCTTCTCGGGCCGCTCGTGCGGGCAGTCGATGGCGATCGCGGTGGCTGACGGGGGAACGGCAATCTCTCCGCGCTGGTCGCAGGGCCGAGCAGTGACGGCGCTAAAGCCAGTATGGCTGCGTACAGGGGCGGGTATGGTGCTGAGGTCGTCGATACGTATGGCGACGTGGCTCCAAGCGGCCATCAGTGGCCTCCTGCGAGCGGTGGTTGAGCGAGCCGATCGGCAGGTCCAGGACCAGAGGATTGCGGTTATGGCGATGACGGTGTCGGGGTAGGCGTAGCCGCGCTTACCGTAGCGAGTGGCCACCGCGCGGGTCTACTGCAAGGGGGTGATTGTCAGTTCGACGGTGTTGTGCTTCTTGTGCCGCGCTTCATCAAGGTCCGGTGGCCCTCATCCGTATTGTCTCCCGCAGTTGAGCTGGCCAACTGTCGGTCTTTCCGGCAATCGTGCGAAGGAGACCATGGTGCCGCAAGTATTCGCGGCACAGGCGGTTGCTGTATGCCATGTCGGCCATGAGGTCGTTCCGCTTTATGCGCGGCTGACCTGGTCCAGGTCCGGGAACGCGGATCTTCGTGAGAATCGGATTGAACTGGGTGCGGTCTTCCCTCCGAACTACAGTGACGATCAGGGACAACGGGCACCAGTGGCCGTCCGCCCAGGTGGAGCTCGCTGGTACATCCGCCGCGCGAGCAGCCCAGGTCCTCGCTTCCAGCAAAACCTCCGCAAGGGGTCGAAGAGGCTCTGCGGGGTGTCTCATCCTGGTTTTCCACCCCCACGGCTCTGCTCGAAGCGAGTGACGATCAATGGGACAGTCCTAGTCAGCCGTGGCCTATTTGACCGTGATCCAGCCGCCGATCGCGTCGTGGCCTCTAGCCGGCTCGTGGCCTTCGCGCGGGGGAAACCAGGGGTCTGCGGGGGTGCCGTCGGGATCCAGGCCATACAGGACTAGCGAGCTCGCCCGCTCCTGTTCGCCGCGCTCCTCGTACACCTCGGCCAGCGCCCCGGCGGCTGAGACCTGGCCCGCGTCGATCGCCGTGCGGCACAGCTGCTCAGTCTCTTCCGTGTCCCCAGCTTCCCGGCGCGACCGAGCGAGTGACAGCAGCGCCGGCGCGTAGCCCCCTTCAGCCGCTCGCCGGTACAATCGCTCGGCTCCGGCCTGGTCATCGAACTGCCTCCTGCGCTGGGCGAGCCACGCTACGACGTGCAGGTCGCCTGCCTCCGCGGCTGCCAGCAGTACCGCCTCGCCCGCGCTCTCCCCCTCGGTCTGCCGGGCGTGGTCGGCGAGCACGGCGAGGCCCTGCTGACGGACCAAGTTCTCCCAGGCTGACAGGCGTGATGTGTGAGCCGGGGAGACTCCGCCGAAGTCGGCGGCCCGTCGTGCCATGCGGCACCCTTCTGCGGCGTTGATGCTGATCACGAGCTGGGCCATCATCCCCATGGTGAAGAAGTCACCTAGCTCGGCGGCTTGTTCCGCCGCGGCTACGGCCGCCGCCACGTCGTGCTGGTCGACCAGTCTCATCCTCGCGAGTTCGAAAGCGGCACTGTGGTCCCCGGCGGCGATCGCACGCTGGAATAGTCCCTCCGCCGCACCGCTGTCCCCCGCGAGCAGGTGGCGGCGGCCCATGAGGGTCAGTGCCTCCGCGTCGCCGAGCTCCGCGGCTTTCATGGCAAACCGTTCCGCCTCCTCGTCACCTCCCACGAGTTCCGGGGTCTGTGCCAGGTACAGCAGGCTCTTCGGGTCCTTCGTGCGTGTGATCTCGGGGACCAGTCGGAGAGCACCGTCGAGGTCTTGGTCCTCCAAATGCCAGTGAATGAGCGTCGCTAGCGCACCGGGGTCGCCCGCGGCGTGGGCCTTCCTGAGGAGGGCGACGGCTTCCGGATGGTAGCCGCGGTCCTTTCGGAACTGAGCCATCTCGGTCCAGGCAGGGGCGTGACCCTGTTCCGCCGCCCGTCGTCGCAGGTCGTCTGCGATCCGGTAGCGGCTCCGCTTGGCCGCGGCGTCGGCGAGTGCGTACAGATCCGCCGCGGTTCCCGCGCTCCGCGCGGCGGCCTCCCAGAAAGGTGCGCCGGGGCACAGATAGGAGCGCGTCGTACGGCCGTGATGGTCGAGGTAGTCCGCGAGTCTGCGCGTCCCCGGCCGCGCTCCCATCCCGCTGGGGTCGGGTATGCCGCCGAGCGGCGCGACGACACCCTTGACCCGAGTTCCGGCATGGGCCAGTGCCTGCCGGAACCAGTCGGGGGCGGCCTCGGCGCGCTCTGTCTCGCTCAGGTAAGTGCGGGCAGCCCCGCTTAGGAAGGCGTCGGACAGCGCAGGTCCGTGTCCGAGGCGGCGGGCGTCCATCGCGGCCGTGACGATCGCCTTGCCGTAGCGGGCCGGAACGGTATCGGACGACTCGTGGAACGCGACCAGTTCGAGGCCCGCCGCCAGCGTCTGGGCGAGTTCTCCGTCCCTGCTGGTCAGCGCAGCCGTGGACAGCGAGGGATCGGCTGTCCGTCCGAGATTGCGCATCATGTCGGCCGGGAAGGCGGCCGAGACGTGCACGATGACTCCTGCGGTCAGCAGGGCTCGGGCCTGCGCATGTAGGTCACGCAAGGGCGTCTCGGGCCGGGTGAGCAGCGCCCTCCGGTGTTCCGGCCACATGGTAGCGAGCACTACGATCGGTCCTGGCAGCTCCAGCAGTCCGCGCAGTCGGGCGGCGGCCTCCTTGCCCCGTTCCCCCGCCAGGAGCTCCTGCCCTTCGTCCAGCCACAGCACGGTACGCGGACCGATCATGTCCGCCGCGAGGAGCGCCAGAAGGCTCTCGGAGCCCTTTGGGAAGACCAGGTTCCAGTCCGGTAGGCAGGCGCGCACCGCCTCGTACGCGGCCCGGGTCTTGCCTGTGCAGGACTCGCCCTGGACGACGACGAACAGTGTGTCACCGCCCTGCGCGGTCCGGTCGAGGAGCGCTCGCAGCCGTCGGTCATGGTCGCGGGGAAGATAGGTAGGAAGCACGAAAGCGGCACCGTGGGCGGAGCTCTGCGCCCCGGAGATCGCCGGATGCACGCCGAGGTCGCGTGGTCCCCACTGGGCGACGAGGCGTGGCTGGTCGGGCAGGTCCGGGCAGCTCCGTCGCCCCCCGTGCCAGTCCTGTGTCCGACCGACGCCCGCGGCCCGCACTCTCTCCCCGGTCAATCGGGCGCGCCCCTGTGCCACCGCCATGTGCAGTGTGCGCCAAATGTCATCGTCGAACAGGTCGCGGTCCGCGTCGTCGATTCCGCCGGGGTGCCGCAGTGCGGCGGCGCGCAGCGCGTCTACCACGCCGAGCAGGTCCTCCAGCTGCTGCGGCAGCCGGCTGCCCTTCAGCCACTCCCCGACGGTCGTCTTCGCCCGGCCCCCTGCCGCCCGCGCGAGAACGGCGAGGCTAGGTTGCCCTGCCTGCCGCACGCGTGCGTGAACATCCCCGAGCCTGCGCAGCCGGGCCAAGAGATCAACCTGTGCGCTGTCTTCGCCGCGCCAGCTGTCAGGCAAAGTGTCCTCCGGCGTCCAGTCCGTCCAGCACGGAGCACTGGACGCCTTCCCGATTCTAGGCCGCCCACCAGGCACGATGCCCCGGTACATGGCGGAACCGTCCCGGACGGTCGCGCAACGCCCCGTTGGACAGGGACGTTGGCCCTGCCACGCCACCCGGCGCGGCAATCGACTGGACTGTGTCTACATCCGGTACGTCCCGGCAACTCGTGTGCCGCGGGCGTCCATGCACCCGTGACGCTGTCCTTCCAGACCGCCGGGAGTCCACATGCCCGAAGCCGCCGTCCAGACCGTCGCCCTCCTCACGCCCGTCGGCACCCTGGTGCTGCTGGCCCTACTCCTGGGGTTCGCGGGAGTGGTGCTCCCCGCGGTCTGGTCGCACCATCCGTACCGCCGTGAGGCGGCCCACCGCGTCCTCCTCCTCCTGCTCCGGGGCACCCGAGAGGCCCTGCGCTTGGTGCAGACGCTGCTGTCGCGCTGAGTTAGGGCTGCCGCACTGCGACGTGCAGGGCCACGGCTTGGAGGCAGTGGAGTAGCCGTGCCAGCCAACCCCGCCCCCAAGCCCCCGCCGTCACCATGCCGCACATGGCCCGGACCGGAACTGCGTGGTCGCCTCGGCCGCCTGCGACGCCAACGGTGCCAGTGACAGCGCGAGTTCGGACGCAGGTAGGGCGAGGGGTGCGGTCCGCTGGTACGTCTGGCGCATCCGCTTCTACGGTGAAGGCACTACCCGCCGGGTGAGGAATCCTCGTCAGTCTGCGCCACATGCGCCGCTGGCCGCGTTTGAGTCACTATTTAAGGCACTGGAACCACTGAGCGAGCCTGACGAGCCGTGGGACTACTACCGGCCCTTTCGTTCTGGGTATGAACCCAGCGAGGACGAGGTGGCTGTGGAACCGCTCCTTCAGGCTGCGATGTGCCTTGAGGGCAGTGCTCGCCACGGCGTGCTTTAACTGGTGGTCCTTGCTGCGCAAGAAGCCACTGACACGGATGCAAAGTGGTTGAAGCTTTCAGAGGGCATTGAATGGGATAAGTAGCGAGAGGCGTTCAACGCAATTCGTGAGCGGGCGCGGCTCATTGAAGCACCGACGACGTCGACAGGAAACCTGCCACGGACCTCATGCCCGCAAGGCTGATCGCTACATTGCGGGGCGCCGAGACAGAGCTCGCGGCGCCTAGGAAGATTCTTCGAAGAGCACCTGTCCCGGCACGTCGCTCGAGGCGGGGCCTGACGAGCCTGAGCGATGAGACCAGACACTCGCAATGGTAGCCAGAGTTGCAATGCACCTTAGCCAGTGCGACTCAGGAGAGGCCGGGCCGCGTGCTCGGCCGTGTTCCGCGCGTCGTCTGCCAGCTGTGTGACCTCTAATTAGCTGGTGCGCCCCCGAAGGGGCGGCTAAAGTTGTAAGCGATCCGGTGGTTACTCTACTGCCGGTACTCGTTCCATGTGATCTTGGAGGTGTAGACCGATGGCTGTCCTTGCGATGGGCGCTGCCCGCATCCGGAAGTTCATCAAGTCCACCTCCGTGGCCTCCGGCTGACCTGAATCTCTCCGCGCCGACAGTGCGCGTGTGCCGGGGCCACCCTGTGAAGGGTCACCCCTTGTCTTCCTCTGCAACCTCTTCATCCCTCCTCCTCAGCGCCTATGGCTGGGACACCCACTGGGAAACCGAGTTCGCGCCGTACGCGGCACGAGGCCTCGTGGCCGGGCGCGTCCTCCGGGTCGACCGCGGACAGTGCGACGTCGTCACCGCCGACGGAACCGTGCGGGCCGACACCGAGTTCGTCACCCCGCGCGACCCGCTGAAGGTCGTGTGCACCGGCGATTGGGTCGCCGTGGATCCGGACGGCGCCGACCCCCGCTACGTACAGGCGTATCTGCCGCGGCGCACGTCCTTCGTACGGTCCACCTCGTCCAAGCGGTCCGAGGGACAGGTCCTCGCGGCCAACGTCGACCACTCGATCATCGCGGTGCCGCTCACCGCTGAGCTCGACCTCGCGCGGATCGAGCGCTTCCTCGCCCTCGGCTGGGAGTCGGGCGGGCAGCCCGTGGTCGTGCTCACCAAGGCCGACCTCGTGCCGGACACCGCCACGCTCGGCCACCTCGTCGAGGACGTGGAGACCTCGGCGCCCGGCGTGCAGGTGCTGCCGGTCAGCTCCACGACAGGAGAGGGCGTCGACATCCTGTCGGCCGTCGTCTCCGGCGGTACGTCGGTGCTGCTCGGCCAGTCCGGCGCCGGGAAGTCGACGCTGGCCAACGCGCTCGCCGGCGCCGACATCATGGAGGTCCAGGCGATCCGTGACGTCGACGGCAAGGGCCGCCACACCACGACGACCCGCAACCTCATCCTGCTGCCCGGCGGCGGAGTCCTCATCGACACACCGGGACTGCGCGGGGTCGGCCTGTGGGACGCCGAGAGCGGCGTCGGACAGGTCTTCTCCGAGATCGAGGAACTGGCGGCCGACTGCCGGTTCCACGACTGCGCCCACGCCGCGGAGCCCGGCTGCGCGGTGCTCGCCGCCGTCGAGGACGGCACCCTGCCCGAACGCCGCCTCGACAGCTACCGCAAGCTGATCCGCGAGAACCAGCGCATCGTCGCCAAGACGGACGCGCGGGCCCGCGCGGAGATGCGCCGCCAGTGGCGGCTGCGGGGGGCGGAGGGGCGTGCGGCGGTGGACATCAAGCGAGGGCGCTTGCGCTGAGCAGGGGCAGGGCGGTGGGGAGCTGCGGGTTCGTTGTGGCTGGGCGCGCAGTTCCCCGCGCCCCTGGGGGCTGCGCCCCCTGACGGGGCTGCGCCCCCCCGGGTGGGGCAGCCCCGTGTCCGAAATCCGCCAGCCCGCGGCCTCCCGCCGCTCCACAATGGACCTGTGATCGATGAAGAGACCAGGTACGAGGCCGTGCGCAGCCGGGATGCCCGGTTCGACGGGGAGTTCTTCTTCGCCGTCGCGACGACCGGTATCTACTGCCGGCCGAGCTGCCCCGCCGTCACCCCCAAGCGGCAGAACGTCCGCTACTACACCACCGCGGCCGCCGCCCAGACCTCCGGTTTCCGTGCCTGCCGCCGCTGCCGGCCGGACGCCGTGCCCGGCTCCGCCGACTGGAACGTACGCGCCGACGTGGTGGGACGCGCCATGCGCATGATCGGCGACGGCGTCGTCGACCGCGAGGGCGTCCCGGGACTCGCCGTGCGCCTCGGCTACAGCGCCCGGCAGGTGCAGCGCCAGCTCACCGCCGAGCTGGGCGCGGGACCCGTCGCCCTGGCGCGGGCGCAGCGCGCGCACACCGCCCGCGTGCTGTTGCAGACCACCGATCTGCCGATCACGGAGATCGCGTTCGCCGCCGGGTTCGCCAGCGTCCGGCAGTTCAACGACACCATCAAGGCGGTGTACGCGCTGACACCGACCGCCCTGCGCGCCGCCGCCCCGCGGCGGGGCGCGGCCCGGGCCACACCCGCCGCCGGCATCCCGCTGCGCCTCGCCCACCGGGGCCCCTACCGCGCCGACGCCGTCTTCGACCTGCTCGCCGCCGAAGCGGTCACCGGGATCGAGGAGGTCACCGGCGAGCGCGGCACCCGCACCTACCGGCGCACGCTCCGGCTGCCGTACGGCACGGGCATCGTGGCCGTCGAGGAGGCGCACGACGGGTCCGCGGCGGCCACCGGCGGCGGGTCGGGCACCGAGGCCCTGCACCGCGGCGGCTGGCTCGACGCCCGCCTTCACCTGACCGACCTGCGCGACCTCACCACCGCCGTCCAACGCCTGCGCCGCCTCTTCGACCTGGACGCCGACCCGTACGCCGTGGACGCCCGGCTCGCCGCCGACCCCCGGCTCGCCCCGCTCGTCGCCGCCCGGCCGGGGCTGCGGTCGCCGGGCGCCGCCGACCCCGACGAGTTCGCGGTGCGCGCGCTGGTGGGCCGGGAGGGCGCCGAGCGGCTCGTGGCGCGGCACGGCAAGATCCTCGACGCGGCGTGCGGGCGGCTCACCCACGTCTTCCCGGCACCGGCCGAGCTGGCCGCCGAGCCGGGCCCCCTCGGCGCACTGGCCGCGGCGCTCGCCGACGGCTCCCTGCGCCTGGACGCGGGCGCGGACCGCGACGACGCCGAGGCGGCGCTCCGCGCCCTGCCCGGCCTGGACGCGCGGACGGCCGCGGTCATCCGGATGCGGGCGCTCGGCGACCCCGACGTGGCCCTGCCCGGCGCACCGGAACCGCCCTCCGACTCCTGGCGCCCGTGGCGCTCCTACGCCCTGCGCCACCTGGCCTTGGCGGTCCCCGCCGACTTCTAAGAGGCCCTCTCATCCCGGGGAGGGAGACTGCGCGTCGTCACCCCGACCGATGGAGGTGCCCGTCATGCGCAGCCATGTCCGCCGAGCCGTCATCGCCGCGGCTGCCGCGGCCGTGCTGGCCGGGACGACCGGCGCGGCCTTCCCCACCGTCCACGTACACCGGAAGCCCACCGCGGTGCTCCAGGAGGATCCGGCACCGCACGATCCCGGCGGCGGCACCCACAAGCTCATCAGCGACCAGATCGACATCGACCTGGTCGAAGAGGACCGGCACCGGTCGGGGTGAGGGCGGCTCAGCCCCAGATGAGCGCGCCCAGCCACGCGCCGAGGATCAGCAGGCACGCGAACAGCTCGGCCAGCACGCTGCCGCCGCCGCCCCGCATGGCCGCCCGCGTCGCCGCCACCGCCTCGCCGTGCCCGCCGAGCCGCAGCCGCTCCCCGGTATAGATCCCGCCGACGAAGCCGGGGATCGCCCCGATCACCGGCAGCACGCAGAATCCGATGAGCGCGCCGGCCCCGGCGAAGACCCCCATCCGGCGCGTGGCGCCGCTCTCGCGCAGCCGCCGGGGCGGCAGCTGCCAGCGCACGGCCTGCGAAGCGAGCAGCACGGCCGTCGCGCCGACGAGGATGCCCCAGGCGAGGCCGTTCGGGTCCTGCAGCGTCCACCACAGGACCGCGGCCCACACCAGCCACGACCCCGGTACGCCGGGCACCAGCACTCCGCACAGGCCGAGCAGCATCACCACACCGACCAGCAGGAGTTCCCACGCTCCCATCTGCCCAGAGTGCCCGAGATCCGGCGAAACCGCAGGTCAGGTTTGCCCCCGGGCGCCCGGGGCCCGGTTCCGGTGCGGCCGCGGGCGCCGCGCCACCCAGTTGCGCTCGTACGCGTGCCAGCCCAGCTGCAGCCGCGTCGTCACGCCCGCCAGCTCCATCAGGCGCTTCACCCGGCGCTGCACCGTGCGCAGCCCCAGATCGAGCTGTTTGGCGACGCTCGCGTCCGTCAGGCCGGCGAGGAGCAGCGACAGGATCTCCAGGTCGGTGCCGTCCGGGCCCTCGGGGGCCTCTTCGGTGAGCGTGCTGCCGTCCTCGCCGATGCGCAGCGGCAGCGCCTGTCGCCACACCGCCTCGAAGAGGCCCGTCAGCGATTCGAGCAGACCGCTGGCGTGCACGACGAGGGCGGCGGGCTCCGCCGTGCGCGAGGTCAGCGGGACCATCGCGAGCGAGCCGTCGGCGATCACCAGCTTGGTCGGGACGCGGTCCACCACCCGCACCCGCTCGTCGCGGCCCATCGCCGTCGACAGCTCGACCAGGCCGGTCGGCAGGTCGAGGACGGTGCGCTCGATCACCACGCGGTAGCGCACACCGCGCCCCGCGGCCTGCTCCTCGGCGCTGTTCTCCATGCCGGTGACGGCGACGGGGCTGCCGGTCACCAGCGCGCACACCTCGTCGCTCGCGCCCAGCTGCAGCTGGAGGAAGCGCTGCGAGACGGCGGCCGCCCCGGTGACCACCTCGACCAGGTCGTGGACGGCCGGTTCGGTGGCCTGCGCCCGGTACTCCTCGGCGAGCAGCGTCGCCGCGAGCTCGGCCCGCTCCAGCTCGTGCCGCCGTTGGGTGAGGAGCGCCCCGAGCGCGACGCCGGGCGGCGCCGCCACCCAGCGGCCCGCCCTGCCGGACGCCTGCGCGGCCAGGCCGTGCCGCTCCAGGCGGCGCAGCGTCCGCTCGGTCTCCGGCTCGCCGAGGCCGAGCCTGCGCGCCAGGTCCGCGACGTCGGCGGCGCCCACCGACACCAGCGCCCGGTACGCCGACTCGTGCGTCTCGTCCAGACCGATCGCTGCCAGCATGCGGGACATCATCCCCGCACCATCCGCGACTCCGGAACGGGGCAGTGGGCGACGAGGACGATTGAACTCACCGCGGCTGGGAACGCGGGTCAGGAGCCCGGTTCGCTCACAAAAGCGAATCCGTCCTGTTCGTTCTCCGGGACAACAGGTCCGGCTCAGCAGTCGGCTGACGGACGGTCACGACACCTCCGTCACACAGACCGTGGCCCGCGCCGATGACGCGCGCCGGCCACACCGGCCCCGCCGGGCGGTCCTCCTGTGGGGGGTGGGCCCGCCCGGCGGTCCCCACCGTCCCCGGAATGGCCGGAATTTCCGGATGCACCGTTTTCGTACGGCCTCCGCGGTGGAAAATAAGGGCATGAGCCAGCAGGGGGACACACCCACCGGCCGCGACGACGACTGGTGGGGACAGCTGTACGACGACGCCGCGCCGGACACGGGTCCCGCGCCCGCGCCGGACACCCTGGACGACAGGTTCGCCTCGGCGGCGGACACCCTGAAGACGGACCTCCCCGCCCCACGCGCCCCGCGGCCCGCCCCGCGCATCCCCGAGCCCGCCTCGCCCACCCGGGCGAGCGGGATCTTTGCGGATGCGGACGGCCCCGGCGGACCACCCGGCGACACGGGCGGCATCGGTCACGTGGGGGACGGGCCGCCCACCTATGAGGCCGAGCCCACCGTCCTGCCCGCCGCCGATCCCGACGACCTCGCCGACCTCGTCCCCGACACCGTGCTCGAAGGCGCGCGGTACGGCGGCAGCACGCTGCGCGCCGCCTCCGTGCGCGGGGACTCCGCCAGATACCGGGGCGAGCCGCGCCGCGACGCCCTGCTCACCGCCCGTTTCGGCACCGGCGATGACGCCCTCGTGCTCGTCGCCATGGCCACCGGCGCCCGCGCGACCCCGGGAGCGCACCGCGCCGCCGCCGAGGCCTGCGCGTGGATCGGCCGTGCCGTGGGCCGCAGCCACCGGCGGCTCGCCGAGGACATCGGGGCCGCCCGGCGCGGCGACCTCAAGTCGGGCCTGCACCGCCTCACCGACCGCAGCCTCGGCAGGCTCCGCGCGCACGCCGCCGACCTCGGCCTGGCGCCGGAGGAGTACGCGGCATCCCTGCGCTGCCTCCTCCTTCCGGCCGATCCGCGGTGTCGTACGCGCGTCTTCTTCGGCGTCGGCGGAGGCGGCCTGTTCCGGCTGCGCGACGGCGAGTGGCAGGACATCGAGCCCCGCGTCGCCGACGCCACCGGCGACCCCGTGGTCGGCTTCGGCTCGCCGCCCCCGCCCCCGCCGTCCCCGGACGCGGACCGGCTCACCATGGACCTGGGCATCACCACACCCCCCAGTCCCTACGAACCGGCCCCCGAGCCGCCCCGCGACCCCTTCCGTTTCCGTGCCTCGGTCGCCCGCCCGGGTGACACGCTCGTCCTGTGCAGCGGCGGCCTCGCCGAGCCCCTGCGCGGCGAGCCCGAGCTGGCCGCACACCTCACCCGCAGATGGGAGAAGACGGGCCCGCCGGGCCTCGCCGCCTTCCTGGCCGACATCCAGGTCAGGGTCAAGGGGTACGCCGACGACCGGACGGCCGCCGCGGTCTGGGAGGCATGACCGCCGCACCTGTGAATTCATGGACCGAGAAAGATCGGGCAAGAGACACCAAGACAGCCCATACGGTCCAAAAGAGGTGCGTGCAGCATGGCCAAGCAGAACGTCGCCGAGCAGTTCGTCGACATCCTCGTCCGCGCGGGCGTGCAGCGTCTGTACGGAGTCGTCGGCGACAGTCTCAACCCGGTCGTGGACGCCATCCGCCGTACGAAGGAGATCGACTGGGTCCAGGTGCGGCACGAGGAGACCGCCGCCTTCGCGGCCGGCGCCGAGGCCCAGATCACCGGCAGGCTGGCCGCCTGTGCGGGCTCCTGCGGCCCGGGCAACCTCCACCTGATCAACGGCCTGTACGACGCGCACCGCTCCATGGCGCCGGTCCTCGCCCTCGCCTCACAGATCCCCTCGAGCGAGATCGGCCTCGGCTTCTTCCAGGAGACCCACCCCGACCGCCTGTTCCAGGAGTGCAGCCACTACAGCGAGCTGATCTCCAGCCCGAAGCAGATGCCCCGGCTGCTCCAGACCGCCATCCAGCACGCCGTCGGCCAGTCCGGCGTCAGCGTCGTCTCGCTGCCCGGGGACATCGCATCCGAGCCCGCCCCGGACAAGGCCGCCGAGACCGCCCTGGTGACCTCACGGCCCACCGTGCGCCCCGGCGACGAGGAGATCGACAAGCTCGCGAAGATGATCGACAAGGCGGGCAAGGTCACCCTCTTCTGCGGCAGCGGCACGGCGGGCGCGCACGCCGAGGTGATGGAGTTCGCCGAGAAGATCAAGTCCCCGGTGGGCCACGCCCTGCGCGGCAAGGAGTTCATCCAGTACGACAACCCGTTCGACGTGGGCATGAGCGGCCTGCTCGGCTACGGCGCCGCGTACGAGGCCACCCACGAGTGCGACCTGCTGATCCTGCTCGGCACGGACTTCCCGTACAACGCGTTCCTGCCGGACGACGTGCAGATCGCCCAGGTCGACGTGCGCCCCGAGAACCTCGGCCGCCGCTCGAAGCTGGACCTCGCCGTCTGGGGCGACGTGCGCGAGACGCTGCGCTGTCTGATCCCGCGCGTCTCGCCGAAGACGAACCGCAAGTTCCTCGACAAGATGCTCAAGAAGCACGCGGACGCCCTCGAAGGCGTCGTGAAGGCGTACACCCGCAAGGTCGACAAGCACATCCCGATCCACCCCGAGTACGTCGCGTCGGTCCTCGACGAGGTCGCCGCCGACGACGCCGTGTTCACCGTCGACACCGGCATGTGCAACGTCTGGGCGGCCCGCTATCTCACCCCCAACGGCCGGCGCCGCATCATCGGCTCCTTCAGCCACGGCTCCATGGCGAACGCCCTGCCGCAGGCGATCGGCGCCCAGTTCGTCGACCGGCGCCGCCAGGTCGTCTCGATGTCGGGCGACGGCGGCTTCTCGATGCTGATGGGCGACTTCCTCAGCCTCGTCCAGCACGACCTGCCGGTGAAGGTCGTCCTGTTCAACAACTCCTCCCTGGGCATGGTGGAGCTGGAGATGATGGTCGCAGGACTGCCCAACTACGGCACGGCGAACCACAACCCCGACTTCGCCGCCGTCGCCCGCGCCGCCGGGGCCTACGGCGTGCGCGTGGAGAAGCCCAAACAGCTCGCGGGCGCCCTCAAGGACGCCTTCGCGCACAGGGGCCCCGCCCTCGTCGACATCGTGACCGACCCGAACGCCCTCTCCATGCCGCCCAAGATCAGCTCGGACATGGTGACCGGCTTCGCCCTCTCCGCCAGCAAGATCGTCCTGGACGGCGGGGTGGGCCGCATGCTCCAGATGGCCCGCTCGAACCTGCGGAACGTGCCGAGGCCGTGACTCCTGCCCGCATGGCCCCGGCACGCGGACGCGTCAGGCGGGACGCAGCCGCAGCGTGACGATCTGGAACGGCCGCAGCGCGAGCGCCAGCCCGGCCTCGCCCGTCGCGGCCTCGTGCAGCGGCCGCTCCAGCAGATCCGTCACCTCGGCCCGCGCCACCGGGAACGACGTGCCGAGCGTGGCCGCGGCCCGCCCGCCGCGCGACTCGTAGAGCCGTACGATCACGTCGCCGCTGCGGTCGTCGGCGAGCTTCACCGACTCGACGGTCACCGCCGGGTGGTCGACGCTCACCAGCGGCGGCAGGACGGGCGCGTCGGCCACCCGCAGCGGCAGGTTGAGCGCGAGCCCCTCCGCGACCGCGTCGCCGGTCGTCGCGCCGGGCAGCAGCGCGTACGTGAACCGGTGCGCGCCCTGGTCCGTCTCCGGGTCCGGGCTGTGCGGGGCCCGCAGCAGCGTCAGCCGCACGGTGGTGCCGAGCGTGCCGCCGTGCTCCGTGCGCGTCACGTCGTGGCCGTACGTCGAGTCGTTGAGCACCGCGACGCCGTACCCCTCCTCGGCGACCCGCAGCCAGCGGTGCGCGCAGATCTCGTAACGCGCCGCGTCCCACCCGGTGTTCGCGTGTGTCGGCCGGTGCACATGGCCGAACTGGATCTCGGCGGCGGACCGTTCGGCGTGCACGTCCAGCGGGAACGCGGCCTTGAGGACCTTCTCCGACTCCCGCCAGTCGACGTCCGTGACGACGTCGACACGGCGGCTGCCCGCCGCCAGCCGGATCTCCTGCGTGATCCGCGAGTTGCCGAAGGCCCGCACCACCCGCACGGCGACCCGCAGCGGCCCGTCCTCGACGAGCTCGACGGACTCGGCGTCCGTGAGGTCGGTGTGTCGGCGCCGGTAGTGCTTGTCGAGGTCCCAGGCGTCGTAGTGCGTGGGGTGGTCGGGGTGCAGCTGGAGGAGGTTGCCGGGCGCCGCCAGGACTTCGCGGCCCTCGGCCAGGTCCATCACGGAGACGAGGAGCCCGGCGGCGTCGACCGTGACGTTCAGGTGCTCGTTGGTGAGGAGGATCGTGTCGCCGGTGGTGTGCGCGACCGCGCCGGATCCGGCCGCACCGGCGGCGTCGAGGCTCCGCGTGCCGAGCGCGGGGACCTCGACGCGCACCAGCGTGCCGTCCCCGGGATCGACCACCTCGTCACGGGCGTACGGCGAGGTGTTCAGTGCCACGGGCCCGCCCGCGCCCAGCGACCGCACCGCCGACGCCGTGAGCTCGTCGAGCTCCGCCAGGACCCGCTCGTACGTGTCGCGCGCCTCCCGGTGCACCCAGGCGATCGACGAGCCGGGCAGGATGTCGTGGAACTGGTGCAGCAGGACCGTCTTCCACAGCCGGTCGAGCGTGTCGTACGGATAGACGTACGCCGGGTCGCGCACCGCGGCGGCCGTGCACCACAACTCCGCCTCGCGCAGCGCGTGTTCGCTGCGGCGGTTGCCGCGCTTGGTGGCCGCCTGGGTGGTGTACGTGGCCCGGTGCAGCTCCAGATACAGCTCACCGGACCAGACCGGGGCCTGCGCGCCGTACTCCTCCTCGGCCGCCGCGAAGAACGCCGACGGCTTCTCGATCTCCACCCGCGGCGACCCCTCAAGGGAGCGCAGCCGCCGCGCCCGCTCCATCATCTCGCGGGTGGGCCCGCCCCCGCCGTCGCCCCAGCCGAACGGCACCAGGGAGCGGCTCGCCCGGCCCTTGTCGGCGAAGTTCCGCTCGGCGTGAGCGAGTTCCGCGCCATGGAACTGCGAGTTGTAGGTGTCCACGGGCGGGAAGTGGGTGAAGACGCGGGTGCCGTCGATGCCCTCCCACCAGAAGGTGTGGTGCGGCATCTTGTTGGACTGGTTCCAGCTCAGCTTCTGCGTCAGGAACCAGCGGACACCCGCGAGCTTCGCCAACTGCGGGAAGGCCGCGGTGTATCCGAAGGAGTCGGGCAGCCAGATCTCCTCCGTCTCGACACCGAGCTCCTCGCGGAAGAACCGCATGCCGTGCGTGATCTGCCGCGCCAGCGCCTCGCCGCCCGGCATGTTGGCGTCCGACTCCACCCACATCGAACCCACGGGCGCCCAGTTGCCCGCGGCCACCGCCTTCTTGATGCGCTCCCAGATGTGCGGCTGGTGCTCCTTCACCCAGGCGTACTGCTGGGCCTGCGAGCAGGCGAAGACCAGCTCCGGATACTCCCCGGCGAGCGCCGTCACATTGGCAAAGGTCCGCGAGGCCTTGCGCACCGTCTCGCGCAGCGGCCACAGCCATGCCGAGTCGATATGCGCGTGTCCGGTAGCCGATACGCGGTGTGCGCTGGCGTGTGCGGGCCGGGCGAGGACGTCGGCGAGCTCGGCGCGGGCCGCGGCGGCGGTGCCGGACACGTCGTGCAGATCGAGTGCGTCGAGCATGTCCTCAAGTGCCCGCAGAATCTCGTGGCGACGCGGACGTTCGGCGTCCAGTTCGCGCATCAGCTCGGAGAGGACCTCGATGTCCAGGGTCAACTGCCAGATGTCCTCGTCCAGTACGGCGAGATCGGCAGACGCGAATCGGTAGATCGGGCTATTGCCTGCGGTCAGTACGTCGCCGAGCGGTGTCGGCACGAAGTCGTGCAGAACGGCGGGATTGGCCGCCGCTTCGAGAAGTAGGTGCACCGGTTCGCCGCCCCGGGCGGGGGAGGCCACCGGAATATGCCGGTTGCGCGGGTGAACACCCTTGAGGGGAACGCCCGCCGCGTCGTAGACCAGACCCTCCGCCTGGAAGCCGGGCCCCTCCCCGGTGAAGCCGGGGTCGATCACCACTTCGACCCGGCTTCCCCGCCACTCCTCGGGCACCTGTCCTTGGAGCCGGAACCAACTGGTCGACCAGGGGTTTCCCCATTCCGTGCCGGTCTCGAAGGGCACGTACTCCGCTTCGAGCGCGGTCCCGACGGGCACCGGCTCACCCGGCGCGTGCCAGACGGAGAGGGTCAGCGGGGTGCGTCGCGCGTACTGGGCGGGGCGGATGAACTGGCGCAGCGCCCGCTCCAGGCGGCCTTCCACCAGCAGTCTGTCGTCGTGCACTCGGGGGCTCCTCGGAACGTTCGGCGGTGGGGTCCACCGCTTCACTTCCCCCCGATCCCCGGACGCACCCCCCGCGATTGGTTGATGATTCGACAGGCTTGCTGCCACGGGCCCGGGGCATGCATCCCGTGAGGCTGTTCGAGCAGGGAGGCTGACACATCGCTTTGTGGGCGGGGGTCATGAGGAGGCAATCACGAGGGGGCGGCTCCGGGGCGATCGGGGCCTCTTCATCGAACGTACGCGACGAGAGGACCGGTGAAGCGCCGGGCGGACCCCATCGGGGTCAGCTCACGCGCAGGCTGGGGAGAGCGGATCTGCGCGCGGTGTCCGAGGTCAGGAAGGCCCTGAGGGAGCTTCTGAGGCACTGGGGGAAGCCGGGCAGGTCCGACATAGCCGAACTGCTCACCAGCGAGCTGGTCACGAACGCACTGGTGCACACCGATCACGACGCCGTCGTCACCGCGACCGTGGGCCCGCGCGGCCTGCGCGTCGAGGTGCGGGACTTCGTGGGGCGCCGCCCCGAACCCCGGGTGCAGAGCGCCGGCGAGGGCACGAGCGGCCGGGGCCTGGTCCTCGTGCAGTCCCTCGCGGACGCGTGGGGCGTGCGGACGCACGGGGTCGGAAAGGCGGTGTGGTTCGAGCTGGACGGCGGCGGCACGGCATGAGCCCGCCGCCGCCCGGCGGTCAGCCGAACTGCTGCTCCAAATCCTTCAGCTTCTGCTCCAGCGAGTCGAGCCGGGGCAGGGTCTGCGTGTCGTCCTCCGCCGTCAGGTCGACGGTGACGGGGGCGGCAGGGTCGGCGTCGTCATGGCCGTCCCTGACGGCCTGGAGGGAGGGACGGGGGCGTACCGGCAACTGCTCCTGCGCCGGTATGGCAGGGTCCGCGCCGACCTGCGCGGACCCGGCGGCCGGTGCGACGGCCTGCACCTCGACCTGCCGGCCGCCACCGCGGGCGTAACCCCGGTGGCCCCGGCTGATCGCCTTGAGCCGGGCGCGCTCCAGCTTCTCCCGGTCGCGCCTGTGCAGCCGGGTGCGCTCCTTCTCGCGACGGTCCTCCCGGACCTCCTCGACGGCCTCGTCCAGGGTGCGGACGCCTTCGAGGAGCATCAGCGACCAGGCGCCGAAGGTCTCGCGCGGCGCGCGCAGCCACCGCACGATGCGGATCTGCGGCAGCGGGCGCGGCACCAGGCCCTGCTCGCGCAGCGCCGCCCGGCGGGTCTGCTTCAGCGCGCGGTCGAAGAGCACCGCCGCCGACAGGGACATCCCGGCGAAGAACTGCGGCGCGCCCGCGTGGCCGAGGCCTCTCGGCGCGTGCACCCAGTTGAACCAGGCGGCCGCGCCCGCGAACGTCCACACGAGGAGGCGCGAACCGAGCGCCGCGTCACCGTGGCTGGCCTCGCGCACGGCGAGGACGGAACAGAACATCGCCGCGCCGTCGAGGCCGAACGGGACCAGGTACTCCCAGCCGCCGGTGAGGCTGAGGTTCTGCCGGCCGAAGCCGACCAGGCCGTGGAAGGAGAGCGCGGCGGCGACGGCGGCGCAGCAGAACAGCAGCACATAGGAGGCCGTTCCGTAGATGGCTTCCTTGCGTCTGCGGCGTTCCTCGCTGCGCTCCCACGAGTCGTCGCCCGCGGTTCCCTTCGCCGTCTTGTCGTGGCCTCGCTTGCCGCGCGCGAGCACCGCCACCGCCACCAGCATGCCCAGGAGCAGGACGCCGCCGGGAAGCAGCCAGTCCAGCGATATATCGGTCAGTCTCATCTGGGGGTCCCTTGCATCGCGGTAGGGCGTATCGGGCGCCATATTGACCCAACCCGGATGGCCCTCAAGGGGTTTCGGGGCAAGAGGACGCCATGGGGGTGCAAGGGAGGGCGCACGGCGTACTTTTGCTCGAACTCGCGGCGGGGGGCCGGTGGTTGAGTTCGATTAACCGTGCACGAAGGGGTGGTTCGGGCGGCTGTGGGGGATCAGCTCGCCGCGGCGTCCGCGCTCAGCCGCACGATGCGCTCGGCGTCGCAGGTGCGCGGGCAGGTGACGCAGGCGTCGTCGGGGCGCAGCGTGTAGAACATGCAGCAGCTCGCCCGGTCGCGGGTCGGCAGCTTCTCGCCGTTCGGTCCGGTGAGCTCCCGGAAGCCGGCCGTGCCGACGTACGGCTTGGTGGCGCCGGGCAGGAGCCGCTCCAGCTCCGTCATCGCCCGCTGCTCCTCGCCGAGGAGGTGGGCGACGTACCAGAGGCCCTCGACGATCTCGTCGGTGGCGAGGCTCCACAGGGCGCGGGAGCGGCGCCGCATCCGGGGGCCGAAGCCGTCCAGGAGCGGGCCGAGGTGCTCGGCGACGGAGGCCCGCACCTCGGCGCGCAGCGCTTCCTCGTCCGCCACGACGCGGGCGCCGGGGAGGGACGCGGCCGGGTCGTCGGGCAGGCAGGCGAATGCGCCCGTGCGTACGGCCAGATGGCCGAGGGTGCGCTGGAAGGAGACGTCGGCGACCGGGAAGCGGGGCACGCGGCGGTGCAGGAACCACGGGACCGTGATGAGGAGGGTGGCCGGCCAGGCGTAGCGGTGCAGGCCGAAGCTGGCGACCACGTCGGGGCGGGCCTGGGTGCCGTAGTCCTTCAGGATCTGTGCGTTGTCCCAGGCGAGGAACGCGTCGAGGTCGGCGCCGCCCTCCGCGAGCCGGGCGGCGGTGACCCAGCCGGCGCCCTGGGGGATCCGTTCGCCGGGGGCGAGCTCGGTGATGCGCAGTCCGGAGTACACCTCGTTGAGGCGGGCGTACGAGCCCGCTACGGCACTGGAGGCGCCCTGGAGGGGTGCGGCCAAGGTGGGTACGGACATGCGGGGGACCACCGAATCGCGATCGATAGCAGGTAAGCCTTACCTTACCCGACGTGATCGAGGTTTCAACTCGGGTCCTGTCCGCCTATGGTGCCTCTCGTACCTTTCGGAGCAGTGGAAAGCGGGGCGGGCGGACGTCGTGGAGCAGACCGGAGCACGCGAGGGGGCTTCCCTCGCCGGGGTGCCGCGCGTCCGGGTGCCGGAGCAGGCGGGCTCCGGGGTGCGCGGGCCGCGCCGCACGGTCCGGCGCAGCTCCGTGCGCGGACAGGTCCTCGCCGCGCTGCGGGCCGCCCTCGTCGGCGGCGAGCTCACGCCCGGCGAGGTGTACTCGGCGCCGGTCCTCGGCGAGCGCTTCGGCGTCTCCGCGACGCCCGTTCGCGAGGCGATGCAGCAGCTGGCCAACGAGGGTGCCGTGGAGGTCGTGCCCAACCGCGGGTTCCGGGTCACCGAGCGCAGCACCCGCGAGCTGGCCGAGCTCGCGGAGGTGCGGGCGCTGATCGAGGTGCCGGTGATGCTGCGGCTCGCCCGCACGGTGCCCGCGGCGCGCTGGGCCGAGCTGCGGCCGCTGGCCGAGGCGACGGTGACGGCCGCGGCGGTCGGCGACCTCGCGCGCTACGCCGAGTCGGACCGCTCCTTCCACGGCGCCGTGCTCGCCCTCTCCGGCAACCAGCAGCTCGTCCAGGTCGCGGACGACCTGCACCGCCGCTCGCAGTGGCCCCTGTCGAGCGGCCCCGTCGCAGGCCGCCGCGCCGACCTCATCGCCGACGCGGCAGAACACATGGCCCTCCTCGACGCCCTCGCCGCCCAGGACTTCTGCGTGGTCTCGTCCCTGGTCCAGGAACACTTCACGGGGTCCGGCTCGGCCTGACCCCGGCGTGGTGCTTCCCCTGTGCCGGGGGGCCCGGCGACCCCGTGGGCGCCGGCGTATGGGGGAGCCGGCGCCCGTGAGGGGGCTAGACCGCTGCCGCGGGAGGTTGCAGGTGGTGGGCCAGCCAGGAGGGGACGCCGCCGAGGAGGCGGAAGAGGCGGGTGGCCTCGGCGCGGAGGCGGGTGGCTTCCGGTTCCGGCTCTGCGTCCGCGAGTGCGGCGAGTGCGGGGGCCGTGCCGACCAGGTAGCCGAGTTCCTCGCGGATGCGCAGGGATTCGGCGAAACCGTGCCGCGCCTCCGCCAACTCCCCGTCGCGCAGGGCGAGTCCGGCGAGGTGGCGCCAGGTGAAGGAGAGCAGCAGCGAGTCGGAGCGCGCGGTGGCGCCCGCGTGCGCCCTGCGGTAGGCCGCCTTCGCGGACTGCGGCGAGTCCGCGATGTGCTCCGCGATCAGGCCGCGGCGGAAGTCGAGGAGCGGCCGCCCGGAGGCGTTCGGGGCGAGCAGCGCCGCCGCCCTGCCGAGTGCCGTGCGGGCTTCGTCGGCCCGGTCGCGTACCCCCAAGACCGTAGAGGCGTAAGCCAGTTGGCCCCGCTCGCAGGCCGCGGCGCCCCGGTCGTCGTCGTTCTCGGCGAGGGCCTCCGCGGTCCGCAGGACGTCCTCCGCCTCACCCCAGCCGTCCCCCGTGAACAGGCACCGCTCGACGAGGAGGGCCGCCCTCTGAAGTGCCGCCGAGGCCCCCGCCCGTGAGGCGAGCAGCTCCGCAGCGTCGGTCCAGCAGCCGCGCGAGCGCAGCCGCCATACCGCGGTCTGGAGTGGATCGTGCTCTGCAGTCGTTCCGGTACCAGACATGGCGGTATGCGCCACGTTGCCCTCCCCGAGCACACCATTGAGCTGTTGAGTCGTGGGCGAATCTCAGCATGGATCGCGGCGTGCGGCCAAGAGGTCGGGTGAAAGAATTCACAAAGGGAGGGTAAGGAGACGTGCCGGGCCCGGTCGGCGGTGACTTCCCTCCGGCCGGGCCCGCGCCGGATTCCCTCAGCTCATCCGCAGGGCGAGGAAGAAATCGAGCTTGTCCTCGAGCCGCGAGAGGTCACGACCCGTCAACTGCTCGATACGGCCCACCCGGTAGCGCAGCGTGTTGACGTGGAGGTGCAGCCGCGCGGCGCAGCGCGTCCACGAACCGTCGCAGTCGAGGAACGCCTCCAGGGTCGGGATGAGCTCGGCGCGGTGCCGCTGGTCGTACTCCCGCAGCGGGTCCAGGAGCCGCGCCGTGAACGCCCGGCGCACGTCGTCCGGCACGAACGGCAGCAGCAGGACGTGCGACGCCAGCTCCTGGTGTCCGGCCGCGCAGACCCGGCCGGGCCGGGCCGCCGCCACCCGGCGGGCGTGCCGGGCCTCCTCCAGGGCGCCGCGCAGCCCCTCCGCCGAGTGCACGGAGGCGCTGACGCCCAGCGTGAGGCGGCCGTCGCCGTCGAGGCCCGCGGCCAGCGGGTCGTGGACGGAGGCGAGGAGCGCGTCCGCGAGCAGGCCCGTCTCCGGGCCGTCGTGCTCGCCGGCGACCGCGGGCAGCGGCACGAGGGCGATCGCCTCGTCACCGGTGTGCGCGACCGCGATCCGGTCGGACGGCTCGGGGCCCGCCGCATGGGGGTCGACGAGGATCTCCTCCAGGAGCGACTGGGCGACAGGGCCGCCGTCGATCTCCCCGCCCTCCCACTCCACCCGGGCCACCACGACCTGCCAGTGCGGGGCCGTGCCGAGCCCCGGCAGCAGCACCGGCGCGGCGACGCGCAGCCGGGCCGCGATCTCCGCGGGGGCCGCGCCGGTCTGCACCAGCTCAAGGACTTCCTGGGCGAGGCGGCGGCGCACCGTGCGGGCCGCGTCGCGCCGGTCGCGCTCCACGGCGATCAGCTGCGTCACACCTTGCAGCAGGTCGAGCCGCTCCTCGGGCCAGTCGCCCGCGTCGGCCTCCACCGCGAGGACCCAGTCGGAGAGCACCGACTCGCGCACGTCCCGCGATGCGCCGGCCGTGCCGCGCCCACTGGTTCGAACGGGGAACAGCGAGTACGTCACGGAGTCCACCGAGACGCGGTGCGGGCCGCGCCGGCCCGTCCGGACGGCCGCCAGGTGCTCCCCGGCGAGGCGCGCGCAGAGCGGCCCCGGCAGGGCGGTCCCCGCCGCGCTCGACCCGGCGATCACGCGCCCGGCGGGGGAGAGCACCCAGGCCCGCAGGTCCAGGTCGGTGCCGAGCAGGTCGAGGACGACGTCGGGGCCGCCGCCCGCCGGGCCCGACGTCATCAGGCGCCGGTGCCGGTCGACGACGGCCGCCAGGTCCCCGGCGCGCTCGCCGGAGACCTGCCGCACCACGTGCTCGGTGATCGTCGCGAAGGCCACGGATTCGTTGACCGCGAAGAGCGGAAGCCGGTGCCGGGCGCAGGCCTCGACGATGTCCTCGGGGATGTCGCCGAGCTCGGCCTCGCCGGCGGCCAGGGCCGCGACTCCGGCGCTCGCGAGGATCCGCACGAAGGGTTCCGTGTCCGAGGCGTCGCGGCGCCAGGCGAGGCCGGTGAGGACCAGCTCGCCGCCCGCCAGATAGCGGCTGGGGTCCCGCAGGTCCGTGGTCATCACACCGCGCACGGTGCGGTCAAGCTCGTCCTCGCCGCCGAGCAGCCGCAGGCCCAGCGCGTCGGTGTCAAGGAGTGCGCGCAGCCGCATGGGGTCGTCGCCGCCGATCTGTCTCGAATGGTGTGTACAAACATGTGCGCTCGGTAGCGCCGGGGTCCTGTGCCGCCGGGCGTCCCCCGTTTCCCGGGGGAATCCGCGAGGTTACTGGGGCCCGTTCTTCATACGAATCTACAAGACGCACGGCTTGGCCAGCCAACTCCTTCATGGTTTCGGTGACTGACCCCATCGGACGAGCGGGCGGTGTACTTGCCCCACTCCGCGTTAACAGCACATGAACGAGCAGTCGAGGGACGAACGGCCCGAGTGGCCGGAACGGAATCCTCCCGTCCCTTGAAGCGAACGACCCTCGATACGAAGAAGAGAGCCTCATGGACTTCCTTCGCCCCGCCAGCTGGGAGGAGGCGCTCGCCGCCAAGGCCGAGCACCCCACGGCTGTGCCGATTGCGGGTGGCACCGACGTGATGGTCGAGATCAACTTCGACCACCGTCGTCCCGAGTACCTGCTTGACCTCAACCGCATCGTCGAGCTGCGCGAGTGGGAGGTGGGCGAGGAGACGGTCCAGCTGGGCGCCTCCGTCCCGTACACCCAGATCATGGAGGAGCTCCGAGCCGAGCTCCCCGGCCTCGCGCTCGCCTCGCACACCGTCGCCTCCCCGCAGATCCGCAACCGCGGCGGCGTCGGCGGCAACCTGGGCACGGCGTCCCCGGCAGGCGACGCCCACCCGGCCCTGCTGGCCGCCGACTGCGAGGTCGAGGTGGAGTCCGTGCGGGGTTCCCGCCTGATCCCGATCGACGACTTCTACACCGGCGTGAAGCGCAACGCCCTCGCCGCGGACGAGCTGATCAAGTCCGTGCACATCAAGAAGGCGGACGGGCCGCAGCAGTACTCGAAGGTCGGCACCCGCAACGCCATGGTCATCGCCGTCTGCGCCTTCGGCATCGCGCTGCACCCCGAGACCCGCACCGTGCGGACCGGCATCGGCTCCGCCGCCCCCACCCCCATCCGGGCGAAGGCGGCCGAGGAATTCCTGAACGCGGCGCTCGAAGAGGGCGGCTTCTGGGACAGCAAGAAGATCATCACCCCCTCGATCGCCAAGCAGTTCGCGGAGCTCGCCTCCGGAGCCGCCAACCCGATCGACGATGTGCGCGGCACGGCGAACTACCGCCGCCACGCCGTCGGCATCATGGCCCGCCGCACGCTTGGCTGGACCTGGGAGTCGTACCGCGGCGAGGGCCGCAGCACTGAGGGAGTCGCATAATGCGCGTGAACTTCACGGTCAACGGCCGTCAGCAGGAAGCGGACGACGTGTGGGAGGGCGAGTCCCTGCTCTACGTGCTGCGTGAGCGCATGGGCCTGCCGGGCTCCAAGAACGCCTGCGAGCAGGGCGAGTGCGGCTCCTGCACCGTCCGGCTCGACGGCGTCCCGGTGTGTTCGTGTCTGGTCGCGGCCGGTCAGGTGGAGGGCCGCGAGGTCACCACCGTCGAGGGCCTCGCCGACTACGCCAAGCACCGCGCCGACGCCCACCCCGGCGGCGGCTGCGTCTCCGGCGCCTCCGGCGCCTGCGGCACCTCCCTCCAGGAGGCGCAGAACTGGAGCGCCAAGGGACAGGACTCGCAGACCGGCGAGGGCGCCGAGCTCTCCCCGATCCAGCAGGCGTTCATCGACGCGGGCGCCGTCCAGTGCGGCTTCTGCACCCCCGGCCTGCTCGTCGCGGCCGACGAGCTCCTCGAGCGCAACGACACGCCGTCCGACGCGGACATCCGCGAGGCGCTCTCCGGCAACCTCTGCCGCTGCACCGGTTACGAGAAGATCCTGGACGCGGTCCGCCTGGCCGCGGCCCGTCAGGGAGAGGCGGTCTGACATGGCTGGCACCACCACCGGCATCCCCGCCAACGTCACCCAGGGTTCGCAGACCAAGGGCGGCGTCGGCGAGTCGATGCTGCGCCCCGACGGCACCCTGAAGGTCACCGGCGAATTCGCCTACTCCTCGGACATGTGGCACGAGGAGATGATCTGGGGCCAGGCCCTGCGGTCCACGGTCGCGCACGCCGAGATCGTGTCGATCGACGTCTCCGAGGCCGTGGCCATGTCCGGCGTCTACGCGGTCCTGACCGCCGACGACCTGCCGGCCGCCAAGAACTACGGCATGGAGTACCAGGACACCCCCGTCCTCGCGTACGGCAAGGTCCGCCACCACGGTGAGCCGGTCGCCCTCGTGGCCGCCGACCACCCGGAGACCGCGCGCCGCGCCGCCGCGAAAATCAAGATCGAGTACCGGGAGCTCCCGGTCATCACGGACGAGGCGTCGGCGACCGCCCCCGACGCGGTCCTGGTCCACGAGAACCGCGGCGACCACCACGCCGGCCACGTCCCGCACCCGAACATCGTGCACCGCCAGCCGATCATCCGCGGCAACGCCGCAGAGGCCGCCAAGAAGGCCGACGTGATCGTCAAGGGTGAGTACACCTTCGGCATGCAGGACCAGGCCTTCCTCGGACCGGAGTCCGGCCTCGCCGTGCCCGCGGAGGACGGCGGCATCGACCTCTACGTGGCCACCCAGTGGCTGCACTCCGACCTCAAGCAGATCGCCCCCTGCCTCGGCCTGCCCGAGGAGAAGGTCCGCATGACGATGGCGGGCATCGGCGGCGCGTTCGGCGGCCGCGAGGACATCTCGATGCAGATCCTCGCCTCGGTCCTCGCGCTGCGCACGGGCAAGCCCGTGAAGATGGTCTACAACCGCTACGAGTCCTTCTTCGGCCACGTCCATCGGCACCCGGCGAAGCTCTACTACGAGCACGGCGCCACCAAGGACGGCAAGCTCACGCACATGAAGTGCAAGATCGTCCTGGACGGCGGCGCCTACATGTCGTCGACCCCGTCGGTCGTCGGCAACGCCTCGTCCCTCTCGGTCGGTCCGTACGTCGTCGACGACGTGGAGATCGAGGCGATCGGCCTCTACACCAACAACCCGCCCTGCGGCGCCATGCGCGGCTTCGGCGCGGTCCAGGCGTGCTTCGCGTACGAGGCGCAGATGGACAAGGTCGCCGCGAAGCTGGGCATGGACCCGGTGGAGTTCCGGCAGAAGAACGCGATGGAGCAGGGCACGATCATGCCGACCGGGCAGCCGGTCGACTCGCCCGCCCCCGTCGCCGAGCTGCTGCGCCGCGTCAAGGCCCGCCCGATGCCGCCCGAGCGCCAGTGGGAGTCCAGCGAGGGCGCCGACGTCCGCGCGCTGCCCGGCGGCCTGTCCAACACCACGCACGGCGAGGGCGTCGTCCGCGGTGTGGGCTACGCGGTCGGCATCAAGAACGTCGGCTTCTCCGAGGGCTTCGACGACTACTCGACCGCCAAGGTCCGCATCGAGGTCATCAACGGCGAGCCCGTCGCCACGGTCCACACCGCCGCGGCGGAGGTCGGCCAGGGCGGTGTCACCATCCACGCGCAGATCGCCCGCACGGAGCTCGGCGTCCAGCAGGTCACCATCGCCCCCGCCGACACCCAGGTGGGCTCGGCGGGTTCGACCTCCGCGGGCCGCCAGACGTACATGACCGGCGGCGCCATCAAGAACTCCTGCGAGATCGTCCGCGAGAAGGTCCTGGAGATCGGCCGGCGCAAGTTCGGCTCGTACCACCCGGCCTGGGCCAACGCCGAACTCCTCCTGGAGGGCGGCAAGGTCGTCACCGACGGCGGCGAGGTCCTCACCACCCTCGTGGAGGTCCTGGAGGACGAGGCCGTCGAGGTCGAGGAGGAGTTCAGGCACCGCCCCACCGAGGCCTTCGACCTGCGCACCGGACAGGGCAACGGCCACGTGCAGTACGCCTTCGCCGCGCACCGCGCGGTCGTCGAGGTCGACACCGAGCTCGGCCTCGTCAAGGTCATCGAACTGGCCTGCGCCCAGGACGTCGGCAAGGCGGTCAACCCGCTCTCCGTCATCGGCCAGATCCAGGGCGGCACCACCCAGGGCCTCGGCGTCGCGGTGATGGAGGAGATCATCGTCGACCCGAAGACCGCGAAGGTGAAGAACCCCTCCTTCACGGACTACCTGCTCCCGACCATCCTCGACACCCCGACCATCCCGGTCGACTACCTGGAGCTCGCCGACCCGAACGCGCCCTACGGCGTACGCGGCATCGGCGAGGCCCCCACCCTCTCCTCGACCCCGGCGGTCCTCGCGGCGATCCGCGCGGCCACCGGTCTGGAGCTCAACAAGACGCCGGTGCGTCCCGAACACCTCACCGGCACGTGATCCCTCCGCGGATCTGATCCCCCGCTCGGGGATCAGCGCAAGTCCTCCGAGCGGTGTGTGCCTCCCAGGAACGTCACACTTCCCGCCGCCCGCACCGCTCGGAGCCCAACTCCCCCTCGCCCCGAGGGAGATGTCGTTCGTCTCGGGCCGTCCCCCGGGTCGTGCAGCCAACGCACCATCCCAAATCCCGCAACTCAGCGGGTGCCCCTGTGAACCTTGGGAGTAGGCACCATGACCCAGTCTTCAGTGGAGCCCAAGACCACCGCGGAGGACGCGGGCTCCGGCTCACGCGTCCCGGCCGGCAGATCTTGGCTCGACCGGTACTTCCACATATCCCGGCGGGGATCCACGGTCGCGCGTGAGGTGCGCGGCGGAATCACCACGTTCATGGCGATGGCGTACATCGTCCTGCTCAACCCCCTGATCCTGTCCGGCAAGGACGCGGCGGGGGACACCATGGGCCAGAAGGCCCTGATCACCGCGACGGCGCTCGCCGCGGCGGTCACCACGCTCCTCATGGGCTTCGTCGGCAAGGTGCCGCTGGCCCTGGCCGCCGGACTCTCCGTGTCCGGTGTGATCTCCTCGCAGGTCGCGCCCGAGATGACCTGGCCGCAGGCCATGGGCATGTGCGTGATGTACGGCGTGGTGATCATGCTGCTCGTGGTCACCGGGATGCGCGAGATGATCATGAACGCGATCCCGCTCGCCCTCAAGCACGGCATCACCATGGGCATCGGCCTGTTCATCGCCATCATCGGCCTCGTCAAGGGCGGCTTCGTGCACCCCGGCAAGGCCACCCCGCTCTCCCTCGGCCCCGCCGGTGAACTCTCCGGCTGGCCCGTGCTGATCTTCGCCTGCACCCTGCTCCTCATCTTCATGCTGCAGGCGCGCAACACCCCCGGCGCGATCCTGATCGGCATCGTCACCGGCACCGTGATCGCCGTCGTACTCAACGCACTCGACGTGATCGACCCCAAGCAGTGGGCGAACGGCGCCCCCGAACTGCACGGCAGCGCGGTCTCGTCGCCCGACTTCTCGCTCATCGGCGAGGTCGAGTTCGGCGGCTGGGGCGAGGTCGGCGCGATGACGGTCGGCATGATCGTCTTCACGCTCGTGCTCGCCGGCTTCTTCGACGCGATGGCCACCATCATCGGCGTCGGCACCGAGGCCAACCTCGCCGACGACAAGGGCCGCATGCCCGGCCTGTCCAAGGCGCTGTTCATCGACGGCGCAGGCGGCGCCATCGGCGGCGTGGCGGGCGGCTCCGGCCAGACCGTCTTCGTCGAGTCCGCGACCGGCGTCGGCGAAGGCGCCCGCACCGGCCTCGCCTCGGTCGTCACGGGCCTCTTCTTCGCGGCCTGCCTCTTCTTCACGCCGCTCACCGCGATCGTGCCCCAGGAGGTCGCCTCCGCCGCGCTCGTCGTCATCGGAGCGATGATGATGATGAACGCCAGGCACGTCGACTGGGCCGACCGCGCCACCGCCATCCCGGTCTTCCTGACCGTCGTGCTCATGCCCTTCACGTACACCATCACCACCGGTGTCGCGGCGGGCGTCATCTCCTGGGTCGCCATCAAGATCGCCCAGGGCAAGGCCCGCGAGATCGGCGCCTTCATGTGGGGCCTGACGCTGATCTTCATCGTCTACTTCGCCCTCAACCCCATCGAGAGCTGGCTGGGCGTCCACTGAGGCGCCGGCCCTTCACACACCCGTAGAGCCTTGTGAGCCTGAGGAGGCCGAGATGCTGGACATCGCCGACGAGCTGAACCGGTGGGTCGGGCAGGGACGTGACTTCGCCGTCGCCACCGTGGTGGCGGTCGGCGGCAGCGCGCCCCGGCAGCCGGGCGCCGCGCTCGCCGTCGACAGCGAGGGCACGGCGATCGGCTCGGTCTCCGGCGGATGTGTGGAGGGCGCCGTCTACGAACTGTGCCGGCAGTCCCTGGAAGACGGCGAGACCGTCCTCGAACGCTTCGGCTACAGCGACGACGACGCCTTCGCCGTGGGTCTGACCTGCGGCGGCGTCATCGACATCCTCGTCACCCCGGTCCGCGCGGACGCCGTGTCCAGGCCGGTGTTCGCCGCGGCGCTCGCCGCCGCGTCGGCAGGGGAGGCGGCGGCCGTCGCCCGCGTCACGTCCGGGCCCGCCGAACTGCTCGGCCGCGCCCTGCTCGTACGCCCCACGGGGGAGTACGAGGGCGGGCTCGGCGGCCACCCCGAGCTGGACCGCACGGTGGCGGAGGAGGCCCGCGCCCTGCTCGACGCGGGCCGCACCGCGACCGTGGAGATCGGCGAGGACGGCTCCCGGTGCGGCAGGCCGCTGGTCGTCCTCGTCGAGTCGAGCGTCCCGCCGCCCCGCATGATCGTGTTCGGCGCCATCGACTTCGCGTCGGCGCTGGTCCGGATGGGCAAGTTCCTCGGCTACCACGTGACCGTGTGCGACGCGCGGCCCGTCTTCGCCACGGCCGGACGCTTCCCGGACGCCGACGAGATCGTCGTCGACTGGCCGCACCGCTATCTGGAGCGCACCGAGGTCGACGGCCGCACCGTGCTGTGCGTCCTGACCCACGACGCCAAGTTCGACGTCCCCCTGCTGCGGCTCGCCCTGCGCCTCCCCGTCGCCTACGTCGGCGCGATGGGCTCGCGTCGCACCCACGAGGACCGCAACGCGCGCCTGCGCGAGGTCGGCGTCACCGAGCTGGAGCTGGCGCGCCTGCGCTCGCCCATCGGCCTCGACCTCGGCGCCCGTACGCCCGAGGAGACGGCCCTGTCGATCGCCTCGGAGATCGTCGCGAACCGCCGGGGCGGCACGGGGACCTCCCTGACCGGCGCCCACACCCCCATCCACCACGACACGTCGAACCGGCCGTCGGGGCGCATCGGTTCCGTCGCCTGAAAGGCGCGGCGCGGGGGAGCCCGTCGCGCCGGCGCTCAGGGCGCGAGGAGCTGGTCCACCGCTCGGCCGAACACCCGTCCCGACACGGACGACAGCACCCCGTCGCACAGCGCGGGCAGCCACCGCACGCGAAGATCCTCGCGCCACACCACGGCGGAGCCGCCGTCCGTGGGGTAGACCTCGATCTCGGCCCAGCCCGTCATGAACGTCCCCCGCTTCTCCAGCCGGCACCGCCCCGGAGCGGTGCCGTCCGGCGGGCACCACTCGACGACCTCCATGACGTCGTCGAAGCCGACGGGGCCGAGCGCGCTGCGCGCGACGAAGACCGTCCCCGCGTGGGTGGGCGGGGGAGTCCGGACCGCGATGCGGGTGAGCGGGACGACGTCGGCGTGCCGCTCCCACGCGGTCAGCCTGCGCCAGGTCTCGGCGGCGGGCAGGGGCGTGTCTCGGGTGATCTGGAAGATGGCCACACCCCGAGCCTGCCAGCCGAGCGGCCGGAGCGCGCCCAGGGCTGTCCGGACCGATTCAAAAGACACGCCCTAGCGGTAGACCTTGCCCGGCTCGGCCTTGCCCGGCGCGAGGAGCTGGGGCACCGTCACGAAGACGTAGCCGCGCTTCTTGAGCTCGGTGATGACACCGGGGACGGCCGGGACCGTGCCCTTGTAGATGTCGTGCAGCAGGATGATGCCGTCCCGCTTCGTCTGGTCGATGACCCGCTTCTGGATCAGCTTGGAGTCATTGGTCGTGTAGTCCTTCGCCGTGACGGTCCACAGGACCTCCGAGAGGCCGAGCTCCTTGGAGAGCTTGTTGACGTCGTCGTTGGTCCGGCCCTGCGGCGGACGCATCAGTGTCGGCTTCTTGCCGATGAGCTTCTCGATCGCCTCGTTCGGGCGCTCCAGCTCGCGGCGCGCCTCCTTCGGGCTGATCTTCGTGAGGATCTTGTGCGACCAGGTGTGGCTGGCCACCTCGTGCCCCTCGGCGTCCATCTGCTTCACCAGCTCGGGGTACTTCTCTATGTGGTTCTTGCCGAGCGTGAAGAAGGTGGCGGGGACCTTCTCTCTCTTGAGGATGCTCAGGAGTCTGGGCGTGTTCTCGCTGGGGCCCGCGTCGAAGGTCAGCGCCACGCACTTGGCCTTGCGGCAGTCGACGGTGCCGAACTTCCCCTGGTCCGCCGCCTTCGCCGCCGCCCCGTCCTTGCGCACGGAGCTGGGCGACGTGGTGTCGAGCTGGGTGCACCCGGTCAGCGCGAGGGCGAGAGCCGCCCCCGCCGCGAGGACGGGGGCGGTGCGACGCAACCTCTTGGCCGAGCGCGTCGTCTTGAAGGCGGAAGGTTTGTTCACGGCAGGCATGCAAGCACTATACACATGACGTATACACCCTGTTCATAGTGCTCGCGGCCTGAAGCGTGGCCCGGCGTCGGCTAGACGGGGATCACCCGGATCGACGGATGGATGGCCGTGTTCAGGTACAGCCGCTCCTTCTTGTTCTCCTGCTCCAGCTCCATCACGAGCCGGTACCGGTACAGGCCGGGCTTCGCGGTGCTCATGACCGTGCCGGCCCAGTAGTAGTAGACCGGCGTGAACTTGTCCCGCATCCGGTCCGGCATCCCGTAGATCTTCAGCTCGTTGAAGATCCGCCGCTCCGCCACGTCCTCCTCGTCACCCAGCTCGGTGTCGAGGAACACGATGTTGTTGATCTTCGGCATGGGCGGCCAGGTGCCGTCCAGGCGCTTCTCCATGTCGATCGGGCGGACGATCCAGTTGATCACCTGCCCCTGCTTGCACACCGTCTCCAGCGACGAGGTGCCCTGCCCCTTGCCGCCGATGCTGTTGTCCATCATGTACATCGAGTCGCTCAGCGAGCCCGTCGCCGTCGCCCGCTCCATGTTGATGAGCGTCACGATGTTGAGCTGGACCGAGTTCAGCTGGCCGGGGTTCTGCTTCTCCACGTCACCGCGCGTAGTGGTGCTGCTCACCCGTTCCTCCTTCGCGTACGCCGTCATGACTGGCCCCTAGCCGACGAGGGACGACGACAGGGTGGTGGTGATCGGCTCGTCCCTCGTGCCCAGCTTGAACTTGATCTGATACGCGACCGGCTCCAGGTCCGCCTTCTTCACCGTGGCGACCCAGTACGACACGTCGGTGCCGGGGTACACCTTCCGCACCGGCTCGCAGATCTCGCGGTCGATCACGATGTCCTCGATCGACACGTACGCCTCGCACTCCAACGCCAGGCAGTTCCACAGCAGTTGGTCGCCGCGCCGGACCTTCGTCCGGAGTTCCTCCGTGCCGAACCCGGTGGAACCCCCGGCCCGGTTCGTGTCGTACATGTACAGGTGGCCTTCCATGCTGCCGGCCGCCAGGGCGCCCACGCAGTCCACGACGGCGGTGATGGAGATCGGCCGCTTCACCGTGGTCTCCCGCGGCTTCGATTTGGTCGTCATCAGGTCCTCCTCCTCGTCCGGTGGGGGTCAGGCGCCGCGGGCCGGGTGCGAGGGCGGGATGGGGAGCTGGCCCAGACCCGCCTTGGTGAAGGCGTTGCGCCGCGGCTCGGAAGTGATCTTCAGGGCCGACGAGCACGTCAGGTTCACCGGCTCCCACCGGAGTTCGCCGTTGGCCTGGGACAGCTTGTGCAGCTGGATGCGCATCATGTACGAGTACGTCCCCGGGCGGGACGTGTCGACCGACGCCGACCAGTACCAGCCGTCGGTCACCATGTCCGGGGAGCCGTACTCCGCCGGATACATGATCTTCGCGTCCACGGCCTCGCCGTAGATGTCGGTGATCACCGGCGCCGGGGGACTGGCCGCCGCCGTGGCGTCCTCGGTGACGACCTGGCCCTGGACGTCGACGATCTTCTGCCCGGACAGCCGGCCCCGGGTGCGCCGGGTGGTCTTGACCCGGGTGCCCACGCTCCGCCGGATGCGGTTGAGCTCCGCGGCGGCGTCGGCGCTCGGCACCGTCGACTTGGCGGCGAGCTCCTGCAGTTCGGCCAGCGCCTGCTCGTCGGTCTGCCGCGCCCGCTCGGCCTCGTAGCCGCGCGGGACGGTCGGCGGGATGGAACCCAGGCTGTACGGCAGCCAGTTCAGGACCTGCTCGCTGGCCTGCGAGCCGTCCCGCCAGTAGGAGCCGTGGATCGCGGTCACGAGATCGCCGGTCCCCTGGTTCTCGGAGCCGTGCAGCTTCATGTTGTCGAACAGGTAGGTGTTGCCTTCGAGCGTGCTGGTGGCCAGCGCGTTGCCGACGTCCACGAGCACGATGATCGCCAACTGTTGGGGCATGATTCCGCCTTCGTCGTCGTTCCCGGCCTTGCCGTCGTGGTGCGGATCGCTACCGACACATCAACGCGGGAGAGTCGATGGTCATGACGCTGTTGGCGCCCTCGTACATCTGGAGTTCGAGGCGGTACTGGTAGGGCACGCCCGGGGTCATCCAGTGCGGCACCACTCCGGTCCACACGTCGAGGTCGAGCTTGTCGCCGTCGGATTCCTGCGAGGCGTGGGGCTGGTGGGGTTGAGGGGTTTGCTGGGTCTGGGGGGTCTGCGGGGTTTGGGGGGCCTGGGGGGCCTGGGCGCCCGTGGGGCCGGGGACGGCCGTGCCCATGCCGGGGGCGCTCGGCGTGGCGGTGGCGACGGCGGGCCCGCCGGGCGGGACGTGTCCCTGCTGTCCCTGCTGTCCGACGTACCCCTGCTGCCCCTGCCGGCCCTCGGCGGGCGCGAACGAGATGCTCTTGATCTCGACCGGGGTCTGCAGGTCGACGGCGAGCGCGGTCCAGGACACGACCTGGCCGGGCTTGACGACGGTGACGAGATTCGGCGTGCCCTGGTGGGTGCTGTCGAACGCGCTGTCGTCCACCATGCAGAGGTTGCCGTCGGACAACGACTTGATCGACAGCGCTCCGATGACGTCGACGACGGCGATAATGTTCACCTGCGACTTCATTCCGCTCCTGTTCATTCCACTCCCTGTTCTCGGGTGCCTAGCCGCGGTCCCGGACCAGCGGGACCTTTCCGACGGCGGTCCGCTCGATCTCGGCGGACAGCCGGGGCACGAACTTGAGCTGGAGGGTGTATCCGGTCCTCTCGATCGACGCGGCGTTCGCCTCGCCGTGGTTGAACAGCGACAGGGCGCGCGGCAGCGCGTTCACGAAGATTTGTTGGAGGCCGTAGGGGCCGAGCACCGTGTCGGCGCGGTAGGTCAGACCGAGCACGTCGTCGACCGCCGCGTACAGCGTGATCGTCCTGCCCTCCCGGTGGTTGACGAACTGGACGTCGTGCGCCACCGCGTCCAGGTCCACCACATCGGCCGCCTTCAGCTCGTCGCGCAGCGCGGCGTAGGCCCGCGCCGCCGAGTACTGGCTGTCGTTGAGGTGCAGTACGTCCCCGGTGCGTCCCGCGAACTCGAACTGCCGCGTCTTCAGGCCGGGTCCGTCCGTGCGGGGCCGGTGGATCATCCGGTCGCCGAGCTTCAGCCGCAGCAGCGGCGTCTCGTGCGCGTGCAGGCGGGTGACGACGAGCTCGCCCTCCTCGCCCTCGGGGACCTGGCGGCCCTCCTCGTCGACGATCTCGATGAAGTGCAGCCCCGGCACCGCGGAGAGCCAGGGCGACGCGGCGTCGAGCTGCAGGCCGATGGTCTCCGCCTGGGTGGCGGCGAAGTAGCTGAGGATCGCGAGGTTCGGATACAGCGCCTGCAGCTCCACCCGCTTGCGCTGCGGCAGCACTCCGCTGCCGTACAGGGCGACGCGGAAGCTGTCGCGGTACTCCTGGCGCATGCCCGCGCCGAGTTCGGCGAGGATCGCGATGCCCGCGGAGATGCCCATCAGGGCCTTTGGGCCGCGGTAGGAGAACATGTGCTCCAGGACGGGGGCGGTGACGGGGCCGGCGCCCACGTAGTTGACGCCTGGCACATGCTGGAGCACGCCGCCGACCATCGTGCCGCTGCTCCACATCTGGTAGTCCGCCAGCGTGGTGAAGAGCCACTTGGGGTCGGTGCCCGCGAGGTGCCGGGCGAGTTGGTAGGCCCCCATGAAGCGGCCCGCGATCTCGTACGTGTCCTTCAATTCGCGCAAGGCGTACACGACTTCGAGCGGCTTGCCGCCGCTGGTGCCGCCGCTGGCGACGATCTCGAACTCGCCGCGGGTGAGCGGCACGACCATGCCCGGCCGGGTGTCCATGAAGAAGTCGCGCTGGACGTCCTTGTCCGACAGCGGTATGCGCTGCCACTCCTCGTACGTCTGCGGTGCGTGCGTGATGCCGGCGCCCCGCAGCCGCTCCCGCCACAGCGGGTTGAGGAGCACGGTGTTCACCATCTGCTGGAGGCGGCGCAGCACGACCGCGTCCTGGATCTCGTGCGGGATCTCGCTGTACAGCGTCTGGCAGACCCGCTCGCACTCGCGCATCTTGCTCGCGAAGGAGGGGAGTACGGTGACGGCCTCGACGGATTCCGGCTGCAGCTCCCAGTCGGGGATGAGCCAGTTGGCCAGTTCGCGGGCGCCGCCGGGAGCCGGCGCGGGCAGTGGAACATGCGTTGCCTGTGGAGCGTGAGATGTACTCAACATCCGTCCCCTCTACGCTTTACCCGTTCCCTTTGCTGTGCCTTTTGCTGTTCCTTTTTCCGGGCACTTTTCAGCGACTGCTTCCGTTGCTTCTTCGCCGGTGAGCAGGTCCTGGGCCGTCCTTCTGATCTCGGAAAGCAGCATGCGGAAGTGCTCGCCGGTTATCCGGTGGTTCATCATGACCACGCGCAGCGCGGCCACTCCGTCGTCGTTCACCTTCGAGATGAAGAAGTTCCCCTCGAATTTGATGCGGTTCCTGATGGCGATCTGCAGGTGGTGCACGTCCTTCTTGTCGAGGCCGGGCGGGTGGTAGCGGAAGCAGAGGATGTTCGCTTCCGGGCGGTGCAGGGTCTCGAAGTCGGGGTCGGCCCGCAGGGTGTCGTGGGCCTCGCGCGTCAACTGGCAGAGGTACTCGATTTTCTCCGCGAAAAGGGCCCGTCCGTAAATGGCCCACAGCGCCCAAAGGGTCATGATCATCGGGCGCTTCGTGCACTCGAAGTTCTTTCCCCCGCTGTCGAACGCGGTGTAGACGTCCTGCTCCTCCTCGAAGACGTAGCTGGCCTTCTGCCGGAATGCGGAGAGCGCGGTCTCCTTGTTCCGGTAGAAGAGCATCGTGCAGGGCGCGGGCACGAACATCATCTTGTGCGCGTCCCAGGTCAGGGAGTCGGCCTGCTCGATCCCGCGGAGCCGGTCGCGGAGGGTGTCCGAGACGAGCAGGCTCGCGCCGTGCGCGCCGTCGACGTGCAGCCAGAGGTCCTTCTCGCGGGCCACCTCGGCGAGTTCGTCGAGCGGGTCGAAGGCGCCCACCGACGTGCTGCCCGCCGACGCGACGAGGCAGAACACCTTGAGGTTCTGCCGCTCGGCCGCCTCCAGGGTGGCGCGCACCTCGCTCGGGCAGATCTGCTGCTGTCGGTTGAGCGGCAGGCGTACGAGCTGGGCGTCGCCGATGCCGAGCACGCCGGCCGCCCGCGCCACGCTGTAGTGGACATCGGCGCCCACCGCGATGGCCGGCCTGGGCTGCCCGCGCACCGCGGAACCCCCCTGTGACCAGTACCCGGGCAGTTTCTCGTTCCTGGCCGCGAGCAGGGCCGTCAGGTTGGCCAGGGAGCCGCCCGACGTCGTGATCATGGTGAAGCCGTCCGGGTCCCACCCGATGAAGCGGTTCAGCTCCTCGGCCATGATCCGCTCCACGGCGCTGGGCAACTGGCCCGCCTCGTAGAACGAGGCCGGCTGGTTGACAACGGAGCTGACGAAGTCGATGACACCGGCGAGCGGTACGACGCCGGAGAACTGCCGCCCCATGTAGCCGGGGGAGTGCACCTGGATGCCCGTCCGGACGTACAGGTCGATGATCCCCGCCAGGCGCTCCTCGTCGAAGGCGGTGATCTTCTCGTGCTCGGTCGTCATGAGAGCTCTCGCGGCCCGGGACAGCGTCGCGGGCTCGATCAGCTCAAGGCCCCTGATCGACAGGTCCGACAGATGTTTCTCCAGCTTCGCGAGCGCGGTCTCCGAATGCTCCCGGAACTGCTGTGGATCAAAGGCTTCCAGCAACAGGCCGCTCCGGTCCGACAGTGAGCCCCTCCGTTCCGCTTCGGGATCGCTCGCGTGAGATTCCGTCACTAGGGTCCCCCCTTGGAAAGCCCCGTGTAACCCGACATGGATTGTTCCGGCGCGCGCCGGCCGGACAGGGGGCAGGTTTCATCGAGCGGCAGAGCGCGGAATTACCGACCGGCTGGTCAAACCGGACGGTAACTCTTTCCGGCGGCGCGCGTTCTGCGCCGGCCGCACGGATTCCCCCTCGAATGTGTCTGCGCAGCGGCCGTGTCTCCGGCATGGTCAGTGCCTGCCCCCACGGCAACAACCGTAGGCGGTTCGGATTCCACGATAAATCGAAAGTCCGGGGTCTGTCTGAAAGGGAGCGCGGACCACCTGATGGTTTGTCAATCAACTGTGGTCCCATGCGTAACCGGAGGCATCGGGAACTTCACGGCCGCTCCACCCTTTTCGGACACCATGCCGTGGGCATGTGCGCGGCAGATAGGCAGAAACGCAGGACCGGGGGCGGGTGCCGGGCGGTGCAAGACGTTTCCTGCCATTCTCCGCCCCGTCCACGGGGCCGCCCTCGCCCCGCCCGGGCGGCGTCCTGTTCGGGACGGGTACTCGCCGCTCCGTCACGGGGATCCGGCCACGGAAAACCGCCGGTGGACGGGAATATCGAACGGATCGGGGCCGAATACGCGGGGTGCGGTGACCGCACCGGCGGCAGTTTCGCCGGGGCGGCCACCGCTCCTCCCCCGTTTCCGAAGGGGCGTGCCGTGGCCAGCACGCCGCGTGGTCGTGGTGCGCCCGGTCAGGAGCTCGTGGCGTCCGACGGTGCGCAGCGGTACAGGGTCTGCTCGGGCGCCTTGGGGGCGGCTTCGTCCCGGGTGCCTCGGTCTCGTGAGTCGTCGCCGCCCGGTGCCCCGTACGCCCGCGGGTCGACCTCGGCGCAGGCCGACGCGATCCACGAGCTGATCTTCGACGTGTTCTTGCCCTGGTCGCTGACCAGCGCGAAGCGGATGTCGCCGGTGGCGACGAGTTCGCGGTACTCGGTGAGGGCGACGGACTCGGCGTGCAGCCCGGCGAGCGGCAGCACGGGGGCGCCTTCGGCGTAGATGTACGGGGCCGACGCTTCCCACGTCTCGGTGGACAGGGTGTACTTCGCGGCGCCGTCGCGTTCCTGGACGTAGCCGAGCAGCCTGCTCTGCGCGGGCGTCGGCGAGGTGCGGACGCTGACGTCGGCGGCGCGTATGGTGCGCTTCCCCGTCGCGATCCGGATGTCCTCGGCCGGTCCGGCGTGGGCGTCGACCACGGTCCCCGCGTACCGCTCGTTCAGTACGGACAGCGACCATGCCGTGGGCGCGGCGAACATCGCGACGCAGCCGACGAGCAGCCCGGCGCGTGCGGTCCCGCGGGTGGTTCCCCGCAGCGGGCCGAGCGCGACGACGGCACCGAGCGCGGCCACCACGACGAGCGGGACGAGCCAGGGGACGAAGTCGGTGTGCCGCGACGCCAGATGGACGGTCCAGGCGACCTCGATCACGATGACGGCAGGCAGGACCCAGGCGCGCGGCCCGCCGGCCGCGGCGCGGTGGGCGCGCCACAGGGCGACCGTCCCGGCGGCGGACAGGGCGACGAGCGGGGGCGCGAGGAGTGCCACGTAGGCGGTGTGGGGAAGGTTGCCGAGGGCGCTGAGCACCGCGGCCGCCGTGACGAGCCAGGTGCCCCACATCAGGTGGCCGGCGCGGCCCTGGTGGGTGCGGGCGGCCTTGCGGTGCCCCACGAGTCCGATCACCAGGGAGATCAGCGCGAGTGGATACAGCCAGCCGATCTGAGGTGTGAGGCGGGGGCTGCGGAGCAGCTTGAGCCACAGGTCGGCCTTGGACGGCGCCCCCCGTCCGGCCTCGGCGCCTGAGGGTGTGGCGCCGGCGGGCGTGGCGCCTGCCCGCCCGTTCCGGCCGCCGTCCTGGGACGACGGTGCGCCGGTGGCGCCGTTCGACGGTGCGCCGGACGGCCCTCCGGGACCGGCGTCGGCCGGGCCGCCGGGCGTTCCGGCCGACGGCGCGCCGGACGGCCCGGCCGACCGCCCCTCGGACGGCCCCGGGGCCCCGCCGCCCCGCTCCTTGCCCGCCCCGCCGGGTCCCGGCCCGCTGTCGGTCGGGGCGGGGTTGCGCATCTGGCCGCCGCTGCCCCAGAGCCCGTTGCTGCTGACGGGCGCCGCCCCGTCGACCAGCCCCGCGTGCAGCCGGTTGAAGCCGTTGTAGCCGAAGACCATCGCGGCCGCGCTGTTGCCGGTGGAGCCGTCCGCGTACGGGCGGTCGTCCTCCGGTGTGAAGGTCATCAGGGCCACCCAGGACAGCGACACCGAGAACATCACGACGCCCGCCACCGCCAGCTGGCCGATCCTGCGCCGCAGCCGGACCGGCGCCGCAACGAGATAGCCGACGAAGAGCGCGGGCACGATGATCCAGGCCTCCATCATCTTCGCCTGGAAGCCGAGCCCGACCCACAGGGCGCTCAGCAGCAGCGACCGCAGCCGGGCGGTGCCCACCGCCTTCTGGTACTGGTCGGCGGCGAGCACGAGGCACATGGTGAGCGAGCCGTCGAGCATGGCGTGGCCGAACATGGAGGCCAGCACGGGCGTCACCGTGAGCAGCCCCGCGGCGAGCAGCCCGGCGGCGGGCCCCTGCCAGCGGCGCACCATCCGGTACATCACCAGCACGGAGATCACACCCATGACGCACTGGGGCAGTGTCAGCGCCCAGTCGTGGAAGCCGAAGATCCGCGCCGAGAGCGCCTGCGGCCACAGGAAGCCGCCGATCTTGTCCAGGGTGAGCGTGGCGGACGGATCGAGGCTGGTGAACAGGAACGCCTCCCAGCTCACCGACATGCTGCGCGCGGCCACCGAGTAGTAGGGGGTGAAGCCGCTGCTCGTGATGTTCCAGGTGTAGAGCAGCGCGGCGAGCGCGGCGATGCCGAGGAGCGCGGGCCGCGCCCACCGGGGCTGGTCGGCGGGGGAGCGCCAGAACAGCAGCCGGCGCCGTGGCGACGGGCCCGGAGAGGGGCCGGCCGTCCCGGTCGCGGTCGTCGTGAGAGACGTCATGGCCATGCTTCTACCGGTACGGGGTTGTCCGGGGTCGGCCGCCGGGCACCGGACAACAAGCCCCGGACAACAAGCCCCGGGCAACGCGTGCGCCCCGGCGCCGTCCTGACGTCGCGTCAGCGCACGCACGCCCTGCGGGGCCACTCACCGCCCGGGGCGTTGAGGTAGCGGTCGCGTTCCTGCCGGGTCAGGTCCCTACGGAGCGAGCGGCAGATCCTGTCGATCGCCTCGTCGGCGTTGCGGAGCACGCCCCACAGGCGCAGTGTGCCGTCGTCGCCGCCGCTGGCGACGGTGTGTCCGTCCGGGCTGAACGTCACGGACCACACCGTGCCCTCGTGCCCGGCCAGCACGGAGTTCTGCAGCCCCGTGGCCGCGTCCCACAGCCGCACCATGCCGTCCCGGCCGCCCCCGGCGACGGTGCGCCCGTCCGGGCTGAACGCCACCGACTGCGCGCCGCGAAGCTTCCCCGTCAGGGTGACGCGGGTCTTGCCCGTGGCGGTGTCCCACAGCCGTACCGTGCCGTCCTCGCCGCCACCGGCGACGGTGCGCCCATCCGGGCTGAACGCCACAGTCCGCACGGGGGACTTGGCGCCCGTGCGGAACGATCGGGTCTCCCCGGTGGCGGCGTCCCACAGCCGAAGAGCCCCTTTGTCGCCGCCGATGGCGACGGTGTGCCCGTCGGCCCCGAACGCCACCGACCACACGGTGCCCGGCTGCCCCTCCGACACACCACGGGGTGCCCCGGTCGCCGCGTTCCACAGGCGTACGTTCCCGTCGTTACCGCCCCCGGCGACGGTCCGCCCGTCCGGGCTGAACGCCACCGACCGCACAGGCCCCTGATGTCCCGTCAGGATGCCGCGCGCATCACCGGTCGCCGCGTCCCACAGCCGTACGTTCCCGTCGTCGCCCCCACTGGCGACGGTGTCGCCGTCGGGACCGAACGCCACCGACCGCACCGGACCCCGATGCCCCCTCAGCACGTCCCGCACCCTGCCGTTGGCCGCGTCCCACAGCCGTACGGTTCCGTCGCGTGCGCCACCGGCCACCGTGCGCCCGTCCGGGCTGAACGCCACCGACCCGACGGGCCCCTGCCGTCCCGGCACCGCGATGCGCTCCTTGCCGGTGGCCACCGCCCACAGCCGCACCGTGCCGTCCCGGCCCCCGCTGACCACCGTGCCGCCGTCCGGGCTGAACGCCGCGGCGGACACCGTCCCCCGGTGCCCCGCCAGCACGGCGCGCAGCGCCCCGGTCGCCGCGTCCCACAGCCGAACGGTGCCGTCGTGCCCGCCGCTCAGCACCGTGCGCCGGTCGGGGCTGAACGCCACCGACTCGGCGTCCCGCCGGCGTTCGGCGAGCGCGCCGCGCTCCTTGCCGGTGGCCACCGCCCACACCCGTACCGTGCCGTCGCGTGCGCCGCCGGTCACCGTACGGCCGTCGGGGCTGAACGCCACCGACTCCACGGCGCTGTGCCGCCCGGTCTCCGTGACGCGCGTCCCGCCGGTCCTCGTGTTCCGCAGCCGTACGGTTCCGTCCCGCCCGCCGCTGGCCACGGTCCGCCCGTCCGGGCTGAACGCCAGGGCCGAGACCGCCCCCTGATGTCCCGTCGCCCCTCGACGGTCCTTGGCCGCGCGCCGCTCCTTGCCCGTGGCCACCGCCCACATCCGTACGCTGCCGTCCTGCCCGCCGCCCGCCACCGTGCGGCCGTCCGGACTGAACGCCACCGCCCCCACATCGCCCCGCCTCCCGGTGTCCATGGCGCGCGACGCCCCGGTGGCGGTGTTCCACAGCCGTACGGTCCCGTCGTCGCCACCGCCCGCGACCGCGTGCCCGTCCGGGCTGAACGCCACGGCCGACACCGGGCCCTGATGCCCCCTCAGCACCTTCAGGGTCTTGCCCGTCACCGTGTTCCACAGGCGTACGGTGCCGTCCCGGCCCCCGCTCGCCACGGTCCGCCCGTCGGCGCTGAACGCCACCGCCCGCACGTCGCCCCGGTGCCCGGTCATGCGCTGCTGGAGCGGGAGCGAGGCCGCGGCGAAGAGACCGGAGGTCGCCTCGGCGGTGGGGCGGACACGGTAGGCGTAGACAGCGAGGAGCGAGGCGAGGTCGGACTCCTCGGAGAGGAGCGCCGCCGACTGCGCCGCGAGCTGCCGGGAGAGGGCGCTGCGCTGCTCGGCGACGGCCTCCCGCCGGTGGCCCTCACTGGTCCGGTACTGGTCCCAGGCGAGCAGGCCGGAGAAGAGCGCGAGCACGAGCAGGACGGACAGGGCGAAGGTGAGCCGGCGCAACCGCCGCGTGGTGCGGGCGGCGGCAAGGCGCTCCCGGTCACGGGCCGCACCGCTCGCCGTGAGGAAGTCGCGTTCCAGCGTGGTCAGTCCGCTGTCGGGGGCCGCGAAGGAGTCCTCGGCGGCGTCGAGCCGCGTGCCGCGGTACAGCGCCCCCGGATCGCGGCGCTCCCGCTCCCACGCGGTCGCCGCGTCGCTCAGCCGCTGACGCAGCAGCAGCCTCGCTCGGTCCTCGTCGATCCACTGCCGCAGCCGTGGCCAGGCCTCAAGGAGGGCCTCGTGGGTGAGCTCGACCGTCTCCGTGTCCAGGGTGATCAGACGGGCCCCGGCCAGCGCGTCGAGGACCGTCTGCACGTCGGCCGGGTCGGTGCCGAGGGAGTCCAGATCGGCGCGGGCGAGGCGGCGCCGGGTGGCGTCGGTGCCCTCGCCGATCGCGACGAGGCGCAGCAGGAGGTCCCGGGCCAGCCGCCGCTGACCGCCGTCGAGCCCGGCGTGGACCGCCTCCGCGGTCTGGGCCAGGGCGTGCCGGATGCCGCCCGCGGCCTCGTACCCGGACAGGGCGAGCGTGCTGCCGCGGCGCCTGCGCCAGGTCTCGCGCAGCGCGTGGGAGACCAGCGGCAGGACCGTGGCGCGGCCGGTGGCGTCGGCGATCACGCGGGCGAGTAGCGCCCCCTCGACGGTGCAGCCCGCCCGCGCGGCGGGCCGGCTGATGGCGCGGCGCAGCTCGTCGGTGGTCATCGGCCCCACCAGCAACTGGGCGTCGCGCAACGCCTCGACGAGGTCCGGGTGGCGCGCGCAGCGTGCGTAGAAGTCGGCGCGTACGCCCAGTACGACGCGGGTGCGGCTGTTGGGCGCACGGACCGCCGTGAGCAGCGCGGTGATGAACCGCGTACGCTCCCGGGCGTCGGAGCAGAGCGTGAAGACCTCCTCGAACTGGTCGACGACCAGCAGGAGTTCGGCCTCCGGCGGTCGGCCGGCCAGGGCCTTCAGCACGGTCAGGTGCAGGGCCCGCGGATCCGTCGCGAGGTCCCTGCGCAGAACGGTCGCCGAGCCGTCGGTGGCGGCGGCGAGCCGCGCGGCGCACTCCTCCAGAGGGTGGGCGCCGGGTGCGAACAGGACGGTGACCCACCCGGCCCCGGCCCCCGAGTCGCCGCCGGTGTCCCCGCGGACGCGGGGCAGCAGCCCGGCCCGCAGCAGCGACGACTTCCCCGACCCGGAGGCACCGAACACGGCCAGGAAGCGCCGGGAGCGCACCCGTTCGACCAGGTCGTCGGTCAGCTGCTCCCGCCCGAAGAACCAGGCGGCGTCCTCCGGCTGGAACGCGGCGAGCCCCACATAAGGACCGCGCTGGTCGCGGCCCCCTGCGCCGGGTGCCTCGTCCGCGCGGTCCGCGGCCGCGAGCCGGGCACCGAGCGCCCGCCACCGGTCCTCCCAGGCGGCCACGTCTCCGCCGCAGGCCCGCACATAGGCGAGCGTGACGGGCAGGCTGGGCAGTCTGCGGCCGCTTGCCGCGTCGGCCAGCGTCGTCGAGGAGTAGTGGGCGTCGCGGGCCAGCCTGCGGTACGGCGGACTGCCCGCCTTCTCCCGCAACCGCCGCAGGTCGGCGGCGAACTCGGTCAGCATGCCACCGTCGTCCTCCAGCGGACGCTCACCCCGCGGCACCGCCATCACCCCCGCCCCTCATTGTCCGGCCCGGCCGCCCGCAGCCGAGCCACCGGAACCGGACAATCCACCGACCGCTCAGCTCGACGGAGGCCCTGCCGCCCCCTGTTCCCGGGCGGACGTCACGGAGCAGGAGCGACGCCCGTCAGGAAGCCCCGTCGACGACGAAGCTGGTGACCGACTCGGCCGGCACGGTGAACGTGGCGCGTCCGTCCGCGACCGGTACGGGGTCCCGCTTCTGGAGCGCTCCGCCCGCGCTGGTGACGATCGGGGTCATGGTGGCGTCCGGCGCCACGTGGTCGAACTTCGAGAGGTCCACCGTCACGGCCCGTTCCTGACCGGTGGAGTTGACGTGGACGACGGTGGCGCCCTTCCCGTCGGCGCTCACCGCCGCGGCGCTGGAGGTGTCGTTTACCGTGACGAGGCGGTCGCCCGGCCGGATGGTGTGGGTGAAGTTGCGGGCGGTGTCGAACTTGGTGTTGGTCCTGATGGGGCAGGTCTTCAGGGTGTCCTTGGCGGTGCAGTCGAAGGGGAGCTGGATGCTGCCCCAGTTGCCGCCCTTCGCGCTCTCCCCGCCGGGCTTCATGTTGTTGTAGTCCTCGACGGGCTGCCAGAACACCCAGGCCGAGGGCTCCAGTTCGCGCAGGTCGTCGACCATGTGCTGGGCCAGGCCGAGGCCGGACTTCATGTCGGTGAAGTCCTGCCCGTCCGGATCCCACTCCCCTTCGACCTCGCTCATCCACAGCGGCTTCTTCGCCGCCTTCGCCAAGTCCCGTACGAGGGTGCGGTCCCGGGTGCCGTACGTGTGGACGTTGAGCTGGTCGACGAGGTCGCGGACCTCGGCGGGGTAGGCGTTCCAGTTCTGGGCGAACAGGGTGGGGTTGGTCTCGTCCATCGCCGAGATCTTCGCGTCCGTACGGGACTTCGCCAGCGCCGGGGCGAGCGCGCGGATCACCTTCTGCTGGAGTCCGGGGCCCATGTGCGCCCCCTCCTGCCGCCCGCCGACGGGCCGGCCGTCGGGGCCGAGGCGGGTGCTCCAGTAGGTGGTGTTGGGCTCGTTGAAGGGGTCGATCGTGTCGACCTCGATCCCGTGTGCCTTCTCCAGGCGTTCGGTCGCGCCCGTGAGATAGGCGGCGAAGTCGTCGACGGACTCGGTCTTGAGCTGGTCCTCCGTGGCGTCGAAGCCCCCGGAGACGTATCCGCTCTTCGTCATGAACCAGGGCGGTGAGTTGCTGAACGTCTCCCAGTGGTCGATCTCGCCCTTGATGCGGTCGACCCACCACCGCTGTGTCCTGTCGGCGCGGCGGTTCCAGTCGCCGGGATCGTCCGGGTCCCACCAGCCGGTGTCCTCGCGGGTGGTGCCCGCCGGCGCCTTCCACCAGCCCTGGACGGCTCCGCCGGGCCGGAGGTAGTCCTTGACGTCGGGGGCGTTGCCGCCGCCGATGTTGTAGCGGGCGATGTTGAGCCCGAGCCCGCTGTCGCCGAAGACGAGGGCGGCGAGCTTCTCGCGGATCTCGGCCGGGTAGCCGCCGGTGGCGTTGGCGAACCAGACCAGACTGGTGCCCCAGCCCTCGAAATCCTCCTGGGCCAGGGCGGGGTCGGGCCGGACGGTGACGGCCGCGGCGGTGCCGTCCTCCGTCGCGGCGGCGGGCCGGGGCGGGGCCGCGCCGAGAGCGGCCGTGGTGACCAGGGCGGTGGCGCCGAGGGCCGTGAGCAGCCGCGTACGCCGTGTGCGGTGTGCCATTGCGTTCCCTTCCGGGGCGGGATCGGATTCCGTGCACGTCAGCCGGTGTGGTCCTTCAGGGGGTCACCGGGCCGAGGTCGGGGGCCGTCACCAGGTGGGCCCGGGTGCCGGTGGTGGCCTGCAGCTCCAGGAGGACGAGGTCGTTGCCGCCGGGGCGCAGGACGGGCGCGGGGACGTACAGGGTGCGCTGCGGCCCGCGGTTCCAGTAGCGGCCGAGGTGGAAGCCGTTGACCCAGGCCTGGCCCTTGGTCCAGCCGGGCAGCGAGAGGAAGGTGTCGGCCGGGGTGGTGACATCGAAGGTGCCGTGGTGGAAGGCGGGCACCGAGTCGCCGGCCGCCCTGGAGGGGGTGAAGGGCACCGCGTCCAGGTCGTCGAGGGGCAGGGGGTGGCAGTCCCAGCCGCGCAGCACGGTGCCGTTGAGGCAGACCGGGCCGAGCAGGCCCTTCGGGGCGCCGATCCGGGGGCCGTAGTTGACCCCGCCCATGTTCTCCACGAGCACGTCGAGGGCCGCACCGGCGCGCGGCACCCGGACGGGCAGGCTCTCCTCGTGCCGCTCGCGTTCCAGTACGCCGACGGGCGCGCCGTCCAGGAAGACCTGGGCGCGGTCGCCGACACCGCCGGAGAAGTGCAGCAGCCCGTCGCCCGCCGCGGGCAGGGTGGTGCGGTAGAGCACGTACCCGGCCCGCAGCCCGAGCTCGTCCATCGTCACCGGCAGGTCCGCGCGTACGGGCTCGGCCAGGGCGCGCGCGTACGGCAGGAGCGGCGCACGGCGCGTCAACTCGACGATGGCGGGCGGGAGTTTCGGGGCGGGCGCCGGGGCGGGCTCGGCTGGCACCGGCGCGTGGCGGGCGATGACCTCCCGGAAGGCGTGGTACTTCGGGCCGGGGTCGCCGGACTCGGTGAGCGGGGCGTCGTAGTCGTAGGAGGTGACGATGGGGGAGTAGGCGTGGTCGTGGTTGGCGCCGTTGGTGAACGCGAAGTTGGTGCCGCCGTGGAACATGTAGATGTTGACCGAGGCGCCCGCCGAGAGCAGTGCGTCGAGGTCGGCGGCGGCGTCGGCCGCGTCCCGCACGTGGTGCGGCTCGCCCCAGTGGTCGAACCAGCCGATCCAGAACTCCGCGCACATCAGCGGCCCTTCGGGCTGGTGCTCGCGGAGGCGGGCCAGGGACGGTGTGACGCGGCTGCCGAAGGTGCCGGTGGCGAGCGCGCCGGGCAGGGTGCCGGCCGCCAGGTGCTCGGCGTCGGTCTGGTCGCAGGTGAACAGCAGCTCCTCGACGCCGCGCGAGCGCAGGGCCAGTTCCAGGTGCTTCAGGTACGCGGAGTCGTTGCCGTAGGCCCCGTACTCGTTCTCGACCTGTACGGCGACGACGGGGCCGCCGGACGCCGCCATGTGCGGCAGGAGCGCGGGGAGCAGCAGGTCGAGGTAGCGGTCGAACGCGTCCGTGAACCGGGGGTCGCTGCTGCGGAGCCCGATGTCCGGGTCCGCGGTGAGCCACGCGGGCAGTCCGCCGCCGTCCCACTCGGCGCAGATGTAGGGACCGGGCCGCAGGAGGACGTGCAGGCCCTCGGCCTTGGCCAGCCGCAGATAGCCCGGCAGGTCGAGGAGGCCGTCGAGGACGACGGGGCCGTCCGGGTCGGGCTGGTGGAGGTTCCACGGGACGTACGTCTCGACGGTGTTGAGGCCCATCAGGCGCGCCTTGCGGAGCCGGTCGGCCCACTGGCCGGGGTGCACGCGGAAGTAGTGCATCGCGCCGGAGACGATCCGGAACGGCTCGCCGTTCAGCAGGAAACCGTCGGACGTCGTGGTCAGTGCGGGCATGCGGGATCTTTCCTTCGACTACGGGCGACTACGGGGAAGTTCGTGAAGGCCTGAGCGAGGGGGGCGGATGCGGAGGGCTATTCCTTGACGCTGCCCGCGGCCAGGCCGGACCGCCAGTACCTCTGGAGCAGCAGGAACGCGGCGATGAGCGGCAGGACGGTGATCAGCGATCCGGTGATGACCAGGTGGAAGACGGGCCGGCCGCCGGCCGTCGCCGCCTGCGCGTTCCAGGCGTTGAGGCCGAGGGGCAGCGGATACCAGTCCGGGTCCTTGATCATGATGAGCGGCAGGAAGTAGTTGTTCCACGTGTGCACCATCGTGAAGAGCAGGACCGTCACGATGCCGGGCGCCAGCTGCGGCAGACACACCTGGCAGAAGACGCGCAGCTCTCCCGCGCCGTCCACGCGGGCGGCCTCCATCAGCTCGGTCGGAATGGCCTCGGTGGCGAAGACCCACATCAGATAGAGGCCGAACGGCGAGATGAGGGACGGGATGACGACCGCCCACGGCGTGTTGGTCAGGCCCATCTCGCTGAACATCAGGAAGGTGGGGATCGCGAGGGCGGTGCCGGGCACGGCGACCGCGCCGATGACGACCGCGAAGACCGCGCGCTTGCCGGGGAAGGCGAACTTGGCGAGGGCGTACCCGCCGAGGACCGCGAGGACGGTGGCGCCGCCCGCGCCGAGCACCACGTACAGCAGGGTGTTGAGGAGCCAGCGGGTGAAGACGCCGTCGTCGTAGGTGAACGTCTCGGTGATGTTGTCCCACAGCGCGAAGTCGCCGCCGAACCACAGGCCGAAGGACGAGGCCAGGCCCTTCTGCGTCTTGGTGGCGCTGATCACCAGCCACACCAGCGGCAGCAGCGAATAGACCACGACGAGCCCGGTGAGCGCGGTCAGCAGCACACTGCGGCGGGGCCGGGCGACGCTGTGCCGCGGCCGGGAGCGCAGCCGGGGGGCGGGCGGCGCGCCGCGCGGGTGACGGGCGGGCGCGGCCTTGGAGGGGAGGGTGGCGGGGCTGCCCATGGGTCACGCTGCCTTTCGCATGCCGCGCAGCTGGACGACGTAGGCGACCACCATGGTGATCAGGCCCATGACGATGGCGACGGTCGCGGCGTAGTTCTGCTGCTGCCCGTTGAACGACAGCGAGTAGGTGTAGAGGTTGGGGGTGTACGAGGTGGTGATGGCGTTCGGCGCCAGGTTCTGCAGGATGCTCGGCTCGTTGAAGAGCTGGAAGCTGCCGATGATCGAGAAGATGGTGGCGATGGCCAACGCGCCCCGGATGGCGGGCAGTTTGATGGCGGTGATGACGCGGAGCTGCCCGGCGCCGTCGATCTCCGCGGCCTCGTACAGCGAGTGCGGGATGACGCGCAGCGCGGAGTAGAAGATGAGCATGTTGTAGCCCGCGAACTCCCACGTCACGATGTTGCCGATGGACGCGAGGACGAGGTCCGGCGAGAGCGGGTCGGGCAGGGTGCTGTCCAGGGCGTCGTTGAGGTCGCCGACCAGGCCGAACCGGGTGCCGTAGAGGAAGCCCCACATGAGGGCGGCGACCACCGCCGGCACGGCGTACGGCAGGAATATGGCGATCCGGAAGAAGCTCTTGCCGTACAGCCTGCCGCTGTCCAGCGCCAGCGCCACCAGCAGCGCGAGGCCCAGCATCACCGGGACCTGCACGGCGAGGAAGAGACCCACCCGGCCGATGCCCTCCCAGAACTCCCGGTCCTGCAAGGCGCGTTGGTAGTTGTCCAGGCCCACGAAGGAGGTGCCGCCGATCAGCCGGTCCTGGAAGAGGCTCAGATAGACCGAGTAGGCGATGGGGGCGAGGAAGACCAGCGCGAAGACGAGGGCGAACGGGCCGATGAACCCCCAGCCGGTCCAGGACCGTCGCGTGTTGCGTACGGTGAGCGTCTGTCGCGCGGGGGCCGGGCCCGCGGCCGCGGAGTGCAGAGTTGCCATGGTGTGTGGTGTGTCCTCGGTTGGGCCGGGCGTGGGCTACTTGACGGTGAAGCCCTGCTCCTTGCCGTACTCGACCGACGCGTCCTGCCAGGACTTCAGGCCCTGCCGCAGGGTGGTGCCGCTGACGTACGCCTTGCCGACGGTGTCGTTGAAGACGCTGTTCGCGTACACCTGGTAGGGCAGGTAGGACCAGCCGGGCACGACCTGCTTCGCCGACTCGGCGAGGACCTGGTTGATCCGCTGGCCGCCGAAGTACGCGACCTTCTTGTTCCGGAAGGCCCGGGAGCCGAGGTGCTCGGTGGTGGCGGGGAACGTGCCCTGGTCGATGCGCGTCCGCACACCCGCCCCGACGGTGGCGTACTCGAGGAAGGCGTACGCGAGCGCCTTCTGGTCGCAGGCCTGCGTGATGGCCAGCGAACTTCCGCCGTTCTCGGCGGACTTGGCGGCGCCGCGCTCCCACTGGGGCATGGGTGCCACGCGCCACTTGCCCGCCGCGGCCTTGACCCCGGACTGCAGGCTGGACGGCATCCACGCGCCGATGACCAGGGTGGCGATGGTGCCGTCACCGAGGCCCTTGTACCACTCGTCGCTCCAGGACGTGACGGGCGCGAGGAGCTTGTCGTCGATGAGCCGCTGCCAGGAGGCGGCGAACTTCTCGCTGCCCGCGTCGGTGAAGTCCACGCCGACGTCGGTGCCGTCGACCGTGTAGGGCTTGCCGCCCGCCTGCCAGATCATGCTGGTGGTGAAGCCCGCGTCGCCCGTGTCGTTGGTGATGTACGCCTTGGGATCAGCGGCGTGCAGCTTCTCGGCGGCGGCGAAGTACTCCTCCCAGGTCTCCGGCACCTTGATCCTGTGCTTGTCGAAGACTTCCTTGTTGTAGAACAAGGCCATCGGGCCGGAGTCCATCGGCAGCCCGTACACCCCGTCGGTCCCGGCGCGCACCGCGGCCCAGGGACCGGGCGTGAAGGACCCCTTCAGCTTGTCGGCACCCAAGTCCGCGAGATTCGCCAGTGACTTGGCGAGGGTGAACTGCGGCAGCGCGTAGTACTCGATCATGGCGATGTCCGGGACGCCCTTGCCGGCCTTCACGGCGTTCTGGAGTGCCGTGTACTCGTCGGTGTTCGTACCGGCGTTGACCAGGTCGACCTTCACCTCGGGGTACTTGGCCATGAAGTCCTCGGTGACCTGCTTCATCGGCTCGTTCCAGGACCAGACGGTGAGGCTGCCGCCGGCCTTCAGCGCGGCCTTCAGGTCGGCGTCGGACAGCGGCTCGGCACCCGAGCCGCCCTCGTCGGACGAGCCGCAGGCACCCGCGGCCAGCGAGACCGACAGGGCGGCGCCCATCAGCAGGGCCTGACGCCGGGATATGGCCATGGTGGTGTTCCCTTTCGTACGCGTGCGCGGTGCGGAGGAGGGACGGGGGAGACGTGGTGGTTACGTAAACATGAGCCGGGCGAAGCAGCGGCCGGGGCGGAATGTTTACGTAAACTTCGGTAGCGCGTACGGTGGCACCCGTCACATCGACGGGTCAAGGTTTCTCACACGTAAAGTTCCACGCGGTGTCCGCGAGGTGGAGGAGGAGAGGCGATGGGGCTGCACGAAGAGGGGAGCCCCCTGCCCGGCCACGGCGGCGCGCAGCGCGGCGGCTCGGGCATCCCCGGCGGGCGGCGCAAGCAGCGCGTGTCCATGGCCGACGTCGCGAAGCGAGCGGGCGTCTCGTCCCAGACGGTCTCCCGGGTCTCCAACGGCCACCCCGGCGTGGTCGCGGCCACCCGCGAACAGGTCTTGGAAGCCATGCGCGAACTGGGCTACCGGCCCAACAGCGCGGCACGCGCCCTGCGTTACGGCCAGTTCAACACCATCGGCGTCATCCTCCTCAACCTCTCCGCCACGGGCCGCAGCCAGACAGTGGGCGCGATCTCCACCCACGCGGCGTCGGAGGGATACGCCATCACGATGATCCCCATCGACGTGCCGACCCAGGACAACGTCCTCGGCGCCTTCACGAGGATGGGCGAACTCGCCGTCGACGCCGTCATCGTCTTCATCGAGGTGCACCTGCTCGACGCGGGCACGGTGACGCTGCCGCCCGGCGTGCCCGTCGTCGTGGTGGACACCGACTCCGGCGACCGCTACCGCGTGGTCGACACCGACCAGGTCGGCGGCGCCCGGCTCGCCGTCCGCCACCTGCTCGACCTCGGCCACGAGACCGTCTGGCACGTGGCGGGGCCCGAGGAGTCGTTCGCCGCCCAGCGCCGCGCGAGGACCTGGCGCGCCACCCTGGAGGAGGCCGGACGCCGGGTCCCCGAACCGCTCGGCGGCGACTGGTCGGCCGATTCGGGCTACGCGGCGGGCCTCGCCCTCGCCGAAGTCCCGGACTGCACCGCCGTGTTCGCCGCCAACGACCAGATGGCGCTCGGCCTCCTGCGCGCCTTCCACGAGCGGGGCAGGTCCGTCCCCGCGGACGTGAGCGTGGTCGGCTTCGACGACGTCCCCGACTCCGCCCACTTCGTCCCGCCGCTGACCACCGTCCACCAGGACTTCACGGAGGTGGGACGCAGGAGCGCGGTGGAGGCGCTGCGGCAGATCCGCGAGCGGACACCGGCCACCCCCGGCACCGACCTGGTGCCGACCCGGCTCGTGGTGCGCGAGAGCACCGCGCCGGCCCCGCGCTGACAGCCTGCCTTTGCACCCCACGAGCACGACAGCACATCGCACCGCCCGTTCGACGAGGAGGAAGATGTCACCGTCCCACCGGCCCCGGGCCGCTCTCGCCATGTCGCGGAGGGCGGCCGAGGCCGTCCTGGAGCCGTCAGCCCTCGACGCCCTCGCGCGGACAGTGGAGCTCGAACCCCCGCCAGTCCTCGACGACTTCGGCACGGACCGCGCGAAGGCCGTACTGGCCGGCGCCGAACTCCTCGTCACCGGCTGGGGCTGCCCGCCGCTCACCGCCGACGTGCTCGCGGGCGCCCCCGCGCTGCGCGCCATCGTCCACACGGCGGGCTCCATCCGCGCCCATGTCACCGAGGCGTGCTGGGAGCGCGGCATCGAGGTGTCGTCCGCCGCCGCGGCCAACGCGCTGCCCGTCGCCGAGTACACCGTCGCGATAATCCTGCTCACCGGCAAGCGCGTCCTGGAGAGCGCCCGCGACTTCCGCGCCACCCGCACGGAGATGGACTGGCTGCGCACGTCACGCGGCACCGGCAACTACCGCCGCACCGTGGGCATCCTCTCCGCCTCGCTCATCGGACGCCGCGTCATCGAACTGCTGCGCCCCTACGACCTGCGGGTCCTCCTGCACGACCCGTACGTGTCGGCGGACGACGCCGCCGGACTCGGCGTCGAACTCGTGCCGCTCGACGAGCTCTTCGCGCGAAGCGACACCGTGAGCGTCCACACCCCGCTGCTGCCCGCCACCCGCGGCCTGGTCAGCCGCGACCTGCTCGCCGCCATGCGCCCCGACACCGTGCTCATCAACACCGCGCGCGGCGCCGTCGTCGACCAGGACGCGCTCACCGAGGCCGTCACCGAGGGCCGTGTCCGCGCCGTGCTCGACGTCACCGACCCCGAAGTCCTGCCGCCGGACCACCCCTTGTGGGACGCGGACAACGCCCTGCTCACCCCGCACCTCGCGGGCTCCCAGGGCAACGAGTGGCGGCGCCTCGCGGAGTTCGCCGTGGACGAGGTGCGCCGCTGGACCGCGGGCGACGGCTTCGCCCATCCCGTACGCCGGGACAGGCTGGCGTACCTCGCATGAGCCGGCACACGACGTCACCGGCGTGGCACCTTCCGCCCCTCGACCATGACATGAGCCCGCACACCGGATACACGCGCGCCCACTGGGAGGCCGCGGCCGACGGTCTGCTGCGCGCGGCCTGGCGGTGGTCCACGCCCGGGTGCGCGCTCCTGGACCTGCCGGGCCGGCCGTCCGTGTCGGGCGTGCGCTCCGACGGTCTGGAGGGGTACGCCCGTACGTTCCTGGCCGCGGCGTTCCGCGTGGCGGGCGCCGGCGGCGAGGACCCGCACGGCTGGATCGACCGCTACGCGCGGGGCCTCGCCGCGGGCACCGCCGCCCCGGGCCGCCACGACACCGAGTCCTGGCCGCTCGTCCTGGACCACCACATACAGGGCCAGCCCATGGTGGAGTCCGCCTCCGTGGCGCTCGGCCTGCGCCTGACCCGGCCGTGGCTGTGGGACGCCCTCGACGAGCCGGTGCAGGACCGGGCGGAGGCCTGGCTGCGCGGCGCCCTGCGCCATCTGCCCGCCCCCAACAACTGGTACCTCTTCCCCTATACGGTCGCCGCCTTCCTCGAATCGGTCGGCCGCGGCGACGAGGAGACGCGGCGCGCGCGGGAGCGGGCACGGGAGCTCCTGGAGAGCTGGTACGTCGGCGGCGGCTGGTACTCGGACGGCGACGGCCGCGCCTTCGACCACTACAACGGCTGGGCGCTGCACCTGTATCCGGTCCTTGAGGCCCACCTGGCGGGCGACACCGCGCTGTTGGACCACTTCGGCCCCCGCCTCGGCTCGCACCTGGAGGGCTATGGTCACCTCTTCGGCGGCGATGGGGCCCCGGTCCACTTCGGCCGCTCCCTCACCTACCGGTTCGCCGCCGGGGCGAGCGTGGCCCTCGGCGCGCTCACCGGCCACACGCCCCTGACCCCCGGCGTCTCGCGGCGCCTCATCAGCGGGGCCCTGCGCCACTTCCTGGACCGCGGCGCGGTGGACGACGAAGGACTGCTGACCCTCGGCTGGCACGGCCCGCACGAGCCGACCGTCCAGCGCTACTCGGGCCCGGCGTCGCCGTACTGGGCGTCGAAGGCGTTCGTGGCGCTGCTGGCCCCCGCGGACCACGCGCTGTGGACGGCGACGGAAGAGCAGGCCCCCGTCGAGACGGCCGACCACGTCCTGGCTCTGCCAGGACCGGGCCTCCTGGTGCAGTCGACGCGCGCCGACGGAATCGTCCGCCTCCACAACCATGGCAGCGACGACGTGCGCCCGCACGAGGGGGAGTCGGCCGAGCAGCAGGATCCGCTCTACGGCCACCAGGCGTACTCCACGCACACCGGCCCGACGGCGCCCGGAAACATCCCCGACAACCACTTCGCCGTCGAGGTCGCCGGTGTCCCCAGCGTCCGCCGCCGCATCCACCCCTTGGGCAGCGGCCCCGACTGGGCGGCGTCCTGGCACCGCCCCGTCTTCACACAGGGGCCACCGATGGTGCCGGGCCTGCGCGTGGAGAGCGTGACGGTGGCCCGGGGCCGGTACGAACTGCGCGTGCACCGCGTGACCGGCGCCCCGCCCGGAGCCCGCGCGACCCAGACGGGCTGGGCCACGCCCCCCGACGGACCCGTGCGCAGCGCCCTGCACTCCCTGCACGGCTGGCCGGCCCGGGACGAGGTCCGCGCACCTCACGGCACGGCGTACGCGCGCTCGGTGCACGTCCCCCGGCTGACCGGCGAGGTCACGGGTCCCGCACTCTTCGCCGCCCTGGCCACCCTCACCGCGGAACCGGACCCGGCCCCGCTCTCAACAGTGGTGAGGGTGGTGCGGGCGACCTCGGAGAGCATCGAGTTCCGCTGGTCGGACGGTTCCCGGACACGCATCGGATTCAATCTGGCCGAATACCCCCTTGTGTCCAACAGTTGGGGGCCTGTTTCGCGCCACGGTTAGGTTAGGCTAACCTCTGCCGCGTGCATGAAGGTGAAGAGACCGACACGGCCACGCGCCCCCAGGGTCATCAACTGTCGGCCACGGGCGTCACCGTGGCGTACGAAGGCGTCGACGTCGTCCACGACGCCTCGATGACGCTGCGGCCCGGCGACGTGACCGTCCTGGTGGGGCCCAACGGCAGCGGCAAGTCGACGCTGCTGCGCACCCTCGCGCGGCTGCAGCGGCCCCGCACCGCCACCCTCGTCATCGACGACGGCACCGACGGCCTCGCCCTCAGCGCCCGCGAGTTCTCCCGCCACGTCGCCCTGCTCACCCAGGGACGCCCCACCCCCAGCGGTCTCACCGTGCGAGATGTGGTCGAATTCGGCCGCTATCCGCACCGCGGCCGCTGGGGCGGGGCCGACCCGGGGGGCCGGGCCGCCGTCGACCGGGCGCTCGCCCTGACCGGCGTCGCCGACCTCGCCGAACGCGGCGCCGAGCACCTGTCCGGAGGGCAGCTCCAGCGCGTCTGGCTCGCCGGCTGCCTCGCCCAGGAGACGGGCGTGCTCCTCCTCGACGAGCCGACGAACCACCTCGACCTGCGCTATCAGGTCGAACTCCTCGACCTGATGCGGGACCTGGCGGACGACCACGGGATCGCCGTCGGCGCCGTCCTGCACGACCTCGACCAGGCCGCGGCGGTCGCCGACCGGATCCTCCTGCTCGACGCGGGACGCGTCGTCGCGGACGGCGACCCCGGGGACGTACTGACACCGCGACGCCTCACCGACACGTACGGCATCCGTATCGAAGTCGACTCCGACCCCCTCACCGGCCGCCTGCGCACCCGCGCCATCGGCCGCCACCACTCGCGAAGCGAAAGGCTCAGCACCACCTCATGAGACGCCTCCTCCTCACCGCGGCGGCCGCCACCGCCGCGGCCCTCGCCCTGTCCTCCTGCGGCACCACCGAGCCCGCCGCCGACGACGCGAAGAAGACCGCGGGATCCATCACCCTCACCGACGGCACCGGCACGAAGGTGAAGCTTGACGGGCCCGCCAAGAAGATCGTCGGCACCGAGTGGAACGCCGTCGAGAGCCTGATATCCCTCGGCGTCGAGCCGACCGGCGTCGCCGACGTCAAGGGCTACAAGACCTGGGACACCGCCGCCCCGCTGAAGAACGACCCCAAGGACGTCGGCACCCGCGGCGAGCCGAGCATGGACTCCATCGCGTCCCTGAAGCCCGACCTCATCATCGCGACCACCGACCTGCCGGCCGCCGCCGTGAAGCAGATGCGGGACATCGCCCCGGTCCTCAACCTGCGCCCCGCCGACGCCGCCGACCCCATCGGCCAGATGACCGAGAACCTCGACCTCCTCGCCAAGGCCACCGGCACCGAGAAGCGGTCCGCGAAGCTCAAGAAGGACTTCGAGGCCAAGCTCGCCGAGGGGAAGAAGAAGCTCGCCGCCGCCGGTCACGCCGGCACGAAGTACGCCTTCGCCGACGGCTACGTCACCGGCAACCAGACCTCCGTCCGGCCGTACACCAGCGGCTCGCTCATCGGCGCCGTCAACGAGAAGCTCGGCCTGAAGAACGACTGGTCGGTCAAGGGCGACAAGGCATACGGCCTCGGCACCACCGACGTCGAAGGCCTCACCAAGCTCGACAAGGACGTGCAGTTCGCCTACATCGGCAACGACGGCGACAAGAGCAGCAACCCCTTCAGCGGCGTCCTGAAGAAGGACAAGGTGTGGACCTCCCTGCCGTTCGTGAAGAAGGGCAACGTCCACCGGCTGCCCGACGGCGTCTGGATGTTCGGCGGCCCCGCGTCGATGAACCAGTACGTCGACTCCGTCGTCGAGGCCCTGAAGAAGTAAGGCCCAGGAGAGTAAGGCTCTGAAGAAGTAACGCCATGGCCGTCACCGCGACCACCCCGACCACCCGTCCGTCGGCAGCCGCGTCCCGCACGGGCGCCGCCGCGGTGACGGCCGCACTCCTCCTCCTCGTCGCCGCCCTCGCGGTCGTCGACATCACCCAGGGCACGGCCGCCGTCGGCCCGTCCGAGGTGTGGAAGGCCCTCACCGGCCGGGCCGACCCCGGCGACGCGTCCGTCGTCATCGCCTCCCGGCTGCCCAGGATGACCGCGGCGCTGCTCGTCGGCGCCGTGCTCGGCACGGCCGGCGCCGCCCTCCAGGCCATCAGCCGCAACGTCCTCGCCTCGCCCGACACCCTCGCCGTCAACGCGGGTTCCTACCTCGCCCTCGGCATCGCCGCCGCCACCGGCATCTCGCTGCCGCTCCTCGCCTCCTCCGGCATCGCGTTCGCCGGCGGCCTCGCCGCGGCGGCCGTCGTCCTCGGCCTCTCCGGCCTCGGCGCGGGCACCGTCCGGCTCGTCCTCGCGGGCAGCGCCCTCACCCTCGGCCTCACCGCCGTCACCGAGGGGCTGCTCCTGCTGTTCCCGGAGGAGACGCACGGCCTCTACGAGTGGAACCAGGGCAGCGTCGCGCAGAACGGCTTCGACGGCGTCCTGCAGACCGCACCCATCGGCGTCGTCGGCCTCGTCGGCCTGGTGTTGCTCGCCCGCAGGGTCGACGCCCTGGCCCTCGGGGACGACGCGGCGCGCGGCGTCGGCGTCCCCGTCCGCGCCACGCGCGTCACCGCCGTCGTCCTCGCCGCCCTGCTCTCCACGTCCGCCGTCACCCTCGCGGGCCCCGTCGGCTTCGTCGGCCTGTGCGCCCCCGCCCTCGTCCGCCCGCTCGGCCGCAGATTCCGCGCGTTCACCCGGTCACGGGCGCGCCTGCCGCTCGCGGGCCTCGCCGGGGCGGCCCTGGTGCTCGGCTCCGACGTGCTGCTGCGCGCCCTCGTCCCCTCGGACCTGGCGGTCGCCGTACCGACAGGCGTCGTCACCAGCCTGGTCGGCGCCCTCTTCCTGATCGTCATGGCCGCGCGCGTGCGGGACACGGCGGGCGCCGCACCGCCCGACAAGCTGCGCATCCGCAGCCGTACCGCGTTCATCGGCACGACGGCCGTCCTCGTGGCCGTGCTCGTCGGCCTGACCATCGCCGCCGTGCTCATCGGCGACAGCAAGCTGCTGCTGGGCGACGTGGTCAACTGGGCGCAGGGCAGGGCGGGGCAGACCGTCTCCTTCGTCCTCGACACCCGGGTGCCCCGCGTCCTCGCCGCCCTCCTCGCGGGCGCGGCCCTCGCCCTCGCCGGCACCCTCATCCAGGCCGTCACCCGCAACCCGCTCGCCGACCCCGGCATCCTCGGCGTCACGAACGGCGCCGCGGTGGGCGCCGTCCTCCTCGTGACGACGGTGCCTGCGGCCGGATCGTGGAGCATCGCCGCCGGCGCCTTCACCGGCGCCGCACTCAGCGCGGTCCTCGTCTTCGGCCTCGCGGCGAAAGGCGGGTTCCGGCAGAACCGGCTCGTCCTCGTCGGATTCGGCGTTGCCACCGGGTCGGCGGCCGTCGTCAGCCTGCTCATCATCCTCACCGACCCGTTCAACGCGACGAAGGCGCTGACCTGGCTCGCGGGCTCCACCTACGGGCGGACCCTGCCCGACGTGGTGCCGCTCGCCGTCGCCCTCGTCATCGGCCTGGCCGTCGCGGTCGCGCGCCGCACCGAACTGGACCTCGTGTCGCTCGACGAGGACACCCCGAGACTGCTCGGCCTGCACCTGGGCCGCGGCCGCCTGGGCTTCCTCATTCTCAGCGTCCTGCTGAGCGCCACCGCCGTGGCCGCGGCGGGCACGATCGGCTTCGTCGGACTCGTCGCGCCGCACGCGGCCCGTGCTCTCGTCGGCCGCAGGCACGTCCGGGTGGTGCCGGTCGCGGTGCTCCTCGGGGCCGTCCTCGTGTGCGCCGCGGACCTGGTGGGCCGCACGGCGATCGCCCCGGCCCAGCTCGGCGCCGGACTGATGACCGCCGTCATCGGCACGCCGTACTTCCTCTATCTGCTGGTACGAAGCCGCCGCTGAGGAGGGCGGCCCGCCCGGGTGGTGTACGCGCTCCCGCGGTGGGTGGCTGTCAGGTGCGGGTAAAGTAGGTGAGCCTCGTGGGCGGCTCGGCGCCGCCCCGGCGAAGACCAATGTCTGTGGGCGTACGAAGCCCTCCCGCTCGCCCCCCTCACGACGCCGGGCGCGCCCGAGCACGACAGGTAACCCTTCTTGCCCACCTCCGCACTGTCCCCCGCCGCGCGGCTGCGCGGTCTGAAGCCCGACTGGCTGTCCGACCCGAAGGTGTGGCGCACCGAGATCCTCGGCGGCCTCGTCGTCGCCCTGGCGCTGATCCCCGAGGCGATCTCGTTCTCGATCATCGCCGGGGTCGACCCGGCGATCGGCCTCTTCGCCTCCTTCACCATGGCCGTGACCATCTCGGTCGTCGGCGGCCGACGCGCGATGATCTCCGCCGCCACCGGCGCCGTCGCCCTGGTGATCGCCCCGCTCAACCGCGAGCACGGCCTGGGCCATCTGATCGCCGCCGTCATCCTGGCGGGCGTCTTCCAGATCGCCCTCGGCGCGCTCGGCGTCGCCAAGCTGATGCGGTTCGTGCCGCGCAGCGTGATGGTCGGCTTCGTCAACGCCCTCGCCATCCTGGTCTTCATGGCGCAGGTCCCCGAGATGCACGACGTGCCGTGGGCCGTCTACCCGCTGATCGCCGGCGGCCTCGCGCTCATGGTGTTCTTCCCGAAGGCCACCCAGGTGGTCCCGGCGCCGCTCGTGTCGATCGTCGTCCTCACCGCGATCACGGTCGCCGCCGGCATCGCCGTGCCGACGGTCGGCGACAAGGGCGAACTGCCCTCCGCGCTGCCGGTCCCCGGCCTGCCCGACGTGCCTTTCACCATGGACACCCTCACCACCATCGCCCCCTACGCGCTCGCCATGGCGCTGGTCGGCCTGATGGAGTCCCTGATGACGGCCAAGCTGGTCGACGAGATCACCGACACGCACTCCTCCAAGACCCGCGAGTCCATCGGCCAGGGCATCGCCAACATCGTCACCGGCTTCCTCGGCGGCATGGGCGGCTGCGCCGTGATCGGCCAGACGATGATCAACGTGAAGGTGTCGGGGGCCCGCACCCGCCTCTCCACGTTCCTGGCGGGCTCGTTCCTGATGGTGCTCTGCATCGTCTTCGGCCCGGTCGTCTCCGACATCCCGATGGCCGCGCTGGTCGCCGTGATGGTGATGGTGTGCGTCGCGACGTTCGACTGGCACTCCATCGCCCCGAAGACGCTCAGGCGGATGCCCGCCGGCGAGATCGTCGTCATGGTCGTCACCGTGGTCTGCGTGGTCGCCACGCACAACCTCGCCGTCGGCGTCGTCGTCGGCACCCTGACCGCCACGGTGATCTTCGCCCGGCGCGTCGCCCACCTCGCGAACGTCACCGCGGCCCCCGGCCCCGACGCGCGCACCGTCGTGTACTCCGTGACCGGTGAGCTGTTCTTCGCCTCCTCCAACGACCTCGTCGGGCAGTTCGACTACGCCACCGACGCCGACAAGGTGGTCATCGACCTGACCGCCGCCCACATCTGGGACGCCTCGTCCGTCGCCGCGCTCGACGCGGTCGAGACCAAGTACGCCCAGCGCGGCAAGACCGTCGAGATCATCGGCCTGAACACGCCGAGCGCCGAGATCCACGAAAAGCTCAGCGGCGAACTCGCCTGAGACCCCTGCCCCGTTCAGTCGGCCGGGCGGCCCGGCTGGTCGTGCGTGGAGCAGTGGATGCCCCCGCCGCCGGCGGCGATGGTGTCGATCCGCACCGGCACGACGTCACGCCCGGGGAAGTGCTCCCGCAGGATGCTCCGGGCCCGGCTGTCGGCCCCGCGGTCCCCGAACCGGGGCATCAGGACGGCCCCGTTGGCGACGTAGAAATTGATGTACGTCGACACGAAGTCGTCGCCCGCGCCCGTGATCCGCGCCGGATCGGGCTGCGGCAGGCCGACGACCTCGAAGGGCCTGCCCCTGGCGTCCCTCGCCTCGCTCAGCACGGCCTTCGCCTGGTCCGCCGCGCGTGACCAGACATCGGCGGGCGTGCCGGGATGCGCCTCGTCCAGGAGCACCACGCCCGGCGCGGTGAACCGCACGAGACTGTCGACGTGCGCGTCGGTGATGTCCTGCCCGCGCACCCCGGCCAGCCAGACGACCTTCTCGATGCCCAGGGTCCGCTTCAGCTCGGCCTCGACGCGGTCCCGGCTCTTCCCCGGGTTCCGGTTGTCGTTGACGACCGAGCTCTCGGTGACGAGGAGCGTGCCCTCGCCGTCCGTCTCCAGGGACCCGCCCTCGGCGACCAGGGGAGCCTTCCTGCGGGGAATGCCGTACTGGGACAGCAGGGCGCGGCCCACCCGCGCGTCGTTGGAGTGCTCCTGCTTGTCGCCCCACCCGTCGAAATTGAGGTCGACACCGGTGACCTTGCCGTCGTCCTCCACGAACACGGGGACCGTGTCGCGGGCCCACAGGTCGTCGACGGCCAGCGGCACGACCTCGACGCCGCGCCCGCACGCCTTCCGGGCGGCGGCCACCTGGCCGGGCCGGGCCAGCATCACGACGGGCTCGTACTCCGCGACGGCACGGGCCACCCGGGCGATGTCCTCCCGTACGGAGCGCAGATCCGCGCCCCACACGGAGCGCAGCGCGGGCCACGCCATGAAGGTGCGGGCATGCCGCTCCCACTCGGCTCCCATACGCCGGCCCGAGGCCGCCGCGGCCGCCCCTTCTGCAACTTTGTCGGGCCCGCACGCCGGGGCGCCGAGGGTGACGGCGCCGATTCCGGCGAGCAGGCGGAGTGCGGATCGACGGGGCGTGAGGCGGTGGGAGAGGCGGTGGGCCACGGTGAGCTCCGGTCATCGGGCGAGGGCTTCGACTCCCGACTCTGACACGGACTGAAAATTCAGTCAAAGATGTGGGGAGCCGGACCGGTAGGGTGCGGACCCATGGCGCCCCGCACCACCCAGATCCTCGAAGCCGCCGCACGGCTCATCGCCCGTCGTGGCGTCCGCGGCCTGCGTGTCGAAGAGCTCGCCGCCGAGGCGAACGTCTCGACCGGGCTGATCTACTACCACTTCAAGGACCGCACCGGGATCCTGCGGCACACGCTCGAGTTCATCAGCGCCCGCGCCGAGCGCTACACCACCGGCCGCGCCGCGGGCGCCGAACCACTCACGCCGCGCGAGGAGCTGGAGGAGATCCTCCTCCTGGAGCTCCAGGACACCCCGGAGGTCAGGGAGAACAGCTCGGCCTGGGGCGAGCTGCGGGCCAGCGCCGTCTTCGACGAGGTGCTGCGGGAGGACCTCGCGCGGGCGACCCTGGTGTGGGTGCAGGAGGTGGCGGCCCTCATCGGCCAGGTGCGGCCGACGGCCCCCGCCCCGGCCCTCGCCGCGGCGGGCGAACGCCTCACGGCTCTCCTGGAGGGGCTCAGCATGCGCTGGCTCAGCGGCGGGCTCGGGCTCGACCACGCGCGCGAGCTGATGCGCGGAGCGGTCCGGGCCGAACTGGCGCTGCTGGAAGCGGCCTCCTGAAAATCCAGTCAGCCGATCCAGTAGCTGCCCCAGGTCTTGTGAGTGGAGTAGACCAATGGTGTACGCGCCGACGGCGCCCGCTCGAAGCCCTCTTCACAGGCCAGGCGCCCCATGGGAACCCTTGGCAGCAGTGGTCACAGCATGGTATAGACGTATGAAAGAAGTACCTCTTCGGCCCTCCCCGGCCGATGGACGGCGTACCGCCGGAAGGTCTCTCCCGTGCAAGCTGACGAACACGCTCCCGCCCCCGCTCCGGCCGCGGCGAGAGCGCGGAACACCCGCAGGGTCCTCCGGCTGCCGTATCCGGGCACGGCGCGCAGACTGCGGCGCGCGGGCATAGGGCATGTGACCGTCACGGGCTGCCGGGTCCGCGTGTCTCTCCAGGGCGAGATCACCGCACGCCAGGCCGACTCCCTCGCCGCGCAGCTGCGCGCGCTGGTCCAGGACGGCTGCCGCCACCTGACCGTCGACCTGTCCGAGGTCACCTACCTGGCGCGGGAGGGCGCGGGCGTCTTCTTCGGGACGCTCAGAGCCCTCAAGGCGGTGGAGGGCTCCTTCGCCGTACGAGGCGCGTGCCCCCGTACCGCGGCCACGCTGCACTGCCTGGGCATGGGCCGGTTCGCTGAATAGGCCCGCTCGCGGAGTGGGCCGGCTCAGACGTCCGCCGCGTTCCGCTTGGTGAAGCGATGCCACCAGTGCCGCCGGCGCGGATGCACGGCCCGGCCCAGGCGGCGGCCCAGCACGAGATAGCCCAGCAGGGCCCCCGTCGTGTTGAGGATGACGTCGTCGATGTCGAAGGTGCGGCCTGTCACGAACGCGCCCTGCGCCAGCTCGACGAGCACCATGGTCACCGCGGTGGCGAGGCCCACCCGCACCAGCCCCCGCGTGCGCGGGAGCACGACCGGCAGCAGCATCCCGAACGGCACGCCCAGCAGGATGTTCCCGCCGAGCTGCTTCACGGTGTCGCGGAACGCGGGCTGCGAGAGGTAGTCGTCGATGGAGTCACCCGGCGTGAAGTTGCTGTGCGTCAGCGCCTCGGAGCCCGCGGACGGCTCCAGCGTGAGCCGGGCGAGCACCACGGCGAACCCGACCATGCAGGCGAAGGCGACCAGCATGGTCACCGCCCTGGCCACCGGCCGCAGCGGTGCCGCGCTCCGGTGCCCGGGGTCGTCGGCCGGCGCGCCGGCTCTGGAACGATCTCTCCGTGCCATCACTGCCTCCAGGGAAGGACTGTGTGGACCGTGCCGTCCGTTCTCAGATCGGTTCGGTGCGGCCGAACAGGCCCGCGTGTCCCGGCGGGAGCTGGGTGAGGACGCGGCGCAGCAGCGCGTCGTCCGCCGCCCCCGCGACGATGCCGAGCACGGCGGTGACGGCGCGGCGCGCCTCGGCCGTGTCCTGGCCCGTCCGCGCGGCCACCGCGTCGACGAACCCCGAGGGCGGCAGCGGCTCCCCGGCCGGTTCCGCGTCGGCCAGCAGCGTCCCGCACCCGGCGGGCAGCAGCCGGGCCAGGTCGGTGCGGTCGTCCCCGACCAGGTGGGAGCCCAGGACGGCCAGCACGTTCTCCACGGCTCCCGCCGCCTGCTGACGGCTGGTGAAACCGCCTCGCTCCCGCACCTGTTCCAGCAGCTCTTCCAGGGATATGCCCATGCTGAGCTCCTTTCGGTCCGGCGCTGGTCAGCCGCTCACATAGCGGCGTACGTTGTCGATGTCTCCGCAGCGCGCCCGCAACTGCCGGCAGCGCTCCTCGGCGAACGCGGCGCCGAGCCGGACCCGGCATTCGCGCGTGACGCTCTCCCGGGTGTCCACGAGCAGCGTCCCTTCCGTCTCCCGCGTGTACTCGGTCACCGCCGTGACGAGTTCGTCGAGTCTGTCGTCCCAGGCGTGCGGGGCGCCCGCATGGGCGTCGAACAGATCGAGCAACGCCTCCGCGCCCTCCTCGTGCGCGGCCACACCGCGTTCGATGACCTCCTGGTCGATGCCTTCGTACCGGGTGAGTTCGGGATAGACCTCGGACTCCTCGGCGCTCACGTGGGCGACGTACAGATCCGCGAACTCGTGGAGCGCGTGGGAGCGGACGGTCTCCGTGCCGTTGCGCAGCTGGCCGAGCAGATCACCCGCGATCCGGTGGTCCTTGAGGATCAGCTCGACCACGTCCTGAGATGGGGACATCAGTGCCTGCCTCTCTGGTCCGTTCTGGCTCCGATACCCGGAGCGGGCAACCTGATGCGTGGTGTGCGCGAGGGGAGTGACATGTCTCCCCGGGGGGACCGTGCGCGTTCCACCTCCACCGTGAACTGTGCGCCGGCGAGCAGGGCGAGGTTGGAGACCCACAGCCACACGAGGAAGACGACGACGCCCGCGAGGGATCCGTACAGCTTGCCGTAGGTCCCGAAGACGGTCGCGTACAGCGTGAACAGGCCCGAAGAGAGCAGCCAGAGCAGGGCGGACAGCATTCCGCCGGGCAGGATGTGGCGCCAGCCGCGGGCGGCGGGCGGCGCGTTGCGGAACAGGACGAGGACGAGTGCCAGCACCAGACAGACCAGCGCGGGCCACTTCAGGACGGCCCACGCCGTCTGCCCCGCGTTCCCGAGGCCGATGCGCCGCCCCACACCCTCCGCGATCCCGCCCGTGAGGACGAGCAGCAGCGCGCTGGCGACCAGCAGGGCGAGCAGCGTCAGCGCGGTCATGAGGACCCGGTGCGCCTTCCGCAAGGTGGGCCGGCAGTCCTCGACCCCGTGCATCGCGTGCAGCGCCCGGCGGAACACGGCCGCGTAACTGGAGGCTGACCACAGCGCGCTGACCGCACCGGCGATCACCACCGTGAGCGCCGCGGAGCGCGCCTCCGCCATCTCGCTGAGCGCCGAGTTCAGGGAACGGCCCGACTCCGCGGGCGCCCAGTCGGTGACCTCGGCGATGAGCTCCTGGGTGGTGGCGGGGCTGACGAGACTGATGAGGCTGACGGTGACGAGCAGCGCGGGAAGCACCGCGAGTATCGCGTAGTACGTCAACGCCGCCGCCCAGTCCGACACGTCGTCGTTCCACATCGACACGGGCGTGCGGCGGAGCGCGGTGCGTCGCAGGGGCCACGTCGAGGGGGCGGCGGGGCGGGCGGGCGGTGAACTGTCCATGAGGGCCGCTCTTTCTCGCGTCTCGGCGGCGCGGGTGCCGCCTTCCTTCCCTTGCCCTTGTTCGGACACGCGGCGCGGGGCGGTGTGACGCGGGGACGCGTCGCCCCGGGGCGGAAAACAGAAGCCCCGGACCCATGTGTGCGGAGTCCGGGGCTTGTCCTGAGCGCTGGGCAGGCCTTGCACCTGCATTTCCCCGCAGGAAGCGGGGCGTCTTTCCTTGGACGACCAACGCCTGTCCCTCGACCGGAAGTCCGGCCCGAGGAGGCGATATTGATCTTATCGCATGGCAGCGGGTGCTGCGTACGCGTCGGCCCCGAGCAGGCGCGTCATCGCCTCGGCGGCCCGCACGGCCGCGTCGGCACAGCAGTTGTTGAACAGGACGTGGACCTCTTCGGCCCGCTCGGCGAGGGCGTGCAACCGGGGCAGCCACTCGGCGAGTTCGTCGTCGGAGTACGCGTACCGGAAGCGGTCCTCCTTGCTGCCGCGCCCCCACGCGGCACTGCGGCCGTGGAAGCGCACGACGGCCAGCCGGGAGCGCGTGACCGGCGCGTACGGCGGCAGGGCGGACGGCAGCGACTGGTTCATGTCGACGGCGACCGCCGCCATGCCGTGGTCCGCCAGGAGCGCCCGGGTGGCCTCGGCGTTCTCCCCGCGCCACCAGTCGGGATGCCGGAACTCCACCGCCACCGGCCAGCCCCGCGTCCGGCGCGCCGTCGCCGCGATGAACTCCTCGGCGCGCTCGCCGGGCCGCAGCCACGGAGGGAACTGGAACAGCACACTGCCCAGCCGCCCGGCGCTCCGCAACGGCTCGATCCCGGCGGTGAACCGCGCCCAGGCCTCCGCGAGGGCCTCCTCGCTCCGGTTGTCGGCGGGCAGTTCGGCCGGCCAGTCGGCGGGCAGCGTCACCCGGGACGTCGGGTGCCCGGTGAGCAGCGAGAACGCCTTCACGTCGAACGTGAAGCCGTCCGGCGTCCGCTCCACCCACAGCCGGCTGTTGCGTTCGCGGGGCAGCGCGTAGTAGGTCGAGTCGACCTCGACGACGGGGAACCGCTCGGCGTAGTACCGCAACCGCCCCGCGGCGTCCCGCTGCCCGCGCGGGTACCAGCCGCTGCGCACCAGCGCCGGATCGGTCCAGGAACAAGTGCCCACAAGGATGTTGCTCATAGAGGCCCGGTACCCACGTGCGAGGTGCTGACGCGGAGTGACCCGCTGCCGACCGTCCGGCTCACACCGGTTCGGGCGCGGCTTCGGATGCCGGTTCGGATGTCGGTTCGGTAGCCTGCCGGGGTTCCGCCTGCCGCGGCAGTGGCACCGGCGCAGGCTGGGCGTCCCACCGGCGGGTGGTCCGTACGTAGGCGTAGATCACCGAGGCCATCGCCAGCATGACCAGTGGCCCGGCCAGCCATGGGTGTTCGGCCATCTCCATCGGCAGGTACCGGTACGACACGAGGAGCGCGGTGAAGACCGCGGTGCCGTGGGCGACCAGCCGGATTCCGGACCGGTCCCAGCCGCGGTCGTACGCGCGGAGGGCTCCCTCGACGGTGAGGGCGAACACCACGCCGGCCACGAGGTCGACGCCGTAGTGGTAGCCGAAGCCGAGCGTCGCGCTGAGCGTGGCGACCAGCCAGAAGGTCCCGGCGTACCGCAGCAGGCGCGGGCCCTTGCGGGAGTGGATGAAGATCGCGGTCGCCCACGCCGTGTGCAGGCTCGGCATGCAGTTGCGCGGCGTGATCCCGTCGTACGGCACCGGGTGCGGGGCGGTGAGGGTCGGTGGCGTGTGCGGCCACAGGTTGGCCACCGCCCACTCCACGCCGCCGGTGCCGGAGGTGCCGGGACCGTAGGCGAAGATCGGCCCGACCACCGGGAAGATCATGTAGATGCCCGGGCCGAGGAGGCCGATCACCAGGAAGGTGCGCACCAGGTGGTGGCGCGGGAAGCGGCGCTCGGCCACGACGTTGCGCAGCTGGTAGAGGGCGGCGACGACCGCGGCCACCGCGAGCTGGGCGTAGACGAGGTCGAGTACGTGGGCGACCGGGCCCGAGGCCTCCAGGATCCGGCCGGCCAGCCACGACGGGTTGCCCAGGGCGTGGTCGGCGGTCGCCACATAGGGGTCGAGCACGGTCGGGTGGGTCTTCGCCGTGATGAGCAGCCAGGTGTCACCGGTCTTGCGGCCGGCCACCAGGAGCAGGCCGAGGCCGACGCCCTTGAGCAGCAGGACGCGTTCCTCGCCGGTACGGCGGGTGATCGCGAAGGCGGCGCAGCCCAGCATCGCCCACAGCGCGCCGTTGCCGAAGAACTGGCCCTCGGGCACCTCGGCGTCGACCGCCCAGCGCACCAGCACGAAGATGACGTCGATGCCGATCGCGGCACCGGCCGCGATGAACCGCTGCCGCCAGGTGAGCACCACCATCATCAGCGCGAGACCGCCGTACAGCGGTCCCGGCTTCGGCGGGAACAGCACCTCCCGCGCCTGGTTGGTGATTGGTCCAGGGACACCGCCGTAGCGTCGGGCGGCGATCTCCAGCGCGATGAGGAACGCGACGGCCACCGCCCCCGCCGCGGCCCACAGGATCGTGCGCGGCCGGCGCGATGCGGCGAACACGGTCCCGCGGTCTATTCGTGAAAACACTCACGAACTATAGCCATGGCCGTTCTCCGCGAACGGGCCGGGAGTGAAGGCGCGGGACCTGGGCACTCGGCCGGTGCACGAGGAACGAGGAACGACGTCGAAGAAAGGTGACATCCGTGTCGCAGGTCGAAGAGTCCGTGGAAGTCAACGTGCCGGTCCGTGCGGCGTACAACCAGTGGACCCAGTTCGAGACGTTCCCCGAGTTCATGCAGGGTGTGCAGCGGATCGAACAGCGCACCGACAAGCTCACCCACTGGGTGACGAAGATCGACGGCGTGGAGCGCGAGTTCGACGCGAAGATCACCGAGCAGATCCCGGACGAGCGGGTGGCGTGGACCACGGTGGACGGCCAGGCCCGGCAGGCCGGCGTCGTCACCTTCCACCGCCTGGACGACTCACGCACCAAGGTCATGCTGCAGATGCACTACGACCCCGAGGGCCTGGCCGAGACGGTCGGCGACAAGCTCGGCTTCGTCAAGCGGCAGGTCAGCGGTGACCTGGGGCGGTTCAAGGAGTTCATCGAGCGGCGTGACGGCGCGGAGACCGGCGCCTGGCGCGGCCAGGTCTGACCGCCCGCCCTCGGCAACGCAAGACGAAGGCCCGGACCGGCTGGTCCGGGCCTTCGCCGTGCCGGGCCCCGATGACCACCCGGCCGGGCGCGTGACCTCGTGCTTGACTCTCCCACCGTGTCAGGGCCTGCACTGGGAGACGTGATGTTCACCATCGGAGACTTCGCCAGACACGGCCGCGTGTCGGTACGCATGCTGCGCCACTACGACGCCGTCGGGCTGCTGCGCCCGGCCCACGTCGACCCGTCAAGCGGCTACCGCTACTACCGGGCCGCCCAGTTCGCGCGGCTCAACCGCGTCATCGCCCTCAAGGACCTCGGCTTCACCCTGGACCAGGTCCGCTCGATCCTCGACGAGGACGTCAGCACCGAGGAGCTCCGCGGCATGCTGCGGCTGCGCAGGGCCGAGCTGGAATCCGCCGCCGCCGAGGCCGCGGCGCGGATGACCCGGGTCGAGGCGAGGCTCCGGACGATCGAAAGCGAGGGCACCATGCCTACCGACGACATCGTCGTCACCTCCCTCCCCGCGGTCCGGGTGGCCGAGCTGACCGCCACCGCGGCGAGCTACGCGCCCCAGGACATCGGGCCGGTCGTCGGCCCGCTCTTCGCCGAGCTGTGCCGTCGGCTCGACGCCGCCGGAGCCACCCCGGCCGGGCCCGGCATCGCCCGCTACGAGGAAGCGTCCGGCGAGGACCAGATCACGGTGCGGGCCGCGATACCGGTCGCCGAAGGAACGGACGCGGGCGATCTGCCGGTGGTCGAGGTGCCGGGCATCCCGCTGGCCGCCACGGTCATCCACCACGGGCCGATGGACGGCGTCCTGTCCACCGCGCACGCGCTGGACCAGTGGATCGCCGCGCACGGCTACCGTCCCGTCGGGCTCACCCGCGAGGTCTCCCTGGACTGCCCCGACGACACCGACGCCTGGGTCACGGAGCTCCAGCAGCCCATCACCGCCCTCTGACGGCCGACGAGACGACACGAGGACACGACGACACGACGACACCCATGACGTACTACGTGGGCTCCGGCCCGTACTGCTACGCCCACTCCCTGGCCATGGTGCTCGGGGAGACGGCCCCTGCGCCCGCCGTCATCGAGGTGCTGACCGGTTCGCCGTTCGGCTTCCAGCTGAGCGCCGACAGGCTGCCGCTGTTCGACCCCTACGGCTGGGACCCCGACCTGGGTCTGGACGCGGCCGTCTCCCTGCTCGGCCTCCGCTGCGAGCGGACCGCCGGGGGCACGGCCGAGGAGGCCGGGGAGCGGCTGCGCGCGGCGGCGGCCCGGGGACCCGTCCTGGTCGGCCCCGTCGACATGGGGCTGCTGCTCCACCAGCCGGGCACACCCACCAGCGAGGTCGGCGCCGACCACTACGTCGTCGTGCTGGAGGCCGACGACGGCACAGTCCTCTTCCACGACCCGCACGGCCACCCCTACGCGACGCTGCCGGTGGCGGACTTCCTCGCCGCGTGGGAGGCGAAGACGATCGACTACATCGACGCCCCCTACGTCATGCGGACGAGCTTCGTCCGGGAGCGGCAGGTCACGCCGGAAGAGGCGCTGCGGCGTTCCCTGCCGGACGCTCGGCGCTGGCTGGCGGGCCGCGACGACCTGCCCGTGCCGCCGGGAACGCTCGGCGGGGCCGCCGGCCTGGCGGCCCTGGCCGCCCGCGCGGACGGCGGACTCGACGCGGCGACGCGCGGCTTCATGGCCCACTTCGCCGTCCGCCTCGGCGCCCGCCGCGTCGCCGACGCCGCCCACTGCCTGGAGTCCCTGGGACTCGCCGCCGCGGCGGCGGTCGCGACCGAGCAGTCCCGGCTGATCGGCAGCCTCCAGCACCCCCTGGTCACCGGCGACGACCCCACCCTGGCCGACCGCCTGCGCCGCCTCGCCCCGACGTACGAACGACTGCGTACGGCACTCCCGGCCGGCGCTCACTGACCCTGCCGAGGGTCGGGCGCCGCCTCCGCGTCGGGGGTCAGCGGGTCGGGGGCGTCCTGAGGCGTGCGGTAGCCGTTCTGGAAGACGGCGGTGTAGACGTCGTCGCCCAGGGCCCGGCGGGCCTGCTCCTCGCAGGTCCGCCGGGTGGCGATCCATTCGGAGACTCCGAGCTGCGGCACGCCGAGGGTGTCCCACGTCCGCTGGGCGAGGCCGAGCAGGTGGGCGGTCCGCCGGGCATCGCCGGACGCGGCCGCGGCGGCGGCGAGGACGTCCAGGGCGACGGCCATCCCGAGCGAGTCGTCGAGGCGGCGCTTGGTGAGCCATGAGGCCCGCCCGTGTTCGAAGGCGGCCGCCACCCGGCCGCGGACCAGTTCGGCGCGTGCGCACATGTAGTCGACGAAGGCGCGTGACCACTGCTCGCCGTGCCGGTCGCAGTCGGCCCGCAGGTGTTCCAGCACGGCGACGGCCTCGTCGACCCGGCCTTCAAGGAGGTACGCCATGCTGCGGATACAGCCGGCCGACTGGGTGGGCTGGGCCATCGGCGTGCACCGGTGCCGGTCGAGGACCGCCTGGGACAGGATGGCGGCGCGTGCGTGGTCGCCGACCAGCATCGCCGCGATCGAGGCGAGGGTGTCGGCGCGGTCGGCCGCCGCGGCGCTGCCGAACCGGGCGGCCATGTCGGCGATTTCGGGGACGCGCGCCGTGATCGCCGCCGGATCTCCCAGCGTGGCGAACACCATGCCCTCGGCCCACAGCGCCTTGCCGCGCTCCGGACTCGGCGCGCGGTCCGCGGCGAGGGCCTGCGCCAGGTAGTACTGGCCCTCCCTCGGGAACCCGCAGGCGTGCCAGAAGAACCAGAGGTTCCCGGCCAGCTCCAGTGCGGCGTGTCCGTCCGGCCGCAGGAGGCTCAGGTCCAGGGCGGCGCGCAGGTTGGTGTACTCCGCGGCCGTCCGCGTGTACCAGGTGAGCTGCTCCGGGCCGAGCCACTCTGCGTCCGCCCGCCGGGCGAACGCGCGGTAGTGGGCCAGGTGCCGCCGGCGCAGGGGCTCCTCCTCGCCCAGTTCGCGCAGCCAGTACGCGCCGTACTCCCGTACGGTGTCCAGCATCCGGAACCGCTCCGAACCCTCCGGCCCCGGCAGCCAGTTGACGACGGAGTCGTCCACGAGCACGTCGAGCAGCCCCGGGATGTCGTCCTCGGGCAGGTGCTCGTCGGCGCAGACCGCCACGGCCGCGTCGGCGTCGAAGGACCCGGCGAAGACCGAGAGCCGTGCCCACAGCAGCCGTTCGGCCGGTGTGCACAGCTCATGGCTCCAGCCGATGGTGGTGCGCAGCGCGCGGTGCCAGGGCGGTACTTCCGCGCCGGGGCGCGGCCGGGGGGCCGGGGCAGGACCGTCTTCCGGTACCCCGTCTTCCGGTACCCCGTCTTCCGGAACCCTGCCTTCCGGAATCTCGCCTTCCGGAACCCCGTCGTACTCCTGGTCGTACTCCTGCAGGAGGTCGAAGCGGTCCGGCAGCCGCTTCACCAGCTCGTCGACGGGCAGCCTGTCCAGTCGGGCCGCGGCGAGTTCGATGGCCAGGGGCAGCCCTTCGAGGAGCTGCGACAGGCGTACGACATCCGACGCGTCGGCGGCGGACACGGTGAAGCCGGGCACCGTCTCGGCGGCCCGCTCGACCAGCAGCGTCACGGCTTCCGAGGCCTCCATGTCCTCCTGGTCCCGAGGCACCCGCAGCGGCTCCAGGGTCAGCACCTCCTCCGCCATGAGGCCGAGGCGGCGGCGGCTGGTGGCCAGGACCTGCAGCCCCGGAGCGGCGCGCAGCAGGGCCTCGGCGGCCATCGCGCACGCGTCGGTCAGGTGCTCGCAGGTGTCGAGCACCAGCAGCAGTTCCCGGTCGGCCAGATAGTCGGCCACCACGTCGAGCAGGGGCCGGGTGGACTGGTCGGCCAAGGGCAGCGCCTCCGCGATCGAGTGGGCCAGCAGGGCGCCCTCCCGCAGACCGGTCAGCTCCACCCACCAGACGCCGTCCACGAACCGGGGCAGCAGCCCGGCGGCCGCCCGCCGGGCGAGTCTGCTCTTGCCCACGCCGCCGACCCCGGTCACCGTGACCAGCCGGGACCGGCCGCACAGCCGCTCCAGCTGCCGCAGTTCGGGGCCGCGGCCGACCATGCTGGTGGTCTCCGGCGGCAGGTTTCCCGGCCGCCGCTCAGTCGGCTCCATCGATGTGCCTTCCTGGCCCGGACAGAGCGGTACGCCCCCCTTGCCCCCTCACGTTCCGTGAGCGGGAGAGTAGTCCGGATCTCCGTTGGCGTCCGTGGCGTGGCCACAGATGCCGCGAAATGACAGATCAAGACAGGAAGGCGTCGCAATCTGATGCGGGCCTGAAACCGATGCCGATGTCTATGCCTATGCCTACGCCTACGCCTATGCCGCTCCGCCGACGGCCGCGGCAGATCACCCGACGGTGAACGCGAGGATCTCGCGGGGCACGGCGTCAGGGTCGGCCGGGTGGCGGCGAGTGAACCGGTGGCCGTGAGAAGGGGGGTGGGCGTGTGCCCGGGCGCCGTCCACCCGGCGGTGCCGCCCACGGCGTGTCATGCTGCGATCCTCGAACGGGCCCTTGCGGAACCGCACATGTTCTTGCGGTTCCGCAAAAGCCCGTCCGTGGGTGCGACCGTCGATCGGGGTGCGTCAGCTCTTGGGCATGAGGACCGTGTCGATGATGTAGACGTTCGCGTTGGCGGTCCTGACGTTGCCGCAGACCACGTCGGCCGAGTCGTTCACCTTGTACGACTCTCCCGAACCGGACGTCGTCAGCTTCGACTTCTCCAGGGTCTCGTAGGAGCCGTTCTTCAGGTCGTCGGGCGCGATCTTCTCGCCGACCACGTGGTAGGTGAGGATCTTGGTGAGCTGCGCCTTGTCGTTGAGGACCTTGTCCAGGTCGGCCTTGGGGATTTTCGCGAAGGCGTCGTTGGTCGGCGCGAACACGGTGATGTTCTCGGCGTTGTTGAGCGTGTCGACGAGGCCGGCCTTCTTGACGGCCGTGACCAGCGTGGACAGGGCCGGGTTGTTGGAGGCCGCGGTGGCCACGGGGTCCTCTGCCATCCCGTCGAAGCTGCCCTTGCCGTCCTTGGGCACGGAGGAACAGGCGGGTCCGAACGGCTCCGTCATGCTGCCCGTGGCCGGGTCGGCGGCCGACGACTTGGCGGTGTCGGACGAGGCGCTGTCCTTGTCCTTGTCCTTGCTGTCGTCGGAGCAGGCCGTGAGGGCCAGCGGGAGGAGGGCGACCGAGGCGACGGCGACGGCGGCACGGCGGAAACGGGGTGCGGTGTTCATGACTTCTCCTGTGGATAAAGCGGGAGTTGGGGGTCGGGGAGTGGGGTGGGGAAGATGAGGGGGAGCCCGGCGGGAATCAGGTGACGGTGACCACCACCGAATGACGGCCGCTGGCCCCGTCCGGGATCGTGCGGGTCCGTTCGTCGGTCTGGACCGCGCCCGTACGGTCGGTCGCCCGCACGGCGAGGGTGTGGCCGCCGGGGGTGGCCTGCCAGCGGTAGGACCACTGGCGCCAGGTGTCCCGGCTGTCCTCGGCGGCCAGGTCGGCCGGCCGCCAGGGGCCGTCGTCGACGCGCACCTCGACCTTGTCGATGCCCCGGTGCTGCGCCCAGGCCACCCCCGCGACCATCACCGTGCCCGCCTTCGGCCGGGCCAACGGCTTGGGCGTGTCGATACGGGACTGCGTCTTGACGGGCGCCTTGCGGGCCCAGTCCCGCTTCACCCAGTAGGGGTCGTACGAGTCGAACGTCGTCAGTTCGATGTCCTCGATCCACTTGCACGCGGAGACGTAGCCGTACAGCCCCGGGACCAGCATGCGGACGGGGAAACCGTGCTCGAACGGCAGCGGTTCGCCGTTCATGCCGAGCGCGAGCATCGCGTCGCGGCCGTCCAGCACGTCCTCCACCGGAGTGCCGATGGTCATGCCGTCCACGGACCGGGCCACCAGCTGGTCCGCGCGGCCGCCGCGGGAAGGGGGTACGACCCCGGACTCGTCGAGCAGTTCCGCCAACGGCACTCCGATCCAGCGGGCGTTGCCCACATAGGGCCCGCCGACCTCGTTGGACACGCACGTCAACGTGATGTCTCGCTCGATCAGTTCGCGGCCCAGCAGCTCCGCGTAGGACAGGGTCCTCGAGCGCGCCACGCCCGTGCCGTGGATCCGCAGGCGCCAGGTGTCCGCGTTCACCTTCGGCACGACGAGCGCGGTGTCCACCCGGTAGAAGTCCTCGTTGGACGTGACGAAGGAGCTGATGCCCGCCACCCGCAGCTGTGCGCCCTTCGGCACGGCGGGGGCGGCCGATCCTGGCGCGGGCAGCACGACGCTGTCCCGCGAGGCGACGGCATCCTTGCCGCTCGCGGCATTCAGCGACTTCCCGAGAACCCAGGCACCGGCCGACGCGGCAGCGGCGGCGGTAGCGGCGATGACGAATCCACGCCGGTCCCACGAGCGAGCGGTGATGGCCTGCGGCGTGCCCCCGGAAGCAGCCGGTGCCCGCGCAGCCCGCGGCGCGTCCTCGGTGGCCGCCGGTGGGGCCGCGGCCTGCGGCGCGTCTCCGGTGGCCGCCGGTGCGGGTGCGGTCTGCGGCGCGTCCGCGGAATTCTCCGGCCCCCGGCGGCGGTTGTCGTACGCGGACGACGCCTGCGGCGCGTCGCCGGAAGTGGCCGGTGCCGGTGCGGTCTGCGGTGCGTCCTCGGTGGTCGCCGGTGCCCGCGCAGCCCGCGGCGCGTCCGCGGAACTCTCCGGCTCCCGGCGGCGGTTGTCATACGCGGATGACGCCTGCGGCGCGTCCTTGGTGGCCGCCGGTGCGGGCGTGGCCTGCGACGTGTCGCCGGCAGTGGCCGGTGCCCGTGCGGTCCCCGGCGCGTCCGCGGAACTAGTCGGCTGCCGGCGGCGGTTGTCGTACGCGTACGACGCCTGCGGTGTGTCCTCGGTGGTCGACCGTGCCCGCGCAGCCTGCGGCGCGTCCTCAGGACTCCCCGGCTCCCGGCGGCGGACATCGTCTGCCGACGGATCCGTGACCAACAAGCGGCCACTGAGCCCGTACAGGAGCCCGGCTGCGGCGACGGCGCCTGCCAACGATGGCAAGGCGTCGCCCGCGCTGGTCGAGTCGGGCCGCCCGGTCGCGGCGAGCGCGCCGACCACACCGAACAGCGCCACCCCGACCGCCGCGACGAGACGGTGCCGCAGAGCGACCACCCCCAGCGCCACGGCCGCCAGAGCGAGCACGGCGAGGATGCCCAGTTGCAGGACGAGTTTGTCGTTGGTCCCGAACTGCTGGATGGCCCAGTCCTTGACGGGCGCGGGCGTACGGTCGATCGCCGCCCCGCCGACCGCGACCACGGGCCCTGCCTCCGGGCGCACCGCGGTGGACACCAGCTCGGCCGACGCGAGGGCGGCGAAGGCGGCCAGCAGCCCGCTGAGGGCACCTGCCGAGGTCCGCCACCACCGGTCCGCGGGGCCTTGCCGTGTTCTTCGGTCTGTTCTCACATGGGGTATCCGGTGCGGAGAGCCGCACGGATTGGTCTCCCCTTGCCCTTTTGCCTTCTGGCTGGCCTTGCCCCGTTTGCTCCCTTGCCCCCTTGCCGCTGAACCCGGCGTGCCGCTACCGTCCGGCGCTGGGGAGCGGTCCACGCCGAGTGGGGGTCCGATGAACCAGGAACGGCAGGTCGTGGTCGTCGGTGGCGGGCCCGCCGGCTCCACCGCGGCGGCACTGCTCGCCAGGCAGGGCTTCGACGTACAACTGCTGGAGCGGACGCGTTTCCCCCGCTACCACATCGGGGAATCGCTGTTGCCTTCCCTGCTGCCCGTGCTCGACGTGCTGGGCGCGCGGGACGCGGTCGAGAACCACGGGTTCGTCCGCAAGACGGGGGCCTTCTACGGCTGGGGCGGCCAGGAGTGGCCGTTGGGCTTCGACGAGCCCGGCAGACCGGCCGCGTACAGCTTCCAGGTCGTCCGTGCGGAATTCGACCAGCTCCTGCTCGACCACGCCCGACGGTCAGGGGCGGAGATACGGGAGGAGACCCCGGTGAGCCGGGTCGCCCTTGAGGGCGGATCCGACGGCCGGGCCGGGGAGGTCCACTGGTCGACGCGCGGTGGCGGCAGCGGCAGGACCGGCTTCGGATTCCTCGTCGACGCCTCCGGGCGTGCCGGGCTCCTGTCGGCCAGGCAGCTGCGCACACGACGCTTCCACGAGGCGTTCCGCAACGTCGCCACCTGGGCGTACTGGCGCGGAGCGCGCCCCCTCGCGGCGGCGCCCAGCGGGGCCATCGGAGTCTTCTCGCTCCCCGAGCACGGCTGGTTCTGGGCCATCCCGCTCCACGACGGTACCCTCAGCGTCGGTCTGGTCACCGACAAGCGGTCGTTCAACGACGCCAGGAACGAGCACGGCGGCTCGCTCGACGCCGTCTACCACCAGGCACTCACCCGGTGCCCCCTGCTCGCGGGCATGCTTTCCGGCGGGCGCCAGGTGTCCCCGCTCAAGGTCGAGAGCGACTACTCCTACGTCAGCGACGAGTTCTGCGGCCCGGGCTGGTTCCTCGCCGGAGACGCCGCCTGCTTCCTCGATCCGCTGCTGTCCACGGGCGTACACCTGGCGATGTACAGCGGCCTCCTCGCTGCCGCCGCCATCGGCAGCGTGCTGCGCGCGGAGATCGACGAGGCGCAGGCCCGTCGCTACTACCAGATCGCCTACCGCAACGCCTACGAACGGCTCCTCGTCCTCGTCAGCGCCTTCTACCGCATCCACGACGGCCGCGACGCCTACTTCCGACAGGCCCAGACCCTCAGCAGCCGCGACCAGAGCGGGCTGCGCCTGCACGAATCCTTCCTGAACATCGTCACCGGCGCGGAAGACCTCCACGACGCCCGGCGCGACCCGGTCGAGGTGTTCCTGAGCAAGCTCCGCCCCGCCGACGGCGACGCCCCACGACGGCCCGGCCTTGGCGGTCACGGGACGAGTCAGCTGGTGCCGCTGCCGACGACCGAGGAGCACGCCGCCGCGGGCCTGCTGCTCACGCTCGACCCGTACCCGCGACTGCGTCCCGCCCGGACCCGCCACCCGCACCGGGACCCGGCAGAGTGACGAAGCAGCGGGGCCAGGTCAGGAGGGAAAGTCCATGAGGGCCACCGGCGCGGTGGTCGGGCGGGCCGACCCGCCGGCCGGCTCCAGGGTGATGCCCATGCCGGTGGCCCGGTCGACCGGACCGTCCATCAGCATCGCCTCGGTGCCCCGGCCGGAGTCCATGAGTCCGGCCGGGCGCATCGCACCGCCGTCGTCGAACCACAGCTGGTAGACCTTCCCTCGCGGGGGTTCGGGCAACCCGGCGGCGATGAACACGGCCTTGTTGCGGCTGTCCGACACCACGACGGTGCCGCTGGCGCCGTCGCCGAGCCGACCGGTGCGGGACTTGACATCGGGGGCGGCCAGCACCGCCGCGAGCTCCTGCGACTGCTGCTGGACCTGCTCCCGGGCCTGCTCCTGGGTCTGCCGGGCTTCCTCGCGGGCGTCCCGGGCCTGCTGGTACTGCCAGAGGGCGGTCCCGCCGAGGACCGCGACCGCGGCGACGCAGGCGGCGAGCGCCCATTGGGGAACCCGACGGTTCCGCCGCACCGCGGAATCCGGGACCCGCCCCTCGTCGGCGGCGGGGCGGCCCGGCTCGACGCGCGGAACGTCCTGACGGACCGTGGCGATACGGCGCAGGACGTCATCCCGCATGCCTCCGCGGGGCGAGACGGCAACCGCCAGCCCCAGGCGGGACGCGGTCTCGGTCAGCTCCCGCACCTCCTGTGCGCAAGTGTCGCAGTGGTCCAAGTGCCCCTCGACCGCCGCGCGTTCGTCGTCGTCCAGCGCGTGGACGGCGTAGGCGCCGGTCAGCGTGTGCGGATCGTCGGCGATGCTCATGCGTTCACCCCCAGGCAGTCGCGCAACCGGATGAGGCCGTCCCGCAGCCGGGTCTTGACGGTGCCCAGAGGGACGGCGAGGAGTTCGGCCACCTGCCGATAGGTCAGACCGCGGTAGTACGCCAGGGTGACGGACTGGCGCTGCAACGCGGTCAGCGTACGCAGACACCGGCGCACCTGCTCGCGTTCCAGACGGGTCTCGACCTGCTCGCTGACCTCGTCGAACTCCGGGGTCCGCGCCAGCAGGGCGGCCTTCTCCTCCCGTGCCGCGGAGGCCACGACGGAACGCACGCGGTCCACCGCGCGGCGGTGCGCGAGGGTGAGGATCCAGTTCATCGCCGTGCCCCGGTCGGGGCGGTAGCGGGGCGCGGTGCGCCAGACCTCCACCAGGACGTCCTGGGCGACCTCCTCGGACTGGGCGTGGTCGCGCAGCACACCGCGCACCACGCCCAGAACAGGACCGGCCACGGCGTCATAGACACCGCCGAACGCCTCCTGCTCACCCCGGGCCACTCGCCCGAGCAACTCCTGCAAGTCGGGCCCTGGCGCCGCCCGAGCCCCGATGTGCACAACTTCTTTCACGCGGTGAGCCTCCAGCACACAAGTCGCCTGTCCCCGATGATTCGTGGCCGACAGCGCCGCGGATTGGTCCGGAAAACTCGAAAGAAGAAACCGTCCCGTCGACCCGGGCCAGTCCCGCTGCCCAAAGATGAGATGGTCCTGACCGCCGACACCCTCATCCGCACACAGAACACGGCAACGACCAAGTGAAGGGACACGGGCATGCGCGCACGAGGCATCAACTACGACACTGGGTTTCTCCCGGGGGAAGAGCTCTCCCGCACGAGCTTCACCCCGGAGACGGTCCGGCACGACATGGCGGTGATCTCCGGAGATCTCCACTGTGACGCCGTTCGCATCTCGGGACGAGAGCCTGAACGGTTGAGCATCGCTGCAAGACACGCTGCGGCCGCCGGCCTTGAGGTCTGGTTCGCCCCCTTCCCCGTGGACCTGCCCCGCGACCAGTTACTGCCGTTCTTCGCCGACTGCGCAGCCCGGGCCGAAGCCGTACGGGAGACCGGCGCCGATGTGGTGTTCGTCGCGGGCTGCGAGATCAGCGCGTTCTGCGGTGGTTTCCTCCCGGGCGACACCTACGGCGACCGTATGCGGGCCATGGCAGCCGCGGACATGGAGTGGTGGTCCTCCCTCGGACCGGTGCAAGAACGCCTCAACGCCTTCCTCTCCCAGGTCGCCGCGACCGTCCGTACGCACTTCGGCGGGCAGGTCACCTACGCCTCGGCCCCCTGGGAATCCGTCGACTGGGGTGCGTTCGACCTCGTCGGCATCGACGCATACCGGGGCGCCTACAACGCCGACAGCTTCCATGAAGAACTGCGTGGACACCTCTCCCACGCCAAGCCCGTCGCGGTGACCGAGTACGGAACCTGTGCCTACCAGGGCGCGGGAGAACGCGGCGGCATGGCCTGGCAGGTGCCCGAAGGCGCGGTCCCGGATGAGGACGAGCAGGCGCGCCACCTCACGGAATTGCTGGACATCTTCGAGGAGGTGGGCGTGGACACCGCGCTCTGGTTCACCTTCGCCGGTTACAGCAGGCCCGGGGAGAAAGACCTCGGCTCCTACGGCGTCGTCAGGATGCTCGACGAGATGCGCTGGGAACCGAAGAAGGTGTTCCACACGATGGCAGCCCGGTACCAACGCGGCTGATGTACCACCCAAGGGCCGGGCAGGCCCGGCGAGAAGCCCGACAGTCAGGCCGCCCGCCTGCGGAAAGGCTCACGCGGCGTGGCGGACCTCGGCTGTAGCCTGGCTGCCGCTAGCTGGCACACATGTATGCATTAAGGAGTAGTGATGTTCGACCTCATCGTCATCGCGCACGTTCCCAAGGCCGAAGACATCACTCCGGTTGCTGACGCCCTGGCCCGCATGCGCCCGCTGTGCCTTGCCGAGGACGGCTGTGTCAGTTGGGAGGCGTACCACTCGCACGAGGATCCGGCCCGGTTCGTCCTGGTCGAGCGCTGGGCGACTCGGGGCCACTGGGAGACCCACGATGCCGGCGAAGCCATCCAGAAAATCTATCTGCCCGAGATCATGCCGCGCATCGAGCGCGAGGTGCACCCGAGCGCTCCGGTACGGCTCTGAAGCCAGGTTCTCCTTGCGCCGCGATGCAGATGTTGGCCGATCCTAGCCGAAGGCCCAGTTCAGCTCGGGCATCGTGTCGAAGTTCATGCCGTAGATCGTGCCGACCAGGGTGGGGGCGAACAGGATCGGGTGTCGGGCTGGCCTGACGCCGGGGTAGGCAGTACGGCGCTGCCTGTTCTCGTCTGGTGGCGGTGTGCACGGGTGCGGGCGTGGGCGTTTTCGGGGATGACTCCCCAACAGGGCCGGCGGCTGACATAAGTTGGTGGCCAGGTGATCTTTGGCGGGGGTTGGTGTGGCAGGTCGGGATCTACGGGCGCTGTTCAGTACGAACGACCGCACGCTCAGGGCTGCGGAGGCGTTCACGAATCGCCAGGCGCAGTGGGAGTTCGCGGTGGCCGCGCTCACCGAGCACCTGCGGAATGTCAACGACCCTGCCTTTGATCCTGAAGACCTGGAGGCGGCCCGGGACAACGTGGTGGTCTTCCACGGGATTGGTGGCATCGGGAAGTCCACGCTGTCGCGCAAGTTCGAGGCAGCCCTCGCCGACCCGGATCAGCGCCCTGCCCAGTGGGGTGCCCCCGTATGGGGTGGAGCGCGGATCCTGCCCGTACGTATCGATCTCGCGCGCTCCGCGAGTCCCGATTTCGAGAAGGTCGTGCTCTCCGTCCGCCTTGCGCTGGCCGCTGTCGGCCGGCCCCTGCCTGCCTTCGACCTGGCGTTGCGCCGCTACTGGGAGCATCAGCACCCGGGTGATCCGCTGGAGGAGTTCCTCAACCGCGGCGGCTTGGCCGCCCGGTTCGGGAAGGCGCTGCCGCAGCAGATGCAGTCCGCGCTCGCCGACGTCGCCCAGAGCTTGCTGCTGCCTGGCACGGTGGGCTCCGCCATCGGGCAGGTCACCGGGGCGCTCGTAGGGGCACTGCGCGAGCGCCGGCAGACCGTACGCGCGCTCGCCGGCTGCGCACGCCTTGCCGACCTTCTGGAGAGCGAACCGGATCTGGATTCCCTCTCCTACTACCCGCACCTGCTTGCCTGGGAGCTTGCCCGGTTACCCGCCGTGAAGAGGGTCACGCCGGTGATTTTGCTGGACGCCTTCGAGGAGATCGGGGACCGTACCCACCGGGACTTCGAGCGGCTTCTGCAGCGCCTGGTGTGGTTGATGCCGAACGCCTTCTTCGTCATCACCGGCCGCTCCCGCCTGCAGTGGGCCGACGAAGCTCTCCAGGGGCAGCTCGACTTCACCGGTCCCACCGCCTGGCCCGGCCTGGCCGCCCACGACATCCCCCAGGCCCGTACGGAGTTTTCCGCGCCAGGTCGCGAACGGCAGATGCTGGTCGGCGACTTCTCGTTCGAGGACTGCGACGACTACCTCGCCCGCCGCCTCTCGGCCGACGGCCGCCCCCTCATCAACAGCTCCATCCGTACGGTGATCGGGCAGCGCTCGCACGGCCTGCCGCTGTACCTGGACCTCTCCGTGATGAGGTTCCTGGAGCTCCGCCGCAGCGGGCGCGCCCCACAGCCGACCGACTTCGATCACGACTTTCCCGCGCTGATCGCCCGCACCCTTTCCGACCTCACCGCTCCGGAGCGTCACGTGTTGCGCTCCGTCACCTTCTTCTCCTCCTTTGACGTCGACCTGGCGACCCGGGCCGCGGGTCTGCCCCAGCAAGCGCCGGCACTGAGGCTCCTCGAGCGTCCCTTCGTACGGGAGACTCCGTTCGGGCTGTGGCCCTTCCACCTCCATGCCCTCATCCGGGCGACGATCCGGGGCGCCGACGACCAGACCGACGACCGGTGGTCTCCCGCCGACTGGCAGCAGGCTGCCATCCGGGCCTTCGCCGCCCTCGAAGAGCAGTGGAGGGGTGGCTCCGACCGTGACCGGCTGCTTCTCGTGGGCTGCCTGCGTCAGGGACTGGCCATCGCCCGCGACTACCGTCTTGACCTCGGCTGGCTCACCGAAGCCGCCTGGACTTACGTCGGCGACTCCGTGTGGGAGCCGCTCGACCTGGCCGCTGGCCCTGAGGCGGAAGGCACTGCGGCCACGGCCGCCGACGCACTGGTGGAACTGCTCAGCGCGCTCGCCCGCCGGCAGCACGAGAACCGGGCCCGCACCGGGGAGCGCCTGGCGGCGGTCGCCGATACCGGGTTGCTGCCCGCGGAGCTGTCCGAGATGGCCGTCTACTACCGGGCCAAGACGCAGCGCGACCTCGGGCACACAGACGGGTCCCGGCAGGGAATGCAGCTGGTCGCCGCCGGTGGGGGACGTCTTGCACCGAACGCCCGTCGCGGGCTCGCTCAACTCTCCCGGCTCGCCGGTGACTTCCCGACCGCTCTCGAGGCCGCCGAACGCCTGGGCTGGGAGGGGCGGCATCATCGCGTCGTCGGCGACGTGCGCTGGGTCCAGGGCGACATGCGCCTGGCCGCGCAGGCATTCGGAGCGGCGCGCGCGGAGGCCGAAGAGCACGGCAAGAGCGGGGAGGCGGCGATGTCACAGGCCATGCGTGCCTTCACTCTCGCTTTCACGGCCGACCCCACCACCGATGACGAGATCGACCTCGGTGAACACCTCCTGGCCCAGGTCGATCTGCGTGCCGCGACCCTGGACGTACGGATCGCAGCGCTCCTGCGCGACGCCGGCACCGACGCGGGAGTCGAAGACCGGGCACAGGTACTGGCGGCGGAGATCAGCACGTCGGGACTGCTCTTCGTCCAGGCCAAGCTTGAGTTGGCACGCGCCTTCCACCACGCCATCCGCGACGACCGGACGGGCGTCGCCTCCAGAATCAGTCGACTCCGCGAGCTGACCCGTGAGGGCTATTACGCCTACTACGTCGACATCGCCCACTTCATGGCCGACCTCGCGCTCGACACCCCCTCCCGTGCGCAGTGGCTCGACGGGCAGCAGACGGTGCGCCGACGGTGGCGCAGCATGGTCATCGACCGACGCGCTCTGCTCATTTCAGGGCCAGCCTCCGGAACGCCGTAGCCTCGGCAGGGGCCGACGAGCTTCCGGATGGGCGCCCGTGGGCGTGTGACGTACCGGCTCGATGCGCTCGATGCCTGGATACGCGAGCAGGAGCAGGCCGACTCGCGCTCGATGCCTGGATACGCGAGCAGGAGCAGGCCGACTCGCGCTCGAACCCGGCCCTGGATCCCGTGAGCGCGGCCCCGCAGCGCCGCGCCGGCTACTCGGCCACAGCCTGACGCTTCAGCGTCAACGGCGCTCTCACCCCCGATCCTGAGGAAATACTTGGCCGGCTACATCGAAGACCGCTGGATCAACAAGAAGAAGAACCCCACCAGCGGCAAGCGGGAGCGCACCGCTCGGTATGGAAGGGCTCGCGGTACCGCGTCGCCGGCATCCCCGGCGTCCGGAACATGTCGTTCGGCACGCGGGAGGACGCCAAGGCGTGGCTGCGCAGGGCCGGAACCGACAGCGAGCGCGGCGAGTTCGTCGACCCGCGTGACGGTTCCAACGCGCTGGCGGACTACGTCACCCGCTTTTGGAAGGAGGGCGTACGGGGCGCGCCCGGCACGATCAAGCGCGTCGACGAGCGCGTACGCCTCCACATCCTTCCGTACCGTCCCAAGCCCGTGTCGTGTTGACGAACCTGATCGCTGTCGGGCGCGCATGGCACGAGTTGCGGGCGGTGCTGCGCGAGCGAGCATCGGGGATGAGCCAGGAAGCCGATCCGCTGAGCGGACCAGGTCCTTGATCTGGGCTGCTGCAACACGTGGTGCATGATCTTGCGCACAGTGGCGCGGCCCTTCCTGTCCACATCCTGGTCGGTCAATACCGTCGGTGACGGTTCGGCACAGCCGGGGAGGGCCGGGGTGAGCCACGCAGGAAACGGCGAAGGGTGTAGCTCTTTTCCGGGGACGGCCCCGATGGTTTCAGCTGGGAGATCGTGGTTGTGGATGATGGCGGCGTGGTCGGGTCTCTGCCGTGTGGGTGGAGGAGGCGACGCTGATGGGGTCGTTGTTCGGGGAGTTGGAGGCGCGGGAGGCGGCGGCCCGGGCCCGGGTGCGGTCGCCGCCGTCCTTGAGGAGTGACGGAACCGCCGGGGCCGCACCGTGCCGGGGGGCCGAGCGGGGCGGGCCGCCCACCGGCTAGCATCGCCGAGTTCGTGCCACCCACCGGCCCGGGCATCGCGGCACGGCGTACAGGGGAGCTGACACGGCATGAGAACGAAGAGCACAGCGGCGTGGGCGGTAGCGGTGGTGATGCTCGGCGCAGCCGTCGGCGGTTGCGCCGAGCAAGCCGAGCAATCGGACAGGGGGCCGTCCGTCAGCAGCGCGGCGCACACGACGTCCCACCGCGAATCCGAGAACAAGCCTGATTCACGGGTCGTCGAGAACGACGAGAACCACACCGTCCTCGAACTGTCCGACGGCCGGCAGGTGTCCCTCCGCTTCACTCGCCGCGGCCTGGAGGCACAGCATCGCCGCGCCTCTGACGACGCCTGGTCCGCCCGGAAGACGCTCTATGAGACCGGCACCAAACCGTGCGAGGGCATCAGGGCGAAGGCGTACCGGGACACCGTGTGGCTCGCGGCCGGCTTCGGCAAGTACTGCAGCGACGGCGAAGAACCACAAGAGGTGATCGCGGCCGTCGCCACCGGGGACCTCTCCTCCTGGACCACCGACCCGACCAAAAACAACCTCGTCTGGCCGAAGGTCCGCATCCGCGACGGTGGCGCCCGAGTGGACTTCGTCGATCCCAGCATGCTGGAAACCACCACGCTGACCTGGCGCAAAGGCTCCGGATTCGCCAAGGTGGCCACTAAGTGGAAGCCCGTCCACCCCTGGTTCGTGGGCCGGTGGCGAGCCACGGACGGCAGCCAGCAGCTGACCGTCCACCAGGTCAAGTCGGGCAGACCCGCACGCGTGGTCATCGAGACCCGCACCGGCCCGCGATGCAAGGGCAGCGCCACTGTCACCGGCACCGACCAGCACGACCTGTCCATGAGCAACTTCAAGCTCGAACAGGGCACCAGGACCGTCAACTGCCCGCCGGACGAGCTCAAGTACGACTTCGACGTGAAGTCCTCGGACGGCCCGCTGCGCCTACGCAAGATCGGCAACCACCCGAAGACCGTCCTTACCTATAAGCGGGCGGGCTGACGTACGACTGCGCATGAGGGGCGGCGGCGTGGTCGGGTCTCTCCGTGTCTGACACCGCCTTGGCCGAGGGCCGGCCGATCGCCACCGGCCCGATCGAGGGCGCATGCAGGCATCTCATCGGCGACCGTCTGGAGATCACCGGGGCAAGGCGGGGGCTGAGCGGGGCCGAGGCCGTCCTCAGACTCCGGGCGGTGAGAGACAACGGTGACCTCGACGCCTACGGGGGGCCGGAGAGCCCCTCTGGACCCTTCGCGTACGCGAAGTCGATCAGGCCTACTGGCTCCCCGCTACAGCCAATCCCGCCGCTTGAAGATGAAGTACAGGCTCACGCAGACCACCGCCATCAGCAGGATCGCGAAGGGATAGCCGAAGGCCCAGTTCAGCTCGGGCATCGTGTCGAAGTTCATGCCGTAGATCGTGCCGACCAGGGTGGGGGCGAAGAGGATCGCCGCCCAGGATGAGATCTTCTTGATTTCCTCGTTCTGTTCGAAGCCTGCTTCGGCCAGAGCCCGCATCTCCGCGTTCTGCTGTTGCGTGACCAGGGTCGCGTTGACCGTGAGGATGTCGGTCAGGGCCTGGCGGAAGCCGTCGACTCGTTCGCTGGTGTGGGTGACGTGGTCGGCGACGTCGCGGAGGTAGCGCTGGAGTTCCTCGTCCGTGCCGTACTTCGCGAAGCCTGCCATCAGGGCGTGCAGCATGCTGACCAGGGGGCGGGTGGCCCGTTGGAACTCGACCATTTCGCGGGAGAGTTCGTAGATGCGGCGGGAGACCTCCGGGTCGCCGCGGAAGACCTCCGTCTCGATCTCGTCGATGTCGTTCTGGACGCCCGCGACGACCGGGGCGTAGCCGTCGACCACCGCGTCGAGGATCGCGTACAGCACCGCCTCGGGGCCGAGCCTGAGGAGGTCGGGGGAGTCCTCCATGCGGCGGCGGACCGCCGAGAGGTCGGGGGCCGCGCCGTGCCGGACCGTGATGACGAAGTCGGGGCCCACGAAGACGTGGAGTTCGCCGAACTCGACCTCCTCGGGCGCGTCGAGATAGCGGGCCGCGCGCAGGACGACGAAGAGTGTCTCTCCGTAGCGTTCCAGCTTCGGGCGCTGGTGGGCCTCCATCGCGTCTTCCAGGGCCAGCTCGTGGAGGTCGAACTCCTCCGCGAGAGACTGGAGTTCGGCCTCCGTTGGGCGCGCCAGGCCGATCCACGCCATGCCGTCCGGCGCGTCGCGCAGCTCGCGGAAGGTGTCCGCCAGGGAGCCGGGCGTCGCCACGCGGACGCCGTCGCGGTACAGCGCCGCCTCGATGACGCTGCTGTCCGCGGCCGGCCGGGGGGTGCGCTCCGCAGGTTCCGGGTGCGGCTGGGTGCTCTGGGGAGGTGGGGCCGCCGGTGGCCGCGTCGCACGCCGCCATGTGTGCTTCTTGGTGTTCGCGGTCGGTGTGGGACGGGTGCGGCGCTCCGCCATGCTGGCCGCCTCCTTCGTCGATCGCTCGCCTATATGGTCACGGAGCAGGATATGCGGGCCAAAAGGTGCGGACGGGTGTGGCGGGCCGGGGCTTCCGATGTTCGGGGGCCGCAGAGCCTCGGGTGGATGCGGACCGTATCTGTCCTCGGTGCGCGTTAGCGTGCCGCCATGAAGACGACGAAAACGGTCCCCGCAGGTTCCGTACCCGTCCTGGGGGCGCGTGATCTCAATCGGGCCACTCTTGAGCGGCAGCTCCTGCTGCGCCGGGCGGACGACCTGTCCGTCAAGGACGCGGTGGCCCACCTCGTCGGACTCCAGGCGCAGAACGTCAAACCGCCCTACTACGCTCTCGCCGCCCGCCTCGAACACTTCGATCCCGCCGAACTCTCCGCCCTCCTCGAAGCGCGCGAGCTGGTCCGCATCGTCACTCTGCGCTCCACCATCCACCTGCACACCGCCGACGACGCCCGCACCCTGCGCCCGCTCGTGCAGGACGCGCGCACCCGCGAGCTGTCGGGCTTCCGCGCGGGGCTGGCCGGCGTCGACCTCGCCGAACTCGCCGCGCTCGCCCGCGCGGCCGTCGAGACGGAGCCCCGCACGATGAAGCAGCTCCGTGAGCTGCTGCTCGTCCGGTGGCCCGACGCCGATCCGCAGTCCCTCGCCGTCGCCGCCCGCTGTACATTGCCGCTCGTCCAGGTCACCCCGCGCGGGCTGTGGCGGCGCAGCGGGCAGGTGGCGCTCACCACCCTGGATACGTGGCTCGGCGATGGCGATGGCGATGGCGGTAACGGTAGCGCTGGTGATGCCGGTGCCGGCTCCCTCGACACCGCCGTCCTGCGGTACCTCGCCGCCCTCGGGCCCGCCTCCGTCCAGGACATGCAGACCTGGGCCCGGCTCACCCGGCTCCGGGAGGTCTTCGAGCGGCTCCGGCCCCGGCTGTGCACCTTCCGCGACGAGAACGGCGTCGAACTCTTCGACCTGCCCGACGCGCCACGTCCCGACGCCGACACCCCGGCCCCGGCCCGCTTCCTGCCCGAGTACGACAACCTCCTCCTCTCGCACGCCGACCGGTCCCGCGTCGTCCCCGCCGAGCACAAGGGCCGTACGTGGAAGGGGAATTACTCCTACTCCGTCTTTCTTCTCGACGGGTTCCTCGCCGGCGTGTGGCGGCTGACCGAGGACCCAAAGAGCGGGAGCGCCGTGCTCACCATCGAGCCGTTCGGGCGGCCCGGCCGCGCCCAGCGCGACGAGTTGGTGCGGGAGGCGGAACGCATGCTGACGCGGATCGCGGAGACGTCCTCCTCGTACGACATCCGCTTCGGGGCCGTCGTCGACGCCTGACCTGGGCGGGGCAGGCACACTCGTGCGTGGCGGTCGGGTTTCGCCGGCCGGGTGCCAACCGGGGGGGTCTACGGCAGCAACCCCGCCCGCCGCGCCGCCACCACCGCCTCCAGGCGCGTGTGCGCGCCCAGCTTCCGCATCGCGGAGCGCAGGTAGCCCTTCACCGTCTCCGGGCGCAGTCCGAGCCGCTCGGCCGCGGCCGCGTTCGTCACGCCCGCGGCCACGCAGGACAGGACGTCGACCTCGCGGGGCGCGAGGGTGACGGGGCGGGTTCCGGTGCGGTCCGGTACCGTCACCGCCGACTCCAGCCGGCCGCACACCGACAGGATTTCGGCCCGGAGCGCCCCGTCCGCGATGCGCGGTGCCAGGGCCCGCAGCGCCGCGTGCGCCTCCCGCACCCGCTCCCACGCCCCCGGGTCCGCCCCTGCGCCGGGCGCCCCCGGGTCCGCCACCGCCCCGGATGTCCCCGGGCCCGCCACCTGCTCCCGGGCCGCCGTGAGCAGGGACCGCACCTCGTCCCGTACGAGAAGGGCCTGCTCCACGTCGCGGGCCGCGGCCACCGCCGCCGACAGCGTCCGATCGCCGAGCGGCTGGGCCGCGCGCAGCGCGCCGTACAGCACTCCGCGCACCCGGCGGCGTACCACCACGGGGACCGCGAGCACCGACCGCAGGCCCTCCGCCGCCACCGCGGCGTCGTACTCGTGGCTGATGTGCCGCGACACGTGGTAGTCGGTGACCGCGCACGGTCGGGAGAGCGCGACGGCCTTGCCGCCGAGGCCGTTCCCGGAGGAGATGGCGAGGCCCCGCAGGGCGTGCGTCCCCGTGCCGCTCAGTTCGCCGATCCGCACCTGGCCAGGGCCGTCGAGGAGACCGCCGAAGGCCACCGGGAGACCCGTGCCCCGGCGCAGCCGCAGCAGGGCGGTCCGCATCTCCGCCGTCTCGTCGCCGTCAGCCGACACGCATCCGCCCTCTCGTCCCGCGATACCCCCGTCCGGGGGTGGTGCAACCCGCCTCACGAATTACACGATGTCGCGTAGCGTCCGGCAATGAGTACGGCGGCACGAGCAGCAGAGGTGCATATGACGACTGACGGGACGAGTGCCACGGAGCAGTTCCGTACCGCACGGGACTTCCTCCTGCGGCATCGAGAGGACTACGCCACCGCGTACGAGGGCTTCGCGTGGCCGCGGCCCGAGCGGTTCAACTGGGCGCTCGACTGGTTCGACGTCATCGCCGAGGGCAACGACAGGACCGCTCTGCACATCGTCGAGGAGGACGGGGCGGAGGTCCGGTTCTCCTTCGCACACCTGTCCGCCCGCTCGAACCGCGTCGCCAACTGGCTGCGCGGGCGGGGTGTCCGGGCCGGTGACCGCATCGTCGTGATGCTCGGCAATCAGACCGAGCTCTGGGAGATCGCCCTCGCCGCGATGAAGCTGCGCGCAGTCGTCATCCCTGCGACGCCGCTGCTCGGCCCCGTCGACCTGCGCGACCGCATCGACCGGGGCCGCGCCCGGCACGTCGTCGTTCGCGCCGAGGACACCGCGAAGTTCGACGACGTGCCCGGTGACTACACCCGGATCGTCGTCGGCGGCGAGCGCCCCGGCTGGACGCCGTACGCCGGATCGGAGAGAGCCCCGGAGGGGTTCGAGCCCGACGGGACCACCCGTGCCGACGACCCGCTGATGCTCTACTTCACCTCGGGCACCACCGCCCGCCCCAAGCTCGTCGAGCACACCCACGTGTCGTATCCCGTCGGTCACTTGGCGACGATGTACTGGATCGGCCTCAAGCCCGGCGACGTCCATCTGAACATCTCCTCGCCCGGCTGGGCCAAGCACGCCTGGTCGAACCTCTTCGCCCCCTGGAACGCCGAGGCGACGGTCTTCATCCACAACTACGCGCGCTTCGACGCGGGGCGGCTCATGGCGGAGATGGACCGGGCCGGTGTGACGTCGTTCTGCGCGCCGCCCACTGTGTGGCGCATGCTCATCCAGGCCGATCTGACCCAGCTGCGCACCCCGCCGCGCGAGGTCGTCGCGGCCGGGGAGCCGCTCAACCCCGAGGTCATCGAGCAGGTGCGGCGCGACTGGGGCGTCACCATCCGCGACGGTTTCGGGCAGACCGAGACCGCCGTCCAGGTCGCCAACTCGCCCGGTCAGGAGCTGAAGCCCGGCTCCATGGGCCGGCCCACGCCCGGCTTCGCCGTCGAGCTCCTCGACCCGGTGACCGGCGCGCCGGGCGCGGCGGAAGGGGAGATCGCCCTCGACCTCGGGGCGGACCCCGTCGGCCTGATGGCCGGCTACCACGGCGACCCCGAGCGCACGGCGGAGGCCATGGCGGGCGGCTACTACCGCACCGGCGACATCGGTTCGCGGGACGCCGACGGCTACATCACCTACGTCGGCCGGGCCGACGACGTCTTCAAGGCCTCCGACTACAAGATCTCGCCGTTCGAGCTGGAGAGCGCGCTCCTGGAGCACGAGGCGGTGGCCGAGGCGGCCGTCGTGCCGGCGCCCGACCCGGTGCGGCTCGCCGTCCCCAAGGCGTACGTCGTACTCGCCGAGGGCTACGAACCCGGCCCGGGCACCGCGAAGTTGCTCTTCGAGCACTCCCGCGCGGTGCTCGCCCCCTACAAGAGGCTGCGCCGCATCGAGTTCGGCGCGCTTCCCAAGACCGTGTCGGGCAAGATCCGCCGCATCGAGCTGCGCGAGGCGACCGCCGCGGGCTCGGACGCGGAGTACCGCGAGGAGGACTTCCGGTGAGCCGACTCTCCAGCGAGCCGTCCCTCGAGCTGTCCTACGCCCATGGGGTGAGCGACACGCCGCTGCTCGGTGACACCATCGGGCAGAACCTCGACCGGGCCGTGGCGGCCTGGCCGGAGCGCGACGCACTCGTGGACGTCGCCACGGGCAGGCGGTGGACGTACGCCGAATTCGGCGCCGCCGTCGTCGAGTTGGCGCGCGGATTCATCGGGGCGGGCGTCGCCAAGGGGGACCGCGTCGGGATCTGGGCGGTGAACTGTGCCGAGTGGGTGCTCGTGCAGTACGCCACCGCGCGCATCGGCGCCATCATGGTGAACATCAACCCCGCCTACCGCGCGCACGAGTTGGAGTTCGTGCTCAATCAGGCGGGCGTCTCCGTCCTCGTCGCCTCGCAGGCCCACAAGAGCAGCGACTATCGCGCGCTCGTCGACGAGGTGCGGCCCCGCTGCCCCGGCCTCCGCGCCGTCCACTACATCGCGGACGGCTCCTGGGACGCGCTGCTGGAGCGCGCCGCCTCCGTGAGCCCGGCGGAACTCGCCGCACGCGAGGCCGAGTTGAGCTGTGACGACCCGGTGAACATCCAGTACACCTCGGGCACCACCGGCTTCCCCAAGGGGGCCACGCTCTCCCACCACAACATCCTCAACAACGGCTACTGGGTGGGTCGTACGGTCGGCTACACCGAACAGGACCGGGTCTGCCTCCCCGTCCCCTTCTACCACTGCTTCGGCATGGTGATGGGCAACCTCGGCGCCACCTCGCACGGCGCGTGCATCGTCATCCCCGCACCGTCCTTCGACCCCGCCGCCACCCTGCACGCCGTCGAGCGCGAGCGCTGCACCTCGCTGTACGGCGTGCCGACGATGTTCATCGCGGAGCTGAACCTCGCCGACTTCGCGACGTACGACCTGAGTTCGCTGCGCACCGGCATCATGGCGGGCTCGCCCTGCCCGGTCGAGGTGATGAAGCGGGTCGTCGCCGAGATGCACATGGCGGAGGTCTCCATCTGCTACGGCATGACCGAGACGTCGCCCGTCTCCACGCAGACGCGCCGCGACGACGACCTGGAGCGCCGCACCGGCACGGTCGGCCGGGTCCTGCCGCACGTCGAGGTGAAGGTCGTCGACCCGGCGACCGGCGTGACCGTGCCGCGCGGCACCTCCGGCGAGCTCCGCACCCGCGGCTACAGCGTGATGCTCGGCTACTGGAACGAGCCCGAGCGGACCTCCGAGGTCATCGACGCCGGGCGCTGGATGCACACCGGTGACCTCGCGGTGATGCGCGAGGACGGCTACGTCCAGATCGTCGGCCGCATCAAGGACATGATCATCAGGGGCGGCGAGAACATCTACCCCCGGGAGATCGAGGAGTTCCTGTACCGCCACCCGAAGGTCGCCGACGTGCAGGTGGTCGGCGTACCGGACGAGAGGTACGGAGAGGTGCCGCTGGCCTGCGTGATCGTGCGAGACCCCGACGACGTACTGACGCTGGAGGAGCTCCAGGCGTACTGCCGGGGCCAGTTGGCCCACTACAAGATCCCGGCGGCGCTGCGCATCCTGGACTCCTTCCCGATGACGGTCTCCGGAAAGGTACGGAAGATCGAGCTCAGGGAGCGGTTCGGGGAGCGGGGCCGGGAGCGGGACGGGGAGTGACGTCGCCCCGGGCCGCGCTGAGGTCGCGGGAGCCGAGGGCTCGCGACATGCAGAGGCGGGGCCAGCGGTCCAGGCCGAGCTCCGCCTCGTGCGCGCGGATCCTCCGCAGCGCCGGAGTGAGGTCGCTCTCCGCGAGCGGGCGGAAGCCGATGCGGGCGTAGTACGGGGCGTTCCACGGGACGTCGGCGAACGTGGTCAGGGTCAGCGCCGTCGCACCCTCCGCGCGCGCCCGCTCCGCGGCGTGGTCGATGAGGGCGCGGCCGACGCCGCGGCGGGCGGCGCGCGGGTGCACGGAGACCTGCTCGACGTGGAGCGCGTCGGCGTCGGGGAGGGGCTCGGCGATCAGGTACGCGACCGGGGCGCCGCCCTCGTCGACGGCGGCCCAGGCGCGGCCGGCCCGGCGGAACCGGTCCAGTTCCTCGGCGGTGGGCGGGTCGTCGTCCGCGATCGCGGCCATGCCGAGCGCGCGGAAGGGCTCGCCCGCGGCGCGCTCGATGTCCTGGAGCGCCGGCAGCTCGGCGGCGGTGACGGGGCGGATGAGCATGCGGCGAGTATGCCCCGGCCAAAATCTCTTGTGCGGACGGGGGCGGACCGGCGATCGTAGGCCGGTCCGTGTGCCGATCCGGGTGCTTGTGCTCCAGGTCAGCCCGTCTGCCGATTGCGTGAGGTGAGCGTGCGCCTGTCCAAGGCCGGTGGCCCCGAGAGAGCCGGGAGCGGGAGCGGGGAGGCGGGTGGGGCCGGAGCCACCTCCGGAACGGTCGCCGGATCGGCTGGCGCGCCGGGTCCGGCGGGGCTGAGCCGCGGCATGGTCCTGCTGCTCGCCGTCACCTGCGGCGTCGCCGTCGGAAACGTCTACTTCCCGCAGGCCGTCAGCCCGTTGGTCGCCGACGGACTGCACGTGTCGGCCGACACGGCGGCGCTCGTCGTGACGGCCACCCAGTTCGGTTACGCGGGCGGCATCTTCCTGCTCGTACCGCTCGGCGACCGCGTCCCGTACCGGACCCTCATCGTCACGCTCCTCGCGCTCACCGGACTCGGCCTGCTCGGCGCGGGCGCCGCGCCGGGGATCTCGCCGCTCGTCGGCGCGAGCGTCCTCGTGGGCGTCACCACCGTGGTGGCCCAGGTCATCGCGCCGACGGCGGCCGGCCTCGTCCCCGCCGAACGCCGCGGCGCCGTCGCGGGCACGCTGTTGAGCGGGTCCATCGGCGGCATGCTGCTGTCGCGCGTCTTCGGCGGCACGGTGGGGGAGTGGCTCGGGTGGCGCGCCCCGTATCTGATGACGTCCGCCGTCGCGCTGCTCATCGCGTGCGTGCTGGCCCGCGCGCTGCCGAGGTCGACCGCGCCGTCCCGGCAGCGCTACCCCACGCTGCTCCTCGAAACGCTCCGGCTGCTGCGCACCGAGCCCGACCTGCGGCGCTCCGGCTTCTACCAGGCGATGATCTTCGGCGGGTTCTCCGCCCTGTGGACCGGCGTCGCGCTGCTCCTTACCGGCCCCGAGTACGGGCTCGGCGCGTCGGCGGTCGGTGTGCTCGCCCTGGTCAACGCGGCGACCATGATCTGCACGCCGGTGGCGGGGCGGCAGGTGGACCGCCGCGGGTCCGACGCCGTGAACCTCGTCTGCATCGTCGCCGTCCTGGTGGCGTCCGCCGTCCTCTTCGCCGGCGGCCTCGGCGGGGCGCCGGGACTCGCGGCCCTCGCGGTGGGGTCGCTGCTGCTCGACGTGGCGATGCAGTCGGGCACGGTCGCCAACCAGGTACGGATCTTCGGGCTCAGCGACCAGGCGCGCGCCCGGCTCAACACCGCGTACATGACGTGCGCCTACCTGGGCGGCAGCGTCGGCTCCTGGCTTGCGGTGCACGCCTACGGGGCCTTCGGCTGGTCGGGGGTGTGCGGGCTCGTGGCGCTCCTCGCGGCCCTGGCGCTCGGCCGCCACCTGGTGCACCTGCGCGGAGCGGGCCGCGCTCCCCTCACGCCCCGGTGGCGACCAGCTCGTCCGCCGCGCCGTTGACCGGCTGCGGCGTGCCCGTGAGGTCCAGGGTGAACAGCGGTACGCCGAGGGTGTCCGCGCCGGTCCTGGCGCCGGCCGTGTACCCGGAGAGGGAGAAGAAGGCGCAGGCCACGGGGGTGTCACCGGCCTCGGTCATGGCGGTCAGCCACAGACACTCGATGTCCCGCAGGATGATGGGCCGCGGCGCGGGCTCGACCTGCGCCAGCATGCCGCGCGCGGAGATCCGGGCCCCGGAGGGCGGGCGCCGCGCGGCACTGCGCGTGTTCGGGTAGCCGAGCCACCGCAGATACAGGGCGACCACGGTCACGACGTCACGCGCGTCCCGGATGGTCACCGGCCGGAAGGCGGGCCGGGCCCGCGGGCCACCACGCACCCCCGCCCCCGCCGCCTCTCCTGCCCCCGCCGCCTCTCCTGCCCCCGCTGCCTCTCCTGCTCCCGCCCCGCCCACCACCGGAACGCGCAGCACCGCCCCGCAGGCGCAGCCCAGCTCCGGCTGTGGCCACTGGCTCCGCTCTCCGCAGGACCCGCACCGCACCGTGACCCACTCGTCCGCCCAGGACCGGTCGGTCACCGGGGCCGCCGCCGCGCCGCGTGCCAGCGGCGGGACCACCGGGGCGCCGCACGCGCAGGGATAGGCCGGGGGAGCGTACAGCTGCTCGCGCCGGCAGTCCGGGCACCGTACCGGCACGTCACCGTCCGTCATCGTCATCACCGCCTGCCGCGTACGCCCTGCCCTGCTTCCCCATCCTCGACCCAAGGAATGCCGGGCGACTGCCAGTTGAGGAGACGTTCCGCGGATGTCTCTTGACGGTCTCCGGCCCGCCCGCTTACATTGCTTCCATATAGCAGAACAAACTTTCCATAATGCGGAAACAGAAGCTCACCGCGGGGCGCGACGGGAGCCGGATCCGCCAGCCGAATCCGGCAGCCGAAGAGCTGTCGAAGCTGTCGAAGCAGGAGAACCCCATGGCTCGTATGACCGCTGCCCGCGCGGCAGTTGAGATCCTCAAGCGCGAAGGCGTCGTCAACGCGTTCGGTGTGCCGGGCGCCGCGATCAACCCCTTCTACAAGGCGCTCAAGGAGGGCGGTGGCATCGACCACACCCTCGCCCGCCACGTCGAGGGCGCCTCGCACATGGCCGAGGGCTACACCCGGTCCAACCCGGGCAACATCGGTGTCTGCATCGGTACGTCGGGTCCGGCCGGCACCGACATGATCACCGGCCTGTACTCCGCGATCGGCGACTCCATCCCGATCCTCTGCATCACCGGCCAGGCCCCGACGCACCTCCTGCACAAGGAGGACTTCCAGGCCGTCGACATCGCCACGATCGCCAAGCCGGTCACCAAGATGGCCGTCACGGTCCTGGAGGCCGCGCAGGTCCCCGGCGTCTTCCAGCAGGCCTTCCACCTGATGCGCTCGGGCCGCCCGGGCCCGGTCCTCATCGACCTGCCCATCGACGTCCAGCAGACCGAGATCGAGTTCGACCCGGAGACGTACGAGCCGCTGCCGGTCTACAAGCCCGCCGCGACCCGCGCCCAGATCGAGAAGGCGATCCGCTTCCTGGTCGAGTCGGAGCGCCCGCTGATCGTCGCGGGCGGCGGCATCATCAACGCCGACGCCTCCGACCTCCTCGTCGAGTTCGCCGAGCTCACCAACACCCCGGTCGTGCCGACCCTGATGGGCTGGGGCACCATCCCCGACGACCACGACCTGAACGCCGGCATGGTCGGCCAGCAGACCGGCCACCGCTACGGAAACGCGACGTTCCTGGAGTCGGACTTCGTCCTCGGCATCGGCAACCGCTGGGCCAACCGCCACACCGGTTACAAGCTGGACGTCTACACCCAGGGCCGCAAGTTCGTGCACGTCGACATCGAGCCGACCCAGATCGGCAAGATCTTCGCGCCCGACTACGGCATCGCGTCGGACGCCAAGGTCGCCCTGGAGCTGTTCGTCGAGGTCGCGAAGGAGCTCAAGGCCGCCGGTGAGCTGCCCGACCGCTCGGAGTGGGTCGCCTCCCACCTGAAGCGCAAGGAGACGCTGCAGCGCCGCACGCACTTCGACAACGTGCCGATGAAGCCGCAGCGCGTCTACGAGGAGATGAACAAGGCCTTCGGGCCCGAGACGCGCTACGTCACCACCATCGGCCTCTCCCAGATCGCGGGCGCGCAGATGCTGCACGTCTACAAGCCGCGGCACTGGATCAACTGCGGCCAGGCGGGCCCGCTCGGCTGGACCATCCCGGCCGCGCTCGGCGCCGCCAAGGCCGACCCGGAGACCCCGGTCGTCGCCCTCTCCGGCGACTACGACTTCCAGTTCATGATCGAGGAGCTGGCGGTCGGCGCGCAGCACCGCATCCCGTACGTCCACGTCCTGGTCAACAACGCCTACCTCGGCCTGATCCGCCAGGCGCAGATCGGCCTGGACATCAACTTCCAGGTCAATCTGGAGTTTGAGAACCAGAACTCCCCGGAACTCGGTGTCTACGGCGTCGACCACGTCAAGGTCGCCGAGGGCCTCGGCTGCAAGGCGATCCGCGTCACCGAGCCCGACGAGCTGCTGCCCGCCTTCGAGCAGGCCAAGAAGCTCGCGGCGGAGCACCGGGTGCCGGTCGTCGTCGAGGCGATCCTGGAGCGCATCACCAACATCTCGATGAGCCCCACCGCCGACATCAGCGCGGTCAAGGAGTTCGAGGAGATCGCGACGGAGCCGGGCCACGCGCCCACGGCGATCCGGCCGCTGAAGGTCTGAGAAGGCCTGATGCAGGTCTGACGCCACGCCGGCAGGGGCGGTCCATCCGAGGGGGGTGGACCGCCCCTTCGGCGTGCGCTCACGCCGACCGCGTCGCCTGGCCCTGGAGGAGGTCCAGCAGTTCGTCGGGGCCTCCGGAGGCGGCGGCCTCGGCGCTGCGCGGGAACATGGCCCGCTCGTACGCGGTGAGCGCGGCCTCGGTGTCGCCGGGGTGGGCGGCGAGGGCCCGGCCGAGTTCGGCGCCGTCGAGCATGGCCAGGTTGGCGCCTTCGCCGTTCGGCGCCGCGAGGTGGGCGGCGTCGCCGAGCAGGGTCACTCCGGGCACCCGGTCCCACCGGTGCCCGGTCGGCAGGGCGTAGAGGGGGCGCAGGACCGGCGGGAGGTCGCTGTCGGTGATCAGCGCGGTGAGCTCCGGCGCCCAGTCGTCGAACTCCCGCGCGATACGGGCGGTGGCCCCGGCGGCGTCGGTGAAGTCGACGGCGTCGAACCAGTCCCGCGGCTCGGCCAGGCCCACGTAGGCGTGCAGGGTGTCGCCCCGTTCCCGGTGGGCGAAGATCTCCCGGTCCGGCGTGAGCGCCATCATCGCCCCGCCGCCGACCGTCTTGGCGGCGGCCGGGTGCCGGGTGTCGGAGTCGAACAGATAGGTCTCGACGACCGACTTGCCGGTGTACTCGGGTGTGGCGGCGGAGAGCAGCGGCCGGACCCGGGACCACGCGCCGTCCGCGCCGACCAGCAGGCCGGTGACGACGGTGCCGCCGTCGGCGAACGTCACCTCGTGGCGCCCCTCGCCGAGCGTACGGGCGCCGCTGACCTTGTGCCCCCACCGGACGGTGTCCGCCGGGAGCGAGTCGAGCAGCAGCTGCCGCAGCTCGCCGCGCTGCACCTCGGGGCGGCCTCCCGTGCCGTCGTCCGCAATCTCGTGCAGGACGGTCCCGTCCGGGTCGAGGACGCGCATGGCCTGGCGGCCATCGAGGATGAGCTCGCGGAACCCGTCCATCAAGTCGGCTGCTTCGAGGGCCAGTTGGCCGTTGTAGTCGTGGATGTCGAGCATTCCGCCCTGCGAGCGCGCGGCCGGGGAGGACTCCGCCTCGTACACCGTGGCCGGTATGCCGTGGAGGTGCAGGACCCGGGCGAGCGTGAGGCCGCCGAGCCCGGCGCCGATGATCGTGACGTGCGGGGTCGTGGCGTGCGGGGTCGTGTGGTGAGTGGGCGTGTTGTCCGTGGCCATGGGGCTTCCTTCCTGGTCCCGGCCGGTGCCGGCCTGAACCAATGTCCCCGCGCCCCTCGACAGATCACCGACAGATCACCGACGGCCGCCGACAACTCATCGACACGCACACGAAAGAGCGGCGAGCACGGGGACCGTCCCGTGCTCGCCGCTCCGGCTCGCCGCCCCTCGAAGACAAGCTCTCAGGGCTGTGGAGTTGTGCCCGTCCGACGGCGCGCGACTGGCGGAACATGCATACGCGCTGCCGGACGGAGTTCATGGCCCCCGAAGGGGTCGGACGGGACCGCGGCGGTTGTGATGGACCGTGGATTCCCCTCCCTCAGGTCGAGAGGGAATCCGCCGGACCTTGACCACCGCACTGGCTCACAGAGCCGCCGCGGACCGTGCCTGCCCGGCCGCGTCACGTACCACCCCTCATCCGGGTCCGTGACGTCGGCCGAGCTCAGCACCGGCAGGTCGACCTCCCGTCAACCCGCCGGTGCAGCCTGGGAGTTACCGCTCGCTCAGTCCTCGCGCAGGGCGCGGACTGCCTCCTCGACGCGCTTGCCGTAGTCGGCGTCGGCGGCGTGGAAGTGGGCGAGGTTCTTCTCGATGACGTCGTCGCGTGAGACCTGCGAGAGGCCGCCGGCGATGTTCGCCACCAGACGGGACTTCTCGTCCTCCGACATGAGGCGGTAGAGCTCGCCCGCCTGGAAGAAGTCGTCGTCCTTGGTGTGGGTCGGGGCGGCGTGCGTGCCGGTGTAGCCGGCGATCGCGAGCGGCGCCGACAGCGGCTGGCCGGTCTCGACCGGGCCGTCGTACGAGTTGGGCTCGTAGTTCTTGCGGTCGCGGCCGTACGCGTTGGATGCCATCAGGCCGTCGCGGCCGTAGTTGTCGGCCTTGGCCGCCTTGGGGGCGTTCACCGCGAGCTGGGTGTGGTTGACGCCCAGGCGGTAGCGGTGCGCGTCCGCGTACGCGAAGAGGCGGCCCTGGAGCATCTTGTCGGGGGAGGGGCCGATGCCAGGAACGAAGTTGTTCGGGGAGAACGCGGCCTGCTCGACCTCGGCGAAGACGTTGTCCGGGTTGCGGTCGAGGACCAGGCGGCCCACGCGCTGCAGCGGGTAGTCCTTGTGCGGCCACACCTTGGTGAGGTCGAACGGGTTGAAGCGGTAGTCCGCCGCCTCGGACGCGGGCATGATCTGCACGTGCAGCGTCCAGGACGGGTTCACGCCCCGCTCGATGGCCTGGAGCAGGTCGGTCTGGTGCGAGTTCGGGTCCTTGCCCGCGATCTCGGCGGCCTGCTCGGAGGAGAGGCAGCGGATGCCCTGGTTCGTCTTGAAGTGGTACTTGACGAAGAAGGCCTCGCCCTTCGAGTTCGTCCACTGGTAGGTGTGCGAACCGTAGCCGTTCATGTGGCGGTACGAGGCGGGGATGCCGCGGTCGCCCATCAGCCAGGTGATCTGGTGCGTGGCCTCGGGGGCGTGCGCCCAGAAGTCCCAGACGTTGTCCGGCTCCTGCTTGCCCGTGAAGGGGTCGCGCTTCTGGGAGTGGATGAAGTCGGGGAACTTGATGGGGTCCTTGATGAAGAAGACAGGCGTGTTGTTGCCTACGAGGTCGTAGTTGCCCTCTTCGGTGTAGAACTTCAGCGCGAAGCCACGGGGGTCACGGACCGCGTCCGCGCCACCGAGGTTGTCGGCCACGGTCGAGAAGCGCAGGAAGACCTCGGTGCGCTTGCCGATCTCGCTCAGGAAGTCGGCGTGGGTGAAGCCGGTGACGTCGTCGGTCACCTCGAAGTAGCCGTACGCACCGGAGCCACGGGCATGCACGACACGCTCCGGGATGCGCTCACGGTTGAAGCGGGCGAGCTTCTCCAGCAGGTGCTGGTCCTGGAGGAGGATCGGGCCACCGACGCCGGCGGTGGCGGAGTTCTGATTGTCGGCGACGGGGGCGCCGGACTCGGTCGTAAGCACGCGCTTCGACATCGTGACCTTCCGTGCTGTGACTGCTGAGGTGTTCGGAGCGTAAGGACCCCTGAACTGCTACGTCAACAGTTTGTTGAAGTTGATGACGGGGTTCCGGGCCGCGGCGACGCCTGGGCGCGACAGGACAGGTGTCAGCGCCACCGCGGCCCGGAAGTTCGAGGGAGCTCGGGAAGGGCTAGAGCTCGGCGCCCGAGAGGCGCTCGACGGAGCGCAGCAGGGCGGAGTGGTCGAGGCCGCCGTCGCCCTGGGCGCGCAGCGAGGCGACGAGCTGGGCGACGACCGCGCCGACCGGCAGGGCGGCACCGACGTTGCGGGCGGCGTCGGTGACGATGCCCATGTCCTTGTGGTGCAGGTCGATGCGGAAGCCGGGCTTGAAGTCCCGGTTCAGGAAGTTGTCCTTCTTGCGGGTCAGCACGGTGGAGCCGGCGAGCCCGCCGTTGAGGACGTCGAGCGCGGCCTTCAGGTCCACGCCGGACTTCTCCAGGAAGACCACGGCCTCGGCGCACGCCTGGATGTTGACGGCGACGATGAGCTGGTTGGCGGCCTTCACGGTCTGGCCCGAGCCGTGCGGACCGCACAGCACGATGGTCTTGCCGAGGGCCTCGAGAAGCGGCTTGGCCTCGTCGAAGTCGGCCTGCTCGCCGCCGACCATGATGGAGAGCACGGCCTCGATGGCGCCGGCCTCGCCGCCGGACACCGGGGCGTCCAGGACGCGCAGGCCCTTCTCCTTGGCGGCCTTGGCGAGGTCCACGGAGGTCTGCGGGGTGATCGACGACATGTCGACGATCAGCGCACCGGCCTTCGCGTTCTCCAGGATGCCGTCCGGGCCGTACGCGATGGCCTCGACCTGCGGCGACGCGGGCACCATCGTCACGACGACGTCGGCGTCCCTGACGGCCTCGGCGATGGACTTCGCGGCGGTGCCGCCGGCCGCGGCCAGGCGGTCCAGCTTGTCCTGCTCCAGGGTGTAGCCGGTGACGGAGTAACCCGCCTTGATCAGGTTCTCGGACATGGGGGAGCCCATGATGCCGAGTCCGATCCATGCGATCTTGGGAAGGTTGCTCATGAGGGTGCCTCTCCTGCTGCTCTCAAGCTGTGTCGTACGTCGGTGAGTTGGCGCTCAGCGCGCGGCGCGGGCCTCGGTGGGCAGCCAGTCGAAGGCCTCGGCGCTCGGGGTGTCGCCCGGCTTGTACTCCAGGCCGACCCACCCCTCGTAGCCGGTCTTCTTGAGCTGGTCGAGCAGGGCCTCCAGGGGGAGCGACCCCGTCCCGGGGGCGCCGCGGCCCGGGTTGTCCGCGATCTGCACGTGGCCGGTCTTCGCGGCGTACTGCTCGATGACCGACGGCAGGTCCTCGCCGTTCATGGACAGGTGGTAGAGGTCCATGAGGAACTTCGCGTTGCCGAGGCCCGTGGCCGCGTTCACCTTGTCGACGATCTCGATCGCCTTGGGGGCGCTCACGATCGGGCAGAGCGGCGACTCCGGCTTGTTCAGCGCCTCGATCAGCAGGATCGCGCCGACGCGGTCGGCCTCGCGGGCGGCGAGCACCAGGTTCTCCAGGGCGAGTTCGTCCTGGACGGCCGGGTCCACGCCGTCGACGCGGTTGCCGTACAGCGCGTTCAGCGCCTTGCAGCCGAGCGACTGCGCGAAGTCCGCCGCGACCGAGAGGTTCGCGCGGAACTTCTCGCTCTCCTCGCCGGGGACCGACAGGGAGCCCCGGTCGGGGCCCGGCAGCTGCCCCGCGTAGAAGTTCAGGCCCACCAGCTGAACGCCCGCGTCCTCGATCGCCTTCTTCAGGGCGTCGAGCTCGGACTGCTCGGGGGTGGGGGCGTCGACCCAGGGCCACCACAGCTCGACCGCGCTGAAGCCGGCCTTCGCGGCGGCCGCGGGGCGCTCCAGGAGCGGGAGCTCGGTGAAGAGGATCGACAGGTTCACATTGAAGCGCTGGTCGGAGTATCCCATGGGGCTTCCGCGCTCCTTCCGTATTGCGGAAGTTCATTTCTGCTTGATGGAAGACTGCCTGCGATCTGCGGAAGCTGTCAAGAGGGGGCTGCCGAAAAATCGAAGAGCGGCATTAGGTTGTTGGGCGTGCGATTGAGAGTGGAGTTCACGACCGAACCCTTCGATCTCGACGAGGCCCCGGCGCATGCGCTCGTGGCTCGCGAGGTCATTCAGGGGGCCCCGCTGGACGCCGTGGACGTAGGTCCGTTCGGCAATACGGCCGAGGGTGATGTCGACGCGGTGCTGACCGCGGTCGACGCGATGCTGCGCCGGTCCCTGGGGGCCGGTGCCACCCGGGTGTCGCTCCAGGTCAACGTGATCGGCGAGCCGGGCGCGCCGGCGGACCCGGGGGAGGCGGATAAGTGACCGGTATCGGGGACGACCCCTTCGTCACCGCGGTGAAGCCGCTGGTGGACGCCATGGGCGGCGAGATGGTGCCGCCCGACCAGGCGGGCGTCGACGACGTGGTCCTCGCCTGGGAGGGCGAGGACGTGGTGGCCGTGCGGCTGCCCCAGCTCGCCGACTCCCTGGACCACATCCTGCTCGCCCTTGAGCGCAAACAGGGCAGGCCCCTCGCCGAGCTCGACCGCAAGGCGAAGCAGGAGGTCGTGCGGATACTGGAGGCGCGCGGGGCCTTCTCCGTCCGGCACGGCGTCGAGACGGTGGCCGGCGCGCTGGGCGTCAGCCGCTTTACCGTCTACAACTACCTGAACCGGGAGAACGCCGCGAAGGGGGATTGATCAGGGGCCTGCCTTCACGCTGCGCAGTCGAGCCGTCACCCGTTCTGTCGGGTGGCGGCTTCTTTGTTCAAGTTATTTCAACAAAGTGTTGACGCTGCGTTGTTCAAGGTCTTAGCTGTTCCGCAGCCCGTCCAGCACAAGGCCACGGAGGCTCCCGTGACTTCGAGTACGACACCGGGTCTGACCCGGTTCAACGCCTTGGAGGAGGCCGCGGCCACCGCCGCGCTCCACGAGGCCTGCGCCTCTTCGGCCTGGGGAAGCAAGCTGCTCTCCCAGCGCCCCTACGCCACCGCCGAAGACCTCTTCGCCGCCAGCGACGCCGCCATGGCCGAGCTCACCGCGGACGACCTGGCCGAGGCGATGGCGGGGCACCCGCCGATCGGGCGCCCGAAGCCCGGGGACCCGACCTCGTCCCGCGAGCAGCGGGGCATGGCGGGCGCCTCCGAGGAACTCAAGACCGAAATGCTCGAACTGAACCTGGCCTACCAGGAGAAGTTCGGTCACGTCTTCCTGATCTGCGCCACCGGACGCACCGGTGAGCAGATGCGGGACGCCGTCAAGGAACGGATCGGCAACTCGCCCGAACAGGAGCGGGAGATCGTCCGCACCGAACTGGGCAAGATCAACCGCATCCGCCTGACCCGCCTCCTGGAGGAGCAGACCGCATGAGCACGGAAACGACCGCCTCGGTGTCCACCCACATCCTGGACACCAGCGTCGGACGCCCCGCCGAGGGCGTCGCCATCTCCCTGTCCGCCCGCAGCGGCACGGACGCGGCGTGGCAGGCGCTCGGCGGCAGTGCGACCGACGCGGACGGGCGCTGCAAGGACCTGCCGGCCCTGCCGGAGGGAACCACGCACGTACGTCTCGATTTCGAGACCGAGGCGTACTTCCTGAGCAAGAACAACCAGCAAGCCGAGGCGCAGCAGGACGCCCCCGCGAATCGGGACAGCGGTGCGAGCGGCGTGTTCTTCCCGGAGGTGGCGATCACGTTCGCCGTCGTGCCGGGCGAGCACTACCACGTACCGCTGCTGCTCAACCCGTTCGGCTACTCCGTTTACCGAGGGAGCTAGCAGACATGCCCACCATTCTGGGACAGAACCAGTACGGCAAGGCTGAGAACCGGGTCGTAAAGATCACGCGGGACGGCGACACCCATCACATCAAGGACCTGAACGTCTCCGTCGCCCTCTCCGGCGACCTGGACGACGTCCACTACAACGGCTCGAACGCCAACTGCCTGCCGACGGACACGACGAAGAACACCTGCTTCGCGTTCGCCAAGGAGTACGGCATCGAGTCCGCCGAGCAGTACGGCATCCACCTCGCCCGGCACTTCGTGGACAGCCAGCCCTCGATCCACCGCGCGCGGATCCGGATCGAGGAGTACGCCTGGGAGCGCATCGGCGGCTCCGACAGCAACGCCAAGTTCATCGGCGCCGACGAGGTCAACCACTCCTTCGTCCGCAAGGGGCAGGAGACGCGGCTCGCCCAGATCACCTACGACGGCGAGAAGTTCGAGGTCCTCTCGGGTCTGAAGGACCTGACCGTGATGAACTCCACCAACTCCGAGTTCTGGGGCTTCATCAAGGACAAGTACACGACCCTCCAGGAGGATTACGACCGTATCCTCGCCACCTCCCTGTCCACCTGGTGGCGGCACAACTGGACCAGCGACGAGCAGCGCATGCCGAGCTGGGAGCGGAGTTACGAGCAGGCGAAGAAGCACATCCTGCACGCCTTCGTGGAGACCTACTCGCTGTCGCTGCAGCAGACGCTCTACCAGATGGGTTCGCGGGTCATCAACAACCGCAGCGAGATCGACGAGATCCGCTTCTCCGCGCCCAACAAGCACCACTTCCGCCAGGACCTCTCGCCCTTCGGCCTCGACAACGAAGCCAAGGACGGAGCCGTCTACTACGCCGCCGACCGCCCCTACGGCCTGATCGAGGCCACGATTCTGCGGGACGGCGTCGAGCCGAAGATCCCGGTCGACATGACCAACCTCTGACGCGGGATGCGCGCCCCCGCCCCTCCGCAGTGGGCGGGGGCGCGCCACACCGGAGGGAACATCCGCAATGGCACAGCCTGCAAAGGGGCCGGCAGCAGCCGAAGGCCCATGTTCCACCCCATCGGAGAAAGCCGTCGGTGAGTCAACTCCCGACTGTCACCCGGTGGATGAGAAGCTCCACCCCTCGCGGCTCGTCCCCGCCGCACTCCAGCACATCGCCGCCATGTATGCGGGTGTGGTCACCCCTCCGCTCATCATCGGCCAGGCCTGCGGCCTGGACACCGTCGCCCAGACGCGGCTGATCGCCGCCGGGCTGCTCATCGCCGGTCTCGCCACCATCCTGCAGACCCTCGGCGTCAAGGGCTTCGTCGGCAACCGCCTGCCGTTCGTCAACGCCGCCTCCTCGGCGGGCATCGCACCCATCCTCGCCATCGCCGAGACCAACTCCAAGGGCGACCAACTCCCCGCGATCTACGGCGCGGTGATGGTCGCGGGCGTCTTCTGCCTCGCCGTCGGGCCCTTCTTCGGCCGGCTGCTCCGCTTCTTCCCGCCGCTGGTCACCGGCGTCGTCATCACCCTCATCGGCGTCACACTGATGCCCGTGCCCGTGAAGTGGGCACAGGGCGGCGACGACACCGACCCGACGTTCGGCGACATGAAGTACCTGGCACTCGCCGCCTTCACGCTCGTCGTCATCCTGATGTTCCAGCGCTTCGGCCGCGGCTTCCTCAGGCAAGTCGCCCTGCTGGCAGGCATGTTCATCGGCACGCTCGCCGCGATCCCGTTCGGCCTCGCCGACTTCACCTCGGTGCAGACCGCCCCGCTGGCCGCGCTGCCCACGCCGTTCGCCGCGGGCGCCCCCATCTTCCAGCCCGCCGCGATCCTCTCGCTCTGCATCGTGATGCTGGTCCTGATGACCGAGTCCGCCGCCGGAATGCTCGCCCTCGGCGAGATCTGCGAGCGCAGGACCGACGGGAAGACCATCACCCGCGGCCTGCGCACCGACGGCATCGCCACCCTGGTCGGCCCCGTCTTCGGCGGCTTCCCGACCTCCGCCTTCGCACAGAACGTCGGCGTGGTCTCACTGACCCGGGTCCGCAGCCGCTACGTCGTCGCCGTCGCGGGCGCCACACTCATCGTGCTCGGCGCCTTCCCCGTGCTCGGCGCGGTCGTCAACGTGGTCCCCATGCCGGTCCTCGGCGGCGCGGGCATCGTCCTCTTCGGCTCCATCGCGGTCAGCGGCATCCGTACGCTCTCCGAGGCGGGCCTCGACGACAGCTCCAACATCATCCTGGTGGCCGTCGCGCTCGGAGCGGGCATCATCCCGCTCGCCGCGCCCACCTTCTACGCGGACTTCCCCGCGTGGGCCCAGACCGTGCTCGGCTCCGGCATCAGCGCCGGCGCGCTCGTCGCGGTCACGCTCAACCTGTTCTTCCACCATCTCGGCACCCGTGGCGGCGCGCAGAGCGCGGCCGCGGCACTCAAATCTCCCTAGGGTCATGCCGTGCCCATCGCCACTCACGAATTGAAGGAAGCACCATGGCAGCTTCTTCGGCAGACCGCATTGTCATCGAGAACGCCGCGATCGCGACCGTCGACGCCCAGGACACCGAGTACGCCTCGGGGTACATCGTCGTCGCCGGGAACAGGATCGAGTCCATCGGCGCGGGCAAGGCCCCGGAAGGCCTGGAGAACGTCGTACGCCGCGTCGACGCCACCGGCCACCTCGTCACCCCCGGCCTGATCAACACCCACCACCACTTCTACCAGTGGATCACCCGGGGCCTGGCCACCGACCACAACCTGTTCAACTGGCTGGTCGCGCTCTACCCGACGTGGGCCCGCATCGACGAGCAGATGACGTACGCGGCCGCCCAGGGCTCCCTCGGCATGATGGCCCGCGGCGGCGTCACCACCGCCATGGACCACCACTACGTCTTCCCCAAGGGCTCCGGCGACCTCTCCGGGTCGATCATCCGCGCCGCCTCCGAGATGGGCGTCCGCTTCACCCTGGCCCGCGGCTCCATGGACCGCAGCGAGAAGGACGGCGGCCTGCCCCCGGACTTCGCCGTCGAGACCCTGGAGGGCGCGCTCGCCGCCACCGAGGAGACCGTCAGGAAGCACCACGACGCCTCCTTCGACGCGATGACGCAGGTCGCCGTCGCGCCCTGCTCGCCGTTCTCCGTGTCGACCGAACTCATGAAGCAGGGCGCCGAGTTGGCGCGCGGCCTCGGCGTACGACTGCACACCCACGGCAGCGAGACGGTCGAGGAGGAGAAGTTCTGTCACGAGCTCTTCGGCATGGGCCCCACCGACTACTTCGAGTCGACCGGCTGGCTCGGTGACGACGTGTGGATGGCGCACTGCGTCCACATGAACGACTCCGACATCGCCGCGTTCGCCCGCACCGGCACGGGCGTCGCCCACTGCCCCTCCTCCAACGCCCGCCTCGCCGCCGGCATCGCCCGCGTCCCCGACATGCTGAAGGCGGGCGTCCCCGTCGGCCTCGGCGTCGACGGCACCGCGTCCAACGAGTCCGGCGAGCTCCACACCGAGCTGCGCAACGCCCTCCTCATCAACCGCCTCGGCGCCCACCGCGAGGCCGCCCTGAACGCCCGTCAGGCGCTGCGCCTCGGCACCTACGGCGGCGCGCAGGTCCTCGGCCGCGCCACGCAGATCGGCTCCCTGGAGGCCGGCAAGCTCGCCGACCTGGTGCTCTGGAAGATCGACGGCATCGGGCACGCGTCGATCGCCGACCCGGTGACCGCCATCGTCTTCGGCGCGGCCGCACCGGTCACCCTCTCCCTCGTCAACGGCAAGCCGGTCGTCGAGAACGGCCGTCTGCTCCACGCCGACGAGGACGCCATCGCCCGCTCCACGCGGGAGGAGGCACAGCGTCTCGCGCGTATCGCCGCCGGGAGCTGACCCCGAGAACTCCGGTCAGGGGGGACGGCCCCTGACCGGACTTGAGCAGCCGAGCGGGCTGCTCAAGTGCCGCCCCGGAACGCGGCCCAAAGCTTCGCGTTCCCGGGGCGGTCAGTACTACCTGGGCGCATCACCCACAACCGCATACCGAGCAAGTCCTTGCACCACGCACCACCCCCCACCTCCCAGAAGCGAAAAGTGCCGGCGCTCAGCCGGGACCGGAAAACAACCGGAGGAGCCACAGTGGCCACTCAGCCCAGGTTCACCAAGCAAGGCACCACCCCGGACCCCGACACCGACGAGGGATCCATACACCCCGTCGACGAGAAGCTCCCCGCGCTCAAGATGGCCACGACCGGTCTCCAGCACGTGGCGGCCATGTACGCGGGAGTCGTCGCCCCGCCGCTCATCGTGGGCGCCGCCATCGGCCTCTCCGCCAAGGAACTCACCTTCCTCACCGGCGCCTGTCTCTTCACCGCGGGCCTCGCGACCTTCCTGCAGACCCTCGGCGTCTGGAAGATCGGCGCCCGGCTGCCCTTCGTCAACGGCGTCACCTTCGCCGGTGTCGCGCCCATGCTCGCGGTCGTCGACTCGACCAAGGACAAGGACGACGCCCTGCCGATCATCTTCGGCGCGGTGATCGTCGCGGGTGTGCTCGGCTTCATCGCCGCCCCGTTCTTCTCGAAGATGATCCGCTTCTTCCCGCCGGTCGTGACCGGCACGGTCATCACCCTCATCGGCATCTCGCTGATGCCGGTCGCCTTCGGCTGGGCGCAGGGGCCCGTCCCCGGCGCCGACGACTACGGCTCGATGAAGAACCTGGGCCTCGCCGGCATCACGCTCGTCATCGTCCTGCTCCTGCGCCGCTTCACCACCGGCTTCGTCAAGCAGATCGCGGTCCTGCTCGGTCTGGTCATCGGCACGCTCGTCGCGATCCCCTTCGGCGTCACGGACTTCGGGCCGGTCGGCGACGCGGACATCGTGGGCTTCCCGACGCCGTTCCACTTCGGCGCGCCGCAGTTCGCGGCCGCCGCCATCGTCTCGCTCTGTGTCGTCATGGTGGTCTCCATGACGGAGTCGACGGCCGACATGCTCGCCCTCGGTGAGATCGTGGACCGCCCCGCCGACGAGAAGACCATCGCGGCGGGCCTGCGCGCGGACTGTCTCGGCTCGGCGGTCAGCCCGCTCTTCAACGGCTTCATGTGCAGCGCCTTCGCGCAGAACATCGGCCTGGTCGCGATGACGAAGATCCGCAGCCGGTTCGTGGTCGCCGCGGGCGGCGGCTTCCTCGTCCTGATGGGTCTCTGCCCCATCGCCGCCTCGCTGATCGCGGTCGTGCCGCGCCCGGTGCTCGGCGGCGCGGGCGTCGTCCTCTTCGGCTCGGTCGCGGCGAGCGGCATCCAGACGCTGGTCAAGGCCAACCTGGAGAAGGACAACAACGTCCTGATCGTGGCGGTCTCGCTGGCCGTCGGTCTCATCCCGATCGCGGCGCCGGAGTTCTACCACGCGTTCCCGGAGACCGCGAAGATCATCCTCGACTCGGGCATCTCGACGGGCTGTGTGGCGGCCGTGCTCCTGAACCTGGTCTTCAACCACATCGGCAAGGGCCGCGACGAGGACGACGTGACGGCGCCGATGGAGCCGGGCGGGGAGATCGCCCAGTCTCGCGTGCCGGGCCAGGCGGTGGCGCACTGAGCCACCGGTTACGCACTCCGTCCACCGGCCGCCGCGGCGGCTCGCTCGCCCCTCGCGCGGTCAGACGCGCGCGAGGGGCAGCCGCTCAGCTGAGGTCCATCGCGTTCGGGTCGCCGGCAGGACCCGCCGCGGCGCCCGCGGCGTCGGTGACGACCTTGATGACGTTGCCGTTCTTGTCGCACAGCTCCGCGCGGACGACGAACCCGGCCTGGATGCCCTTCCAGAAGATGACTTCCTGCTGCTGGGCGAAGGCCGTGGTCCCCAGCGTGTCCACCAGGTCGATGCCGCCGGGCGCGTTGATGACGTAGCGCCAGCCGCTCCCGTCGGGCTGCCGCGCCCAGTCCGGCACATATCCGCCCGGGGAACGGGTGGCGCTGACGAAACCGGTCCGCTGCAGCAGCTTCTGATAGTGCCGGAGGCTGGCGGGCAGCTTCTCGTTCCAGGGCTTGAACCCCTTGCCGAGGATCTGGTCGGGCGTCCTGCCGTCCCACCGGTACAGGGGCTCGTTGTCCTTGCGGTAGCGCAGCGGGGGCACGGGCCGCCCCTGCTTCCTGTCCTCGCGCATCGACTTCACCTTGCCGGGGTCGACGCCGTACGTGCTCTCACCGAAGCCCGCCGCCGGCTGGGGAGTCGGCGTGGTGGCACGCGGATACTTGTCCCGCTCCGCCATGAACGACGGGAAGTCGTACTCGCCCGCCTCCGAGTCGGCGCCCCCGTCCGACAGCTCCTCGGCGTCGGAGAAGTCCAGCCGGTCGATGTCCATGGCGTCCTGGTCGACCGCGCGCTGCACCACGGGCTGCTCAGCCTGCTGGTGACCGCATCCTGCGCCGTGCTGGTGCCGCTCCTGTTCCGCGGCTTGCCCGGCCCCGCGCAGCATCTGTACGACGGCGGCGTTGCCCGCCCTTCCCTGGAGGGCGAGGAGCCGCTGGAGCGGGGCGTCGGCGGCGTCCGCCGTCGCGGGTCTGCGGGCCGCGGTCCGCGCCTTCGCGGCGTCGTGCTTTCCGGCGTGGTCGTGTTCGTGCAAGGGAGGCTCCTCGGTCACAGAGCCACCAAGCATCGCCGGGTGACGGCCCGCCGGGCCAGGAACCGGAGGGCAGGACCGGGGGCACTTCTCGTGGTCCACGAGGTCTTCCCGTCTGCCACCGAGCGCCCGCGTGACGTCGACGTCGAATTCGTGCCAGACCTGGGCGGGGTGCCGCTGGTGGACTCGGTGCCATGCCCGTATCGACGTCTCCATCGGCCCGGCTCCCCGCAGCCGCCCCCGCACCCGTCCGTTCGCCCCTCATGGAGTGGCTCGGCGTGATCTCCCTCGCCCTGGGGATCTTCGCCATCGTCACCACCGAGATCCTGCCCATCGGCCTCCTCGGGCCCATCGGTGCCACCTTCGGTGCCTCGGACGGCACGGCAGGACTGACGATGACGATGCCGGGGTTCCTCGCAGCCGTCGCGGCCCCGGCCGTGACGGTCACCACCCGGCGGGTCGACCGGCGCCGGATGCTCTGCCTGCTGATGCTCGTGCTCGCCCTGGCGAACTTCCTGGCCGCGTGCGCCCCCGGGTACTGGCTGATGATGGTCTCCCGCGCCCTCGTCGGCCTCGTCATCGGCGGGTTCTGGTCCATCGGAACGGGGCTCGCCGCCCGCTTGGTGCCCGACGCACAGAAGGGGCGGGCGACCGCCGTCCTCTTCTCCGCCGTCCCTCTCGGCTCCGTCCTCGGCGTACCCGCCGGGACGCTGCTCGGCCAACTCCTCGGATGGCGGGCCGCGTTCGCCGCGATGGGTGTCCTGACGCTGGCAGTCCTGGCCGCGTTGCTCGTGTCCCTGCCGCCGCTGCCACCGCAGGACGTCACCCGGCTCGCCGTGCTGCGCGGCCTGCTCGGCGCGCCCCGGGTCAGGGCCGGTGTCGCCGTGACCTTCCTGATCGTGACGGCCCACTTCGGCACGTACACGTACGTCACGCCGTTCCTGACGGAGGTGACACACGCGGGCCCGCGACACATCAGCGCGCTGCTGCTCGCGTACGGTGCCGCAGGCGTCGTCGGCAACTTCCTCGGGGGAGCGTGGGTGCGGCGCGGGCTCGGACCCGCCTTCGCGGTGGCGGCGGGACTGCTCGCCACCGCGACGCTGCTGCTGGCCCCGCTGGGGGCGGGCGGGACCGGCGCACTCGTCCTGCTGCTGGTCTGGGGCCTTGCCTACGGCGCGGTGCCGGTCTGCTCGCAGACGTGGTTCGCGAACGCCGCGCCGAACGCGCCCGAGGCGGCGTCTGTCCTGTTCACCTCCTCGTTCCAGGCGACGCTGTCGCTGGGCGCGCTGGCGGGCGGAGTGGTCGTGGACGCGGCGTCCGTCTCGGCGGTGATGGTCCTCGGCGGCTGCACCGCCGTGCTCGCGGTCGTGGTGATCGCGGCTACTTCCCGCACAGAGCGGCGGAGTTGATGTACCCGCCCGCGTTCTCGTCGTCCGTGCCGAGCACCGCGTCCCGGGAACCCGGCACGCATTCGATCGCCTCGATCTTGTGGCCCTTGAACTTCCCCAGCACGTCGGGGTTCTTGGCGACGGTGAGGCGCACCTTGCCGGACCGGTCCACCGCGAGGGTGCCCGCGTCCATGACGGCCGAGTCGAAGGGGCCGTCGTCGCCCGCGTCGGAGGCCGAGCTGATCCGGAGGCGGCCCGCCGCGGTCACGGAGATGTCCGAGGCGTGGCGGACGTTGCCGGTCGGGTAGGGCGCGCGGAGGCGGGCCGTCGTGACCGGGCCGAAGTCGGACTCGCCGTACTGGTTGAAGGAGAAGGGCGCCGCGTGCAGCGTCGCGGGGCGGTCCTTGCCGGCGCCCCGGTCGGCCCAGACCGCCGCCAGCTTCCCGTGCCGCGAGGTCAGCGCGAAGCTCTCGTAGTCGTCGCCGTCGGCTATGGCGGGGAGGGGAGAGGTGTCCAGGACCGCGGCTTCGCCTCCCGTCACCTTCAGGTGGTAGACGAGGCCGCGGCTCGCCAGGGCCACATACTCGTCGGAGGTGCCGGGCACCGCCTCGATCGCCTCCAGGTCTATGGGCTCGGCGGTGCCGGTCCAGGTGAGGGGCTCGACGGCGGCGGAGCGGCCGGGGCGGTAGGTGAGGGCGGCTACGCGGTTCTGGCCGGGCTTCTTGTTGTCGCGTACGACGAGCGAGTGCGTCGGGCCGTCCGCCCGGCCGCTGAGGGCGAGGCCGCTGATGCCCGAGGTGATGCTGTCACCGGCTCGCTGCCAGCCGCCGGGGGCCGCGGGCGCCGAGGGCACCGGGGTCGCGGCCGCGGGGGCGAGTGCGGTGAGCGTGGCGACGGCGGATGCGGCCGCGGTGGCGAGCACGGTCGTACGGAGGAACATGGGGATCTTTCACCTCGGTGCAGGATGACGCGCGTAGACGGGGAGTTGGCCGGGACCGTACCCACGTCGGCCTGGTGGAGGCAAGAGGTGCGCGTGAGGAGGTGGCAGCCGGGGAGGGCCGACTGCCACCGATCAGGCACGGGACTGCTGACCTGGTACGGGTCAGCCGATGTGGTACGGGTCCCCGTAGACCTTCCAGTCCAGCGGCGGGTCCAGGTTGAGGTTCCGCTTCTTCAGGAAGACCCGCTGCGCGGTGTCGACCCGGCTGGTGTCCTCGTGGGCCTCCTCCTGCTTCATCGCCCAGACCCGCGCGTCGAGGAACGCGTTCAGGTACGTCACCTCGTCGCCGCCCTGGGCCGGCGGCTTGGCCGAACGCAGCGCGCGCTTGCGGATGTTGCGGAAGCTGGTGGAGTCGCTGCCGTCGCCGTGCATGACGATCGCGTCGTAGTAACAGAACTGGCCGAGGACGCCGACGCCGTCCGCCTTGCCCTGCTTGACCGCCGGGTTGAAGTAGACGCGGTCGCGCTCGTCGTCCTGTGCCTTGCGGAAGGCCGCGTCGGTGTCGGCGGCCCGCTCCCAGTCGCGGGTGAAGTTGGGGTCGAGCCCCTCGTGCGAGTCGGTGCCGTCGACCCTGCGCAGCGCGGGGAGGTACTTGGCGAGGACGTTGCCCGGCTTGCGCTGGGTGTAGAGCTCGACGAGGTCGAGCATGTCGCCGGTGCCGGAGCAGAAGCCGATGATGCCCGCCGTGTAGCCGCGGCCGTCGTCGATGTCCTCGATGTAGCGGTACTGCTTCTTCCACTCCAGCGAGGAGTTCTCCGCGCTGCAGACGATCTGCATCGCGATCTCCTTCTTCGCCGGGTCGTCGAGCCCGCCGGCCGCGACCAGGAGCGAGCCCGGGGCCGCGCCCGCCGACTGGGTGGCGAGGAGCGGACCCGCCACGGCCGCGGCGCCGACGAAGGCGAGCAGCGTGCGGCGGGAGGTGAGGGGACGTATGTGGGGGGTCTCCATGAGGGCCTCCAGATAAGGGAGTTCACCGTACGGATCGGGGGACTGCTTCGTTCCGCGTACTGTTAGGAAGGTTTCCTACCAGAGATTCGCCATGACGTATACCCGTCAAACGCGGGGGAGTGGGCGACCGCCGAATGGCCGGACATCGCTCTGTCCGCGGAACCCACCCGTCCGTACGCTCCCCTCGCTCACGCAATCCGCTCCAGGCACTTTCTCCAACCCCCCTCCTCGGCAATGGAACGGAGAATCATGGCCGGTGCACTGCTGCTGGGCGGCGCCCTCGTGGCGTTGTTCGGTTCGACGCTCCCCGCGCAGGACACGACCGCGATCCAGGACCCGCCGCCCGACAAGATCGTGATCGAGGTCGCCACGGTGAACGGCTCGGGCTGTCCCCTCGGCACCGCGGCCGTCGCGGTCTCCGAGGACAACACGGCCTTCACCGTGACCTACAGCGACTACCTCGCCCGGGTGGGCGGCGGCGCGGACCCCACCGCGTTCCGCAAGAACTGCCAGCTCAACCTCGTCGTGCACGTCCCGCAGGGCTTCACGTACGCGATCGCCAGCGCGGACTACCGCGGCTACGCCTCCCTCCAGCCCGGCGCCAAGGGCACGGAGAAGGCCTCGTACTACTTCCAGGGCTCGCCCCAGACGGCGTCCATCAGCCACGAGTTCAAGGGCGCCTACCACGACAACTGGCAGGCCACGGACACGACGGACTGGGCGCAGCTCGTCTGGGCGCCGTGCGGTCAGCGGCGGAACTTCAACATCAACACGGAGTTGCGTGTGGACGCGGGGACGTCCGATCCCGCGAAGTCCAGCTTCATGACGATGGACTCCACGGACGGGGACATCAGCACGGTGTACCACATGGCGTGGAAGGAGTGTCCCCGCGCTTGAGTCTTGGGCTGCGGGTGTGCCGTGGCTGAGCGCGCAGTTCCCCGCGCCCCTGGGGAAGCCTGCGTGAGCGCCCCGTCAGGGGCGCGGGGAACTGCGCGACCAGCCACATCGCACCCGCAGTGCCGCACACTGCACAAGCCCTGCCCCCCCGGGGGGGCCCTAGGGCGCCCCCAGCCGGGCCCGCACCTGTGCGGCGATCTCATACACGTCCCCCGTGGGACGAACCCGCAGCGGCCCGGGTTCGCGAATCCACGCCTCCTCGACGGCGAACCAGTCGATCTTCTCGGGGACACGGTTCTCGGAGACCGCGGAGCGCAGCTCCGTGAAGTACCGCTCCCAGCGCAGCCGGTACAGCCCCCCGACGAGCCCCGCCCACTCGCGGTTGGCGTAGTCGCGCAGCCCGGCGTCGGCGCCGGAGCGGGTGCCCCACACCGTCAGCAGGGAGAGCTGGTCGTACGCGAGCCGGTCCCGTTCCGCCGTGTCGGCGCCCCACGCGCGGGCGTCCGCGACCCAACGGCCCAGCAGATGCCGGAAGTCGGTGGCGAGGAGCCGGTCGAGCAGGTCCATGTGCCCGAGCCACTCGCGGGTCAGCCGGTCGAAGAGGCCGGTGTCCCCGGCGTCGTACGCCTTCTTGATGCGCGGCAGCAGGACGCGGCTGCGGTTGGAGAGGGCCTGCCGGGCGACGTCGAGGAGGTCGTACCGGTACGCGGACGACCGCCGCAACCCGGCCCGCACCCGCAGGAGTTCGCCGAGGGCGGGCTCGAAGTCCTCCGGCGCGTAACGCATCGCCTTGGGCGACCAGGCCGCCGCCGACCTCGCCGCGAGGTCGGGCCGCGCCCCGAAGAGGCCGTCGGCGCCCTCGGCCCACCGGTCGGCGCGGGTCGTGCCGTAGGCGGTGCGGCGCAGCACGTCCCAGGCCGCTTCGGCGTGCCGGTCGGCGCCTCCGTACCGGACGGTGGACCACTCGGCGAACCACGACTTCAGGTCCAGATCGCCCTCGCGCCACGCCAGTTCGGAGAAGAGCTCGAAAGCGGCGGGGTTGTTGTCGGCGGCCTCCGGCATGAGCGAGATGCCGCGCAGGGTGCTGCCCTCCCGGGTGCGCCACTCCTCGTACAGCTCGGCCCAGTCGGGGGTGTTGGCGCCGAGCGTCGTGTGGCCGCCGAAGTTCCAGATGGAGCCGAAGGTGTAGGGCGTGGCGCCCCAGTCGGCCTCGCGGTCGGTGATGTTCGGGAAGCGGTCGGAGAGGCCGTCGACGACGAGCATCCGCTGTTTGTCGACGGCGTCGGTGATGGCCTTCGGCGGGTTGTGCTGCCAACCGAGGATCACCCAGGTGGCGCCGGGGTGCGCGGTCCGCAGGGCCTTCTCGACACCCCTGGCGGCCTCGCCGACGGGTACGTCGCCGGGCTTTCCGCCCTCGTGGAGGAGGTCCATCTTGTACATCGTGGTCGGGCCGAACAGCTCGTCCTGCGCGCGGTAGAACGCGGCGGCGACGCGCGCGAAGTGGCCGGTGCGCGGATCCAGCCAGTCCGGTCGCGAGAAGCCCACCCAGTCGCCCTGCGGGACGGTTCTCGCACCCGGGTTCTTCTTCTCGAAGCCGGGCGGCACGGTCCCGAAGTAGCCCGGCAGGACGGGCGTCATGCCCAGGTCCCTGAGGCGGTCGCAGATGCGGCGGCCCAGGCGGGCGCGGGCGTCGAGCAGCTGCCGGGAGACCGGGTGCGGGAACGACGACATGTTCTGCAGGAGCCACCACGGCTGGTGGGCGGGGGCCGGCACCCAGGCACGCAGCTCGACGTCCGAGTACCCGAACTCCTGGAAGGCTCGGTGGTAGACGGCGTCCGCACCCGCGTACACGAGGACTTCGTTGTAGCCGTGCAGCGCGAGCACGTCGATCTCACGCTCCCAGTACGCCCAGTCGTGGTACGCGCCCGTGTAGCCGTCGTTGGTGTCGTTCAGGACGAAGCGGTGCGGGATGTTGGCCGCGCGCGTGAGGGGCGCGGCGGGCGCGGGAAGCTGCTTCGGCAGGTGATCGGTGCGGCTGCCCGCCCAGGTGATGTTGGCGTGCGTGACGTGCTTCAAGTAATGCCGCAGCCCGGCGAGTTGGGTGGCGGGGCTGGTCCCGGTGACCGTGATGCGGCCGTGGCGCCCGGTCACCTGGAAGGAGTCCTCGGCGCCCGACTTCCTCGGCACGGTCCTGAAGGTGAGCTGGCCCGAGTGGCGGGGGAGCAGACGCCGGGCGGCCTCGGCGGCGGCGGTCCGACGCGCGCCACGCGCGTCGTCGGTGGGGGTGGCGCCGCCCGCGGGCGAGCCGGAACAGGCGACGGCGGCGACACCGGCCGTGCCGGCGAGACCGGCGAGGAAGGTGCGGCGGTGGAGGGGCAGCGGCATTCGGACTCCGTCGGTCGGTCGGGCAGTCGGTCGGTCGGGCGGTCGGGCAGGGGAGGGTGCGCGGTGCGGGACGGTGCGATGGGGCGCGGTGCCGAGGGGTCTCTTTCCCCGGCAGCCCTGGGCTCAACGGGAGCGGCGGCACCTGAATGCCCCCGCCGTGTGTCCCTGTCCCCGAAGGTCCCCGCCATGATCTCCGGCGTCGTGGTTCCGTTCGTCGACCGGCGGCTCGAAGCGCACGGGCTCACCCGGAAGGACGTGGGTTCGGCGTCCGTCTCGCTCAAACGGGACCGAAGTCCCTTCTCGGCGGGACGTGGGGCCCCCGGCGCGAGGACCATCGGCGGGCACTCGCACCCTCACGGCTTGGCAATGTTGATCGACGACCGATCCCCGTGCCGAGAGTGCAGACAGAGAGAGTGACAACCCCGTGAGCGCGCCCGAAGCCCCCGAAACACCGGCACCGCCCGCCCCCGAGGCGGTGGCGCGGCACCGCGCGCTCTTCCGGGCGATCCACCGCCGCAAGCACCCCCGCCTGCGCCGGTCGGACATCACCGTCACCGAGGAGGCCCAGGTCAAGCGCGCGGTGAAGGCGACCGCGCTGGGCAACGCCATGGAGTGGTACGACTTCGGCGTCTACGCCTATCTCGCCGTCATCATCGGCAAGGAGTTCTTCCCCTCCGGGAACGACACCGCGCAGACCCTCTCCTCCCTGGCGACCTTCGCCGCCGCCTTCCTTGTGCGCCCCATCGGCGGCATGTTCTTCGGCCCGCTCGGCGACAGGGTCGGCCGCAAGAAGATCCTCGCGCTCACCATGATCATGATGTCGACGGCGACGCTGGCGATCGGCCTGATCCCGAGCTACGCCTCGATCGGCGTCTGGGCGCCGGTCCTCCTCGTCCTCTGCCGCATGGTGCAGGGCTTCTCCACGGGCGGCGAGTACGGGGGTGCCGCGACCTTCATCGCCGAGTACGCGCCCGACAAGCGCCGCGGCTTCTGGGGCTCCTTCCTGGAGTTCGGCACCCTCATCGGCTACACGGTCGCGGCGGTCCTCGTCACCACGCTGACCGTGGTGCTCAGCGACGACGCGATGCAGTCGTGGGGCTGGCGCGTCCCGTTCATGGTGGCGGCGCCGCTCGGCCTGATCGGTCTCTACCTGCGGATGAAGCTCGACGAGTCGCCCGCCTTCCAGAAGATGGAGGAGGGCGAAGGGCCCGCGGCCGAACGCCAGAAGAAGTCCTTCAGGGAGTCCTTCTTCGGCCAGTGGCGTGCGATGCTGCTCTGCATCGCGCTGGTCGCGGCGTTCAACGTCACGGACTACATGCTGCTGTCGTACATGCCGACCTATCTCACCCAGCTCGGCTTCGGCGAGACCGGCGGCCTGATGTCCATTGTCGTCGTGATGCTGATCCTGATGGCCCTCATCAACTCCGTGGGCCGGCTCTCCGACCGCATCGGCCGCAAGCCGGTCCTGATGACAGGCTCGGTCGGCTTCTTCGTCCTCGCCCTCCCCGCGTTCCTGCTCATCAAGCAGGGCGGCACGGTGGCGGTCTTCACGGGTCTGCTGATCCTCGGCCTCGCCCTGGTCTGCTACCTCGGCGTCATGTCGTCGTCGCTCCCGGCCCTCTTCCCGACGGACGTCCGCTACGGCTCCCTGTCCATCGGCTTCAACATCTCGGTCTCGCTCTTCGGCGGTACGACCCCGCTGGTCGTCGCGGCCCTGATCGACGCCACCGGCAACGACCTGATGCCCGCGTTCTACACGATGCTCGCCGGACTCGTCGGCATCGTCGCGGTGGCCGCGATGAAGGAGACGGCCCGCAAGCCGCTGGAGGGTTCGCCGCCGTCGGTGGCGACGGACGAGGAGGCGCAGGAGCTGGTGGAGTCCCAACGCGGCTGAGCCGCCCCAGGGTTGATGATGGGGCCCCAGAGTTGGCGGGTCCCCATCACGGTTCACGCTGTGTACATTCTGGCGGGGTGTTACCGGACGCCCGGCGTATGCCGGAGCGACACGGAGAAGCCCCAGTCTCACGCAAGATCCATCCGTTCCCGGAACGAGGAGACACCGCGTGACCAGACACTGTCCGACCCGTCGAACGCGCCGAACACGCCGGACGATCGGCTCGGCCGCTCTCGCCCTGGCGACCGTCCTGGCGGCCACGGCGGCCACGGCGGCCACGGCGGCCACGGCGGCGACCACCGCCACCGCCACTGCCGCCGACCCGCTGCCCGCCGTCACGCCCCGCGCCGAGACCCCCGTCCTCCACGACGACGACGCGGGCGGCAACGCCGACGCCGACGACCCGGCGATCTGGCGCGACGCCGCGAACCCGGCACGCAGCCTCGTGATAGCCACCGCCAAGGAGGGCGGGCTGCGCGCCTACGACCTCGACGCACGCCCCCTCCAGTCCGTCGCCGCCCCACCGCCCGCGGGCCCCGACGACGCCCCCGGCCGCTTCAACAACGTCGACCTCGTGCACGGCCTGAAGCTCTCCACCGGCCCCACTGACCTCGCCGTCACCAGCGACCGTGGCCACGACCGGCTGCGTTTCTACCGCATCGACCGCGACCGCCCCGGCGGCCCGCTCACCGACGTCACGGACCCCGCCGCCCCGCCCGTGTTCTCCGCCGACCAGGACGAGATCAACGAGCAGCGCACCGCGTACGGCCTCGCGACCTGGCAGGACAAGGCCACCGGCCGCTCCTACGCCCTGGTCAGCCGGCGGGAGCGCACCAGCGTCGCCCTCCTCGAACTCACCCCCGGCCAGGGCGGCAAGGTCTCGTACCGCAAGGTCCGCACGCTGGACCTGCCGACCTCGTTCCGGCTGCCGAACGGCACCTCGTGGGCGCCGTGCGGCGAGCCCGGTGAACTCCCGCAGGTCGAGGGCATGGTCGTCGACCCGGCCAACGGCACGCTGTACGCCGGCCAGGAGGACGTCGGCATCTGGCGCATGCGCGCCGACCTGACGGGCACGCCCAAGCTGGTCGACAAGGTCCGCGAGTACGGCGTCCCCGGCGTCTACGACGAGGAGACCGAGGAGTGCACGCCGGGCACCGACCCCGGCTACGGCGGCAAGCGCATCTCGGCCGACGTCGAGGGCCTCACCCTCGTCAAGGAGACCGACGGCGACGGCTACCTCCTCGCCTCCAGCCAGGGCGACAACACCTTCGCCGCGTACGACCGCGAGCTGAGCGACAACAACGAGTACGAGGGCGGCTTCCGGGTCACCCCGGCGGGCGGCACGCTCGACGGCTCCGAAGAGTGCGACGGCGCGGCCGCGCTGAACGAGCCGCTCGGCCCCAAGTACCCGAACGGCCTCCTGGTCGTCCAGGACGGCCACGACGCCCCCGGCGACGGTGACCGCCCCGCCACGAACTTCAAGTTCGTCGACCTCGGCAAGGTCATGACGAGCCTGGACAGCTGAGTCCCGCGCGACCCGCGGACGACGGAAAGCGCCCGGCCGGGGTTTCCCGGCCGGGCGCTCGTGGGTCCTGCTGCGGTGCTTCGCTCACCGGAGGTGGTCAGCAGGGGAGAGTGGTCTTGCCTGCGGCACCTGTTGCGCCGGTGGTGCCGTCCGCGGTCGCCGTGGCGGCGGTTCCGTTGCCGCCGGGCTTGCCCGGACACACCGGACTGGCCGCGCCTCCGGCGCCACCCTTGCCGCCCGTGTGGCCGCCCGAGACGATGGCCGCGCCGCCGTTGCCGCCCTTGCCGCCGTTGATTCCGGCCCCGGCGTTGCCGACGCCGCCCACGCCGCCCCCGCCGCCGGTTCCGCCGAGCTTGGCTTCGCCGCCGTAACCGCCGTTGCCGCCGTTGCCGTTGGCGCCGCCGGCTCCGCCCGTGCCGCCGAGGCCGCCGACGCTCGCGACGCCGGTGGCGTTGCCGCCCGCGCCTCCGTTGCCGCCGTTGCCGTTGGCACCCGCGGCGCCACCGGTGCCGCCGAGGCCACCGATACCGCCGAGCGTGCCGACGCCGTTCGCCCCGTTGCTGCCGGGGGACCCGGCGATGCTCTGCGTAGGGGCGCTCCCCGTACCGGGCTGGGCGGAGGCGAGAGCGGGAGTGAAGGCGAGACCGGCCACGGCGATCGTGGCGATGAGGAATGTCCTGGCAGTGGTCGTGCGCATGGTGCGCATGGTGTTACTTCCTTCGATTGTTCAGGCGGAGAGATACTCCGCCTGACAGTTCCCAACCTAGGGAAGTACGGCGCGCTGTGCTTGCTGAAGGCTGATCAAATGTCTTTTATGGCCTGAATCATCAAAGTTTGGCTCCAAAGTCCAAATTTTGGCGAGTCTCAGGGCGGGTGTCGGTGACGGCGTACGACACGAACTCCGCCCAGGCGCGGGGCTCCAGGGCGAGTCGCGGGCCCTCGGGACGCTTGGAGTCGCGGATGTGGATGGTGGTGGGGCAGGGGGCGAACTCGACGCAGTCGCCGTCGCCCCCGCTGCTGTAGCTGGACTTGCGCCAGTCGAGCGCGACTTCTATGCAGTCGTCGCCTGAGCCGCCGCTGTAGCTGCTCTTGAACCAGGCCAGTTCGGGGGTGCTCATTCCGCTCCTCGCATCCGCTCCAGCAGGCTCACCGAATCCTCGAAGGAGAGAGCCTGTGCGCGCATCCTGGCATACCGCATCTGGAGCATGCTGACGACTTTCGCGTCGGAGAGGAGCTGACCGCTTTCCTGACCCTCGGAGTAGGCGAACCACCTGTTCTCCGGTGTCTCAAGCAGGCGGATGGGGCCGTCCAGCCCGGCATGGCTGCTGCGCACCACAGGCATGATCTGAAGCTCGATGTTCCGGCGCTCCGCGAGCCCCAGAACATGGTCGATGAGTTCCATGGTGACGTCATGCCCGCCCATGCCGCGCAGGAACAAGTGTTCCTCAAGGATGAAGCTGTACGCGGTGCTCGGGCGCTCCGTGAGGAGAAGCTGGCGCTCGGCCCGTGCCGTCATCAGGGCCTCGATCTGCTCATCGCCCTGCGGGGGCAACTGGTTGAGGAACAGCGTCCGCGCGTACGCCTCCGTCTGCAACAAGCCCGGGATCAACCGGCACTCGTACGTCGAGAGGGCCACCGCCTCCTGTTCCAGCTGTGCCCACTTACGGAACCAAGACGCCAGCCCCCGTTGCCGCGACAGCTGATTCGCGGCCAACCGTAGCGTCCCGAACGCGTCCAGCGTCGCCTCGCACTGGTCGATGAACCGGGACGGCGGAAAGCGTCTGCCCTGCTCGATGGAGGCCAGGAAGTGGACCGAGTAGCCGATCTCCCGGGCCAGGGACTCCTGGGTGTACCCGGCGCGTTTGCGGAAGCTCTTCAGGACCGCGCCGAAGGCCCTGAGCCCGTCGGTCGGTTCGGGCTCATTACTGCCCTGCGTACTTGACGACATCACGGGCATCCCCTGACGCTCGTTTACCGGTCCCCGCTGAACGCACCCATGGTCACGTTGGGTTACCCGTACTGTCCACTGTTCGTACTCGTACAGTTACGCACCGTACGAGATTCGTGGCTGGTGGCGTGCCTTCGCGCCGGGCCACGGTGGGCGCATGCCGAGCCGAACCCAGCCCGCCGTCAGCGTCACCGCCGTCCTCCACACCTTCGTGCAGCGCCTCAGTGCCACGCCCCGGGGTGCCCGCCTGGCAAGGAGGCTGGCCAGGTACCACCTGGACGGCTGGGGCATCGCGTACGACTCCGAACTGTCGGACGCCGCAGAGGCGATCGTCGCCGAGCTCGCGGCGAACGCCGTGACCCACGGGCGGGTGGAGGGCCGGGACTTCGAGGTCGCCGTGACGCTGCACACGGACACGTTGCGTATCGAGGTGTCCGACACGCGCACCGAGCGTGTGCCGCCGGAGAGGGCGGAACCCCCGGCGGTCGACGAGGAGTCGGGCCGGGGGCTCGTGATCGTGGCGGCGCTGGCCGCGGAGTGGGGCGTGACGGGCCGGGCGGTCGGCAAGACGGTGTGGGCTCAGCTGGCCCTGCCCGACTTCCCGGGGGCGGGCCGCAGCACGGTCGCGGCCAGGACGAGGCCCGCCGCCGCGATGCCCGAGGCGACCCAGAAGGCGAGCCGGTAGCCGTCGGCCGCGGCGGCGAGGGCGGACGTGCCGCCTTCGGTGAGGGACTCCGCGCGGCCCGCCGCCAGCGTCGTCAGGACCGCGAGGCCGAGCGAACCGCCCACCACCTGTGTGGTGTTGAAGAGCCCGGAGGCCAGGCCCGCGTCCTCCTCGGCCACGCCGCCCATCGCGAGGCCCGTCACCGCGGGCATCGCGGCGGCGAAACCGGCGCCGAGCAGCAGCATGCCGGGCAGGACGTCGAGGGCGTACGAACCGTCCGAGGGCAGCCGGCCGAGGAGCGCGAGGCCCGCCGTGATCAGGGCGAGGCCCGCGAGGAGCGTGCGGTGGGCGCCGAAGCGGCCGATGACCTTCGCGGAGAGGCCCAGCATCAGGACGCCGATGGTGACGGGCGCGGGAAGGAAGGCGACGCCGGTCAGCAACTCGCCGTAGCCGAGGACGTTTTGGAGGTAGAGCGCGCCGATGTACTGGAAGCCGTACATGCCGGCGATCATCAGCATCTGCACGGCGTTGGCGCCGGTCAGGAGGCGCGAGCGGAAGAGGCGCAGCCGCAGCAGGGGGCGGGCGGCACGAGCCTGGCGGAGGGCGAAAGCGACGTACAGGAGGAGGGATCCTGCGGCGAGCGAGAGCGTTGCGGAGGTGCTGTGCTCGGCGGTGGTGACGATGGCGTAGACGGTGAGCATGAGGGCGCCGGTGATGAGGGCGGCGCCGGGGTAGTCGGCGCCGCCGCCGAGCCCCGTGCCGCGGTCGCTCTGCTGGTCCGGGGCGAGCACGCGGACCGCCGCGACGAGGGCGACGACGCCGATCGGCAGGTTGATCAGGAAGATCCAGTGCCAGTTCAGGGCTTCGGTGAGGGCCCCGCCGAGGAACGTGCCGAGCGCCCCGCCCGCCGCGCCGACCGCGCTGAACACCGCGATGGCCTTGGCCTGTTCGCGCGGCTCGGGGAAGAGGGCGACGAGCATGCCGAGGACGACGGCCGAGGTCATCGCGCCGCCGACACCCTGGAGGGCGCGGGCCGCGACGAGCACGCCCTGGTCGGTGGCGACGCCGCACAGGACGGAGGCGGCGGTGAAGAGCGCGAGCCCGGACACGAACATCCGCTTGCGCCCGACGAGATCGCCGAGCCGCCCGACGAGGAGCAGGAGCCCGCCGAAGGCGATGAGATAGGCGTTGACCACCCAGGCGAGCCCGGCGGCGGAGAAGCCGAGATCGCTCTGGATGGCCGGCATCGCGACGGTCACGATGTTGCCGTCGATGATGGTCATCAGGAGCCCGGAGGAGAGCACGGCGAGCGACGCCCACCGGGACGCCGACGGGGACGTCGACGGGGGCGTCGACGGGGGCGCGGACGATGCGGGGACGTTGACCTCGGACACGGCTTGGGACATGGTGACAACCTCCGTACTGGGCGCCTCTGAGCTGCAAAGGTGCACGACTTGTAACGGGGCTCATCGTGGACGGCCACGAGGGTGGGGAGAAGGAGGCACTTTGATGTCCCAGGGGAACACCGGTGTTACCTCGCAGGTGGTGAACGCGGAAGCGTGCCCGGTCCGCGAGGTTATTGACAGGGTCGTCGGCAAATGGAGCGTCCCGATCATCATCGCGGCGGCGCGCGGCCCGATCCGCTTCACCGAACTGGAGCGCGCCATCGAGGGCATCAGCCGCCGCATGCTGACGCTGACCCTGCGCAACCTGGAGCGCGACGGGCTCCTGAAGCGGACGGTGCATCCGACGGTTCCGCCGAAGGTGGAGTACGAACTCACTCCGGTGGCACGCGAATTGCACGACACCCTCCTGTCGCTGACCGGCTGGGCGGAACGCCACCGCGTCACGATCGCGGAGTCGAGGGCGGCGTACGACGAGGAGCGGGGGATCGGGTGACGTGCGCTATCGGCGCAGTGCCGCGCGCTGGGCGGGGGTGAGCCGGTCCGGGTGGGACACGACCCGGTACGCGCCGGAGGGGGCGCGCCGGAGTATCAACGGGCATGAAGTGCCCCGCTGTTGCTCGGCGCTGTCCACGGCGTTCACGGCCGTCGCCGTACGCTCCTGCGGCCAGCCGAGTGCGGCGGCAAGCTCGTCGGTGGTGAGGGGCCGGGCCGCGTGGAGCAGGGCGGCGAGCACGGTGAGCGCGTCGTCGAGGAACGCGGTGGCCGACGGCCCGGTCATGTCCTGGTGGGCCTGCGCGAAGAACCTGTGCATGACTTCGAGCCGCGCACCCGTCGGGGTCCAGGGCCCGAACAGCTCGGCGCCCTCCTGGGCGGTCTCGGCCCACACCGCGTTCTGCTCCGCGCTGGTCAGCCAGGCACGGAGCCAGACGCCGTCGTCGATGACGTAACGCTCGCGGCGCCGGCCGGGCTCGTGCTCGCGCGTGAGGATGTCGAGCCCGGCGAGGTAGCCCACGGCTTTGGACACGGAGGCCGGGCTGATCCCCAGGCGCTCGGCGAGTTCGGCGGCGGTCTGGGTACCGGAGGGCGTGGTGACCAGGCAGGCGAGCACTTTGGCGGCGGTGCGGGGGAGGCCGGTGCTGATCAGCATGGCCGTGAACCGGTCCAGGTAGGCGAGGACGGCGTCGGGCTCGCCCCCGTGCGGGAGGGTGCCTGCCGCGTCCGTATCGGCGTCCGTTTCGGCGTCGGTGCGGGGGCTGGTGGCCGGTGGCGGTGTGGGGCGGCGCGGCCGGGGCGGGCGGTTGCGGCGCCGCCAGGCCTCGGCGCGGTCGGCGTGCTCCGCGCGGTAGCCGCCGGCGCCGTTGTTGCGGGCGACTTCCCTGCTGACGGTCGAGGTCGGCCGCCCGAGGCGCCGGGCGATCGCGGCGTACGTCAGGCCCTCGGCGAGCCCCGCCTCGATGTCCTTCCGTTCCTCAGCGGTCAGTCTGCCGCCGCCCATGTCGCCCCCACCGGATGCGCACGCCCGTGCGCGTGCGTTGCGTTAGCCGTCACCGATGACGCTACAAGACGCGAAAAACCAGCGCTTTTCCGGGAGTTCCCTTGCCTGAACTGCTCACTTGGGCATATGCGCAACGTAGCTTTCAGGTACCGCGAAAGAGATACCAGGGGTAACCCGAGGGAAGCAGGAGGGAACAACACATGAAAGACGCCGCTCCAACGGCGCGCGTCACGCACGGGCGCCGGGACCACGGCGCCGCCCAGTGTGTGCTCGACGAAGCCGTGCGGGAAGGGGGCGTGCCGGGCATCCTCGCCCAGGCCCGCGACGGTGGCGGCCACTGGACGGGCACGGCGGGCGTCGCCGACACGCGGACGGGCCGGGTGCGCGGGCCCGAGGACCGGTTCCGGATCGGCAGCATCACGAAGACCTTCACCGCCACGGTGGTCCTGCAACTGGCCGCGGAGGGCCGCCTGACCCTGACGGACACGGTGGACCGCTGGCTGCCGGGCGTGGTCACGGGCAACGGCCACGACGGCACGACGATCACTGTCAGGCACCTCCTCGACCACACCAGCGGAGTCTTCAACTACACGCAAGACCAGGAGGCCCTGAGCAGCCAGGAGAGCTACACGCCTGCGGAGTTGGTCGCGATCGCCATGTCACACCCGGCAAACTTCCCGGCGGCGGGGACAGGCTGGTCCTACTCCAACACCAACTACATCCTCGCCGGAATGATCGTCGAGCGGGCGACAGGCCGCACGCTCACCGCCGAGATAGCCGACCGCATCGCACGCCCGCTCCGCCTGACGGCCACATCCCTGCCGCTCTCCACGGACCGGACACTCCCCGACCCCCACGCCCGCCACTACACGAAGCTCTTCTCCCCCGACCCGGAGGCCCCGGTCCACGACGCCACGGAACTGGACACGACCCCCTACTGGGCGGCGGGCGGCATGATCTCCACGGTGAGCGACCTCACCCGCTTCTTCGGGGCCCTACTGGGCGGCCAACTCCTCCGCCCGGACCAACAACGCGAACTCCTCACCATGACCCAGACCCAGAACTGGTTACCCCGCTCCACCTACGGCTGCGGCGTCTCCCGCATCCTCCTCCCCTCCGGCACAGCGGTCTGGGGCATGGGCGGCGCCCTCTTCGGCTCTTGGACGTACGTCTACGGCACCCGTGACGGCACACACATGCTCGCGGTGAACATCAACGCGGACTGGGCGGAGGGTCGCTGGCAGGACCCCATAGGCATTTTCACCGACCTCCTGGAGGCCGAGTTCAGCTACGGCTGCGCGCTCGGCTTTGCGACGCCATGACCAAGTGAATAGATTCCGCTTACCCGCGACGACTACTGTCTGTCGTTGGCTTGTGCACATTGCAACGCGCAGTATCGGGAAGTATCGGGGGACACGCGGCCGTGGGAGACCTGGGTAAGGACTCGGAGTCGATAGCGAAGGCGGCGCCGCTGCTGCGCAAGGCGCCGCATCACATCGCAAAGCCGCTGCATGATTTCAAGGCGGCCTCGCACGACCTGTCGGCGCTGGGCGCGCTCGGCGCACTCATGAGCGCGACCGACGACGTGCGCGAGGGCATGGAGACACTCGCCGAGGTCGCGGCCGACCTCGTCGACGAGTGGCACGGCGAGGCAAAGCTGATGACCGATCTCTCCGAGGCGTTCGACGTCCTCGACGTGCTGCTCGAAGCCGCCGCGCGCGGCAAGAAGCAGGGCTGAGCCCCCGTGGTCGACCTCAACCCCCTGCACTACATCAACAAGTTCAACCACATGGCCGGCGACAGCATGGCCAGCATGATGGAGTTCCTGGGGATCTCCGACCCGGCGGTAGACCCGGACGGGGTTCGGGAGATCGCCAAGAAGTGGCGCTCCCTGGCCAAGGCCGTGGACGCCTCCGTCAAGGACGCGGAAGCCGCGCTGCGGGACGTGACCTGGGAAGGCAAGACCGCCACCGCGTTCAACAAACGGGCCAAGAAGACCCGTTCCCAAGCGACGAAGATGGCGGACTCGCTGCGCGACGGCGCCGACGCCCTCGACAAGTACGCCGATGAATCGCACGAACTGCTCACCGAACTCAACGTCATCATCGTCGAGATCATCGAAGTGGAGATGGCGGGCCTGGCGCTCTCCGTCCTCACCGGCGGCGCCTCCGCGGTCGTCGGCAGCCTCGCGGCAGGTGCGCGCTTTGCGAAGGCCATGGCCCTGATCGGCCGGATCGAACACGCCGGCTCGGCGATGGCCCGCACCATCCGCGCGGTCCTCGAAGTCATTCGCGGCCTGCGCCGGGCACTGAAGGCCCTCAAGGACATCAAGACGATCGCGCGGATCGGCAAGATGGCGGGCGAGGGCGCGAAGTTCGCCGCACTCGACACGCTGCTGCAGGATCCGTCCACCTTCAAGGACCCCGGGAAGCTGGCGGAGACCCTCGCGCTGGGCGCGGCACTCGGCGTCGGCGTCGGCAGCCTCGGCACGCTCCTCGGCAAGGGCCTCGGCAAACTCAAGCCCAAGGACCTGGCGAAGCTGCGCAGTGCCATGAAGCTCAACTGCGCCTCCTTCGAACGCCTCTCCCTCCGCCCCGGCTTCGACAAGCTGCCCGCATCGGTGCGCAACGCGCTCAAGAAGTTCGTCCGCGACCCGATCGACGTGGCGACCGGCGACATGGCGCTGACCCGCACCGACGTCCGACTGCCCGGTGTCCTGCCCCTCCTCCTGGAGCGCACGCACATATCCTCCTACCGCTTCGGCGGCTGGTTCGGCCCGTCCTGGGCCTCCACCCTGGACCAGCGAGTCCAGGCCGACGAGAACGGTTTCGTCTACGCCGCCGCCGACGGCGCCCGGCTCTGTTTCCCCGTGCCCGACGCGGAGACCGGCGAAGCGGTCCGCCCCGAGACACCCGGCTCACGCCTGACGCTGTCCTGGGCCGACGGGTTCGACGGCGCGATATGCGTCACCGACCCCGACAGCAGCCTCGTCCAGGTCTTCCACAGCCCGGTCCCCGCCGCCGCGGGCGAAGCGGTCGACCTCCCGCTCCAGTACGTCCAGGACCGCAACGGCAACCGGATCACCATCGAGTACGACGAGGGCGACATCCCCGCGACGGTGACCCACTCCGGCGGCTACCGCATCGCCCTGGACCGCGACGAGACCGACTCCCGCATCACGGCCCTGCGCCTCCTCGACCCGGCGGAGCCGTCCGCCCCCGGCACGACCCTGCTCACCTTCGGCTACGACGAGTCCGGCCACCTCACCGAGGAAACCAACTCCTCGGGCCTCCCGATGCGTTACACCTACGACCCCGAAGGCCGCATCACCTCCTGGACCGACCGCAACGACACGACGTACTGGTACGAGTACGACACCCACGGCCGAGTAACCGCCACCGGCGGCACGGGCAACGCCCTCGCCTCGACACTCACCTACGAGACCGCGACACGCACCACACGCGTGACGGACTCGCTGGGCCACGTCCGCGTCTACGAACACAACGACGCGTTCCGCCTCATCCGGGAGACGGATCCGCTGGGGCACGTGACGGAGCAGGAGTGGGACACGGAGCTGCGGCTGACCGCGGTGACCGATGCGCTGGGCCGGGTGACTCGTTACGCCTACGACCGGGACGGGCGCCTGACCCGTGTCACTCGACCGGACGGCACGGACACCGTCGTCGAGTTCGACGAGTCGGGCCATCCCGTACTCACCCTCGAGCCGGACGGCTCCCGTTGGATTCGCGAGTACGACAGCATCGGCAACCCCGTGTCCGTCACCGACCCCGAGGGCCGCACCACGCGATTCGCCTACGACTCGGCGGGCGGCCTCGTCGAGGTGACGGACACCCTTGGGCACACCGTCAGGGTCCGCTGCAACAGCGCGGGACTGCCGCTCTCCGTGACGAACGTGCTGGGGGCTGTGAACACCTATGAGCGGGACGAGTTCGGGCGCCTCGTCGTCCTGACGGACCCGCTCGGCGCGCAGACCCGCCTGGAGTGGACCGTCGAGGGGAAGCCTGCCCGGCGCATCGCGGCCGACGGCTCCCAGGAGACGTGGCTCTACGACGGTGAGGGCAACTGCACGCACCATACGGATGCGAACGGCGGCACAGCTCGCTTCGAGTACACCTGTTTCGACCTCTTGGCGGCGCGCACCAGTGCCGACGGGGTGCGCCACGCCTTCACCTACGACAGCGAACTGCGGCTCACCACGGTCACCAATCCGCAGGGACTGACCTGGGACTACGAGTATGACGCCGCCGGCCGCCTGGTCGCGGAGTCGGACTTCGACGGACGCTCGCACCGGTACGCGAACGATGCGGCAGGCCACCTGATCCATCGGACGACCCCGCTGGGCGAAGTGATCCGCTACCAGCGCGATGTGTTCGGGCAGGTGACGCGGAAGGACGCCGCCGGCGAGATCACCGACTTCACATACGACGCGGCGGGCCGCATGCTGCGCGCTGCCTCGCCCGGCGCGGTCGTCGAATGGTGCTGGGACGAGAGGGGCCGACTGCGCGCGGAAACGGTCGCAGGCAGGGAACTGAGCTACGCCTACGACGAACTAGGTCGCCGCACCCACCGCACGACGCCGTCCGGAGCGGTGAGTACGTGGGCGTACGACACGGTCGGCAACCGCACCGAACTGACCACGGGCGGGCGCCGTCTGCGCTTCCAGCACGACGCGGCAGGCCGCGAGGTCGGCCGGCACGTCGGCGACAGCCTCACGTTCACCCACACCTTCGACGAACTGGGTCGCCTGCGGGCCCGGTCCGTCGAGGGGCCGGGCGGGCGTAGCGTCCAGTCGCGCACCTACCGATACCGCCTGGACGGCCACCTGGCAGGTGTCGAGGATCCGGCGAGCGGCGCCCGCGATTTCGAGCTCGACGCGGTCGGCCGGATCACGGGTGTCAGTGCCCGGGGTTGGCGCGAGACTTACGCGTACGACGCGGCGGGCAACCAGACACAAGCCTCTTGGCCCGCCACGCAGCCGGACCAAGAGGCTCAGGGGCGGCGTGAGTACGCCGGGATGACGCTTCTGAGGGCGGGCGGCGTCCGGTACGAGTACGACGCCGCAGGCCGCGTCGTACTCAGCCAGAAGACTCGCCTGTCGCGCAAGCCGGACACGTGGCGGTACACATGGGATGCGGAGGACCGGCTCACGTCGGTCGTCACTCCGGACGGGACGCGCTGGCGGTACACCTACGACCCCCTCGGGCGGCGCATCGCCAAGGAGCGGCTCGCCGACGACGGGAAGGAGGTCGTCGAGCGCGTCGACTTCACCTGGGACGGCACGACGCTCTGCGAGCAGACCACGCGGGGTGACAGCTTCCCTTCTCCCGTCACGCTGACGTGGGACCACGACGGCGTACGCCCGCTGGCCCAGACGGAACGCATCGCAGCGGAAGACATCGACGACCGCTTCTACGCCATCGTCACCGACCTCGTCGGCACTCCGACGGAACTGGTCGACGAGCACGGGGACATCGCGTGGCGCACGCGCTCCACACTCTGGGGCGCCACTACGTGGGCAGCTGACAGCACCGCGTACACGCCGCTCAGATTCCCGGGCCAGTATTTCGACCCGGAAACGGGCCTGCACTACAACTACTTCCGGCACTACGACCCGAGTACGGGCCGCTATCACTCTCCGGACCCGCTGGGCCTGCGTCCTGCGGACAACCCCTTCACGTACCCGCACAATCCATGCACCTGGTCGGACCCGCTCGGTCTCGCACCGGAGTGTGGCGACACCGATGTCCCGCCGAGCAACTGGGTGCCGGACGAGGACTATTCGCCGGAGGAGATCGCGCGTCGCATCGCGGGCAACGAGGACCGCAAGAAATGGCTCGCGACCCCGGACGACATCCACAAACTGGTGGACGACATCGTCAAGAACCCCAACAAAGAACAGCGTTACACCGGACCGGCCGGCAAGCGCGTGGCCGACAATTACCGCGGCGGGAATTCTCGTGCCGGACAGCGGTGGAAAGACCAGCCCATTTATGACAACGGAGACCCGTTGAGTCAGGCACGAGTCGTGGTGGACCGAGACGGCAACATCGCCTACTTCGGCAGGCGCAAGGACGGCTCGCACAACTATGACCAGGTCTTGCCGTACCCTTGGGCGAAGGCGCAGCCGCGTTCCGGCTAGGCAGGGTCCTGATCACATATTTGCAAGGAAATGACGTGAGGGAAGCAGAGCTGAAGAATTCGCTGGCCCAAGCTGGTCTGCGTTATCTGGGGTTGGTGGACGTGTCCGCCCCGCTGATGCCTCCGTGCCTCGCATTCCTTGCGGATTCCGTCGAGACCGGCGGCGAGGAATGGGCCGTGAGCGTGGCATCCGACGAACCCGACCTGCCGGAAAAGGTGGACCACGGGTGGTACTTGCTCAGTGCGGACCAAGGCCTCTTCCCGATGGGCGACCCAGAGTTCCTCATCGCCGTCGGCGACAGGGAGGCGGTGCCCCCTGAGCCCTTGAGGTGGGCCCGGGTGGCCCTGACCGGGCACTCCGACATCGCGGGCGCCGGCGCCGAGGCGCGGGTGACGGGGCGCGGGGCGGGTCACATCGATTTCGCGATGCTCTCCCTCGACGGCACCGTGGTCGTGCGAGGGGTGGAGGGAGAGGAGTGGACGGACTGCGTCCTCCTGAAGGACCCACACCGCCTCCCGTCGATGCGGGAACTCGGCGCCCGCATGGCCGCGTCGCCCGAGGTGCCGCAGGAGACGCGGGAGGCCCTGGAACGCTGGCTGCGGCACACGGAGGGTTCCGTGTGACCCGGGACCCTGAGGGGGCACCAGTGTCGTCACGACCTCCGGTGATTGAGTTCGAGAAGGCTGGACGGATCAGTTCAGGAGACGACGCGGGAAAGTACGTGAAGATCCAGGAACTGCCCGACTCCCCGCCCAGCTACCTGATCCTGCTCGCCCACGACGGGGACTTCGTGCACGGCTGCGGCGACTACTGGGTCGAGGACCGCGCATCACTGGAGGACTTTTTCCACGAGGGCCAATGGGTCGTCGACTGGTCCGGGAGGGAGCCACGCGGACGCGCACGCGAGGGGCGTCGCGCTCCGCCTCTGGCGGAGGGTGGAGCGCGACGGCCTGGGGCCCTGTTACGGCTTGCGGGCCACTGCTCCGTATGCGTCTACCGCCGTCGTGTCCTCCGTGTCCGGGCGCCACCGCGTGACCTGGGCTACTCCCGGCTCCAGCAGGTCGAGGCCGGTGAAGAAGCCGGCGATCTCCTCGACATCGCGTACGTAGTACGGGATCGCGCCGCTCTTGTTGTACTCGTTCGATGCCGCGATCATGCCCTCGCTGGTCGCCGTGGAGTCGCTGATGACCAGGTAACTGCCGGACGGCAGGCCGGACATGAGGCGGGAGACCAGGTCGCGTGCCTGGTCGTGGTCGGCGACGTGGCCCAGCGTGTTGAGGATTATCAGGGCGACCGGCTGCGAGAGGTCGAGGGTCTTCGCGGCCTCCGCCAGGATCGCCTCGGGCTCGTAGAGGTTCGCGTCGATGTACGCTGTCTCGCCCTCGGGCGTGCTGGTCAGCAGGGCCCGCGCGTGGGCGAGGACCAGCGGGTCGTTGTCGACGTAGACGATGCGCGCGTCGGGGGCGGCCCGCTGCGCGACCTCGTGCGTGTTGTCCGCCGTCGGCAGCCCCGTGCCGATGTCCAGGAACTGCCGCACGCCCCGCTCCGCGGCCAGGTGGCGCACCGCGCGGCCCAGGAAGAGGCGGCTGGTGCGCGCCACGTCGACCAGGCCAGGGAAGATCTCCTTGATGTGGTCCCCGAGCTCCCGGTCCTTCTCGTAGTTGTCCTTGCCACCCACGAAGTAGTTCCAGAAACGCGCCGAATGCGGCGTGCTGGTGTCGATGCGCGCGCGTATGTCGGCTGCTGAGCCGAGCTGGGGGTCGTGATCTGACACGGGAGCCTCCTGGCCACGTCAACGTACCTTCACCCGTCGTCGTACCGCACGGTCCGACGATCAAGCGTTCAACGATCAAGCGACAATCTAGACCGCCCCGAGCGCGGCCGGTCGCCCACCCCGCCCCAGATGCCGAAATCCAACTCCCGCGCCCGCAGCCCGGCTTGGAAACGGGACGTCGCACCGAGCGTCGCCATGACCTCGGCCACGCGCCTGCGGTACGTACGCAACGACATGCCGAGCTCGCGCGCCGTCACCTCATCGGTGTGCCCCGCGCCCAGCGCCCGCAGGACCCGGCGCGCCTCCTCACCCAGCACCGGAGGCCGCGTCCGGCGATACTCGTCGAGGTCGGTGGCCGTCTCCCAGGCCGCGTACACCAGCGCCCTGACCCCCTCGACCGCGACGGGCGTGCGGATCACCGTGAACGTCCGCACCCCCCGCACCGGCGCCCCGGCGAGGATCGCCACCCGCCGGTCGATGACGATGGCCTCATGGGCGAGCGGCGCCGACGAGATGCGCACCTCCGCCCCGGACTCGGCGATCCGGACGAGCCGCGCCTCCGACGCGGCGTCCTCGAGCGCGCGCGGCGTGTACAGCTTCCGCATCGTCAGGCCGCCCGGCACGAGCGGCGGGCGCCTGCCCCCGGCGAACGCCGCGTTCACCCCCGGCGAGAAGGTCACCAGGTCCGCCGCCGCGCACAGGAACTCCTCGCGGGCCCCGGTGAACAGGTCCCCGGCCCGGCGCACCAGCTCCCGCTCGCCCCGCAGGGACACGATCTGGTCGGTGTCCGGTGGGGTCCAACTGCTCGATGTGCCGGGTGTGCTCGCCATGGTGGCGACAGTCTGCGACGCGGCGCGCAGACGGTCAACGTGGCAGCAAGTGGCCACAGGTTCGCGTACGGCACGCGTGCGGCAGAGGATCTGGCGCATGACGACGACGGACCACTCCACGGAAGCCTCTGCCGCCGCAGCCGGGCAGTACCTCATCGGCGGCGAACTCCCCGTCCACCGCATGGGCTTCGGCGCGATGCGGCTGCCCTCCGCGCACTGGGACGGCCCCGCGCACGACCCCGACCGGAGCATCGCCGTGCTGCGCCGCGCGGTCGAGCTCGGCGTGAACCACATCGACACGGCGGCCTTCTACTTCTACGAGGACATCGCGGCCAACGACCTCATCCGCAAGGCCCTGCACCCCTACCCCGACGACCTGGTCATCGCCACCAAGGTCGGCCCCGGCCGCTTCCCGGACGGCAGCTGGATGAACCCCGCCGACCCGGCGGAGCTGCGCGCGGCCGTGCACCGCAACCTCCGCGAGCTGGGCCGGGACCACCTCGACCTGGTCTACCTCCGCTTCCTGCGGACCGACGGCCCCGGCGAGGACCGCTTCGCCACCCTGGCCGCCCTGCGCGAGGAGGGCCTCATCCGCCACCTCGGCGTCAGCAGCGCCACCCCCGCACAGTTCGCCGAGGCCCAGGAGATCGCGCCCGTCGCCGCCGTCCAGAACAGGTACAGCCCGCTGACACGCGAGCACGCCGAGCTGGTCGACCTGTGTGCGGCGCGGGACATCGCGTACGTCCCCTACTTCCCGTTCGGCGGCGCCGGAGCGCCCGACCTCTCGGCACTCCGGCGCGTCGCGGACCGGCACGGGGCCACGCCCGCCCAGGTCACCCTGGCGTGGCTGCTCGCCGTCTCCCCGACGATGCTGGCGATCCCGGGCACGTCGTCACCGGCACACCTGGAGGAGAACGTGGCGGCGGCGGGCCTGCGGCTCGACGCCGGCGACCTCACCGAGCTCGGCGCGCTCGCCGCCCACTGAGCGTTCCTGCGTCACCAGACCTCTTCCACCCACTCCGGGTGGTCGATGAACGGGTTCCGGTTGTGCTGGAACTTGTCGAATATGACCTGGTTCCGGTTCTTCTCGAACGCGTCCGGCGGGTCCTCGGCGCTCCACTGCTTGAGGACCGAAAGGCGGCCGATGGCGGGCGCGCTGCCGTTGTCCACCCGGTCGTTGGGCTCCAGGTCGGGGAAGCCGTCCTCGCCGTCGTAGCGGACCGCCATGTAGAGGATCATGCGGGCCACATCGCCCTTGACCGCGTCGCGGGGCTCGAAGGAGTCGCCGTCGGTGAGGTTGCCGGGCGCTCCGGCCACAGCGCCACCGCCGTTGTCGAAGTCCTTGTTGCCGCGGATGCTGTTGACCGTGACGTCCTCGGGGCGCAGGTGGTGGATGTCGGTGCCCGGGCCGGTCGCCGTGCCGAAGTCGCCGTGGGACTTGGCCCACACGTGCTCGCGGTTCCAGTCGCCCTGGTCGCCGCCGCTGCTGCTCTTGCTCCGGGAGGTGCCGGTGTAGAGCAGGATCACGTTCGAACTGTTCGCCGGGTCCTGGTCCGTGGTCTTGAGGGCGTCCCAGACCTTGTCGTACGAGAGCTTCGTCTGGTCGCTGATGATCGTGTGCAGCGCGGACTTGAGCTCGGGGCCCGTCTTGCCGAGCGCGTCCTTGTAGTACGTGTCGTCGTAGGCGCCGACGGCGGCGGACGCCGAACCCGACGCCGCACCGGACGCCGTGGCCGTGGTCGGCACGGTGAGGCCGGCCAGCAGCGCCGCGGCGGTCAGGGCCAGGGGTTTCCAGCGGTGTACACGCGGCACGGGCATGTGGGGGGTGTCCTTTCCCGAAGGCCTCGCGCGCCCCGCGCCCGTCCAAGGAGCGCACGGTCTACGCGAGTTGACCGATCAACCATCGGGAGAGTGGCACGGATGTGCGTACGACTGTGTGAACGACGTGGGTCGGTCGGGTAACGATGTCATGCACACGGTGAGAGTCGCGGGGCGAAAGTCACGCGGCGAAAGTCACGCACGCGGCGAAGGTCACGCGGCGAAGGTCGGCGCAAGGGTCCGGCCGTGGCCGCCGCGCGCATGATCAGAGCCCGAGCACCGCCGGATCGGTCGCCAGCGCCCTGAAGTACTCGCGCGGATCCGCCACCAGTCGCCGCTCCTTGAGGTCGAGCAGCCCGCCGACGGAGGTGACCGTCGCGGCGACCGTGCCGTCCGCCTTCGTGATCGTCTGCTCGACGCCGAAGGTCTTCCGCTCGCCCCACACGAACACGCAGGTCACCGTCGTCTCGTCGCCTGCGCGCAGCTCGCTGCGGTAGCGGACGGTGCTCTCCAGGACCACTGGGCCCACCCCCTTGTCCAGGAGGTCGGTCTGCGCGATGCCGGCCTCGCGCAGCAGCGACCAGCGGGCGTGCTCGGCGTACTGTAGATAGACGGCCTGATTGAGGTGGCCCTGCGTGTCCGTCTCGTACCCACGGACGCCGACACTCACGAAAAACGGCTCTGACACGGCGTTCCCTTCGATGGTCTTCGGTCTTGGTGCGCTCAACGCACCAGCTTCGTAAGGGATTCCGACCCGGCCGCCGGCGCCTCACTTCCTGCGGGGCGACGCGAGGACATAGCGGGATCGGCTGCCCGCGCGTGGCTCCGCGTGCTCGCTGACCTGCCACCCGGCCCGCTCCAGGGCCGCCCCGCACGCCCGCAGCCCCTCCTGTGTCGGCTCCCGCACGGCGACGGCCTCCGGCTGCGGTGTCGCCTCGACCCGGTAGCCCTCGCGGCCGGGGCTCGCGGGGCGGCAGCCCGCCGCCTCCAGGGCCAGCGCCGCCGCCCGCACGAGGTGCGTGCGCTCCCACGCGCAGGGGCGGTCCCTGGCACCGTCGGCGTTCGTCATGCGGCGCAGCTCGACCAGGCCCTCCCAGGCGGTGCGCACCTCCCGCGCGCGGGCGGGACCCTCGACGGCGTGCGGTGCCGTCTCCGCGCCGGTGCGCGCGGCGAACCCCTGTGATGCCTCGGGTGCCTCGGGTGCCTCAGGGGCCGGCGACGGCTCCGGAGCGGCGGCGGCCGCGGTGCCCTCCTCCCGTACGCGATGACCGGCGGGGGTCAGGAAGAACGCGTGCGGCGGCCGGGGATGGCGGAAGGCGAGGCGCGCCCGCACCAGGGCCGTCAACTGGGCCTCGCTGCCGGAGAGACGCCCGGTCTCGGGGTCCGCCGCCTCGACGATCCGTCGCTGAGCGGCTGTCAAAGGCTTCACTCCGCGCACCCCTTCCCGGCCGGCTCCGTGACCTGATCCGTCACCTGATACCGATGGTGCCCTGTGCCACTGACATCACGTACTGATGGTGCCCTGCGCCACCGACATCAGGAGTTCGAGGACGCGCCGGTCGTCGTCCGCGCCCGCCCGCTCCGCCGGGCTGCCGGGATACGTGTCCAGGAGTACGTCCGTCGCGCCAAGCTCCGCCAGCGTCTCCAGGTCGCCCCGGATCTGGTCGGCGCTGCCGTGGCCCAGCGGCCGCTCCGGAGTGTCCTGCCGCTCTCCGAGCCGGATCTGCAGGCGGGGCACCAGGTCCGGCGCGGGGCGGCCCGCGGCCTCCGCCTCCGCCGCGATGCGGGGCAGCGCCTCGGCCAGCAGCGGCAGGGTCGGCATGAACGGATGCCAGCCCTCGCCCAGGCGGGCCGCGCGGCGCTGCGCCGCGGGGGAGTTGCCGCCGACCCAGACGGGGAGGCAGGGGCTGGTCGCGGGGGAGGGCGCGGTGCGGACACCGTCGTACGACACGTACGTGCCGTGGAAGGACGTCGGGTCCTCGCGCCACGCGGCGCGGATCGCGGTCAGGTACTCGTCGGTGATCGCGCCGCGCTCGCGGAAGGGCACGCCGAGCGTCTCGTACTCGGCGGCGGACCAGCCGACACCGGCGCCGAGGATGAATCCTGCGGCGTTCAGCCGGTCGATGTTCGCGGCGAGGCGCGCCGTCTGGAGCGGGTGCCGGTAGGGGATCACGGTGATCGTCGTGCCGAGCCGTAGCCCCGGCACGCGCCCCGCGAGATGTGCGGCGAGCACGAACTGGTCGTAGAACGGCGCCGGATAGACCTCGTGGACATCGGGGGTCACCGCGATGTGGTCGGAGATCATCGCGAACTCGAAGCCGAGTTCACGGGCGTCGGTCGCCTGCCGCACGAGCGAGTCGGGGGTGGTGCCGGAGCCGAAGTTGAGGAGATTCACGCCGTATCGCATGACCGCAGTCTTGATGATCATCAACGCGTCTGTCGAATGCCGCGACGGCGGATCACGCGGTGGGGCAGGTCACTTCAGCAGTTGGGGGCGGAGGTTCCAGCTCGCCACCACGTGCCGCCGGTGCTCCGTGCTCAGTCGGCTCACGGTGCCGGTGGCGAGCAGGAACATCGAGCCGCCGGACGCCGGCAGGCCCAGGCGGCGGGCCGTGAGGACGCGCAGGAAGTGGCTGTGGGCGAAGAGGACGACGCTGCCCTCGTTGTCGGCGAGGGCCGCGTCCACCTTGGCCAGCATGCGGTCGGCCCGCTCGCCCACCTGCTCCGGGCTCTCGCCGGGATGCTCCGGCGGGCCGGGCGCGACCCCGTCCGTGAAGAGGTACCAGTCCGGCCGGGTGCGGTGGATCTCGACGGTCGTGACGCCTTCGTACGCGCCGTACTCCCACTCGCTCAGGTCCGGGTCCACCCGGGCGGAGCCGAAACCGGCCAGTTCCGCCGTCTCCCGCGAGCGCTGCCGCGGGCTGGTGAACGCCGCCCCGATCCGGAACCTGCTGATGAGGGGGGCCAGCGAGCGGGCCTGCTCCCTGCCGTTGTCCGTCAGGGGGATGTCCGTCCAGCTGGTGTGCTGTCCCGAGAGGGACCACTCCGTCTCGCCGTGCCGGACGAGGAGCAGATCACCCATGATCGCGCCGTTCCTGTTCTCCCGGTGGTGGCGGGCCGTCCGGCACCGCCACCACCGAGCCTGCCACGCCGCCCGGACCCCGCGCCCGGCGGGACCCGGCAAGCGGGGCACTACATGCCCTGCGGCACTACAAGCCCCAGGGCACTACACGCCCTGCGGCACCCGGGCGGGCCGCCCCGAGCCGCGCGTCAGCGCGTAACCGCCGACGCCCGCGAGCGCCGCGAGGACGCCGCCGGCCGCCGTCCACAGCCAGCGCGAGGACCACCAGCCGCCCGACCAGCCGTCCTCCGGCTCCACGGCGGCGGTCTGCCGCTCGTCCGAGCCGTCCGCACCCGCGCCCGGAACCAGCGGCTCCGCGAGCGCGCCGTCCACCGCCTGCGCGCCGCCCGCGTCGGTCGTGGTGACCTTCGCCTCGGCCCGCACCGGCAGCCCCAGGTCGTCCGCCTTGAGGTCGGTGACCGTGAGCCGCAGGTAGTAGGTGCCCGGCAGCGGATCGTTCGCCCACTCCTCCGACCAGGACCTGACGGTACGCAGCGTGCAGGACAGCGACACCGACGCGACGTCCTGAGCGGCCGTCTTCGTGGGCGTGCCGAGCCGGCAGGCCTGGCGGCGCCGCAGCCCGTCGTACACGTCGACCTGCCAGGTGGACGCGGCGTGCCGGGCCGCGGCCTCGGGCAGCTTCACCGTCGCGTGCACGGTGGCGCGCTGCCCGGTGTCCACGGGGAACGCCCAGTACAGGTAGTCACCCGTGGACGCCTCCGCAGTGGCCCGCTGGTCGGGCCGGATCGCGGTCGCGGTACGGAAGGACGTGCCCGCCTCCGTCACCTCGGCGGACTTCTCGTCGTCCGCGGCCGCCATGCCCGCGGCGCCGGTGAGGGCGAGCAGGGCGGCACCGGCCACGGCGGCGAAGCGCCGCGCCACACGTGTCGTACGCATCAGTTGGTCCTCCAGACCGCGAAGCGCCAGCGCGAGAGCCAGCCCCAGACCAGACCGGCCAGGAAGCCGACGAGGACGAGCACACCGAGCAGCCACCAGCCGTGGCCGAGCCCGAAGGAGGCGACGTCCGACGCCTCGTCGGGGGAGTCCACCAGGTCCACGGCGAGCTCGACGGGGAGCCCGGGGGTCGTCTTCACGGACGCGGGCGCGGAGAACGAGTTGCTGACGCGCAGACAGACGGTCTCGGGGGAGCCCTCGTCGTCCTCGTCGTCCGCCTCGGGCCTCGGGTGGCGCAGGCCCGTCGAGATCACGTCGGTGCGGCCGTCGCCGGACTCCTGGCCGCGCACGATCTCGCGGCCCCGCGGCGTCTCGGCGCGCAGCAGCACGCCGTAGTCCTTGTTGACGGCCCGGTCGGCGGCCACGCTCACGGAGGCGCGCAGTTCCTTGCCCGCCGGGACCTCCACGCGGTACCAGCGGTGCTCGCCGAACTTCTCACGGTCGGTGTAGAGGCCCGACTTCAGCTCGGGCGCCTCGGTGCACTGCTCGGCACCCTTCACCGCCACGGGCGTGACGACCGGATCGGCCGCCCGGTCCACCAACTGCTTGACCCGGCCCGCGAGTTCGTCGGTGTGCCGGATCGACGTGTACGTGCCGCCGGTGGCCTCCGCGATGCAGCTCAGCTGGTCGCGGGTCTTGGCGTCGGGCACCAGGCCGAGCGTGTCGATGGTGAGGTGGATGCCCTTGGCGGAGATCTCGCGGGCGACCACGCACGGGTCGAGCGGCTGGCAGGTGTCCTCGCCGTCGGAGATCAGCACGATGCGGCGGCTGCGCTCGGCGTCGTCGTCCTTCGTCAGGTCGTCGGCGGCCTTGAGCAGCGTCGGTCCTATCGGGGTCCAGCCGGTCGGCGCGAGCGTGGCCACGGCGGTCTTCGCGTCGGTGCGGCCCGCCTTGTCGAGCTGCTCCACGGGGTAGAGCAGCTCGGTGTCCTTGCAGCCCGTCTTCCGGTCGTCGCCGCGGTAGTTGGCGCCGAGGGTGCGGATGCCGAGCGCCACCTCGTCCGGGGTCGCGTCCAGGACCTCGTTGAACGCCTGCTTCGCGGCGGCCATCCGGGACTTGCCGTCGATGTCGCGGGCCCGCATCGAGCCGCTGACGTCGAGGACCAGCTCGACCTTGGGGGCGGGCTGTGCCGGTTCGTCGTCGTCATCGGCGGCGGCGGGGCCTGCCGTGACGAGCCCGGCGGTCAGGGCGGCGAGCAGGGCCATGACCCAGGCCGCCGGCCGTTGTCTTGTGATCATCGCCGGATACTATTGATCTTCGGCTCGCATCCCCAAAACGGCGTCGGAACGGGACGCTGTGCAGGTCAGCGCCTGAGCTCCCGGCCCCCGAACGCCCCGGTCCCGTCCGCCTGCTTCCACCAGGCCTCCATCGCCGTCTGGTCCATGGCCCGCCAGTTTGGTGTCCCCTGGACGAGCGCCCCGCCGAGCCGCCGCCCGAGGTCGACCATCGATCGGCCAGAGACGGTGCGGTCCGCGTCGTACGCGGCGAGGGCGTCCGCCCAGGTGTCCGCCGACGTGAGGGCGGCCTCCAGGACCGTCGCGTCCTGCAGCGCCTTGACCGCGCCCGCGCCGGTGTGCGGCCGGGCCACCGCCGCCGCGTCGCCGACCAGCAGGACGCGGTCCGCCGTGCAGCGCGGCGCGGTGAAGTCGTACATGGGCTGGAGGAAGAGCTCGTCGGGCGCCGTCTCCCGCAGCAGCGCGCCCCAGTAGGGCGGCAGGAGCTCGTCCGCCACGTATCCGAGGTGGGCGGCGAGTGCCTCCGTGAGGCCGCCGGGTGGCAGGCTCGTGGGGCCGGTGAGGCGCAGGTCGAGGCCGAGCCCGAGGTCGAGTCCGGGCGGTGGGGCGGTGTACAGGACCCAGTTGACGCGGTGGCCGCCCGCGCCTTCAGGAATGCGGTAGATGATCACGTGGCCGCCGGGGAAGACGGCGTACACGCAGTCGTCGTCGGCCCACAGCTGCGGATCGCTCAGCCGTTCCTCGGGGAAGGCGCCGCGCCAGGCGAGATACCCCGCGTACGCGGGACGTACGTCACCGAAGCGGGCGGCGCGGACCGTGGAGCGGTAACCGTCGGCGCCGATGACGAGGTCGTGCCGCTCCGCGCCGCCCACGTCGGTGGTCACTTCCACGCGCCCGTCGTCGCCGGGACGCACCGCACGGACCGTCGCACCCACGCGGAAGTCCACACTCCGGGGGATACGCCCCCGCAACTCACGCCAGAGAGGCCCCCAGTTGTACGTCCGGAAGGGGAACGGCATCACGGCGATCTCCCGCCCCAGCGGGGACGCGGCCGCGTCGTCCCGCACGTACCAGCGCCGCCGCACGAGCTGCACCCACGGCATGCGCGCGTCCAGGTACCCCGCGGACTCCAGCTCCGCATAACGGGAGTCGTGCACGGCGAGCCCCACGCCGCGGTCCGCCAGATCTCCCGCGGCGCGCTCGTACACGGTGATCTCGTCGGCACCACCGCGGTGCGCGGCCAGCGCCGCGGCGCACCCACCGATGCTGCCGCCCACGACGGCGACGCTGCCTCCACGCATCATCCCGCCATCCTGGCAGCCCCGGTGACCCGCTGTCAGCGCAGCGACACCCCACGCCCGGCGAAGAACGGCTCGAACTCGCCGACGGCCATGTCGGCGGCACGGGTCCGCGCGTCGACGCCCGACGGATTGTGGAAGTGCAACAGCCCGTCGGCCGTACGCCGGGTGAGCAACACCAGGTGACCGCCCCTGCCGGGCGAGGGGCGATGCGGGCGCCGGATCTCATAGTGCACGGAGGCGACGACCTGCCGCCCTTCGTCAAGGAGGACGCCGATCTCCTCGACGGAGAGGTGCCGGTGCACCTGGGCGTCGAGGCTGAACTCGGCGCGGGCGTACTCGGCGAACGGGGCGTAGATCATGCCCTTGATGACCCCGTCCGCCTCGGTGTACGCGCCGTACTTCAGCGCGCCGTCGCGCAACGCGAAGAGGGGCGGGGCGTCGGCGCCGAGCGCCATGCGGAAGCACGTCAGGCCGCACAGATGGCCGCACCAGCGCGCGTAGTCCTCGACGGTCGCCGCGCCCGAGGTGCGCCAGGCCGGGTCGGCGGCGCGGTCGAAGTCCTCGTACACGATGGGCGCGACGAGTTCGGGCGAGGCGAACTGCGTGTGGACGGGCTGTCCGCAGGCGGTGCAGGACGACACGGTGCTCCCGGGGCGAGTCACTGGCGGTAACCGCTCAAGAAGCGGCCGATGCGGCTGATTGCCGCGTCGAGGTCGTCAGCGTAGGGGAGGGTGAGGATGCGGAAGTGGTCGGGGCGGGGCCAGTTGAAGCCTGTGCCCTGGACGACCTGGATCTTCTCCTGGAGGAGGAGGTCGAGGACGAACTTCTCGTCGTCGTGGATCGGGTGGACCTTCGGGTCCAGGCGCGGAAACGCGTACAGGGCGCCCTTCGGCTTCACGCAGGAGACGCCCGGGATCTCGTTCAGCTTCTCCCACGCCTTGTCCCGCTGCTCGTGCAACCGCCCGCCGGGCAGCGTGAGTTCGCGGATGGACTGGCGGCCGCCGAGCGCCGCCTGGATGGCGTACTGGGCGGGGGCGTTCGGGCACAGCCGCATGGAGGCGAGCATCGTCAGGCCCTCCAGGTAGTTCTTCGCGTGCTGCTGCGGCCCCGTGACGACCAGCCAGCCGGAGCGGAACCCCGCCACCCGGTACGTCTTGGACAGGCCGCAGAAGGTGAGGACCACGAGGTCGGGCGCGAGGGCCGCCACGCTGTGGTGCACCGCGTCGTCGTACAGGATCTGGTCATAGATCTCGTCGGCGAAGACCATCAGGCCGTGCCGGCGCGCCAGGTCGAGGATGCCCTCCAGGATCTCCTTCGGATAGACCGCGCCCGTGGGGTTGTTGGGGTTGATGATCACGACGGCCTTGGTCCGGTCCGTGATCTTCGAGGCCATGTCGTCGAGATCGGGGTACCAGTCGGCGGACTCGTCGCACACATAGTGGACGGCCTTTCCTCCGGAGAGGGTCGTCACGGCGGTCCACAGAGGGAAGTCGGGCGCCGGGATGAGGACTTCGTCGCCGTCCTCAAGGAGGGCCTGTACGGCCATGGTGACCAGCTCGGACACGCCGTTGCCGAGAAAGACGTCGTCTACGGAGACCTCGTCCAGGCCGAGCGCCTGGTAGCGCTGGGCGACCGCGCGCCGGGCGGAGAGGATGCCCCGCGAGTCCGTGTAGCCATGCGCCTTGGGGAGCATCCGGATCATGTCCTGGACGATCTCCTCGGGCGCCTCGAAGCCGAAGAGCGCGGGGTTGCCGGTGTTGAGGCGCAGCACGCTGTGGCCCGCCTCCTCCAGCGCGTTGGCGTGCTCGATGACGGGTCCCCGGATCTCGTAACAGACCTCGCTGAGCTTGCTCGACTGCCGGAACTCCATGCGGTGCGCCTCCCGTGACGTGTGTTACTTGGTTTTACCAAGTCCCCGCTTGGAAAGTCCAACAACTTGCATAGACTGCGTCGCATGCCACCTCGCCGAAGCTACGACCAGTACTGCGCGGCAGCCCGGGCGCTGGACGCCGTGGGCGACCGCTGGACCCTGCTGATCGTCAGGGAACTGCTGGTCGGTCCCCGCCGCTACACCGACCTCCACGCCGACCTGCCGGGCGTCAGCACGGACGTACTGGCCTCGCGTCTGAAGGACATGGAGCAGCGGGGTCTCGCGACACGCCGCAGGCTGCCCGCGCCCTCGGCGGCGTACGTCTATGAACTGACGGGCAGCGGGCGCGCGTTGCTGCCGGTCCTGGAGGCGCTCGCCGCGTGGGGCGCCCCCGCCCTGGAGGAGCGCAGGCCCACGGACGCGGTGCGCGCGCACTGGTTCGCGCTGCCGCTGCTGAGGCATCTCGCGGCGGCCGGTGCGGGGGCGGGCGCCGAGGGCACGGTGGAGGTGCGGCTCGACGAGGGCTGCTTCCACGTCCGTCTGGCCGCCGGCGAGCAGAGCCACGGCGGGCAGACCTATGGCGGGCAGACCTACGGCGACGGGCCCGCGCCGGACGGGGCCGACGCCATCCTCACCCTGGACGCCGGCGCCTGCGTGGCCGTGAGCCGCGGCGAACTCACCCTCGGGCAGGGCGTCCGGGACGGGCGGATCGAGGTCACCGGCGACTCGGTCCTCGCGAAGGCGCTGCGCGAGGCGTGACGGTGCTGCGCGAGGCGTGACGGCGCGCGCAGCCGCCGCCCGCCCAACCTGCCGCCGCTCAGCCGCTCAACGTACCGACTGAACTCCCGGCCGACCCGCGGCAGTCTGCGCGGCGGCGAGTTCCCGCGCGGTCGCCATGTCGCTGAACGGAAGCAGCTCCCCGCGGACCGTCTGATGCGGCTCGCTTCCCTTGCCGGCGATGAGGACCGTGTCCAGGGGGCCCGCCGACGAGAGGGCGAAGGCGATGGCCTCGCGCCGGTCGGCGAGCCGCTCGAACGGGGTCCCGGTCGCCGTGAGGGCGGGGACGATCTGGTCCAGGATCGCCTCCGGGTCCTCGTCGCGCGGGTTGTCGGAGGTCACGACGCAGAGGTCGGAGTGGGCCCCGGCGATGCTCCCCATGTCCGCACGCTTCGTGGTGTCCCGGTCGCCGCCGCAGCCGAAGACGGTGATCACGCGGCCGCGCGCGTAGCCGCGGATGGTGGTCAGGACCTTGTCCAGGGAGTCGGGGGAGTGGGCGTAGTCCACGATCACGGAGGTCCCCTCCGGCGTCTCGAAGCGTTCGAACCTGCCGGGCACGGGCGGCAGTTGGGCCAGCGCGGCGACGAGGGCGTCCAGATCGTGCCCCAGCACGTGGCAGGAGGCGAGCGTCGCGAGGGCGTTGGCCACGGAGTACCGGCCGGGGAAGGGGATCGATGCGGGACGGGCACGGCCCCCGTGCCACAGGGTGAACCGCGTGCCCGACGCGCTCACGACCAGGTCCGTCGCCCGGTAGTCCGCAGGACCGTCGAGCGCGTACGTGGTCACCGCGCCCGGCATCATCGCACCGATCCCGGCGCCCACGGGGTCGTCGGCGTTGACCACCGCGTGCCGGCACAGGCCTTGGAAGAGCCGGAGTTTAGCGTCCCGGTAGTCGGCCATCGTGCCGTGGTCGTCCAGGTGGTCCTGCGTCAGGTTGGTGAAGACGCCGACGTCGATGAAGGTGCGGTCCACCCGGTGTGTCAGCAGCGCCATGGAGGTGGCCTCCAGGACCACACTGCCGGTCGCCCGGTCGCGCATGTGGCCGAGCAGGTACTGCAGGTCGGGCGATTCCGGGGTGGTGAGCACGGACCGCGGCATCGGTATCTGCTCGTCGCCCATCCGGCTGCCGGCCGTCCCGATGACGCCCACCTTCGCCCCGGAGGAGAGCCGCAGGGCGGACTCGACCATGTACGAGACGGACGTCTTGCCGTTGGTGCCGGTGATCGCCACCACGTCCATGTGCCGCCCCGGCTCCCCGAAGTACCGCGAGGCCACGACCGCGGCCGCCCGCCGGGTGTCCGCCACCCGCACGACACACCCGCCCCCGGACGCGGGCACCACCGGCAGCGTCGGATCCGCCCCTTCCACGATGACGGCCACGGCTCCACGGGCGAACGCGGCGCCCACCGCGCTCGGCCCGCCCTCCTGGTGCCCGGGCACGGCGACGAACACGGCACCGGGCCCGACCCGGTCGACGTCCAAGGTCACCCCCGCGGTGACCGCGACGGTACCCGGCTCGCCCCGGAGTACGTGGTGGTCGTGTCCGGCCAGCAACTCGTTCAGCTTCACGATGATCCATTCGAAGTGGCGCGGACCCGGTCGTGCGGTCGCGGCCGGGCGGCAGCGCCGGCGGGAGCCGGGAAGCTGTGGTGGTGACGTGGAGCGGGGCGGACACCGCCCGGAGAGAGCCGGGCGCGGTGGCGGCGGCGGCAACGATGGCTGCGGCGGCCGCGGCGAGTCGGCGCGAGAGTCGCTAGCCGTGCTCGCGGGTTCGAGGTGCCCTCGTGCACCTCGTGCACCTCGTGGAACCCATGTGACCCATGCGGCCGAGTGTACGCCCGGGCGTGTCGTTCGGTTACCGGGCCGGGACGGAGACGCCAAGCCGGCCGGCGACGGTGGTGAGGGCCGCGCCGAGGGGCAGCGCGACCCGGGTGACGGCGTGCTGGTCGCCGCGGGTCGGGTCCTGGTTGACGATCAGCACCGGCTTGCCGCTCTGGGCGGCCTGGCGGACGAACCGGAGCCCCGACATCACCGTCAGGGAGGAGCCGAGGACCAGCAGCGAGGTCGCGCCGCGGACCAGCTCGCGGCAGTGCTCGACCCGCTCCGGCGGCACGGCCTCGCCGAAGAACACGACGTCCGGCTTGAGGACGCCACCGCAGACTCCGCACGGTACGACGCGGAAGTCCCCGACCTGCTCGTCGCTGAGGTCGGCGTCACCGTCCGGATTGATGCCTGCGGCCACCGGCTCGAACCCGGGATTGGCCTCCTCCAGCCGCCGGGCCAGCTCACGCCGCGGAGTGAAGGCGCCGCAGGAGAGGCAGACGACCCGGTCCAGGCTGCCGTGGAGCTCCACGACGCCTTCGCTGCCGGCGCCCTGGTGCAGCCCGTCGACGTTCTGGGTGATCACACCGGACAGCAGGCCGTGCCGCCCGAACGCGGCGACGGCCCGGTGCCCCGCGTTGGGCCGTGCGCGCCCGAAGAGCCGCCAGCCGAGGTGACTGCGCGCCCAGTACCGGCGCCGGGCCCGGGCGTCGGCGGTGAACTCCTGGTAGGTCATCGGGGTGTGCCTGCTGAGGCTGCCGCCCTCGCCCCGGTAGTCCGGAATCCCCGACTCCGTCGAGATCCCCGCCCCACTGAGCACCAACACGCCACCGGCCTCCAGCGCACCGGCGACCGGCCCCAGACCCGTGGTGGCCGGCGGCAGATCCTCGGGAGGACTCCAGCTCAGAGTGGGACGCATCCGCATGCGGCCAGGGTACGCAAGGGACTCCCGAGCCACAGCGCCCACTCGGCCCGAAGCGGCGTCCCCGAGGGCCGCGGTCGTACCGGCGTCCCCGAGGGCCGTGACCGTACCGGCGTCCCCGAGGACCGCGGCCGAAGCGGTGGCACCGAGGACCTGGCTGGACCGGCGTCCCCGAGGACCGTGGCTGAAGCGGCGGCGCCGAGGGCCGTGGCCGTACCGGGGTCCCCGAGGACCGTGGCCGTACCGGCGGCGCCGAGGACCGTGGCCGAGATGTCACCGAGGATCACGGCCGTACCGGCGTCACCGAGCACCGGGGACGAACCACCGTTGCCCCGGGTCCGCCGCCGTGCAGGCGGCCAACCGCAGCCGGGGCCGCGGCCGCAGCAGATCGTCCTGGGTCAGACAGCCCCCGCCGGTGCGCAACTGCCCCCACCGCGTGACCGCCCACCGGGCCGATCCGCCGGTGCAGGGCGCAAGCACGACCGTCCCGCCCCGGACGCCCGCACAGCGACGGCCGCCCCCGCCCCCGCCCCCGCCCCCGGTCCGCAGGTCCCCCTCCACCAGCCGCCACACCTGATGGACCGTGCCGGCGCAGGGCGCGGTGCGGACGTCGCCCCGGTCCGCGGTCAGGCAGAGCTCGGACGCGGTGAAGCCGGCGGCCGTGGAGCCGATCCAGGAGACGACGGTGCCGGGCCGTGGATCGGGCGCCCGGCGCGCGTAACGGCGTTCGAGCCATCGCACGTACCGCCCCGCCGCTCTTCTGGTGGGTGCGCAGTAGGACCCGGGGCAGTCGCTCACCCGCCTCTCGTCATGGATGTAGTAGTGCTCGAATACGGCGGTCTTCCGGGCGGTCAGGACAGCACCGAGATTGGGCGGACGCAACGCGCTTCCGTACCCCTCGTACGCCGTCAGGCGAGGCGTGCTCCCCGCCGGGCGCGCCCGCAGGGTCGCCAGGCGGAGATACCGGCCGGTGACCGCGTGATCGCTGTGGTCGGCCCACTCCTTGCCGGACGACTTCAGCGCGGTGTTGGCGAAGTCCAGCGTGCGCACCTCGCAGGGCCGGAACCGCTCGATGAGGGCGGCCAAGGTGCTGATCAGAGCCGGTTCCGTGTAGCGGGCGGACCCGTCCACCGCGGCGAGCGAGCGGATTCGCGACTGGAAGAGTGCGAGCAGGCTCCGGTGCCGCGCCGCCTCTCTGCTCCAGCCGCCGTCGGGCAGCCGCAGAAAGACGAGCCGGATGTCAGGCCGCAGCGGTCCGTTGTCCAGACGGACGCTGTGCAGCGTCCGCCCGCCGGCCCGCACGGGTGAGACTTTCCAGGGGCTGGGCGCCCCGGGCTTCATCGGCCGGCCGGCGAGAGCGCTGTACGCCTGCTGTACGCCCATCTCGCGGCGTTGGACATACCCGCCCGCCCACTCAAGATGGGCGTCACCCGCGGTCACGTACACGACGCGGAGGCAATTCCCTCGGTCGAAGTCCTCGGCGATCGCCGGATTGATGAACAACAGGTCGTCGTCCTGATGCGCCACCCCGACCAGCGTCGTGTCACGGCACTTCGCCCCGCCGGGCCACTGGGGCGGCGCGGGCCCGGTGGACGCCAGGGTGGCGAGGCAGAGGAGCAGGAGCGGAATCAGCTGGTGTGCGCGAATGATGGGGAACCGTTCCGGGGGGCCGGTCCGTGGCTACGAGACCCTCTCGTGCTGTCCCGAGCCGCGGCGGCTCGCCGGCAGCCGTGCTGCCACGACCGTGGCCGTGCGGGCGAGCGGAGTGGTCATGATGCCGGCCACGCTCGTGCGGCCGGCGGTGTGCGCGTCGAGACGGTGCCATGCCGTGGGGAGGCGGGTCAGGACCCTGTGGACGAGGGCCGGGTCGCGGGCGACAGCGGCCGCTGTACATCGCGTAGGTGTTGACGTCTGGGCGTACACGCATGAGGGGGTTCTCCTTCACCAACGATGAAGAGGGGGACCTGCGCGACAAGACCGGAACTGAAACTTGCGGGCAAGGGCTATTTCGGCATGGGCCGGGAGGTGTGCCAAGGGCGTGCGGACTGCGAGTGGTGGCACGTCGGGGGAGCGCCGACTCATATACGCACCGGGATCAGCCGGTTGGGCGGGCGCTCAACGGATCTTCGACGGGGCGGGAGTCCTTTCGGGTTTTATGTGTGGTGGCCGGTGGCCGGTGGCCGGTGCCCGCCCTCCGCACGAGGTGCGGAGGGCGGGTTCACGCGGAGACCGTCAGTCGCCGGTCACTGTCGGCCGGTCCGGCTCAATAGGCGTAGCTGGACTGGCTGTTGCCCGCCGTCACACGGGTGAACGGGTTCGCCTGCTCCGCCTCCTGCGGGAAGACGGTGACGAACTGGTCGTTGTCCTTGAGGTCGTGGGTGAGGGCGTCACCGCTGCCGAGCTGGCCGTGGTTGTTCAGCCCCCAGCCGATGATGTCGTTGCTGGTGCCGCCACCGGCAGAGCGCACGGCGAGACCGTAGCCGCGTCCCGCCGAGATCGCCCGCACCGAAGGCAGCTCGATGGCCTCGTGCGCGCTCGTCCGGTTCGTCTTCGTCCCGTCGGCGAGCTGCCCGTTCTCGTTGTTGCCCCAGCCGTACACCTTGTCGTCGGAGTAGAGGGCGTAGGCGTGGTCGTAGCCGGCGGCGATGTCCCGGACCATCGGGCCCGTGCCCTGGGTCGCGTCCGTTCCCGTGCCGGTCCCGGTGTCCGTTCCGCCCGGCTGCTCGGCCGAGCCCGACTGTCCGCCCTGGCTCGCAGGCAGGCCCTGGACCTGAACCGGCTTGTTGCTGAACTCCACGGCGCCGGCGTCCTTGTTGATGCCGATCTGGCCCTTGGAGTTGTCGCCCCAGGCCCAGACGGTGCCGTCGGACTTCACGGCGAGGCTGTACTCGCACCCGGCTGCGATCTTGACCACGTCGGTGAGTCCCGGTACTTCGACCGGGGTGTTGTGGTTCTCGTTCGTCTCGTCGGACTCGCCGGTACCGGTGCCGAGTTGGCCCTTGTCGTTGAGTCCCCAGGTCTGCACGGTGTTCTTGTCGGTGAGGAGCATGCTGTGATTGCACCCGGCCGCGACCTGCTTGCCGCCGTGCATGCTCTGGACCAGCTGGGGAACCGATCGGTCCTCGTTGGTGTGGTCGCCGACCTGGCCCTTGTCGTTGAGGCCCCATGCGTAAACCCCGTCGGCCTTACCGGAGTTCACGCGGAGAGCGAGCGCGTGCTGGCCGCCCGCCGCCACATCGACGATGCCGTTGAGCTTCGGCACCTTGCCCGGCGCGGCGTTGTGGTCGGGGTCCGTCGGCCCGGTGCCGAGCTGGCCCTTGTCGTTCTGGCCCCACGTCCAGACGGACCCGTCGTTGCGCAGGGCGACGCCGAATCCCCAGCCGTCGCTCGCTCCGCCGCCGGCCGCGACCTCGAACACGTCCTGCTTGGGCAGGGAGGGAACCGGGGCCGGGGCGTAGCGGTCGGGTGACGTCGAATTGCCCAGCTGCCCACCGGAGTTGGCGCCCCACGCGTACACCAGCGGGTCGTGTCCCTCGGCGGGGAGAGCCGGGGCCGCTGCCGCTCCCAGAGCGGTCGCGGTGGCTATGACGGTCAGGGCAGCGCGCAGGCGCAGCCCACGGGTCTTTGCGTTCATGGGAGTTCCATTCGTTCGGGCACCACGGCATAGGCGTGGCACCGCAGTTGGAGGACAAACCACTCGAGTCGTGGCGTCCAGCAACATGCTTGCCGCGTTCGAACCGCTTTTCGGCCTGCGAAAGCCAGAGTTCACGCCTTTGGGGGGTCGCCCCGAAACCCTGGCTTCGCCAAGGCCCCGCCACTTACGGCCAGTCGGCCTCATGCTGCGCCCAACTGGCGCACCTCATCGCCCAGGTCGAATGGCGGGGACGGCCGAGCTGTCGGAGTGTGAGAGCGGCGGCCCCCACCGTGGTGTGGCTCAGAGGCCGCCGACTCCCCCCGAACTCCGAAGGAGAACCATGCGTGTTGCCGTTGTGTGCCGTGCCCTGTTCGCGGCTGGAATGGTCACAGTGGCGGGTGCCTCCGCCCTGTCCCTGGGGCTGACGCCGGCCGCCGCCGTGCCCACGGCCGTGGCCGCCGAGGCCGTGGTGGCCAAGGCGGACGAACCGCCGCCCGCGAAGTTCAGCCCCGCCCCCGCGCCCGACACCCAGACCGCGCCCCCGCCCGCCGAGGCGCCGAAGCCCAAGCCGCCGGAGGTCGACAAGAAGTCACCCGTCCCCTCACCGCCGGACACCGACCCCTGCTCACCCGGTGGCATCAACGGCATTCCGTCGAGCAGCGCCTGCTCGGACGTCGGGAAGAACAAGCAGGCGAAGGACAAGTGCCAGGTGGAGAACTTCCACACGTGCAACCGGCCCATCACGGGCGAGGCCCAGGACGCGCAGAAGAAGGACCAGGACGCCTACGTCCAGGAGCAGGCGGACTTCGGGAACGTCTCGCGGTCCGCGGCGCCCGCCGACGGAGTGACGCAGCAGTGCCACGCCACCTCCGGCATGCGCGACCGGCTCTCCGACGACCAGGTCATCGTGCCGCAGTCGTCCTGGTGGGCCTGTTGAACACCCGGACAACCCAGCCCCCGCTCCCCCCACTTCGTCCAAGGAGACCTTCATGCCACGACGCACCACGACCTACTGCCTGTCCGCGCTGCTCGGCAGCTCCCTCGTGCTGAGCACCCTGCCCGGGGCCGCGTTCGCCGCGGAGGAGGTGGGCGCGCGGATCGAGAACCCGGACCTCGCCAGCCCCACCGTGTCCGCAGGAACCGCCCAGAAGGGGGCGCCGAACAAATGGGACGGCAAGAACACCCAGCTGTTCTCGGCGAGCCGGGCGGGCCACGGCGGCGGACTGCAGGCGGCCGCGCTCAGCGACGGCTCGGCCGGCACGCTCAGCACCCGCCTGTGGCGCGTCCAGAAGGGCTCCACGGTCACCGTGACGTGGGACGACAGCCCCAGTCCACTCACGAACTGCGGCACGGACGACCCGACGAAGGGCCAGGGGTACCGGGTGTCCGCCGCCGGTGCGGGCAACTCCGAGCAGACCGTCACCACGGAGACCACCGAGTCGGGCAAGGCCCACTGGCACGAGGGACGCTCGTACTCCTTCACGGCCGGGGAGAACAATCCGCGGATCAGCTGGACCTACCAGAAGGCGTCCGCCTGCGGCCCGCTCGTCACGCGCTTCCGGGCCACGCAGGATCCGGCACCGGTGCCGTACGACCTCAAGAAGGCGCGGCTGCCCATGCCTGAGGCGTACCAGGGCCGCGAGCCGGTCGAACCCCGCATCGTGATCCAGGACTGCCTCGGGGGCCCGAGGACCTGTCACTTCGAGAAGGACGACCGCTACTCCTACCGGTACTACGACCGGCCGCGCATGGTCGGCCAGGCGTACATCAACTGCACCCGCAACGCCATCACCGACCAGCGTCCGGTCAACTGGGAGGAGCTGCCGTACGACAACGTCACGCAGTACTTCTCGCAGCGCAAGAACGACGAGCAGAAGCCGCAACAGCAGCCGCCTGGACCGCAGGGCCTGCAGCAGCAACAGCAGTCGGCTCCGCAGCAACCCCAGACGGATGTCCGCAAGGGGTACGAGAACATCGCCACCCAGATCGCGGCCGGCTTCACCCGCGCCGACGGCAATCCGCTGGAGATGGGTACGAACAACCCGCTGCTCTACGGACGCAAGGAACAGCGGACGGCGTCCGTCACGGTCCAGCCGGGCGAGGTGAGCTGGATCGAGGTGCAGGCGGCCCGGGAGCGGATCGCCGGCACGCTGATCCACGACAGCAAGAACGAGCGGATGGACGTCTTCGCCGACCTGCCGTCCGGCTCCTTCGGCGACCGCTTCTACCAGCGCACCGGCCCGATGAGCAAGGTCGAGCTGGCCCGCTGCGGCGACGCCCGTGACAACGCCCGCACCCCGGACAACAGCGTCGGCGCTCCCACCCTGCGCAAGGTCCCCCACCTGGTGCCGGCCGGTGAGGCGCCCAGGGGCATCACGGCCCGCACCGTCCCCCTGGCCGTCGACGAATCGCCCGCCCGGGACTGACGACACCGCGCGCGTCATCTCCTGATCACTCGGGAAATCAGCAACGAAAGGACACAGTCATGGTTCACACCGCGCGTCCCTCCCAGCATCGCCGAGCGGCGACCCGCCGCATGCTCGTTCTGGTCCCCGTCCTGTCCGCCCTCTCCCTGACCGCCGCCTTTCCCTCCGCGGCGGCCCCCCAGGGCGACAAGACCGGTGACTACGGCATCGAGAAGATGCCGAAGGCCCGGGCGTTCGACGGGAAGAAGCCCTTGAAGTCGGTGCACGAGGTGACCTCCTTGTGCGGCCACACCAAGCGGTACACCTGCTCGTTCAAGCTGGACCCCCAGCGCAAGCGCGAGTTCACCAGCGCCGTCTACTCGGTGTCCAACGGCGCCATCAACTGCACCAACGCGGACATGTCCATCAAGCGCACGGTCAAGCTGGAGACCTCCAGCTCCGACAACATCGGCGGCGAGGTCTCCGGCAGCGCCACCATCGAGGGCACAGCCTGGACCGACAACGAGGTCAGCGGCTCGACCACCGGCGAAGTCCAGGCACAGCAGACCCTCCAGGACGCCACCACGGGCAGCGCCACCACGACGAACACGAGCAAGAGCAGTGAGACCAACCACTCGGCGCCCAAGGACAAGGGCCCCAACCAGGACTCCACGTCGGAAAGTACGGCGTCCACGAGCGCCACGGTGTCGAACACGCTGACCGGTACGGCCCAGATGACCGAGAAGGTCAGCACGACCGCGGCGTTCAAGAGCCTCATCCACCTCGCCCTGCGCGGCGCGTTCACCGCCGCGTTCAAGGGGACCTGGAGCCACACCTGGAGCATGACCAACTCCGAGGAGACCGAGGTCACGTTCACCTTGAAGCCCAACGACGAGATCCAGTTCGGCGCGCTCAACTCCATGTCCCGGGTCGTCGGCGACCTGCACGTCGACGGCAGCGGCAAGCTGGTCAAGGACATCGCGGTGGACGGCCCGTCGACCACGAACTCCTCCACCGTGGTGGCGCAGACCTACACCAACCCCGACAAGTGCCAGAGCGTGCGCCCGTCCGGTGCCACCGCGAAGCAGCCGGACGACAACGGCGGGGGCCAGAAAGCGACGCCGCGGGCCGGCGCCGACCAGCGGCGGCTCACCGGGACCTACCGGCTGGAGAAGGGAGGCACCTGGCGGAAGGTCGGCTGACGCGGGACCCGCACGGGCGGCCCGAGCCGTCGGCTCGCCGGCCGCCCGTGCACGGAATTCCCCGGTAGCGCGGCGCATCGGCATCGTTAAACTGGTCCGGACGCCGCTTCCATTCCGACGCACGCCCTTTGTGCTCTCGTGCCGCGGGGGCCGCATATTCCCGAGGAGGGAAGGTGCAGGCATGGGTTCGTCCGCTGAGTCCCCTGGTGCTGCTGTTCTGTCTTGTGCTGGGTGGATGCGGCAGAGAGGGAAGTGTTCCAGGAAGCGTCGGAGCGCTTACGGGTAGCGATCCGGGCCTCGAGTACCCGGTCGGTACGTCCCGCGTCCTCGCGAAGAAGACCATAACCATTGGTGTGAAGTCCGACCACCCTTTCATGGGATTCGAGGATCCGGTGACGGGGCAACGTTCGGGTTTCGACGTGGAGATCGCGAAAATGGTGGCGGCTTATCTGGGATTCGGGCCGAGCGAGATCGAGTGGAAAACGGTGGCTCCGCAGGTGCGGGAGATCTCGATATCCAAGGGAGACGTCGACCTGTACGTGGGCGCCTACACGATAAACAGCGAAAGGAAGAAGCAGGTCTCCTTCGCGGGCCCCTACTATCTCGGCGGGCAGGATCTCCTGGTCGACAAGGAAAACCGGAGTATCCGGGGACCAGAGGAGCTGCGCGGAAAGAAGGTCTGCACGGTGACCGGATCCACTCCGTACCAGCGGATCAGGCAGCCGGAGTACGGGGCGACCGTCGTGTCCCACGACAGCTACGCGCACTGCGTACAGGACCTCGTCATGGACGTGGTCGACGCCGTCACCGCGGACGACACGATCCTGAAGGGTTATGCGGCGCAGAACGAGGGCCGTCTGCGGGTCATCGGCCGGCCCTTCTCCGAGGAGTTCTACGGCGTGGGCCTGGCGCGGCAGGACGCGGCCCTGCGCGACGCCGTCAACGACGCACTGGAACACCACGTCCGCAGCGGCGACTGGCTCCGGGCGTACCGCGCCACCCTCGGCCGCTCCGGCGTTCCTGCGCCGACACCGCCGCCGGTGCAGCGGTACTGACCGCGAGGGCCGTCAGCCGACGGCATCCCGCCGGGCCGCTCACCGTCACGGCCCCCGTCCGCCTGGAGGCGTCCTTGGACGTGCTGACCGACAACGCCGACCTGTTCTGGCAGGGCTTCATGGGCACGGTCCGACTGATGTGCCTGAGCACGCTGCTCGCGCTGGCCCTCGGAATCCTGCTCGTCTCCCTCCGCATCAGCCCGGTGCCGCTGTGCCGCGGACTCGGCGCGACGGTGGTGACGGTGCTCTGCAACACCCCGCTCACCGTCCTCTTCTTCGGAGTGACGCTCGGACTGCCCATGCTGGGGCTGACCGGGGCGAGCTACTTCACACTGGCCGTGCTGGTCATGGGCAGTTACGCCTCGGCGTTCGTGTGCGAGGCGCTGCGCTCGGGCGTCAACACCGTGGAGACCGGGCAGGCCGAAGCGGCACGGAGCCTCGGCATGTCCACGATGCAGGCGGCGGTGCTCGTCGTCTTCCCCCAGGCCGGGCGGGCGGCGGTGCCTCCGTTGGGCAACGTCGTGATCACTCTGGTAAAGAACTCCGCGCTCGCCGGCGGCTTCAGTGTCTACGAGCTGTTCAGCACCGAGAAGACCCTGGTGGAGCGGGGGTATGCGGTGGCGGCCGTCTTCTTGTGGGTGACCGTCGCCTACCTGCTGCTGATCTCGGTGATCAGTACCGGCTTCCGCCTGCTGGAGCGCCGCCTGGCGGTGCCGCGATGACATCCGCGCTGTTCGAGACCCCGGGCCCGCGCGCCCGCCGCCGCCACTTCTGGTACGCGGTCCTCGTGGCGTCGGTGACCGGCGGCGGGATCTGCTGGGTGCTCCTCCGGTTCGCGGACGCCGGGCAGTTCGACGCGCGGATGTGGGAAGCGTTCGGGTATCGCGGGGTGCAGCTGCGCATCCTCACCGGCGTGGTGGACACCTTCAAGGCGTTCGTCCTGGCGGTGGTGCTCTCCCTGCTGCTTGGGCTCCTGTTCGCGGCAGGGCGGCTCTCGGCGCACCGGTTCCTGCGCCGGCCGGCCGGGGCACTGGTGGAGTTCTTCCGCGCGGTGCCGGTGATCATCACGGTTTTCGCCCTGTACGCCACCGACCTGCTGCGCACCTGCGTCACGGCCGTCGCGGACCTGCTGCGCAACGGCCTGGGGGCCCCGGGCGAATGGCTCGCAGTGAATTTCGCGAGCCCCACGCTGTGGGCCCTGGTCATCGGTATCGCCCTGTACAACGGGGCGGCACAGGCGGAGATCCTGAGGGCTGGGGTCGGCGCCGTGCCCAAGGGGCAGTTCGAGGCCGCATACGCGCTGGGGATGCGCAAGACACAGGTGATGACGGTGGTGGCCCTGCCGCAGGCGGTCCGGACCATGCTGCCGAGCGTAATCAGCCAAATGGTGGTGACACTGAAGGACACTTCCCTCGGCTTCTTCATCATGTACGAGGAACTTCTCTATGCCGGAAAACTCCTGGCGCAGAACACGGCGACTCCTTCCGGCTACCCCTATCTGCCCGTTCTGTGTGTAGTCGGTTCGCTGTACATCATCACGTGTCTCCTTCTTTCTTATGTGGCCCGCCGTATTGCGGCAGGCCATATGTTGACCATGACCGGAATGGTACGGAATCGACGGGCGCGGTCGCGCGGTAGTTTCCCCGAAGAAGGTGACGGGAAGTGAAAACTTAGCCGCAGACGGAGGGGATCGGCATGACCGAATCTGTCGAATTGGTGGAAGATCTCTACCCCACGCGTGTCGAGACCGAATCGGTGCCTTTTCGGCGTCACCATCCGGTGGTGTGGGGCGACGGGTCACCGGGCCCGCTGGCCGCCGATGAAGTGGCGGGCTACGACCGGGACGGATTCCTCGCGTTCGGCGCGCTGCTCGACTCCGCCGAAGTGCGGGAGTGCCGGGAGGAAATACAGCGCATGGCCTCGGACCCCGCACTGCGGTCCTCGGGGCGAGTGGCTCCCGAACCGGACTCCGACGAGATCCGTTCCCTCTTCGAGGTGCACCGGCTCAGCGAGGTCTTCAGGCGCGTGGTGCAGTCGGGCCGCCTGGCCGACCGGGCCCGGCAGATCCTCGGTTCGGACGTCTACGTCCACCAGAGCAGGGTCAACTACAAAGCGGCCTTCGACGGCTCGAAGTTCGGCTGGCACTCGGACTTCGAGACCTGGCACTCCGAGGACGGCATGCCCGCACCCCGTGCGCTGAGCTTCTCCGTCTCCCTGACGGACAACCTGCCGTTCAACGGCCCGCTCATGATCATTCCTGGTTCCCAGTGGACCTTCGTGCCCTCGGTGGGCCGCACTCCTCCCGGCTATCACAAGCTTTCGCTGCTGGGGAAGAACCTCCCGGCCGGGCCGGCCGACCGCACCGCCGTGACGGCCCTGGCCGAGCGGCACGGTATCCGCCAGTTCACCGGACCGGCCGGTTCTGCCGTCATGTTCGACTGCAACTGTCTGCACGCCTCCGGAGGAAACGTTTCCCCCTTTCCCCGGACGAACCTCTTCGTCGTCTACAACAGCGTCGACAACGCACTGACCAAGCCGTACGCGGCGTCGGAAGTACGCCCGGGATACCTCGCCGAACGAGACATCACACCGGTGCCCCGGTCCGCAGACCGGCCGCGTCGATGAGCCGGGCCACTTCGAGCGTGGTGTAGCCGCGCTCGAAGTGCCGCGGCTCGGACAGCATCAGGGAGACGAGGTCCAGCAGCAACCGCGCGTACTCCTCACCCGTCCCCGGCCAGGCGCCCGCGTCGAGCATCCAGGGCGCGCTGTCCGCCGTCGCCTCCGCCCTGCCCGCACGGATCAGCGATTTGGAGAGCTTGGCGCCGGACGTCGAGAGCACCACCGGTGTGAACAGGCGCACCGGCAGCACCGCCCCTGGACAACACAGGAACGCCTCGTCGAGCAGGCGGCACCCAGCCGCCCAGTCGGCTCCCTTGACCACCACGGCAAGTGCGTCCTCCCGCGCCGCGACCCGCTCTTTGAGGAGGTTGCGGTGGAGCGTGCCCGAGCTGATGTACGCCCCGTCCGTCCCCTCGTCGTCGGCCCGCACCCGCACCGTGTACCCGCCGTGGTCCAGACAGACCGCCGCGAGCTCCGCGCGGTCCGTCCCCACGGTGAGCAGTTCGGTGGCCTCGCCCTGCTTCTGCGCCCAGCCGCACCGCGGGCACGGAGGGCTCATCGGCACCTTGCCGTGCGACGGCGCGAGCACCCACCGCAGGACGTCCATCCGCAGCAGCGAGTCGAGGAACTCCTGCCGGAAGTCCCGCCGGCCCTGCTGCCGGGTGTAGGTCTCGATCTCGTAGGGGACGCCCGTGGCCGCGGACAGGGCGTCGAAGAAGCCGCCGTAATAGGTCCGGGTCAGTTCGTCGACCCGCTCGCTGCCCAGGGCGTGGTGATAGGAGCGCTCGTAGAGAGTTCCGGTCCGCGGGCACCGGCGTGTCTCGCAGGCGGAGTTGTCCAGGGCGCCGAACCGCAAGGCCACCTCGACACCGAACCTGTCCCGGGCCACCTGCGCGAGCAGGAAGGCGGAGGCCTGCATGACGCTGGTGCCCAGGTGCGGGGCGCCGTTTATCTGGACACCGGCATACAAGGACACCCGCTCGTGCCCGGTCGCGAGCAGCCGTGGACGGATGAAGTCGACGCTGTGTTCGACGGCGCCGGTGGTGACGCTGACGGGTGAGACGGGCACGACCCGAGTGGTGTCCATGAACGGCCTTTCTGCTTGATGGGACGTGCTGCCCTCCGGACAGGGCCGGGCGGAGGTCACCAGTGACGACGGACGGCCGGCTGCGGCAGGTCGACGACGCGCAGAGGCCCCGCCCACCCCGGCGAAGTCCACTCGTCCAGGGCTTCCAGGCGGGTGGTGCGGGAGCGGGCGGCCGTACGCAGAAGATCCATCAGTCCCTCACCGGTCAGCCGGCCCGGCCGGGCGCCGTCCCCGGTGGCCCTGCGGCAGGCCAGGCCGACGATGAAATAGGCCAGGGGATACGGCCCCGAGCGCCAGACCACCGCCTCGCCCCGCTCCTCCAGGCGAAACACCTGATCGGGATGGTCCCGGGTGAAGTCCCCGAAAGGCAGTGGGCACAACGTGACGGCATGCATCGAGAAACCCGCCGCTTCCAGCATCCCGACCGCCTTACGGGGACTGGAGTAGCTGCCGATGGTGATCCCCAGGCCGTCTGCCAGCGCACGGCCGTGCGTGATGACCGCGGGGATCAGCTTGAGACCGTCCGTTCCCCCGCCGACGGACCGGCGCAGGGCGTCGGCTTCCGGGGTGAGCGGGACGTAGGGCGGATTGCTGGTGACGACGACGGGGGAACGGGACGGGACGGGGACGGTGGCCAGCAGCTCGGCGGGGGACAGTGCGGTGAAGTCACCGTGCGAGAACGTGACGGGACGGTCGTCGTCGATCGAGGCGTAGTGCTTGCGCGCCCAGGCCACGGTGTCCTCTCCCGAGTCGATGCCGTGGACGCGGGCCGCTCCCGCGCGGGCCATGGCCGCAGCGGCGGCACCGCTGCCGGACCCGAGGTCGAGGACGAGGCAGCCCTCACGTATGAGGTCCTGCACCACCCAGACACCCATCTCGGTGTCGGCAGGTTCGAAGAAGACCTGTGACGACGAGGGCGGGTCCAGGTCACGTGGGGTCAGATGCCGGTAGGCGGTGACACGGGTCGGCTGCACGGGAGGACCTCGATCCGTGTGAAGGGGGACGGGGTGAGAGGGAGGGGCGAACGGGGCGGTGCACGGCAGGTCACTCCGCCTTGGCGGCAGGTCCGCTCACCCACTCCAGGACCGCCATGGCCCCGGCGAGTTTCATGGCCGCCTGGGTCCAGGCGAGGGACCGGGGACCGTCGAGGACTTCACCGGCCACCTCGTCGCCGCGGTGGGCGGGCAGATCGTGCATGAACAGGGCCTGCGGCCAGCGGGCCAGCAGGGCGGCGTCCACATGGAAGGGCCGGAACGCCTCACGCCAGTCGGGGTCGGGCTTCGCGGTGCCCGTCGTCTGCCAACGGGTGGTGTACACGACGTCCACGTGATCGGGCAGCAGCGCCGGATCGTGCACCTCCTCAAGGGTGGCGCCCGTGGCCGCGGCTCTGCGCGACGCCCTCGCCAGCTCCTCTTCCGGCAGCCCGTATCCGGGCGGGGTGCTGAAGGTGACCCGGGCCCCCGGCACACTCGCCAGGGCATGCGCCAGGGCCACCGCCGTGTTGTTGCCCTCGCCCACGTACAGCACGCTCACTCCGGCCGGATCGCCCACCGCCAGGTGCAGGGTGGCGAGATCGGTCACGCCCTGACTGGGGTGCTCCTCGGCCGCCATCGCGTTGACCACCGGAAGGCCGCCGTGGCGGGACAGCTCTCGCAGTTCCTCCAGGGGCCCGGCGGTGCGGGCGACCAGCAGGTCGAGCATGCTGCCCAGGACGCGCCCCGTGTCGGCGACCGACTCACCGGTGTTCAACTGCAGATCCCGGGGGCCGTACGTGACAGGAACGGCGCCCAGCCGGACGGCGCCGACGGTGAAGGCCGTACGGGTACGGGTCGAGGTCCTGGTGAACAGCACGCCCGTGACGGTGTCCGCCAACGGCCGGTCGTGTGCGTGCTGGTCCCGGAAGAGCTCCACCGATCGCGCCGCGAGTTTGCCGATCACATCGGGCTCCACCTCGGCGAGGGAGAACAGTCCGTGTTCCGGAACAAGGCCGGGCCGTGCCAAGTGGTGGTCCATGCGTCCCTTTCAGTAGAGGGCCAGGGTTCTGCCCAGGCCCAGACGGGCGGCGGCATCCTGTACTGCGCCCAGCAGCCCGACGTCGAGGACGGCCATGCCGAAGGGGTTGCTGACGACGTGGGACACGGTGGGCCGGACGGGGGGCCGCTCACCGGTGAGAACCTGACCGAGGGTGCCGCTCAGGGGCCGGGCCGGGGAACCGGGGCCCGCGGACCGGCCATCCGTGATGCGGCCCTCCTGCATCAAGCGGCCCAGGACCCTGCGGGGGTTCTCGGCGACCAGAGCGACATCGTCCACGAACACGCCCTGGGCCTCCAGGAAGGCGTCGGGCAGCAGGTCGGCCAGCGACACGTGGGCGACGAAGGTGCCGGGCGCGAGCCACGCGGCCGGCAGGTATCCGCGGTCGGCGGTGGTCGTCGTCACCACCACCGGCGCGGCGGCCACCGCTTCTCGCGCGCCCGGTTCCACGCGGACGGTGAGCTGCGGATGCTGTTCGCGTATCCAGTCGGCCAGTTCCCCGGCCCGCCGTGCGTCGGTGTCGTAGAGGTGTACGCGTACCGCTTCGGGAAACGCCGTGGCGAGCAGCCCGACATGGACGCGGGCGAGCGTGCCGCAGCCGAGGAACGTCGTCGCGTCCCACCGCTCGGGACCGAGGTGCCGCAGGCTCACCATCGTGTACGCGGCCGTGCGGGTCGCGCTCAGCCAGCCCGCTTCGGCCAGCACGCGCGGTCGGGCGGTCTCCGGGTCGAAGAGCATCGCCAGGCCCGCGGCCCGCTCCCGTCCGTGGGACGGGTTGCTCGTCGCGGCATTGATCAGCTTCATCCCCCGCAGTGGCGGGCCGCCGTCGACCTCCACCGCGCCGAGCATGGCCAGCGAACGGCAGTAGGCACCCTCGCCGTTGGTCCAGGGCAGATAGCCCTCGGCGGGCAGTTCCACCCGGCCCTCTGCGTGCCGGCACAGCACCTGCGTGATCTCCGCGCACACGTCCACGTGCGCGAGGCAGGCGAGCACCGCTTCCCTGTCGAGAAAGAGGAGTTGCTCCGACATCGTCACCCTTCGGTTCGTGCGGTCCTCGGCACCGGGTGGTTCACGGCAGCAGACCGGCGGCCTCGAACGCCTCGGCGCCGCCCGGCACGTCCATGGCCCCGACTTCCTGGAAGAGCCGCACGGCATGCCGGGACGCCCTGCGGATGCCCCGGTCGACCGAAGCCGGCGGATAGGAATCGCGCACGACGTCCTCGACAGCCGATGGCGCGAGGCCCGCGGCGGCCAACGAAGCGCGGACCGGCCGCAGATCGGGAAGCAGGCTGCACCGGATCAGACCGGGCAGGCACCGCGCGATACGGCCCCGGGACCCGGTCGATTCCCGCGTCCACAGCTCGCGGAAGAACTGGGCGAAGAACGCGTGGTGCCAGCCCTCGTCCTTGGCGTGGTCCCTGACGATGTCCCGGACGACGGTCAGCACATCGGGATCCTTGGGTATCTCGTTGAGCACCGCGGTGATCAGCGTCTCGAAGACCACGACCTGCAGCAGTTGGGCCAGGGCCGGCTCGTAGGGCAGGGCCTCGGTACCGATCGCGTCGAGCCGTTGCAGGAACGGACCGAAGTCGTACTCCAGCGGTGTCACCCCCGAGGCGAGGGAGACCTGCTGGATGACGTCCAGGCTGTACAGCGAGTGGTACCCCTCGTCGCAGTAGATGCGGTACGCGTCGAGCCGAACGGCGACATCCGTGGCGACCCCGCACCGGTTGCCGGCGATGCGTTCCGTGGCACGGTTCACCACGCGCGTCTCGAACTGGGCCGTGAAGTCCAGGTATTGGAAGAGGTGACGGGCGAGGAGCTCCCTGCGCTTCGCCTCGCCGAGTCCGGCCACGCGCGGATGGTCCAGGTAGGGCACCAGGGCCGGAGGGAAGAAGGCGCGCCCGGTGGCCACCTCGTCCGCCAGGCGGCGCCGGGGGCCGGTGCGGACTCCGGCACGCTGGTACCAGTCACGTTCCTGCGTGCTCACCGGAGCGTCACCTCTCCTTGGACGGGGTCCTCCACAAGGCCCCTGACAACGACTCCGTCGGCTACGTCGACGGGGGCCAGGGCCTGCCTGGAGCGCCACAGCGGTGAGTAGACGGTGTCGAGGTAGCGGTCCCCGCCGTCCGGGCACAGGCAGGCGATGTCGGTGCGTCCCGGGTCCTCACGGAAAAGCCGCAGAGCCGCCGCGACGAGCGCACCGGAACTGGAGCCCACGGTGATGCCGGTCGTCTCCTCCAGCCACAGGCACGCGCTGACCGCTTCCGGTGGGCCGATGTGCACGGCGGGCCGGTATCCGTGCGGCAGGAAGGACGATCTGCGGCTCGCCCCGATCCCCGAGAGCAGCCGTTCGCCGGGTATGTCGCCCAGGGCGAGCGAACCGACGACGTCCACCCCGACCAGCTCCCAGTCCGGCTCATGGGCGAGGACGTAGTCGCGGAAGCCCGCCAGCGTGCCACCGGTGGACACCGCCACCAGGACGCTCATCGGTCTGGCCGGCAACTGCGCGCACAGCTCGGGCGCCGTCCACTGGGCATGCACGGCCGGGTTGGCCGGATTGGTGTACTGGTTCGGCCACACGAGTCCCGGCTCGCAGCGCACCCGCTCCGCGACATGGGCGAGGCGGCTGAGCAGGAATCCGCCGGCTCCGTCGGGCCGCTCGACCACGACGACTCTCGCGCCCATGGCGCTCATGGTGTTCTGCACCGAAGGGCTGACCCGGGGATCCACGACGGCGGTGAAAGGCACCTGTAAAGCGGCGGCAAGGGCGGCGAGCGCCAGACCGAGATTCCCCGACGTCGACTCGATCAACCCGACCCGGTGATCAATGCGGTCCTTGACATCCTGCCAGAGTGCGAAAGCGGTACGCCCTTTGATGGAACCGTACGGATTGTGTGCCTCAAGTTTCAACCAGAGCGTTCTGGGTACGCCGCTGAATACGAGGCGAAACGGGACCACCGGACTGGGAGACCAAGAACTGCTCACGGGGCCAGAGCTGTCACGGAATCGATTCGGAAAATTCTCCAAGACGCCTCCGTTGGCATTGTCCGCCGGGGCCGGAGTTTCACGGAAGCGCGGTGACGCCCCCACTCAACAAGTTATGTGGCCGTTCCCGGCGGCACAAGGAAGGGAATGCGCCACATCTCGATGCTGCGGACATCCATTGTCGGCATATGCCAATGGGCCGCGTTGTGGCATCTGTTATTTCTGAGTCTTTTTACGCCCTGCCCGCCCGGGCCGCTTTCTCGCAGCACCCACACGTGATGCGTCGGCCGAGCCGCCACGGCAGCGACCTCCACCAGGACGCGCCCCGGTGCCGGGGACGGCATCCCCCGCAGCAGCACCCACCGCAGCGACTGGTCCGACGGGCCGCCACGCAGTGGCGCGGCACGTACGGCAGGGTCCGGGGCCGCTCGTGCACGGCCGACCGGCATCGGCGCACTGCCGGTCCCCGCCGGGACCGGGCCGCCGCGGCGCCCGCGCGCCCGGCCGGCCGCGACGTCACCGGCGCCGGACCGGGCAGCCCGCGCGTGCGGTGCAGCCAGGTGATGGCCGCTGCCGAGACCAGGCCGAGGCCCAGGCAGCACAGCCAGGGCAGAGCGGGCAGACCGCTGCGCCTGCCGAGGTCCAGGGTCCAGCCCACGAGCGCGTTGCCGCCCGCGGCGGCGAGCCCGGAGAAGACGTAGAAGATGCCGAAGTGAGTACCGGTCAACCGGACCGGGCCGAACAGGGGGACCAGTTCCATCGCCAGGGGATGCACGATCATGATGCCGAAGTAGATCAACAGCGCTCCGGCGATCACCGGGCAGGCGTTTCTGACCGCCGTGGCCCAGCCGTCGGGAGCGCCGGATCCGCACACCAGCAGAGGCGGCACGAAACCCGCGGCCGTCAGGGCGATGCCGCGGGCGATCCACGCCGGGCCGCCACCGCGCCGCGCCAGCGTCCGGGTGACGCGCAGCTGCCAGACCAAGTTTGCCAGCGCCCCGATGACCAGCACCGCGCCGGCGGCCTCCGGGCGTCCGGTCGCCTGGCGCGCTCCCTCGGGCAGCAGCAGATACACCTGGTTCTCCAGGGTGCTCATGCCTGCCATGGCCACGGCGAACGCGACGAAGGTCCGGTTGCTCAGGACCTCCCGCCAGTCCTTCACGACCGGGGTGGCGCAGCGGGGGGCCTCGCGGGCGGGCAGGGCGTACATCTGAGCCAGGCACAGGACGCCGAACACGCCGGCGGCGACGAGGGCGCAGATGCGGAAGTCGACCAGGAGCAGCACTCCGCCCAGGGCCAGGCCCAGCAGTGAGCCGCCGGTCGCGAAGACGTTGAGCAGTGCGAAGGCCTCCGCCCTGCGGTGCCCCGCCTCCTGGGCCAGGTAGGTCCGCACCGCCGGATAGAACAGGGCTCCGGCCAGTCCGCTCAGCGCCGAGGCGGCGAGCAGGAGCGGCAGTGTGGAACCGACGGCGAACAGCGCGAACCCCACGGTCCGCAGCATGCAGCCGAAGATGATCACACGGCGGGGGCCGAGCCTGTCGGCCGCGGAGCCGCCGAGCACGAACAGTCCTTGCTGACTCAGGTTCCGCACACCGAGGACCAGTCCTACCAGGGCGGCCGAAAGACCCAGATCGTGGCCGAGGTAGGTCACCAGAAAAGGGATGAGGAGGTAGAAACCGACGTCCACCCCGAATTGATTGACGAGCAGCAGCCGCACCGCGAGCGGAAAGCTGCGGTATGCGCGAAGAGTTTTCATGCCAGTTCCCGTGAGTGGCCCGAAAATGAATGCAACTCCGGACCGAGTGGGTGTGGGCGATCCGGCATGAGCAGCGGGAGATCACATTCGCTTCGATGCCATACCACTGACCACCACCGTCGATGGGGGGAAGCGGTCGTTCATATCTTCTGGGGCGTCATCAACGGTCCCTGAGCTGAACTCTGCACGATTTCACCGATTCCAACGATCCTCTCGGCTGTACCAGGGCCCACCTGTTTACCCTCCAGGTGGTCGAAATTCGGTCGGCGGGAGCGCAGCGGCCGGTGGCCGGAAAGCGCCCGGCCGCGCTCTACCGATGTCTTCGAATGCTCTCTACGGTGAGTCGACGATCCGTAAGTGTCACTCGAAGCGCACCGCGGAATTGTGTTCCCACCCTTGCTCAGGAGGCGGGTATGTCGGGCAGTACACGTACGGGCGCCGGGTCCGCGCACATCGCGAACCGGGTCATCCGCACCCTCGCCGGCACCGGCGAGGCCGCCTCAGGAGGCGACGGCGGGCCGGCCGCCCGGGCGGCACTGAACCAGCCGCGGGCGTTGGCGGCCGACGCGTCGGGCGCCCTGTACGTCGCCGAGTGGAAGGGGCACCGGGTGCGGCGGATCGCGCCGGACGGCACCATCACCACGGTGGCGGGGACCGGTGAGCCCGGTTTCGGCGGCGACGGGGGCCCGGCCGTTCACGCCGCGCTCAACGAACCGGGCGGCCTGGTCTGCGACGCCGCGGGGCATCTGTACGTCGCCGACTACTGGAACCACCGGGTGCGGCGGATCGCGCCGGACGGCACCATCACCACGGTGGCGGGGACCGGTGAGCCTGGTTTCGGCGGCGACGGGGGCCCGGCCGCCGAAGCGGTGCTCAACGAACCCAGGGGGCTGGCCCTGGACGGCGCGGGCACGCTCTATGTCGCCGAGTGGAAGGGGCACCGGGTGCGGCGGATCGCGCCGGACGGCACCATCACCACCGTCGCGGGCACCGGTGAACCCGGCTCAGGGCCGGACGGGGTGCCGGCCGTCACCAGCGACCTGCACCACCCCATAGACATCGTGACGGCCGCCGACGGCCGCCTGTACATCGCCGACTGCTGGTCCCACCGGGTGCGGATGGTGTCGGCCGACGGACTGGTCACGACCGTGGCGGGGACCGGGGAGCCCGGGTACGAGGACGGTGCCGTCCTGGCCGCCGCCGGCCCGCTCCACCAGCCCCGAGGGGTCGACATCGACGGTGAGGGCAATCTCTTCGTGGCCGATTCCCTCAACGAGTGCGTCCGCGTCGTCCGGCCGGACGGCAGTATCGCGACGGTGGCCGGCGGGCCTCCCGGTGAGGACCGGGAAGACGGCCCGGCCGCCGGGGTGCTGCTGCGTTATCCGCGGGCGGTGCGGGTGACGCGGGGCGGCGATCTCGTCATCGCCGAGACCGATCGCCATCGGGTCCGCGAAGTCACCGCGTCCCGCTGACACCACGGCCGTCGACCGCGCGGTCGACGAGGGCCGCGGAGATTCGTATGCCTCATGAGACGGCTCCTTCAGCACATCACGACCGCGCACAAGCCTTGCTTCAACCAGTCTGTCCCCCTTTGCTCGGTCAACTCGCGGTTGAATCAGTACGGGTTAACAAGTGGGACAGTACGAAGAGCGTGCCGTCAGCCGTCGCGTTCCGGAGCGACGGCGAGCCCGGTGGGCCGCTGGAACAGGGCGCCGGAATGACGGTGCGGCAGGTCGACGATCCGCAGCAGCTCGAACCCCCGGTCGAGGTAGTACCGGTGCAGCAGCTCGTTGGTCTTCCATGCCTCCAGGCGGAGCCAGGGTTTGTCCCGCTGTGCCGCCAGCCGGCCCGCCCAGTCCAGCAGCCGCGCCCCCACCGACTGCCCGGCGGCCTCTCTGCTCACGACCAGGTCGTGGACGTACAGGGCCGCATCGGGGTCGTCGTCCGCCCACCACTCGAGATCGGCCTGCCGCTCCACGGTCACCGTCCCCACCAACCGGCCCTCGCGGAAGGCGAGATGACAGTCACCCGCGCGGACCGCCCCTTCCATGCGCCAACGCCGGGGCGGGTACTGCCACTGGTCGATCCCCCTGGAGGCGAGCCAGCGGCTCGCCTCCAGCCAGAGCCCTTCCACCCGGTCCAGTTCGTCGACGCGCGCAGGGCGGATCCGCAGCTCGCTCATGCCGCGCCGCCGGGGCCCGGACGGTGCAGGGCCACGGCCGCGTAGCAGGCGATCCCGGCCGCGAGGGCGTCCTCGTCGATGTCCGCCCGGCAGGAGTGCAGGGCGGGAGCGCGCTCGGGCTCCTGCCCCGGCGGGCATGCGCCCAGGAAGGCGAGGGCACCCGGCACCGCGTCCAGGACGTAGGAGAAGTCCTCGGCGGTCATCGCCGGAGCGGGCAGCACGCCGACACGCCCGGAGCCGAGCACCTCCGCCGCCGTGCGCAGCACGAACTCGGTGAACGCCGGATCGTTACGGGTCACCGGATACCCCGTCTCGATCGACACCTCCGCCGACGCCCCGTGGGCCGCGGCCACGCCCGCGGCGACCCGGGAGACCGTCTCGTGCACGTGCAGGCGCGTTTCCCGCGACAGGGTCCGCACGGTCCCGGCGAGCTCGACCGTCTCCGGGATGATCCCGGGCGCCGAGCCCGCGGCGAGGGAGCCGACCGTGACGACGGCCGGGTCGGCGACGTCGACCGTCCTGGTCACCGCCGTCTGCAGGGCAAGGACGAGCTCGCAGGCCACCGGCACGGGATCGCACGCCGTGTGCGGCGACGACGCATGCCCCCCACGGCCGCGGACGAGGATGCGCAGCTTGTCGGAGGCGGCCATCTGCGGGCCGGGGCGCAGCCAGAGGCTGCCGCTCGGCAGTCCCGGCATGACGTGCAGGGCGAACGCGGCGCCCACCTCGCCGCCGTGCCCGGTGAGCAGCCCCTCGTCGAGCATGTGGCGGGCCCCGTGGTGGCCCTCCTCGCCGGGCTGGAACATGAACACCACGCGCCCTGCGAGTTCGTCGCGGCGCGCGGCGAGCAACCGGGCCGCGCCGACCAGCATGGCCATGTGGGCGTCGTGCCCACAGGCGTGCATGGCGCCGGGGACCCGCGAGGCGAATTCGAGGCCGGTGTCCTCGGACACGGGCAGGGCGTCCATGTCCGCGCGCAGCAGGACCACCGGGCCGGCCCGCCCGCCGTCGAGCGTCGCGGTCACCGAGGACAGCCGCCGACCGGTGCGGAGGTCGAGACCCAGGCCGTCCAGCGCTTCCAGGACGCGCCGCTGGGTCTCCGGCAGGTGCAGACCGGTCTCCGGCCAGGCGTGCAGGGAACGTCGCAGCGCCACGGCGTCGGGCAGGAACCGCCGGGCCTCGGCCAGGATCACGTCACCGCTCCGCGCCGCTCGAAGGCGTCATGATGGGCCCTCCTCCCCGGGGGCCACCGCCCGCCGAAGCTTCCGAGGCCGACACGACAACAGTGCCGCCACGACAACAGTAGGAAAGCGACCGGGAGACGGGCAGACGGCCTCCGCGCCGAAGCACGCGTTTCGGTCAGGGTCACGGCAGAGTCCGTTGTCCTGTTCATGCTCCTGTCTGCCGTACAAGCCGATGGCATGCTCGTATGGCTCACCCGCACACCCCACCCAGCGAGCCGCGGAAGGAGCGGGGAACCGCCATGACCGTGCCGGGCGCAGACACCGGGAAGGCACCACGGGCGGAGGCTCCACAGGCCCCTTGGCAGTGGGGGGAGGAGGAATGGCGCCGGCACGTCGAGCGGGTGCGCGCCGGACGCAGCCTCAAACCGGCCCGCTGGCCGGGGGGTGCCAGAGCCGCCGTGGCGTTCTCCTTCGACCCCGACCACGAGACGATTCCGCTGCGGGACGGCGAGGTGATGCCAGGAAAGCTGTCGCAGGGCGAGTACGGGGCCCGGGTGGGCGTGCCGCGTATCCTCCGGCTGCTCGAACGGCACGCCCTGCCCGCGACGTTCTTCATGCCGGCCGTGTGCGCGCTCCTTCGCCCGCAGGAGGCGCGGGGGTATGCGGAGCGCGGGCACGAGGTCGCCATCCACGGCTGGATCCACGAGCGCAACATGGAGCTCGGCCGGCAGGACGAGCGGGAGCTCGCCCTGCGGTGCGCGGAGACCCTCGAACGGATCACCGGTCAGCGGCCGGTGGGCATCCGCACGCCCTCCTGGGACTTCAGTGAGCACACGCTCGACATCACCCTCGAACTCGGCCTGTCGTACGACTCCTCCCTGATGGCCGACGACGACCCGTACGAGATCCTCTCCTACGGGAAACCGACGGGGCTGGTGGAGATACCCCCCGAGTGGATCCGGGACGACGCCGTCTACCTGAACATGGACCGCTACAGCGCCGTGCGCCCGTACACGATGCCGCGGCACGTACTGGAGCTGTGGCGGGACGAATTCGACGGCGCCTACGCGGAGGGCGGACTGTTCGAGATCACCCTGCATCCGCACGTCATCGGCCACCGGTCACGGGCCGTCGCCCTGGAGCAGCTCCTGGAACACGTCTGCGGGCGCGACGACGTCTGGTACGCGACGCACGCCCAGATCGCCGACCACGTCCGGCAGGAGGCGGGGCTCGGCGACGGGCGTCCCGTCACCTGACAGGGTCCCGCGCGCACCGGGCCAGTGTCTCCAGGACCGTCGTCGTCGACGGGGGCTCGGGCGCCGACCACGAGGCCCGGCACGCGGCCCACAGGGCGTCCTCGGGGTCCCCCCGTCCCGTCAGCACCAGTTCGCGGTCGCGCACCCTGCCCAGCCAGCCACCGCACCGATGGCCTCCGGCGTGTTCCTCGACGCGGCGCGCGGGTGCGAGGAGGCCGCGCAGGTCCGCCGCCAGATGTGTGGGGCGGCGGTGCTCCGGGGCGGTCAGGAGGTCGTGGGGCGTGGTGGCGCCGGTGAGGACCACCAGGCTGTCGAAGCCCGCTCCGCGCGCACCCTCCACGTCGGTGTCGAGCCGGTCCCCGACCATGAGGGGGCGCCGGGCACCGGTCCGGGCCGCGCCCTCCCGCAGCAAGGCGGCGGACGGTTTACCGGCCACCGTCGGGACGGCGCCGGTGGCGGCGCGCACCACGTCTGCGAGAGCACCGTTGCCCGGTGCCGTTCCCCGGTGGGTGGGCGCGTTCAGGTCGGAGTTGGTGACGATCCAGGGCACCCCACGTCCCACGGCGTAGGCCGCTTCGGCCAGTTCGCGCCAGCTGACCGTGGGCGCGAAGCCCTGGACGACACAGTCGGGGTCGTCATCGGCCGACCGGACGGGCTCCAGACCGTATGCCCGTAACGCTGCCAGCAGACCCTCGCCCCCGATGGCCAGCACCCGGGCAACCGGTGGGCGCAGCTCCGCGGCCAGCCGGGCGGCGGCCTGGGCCGACGTCACGACATCGTCCGCCACCGTCGGCAGGCCGAGCCGTCGGAGGTGTTCGCAGACCTCCATGGGAGTTCGATAGCTGTTGTTGGTCACGTAGGCCAGGCGCATGCCCAGCGCCCCGGCGCGGGCGAGTGAAGGCGCTGCGTGTTCCACCGCGTACGGCCCCACGTAGACGACGCCGTCGAGATCGAGGAGCGCGGCGTCGTACACCTGCGCCAGCGGAACGGGAAGTGAGTCGTCGTCCATGCCAGGCCATCATGACGAGAGCGGACATGGCGCACAATGCCCCGCGGCACGCGGGCCGGGCCGGGAAGGAGATGTCCGCGATTACTATGATCACCCAGTGAGCAGAGACGCCCGGGAGCCGTGGGAGATGCTGAGAGAAGTCACCGCGACCCGTTACATCGAGCCCCTGCGGGCCGGCGGCTCCGTGCCCGGCGTCGTCGAGGCCGACGACCTGGGCACGTACGTCGTGAAGTTCACCGGATCCGCCCAGGGCCGCAAGGCGCTCGTCGCCGAGATCGTCGTCGGTGAACTCGCCCGCCACCTCGGGCTGCGCTTTCCCGAACTGGTCCTCGTGCACTTCGACCCGGCGGTCGCCGCCGACGAGCCGCACCAGGAGGTCCAGGACCTGCTGCACGCCAGCGCGGGCCTCAATCTCGGCATGGACCTGCTGCCCGGCGCCGCGGACTTCACCCCGGAGGCGATCGACGTCGACCCGCTGGAGGCCGGCAAGGTCGTCTGGCTCGACGCACTCACCGCGAACGTCGACCGCACGGTGCACAGTTCGAACCTGATGGTCTGGCCCACCTTCGGCGTCCACGAGCCGAAGCTGTGGCTCATCGACCACGGTGCCGCCCTGGTCTTCCACCACCGCTGGGGCGCGACGCCGCCCGACAAGGCGTACGACTTCCGCCACCACGCCCTCGGCGGGTACGGGCCCGACACGGCCGCCGCCGATGCCGAACTGGCCCCGCTCGTCACGGAAGCCGTGCTCCGCGAGATCGTCGGCCTCGTCCCCGACGCGTGGCTCGCCGACGAGCCCGGGTTCACGTCCCCGGACGAGGTGCGGGAGGCGTACGTGGCCTTCCTGCTGGCCCGCGCCCGGGCCTCCGCGGCGTGGCTGCCGACGGACTTTCCCGGCCGGGACGAGCTGGCCGCCGCGGACGCGAGGCGTGCGGCCGCCACCGAGAAGGGCCGCCCCGCCTGGCTGAAGCGGGTCCCCGACCTGCACGGGAAGCCCGCGGCGGAGCAGGACTGGTCGACGCACCTCGGCTGAGAGGCGCACGAGAAGGCCCCCCGGCGCTGTGCGGTGCCGGGGGGCCTTCTCGTGTTGCCCGTGTTGCTCGTGTTGCTCGCGTTGCTCGTGTTGACGGAACGTCAGCGGAGCTGCTCGTACGCCGGGAGGGTCAGGAAGTCCGCGTAGTCCGCGTCCAGGGAGACCTGGAGGAGGAGGTCGTGGGCCTGCTGCCACTTGCCGGCCGCGAAGGCCTCGTCGCCGATCTCGGCGCGGATCGCGGCGAGTTCACGCGCCGCCACCTCGCGGGCGAGGTCTGCCGTGGCGGTCTGGCCCGTCTCGAAGACGACGCCCGCGTTGATCCACTGCCAGATCTGCGAGCGCGAGATCTCCGCGGTGGCCGCGTCCTCCATGAGGTTGAAGATGGCGACGGCGCCGAGACCGCGCAGCCACGCCTCGATGTAGCGGATGCCGACCTGGACGGCGTTGACCAGGCCGTCGTACGTGGGCTTCGCGTCGAGGGAGTCGATGGCGATCAGGTCCTCGGGCGCGACCTTCACGTCCTCACGCAGGCGGTCCTTCTGGTTCGGCTTGTCGCCGAGCACCGCGTCGAAGGACTTCATGGCGATCGGGACCAGGTCCGGGTGCGCCACCCACGAGCCGTCGAAGCCGTCGCCGGCCTCGCGGTCCTTGTCGTTCTTGACCTTCTCGAACGCGACCTTGTTGACCTCCGCGTCCTTGCGGGACGGGATGAACGCCGCCATGCCGCCGATGGCGTGCGCGCCGCGCTTGTGGCAGGTGCGGACGAGGAGTTCGGTGTACGCCCGCATGAACGGGGCGGTCATCGTCACCAGGTTGCGGTCCGGCAGGACGAACTTCGAGCCGCCGTCACGGAAGTTCTTGACGATGGAGAAGAGGTAGTCCCAGCGGCCCGCGTTGAGACCGGACGCGTGGTCGCGCAGCTCGTAGAGGATCTCCTCCATCTCGTACGCGGCCGTGATCGTCTCGATGAGGACCGTGGCGCGGACCGTGCCCTGCGGGATGCCGACGTAGTCCTGCGCGAAGACGAAGATGTCGTTCCAGAGGCGGGCCTCCAGGTACGACTCCGTCTTCGGGAGGTAGAAGTACGGGCCCTTGCCGAGCTCGATGAGGCGCTTGGCGTTGTGGAAGAAGTACAGCCCGAAGTCGACGAGCGCGCCGGGGACCGGCTTGCCGTCGACCTGGAGGTGGCGCTCGTCCAGGTGCCAGCCGCGCGGGCGCATCACGACGGTCGCGAGCTCGTCGGCGCCCTTCAACGCGTACGACTTGCCGGTGCGCTCGTCCGTGAAGTCGATGCGGCGCTCGTAGGCGTCGGTGAGGTTGAGCTGGCCGAGGATCACGTTCTCCCAGGTGGGAGCGGAGGCATCCTCGAAGTCGGCGAGCCAGACCTTCGCGCCCGAGTTGAGGGCGTTGATGGTCATCTTGCGGTCGGTCGGGCCGGTGATCTCCACGCGGCGGTCGTTCAGCGCGGCGGGGGCCGGGGCGACCTGCCAGGAGTCGTCCTCGCGGACCGCGGCGGTCTCCGGGAGGAAGTCCAGGGTGGAGGTGCGGGCGATTTCGGCACGGCGCTCGGCCCGCCGGGCGAGGAGCTCGTCACGCCGGGGCGTGAACAGCCGGTGCAGCTCGGCCACAAAGGCGAGGGCCGCGTCGGTGAGCACCTCTTCCTGCCGGGGCAGGGGCTCTGCGTCGACGATGGCCAGCGGCGACGGCGCTAGTGCGGACATGAGCTGTCACTTCCTTCAGAGAGCTGCACGGACGGTGCCGGGCGGGCCGCCGGGCAGACGCGGTGGCACTGGGTGCCACTGGAGCCGAGGTACGGCTGCGGGGCCCCGTCCGAGATAACGGGCCTTCTGGTCAGTGGATACTAGTTTCCTCATAGTGGAAGTTCAATGGTTTGTTGATGTCGAGATTCTTCTCGTCGACAGAACGTGTCGCTGAGTGCCACGTCGGTCACTCCAAGTGGATCAGGTCTTCGGCCGTATCGATGTCGTACGCCTCCGCGACGTCTCCGCACTCGATCAGCGTGAGCGCGTCGGAGTGCGCCCGCAGGTAGTCGCGTGCCCCACGGTCGCCGACCGCACTCGCGCGGATGCCCGCCCAGTGCGCGCTCCCGAACAGGACGGGATGGCTCCGCCGGCCCTCGTACGCGGCCGCCGCGAGCGTCGTCGGCGACCGGTACGCCGAGCGCACCCGGGCCGTCGCCGCCACGCCGATCCCCGGCTGGTCGACGAGCGAGACCAGCGCGGCGGACGCGCCGGTGCCGGCGAGCGAGGCGAGCCCGGCCCGCAGGGACGAGCCCATGCCCTCCTCCCACTCCGGGTTGTCCACCAGTACGCAGCCGGGGAGCGAGGCCCGCTCGCGCACGGTGTCGGCGGAGGCGCCGAGCACCACGTGCACCCGCTCGCATCCGGCGTCGCGCAGCACCCGCACCGCGTGCTCCACCAGCGGCGCGCCCCGGTGCTCCAGGAGGGCCTTCGGCCGCCCGCCGAGCCGCCGCCCGCCACCGGCGGCGAGCAGCACCCCGACGACCTCTCCCGCCCCGCCGCCCCGCACGTTAATCGGTTCTCTCGGCTCTCTCGGTTCTGTCGTCATGGCTCCTGCATACACGTCCCGGCGGCGGGCGCGAAGTGGCGCATCCCGTACCGGGAACGGTTTACTGACCCGCGGCCCCCGGTGCCTGACCAGCGCCTCAGGGGCCCGCGAAAGAGGAACGGAACAGCCGCACGGAGACGTGCGAGGGGGAGAGCCGTGTTGCGGAGCGTGGAGCAGAGCCAGGTGACCGGGAGCGACGAGGACCCACGGGTGGCGGAGTTGCGCGCCGCCGTCGCCCGGCTGCGCCGTGAACTCGCCGCCCACCCGGCCGAGTTCACGGACCGCGGCATCGCCGAGGACGAACTTGCGGCGCTGGCGGAGATGGCGTACGGCACCCCGGAGGTCCCCCGGATGCGCCGTTCCCTCCTCCTCGTGGCCGGCGCAATCGGCTCCGTCAGCGCACTGGCCGCGGGGCTGGCGTCGGTGCGGGGCGCAGTGGAGATGTTCGGCGAACCGAAGGGGCGCGGGGGCTGCTGAGGCCGCGGGGGCCGCGGGCCCCGCAGGATCGATCCTGCGGGGCCCGGCCGGGGTCGGGCGGCGCGCCGGGGGTGGGTGGCGGCGAGGGTGGGTGACGCGGGGGTCGTGCGGGCTGGGGTCGTGCGGCTCCGAGGGCGCGTGACGCCGGGGTCGTACGGCGCGGGGGTCAGGCGATGCCGGGGCCCGCGGGGCCGGGGGAGCGACGCTGGACTCACGCGACGCCGGAGTCCGCGATGCCGGGGTCCGCGGCGCCGGGCTCACGCGGCGCCGGGCTCACGCGGCGCCGGGCTCACGCCGCGCCGGGCTCACACCGCGCCGGGCCCACGCCACGCCGGGCCCGCGCTGCGCCGGGCCCACACCGCGCCAGGCCGGGCTCACGCGACCCAGTGGCGGCGGGTGGTGTCGGCCGGGGTGGGGGTGAGGTCGCCGGTCAGGGTCTTGGACAGGCGGAGTACGGCCTCGTCGGCCTGGGGTGGGGGGAGCGTGTAGGGGATGCGCAGCCGGTGCTCGTGTGTGCCCGGGTCGGCCCCGAAGCGGGAACCGCCCTCGATCCGCACGCCCTGTGCGAGCGCCGCGCGGGCCAGGGCGGACGCGACCGGCCGCCCCAGGTCCACCCAGAGCGACAGCCCGCCCGGCGGGACCCGCCAGCGCCACTCCGGCAGGTGCCGGGCGAGTGACGCGGCGAGCGCGTCGCGCTGCGCCCGCAGCCGCGGCAACCGCTCGCGCAGCACGTCGTCCATGCCGCGCAGCAGATGGAGCGCCACCAGCTGCTCGATGACGGGCGTCGCCATGTCGCTCGGCACGCGCTTCGTCGCCAGCTCGGTGATCAGCCCCGACCCGGCCCGCACCCACCCGATCCGCAGCCCGCCCCAGTGGGACTTGCTCAACGACCCGAAGGTCACGATCTGTTCGCCCACACCGTGCGCCGCGAGCGAGGCGAAGGGAGCGGGCGGCGGCCCGTCCAGCGCGATGTCGGTGATGGTCTCGTCGATCAGCAGCCAGGTGCCCGTGGCGCGGGCCGTCTCCAGGATGCGCAACCGCTGCTCGTGCGGCATCAGGCAACCCGTCGGATTCTGGAAGTCCGGTACGAGGTACGCGAGGCGGGGCGCCGCCTGCCGCAGCGACGACTCGACGAGGCCGCAGTCCCAGCCGTCCTCCGTGACCGGCACCGGAACCGCCCGCAGGCCCGCGCCGCGGATCGCGTCCAGGGCGTTCGGATACGACGGGTTCTCGACCAGGACCCGGTCGCCCTGCCTGCCCAGCAGGGACAGGGTCAGCGACAGCGCGTGCTGCGCGCCGGTGGTGATCAGGACCTGGTCGGGCAGTGTGGGCAGCCCGCGCCGCGTGAAGCGCTCGGCGACGGCGGACCTCAACTCCGGTATGCCGTACGGGTGGTAGCCCGGCGTCGGCGCGTGCTCGGCCAGCATCCCGCCCGCCGCGGCGAGCGCCGCGCGGAGCTCCGCCTCCGGGGCGCCGGGCGCGGCTATCGCGAGGTCGAGGACGTCGTCGCCCGCCGGGAACGCCGCCACGTTGGACGGCCGCTGCCCCTGCGGCAGCTCGGTCCAGGTGCCCGCGCCGCGGCGGCTGCGGGCGTAGCCGCCCTCGCGCAGCACGTCGTACGCCGCCGTGACGGTGGCCCGGCTGACGGCCAGCGCCGAGGCCAGCTCGCGTTCGGCGGGCAGCCGGGTGTGCAGCGGGATGCGGCCGTCGAGCAGGAGGGTGCGCACGCCGTGGGCGAGCGCGCGGTAGCCGGGGCGTTCGCCCACGGTGCCGGTCAGCAGGCCGGCCAGCCGACGGCTGCCCAGCCTCCTGTCCACGGTGTGGACCACTCGTGCCTCTGCCATGCCAACTCCCACTGATTGGCCCTGCTGCCCAGGCCAATCAGCGTACAGACTCCCGTTCGTGGCACGTCAGTCGGTCGTTTTGGCCCGGAAAGGGGATACCGATGTCAGTGGACGGAGCGGCGGTGGCCGGGCGGGCGACCGCCGGGGCGGGGCGCGTCGTGGTGGGGGTCAGCGGTTCCTTGGCGAGCCTCGCGGCGCTGCGGGCCGGCGCGGCGGAGGCGCGGCGTACGGGACGGGTGCTGGTCGCGGTACTGGCCTGGGAACCGCCGGAGGGCGAGGCGCTCTATCTGCGCCACCCGGACCGGGAGTGGGCGCGGCACTGGTGGACCGAGGCGAAGGCCCGCCTCGACCGTGCCTTCGACGAGGCCTTCGGCGGCACGCCGCCCGGCGTGGTCGTCGAACGCCGGGTGATCAGGGACCGCCCCGGCCGCGCCCTGTGCGAGGCGGCCACGCACCCCGACGACCTCCTGGTCCTGGGCGCGCGCCCCCACAGACACATCACGCCCCGAACCCACCGTCACGTCCGCGCCCACGCCTCCTGCGCGGTCCTCACGGTCCGGCCCCCCACCCTCCCCAAAGCCCTCCGCCGCACCCTCCGCAACCTGACCCCGGACGACGCAAGGCTGACAGGCAAGACCCCTACCTGGCAGTGACGCCGAGGGCCAAACACCAGGCCGCCTCTACCCGACAATGACGTCGCGGGGCAAACGGGTGGGTGGGCGGGCGGGAAAACAATCCGCCGCGAAGCGGCGGGCCTGTGACCCGCCCAAGGCTCAGGAGCCAGCCCCCGCCGAGACCAACGCCTCCGACAACTCCAAAGCCACCTGCTGCAACACCGGCACGATCTTCTCCGTGGCAGCCTCGGTCACCCGCCCCGCGGGCCCGGAGATGGAGATCGCCGCCGCGGTGGGCGAGTTGGGCACCGGCACGGCAAGGCACCGCACGCCGATCTCCTGTTCGTTGTCGTCCACCGCGTACCCCGTGCGGCGTACGACCTCGAGCGCGTCGAGGAAGCCCTCCGGCGTGGTGATCGTCTTCTCCGTGGCGGCCGGCATCCCGGTGCGGGCGAGCAGTGCCCGGACCTCCTCCGGCGACGCGTGCGCGAGCAGCGCCTTGCCGACGCCCGTGGAGTGCGGCAGGACCCGCCGGCCGACCTCGGTGAACATCCGCATGGAGTGCTTGGACGGCACCTGCGCGACGTACACGATCTCGTCGCCGTCGAGCAGCGCCATGTTCGCCGTCTCGCCGGTCTCCTCGACGAGGCGGGCGAGATAGGGCCGCGCCCACGTGCCGAGCAGCCGTGACGCGGATTCGCCGAGGCGGATCAGGCGCGGGCCGAGGGAGTAGCGGCGGTTGGCCTGCTGGCGTACGTACCCGCAGGCGACCAGCGTGCGCATGAGACGGTGGATCGTGGGCAGCGGCAGACCGCTGCTGGCGGAGAGCTCGCTGAGACCGACCTCGCCCCCCGCGTCCGCCATCCGCTCGAGCAGATCGAAGGCGCGCTCGAGGGACTGGACGCCACCGCTCGCGGCGGGGGTCTTGGAGGCGGCGATTTCAGCAGGGGCGTCGCTGGCGCTTGACGTCGGCACGGCGCGTTCCTTTCGGTGCTGGCGGGCAAGGAAGCAGCCTACCGGTCGGTTCTTCACGAGGACTGTCGCTCGGCATGCCGTCGCCGCCGGTCAGGGCACGTTTGTCCGTGTCTCCGCAGGGTTGTCCCGCGCCCCTGCGGCGCTCGCGTTGTGCGTAGCTACGTTCTGGTACGCGGAATCATAATTCCACTCTGTGGAAACGTCCAGTACGGCGAGGGTCACCCGCGCCCGCCGAAGTCCACCCTTGACGTCACCGGCGCAAGCGTGAAAACTCCTTCAACAGAACGTTGAATTCCGTTAAGCGGAAGCAAAAGGTCTGTGTAGCGGAACAGAAGAGAGGGGACGCGGGTGTCCGAAAGGGACGTGGACGTGGACGCGACGGCGGGCCGGGGCGTGGAGCTTGTGCTCCGCTCGACCCGTGTCGTCACCCCGGAAGGGACGCGGGCCGCCTCGGTCGCCGTCTCCGGCGGGAAGATCGTGGCTGTCACCGCGTACGACGCCGATGTGCCGGACGGCGCGCGCCTGGAGGACTTCGGCGACGACGCCCTGCTGCCCGGCCTGGTCGACACGCACGTCCACGTGAACGACCCGGGCCGCACGGAGTGGGAGGGCTTCTGGACCGCCACCCGCGCCGCGGCCGCCGGCGGCATCACCACCCTGATCGACATGCCCCTCAACTCCCTGCCGCCGACGACGACGGTGGACAACCTGCGCACCAAGCAGGACGTCGCCCGCAGCAAGGCCCACATCGACGTCGGGTTCTGGGGCGGCGCCCTCCCCGACAACGTCCAGGACCTCAAGCCCCTGCACGACGCCGGTGTCTACGGCTTCAAGTGCTTCCTGTCGCCCTCGGGCGTCGACGAGTTCCCCGAGCTGAACCAGGACCAGCTGGCCACCTCGATGGCCGAGATCGCCGGCTTCGGCGGGCTGCTCATCGTGCACGCCGAGGACCCGCACGAGCTGGACGCCGCCCCGCACAAGAGCGGCCCCAAGTACGAGGATTACCTCCAGACCCGGCCCCGTATCTCCGAGGACACCGCCATCGAGGGCCTCATCGCCGTCGCCAAGCGGATCGGCGCGCGCGTGCACGTGCTGCACCTGTCCTCCTCCGACGCGCTTCCGCTCATCGCCGCCGCCCGGCGCGAGGGCGTCGAGCTGACCGTCGAGACCTGCCCGCACTACCTCACCCTGACCGCCGAGGAAGTCCCGGACGGCGCCAGCGAGTTCAAGTGCTGCCCGCCCATCCGCGAGGCCGGCAACCAGGACCTGCTGTGGCAGGCGCTGGCCGACGGCACCATCGACTGCGTCGTCACGGACCACTCCCCGTCCACCGCCGACCTGAAGACCGACGACTTCGCGACCGCGTGGGGCGGCATCTCCGGACTCCAGCTGAGCCTGCCCGCGGTTTGGACCGAGGCCCGCAGGCGCGGGCACACCCTCGACGACGTGGTGCGCTGGATGTCGGAGCGCACCGCACAGCTGGTCGGACTCGACCAGAAGGGCGCCATCGCGGCCGGCCGGGACGCCGACTTCGCGGTCCTCGCGCCCGACGAGACCTTCACCGTGGATCCCGCGGAGCTGCAGCACCGGAACCGGGTCACGGCGTACGCGGGCAAGACCCTCAGCGGCGTCGTGAAGTCCACCTGGCTGCGCGGCGAACGCATCCTGTACGGCGGCGAGTTCAGCGAACCCGCAGGCCGACTTCTGGAAAGGAACAACTGAAACAGTGACGGCGATACCCTCCTTCACCGGCGACGCGAGCCCCTACGGCGGCGGCGAGCCCTACGCCGACTACCGCACGGCCGACTTCCCCTTCACCCAGTACGCCAACCTCGCCGACCGGCAGCTCGGCGCCGGTGTGATCGCCGCCAACGACGAGTTCTTCGCGATGCGCGAGAACCTCCTCCTCGCGCACCCCGCCGTCTTCGACCCGGAGCACTTCGGGCACAAGGGCAAGGTCATGGACGGCTGGGAGACCCGCCGCCGGCGTGGCGTGTCCGCCGAGCACCCGTGGCCCACCGAGGACGACCACGACTGGGCGCTCGTCCGCCTCGGCGCGCCGGGTGTCGTACGCGGCATCGTCATCGACACCGCGCACTTCCGCGGCAACTACCCGCAGGCGGTCTCCGTCGAGGGCACCAGCGTCGAGGGCTCGCCGACGCCCGAGGAGCTCTGCGGGGACGACGTGAAGTGGACGACGCTCGTCCCCCGCACGCCCATCGGAGGCCACGCGGCGAACGGCTTCGCCGTCGACGTCGAGCAGCGCTTCACGCACCTGCGCGTCAACCAGCACCCGGACGGCGGCATCGCCCGCCTCCGCGTCTACGGCGAGGTCGTCGCCGACCCCAAGTGGCTCGCCGCGCTCGGCACGTTCGACGTCGTCGCCCTGGAGAACGGCGGCCAGGTCGAGGACGCCTCCGACCGCTTCTACTCCCCGGCCACCAACACCATCCAGCCGGGCCGCTCCCGCAAGATGGACGACGGCTGGGAGACCCGCCGCCGCCGCGACACCGGCAACGACTGGATCCGCTACCGGCTCGTCCAGCAGTCCGAGATCCGCGCCGTGGAGATCGACACCGCCTACCTCAAGGGCAACTCGGCGGGCTGGGCGTCCCTCTCGGTACGTGACGGCGAGACGGGGGAGTGGACCGAGGCGCTGCCCCGCACCCGCCTGCAGCCCGACACCAACCACCGCTTCGTCCTGCCCGCCCCCGTCGTCGGCACGCACGTCCGCGTCGACATCTTCCCGGACGGCGGCATCTCCCGCCTGCGCCTGTTCGGTTCCCTGACCGAATCCGGCACGGCCGCGCTGACCGCCCGCCACCAGGAACTGGGCGGCTGACCCGCCCCCACAAAACGTGGGGCGCACCGGGTGGACAGCCCCGGTGCGCCCCGCACCCATGTGACGCACCGCGTGGCCCGCGTGGAAAGAGCCCGCCCAGCGTGATGGAATCCCGCGGATGAAGTACGTGAAAGTCGACTGGGACCCGGAGCTCCACGGCTTCCGGACCGACGCGCGTGCCTACCTGGCCGCCCTTCCCGACTTCCGGGACGCGCTCCCCGAGGGAGCCCGGGCCTTCGCGTCCGAGGCCGGACATTACGACTACACGAGCGAGCGGTGCGTCAAGGACCTGGAACTCGCCGACATCGCCCTGCCCACGACGACCATGGGCAGGGCCGGCACCGCGTCGGTCACCTATCGCCCCAACCGGTGGAAGCACACCGCCGGACTGCGGATCCAGTACACCGGCGTCACGCACTTCTCGATCGACTACGAAGCGTCGATCGACTGGATGGAGGCCATCACCGTCCTGCTGGACGAAGCCCTGCCCCACGAGGAAGGCGTCGTGCACCGCACCGAACTGACGGACGCCCTGATCACGGTCCGTTGCGCCGACCTGACGGCGACCTGGGTGCCGGTTCCGTAGGTCCGTGGTCGCGGGCCGGGCCCGGAGCTAGGCCGCGTGGCCCCCGTCCACCGACAGCTCCGTGCCGGTGATGTACGCCGCGGCGTCGCCGGCGAGGTAGGTGACCAGGGATGCCACCTCGTCGGCGGAGCCGAAGCGGCCGAGGGCCGTCAGGGCGCTCTGGCCGGCGGCGAAGGGGCCGTCGGCCGGGTTCATGTCGGTGTCGGTCGGCCCCGGCTGCACCAGGTTCGCCGTGATGCGGCGCCCGCCCAGCTCCCGTGCCAGGCCCTTGTTGAGGCCGATCAGCGCCGCCTTGCTCGTCGAGTAGAGGGTGCCGCCGGGGCCGGGGACCCGCTGGGCCATGCAGCTGCCGATGGTGATGATCCGGCCGCCGTCGCGGAGCCGGGCGGCCGCTGCCTGCGAGGCCAGGAAGACCCCTCGTACGTTGACGGCCATGACCCGGTCGATGTCCGCGAGCGTCAGGTCGCCGATGGGGCCGAGGACGCCGATCCCCGCGTTGTTCACCAGGATGTCCAGGCCGCCCAGGTCGTCGGCCGCGCGGTCCACCACGCCCGCCGCGTCCCCGGCGTCCGCCGCGTCGGCCCTGAGGGCGATGCCGCGACGCCCCATCGACTCGATCTTCGTGACGACCTCCCTGGCGGCGTCCTCGCCCCGTACATAGGTGATCGCCACGTCGGCGCCCGCCTCGGCCAGGCCCAGCGCGATCGCCGCGCCCATGCCGCGGCTGCCGCCGGTGACCAGAGCCGTCCTGCCGGTGAGAGAAGACATGTCCGTACCTCTTCCGCGTACTTCGTCACTTCGTCACCTCCGTCAGTGCTGACTGCCAGAAGTGCTTGCGGGTTCAATGAAAGCCGCCGGGGCGGGTGAGGACTGGCGGTCATCGGACACGCATCTCCACGTCCCCGGGCGGCGATGACTTCCCGGCGGCCGCGGAGTCTGAGTGGGTGAGAGACGGCCCCCCCGTCGGGGCCCTCGCAGCCGAGGACCGAGAAGAAGGAAGGCGCTCGCCATGAAGCTCACACTCACCCAGTTCGTCACCCTCGACGGCGTCATGCAGGCCCCGGGCGGCCCGGACGAGGACCGCAGCGGCGGATTCGAGCACGGCGGCTGGTCGGTGCCTTACGGAGACGAGGACTTCGGTGCCTTCGTCAACGAGGTCTTCGACCGGGCCGACGCCTTCCTGCTCGGCAGGGGCACGTACGAGATCTTCGCCGGGTACTGGCCCAGGATGACGGACCCCGACGACCCGGTGGCCTCGCGGCTCAACTCCCTGCCCAAGTACGTCGCGAGCACCACCCTGACCGGCGCGGACTGGCAGGGCACGCGGATCATCGGCCGCGACGACCTGGTCAAGGACGTCACCGCGCTCAAGGAGCAGCCTGGCCGCGAACTGCAGATGCACGGCAGCGGCGGCCTCGCCGGTTTCCTGATGGCGCACGACCTGATCGACACCCTGCACCTCCTGACGTTCCCGGTCGCCCTCGGCACCGGCAAACGCCTCTTCACGGAGGGCACTCTCCCCACCGCCTTCCGGCACACGCGGTCGCGCACGACGTCCAAGGGTGTCGTCATCAGCACGTACGAGCGTGAGGGGCGTCCTGAGTACGGCAGTTACTAGGGGCCGGTGCCCGTGGCGGCGGGGTGGCCGGGCGGCGACCGGTGGTTAACTCCCGGAAAACTTCACAGACTTGACGTTGACACGCCAACCTCTACGCGCGTCACACTGGACCCATGCGAATCCCCCCACGAAGCCGATTCCTCGGCGCCACCGCCCTTGCCGCCGCCCTCCTCCTCGGCGGCCCCGCCGCGGCCACCGCGAGCGCCGCACCGACCGCGCCGGTCACACTGGCCGCACCGGTCGCTGCGACCGCCCACTCCGTCGCCGCGGTCGGCGACATCTGCTACTCCGCGCTGCCCTCCCAGGCGCACGACACCCTCGACCTGATCGAGGCCGGCGGCCCCTACCCCTTCCCGCAGGACGGCACCGTCTTCCAGAACCGCGAGGGTGAGCTGCCGCAGCAGAGCTCCGGCTACTACCACGAGTACACGGTCATCACCCCGGGCTCCGACGACCGCGGCGCCCGCCGCATCGTCACCGGCGAAAAGAGCCAGGAGGACTACTACACCGCCGACCACTACGCCTCGTTCGACCTGGTCGACTACGGCTGCTGACTCAGCCCACCGGCACACTCCGTAAGCTCCGCACGGCGGCGAACAGCGCGCAGGCCAGCACGATCAGCGCCACGCTCGCGTACGTCTCGTAGCCGTCGAGGAAGCCGACGCGCTGCACCAGGCCCCACCCGGGCAGCGCACCGGTGAGCCGGTGGACCAGGCCGACCGCGCCCTGGAGCAGCAGGACCACACCGAGAAACTCCAGCAGCCGCTTCACGTCCTTCTTCATGAGGAAGATCCTCGTCCCGTGCCTTCACCGCGGACATCCGCCGCGGGGCGAGGATCTTCCCCGTGCGCGGGTCCGAAAGTCGACGGCCCGCGCGACTTTGGTGGACGATCATGCGCGAGGCGCGTCCGCGCCCGCCTGAGATGCGTAGATTTGTCGACCATGAGCGGCACTGATCCCACGCGGCGGCCCCAGCCGGAGCCCCCCGCCGACCCCGCGCCCGGACCGTGGGTCAGGGCGCCGTGGGCGCTGCCCTCCGCCGTCGCCCGGGAGTTCGACCCGAGCCGCGCGGGGCGCAGGGCGCGGCGGACCGTGCGCGACTGGCTCGCCGACTTCACCTGCTTCTTCGCCGCCGTCTTCATCGGGATGGTGGGCGCCGACGCGGTCGTCGACAACCCGCACATCTCGCAGGGAGCCGCGGAGCTCGACCAGGTGATCGGCGCGCTCGCCTGCGCCGCGGTCTGGCTGCGCAGGCGCTGGCCGCTCGGCCTCGCCGTCGTCATGGTGCCGGTCGCGGTGGCCTCCGACACGGCGGGCGGCGCCGCGGCGGCGGCCCTCTTCACCCTCGCCGTGCACCGGCCCTTCCGGTACGTCGCCTGGGTCGGCGGAGCCTCGATCGCGGTGCTCCCGCTCACCTACTGGCTGCGGCCCGACGGGGACATTCCGTACGGAGTCTCCATCGCCTTCGGCGTCCTCGTGACCGCCTCGGTCATCGGCTGGGGCATGTTCGTCCGCTCCCGCCGCGAGCTCCTGCTCAGCCTGCGCGACCGTGCCCTGCGCGCCGAGAACGAGGCCGCGCTCCGCGCCGAACAGGCCCAGCGGCTCGCCCGCGAGGACATCGCCCGCGAGATGCACGACGTCCTCGCCCACCGCCTCACCCTGCTCAGCGTCCACGCGGGCGCCCTGGAATTCCGCCCCGACGCGCCCCGCGCGGAGATCGTCCGGGCCGCGGGCGTCATCCGGGAGAGCGCCCACGAGGCGCTGCAGGACCTGCGCCAGGTCATCGGCGTGCTGCGCGGCGGCGACGCGGACGCCTCCGGCCGCCCGCAGCCCACGCTCGACGCCCTCGACACCCTGGTCGCCGAATCCCGCGAGGCGGGCATGAAGGTCGTCCTCGACGACCACGTCACCGACCCCGCCGCCGTGCCCGCCACCCTCGGCCGCACCGCCTACCGCATCGCCCAGGAAGGCCTGACCAACGCCCGCAAGCACGCCCCCGGCGCCGAGGTGACGGTGGCCGTCACCGGCGCGCCCGGCGAGGGCCTGACCCTGTCCGTGCGCAACCCCGCACCACCCGGTGACGTGCCCGAGGTGCCCGGCTCGGGACAGGGCCTGATCGGCCTCGCCGAACGGGCCTCCCTCGCGGGCGGCAGGCTCCGCCACGCGCCGGGCCCCGACGGCGGGTTCCACCTGGAGGCCTGGCTACCGTGGGCGTCATGAAACCGATCAGGCTGCTGCTCGTCGACGACGATCCGCTGGTGCGCGCCGGGCTCTCCTTCATGCTCGGCGGCGCGGACGACATCGAGATCGTGGGCGAGGCGGGCGACGGCACCGAGGTCGCCCCGCTGATCGGCGAACTCCGCCCCGACGTCGTCCTGATGGACATCCGCATGCCCCGGATGGACGGCCTCGCCGCCACGGAGGCGCTGCGCAGGCGCCCCGACGCCCCCGAGGTCATCGTCCTCACCACGTTCCACGCCGACGAGCAGGTGCTGCGCGCCCTGCGCGCCGGCGCGGCGGGCTTCGTCCTCAAGGACACCGCGCCCGCCGAGATCGTCGCGGCGGTGCGCGCGGTGGCCGCCGGGGAGCCAGTGCTCTCGCCGACGGTGACGCAGCAGCTGATCACCCAGGTGACGGGCGTCGACCCGCAACTTGACCGCAGGCGGCGCGCGTCGGAGCGGCTGGCCGCGCTGGGGGAGCGGGAGCGGGAGGTGGCCGTCGCGGTCGGACGCGGCGGCTCCAACGCGGACATCGCCGCCCAGCTGTATCTGAGCGTCGCCACGGTCAAGGCGCACGTGTCGCGGATCCTCACGAAGCTGGACCTCGACAACCGGGTGCAGATCGCCCTGCTGGTGCACGACGCGGGCCTCCTCGACCAGGACGGATGAGGGGACCAGGGCGGATCAGGAGAACCAGGGCGGGTGAGGGGAACTCACCGCCTCGACCGGTGCGTTGACGACATGGACAACTGGAGGAGACCCCGCATGGCGGACACGATCGACCTGGCGACGTACGGCGAGCGGTTCAGAGAGGACCCGCACCCCGTCTATGCGGAGCTGCGCGCCCTCGGACCCGTCCACCGGGTCCGGCTGCCACCCCCGGAGGACATCGGCGACGCCTATCTGATCGTCGGGTACGACGAGTGCAGGACGGCGCTCACCGACCCCCGTTTCGCCAAGTCCTCCGCCAGCGCGGGCTTCGCGTTCCGCGAGGAGGGGCTGATCGGCACGCATCTGCTGATCGCCGACCCGCCCCACCACACCCGCCTGCGCAAGCTCATCACCCGCGAGTTCACCATGCGCCGGGTCGAGGCCCTGCGCCCCCGCATCCAGGAGATCACCGACGATCTCCTCGACGAGATGCTCCTGCGGGGCGAGACGGCCCGGACCCGCCGCGGCGATCTGCTCGAAGCGCTCGCCTTCCAGCTCCCGATCACCGTCATCTGCGAGCTCCTGGGCGTCCCCGACTTCGACCGGACGGCGTTCCGCCGCCTGTCGAACGGCATCGTGGCGTCGCCGACCCAGGAGGAGGAGGCCGCCGCCTTCGTCGAACTGGCGGGATTCCTGGACGACTTGGTCGAGGCCAAGCGGGCGACGCCCGGCGACGACCTGCTGAGCGCCCTGATCCGCACCACGGGCGAGGAGGACGGCGACCGTCTCTCCCCCGACGAGCTGCGCGCCATGGCCTTCGTGCTGCTGATCGCCGGACACGAGACGACGGTCAATCTGATAGGCAACGCGGTACACGCGCTCTTCACCCACCCCGACCAACTGGCCGCGCTGCGCGCCGACATGTCCCTCCTCGACAACGCCATCGAGGAAGCCCTCCGCTTCGAGGGCCCCCTGGAGTCCGCGACGTACCGCTTCGCCACCGAGGACACGGAGCTTGGCGGCCTCGTCATCCCCGCGGGCTCCGTCGTCCGGGTCGTCCTCGCCGCGGCCGACCGGGACCCCGCACGCTTCCCCGAGCCGGACCGCTTCGACATCCGCCGGGCCCCGCAGGGCCACGTCGCGTTCGGGTACGGCCTGCACCACTGCCTGGGCGCCCCGCTCGCGCGGATCGAGGGGAAGATCGCGCTCGGCTCGCTCCTGGAGCGCTGCCCGGACCTCGCCCCGGACGGGCCGCCGGGGGAGTGGCTGCCGGGGACTTTGATCAGGGGGATGCGGCGGCTTCCCGTCCGGTGGTAGTAGTTCGGTCATGACCGAACTCGCGTCGCCCGGCCAGCCGGTGCCCGATCACTCGCCGTCCGGCCGGCCGGTGCCCGACCAGTCCGCGCCCGGCCAGCCGGCTTCCGACCCCGTCGACCTCGGCATGGCCCAGAAGGTGCTGGACGCCCAGCCGTTCAGCCGCCTCGTCCGGGCCCGTGTCACGCGGTTCGGCGAGGGCGCGGCCACCCTGGAGATCGGCATTCGCGAGGAACTGCACCAGCAGAACGGCTTCGTGCACGGCGGCGTCCTCGCCTACGCGGCGGACAACAGCATCACGTTCGCCGCCGGCACCACCCTGGGCCCCGCCGTGCTGACCTCGGGCTTCTCCATCCAGTACGTACGTCCCGCGACCGGCGCCAAGCTCATCGCCCGCGCCGTCGTGGTCCACTCGGGCCGCCGCCAGGCCGTGGTCCGCTGTGAGCTGTTCACCGTCGGCGACAGAGGCGGCGAGGCCGGCGAGGGCAGCGAGGGCGAGGGCGGCGAGACACTGTGCGCGATCGCCCAGGGCACGGTGCTCTCCACGGCCTGACCGGCGCGCGCGAACTCACGCCCCGTACGACTCAGTGATCTCCGTGATCTCAGTGATCTCCGTGATCTCGGCCAGCCGCACCGGCCGCCGCTCCCGTCGCGAGCGCTCGCACGCCTCGGCGATCCGCAGGGCGTGCAGCGCCTCGCGGCCGTCGCAGGGGTTCGCCCGCTCGCCCCGCACGACCTCGACGAAGGCGGCGAGCTCCGCCTCGTACGCGGGCGCGAAGCGCTCCAGGAAACCGGGCCAGGGTTTGTCCGGAGCGGGCGGGCCCGCAGGTTCCACCGAGGTGAGCGGCGTGCGCTCGTCCATGCCGACCGCCAACTGGTCGCGCTCCCCGGCCAGTTCCATGCGTACGTCGTAGCCCGCGCCGTTGCACCGGGTCGCGGTGGCCGTGGCGAGCGTGCCGTCGTCCAGGGTGAGCACCGCGGCCGCAGTGTCGACGTCACCGGCCTCGCGGAACATCGCGGGGCCCCTGTCGGAGCCTGTCGCGTACACCTCCGTGACCTCGCGGCCGGTCACCCACCGCAGGATGTCGAAGTCGTGCACCAGACAGTCGCGGTAGAGGCCGCCGGAGAGCGGCAGATACGCGGCCGGGGGCGGGCACGGGTCCGAGGTGATCGCCCGCACGGTGTGCAGCCGCCCGAGCCGTCCCGCGCGCACCGCCTCGCGGGCCGCCGCGTACCCCGCGTCGAAGCGCCGCTGGAAGCCGAGCTGCAGCTCCGTGCCCGCGGCCTCGACCTCGGCGAGGGCGGCCAGCGTGCCCGGCAGGTCGAGGGCGATGGGCTTCTCGCAGAACACCGGGAGACCGGCCCGCGCCGCTCTGCCGATGAGCTCGGCGTGCGCCGCCGTCGCCGCTGTGATCACCACGGCGCCCACCCCGGCGGCGAAGACCTCGTCCACCGAAGCCACCGCCGTCGCCCCGGTCCGCGCCGCGAGGCCGGCCGCCCGCGCGGCGTCCACGTCGGCGATCACCAGGGATGTCACCTCGGGGTGGCGGCTCAGGGCGGCCGAGTGAAAGGTGCCGATGCGGCCCGTTCCGATCAGTCCGATGCGCATGGCCCCACCCTCGCGACGCCGGACCCTCCTGTCAATGGTTTGTCCGGACAACAGAACTTAAGAACTTCCCGTCATCATCTCCTGGGACTACGCTCGCCCCGTGTCCAAACCAGTCGCCAGAACAGCCCAGGACAAGCCGGTCCAGGACCCCACGGTCGACCTCCGGCTCGGGGTCGACCGCAGCAGCCCCGTCCCGCTCTACTTCCAGCTGGCCCAGCAGCTGGAAGCGGCGATCGAGCGCGGCGCCCTGACCCCGGGCAGCCTCCTCGGCAACGAGATCGAGCTCGCAGGCCGCCTCGGCCTGTCCCGGCCCACCGTCCGCCAGGCCATCCAGTCCCTCGTCGACAAGGGCCTGCTCGTCCGGCGCCGCGGCGTCGGCACCCAGGTCGTGCACAGCCAGGTCAAGCGCCCCCTGGAGCTCAGCAGCCTCTACGACGACCTGGAGGCCGCGGGCCAGCGCCCCGAGACCCGCGTCCTGCGCAACGCCCTGGAGCCCGCCTCCGCCGAGGTCGCCGCCGCGCTGGGCGTCGCCGAGGGCGACGAGGTGCACGTCGTCGAGCGGCTCCGCCTCGCCCACGGCGAACCCATGGCCCACCTGCGCAACCACCTGCCCACCGGCCTCCTCGACCTGGACAGCACGCGCCTGGAGGCTACCGGCCTCTACCGTCTCATGCGTGCCGCGGGCCACACCCTGCACAGCGCGCGCCAGTCCGTCGGCGCCCGCGCCGCCACCGCGGAGGAGGCCGGACTGCTCGCCGAGCCGGCCGGCGCCCCGCTCCTCACGATGCGCCGCACCACCTTCGACGACACGGGCCGCGCGGTCGAGTTCGGCTCCCACGTCTACCGGGCCTCGCGCTACTCCTTCGAGTTCCAGCTCCTCGTACGACCGTAGGCGGCTGCCCGACCCGGGCGTAAGAATGTTCTGACAAAGCCATTGACGCTCCCGCGTACGCCCCGCTAGAACTCCCCCAGCCGCACCGAGGCGGCCGGGAGAAGAGGGGTGGTCCACGATGCGCACATCCCGCACGGTCATGCGTACATCCCGTACGGCGAAGGGCGTCACGGCCTGTCTGGCGGTGATCGCGCTCGCGGCCGGCTGCAGCAGCTCCGGCGGCAAGGACGACGAGGACAGGTCCGGGGACGGCGGAGGCGGCAAGGGTGTGAACACGCCCCGCCTGAAGATCGCGATGGTCACGCACTCGGGTGAGGGCGACACCTTCTGGGACATCGTCCGCAGCGGCGCCAAGCAGGCCGCCGCCAAGGACAACGTCGAATTCCTCTACGCCAACGACAAGCAGGCCAAGGGCCAGGCCGAGCTCGTCCAGTCCTTCGTCGACAAGAAGGTCGACGGGCTCGTCGTGACCCTGGCCAAGCCCGAGGCGATGCGCGCCGTGCTCGCCAAGGCGGCGGACGCGGACATCCCGGTCATCACGATCAACTCGGGCGGCGAGTTCTCCGAGCGGTTCGGGGCGCTCAGCCACATCGGCCAGGACGAGTCCGTGGCGGGCGAGGCCGTCGGCGACGAGCTGAACACGCGCGGCAAGAAGAAGGCCCTCTGCGTCATCCACGAACAGGGCAACGTCTCCCTCGAACAGCGCTGCGCCGGGGTGAAGAAGACCTTCGACGGCACGGTCGAGAACCTCAACGTCGAGGGCACCGACGCGCCCGGCGCCCAGTCCTCCATCAGCGCCAAGCTCCAGGCCACCGAGGACATCGACGCCGTCGTCACGCTCGGCGCGCCGATCGCCGCGTACTCGGTGAAGGCGAAGGACGAGGCGGGGAGCGAGGCGGAGGTCGACACCTTCGACCTGAACGCCGAGGTCGTCAAGCAGCTCAAGGCGAAGGAGGTCGGCTTCGCCGTCGACCAGCAGCCCTACCTCCAGGGCTACCAGGCCGTCGACCTGCTGTGGCTCTACAAGACGAACGCCAACGTCCTGGGAGGCGGCAAGCCCGTCCTCACCGGACCCGCCGTCGTCACAGGGAAGGATGTGCCGAAGCTGGAGAAGTACACCGCTCGCGGTACCCGATGAACACACGCGTGATCCGCGTGGTCGATACTTGGGCGGCTGGGGCCGGGGATCCGGACCGGCCGCACAGAGCAGTAGAGCAAGAAGGGCACGGCGTCGTGACAAGGGTGAAGACAGGGGTACGCGCGGTGGGCGCCGTGCTGGTGGCGGTGCTCGGCGTGACCGCGGGACTGACCGGATGCAGCAGTACCGGCGGAAAGCGCGCGGAGGACGCCCGCAAGGCGGCGGCGGCCGGCGGCAGGTCGGCGGTGGACACCCCCCGCTGGACCTTCGGCATGGTCACCCACTCGGGCGATGGCGACACCTTCTGGGACATCGTCCAGAGCGGCGCCAAGCAGGCCGCCGTCAAGGACAACATCAATTTCCTGTACGCGCACGACGACGAGGCCCAGCAGCAGGCGCAGCTCGTGGACTCCTACATCGACAAGAAGGTCGACGGGATCATCGTCACGCTGGCCAAGCCCGACGCGATGAAGGGCGCCCTGGCCCGCGCGAAGAAGGCCGGCATCCCGGTGATCACCGTGAACTCCGGCTCCGCGGAGTCCAAGGAGTTCGGTGCCCTCACCCACATCGGGCAGGACGAGACGATCGCGGGCGAGGCCGTCGGCGAGGAGCTCAACAAGCGCGGCAAGAAGAAGGCGCTCTGCATCCTGCACGAGCAGGGCAACGTCGGCCACGAGCAGCGCTGCGAAGGCGCCAAGAAGACCTTCGACGGCAAGCTGCAGAACCTCTACGTGACCGGCACCAACATGCCCGACGTGCAGTCCTCCATCGAGGCCCGCCTCCAGACCGACAAGTCGATCGACGCGGTCGTGACGCTCGGCGCGCCCTTCGCCGACACCGCGGCGAAGGCCGCGGACAGCGCGGGCAGCAAGGCCGAGGTCGACACCTTCGACCTCAACGAGAAGGTCGCCGCCGGCCTCAAGTCCGGCGACCTCGGCTTCGCCGTCGACCAGCAGCCCTACCTCCAGGGCTACCAGGCCGTCGACCTGCTGTGGCTGTACAAGTACAACGCCGACGTCCTCGGCGGCGGCAAGCCCGTCCTCACCGGGCCGCAGATCGTCACCAAGGACCAGGCCGACGAGCTGGAGGACTACGCGAAGCGAGGGACCCGATGACCGCGACAGCACCCGCGCCCGCCCCGGACACCAAGACCGACGAGCGGCTCGTGAAGACCTCGCCGCTGAAGAAGCTGATGGGCCGCCCCGAGCTCGGCTCGGTCGTCGGCGCCGTCGCCGTATTCATCTTCTTCTCGATCGTCGCGGACAGCTTCCTCCAGGCCACCAGCCTCGCGACGGTCCTGTACGCCGCCTCGACCCTCGGCATCATGGCGGTGCCGGTGGCCCTGCTGATGATCGGCGGCGAGTTCGACCTGTCGGCGGGCGTCCTCGTGACGACGTCCGCCCTCGTCTCGTCGATGTTCAGCTACCAGATGACGGCGAACGTCTGGGTCGGCGTCGGCGTCTCGCTGCTCGTCACCCTCGCCATCGGCGTCTTCAACGGCGTAATGCTGACCCGCACGGACCCGCCGAGCTTCATCATCACGCTCGGCACGTTCCTGATGCTGACCGGCATGAACCTCGGCTTCACCAAGCTGATCAGCGGCACGGTCTCCACCAAGTCGATCGCCGACATGGAGGGCTTCTCCTCCGCCAAGAAGATCTTCGCCGAGACGATCACCATCGGCGGCGTCGACTTCAAGGTCACGATCCTCTGGTGGCTCGCCCTGATCGCGGTCGCCACCTGGATCCTGCTGCGCACCCGCGTCGGCAACTGGATCTTCGCGGTCGGCGGCGGCGAGGACGCGGCCCGCGCGGTCGGCGTCCCGGTCGCCAAGACCAAGATCGGCCTCTACATGGGCGTCGCGTTCGGCGCCTGGATCTCCGGCCAGCACCTGCTGTTCAGTTACGACACCGTGCAGTCCGGCGAGGGCGTCGGCAACGAACTGATCTACATCGTCGCGGCCGTCATCGGCGGCTGCCTCATCACCGGCGGCTACGGCTCCGCGGTCGGCGCGGCCGTCGGCGCGCTGATCTTCGGCATGGTCAGCAAGGGCATCGTGTTCGCCGAGTGGAACTCGGACTGGTTCAAGTTCTTCCTCGGCGTGATGCTGCTCCTGGCGACCCTGCTCAACCACTGGGTCCGCAAGCGCGCGGAGGCGACGAAGTGACCGACATGACCGACCTCAACGACGCCGCGCCGGAGACCGGGGAGCGCACGCCGCTCGTCGAGCTCGACGGCGTCAGCAAGTACTACGGCAACATCCGCGCGCTCGAAGGCGTCTCCCTGGAGGTGCACGCGGGGGAGATCTCCTGCGTGCTCGGCGACAACGGCGCGGGCAAGTCCACCCTCATCAAGATCATCGCGGGTCTGCACAAGCACGATGCGGGCACCTTCCGCATCGAGGGCGAGGACACGCGCCTCGGCTCGCCGCGCGAGGCCCTCGACCTCGGCATCGCGACGGTCTACCAGGACCTCGCCGTGGTCCCCCTGATGCCGGTCTGGCGGAACTTCTTCCTCGGCTCCGAGCCGACGAAGGGCACGGGCCCGTTCCGCCGCATGGACGTCGACCTCATGCGCGAGACGACCCGCGCGGAGCTGCTCCGCATGGGCATCGACCTGCGCGACGTGGACCAGCCCATCGGGACGCTCTCCGGCGGTGAGCGCCAGTGCGTGGCGATCGCGCGCGCCGTGTACTTCGGCGCGAAGGTGCTCGTCCTCGACGAGCCGACCGCGGCGCTCGGCGTCAAGCAGTCCGGCGTCGTCCTGAAGTACGTGGCCGCGGCGCGGGACGCGGGCCTCGGCGTGGTCCTGATCACCCACAACCCGCACCACGCGTACCTGGTCGGGGACCGGTTCGTCCTCCTCAAGCGAGGAGTGATGTCCGGCTCCTACACCCGCGACGAGATCTCCCTCGACGATCTCACCCGTGAGATGGCGGGCGGCTCCGAACTGGACGACCTCCGTCACGAACTGGAGGGCCGCGGCCCAGCCTGACGGCTGGGGGCGCGTATTCAGGGGCGCGGGGAACTGCGCGCTCAGCCCAGGAAAAGCCGCAGTCGCATCTGCACGGTTGCCCGGCAGACGCGTCTGCGGCTCTTTCGTGGTTGCGCGCGCAGTTCCCCGCGCCCCTGGGAACCCCGTCCCCGGGCCATCGGTATTCGCCCCCGCCCCGGGGTCCCCGTTGTGCGCGCCCCCGCGAGGGTGAGGCAGAATCGCCGCAATGAGCACCTACCGCGACCTCGCGCACCGCGGCTCCGCACGAGCCACCGTCCTGCGGACCGTGGGCACGCGCGAACGCCGATCCCATCTGACGGCGCCCCGCGTCAACACCGTCGGCATCGACATCGGCGGCACGAAGGTGATGGCGGGCGTCGTCGACCCCGACGGCAACATCCTGGAGACGCTCCGCACGGAGACCCCGGACAAGTCGAAGAGCCCCCGTGTCGTCGAGGACACGATCATCGAGCTGGTCCTCGACCTCTCCGACCGCCACGACGTGCACGCCGTCGGCATCGGCGCCGCCGGCTGGGTGGACGCGGACCGCAACCGCGTCCTGTTCGCCCCGCACCTGTCCTGGCGCAACGAACCGCTCCGCGACCGCATCTCCGGCCGCCTCGCGGTCCCGGTGATGGTGGACAACGACGCGAACACCGCCGCCTGGGCGGAGTGGCGCTTCGGCGCCGGCCGCGGTGAGGACCACCTCGTCATGATCACCCTCGGCACCGGCATCGGCGGCGCGATCCTGGAGGACGGGCAGGTCAAGCGCGGCAAGTTCGGGGTGGCCGGCGAGTTCGGGCACATGCAGGTCGTCCCCGGCGGCCACCGCTGCCCGTGCGGCAACCGCGGCTGCTGGGAGCAGTACAGCTCCGGCAACGCGCTGGTCCGCGAGGCCCGCGAGCTCGCCGCCGCGGACTCCCCGGTCGCGTACGGCATCATCGAGCGCGTCAAGGGCAACGTCCCCGACATCACGGGCCCCCTCATCACCGAGCTGGCCCGCGAGGGCGACGCCATGTGCGTCGAGCTGCTCCAGGACATCGGCCAGTGGCTCGGCGTCGGCATCGCCAACCTGGCGGCGGCCCTCGACCCGTCCTGCTTCGTGATCGGCGGTGGCGTCAGCGCCGCCGACGACCTCCTGATCGGTCCGGCCCGCGACGCCTTCCGCCGCCATCTGACCGGCCGCGGCTACCGCCCCGAGGCCCGCATCGCCCGCGCGCAGCTCGGCCCCGAGGCCGGCATGGTCGGCGCCGCCGACCTGGCCCGGCTGGTCGCCCGCCGCTTCCGCCGCGCCAACCGGCGCCGCGTGGAGCGCTACGAACGCTACGAGCGCTACGCCGAGGCCCGCCGCACCAACGACCGCACATCCCAGGGAACCCAGTAGATGACCGTGCCCCGCCAGCCCTCGTCCCCGGACAACCCCGGCGCACCCGAGCCGGACCGGGACGGGGGCAAGGCCCGCAAGACCGAGGACCGCGCCCACATGATCCGCCGCCGGTGGCTGACGGCGATCATCATCGTGCTGCTCATCGGCGTCCCCGCCGGCTACCTGGTGATCTCCGCGAACCAGAGCCGCAACAGCGGCCGCGACAAGGAGGACAAGTACTCGGCGACCGGCCTCACCGCGGGCTGGCCCTCCAAGGTGCAGCGCCGTCTGTACGAGGTGCCGGTCCAGCCGTACTCGGACGAGGTCGCCTACTACGAGACGAACAACTGGCGCACCAGCCGCCTCTACGTCCAGTTCCTCACCAGCAACGAAGGCCTGGCCAGGTTCCTCGAGCAGATCGGCACGGTCGAGGGCGCCCTCAAGCCGAACGACATCACCATCAGCAAGCGCGACCAGAAGGTCGTCGGCTGGGAGTTCACGGGTCCGGGGCCCTGGTCCGGCCTCACGCACGAGCAGGACGACCCGAAGCCGACGCAGGACGTGGTCGTGGACCGCTCGAACGCGGAGCATCCGATGGTGTACGTGGTGTCGACGACGACGCCCTGAACCAGTTGTCACGCTTGTGAAGATCGGGGCGATCTCCGGTGGGCCGCGCCGCCGCCTCCTACGGTGTGGGCCATGACCAGAATCACGGAATCGGAGTCGGCGTACGACCGGCACAGACTGGGCCAGTGGCTGGCGGGGGAGGCCCGCGCCGAAGGGGTGGGACGCCGCGACATGGTGCGGCTCCTCGCGGCCGCGGGCATCGTCTCGGCGGTGCCGGTCGCCCTGTCGGCGCCCACCGCGGGCGCGGCGAGCCCCGGGAGCGCGGCGCGGCCGGTGCGGGCGGCGGGGGCGGGCATCGTCAAGCCGCTGCCCCCCGAGCTGTTCACGCTCCACGGCACGAACGCGGAGACCCGCTTCGAGGCCCTCGCGGGCACCGGCCTCACCACCCCCGTCTCGCACTTCTTCGTGCGCAACCACACGACGACACCGCGCATCGACGCGGCATCCTGGAAGCTGCGGATCTGGGGCGACGGACTGACGGGCGGGGCACGGCAGTTCACCCTCGCGGAGCTGCGCAGCCTGCCCCCGGTGACCCGCACGGCGTTCGTCGAGTGCGCGGGCAACGCCAGGAACTACTTCAAGACCCAGCAGAACCAGCCCGTGGCCGGCACCCCGTGGGGCACGGGCGCGATCGGCGCGGCCCACTGGCGCGGGGCACGCCTCTCCGACGTCCTGCGCAGGGCCGGCCTCTCCACCCGGGCGGTGGACGTGATGCCGCGCGGCCTCGACGACGAGTACGTCACGTCGAACGGCACGAACTACGGCCGCGTACGCCGCCCCATGCCGATCTCCAAGGCGCTGGACGACGTCCTCCTCGCGTATGAGATGAACGGCGCGCCCCTTCCTCCCGACCACGGGTTCCCGGTCCGTCTGCTCGCCCCGTCCTGGGTGGGCATCTCCTCGATCAAGTGGCTGGGCGACATCGAGGTCTCGACCGTGCCCCTCTACTCGCCCTGGAACACGGACTTCTACCGGCTGTACGGCGACGCGTACCCGTCCGAGGGCAGCGCCCCGCTGACCCGCCAGACCCTGAAGTCGGCCTTCGAACTCCCCTGGAACGCGCGCCTGTCCGCACACACCCGCCACCGGCTCACGGGCCGCGCCTGGTCGGCGGACGGCGCGGTCACCCGGGTCGAGGTCAGCACGGACGGCGGCGCGTCCTGGCGCCGTGCCCGCCTGCACGACACCGGGCGGCGCGGCTCGTGGACCCGCTGGTCGATCCCGTGGACACCCCGCAAGCCCGGCCCCGCCGAACTCCTCTCCCGCGCCACGGACTCCACGGGCCGCACCCAGCCGGAGACCACGGTGCCCAACACGCAGGGGTACCTGTTCGACGCGGTGCTGCGGCATGCGGTGACGGTCGAGGCCTGAGGCGCGCCCCGCGCCCGCCCGAAGCCTTCACCCGGCGGCCGTCCACCTCTCGTACGCGGCGGCCGCCACCGTCAGGTCCTCCCAGGCCATCCCCGCAGACTTGAACAGCCGGGGCCGCCCCTCGGCCGCCCGCACACCGCCGCGGACCAAGTCGTCCAGTGTGTGCAGCCGGGCCGGGTCGAAGGCTCCTTCGGCGGTCGCGAGGACCAGGTCGCCGCACTCCCGCGCCGCCACCTCGCGGGACTCCGCCACCACTGTGGCGCGGCCCACGAGCGCGGCGTCGACCTCGCGGGCGTCCGGCTCGTGGGAGCCGACCGCGGCGACCGTCGCGTGGTCGGGCAGCAGGGCGCTGTCGAACAGGGGTTCGCGGGCCGTGGTGCAGCAGCAGACCACGTCCGCGTCGGCCACCGCCTCCGGCGTCGCCGCGGCCGCCGCGAGACCGGCGGCGCGACAGCGGTCGACGAAGGCCGCCACCCGGCCGGGGTGCCGCGCGACGACGTCGACGTGACGCAACGCGGGACGCACCGCCCGTACCGCTTCGACGTGCCCCCACGCCTGCGGCCCCGTCCCGAAGACGACCAGGCGGCCGGCCTCCGGAACCGCGAGGTGCCGCACCGCCACCCCGGACAGCGCCGGAGTGCGCAGCGAGGTCAGCGCGATGCCGTCCAGGAGGACCAGCGGCGTGTGCGTCACCCCGTCCAGGAGGAGGTACATGCCCTGGACGCGGGGCAGGCCGCGGTCCGCGTTGCCAGGGGTGACCGTGGCGATCTTCACGCCGGTGTACGACGACGTGGCCGACGGCATCATCAGTAGCTGGCCGCCGGGCACGTCCACGACCGCGCGGGCCGGCTCCGCGGCCGGATCCAGCCCCGCGGCGAGAACAGCCTCCAGCGCGTCGACCGCGGCGGCCATCGGGACGAGACGGCCCACCGCTTCGGCGTCGAGGTGGGGCGTGGCGCCGGCGGGTGGTGGTGCGGTGTGGGTGCTGTGTGCGGTGGGTGCCGTCTGTGGGGTGCGTGCGCTCATGGAGCGGTCCCTACCCCTTCCGGGCCCGGACGACCGGGTGCTTTGCGCCATCGCCCGCTCGGCCGCCACGTCCGGCCCGTGTGCAGATGCCCGCCGCGCGGATCCGCGTGATGCTGACGAGGCATCTGCCCCCGTCGTGAGGAGTCACCGAGGTGTCCGGAGAGGATGGCGACCACGCCACGCGCGGTTCGTCGAAGACGACGTCGGATCTGATCGTCGAGCGCCTGCTGGAGTGGGGTGTCGACACGTGCTTCGGGATCTGCGGTGATCAGGTCAACGGGTTCTTCGAGGCCCTGCGGACCCACCCGGAGATGCGGTTCATCCATGTCCGGCACGAAGAGAACGCGGCGCTGGCCTGTGTGGGGTACGCGAAGTTCACCGGCAGCGCGACCTCCTGGACGAACTCGTCCCGGCTATCGCCGGACTGGCAGCCATCCATCGGGCCCCAGCGCAGGCTGCCGCGGCAGAGTGAGATCTGCCAGAGCACCACTTGACCGTGCCCGTCCGCCAACCAGGCACGAGCTCGTTAGTGTGCTTCGATAGGTCTGGAGTTCATGTCTGGTGCGGAGCACGTTGCACGTATGAAGTTCGGGCAGGGGGAGCGGCTTCACAGCGGAGAGGGAACGATGTCCGGTCGGCTGGCCGGCAGTTGGCGGTGGACCACCGACGACGGCGGCGGCACCCAGGTCTCCGGGTGCCGCCACCGGCGTGCCGACGTCCCGTACCCCTCGTGGCTCCGGCCCGGCCGCCCGCTGTGAGGTGATCAGTCCCCAGGAAGGCACCGGCCTGCGGAGGACAGCATGAGCGACGCCACCGGACATCTGTCCAAGCTCGTCTGTTCGGTGGCCGACCTGCTACGCGGCGACTTCAAGCCTTCCGAGTATGGGCGGGTGATCCTGCCGTTCACGGTGCTGCGCCGACTGGACTGCCTGCTGGGCCCGAGCTGACAGGCGGTGCTCGACGAGGCTGAGCGCACCAACGACGAGCAGGAGCAGCGCCTCGCGGCCGCCTCGGGTTGGTCCTTCTACAACTCTAGCCGGCTCTCCATGCAGAGTGTGCTCAGCGATCCGGAGAGCGCCGACCGGTTGCTCCTGACCTATGTCGATGGGTATTCCCAGAAGGTCAGGGAGCTGCTGGACGGCTTCGAGTTCGAGCGGACCGTCACCCGCCTGCACCAGGCCCGACTCCTCTACCACGTCGTCGCGCAGTTCGTCTCGATCGATCTGGGACAGATGATCATCGACGATCACATGGAGAGCCTCTTCGAGGAGCTCGTCCGGCGGTTCGCGGAGAACGGCAATGAGGCGATCGGCGAGCACTACACCCCCCGGGACGTCGCCCACCTAATGGCCAGCTTCCTCGTCTCTGCCGACTCGGACCTCATGACGTCGCCGCATGCCGTCCGCACCATCCTGGATCCGACCTGCGGGACGGCCGGTCTGCTGACCGAGACGGCCTCGTACATCGCGTCGATGAACCCCCAGGTGGACGTCACGCTGTACGGCCAGGAGACCAACCGGGACTCATGGGCAATCTCCCGTGCCACCATGATGACCAGTGGCCGCCGGGCCTCGACGATCGCCTTCGGGAACGTCTTCGCCGAGGACGGGCACCAGGGAACCGCCTTCGACTAAGCCCTTCAGTTCCGCAAGGCCGCGGCCGCGCTGCGCGCCCTGTGGTCCGCGGGCAACTCCTACCTCGAGGAGAAGGCCCCCTGGCTGGAGATCAAGACCGACAAGAATGGCGCCGCGCTGACCCTGCGCACGGCCATGAACCTCATCCACCTGTACGCGGTCATCTCCGAGCCCTTCATCCCGGCATACGCCAGGGCCATGCGGTCGGCCTTCGTGTTCGAGGGCGACACCGCGACCTGGGTGAGCGCCGATCAGGCCAAGAATCTCAACAGCCTCCCGGCCGGGACCGCGTTCACTGTCCCGCCGGTGCTCTTCGCGAAGATCATGGAAGAGGACCTGGAGTCCTACCGCGAGCGCTTCGGCGGCGCTGAGGGCACCTGAGCGTTCTCTTCGCGTCCCAGTCCCTACTCGTGCCTGTACCGGCCGGGCATTCATCGGGCAGTGCAGGCTGCCTGCCACTGCTCCTGGAAGCATGATCCTCTGCTGTGACGACAGGAAGCCGGTCGCCACACATGGCGGTGACACCTCTGCCTCATGCGACTACGGCCCGCCTCCGCGCCGGACCCGCGCGGACAGGAACTGCCGCGGGGCGGCGCTCGGTGGCGGGTTGAGTGAGGCGGTTGTTTGCGGCAGGGGCTATTTGTAGTTTTCGTCGCCGACGAGGACGGACGTGAAATACGTGGGGAGCCCGTGCCGGTCGCGCGGCACCTCCTGAGACGTCTCCCGCGTGAAGGCCAGGGTCACTCCCGGAATGAACGGCCGTTCGGGATTGGACGCGTCCACGGTCCAGCCGCGCGCTACGGCTCGTTCCAGGATCTCGTCAGCAGGCGTGGTGAATACATCGTCGCCCTCCAGGAGAACGCGCGTCGTGGACACTCGGCCTTCGCCGGGCCACCACAGTTCGACCGCGGTGACACGCTCGTCCCTCTCCAGTAGTGCCTGGAATCCCACCCTGTCCAGCTCGATGTCGAAATCCATTGAAGGGTCATGGGCGAAGGGGCCGAAGACCCTTGGTGTACCCCAGCCAGACACCGCTTCTACAGCCTCTTCGAGTGTCATGCCCAGCCTCACCGGCGCCACGCCGCGAGGCGGATCCAGCACGAGGTCAATGGCCATGTACGTTCACCTATTTCAGCAGGTCGTAGTCGATCGTCCAGTCACGCTTCGTCAGCATGGCCTGGAACTTTGTGTTGTTCTTGAGGCTAGCCACCATATCTGCGATGTGGCCGTCGTATTTGCTGCCATATCGGCCACGAATGTCATCGATGTCCATCTTCATGGCTTGATCCCATCGGCCGCTGTCGATCAACTGCCGCTGCGCGGCCCGCCATGCGTCCGCGCGAGGGCCCGAGCCAGTACTCCTGAGAGCGCGGTGGTCGGCGAGATCCATTCTGATCGATGGTCCCATGCCTGCCCCGCCGCTCTTGGTCACCTTAAATCCGGGCTCCCCGAGGTGGGCATATGAGGCTTTAGCGGGGATGTGGTTGATCTCCATGTCGATGCTGGACAGACGGTTTCCGTTGGCATCCTTGAGGTTGGCGGGCTTCAGGCCGCTGTACCATCCCCCGTCCTCTGTGCATCCCTTGGCGATGAGCCCTTCGGGGTCCATCTGGAGGTGTGGATTGGTGACATAGGCGACCGGGTTCGGTCCTGCGTCGAGGCCGAGCGGATCAGGGCTGATGTACCGGGCGGTTTCGGGGTCGTAGTGACGGAAGTAGTTGTAAAAGAGCCCCGTTTCTCCGTCGTCGTACTGCCCTGGGAAGCGGAGAGGCGTGTAGGCGGCGGCGTCACGGTTCCAGGACGTTGCGCCCCACACCGTCGTCCGGCTCTGCCAAGCCACATCCCCTTGTTCGTCGACGAGTTCGCTGGGGGCGCCGATGAGGTCCGTGACGATGGCGAAGAAGCGCGAGTCGATGTCCGCCCGCGCCTCGGGGTCAAGGCCGGTTCGTCGTTCGAGTTGAGTGAGGGGGCGGTAGGCGTCGTAGTCCCAGGTCAGTGTCGTCTGCGTTGCCGTGTCGGTCTGTTCGACCACACGAGGGCCGTCCCAGGTGAAATAGACGGAGTGCAAGATCGAGCGTTCGTCGTCCGTCATGCGGTGCTTGGCCGTGCGGCGCCCCAGCGGATCGTAGGTGTACGTCCACAGGGTCCCGTCGGGGGTGCGGCAGGCAGTCAGCCGGCTTTCCGCGTCCCAGGTGTAGCGCCATGTGTCCGGCTTTCTCGACAGCCGGTTCTTCTGGCGGAGGACGGTGCGTCCTGCTGCGTCGTATTCGCACCGGATCCGGCCGGCGGTGAGCAGCCTGGTTCCCTCATAGATGCGCTCGCCTCGCCCCTCACGGCGATGGGCCTCATCGGGCCATTGCGCCTGGGTCTGGTTGCCCGCGGCGTCGTAGGCGTATTCCTCGGTCCAGTTCTCGGCTGTGACTTGCCGTGGCCTGCCGGTCAGGTCCAGGTCGAAGGATGTGCTTGTCCCGAGCAGCTGGTCGGATATGCGTTCCAAGAATCCGTCGGCACGGTAGTCGTAACCGAGGTCTCGCAGGATGCGGTCAGGAGTGGCCAGAACTTGCGATATCAGACGGTCGCATTCGTTCCAGGCTGAGGTGATGGTGACGGGTTGGTCGGACCGGCCGAAGGCCCGCGACACTTCGCGGCCCCGTGCGTCGTGGGCGAAGACCAGGGTGCGGCCGTCGCTGCTCACGCTCGTGCGGTTTCCTGCGGCGTCGTAAGCGAACTCGGACACCGCTCCCGTGGGCGTGGTGCGGGATGTGACACGGCCCAGCAGATCGTAGGTGTAGCGCGTGGTGCGTCCGTCGACTGTCTCGGAAAGCGGGCGCCCGAGTGCATCGCACTCGAAGGTCATCGTCGAGGTCGGGGAGGACAGGCTCACCAGGTTGTCGGCCGCATCGTAGGTGTAGTGGGTGGTGTGCCCTGCTACGTCCTTCGACGTGATGCGGCCGAGCGCGTCATAGCTGGTGGATATGCGATCGCCGAGGGGTGTTGTGCGGGCCACGACCCGGCCTGCCTGGTCGTGCTCGTAGCTGATGGTGCGGCCGTCGAAGTCGGTTTCCGAGGTCAGGCGCCCGGCCGGATCGTATGCGTATGTCCAGGTGAGGTTCTGGGGGTTGAGTACCTGGACGAGTCGCAGTTCGGTGTCGTAGGTGAACTCGTAGCGGCTGCCATCAGGGCCGATGCGGGCCGCGACCCGGTCGAAGTGCGTGTATTCGAAGCGGGATACGGTACCCAGGGCGTCCGTGCGTGCCGTGCAGTTGCCCTCGCCGTCCCAGGTCGATGTCTCTTCGCTGCCATCCGGCAGGACGCGGCGTGCGAGCCCTCCTTCCACGGTCCAGGACAGCCGCGTGACAGCACCGAGCGGATCGGTGACCGTGACAGGGCGGCCGAAGGCATCGCGTTCGTAGTCAGTCACCGCACCGAGCGGGTCTACGACCTGGATCGGAAGCCCTGCCTTGTCGCAGCGAATGTGTGCGGTGTGACCGAGGGGATCGGTTACGCCGGTGAGGTGCCCTGCCGAGTTGTACGCGAAGCGAATCTGGGCACCCGCCGCATCGGTGGCTGCGGTGAGGTTGCCCCGCGCGTCGAAGGTTTGATGGCGTGTGAGACCAGAAGGTCCGGTGACTCGGACAGGCTGGCCCAGTTCGTTGTACTCCACGAACGTTCCGCGCCCGTCAGGGCGGATGGCGGAGGCGAGGAGTCCGGCCTCGTCGTAGGTGAACTGCCTCGTGTGACCGAGAGGGTCGGTGACGGAGACCAAGCGGCCCTGGTTGTCCCACTCCTGGTGGGTGACATGGCCGAGCGGGTCCGTCCGGCGGACGAGTCGCGATGCCTCATTGTGTTCGTAATAGCTGGTGTGGCCAAGGGAGTTGGTGACCTTGGTGGTGCGGGTCTCATCGTCGTAAGCAAGTGTTCCCGAAAGACATCCGCCGCTGCCTTCCGTAGCTACGACGCGACCGTGGTCGTCGTAGCTGTAGGCGTACGCCGTGCCGTTGCGGTCGAGCCAGGAAACAATGCGGCCCGCGTCGTCGTATGTGAAGTGTTCGGAAAGACCTGAGGAGTTGGTGACTTCAACGAGGTTCCCTGTTGCCTCGTCATAGCCAAGAGTGAGAAGGCTGATCCCGCGCGAAGAGGGGGCTTCGGCGTCGAGGAGGCGCAGGCCGGTGATGCGAGGTAGATGAGGATGTCGGTCCAAAGCGATCCGGTAGCCAGCAGTGTGACTCACCTCGATCGGGGCGCCGTCATCAGCGTAATGGACGGTGATGCGCTGGTCATTGAGGTCCACGATCTCCTGCAGAGGGAGATCGACGGCTTGACCGTCCGCCGCAGGCCGGGGGGAATGAAAGACATGCGCAAGGCCGGTCCCCGGGTCGAACAGCCGCAGGGCACCGTCGGTCTCGGTGTCCCAGGACAGGAAGAGACGCGCCCCGGTTGTCGGAGATACGGGCTCGGCGGCATCGGGAGCCAACCGCGGGAAGACCAGGCGCGCGCCGTCAGGGGCGGCGTAAGTGATGGTCTCATCGCCGACTTGAAGGCGCTGGTCGAGCGTCGAAGCCCAGGATATGCCGAACCAGCCGCCCCACCGATATGACGAGAGGTGAGTGCGTTCCAGAACGAGGGGGAGGGTGCCCGGCAGTTGGACATCCGTCTCCGTCAGAAGCATGTCGCCCGTGGCGACGTCGATCGGATCGACTACCCACTCCTTTAGCTTCGCCCGGATCGACGCGAGATTTACCCGCAGCTTCCCAGGCAACAGGTTCGGGCGGACCAGACCATCGCCTCCCAAGCCCAATGCCTTGCCCATCTTGGACAGCTCGCCGGGCTTGAGCTTCTTCAATCCCTTACCGAGGGCCTTGCCCAGGACGCCGGCGCCGACGCCGAGGATCGCACCCTCGGCCAGCAGCTTGGAGAGCTTCTCCGGGTCCTTGAAAGCGCTCGGATCTTGCAGAGCGGCGTCGAAGGCGGCGAACTTCATGCCCTCGCCCGCCATCTTTCCGACCTTGGCGATCGTCTTGATCTCCCCGAGGGCCTTCAGCGCCCGCTCCAGGCCGCGGATCGCCTCCATGACGGTGCGGATAACCCAGGCCATACGGCTGCCGGACTTCTCGATCCGGGCGATCAGTGCCACGACCTTCGCGGCCCGCGCGCCGGCCGCGAGGCTGCCCGCGATCGCGGACAGGCCGCCGGTCAGTACCGACAGGGCCAGGCCCGCGATCTCGAACTCGGCGATCTCCGCGAGGATCACACCGATCTCGGTGAGGAGTTCGTGGGCTTCGTCGGCGAAGTCATCCAGTGCCTTGGCGCCCTCGCGTAGCGAGTCGGCCATGTTGGTGGCCTGTGTGCGGCTGGTCTTGGCTCGCTTGTGGAGGGCCTTGGCGGCCTTGCCCTCCCACTCCAGATCCTTGAGCGCCACCTCGGCGGCGTGGGCTGCGGCGTCAAGCCCCTTGGCCAGGGCCCGCCACTGCTTGGCTATCTCCCGGATGCCGTCCGGGTCGACGGCGGGGTCGGTGATGCCGAGGAACTCCAGATTGCTGGCGAGGGTGTCGCCGAAGGCGTGGTTGGCCTTGTTGATCCATTTCAGCGGGTTGAGATCTTCGGCGTCAATTTCGAACTCGGCGTCGCCGGGGATGATGTCGAAGCCCATGTACGGCTCAGCCCCTCTTGGCGCGAGCCGCAGCGCTCAGCAGAACATCCAGCAGGTCGAAGGCGTCGGAGACGTCGTCCACGAACTTCGCCTCGGCCTCCCACTCCTTGTGCAGGTCCTTGGTGAGCTTGGCGATGGTGTCCATGCCGTCCTGGATGTCGTCCTTGGCACTCATCAACGACCCCAGCACACCGAACGCGGACAGATCATGCGAAGCGGCCGTGAAGTCATGCAACGGCTTACGGGTGTGGTCATCCACCTTGCCCAGCGCGGCGGCCGCCTTGTGCAGAGCTTCCGCATCCTTCTTCAGATCCGACATGGGTCCCCGTCAATCGTGGTGAATCGTTGATACCCGCCGCCCCAAGGCCCTGGGCTGGCCGGGTCTGCGGAGGGTTGACTTTTCGTCAAGGCAATGAAAGAGATCATGCTGGTGCCCGGCCGCGAACAGCTCGAACAGGGCGAGAGAGGGTGGTGCTCTGTCAGCGGTTGATGGACTGGATCTCCTGGACGTTCATGTCCTGGGTGGTCTCGAAGGTTCCATCGGGAAGGTCGCCCTTCGCTCCGCCCGTCCCCTCCCAGGAGATCGCCCAGGTGATCGATGCCTTGATCTGGTATGGCTCGCCGTTCGTGGCCCGCAGGTACTTGATGCCGCACGGAGGAGTGTCGCCGGAGGCGCCCTTGGTGAACGGGGTGCCGATGGAGCCGTCGTCGTTGATCGTGCACTCGCCGGACGCGGGGTAGGCCTCGGCGTCGTCCGTGCCGGGTTCCAGGTGCAGGGCGACCGGCTTCGCGGTGGTCACCGCATACAGGCCGGTGCCGGGCAGGTCGGCGCGGACTGTGATGTTTTTGAAGGTGCTTTTGTCCAGCCACACCCAAGTGGGCAGGTTGACCGTCGACTTGGCGGCCGGCTTCACCTCGATCTCGGTGTCCGGGACCTTGATCTTGTTGTAGGCGTAGGCGGCCAAGGTTTCCGGGGTGGGAGCGTTCTTGTCCTTAGGGATGGTGCCGGCGTCCTGCCAGAACATGACGCGGCCGCAGTCCCACGCCTTCGAGTCCTGGTAGTGGCCCTCGCGGACCGTGCTTCGCCAGAACATGCCCTTCTTGCCGAGGTTGTACTTCTTGTACCCGTCGGCGCTGCTGTTCGCGGGAGCCGTCAGGTCGAAATTGCTGTCCGGCTTCCCCTTCTCGTAGTGGTCCACCCACAGGCCGTTGCTCCACCAGACGTGGGCATTGACCAGGCCGCCCTCGCCGGTGGCGACCGCGTCCTTGAGCTGCTTCGGGGAAAACACGGGCTCGTACCAGCATGCCGGGGGCTCCCAGTTGGGGTCCACGGAGGTGAGCTCACCCACGGGAGCCTTCGATGTCCGGCCGCCGGGATAGGTGAGCTTGATCTTCGAGTTGGACACAGACGCCATCAGGTCCTTGCCAGAGGCATCGCCGCCCACGGAGTGGTCGGGCTTCTTTCCGCCGCCCGTCGATTCCTCCCCGCCCCCGCCGATGGCAACGGCTGAAGTGGGCAACAGGACGGCGACGGCGGTGAGCAGGGCCAAGGCTCCACCAGCACGGCGGTAGGCAGAGGTCATTTCTGGCATCCTCCGCGGTCCGTCTCCACGGTGGAGGTCTGCCACACGCCATCGGCGTTCTTGTCCAGCCGCGTGCGGTACTGGACCTTCGGGTCGTCGCCTTCGGGCGTGCCCTCGACCTTGCCCGACTTGAGGTTCCGTGTGGACGCCTTCGCCTCGTCCACACAGTAGAAGAGGACGCCGAACCCCTCATTGCTGATGTGCACCTGGGGGTTGGAGACGTGGACTTGTCCCTTGAGGGTGAGGCCCTCGTACGTCTTCACCCATTCCGGGGCGGACTTGAGGGCCGCGCCCGCACTATAGAACTCCAAGGCGCTGTCCTGAGGATCGCCCGCCATGATGGCGGCGTATCCGGCCCGCAGCCGCTCCTTCCCGTCGTCCAGGATCACTTGCAGCTTCGGGTCGCTGTTCGTCCAGCTCCCAAAGTCCGCCCGGAAGGTCTTGGGGAGCTTGATCTCCGGCCGCTTGGCCCCGCCCGGCTTCGCCGACGCACTCGCCGAAGCCGACGCCTCTCCGCTCCCTGCCCCCTTGATCTTGTCGGAGGCATCATCGTCTCCGCCGCCTGAAGTGCAACCGGTGAGCAGGAGCACGGCGCTTGCGGTGATCGCGACCGCAACGGGCAGGAAACGGCGATTCACTTCTGACTCCCGGTGGGGCGAGGGATCTTGAGGGCAACGAATGACACCCAGGGTGTAAATGCTGTCACGGAGGTGATCGCTTCGTACATCCAGGCCCTCGACTTGACGGAACACTGCTACCCATCCACACATAAACTGCGTAGGCAAGCCGAACACCGCCAATCCACATAGAAGCGCATATCCCCTTGAGCGGGGCACAGCGGAGGGGGCACAGGACGGGGCGGGAGCAGCGTCACAAACGCGACCGGGGCATCGCCGAGCCGCGGACCCGCTACTGCTTGACCGGTGTCGTGCAGCTGCGTCGCCAGTAGGGGTGGCCTTGATCGATCTGTCTCGCCAGGCGGAGGGGCGTGGGCTCGGTCTGTCGGCCATCCCAGCTGACGCCCTGGTTGGCGAGTACGACGCCGACTCCGTCGATGAGGTCCGCATGGGCTGTCTCCGTCGTGGGGATGACGGTGAGCCGATGTTCGCGACGTGGCAGGACGTCATGCGAGGCTGGCCCAGGAGTGACCACAGGTGCGGGACGGTTTGGCGCCTTTCTGGAAGGGAGCCGACCGTGCGAGATTCTCCGGGGATCAGCCGGTGGTGCGGTAGGCGACGACGTTCTTCTTGTCGTCGTCCAGGGCAATCCCGGTGTACGCCGTACTGCAGCTGCACACCGCAGCCGATCCGTCGCTCGTCGTCGAAGCCGCACGGCTGTGGAGCGAGCCGGCCGGTGGAGCGGCTGCTCGGCCCGCGTGCCGAGACCGAGACGCTGCTCGCCCTGCCCGTGGCGCCCGCGTCTGGCCCCCGCTCGAGCGGCTGCTGAAGGACGCCGCTCCCGATCAGCTCCGGCTGAGTGACGACGAAGCCCTCGACCTCCTCGGGGAGGCCACCGACACGTTGCGTGCGGCCGGTATCGACGTGCACTGGCCGCGTGAGCTGGGCAAGGCGCTCACCGCCACCGCCGAGATCGGGCAGCGCACCGCCCCCGGCTCCAGCGCGGGCGGTCTCCTGGATGCCGACGCGCTGCTGGACTTCCGCTGGCAGCTCTCGCTCGGCGGCCAGCCGCTCACCGAGGCCGAGATGGATGCCCTCGCCGAGGCCCGCCGCCCCCTCGTGAGGCTGCGTGCCCAATGGGTGGTCGCCGACCCGAAACTGGTCGCCCGCGCCAAGCGCCGCCGACTCGTCCCTCTCACCCCCATGGAGGCTCTGGGTGCCGCGCTGACCGGCGAGGTGGAGCGGGACGGCGAACCGGTCCCGTGCGCTGCAGTTGGCGCGTTCGGCGGCCTCATCGCCCGTATCCGCGACCCCGAGTCCCGCACCCCCGCCCCGCAGCCCGCCGCTCTTTAGGCCACTTTGCGCGACTACCAGAAGCGGGGCCTGGCCTGGCTGGCCGAGATGTGCGAACTCGGCCTCGGCGGCTGCCTCGCCGACGACATGGGCCTGGGCAAGACCATCACCCTCATCTCCCTGCATCTGCACCGGCAGGCCGCCCCGCCACCGCAGGCCCCGCTCTTGTCGTCTGTCCTGCCTCCCTGCTCGGCAACTGGCAGCGCGAAGCCGACAGGTTCGCGCCGCACGTCCCCGTGCGCCGCTACCACGGCGGCGACCGCCACCTCAAAGACCTCGCCACCGACGAGATCGTCCTGGTCACCTACGAAGTCCTGCGCCGCGACCAGGAGGCCCTCGCCGAGGCCGACTGGTCGCTGATCGCCGCCGACGAGGCCCAGCACGTCAAGAACCCGTACGCCGTCACCGCCCGCGAACTGCGCGCCCTGCCCGCCCGCGCCCGCGTCGCCCTTACCGGCACCCCCGTGGAGAACAACCTCTCCGAACTGTGGGCACTCCTGGACTGGACCACCCCCGGACTCCTCGGCACCCTCACCGCCTTCCGCGACCGGCACGCCCGGCTGATCGAGACGGGCGAGGACCCCCAGGCCGCCGAGCGCCTCTCGCCTCGTCCGCCCCTTCCTGCTACGCCGCAAAAAGTCCGACCCGGGCATCGCCCCCGAACTGCCCGCCAAGACCGAGACCGACCGCGTCTACCCCTGACGCCTGAGCAGGTTGGCCTGTACGAGGCGGTGGTCCGCGAGACCATGGCGAAGATCGCCGAAGCTGAGGGCATCGCCCGCCGCGGACTCGTGCTGAAGCTCCTTACCGCTCTGAAGCAGATCTGCAACCACCCGGCCCAGTACCTGCGCCAGTCCATGCCCTTGCGCGGCCGGTCCGGCAAGCTCGACCTGCTCGACGAACTGCTCGAGACCATCACGGCCGAGGGCGAGTCGGTTCTGGTCTTCACCCAGTACAAGCAGATGGCGACTCTGTTGGAGCAACATCTCGCCGAGCGCGGCGTCTCCACCCTCTTCCTGCACGGTGGCACGCCCGTCGCCCACCGCGAGGAGATGGAGGAAGCCTTCCGGCAAGGCGAAGTTCCGGTATTCCTGCTGTCGTTGAAGGCGGTCGGCACCGGACTCAACCTCACTCGCGCCACCCATGTGGTGCACTACGACCGCTGGTGGAACCCGGCCGTCGAGGACCAGGCCACCGACCGCGCCTACCGCATCGGCCAGGACAAGCCCGTCCAGGTGCACAAACTCCTCGCCGAGGGAACCGTGGAGGACAAGGTGGCGAAGCTGCTCGCATCCAAGCGTGCGCTCGCCGACGCCGACGCCGACGCCGTCGTCGGCTCCGGCGAGGCAGCCTTGACCGAACTGTTCGACGCGGACCTCGCCGAACTCGTCGCCCATGGGCAGGCAGTCATGAGCCCGGCAGCCCGACGTGGTCCGGTGCGCGGCAAGCGCGCCTTCGCCGCCACCTGGTGGGGCCAGGCGTGGGTGGCGGCCCTGGAGGACTCCACCCCCGACGCCGGGCGCCTGTCCCGCGGCCGCACCTGTGCCCGCAAGGGCATGGTCGGCCCGGTCTCCATCGCGCCAGGCCAAGTGAAAGCACCTGTTCAGGGCAGCCGCCCCCGCCCGTACCGCTCCTCGGTCCACCTGCCCGTCCTCACCCGCACCCAGTGGGACACCCTGCTCGACACCATCGCGGCCCGCGCGGGGCATCTCGCAGCGCTCCTCGACGGCGAGATGCCCGCCGAACTCGTCGACGACGCCCGCCACGCCGGAGTCCCCCTTCTCCCGCAGCCCGCCGAACTCGACCCCGAGTGCTCCTGCCCCGACTGGGGATACCCGTGCAAACACGCCGCCGCACTCTGCTACGCGATCGCCGCCACCATCGATGACGACCCGTTCGTGCTCTTCGCGCTGCGCGGCCGTGGACGCAAGGAAGTCCTCGCCCAGCTGCGCGCACGCCGCACCACGGGCCACACCGTCGACGCTCCAGCCGCTCCTGCCGGTATCCACGCGGCCGGCGCCTACGCCGCGTGGGCCGCCCTGACGGGGCACGCCCCGCCGTTGCCCGACCTGCCCGAACCCTCCGCCCACTCCGCCGCACTGCCGGTTCCCCCACCGTCGAGCACCGGTCTCACCAGCCCCGATCTGGAGCGCCTGATGACCGATGTGTCGGCACGCGCGTCACGGCTGCTGTCGGGCGATACCACCACCCTGCACCTGACCCAGCACCAGGACGCGGTACGCATCGCCGCGAGCAATCCCGGCCCCGAGTGGTTCCACCAACTGATCCAGAACACCGGCGCCAAACCCACCTCCTTCGCCCGCCTCACCCGCGCCTGGCGCCACGGCGGCCCCACCGGCATCACCGTCGCCGAACAGCCCCACACCCCGGCTCGGCCACCATGACAGTCGCCCGGACCGCCCTGACCACGGCCCTCGCCGAAATGACCACCGCCCCTGTGGCTCTCAGGGCCTGGCGCAACCGCCTCACACTCACCGGCCACGGCATCCAGCTCCGCCTGGGTCCCGACGACCACTGGTACCCCTACCTCCAGGACGACGACGGCGAATGGTGGCCAGCCGTACCGGCCGACCCTGACCCCGTCACGGCACTCACCTTCGTCTGACGGCATACCGAGGACTGACAGGGCTGTTCACTCGCAACGCGGGCTCTGACGCTGCCCCTGAACGAGGCGGTAGACCTCCCGGGCCACATACCGCTTCAGGCAGCGGATGATCTCGCGCTGGATCTTCCCTTCCGTAACCCGTCTCTCGTAATACGCCTGGGTACGCGGGTCCCAGCGCAGTCAAGTCAGCACAATCCGGTACAGGGCACATAGGGGAAAGCCAAGCGCGACCGCGCTGACCTGCACCCTCAGTGACGGGCATACGGGAACACGTCGTCGAAGGCCACGGTGTCCATACCGCAGCACAACTGCCTTGAGGCCGCGTACGTTTCTCAGGCGGCCGCGTATCACTGTGCGCAGTGGCCCTATGGTCACTCGACAGGTCTGGGCGGGCCGTCGGCCCGTAGACGCTCACGAAGTTCAACCAGAGCTGGCGTCGGCACTGCAACAGCTGAGGAACCCCCGTCGGCCTGCCTCCGGCGCGGCGTCGTCCGCAGTTGGTCAAGACGGATCGGGGCTTGTGCTGGAGGCTCCGCTGTCTTCCGGCTCGCCGCTCTCGAGTACGTGGAGGAGCAGGGCGGTGACGGCGCGGGCGGCGCGCCGAAGGCGTCGACCGCGCCGAGGAGTTGAAGCCGGACGTCGTCCTGATGGACGTCAAGATGCCCGGCACGGACGGCGTCGAGGCGCTGCGCAAGCTCTGCGAACTGGCCAACCCGTCCATCCGCTGGGTGGCACCGGAGATCCACGCCAGTGTGGGGCGGCCGCGGGCGAACTGGGTGTGGCGCACTGAGTGGCTATCCCAGGTAGGGGTAGGTGCCGGCCGGGTAGTGGCCGATCTGTTCGTGCATGCTCGGGTGGATGTCGAGGGTCTGGAGGTCGTCCGGGTGGACCCAACGTACGCCGCCTGCCTCGTCGTTGATGGTGGGCTTGCCGCCGACGGGGCGGCCGATGTACGCGACCTCGAACTGCTGGCGGATCTCACCGTCGGTGTACGCGACGATGTGTGCCGGGTTGGAGTACACGCCGAGGAAGCCGGTGACCTCGGCGATGATGCCGGTCTCTTCTTGGCATTCGCGGACCGCGCACTGGGCGGGGCTCTCGCCGATGTCCTGGGCGCCCCCGGGAAGGGCCCACTGGCCGGTGTCGCGGCGCCGCTGCAGGAGGATCTCGCCCTCGTCGTTGACGGCTAGCATGTTGCTGGCGGGGATCAGGGTGTTGGCCTTGGGGGCCTTGGGGTTGTAGTAGTACTCAGTCCTGCCCACTGCGGTGGTGCTCCTTGCTTTCGACGTTGCCGGGTGCCCAGGGGCGCACTGTCTTCCAGGCACCGACGAGCCCGCCCACCTGGGCGGACTGATAGGAGCTCTGACGAGCGTGGTCGGCGAGCAGGCCGTCCGCGGATACCGGGACCTCATCCGGGCCTGATCGCGCGGTCAGCCTGCCTGAAGCTCTGTGATGACCTGCTCGGCCATGTGGCGCGCGGGCTCCAGCCGAGGGTCCTGCGGGTGGGCATCCGGCCCGAGCATCTTCGAGCACGCGAAGAGCGTCATCAGCTTGCCGTCCCGGCTCTCGAAGTCGTGGCGCCGTTCGTGCCGTACACGATCGGCTGGGGCGGGGACAGCAAGGGAGATTCCCCACAGCGAGGCGGAATCCAGGCCGCGTGGTGCGTTGCCCCAGTCCTCCCAGTCGAAGAGGGAGAACGTCGGCGCGGTCATGTTGGCCCAGTTCAGGTCCGCGTGGGCCGGAACCCACTGCTGGACGGTCGTGTCGAAGTCACAGGCGGGGGCGATGCTGCAGACGGCTTCGGTGACGAGAGCCTGCGTGATGGTGATGGTGTCCGGGGTGGCAACACGCAGCGTGTCCTGGTTCGCGAGCGCGCCCAGCGAGGCGTTGAGCACCTGCCACCAGGCTTCCTCCAGATTCGGATCCTCGCTGAGGATCGCGGTGCCGATGGGCGCACTCGGCAAGAGCTCGGCCTCATCAGCCCGCCACATCACGGGTTCGTCCGCGTCCCGCCAGACCACACACCCGCGCCAGGTGGACTGGGCGATGCCTTCCAGGCGCGCGGCGCACTCGGTGCCGTTCCAGCCCTGCACGCCGATCTTGTCGAGCCCGCGCAGCTCGATACGGATCCACGTCTGCCGGTCCGTCCGCGCTCCGACCGAGCGGCGTTTGCGTACCACCGTTTCCCGGTCCAGCTCGACTTGAAGAGATCGCTCGACGTGATCGAGAACGTTGTCCACCGGTTCAACTCGCAAGTCAACAGCGTGCGCCGAAGGTGCCGAGAGCGTCATGTGAGCAACCGTAGTACCGGGGAAATGGAGCTTGATCCGGTCCCGGTCAATGCGCAGCCGGGGTGCGTGGCTGTTAGCTGGGGTGACACAAGGTGGCAGAACAGAGGAGGCACCGCCGACAGTTTGCCCAGGCGGGGGTTCCAACGTCAGGCGAGGGCGTTGCTGTACTCCGGCTCGCCACTGTCGGGCCCGCCGACACTGTTCTTGTTCGCGCATGTGCTGTCGGTGCTGGACGTCGACTGTCGAATAGCCCTCACTGCCGATCGAGATCGAACACAGGGGTCGATGTGGCGTGTGGGGCGGGAGGATGGGTGGGTGCTGTCCCGGGTCGTGGGGTCTGACTCATGATTTTTCTGACCAAGGTGTCTAAGTCACACAGTGTCGGCCGCTGGTCAGGGATGGTGCGTTGCCGGTGCCGGGCTGGCGGGGTGTGTCCCGATAGGGGCCTGCCGATTGTTGTGGCGTCCTCACGATTCTGACCGCCCGACGCGGCCCGGTACCAGCAACGCGACACGGCATCGGACCGGAAGGGATCAGGCATGTCAACTTTGACCGTGCCCAGTACGTCGTCTCCTGCTCCGAAAACCCGCCGTCGCCGTCCCGTGCAGGAGGTGGTCTTAGGGGTGGACACGCACAGGGATGCGCATGTGGCTGCAGTGCTCTCCTTGTCCGGGGCAGTCCTTGGCACTGAGGAGTTCCCGGCCACCGCGGTGGGCTATCGCGCTCTGCTGAAGTGGGCCGGGAAGTCGGGAGCAGTGACGCGGGCGGGGGTGGAGGGGACCGGCTCCTACGGGGCCTCTCTGTCCCGCTATCTGCTGGCCCAGGGCGTGGACGTGTTCGACGTAAACCGGATGGATCGGGCAGATCGCCGCCAGCGCGGTAAGACAGATCCGCTCGACGCCCAGAACGCGGCACGGGCCGTGTTGAGCGGGCGAGCCCGGGCTCGGGCCAAATCGGGTGGAGGGCCGGTGCAGATCGCCAGAATGTATAAGCTCACGAAGGCGTCGGCCGTCAAAGCCCGCACCCAGGCCATCAACCAGCTCAAGGCCGTCCTCGTGACCGCTGATCCCGCTCTGCGGGAAGAACTGGCCACGCTGGGCAACGCCGAACTCTTCCGTACCTGCGCGCGGTTCACCGATTCGGGCAGTCACGGGGAGGTCGGCGAGGAGTCGGTGCTGCAGGCCACTCGCATCACGCTGGGTCTGCTGGCCCACCGGATCGGCCAGCTCTCCGAGCAGATTCGAGAGGTGGAGGCTGTCAGTCCCGTCGAGCGTTCCTCGGGACGCCCGCAGTTCCGTCGCCTCAACCGCGGCGGTGACCGGCAGGCCAATGCCGCGCTCCACCGCATCGTGTTCACCCGACTGCGGGTCGACCCACGTACCAAGGACTACTACGAGCGCCGGATCAAGGAGGGGAAGACCCGTCGCGAAATCATCCGTTGTCTCAAACGCTACGCGGCCCGGGAGGTCTTTCACCTGGTCAAACAGCTACAGCCAGTACCCCGCTCATAGGGGCTGTCGTGACTGATGAGAGGGTCTGGCGGGTGAGTGAGACACCGATGAACACCCTGCAATACCGCTTCGACGGGCCAGAAGACGCCCCGGTCCTGATCCTGGGTGCCTCACTGGGTACCACCTGGCACATGTGGGACCGCCAGGTACCCGAGCTGATCCGGCACTGGCGAGTGTTCCGTTTCGACATGCCCGGGCACGGTGGGGCGCCCGCGCACCCGTGCGGGTCCGTGGGGGAGCTCGCCGAGCGGCTGCTCGCGACGCTCGACGAGCTCGGCGTGCAGCGCTTCGGGTACGCGGGCTGCGCCTTCGGCGGCGCCATCGGCGTCGAGCTCGCGCTCCGGCACCCGCAGCGCGTCGCCTCGCTCGCGCTGATCGCCGCGTCGCCGCGGTTCGGCACGGCCGACGAGTTCCGCCAGCGCGGCGTGATCGTGCGCAGCAACGGTCTCGACCCCATCGCCCGGTCCGCCCCCGACCGCTGGTTCACGCCCGGCTTCGCCGCGGCCCAGCCCGCCATCACCGACTGGGCCGTGCAGATGGTGCGGACCACCGACCCCGGCTGCTACATCGCCGCCTGCGAGGCCCTCGCCGCCTTCGACGTGCGCGCGGAGCTGGGCAGGATAGGGGTGCCGACGCTGGTGCTCGTCGGCTCGGAGGACCAGGTCACGGGGCAGGGCGAGGCGCGTACGCTCGTCGCGGGGATCCCCGACGCGCGGCTCGCCGTCGTGCCTGCCGCCTCGCACCTCGCGCCGGTCGAGCAGCCCGCCGCGGTCACCGACCTCCTCGTACGCCACTTCTCGTCGGCCTGGCAGCCCGCCACCGAGGCGACCGTCGGCCAGTCCGCCATCTCCGCGCCGCCCGTCAAGCCCGTCCTCGCCCCGCCGCCCGTCGCGCCCGTCGCCGAGATCGCCGCCGCGGAGCAGCCCGCGGCCGTGGTCGGCGGGGCCGGTCCCGATCTGTACGAGGCGGGGATGAAGGTCCGCCGCGAGGTGCTCGGCGACGCGCACGTCGACCGGGTGCTCGACGCCGCCGACGACTTCTCCGGAGACTTCCAGGAGCTCATCACGCGCTACGCCTGGGGCGAGGTGTGGAACCGGCCCGGTCTGGACCGCCGCTCCCGCAGCTGCGTCACGCTCACCGCGCTCGTCGCGGGCGGCCACCTCGACGAGCTCGGCTTCCACACCAGGGCCGCGCTGCGCAACGGCCTCACCCCGGCGGAGATCAAGGAAGTCCTGCTCCAGGCCGCCGTCTACTGCGGCGTCCCCGCGGCGAACTCCGCCTTCAAGGTCGCGCAGGCCGTCATCCGTGAGGAAACCACGCCGCAGGAGTAGCAGGATGGGAGGCATGACGACTTCTCCCGACACCCACTCCATGCGCGCCCGGCGCATCACCTTCACGAAGAAGTCCCACGCGTGCGTGCGTCTCGAAAAGGACGGACGCACGCTCGTCGTCGACCCTGGCGGCTTCAGCGAGGACGACGCGGCGCTCGGCGCCGACGCCATCCTCGTCACGCACGAGCACCCGGACCACTTCGACGAGGGCCGGCTGCGGGCCGCCCTGGAGGACCGCCCCGGCGCCGAGATCTGGACGCTCAAGTCTGTCGCGGAGCGGATCTCGGCCGCCTTCCCGGGGCGCGTGCACACCGTCGGGCACGGCGACACGTTCACGGCCGCCGGGTTCGACGTCCAGGTGCACGGCGAACTGCACGCGGTCATCCACCCGGACATTCCGCGGATCACCAACGTGGGGTACTTGGTGGACGGCTCGGTGTTCCACCCCGGCGACGCGTTGACCGTCCCCGACCAGCCCGTCGAGACGCTGATGCTGCCCGTCATGGCCCCCTGGAACAAGATCTCCGAAGTGATCGACTACGTACGCGAGGTCAAGCCCCAGCGCGCCTACGACATCCACGACGCGCTCCTCACCGACCTCGCCCGGCCGATCTACGACAACCAGATCGGCGCCCTCGGCGGGGCCGAGCACGTGCGTCTGACGCCGGGGGAGTCGGCCGCTCTGTGACTGTCAGTGCCGCCCGGTAGGTTGTGAGGCATGCGCATTGCGACCTGGAACGTGAACTCGATCACCGCTCGTCTGCCGAGGCTCCTCGCCTGGCTTGAGGCCACCGGCACCGACGTCGTGTGCATACAGGAGACCAAGACGACGGCCGAGGGCTTCCCGACCGAAGCCCTCCGCGAGCTGGGGTACGAGTCGGCGGTCCACGCGACCGGCCGGTGGAACGGCGTGGCGCTGATCTCCAAGGTCGGCCTGGAGGACATCGTCAGGGGCCTGCCGGGCGACCCCGGGTACGACGGCGTGCAGGAGCCCCGCGCGATCTCCGCGACCTGCGGCCCGGTCCGCCTCTGGTCGGTCTACGTGCCGAACGGCCGCGAGGTCGACCACGCGCACTACGCCTACAAGCTCCAGTGGTTCGAGGCCCTGAAGGCCGCGGTCGCCGGGGACGCGGGCGGCTCCCGCCCCTTCGCCGTCCTCGGCGACTTCAACGTCGCCCCGACCGACGACGACGTCTGGGACCCCGCGCTCTTCGTCGACTCCACGCACGTCACCCCCGCCGAGCGCGCCGCCCTCGCCTCCCTGCGCGAGACGGGCCTCACGGACGTCGTGCCGCGCCCCCTCAAGTACGACCACCCGTTCACGTACTGGGACTACCGCCAGCTCTGCTTCCCCAAGAACAAGGGCATGCGCATCGACCTCGTGTACGGGAACGAGCCGTTCGCCAAGGCCGTCTCCGACGCGTACGTGGACCGCGAGGAGCGCAAGGGCAAGGGCGCGTCGGACCACGCACCGGTGGTGGTCGACCTGGACGTCTAGGACCTCACGGCGCCAGCACGCGCAGGTCCACCGACTCCGCAAGAGCCGCGAGCCCCGCGTCGCCCGGATGCAGGTGGTCCCCGCTGTCGTAGGCGGGGAGGATGCGCGCCGGGTGCGCGGGATCCCGCAGCACCGCGTCGAAGTCGAGCACGGCGTCGAAGTCGTCCGTGCCCCGCAGGTAGGCGTTGACCTTCTCCCGCTGCTCGTCGGCGGCCCCGGTGCAGAGCCTTTCGCCCTCGCACGGTGCGATCGTCGCCGCCACGGCCCGCAGTCCGCGCGCGTGGGAGCGGTCCGCGATCTCCCGCAGGCCGGCGATCACCTGGTCCGCCGAAGCGCCCCAGCGCACGTCGTTGATCCCCTCGAAGACGACGACGGTGCGTGCCGACGTCTGGGCGAGGACGTCGCGGTCGAGGCGGTGCAGGGCGCTCACGCCGCCCGTGTCGGTGGAGACGCCGTCGCCGGGGTAGCGGTCTGCGACCACGCGGTTCGCGGAGATGCCCTGGTTGAGCACTCCGTAGCGCGGGACGCGGGACTGGTTCAGGAGGCGGGTCGCCAGGACGTTCGGCCAGCGCCGGTTGGCGTCCTGCGTGGACTTCACGCCGTCCGTGATCGAGTCGCCGAGCAGCACCACGGATCCGGGCCCGCCGCCCACGTCGACGCCGGTGAGCAGCGGCCACGTCGTGATCGTCGAGGTGTACGCGGCCGGGGAGCCGTCCGCCGTGTGGTCGCCGGGGCCGCTGACGTACGACCGCTGCACGGCCTGGCTGTGCACGGGCGCCGCCGCCACGGGTCCCGGCAGGTGAAAGCTCACCAGGAGGTTCGCGTCGGCGGGCACGTCGAAGTCGAGCGGATCGCTGAACGCCTGGGCGCCCGCCGGGATCTCCGTCCCGGACGAGCCGCGGAAGGACAGCCTCCGGGGCTCGTCCCGCGCGCCCGCCCCGGCCCCCTGCACCGCCACCGTCGCGCTGCCGATCCGCACCGGGGCCGCCGCGAAGGTGTTGTCGAGCCGGACACGCACCCGCGGCCCGCCCCTGCTCGTGTGGACGACGAGCCGCACGGTCCGGTCGGCCCAGGGCCCCACCGCCGTGTAGCCCGAGGTCGACGCCGACCAGGTGCCCGTCCAGCCCTTCGCATCGGCCCGCACCGACAGGGCGAACACGTGCAGGTCGGCGGCGCCGGGGTCCCGCGGCAGCTCCACCGAGGCGACCTCGCGCCCACGGGCCAGCGGCACCGTCACGACGTACAGCCGCGCCTTCTCGGCGAGTTGGCCGCCGGGCGTGTTGATGTGCGGCAGGGCCACGGACTTCGTGGCGAGCGGGCCCGAACGCCAGTCCGGCGCGGTGAGCCGGAAGCCGCCGCGCGAACCGTCCCGGTACCGGACCGTCCCCGTGCCGCTCGCCTCGCCGCCCGTGCCCGCGACCAGGAAGGCGAGGGCGTCACCGCGGCCGCGCAGCCGCACCGACTGCCCGTCGGCGCGCACGTTGTCCGGAGCGCCCGGCGCGGTGCGCGGCCAGGTGAGACGGGCCCCGTCGACGGCGAGAGAGCGCCCCGGAGTCCAGCCCGCGGCCGCCAGGTCCCGCGCGGACAGCGAGCCGCCGGCCCCGTCGAAGTCCGCTTCGGCGGGACGGGCGTCGTCGCTCACCGCGCGGTTGTCGAAGAGCCGCTCCAGGGGGAGCGGCACGGGTCTGTGCGGGGCCGCGGCCTGCGCCGATGCCACGGGTACGAGGCTCGTGAGCAGGGCGAGCACGGCGGCCGCTCCCCAGATACGTCGGCGCACGACAGACCCCTCCCGCGTTGGCAGATGCGCCATGAAGCTAAGGAGGTGCGGGCGGCGAGTCAATGAGGGAGGCGTGAACACGACGCGAACTCACCGGGAGGCGCGAAGTCGCCGGGGGCGCGCACTGCACCGGGAGTTGCGAAGTCGCCGGGGGCGCACTGGCACCGGGATGTGCGAAGTCGCCGGGAGCGCGCTGGCACCGGGACGCGCGAAGTCGCCCACAGCGCCGGCCGGTCGTCCGTCAGCGCTCCGCCGACACCAGCCCCTTCTCGTACGCGATGATCACCAGCTGCACCCGGTCCCTGGCGCCGAGCTTGGCGAGCAGGCGGGTCAGATACGTCTTCGCGGTGGCGACGCTGAGGCGGAGCTCCTCGGCTATCTCGGTGTTCGACAGGCCGCGGCCGACCAGGGTGAGCACCTCGCGCTCGCGGTCCGTGATGCCCTCGATCGGCGCGTCCCGCGGCGGCGTGTGCACGGGACGGTCCGCGAACTCCTTGATCAGCCGGCGGGTGACGCTCGGCGCGATCAGGCCGTCGCCGGTCGCGACGGTCCGCACCGCCGCGAGGATGTCGTCCAGGGCCATGTCCTTCACGAGGAATCCGGCGGCCCCCGCGCGGAGCGCCCCGTACACGTAATCGTCGTCGTCGAACGTGGTCAGGACGACGACGTGTGCGGGCGCCGGGCCCGACGTGATGAGCCGGGTGGCCTCGATGCCGTCCATGCCGGGCATCCGGATGTCCATCACCACGACGTCCGGGCGCAGTTCGGCGCACCGGCGGACCGCCTCGTCGCCCGAGGCCGCCTCGCCCGCGACCTCGATGTCCGGGGCCTCGGTGATGACCATGCTCAGGGCGGTGCGGACGAGGGGTTGGTCGTCGACCAGCAGGACGCGGATCGTCATCGGACACCCGCCGCGGCCGGGACGGGCAGCCGGGCGCTCACCCGGAAGCCGCCCTCGGGGCGCGGCGCGGCGCTGAACTCGCCGTGCAGCAGGGCGACTCGCTCCCGCATGCCGAGCAGGCCGTATCCGGTGCCGTGCGGCCGCACACCGGCTGCTCGGGCCCGTCCGGAGTCCTCGATCTCGATGATGATCTCCTCGTCGCGTTGGTCCACGGACACCGTGCAGGACATGACGCCCGCGTGCCGCACCACGTTGGTGACGGACTCCTGGATGATGCGGAACGCCGACAGGTCGACGTCCGTGGGCAGCGGCCGCCGCTCGCCGCGCCACACCACGTCGACGCGCACCCCCGCGGCCGTCGTCGACGCGGCGAGCCGCTCCACGTCCGCGAGGCCCTCGGCCGGGCCGCGCGGCACCGGCTCCCGTGCCCCGTCAGGACCTCGACCACCGCCGCCCGCACCACCGCTGTCACCGTCGCTCTCCCGCAGCGCGCCCAGCATCCTGCGCAACCCGGCCAGGGTCTCGCGGCCCGCCGTCTCCACCGCGACCATCGCCTCGCGCGCGCCCGCCGGCTGGGTCTCGACGACCCGGGCCGCCGCGCCCGCCTGCAGCGCGATGATGCCGATGCTGTGCGCCACGGTGTCGTGCATCTCCCGGGCGATGCGCAGCCGTTCGGCGGTGACGGCCTGCGCGGCGGCCTGGGCGCCGAGCCGCTCCGTGTAGGCGCGGGCCTGCCGCACCGAGTTGCCGACCAGCCAGGCGACGGCGGCCGTCAGGACGACGGTCTGCCAGTCCGACCAGCTGGAGCTGATGGTGTGGTCGAGCCGGAGGGGGAGGCCGAGGAGCTGACGCAGCAGGGCGTAGCCGGGCAGGACACAGAGCGCCAGGACGACGGCGGTGACGCGGGCCCGGCGCGCCCGGGTCGCCACGACATATCCCATGGCGATGTCGACCGCCGCGTACTGCGCGAACCCGATGTTCGTCGCGTCGATCGCCAGCGTCGCGACGTACGAGGCGGCGACGAGCAGCCCGAGCGCCACCAGCGGGCGACGGCCCAGCAACCGCACGACGGCCAGCGCCATGCCCGCCGCGACGGCCACGAGCAGCCACTCCCACGGCTCCGGCGCCTCCTGCGTGCTGGTCGGCAGCCACGGGATCCCGTAGTACGCACGGGCGCCTGAGACCATGCCGAGGCACCAGGCGACGGCCGCCCAGACGCCCGGCGGCGCATGCTTGAGCAGGGATATCGGCGGGGTGGCTGACATGCGCCGATCGTAGCCAGGAGGACGTGCGCCGGGAATCGACCACGGGTGTACGACCCAGGTCGACAGCCACCCCGGATCAGGCTCGGGCGGCGGCCTCGTCGGCCGCTCGGATCACCACCGCGTACGAGCCGATGCCGAGCAGGTGGGAGCCGGGCACGCGGTGGCCGCGGGAGGTGTGGAGGGTGTGGACGCGGCCGGACTCCGGGTCGAAGGTGACGTCGGCCAGGGTTCCGACGGCGTCGCCGAACTCCGTGAGCAGACGTTTGCCGAGCAGGTCCTGGCTCTCGGACGAGTCCGTGGAGGCGAACCGGGCCGCCGACGCCGACCCGATCACCACCGCGTCCGGCCCCACCGCGTGCACGTCCGCCCACGCGACGACGTCGGCGCCGCCCTTGACGCCGTCCAGCCGGATGGCGGTGATCAGCGCCTCTTCCGGCGGCGCGACGACGAGCCCGGCGACCGTACCGATGTGCGTGGCGTCCGCCGCGCTGACGACCGGGCGCCCCACGACCTGACTGAGCAGCATCATGAGATCGGCCCCTTCCCGGCTTCCCCGGCTTCCCCGGCGGCTCCGGCTGCTCCTACTTCTCCTGCGGCTTCGACTTCTCCGGCTGCTCCAACTGCTCCGGCTTCCCCGCCTTTCCCGAACCACCCGCGCCGGCCCCCCACCACCGCCACCAGCTCGCTCAGCTCGTCCACCGCGTGCTCCGTGTCGCGGGCCGGGATCACCAGCGTGTCGCCCGTCATCGCCGCGCGTTCGCCGAGGGGCAGGAAGACCTTGCGCTCATGGCGGCCCAGAGCCTCCGTGGAGGCCATCTCGATGCCGGCCACCCGGCCCTCGCGGCCCGCCTCGACCACCACGTCGAGCACCGTGCCCACCTGGACCCCCTGGTCCGTCAGGACGCGGGCCCCGCGGACCAGGCCGCCGGCGGCCTCCTGCCCGGAGGCGACGGCGGAACGGTCCTCCAGGGCGTCGGCCGAGGTGATCATCACGGCGTCCGCGCCCACGGCGTGCACGGCAGACCACGGGACGCTCTTGCGCAGCGGCCCGGACAGGAGGCCCCGGCCGGCCAGGGTGAAGCCGGCGATCCGGCCGCCCGCCCCGTCGAGCACGACATCCTTGACCTGGGCGACCGCCTCGCCGCCCAGCGTGACCACCGGGCGCTTGGTGAGGTCGGTGGCCGGGATCAGCGCGGGGACGGGCGCCGTCATCGGGCCCTCCCTCGTCCGGACCCGCGGCCCCTGCGCACCACGATCACGCCCCCGCTGCGCCGCCTGGCCTGTACCCCGAGCACCGCGGCGGCCAGCAGCCCCACCACGACGACCACGGCGATCAACCACGCCCACCACACCATCGCCCACCTCCCGGACCGAGCGGAACCGACCCCTGCGGGCTGCCACGGGTACCCCGCCCCGATCCGCTCATTCCGTGATCAACTGATGCAAGATACATTCTTGGACATACGGAATCAGCGCCAGGCCGCGCATCCGGCGGGCGCCACCCCGACGGAGAGGCCGACCATGAACATCCCGTTCCTCGACAAGTGGCGCAGGCGGCACTCCGCGACGGACCGGGCCGAGGGGCTCGCGGCCGCGTTCGAGGAGGACCCGGAGGGCGTGGCCGCGCTGCTCTCCGAGTGCGAGCTGCTCCGCTCCCAGGCGAGCGCCGCCGGACTCGAACTGGACGACTCCCCGGCGTCGTTGGCGGCCCTCGACCAGCTCCTGCCGCGCTGGCGCGACGACCCCGAGCTGCTGCCCTGGCTCGGCAACGACGCGGGACTGTACCTGGGCACCGTCGTGGTGCGGACGGTGCCGGGCGCGACCTGGCACGTCTGGCCGGGCGGCAGCCCCGTCGTACGGCTGAAGACCGGGCGGGACATCCACGCCGTCGAGGCGGGGCTCGACTGGGCGGTGCAGGGAGCGCCGCAGCTGTCGCAGGTCTACGGAGAGGCCTCCGAGACGTGAGCACGCGGCGTCCGGCGCGGCAGACGTAAGGCTCCCGACGCGGCAGCCGTAACCGGAATTGCCTCAAATACGGTTAATGCCCATAAGTGCGTGTCGTCCAGTAAGTCCCGTTTTCACGTGGATAGTTTGCGCGGACGTACACAGCTGAGAGTGGGCAGGTCTTGCCATGGCCGTCGATCCTTTGATCGAGCTGCGTGATGTGAACAAGTACTACGGAGAGCTGCATGTCCTCCAGGACATCAACCTCACCGTCGGCAAGGGGGAGGTGGTCGTGGTCATCGGCCCTTCGGGGTCGGGCAAGTCAACACTCTGCCGGACTATCAACAGGCTCGAGACCATCCAGTCGGGAGAGATCAAGCTCGACGGGCAGCCGCTGCCCGCCGAGGGCAAGGCACTCGCGAGGCTCCGCGCCGAAGTCGGCATGGTCTTCCAGTCCTTCAACCTCTTCGCGCACAAGACCGTCCTCCAGAACGTCTCCCTGGCACAGATCAAGGTGCGGGGCCGCAAGAAGGACGAGGCGGAGCAGCGGTCCCGCGAACTCCTGGAGCGTGTGGGCCTGTCCGCGCACGCCGAGAAGTACCCCGCGCAGCTCTCCGGCGGCCAGCAGCAGCGCGTGGCCATCGCCCGCGCATTGGCCATGGACCCCAAGGCGCTGCTCTTCGACGAGCCGACCTCGGCCCTCGACCCCGAGATGATCAACGAGGTCCTCGAAGTCATGCAGCAGCTCGCGCGGGAGGGCATGACCATGGTCGTCGTCACCCACGAGATGGGATTCGCCCGCTCCGCGGCCAACCGTGTCGTCTTCATGTCCGACGGCCGCATCGTCGAGGACAGGACCCCCGAGGACTTCTTCACCCGCCCGGAGAGCGAACGCGCCAAGGACTTCCTCTCCAAGATCCTCAAGCACTGACGGGGGGACGTGCCCGTGAAGCGACACACCACGCGAACCACCGAGCGAACCACCCTGCGTACGACACGCCTGTTCGCGGCGCTCGTCCTGGCCGCCTGCGCCGCCGCCGCGTGCGGCAGGGAAGGCAGCCCGCCGACCAAGGGGCCCGCGGCCGAGGAGCTGCCGAAGTACCGGGTGGCGACCGGCTTCCAACTGCCGGAGTCGGGCACCTGGCGGAAGGCGAAGAGCCGCGGCCGCTTCGTCGTCGGCGCCAAGGAGGACCAGCCCTACCTCGGCGAGAAGGACCCGGCGACCGGCACCTATTCCGGCTTCGACATCGAGATCGCCAAGATGGTCTCGGCCTCGCTCGGCCTCGACCCGAAGAGGATCGAGTTCAAGACCATCGCGTCGGCGAACCGCGAGACCGCCCTGCAGAACGGGCAGATCGACTACTACGTCGGCACCTACACCATCAACGACAACCGCAAGAAGCTCGTCGGCTTCGGCGGCCCCTACTACATGGCGGGCCAGGGCCTGCTGGTGCGCAGCGACGAGGACGACATCAAGGGCCCCCAGGACCTCGCCGGCAAGCGCGTCTGCTCGGCCGCCGGATCGACCCCGTACCAGCGGATCCAGAAGGAGCACCCGAAGGCCACCCTCGTCGCGTACGACACGTACTCGGTCTGCGTCGACAACCTGTTGACCTATCAGGTCGACGCCGTCACCACCGACGACGCGATCCTGATCGGCTACGCGGCCAAGGTGCCCGACGAACTGAAGGTGGTGGGCAAGCCGTTCTCCGAGGAGCCGTACGGCATCGGGGTGCCCCGGGGCGACAACGCCCTCAGGTTCGCCGTCGACGACGCCCTCGCCGCGGGCGAGAAGAACGGCGACTGGAAGAAGGCGTACGACGCCACGCTCGGCCTCTCCGGAGTCCCGGCGCCGAAACCGCCCGCCATCGACCGCTACCCGGCGAGCTGAGGAGGCGTCGTGGACGTACTGACAGGCAACTTCTCCACGTTCGGCGAGGGCTTCCTCGGCACCGTCGAACTGACCGTCTACGCCTCGCTCCTCGCGCTCGTCCTGGGCTTCGTCATGGCGTCGTTCCGGGTGGCGCCCGTGGGGTCCTTCCGGGCGTTCGGCACGGTCTGGGTGGCGGTCCTGCGCAACACCCCGCTCACCCTGCTCTTCTTCGCGGTGCTGCTCGGTCTGCCGCGCTTCGGACTCGTCCTGCCCTTCAAGGTGTTCGCCGTGCTGGCCCTCGGCTGCTACACCTCCGCCTTCATCTGCGAGGCGCTCAGGTCCGGCATCAACACCGTGCCCAAGGGGCAGGGCGAGGCGGCCAGAAGCCTCGGCATGACCTTCGGCCAGACCCTGTCGACGGTCGTGCTGCCGCAGGCCTTCCGGTCCGTCATCGCGCCGGTCGGCTCCAACCTCATCGCGCTGGCCAAGAACTCGGCGATCGCGGGCGCGTTCAGCGTCACCGAGCTGCTCGGCACGTACAAGACGCTCAGCGAGCTGGGCTACAACATCATCTGGACGTTCGTCTGGATCGCCCTCGGCTACCTCATCATCACCCTCGCCATCAGCGCGGTCTTCAATGTCCTCGAAAAGCGCTGGGGAGTCGCCCGATGAAAGCCCTCGCCCACGATTCCACCGCCCTCTACGACATCCCGGGGCCCCGGACCGTCCGACGCCACAGGCTGTACGGGGTGCTCTCCACCCTGCTCGTCCTCGCGCTCGTCGGCTGGATCCTGTATCTGCTCTTCGACACCGACCAGTTCACCGCCACGAAGTGGACGCCCTTCGAGTACCAGGGCATCCAGGAACTCCTCCTGCGCGGCCTCGGCAACACGCTCAAGGCCTTCGCGATCTCCGCGGTCCTCGCCCTCGCGCTCGGCGGCCTGCTCGCCATGGGGCGCCTCTCTGACCACCGGCCCGTGCGCTGGGTGGCCACGCTCGTCGTGGAGTTCTTCCGCGCGATGCCCGTGCTCGTGATGATCTTCTTCGTCTTCGTGGCGCTGAAGGTCCAGCCGCTGCCCGCGCTGGTCGCCGGGCTCACGCTCTACAACGGCTCCGTACTCGCCGAGGTCTTCCGATCCGGCGTCAACTCCGTGGAGAGGGGACAGCGGGAGGCGGCCTACGCACTCGGAATGCGCAAGACACAGGTCATGGGACACGTCCTCGTACCGCAGGCCGTGCGGGCCATGTTGCCCGCCATCATCAGCCAGCTGGTGGTGGCCCTGAAGGACACCTCGCTCGGATATCTGATCACCTACGAGGAGTTCCTCCATGCCGGGAAGCTCATCGCGTCGAACCTCGACTACGATTTGCCGTTCATCCCCGTTGTCATGGTGATCTCACCGATCTACATCGGGATGTGCATGTTGCTGTCGTGGTTCGCCCAGTGGGTGTCCAAGCGCCAGCGGCGCAATCCCAAGACCGAGGCCGCGGACGTGGCCCCGGCGGAACCAGGGACGCTGCTGCCAGGTGCGCGGTAGCTGAAGCAGGCCCACCCGGCAGCAGCCGGAGATCACTGCTCGCGCAGGGGAACGGACAGGTACGACGGGTCCGTCGCCGGCGAGGAGAAGGTCAGCTGCGCGCCGGACGGGTTGTGCTCGATGTAGAGCGGGTCGACCGTGTCGACCACCAGGGCGAGCCGGTGGCCCGCCGGTACGTCGTAGGCCGTGGAGAACAGCTCCAGGTCCACGCCGAACGGCTTGCCCGGCGTCTTGCCGTGGAAGGTGTACGGCGCGTTGCTGACCAGCTTGCCGAGGCCGAGCGGGCCCACGTCGTAGAGGTACGCGACGAGGGTGCCGCTCTCCTTGGTGCTGGTGAGCGTGGTGTGCAGCTTCGCCGTCCCGCGCACCCGCTGGGCCGACGCGTATCGCTCCGACTGCCAGACGCCCGTGTAGCGGCGCGGGAGCAGCGGCACCGAGGCCGTCGGCGGGATCTTAAGGAACTGCTCCAGGGCGTTCGAGAGGATCGCGATGCCGCCGTTGGCGCCCGAGTCGACGTTCGCGCGGATCGTGGTGGAGCCCGCCATGGCGATCTTCTCGCGGGTGGGGCCGACCGACTTCCAGTCCGGGTAGCCCTCGTAGCCGCCGGTGGACCGGGACTTGAGCTGGACCGGCTGCTCCTTGTCGATGCCGTTGTCCGCGCCCTTGAGGTAGTGGTCGAACCACCGCTGGGTGGAGGTCCAGGTGTCGTTGGGCAGGCCGAGCAGGCCGGTCGCCTCGGCCGTCGCGTGGTCGCCGGGGCGGAACTCAAGGCGCTTCGGTCCTGTCAGCCGCTCGTAGAACTCCGCGTACTGGTTCGGCGGGAAGAGCGTGTCGCCCCAGGCGTTGCCGAGCATGACGGCCGCGCCGTTCTCGTTGATCTCGTCGAGGTAGGTGGCGGGGGAGCGCTTGGCGCCCCACGCGATCATCTCGTCCTCCTTGTCCAGGTTGGACCCGAGGAAGTCCTTGAGCGTCTGCTGGAGTTCGGCGCTCGGGCGGCCGGTGAGCGCGCCCGCGCCGCCGAGCAGGGCGGCCGCCTGGGCGTGCTGGGTGCGTCCGCTGTAGATGGAGTCGATCAGGTCGCCCCAGCCGCTCAGCGCGGCGACGGCCTTGACCCGCTTGTCGTGCCCGGCGGCGAGCAGGCTGATGCCCGCGCCGTACGACACGCCCGCCATGCCGACCTTTGACGGGTCGGCCGGGGTGTGGGCGAGGGTCCAGTCGATGACCTTGGAGGCGTCGGCGATGTCCTCGGGGCCCGCGGTCTCGATCTCGCCGCCGGACTGCCAGAAGCCGCGCGAGTTGTAACTGACCACGACGTAGCCGGAGTTCGCGAGCTTCTGGGCCTGGGCGACGTACTCGATCTGGGGCATCGCCCAGCTGGTGGGCAGCACGATCGAGGGGTACTTCACGCCAGGTTCGGCGTCCTTGGGAGTGAAGACGTTGGCCTTGAGGATCGTGCCGCCGTCGCCGGGTATGTCGACGAAGCGTACGTCGGTGGCGCTCGCGGGCCGCGGCGCGGCCGCCGGCGCCGCCTGTGCCGCGGGGGCGAGACCGAAGGCGGCACCAGCGACGAGGGCCGCCGAAACGGTCCCCACGGTGGTCGTACGCAAGGCATGGTGCGGCAGTCCCACGGGTCACTCCTCACTCGGACGGTGCAAAGTGACCCGACGGTAACCGCAGGGCTTTACCGGGGGTAACCCGTCGGTAAGTTACGCCCCGGTAACGATTGTTGACGGACGAACCGTCAGCTCAGCGCGCTCTTCGCCTGCCAGTCGGCCCAGGAGAGGTTCCACTCGCCGTAGCCGTTGCCCGGGTCGGGGGTGCCCTTCGAGCCGCTGCCGGTGACCTCGAAGGGGTCGCCTATCTGGGCCTCGCGGTAGAGCCAGCCTGCGTCACCGGTGCTCATGCCGACGCAGCCCGAGCTGTGGTTGGTGTTGCCGAAGTACGAGGCGTTCCACGGGGCGGCGTGCGCGTACATGCCCGACCAGGTCAGCCGCATCGAGTAGTCGACCATCTTGTCGTAGCTGTTGCTGCCGGTGAGGCCGACCGTCTCGGAGCGCATGTTGATCGTGCCCTCCTTCGACATCAGGACCGAGGTGCCGCCCCAGGAGGCCTTCTCGCCACCGGGCGTGCCGGCCGACATCGGCAGCGACCTCACGGTCTTGCCGTCGCGCGTCAGCGTCGTCGTCTTGCTGTCCAGGTTCACCTTGACCACCTGGCTCTTGCCGACCGTGAAGCCGGTGGCGTAGTCGCGGACGAACCAGTCGTCGCCGCCCGAGTCGATGCCGTTGAGCCGGGCGTCCAGCTTCACCTTGGTGCCGGACTTCCAGTACTCCTTGGGACGCCAGTCGACGCGGTCCTTGCCGTCGTAGTTCTTGATCCAGCCCCAGGAACCCGTCGTGTTGTTCGAGGTCGTCACCTTCAGGTGCTTCTCGACCTCGGCCTTGTTCCGCACCGGGTGGTCGAAGGTGATCGACAGGGGCTGGGCGACGCCGACGGTGCTGCCCTTGCCCGGGGTGAGCGTCACCTTGTTGACCTGCTCGGGCGCGGCCGTCTTGAAGGACGCCTTCGCGCTGCCGCCCTTGTCGGTGCTCGCCTCGACCCGGTACGCCGTGCCGGGCGCCGCCTTGCGCTCCGAGGTCCAGGTGGAGCCGTTCGCCGACACCTTGCCGGGCAGCTTCGTGCCCTTGTCGTCGGCGACGGTGACCTGCTTCAGGCGGCCGTCGGCCAGGCTGACCTTCACGGGCTTGCCCGCCTCCGCCTGCTGACCCGAGAGGTTCACCGAGATCTTCGGCTTCTCGGCGGCCTCGGCGGCGCCGGACGAGCCGCTGCCGCCCGAGCAGGCGGTGAGTGCGGCGGCGAGCACCGCGAGGCCCGCGGTCGCCGCGTGGCGGGTGCGAAGGGGGCGTCGGCGGCTCGAAGAGCTCTGGGGGGTCAAGGAACGTACCTCCGTGCGAATGTGGACTGCACGGTGAGAGGGGCGATCGGTCGGACGGGTTGCCTGTTGTCCGGAAATTCCCCGCTAGATCACATAAGACCCCGGATCGTGTCGGCGCACGGTGAGGGGCAGGTCACTTGGCGCGATGGGAGGTGCGGGCCGACGGGGTGGGGAGCGGGGTCCGCGCCGCGCGCGTCACGTCTCCGACGAGCTCGACGACGTCGGGTCCGTACGCCTGCGAATTGACGATCTTCAGGAGCAGCACGAAGGAGTCGTTGCCGTGCTTGCGCGCCAGCTTCTCGTGGTGGCGGGCCAGATAGCGGGTGGCCGCCTGGCTGGTGACCGCGCGCTGGCCGCAGAAGAGGAAGACGGGCCGCGCGTCCTGGTCCTGGTCGGCGGTGAGGCGGGCGAGGATCACGTACTCCGTGAGCCCGGGCTCCAGGCGGTAGCGCTCGGAGCCGATCTGGAAGGCGCCGCGGTCGGGCGCCGGCTCGGGCTCGGTGTTCACGCGGACGCCCGGCAGCAGGGAGTGCATGTGCGCGGCCATCCGGCGGTTCGCCACCGGGTTGCCCACGCAGAACTCGGTGCGCTCGCCGAAGCCCTGCTGGGCCGTGTCGTGCGCGACGAGCTGGGCGTGCGCGCCGCACTCCTTGACGACCGCGGCCAGCTCCAGGAGCGCGAACACGTCCTGGCGCACCACGGTCGGCTCGGGGCCGCCCGCGTCCCGGTTCACCACGAGCAGCGACTCGGCGTTGTCGGGCAGCCCGAAGAAGGTCTGCTTGCGGCGGAGCCTGCTCTTCGACAGCCGGCCGCGGGCCAGCCAGCCCAGCGCGGCACCGATCGCGACCGCGAGCAGGCCGGCGCTCAGGCCGAGAACGATGGTGCGCACGTCGTCACTCATGGGGGCGCATGCTAGCGGCCCGCCGGACCCGTGTTCGAGGAGGTCCTGTCGCGACGGTGCATCCGAAGTTACGCTGCGCAGACCGTTGTTGACAGGAGGTACGAATGCGTCGCGCTGTCGTACGGAATCTGACGCTATGGGCGGTCGGAGGGGTGCTGGTGTCGGTGGGTGCGGCCGCGCCCCCTTCGCCCACGCGCTCGGCGGAACCGGCCGCACCGGAGAAGACGCCCGTCGCCGTCGGCCACGGCGGAGCCGTCGCCAGCGTCGACCCTGACGCCTCGGCGGCCGGCATCGAGGTCCTGCGGAAGGGCGGCAACGCCGTGGACGCGGCCGTCGCCACCGCCGCCGCGCTCGGCGTCACCGAGCCGTACTCGGCGGGCGTCGGAGGCGGCGGGTACTTCGTCCACTACGACGCCAAGACCCGCAAGGTCAGCACCATCGACGGCCGCGAGACGGCCCCGCGCACCGCCGACTCCGGGCTCTTCCTGGAGAACGGCAAGCCGATCCCCTTCCAGGAGGCGGTCACCAGCGGCCTCGGCGTCGGCACCCCCGGCACCCCCGCCACCTGGCAGTCGGCGCTCGACCGGTGGGGCACCAAGCGCCTCGGCACGCTCCTGAAGCCCGCCGAGCGCCTCGCCCGCGACGGCTTCACGGTCGACCCGACCTTCCGCGCGCAGACCGCGTCGAACGAGCAGCGGTTCAAGGACTTCCCCGCCTCGGCGAAGCTGTTCCTGCCCGGCGGCGAGCTGCCGGTGGTCGGCTCGACGTTCAAGAATCCCGACCTGGCGCGAACCTACCGGGAGCTGGCCCGCGAGGGTATCGGCGCGCTCTACCGCGGCGACCTCGCCGAGGACTTCGTACGCACGGTGAACAAGCCGCCGGTCGACCCGGACTCGGACCGCGTCGTGCGCCCCGGCGACCTCTCCCTCAAGGACCTCAAGGCGTACGCGGTCAAACGCCAGGCCCCGACGAAGACCACCTACCGCGGCCTCGACGTCTACTCCATGGCGCCCTCGTCCTCCGGCGGCACCACCGTCGGCGAGGCGCTGAACATCCTGGAGCGCACCGACCTCTCCAAGGCGTCGAAGACCGCGTACCTGCACCGCTTCATCGAGGCGAGCCGTGTCGCTTTCGCCGACCGGGGGCGCTGGGTGGGCGACCCGGCCTTCGAGGACGTACCGACGAAGCAGCTCCTCTCGCAGAGGTTCGCCGACTCGCGGGAGTGCCTGATCAAGGACGACGCCGTCCTCAAGAGCCCGCTCGCGCCCGGTGACCCGCGGAACCCGCGGCCGTGCGCCACGGGCGGCAAGGCGGCCCCGACGACGTACGAGGGAGAGAACACCACGCACCTGACCGCCGCCGACAAGTGGGGCAACGTCGTGGCGTACACCCTCACCATCGAGTCGACGGGCGGCAGCGGCATCACCGTCCCGGGCCGGGGCTTCCTGCTCAACAACGAACTGACCGACTTCTCCTTCGCGCCCGCCAACCCGGCCGTGCACGACCCGAACCTGCCGGGCCCCGGCAAGCGGCCGCGCTCCTCGATCTCCCCGACCATCGTGCTCAAGCACGGCAAGCCGGTGGTGGCGCTCGGCTCGCCCGGTGGCGCGACCATCGTCACGACCGTCCTCCAGACCCTGACGGGCTTCCTCGACCGGGACCTGCCCCTGGTCGACGCGATCGCCGCGCCGCGCGCCAGCCAGCGCAACGCCGCGCAGACCGAGCTCGAACCGGGGCTCTGGAACAGCCGGACGAGGCAGTCACTGGAGTCGATCGGGCACTCCTTCAAGCAGAACCCGGAGATCGGCGCGGCCACGGGCGTGCAGCGGCTGCCGGACGGCAGGTGGCTCGCGGCGGCGGAGAAGGTCCGCAGGGGCGGCGGCTCGGCGATGGTGGTCCGCCCCACGGAATGACGTCCGGCTAGGCGGCGGGTGAGGCCGCGCAGTTCTGCTCCAGCTCGTTCGCCGCCCAGCGGATCGACGACTCCGGGTCGTCGTGCAGGTACCGCAGCGCGGGCAGCGCCTCGCGGACGGCGGCGAGCTGGGCGTCGCCCCGGCCGCCGCGCGCCCGGCGGACGTCGGCGAGGTCCGCGATGAGCAGCAGGAGCGTGGAGCGGGCCTGGTTGTCCGGGTCGGTCATCAGCTCGACGAGGAACGGGATGGCGGGGACCGCGGCGGTCGAGGAGGCCTCCTTGGAGACCAGGAGCCGGTAGAGGTCGTGGACCGCGTCCATGGCGGTCTTCTTGTCGTCGGACGCGACCTTGCCGATCAGGTCGGGGATCATGCGGCCGGGGCCGCGCGCGGTCCACAGGGAGCCCCAGTCGACGCCGTCCAGGCGCAGCTGGAGGTCGCGGTGCGGCCACAGCTTCGCGAGGTCGAGGCGGAGCACGGACGTGCCGTCCGCGTCCGTGACGCGCAGGGTGCCGTCCGCGTCGAGGCCGAGGAACGTGATGCCGGTGCCGAGGCGCAGGCCGGCCACCGCGTCGGAGCCCAGGTCCCAGACGCGGACCAGGCCGTCCGCCCATGCCGCGGCGAGCGCGGGCCCGGTCTCCAGCTGTGCGGCGGCGAGCGCCCTGACGGGTGTGCGGCGCCGTGCGAAGGGGGCCCGCCGCGGCTTGCGGCGGGTGCTCCAGTAGCGGATCACGCCGTTCTCGTCGCCGCTCAGCACGAGGCGTCTGCCGCTGTCGAGCCTGACGCAGGCGAGAGCGGTGACCGGGGCGCGGTGCAGGGTGAGGCTGATGGTCTCGGGGGACTCGTCGTCGGTCTCCAGGACGTGCACGGAGCCGTCCGCGTCGCCCGCCACGAGGGTCGTCGCGTCCTGGTCGGCGGCGACCGACCGCAGGCTCTCCGGCGCCTCGACGAGCGCGGCGGCGGCGCCGGGCACCGACGGCGGCGCGCCGGGCCCGCGCGAGAGGACGGTCCAGCGCCCGCGCGGATCGGTGTCGCCCGCCGCGAGGGAGACAGGACCGAGGTCCTCCAGGGGCGCGGGCACCTTGGCGGGCGGGCTGATCGCCTTGTCGCCCGACCAGTCGACGCCGAGGGTCTCGGCGACCGCGACGAGCGCCTCGCGCGTCCGGGCGTTGATGACGATCGCGAAGTCGGCGCCGGGCCCGCGGCCATGACGTACGACGGCGTCCGGCGCGCCGTACGACAGGGCGTCCGTGCCCATTTCCTGCCAGGGCAGGAGCCCCAGTTCGCGGTACGAGGACGTCAGGCGCCGGACGATCTCCGGGTCGGCGTCGACGGCCGCCCTGCGGACCCGCAGCGTCCAGCCGTAGTGCGCAGGCAGCCGCTCGAAGGCCAACTGCAGCAGGAACTCGGAGAGCGACCGGCTCTGCACGACCCACTCGCCGCGCAGGCTCACGACGACGCGGGGGTCGGGCAGTTCGGCCTCGGCGGCGAGGTAGCCCCACTCGTGGCTGTAGTGGTACTCCGACATGAAGACACAGACACGACGGTCGCCGCCGGGACCCACGAGGCCGCTGTCCGCGGCCGGTTCGAGCTCCGAGATCCTCGGCGGCCACTGGGTGTGGACCCAGTACAGACGCGGATCGAAGGCGAAGGAGTTGACGGGGGAGTCCCACCACTCGGTCAGGGCGGCGGGGACGGGCAGCTCCCAGTCGATGCCGTCCGTGCGGTTCTCCCCGCCCCACCGGGAGTGGCCGGGCTCGCCGCCCGGGTCCTCGTAGCCCCACTCGCGCTGGACCGCGTCGAGCAACTCCCAGCGGGGGCGGCCCTGTTGGCGCTCTCTCAGCCGGTCCGCGAACTGTCCGTAGTCAATGATCTCTGGTGTCACCGGGGAATCGTACGGATGATCTACGTCGGGGTATGTCCCCGCCGGGTCACAGTGCCGTGAGGATCCTGGGACCGTCCTCGGTGATCGCGACGGTGTGCTCGGCGTGCGCCGCGCGGCTGCCGTCGTTCGTCCGCAGGGTCCAGCCGTCCGGCGCGGGGTGGTAGCCGTCGCCGCCGCCCGCGATCACCATCGGCTCGATGGCCAGGACCATGCCGGGGCGCAGCGGCATGCCGCGGCCCGGGCGGCCCTCGTTCGGGACGCCGGGGTCCTCGTGCATCTGGCGGCCGATGCCGTGGCCGCCGAAGTCCTCCGGGATGCCGTACCCCGCCTTTCTGCACACGGTGCCGATGGCGTGCGCGATGTCGCCGATGCGGTTGCCGACGACCGCCGCCGCGATGCCCGCCTCCAGGGCGCGCTCCGCCGTACCGATGAGGCGGACGTCCGCGGGGCGCGGGGTGCCGACGGTGAAGCTGATGGCCGAGTCGCCGGCCCAGCCGTCGAGGTGGGCGCCGCAGTCGATGGAGACGAGGTCGCCGTCGCGCAGCCGGTAGGCGTCGGGGATGCCGTGCACGATCGCGTCGTTGACCGAGGCGCAGATGACGGCGGGGAAGGGGGTCGGGGCGAAGTGCGGCCGGTAGCCGAGGAAGGGGGAGGAGGCGCCGGCCTCGCGGAGCACGCCGCGCGCCACCGCGTCCAGGTCGAGCAGGGAGACGCCCACGGCCGCGGCCTCGCGGACGGCGGTGAGGGCCTGCGCCACGACGCGGCCCGCCTCGCGCATCGCTTCGATCGATTTCTCTGTCTTGAGTTCCACCATGCCAATTACTATACCGGTATTTGAATGCCGGTATAAAAATCGGGGGTCGGGTAGGGTGGGGGCATGGTTCGGACTCCTTTGACCCCGGAAGAGCGTGAGCGCGGCGAGCGTCTCGGGGTGCTCCTGCGGGAGGCCCGGGGCGAGCGGAGCATGGTGTCGGTCGCGGCGGAGGCCGGTCTCTCCGCGGAGACGCTGCGGAAGATCGAGACGGGGCGGGCGCCGACGCCCGCGCTGTTCACCGTGGCGGCGCTCGCTTCCGTGCTGGGGCTCTCGCTGGACGAGCTGGTGGTCCGGTGTGAGCTGACCCCCGTCTGAGCGCTCCGTCCCACGCCGCCGGAAAACTGCATGTAGTCGTCCCGTAACACGTCTGGTGTTATCTTCCGGACCGGAAGACTCCAGTCTCCATGGGGCGGTGCCGGTCGGATGGTAGTGGAACAACTCCCGCAGCAGGTAAGGGAGTTCGCGAGGTACTTGAGGGACCTGCTGGGACGTTTGGACCAGGAAGCAGGCTGGTGCGGCGTGTTCTGGCAGCGCGACCCGGACGGCATGCGTGCCTGTCTGGACGGCGCCGAGGTCCCGCCCTGGGACGTGGTGCAGGCGCTGCTCCACGACCTCGCGGCGGACCGCGGCCTCCCGGAGGCCGAGCGCGAGGCGGCCGTGGCGCGCGCCCTGCACCGCGCGTCGATCGCCGCGTACGACGCGAGGCCCGGCGGCCGGGAACTGCTCAGCGACCGGCTCGACATGATGCTCACGGAGCAGCGCATCGCCCTGGAGCGGCAGGCCGACCTGACGCACCGGCTGACCGCCGCTGCCGACGCCGACGAGGCCGACCGCATCAACCTCGACCTGGCCTGGGTGCGCGACGACCACGAGCGCGCGACCGCCCGCTGCGCCGAACTGCAGGAGCGGATGGACCGCCTGGCCGAGGCGGCACGGCCGTCGTGGGTGGACCTCGGCGCGGCGGCGGACGACGGGTTCGGGGTGTCCCCGTCCTCGGGAGGGGCGTCCCCTTCTCGGGGCGACGAGTCGCGCGTGCCCCGGCAGGGCTCCGCATCCCGCGCGGCGGAACCGGCATACCCCAGAGGCGCACGGTTCGCCGGGCTCGGCGACGGCGGGCGGCACGCCGGTGCCCCCGACACCGCGCCCGCGCAGGAACCGCCGCACTTCCCCGACGAGGACCCCGCCGAGCGCGCCACCTCCGACGCCGTGCGGAAGATCGTCGAACTCCGCCGCGAGGGTCGCAGCGGCGAGGCGCACGGCGTGCTCGTCGAGGCCGCCGGCTGGCCCGCGGCCACGCTGCCGCAGTTCGCCGTCGAACTGCACCGCGCGGGCCTCGGCGCCGACTGGGCCACGCTGCTGTGGGAGGCCGCCTCGCTGCCGCCGGACCGGCTCGTCGCCCTTGCGGACGCGCTGGCCGGCTCCGGCCGCGCCGACGACTGCAGGAAGCTGCTGCGGCAGGGCGTCGCGCGCCCCGCGCCGGAGATCGCCGAGGCGGTCGTCGCGCTGATCGACGCGGGCCGCGAGCGGGAGGCCCGCGCGCTCCTCGACTCCTACGTCCGCGTCCGCACCCCCGAGGACGTGGCCCACTGCGCGCACACGGACCCGCACCGCCTCATACCCCTGCTCCTCGACACGGCCCGGCAAGTCTCGGACGCGCACCACTGGGACCTCGTGCACGCGCTGCGCGTAGCCGGATTCAACGCCTGACCGGGATCGTCCCCGCCCGTTTCTGGCCCGCTCGGGTGCGAAACATGATCGACTCCACCGGTTGACGGCGATGGTCTTGCTCAGCCCCTCGGCGGAGGCTTACGTTTTCCTGATCCACGCAGCAGGTCTACGTGCGTAGACGCTCATCGGTGCCCTCCCACGGGCCTACGAAGGAGCAGCTCATGGCCAACGTCGTACGCGCCGCACTGGTTCAGGCCACCTGGACGGGCGACACCGAATCAATGATCGCCAAGCACGAGGAGCACGCCCGCGAGGCCGCCCGGCAGGGCGCGCAGGTGATCGGCTTCCAGGAAGTCTTCAACGCCCCCTACTTCTGCCAGGTCCAGGAGGCCGAGCACTACCGCTGGGCCGAGCCCGTCCCCGACGGGCCCACGGTCACCCGCATGCGGGAACTGGCCCGCGAGACCGGCATGGTGGTCGTCGTCCCCGTCTTCGAGGTCGAGCAGTCCGGCTTCTACTTCAACACCGCGGCCGTGATCGACGCCGACGGCAGCTACCTCGGCAAGTACCGCAAGCACCACATCCCCCAGGTCAAGGGCTTCTGGGAGAAGTACTACTTCAAGCCGGGGAACCTCGGCTGGCCCGTCTTCGACACCGCGGTCGGCAAGGTCGGCGTCTACATCTGCTACGACCGCCACTTCCCCGAAGGCTGGCGGCAGTTGGGCCTCAACGGCGCCCAGCTCGTCTACAACCCCTCCGCCACCCATCGCGGCCTGTCCGCGCACCTGTGGCAGCTCGAACAGCCCGCTGCCGCCGTCGCCAACGAGTACTTCATCGCCGCGATCAACCGCGTCGGCCAAGAGGAGTACGGCGACAACGACTTCTACGGCACGAGCTACTTCGTCGACCCGCGCGGCAAGTTCGTCGGCGAACCCGCGAGCGACAAGGCCGAAGAACTCGTCGTCAGGGACCTCGACTTCGGCCTCATCGAGGAAGTACGCCAACAGTGGGCGTTCTACCGCGACCGCCGTCCCGATGCCTACGAAGGGCTGGTGCAGCCGTGACCGATCTGTACGACCGCCACCGGGCAGTGCTGCCCGACTGGCTCGCGCTCTACTACCAGCGGCCGATCGAGCTCACCCACGGCGAGGGCCGCCATGTGTGGGGCGCCGACGGCAGGAAGTACCTCGACTTCTTCGGCGGCATCCTCACCACCATGACGGCGCACGCACTGCCCGAGGTCACCAAGGCGGTGAGCGAGCAGGCGGGCCGGATCATCCACTCCTCGACCCTCTACCTCAACCGGCCGATGGTCGAACTCGCCGAGCGCATCGCGGCGTTGTCCGGCATCCCCGACGCGCGCGTCTTCTTCACCACATCGGGCACCGAGGCCAACGACGCGGCGCTGCTCCTCGCCACCGCCCACCGCCGCTCGAACCAGATCCTGGCGATGCGCAACAGCTACCACGGCCGGTCCTTCACCACCGTCGGCATCACCGGCAACCAGTCGTGGTCGCCGACCAGCCTCTCGCCCCTCCAGACGCTGTACGTCCACGGCGGCGTCCGCAGCCGCGGCCCGTACGCCGCACTGAGCGACGCCGAGTTCACCGCGGCCTGCGTCGCCGACCTGCGGGACATGCTCGGGCAGACCCGCGGGGGAGTGGCCGCGCTGATCGCCGAGCCGGTGCAGGGCGTCGGCGGCTTCACCTCGCCGCCCGACGGCCTGTACGCCGCGTTCCGCGAAGTCCTGGCCGAGCACGGCATCCTGTGGATCGCCGACGAGGTGCAGACCGGCTGGGGCCGCACCGGCGACCACTTCTGGGGCTGGCAGGCGCACGCGCAGCACGGCCCGCCGGACATCCTCACCTTCGCCAAGGGCATCGGCAACGGCATGTCGGTCGGCGGCGTCGTGGCCCGCGCCGAAGTCATGAACTCCCTCGACGCCAACTCCATCTCGACGTTCGGCGGCTCCCCGGTCACCATGGCGGCCGGCCTCGCCAACCTCACGTATCTCCTGGAGCACGACCTCCAGGGCAACGCGCGGCGCGTCGGCGGGCTCCTCATCGAGCGGCTGCGGGCCATCTGCGCCCAGCTGCCCGTCGTACGCGAGGTGCGCGGACGCGGCCTGATGATCGGCGTCGAACTGGTCGAACCGGGCACGGACCGGCCGAACCCGCAGGCGGCCGCCGCCGTCCTCGAAGCGGCCCGCGAGGGCGGCCTCCTCATCGGCAAGGGCGGCGGGCACGACACCAGCGTGCTGCGCGTCGCCCCGCCGCTCTCGCTGACCGTCGCCGAGGCGGAGGAGGGCGCCGCGATCCTCGAACGGGCGCTGCACAGCGCCTAGTCGGGGACCGCCCCGGTGCATGCGTGCAAGGACCCCGCAGGCCCGCAGGAAAGGGAGCGCACCACATGAGTACCCGCACTCTGATCACCGGCGGCCTGGTCATCACGGCCTCCGACGAACTGCCCGTCGACGTCCTGATCGCGGACGGCCGGGTCGCGGCGCTGGCCACCCCGGGCAGCCACGGGTGGACCGCCGACCGCGTGCTCGACGCCACCGGGAAGTACGTGATCCCGGGCGGCGTCGACGCCCACACGCACATGGAGATGCCGTTCGGCGGCACCCTCGCGGCGGACACCTTCGAGACCGGCACCCGCGCCGCGGCCTGGGGCGGCACCACCACCATCGTCGACTTCGCGATCCAGCCCAAGGGCGGCACGCTCGCGGAGGGGCTCGACACCTGGCACGAGAAGGCGGCCGGGCGGTGCGCCGTCGACTACGGCTTCCACATGATCATGTCGGATGTGAACGAGTCCTCGCTCAAGGAGATGGACACCCTCGTCTCCTCCGGTGTCACCTCGTTCAAGCTGTTCACCGCCTACCCGGGCGTCTTCTTCTCCGACGACGGGCAGATCCTCCGGGCCATGCAGCGCGCCGGCGCGAACGGCGGTCTCGTGATGGCGCACGCGGAGAACGGGCTCGCCATCGACGTCCTCGTGGAACAGGCGCTGGCGCGCGGCGAACGGGACCCCCGCCACCACGGCGAGGTCAGGAAGGCACTGCTCGAGGCGGAGGCGACGCACCGGGTCATCAAGCTGAGCCAGGTGGCGGGCGCGCCGCTGTACGTGGTGCACGTGTCGGCGCGGGAGGCCGTCGCCGAACTGACCAGGGCCAGGGACGACGGACTCCCGGTCTTCGGCGAGACCTGTCCGCAGTACCTCTTCCTGTCGACCGACAACCTCGCGGAGCCCGACTTCGAAGGCGCGAAGTACGTCTGCTCGACCCCGCTGCGCCCGCGCGAGCACCAGGAGGTGCTGTGGCGCGGGCTCCGGACGAACGACCTCCAGGTGGTCTCCACGGACCACTGCCCGTTCTGCTTCAAGGGGCAGAAGGAGCTGGGCCGGGAGGACTTCTCGAAGATCCCGAACGGCCTGCCGGGCGTGGAGAACCGCATGGACCTGCTGCACCAGGCGGTCGTCGAGGGGCACATCAGCAGGCGCCGCTGGATCGAGGTCGCCTGCGCGACACCGGCCAGGATGTTCGGCCTCTACCCGAAGAAGGGCACGATCGCACCGGGCGCCGACGCCGACATCGTCATCTACGACCCGCACGCCGAACAGACCATCTCCGCGCAGACGCACCACATGAACGTCGACTACTCGGCCTACGAGGGCAAGAGGGTGACGGGACGCGTGGAGACGGTGCTGTCCCGGGGCGTGCCGGTGATCGACGACCGCGTGTACACGGGCCGCGCGGGGCACGGGTCGTTCCTGCGGAGGGACATCTGCCAGTACGTGTGAGGCGTACCGGCCGTACATCCGGGCAGTGCTGACAGTACGTCTGAGCTGCGCCGACCGGGGCCCCGCCCAACTGGCGGGGCACCGGCGCGACTTCACCCGATGTGACCCGGGTCACTTCAGAGGGGCCTTGGCTCGAAGGCGCCGCCCGTGTCACTATTTCTGCACGCCGACTCTGCCCAAAACCCGCCGCGAGGCCGTGGGTCGAGTGCCGTAGCCGCCGGTTCGTACCGGCGAGGCCGAGTCCGCGCTCGACGCAGTACCGATTCCCCTTCGCATTCCATCGCGTGATGGTGCCCCCTCCTTTTTGCTGCGATTTTCGCGGGCGGTGGGGGGATTGACGACCTTAAGTTGTGATGTAACCCGGCGAATTCGCCAAATTCGATCATTCGATCAGTGGAGGAACCATGTCGGAAAGCGCCGACCTGACCGAGCTTTACTCGATCATCGAGAAGACGGCCCAGGTGGTGGACGTCACCGCTTCGCACGACAAGGTGTGGCCCATCCTGAATGCCTTCCAGGACGTGATCGCGGATTCCGTGATTTCCTTCCGGGCTTCCACCGGCAGCAGCGCGGACGACCTCGACTGCCGCTTCACGATGCTCCCGAAGGGCCTCGACCCGTACGCCCGCGCCCTGGAGCACGGTCTCACCCCGAAGACGGACCACCCCGTCGGCAGCCTGCTGAAGGAGGTCCACGAGAACCTCCCCATCACCAGCTGCGGTGTCGACTTCGGCGTCGCCGGCGGCTTCACGAAGACCTGGTCCTTCCCCAGCGCCGAGAAGCTCGGCAAGGTCTCCGAGCTGGTGAAGCTGCCGTCCATACCGGACGCCGTGGCCGCGAACCGCGACTTCTTCGAGAAGTGGGGCATCGCCGACATGGTGAGCACGGTCGGGATCGACTACTCGAAGCGCACGATGAACCTCTACTTCGGCGGTGGCGTGGGCGACCGCGTGCCGGCCGGGGTCTTCGAGGAGAAGGGCGTCCGGGCGATCCTCGGCGAGCTCGGCCTCGCGGCGCCGAGCGAGGAGCTGCTCAAGTTCTGCGAGCGCTCGTTCGTCATCTACGTCACCCTGAGCTGGGACTCGCCGAAGATCAACCGGTTCACGTACTCCGTCATGACGCCGGAGCCGCTGGGCCTCCCGGTGGACCTCGCCCCGACGTTCGAGCGGCTCATCAAGAGCGCGCCGTACGACACCGAGGGCCGCAACTACGTCTACGGCATCGCGTCGACGCCGAAGGGCGAATACCACAAGATCGCGTCGTACTACCAGTGGCAGAAGCGCGTGGAGAAGCTGCTGCGTTCCGACGGCTGACCACGCTCCCGCCCGCCGGGGCGGGCATTCAAAAGGGCTTGCGGAGCGGCGTTTCCATGCCGCTCCGCAAGCCCTTTTTCTGGAACGGTTGGGGTTCAGACGGCACCCGGCCAGCTTCATTCCTTCCTAGAAATCTGGATGATGCGATCTCCATGCAGAAAAGACAAAGGGAGCTGAGTGCGTTGACGCCACCGACCTCGGCGGAGGGGGTGTCAGAAATCCGTCGGGCCCGCTCGGTCGGAATCGGCCGCGCCCATGCGAAGACCATTCTGCTGGGGGAGCACGCGGTGGTCTACGGCGCTCCCGCACTCGCGCTCCCAGTGCCCCAGCTGACGGTCACGGCGAGCGCCGGATGGTCGGCCAAGGCCCCGGGCGACACCGGCGACGTGTCGCTGACGATGACCGGCTCCGCCTCGCGCCCCGTCGCCACCCAGGCCTCCGACTGGCTGCGCCGACTGACCGCCGAATTCCGGACAACCATGAACGTCGCCGAGGACGTGCACCTCGACGTGATCCTCGACTGCGCCATCCCGCCGGGCCGCGGGCTCGGCTCCAGCGCGGCATGCGCGCGGGCCGTCGTCTTCGCGCTTGCCGACCTCTTCGACCGCGAGGTCACCCCGCAGACCGCCTTCGACCTGGTGCAGACCGCCGAGAACGTGGCCCACGGCCGCGCCAGCGGCGTCGACGCCACCGCCGTCGGCGCCCCCGGACCGCTGCTGTTCCAGCAGGGCCGCTCCGAGGAACTGCCCATCGGCTGCGAGGGGTTGTTCATCGTCGCCGACAGCGGCGAGGTGGGCCGCACCAAGGACGCCGTCGGCCTGCTGCGCGAGGGCTTCCAGCGCCACGAAGGGGCACAGGAGCGGTTCGTGCGCCGCGCGACCGAGCTGACCGACGAGGCCCGGCACGCCCTGGCCGACGGAAAGCCCGAAGAGCTCGGCTCCCGCATGACGGAGTATCACGAGCTGTTGCGCGCCTCCGGGTTGAGCACCGAGCGGATCGACGCACTGGTCGACGGAGCGGTCTCTGCGGGCAGCCTCGGCGCCAAGATCACCGGAGGCGGCATGGGCGGCTGCGTGCTCGCACTGACCCAGTCGGAGCAGGCGAGCGCGGTCACCCGGCAGCTGCACGAAGCCGGTGCCGTACAGACATGGGTCGTACCGCTGAGGGGGTTTGCCGGTCATGGGCGCTGAACAGCAGGCCACCGCCGTGCGCACGGCACCGACGGGCGCGACGGACACCGCGACCGCCGTGGCGCACCCGAACATCGCACTCATCAAGTACTGGGGCAAGCGCGACGAGCGGCTCATCCTGCCGCGCACCGACAGCCTGTCCATGACCCTGGACATCTTCCCCACGACCACCCGCGTCCACCTGGCCCCCGGGGCCGGCCACGACGAGGTGACGCTCGGCGGCACCCCGGCGGAAGGCGAGGCGCGGCGGCGCATCGTCACCTTCCTCGACCTGGTGCGCGAGCGGTCCGGCATCGCCGACCGGGCCGTCGTCGACACCGAGAACACCGTGCCCACCGGGGCGGGCCTCGCGTCCTCCGCGAGCGGCTTCGCCGCCCTGGCGGTGGCGGCGGCCGCCGCCTACGGCCTCGACCTCGACGCCATCGCGCTGTCGCGCCTCGCCCGGCGCGGCTCAGGATCGGCCTCCCGGTCCCTCTTCGGGGACTTCGTGGTCTGGCACGCGGGCCGGGAGACCGGCACCGACGAGGAAGCCGACCTGAGTTCGTACGCCGAGCCGGTGCCCACAGGACCCCTCGCCCCCGCCCTGGTCGTCGCCGTCGTCAACGCCGGACCCAAGGACGTGTCCAGCCGCGCCGCCATGCGACGCACCGTCGACACCTCGCCGCTCTACGAGCCGTGGGCCCTCTCCAGCAAGGACGACCTGGCCGACATGCGCCGGGCACTCGGCCGCGGCGACCTCGAAGCCGTCGGCGAGATCGCCGAACGCAACGCGCTCGGCATGCACGCCACGATGCTGGCGGCCCGCCCCGCCGTGCGCTACATGTCACCGGCCTCGCTCACCGTCCTCGACAGCGTGCTGCAGCTCAGACGCGACGGCGTGGCCGCCTACGCCACCATGGACGCCGGGCCCAACGTCAAGGTGCTCTGCCGCGCCGCCGACGCGGACCGGGTCGCCGACACCGTGCGGGCCGCCGCGCAGGGCGGCGCCGTCCACATCGCCCGCCCGGGCCCCGGCGCCCGGCTGCTGACCGAGGACGGCCGGTGACCGCTCGGCCGACGGTCGTCCGGCGCGCGCCGGGCAAACTGTTCGTCGCCGGCGAGTACGCGGTCGTGGAGCCGGGCAACCCGGCGATCCTCGTCGCCGTCGACCGGTACGTCACCGTCACCGTGTCCGACCCCGGCGAGCCCGGCGTCGCACTCTCCTCCGACCTCGCCCCGCGCACGGCACACTGCCGATGGCGCGACGGCCGGCTCGGCGGGGCGGAACCACCGGACGAACAACTGCTCCGCGAGCGCTTCGCCCACGTGGCGGCGGCCGTCGAGACCGTCGGCCGGCTGCTCGCCGAACGAGGCCTCCCCGAGCCCGCGCTCGACCTCTCGGTCAGCAGCGAACTGCACGACAACGGCACCAAGTTCGGCTTCGGGTCCAGCGGAGCGGTCGTCGTGGCGACCGTCGCCGCCGTGGCGGCCCACTGCGGCCTCCGCCTGACCCGCGACGCCCGCTACCGCCTCGCGATGCTCGCCACGGCGGCCCTCGAACCGAGAGCCTCCGGCGGTGACCTCGCCGCAGGCACCTGGGGCGGCTGGATCGCCTACCGGGCACCCGACCGGGCCGCCGTCCTCGACCTGGCCGCGAGAGCGGGCGTCGAGGAGGCCCTGCGCGTGCCCTGGCCCGGCCACGACGTACGCCCACTGCCGCAGCCCGCGACCCTCTCACTGGAAGTCGGCTGGACCGGGACCCCCGCCTCCACCTCCTCCCTCGTCTCCGGCCTGGACCGGAAGACCTGGCGGGGCAGCGCCTCCCACCGGAGGTTCGTGGAGACCAGCAACGACTTCGTGCACGCCTCGGCCGACGCACTGGACCGCGCCGACCACGACGGCCTGCTGCGCCAGATCCGCCGCGCCCGCCAGGAGCTGGCGCGCATCGACGAAGAAGCCGGGCTCGGCATCTTCACGCCCCGGCTGACCGCGCTGTGCGACGCCGCCGAAGCGGTCGGCGGCGCGGCCAAGCCCTCCGGGGCGGGCGGCGGCGACTGCGGCATCGCACTGCTCGACGCCGAAGCGGCACCGGACATCGCCCAAGTACGGAAACGGTGGACCACGGCGGGGGTGCGGCCCTTGCCGATCCGCCCCGCCATGGAAGGGAACGAAGCATGATCTCTCAACGCAAGGACGACCACGTCCGCCTCGCTGTCGAGCACCAGCGGCAGCACAGCGGACACAACCAGTTCGACGAGGTGTCGTTCGTCCACCACGCCCTGGCCGGCATCGACCGGCCCGACGTGTCCCTGGCCACGACCTTCGCCGGCATCTCCTGGCCGGTGCCGCTCTACATCAACGCGATGACCGGCGGCAGCGTCAGCACCGGCATCATCAACCGGGACCTCGCCATCGCCGCCCGCGAGACCGGCGTGGCCGTCGCCTCAGGGTCCATGAGCGCCTACTTCAAGGACCCGTCCTGCGCCGACACGTTCAGCGTGCTGCGCAAGGAGAACCCCGACGGGTTCGTCCTGGCCAACGTCAACGCGACGGCCTCGGTCGACAAGGTGCAGCGCGCCATCGACCTCGTGCGGGCCGACGCCCTGCAGATCCACATCAACACCGCGCAGGAAACACCCATGCCGGAGGGCGACCGGTCATTCGCCTCCTGGGTCCCGCAGATCGAGAAGATCGCGGCGGCCGTCGAGGTCCCCGTGATCGTCAAGGAGGTCGGCAACGGCCTGAGCCGCGAGACCGTCCTGCTCATCGAGAGCCTCGGCGTCCAGGTCGCGGACCTCGGCGGCCGCGGCGGCACCGACTTCGCCCGCATCGAGAACGGCCGGCGCGAACTCGGCGAGTACGCGTTCATGCACGGCTGGGGACAGTCCACAGCGGCCTGCCTCCTCGACAACCAGGACGTCGGCATCCCCGTCCTCGCCTCCGGCGGCGTACGCAACGCCCTCGACGTCGCCCGCGCGCTGGCGCTCGGCGCGTCCGGCGTCGGCGCCTCCGGCGGATTCCTCCGCACCCTGAAGGACGAGGGCGTCTCCGCGCTGATCGCGCAGATCTCGACCTGGCTCGACCAGCTCGCCGCGCTGCAGACCATGCTCGGCGCCCGCACCCCCGCCGAGCTGACCCGCTGCGACCTGCTGATCCACGGCGAACTCCGCTCCTTCTGCGCCGACCGGGGCATCGACACGGCGCAGTTCGCGCAGCGCTCCCGCTCCGTACCGGCCGCCCACGAACTGACGGGAAGCACCCGATGACCGAGACACACGCGATCGCCGGCGTCCCGATGCGCTGGGTGGGCCCCCTGCGCATCTCCGGCAACGTCGCCACCACCGAGACCCAAGTACCCCTCGCCACCTACGAGACGCCGCTGTGGCCCTCCGTGGGCCGCGGCGCCAAGGTCTCCATGCTCGCCGAGAACGGCATCGTCGCCACCCTCGTCGACGAGCGGATGACCCGGTCCGTGCTCGTCGAGGCGACCGACGCGCAGACCGCGTACGTGGCCGCCCGCGCCATCGACGCCCGCATCGACGAACTGCGCGAAGTGGTGCGCGGCTGCAGCCGGTTCGCCCAGCTCATCAACATCCGGCACGAGATCAACGCCAACCTGCTCTTCATCCGGTTCGAGTTCACCACCGGTGACGCGTCCGGGCACAACATGGCGACCCTCGCGTCCGACGCGCTCCTGAAGCACCTCCTCGACACCATCCCGGGGATCGCCTACGGCTCGATCTCCGGCAACTACTGCACGGACAAGAAGGCCACCGCGATCAACGGCATCCTCGGCCGCGGCAAGAACGTGGTCACGGAGCTCCTGATCCCGCGCGACGTCGTCACCGACGTCCTGCACACGACGGCCGCCAAGGTCGTCCAGCTGAACATCCGCAAGAACATGCTCGGCACGCTGCTCGCCGGCGGCATCCGCTCGGCGAACGCCCACTACGCCAACATGCTGCTCGGCTTCTACCTCGCCACCGGCCAGGACGCGGCCAACATCGTCGAGGGCTCCCAGGGCGTCACCATGGCCGAGGACCGCGACGGCGACCTCTACTTCGCCTGCACGCTGCCCAACCTGATCGTGGGCACGGTGGGCAACGGCAAGGGCATCGAGTTCGTCGAGACCAACCTCGCCCGGCTCGGCTGCCGCGTCGAGCGCGAGCCCGGCGAGAACGCCCGCCGACTCGCCGTGATCGCGGCCGCGACGGTCCTGTGCGGCGAACTCTCGCTGCTCGCCGCGCAGACGAACCCCGGCGAACTGATGCGTGCACATGTCCAGTTGGAGCGCGACAACAAGACGGAAAAGGTCGGTGTGTAGGGCATGGCCAGTGGTTCAGGCATAGGAATTCACGATCTGTCGTTCGCGACGACGGAGTTCGTGCTGCCGCATACGGCGCTCGCCGAGTACAACGGCACGGAGATCGGCAAGTACCACATCGGCATCGGCCAGGAGTCGATGAGCGTCCCGGCCGCCGACGAGGACATCGTGACGCTGGGCGCGGCGGCCGCCGCGCCGATCGTCGCCCGGCACGGCAGCGAGAAGATCCGCACGGTGGTCTTCGCCACCGAGTCCTCCATCGACCAGGCCAAGTCGGGCGGCGTGTACGTCCACTCGCTGCTCGGGCTGCCGTCGGCGGCGCGGGTGGTGGAGCTGAAGCAGGCCTGTTACGGAGCGACCGCGGGGCTGCAGTTCGCGCTGGGCCTGGTGGCGCGTGACCCCTCGCAGCAGGTCCTCGTGATCGCCAGCGATGTGTCCAAGTACGAGCTGGACAGCCCCGGCGAGGCCACCCAGGGCGCCGCGGCGGTGGCGATGCTGGTGAGCGCGGACCCGGCGCTGGTGCGGATCGAGGGCCCCTCCGGGCTGTTCACCGCGGACGTGATGGACTTCTGGCGGCCCAACTACCGCGACGCGGCGCTGGTGGACGGCCAAGAGTCGATCAACGCGTATCTCCAGGCGGTGGAGGGCTGCTGGAAGGACTACAGCGAGCAGGGCGGCCGCGCCCTGGAGGACTTCGCGGCGTTCTGCTACCACCAGCCGTTCACGAAGATGGCCTACAAGGCACACCGCCACCTGCTGAACTACTGCGGCCTCGACACCGACAAGGACGTCATCGAGGGACACCTCGGCCTGACCACGGCGTACAACAGGGTCATCGGCAACAGCTACACCGCCTCCGTGTACCTGGGCCTGGCCGCGCTCCTGGACCAGGCCGACGACCTGACAGGACGCTCGATCGGCTTCCTGAGCTACGGCTCGGGCAGCGTCGCGGAGTTCTTCGCGGGCCAGGTCGTGGCCGGCTACCGCGAGCAGCTGCGCACCGCCGAGCACCAGCAGGTCATCGAGCAGCGCAAGCCGCTGGACTACGCCGGTTACCGCGAGCTGCACGAGCGGTCCTTCCCCACCGACGGCGGGGACCACCCCACGCCGGTGCAGACCAGCGGCGCGTTCCGGCTGGCCGCCCTGCGCGGCCACAAGCGGATCTACGAGCGGCGGTAGCGGCATCGTGCGAGTACGGAGGTGCGTGGGCGGCCGGTCGGTGCCGCCCACGCACACCGCGCGCGAGTGCGGAGGTGCCGGACGGGCGCCGGAGAGACACAGAATCCATTCACGTCGCGTTGAGGGTGGGGCAGGCGAATGACCGGTATCGCAGCCGATATCGCAGTTCTCGGTACGGGCGCCTATGTGCCGGACCGTATCGTCTCCAATGACGAGGTCGGCGCGCCGGCCGGCGTCGACGGCGAGTGGATCGTGCGCAAGACCGCGATCCGGGAGCGGCGTTGGGCCGCGCCCGGCCAGGCCACCTCCGACCTCGCGGTGGCGGCCGGGCGGGCGGCACTGGAGTCGGCGGGCATCACCGTGGGCCAGCTGTCGCTGATCGTGGTGGCGACGTCCACGCCGGACCGGCCGCAGCCGCCGACCGCGGTCTATGTGCAGCAGCAGCTCGGTGCCCTCGGGGCGGCGGCGTTCGACGTGAACGCGGTCTGCTCGGGCAGCGTGTTCGCGCTGTCGGTGGTCGAGGGCATGCTGGCCCGCCAGGGCGGTCACGCGCTGGTGATCGGCGCGGACGTCTACTCGCGGATCCTGAACCCGGCCGACCGCAAGACGGTGGTGCTGTTCGGGGACGGGGCCGGGGCGATGGTGCTCGGCCCGGCCGGCGGCGGGCACGCGGCCGGGGCGCGGGTGCGGCACGTCACCCTGCACACCGTCGGCGAGCTCGCCGGGCTGATCCAGGTGCCCGCGGGCGGCAGCCGGCAGCCCGCCGACCAGGCGGTCCTCGACGCGGGGCTGCAGTACTTCGCGATGGACGGGCGCGAGGTGCGCCGGTTCGTTGTGGAGCAACTGCCGCAGCTGACCAAGCAGTTCCTGCACGAGGCCGGCGTGGTGCCGGACGACGTCGCGCACTTCGTGCCGCACCAGGCCAACGGCGTCATGCTGGACACGGTCATCGAGGACCTCGCGCTGTCCCGGGCCACCACGCACCTGACCCTGGAGCGGTACGGCAACACCGGCGCGGCGTCGATCCCCATCACGCTGGACGCGGCCGCCCGCGAAGGGGCCTTCCGGCCCGGCGACCTGATCCTGCTCGCGGGCTTCGGCGGCGGCATGGCCGCGGGCCTCGCCCTGCTCGAATGGTGAAGGGACCACGGGCCTGACGCCGTGGTCCCGGAGCCACGGGCCTGACGCCCCGGGCCCTGACGTGACCCCCTCTGACCGGGCCGGGGAGCTCCTTCCCCCAAGAGCGCTCCCCGGCCCTAACCCCCCGCCGTATGGAGGCACCCGCGTGATCACGGAGAAGGAGCCGGGCACCGGCCTGGCCGCCCGCGTACCGGGATCGAAGAGTCTGACCAACCGACTGCTTCTGCTGGCCGCCGCCGCCGACGGCACGAGCACCCTCCGCGCCCCGCTGGTCAGCGAGGACACGGTCGCGTTCCGCGAGGCGCTCGGCGTGTCCGGCATCCCGGTGAAGAGCGGCCCCGACGACGCGTTCTGGCAGGTGACCGGCACGGGACGCGGACCCGAGGGCCCCGCCAGGCCGTGGTGCGCGGACGCCGGGACGGCGGCCCGCTTCCTGCCCCCGTTCGCCACCACCGGCCACGGCACCTTCCTCTTCGACGGCTCGTCCCAGCTGCGCGCCCGCCCACAGCGCCCCCTGATCGAGGCGCTGCGCGCCCTCGGCGCCGACCTGGAGCCAGGCCCGGGCAACGGGCTCCCGCTGCTGATCCGCGCGCACGGCATCGACGGCGGCGAACTCTCGGTCGACTCGTCCCTGAGCAGCCAGTACCTCAGCGGACTGCTGATGGCGGCCCCCCTGATGCGCCGCGGCCTCCAGGTCCGCACGGGAAGCAGCCTGGTCAGCCGCCCGTACGTCGACATGACGGTGGCCCTGATGCGGCGCTTCGGAGCCCGGGTCGACGAGAGCGCGGACGGCACCCTCCGCGTCCGGCCGGGGGCGTACGACGCGACGGACGTCGTGGTCGAACCCGACGCGTCCTCCGCCTCGTACATCTTCGCCGCGGCGGCCGTCACCGGACGAACCGTCACCGTGCCCGGCCTCGGCACCGACAGTCTGCAGGGCGACCTCCGCTTCGTCGAGGTCCTCGAACAGGCGGGTGCCGAGGTGCAGGTGGGGCCGACGGCCACCACCGTGTCGGGCACCGGCCCGCTGCGCGGCGGCTTCACCGTGGACATGGGCGAGATCTCCGACACGTTCATGACACTCGCCGCCATCGCGCCCCTCGCCGACGCGCCCATCACGATCCGCGGCGTCGCGCACGCGCGGCTGAAGGAGTCCGACCGGGTCGCCGCCATGGCGGAGAACCTGCGGGCCTGCGGCATCGAGACCTCCGAAGGGAAGGACTGGATCACCGTCCGGCCCGGAGTGCCGCGTCCCACCCGCATCGCGTGCCACCGCGACCACCGGATCGCGATGTCGTTCTCCGTCCTCGGACTCGCGGTTCCGAACACGATCTCGCTGGACGACCCGGCTTGCGTGGCGAAGACCTTCCCGGACTTCCACGACGAGCTGCGACGCCTGTTCACCGGCGACGCCACCTCGTAGAGCACCGAACCACGCAGGGCAAAGGAGCACACCGTTGAGCAGGTTGCGTTGGCTGACCGCGGGGGAGTCGCACGGACCCGCGCTTGTCGCGACGTTGGAGGGTCTTCCCGCCGGCGTGCCGATCACGACGGAGATGGTGGCGGATCATCTGGCGCGGCGGCGGCTGGGGTATGGCCGTGGTGCGCGGATGAAGTTCGAGCGTGATGAGGTCACGTTCCTGGGTGGTGTGCGGCACGGGCTGACCATGGGTTCGCCGGTCGCGGTGATGGTGGGCAATACGGAGTGGCCCAAGTGGGAGCAGGTCATGTCGGCCGATCCGGTGGATCCGGCGGAGCTGGCCGAGCTGGCGCGCAATGCGCCGCTGACCCGGCCCCGGCCCGGTCACGCGGACCTGGCGGGGATGCAGAAGTACGGCTTCGATGAGGCGCGTCCGGTGCTGGAGCGTGCTTCGGCACGTGAGACCGCGGCCCGGGTCGCGCTGGGTGCGGTGGCGCGTTCGTACTTGAAGGAGACGGCGGGGATCGAGATCGTCTCGCACGTCACGGAGCTGGCGGCGGCGAAGGCGCCCTACGGCGTCTACCCCACGCCGGCGGATGTGGAGAAGCTGGACGCGGATCCGGTGCGCTGTCTGGACGCGGATGCGTCGAAGGCGATGGTCGCGGAGATCGATCAGGCCCACAAGGACGGCGACACCCTGGGGGGTGTGGTCGAGGTGCTCGCGTATGGGGTGCCGGTGGGGCTTGGCTCGCATGTGCACTGGGACCGGCGGCTCGATGCCCGTCTGGCGGCGGCGCTGATGGGTATTCAGGCGATCAAGGGTGTCGAGGTCGGGGACGGGTTCGATCTGGCGCGGGTGCCGGGGTCCAAGGCGCACGACGAGATCGTCACCACGGACGAGGGCATCAAGCGCACCTCGGGCCGATCCGGTGGCACCGAGGGTGGGTTGACCACGGGTGAGCTGCTGCGCGTACGTGCTGCGATGAAGCCGATCGCGACCGTGCCGCGCGCGCTGGCCACGATCGATGTGGCCACGGGTGAGGCGGCGAAGGCGCACCATCAGCGTTCCGATGTGTGTGCGGTGCCGGCTGCCGGGATCGTGGCGGAGGCGATGGTGGCGCTGGTCCTGGCGGATGCGGTGGCGGAGAAGTTCGGTGGCGACAGTGTGTCCGAGACGCGGCGCAATGTGGAGTCGTACCTCGACCACCTCCAGATCCGGTGAGCGGTCGGCTCACCGCCCCGACGCGGGCGCAGTCGACGGAGGCGGCCACGGCACGCGGTGGAATTTCGCGCGTGCGTGACCGCCTCGGCCTTCGCCTTCGCCTACGGCTCCTTCAGCTCCTCCAGCCCTTCCCTGCTCTCTCCCGCTGAGCAGGCCGGGCGTTCCGTGGAGCCGTCGTCAGGCCTAGGCGGCCTCCTTGCGCCGGCGATCCATGAGGTGCCGCAGGACGAGCCATTCCCGTACCTCCCAGGAGTGTCCCGCCGAACAGCTGATGCTGCTGCTCTTCTGCGGTGCGGCGACGATCGTCCCCGTGCAGCTCTCCACCACACACCGCCTGGTGAGCGGGTTAGCGTCGCCGTGGTCGGGTTCGATGACACGGAGCAGTTCGACGTGGAGGCTCCGGATCTCCTCCGCGAAGTCCAGGGCCGGGGGCTGGGCCGTGAGCCACTCCAAGTGGAGCAGCAGGAAACACGCGAGGTGGGGTACGGAACGAGTCGGGGGAGTGGTCCCGAGTTCGTCCGCGACATAGCCCGCCCATGACTCCAGGATGGCGGCGATATTGCTTCGGGCGTCGAGTGCGGAAACGTTCAGGTGGTCCCGCCTGCGGCTCCCGGACACCTTCGTCGGATTCCGTCGCCTGGACGTCGCCATGACGTGGTGCAGGCCTTCCTGGTGGAGGCCGGGGAGCGCGCGCAGATCGAGCTCCAGCTTTTCGACGCAGGGGTCACAGAGCAGGGAATCGGTGGCGGCCCGAATTCCCTGTCTGTGCTTCTGTGAGCATGAGTGAATCTCCATACTGAATCTCTCCTCAGCTGATTCTGTTCTCGATGTCGTGCTGAACGCGGAAAGTGACGAATTCGGCCGGCCGCACGACGGCAAGGCCGACGTCGAGGTTCACCCGGCCCCGCGCCGTGTCCTCACGGGTGTTGTTGGTGTCGTCGCAGACGACCTCGAACGCCTCGGCCGCGGACCGGCCGGGCAGCGCCCCCTGACGCCACAGGCCCTTGAGGAACGTGGTGGTGGACTGGCGCATCAGCGCCCGCAGTTGGGCGCTGTTCGTGTCGAAGGCGGCCCACCGGGTGCCCTGTTCGAGTGAGGCGCGGGCGTAGTTCACCAGACGGCGGACGCTGAGCTCGGCCCAGTCGGGGTCGGCGGACAGCGTGCGCGCCCCGAGCACCCGGATGCCCTGCCCCTGGACGAACCGCAGGCAGTTCACCCCCAGCGCGCCCACCGACTCCCGCTCGGCCTCGGTGAGTTCCCGCTCCTGCTTGACCACGCCCACCAGGGCTCCCACGGGCGCCGCGTGCACACCCCGCTCGGCGTCGACGCGGCAGCACATCCCCGACACATGACCGGAGGGCGGGACCAGGCGTTCGCGTCCGTCGGCCTCGGTCACGGTGATCCACGGATAGTGGACGGCTGCGAACTGCGCCTCGGGCTCCGGCAGTTCGAAGGGCCGTCTTCGTACGTCGGCGGGTTCGAGGCCCTGCCGGGTGTGCAGCAGAGCGACCCGGTGGCCCACACGGCCGCAGTGTCGGGCGATCTCCCGCGCGACGCCGTGCGCGTCCCTCTCCACCCGCCACAGATCCGGCGCCACCACGAGGGTGATCTCCGGCAGGCGCTCCAGCTTGGCGAGGGCGGACCGGTAGGCCGCCACCCGGTCCGCGTCGTCGCCCGTTCCGAGGACCCAGGCCCCGCCACCTCCGTTGCGGAAGTGGCCGAGCACGGCGTCGTGGACGAAAGAGGGCGGCTCCCCATGGGCCCTGCGCTGCGAGAACGCCTCGATGAATTCCTGCGGGTGACGGACGAAGGCCGGCTTGCCCGGCAGGCTCGGCGCGTCCCCGACGAAGGCCGCCACCGACGTGTGCACGCCGTGGATGAAGGGCGCGCCGTGGCCCGCTCCCCGGATGCCGTCCGCCTCCCGGAGGCGGATCCCCGGGCCGAGGGGCCCGGCGTCACTCAGGGCGCGTGCTGGATTCGGCTGCTGTTGTGGCATGCGGTCTCCTCGGTCACGACGGAATGTCGGATGCGGCGGTGAGTACCAGTGCCGAGGTCTCCATGGGGAGTTGTACGGAACGCTCGATGGCCAGACCCGACTGGTCCGCCAGTTCGTGGTACTCACCGATCGAGCGCTGGTGACCGCCGTTGACGACCATCAGGTGGAGGTCCCACAGCGGGGCCAGCAGGCCGGCCTTGCCGTCCTGGACGACCATCTCGATGATCACCAGACGCGAGTGCGGGCCCATGGCCCCGCGTATGGAACGCAGGAGGCGTACGCAGTCGCCCTCCGACCAGTCGCCGAGGACCCGGGACAGGAGATAGGTGTCGGCGCCCTGCGGGATCGGGCTGGTGAACATGTCCCCGGCGACGAGCTCGGCGCGGTCGAGGCCCACGGTCTGCTCCAGGTGCGCGCGGGCGATGGGGATGTTGTGTTCCAGGTCGAGCAGGGTGCCGCGGGCCTCCGGCGCCGCACCGAGGACCGTGGCAAGGAGCTGGCCGCTGCCGCCCGCGATGTCGACGACGTGCTGGTCGGCGGTGAAGTCGATGTACCGCGGCACCGCGTCGAAGGCGAAGTTGTTCGCCTGGGCCTGCATGGCGCGCTGGAAGCGCTGCGCGGCGTCGGGGTCCTCCCCGAGATAGCCGACGAGCGAGCGCCCGTACGCCTTCTCGAAGCCGCTCTTGCCGGTACGGAACGTCTCGATGGACTCCCCCCAGGCCTGGTAGAACTCCTCCCCGTAGAGCAGACACACGTCGCGCAGCGAGCCGGGCCGGTCGCGCAGCAGGTCGCCCACCTCCGTGTTGCGGTAGCCGCCGCTCTCGTCACCGTCGACCACGCCCAGGCGGAGGAGCAGACGCAGCAGGCGCCGGACGGCGTCCGGGTCCGCGTCCGCGGCCTTGGCGAGCTCCGCGGGACCTGTGTGGCCCGCCGCGATCAGATCGGGCAGACCCAGCCTGGCCGCCGCGTGGACGGCCTGGGTGTGCCAGGCGGCGGTGATGAGATCGATGGTGGCGCGGGCCGCGGGGCGGGGGGCGTTGTCCGTGCTCATGGATTCTCTCTTCGCGCGTAGGAACGTGGTGGGGGGTGCTGCGGGTTGGCCGGTGGGTTCAGGAGGGGATCCAGTCCCGTTGGATGTGGGGGGTGGGGATGCTCAAAGCCCGCATGTGTTCGATGGGGTTGGTGTATTCGCGGCTGGCGGCGATGAGGCCGTCGTCGAGGGTGAAGCCGTGGATGAAGTGGTTGCGGTAGCGGCCCTCGGGATAGCCGGGGAAGCGGATGGTGCCCTCGCCGTCGCACTCCACCCAGATGACGGCCGGGTCCTGGGTCTCGTAGAGGTGGACGTCGGACCACTCCCAGTCCGGCAGGACCTGCAAGGACAGCTCGCCGTGGCGCTGGAGGTTGTCGCGGCCCTGGACGGTGATGGGCCGGCCGATGTCGGTGTTGAACAACGACGCGGTGCCGTCGGGGGTGTAGAGGGTGTAGCGGCGCAGCCGGGCCTGGGGCCCGGTTTCCATGTACTGCTCCACGGCCCGCCGGTTGCGGGCGCGCAGCTCCAGGTGGCTGGTGAACACCGGGCCGTCGGCCACGTGGTGGGGGGTGGTCAGGGGGGTGCTCATGGCGTCTCCGAACAAGGGAAGGGCGGGGGTCAGGGCTGCAGGCGGGTGGTGGTCCAGCCGTGTGGGGTGCGGTCGTAGCGCAGCCGCTCGTGCAGCCGGTCGGTGCCGTTCGCCCAGAACTCCACCGCGTCGGGTTCCAGGCAGAAGCCCACGAACGCCTCGGGGCACGGCAGCGGCCGCTCCAGGGCGCCCAGTTCCAGGGCCTGGGCGCGGATGGTCTCGAAGTGTTCGAGGTCGCGCAGGGGTTCGCTTTGCAGGGAGACGGTGGACATGGCGTGGGTGAACACCGCGCGGGCCGCCCACAGGGCTTCGGCCTCGGCGCGCGGGAGTTGGCGCACGGGGCCGGCCAGGGTGATCTGCTGGCTGGTCTCGCGCCAGTACAGCACGCCCGAGGCGTAGGGGTTGGCGGCCAGTTCGCGGCCCTTTTGGCTGCCGGTGTGGGTGATGAAGACGATGCCGTGCTCGGTGACCTGGTTGACGGCCAGGATCCGTGAGGAGGGCCGGCCGCGCTCGTCGGCGGTGGCAAGGGCCAGGGCGCGTGGTTCGCGCACGCCGTGGGCGGTGGCTTGGGCCAGCCAGTCGTTGAGCAGTCCCATCGGCTCGGCGGGCGGGGTGCGGAACTGGGGGAAGTCCACCTCCACGGTGCCCGTCAGCGTCTCCGAACGCCGCGAGGGAGTACGGCCGTTGGTCTTCTGGGACAGCTCAGACATGAATCGTTCCTTCGATCGTGACGACGCCGTGGCCCGAGACCTCGACCGAGTCGACCCGGTCGCCCTCGCCCTGGACCAGCGCCCTCATGGGGGAGGGGCGACCGATCTCGATGCCCTGGGTGATCTCGATGAGCTGCCCGTACGAGCCGAGGCCGTGGCGGGCGATGTGGATCGCGATGGGGCCGGCGACCGAACCGGTGGCGGCGTCCTCCACGACCCCGTACGCGGGCGAGAACATGCGGTTGCGCCACGTGGTCCCGGACCCGGCGATGCAGTTGGTCGCCATGTCGGGGAAGCTCGCGAGAGCGCGGTGGTCGGGGTCCACCTTCGACAGGGCCTCGAAGCTCTCGAAGCCGACGAGGACGTGCCGCGGACCGTTGCGGTAGATCTCGACCGGCAGCGTCGACTCGCGGACGCCCAGCGCCTCCAGGAGCTCCTCGGCACGGTCGAAGGGCTCCCAGACGGGCACCGGCTGGCGCATGCTCGTCGAGACGACCTGCCCGCCGACGCGCTGCAGCTCGAAGGGGATCACGCCCATCGCGGTCTCGATCCGCAGCTGGTCCGCGTCGGTGCGCCGGCCCAGGGCGATGGCCGTGCCCAGCAACGGGTGCCCGGCGAAGGGGAGTTCGTTGACGGGCGTGAAGATCCGTACGTGTACGTCGCCGCCCTGCTTGGGGGCCAGCACGAACGTGGTCTCCGAGAGGTTCATCTCCCGTGCGATGCGCTGCATCTGTTCGGCCGTCAGGTCGTCGGCGTCGAAGAACACGGCCACCGGATTACCGGTGAGGGGCTCTCGCGCGAACGCGTCGACGACTACGTAGTTGTGCATCTGCTCTCCACTGTCATTGGGGGGCGGCCGTGAGGTGCCGGGACGACGACCACGATGCGCGGTCCATCTTTGGTTGACCCTGATTCCAGCTGGAATGGCACCGAAATCCCCGGCTCCGGGGCCGGACGGGCCAGGTGGGCCGGGCCGGGCGGGTCAGGTGGGTCAGGCGGGCCAGGCGTTGACGGCGTGCAGGGCCTGGGTGGGGTTGAGACGGGGGTCGCAGCACGAGGTGTAGCGCTCGCCCACCCGCTCCAGGTCGGCCTCGGTGCTGGCGCACTCGGTGACGTCGTCGGGGGTGGTCTCCAGGTGCAGGCCGCCGGCGATGCCGCCGCCGTCCTGCACGGCCCGCACGAAGCCGGTGATCTCGCGGGCGACGGTGTCGACCATGCGGGTCTTGTAGCCGCCGGGCGCGGTCACCGTGTTGCCGTGCACCGGGTCGCTCAGCCAGATCGCCGGGTGGCCGGCCTCGCGGACCGCCTCCACCAGGCGCGGCAGCCGCTCGGCGACCGCGTCCGCGCCCATCCGGGCGATCAGCGTGAGCCGGCCCGGATCACGCCAGGGGTCCAGCTTCTCGCACAGCGCCAGCAGCTCGGCCACCTCCATGGCCGGCCCCACCTTGCAGGCCACCGGGTTGCTCACCTCGGCCAGCAGCGCCACATGGGCGCCCTCGACCTGGCGGGTGCGCTCCCCGATCCAGGGCCAGTGCGTGGACCCCAGGAACAGGCGGCCCTTGTCGTCGGTGCGCAGCATGGGCATCTCGTAGTCCAGCAGCAGCGCCTCATGACTGGTCCACACCGGCGGGCCCGCGATCTCGCGGCCTGCGGCCCGCTCCCGCCAGCCCAGATTCTCCAGGATGTCCCCGGCCGCCATGTATCCCGTGATGATCCTGAGCGGGTCGGGGCGGCGGCTCTCGGCGTCGGGTTCGGGGCCGTTGACCATGTGGCCGCGGAAGACGGGCAGTTCGAGGCCGTCGATGATTTCGGTGGGCTTGGAGCGGGGCTTGGCGAACTGGCCCGCGATGCGTCCCACCCGCAGCACCGGTCTGCCGGTGATCAGGCCGAGCTGGCCGGCCAGCAGGTCGAGCAGGGCGGCCTTGCGGGCCACGTGGCGGGGGGTGCATTCCTGGGGGTCCTCGGCGCAGTCGCCGGACTGCAGGACCATCGCCTCGCCGCGGGCGACCTTGCCGAGCAGGGTGCGCAGGGTGGCCAGGTCATCTCCCTGGACGAGCGGCGGGCGGGCGGCCAGGGCCTCACCCACCCGGTTCAGCTGAGAAAGGTCGCTCCACTCGGGTTGCTGCAGTGCCCCGCGGATACGAATCTCCCGTATAACGTCTTCCATGACGTACTCCGATCCAGCGGTGAAGTGATACTCGGGCGGGTATTCCCGTGCGCTTGATCTCCCGGTAACGGAGTCTTCGGCAACGGAATGCCGAGCGCGTGCATCTGCTGGAACGAATTGCGCAGGCGCCGAAAGCCCCCCGTTGGCCTGGAGCGATCCTGCCTGATTCAACGAAGCAAATCAACAGCGTTTCGATGTTTTATCAGTGAACGCAATGCAACAAGATTCAACCATAAAAAGGGCGCACTGAGATAAACTCAGTGCGCCCTTTTTGTAATTCACTCGCGGCGAATCCCCGCGCGATATCCGCCGGTGTCAGAGAGGCACCGGTGCCTCCGTCCCGCGCCTGGCGAGGCTCCGGAGGTGTTCCCTGAGGCTGAAGCCCGGCGCCGACGCGTCCTCGGGCGTCAGGGCGGCGCCCTGCGTCAGGAGGCGGCGGGCCGCGAGGTGGTCGGCGGGCCGGTTGACGGACTCGACGGCCTGCAGATCCTGCCCGTGGAAGAGCAGTACCGAGAAGGCGTCGGGATCGTCGCCGAGCACGACCTCGGAGTCGTGCCCTTCGTTGAACCCCGCGATCTGCACGGTGGTGGCGAACTGGTCGCTCCAGAACCACGGCAGTTCGTCGTACGCACGGGGTGACCCGGTCAGCCGCTCGGCGACCAACTGGGCGTGCCCCACGGCGTTCTGGACCGATTCGAGCCGCAGCCGGCTGCCGGAGCGCACCTGCGGGAACGCGGCGCAGTCGCCGATGGCCGAGATGTGCGGATCGTCGGTCAGCAGCCGGGAGTCGACGGTGATGCCGCCGTGCACGGGGAGCCCGGCCGCGGCGGCCAGCTCCGTGCGCGGGGTGACGCCGACGCCGACCAGGACCAGGTCGGCGGGGAGCCGGCGGCCGTCGGCGAGCTCCACCGCCGTGACCCCCGAGCGGCCGTCGCCGTGCAGGGCCGTGACGCCCTGGCCGAACAGCAGCTCCGTGCCCTTGCCGCGGTGCAGCCGGGTGAAGTGCTCCGCGGTCGGCGCCGACACGACCCGGGCGAGCGGCCGGTCGAGCGCTTCGACGACGGTCACCTCGACGCCCGCCTCCCGCGCCACGGCGGCGAATTCGAGACCGATGAACCCGGCCCCCACCACCACCGCGCGCCGCGCCCCCGCCAGCGACGACTGCAGCGCGGCGGCGTCCTGCGCGGTGCGCAGGGTGTGCACGCCGCGCAGCTCCGCGCCCGGCACGGAGAGCGTGCGGGGCGTGGCGCCGGTGGCCAGGACGAGGTGGCCGTAGTCGTACGTGGAGCCGTCGGTGAGGCGTACCGTGCGGGCGGCCGGGTCGATCTCCGTCACGGTGCCCGCGACCAGGTCGATGGACTGGCGTACGTAGTACGTCGCGGGCCGCAGCCACAGCTCCGCCTCGTCCGCCTCGCCCTTGAGGTACGCCTTGGACAGCGGCGGACGCTCGTAGGGCAGCGCGTCCTCGGCGCTGATGAGCGTGATGCGTCCGGTGTAGCCGTGCTCCCGCAGGGACGCCGCGGTCTGGTAACCGCCCTGGCCGGCGCCGACCACGACGACCGAGTCGGGCTGGGTCTGCTCCGTCATCAGTTCTGCCGTTCGGGGGTGTGGACGATGAGGCCGTCCAGGGCGTCGCTCGACTTGAGCTGGCAGCTCAGCCGGCTGTTGGGCTTGCGCGGGCACGCCGTGAAGTCGAGCATCTCGTCCTCCCGCTCCTTCGGCGGCTCCAGCTTGTCGAGGGTGGTCTCGTCCACGTAGACGTGGCAGGTGGCGCACTGCATGTTGCCGCCGCACTGGGCGACGATGCCGTCGATGTCGTTGAAGACGGCGCCGCGCATGACGCTCGTGCCGGCCGGGACGTCGATCGTGGTCTGGTTGCCGTCGACATTGACGTACGTGATTTTGGGCATGACGGAACTCCTTGATGGCATCCGGACGTGCGTGCGCGAGGGCGGGTCGTGGTGCGGATTGCCTGGCAAGTGGAAAACGGAAGGGTGAGATGGCGTGCCGACGGCCGGGAGGGGGAACGCGGACACCCCTGCCGACTCGACATCACTCGCTGGCCGTCGGGACACGCGACGTCCTGGGCCAGGGCTGTGGCAGCGCTTGGAGAGTACCAAACCGATTCAGGCCGAGCCAGGACCGGCCGGGTGCCCGGGGGTTGACTCAGCCTTGACTCAGGGGTGACTCAAGGTCGGCGTCCGCGGCGCTTGTCGGGCAGCCGGTGCGTCATGAAGGGCCGACTGCGCGTGAACTCCCGGAACTTCACCGCGGCGTCGGACAGGTAGGCGTCGCGGCTCCACACCAGCGTGAGCACCCGGCTGCAGTCCGGCGCGTTCAAGTGCACCCAGGCGACCGGCACTTGGGAGTCCGTGCCGGCCTGCCGGGAGATCGCCGGGATCAGGCCGATGCCGAGCCCCGCGCTGATCATGTCCTGGCTGGCGCCCGGCTCGTCGCCCTCGCAGGAGATCATCGGAGTGAGGCCCTCGGAAGCGAAGAGGCGGTCCAGGAGCGTGCGTTGCCACTGGCCGACGCGGGTCGTCACGAACGGCTCGGTGGCGATCTCACGGATCGTCACGCTCTCCTGGCCGTCGAGCCAGTGGCCGCGCGGGACGGCGAGCAGCACCTCCTCGCGGGCCAGCTCGATCATCTCCAGGTTCGTGCCGGTCAGCGGCTGTGAGGCCACACAGAAGTCGACCTCCCTGGCGCGCAGCTGACGGTCCATCTCCTCCGCGTTCGACTGGTAGAGCCGGACGTCCGCGCGGGGGTAGGCGGCGCGGAAGCTGCCGAGGAGATGGGTGATGGTCAGGAGGGTCTCGGAGGCGACGCTGACCCGGCCGAACGCCGTGTCGCGGGCGTCGCTCAGGACCCTGCGGGCGTCGTCGAGTTCACTCAGGGCGCGGTCCACGTGGTGCAGGAAGACCACGCCGTACTGGTTCAGCCGGATGCGGCGGCCCTGCCGGTCGAAGAGGGGGGTGCCGAGCTCGGCCTCCAGGCGCGCGATGGTGCGGCTCAGCGAGGGCTGGGCGACGTGCAGCTCCTCCGCGGCACGGCTGATGTGCTCGTAACGGGCGACCGTCTGGAAGTAGCGCAACTGCAGAAGATCCATGATCCACCTTCACTTATGCCTTCCTGGACATCATCACATGGCTAAACCGGTCTTGGATTGCATAAGGATTTCTCTCTACCGTCTTCATCGAGGTCACCGCACAGGTGGCGGGCAACGCGGCCCGGCACCTGCACACGCGAAGCGGCGGCCCCACCGTCCACCGTCCGTCACGACCGGCACACCGAACCCCCCCAACCGGCCACCGTCCCCCAGGAAGGTCGCATCATGAGCGCTGCGGATCTGGCCCGACTCCAGTTCGCGGCCACGACCGGCATCCACTGGCTGTTCGTGATCCTCACCATGGGACTCGTCCCCATCGTGGCGATCATGCACACCCGGGCCGCGTTCACCCGTGATCCCGCCAAGAGAGCAGTCCGGGAGCGTATGACCCGCTTCTGGGGCCAGCTCTACGTCATCAACTACGCGGTCGGCATCGTCACCGGCCTCGTCATGGAGTTCCAGTTCGGGCTCAGCTGGAGCGGCCTGAGCAAGTTCGCGGGCAACGTCTTCGGCGCCCCGCTGGCCCTCGAAACCCTCATCGCCTTCTTCGCCGAGTCCACCTTCCTCGGTATGTGGATCTTCGGCTGGGGCCGGCTGCGCAGAGGCGTGCACGTCACCCTCATCTGGCTGGTCGCCCTGACCGCGTACGCCTCCGGATACTGGATCCTGATCGCCAACGGCTTCATGCAGCACCCGGTCGGCTACGAGGTCCGCGACGGCGCCGCCTACCTGACCGACTTCGGGGCGCTGCTCACCAACTCCAGCGCTCTGATGGCCCTCTTCCACCTCTCGCTGGGCGCCCTCACGACGGGCGGCTGCTTCGTCGCCGGCGTCAGCGCCTGGCACTACCTGCGCGGCACCAAGGAGACCGAGCTCTTCCGGCCCTCCCTGAAGCTCGGGCTCTGGGTGTCGACCGTCGCCTCCTTCTTCGTGGTCGTCGTCGGCGAGATGCAGCGCCCCATCATCGAGCGCACCCAGCCGATGAAGGACGCGGTCCTGGAGAACCACGGCGTCGCCGAGCTGCAGGCCGAGCTCGTCAAGGAGCACGGGCCCGGCAACTACGTGCCCTGGCAGGACACGATGCGGATCTCGATGGACGTCATGACGCTCATCGGCAACACCGTCTCCACCATCACCTTCATCGCCCTCATCCTTCTGTGGAAGGACCGGCTGATGCGCTGGCGCTGGGCCTCCTGGGTCCTGGTCGCGACGATCCCCTTCCCGTTCATCGCCTCCGTGGGCGGCTGGATCGTCCGAGAGGTCGGCCGCCAGCCCTGGATCATCTACGGCGAGCTGACCGTCGAGGACGCGCTGTCCCACGTCGGGAAGACCTCGCTGCTCCTGTCGTGCGTCCTGTTCATCGCCATCTTCGTCGCGCTGGCCGTGACGAACTGGACCCTGATCACTCGGTTCGCGCTCCGCGGCCCCGACGCCACCCAGCTCGGCGTCAGCGATCCCCTGCCGGACGACCTGCCCGAGGGACCGGGCGGCAGCACCAGCGAGAAGCAGCCGGTGCCCGCGCTCTGAGCCGGGCAGCACCGGCACCCCCACCGAGATGACCTCCCCTGCTGTAACGGAAAGTTGAGCGAGATGAGTCTGGAGACCGTCTGGCTGGCCCTCCTGGGCCTGCTACTCGCCGGGTACTTTGTGCTCGGCGGCTACGACTACGGCGCACAGATGCTGCACCCCTTCCTCGGCCGCGGCCGAGACGGCCAGGAGGAGAAGCGCACCAGCGGAAACGCCGCCCTCGACGCCATCGCGCCGTTCTTCCTGGGCAACGAGGTCTGGCTGGTCGCCTTCGCCGGAGTCATGTTCGGCGCCTTCCCGCACCTCGAAGGCACCCTCCTGTCCGGCATGTACCCGCTGATCGTGGCGATCCTCGCCGGCCTGGTCCTCGGCAACGCCGCGGTCCAGCTCCGCCGCCGCTCCCACAGCGCCCGCGGCCGCCGGACGTGGGACGCCCTGATCGTGTTCGGCGGCGTCGTCCCCGCCGTGGCGTGGGGCCTGATCGTGGGCCTGCTGCTGCACGGCGTGCCCCGTCGCGCCGACGGCAGCTTCCACATCGGGTTCGGCGACGTGTTCACGCCGTTCGTGCTCGCCTGCGGAGCCACCACCGTGCTGCTCTTCGCGGCCCACGGCGCGACCTTCGTCGCCCTCCGCTCGGAGCCCGAACTCGCCGCACGGGCGCGGCAGCTGGCCGGCAAGCTGCTCGTCGGGGTCGCCGCCGCGGGCGCCCTCGCCCTGCTCCTCACGCTCTTCGGAGCGGGCGCCTCGATGACGAACCGCGCGACCTCGGCAGTCATCGCCGTCCTGCTCGTCGCGGCCCTCGCCGCCGCCCGGTGGTACCTCGACCGCGGACGCAACGTCCTCGCGTTCGCCGCCACCTGCGCCGCGACCGCGCTGCCCGTACTGCTCATCGGCGCCGGCCACTACCCGTACCTCCTGATCACCGACGCGGGCGCCGGCCTCGACATCGACCACGCCATCACCGACGACGCCACGCTGAAGATCCTCAGCGGCTTCGGGATCCTCGTGATCCCGACGATCCTCGCCTACCAGTTCTGGAGCTGGTGGGCCTTCCGGGGGCGGACGGGACAGCGTCACCCCAGCTACTTCTGACCCCCGGAAAGCGACGAGAGGGACCCCACGATGAAGCCCGTCGAACGCCGTCTGACGCGGGAAATACCGGCACTTCGGCGCCACATGACGTACTCCTCGGTGCTGGCCCTGGCGGGCGCCGGGCTCATCGTCACCCAGGCGGTCCTGCTGGCGACGGCGCTCGCGGACGGCTTCGCCGGACACGGCCTGCGCACCGGCACACTGGCCGCGCTCGGCGCCGTCATGGCGCTGCGCGCACTCTTGACCTGGCTCCGCGGCGTGCTCGCCCAGCGCGCCGCGGCCGACGCCAAGCGCACCCTGCGCAACCGGATCACCGGACGGCTGCAGCGGACAGGACCGCTGCGGCTGACCGCCCGCCGCCACGGCGAGACGGCCACCCTGCTCACCCGCGGCCTCGACGCCCTCGACCCCTACATCGTCGGCTACCTGCCCACGATGGCGGCCACCGCGGTCGTCCCCCTCACGGTCGTCGGCTGGGTGTGGTGGACCGACTGGACCTCCGCGCTGATCATCGTCATCACCCTGCCGCTGATCCCCGTGTTCGGCGCGCTGGTCGGCATGCACACCGCCCAACGCACCGCCCGCCAATGGCGGTTGCTCTCCCGCCTCGGCGGCCACTTCCTGGACGTGGTGGCCGGCCTGCCGACCCTGCGCGCCTTCGGCCGCGAGCGGCACCAGACCAAGGTCGTGCACGAGATGGCGGACGCCCACCGGCGTGCCACCATGCGCACCCTCCGCGTCGCCTTCCTCTCCTCTCTCGTCCTGGAGACCGTCGCCACCCTCTCCGTGGCGCTGGTCGCCGTCCCCGTCGGACTGCGGCTGCTCCACGGCGACGTCGGACTGCACACCGCCCTGGTCGTCCTCTTCCTCGCCCCCGAGGCGTATCTGCCGCTGCGCGCCATGGGCGCCGCCTTCCACGACAGCGCCGAGGGCATCGCCGTGGCCGAACGCGTCTTCGCCGTCCTCGACGAAGAGGACACGTCCCCGGCACCCGCCGACCGCGTCCCCGCCCCCGACGCCCGCACGGCCCCCCTCACCCTCGACGACGTCACCGTCCACTACCCGGGCCGCACCGAACCCGCCCTCCGCAACGTCTCCCTGAGCGTCCGCCCCGGCGAGCACATCGCCCTGGTCGGCCCGAGCGGCGCCGGCAAGTCCACGCTGCTCTCGCTCCTCCTCGGCTTCGTCACCCCCGCTTCGGGCCGGGTCGAGGCCGGCGGCACCGACCTCGCGGGACTCGACCCCGACGACTGGTGCACCCAGGTGGCGTGGGTGCCGCAGCGCCCCCACCTCGTCGCCGGGTCCGTCGCCGAGAACATCCGCCTCGGACGCCCCGAGGCGAGCGACGCCGAGGTGCGAGAGGCGGCCCGCGCCGCGTCCGCCGACCTCTTCGTCGACGAGCTGCCCCAGGGATACGACACGGTGCTCGGCGAGCACGGCGCCGGGCTCTCCGCCGGTCAGCGCCAGCGGATCGCGCTCGCCCGCGCCTTCCTCAAGGACGCCCCCGTACTGCTCCTCGACGAGCCGACCGCACACCTCGACCCCGAGAGCGAGGCCGCCGTCACCCGCGCCACCGTCGCCCTCATGCGCGGCCGCACGGCGATCGTCGTCGCCCACCGCACCAGCCTCCTCCCGCACGCGGACCGCGTCATCACGGTACGAGGGGGTGGCATCTCCGTACCCGGGGCGACGCTCGCACCCGAGGCCGCACCCGCGCACGAAGCCACGCCCGCGCCCGAACCGGCGCCGGAATTCGGGCTGGCGCCCGCCCCCGATCCGGTGCCCGCGCACGCACAGCCACCCACCCCCGGGGCAGCCCCCGCTCCCGAACTCACCCCCACCGAAAGGCTGGTGGCCTCATGAGCGTGTACACCGAGGCCGTCGTCCCGCGCGCCGACGCCCCCGGGCGGCCCGCCCGGGAGACCCGCCCCACCGTGCGGCTCCTGCGCCACCTCCTGCCGTACTGGCGCAGGCTGCTGCCCGCCGCGCTCGCCGCAGCCGGCAGCGAACTCGCCGCCGCCGCGCTGATGGCCACCGCCGCCTGGCTCATCACCCGCGCGGCCGAACAGCCGCCCCTCGCCGCGGTGAGCGTCGCGATCGTCGCCGTGCGGGCGCTGGCCCTCGGGCGTGGCGCGCTGCGCTACATCGACCGGCTCCTCGGCCACGACGGCGTGCTGCGGGCCGTCGCGGGGTTCCGCGCCCGGGTGTACGAGGCGCTCGTGCCGCTCGCCCCGGCCGGCACGCCCGCCTTCCGGAGCGGCGACCTGCTGACCCGCCTCGTCGACGACGTGGACGCCGCCCAGGACCTGCTGCTGCGCGTCATGATCCCGGCCACGGCGGCCTGCGTGGTCGCCGCGAGCGCCACCGGCCTGACCCTGGTGCTGCTGCCGGAGGCCGGTCTGCTCCTCGGACTGCTGCTGGCCGTGGCGGGGCTGCTCGTGCCCGCCCTCGTGCTCGCCCTGTCCCGCCGCGCGGGCCGGGACGAGAAGACGGCGCGCGCCGAACTCGCCGCCGTCACCGTCGACCTGACGCAGGGAGCCGCGGACCTCGCCGCGTACGGCGCCCGCGGCCGCACCCACGACCGGGCCCGCCGCGTCACGGCCAGGATCGCCGAACTGGAGCGCCACAAGGCCCTGACCACCTCGCTCGCCCAGGCCGTGGTGCTGGTGCTGCAGGGCGCGGCGACGGTCGGCGTCACCTGGCTCGCGCTGCGCGCCCACGCGGCGGGCGACCTGCCCGCCGTACAGCTCACCGTCCTCGCGGTCCTCGCGCTCGTCTCCTTCGAGGCCCTCGCACCGCTGCCCGCCGCCGCCCGCCGCTTCGCCGAGGTCCGGGCCTCCGCGCGGCGCCTCGCCGACCTGTTCGACACACCGGCGCCCGTCGCCGACCCCACAGCCCCGGACCCGCTGCCCACCGACGCACCGCTCGACGTGACCATCACCGACCTGCGGGTCCGCCACGTCCAGGACGGCCCCCCGGCCCTGGACGGGGCGAACCTGCGGCTGCCGGCCGGTCACCGGGTGGTGCTCCTCGGGGCCAGCGGGTCCGGCAAGTCGACGCTGATCGCCGCGCTCATGCGGTTCGTACCGTACGAGGCCGGCAGCATCCGCGTCGGCGGCCGCGAACTGAGCCACTGCTCCGGCGCCGACGCCCGCCGCGCGATCACCGGCATGACCCAGGACGCGCACGTCTTCCACGCCACCATCCGCGCCAACCTGCTCCTCGCCGCGCCCGACGCCACCGACGCCGACCTCCGCGAGGCGGCCCGCAGGGCGCGCATCCTGGACTGGATCGAGTCGCTGCCGGACGGCTGGGAGACCGTGCTCGGCGGGGACGGCGCCACCGTCTCGGGCGGCCAGCGCCGACGCCTGCTGCTCGCCCGCGCGCTGCTCGCCGACCCGCCCGTCCTCGTCCTCGACGAACCCACCGAGGGCCTCGACCCGGACACCGCCGCCGAGGTGCTCGCCGACATCCTCGACGCCACCCGCGGCCGCACCACGCTCCTCGTCACGCACGAGCGCTCGGGCCTCGCCGGGGCCGACGAGATCGTGACCCTGGACCGGGGCCGGATCCGTCCCGCCACCCCTGAGGACCTCGACTCCACGGCGGACGCCCCGGCCGTCGCAGCGCTCTGAGTCCCTCTTGCCAAGCTCCGGCGGGCGGCCGAAGATTGTCCCTCCTCGGACGACCTTCGAGGGGCGCTCGTGCCAGGAGTCTGAGGGCGCTCGACCTGAGTGAGGAGCGAAGGCCATGGATTTTGGGCTCGTACTGCAGACCGACCCGCCCGCCTCGGAGGTCGTCGGACTCATGAGGCGCGCGGAGCGCAACGGCTTCGACTACGGCTGGACCTTCGACTCGTCGGTCCTGTGGCAGGAGCCGTTCGTCATCTACAGCCGCATCCTCGAACACACCTCGCGGCTGACCGTCGGCCCGATGGTCACCAACCCGGGCACCAGGACCTGGGAGGTCACCGCCTCCACCTTCGCCACGCTCAACGACATGTACGGCAACCGCACCGTGTGCGGCATCGGGCGCGGCGACTCCGCGATGCGCGTCGCCGGACGCAAGCCCAACACCCTCGCCCGCCTCGCCGAGGCGATCGACGTCATCCGTGATCTCGCCGAGGGCCGCGAGGCGGACGTCGGCGGGCAGCGGCTGCGGCTGCCGTGGGTGCGGGACGGGAAGCTCCCGGTGTGGATGGCGGCGTACGGACCGAAGGCGCTCGCGCTCGCCGGGCAGAAAGCCGACGGGTTCATCCTCCAGCTCGCCGACCCGTATCTGACGCAGTGGATGGTCAAGGCCGTGCGGGACGCGGCCGCCGACGCCGGGCGCGACCCGGCGGACGTCAAGATCTGCGTGGCCGCGCCCGCGTACGTGGGAGACGACCTCGCGCACGCCAGGGAGCAGTGCAGGTGGTTCGGCGGGATGGTCGGCAACCACGTCGCCGACCTCGTCGCCAAGTACGGCGAGCACTCCTCGATGGTGCCCGAGGCCCTCACCTCGTACATCAAGGCCCGCCAGGGCTACGACTACAGCCACCACGGGCGGGCCGGGAACCCCGACACGGCCTTCGTGCCGGACGAGATCGTCGACCGGTTCTGTCTGCTGGGACCCGTCGAGGCGCACCTCGAACGGCTGGGGGAGCTCCGGGAGCTGGGCGTCGACCAGTTCGCGGTGTACGCGATGCACGACGCGCGGGAGGACGTCATCGACGCGTACGGCGCCTCGGTCATTCCCGCGCTCTCCTGAGCCGTCCGCGCGCGGCGCGGATCAGGGCACGCGGGCCGTCCACTCGGCGGTCGTGAACTTGGTCCGCACGAGGTCCTCGGCGCGCGCCATCTCCTCGTCGGTGACCTTCCCTTCGACGAGGCCGTAGCGGCCGCGGAACGAGTCGACCATGCGGTCGATGACCGCCTCGCGGGGCAGCCCGGTCTGGCGGCGCAGCGGGTCGACCCGCTTCTTGGCGCTCCGCGTGCCCTTGTCGGACAGCTTCTCCTTGCCGATGCGCAGCACTTCGAGCATCTTGTCCGCGTCGATGTCGTACGACATCGTCACGTGGTGCAGCACCGCGCCCGGGCCGCCGCCCGGCGCCACCATGCGCTTCTGCGCGGCACCCGCGATCTTCCCCGCGTCCGTCGCGATGTCGTTCAGCGGCTGGTACCACGCCTTGATGCCCATGTCGGCGAGCGCGCCGAGCACCCAGTCGTCGAGGTAGGCGTAACTGTCCTGGAAGGAGAGCCCCTGCACGAGGGCGTCCGGGACGGACAGGGAGTACGTGATGGTGTTGCCCGGCTCCACGAACATCGCCCCGCCGCCGGAGATTCGGCGCACCACGTCGATGCCGTGCCGCGCCGCGCCCTCCGCGTCGACCTCGTTGGCGAGCGACTGGAAACTGCCGATGATCACCGAGGGCGAGGCCCACTCCCACACGCGCAGCGTCGGCGGCCGCCGGCCCGCCGCGACCTCCTGCGTGAGGACCTCGTCGAGGGCCATGTGCAGCGCGGGCGGCTGCGGCGCCTCGTGGATCAGCTGCCAGTCGTAGTCGGTCCAGTCCGTCGCGTGCGCGAGGGCGCGGCGGACGGCGATCCCGACGCCCTCCGACGTCAGGCCGTACATGACCGTGCCCTCGGGGAGCGCGGCGTCGACGCGGGCGGCGAGACCCTGGGCGTCCGTGTCGGCGGGGGCGCCGTCCAGCGCGCCGTTGATCGCGTCGAGCGCCTCGTCGGGCTCCAGGAAGAAGTCACCGGCCACGCGCGTGTTCCGCAGCTCACCGCCCTCGACGTCCAGATCCACCACGACGAGCTTGCCGCCGGGGACCTTGTACTCACCGTGCACCGTGCTGCCTCCATGCCCTGTTCCGAATCGTCCCCCAACGCTAGCCCAGCGCGGGAATGTCCCGTTGTGTGCGCCGTGCGGGGGACCGCACCCCGTACGGCGCATCCCCGCACTCCGGACCGGCCGAAGGACAGGAGGAAGGAACCGCAACGGCCCGGCCCACGCCCCCTGGAGTACGCACCATGCACATCTCGGTCGTCCTGTTCACCTCCGACCTGCGGGTGCACGACCACCCGCCGCTGCGTGCCGCCCGCACGGGCGCGGACGCCGTGGTGCCGCTCTTCGTCCGCGACCGGGCCATCGCGGGCCTCGGCCTCGCGGGGCCGAACCGGGAGGCGTTCCTCGCCGACTGCCTGGCCGACCTCGACCGGATGCTGCGGGACCGCGGCGGCAGGCTCGTGGTGCGCGAGGGCGACCTCGTCGAGCAGGTGCGGTCCGTCGTCGAGGCGGCGGACGCCGACGAGGTCCACATGGCGGCCGGCGTCAGCCGGTACGCGCACGCCCGCGAGCAGCGGCTCCGCGAGGCGCTGGAGCGCGACGGCAGACGCCTGTACGTCCACGACGCCGTCGTCACCGCGGTCGCCCCCGGCGCGGTGACCCCCGCGAGCTCCGACCACTTCGCCGTCTTCACCCCCTACTTCCGTCGCTGGTCGGCCCAGGGCGTACGAGCCGTGCTCCCCGCCCCGCGCACCGTGCCCGTCCCGGACCACATCCGCTCCGTCCCTTTCCCCGCCCGCGACGCCATGGACGGCCTCTCGCCGGGGCTCGCCCGGGGCGGCGAGAGCGTCGGCCGCGCACTCTGGAAGGCCTGGCTGCGCGACGGCATCGACCGCTATACGGAGACCCACGACGACCTCGCGGCCGACGCCACATCGAAGCTCTCGCCGCACCTGCACTTCGGCACGCTGTCCGCCGCCGAACTCGTCCACGCGGCCCGCGACCGGGCGACCGCGGGCGCCGAAGGCTTCGTCAGGCAACTGTGCTGGCGCGACTTCCACCATCAGGTGCTCGCCGCCAGACCGGCCGCGGCCACCGCCGACTACCGTCCGCGCGGCGACCGCTGGCGCTCCGATGAGTCGGCGCGGGACGACATCCGGGCCTGGCAGGAGGGGCGCACGGGCTACCCCATCGTCGACGCCGCCATGCGCCAGCTGCGCCACGAGGGGTGGATGCACAACCGCGGCAGACTGCTGACCGCGAGCTTTCTGACCAAGACGCTCTACGTCGACTGGCGGGTGGGCGCCCGGTACTTCCAGCGGCTCCTCGTCGACGGCGACACCGCCAACAACCAGCTCAACTGGCAGTGGATGGCGGGGACCGGCACGGACAGCCGCCCCAACCGGGTGCTCAACCCCGTGCTCCAGGCGAAACGTTACGACCCGGACGGCACCTACGTACGCCGTTGGGTGCCCGAGCTCGGCGCGCTGCGGGGTGCGGCGGTCCACGAGCCCTGGAAGCTGCCGGACCGGGAGCGGGAACGCTACGACTACCCCGAGCCGCTCGTCGAACTGGCCGACGGACTCAGCCGGTTCAAGCAGGCTCGGGGCATCGCATGACGGACGGCAGCGGCGGGTGCCGGGTCAGGCCGTGGCGATCCTCTCGACGAGGGAGCGCACCGTCTCCAGCGCGTCGGCCGGCGGCGCGAGCGGCTCGTCCAGGTAAGGGAAGCCGATGTCGTGCACCGCGACGGCCCGCGGCGCGAGCTCCTCGGCGAGCACGCGGAGCCAGCTGCCCAACGCCGCCTTGGATGCGGTGTAGTCGGCGGTTCCCGGCTCGGGCCCGGGCGGTTCCGTACGCGACCGGGGTGCCCTCACCCCGCCGGTGGCCGCCAGCAGGAACCCCTTGTCCGCCACCACGGGAGCCGCGCCCCGCAGCACGGCCATGGGGCACAGCGCGTTCACCGTCAGGAGATGCCCGGCCACGTCGTTCGACACGTCCTCGACGGCGCCGAAACCCGTGGCCCCGACCGTCACGAGCACCCCGTCGAGCCCCAGGAGCATCCGCTCCGCCCATGGGCCGAGCGCGGAACACTGGTCCAGGTCCGACGCCTCGAAGCACCGGGCCGGTACCCCGCCGAGATCCCGCGCGAGCGCGGTGAGCCGCACCGGGTTGCGCCCGGCCAGGGCGACTTCTCCGCCGAGCTCGGCCAAGGCGCGGGCCGCTAGGCCACCGAGGACGCCGGTGGCCCCGACCACCAGAACGCGGGCACCCGAGATTTCCATGTCTGCCTCCCAACGCCTGCGCGTGTTGCCGGATGCACGGGACTTCACGCTGAACGGGCCGGACGGATGCAGCGCGCGGCGGGCCGGGAGGACGCGGCGGGCAGAGCGGGTGCCGCGGTTCCCAGGCAGCTCCGCAGGGTCCGCAGCCCGCGCCGCATGTGGCTCTTGACGGTGCCGAGCGGCAGGCCGGTCCGCTCGGCGATCTGGCTCTGCGTCAGGTCCCCGTAGAACGCGAGACGCAGCACCAACTGCTGTGCGGGCGGCAGGTTCGCGAGTTCGCGCTGGACGAGGAGCCGGTCCAGGATCTGCTCCGGACAGGAGCCGGCGGCGACGGGGGCCGCCTCCTGCCGGGCGCCCACGGCCGCCACGAGCACGGCGCGCCGGGCCCTTGCGGTGAGCGCGTCGGCGACCTTGTGCCGCGTGATGCCCACCAGCCAGCCGCCCAGGCCGCCCGCGCCCGGACGGTATCCGCGCCGCCCGCGCCAGGCGGCGAGGAACACCTGCTGCGTCACGTCCTCGGCGTCCGCGCCGTCGCCCAGCGCCCGCCCGGCGAGCCGGTGGACGAGCCGGCCCCAACGGCGGTAGGCGGCGGCGAGACAGAGCTCGTCACCGGCGGCGAAGCCCGCCGCGAGCTGCTCGTCCCCGAGCAGGTCCTCGGGGTGCCGGATGCCGTCGTGGGTCCCGGGGACGACCGTCACCATGATGCGTACTCCTCGTGCGGGGGCCGGAGTTGACCCACACTGGTGACAGTCCGTGAGAGACGACAACTTGCAGCGATTGTGCGTCGTATCGTCGCGGTATGGGAGCTACCCGGCGACCGGGCCACGCCCGGCAGAACGACCAGGACCCCGCGCTGACCACCGGGACCGTCGCCCGCAGACTGGGCGTCGCACCGACCACGCTGCGCTCGTGGGAACGGCGGTACGGAATCGGGCCCGCCGACCGCGAACAGGGCCGCCACCGCCGCTGGACCGCCGTCGACGTGGCGCGGGTGGAGGAGATGTGCCGGCTGACCGCGCTCGGCGTGCCGCCCGCGGAGGCGGCGCGCGTCGCCCTGCGGGAGACCGAGACCGAGGCCGCGATCCCGGCCCCCCGGGCCTCCCGGCGCGGCGGCGGCAGGGAGGTACTCTCCCTCCCCCTCGGCAACGTCCGCCAGGAGTGCCGCGGCCTGGCCAGGGCCGCGGTGCGCCTCGACGCCCCCGCCGTCGAGTCACAACTGCGGCTCACATTGGGCGAGTACGGCTTCATCACGGGCTGGCAGGAGGTCATGGCGCCGGCCCTGCACGCCGTCGGACGCAAGTGGGCGTCGTCCGGCGAGCGGTATGTGGAGGTCGAGCATCTGCTCTCGTGGCATGTCTCGTCCGCCTTGCGGCGCGCTCCCGGGGCGGGAGCGGGCCGGGACGCGGGCGCGTCGAGGGCCGCTCCGCCGGTGGTGCTGGCCTGCGTACCGGGGGAGCAGCACACCCTTCCCTTGGAGGCACTCACCGCCGTGCTCGGCGAACGCGGCCTGCCCACGCGGATGTTCGGTGCCGCCCTCCCCGCGGAGGCGCTGTACGAGGCGGTGCGGCGCATCGGCCCTTCGGCGGTGGTGCTCTGGGCGCACTCGCGCAACACCGCGGACCGCGCGCTGGTCCACCTGGTCGCCGACACCGAGTGGGGGGTGCGAGGGGCCCGGACCCACCCCGCCGTGCTCGTCGCGGGGCCCGGCTGGTCGCCGACGGCGGGCGCGTACGCACCCGGGGTCGAGCGCCTGACGGGGCTGCGGACGGCGGCGGACCGGATCGAGTCGCTCCTGGCGGCCTGAACCCCGACGGGGGTGGGCCGGGCCCTCGGTCACGCCGTCGTGGCCGCCACGGTCACGCGGCAGGAGAACGCCTCGTTGTCCTCCTGGAGGGCGGTGACCGACACGCTGGGGTGGCCTCCGGGGCGGGCGGCGGGCTCGACGCACGCGGTGATCACGCAGGGGGCGTCGAACTCGACGTAGCGGAAGAACGCCGACTCGAAGCGGACCGGGACGACGGTGTCCGCGCGGGGGCCCTGGACGGCGTGGGCCGCCTGCCGGGCAGCCTCAAGGAGCAGCATGCCCGGGGCGTGGTCGACGGGGTGGTCGAACAGGATGGGGTGCGACTGGTCGACCCGCAGCTGCCACTGGTCCGGTCTCGCGGTGGGCGAGAGCACGACGTCAGCGGCGTGTTCGCGGTTCACGAGAGCGGGCGGGACCACCGGAGCCGAGGCGCCGGGCGGCACGGGGGCCGCACCGGCGAGATCGCTCGGTGCCGTGTACCGGTCGCCCCGCAGCCTGCGGTAGATCGACGGGGCGTGGCTGCTGAACCGCGTGTGCGCGGTGCCGAGGTGCAGGCCGTCCCGCAGGATCTCGACGTCCATCGTGAGGGCCGCGAGACGACCGCCGCGCCGGACGATGTCGTTGCAGCTGATGCGGAGTTCGACGTCCATCGGTCCGCCGTCCGCCCACATCGCCTCGTGCGCCACCTCGTAGGTGAAGTGCTGCCAGATGAGGTGGTGGCCGAGCGGCACGTCGTAGCAGGCGTGGGAGATCAGCGGGATGCTCTGCCGCAGGGTCTCGGCGAGCAGCATCGGATCGTGCCGCCCGGCGACGGACGCGTAGAAGGAGTGGGTGCGCGGCCACCGGGCGGTGACCGTCACGCGGTCCTCGCCCACGGGCGCCCAGCCGGTGAGCAGGACTTCGGCGCGGGCGAGCTTGTGGGTGAACTCCTGTGGAACGGTCCGCAGTTGGGCTGTGCGCGTGGTCTGTGCATACGAAACGAGAGTCATGGGTCCCCCCCAGGGATGAGTGACGTCGCTGCCCGAACGGTTGCGCGAGCTCTGGTGTCCCAGAACCATGCGGAGTAAAGTAACGTGCGTTCTTTTTGTTTGTCGAGAGAGGCCGTCCGAATGCCGGAACCGAAGCAGGAGCGGGCCCAGAAGACGCGCGACGAGATCCTTCGCGCCGCTGCTGAGGTCTTCGACGAGCGCGGGTACAGCGGCGCCAGCATGCGGGAGATCATGAACCGCGCCGGTGTGACGCTCGGAGCCGTCTACTTCCACTTCCCCAACAAGGAGGCGCTGGCCCTGGCCGTCATGCGGGCTCAGCCGGCGAGCATCGTGCCCGCCCTGAAGTCGCGGGGCCTGCAGCGCCTGGTGGACATCACGTTCGTGTGGGCGCACAAGCTGCAGACGGACCCGACGCTCCGCGCGGGCGTCCGGCTCACCAGCGAGCAGACGGGTTTCGGCCTCGACGACGCCACTCCGTACCGCGAGTGGGCCCAGATCATGGAGGAGTGCCTGGCCGACGGGCTCGCGGCGGGCGACGTCCGCCCGGACGTCGACGTCCGCACGCTGGCCGAGTTCGTCGTGTCGGCGTGTACGGGCCTCCAGGCGTACTCCCTCCTGGCGACCGGCCGCGAGGACCTGCCCGAGCGGACCCGGGCGATGTGGCGACTGCTCATGCCCGCCATCGCCACGGACGAGGCCGCCCACAGCATCGACGTGAGCGAGGCGCGGGAGGCCGCCGTCAACGCCTGACGGCGCGCCCCGGCCGACGGCCGCACCCCTTGTCACCATCCATCCGCCCGACCCAACAGCAGCCAAGGACGTTCCATGCACCAGCACTTCGACCGACTGCGTCTCGTGGCGCTCAACATCGACGGTGTTCTGCTCAACGACACGTTCAGCCCCGTCATCGGCAACTTCATCACCAGTCGCGGGGGCGTGTACGACGCGGGGACCGAGCGCCGCATCCTCTCCCAGCCGCGCCGCGTCGCGGGCGTCGAGATGGCCCGCGCGGCCGGCCTCGACGTGACGGGCGAGCAGGCGCTGGAGCTCTACTTCGCCGAGCGCGACCGCTACGTCGCCGACCACCCGGTGCGGCCGAACCCCGGCGCCGCCGAACTGCTCCGGCGCGTACGCGACCTGGGGCTTCGAGTCGTCTGCTACGGAGGCCTGAGCAAGCCCCACTTCGACACCCACCTGGGGGCCTGGTCCCACCTCTTCGACGGCCCCGGTTACGTCTGCACCGACTCGTTCCGGCCGGGCATCAAGGAGATCGCCGGGGACGTCTTCGGCCTTCGCCTCGACGAGGTGTTGTTCGTGGACGACGTCGCCAGGGTCGCCGAGGCGGCCAAGGGGCTCGACGTGCCGTTCATCGGCCACCCGTGCAGCTTCCAGCGCACGTTCATGGAAGAGCTGGCGACGCGGCACATCGTCGACTCGCTGGACGCGATCGACGAGGAACTGCTGCGCACGGTCGACGCGGAGGCCGCGGCGGGCACGGTCTGGCGTTCCCCGGTGCCGAGTTGAGCCACGGACAGGAACTCACGATGAACGACACCACCACGGTCGGCACCACGAGAGACGGCGCGATGACGAACACCGGACACGGCCTGCTGGCCGGCAAGACGATCATGATCACGGGTGCCTCCAGCGGCATCGGCGCGGCGGCGGCCCGGCTCTTCGCCGCCGAAGGGGCGGCCGTGGTCGTCACGGCGCGCAGGGAGGGGCACATCGAGAAACTCGCCGCGGAGATAGCGGAGGCCGGGGGCCAGGCACTCGCGGTTGCCGGGGACGTGACGGTCCCGGCGGACGTCAAGCGCGTGGTCGACGCGGCGGTGGAGACGTACGGCCGGCTCGACGCGGGCTTCAACAACGCGGGATGGGCCACGGCGGGCACGCTGATGCACGAGACCGACGACGCCGTCTTCGACCGGGTCATGGACGTGAACGTCCGTGGTGTCTGGAACTGCATGAAGGCCCAGATCAGCGCGATGCTGGCCGACGGCCGAGGGGGAGCCGTCGTCAACACCGCGAGCGCGGCGGGCGTGGTCGCGACCGGCGCCACGGCGTCCTACATCGCGGCGAAGCACGCGGTGATCGGTCTGACGAAGGCGGGCGGCGACGAGTACGGCCGCCGGGGGATCCGGGTGAACGCCCTGGTGGTGGGGAGCACCCGGACCGAGCTCATGGACCAGGTGCTGACGGAGACGCCCTCGCTGGAGGAGAGTTTCATCTCCCGCTCCATGCAGAAGCGCATGGCCGAGCCGGTGGAGGTGGCGCAGGCCGCCGCGTGGCTGCTCAGCGACCGGTCCTCCTTCGTCACGGGCGGCTCGGTACCGGTCGACGGCGGGTGGACGGCGGCCTGACGCCCCGAGGACGGCGCGCGCGGGCGGGATCGAGCGGCCCTCGCCCGAACGCGTCCGCGTTGTCGGTGAGTTGCCAAAGGCGGGAGCGGTTCGGGCGCAAAGGCCCGGTGGGGCGGCGCGGGGCCAGTAACGTCCGGTCCGAAGCTGTCCGTCCATGGATTCGGAAGGTCTCACCGGTGCCCCTGCTCATCTCTCCCGTCCCGACGTCCTCCCCGCTGGCGGTGCCCGCGGAGGCTCCCGACCGCAATCTCGCCCTGGAGCTCGTCCGGGTCACCGAGGCGGCCGCCATGGCCGCGGGCCGCTGGGTCGGCCGCGGCGACAAGAACGGCGCGGACGGCGCCGCGGTCCGGGCCATGCGGACCCTGGTCCACACCGTCTCGATGAACGGCGTCGTCGTCATCGGCGAGGGCGAGAAGGACGAAGCCCCGATGCTCTTCAACGGAGAGCGCATCGGCGACGGCACCGGCGCCGAGGTCGACATCGCCGTCGACCCCATCGACGGCACCACCCTGACCGCCAAGGGCATGCCCAACGCGATCGCCGTGCTGGCCGCCGCCGACCGCGGCGCCATGTTCGACCCCTCCGCCGTGTTCTACATGGACAAGCTGGTCACCGGCCCCGAGGCCGCGGACTACGTCGACATCAACGCGCCCGCCTCGGTCAACATCCGCCGCGTCGCCAAGGCCAAGAACTCCTCGCCCGAGGACGTCACGGTCATGATCCTGGACCGCCCCCGCCACGAGGGCATCGTCAAGGAGATCCGCGAGACCGGCGCCCGCATCAAGTTCATCTCCGACGGCGATGTGGCCGGATCGGTCATGGCCGTGCGCGAGGGCACCGGCGTCGACCTGCTCATGGGCATCGGCGGCACCCCCGAAGGCATCATCTCCGCCTGCGCCATCAAGTGCCTGGGCGGCGTCATCCAGGGCAAGCTGTGGCCCAAGGACGACGCCGAGCGCCGGCGCGCCCTGGACGCGGGCCACGACCTGGACCGCACCCTGTCCACCGACGACCTGGTCAAGGGCGACAACGTCTTCTTCGTCGCCACCGGCATCACCGACGGCGAACTGCTCCAGGGCGTCCGCTACCGCGCCGCCACCGCCTCCACGTCCTCACTGGTCATGCGCTCCAAGTCGGGCACCATCCGCAAGATCGACTCCGACCACCGCCTCTCGAAGCTGCGCGCCTACAGCGCCATCGACTTCGACCAGGCGAGCTGAGGGCCCGGGCCGACGGCCCCGGGGGCCCGGCCTCCCGCGATGAGCCGGTGGTACGCGTACGCGGCGGAAGCCAGCGTCATGTGGTGGTGCCAGCCGGGATACGAACGCCCCTCGAAGTCGCGCAGGCCGTAGTTCTCCGTGAGGTCCGCGAGGGCGGCGACCGTGCCGGACTGCGTCTGCACGAGGGGCAGCAGGTCGTGCAGCGGCGGGCGCACCAGGCTGGTGAGCCAGACGCGCCCGACCCCCTGGGCCCCGGGGCGCCGCCGGGCGAAGAGGCGGTAGACGCCGGGGGAGACACCGCGCCGTCCCGGCAGGCGCACCAGGGCGGAGACCAGGCGGTCGCCGCGCTGCGGGCCGTGCCGGAGTCCGGCCGCGGTGGCCACCGCCCCCTTGGGAGCGAGGAGTTGGAGGAGCCGGCCGGCGGTGAGCACCCCGTCGGGCGAGCCCGGCGCGACCACGCGCTGGCCCTCCGGCACGATCCGGAGGCCGTGCGGCACGGCGATCACGCAGTCGCGCCCGCGCGCGGTCAGCTCCGTGGCCAGGTGCGCCCCGGACGTCGGGTGGTGGCTCGTGTCGGCGACGACCGGCACCGGTTCACGGCGGCTGAAGGGGGCGAGCGAGTCGATGAGGTCCAGGGCGTGCTCCGCGGCGGAACAGTGCCGCACGGTCTCCGGGATGCGCGTCCGCGCACGCAGCTCCTCGTCCTCGTGCCACTCCTTGGAGAGCCGCAGCCGCCAGTCCACGGGGACGTGCGCGGTGTCCGACGAAAGGAACAGGCCTATTCCCATCTGGCAGTTGACCGTACGGCCGGTGGATCGCTCGAAGCGCTGGTGCACCCCGCAGGAGTGGCTGCCGCGCTTGGGCAGCACCGCGACGCCGATGGTCCAGGCACGCACCCGCAGGCGGCTCTCGGTCAGGCGCAGCAGCTCACGGCGGGCCGGCTCCCAGTCCCAGGGGCTCGCGTTGGCGAACTGGTGCAGGGACTGGGCGGCCGTCGGGCCCGCGTGCAGCTGGGCCGCGAGCCGCCTGACCGACTTCCTGCCGGGCGTGGTGAGCAGTCCCAGCACATAGGCGGCGGCCCAGCGCCGCTGATCGGCGCGGCGCAGGTGCCCGAAGACGGTCTCCGCGTACGAGCTGATCGACGTGTCCGCGATCAGCTCGGGCAGCCGGTGGTCCTGGAGCTCTGTCATGGCTTTCCCTCCCCGTGATGGCGCCTGACTCCGGCAATAATAGAGAACGTTCGTTTTCTTTTGAAGTCCCGGGGGCAGGTGGTCGCTACTTGGCCAACTTCAGTGCCCCCCGACAACCGGAGGGGCGACTTTCGGAAGTCGGCGTTGTCGGCGCTCCGCCCAGTGCCCACAGTGGCTGTGGCGTGCAGGACCGGAGCGGGATCTGGGACTCCGGGGAACAGGGAAGGGCGCGATGGTGAAGCAGGAACGGGCCGCGAGGACCAGGGAGGCCCTGGTCCGCGCGGCGGCCCGCGAGTTCGAGCACACGGGGTACGAGGGCACATCCCTGGGCCGCGTCGCCCGGTCCGCCGGCATCTCGGTCGGCGCCCTCACCTTCCACTTCGCCTCCAAGGCAGGTCTCGCCCAGGCGGTGCGGACGCGCGGGGACGCCGCCGTCCGCGCGTGTGTGGCACAGGCGAGCACGGCCACGACGCCGCCGCTCGACACCGTGGTCGCGCTGACGCTCGATCTGGCGCGGCTGCTCGAACGGGACGAGGTGGTGCGGGCGGCGACCCGGCTGTGGCGCGAACTCCCCGACGAGGACGGCACGTGGTCCGCGCTCTGGCTGCCCACGGTGGCCGAGACCCTGGCCCGCGCGGACCGGGGCGGACTCGGCCCCGCCGTCAACGAGGACGACGTGGTCCTCCTCGCCGAATACCTCCTGGCCGGCGCGGAGTCCCGCCTCTCGGGGCGGCTGCACGGTGTGCCGGGCGGTGGCGAGGACGCGGGTGCGGGTGCCGGCGAGGGGGAGAGCGGCGGCAGCGTGGAGCGGCACCTCTCCCGCCTCTGGGCGCTCGTCCTCCCGGGGCTCTCCGCCTCGTCGTAGTACGGCGGACGCGCGCAACCGCCGCCGCGAGCACGGCTGTTGACCCGAGTGGTCGACGCGCGGGCGGCGACGCGCAAGCGAAGAGATCCAAGACCCGGCGGGCCGACGTGGCCCCGCCACCGTGCGGCCGCGGCGCGCACGGCAGTTGGTCCGGCACGTATCTGGAAGGTGGGTCGGTGAGCAGACGGAGTGAACCCGCTGTCCTCGCACGCGAGTCGGCTGTCCCCTGGGGCGGACCCGGCGGCGGACCGGCATGGGGGAGGGGTGGCGGACTGCCGCGACGGGCGTCCGGCGGCCTGCTGCGGGCGACGGGGCACGGGGTGCCGCACGAGCGCCCGGGCGGACGCGACCGCGACGTGCTCGCCGTGGACGACCTCCTGGAACGGCTGCGGGAGGACGGTGACACGGACGCCGTCGGACTGCGCTTCCTGCCGGCGCTCGACCGGCTCCTGCGCTCCCTCGACACCGAGGCCGACCTGCACGCCGAGGGCCGCAGGGCCGCCCGCTCCGAGCTGCTGTCGGCCCTCCAGAAGCAGCAGCAGATGATCCGGCTGCTGCGGGACCGGCCCGAGATCACGCTGAACGACATCCGGGCCCCGCTCTTCGTCACCGGACTCCCGGGCAGCGGCGCCGCGATGCTGCACAACGCCCTCGCGGAGCACCCCTGCCTCGACGCCCCGACCCTGGCCGAACTGCACGACCCGGCAGGCCGCCCCACCACCCTCCGGCAGCGCCGCGCCGCACTGGACCGCGCCGGGAGCATCGCGCGGAACCTGACGCGCGCCACCGCGGGGCGGGGCTCCGGGCTCCTCGTCGGCGCCACCCGGCCCGGCGGCTGCCACCGGCTTCTCGGCAACGCGTTCCACGGCATGGCGGCGACACTCTCCTGGCGCGTCCCCGGCTACGCCGCATGGCTGGAGACCGCGGACCCGACAGAGGCGTACGCGTTCCACCGCGCCCAGATCCAGGCGGTCACCTGGCGGATCCCGGCCTCCAGGCTCGTCCTGCGCGACTCCTTCCACGCCCGCGGTCTGAAGCAGCTGCTGCGGGTCTACCCCGACGCCAAGGTGGTCCAGGTGCACCGTGATCCGGCGGACACCGTCGCCGCGTGCGCCGGCATCGCCACGGCCCTGCGCGGACGGACGGCCCGTCAAGTGCGGCCCGCCGGGCAGGAGTGGGCCGACCGCGTCGAGCGCCATCTCGTGGCGGCCGAGCGGGCGCGGCTCGACGTGCCCCGGGGGCGGCTGCTGGACATTCGCTTCGACGACCTGGTGGCGGACCCGGCCGGGCAGGTGCGTGCCGTGCTCGCCTTCGCCGGCGTCACCGCGACGCCGATGTTCGACCGGGTGGCGTCGACGTTCATCGACGGAACGGCCCGCGAGGCACGCCGTGCCCGCCCCTTCCAGCCCGCCGAATTCGGTCTCTCCCGGCGGGAGTTGACCAGCCGCTTCGCCCTGTACCGGGCGAGGTACGGGGTCTGAGACCCCCCTGAAGCCCCTACACGTACGCAGATACACATATGCAGACTCGAGAAAGCGAGTGCCGTCGGTGACCGTGGAAATTGACCGGGCGACGACCCTGGACTTCGACCAGGCGACGCGACCGCCCCTGCGGGCGGCGCCCGAAAGCGCCGAACCGGCCGTCCCGCCCTGGCGGCTGGCTCTCACCGTGGGCGTCGTCGCCCTGGGCGGGCTGCTCTTCGGCTTCGACACGGGCGTCATCTCGGGCGCCCTGCTGTTCCTCAAGGAGGACTTCCACCTCACGTCGTTCCAGGAAGGCGCGGTCATCTCGTCCCTGCTCCTCGGCGCGGCGGCCGGCGCACTCTGGAGCGGTGCCCCCGCCGACCGCTGGGGGCGCCGCAAGACGCTGATCGCCGTCGCCGCCACCTTCACCCTGGGGCTCGCCCTCGCCACCCTGGCCACCGGCTTCTGGACCCTGGTGGCCGCGCGGGTGATCCTCGGCGTCGCCGTGGGCTCCGCGTCCTCGCTCGTACCGCTGTACCTGGCCGAGGTGGCGCCGCCCAGGCTGCGCGGCCGCCTCATCACGGTGAACCAGATCCTGCTCACCGCGGGCATCCTCGTCTCGTACCTGATCAACCTCTGGTTCGCCGGGGACGCCAACTGGCGTGCGATGTTCGGCGTGGGCCTGGTCCCGTCCGTCCTGATGCTGGCCGGCCTCTTCTTCGTGCCCGAGAGCCCCGTGTGGACCGAGCGGAGGCGCCGCGCCGGGCTCCGGGACCAGGGGGTGAGCCGGAGTGAGGGGCCCGCCGCGTCGGGCGCAGGCCCCGCCGCCCCGCGCGGGATGCTGGCCGAGCCCGTCGTGCGGCGCGCGCTGCTGATCGGCGTCACGATCGGGGCGGTGCAGCAGTTCGCCGGGATCAACACGATCATCTACTACGCCCCCAGCATCATGCAGCGGGCCGGCCTGCCGGCCACCAACTCGATCCTGTACTCCGTCGCCATCGGCGTGGCCAACCTGCTCATGACGGTCGCCGCGATCCCGCTGGTCGACCGGGCGGGCCGCAAGCCGCTCCTCGTCTTCTCCCTGATCGGCATGGCGGCGGCGCTCGTGCCGCTCGGCTGCGCCCTGAACGGGGCGTTCGGCGGGGCCTCGCACGGGGTCAGCCTGGTCTCCATGGGGCTCTACGTGTCCGCCTTCGCGGTCGGCATCGGCCCGGTCTTCTGGATCCTCGCCGCGGAGATCTTCCCGCCGGCCGTGCGCGCCAGGGGCGTGGCGCTGTGCGTCCTCGTCAACTGGTCCGCCAACTTCGTCGTGGGCCAGCTCTTCCTGCCCGCGGCCGACCTGTTCGGCGAGGCCGCCGTCTTCTGGTGCTTCGCCGCGGTCTGCGCCGGTGCCCTGGTCTTCGTGGTGCGCGTGGTCCCCGAGACGAAGAACCGCTCCTTCGCCGCGATCCAACGGGACCTGACGGCACGCGCAAAGCAGCTTTAACCCTTGCATCAGCATGCATTGACCCATGCATTGACCCTTCGGAGGTTTCCATGTCGACGAACGTCGCACCCCTGGGCAGTACGCCCCTCGGCAGCAAGCTCCCCGTCCCGCCCACCGACCCCAGGGGCTTCGCCCGGCTGCCGTCCCTGACCGGTCTGCGCTTCATCGCCGCGATGATGGTCTTCCTCTTCCACGCGTCCCTGACGACGGAGCCGCCCCTGAACCCCTTCAGCGGCGGGGTCTCCGACTTCTTCCACGCGGCCGCGAGCAAGACGGGGTGGATGGGCGTCACCTTCTTCTTCCTGCTCAGCGGCTTCATCCTCACCTACTCCGCACGCCCGGACGACACGCCCCGCAGATTCTGGCGCCGCCGTCTCGTCAAGCTCTACCCCAGCCACGTGGCCGGCTGGATCGGGGCGATGGTGCTGTTCGCCGCGGCGACCGCGACCTGGCAGCAGTGGCTGCCCAACCTGCTCCTGCTGCAGACGTGGATCCCGGACTACCACACGTACCTGAGCATCAACCCGCCGAGCTGGTCGCTGTCCTGCGAGGTCTTCTTCTACCTCTGCTTCCCCCTGCTGCACCGGTGGATCGCGCGCATCCGCCCCGAGCGGCTGTGGGCGTGGGCCGGCGGCCTCGTCGTCACCATCACCGCGATCCCGGCCCTCGGCTACCTCCTGCTGCCCGACGGCACCATGTCCAACGGCTTCCCGGTCTCCGAGGTCCAGTACTGGGCCGTCTACATGCTGCCGCCGGTGCGCACCCTCGACTTCGTCCTCGGCATCGTCATGGCGCGCATCCTCATGACCGGCCGCTGGATCGGCCTGGGGCTGCTGCCCGCCTGCGGTCTCGTCGTCGTGGGCTACGCGATCGCCAACGCCACGCCCTGGCTCTTCGGGCTCAACGCGGCGGCGCTCGTCCCGTTCGCGCTGCTCATCCCCGCCGTCGCCGCCACCGACCTGCGCGGCGACCGCTCGCCCTTCCGGGGCCGCGCCATGGTGTGGCTGGGCGAGGTGTCGTTCGCCTTCTACATCGTGCACAACGTCCTGCTCGTGTACGTCCGTTCGCTGATCGGCGAGACGCGCCAGTTCGGGCCCGCCGGGGGCCTGGGCGTCATGGCCCTGTACTTCGTGGTGTGCCTCGGCTTCGCGTGGCTGCTGCACAAGGGCGTCGAGATGCCGATGATGCGCAGGTTCGCCAAGCCCCGCGCCGAGCAGCGGCCCCGCGCCGTCCCGAAGTAGGCGCGTCTTCCGGCGAGCGAGCCGGCGCACCCCGCTCAGGGGAGCGCCGGCTCGCTCGTTTTTCCGCGCGCCCTGGCCCTTGCCGCCCCGCTGTCCTATGCTTGCAAAGGCAAGTATTCACTGCTGTGACGACACCGTGGGGCGCGGAATCGCCTCAAGGGGGCCGGGGTCCGGGCGCAGGCGGAGGACAGGACGGTGAGGGACGGCATGGCGACTGCCGCACGTGGACGACTCGGTGGCGAACTCGAGCTGTGGAGGCAGCTGCTGCTTCTGGTGAACGGGGTGAGTACGACCCTCGACAAGAAGCTGCAGCGTCAGCACGGCGTCACCGCTTCGGAGTTCACGGCCCTGTCGGTCCTGGCCCGTGGCGCGCTGCGCATGCAGGAGCTGGCCGACTCGGTGGGCTCCAGCCAGTCCACGATGAGCCGCCTCGTCAGCCGCCTGGAGAACGAGGGCCTCGTCGCCCGTACGGTCGGCGAGGAGGACCGGCGCGTGATGTTCGCGCACCTCACGGCGGAGGGCCGCAGACTCGTCGGCCAGGCGCAGGGCACGTTCGCCAAGGAGCTGGCGCTCGCGCTCGACATGGCCTCCTTCGAGCCGGAGACGGCGTCGTTGGTCAACCGGCTCCGGCACACCCCGACGCCTCCCGCGTCCTAGGAATAGGAATAGGAATACGTACTAGGACCAGGACACGACAGAGCCCGGTGGGGGCGGCTCGGGCCGCCCCCACCGGGCTCTGTGCGAACGTGCGAGCTACACGCCGGGTCAGGCCGCGGCGGTCGCGGCGGCCTCGCCCTCGGTGCCGTCCGTGCCCGCGGTGTCGGCCGACTCCAGGAACTCCTGGACCAGCTCGGCCAGTTCGGCGGGCTTCTCGAAGACCGCGAAGTGACCCGCCTCCAGCTCGGCGTACCGGCTGCCCTTGATCGCCGCGTGCAGCGCGCGGGAGTGCTCGACCGGAATCATGTTGTCGTGCGTGGCACCGATCACCAGGGTCGGCGCGGTGATCCTGGGCAGGTACTCGGTGATGTCGAGCTCCAGGTTGAGCGCGATCTGCCGGCCGATGCCCGCGGGGACGCCACCCGACACCATCTCCTCGACGCCCGCGACGCCGAAGGAGTTCACCTGCTGCGTGGTCCAGCCGTTCAGCTGCAGGAACCGGCCGAAGGTCTCGTGGTCGAGCTGGTCGAGGCGGTGCCACAGGTCGAAGTAGAGCTGCTGGCGCGCGTCGTTCTTGATCCACCCCGTGAGCAGCACCAGACGCCGCACCTTCTCCGGGTGCACGGCGGCGTAGGCGGCGACGGCCAGCGCGCCCTGCGACCAGCCGAGCAGGTCCACCGGGCCCTCGGCGCTGCTGTCCTCGATCGCGGCGTCGATCTGGGCGATGAGCAGCTCCAGGGTCAGCGGGCCGCCCTCGTCCTCGGTGGCGCCGCTGCCCGAGTAGTTGGGGACGACGACGGTGCGGCGGTCACTGAAGGTGTCGCGCAGCTGGTCGTACGTTCCCGCGTCGCCGCCGGTGCCGTGCACCAGGACGAGGCCGGGGCCGGTGCCGGTCTCGAAGTACTCCACCTTGGAACCGTGCGTGGAAGCGAAAGGCATCGCTTTCTCCTTGCTGTCGTGTCGCTGTCGTGCGGGAGGGGAGGCCGCGCCGGTGACCCCGGCGCGGCACCGCGGCCCGGTGAGGGACCGCGGAAGTCAGGGGGGCGGTCAGCCCGCGGAGGGCTCGACGGACTGGGCGTGGCGCAGGATGCCGCGCGGGTCCCAGTCGGCCTTCACCCGTTGCAGGCGGGGGTAGTTGCCCTTGTAGTAGAGGGAGTGCCAGGGCGTCTTCGAGGTGTTGTGCGCCGGGTCGCCGAGGTCGACGTCGGCGTAGTTGACGAAGCAGCCGTCGTTCACCCGGCCCGGCACCGGAACTCCGCCGGAGGCTCCGTAGACGTCCCGGTAGAACTCGCGCACCCACGTCAGGTGGCGCTCGTCCTCCGCGGCGTCCTGCCAGAACGCGAGGTACTGCAGCTTCATCACCGAGTCCCGCTGGGCCACGGCGGTCGCGTCCGGCGCGACGGCGTTGACGCGGCCGCCGTACCCCGCGATCAGCAGCAGCGCCGCCGGGTTGCTGTAGTCGGTGCGGGTCAGGTGGTGGTACGCGGCCGAGAGCTGGTCGTCGGGGAAGCCCGCCCGCATGTACGCGGACTTGTCCTCGAAGCGCAGCGTGGGGTCACCGCCCGCGAACCCCGGCCACTTGGTGGCGTGCAGGAACGGCAGCCGCTGGGTGCTGACCCGCGGGGTGCCCGGCACCCCGGCGCCGACCGCGGCGACGAACGCGTCCAGGTCGGCCTCGGCCCCGGAGCGGGTGGCGTCGAGCTGCGTCACCATCGTGATCGCGCCCGCCGACCGGTGGGCCGCCTTGAGCTGGCTGAACAGGTCGAGGTGTGCGGCGTCGGGCCCGCCGTGGGCGACGAACCAGTCGCCGTAGTTCTTCACCAGACGCTTGAAGCCCGTCTGCGTCAGGCCGTCCCAGGACCAGGTGGCGGTGCTGGTCAGCAGCTCCGCCGGCGGGCGGGGGAGGAGCCCGGCCGGGTCGGAGCCGGTGGCGCCCGGCGTGCGCAGCAGGTACTTGGTGACGATGCCGAAGTTGCCGCCGCCGCCTCCGGTGTGCGCCCACCACAGGTCGCGCAGGCGGGCGTCGGCGGCGTCGCGGGTCGCGACGACCTTGCGCACGGTCCCGTCCTTGTCCACCGTCACGACCTCGACGCCGTACAAGTGGTCGACGGTGAGCCCGAACAGCCGGGACAGCGCGCCGTAGCCGCCGCCGACGATGTGGCCGCCGGCCGCCACCGACGGGCACGAGCCGCCGGGCAGGGTGACCCCCCAGCGCTTGAACAGGGTGCTGTAGACGTCGGAGAGCCAGGCGCCGGGCTCCACCACGAAGACCCGCCGGTCGGCGTCGTAGTCCACCGTCGTCAGCTGCGACAGGTCGATGAGGACCTTGATGTCGGAGCTGGTGGTGAAGTTCTCGTAGCAGTGACCGCCGCTGCGCACCGCCACGCGCTTGCCCGCGGCGACGGCCTCCTTGACGGCGTCGACCACCTGGTCGGCGGAGGAGACGAGACGTACGTACTCGGGCTTGCCGACCCAGCGCTGGTTGGTGCCGCGGATCAGCTCCGGGTAACGGGCGTCGTCGGGGCGCACGGTGACCGCCGAGGCCGCGGCGGACGCGGTGCGCGCGGCCGTGACCCGGACGGGCGCGGCCTGCGCGGGACCCGTGACGGGCAGTGTCGCGCCCAGGGCCGCGCCGCCTGCCACGGCGGACCGCCGCAGGACCTTGCGCCGGGTGAGCTCACTCATCAGTGCTACTCCAGAAGAAGTCGGGTGCCGCAGCTGGTTGCTGCAGCGGGGATGGCCGGGTCGGTCGGCCTCAGTCGGTCGAGGCGTCGGCCGCGGCGGGAACGCGGGAAGTCGGAACGGGGGCCGGGGCGGCCGGGGCGGGCGCGGCGGCACCGCGCGCGGCGCGCCGGTCCTTCCTGAGCTCGCCGACCGCGACGGCCGTCGCGAGCCAGGAAAGGAGGGCCGAGGCGGCGATGACCACGCGCAGCCCGAGGTCCAGGCCGAGGAGTTGGCCGCCGAACCAGGCGCCGAAGGCGATGCCGATGTTGAAGGCGCCGATGTTGATGGCGATGGCGAGCGTGGGCGCCCCGTCCCCGGCCCCGGTCAGGATGCGTGCCTGCAGCCCCGGCATGACGGCGAAGTAGGCGGCGCCGAAGACGACGAGCAGGACGAGCAGGAGCCAGGGCACACTGCCGCCGAGCGCCATCAGGGCGAGGTCGGCGCCGAGCACCGCGAGGACGCCGACGAGGGAGGGCATCAGCGCCCGGTCGGCCAGCTTGCCGCCGATGAGGTTGCCGACGAGGGAGCCGCAGCCGACGAGCAGCAGCAGCCAGCTGACGGTCGAGTCGGCGAACCCGCCCATCGAGGTGAGGATGGGGTTCACGAAGGTGTACGCGGTGAAGACGCCCGCCATCGCCAGCGCGGTGAGCAGGATGGCCGTCTGGACCGTGCGGCTGCGCAGCACCCGCAGTTCGGCACCGACGCCACCGGACCCGCCGGCGACCGGCACGGGCGCGGCGGGCGGCCGCCAGGCGACCAGGGCGAGGGCGAACAGGCTCAGCCCGGCGATGCTCCAGAACGCCGACCGCCAGCCGAAGTGCTCCTCGAGGAGGACGCCGAGCGGCACACCGAGCACGGTGGCGAGGTTGAGGCCGACGGCGACCCGCGACACGGCCGAGGCCTCCTTGCCCTTCTCCGCCAGCGATCCCGCGACGACGATGCAGACCGCGAACAGCGTGCAGTGGGTGATCGCCGAGAGGACGCGGGCGGTCATCAGGACCGCATAGGTGGAGGCCAGGGCGGCGAGCACGTTGCTCGCCGTGAACAGGCCCATCAGGCCGAGCAGCAGGGGAGTGCGGGGCACCCGGCTGGTGGCGAGGGTGACGAGCGGGCCGAGGACCACGACGCCGAGCGCGTACGCCGTCACGAGCAGGCCCGCGTCGGACAGGGAGACGTCCAGGTCACCGGCGATGGCGGGCAGCACACCGGCGACGACCAGCTCCGCGCTGCCGACGCTGAAGACGCAGAGCATCAAGGGGAAGAGGGCAAACGGCATGGCTGTTCCAAGTCACGGGGTCGGGGTCGGGATCAGGTCACGTCACGACAGGCGCCTGGCTCGGAGCCGGGGCCCTGGCACGGGCGCTCAGTCCCAGGGCGAGATCAGCAGCTTGCCGCGGGAGCCGCCCGCCGCCAGGCGCCGGTGCGCCTCGCCCACCTCCGCCAGCGGGAACGTCGCGGCCACCCGCAGGGTGAGCACGCCCTCGTCCACCAGGGCGGAGAGCTCTTCGAGGCGCCGGCCGTCCTGCTCCACGAACGACATGCGTACGTCGATGCCGCGTTCCGCGACGGGCGGGGCCGTCGGCACGATCGAGACGGCGCGGCCGCCGTCGCGCACCCCGGCGATGGAGGCGGGCAGTCCCGCGGTCTCCAGGAGGGCGTCGGCGGCGCCGGGCGGCACGGGGTGCTCGTCGGAGTACGTCTCGTGGGCGCCCAGCGCGCGCAGCCGGTCGGTGTCGTCGGGACGTCCGAAGGCGAGCACCTTCAGGCCGCGGGAGACGGCCAGTTGGACGGCGAAACCGCCGACGGCCCCGGTCGCGCCGGTGACGAGCACGGTGCCGCCCGCGGGCGGGGCGAGGGCTTCGAGCGCCTGGTGGGCGGTGAGCCCGGCGAGCGGCAGCGCGGCCGCGTGCGGGAGTTCGGCGGTGCTCGGGGCGGGCGCGGCGAGTGCGGCGTCGAGCGCGACGTACTGCGCGTGGGTGCCCACCCCGGTGGCCATTTGGGCCGACATGGCGACGACCCGGTCGCCCGCGGTGAAGCGGTCCACCTCGGGGCCGCACTCCTCCACGACGCCGGAGAGGTCCCAGCCGAGGATCATCGGGAAGCCGTGGCGGATGTTGTCGGCCGCTGCCCCCGAACGCACTTCGAGGTCGACCGGGTTCACCGCCGACGCCGCGACGCGGACCAGGATCTGTCCCGGCGCGGGCGTGGGGCGGGGCAGCTCGGCCACGGTCAGCAGTTCGGGGCCCCCGTAGCGGGGAAGGGAGCTGGCACGCACGTGTGTCCTCCTGCAGATATGTGATTACGGGAGAACGTAGCAGTCGTTCTGTTCTTCTCTCGCGCCCTGGCGGGCCATGCGTTGCTACTTCGCCAAGTCCAGGAAATGGCCGATCGGCCTTGCGAGTGATTGCTTGAGAATGCATAGATTAAGTCGCTCTCCAGCACCGAGAGCCTCTCTTCGCATCGCTTACCGCACCGCTTACCGAACCACTCTCCGAACCAGTTGAGGTGATCCGTGTCCGGCAACATTTCGGCGCTTCTGGGCCGACCCAGCGAGCGCGCCAACGCCACCGAGTACGGGGCGGCCGGCTCCGCCGGTGACGCAGTCGTCGCGGCGCAGCCCGGCGCGGGGCTGTACGCCTACAGCGAGCGCATCGACGCGTGGGTGGTCCGCACCGCCAAGCCGGTCAGCTACGAAGTGCGCGTCGCCGACGGCCTGTTCGACTTCGAGCGCACGGACCTGCTCGAACCGGCGGCCGCTCCCGGCAAGCGCCTGCGCCGGTTCGTGGTGCTCGACTCCGACGTCGACCTGCTGCACGGCAACCGTATCCGCGCCTACTTCGACTACCACGACGTAGAGCACGTCATCTGTGTCGTCCCCGCCGACGAGACCGTCAAGAGCTTCGAGACCGCGGCCCGCATCGTCGAGGAGCTCGACGCCTTCGGCGTGGACCGGCGCAGGGAGCCCCTCATCGTCATCGGCGGCGGCGTCCTCATGGACATCGTCGGCCTGGCGAGCAGCCTCTACCGCCGCGGCACCCCCTTCATCCGCGTCCCCACCACCCTGATCGGCCTGGTGGACGCGGGCGTGGGCGCCAAGACCGGGGTCAACTTCAACGGGCACAAGAACCGGCTCGGCACCTACTTCCCTGCCGACCTCACCCTCCTGGACCGCACCTTCCTCGCCACGCTCGACCGCCGCCACATCGGCAACGGCCTCGCCGAGATCCTCAAGATCGCCCTGATCAAGGACGCGCGGCTCTTCGACGTCCTGGAGCGCTACGGCCCGCTGCTGCTGAACGAGAAGTTCCAGGGCGAGAGCGAAGCGGGCGAGGACGCCGCGCGCGAGGTCGTGCGCCGCGCCATCCAGGGCATGCTCGAAGAGCTGCAGCCCAACCTGTGGGAAGCCAAGCTGGAGCGCTCGGTCGACTACGGGCACACCTTCAGCCCGACCGTCGAGATGCGCGCCCTGCCCGCGCTGCTGCACGGCGAGGCCGTCTGCGTCGACATGGCCCTCACCACGGCCCTCGCCCGGCGGCGCGGCCTGATCGACGACGTGGACGCACAGCGCGTCTACGACGTGATGCACGCACTCGAACTGCCCGCCTGGGACGACCTCCTCGACCAGCCGGAGCTCCTCACCGCCGCGCTGCGCGACACCGTCCGCCACCGCGACGGCCGGCAGCGCCTCCCGCTCCCGGTGGGCATCGGCGACGTCACCTTCGTCAACGACCTCACCGAACAGGAACTGCTGGACGGGGTTGCGGAACTGCGCACAGTGGGCCGCCGCGTGGGAGGTCCGCAGCATGTCTGAGACCGCCTACGCGCCGGCCCCGGTTCGGGGAGTGACCTCCGGTGCCGCGAGAGCGATCTCCGGTGCCGCAGTGATCGTCGGCGATGTCAGCGGCCCCGCCGAGATCCATGGCGTGCACGGCACCTCGGGGGTGACCCGCTGGAAGGCCCTCGCGTCCGGAGCGGATCTGCGCGGGGGCTGGGAAGCCGTCGAATGGGCGTGCGTCCCGCCGGGCGGGGTCAGCGGTGAGCACCTGCACACCCGGACCGAGGAGGTCTACTTCATCCTCTCCGGGACCGGCGAGATCTACCTCAACGGCACCGCCCACCCCATCGCCCCCGGCTCGCTGATCCTCACCGGCCTCGGCACCGTCCACGGCCTGCGCAACACGGGCGACAGCGATCTGGCCTGGCTGGTCATCGAGATGCGTTCGCCCCGCTTCAGCGCGGCACTCGGCGCCGACGGCCCGGACACGCCCGCCGCCCCCACCTCTGTCTCTGTCCCCGCCCCCGCCAAGGAGGAGCGCCCGGTGCGCACCGCACGCCTTCACGACCTGCGAGCCGAGCGCTCCGTCTCCCCGTCCGACGTCTTCACCGGCCCCATGCGGTCCGTCGCCCTGGAGACGGTCGACGCCTCGGGCACCGTCGAGCTGACCGCGGACGGGCGCGAGCACATGGTGTTCGTGGTCTCCGGCACGGGCTGGGTCGAGAACGGCAGCGGCACCGCCGAACTCCACCCGGGCACGGCTGTGACGCTCCCGCAGGGCACGCGGGCCCGCATCGGCGCGGACCGCGAGGGCGGCCTCGAGCTGTTCCACGCCGAGGTCGCCGTCGCGTCGTCGGAGGCCGCCCGGTGATCGTCAGCACACCCGCCCCACCCTCCTTCCGCCTGCGCCCGGCCGCCCCGGACTCCGGTGGCACGGGCGGCACCTGGCGCTGCCTCGCCCGCCGGGGCATGTTGCACAGCGAGTGCGAGGCCTTCGAACAGCTGTGGCTGGCCCCCGGCGCCACCTGGACGCACGAGCCGGCCCACGGCACCGAGGCCGCCCTCTACGCGGTCGCCGGATCGGCGTCGGTGCACACCGAGGCCGGGACCGGGCCCGAGGCCGACGGCGGTCGTGCGGGGGAGGAGCACACGCTCGACGCCGGTGGCGCGCTGCTCGTCGGAGCCCGTGCCGCGGTGCGGGTCACCGCGGGAGCCGAGGGGCTCGACCTCCTCGCCGTACGCGTGCTGCCGGCCGACGTCGTCTCGCGACTGCCGGCCAGGGTGCCGGAGTTGCCGGCGCGTGAGCAGACCCCGATTTTCCGCCCGCCGATCGACGGCGGGCACTGACCGAGGAGCGGATACGTTGGCTGAACACCACGAAAAGGTGCTGCCTCCCACGGACGACCTGCTGTGCGGGCGCTGGCCGCACGGTTCCATGAGCGCTGCCGCGATCATGGATGCCAACAAGGTCGGCCAGGTGGAGGTGGAGATACCGGGCCCCGAGCTCGGGTACGTCCTGGTGGCTCCCACGACGGTCGGCATCTGCGGCACCGACCTCGAACTCCTGCACGGCACGGCCAGTTATGTGCGGGACGGCCGGGCCACGATGCCCCACGTGTTCGGCCACGAGTGGGTCGGACGTGTGGTGGCGATCGCCGGGAACTGCCAGTACTCACGGCAGCTGGAGATCGGCGACCGGGTCGTCGGGCAGACCATGCTCTCCTGCGGGGGCTGCCGCGCCTGCCAGCGGGGCCACCGCAACGAGTGCTCGCAACTGAAGGAAGTCGGCCTCTACGGACAGCAGGGCGCGGCGGCGGAGTTCATCCGGCTCCCCGCCCAGTCCCTGACGAAGGTCCCGCCGGGCGTCGACGACTTCGCGGCGGCGCTCGCGGAGCCGGCGGTCACGGTGCTCGCGGCGCTGGACAAGGTCGGGGTCTTCCCCGGCGAGCGCGTCCTCGTCTTCGGCACCGGCACCATGGGCCTGCTCGCCGTCCAGATGGCCCGCCGCGTGGCCGGCACGGTGGACGTGGTCGGCATCGACGACGCGGGCATCGGCGCGGCGCTGCGGATGGGGGCGGAACACGCCTTCCTGCCCGGTGAGGCGCGCGACGGCGAGTACGACGTCGTCATCGAGGCGTCCGGCGCGGTGCCTGCCCTCCTGGAGGCGCTGCGGGTGGCGGACGTCGGAGGCCGCATCGCGGCGGTCGGCGTGCCCAACGACCCGCTGCCGGCCGTCGACGCCTCCGAGCTGGTGCTGCGCGGCGTCACCATGACCGGCGTGCGGCACGGCCTCGACTACTACGAGCGCGCGCTGCGGCTCTTCGCCGAGGGCGTCCTCTCGGCGAAGGGCATGATCGCCGACGTCTTCGAACTCGCCGACGTCGACAAGGCGTTCGAACTTCTGGAGAGGGGGCGTCGGGCCGCACCCAAGGTGGCCCTCTCGCTGACGCCCCGCCCCTGAAGGGGCATGGCCGGCGACCGCCCCTGACGCACCTCCCCCGGCGGCGTCAGGGGCTCCCCGGCCCACCCCCTCCACCTCACCCCACTTCACCCCACCCACCTCACCGGAAAGGGCACCCCATGAATCGCCCCATCGCCGTCGTCACCGGCGCCAGTTCGGGTATCGGCGCGGCCGTCGCCGAGGCGCTCGCCGCGGCCGGCTTCGACCTCGTCATCGGTTACGGGCGGCAGGCGGCCGCGGCCAAGGAGATCGCCGACGGGCTCGCCGTGCGGCACGGCGTACGGGCCGAGACCCTCGGGCTCGACCTCACCGACCCGGCAGCGGCGGGGGAGACCCTGCGGGCCTGCGTCGACGCGCTCGGCGGCATCGACGTACTGGTGAACAACGCGGGCCTGAACCGACGCGCGACCGTCGTCGAGGAGACCCTCGAGGACTGGCAGCGCATCCTCGACGTCAATCTGACCAGCCCGTTCCGGCTGAGTCAGGTGGCGGCCGCGCGCATGATCGAGCAGGGCCGCGGCGGGCGCATCATCAACATCACCAGCATCCACGAGCACATCCCGATCGGGGAGGGCAGCACCTACTGCGCCGCCAAGGGCGGCCTGGGCGCGCTGACCAAGGCGATGGCGCTGGACCTGGCCGAGCACGGCATCACCGTGAACGCCGTGGCGCCGGGCGAGACCGCCACCCCGATGAACAACGTCCCGGCCGGCATGGACGCCGCCGAGATCGCCCGTCCTGCCATCCCCGCGGGCCGCCCCGGCCGCCCGGACGAGGTCGCCGCCCTCGTCGCCTACCTGGCGTCGCCCGCGGCCGCCTACACCACGGGCACGTCGACCCTGATCGACGGCGGCATGGCGCTCTCCGCGGCGGTCGCCAACGCGGCCCACGCCGGCACCGTCTGACCCCCGCCGCCCCTCCCCGCGTGCACCCCGGGTGCACCACGCAACCCTGGAGCAGAGTCATGTCACCCACCGCCCCGACGGCGCCCACCATGGAGACCACGGACACCCCGGCCGCCACGTCCATCCCCACCGCCCGCAACGTCGACCACTACGCCTACACCGTCGCGGACCTGGACGCGGCCGTGGAGTTCTGCACCACGGTGCTCGGCGCCGACGTCCTCTACCGGCTCGGCCCGGTCGAGGAGCCGGACAGCGACTGGATGGCGCGCCAGCTCGGCGTCCACCCGCGCGCGAGCGCGCACATCGCGATGCTGCGCCTCGGACCGGACAGCAACCTGGAGCTGTTCGAGTACACCGCGCCCGGACAGCGGCGCTCGGCACCGGAGTTCACCGACGTGGGCGGGCACCACATCGGTATCCACGTGAGCGACCTGGACGAGGCGCTCGCCGCGGCCACGCGGTCCCCCCAGGTCCAGGCCGTCGGCGAGCCCTGGACGGACGAGAGCGGCCCGACGGCCGGCAACCGCCGCGTCCACCTGCTCACCGACTGGGGCATGCGCATCGAACTGCGCCAAACGGCGGCCGTGCTGCCGTACGAGCGGGAGACCGAGGCGCGTGTGTACCGGCCCGCGGGCGACTGGACGGGTGGGCTGCCCGGCGCCCTCGGCATCGGCCACGTCGGCTACTCGGTGGCCGACCTCGACGAGGCCGTCGCCTTCTTCACCGGCCCGATGGGCGGCGAACTCGTCCACCGCAGCGCCGAGTCGGTGGACGCCGACACGGCGCGGCGCCGGTACGCCGTGGCCGGGCCGTTCCGCAAGGACACCGCGGCGATCCGGCTCGGCCCGGTCACCACCGTCGAGCTCAGCGGCTTCGAGGCCGAGGGCCGCCGCACCGAGCGGCCACGCAACAGCGACGTGGGCGGCCACCACCTCGCGTTCTTCGTCGACGACGTCGAGCGCGCCGCCGCGTGGCTCGCCCGGACGGACGGCGCCGAGGTGCTCGGTGACCCCCAGCTGATCGAGGACGGCGGCCCGATCCACGGTGACCGCTGGGTCTACTTCCGCGGTGTGGGCGGATTCCAGCTGGAGGTGCTCAACATGCCGCCCGGCATGCCGTACGAGCGCCACACGCAGGCACGCAGGTTCGGCCCGAGCCCGCGGTGGAGCAACCGCTGAGCCGCACGGGCCGAGGACGAGGACCGGATCAGGAAGGGGTGGGCGAGTGCGCTGGGACGACATCTATGTGGAGGGCGCGGCCGCCGAGTTCGGGGAGCTGCAGACCGGCCGTGAGGCGGTGGCCGCCGGCCTGCTGCCCGCAGAGGAGATCGAGCGGAGCGCACAGCGTTCCGTGTCGGTGAGCGTCGGGCGGAGCGGGCCCGAGCTCGCCGTCGCCGCGGGCCGCGCGGCGCTCGCCCGCAGCGGCCGGGACGCGCAGGACGTGGGGCTGCTGATCCACGCGGACTGCTGGTACCAGGGCCTGGAGTTCTGGAACACGGCTGCGTACATCCAGGACCGGGTGCTCGGCCACGGCGACTGCGTGGCGTACGAGCTGCGCCAGATGTCCAACGGAGGAATGAGCGCGCTGGAGAACGCGGCGGCGCGCCTCACGGCGGTCCCCGCCACACGGGCGGCCCTGGTCACCACGGGCGACCGGTTCGCCGACCCGGCCTTCCCCCGCTGGAGCACCGACCGGGGCCTCGCGTTCGGTGACGCGGGGACGGGCGTCGTCCTCTCCCGCACGCCGGGGACGCTGCGCCTGGTCGCCACGTCGTCGTACTCACAGCCGATGCTGGAAGGGCTGCACCGCGGTGACGAGCCGTTCCTGCCGAGCGGAAGCCAGGCGGGGCCGCTCGACCTGGTCGCGCGCAAGAAGGGGTTCCTGCGCGGGCGTTCCCAGGAAGAGGTCACGACGCGCAACGAGACGGGCATGATGTCCGCCGTCAAGAACTGCCTCGCGGAGGCCGGCGCCGACATCCACGAGATGGCGGCCGTGGTCGTCCCCTTCTTCGGCGCCCGGCTCTCCCAGCTGCAGTGCCTGGCTCCGCTCGGCATACAGCCCGAGGTGACGCTCCAGGAATACGGCCTGACAGTGGGCCACTTGGGCGCCGGGGACCAGGCGGCCGGTCTGGCGAAGCTCCTGGCGGACGACGCGCTGGCCAGCGGCGACAGGGTGCTGCTCGTGGGAGTGGGCGCGGGCTTCAGCTGGACTTGCGCGGTCCTGGAAAAGAGCTGACGAAACGTCAAGGCCCGGCGGTTGCACGGGCATCGACGTGACCGGATTCGACGTGGGGAATACGAGGAGAGGGACGGGGCGATGAATCACGCCTGGAAGCGGTTGAGGGCCGAGGGTGTCGACGTATGGATCGACGTGTCGGCCACCACCGAGGGCGCGGCGCGCGAGGTCCGCCGCGCGCTCGCACAGGGTGACGTGGCGGGGGCCCGCATGGGCGCCCCACAAGCCGGTTCCGCGGCCGGGGCCGACCCCGCCGACGAGATCAGGAGGGCCTGCGACCACCTGCTGCCGCGGCACCGGGCGAGCGGCGGAGCCAGGGGCCTGGTCTCCGTCCCCCTGCCCGCACAGCCGGCGGCCGGAGCCTCGGCCTGGGTCGCGCGGGCCCGTGCCGTGCGCGACGAGATCGGCCGCCCCAATGTGGTCGTCCGCCTCCCCGCCGAGGCGGCCGACACGGCGACCCTGAGGGCGCTGTGCGCGCTGGGCATCGCCGTGGAGGTGTCAGGGGTGCGCTCGCCGCGCCAGTACGGGCGGGCGGCCGCCGCCCTGTTGGCCGCACTGGACGCGTCGACGCGCACGCCCTCCTTCATCTCCTTCGACGTGACCGGCGTCGACGCGGACATCGACGCCCGCCTGGACCTCATCGGCTCCGACGAGGCCAAGGCGCTCAGGGGCCGGGCGGGCCTGGCGTGCGCCCGCCTCGCGCACCGTACGCACGAGATGACGTTCTCCTCGGCGCGCTGGGGAGCGCTGGCAGCCGCCGGCACCCCCGAGCCGAAGCCGATGTGGGTGACCGGCACGGCTTCGCCGTCCCGCGCGGCCCACGCCGTGCAGGAACTGGTGACGAGGCGGACGGCCGCGGCGATGACCCCGGCCGCGGCGCACACCCTCGCGGAGTCCGGCACGGTGAGCGGCGACCGGGTGTGGCGGCACTACGCCGACGCCGAGCGGACGCTGGCGTACCTGAACTGGTTCGGCGTCTCGGTGGAGTCCTTGGCCACGAAGGCCCCTCAGGTCCCTGAGGCCTCTGAGGCCCCTGAGGCCACGAAGGCCACGAAGGCCACGGAAGTCCGGGCGGCCCGCGGCGTCGGCGCACTCCTCCCGACCGCCCCGGCCCACCGGGCGACACCCGCGGGTGCCACGACGTTCCGCTCCGAGGCACACCGGTCGCTGACACCGGCCTGACAGGAGGTGCGGGGCGACGGTCGATAGCCTGCTGGGGGAGGCCTGCCCCCGGGCGTCCAACTCCCGTCCCGACACCAAGAATCAGCGAGGCAAGAGGCCCTGTGTTCACGACCCGACCGACCCTCCAGGGCACCTTCGGCATGGTGTCGTCCACCCACTGGCTCGCCTCCCAGTCCGCGATGGCCGTACTGGAGGACGGCGGCAATGCCTTCGATGCCGCCGTCGCCGCGGGGTTCGTGCTGCACGTGGTCGAACCGCACCTGAACGGTCCCGCGGGCGAGGTCCCGATCATCCTCGCGCCCGCCGGGGGTGAGGTGCGGGTGCTCTGCGGGCAGGGCTGCGCGCCCGCGGGCGCCACCGTGGCCCACTACCGCTCCCTCGGGCTCGACCTGGTGCCCGGCACCGGACCCCTCGCCGCGGCCGTGCCCGGCGCCTTCGACGCGTGGATGCTGCTCCTGCGGGACCACGGCACGAAATCGCTCGCGGACGTCCTCAAGTACGCCATCGGGTACGCGGAGGACGGGCACGCGCCCGTGGAGCGGGTCGGCGAGACCGTGGCGACGGTACGGGAGCTCTTCGAGCGCGAGTGGCCCACGTCGGCCGAGGTCTACCTCCCTGGCGGCAAGCCCCCGCGCCCCGGCGAGCTGTTCCGTAACCCCGCGCTCGCCGCGACCTGGCGGCGGCTGCTGGCCGAGGCGGAGGCCTCGGCCGGTGCGGCCGGCGGATCGCGGGTGGCGCAGATCGAGGCCGCGCGTGAGGTGTGGCGCGGTGGGTTCATCGCCGAGGCGCTCGTGCGGCAGGCCGGGCGGCCCACCATGGACACGAGTGGTGAGCGGCACGTGGGGACGCTCTCGGCGGAGGACCTGCGGGGGTGGAGCGCCTCCTACGAGGAGCCCGTCACCTACGACTGGAACGGCTGGACCCTGTGCAAGGCCGGCGGCTGGAGCCAAGGGCCCGCGTTCCTGCAGCAGTTCGCGCTGCTGCCCCGGGCCGTCGACGAGCTTCCGGCGTACGGCTCCGCCGCGTACGTCCATCTCCTCGTCGAGGGCTGCAAACTGGCCATGGCGGACCGGGAGGCCTGGTACGGGGACGCGGGGGAAGAGAGCGTGCCGGTGGGGGAGTTGCTCTCCGCCGAGTACAACGCGGTGCGGCGGCGGCTCATCGAGGACAAGGCGTCGTACCGGTTGCGGCCCGGAGCGCCGGGCGGGCGCGAGCCGCGGCTCTCCGCGCACGCGTACGCGGTGGCATCGGGAGAGGCGGCGGACCTCGAGAGATGGGGCGGTACCGCGGCCGCCGGGGCGGGGGAGCCGACGGTGGCCGGCGACGGGGGTACGCGCGGCGACACCTGTCATGTCGACATCGTCGACCGCTGGGGGAACATGCTGTCCGCCACGCCCAGCGGAGGATGGCTCCAGTCCAACCCCGTCGTGCCCGAGCTGGGGTTTCCGCTGGGGACGCGATTGCAGATGGCGTGGCTGGAGGAGGGGCTGCCCAACTCCCTCACGCCCGGGAGGCGCCCTCGGACGACTCTCTCGCCGTCGCTGGCGCTGAAGGAGGGAGTGCCGGTCCTCGCCTTCGGCACGCCGGGCGGCGATCAGCAGGACCAGTGGCAGGTGCACTTCTTCCTGGGGGTCGTGCTGCGGGACGCCGTGCGGGGCGGACTCGACCTCCAGGGCGCGATCGACGCGCCCAACTGGCACACGGAGTCGTTCCCCGGGTCCTTCCATCCGCGGGGCATGCGGCCCGGCAGCCTCACGGTCGAATCACGCACGGCTCCGGAAGTGGTGGAGGAACTGCGGCGGAGGGGGCATGACGTGACGGTGGGCGGTCCGTGGTCGGAAGGGCGGCTGTGCGCGGTGGCGCGGGACGCGGGGAGCGGGGTGTTGTACGGGGCGGCCAACGCGCGGGGGATGCAGGGGTACGCGGTGGGGCGCTAGCCGGGGGTTCCAGGAGCGGTTCTAGGAGCGGGTGGCGGTCGCGCAGTCGTTGTCCGCGGGTGTCGATTCGATCGGCTTGCTGCGGTCGTACGGGTCGATCCGGCGGGACTCGTCGGCCGCTCGCCCGTCGGCCTTGTCGAAGGGCGGCTCGAAGTAGCCGGTCGGGGCGGAGCAGCCGCCGTTGGTCATGTCGAGCGTGTACGAGACGAGGGACATGGTGCCCGGTTCGGTGATCACCTCGGCCGGGTCGTCCCAGCTCATCACCACCTCGCGCCGCACGATCGTACGGATGACCTCGGGGCCCTCGCCCGCCGGCGTGACCGGGTACACGAAGGTGACGTCCGCCGTCACCTCGACCGCACCCCGCTTCCCTTCCCGGTACGTGAGCCCGCCACGTGTCTTCACCACGTCACCGACCAGGCGGGTCTCCTCGGGCCGGAAGCGGCTGAACAGGAGGAGAGGGTTGTTCTTGGACGTGGGGGCCTTCGCTGTCAGGGCGGTGCGGAGGTACTTCTGGACGTCCTTCTGGTGCGGGTTCAGGAGCGCGATCGCCTTCTTGGGCCGCTCGCCGCGGAGTACGCGGGGGTCGAGCCCCGCGTCGACCATGAAATCCCGGCTCCGCTGAAGCGCTCGATCCACCTCGGCGGCGTCCATCCAGCCGGTCGCCTTCGCCCGCGGCACCGTGATGCCGGCCGCTCCGTCGGCCCAGCGGGCGGCGGGTGAGCCCCGGAAGGGGGCGGTGCGGGTGGGCAGGTCCGCGTCGGCGGCCGACGTCGTCCTGTCGTGGCCGTCGGCGTCGCTGTCGCCGTCGAACCAGCCGAGGATCTGCCGGGGGAAGAGCGCCGCGACCAGCAGGGCCACGGCCACCAGGAGTCCCGTCACATACCGGCCCGTTCTACGCCGGGGCCGGGCCGGTGAGTAGGTGCGCCAGCCCTCCGGCCGCTCGGAGCGCAGCCGGCGCTCCACCTCACGGGCGCGTGCCGACGGCTCCACCGGAGCCCCGGCCCCGCCCGCCTCCGATTCCCGGAGGAACCGCTCCCACTCCTCGTCGGACACGGACGACCCGTCCTGCCCCCCGGCTCCGCTCACGCCGCACTCCCCATCTCGCGTGCCCCCTGGTCGGTCGAACGCATGATCCCATGGGCCGCCGGGGTGGGGCGCCAGGGGTTCACGCGGGGTTAAGGGCGCGTTTGCCGGAGGCGTACGGGATGTCAGTGGGGCGTGCTCTCATGGGGGCATGATCGAAGAGTTCTTGGCGCACGGGGTGCGCGACGTGGAAGAGGCGCTCCGCAAGGCCGCCGCAGCGGAGGTCACCCCTCGTTTCCGGCAGCTCGCCGCGGGTGATGTCGTGGAGAAGAGCGGCCCGCACGACATGGTGACGGTCGCCGACCGCCGCGCGGAGGAGCAGCTGACCGTCGACCTCGCCGCGCTTCTGCCGGGGTCGGTCGTCGTGGGCGAGGAAGCGGTGCACGCCGACCCGTCGACGTACGAGGCGATACGCGGAGACGCGCCCGTGTGGATCGTCGACCCGGTCGACGGGACGCGCCAGTTCGTCAACGGCGACCCGGGTTTCTGCATGCTCGTCGCCCTCGCGGTGCGCGGTGAGGTGTATGCCTCGTGGACGTACGCGCCCATGCTCGACCAGTTCGCCGTGGCGGTCCGCGGCCAAGGCGCCTGGCTGAACGGGCAGCGGCTGACGGCCGGCTCGCCGGAGGCGGGAGCGGACGTGCAGGTCGCCACATCCCACCCGGACTACACCACGGAGGAGCAGAAGCGGGCCCTGCTGGGGCTGGGGGTCGACGGCGTGCGGCCGCGGCCGTGCGGCTCGGCCGGGCTGGAGTATCTCGCCATAGCCAAGGGGGAGCTGGACGCCATCGCGTTCTCGTGGGAGCTGGACTGGGACCACGCCGCGGGGCTGCTGTTGGTGTCCGAGGCGGGCGGCACCGACCTGACGCTGACGGGGGAGCCGTTCCGTATCGGCGGGGGCAATGCCCTGCCCTTCACCGCGGCCCGTGACGCCGCCACGGCCCGCCGGGTCGCCGGCCTCCTCGCGGGCGCCGCCTGACCTGGCAGGGCCCCGGGAAGTGGGGCGGGTGCCCCGTCCTATCCTGGGCGGCACAGGCCATCGGCTGACGAAGGAGTCCGAAGGTGCCGTCGATGCTTGACGCCGTCATCGTGGGAGCGGGACCGAACGGGCTGACCGCTGCCGTCGAGCTGGCCCGCCGCGGCTTCTCCGTCGCCGTCTTCGAGGCGAAGAGCACGGTGGGAGGCGGTGCGCGGACGCAGGAGCTGACGCTGCCCGGCTTCCGCCACGACCCCTGTTCCGCCGCACATCCGCTGGGCGTCAACTCCCCGGCGTTCCGCGCCATGCCCCTCGACCGGTACGGCCTCGAGTGGCTCCAGCCCCCGCTGCCCATGGCGCACCCCTTCCCGGACGGCACGGCCGCCGTCCTGTCCCGTTCCGTCGCCGAGACCGCCGCCTCCTTCGGGCCGCGCGACGCGGGGGCGTACCGAAGGCTGGTGGAGCCCTTCCTGCCCCACTGGGACGTGCTGCTGCGGGACTTCATGTCCCTGCCGATGAGCTCGCTGCCGCGGGACCCGGTGACCCTCGCCCGGTTCGGCCTCGCCGGGCTGCCGCCGTCGACGTGGCTGATGCGCCGCTTCCGCGACGACCGGGCGCGCGCCCTGTTCGCGGGCCTCGTCGCGCACGTCATCGCGCCGCTCGACGGCATCGTCACCGGCGGCGTGGGCCTGGTCTTCGCGCTCGCCGCGCACGCCCGCGGCTGGCCCGTCGCCCGTGGCGGCTCGCAGTCCATCTCCGACGCCCTCACCGCGTATCTGAAGGACCTCGGCGGCTCCGTCCACACGGACTACGAGGTCAAGCGGCTCGACGACCTGCCGCCCGCCCGCGCCTACGTCTTCGACACCTCGCCGACCGCGCTCGCGAGGATCGCCGGGCTCGGCCGGGCCTATGAGGGATACCGGTACGGAGCGAGCGTCTTCAAGATCGACTACGCGCTCGACGGCCCCGTCCCCTGGACCGCCGAGGAGCCGCGGACCGCCGGAACGGTGCAGATCGGCCCGGGCAGCAAGGACATCAGCGCCGCCCTGCACGCCGCCTCGCGCACGCGGCGGGCGCCGGAGACCCCCTTCCTGATCACCGTGCAGCCCAGCGTCGTCGACCCCTCCCGGGCCCCGGAGGGCAAACACGTCTTCTGGACGTACGGCCACGTCCCGAACGGCTGGGACGGCGACCTCACCGACGCGATCGAGCGCCAGCTGGAGCGCTTCGCCCCCGGCTTCCGCGACCGCGTCCTCGCCCGCGCCACCGCAGGCCCACGCGAACTCGCCGCGCACAACCCCAATTACGTCGGCGGCGACATCGCCTGCGGCGCCGCGAGCGGACTGCAACTGCTGCTGCGGCCCAAGCTCTCCCTCTTCCCGTACACCACCCGCCACCCCGCCGTCTTCCTCTGCTCGTCCGCGACACCGCCGGGCCCCGGCGTGCACGGCATGTCCGGGCACAACGCCGCGAAGGCCGTGTGGAAGACGCTCAGGAGACAGCAGTGACCGTCCGGATCACCCTCGTCCAGGGGGACATCACCCAGCAGAGCGCCGACGCCATCGTGAACGCCGCCAACTCCTCGCTGCTCGGCGGCGGAGGCGTCGACGGCGCCATCCACCGGCGCGGCGGTCCCGACATCCTCGCCGACTGCCGACGCCTGCGCGCCGCCCACCTCGGCAAGGGACTGCCCACCGGCCACGCCGTCGCCACCACCGCGGGACGGCTCGACGCCGACCATGTCATCCACACCGTCGGCCCGGTCTGGTCCGCCACCGAGGACCGCTCCGAGCTGCTCGCCTCCTGCCACCGCGAGTCCCTGCGCGTCGCCGCCGAGCTCGGCGCGCGTACGGTCGCCTTCCCCGCCATCTCCACCGGCGTCTACCGCTGGCCGCTCGACGACGCGGCCCGCACCGCGGTCCGGACGGTCCGGGAGACCGCCGACCCCGCGCTCTTCGACGAGGTGCGGTTCGTGCTCTTCGACCGGGCCGCCCACGACGCGTTCGCAGCGGCGCTCGCGGAGGCGGAGCGGGGGTAGGCGGGGAGCGGAGACGCCCCTGGCAGTGCGACGTCGATGTCGGATTCTCGCCAGCCACACGGGCCGGGACCCGGGATCCTTGACGGCATGCACACCGACACAGAGCGCTGTGTACGCGCCGTTCAGTCGAAGGACGCCCGCTTCGACGGCTGGTTCTTCACGGCTGTCGTCACCACCCGGATCTACTGCCGCCCCAGCTGCCCCGTCGTACCGCCCAAGGCCGAGAACATGACGTTCTACCCGAGCGCCGCCGCCTGCCAGCAGGCCGGCTTCCGGGCCTGCAAGCGGTGCCGCCCGGACAGCAGCCCCGGCTCTCCTGAGTGGAACCAGCGGGCCGACCTCGTGGCCCGCGCCATGCGTCTCATCGGTGACGGAGTCGTCGACCGCGACGGCGTCCCCGGCCTCGCCGCCCGCCTCGGCTACAGCACCCGGCAGGTCGAACGGCAGCTGCTCGCCGAACTGGGCGCCGGACCGCTCGCGCTCGCCCGCGCCCAGCGCGCGCAGACCGCCCGGCTGCTCATCGAGACCACCGAACTGCCCATGGCGGAGATCGCCTTCGCCGCCGGCTTCTCCTCCATCCGCACCTTCAACGACACGGTCCGCGAGGTCTTCGCTCTCGCCCCCGGCGAGCTCCGCGCCCGCGCGCCCAAGCGGACCGGCGCCGCACCGGCCGGGACGCCGGGCGGGGTCCTCTCGCTGCGGCTGCCGTTCCGCGCGCCCCTCAACCCCGACAACCTCTTCGGGCACCTCGTCGCCACCGCCGTGCCCGGCGTCGAGGAGTGGCGGAACGGGGCCTACCGCAGGACCCTGAACCTCCCCTACGGACACGGCGTCGTCGCCCTCACCCCGCACCCCGAGCACATCGGCTGCCGGCTGAGCCTCACCGACCCGCGCGACCTGACCATCGCCATCAGCCGCTGCCGCCGCATGCTCGACCTGGACGCCGACCCGGCCGCCGTCGACGGCCGGCTGCGGACCGACCCGCTGCTCGCGCCGCTCGTCGACAAGGCGCCGGGGCGGCGCGTGCCGCGCACCGTCGACGAGGCCGAGTTCGCCGTGCGCGCCGTCCTCGGCCAGCAGGTCTCCACGGCCGCCGCCCGCACCCACGCCGCCCGCCTCGTCGCCGCGCACGGCCGTCCTGTCGAGGACCCCGAGGGCGGCCTCACCCACCTCTTCCCCACCCCGGACGACCTCGCCGCACTGGACCCCGACACCCTCGCCCTGCCCCGCAGCCGCCGCTCCACCCTGACGACGCTGGTACGCCACCTCGCCGACGGCAGCATCGGCCTCGGCGTGGCGAGCGACTGGGACGAGGCCCGCGCCCGGCTCACCGAGCTCCCCGGCTTCGGCCCCTGGACGGTCGAGGTCATCGCGATGCGGGCGCTCGGCGACCCCGACGCGTTCCTCCCCTCCGACCTCGGCATCCGCCGTGCGGCGAAGGAGCTCGGCCTGCCGCACACTCCTGCCGCGCTCACCGCACGCGCCGCCGCCTGGCGGCCCTGGCGGGCGTACGCGGTCCAGTACCTGTGGGCCACCGACGACCACCCGATCAACTCGATCCCCGCGTAAGGGACTTCACGCATGGAACGAAGGGAATGCACGGAGCGCATGGAACGTCTGCACACTCTCATCGACAGCCCCTACGGGCCGCTCACCCTCGTCGCCACCGACGGCGTGCTCAGCGGCCTCTACATGACCGAGCAGCGCCACCGCCCGCCCGAGGAGACCTTCGGCGACCGGGACCCGGCACCGTTCGGTGCGGCGATCAGCCAGCTGGAGGCCTACTTCGCCGGGGAACTGACGGAGTTCGACGTGCCGCTGCGGCTCGACGGCACGCCGTTCCAGCGCACGGTCTGGCGCGAGCTCCAGCGGATCCCCTACGGCGAGACCCGTACGTACGGCGAACTCGCCGAAGCCCTCGGCAAGCCCAACGCCTCACGCGCGGTCGGCCTCGCCAACGGGAAGAATCCGATCGGCGTCATCGTGCCCTGCCACCGCGTCATCGGCGCCAACGGCAGCCTGACGGGGTACGGCGGCGGGCTCGACCGCAAGCAGCGGCTGCTCGCCTTCGAGGGGGGATCGGCGAGGGTCTCCGAGGACGCGCTGTTCTGACGGTGCCGATGGCCCACCGCGCGCGCGTGCGTGGGTGCCGGGTCAGCGGCCGACCCGGTGCCCGTCCTCCAGCTCCGCCGGGCCCTCGCCCCGCGCGAGCACGTCGAGCGCGACGGCGACCCGGCGCCCGAGTTCGCCGGGCAGGTGCGCCGCGAGGTCCTCGGGGGCCACCAGCCGCCAGGAGAGCAGCTCCTCCTCCTGCAGGCGGATCGACTTCAGCTGCTCGGTGCCGAGCACGCCACCGTCGTACAGGTAGGCGATCAGCGGCGGCCGCGGCCGCAGGGGGCCCGGCGGCACCCAGTCGACCACGAGCAGCGGCCCCGGCTCCACATCGAGCCCTATCTCCTCGAGGGTCTCCCGGCGCGCCCCCTGCCGCGGCGTCTCCCCGTCGTCCGACTCGACGGTCCCGCCGGGCAGCGCCCAGCCCTCGCGGTAGTTGGGCTCGACGAGCAGGACCCGGCCCTCCGCGTCCCGGAAGAGCGCGGCGGCTCCCACGAGGACGCGGGGGAGTCCTGCGATGTACGTGGCGTAGTCCTGCGCGTCATGAATGGTCATCGGGAAAGGGTAGCCAGCGCGGGGCCTGGGCTGATCGATCATTTTCCTGCTTGTGGCGCGCTGCTATGGGAGGAAATCAGGTGATTTTTCGCCGTGGAGCGTCGTCTCGCGTCCCGGTCGGCCATGGGCAGCGGGCCCTGTCTGCGGTTATGGTCGCAGCGGCGCGACTGCCTTGACGCGAGCAAGGCCCGGAAAGCAAGGGGAATGCAAGGTGGCGGACGCTGCAGGAACGACGGGACACGGGCAGCGTGTCCTCATCGCCGCGGACAAGTTCAAGGGTTCGCTCACGGCCGTGCAGGTCGCCGAGCGGGTGACGGCCGGGCTCCGCCGCGTCGCCCCCGGCACGGAGGTCGAGGCCCTGCCCGTCGCCGACGGCGGCGACGGCACGGTCGCCGCGGCCGTCGCGGGCGGTTTCGAGCGCCGCGAGGTGCGCGTCACGGGACCGCTCGGCAACGCGGTGACGGCGGCGTACGCCCTCAAGGACGGCACCGCCGTGGTGGAGATGGCCGAGGCCTCGGGCCTCCAGCTGCTCCCCGACGGCGTCTTCGCGCCGCTCACGGCCACCACGTACGGCTCCGGGGAGCTGATCCGCGCCGCGCTCGACGCCGGGGCGCGCACCATCGTCTTCGGCGTCGGCGGCAGCGCCACGACCGATGGCGGCGCGGGCATGCTGGCCGCGCTCGGCGCGCGCTTCCTGGACGCGGAGGGTGCGCCCGTCGCGCCGGGCGGCGGTCCGCTGAAGGACCTGGCCACCGCGGATCTGACGGGCCTCGACCCGCGGCTCAAGGATGTCGAGATCGTGCTCGCCAGCGATGTGGACAACCCGCTGACCGGGCCGAAGGGCGCGCCCGCGGTGTACGGGCCGCAGAAGGGTGCCTGCCCGGAGGACGTCGCCGCGCTGGACGCCGCGCTCGCCCACTTCGCCACGGTTCTGGAGAAGTCCATCGGCCCCAAGGCCGCCGAGTGCGCCCAGTCGCCGGGCGCCGGCGCCGCGGGCGGCATCGGGTACGGCGCGCTGGTCGGGCTCGGGGCGGGCTTCCGGCCCGGCATCGAGGTCATGCTCGACGTGCTCGGCTTCGCGCCCGCGCTGGAGCGGGCCACGCTCGTCATCACCGGTGAGGGCTCCCTCGACGAGCAGACCCTGCACGGCAAGGCCCCCGCCGGGGTGGCCGCCGCCGCGCGGGCCGCCGGGGTCGAGGTCGTCGCGGTCTGCGGCCGCCTCGCGCTCGCCCCGGAGGTGCTCGGCAAGGCGGGGATCCGCCGTGCGTACGCCCTGACCGACGTCGAGCCGGACGTGGCGCGGTGCATTGCCGAAGCGGGGCCGATCCTGGAGACGCTCGCGGAGCGGCTGGGCCGGGACTACTTGGTGTAGGCCGCTGTGCCGGCACTACTTGGCGTAGGCCTGGGCGGGTTCCGGGGGCGTCTGCCTGGTTCGGGGTCTTTGCCGGGGTGCGGGTGGTGTGGGGTTGCTCGCGCAGTTCCCCGCGCCCCTTGAGGGGCGCTCGTCCTGCCTGGTTCGGGGGCTTTGCCGGGTGCGGGTTGTGGGGGTTGCTCGCGCAGTTCCCCGCGCCCCTGAGCCCGCCCCCGCGGCCTGCACCCCTAGGCCCGCCCCCGTGGCCTGCGCCCCTGACCCGCACCCCCTGGGCCTGCGCCCCTAGGCCCGGGCTCCTTGGCCTGCGCCCCTGACCCGCACCCCCTGACCCGCGCCGCTAGCCCCGCGTCCCCTGGGCCTGCGCCGCTAGGCCCGCGCCCCCCTGGACCGCGCCCCTAGGCCCGCACCCCCTGGGCCGCGCCCCTAGGCCCGCGCCCCTTGAGGGGGGCGCAGTTCCCCGCGCCCCACTCAAGGGGCGCCCGTCCCGCCCGGGGACAGGCGGTGGGCCTCTATTGCCAGTGCCACCTCCACCAGGTCGCGGGGGCGGGCCAGGGAGCGGGTGGTCAGTTGTTCCAGGCGGCGGAGGCGGTTGAACACCGTGTTGCGGTGGCAGTAGAGACGGCCGGCCGCCCGGCCGGCCGAACCCTCGCAGGCCAGCCACGCGTCCAGCGTCTCCAACAGCACCGCCCGGTCCGCCGGTTCGAGGGCGAGGACCTCGCCGAGCACGTCCTTCACCAGGCGCCCCGCCAGCTCGGGCTGGTTCACCACCAGGGCCGTCGGCATCCGCCGGTCCAGGCGCACGATGTCCGTCGCGCCGGGTGGGCAGGTGCGCAGCGCGAGCTCCGCGAGCCGCCGGGCGTGGCCCAGCTCCGCGAGCCCGCCGACCACGGGGCTGATCCCGCCGGGCCCCGGACAGCGTCCGTCGAGGAGCCGGGCGAGCCCGTCCAGACCGCTCTCCTCACCGTCACCGGCCGCCGCGCCGAGCGCCACCACGCCGACCTCGCAGTCCGTCCGCATCCGCCAGATGAAGCGGAACCCCGTCCGCTGGATCTGCCGGTGGAACGCCTCGCGGCCGTCGCGCCGGTCCACGCGGAGCACCACCACCGCGTACGGGCCGTGCTCGGGCAGGTCGAGCCCGGCCGCCGCGCGCGCCGCGAGCCCCGGCGCCGAACGGCCCTCCAGGAGCGCGTCGAGCAGCGCCTGCAACTGCTCGTCCGTGCGCCGCCGCAGCTCAAGCTCCGTCGCACGGTACGCGTCGGACGCAACCGCGGCCTGCGCGTCCACCGCCGACCACACCATCGTCGCCGAGCGCATCAGGACCGCCAGCTTCTCCGGGTCCTTGCCCGCCGTCCCCTCCAGGAGCGAGTCCCACACCAGATAGCCCGCGTTGCGGTACGAGTGCACCACCAGGTCGAGCGGCAGGCCCTGCTGGGCCCGGCGCCGCCCGGCCTCCTCCGCGTACTCCAGGTCGCGGCGCGGCGAGGCCCGCGGGGCGGAGATCGCCTCGATGCCTATCCGCATGGCCTCCTCGGCCTCCCGCCACTGCACGTCGTACGGCAGCACGCGCCCGTACACCGGCGAGTGCTCGCCGAGCTGCCGCAGATGTTCGTCGACCAGCTCGGGCAGGCGCGGCAGGAGAGCCGTGCACGCCTCCTTGAGGAGTTTCCAGTCGTGTCCGGTCCGAGGCCTGCGTCCGCTCTTTGTGGGTCCGGTCATCGTTCCCCCGTCGCCGCGCTCCAAGACGTCGTCGTCCGGAGGATGCCACTCGCCGGGCCACTCCGGCAGGCCCCTGACACGCGGTGTTGTGCGCGTGCACAACCGGGGGACGCCGCCACTGGTCCCCCGCAGCGTTTCGCCCGCTGCCCGTGGACGGGCCGCTCCCGCGGTGCTGGGGTGAGCGCCACGCGACGGCGGACGGCCGGGCGGGACGAGAGGGCGATACGTGGCTGGATCCGATGTGAAGGGCGCCGGGAAGGCCGGGCCCGGCGCCCGCGGCGGGGGGCTCGTCGTGCGGGACGTGTCGGTGGGGTACGGGCCCGTGCGGGCCCTGCGCCGCGTCTCGCTCGACCTGCCCGACGGCGCCGTCGTCGCCGTGCTCGGCGGCAACGGCGCGGGCAAGTCGACGCTGCTGCGCGCGATCTCGCGCACCCTCTCCTTCCAGGGCGGGACGCTGACCTCGGGCGACATCCACTTCGACGGGCGGCGCGTCGACGGCCTCGCGCCGGACCGGGTGGTGGCCGCCGGGATCTCCCACGTGCCCGAGGGACGCCAGGTGTTCGCCAGGATGTCCGTCACCGACAACCTGCGGGCCGGGGCGCTCGGCTCCACCGGTTCGCGCGCCGCCAAGGCGGCCGCCCTGCGGCGCGTCCACGACCTCTTCCCCGTCCTCGCCGAGCGCGGCGCCCAGCGCGCCGGTCTCCTCTCCGGCGGCGAGCAGCAGATGCTCGCCGTGGGCAGGGCGCTGATGGCGTCCCCGCGCCTGCTCCTCCTGGACGAACCGTCCCTCGGCCTCGCGCCGCTGATGGCCGCCCGCATCGCCGACACCGTCCAGGAGATCAACGCACAGGGCATCTCGGTGCTCCTCGTCGAGCAGAACGCCGCCCTCGCGCTGCGGCTCGCCTCCACGGCGTACGTCCTCGACGTCGGCGAGGTCGCCCTCGCGGGACCCGCGGACGAGCTCGCCGCCTCCGACGAGGTGCGCCGCCGCTATCTGGGCGTGGTCGACGAGGACGCGGCGGCCGACGCCACCCGCGGTCTCGGCGCGCTGCCGACGCTGCCGCGCTGGGAGGACGCACGGTGACCGGGACGACCGTACCGCCCCTGGAAGTTCGGGACCTGACGGTCCGCTTCGCCGGGCTCACCGCCCTCGACGCCGTCAGCTTCACCGTCCGCCCCGGCACCGTGCACGCCGTCATCGGACCGAACGGCGCGGGCAAGTCGACCTGCTTCAACGTCCTGTCCGGCGTCTACCGCGCGAGCGGCGGCAGTGTCCGCTTCGGAGAGCACGAGCTCACCGGCATGCGGCCGCACCAGATCGCCGGGCTCGGCGTCGCCCGGATCTTCCAGAACCTCGCCCTGCCGCCGCGCGCCACCGTCGCCGACAGCCTGCTCCTCGGCCGCCACCGCCTGACCCGCACCGGCTTCGTGGCCGCCGGGCTCCGGCTGCCGTCGGCCGCCCGCGAGGAACGCAGGCACCGGGAACGCGTCCGCGAGATCGCCGCGTTCGTCGGCCTGGAACATCAACTCGACCTGCCCGCGGGCGCCTTGCCCTACGGACAGCAGAAACTCGCCGAGCTGGCCCGCGCCCTGTGCATGGAGCCGCGCCTGCTGCTCCTCGACGAGCCCGTCGCCGGCATGACCGCCGACGAACGGCGCCGCACCGCGGCCGTCATCGCGGGCGTCCGCGACAGCCTCGGCATCTCGATCGTCCTGGTGGAACACGACATGGGGGTGGTGATGCGGCTCGCGGACGCGGTGACCGTACTCGACTTCGGGCGCCGGATCGCCGACGGCGCTCCCGGCGACGTACAGAACGATCCGGCGGTCGTACGCGCCTATCTGGGCGAGGGCGGCCGGACCGGTGAAGGGGAGGAGCGACCGTGACCACCTTCACCGAACTCCTCCTCAACGGGGTCTCGATGGGCTCCGTCTACGCCCTCATCGCCCTCGGCTTCGTCGTCATCTTCCGCGCCACCGAGGTGGTCAACTTCGCCCACGCCTCGCTGCTCCTCGCGGGCGGCTACGTCACCGCCTCGCTCCACGACGACCTCGGCTTCTGGGCGGCGCTGCTCGTCGGCATCGCGGGCGCCGCGGTCGTCGGGGCGGCCGTCGAGTTCCTCGTCATGCGCCGCTACCGCGGCTCCGACCACAGCGTCCTCGCCATCGTCACCATCGGCGTCGACATCCTGCTCACCACCGAACTGACCCGCCGCCTCGGCACCGACGTCCTGCCGCTCGGCGACCCGTGGGGCGACGACGTGCTGACCGTCGGCCAGATCTCCCTCGCGCACACCCGCATCGCGGCGTTCGTCGCGGCGGCGCTGCTCATCACCGTCTTCCTCCTCGCCTTCCGCTACACCTCGTGGGGCGTGGCGATGCGGGCCGCCGCCGAGAGCCCGGAGACCGCCGCGCTGATGGGCGTACGGCTCGGCAGGGTGTCGCTCGGGGCGTGGGCGGTGGCGGGCGCGCTCGCCGCCGTGGCCGCGCTGTTCCTCACCGTCTTCCCGACGCCCGGACTCGAACGCGCCACGTCCCTCGCGGCGCTGAAGGCGTTCCCCGCCGCGATCCTCGGCGGCCTCGACTCCACGACGGGCGCCCTGGTCGGCGGCCTCGTCGTGGGCGTCACGGAGTCCCTCGCCACCGGCTACCAGAGCGAGCTCAGCTTCCTCGGCCGCGGGCTCGGCGACCTGGCGCCCTACCTCGTCATGACCGTCATCCTGCTGCTGCGACCCGCCGGGCTGTTCGGCACGAAGGAGCTCTCCCGTGTCTGAGGTCTCCGAGGCCCCCGCCACCCGCCCGGCTCGCCCCGCCCCCACCGCGGCCCGTACGCGGCTCGGCCGCCCCCGCGCCTTTGTGTGGGCCGTCGCCGCGGTCCTCCTGCTCGCCGTGCCGTTCTACCTGGACCGCTTCTGGCTCCAGGCGGGCCTCTTCGCGATGGCCGCCGCGATCGGCGCGATCGGCCTGAACCTCCTCACCGGCGCGACGGGCCAGCTCTCCATGGGCCACGCCTTCTTCCTCGCCATCGGGGCGTACGGCTACTGCGTCCTCGCAGGCGACGGCGGCGAAGGCCTGACGGGGCTCGGCCTGCCCACCTGGCTCGCCGCGACCCTCGCGGTGGCCGTCGCCGGGCTCGCGGGCGGCCTCTTCAGCCCCATCGCGGGCCGCCTGAGCGGCGCCTACCTCGGCATCGCGACCCTCGCGCTGATCTTCATCGGGCAGCACGTGCTCTTCAACGCCCACGACCTGACGGGCGGCTCCAACGGACGTGACGTACCGCCCCTGAACCTCTTCGGCATCACGTTCGACGAGAGCGAGGTCGTGATCGCGGCCGTGCCGTTCGGCGCCGCCGAGAAGCTCTGGTACGTCGGACTCGTCCTGCTCCTCGGCTGCGGCCTCTTCGCCCGCGGCGTGCTGCGCGGCCGCCCGGGGCGCGCCATGAACGCGATCCGCGACCACCGGGTCGCCGCGGGCGTGATCGGCGTCCCGGTGGCCCGCTACCGCGCCGGCGTCTTCGTCCTGTCGTCGATGTACGCGGGCCTCGCCGGGGTCCTGCTCGCCCTGGTCTTCCAGCGCACCGTGCCGGACTACTTCGGCATGACGCTCTCCCTGGAGTACCTCGCGATGATCGTCATCGGCGGCCTCGGCTCGGTCGCCGGCGCGGTCGCGGGCGCCGCACTCGTCTCGCTGCTGCCGCAGTTGCTCACCCGGTACAGCGACGCGCTGCCCCTCGTCTCGGCGCCCGGCACCGGCGGGATCTCACCGGGTGAGGCGTCCCGGTATCTGTACGGCGCCGCCGTCGTGGCGGTGGTGCTCTTCCTGCCCGGCGGCCTGGCGAGGATCGCCGCCCGGCGCAGCAAGCCAAGACCAGGCACTCCAGGGGAGGAAGCATGAGAACACCGAGAATCGCGCTGACGAGGGCCACGGCGGCCGCCACAGCGGTCGCCGCGCTGCTCGCGCTCACCGCGTGCAGTTCCAAGGCGAAGGACGACGACAAGGGCGACGAGGGCGCGGGAGGGGTGAAGTCCGGCGACGGCGTGACGAGCGAGACCATCGAGCTCGGCGTGCTCACCGACATGACCGGTGTCTACGCCACCCTCGGCAAGAGCGTCACCCAGGCCCAGCAGCTCTACGTCGACCAGACCAACGCGGACGGCGGCATCTGCGGCCGCAAGCTGAAGCTGACCGTCCGCGACCACGGCTACGACCCGCAGAAGGCCGTCGCCGCCTACACCGAGCTGGAGCCGAAGGTCCTCGGCTTCGCGCAGTTCATCGGCTCCCCGTTCGTCGCCGCCGTGAAGCAGCGCATCGACGGCGACAAGGCCCTCGTCCTGCCGCAGGCCTGGTCGGCGAACCTGCTGGGCAGCCCGTACGTGCGCGTGATCGGCTCCACGTACGACCTGGAGACGATCAACGCGATCGACTTCCTGATGAAGGAGAAGGGCCTAAAGAAGGGCGACAAGCTCGGCCACGTCTACTTCGAGGGCGACTACGGAGAGAGCGCCCTCAAGGGCTCGAAGCACATGGCGGAGGAGGCGGGCCTCACCGTCGTCGAACAGAAGATCAAGCCCACGGACAACGACATGACCGCCCAGGTCTCCGCTCTGAAGAAGGCCGGCGTCAAGGCCGTCGTCGTCAGCGCGGGCCCCCGCCAGGCCGCGTCCCTGGTCGGTGTCGCGGCGGCGGGCCGCTTCGACGTCCCCGTCATCGGCAACAACTCGGCGTTCGCCCCGCAGCTCCTTGCCACGCAGTCCGGCCCGGCCCTCATGAAGAACTACTACGTGGCCTCGCCCACCCTGCCCATCGGCGCGGACACGACGGCGGCGAAGAAGCTCGTCGCCGACTACAAGAAGGCCCACCCCAAGGACTCCTTGGACAACGGCGTCGTGGCGGGCTGGACGGCCGCGTCGGTCTTCGGCCAGGCCCTGAAGAAGGCGTGCGAGGACAAGGACCTCACACGCGAGGGCGTGGACAAGGCCCTCCTCACGCTGGACGACTTCGACTCCGGCTTCGGCGTCACCCAGGACTTCACCGACCCGAAGGCACCCTCCTCCAAGGAGAGCGTGATCCTCCAGCCGGACAAGAAGGCGACGGGCGGCATGAAGGTGGTCCGCCAGCCGGCAGCGGCGGACGCGGCGCAGGATTTCAGCCCGTCCGGCGATTGAGGACGAGCCCGAAGGGCGATCAACGGCAAGCAAAGGGGGCCTGAACCATACGGTTCAGGCCCCCTTTGCTACGTACGAAAAGCTACGGCAACTGCGCCGCCCGCGCTTCCCTGCGGTTGCCCCGGAAGTTGTTCACCCTCCGAGCCGTGGCGAAGAGGGGAATCACCGCTCCGAGGACGAGCTGCAGAGCACACCCGGTCTGCAGGAGCAGCTGGCCGCCCGGCGCGTCGAACGCCCAGGCCGCGAGGAGCCCCATGGCCGCGACGATCCACGAGAGCATGGCCACCGCGAGGGGGCCCCGCGGCTTCGGGTACTCGACGCGGCTGACCATGAGCCAGGCCGTGCCGATGATCGCGAGGAGCGTCGCCACGAAGGGCAGCTCCAGGAGCACGATCGAGACGACCGTGAGCGCCCCGAAGGGGGACGGCATGCCCTGGAAGGTGCCGTCCTTCACGGTCACGCACGAGAACCGCGCAAGCCGCAGCACCACCGCCAACAACACGACGATCGCGCCGACCGCCGCCACCCGCTGGTGGGCGTCGTCGGCGACCATGCCGTAGACGAGGACGAAGTACGCCGGCGCCAGACCGAAGCTGATCAGGTCCGACAGGTTGTCCAGCTCCGCGCCCATCGGCGAGGACCGCAGCTTCCGGGCCACGAGCCCGTCGAACAGGTCGAAGACGGCCGCGCAGAGCATCAGGATCACGGCGGTCGCGGCGGAGTGCCGTGCCATGCCGCTCTCGGTGCTGCCCTGCACGTACGGGATGAGGATGCCCGTGGTGGTGAAGTACACCGCCATGAAGCCGCACGTGGCGTTGCCGAGGGTGAGGGTGTCCGCTATCGACAGGCGCAGTGAGAGAGGCATCTCCTCGTCGGCCTCGTCCTGCACCGCCTCGGGCACCCAGCCCGCTTGTGTCTCGGGATCAACCACGGTCAATGCGAGTCACCCCAGCCACGGTCTTCTGACCGACCTCGACGTCCACCTCGACACCCTCGGGGAGGTAGATGTCGACGCGCGAGCCGAAGCGGATCAGGCCGATCCGCTCGCCCTGCTCCACCTTCGACCCCTGCGGCACGTACGGCACGATGCGCCGGGCGACCGCGCCCGCGATCTGGATCATCTCGATGTCGCCGAGCTCGGTGTCGAAGTGCCAGACAACGCGCTCGTTGTTCTCGCTCTCCTTGTTGAACGCCGGGACGAACCCGCCGGGGATGTGCTCCACGGACGTCACCGTGCCCGCCAGGGGCGCGCGGTTGACGTGGACGTTCAGGGGGCTCATGAAGATGGCGACGCGGGTACGCCCGTCCTTCCACGGCATGATGCTCTGCACCACGCCGTCGGCGGGGGAGATGACCCGGCCCTGAGCGATCTCGCGCTCGGGGTCGCGGAAGAACCACAGCATGCCCGCCGCGAGAGCGGTGGCGGGTACGGCCACGGCCGCGGCGCTCTTGGAGCGGCGCGCGCGGGCGAGGCTGAGTGCGGCGGTGGCGACGGTCGGCAGGAGCCACGGCGATGCTCCGCGAGCAAGGCGTCCCTGAAGAATGCCGTCGCGTGGTGCAGAGGTTTGGCTGTGGGGCATGGATGACCTTCGTAGCGGATGATGCCGCGCAGTGAACGGGGGACGGCGGCTTTTTCCGGATGTTATCGGTTGCGAGCCACAACTGGGCAAGCCAGGAAGCCGAGTCAGCGGCCGAAGAGTGTTGACAGGGTGTGATCTTCTTCTCGGCGAAAGTGGCCCAAACCGGGCATCTAGCCCTGGAATCGATACTCTTCGAGTAGCCGTCGGCCAATGATCATTTTCTGGATCTCGGCGGTACCTTCACCGATCAGCAGCATGGGAGCCTCCCGGTAGAGACGCTCGATCTCGTACTCCTTCGAGAAGCCGTAGCCGCCGTGAATCCGGAACGCGTCCTCCACGACTTCCTTGCAGTACTCGGAGGCGAGGTACTTCGCCATCCCTGCTTCGAGGTCGTTTCGCTCCCCTGAGTCCTTTTTGCGTGCTGCATTCACCATCATCGCATGGGCGGCCTCGACCTTGGTAGCCATCTCGGCCAGCTTGAACTGAATCGCCTGGTGCTGGGCGATGGCCTTGCCGAAAGTGTGACGTTGCTGGGCATACGAGACGCCGAGCTCGAACGCACGCTGAGCGACGCCGCAGCCACGCGCCGCGACATTGACGCGGCCGACCTCGACACCGTCCATCATTTGGTAAAACCCTCGGCCGGTGACCCCACCGAGCACGCGATTGGCCGGAATTCGCAGGCCATCCATGATGAGTTCGGTGGTGTCGACACCCTTATAGCCCATTTTGTCGATCTTGCCCGGGATGGTGAGCCCGGGGCGGACCTCGCCGAAACCGGGCTCCTTCTCCACGAGGAACGTCGTCATGGACTTGTGGGGTGCCGTCCCCTCGGGGTGTCCTTCGTCACTCCGGCACAGCACGGCCACCAGAGTGGACGTGCCGCCGTTGGTCAGCCACATCTTCTGACCGTTGAGAACGTACTCGTCGCCCTCCTTCACGCCCTTCGACGTGATGGCCGACACATCGGAGCCGAGCCCCGGCTCCGACATGGAGAACGCGCCCCGCACCTCGCCGGCCGCCATGCGCGGCAGGAAGGTGTCCTTCTGCTCCTGCGTGCCGTGCTGCTTGAGCATGTAGGCGACGATGAAGTGGGTGTTGATGATGCCGGAGACCGACATCCAGCCGCGCGCGATCTCCTCGACGCACAGCGCGTACGTGAGCAGCGACTCGCCCAGGCCGCCGTACTCCTCCGGGATCATGAGGCCGAAGAGCCCCAACTCCTTGAGGCCGTCGACGATCTGCTGCGGGTACTCGTCGCGGTGCTCCAGTTCGGTCGCGACAGGAATGATCTCTTTGTCGACGAAGTCCCTGACGGTGGACAGGATCTCCCGCTGGATGTCGGTGAGACCGGCGGTCTGCGCGAGTCGGCTCATGGGTTCACTTCTCCTGGGACTTGAGCTCCGGGCGGCCGGGCTGCTCGCCGCCGCGCTCCTTGATGTACGTCTCGGTGGGCACCATCACCTTGCGGCGGAACACGCAGACGAGCGTGCCGTCCTGCTTGTAGCCCTTGGTCTCCACGTAGACGATCCCGCGGTCCGACTTGGACTTCGATGGCGTCTTGTCGAGGACGGTCGTCTCGCCGTAGATCGTGTCGCCGTGGAAGGTCGGCGCCACGTGCTTGAGCGACTCGACCTCCAGGTTGGCGATCGCCTTGCCGGAGACGTCCGGCACGGACATGCCGAGGAGCAGCGAGTAGATGTAGTTGCCCACGACGACGTTCTTCCCGAAGTCCGTCGTCTTCTCCGCATAGTTCGCGTCCATGTGGAGGGGGTGGTGGTTCATGGTGAGCAGACAGAAGAGGTGGTCGTCGTACTCGGTGACCGTCTTTCCGGGCCAGTGCTTGTACACGGCGCCGACTTCGAACTCTTCGTAGGTGCGGCCGAACTGCATGATGTCCTACGCCTCCGGGGCCTCGAACTTGGACGTGCGCCGCATCCCGGCCGCACGTCCCTTCCCGGAGATGACCAGCGCCATCTTCCGGCTGGCCTCGTCGATCATCTCGTCGCCGAGCATCGCCGAGCCCTTCTTGCCGCCCGCCTCGGACGTGTAGTACTCGTACGCGTCCAGGATCAGCTCGGCGTGGTCGAAGTCCTCCTGGGAGGGCGAGAAGACCTCGTTGGCGGCCTCCACCTGGCCGGGGTGCAGCACCCACTTGCCGTCGAAGCCGAGCGCGGCGGCGCGGTTCGCGACCTCGCGGTAGCCGTCCACGTTCTTGATCTGGAGGTAGGGGCCGTCGATCGCCTGGAGGTTGTTGGCGCGGGCGGCCATCAGGATCTTCATCAGGATGAAGTGGTAGGCGTCCGCCGGGTAGCCGGGCGGCTGCTCGCCGACGACCAGGGACTTCATGTTGATCGACGCCATGAAGTCGGCCGGGCCGAAGATGATCGTCTCGACGCGCGGGGAGGCCTCGGCGATCGCGTTGACGTTGTTCAGGCCGCGCGCGTTCTCGATCTGCGCCTCGATGCCGATCTTGCCGACCTCGAAGCCCATGGTCTTCTCGATCTGGGTGAGGAGCAGGTCGAGCGCGACGATCTGGTCGGCCGTCTGGACCTTCGGCAGCATGATGCAGTCGAGGTTCTGGCCCGCGCCCTCGACGACCGTGACGACGTCGCGGTACGTCCACTCGGTCGTCCAGTCGTTGACGCGCACGACCCGCGTCTTGCCCGTCCAGTCGCCCTCGTTGAGGAACTTCACGATGGTGTGTCGGGCCTCCGGCTTGGCGAGTGGCGCGCAGGCGTCCTCCAGGTCGAGGAAGACCTGGTCGGCGGGGAGGCCCTGGGCCTTCTCCAGGAAGCGCGGGTTCGAACCCGGTACCGCCAGACAGGAGCGGCGCGGGCGGAGCCGGTTCACGGGCTGGGTCATGCGGGGACCTCCAGAGGGTCGAGGTGGTTCGCTTTCCGGATCTCGTCGACGATACGGCCGATGATCTCGGTGATGCCGAAGTCCTTGGGGGTGAAGACGGCGGCCACACCCGCCGCCTTCAGGTCCTCGGCGTCGCTGTTGGGGATGATGCCGCCGGCGATGACGGGGATGTCGGTGGCGCCGGCCTCGCGGAGCCGGACGAGCACGTCCGGCACGAGCTCCGCGTGGGAGCCGGAGAGGATCGAGAGGCCGACCGCGTGCACGTCCTCGGCGAGCGCCGCGTCGACGATCTGCTCGGGCGTGAGGCGGATGCCCTGGTAGACCACTTCGAAGCCGGCGTCCCGCGCGCGCACCGCGATCTGCTCGGCGCCGTTGGAGTGCCCGTCGAGGCCGGGCTTGCCGACGAGGAAGCGGAGCCGGCCGCCACCGAGGTCCTCGGCCGTCCGTGCGACCTTCTCGCGGACGAGGGCGAGCGGCGTGCCCTCTTCCGCGGTGACCGCCACAGGAGCGCTGGAGACGCCCGTGGGGGCCCGGAACTCCCCGAAGACCTCCCGCAGGGCCCCCGCCCACTCCCCGGTCGTCACACCGGCGCGTGCGCACTCCAGGGTGGCCTCCATGAGGTTGCCCGTCCCGGCGGCCACCTCCTTGAGCCGCTGCAGGGCCTTGCAGGGGCGCGGGTGGTTGAACGGCGGCTGGTAGCGGGTGTCGCGCCAGTGCTTGAGCGCGCTGACGACACGCGCCTCGACCGCCGGGTCGACCGTCATGATCGCCGCGTCCAGGTCCGAGGTGAGGGGGCTCGGCTCCGTGGACTCGTACGAGTTCACGCCGACGATCTTCTCCTGGCCCGACTCGATGCGGGCCCTGCGCTCCGCGTGCGAGGAGACGAGCTGCGACTTCAGGTAGCCGGACTCGACGGCGGCCATCGCGCCGCCCATCTTCTCGATGCGGTCCATCTCGGCGAGGGACTCGTCGACGAGCGAGGCCACCTTCGCCTCGACGACGTGCGAGCCGTCGAAGATGTCCTCGTACTCCAGGAGGTCGCTCTCGTGCGCGAGGACCTGCTGGATGCGCAGCGACCACTGCTGGTCCCAGGGCCGGGGGAGCCCGAGCGCCTCGTTCCAGGCGGGCAGCTGCACGGCACGCGCGCGTGCGTCCTTCGAGAGCGTCACGGCCAGCATCTCGAGGACGATGCGCTGGACGTTGTTCTCCGGCTGGGCCTCGGTCAGGCCCAGGGAGTTGACCTGCACGCCGTAGCGGAACCGGCGGTGTTTCGGGTTCTCGATGCCGTACCGCTCGCGCGTGACCTGATCCCAGATCCGCCCGAACGCCCGCATCTTGCACATCTCCTCGATGAAGCGGACACCCGCGTTCACGAAGAAGGAGATGCGGGCCACGACGTCCCCGAACTTCTCCTCGGGGACCTGCCCCGAGTCGCGTACGGCATCGAGAACCGCGATGGCGGTGGACATCGCGTACGCGATCTCCTGGACCGGTGTGGCCCCCGCCTCCTGGAGGTGGTAGCTGCAGATGTTGATCGGGTTCCACTTGGGGATGTGCGCCACCGTGTACGTGATCATGTCGGTGGTCAGCCGCAGGGAGGGCCCCGGCGGGAAGACGTGCGTCCCGCGCGAGAGGTACTCCTTGACGATGTCGTTCTGCGTCGTCCCCTGGAGCTTGGTGATGTCGGCACCCTGCTCCTCGGCGACCACCTGGTAGAGCGCCAGGAGCCACATGGCGGTGGCGTTGATCGTCATCGAGGTGTTCATCTGCTCCAGGGGGATGTCCTGGAACAGCCGTCGCATGTCGCCGAGGTGCGAGACCGGCACGCCGACCCGGCCGACCTCGCCGCGGGCGAGGATGTGGTCGGGGTCGTAGCCGGTCTGCGTGGGCAGGTCGAAGGCGACCGAGAGACCCGTCTGCCCCTTGGCGAGGTTGCGGCGGTACAACTCGTTGGACGCCTCCGCCGTGGAGTGACCGGCGTAGGTCCGCATCAGCCACGGCCGGTCCTTCTGACGCTCTGTCATGTTCCGCTGCTCCTCAGTGCGTTCAGATCAGTGCGTTCAGACGTTGCGGAAACGGTTGATCGCGTCGATGTGCTGAGCCCGCTTCTCCGGGTCGCGCACGCCCAGGCCCTCCTCGGGCGCGAGGGCGAGGACGCCGACCTTGCCCTGGTGGAGGTTGCGGTGGACGTCGTAGGCGGCCTGGCCGGTGTCCTCCAGGCGGTACGTCTTGGAGAGCGTCGGGTGGATCTTGCCCTTGGCGATCAGGCGGTTGGCCTCCCACGCCTCGCGGTAGTTGGCGAAGTGCGAGCCGATGATGCGCTTCAGGGACATCCACAGGTAGCGGTTGTCGTACTCGTGCATGTAGCCCGAGGTCGAGGCGCAGGTGGTGATGGTGCCGCCCTTGCGCGTGACGTAGACCGAGGCGCCGAAGGTCTCGCGGCCGGGGTGCTCGAAGACGATGTCGATGTCCTCGCCGCCGGTGAGCTCGCGGATCCGCTTGCCGAAGCGCTTCCACTCCTTGGGGTCCTGGGTCTGCTCGTCCTTCCAGAACTTGTAGCCCTCGGCGTTGCGGTCGATGATCGCCTCGGCGCCCATCGCGCGGCAGATCTCCGCCTTCTGGGGGCTGGAGACGACACAGATGGGGTTGGCGCCGCCGGCGAGCGCGAACTGCGTGGCGTACGACCCGAGTCCGCCGCTCGCGCCCCAGATCAGGACGTTGTCGCCCTGCTTCATGCCGGCGCCGTTGCGGGACACCAGCTGGCGGTACGCGGTGGAGTTCACCAGGCCGGGCGAGGCGGCCTCCTCCCAGCTCAGGTGGTCCGGCTTGGGCATGAGCTGGTTGGACTTGACGAGCGCGATCTCGGCGAGGCCGCCGAAGTTGGTCTCGAAGCCCCAGATGCGCTGCTCGGGGTCGAGCATCGTGTCGTTGTGGCCGTCGGAGGACTCCAGCTCGACGCTGAGGCAGTGCGCGACGACCTCGTCGCCCGGGTTCCAGGCGTTCACGCCGGGTCCGGTGCGCAGCACGACGCCCGCCAGGTCGGAGCCGATGATGTGGTACGGCAGGTCGTGGCGCTTGCTCAGCTCGCTGAGCCGGCCGTACCGCTCCAGGAAGCTGAAGGTGGAGACGGGCTCGAAGATCGAGGTCCACACGGAGTTGTAGTTGACCGAGGAGGCCATGACGGCCACCAGGGCCTCACCGGGGCCGAGTTCGGGGATCGGCACGTCGTCCAGGTGGAGCGACTTGCGGGGGTCCTTGTCACGGGATTCGAGGCCCGCGAACATCTCCGTCTCGTCCTTGTGCACGGTGATCGCGCGGTACGAGTCGGGCAGGGGGAGAGCGGCGAAGTCGGCGGACGTGACCGCGGCGGTGCCGCTCGCGGTCGCGGTCTGGGCCTGAATCGCGTCCAGGATTTCCTTCACGGTTTTGCCTCCGGCGAAGAAGCGTCTGAGGGGAACGCTCTTGAGGGTTGCGTCGGGTGCTGAAGTTGCGGTGGAGGTGTGCCGTCGGTTCGGCGAAGGGTGCTGCTCGGCGACGCCCTGGTGGGGCGTGGGAGGTGCCTGTGACGCAGGCGTCCGGGCGCACAGACCGAGGCCTGAGGGGACAGCCGACGTACGGATGATCTCTGCACGCCGGCCGCCCGGACAACATCAACGTATGGCACCGCGTGCCAGTCGGCAAGACACTGGGTGCCAGAAGTTTTTGACCGATGATCGATCAGTGCAGGTCAGAGGGGGTGGCGGCATGACTGAGGGGGCGCTACCGACCGGTAGCGCCCCCTCAAAACCCAAGGACGAAATAGCTCAAACGGTGCCTATGAACGCTCGCGCAGCGCCTTCTCGATGGTGCGCATGACCTCGTCCAGCGGCGCGTCCGTGCGGGCCACCGTGACGAGGACCTCACCCTGTGCGGACACCGTCGCCGGGCCCGCGGCGGGCAGGGTGTCGCGGCCCGCGCCGATCCCCGTGCCGAAGGTGCGGCGGACGATCGCGAAGGCGTGGTCCAGCTGGGTCTCCACGTCGCCCTGACCGCCGGCCCGCAGCCAGCGCCGGAGGACGTGGTTGTGGGCGGTGACCACCGCGGAGGCGGCGACCTCGGCGAGCAGCGGGTCGTCGTTGCCGTCGTGGTGCGCGTGCTCGTCGAAGTGGCCGAGGAGATAGCGCGTGAACAGCCGTTCGTAACGGGCCACCGAGGCGATCTCGCGCTCCCGGAGCGTGGGGACCTCACGGGTGAGGCGGTAGCGCTCCACGGAGACCGCGGGCGACGCCGCGTACATCTTCATGACTTCCTTGATGCCCCGGCACACCGTGTCCAGCGGGTGCTCATGCGGCGGTGCCGCGTTGAGCACGGCCTCCGCGCGGATCAGGGTGTCGTCGTGGTCCGGGAAGATCGCCTCTTCCTTGGAGCGGAAGTGCCGGAAGAACGTCCGGCGGGCGACGCCCGCGGCGGCGGCGATCTCGTCGACCGTCGTCGCCTCGTACCCCTTGGACGCGAAGAGCTCCATGGCCGCGGCCGCCAGCTCCCTGCGCATCTTGAGCCGCTGGGCGGCGGCACGGTTGCCCGCGGCGCTCTCGGGGGCGTCGGGGCTGGTGTTGCGTGAGGACTTGGCGGCCTTGGACATGCCACGAACGTACTGCATATGCGCGCCGCGGTGCTCCTGAGGGACGGGGCTGTGCTTCTGGGGGAGAGGGCTGCCCGAGGGTTCGAGCAGCCCGCCCCAGTCCGTCCGTTCGCCCGGACGACCCTCCGCCGGCTCAGCGCCGGGCATGTTCGCGGAAGCCACGGCCCGTCTTGCGGCCGAGGCAGCCCGCGGCCACCAGGTGTTCGAGCAGCGGCGCCGGGGCCAGGCCCGGGTCGCGGAATTCACGGTGCAGGACCTTCTCGATGGCCAGCGAGACGTCCAGGCCGACGACGTCCAGGAGCTCGAAGGGGCCCATGGGGTAGCCGCCGCCGAGCTTCATCGCCGCGTCGATGTCGTCCAGCGAGGCGTAGTGCTGCTCGACCATCTTGATCGCGTTGTTGAGGTACGGGAACAGCAGCGCGTTCACGATGAAACCGGCGCGGTCGCCGCAGTCCACCGGGTGCTTGCGGATCTTCGTGCAGACCTCGCGGACCGTGGCGTGCACGTCGTCCGCGGTCACCACCGTGCGGACCACCTCGACCAGCTTCATCGCCGGCGCCGGGTTGAAGAAGTGCATGCCGATCACGTCGCGCGGCCGCGACGTGGCACGGGCGCAGGCGACGACCGGCAGCGACGACGTCGTGGTGGCCAGGATCGCGCCCGGCTTGCACACCTTGTCGAGCGTCGCGAAGAGCTGCCGCTTGATGTCCAGGTCCTCGGCGACGGCCTCCAGCGCCAGATCGACGTCGGCGAACGCCTCGTACGACCCGGCGGGCGTGATCCGCTCCAGCGCCTGCGCGGCGGCCTCGGCCGTCATCCTGCCCTTGTCGACGGAGCGCGAGAGGGACTTGCCGATCCGGGCCTTGGCGGTCTCGGCCTTCTCGTCCGTGCGCGCGGCGAGCACCACGTCGAAGCCGGCCTTGGCGAAGACCTCCGCGATACCGGACGCCATCGTCCCCGAGCCGGCGACACCGACCGAGCGGACCGTGCGTCCCCGCGCGATCTCCTCGCCCGCCGCCGGGGTCAGCGCGTCGTCCACCACCTCGTCGCTGCCGGGCTCGGCGTACGTGTAGAAGCCGCGGCCCGCCTTGCGCCCGGTCAGCCCCGCCTCGCTGAGCTGCTTCAGGATCGGCGCGGGGGCGTGCAGCCGGTCCTGCGACTCGGCGTACATGGCGTCGAGGACCGTGCGGGCGGTGTCCACGCCGATCAGGTCGAGCAGCGCGAGCGGACCCATCGGCAGGCCGCAGCCGAGCCGCATCGCGGCGTCGATGTCCTCGCGGGAGGCGTACTTCGCCTCGTACATCGCGGCGGCCTGGTTGAGGTAGCCGAAGAGCAGCCCGTCGGCGACGAACCCGGGCCGGTCGCCGACCGCGACGGGCTCCTTGCCGAGGGCGTGCGCAAGATCGGTGACCGCGGTGACGGCGGCGGGCGAGGTCAGCACGGACGAGACGACCTCGACCAGCTTCATCGCGGGCGCCGGGTTGAAGAAGTGCAGGCCCAACACCCGCTCGGGACGCGCCGATTCGGCGGCGAGACGGGTCACGGACAGCGCGTTCGTGCCGGTCGCGACGATCGTCTCGGGACGCACGACGGCGTCCAGCTCGCGGAAGACCTGCTGCTTGATCTCGTACGACTCCGGGACGACCTCGATGACCAGGTCGGCGTCGGCGGCGGCCCGCAGGTCGGTGAAGGTGCGGAAGCGGGTGAGGACGCCGCGACGCTCCTCCTCGGTGAGGCGTCCCCGGTGCACGGCGCGCGCGGTCGAGGCCTGCAGCGACTCGACGGCCCGGGTGGCCGCCGCCTGGCTGATGTCGATGCCGATGACCTCGCGGCCCGCCCGGGCCAGGACCTCGGTGATGCCGGTGCCCATCGTGCCGAGACCGATGACGGCGACGGTGTTCAAGGGAGCGTCCATGCGTGGACTCCAGGAAGAGAGTGACGACTGAGGGGCGCGCGGGTGCGGCGAGCGCACGGCGAGCGGGGAGTGGTGCGTGGCGTGTCCGGGCGGCGCGCGAAGGGCACGCCCGGTGAGAGAAGCCGACCGGCTCTGTCCCGGAGCCGCGTCGTACTGAGGTACGTGAAGTACCGAACCGACTTGCACTCGCCTTGGCTGCGTCACCAGGCCACGGCGAGGAAAGGAACTGCTACGAGGAGTGTGCCCCGCTCACATGAGACTAACCGGCGAGTAACGAGCGCGCCAGCCCGCGATGTTCTCCGATGTCTGTGATCTACATCGCGACCGCTGGGTAAGGCTTAGGCTCGCGACCATGGATGAGGAGTTGCGGACAGTGACGGAACGCTTACGGGCCGAGGCGGGTGGTTCGAAGGAGTACGAGAGGCTGGTCGCCACGGACGACCTCGACGAACTCGCCGAGGCACTCGTCGCCCCGGGGCAGCCCCTGTGGGCCAGGGAGTTGGTGGCGGTCAGGCTCGGCGTCGCCGGGGACCGCAGGGCCTTCGAGTCGCTCGTCCTCCTCCTCAACCACCGGGACCCGCCGCGGTGCGCCGCCGCGGCCCACGCCCTGGCCCGCCTCGGCGACCCGCGCACGGCACGCGCGGCGGCCGCCCTCGCGACCAACGAACTCCGCGTCGCGTACGCCCTGTACCCCGTACGCCTCCTCACGGAGCTGCGCGCCCCGGAGTCGGCGCCCGCGCTGATCACCACGCTGCAGCGCAGACTCGCGCCGCACGATCCGTACGGCAAGATCGCCCTCGCGTGCGTGGAAGGACTCGGGGCGCTCGGCGACGCGCGGGCCAGACCGGTCCTGATGGCCGCCCGCGCCCACCCCCGCCTCGCGGCGGCGGCCTCGGCGGCACTGGCGCGGCTGCCGGAGTGAGGACGCGGGTGGCCGGTGTGCGGCCTCGAAGACGGGCTCTCAGGGAAGAGGGCGGCTGTAGCGGATCTCCGGCACGGGCATGCCGTCCATCTCCTGGGGGTCGCGGGCGCCGTCGGGTGTGAACCCGGCGCGTTCGTAGAAACGGCGGGCGCGGGTGTTGGCCTCCAGGACCCAGAGGCGCATCCGGCCGTGACCGGCCGCGGTACAGCGAGCCAGGCACTCCAGGAGCAGCGCGCGGCCCACACCCGTGGAGTACTGCTCGGGGTGCGCGTACAGCGCGTACAACTCGCTCTCTCCCGGCGGGAGATCGTCGTCGCGGGCCGGACCGAAGCAGGCCCAGCCGACGATCCGCCCGGCGCGCACGGCGACCAGGTCCACCGAGCCCGAGCCCGCCTCGCCCCGCGCCAGCAGCCGCTCGCGGAGCTGCGCCGCACTCTCCTCGACGCTGAGCGCGTCCAGGTGCGGCTGGGGCATCAGTCCGGCGTACGCCTTCTGCCAGCCGCGGACGCGGAGTTCGGCGACGGCGGCGCAGTCGGCCTCGCCCATCTCCCGTATCCGCACGGCCACGTCTCGTATCCGCATGTCCACGTCTCGTATCGCCACGGCCGCCACCTACTCCGGCACCACCGCGAACGCCTCTATCTCCATCAGGAACTCGGGGCGGACCAGCGACACCACCTGCACCGCCGAGGACGCGGGGAGGCGCTCGGGGTCGAGGAACGCGTCCCGCGCGGAGCGCACGGCGGGCATGTGCGCCATGTCCGTCACGAAATACGTCAGCTTCACGACGTCGTCGAAGGTCGCGCCCGCGGCCGCGAGGCAACGCCGCAGGTTCTCGAAGACCTGCCGGGCCTGCGCCGCCGCGTCGCCCTCGCCGACCGGCTTGCCGTCCTCGTCCAGGGGCAACTGGCCGGATATCGCCACGAAGCGGCCGGATCCCATGACGACGTGGGTGTACGCGGTGGCGGGGGCGACGCCCTCGGGGGCGCTGATGTGGGTCAGTCGGCTCATGACCCCATCGTGGACCATGGGTGTGACAACGCCCTGCGCGCGGTGGTGCTCCGCGGCTTCGGCTCGGGCGGCGCCTCGCACTCCGCGTCGGCCTCGCCGCCGCCGGCCGGTACCTCCCCGGTCGTCAGGTAGGCGGCCAAGTGCCGGTCCAGGCAGGGGTTTCCGCGCAGGGTGACGCCGTGGTTGCCGCCGCCCCGCTCGACCACCAGGCGGGAACCGCGCAGCTTGCGGTGCAGGCTGACGGCGCCGTCGTACGGGGTGGCGGGGTCGTCGGTCGCCTGGAACAGCAGCACGGGCGGCAGCGCGGAGCCGGCGACGTCCGGCGGGGTCAGGTGAGGCGTCGGCCAGAACGCGCACGGCGCGTTGTACCAGGCGTTGTTCCAGGTGGAGAACGGTGCCTTCGCGTGCACCCGCGCGTTGTCGGCGCGCCACGTCCGCCAGTCGCGCGGCCACGGAGCGTCCCGGCACTGCACGGCCGCGTAGACGCTGTAGCTGTTGTCGCCCGCGGCGTCGACCGCGCCGATGCCCTCGTACGCCGCGACGAGCGGTGCGGCGTCCGCGTCGTTCACGTACGCCGCGAACGCCGTCGCGAGGCGGGGCCAGTAGCCGTTGAAGTAGCCGCCGGGGATGAAGGTGTCCTCCAGCTCGGCGGCGCCCACCTTCTTGCCCGCGGGCCGCACGGCGACCGCGTCCCGCATCGCGTGCCACGCGGTCTCGACCTTCTCGGGGTCCTTGCCGAGGCCGTACGTCGCGTCGTGCCGGGCGATCCAGGCCATGAGCGCCTTGTGGCGGGCGTCGAAGGCGAGGTCCTGGCGGAGGTTGTTGCCGTACCAGACGCCCGTCGGGTCGACGAGGGAGTCGAGCGCCATGCGGCGCACCCGGTGCGGATGGAGCTTTCCGTAGAGCGCGCCCAGATAGCTGCCGTACGAGTAACCGAAGAAGTTGATGTGCTCCGCGCCGAGGGCCGCGCGGATGGCGTCCATGTCCTGGACCGTGCTCACCGAGTCGATGAAGGGCAGGATGTCCGCGTACTTCGAAGCGCACGCCCGCGCGAACGCCTCCGCCCGCCGGAGATTGGCCCGCTCCAGTCCGGGCGTGGCCGGGACGGCGGCGGGCCGCACGGGGGAGAAGTGCCCGGGGCGGCAGTTCAGCGCGGGCCTGCTCCGGCCGACGCCGCGCGGGTCGAAGCCGATGACGTCGTACTGGGCGGCCACCTCGTCGGGCAGCGCCTCGGCGACGAACGCCGCCATGGTCAGTCCGCTGCCGCCAGGACCGCCGGGATTCACCAGGAGGGGCCCCTGGGAGGTCTTCGCGGTGTGCGGGACGCGGGACAGGGCGAGGGTGATCTGCCGGCCGTCCGGCCGCCGGTGGTCGAGCGGGACCTGCAACGACGCGCACTGGAGCGTCGGGTGCTCCTTGATGTCACACGGCTTCCACGAGAGAGGGGCGTGCTGGCGGACGTGCTGCCGGTGCTGGGCGGCGTACGGGGTGCCGGGGCCGGTCGGGGCGCCCGACGCGGGCGGGACCGCGATGACCATTCCGGCCACCGCCACTGAGGCGGCGACTGAACCGAGTACGACGGCACGCTTCTTCATCCGGCCTCCCGGGGCGGCGACTCAGGGCCCCGCAGGCCGTGACCCTCGGCGCATCTTCCCGGAAAGCCGTCGCGGCCGGAGCCGCCCTGCCGAGAAGCAACCCGAAAGGGGCACGGGGCTCACAGCAGGGTGAGCTGAGTGGGCCCCGCCGCGGGCTCGGGCTCGGGTCCCTCGGGGAGCCGGATGCGCCGCGGGGCGCCCGCGCGCGTGGGGCCGATGCCGAACTCCTCGGCCAGCTCGTGCACGTGACGGGTGATGCGGCGCTGGTACCACTTCGGGGCGTAGGCGCCCTCCGCGTACAACCGCTCGTACCGCCGCACCAGATGCGGGTGGTGCCGCCCGAGCCACGCCATGAACCATTCGCGCGCCCCCGGCCGCAGATGCAGCACCAGAGGCGTCACGGACGTCGCGCCCGACGCGGCGATGGCCCGCACGGTGGCACGCAGCTGGTCGGGGTGGTCCCCCAGGAAGGGGATGACGGGCGCCATCAGGACTCCGCAGCCGATGCCGTGCCCGGTCAGCGTGCGGACGACGTCGAGGCGCCGCTCCGGAGCGGGCGTGCCCGGCTCGACGGTGCGCCACAGCTCTTGGTCGGTGAAGCCCACGGACACGGAGATCCCGACCTCCGTCACCGCGGCGGCCTGCCGTAGCAGGTCGAGGTCGCGCAGGATCAGGGTGCCCTTCGTGAGGATCGAGAAGGGGTTGCCGCGGTCGCGCAGCGCCTCGATGATCCCCGGCATCAGGCGGTAGCGGCCCTCCGCGCGCTGGTAGCAGTCCACGTTCGTGCCCATGGCGATGTGGTCGCCGTGCCAGCGCGGCGAGGCGAGCTGGCGCCGCAGCAGCTCGGCGGCGTTGACCTTGACGACGATCTGGCTGTCGAACCCGAGGCCGGTGTCCAGGTCGAGGTAGCTGTGTGTCTTGCGCGCGAAACAGTAGACGCACGCGTGCGTGCACCCCCGATAAGGATTGACCGTCCATTCGAACGGCATGCGGGACGCACCCGGCACCCTGTTCACGATCGACCGGGCCCGGATCTCGTGGAAGGTGATTCCGGCGAATTCGGGGCTGTTGAAGGTTCGCGTGGTCACCGCGTCCGCGCCGAACAGCGCGGCATCCGCGGTGCCCCGGCGCGGCCCGTCGGAAAGGTTCTCCCAGCGCATGACGCCTCCTCGGTAGCACTGGCCACACAATAGAACACTTGTTCCCTTGATCGTGCGAGCAGAACATCTGCGAGCGAACATCGCGGTCTCTTCGGCCGGTCTCTGTTGCCGATCCCTCCGGAGGCGTGCTTGGTAGGGTCATGTCACGCGCGACACGTGCGACCGCAGTGGGACGAGGGAGGTTGATGAATATGGCCCGCCGGACGCCTCATCAGCATGCCCTTGTCCGAACGACCTGGAGTGTCGCGTGTCTTCTCTTCCTGTTCTCTCCCTCGCCGGTACCGACCTGATCACCGAGCGCCTCGTCCTGCGGGACTGGTCCGCCGACGAGATCGCCGCCGTCGTCCGCGACGAGCGGCTCGCCCACTGGGCGGCGGACTTCCCCGCCGACGGCGACCGCGTCATCGCGGGCTTCGTCGCCGAGCAGACCGGCCCGTCCGGCGCGCCTGGCGCGTACGGCCACCGGCTGATCGTCGAACGCACGAGCGGTGCCGTCGTCGGCTCCATCAGCCTGCTCTGGCCGCCCACCGAGGGCTCCGTCGAGCTCGGGTACGGCGTGGTGCCCTCCCGGCGCGGGCGCGGTTACGCCCCCGAGGCCGCCCGCGCCCTCGTGACGGCCGCCCTGGCCCTGCCGGAGGTCACCACGGTCCACGCCGACGTCGACCTGTCCAACCCGGCCTCCGTCCGCGTCCTGGAGAAGGCCGGGCTGCGCCGCTGGAGCGACGACGGGACGGTGGCCCGCTTCAGCGCCACCGCGCCCGAGCCAGCCGGCGGCAAGCGGTAGGAGCCCGACCCCGCCGGGGCGGCGACCGAAGAGGACCGCGTGCGATGCATGATCGAAGACATGCTCGTCGAGTCCCTGTCCGTCGCCGCCCTGGCCGTGGTCCTTGTCTGCGCCGTCGTCCGCCCCTTCCGCTGGCCCGAAGCCGCCTTCGCCGTGCCCGCCGCCGGCGTCGTCGTCGCGGCCGGGGCGATCCCGCTCGACGACGTGCGGGACGAGGCCGCACGGCTCGGCCCCGTGATCGGCTTCCTCGCGGGCGTCCTCGTGCTCGCCAAGCTCTGCGCCGACGAAGGGCTCTTCCACGCCTGCGGCACCTGGATGGCGCGCCGGGCCGCCGGCCGGCCCCGCACACTGCTCGCCGCCGTCTTCGGGCTCGCCTCCGTGATCACCGCGACCCTGAGCCTGGACGCCACCGTGGTCCTGCTGACCCCGGTCGTCTTCGCCACCGCGGCCCGCATGGGCGCCCGCCCCGCGCCGCACGTCTACGCCAGCGCCCACCTGTCCAACACGGCGTCCCTCCTGCTGCCCGTCTCGAACCTGACGAACCTCCTCGCCTTCACCGCGACGGGCCTGAGCTTCACGCGGTTCGCCCTGCTCATGACGTTGCCCTGGCTGGTCGCCATCGCGGTCGAGTACGCCGTCTTCCGGCGGTTCTTCGCCGCCGACCTCGACGCCCCCGTCGAAGGCACCGACGTCACGGAGCCGCCCCGGATGCCGCGGTTCGCCCTGGTGACCGTCGCGGCCACGCTCGCCGGGTTCGCCGTGGCCTCGGGCGCCGGCGTCGACCCCGCCTGGTCGGCGGCGGCCGGGGCGGCCGTCCTCGGCGTGCGGGCCCTCACACGCCGTCGTACGACACCGGTCGCGATCCTGCGCTCCGTCCAGCTGCCGTTCCTGGCCTTCGTCCTGGCCCTCGGCGTCGTCGTCAGAGCCGTCGTCGACAACGGACTCGGCGACGCCCTCGGACGGGTCGTCCCCGACGGCACCTCGCTGCCCGCGCTGCTCGGCACCGCCGCCGTCGCCGCGCTGCTCGCCAACCTGATCAACAACCTGCCGGCCGTCCTCGCCCTGGTCCCGCTCGCCGCGCCGGCCGGGCCCGGCGCCGTCCTCGCCGTGCTCATCGGCGTGAACGTCGGACCCAACCTCACCTACGCCGGATCCCTCGCCACCCTCCTCTGGCGCCGCATCGCCCACCAGCACGAACACGACGTCAGCCTCGGCCGGTTCACCCGCCTCGGGCTGCTCACCACCCCCGCCGCCCTGGCCCTTTCGACCCTCGCCCTGTGGCTCTCGCTGCGGCTCCTGCCGGGCTGAGCGCGCCCTCCACGGGGGCCCCGATTTGGGGGGCCGGTGGCCAGGGTGGTTGGCTTTCCGCGAAGTCCCCCGAGAAACAAGTGCTGGAGGAAGTGCAATGGCGCAGGTCGAGGCGGTCACGGAGCGGATCATCACGGCAAAGCCGGACGACGTCTTCGACGCGCTGGCCGACTACAGCGGCACGCGGCAGAAGCTCCTTTCGGAGCACTTCAGCGAGTACGAGGTGCGCGAGGGCGGCGACGGCGAGGGCACCCTCGTCCACTGGAAGCTGCAGGCCACCAGCAAGCGGATCCGCGACTGCCTCCTGGAGGTCAGCGAGCCGACCGACGGCGAACTGGTCGAGAAGGACCGCAACTCCTCGATGGTCACGACCTGGACGGTGACTCCGGCGGGCGAGGGCAAGTCCCGCGTGGTCGTCTCCACCGTGTGGAACGGTGCGGGCGGCATCGGCGGCTTCTTCGAGAAGACCTTCGCCCCCAAGGGCCTCGGCCGGATCTACGACGCCGTGCTCGCCAACCTCGCCACCGAGGTCGAGAAGTAGTCAACTCCCGTGTAGCCCATCAGGGTTGTCGTTACGCTCACCGTTTCGAGTGGTTTTCCGCTCGGCTCCGTTGTACGCCGTAGGGCTCCGACCGGCGCTTACGTCCGCCGGGCCCCACGCGAGGGCGACTCGTCGCGCTTGCTCGCAGTTGTCGCGTAATGCGAGAAATGCGTCGCAGGCGCGACGAGGGGAGCAGGACGTGGGCGGGACGACGCTGGTGAAGGTCCCGGAGCGGGACGAGCGGAACGGGCAGCACCGCGACGAAGGGGCCAACGGCCCCTCGACGCCCGGCGATCAGGACCCGGGGCAGGCACAGGCGCCACCCGCGGCCCCCGGCCCGGCCGCGCACGGGCTCAGCCCCGCCCGCGTCCGCATGGTCTTCGTCGGGCTCATGCTCGCGCTGCTGCTCGCCGCGCTGGAGCAGATGATCGTCGCCACCGCTCTCCCGAAGATCGTCGGCGAGCTGCACGGCCTCGACAGGATGTCCTGGGCGATCACCGCCTACCTGCTCACCTCCACGGTCGGCCTGCCGATCTACGGCAAGCTCGGTGACCTCTTCGGACGCAAGGGCGTCTTCCAGTTCGCGATCGTCATCTTCGTCATCGGCTCGGCGCTCGCCGGCTGGTCGCGGACGATGGACCAGCTCATCGCCTTCCGCGCGCTCCAGGGCGTCGGCGCGGGCGGCCTGATGATCGGCGTACAGGCGATCATCGCGGACATTGTGCCGCCCCGGCAGCGTGGCCGCTACATGGGCCTGATCGGCGCCGCGTTCGGCCTCGCCTCGGTCGCGGGCCCGCTGCTCGGCGGCTTCTTCACCGACCACGCCTCCTGGCGCTGGTGCTTCTACTTCAACGTGCCCTTCGGCCTCGTCACCCTCCTGGTCGTCTCGCTCGTCCTGAAGCTGCCCAAGCCCACCGGCAGGGCCCGGCTCGACGTGCTCGGCGCGCTCCTGCTCGCCGCCGCGTCCACCTGCCTGGTGCTGCTGACCAGTTGGGGCGGGACCGAGTACGCGTGGGGCGACCGGATGATCCTCGGGCTCGGCGCCGGAGCCGTCGTGGCGAGCGTGCTCTTCCTCGTCGCCGAGAAGTTCGCGGCAGAACCGATCATTCCGTTGCGCCTGTTCCGTGATCCGGTCTTCAACATCACCGGTCTTGTGGGCATGGTCGTCGGAATCGCCCTCTTCGGAGCGGCCAGTTACCTGCCGACCTTCCTACAGATGGTCGACGGCGCGAGCGCCACCGAGTCCGGCCTCCTGATGCTGCCGATGATGGGCGGCATCGTCGGCGCGTCGATCGTCTCCGGCCAGCTCATCAGCCACACCGGGCGCTACAAGGTGTACCCGATCGTCGGAGGCGTCCTCTCCGTAGTGGGCATGTGGCTGCTCTCGCGGCTCGAAGCGGACACCTCCAGGCTGGAGTACAGCGCCTGGATGGCCGTGCTCGGCGCGGGCATCGGCCTGGTCATGCCGGTGCTCGTCCTCGCCGTGCAGAACGCGGTCCGCCCCGCCGACCTGGGCACCGCCACCAGCGCCAACAACTACTTCCGGCAGATCGGCGGCAGCGTGGGAGCCGCCGTCTTCGGCACGCTCTTCGCCGACCGGCTCGCCGACGCGCTCCGGGACCGGCTCCCCGCCGGGGCGGACGAGGCCGTGCCCGAGCCAGAGTCCATCACCCCGCAGCTCGTCCACGCGCTGCCCGCGCCGCTCCGCGAGGGCTACATCCAGGCCTACGCCGACGCGATGCCGCGGATCTTCCTCTACCTGGTGCCGGTGCTCGTCCTCGGCATGCTGCTCGCCTTCTTCCTCAAGGAGACCCCCCTGTTGTCCAGCACCGCCTCCCACAACGCACCCGCCGCCGAGCCGATGGCCGTGCCCCGGGCCCGTACGACGACGTACGCCGCCGGAGTCCCGGTCTGCGGCACCGTGCAGCACCCCGACGGCACCGTCGTGCCCCGCGCCGCCCTCACCCTCATCGATGTCGCGGGACAGCAGATCGGTCGCGGCGCGAGCGGCGAGGACGGGCGGTACGCGCTCGCCACCCCGGGCTCGGGTTCGTTCGTGCTGATCGCGGCCGCCGGCGGGCACCAGCCGCAGGCCGTCACCGTCACCGTGGGGGAGCGGCCCGTCGAGCTCGACGTCGTCCTCGGCGGGGCGGGCCGGCTCGCCGGGGCCGTGGTGACCGCCGACGGAACACCCGTCAGGGACGCGGCCGTCACCCTCACCGACGTCCGCGGAGAGGTCGTCGCCACCACGCGCAGCGGCCGCGAGGGCGGCTATGTCATCACGGAGCTGGTGGCGGGCGAGTACACCCTCGCGGCCAGCGCGCCCGCGTTCCGCCCCGCAGCGCTGCCCGTCTCCGTGCAGGCCTCGCGCGAGACCCGGCAGGACGTGGAACTCGCGGGCGGGGCCGTGCTGCGGGGCACCGTGCGGGCCGGCGGCGGGCGGCCCGTCGAGGACGCGCGCGTGACGCTGCTCGACGCGGCGGGGAACGTCGTCGACACCCTGACCACGGGACCGGACGGCTCCTTCCGCTTCGTCGACCTGTCGTCGGGCGAGTACACCGTGATCGCGGCGGGTTACCCGCCGGTCGCCACGGTCCTCCAGGTCGCGGGCGGCGGCCGCACCGAGCGGGACCTGCAGCTCGGTCACGAGGACTGAGAGCGCGTGCCATGACCCCGGCCGGGCGGGCCGGACGGCGCCCGGCGAAGGGGGCGTGCGCCGGTGGCCAGGCCCGCCCGGCCAATTCCCGTATTGCCCCGCACGGCAACCTCCGTCGGCCGTACGGTGGTTGGTGGCGGCGCAGAATCTTGCGCTGCCGCGGGAAGGAGCATGAGCCATGGAACGAGGCACTCCGGGCGAGCCACCGGCGCAGAGTGCCGCGTCCGGCCGCATTCCGCTGGCCGTGGTCGTCGTCGACGGCGCCGGTCTCGTCTCGCACTGGAGCGTCGGCGCGCGCCGCCTCTTCGGGTACGGCAAGGAGGAGGCCGTCGGCCGTCCCGTGGGCGATCTGCTCCCGGTGCACGGCGCGATCCCGGAGGACCGCGGGTCCTACGGAGCCTTCGACGGACTCGGCCCCGACCTGGAGACCTCCCTCGACGGACGCATCTCCTACCCGGCCGCCGGGCGCGCCCGTCTCACCGGCTCGGCGAGCGGGGCGGGTGGCGCCCGCGCCCGGGTCGACGTGCTGTGGTGGGCGTACCCCCTGGTGGGCCCCGGCCCCGAGCGGCTCCTCGTGCTCGCCGCCGACGCCGCGCGGCTGACCGCGGCCGACGGGCCGGACGGTGAGCGGGGCGGACGGAGCGAGAGGGACGAGCGCGACGAGCGCGACGGGAGGGACGAGCAGGTCGAGCGGATCGCGCCCGGCTTCGCGCTGCACACCGACTTCCCCGGCGCGGACGAGCTCGCCGCCCGGCTCCCCGAGATCCTGCCCAGCATGAGCGTGGAGGAAAGCGCCCGCATCGTCGCCCAGGTCCTCGAACTGGGCTATCCCGTCCTGGAGTTCAGCAGGCACGACCGGGTGCCCGTCACCCCGGACTGGGGCGTCGCCCGCCGGATCGAGCGCAAGGAGCGCAGGGAGCGCGCCGCGCAGGCGGCCGCCCGCGGAGTGCCGGTGGCCCCGGAGGCGGTGGACGACGAGGGCGAGGACCTCGAGTACGCCGCGGTCCGCGAACGCCTCGAATTCCTCAACGAGGTCAGCGGGCGGATCGGCTCCTCCCTCGACCTGTCGCGGACGATCATCGAGGTGAGCAGGGCCGTCGTGCCGCGCTTCACGGACGTGGCGGGCACCTACCTCCGCGAGCAGGTCGTCGCGGGCGAGGGCTTCCCCGAAGGCGCGCCGGACGAGACCACGATGTGGCACCGGGTCGCGGTCGAGCACACCGACGAGCCGGGCCGCTGGGACGACGTGGTGCCGGTCGGCGAGTCCATGCCGTTCCCCGCGCACACGCCGTTCTTCCAGTGCATGACCTCCGGCGACCCGGTGCTCGTGCCCCGCATCACCGAGGAGATGGGCAACGCCATCGCCTCCCAGTTCGAGAAGCGCGACATCCGCCCGCTGATCAACCACCGCTCGATGCTGGTCGTACCGCTCAAGGCGCGCAATGTGGTGCTCGGCTTCATGATCCTGCTCCGCCACCAGGAGCGGCCCGTCTTCAACGACATGGACCGCGTCACCGGCGCCGAACTCGCCGCCCGCGCGGGCCTCGTGCTCGACAACGCCCGCATGTACACGTACCAGGAGAGTGTCGCCGACACCCTCCAGGACAGCATGCTGCCGCACATCCAGCCCCGGATGCCCGGCTGCGACATCGCCACCCGCTATCTGCCCGGCACCCTCCTCGGCCGGGTCGGCGGCGACTGGTTCGACTCCGTCAAGCTGCCCGGCTCCAGGACCGCGTTCGTCGTCGGCGACGTGATGGGCCACGGCCTCAACTCCGCCGCGATGATGGGCCAGTTGCGCACGGCCGTGCAGACCATGGCCGCCCTCGACCTGCCGCCCGAGCAGCTCCTGCGCAACCTCGACGACCTCGCGCAGCGCCTCGGCGAGCACTATCTCGCGACGTGCCTGTACGCGGTCTACGACCCGATCGCGGGCGAGCTGCACCTCGCCAACGCAGGCCACATCCCGCCCGTCCTGGTCCGCGCCGCGGACGGCCGCAGCGAACTCCTCGACCTGCCCACCGGAGCGCCCATCGGCGTCGGCGGTGTGCCCTTCGAATCGGTCCTGGTGCGCGTCGCGCCCGGCGACCGGCTGCTGATGTGCACCGACGGCCTCGTCGAGATCCGCGGCGAGGACATCGGCGTCGGACTCGCCACGCTCACCGAATCGGCCGCGCACCCCGCCGCCTCCATGGACGACGCCTGCGACACGATCATCCGCGCCCTCAACCCGCGCGGGGGCCGCAAGGACGACGTGGCGCTCCTGATGGCCCGGCTGAACGGCATCCCGATGGAGAACGTCGCGCACTGGCGGCTCGCCGTCGACCCCGCCGAGGTGGGCAGGGCCCGCGAGATGGTCCGCGCCCAGCTGCGGGCCTGGTCCCTCCAACCCCTGGCCGACACGGCCGAGTTGCTCGTCAGCGAGCTCGTCACCAATGTCGTGCGCCACTCCCGCAGCAGCAGGATCGACCTGCGGCTCGTCCGCTCGGGGGCGCTGGTGTGCGAGGTCGAGGACGACGACCAGACACTGCCGACGCTGCTCAGCGCGGGCCCCGGCGACGAGTTCGGGCGCGGCCTGCGCGTCGTCAGCTCACTGGCGGCGGAGTGGGGCACGAGCCGCACGCGCGCGGGCAAGACGGTCTGGTGCGAACTGCCGCTCCCGCGCCGCTAGTCGGCCGCCCGGTCACTCTCGTACGCGGGAAGCGCCGTGCCTCGCGGGCGTGCGCCCCGCGACAACGCACCGATTGAGCGGTGAAGGAGTGCGCGGGTGGTTGTCCGTGCGCCCCCAGGCGCGATAGACCGATCTCGTCGTCGGCTTCGGCGGCTCTCGTCGCACCCCGGGGAGTACGGACATGAGCGTCACGAGCCGGTACAGAGAGGCGTGGGAGGGGTTCTGGCGGGAGGCGCCCGGCGAACCGGGCGCGGTCTTCTGGGACGCCGAGCCCGCCCTCACCGCGGGCCTCCACCTCGCGCTCTTCGAACCGCACATGGCCGCCGCGGGCCTGCCCGTCGTCGACATCGGCTGCGGCAACGGCACCCAGACGCGCTTCCTCGCCGACCGCTTCCCGCGCGTCCTCGGCGTCGACCTGTCGGCGGCCGCCCTCGACCACGCCCGGCGCGCCGACGCGGCCGGGCAGGTCGACTTCCGGCAGCTCGACGCGGGCGAGAGGAGCGAGACGGAGCAGCTGCACGCCGAGGTCGGCGACATGAACGTGTACATGCGGGGCGTCCTGCACCAGTGCGAGCCCGCGGACCGGCAGCCGCTGCTCGACGGCATCGCCACCCTGCTCGGCGAGCGCGGGCGCGCCTTCGTCGTCGAGCTCTCGGAGGCGGCGCGCCCCGTGCTGATGGGGCTCGTGCGGAGCCCCGCGGGGCCGCCGCCGAAGCTGGCGCCGGTCTTCGCCCACGGGATCGCGCCCGCGGAGGTCGTCGACGCGGCGGTGGACGCGTACGTCGCGTCGGCCGGACTCGCGATCGTCGCCGCGGGCGAGCTGCCCCTGACGACGACGGAGTTCGCCGCGGACGGCACGCGCATCGAGCTGCCGTCACGGTGGCTGGTGCTCGCGGCCGCCTGACGCGACGGGCGGGTGACAGGTACGCGCGGTGGGTGACAGGTACGCGGCAGGGGTGCAGGGCGGACATTTGATGGGCAAGTCGTTCCTTGCCCATGGTCCGGGCATGGAAGAGGATGCTTTAAAGGCGCCGGCACGATGGCTCAGCCCCGACGCACCGGAGAGCACCCCGTGAGAATCAACCTGACCAGCGTATTCGTCGACGACCAGCTCAAGGCCCTGGCCTTCTACACCGACGTACTCGGCTTCGTGGAGAAGTCCAAGGTCGCGATCGGCGACGACTGGTGGCTGACCGTGGTCTCGCCGGAGGACCCCGAAGGGACGGAGCTGCTCCTCGAGCCCGACGGGCACCCGGCGGTGAAGCCGTACAAGGACGCGCTGGTCGCGGACGGCATCCCGGCGGCCGCCTTCGCCGTGGACGACGTCACGGCGGAGTTCGAACGGCTGCGCGGACTCGGTGTCCGCTTCACCCAGGAGCCGGTACGGATGGACAAGGTCACCGTCGCGGTCCTGGACGACACCTGCGGCAACCTGATCCAGATCATGCACACCGAGTAGGGCCGGGCAGGGAGCAGGGTCAGATCGTTTGGGGCAGTGTTCGCGGGCAACCCTGGAGGCTGAGCGCGACCATGAGAGGGCGAGCGCGACAACCCCCGAGACCCCGAAGCGCGAGGTAGTCATGAGCGACCAGAACATGGCGGACGACGCCTACCAGCCCACCGGCGACAACGAGGAGCAGGAGGACGCGGCGCCGCTGGACCTCCAGGACGCGGTGGACGAGCGTACGTACGACGACATGCTCGACGAGGGCTACTCGCCGCCGGAGAAGCCGCTGGGCGTCACCAAGACCGGCACCACGGCGGCGGAGCAGCACGAGGGCGAGACGCTCGACGAGCGGCTGCGGCAGGAGGTGCCCGACACCGAGGTGCCCGACCCGGAGCAGCCCGTCGGTGACACCATCGGTGACCTGCCGGACGGCGAGGGCGAGCCGATGGACCCGGAGGCCGGACGGGACCGCGCGGGCCGCTTGGTGGCCCCGGACGAGGGAGCCCACCCGGACACCACCAAACAGGTGGTCGCCAGGGACGAGGGCATCGACGGGGGCGCTGCGGGCGCGGAGGAGGCGGCGGTCCACATCGTCCCGGACGAGGACCTGCCACCCGCCTCCTAGGCCTTGGCCGGACGAGGAGCCGCCACCGGCTCCCGGGGCGTCACCAGTTCCCGGGGCGTCGCTGGCCCCGGGTCACGGTCGGGGATTGATCCGGCGCCACGGCGGCCGGGCGCCGGCCCCCGAGCGTCCCGCCACGGAGGCGCACCGGTGGCACAGCCGCTGCACGCGGTCCGCCGAGCCGCCGGACTCCGGGATGGCGTCCGTCCACGGCACGTGCGGGAAACGGGTGAGGCGGGAGCGGCTCAGGGAGAGCCCGCAGACGGTCTCGTTCCTGCCCGGCTGCCACGCGTGGGCCTCACCGGCGGGCAGCCGCTGCCGGCCGTCCTCCTCGTCGACCCACTGGCCCGAGGCCGCCACCGCGTACTTCTTCGACCGGACCATCGGGACCACCTCCGGCCTCCCCGCGTACGAGCGGCGCAGGGGCGGCGTACGAGCGCGCGATGCGCGCGAAGCGCGTGGCTGCCCGAAGCTGGACAGAGGGCGATGAGTGATCCGACGAGGGATCCGACGAGTGATCCGTTCGACGAACAGGAGGACCCATGACCGTCCCCACCGCCTCCGGCACCGGAGTGGCCGTCGTCACGGGCGCGGACTCCGGCATCGGCCGGGCCACGGCCGTCCGGCTCGCGGCGGCCGGAATGGATGTCGGGATCACCTGGCACTCCGACGAGGAGGGCGCCGAGCGGACGGCCGAGGAAGTGGGCCGGCACGGCCGGCGCGCGGCCGTCGCCCGGATGGACCTGACCCGGCTGCCCGATGCCGCGCAGGTCGTCGACGACCTCGCCGAGCGCCTCGGCCGCATCGACGTCCTCGTCAACAATGCCGGGACGGGCACCGCCACCCCCTTCCTCGACCTCGAACACGCCGACGTCAGGCGCGTCGTCGACGTCGACCTGATCGGCCCCTTCCTGTGCGGCCAGCATGCCGCGCGCCGCATGATCCGGCAGGGCGACGGCGGCCGCATCGTCAACGTGACGTCGGTGCACGAGCACCAGCCCCGGGTCGGCGCGGCCCCCTACTGCGCCGCCAAGGGCGGCCTCGGACTGCTGACCCAGGTCATGGCCCTGGAGCTCGCGGAGCACGGCATCACCGTCAACGCCGTCGCGCCCGGCGAGATCGCCACGCCCATGACAGGGCAGGAGGACACCGACGTGCACAGCGAGCACCGCCCCGGCATTCCGCTCGGCAGGCCCGGTGACGCCCGGGAGATCGCCGCCGTCATCGCCTTCCTCGCCGGGCCCGACGCCTCGTACGTGACGGGCGCGTCCTGGGTCGCCGACGGCGGCATGGTGCGCATGGGCCCGCAGGCGGGATCGCACCTCCGCAGCGACGAGTGGCGGCGCCCCTGAGGCGGACCCGCGGGCCCGCCGTGACCGCGGCGCCCCGCACCACATGCCCCCGGGCCCGTGTCGAACCCGGCGGCCCGGGTACCGGTGCTGCCTGGGAAAGGGATCGTCGGAGACGACGGGACCGCACGAACGGTGCGGAGGCCCGTCTCCGGAAACGGAGCAGAAGGTGACGTCGAACGCAGAAGACACCACGCCCGACGCGCGGCGCCGGGCCACCGCGCCGTGCCCGGCGGGACCACCGGCCGGGGGATCCACGCACGAGGCGCCCGCGGAGGAGCTGCCGCCCGACCTGCACCAGGCGATCCTGGAGGCGGCCAAGCAGGTCGCCGCCATCCTCAAGAGGCGCGACCACGACTTCGCCCTCGCCGGCAGCGTCGCCGTGTACGCGCACGGCGGGACCGGCAACCTCCAGCACGACGCCGACTTCTGCATCAGGCCGGAGGACGCCGAAGCGGTCGCGGCCTCACTGGAGGAGGCGGGCCTCACGGTGTACGCGCCGCCCGAGGACTGGCTGCTCAAGGCCAAGTGCCTGGGCCAGGACATCGACCTCATCTTCGAACTGGCCGCCCAGCCGGTCACCACGGAGCTCCTCGACCGCGCCGTGCAACTGCCGATGGACTCGGTGCACATGCCGGTCCTGTCGCCGACCGACCTGGTGCGGGCCCTGCTCGCCGCCTTCTCGGAGCACCACTGCGACTTCGGCGCCGTCCTGCCGATCGCACGGCAGCTGCGCGAGAAGGTCGACTGGGAGGCGCTCCGCGACGAGTACGGGGACGTGCCGATGCCGGCCGCCTTCCTCTTCCTGCTGGAACGCCTGGAAGTCATCGCACCGCGAGGAGCAGACCGATGAACGACCACGCCCACGTCGAGTACCGCATCGCCCACCTGAAGGAACGGCTCGCCGCGGAGGAGCTCGGCGAACTGGGCATCCGCGTCGAGTCCCGCGGCTCCTCCGTCGCGGTCGTCGGGACCGTGCCCACGACACACTGCCGCGAAGAGCTGCTGCGTACCGTCAACGAGGAACTGGCAGGCCAGACCGTCCACTTCGACGTCGTGGTGGCCGAGTCTGCAGCACCGGACCACCCGGAGGAAGTGTCATGATCCGCATCGCCGCCGTCGGGGACATCCACATGGGCCTGGACAGCCAGGGAGTGCTCAGGCCCGCCTTCGAGACGCTGCACAACTGCGCGGACCTGCTGCTCCTCGCCGGGGACCTCACCCGCCACGGCACTCCGGAGGAGGCGCGGATCGTCGCCCAGGAGGTCAGCGGACTGCCGGTGCCCGTCGTCGCCGTGCTCGGCAACCACGACCACCACGACGAGCAGCCGGAGAAGGTCACCGCCATCCTGCGCGACGCGGGCGTACGGGTGCTCGAAGGAGAGGGCACGGTCGTCGAGGTCGACGGGGCGCGGGTGGGCGTCGCAGGCACCAAGGGGTTCGGCGGCGGATTCGTCGGCCGCAGCGGCAGCGAGTTCGGCGAACCCCTGATGAAGGAGTTCATCCGGTACACCCGGCGCTGCGCCGACGGCCTGCGGACCTCGCTGGAGGAGCTGGCCGAGCAGGGCTGCGGCACACGGGTGGCGCTCACGCACTTCGCACCCGTGCCGGACACCCTCGCGGGCGAACCCCTGGAGATCTTCCCCTTCCTCGGCAGCTATCTGCTGGCGGAGGCGGTGGACGAGGCGGGTGCCGACCTGGCCGTCCACGGCCACGCGCACGCGGGCACCGAGCACGGCATGACCAACGGCGGCGTACCGGTGCGCAACGTCGCCCAGCCCGTCATCCGCAAGGCGTTCAACGTCTACCACCTGCAGGACCACCGCAGCGCGGAACCCGCGACGGCCGCCCCCAACGGCTAGGCGGCCGGGCGGCGCGGGGCAGGCGGGACTCTGCGGACACGGCCTAGGGCCGGGGCCCGTCCGGCAGCGCTCCGCCGGAGAGTTCCGCCCGCCACGGCCGCGGCCACTCTCCCGGCGGGGGCGGGTCTCCCGCGATCCCGAGGTCCCGCCGCGCGCTCTCGTAGAAGGAGTCACGCGCCGCGCTCGTCAGCCGATGGGCCCTGGCCCACATCCCGTCGTCGACCGGCCCCTCCCGCACGAGCAGTTCGACGGTCCAGACCATCTCGTGCCAGCGCCGCGCCGCCGCGATCGTCGCCGAGTCCCCGACGAGCAGCACGGACTCCCACTCCGTCGCGCGGTGGGACTCCGCCTCGGCGAGGAGAGGCAGCCCTTCGGTCGGCTGCAACGGGTCGGCGACGTCGGGAAATCCGACGGCGGCGCCGATGCGCTGGGCGATGCGGAGCTGCGACTTGAGGGCGTTGCCGTACCGGCCGTAGGTCTCGAAGCGTTTCTCGTCCCACCGCTCCTCCCGCTGCCGCGTCCACCGGCGACGCTCCGTCAGGCTCTGCACGGCGTACGAGCCGAGCGTGCCGATCACGACGCCCATGAGAGCGGGCAGTTGATCCACCAGCGCCACAGTGCCTCCCCGTTCGATTTCCGTTGCCGCACGGTACCCACTCGGGGGTAATCACGCTCCGTGCGGGACCGTTATGCGCGAAGGCACCTCCCGGCGGGTGGAGAGGAGTAGATTCCGACTACGGAACGTGGCCGTCTTCCAGAGCCGGTTCGCCTTCCTGCGTGGAAGGCTCATTGATGGGGCACCAGGTGTCTGTGCAGGAGCTGATTGCCGGTCTGGAGCAGGCCGCCGAAGCCGGGGAGCACCGCATGTGGGCGGTGCGGTGCGCGCATGCGCTGGGGTTGGAGGGGATCGCGGTCTCCTTGCGGTGGGGGGCGGAACTGGTGTGGTTCAGCGACGACACCAGCGCGCGGCTGTTGGACGCGCAGTTCACCCTCGGGCAGGGGCCGGGAATAACAGGGGACTTGAGTCAAGGGCCGTGCCAGGTCGCCGACTTGGGCGCGGACGCCGACGCGGCGGGGCGGTGGCCGCAGTTCGCCGCCGAGGCCCAGGCCCTGGGCGTGCGGGCCGTGTTCGTATGGCCCGTCAGGACAGGGGCGGCCTTGTTCGGCACGCTGACCGGATATCGCCGCACGCCGGGGCCGCTGACCGTGCGGGAGGCGGCGGACGGGCTGCGGGTGGCCGACGCGCTGACCGGCCGGCTGCTGGCCTGGCAGCCCGGTGCCGAGGCCCCCAGGAACGGGCCGGGGCGGGCGGGCGCCGTCGACCTGCACTGGGCGGAGGTGCACCAGGCCACCGGCGTGCTCAGCTACCGGCTCGGTGTGCCGCTGGAGGAGGCGCTGATCCGGCTGCGTGCCCGGGCCTACGCCTCCGGCCGGCCCCTGACCGAGGCGGCCCGCGAGATCCTGCGGGAGCTGCCGTCGTGAACCCGCCGTCCGGTGCGGGCCGCCGAAAGGCGCCCGTATACCGAGGAGCCAAGGCATGAGCCGAGAACGCAAGATCGCCGAAACCTTCGTCGAACTCGCCGACACCTTCGTCGCCGACTTCGACGTCATCGACTTTCTGCAGCAACTGACCGTCCGCTGCTGTGACATCTTCGCCGTCACCGACGTCGCGGTCCTGCTGGCCTACCCAGGGCCACAGTTGTACAGCCCCGCCCCGTGCGACCCCAGCCCCGCCCTGGCGGGGCTGCTGGAGCTGGCCATGCGCGAGGGCCCGGCCCTGGACGCCTACCGCACGTCGGACACCGTCGCTCCCGGGAGCCTGTCCAACGCCCCCGCCGCCTGGCACGACTTCACCGCGCTGGCCCGCGAGTCGGGCTACACGTACGCCAGCGCGGTCCCCCTGCGGCTGCGCCGGGACACCCTCGGCAGCCTGCTGCTCCTGCGCGCCACCGACAGCCCGCTGCCGGCCGACGACCTCGCCATGGCCCAGGCGTTCGCCGACGCGGCCACCATCGGTCTGCTCCACGCCCGCACCCTGCAGCAGGCCGACAACCTCAACGGACAGCTCCACACCGCTCTGCACAGCCGCATCATCATCGAGCAGGCCAAGGGCTACCTCGCCGCCCGTCTCGCCATCTCACCCGACGAGGCCTTCAACCCCATGCGCCGCCACGCCCGACACCACCGCCTCCTCCTCACCGCCGTCGCCCGGCACGTCGTCGACACGGGAGAGCTCCCCAGTCATGCGACCGACGGAGCGTCGAGCGGGTAGCGGGAGGGCCCGCTCACAGGTGGTGGGATGAATCGATTCACCTCGCGCCCGCCACGGCTCACGGACCGTCGACCGACGGGCGAGGGCGGGCGGACGGGGGTGTAGCGCACTGGGGCGCAGCGCACGGGGTGGGCACCCTGGGCGTGCCGCACCAAGCGGGCGTCGCGCCGCAGGCGCGTCCGGGCCGCGATGGCTCCCTCGGCCGCCTCCACACCGCGCCCGCGCGCCAGTTGCGGGCAGCCCGCAGCGGGATCATCCGGCTGTCCCTCCTGGACCCGCGCAAGCCGCCCTGCGCGGACCTGGTCGCGGCCGCCGAACGCGCGGCCCGTGCAGCGGGGCTCGGCGTGGCGCGCTGCGGCAGCGCGCAGTGCACGGGGGAGGAGGCCGCCCACCTGGGCCACTTCGCCGAACGGCAGCTGCGGTCCCACCTGATGAGGCCTGCGGAGCTGGAGGGTGCGGCGCCGCGTGCGTCCGGCGGCGCAGCATTCCGTACATCGCCGTCGACCGCGCGGTGAAGGACCGCGGCACCCGCCACTGCCGAGCACCGGGTATCGCGCTCGCGTCCTCGTCGCCGGTGCGGTGCACGTAACGAGGTGCAGGGGGGCTGGGGGGGGGGGGGCTGGATCGGCGCGCTCCGCGCGTTTTCGTGTGCTCTCCACGCTCCGGGCAGGACGCAGGAACTCGCCTGCTCGGCATCGGAGCCCCGGCCCGCCGCCGGCGTCTCCGTGCGGCGGCATCGCGCTGGTCGGGTGCGACGACCTCGGCGCGTCGCCCCGCGGGCCGGGTGCGCACCCCGTGGGGTCCGGCCCGGCGCGACGGGCCAACGCCCCGGCGAAGCGCTTCGACGAATTTCCTGTCCGAACCGTTGACGTACGAACGCCCTCTCCCTACGTTGGCCCGGAAAGCGCTTGCCTAAAACGATTCAACTCCCGTCTCGAGGGGCTAACTGTGCCTGTACATGGGGAACTTGACCGACGCGGCCTGCTCAAGTTCGCGGGCGGCTCACTGGCCGCCGTCGGCCTGACGGCGGCAGGCTGCGGTTCCGGTGACGGGTCCGGGAACGGCACGGTCACGCTCCGGTACGCGTGGTGGGGGTCGGACGACCGGGCCCGGCGGATCAACAAGACGATCGCGCTCTTCGAGAAGAAGCACCCGAAAATCAAGATCAAGACGGACTTCCAGCCCTACCTCGACTTCTGGAAGAAGTTCAACACCCAGGCGGCGGGCGGCAATCCGCCCGACGTCTTCCAGAACGCGATCGGTTTCCTGCGCAAGTACGACGAGCGCAATGTGCTGCTCGACCTGAACGCACAGGCCGAGGCGGGCAATCTGCGGCTCGACGGCTTCCGCGCCGGCCTGGAGAAGTTCGGCGAGGTCGACGGCAAGCTGCTCGGTGTGCCCGTCGGCAGCAACTCCATGGCCCTGGTGATCGACAAGCCGCTCTTCGCGAAGGCGGGCGTCACCCCAGAGATGGGCTGGACCTGGGACGACTTCCACGCCGCGATGAAGAAGATCCGCGACAGGGGCGGGCGGCCGGGCGACAGCGGGCTCTACGGCGTCATGTACCTCTACGACCTCTACCTCCGCCAGCACGGCAAGGCCTTCTTCACCGAGGACGGCCTGGGCTTCACCGAGGCCGACCTGAAGGAGTGGTGGGCGAAGGGGTACGAGGGCGTCAAGTCCGGTATCTACGCCGACCCGAAGAAGGTCGCCCAGGTCAAGCCCAAGTCGGCGGTCGCGGCCGAGCTCGCGGCCGCCGAGTTCACCTGGGACAACTTCACCGTCCGCTACTCCGCCGAGGGCAAGAGCAGCTACGGCCTCGCCCCCATCCCGACGACCGACGGCAAGAAGACCGGCCAGTACCTCGGTTCCCTGATGCTCAGCGGCGCAAGGCGCACCAGGCACCCCAAGGAGGTCGCGCGGTTCATCGACTTCATGGTGCACGACCCGGAGGTCGCCAGGATCATGGGGTACGACCGCGGGGTGCCGACGACGACGGCGCAGTACGAGGCGTACAAGCCGGCGCTGGAGAGCGACAGGACGATCGCGTCGGTGAACAAGGAGATCGCCGCGTACGAGGAGAGCCTCGTCGACGCCGGAGTCCTGGAGACCATCACCCCGCATCCGGCGGGCGCCGACGTCTGCGAGGCGGGCTTCCTGCGCATCGCCGAGGAACTCGCCCTCGGGAAGCGGTCGGTCGGCGAAGCGGTGGAGCAGTACTTCGCCGAGTGCAAGACGGCCCTCGGTTCCCGATGAGCGCCGCCATGACCCCTGTGGACGCCGCGGCGGCACCGCGGTCCGGGGCGAAGGGGGCGGCCTCCCAGGGCGGCTCCGGCTCCGGCGGCCGGCTCGGTGGGGCGCCCCGGCATGGCCGACGCGGACGACGCGGCGAGAATCTCGCGGGCTACCTCTTCATGTCGCCCTGGATCGCTGGATTCCTGCTGCTCACGGCGGGCCCGATGGTCGCCTCGCTCTACTTCGCGTTCACCGACTACAACCTCTTCGACGCGCCCACATGGGTCGGCCTGGACAACTTCACCGAGATGTTCGGCGACCCGCGCTGGCGCAGGTCGGTCGAGGTGACGCTCTGGTACGTGGTCATCGGCACCCCGCTGAAGCTGGCCGCCGCACTCGGTGTGGCGCTGCTCCTCAGCCAGAAGCGGCGCGGTCAGGGCTTCTACCGGGCCGCGTTCTACGCCCCCTCGCTGATCGGTGCCAGCGTGTCGGTCGCCGTCGTCTGGAAGGCGATCTTCTCGGACGACGCGATCGTCGACCGCACCCAGCGTGCCCTGTTCGGCGTGGACGTCGGCGGCTGGACCGGCGACCCCGACTGGATCATCTACAGCCTGGTGGCGCTCACCGTCTGGCAGTTCGGCGCACCGATGGTCATCTTCCTGGCCGGCCTCAAACAGGTGCCGCGCGAACTGTACGAGGCGGCGGCGATGGACGGCGCGGGCAGCTGGCGCCGGTTCTGGAACATCACCCTGCCGATGATTTCCCCGGTGCTCTTCTTCAACGTCCTCCTGGAGACCATCCACTCCTTCCAGATCTTCGCCTCCGCGTACATCGTCGGCGGTGGCGCGGGCGGCAACGCCTGTGGCCCGGCGGACGGTTCGCTCGTCTACACCTGCTACCTCTACGTCCAGGGCTTCGAGAACAGCCGGATGGGCTTCGCCTCGGCCATGGCCTGGATGCTGCTGCTCGCCGTCGGCCTGGTGACGGCGGTCCTGTTCTGGTCCCAGAAGCGCTGGGTGCACTATGAGGAGGGCGCCCGATGAGTACGTCACGTGTGACGGCCGGAGTCCGTGAGGGCCGTGCCGGTTCCCTCGCCTGGCACATCGGGGCGCTCGCCGTGCTCGCCGTGGTCCTCTACCCCGTGGTGTGGCTGATCGGCGGCTCCTTCAAGCCCAATGACAAGATCGTCGGCAGTCTGGACCTGCTCCCGACGGACCCGGTCGTCTCCAACTACACCGGTCTCGCCGACGGCCTCGCCGACATCTCCATCACCACCTTCTTCACCAACTCCCTTTTTCTGGCCGGGGGTTCGGTGGTGGGCGTGCTGGTCTCCTGCTCGCTCGCGGCCTACGCCTTCGCCCGGATCAGGTTCGCGGGCCGCAACCTGCTCTTCGCGCTGATGATCGGCACGCTGCTCCTGCCGTACCACGTGCTTCTCATCCCGCAGTACGTGCTGTTCCAGAAGCTCGGCCTGATCAACACCTACACGCCGCTGCTGCTCGGCAAGTACCTCGCCGTCGACGCCTTCTTCGTCTTCCTGATGGTGCAGTTCATGCGGAGTCTGCCGCGTGAGCTCGACGAGGCGGCGCGGCTCGACGGCTGCGGCCATCTGCGGATCTACTGGTCGATCGTGCTGCCGCTGTGCCGGCCCGCGCTGATCACCAGCGCGATCTTCACGTTCATCAACGCGTGGAACGACTTCATGGGCCCGCTGATCTACCTCAACGACCCCGCCAAGTACACGGTCTCACTCGGCCTGAAGATGTTCGTCGACCAGGAGGGCCTCGCCAACTACGGCGGCATGATCGCGATGTCGCTGGTGGCGCTGCTGCCGGTGCTCGCCTTCTTCCTGGCCTTCCAGCGGTATCTGATCGACGGCATGGCCACGTCGGGGCTGAAGTGACGGGCGCACGCGGCAGACGGTTCGGGGTCTTCGCCGAGTGCCTGCTCACCGGGGTGTGGATCGCGGTCGCCGCGCTGCCGCTGGTGACGGTGCCCGCCGCCCTGGCCGCGGGCGCCGCCCACCTGCGGCGGCACCTCGCCCACGAGGGGGGCGGGTGGCGGGAGTTCGTGGCCGACTGGCGGGCCGCAGCCCGGCGGGGGTGGCTGGTGGGCCTCGCCGGGTGGGCCGCGCTCGCCCTGCTCTGGGCGGACCTCGTGGTGGTGCGGTCAGGGGCGCTGCCCGGCGGGACGGCCGTCGGGGTGGTGGGCGTCCTGGCCATGGTGCTTCTGGTCGTCGCGGGGGTGCGGGGTGCCGTGGCCTGGCGGCCCGGGGCGTCCTGGCGGGAGCTGCTGGCCGGTGCGGTGCGCCGTACGGTCCGTGACCCCGCCGGGTCGCTGGCGCTGGTCTGCGGGCTCGCCGTGGTGGCGGTGTCCGGGTGGTTCGTGGCGCCGCTCGCCGCTCCTGCGGTGGGGGTTCTCGCGGCTGCGGGGGTGGCGGTGGAGCGGCGCGGCTGAGTTGTTCCTGGCTGCGGGCCGCGTGTGGCTGGTCGCGCCGCGCGGCGGAGCCGCACATGTCGGAGTCCCGCGCCCCTGGAGGCGCGCCCATGTCCTGTCAGCGCATTGGTACCGGCACGGAAGTCGAGGGATCGTATGCCGCCCGTAACCCGTAGATCTCTGCTCAAGGCCGCCACCACGGCCGGCGTGGCCGCGCAGTTCAGCTGGGCGCTCGGACGTGGTGAAGCCCGCGCCGACGCGCCCGGGGCGCCGGCGGCCGACGCCCCCGCCGACATCCGCTGGCTGGAGGACGGCGGGCTCGGTGCCGCCCCCGGATCCACCTTCGGGGTGCCCTGGCCCAAGGGTGTGCACGACGCCGGCACCACGTTCGCCCTCGTCGCGGGCGACGGCACCGGCGTACCGGTGCAGAGCTGGCCCACCGCGTACTGGCCCGACGGATCGCTGAAGTGGACGGCGCACGCGGTGGGCCCCGGGGGCGCCGACGCCGAACGGTTCACGCTCGCGGCCGGGACCCCGGCGACGTACGAGAAGAAGCTCACCGTCGCCCGGACCGGCCGCGAGGTCACCGTGGACACCGGCGTCATCACGGCGGTGATCGGCAAGGACGGCGAGCGGCTCGTGCGGTCGGTGACGCGCGGGGGCAGGAAGATCGCCACCGACGGGCGTCTCGTCCTGCTGCGGCAGGGCGATATCGACGACGGGGACTCCGGCAGCGCGAAGTGGGAGCGGTTCGACGGCGAGATCGCCGACGTGCGGGTCGAACAGGACGGGCCGGTGCGCGCGGTCGTCCGCGTCGACGGCAAGCACCGCAGGGGCAGGCGCAGTTGGCTGCCCTTCAGCGTCCGCCTCTACTTCTACGCGGGCGCCGAATCCTTCCGCATGGTGCACACCATCACCTACGACGGCGACCAGGAGAAGGACTTCATCCGCGGGCTCGGCGTGCGTTTCACCGTGCCGATGCGCGACGCGGCGTACGACCGGCACATCCGGATCGCGGGCGAGGGGAAGGGATTCCTCACCGAGGCCGTGAAGGGCATCACCGGGCTGCGCCGCGACCCGGGCGCCGCCGTGCGCGCCGCGCAGGTCAAGGGCGAGAAGCTGCCGGACCCGGCCACCTGGGACCAGCGGGTCACCAGCAGACTCCAGTACATACCGACCTGGGGCGACTACACGCTCGCCCAACTCTCAGCCGACGGCTTCACGCTCCGCAAGCGCACCGAAAAGGGCCGGGGCTGGATCACCGCGGGCGGCGGAGGGCGGGCAAGTGGCTTCGGGTACGTCGGCGGAGTGAGCGGCGGATTCTCCTTCGGGCTGCGGGACTTCTGGGAGAAGCACCCCGCTCAGCTCGACATCCGGGGAGCCGCGAGCGACGCCGCCGAAGTCACGCTCTGGCTCTGGTCCCCCGAAGCACCCCCGATGGACCTCCGCTTCTACCACGACGGCCTGGGCCAGGACACCTACCCGGAACAGCTCGAAGGCCTCAACATCACCTACGAGGATCACGAACCCGGCTTCGGTACGCCCTACGGCATCGCCCGCACCAGCGAACTGTTGTTCTGGGCCAACGCCGCGACCCCGACCGCCGCCGCGCTCGTCGCCCAGTCCGCCGCCGTCCGCACCCCGCCCCAGCTCGTCGCCGCCCCGGAGCACCTGAGCAGGGCCAAGGTCTTCGGCGGGCTCTTCGCGCCCGTCGACCGCTCCACGCCCGCGAAGGCCGAGATCGAGGACCACCTCGACTTCCTCTTCACGTACTACAAGGACCAGGCCGAGCAGCGCCGCTGGTACGGCTTCTGGGACTACGGCGACATCATGCACACCTACGACGAGGACCGGCACCAGTGGCGGTACGACGTCGGGGGATACGCCTGGGACAACTCCGAGCTCTCGCCCGACCTCTGGCTCTGGTACGCCTACCTGCGCTCGGGCCGCGCGGACATCTTCCGCTTCGCCGAGGCCATGACCCGGCACACCGGCGAGGTCGACGCCTACCACCTCGGCGAGTGGGCCGGGCTCGGCACCCGGCACGGCGTGCAGCACTTCGCGGACAGCGCCAAGCAGCAGCGCATCTCGACCGCCGTCTACCGCCGCCCCTACTGCTTCCTCACCGCCGACGAACGCGTCGGCGACCTGATGCACGCCCTCGTCGACTCCGACGAGACGTTCCTCGCCCTCGACCCGCTCCGCAAGATCCGCACCGAACCGTACGAGCCGGACCGGCACGCCCTGTCGATCGGCTTCGGCACCGACTGGAGCGGCCTCGCGGGCGCGTGGCTCACCGAGTGGGAGCGCCGGGGCCCGAAGGCGGAGAAGGCGGAGGCGCGGCTGCGCTCCACGATGCGGACCATCGCCGCGCAGCCCAACGGCTTCGTGCAGGGCAGCGGCCTCTACGACCTGGACACGGGCGAGTTCGCCGTCGCGGCCGAGCCCGCGGTGAACGTCTCGCACCTCTCCGCGATGTTCGGCCTCGTCGAGATGTGCGCCGAGCTGATCGACCTCGTCGACCTGCCCGGCTTCAAGGCGGCCTGGCTCGACTACTGCCGCTACTTCAACGCGACCAAGGCCGAACAGAAGGAACGGTACGGCAAGGACTTCGGCAGCCTGCTGCTGTTCCAGGGCCACTCCCGCCAGGACGCGTACGCGGCGGCGCAGCTGCGGGACGACGAGCTGGCCGCGCGCGCCTGGAAGAAGTTCCACGACAGCGACGGCTACACCCGCGCCATGAAGTGGGAGCGGACGAGGGTCGAGGGCCCCGCCGCACTGGAGCCGGGCCACGAACACCCGCGTGTCAGCACCAATGAGACAGCCCTGTTCGGCCTCGCCGCCATCCAGAACCTCGCCCTCATCGGCGACAAGCTGCCCGGCTAGCCGGCCGGCCGACCAGGCGGTTGCCGAGGCGGGGACTCATGTCACGGGCTTGCCTTGTCCCTGCATGAGCGGGCCTCGATGGAATCCATGCTGGGCTTGAGTCGGCTGGCCCAGTTCGGATCGGTCTTGGGGACCTCCGGCAGGGAGACCTGGATGTCCTGGATCCAGTCGTTGCTCTCGACGTACTTCTTGATGAAATCGCGCAGGCGGCGGCAGTCCGAACGGTGTCCCTTGGGCATGCCGACGCCGTAATACTGCGGGGCTCCCACGGTGAGGTCGGGAATCACCTTCAGACGGTCCTTGGCGTGCTGGTGCGCGAAGCCGTACAGGATCAGCTGGTCGGTGGAGAAGGCGTCGACTCCACCGCTGACGAGGGCCTTGAGGCAGGCCTTGGCGCTCGGCATCTCGACGACCTCGAATCCGAGGCCCTGAAGGGGGCCGATATTGGTGGTGCCGGACCAGGCGCAGACCCGCTTGCCGCGCAGGTCGTTCATCGAGCGGATGGCCGCCCCCTTCTTGCCCACCAGGAATCCCTGGTAGTTGGTCAGATAGGGGCCCGCGAAATCTATCTGCTTCATCCGCTCGGGGGTGATCGAGAACGCCGCGATGACCAGGTCGGCATTGTCGCTGGTGAGGGAAGTGACGCGGTCCTTGGTCGCGACATCCGCGGGGGCCACTTTGACGCCGAACTCGTTCTTGAACTTCTGCGCGAAGAGATGGTCGTAACCCGACCAGGTGTAGCCGTCCAGGAAGGAGACGCCCGGAAGGTCGTTGTGCATGGCGACCGTGAGCCTGGTCTTGCCCATGAAAGAGCGGGGCGCGTCATCGGAGGAACAGCTCACCGTCGCCAGACCCACCATCGCCGCGGCGGACACCACCAGCGCCTTCCACGCCTTCGACTCTCGCGGACTCATGATGTCCCCTCATTCATGGAGTACGGCCTCGGCCGCCGAAACGTTCATGCTGCATCCCTTGGGCGCGTGGACGGTGATGTTCAGCATGATGTCCGTGCGTGAACCGCCCAGCGGAATGTCCACGGGCTCCATGGACCGGACCTGTTCGAACCGGTGCGTGTCCCCGCCCACCAGCACGAGGGTGAACCGGGTCTCCGGGGTGCAGCTCTGATCACCGGGCCGGGCGTCCTCGGCCCTCAGGGTCAGGCGAAGGTTGCTTCGATGGGGTACGCCGGACAGGTTCAGCGTGCGCCGGGAGTTCTCGGCGGTCGGCCGGATCTCCACCTGCCCGGTGACGTCCACTTCGCCGTCGCGGCGCAGGAGATCGGCCCGCACCGCTCCGGCCACGGCGCAGACCAGGAAGACCGCGAAGACACAGGCGCGCAACGCCAGGGCGGTCGCGGGCGGCTTCTGTGCCCGGTCGCGCTTGGGCCAGCGGACATCGAGTCCGAGGAGGCGCATGAAGGAGGCGATGAACGACAGGCCCAAGAGGACGATGACCGGCACGAACTGGCCGATCGGGCCCTCCGGGGCGCGCAGCCACGCGGTGGCGGCGGCCGCCACGAAGAGGCAGAAGGGCAGGGAGTTCCAGAAGTTCTTCCACTGGCCCTCGCCGCCGATCACGAGATGGACGATCAGGTCGCCGACGACCTGGCCCACGGCCACGGCCCAGTTACGGCCCTCCGCCCGCGCGGTGTTCGACCGCCCGGGCACCGCGTCCTCCGCCGGCCGCGGTGCCGCCTTGCCCGGCCCGGGGCTCATGGGCCGTCGGGCGAGCCGTGGTTGATGGTCAGGTCGCCCTCGAGCTTGCCGATGCCCATGGCGTACCTCCCATGGCCCGTCCCCGAGTTGTGCTCACCGCCTCGTGCCGTCGCCGCCGCCGCGACGTGCCGGCGAAGGGAGCCCGCGCTCAGGTCCCCTGCGGAGAGCCAGGCGTCGATCGCGTCGGCGAGCTCTTCCAGGGCCGGCCGGGAGAGGCTCCGCAGCGCTGCGTCCTGCTCCAGATTCCCGGGCGGCACGTCACCTTCTTCGCGCTGCAACAGGGCGCGCACCAGCCTCTTCCCCCGGTCGAGCACGTTCTGTGCGAAGTCGGCCTGAGCGGCCGTGATCACGGCGACTCCGGCCGAGGCCACATAGGGCACGATCTGATCAGCGGCAGCAAGCAGCTCGGACATTGGGTCCCCCGTCCCATCCGCACGTTCCCCGTCGCGGGCGAGCGCTTCGCTGCGCGCCTGACACCCCTCGGGGGAGAGTCAGATACCCATTCGGCGGCGATGTATGCGCGGGGCGGCCGGCGGCGTCCGGTCCGCCGCAAGCCCCGGGGCCGGGGCCGGGGCCGGGGCTAAGCGGAGCCCCGTCGCACCAGCTCCGTCGGCAGGATCACCGCCGCCGGGTCCTCGCCCGCGATCCGGACGAGCAGGACGCGGACCATCTCCGTGCTGATCCGGTCCCAGGGCCGGGATGTCCGGGGCGCGGGCCAGGAGTTCGGTCGCTCCCCGTCTCGCCGCCGGCGCGGCTGTAGTCGCCGGGGACGATCAGCCGGTCGTCGGCCCCGATGCCCGCCTCCGCGAGGACCTCGCGGTGTCCGGCGAGGCGCTCGGTACGTACGCCACCTTGGAGGCCTGCCCGAGCGGCTTTCCGCAGGCCACGAGGGGGACACCCGCCTCGCGCAGCCGGGCGGCGGTCGGCGGCAGCGGCTGGGACCCCGCCGACCCGTCCTCCGGCAACGCCTGGGAGAACCAGGCGCTGTTCGGCTACGACCGTCAACTACTCCCGGCAGCACGCTGGTTCGGACACCGCTGACGCCGCCAGGAAGGTCGTCCGCGCTTCTTTTGTCAGAAGCGTTGACGAAGACCCGGCCCCCTCTTAGCTTCTACGCGTCGTACTTCGTACGTCATATATGAGACGTGATACGCGATACGTGAGATCTGAGGGTGCCCATGACGTCCGTGCCGACCCCGATCCCCTCGCGCACGCAGTTCGTGCTCGAAGCGATCAAACACCGCATCCTCACCGGCGAGTTGAGACCGGGCCAGCCCCTGGTCGAGACGGAGCTCGCCGGTGAGTTCGGGGTCTCCAAGACGCCCGTCCGCGAGGCCCTCAAGACGCTGGCGGGCACCGGGCTCGTCGCGATGAGCCAGTACAAGGGCGCCGCCGTACGCACCGTGGACGCGGCCATGGCGCGCGAGGTGTACGACGTACGGCTTCTCCTGGAACCCGAGGCGCTGCGCCGCACCGTCCGGCGCGGCGCGGCGCTCGACTCGGCCCGCGAGGCCCTGGCGCGGGCCGACGTCGCCGAGGACGCGGCCGAACGCTCCCTGGCCAACCGGGAGTTCCACCGCACGCTGTACTCCGCCTGCGGCAACCCGCTCCTCGGCCGCCTCCTCGACGAGGTGCGGGACCAGGCCGCCCTCGTCTCGGCCGTCGCCTGGGCGGCCGACCCCTCGTGGGCCCGCGAGGCCACCGAGCATCAAGAGATCCTGCGGCTCGCCCTCGCCGGGGACGCCGACGGCGCCGCCGAGGCGCTGCACCGCCACATCGCGTCGTTCGTGCAGCGCGCCTTTCCCTCGGAAGGGGACCTCCAGTGACCCACGTGACGCCGCGGACCTTCGCGGACCGGCGTGCCGCGCTCGCCGACGTCGTGGCGATCCCGGTGACGCCCTTCGCCGAGGACGGCACGATCGACCACGGCGCCCACCGCAAGCTGCTGCGCCGGCAGCTCGACGCCGGAGTGCGGACCCTCACGCCGAACGGCAACACGGGCGAGTTCTACGCCCTCGCTCCCGACGAGCGCCGCGCCGTCGTCGAGTCGACCGTCGAAGAGGCGGCGGGGCGGGCCGCGATCCTCGTCGGGGTCGGCCACGACGTGCCCACCGCGGTGGCCGCCGCCCGGCACGCCGAGGCGGCCGGCGCCCACATGGTGATGGTGCATCAGCCCGTGCACCCCTACGTCTCCGACGGCGGCTGGGTCGACTATCACCGGGCGATCGCCGAAGCAGTGCCAGGGCTCGGCGTCGTCCCCTATCTGCGCGACGCCGCCCTGCCCGGCGCCCGCCTCGCGGAACTCGCCGACGCCTGCCCCAACGTGATCGGCGTCAAGTACGCCGTGCCGGACGCGGTCCGGTTCGCCGGGTTCGCGCGCGACGCCGGGCTCGAACGGTTCGTGTGGGTCGCCGGACTCGCGGAGCCGTACGCCCCCTCGTACTTCTCGGCGGGCGCCACCGGCTTCACCTCCGGGCTCGTGAACGTCGCCCCGAGCCTTTCGCTGCACATGATCGAAGCGCTTCGATCCGGGGACCATCCGGCCGCCATGGCGGTGTGGGAGCGGATCCGCCGCTTCGAGGAGCTGCGCGCCGCCCACGGCTCCGCGAACAACGTCACCGTCGTCAAGGAGGCCCTCGCCGCGCTGGGCCTCTGCCGCCGGGACGTGCGCGCCCCGAGCAGCCTCCTGCCGGCGGCGGAGCGGGCCGAGGTCGCCGCCATCGTCGCGGGGTGGTCCATATGACCGGCGCGGGCGGGCAGCCGCCCCGGGAGCTGCGCAGCAGTCAGTGGTACGGCGACAGTGTCTCCGCCGGGCTGCGGTCCTTCAGCCACCGGGCGCGCACCCGGCAGCTCGGATATCTCCCCGAGGAACACCTGGGCAAGCCCGTCATCGCGGTGCTCAACACCTGGTCCGACATCAACCCCTGCCACTCCCACCTGCGCGACCGCGCCCAGGCCGTCAAGCGGGGCGTGTGGCAGGCGGGCGGCTTCCCCCTGGAGTTCCCGGTCGCCACGCTCAGCGAGACCTTCCAGAAGCCGACCCCCATGCTCTACCGGAACCTCCTCGCCATGGAGACCGAGGAGCTGCTCCGCTCCTATCCGGTCGACGGCGCCGTGCTGCTCGGCGGCTGCGACAAGACGACGCCCGCGCTGCTCATGGGCGCCGCCAGCGCCGACCTGCCGACCGTCTTCGTGCCCGCGGGGCCCATGCTGCCGGGGCACTGGCGGGGCGAGACCCTCGGCTCCGGCACGGACATGTGGAAGTACTGGGACGACCACCGCGCCGGACTCGTCGGCGACTGCGAGCTGACCGAACTGGAGAGCGGCCTCGCCCGTTCCCCGGGGCACTGCATGACGATGGGCACCGCATCGACGCTCACCGCCGCGGCCGAGGCGCTCGGGGTGACCGTGCCCGGCGCCTCCTCCATCCCCGCCGTCGACTCCGGGCACGACAGGATGGCGGCCGCCTCGGGGCTGCGGATCGTCGAACTCGTCCGCCGCGACCTGCGGCTGTCGCACGTCCTGACCCCGGACGCCTTCGCGGACGCCGTCACCACCGTCCTCGGGCTCGGCGGCTCCACCAACGCCGTCATCCACCTCATCGCGCTGGCCGGCCGCGCCGGGGTGCGGCTCACCCTCGACGACTTCGACCGGATCGCCCGTACCGTGCCCGTCCTCGCCAACGTCAGGCCGGGCGGCGAGAAGTACCTGATGGAGGACTTCCACTTCGCGGGCGGGCTGCCCGGTTTCCTCTCCCGGATCACGGACCTGCTGCACCTGGACCGCCCCACCGTCGCGCACGACACCCTGCGCGAGCAGCTCGTGGGCGCCCGCGTCCACAACGACGACGTGATCCGCCCGCGCGACAACCCCGTCGCCCGGGAGGGCGGCGTCGCCGTCCTGCGCGGCAACCTCTGCCCGGACGGCGCCGTCATCAAGCACATCGCCGCCGACCCGCGGCTGCTGCGGCACACCGGCCCGGCCGTCGTGTTCGACGACTACCGCACGATGCAGCGCACCATCCACGACCCGGCGCTCGGCATCACCCCCGAGCATGTGCTCGTGCTGCGCGGCGCCGGCCCCAAGGGCGGCCCCGGCATGCCCGAGTACGGCATGCTGCCCATCCCGGACCACCTGCTGAAGCAGGGCGTACGCGACATGGTGCGGATCTCCGACGCGCGGATGAGCGGCACCTCGTACGGCACGTGCGTCCTGCACATCGCGCCCGAGTCGCACGTCGGCGGACCGCTCGCCCTGGTGCGCACAGGCGACCTCATCACCCTTGATGTCGAGGCGCGCAGTCTGCAACTAGAGGTGAGCGAAGAGGAACTGGCGCAGCGGCGGGCCGAGTGGACCGCGCCGCCCGAGCGCTACGAGCGCGGCTACGGCGCGCTCTACAACGAGCAGATCACCCAGGCCGACACGGGATGCGACTTCGCGTTCCTGGCCAGGCCGGGCGCGGTGCCGGACCCGTACGCGGGTTGACCGTCCCCCTTTTTTCTGTTCGGCATCTCGAACAGCGTACGCGAAGCGCTTCACCCGTACCTCCACGATCGGAGAAGTGTCATGGCCCACGCCGCAGCCGTGGCGAAGCCACCGCCCAGCACCGCAGGGGCGCCACCACCCCCGCACAACAAGCGGCGCAGGACCGGGACGACCCCGCGCCGCCTGCCCTACCTGCTGATCGCCCCCGCCGCCCTGCTGATGCTCGGCTTCATCGCCTATCCGGTGATCAGCGTCTTCTACTACAGCCTGCGCCACCACAACCCCACCAAGCCGTGGCGCAACGGCTACGCGGGCTTCGAGAACTTCGTGACGGCGTTCACCGACGACCCGGACTTCTGGCGCACCCTCGGCTTCAGCTTCCAGTGGGTGGCCGTCGAGGTCGTCCTGCAACTGCTTCTCGGGCTCGCGCTCGCCCTGCTCGTCAACCAGACCTTCGTCGGCCGTGCCATGGCCCGCGCCCTCGTCTTCTCACCGTGGGCTGTCTCCGGCGTGCTCACCTCCACGATCTGGCTGCTGATCTTCAACTCCCAGACCGGGATCACCCGTTACCTCGCGGACGCCGGCATCGGCTCCTACGGCACCTCCTGGCTCTCCGACACCGGCACCGTCTTCCCCGCCGTCGTTGTCGCCGAACTCTGGCGCGGCGTCCCCTTCTTCGCGATCCTCATCCTCGCCGACCTCCAGTCCGTCTCGAAGGACCTGTACGAGGCGGCCGAGGTGGACGGCGCGAGCCGCGTCCGGCAGTTCTTCCACATCACGCTGCCGCACCTGAAGGACGCGATCATCCTGTCCACGCTCCTCCGCGCGGTCTGGGAGTTCAACAACGTCGACCTGCTCTACACCCTCACCGGCGGCGGCCCCGCGGGCGAGACCACGACCCTCCCGCTGCGCATCGCGTCCATCGCCGTGGACTCCCACGACTTCGGCTACGCCTCCGCGCTGACCGCCATCGCCTTCGTGATTCTTCTCTTCTGCTCGCTGCTCTATCTGCGGCTCAGCAAGTTCGGGGGGCAGGACAAGTGACCGCAGCCATCACCGCCACCACCACCGCGGCCGAGGACACCCGGCGGGGCAGGAAGCGCGCCTGGGACGAGGCGCCCCGCTGGCAGATCTACCTCCCCCTCGGCCTCTACCTCCTCTTCACCCTCATCCCCTTCTACTGGATCCTCCTCTTCGCCCTGCGGCCCAGCGGCTCCACCTCCCTCCTGCCGTGGCCCGTCACCTTCGAGCACTTCGACAAGGTGTGGACCGAGCGCAGCTTCGCCACCTTCTTCCAGAACAGCCTGCTCGTCGGCGTGGCCTCCATGGTGATGACCACGCTCGTCGCCCTCGCCGGCGGCTACGCCCTGGCCCGCTTCGACTTCCGGATCAAGCGTGGCTTCATGCTGGCGCTGCTGTGCTCGCAGTTCATCCCCGGCGCCCTGATGCTCGTGCCGCTCTTCCAGATCTTCGCCGAGCTCCAGATGATCAACTCGCTCGGCAGCGTGATCATCGCGGAGACCGTCTTCCAGCTCCCGCTCTCCATGATCCTGATCAGCGGCTTCATCAAGAACGTGCCGTACTCCCTGGAAGAGGCCGCCTGGGTCGACGGCTGCGGGCGCTTCCGAGCCTTCTGCGCCATCGTTCTGCCGATGCTGCGGCCCGGCCTCATCGCCGTCGGGTCCTTCGCCTTCGTGCACAGCTGGAACCACTTCCTGTTCGCCCTGATGTTCCTCAGCGACCAGGGCAAGCAGACGATCCCGGTCGGCCTGGCCACCCTCATGGGCGCCGACAGCGTCGACCTGGGCGCGCTCGCCGCGGGCGGCGTCGTCGCCGCCGTGCCCGTGGTCATCGTCTTCGCCTTCATCCAGAAGTGGCTGGTCACCGGGTTCAGCGCCGGGGCGGTGAAGGGATGAGGGACCTTCGGCTTCCGCTGCCCGTCGTCCTGGCCGGCGCCCGCGGCCACGGCGCCTGGCACCTGGAGAACATCCGCCGCCTCCAGCACGCCGGTCTCGTACGCCTCGTCGGCGTCTGCGAGCTGCGGCCGCTCGACGGGACGGAACTCGCCGGGTTCGGCGCGGTGGAGCAGTCCGAGGACTTCGCCGGGCTGCTCGACTCCACCGGCGCCGCCGTCGCCGTCGTCTGCACCCCCATCCCCACCCACACCACCCTGGCTCTCGCCGCCGCGGCCCGCGGCGTCCACCTGCTCCTGGAGAAGCCGCCCGCCCCCTCCTACGAGGAGTTCCGGCGGATGGCCGACGGCGCGGCCGCTGCGGACACCACGGTTCAGATCGGCTTCCAGTCGCTCGGTTCGCACGCGATCCCCGCGATCCGCCGGCTGATCGCCGAAGGGGCGGTCGGTGAGGTCATCGGGGTCGGCGGGGCGGGGGCCTGGGTGCGGGACGAGGCGTACTTCCGCCGCGCGCCGTGGGCGGGGCGCCGCCGCCTCGACGGGGTGGACGTCGTCGACGGCGTCCTGACGAACCCCCTCGCGCACGCCGTCGCCACCGCCCTCGCCCTGGCGGACGCCGGCGCCGCGGAGGACGTCACCTCGGTGGAGACCGAACTGTTCCGGGCCCACGCCATCGAGTCCGACGACACCTCGTGCGTACGCGTCCACACCGCCGACGGCGGCCGGATCACCGTGGCGGCGACGCTGTGCGCGGAGACAAGCGAGGAACCGTACGTCGTCGTGCACGGCACCCGGGGACGCATCACCTTCTGGTACCGGCAGGACCGCGTGGAGGTGCGCCGTGAGGACGCGGGGCCGGGCCCGACGCACGCCACCCTGTACGACAGGACCGACCTTCTGGAGAACCTGGTCGAACACCTCACCGGCCGGGCCCGGCTCCTCGTCCCGCCCGCCGCGACGGGCGCCTTCATGCGCGTCGTCGAGGCCGTCAGGACCGCCCCCGACCCGGTCGAACTGCCCGCGTCGGCCTGGAGCACGGCCCCGGGCGAGCGCGCGGACCGCCGCATCGTCCACGGCATCGACGGCCTCGTCACGGTCGCCGCCGACACCCTCTGCCTCTACTCCGAGCTCGGCACCGACTGGGCCCGGCCCGCTCCGACGACATTCACAACGAGGTGAGTACGTCATGAACCACGCCCTCGTCCTGCGCTGCGCGGGACGGCCCGTCGGCCGCTACTCCTACCGGCCCGAGCTGGACCCGCACCTGTCCCCGCGCCCCTACCTGCACCCCGTCACCACCCTCGCGGGCACCCCGGTCAGCGAACTGCGCCCCGCCGACCACCCGCACCACCTCGGCGTCGGCGTGGCCGTCCCCGACGTGGCGGGCCGCAACTTCTGGGGCGGCCGCACCTTCGTACGGGACCGGGGCCCCGTCGACCTCGACAACCACGGGATGCAGCGCCACCAGGGATTCAAGCTCCACGACCCCGACGGCTTCGTGGAGGACCTCACCTGGACGGCCGGGGGAGAGGCGCTGCTGAGCGAGCGCCGCACCGTCGCCGCCGTCGAACTGACCGCCACCGCCTGGGCGCTGGACTTCACCTTCTCCCTCACCAACGCCACCGGCGAGGAGCTGTCCCTCGGCAGCCCCGCCACCAACGGCCGCCCCGGCGCCGGATACGGCGGCTTCTTCTGGCGCGCCCCGAAGGAGCCCGCGCCCCCGCGCGTGTTCACCGCGGACACCGACGGCGAGGCGTCGGGCCACGCCGCCCGCACGGACTGGCTCGCCCTCTCCGGCGACGGCTGGACCCTGGTGTTCGCCGGAGCCACCGCGACGACCCGCCACGACCCGTGGTTCGTGCGCGCCGCCGAGTACCCCGGCGTCGGCTCCTCCCTCGCCGCCGACGCCCGGCTCCCGGTCGCGCCGGGCGACACCGTCGTACGCCGCGTGGTGACCGTCGTCGCCGACGGCACCCTGGAGCGCGACGAGGCGGCGGCGCTGGTGCGCAAGGCGGTGACGGCGTGAGCGCGCCAGGACCCGGCCGGGTCACCGGTGACCTCGGCGACGGCACCTACCGCAACCCCGTGCTCGCCGCGGACTGGTCCGACCCCGACGTGCTGCGGGTCGGCGACGACTTCTACCTCACCGCGTCCAGCTTCGGCCGGGTCCCCGGACTGCCGCTGCTGCACTCGCGCGACCTGGTCAACTGGACGCTGATCGGGCACGCCGTCGAGCGCCTGGAACCCGCGGAGGCCTTCGCCGTGCCCCGGCACGACTGCGGGATCTGGGCGCCGGCCCTGCGGCACCACGGCGGGCGGTTCTGGATCTTCTGGGGCGACCCCGACCACGGCGTCTTCCAGGTCAGCGCCCCCGAGATCCGCGGTCCTTGGACTCGCCCGCACCTCCTCAAACCCGGCAAGGGCCTCATCGACGCCTGCCCCCTGTGGGACGAGGAGACCGGCGCCGCCTACCTCGTGCACGCCTGGGCCAAGTCGCGGTCCGGCGTGAAGAACCGCGTCACGGGTCACCTCATGAGCGCCGACGGACGCGAACTCCTCGACGAGGGGCGGGTGCTGATCGACGGCGACCGGATCCCCGGCTGGTTCACCCTCGAAGGGCCCAAGGTCTACCGGCACGACGGGTGGTTCTGGATCCTCGCCCCGGCCGGCGGAGTCGAGACCGGCTGGCAGGGCGCCTTCCGCGCCCGCCGCTTCCACGGCCCCTACGAGGAACGGACCGTCCTCCAGCAGGGCGGCACCGACGTCAACGGGCCCCACCAGGGCGGCTGGGTGCGCACCGCGCGCGGCGAGGACTGGTTCCTGCACTTCCAGCAGCGCGGCGCGTACGGCCGCGTCGTCCACCTCCAGCCGATGCGCTGGGACGCCGAAGGCTGGCCGGTGCTCGGCGCCGACGGCGTCCCCGTCGACGTACACAGAAAGCCCCGGCTCCCGGAGCAGCCCCGGTCCGCGCCCGCCACCGACGACGACTTCCCCGGCGGGCGGCACGGGCGGCAGTGGCAGTGGACCGCCAACCCCCGTGACGGGTGGGCGACTTCGCACTCCGGGGACGGGCTGCAGCTGGCGTGTGTGCGCACCCCGCAAGTGGACGACCCGCGCACCCTGCCGCACGTGCTCACGCAGCGCCTCCCGCTCGCGCCGTGCGTCGCGGAGACCCGGCTGCGCCTCGCCGCATGGGCGCCGGGCGCGCGGGCCGGCTTCGCGGTGCTCGGCGACGCGTACTCCTGGATCGGCCTGGAGCGGGACACCGACGGCACGGTCCGGCTCGTGCACCGGTTCGCCGAGCGGGACGGCCCGGAGCGCGACGCCGAGCGCCCGCGAGCGGCCCCGGACGGCACGGCCCGGCTCCGCGTCGAGGTCACCGAGGGCGCCCGCTGCCGCTTCCACGCCGACACCGGCGACGGATTCCGCCCCTCGGGGCCCGTCTTCGCCGCCACCCCCTGGAACTGGGTCGGAGCCCTGCTCGGCCTGTTCGCGGCGGCGCCCGACGGCACGGGGCCCGCCGGCACGGCCCTGTTCACGCACTTCCGGATCACCCACTGAAGAAGAGAGCCGAAGATGAACACGAGAACGAGCACGACCGCCCTCGCCCTGACCGCCGTCCTCGCCCTGACCGCCACCGCCTGCGGCGACGACGGGAGCGGTGCGGCGGGGGACAGCGGCGGTGAGGGGTCCGGCAAGGGCGAGATCACCTTCTGGGACAACAACACGGCCGTCCGGCACGACATCTGGAAGGAGATCATCAGGGACTTCGAGAAGGCGAACCCCGACATCGACGTCAAGTACGTCGGGGTGCCCGCGGAGAGCGTCCAGTCCAAGTACGACACCGCGATCCAGGGCGGCGGCCTGCCCGACGTCGGCGGCGTCGGCGCCGCCATGCTCGCAGGGATCGCCGCACAGGACGCCCTGGAGCCGCTGGACAAGCGCCTCGACGGCAGCGCGCTGAACGGCAAACTCAACACGGGCATGGTGGACAGCGTGCGCGCGGCCGGCGGCGGCAGCCGGCTGTACACGGTGCCGACCTCCGCCAGCAACGGCGTCCTCTACTACCGCACCGACCTGTTCGAGGCGGCCGGCCTCGACGCGCCCACCACCTGGTCCAAGTTCTACGAGGCGGCGGAGAAACTCACCGACCAGAAGGCCAACCGCTTCGGCTACACCATCCGCGGCGGCGAGGGCTCCATCGCGCAAGCGCTCGACGCGATGTACGGCCAGTCGGGCATCGGCTCCTTCTGGGACGGCGACGAGACCACCGTCAACCACCCCAAGAACGTCGCCGCGTTGAAGAAGTACGCCGCCCTGTACAAGAAGGCCACGCCCTCCGCCGACCTCAACAACGACTTCACCAAGATGAACGCGCAGTGGGACAACGGGCAGATCGGCATGCTCAGCCACAACCTCGGCTCCTACGCCGACCACGTGAAGGCGCTCGGCAAGGACAAGTTCCGCGGCCTGCCCAACCCGACGACCGACGCGGGCGTCCGCGTCCAGGTCTCCAACCCGGTCGACGGCCTCGGCCTCTTCAAGTCGAGCAAGAACAAGAAGGCCGCCTGGAAGTTCATCGAGTTCGCCGCCTCGCACGCCTCCAACAGCAAGTGGAACGAGTCGGCCGGCGCCATTCCCGCCAACACCGAGGCCGCCAAGGACAGTTGGGTCAAGAAGGCGGAGCCCACCAAGCTAGCGGCCGCAGCGCTGAACGACGGCTCCACGAAGATCGTGCAGCTGCCGTACCACCTGCCCGACTGGAACACCATCAGCAAGGCGGAGAACGAGCCCGACTTCCAGAAGGTGCTGCTCGGCAAGATGTCCGCGAAGGACTTCCTCGACAGCCTCGCCGAGCAGCTCAACAAGGCGCAGGCCGAGTGGCAGGAGCAGGACCGGTGACGGCGGCGGGTCCTGGCGTGCGCACCCTGTACGTGGCAGGGGACTCCACCGCCGCCCAGAAGTACGCGTCCGCCGCCCCCGAGACCGGGTGGGGCATGGCCCTGCGCTTCTTCCTGCGCGACTGGCTGCCGGTCGCCAACCACGCGATGAACGGCCGCAGTTCGAAGAGCTTCGTCGACGAGGGCCGCCTCGACGCGATCCTCGACGTGATCACCCCCGGCGACATCCTCCTCGTCCAGTTCGGGCACAACGACCAGAAGAAGGACGACCCGGCCCGCCACACCGAGCCCTGGACGAGCTACCGGGACCACCTGCGGCGGTACGTCGACGGAGCGCGGGCGCGCGGGGCCCGGCCGGTGCTCCTCACCCCGGTGGAGCGTCGGAGATTCGACTCGGCGGGCAACGCCCTGCCCACCCACGGCGACTACCCGGCGGCGATGCGCGCCCTCGCCGGGGAGGCGGACGTCGCGCTCCTCGACATCCAGGAGCTGTCGCGGGCGCTGTGGCGGAAGCTCGGCGCCGAGGAGACGAAGAAGTACTTCAACTGGACGGCGACCGAGCAGGACAACACCCACTTCAACCCGCCCGGCGCGATCGCCGTGGCCCGCCTCGTCGCAGCCGAGCTGCTGCATTGCAGGGTGCTCGCCCCCGGCGACGTGCGCCGCCTCGACGACGAGATCCCCGAGTCCTGGATCACCTGGCCACAAGGAGCCTGACCATGCGTATGTCCTACGCGGTCCTCGCGGGCTGCACAGCGCTCGTCCTCGGCGCCACAGCCACCGCCACAGCCACAGCTACGACTAAGGCCAAGGTCACCGCCGCCACGGCTCAGGCCGCACCGGGGCAGGCGCGCCACGTCCTGCCCCCGCACGACGGCTGGGCGTCCACCGGCGGCGGCACCACCGGCGGCGCGGGAGCCGACGCCGCGCACACCTTCACGGTCACCACCTGGGAGGAGTTCCGCGCGGCGCTGGCCGCGGGCGGCGACGCCCCCCGAGTCATCAGGGTCAAGGGCGTCCTGCGCGCCGACGCCGCGGGCTGCGGGGCGTTCGAGGCCGAGGGGTACGACTTCGCGAAGTACCTCGCCGCCTACGACCCCGCCGTGTGGGGCAGGGACCGGCCGGTCAGCGGCGAACAGGAGGACCTGCGCGCCGCGTCGGCCACCCGGCAGGCCGCGGCCGTCAAGGCGTACATCCCCTCCGACACGACGATCGTCGGCGTCGGCCGGAACGCGGGGATCACCGGCGGCAGCCTCCAGATCAAGGACGCCGACAACGTCGTCGTCCGCAACCTCACCCTGGAGAGCCCGCTGGACTGCTTCCCGCAGTGGGACCCCACGGACGGCGCCACCGGGGCGTGGAACTCCGAGTACGACAGCGCGGTCGTGCACGGCTCGACGCACGTGTGGCTTGACCACAACACGTTCACCGACGGCGCCCACCCCGACAGCACGCTGCCGTCCTACTACGGAGAGCTGTACCAGCGGCACGACGGCGAACTCGACATCGTGCGCGGCGCCGACCTCGTGACCGTCTCCTGGAACGTCTTCGCCGACCACGACAAGACCCTCATGATCGGCAACAGTGACAGCGCGGGCGCCACCGACCGCGGCAGGCTCCGCGTCACCCTGCACCACAACCTCTTCCGGCACGTCATCGAGCGGGCCCCGCGCGTCCGCTTCGGCAAGGTCGACGCCTACAACAACCACTTCGTGGCCCCGGCGAGCGGCTACCAGTACAGCTTCGGCATCGGAGCGGAGCCCCAACTCGTGGCCGAGGCCAACGCGTTCACGCTGCCCGCCGGGGTCGGCGCCGGACGCGTCCTCAAGAAGTGGAAGGAGGCCCCGGTCACCGCGGCCGGCAACCGCGTCAACGGCAGGGCCGTAGACCTGATCGCCGCCCACAACGCGCAGTACCCGACAGAACCCCTGCGGTCCGGCGCGGGCTGGACCCCGACCCTGCGGACCGGCGTGGACGACGCGCGGCACGTGCCGCACGTCGTCGGCCGGCACGCGGGCGCGGGCCGGATCCGCTGACGCCCGGCCCCCGTCAGAGGGGCTGGATCCGGGCGTGCAGCAGGCAGAACTCGTTGCCCTCCGGGTCGGTCAGGACGTGCCAGCTCTCGGCACCGGTCTGACCGACGTCGGCGGGCTTCGCGCCGAGCGCGAGCAGCCGCTCCAGCTCGGCGTCCTGGTCCCGGTCGGTGGCGCTGACGTCGATGTGCAGCGGCAGCTTCCCGGCCCGCGGGGCACTGCTGGGGCTGAGGACGAGGGTGGGCTGCGGTCCGCCGAAGCCGGTGCCGGGCGGTCCGATCTCGATGCTTCCGTCGTCCTCCCGGCCGAGTTCGACGTATCCGAGGACCTCGCTCCAGAACACGGCGAGACGCTCGGGGTCGGCGGCGTCGAGGACGAGTTCACTGATGCGGCATGCCATGCGCGTCAGTGTACGGAGATCACCCGCAACTCCGCACGCAGGCCGAGGCGTTGTACGTGACCGCACAGCGGGCGTCAGCGCTCCGGGACTGGCGCGGGTCTCTCAACCGGTGTGCAGGACGCGGAAGCGCTCCGGTCGGGCCGGGTCGCGGTCGACGACCTGGACCGGCGGACGGTCCCACTGCCAGACGTGGCTGCCCGGCGTGCGGGTGAACCGGATCGTCCCGCGGGTTCCCTCGACCGCGACTCGGGGCCAGGCAGCGGCGGTGCGGGCGCGGTCCACGCCGTGGGAGCGCAGCACGTCCGCGAGGACGGCGACCGTGTCGTAGCCCTCGAAGGCGACGAAGGAGGGCGCTTCGGCCAGCCGCTCACGGAGGGCCGCCGCGACACGCGCGCCGAGCGGTGTGAGGTGCTCGGGCAGGTAGCGCAGGAAGGGGACGGCGGCACCGTCGGTGCCCAGCGCAGTCGCCCATTCGGCGAACTCCGGCTGCCCGGCCGGAGCGCCGATCGTGAGGTCGGTGAGGCGCGGATCACGGCGGACGGCGCGGACGACCGACATCGCCGGTTCCGGGTGGCCGAGGAGAAGGAGGAGGGCGGTCGCCCGCTCGGCGACGAGTGCGTCGCACACGTCGGCGGGGGTGAGCGCGGTCAGGTCCAGTTCGCCGACGGAGCCGCCGCGTGGCGCGAGGCGGTCGCGCAGGACGCGGGTCCCGGCCGCCCAGTAGACGCTCGGCTGGGCCGCCACGGCGATACGGCGGTGGCCCGCGCCGAGGAGGAAGTCCGCGTAGACCTGCCAGCCGCGGGACTGCGGCGGGGGGAGGCGCGCGACCCACTCCGTCGGCCGGTCGGTGAGCGCGTCGAGCACCGCGGACGAGCAGAGGTACGGCAGGCCGATGGCGTCGGCGGCGGTGGCGGCGGCGCGGGCGACGACGCTGTGGTACTCCCCGGCCAGTGCGGCGACGCCCAGACCGGCCAGTTCCGCCACGGCCGCCTCGGCCCGCCGCGGATCGGCCGCGGTGTCCCTGACCACCAGTTCGAGCGGCCTGCCGGTGATCCCGCCGGTGTCGTTGACGTCGCGGACGGCCAGTTCGAGCCCGGCCAGCAGATGCCGGCCCGCCGCGGTCCAGCCGGGCCGGGTCAGCGGCACGAGAGCGCCGATCCGGACGGCCGACGCGTCGGTCCGCCCCCCTCCGGGCGGCGGTGGCGGCGGCGTAGTCATGTGGGGTGTCTCCCGGGTGCCGACGCGATCGCGGTGCGGCCCCGGATCGCGGAGTGAACGTCAGAGGCGCCGAGAGTAACCGAGTCGCACTCGGCCGGACTCGGCGCCCCGTCGTCCACGTCATCCGCGTGCCACCCGCTCCCGCGCCATCTATCGCGAGCGTCGCGCCGCCGTGTCGCCGTAGATCACGCCGCGCCCGTTCGTCGCCACGTAGACCCGGCCGAAGACCTTGGGGTCGCCGGTGATCGCCGCGCCGGTCCAACCCCACTGGTGGCGGTCGTCGTTGACCCGCACCCAGGTCGCGCCCGTGTCCGTGGAGCGGAAGATGCCGCGTACCCCGCCGATCTTCGCGCTGGTGTAGAGGGCCTGGTACGAGGCGCCGGGTGCCGCCTTGCCGAAGCCGATGGTGTCGGCCTCCTGGACCCCCTCGACCTTCTTGAACGTGGCGCCGCCGTCGGTGGAGCGCCACAGGCCGTACGCCGCCCCGGCCTTGCCGCCCGCGAGCCAGATGTCGCCTTTCTTGCCGGGCACGGCCTGGAACTTCACGGGCCCCTCGGCGGGCAGGCCGGCCGAAGCCTTCGCGGTGAAGGTCGCCCCGCCGTCCGAACTCACATAGGAGGTGCCCGACTTGAAGCCGTAGAACGTCTTCGGGTCGGAGCGGTCCGCCTCGACGACGGCTCCCTGCGGGATGCCCTTCGACGCCGTCCACGACGAGCCGAACCCGGCTGTCGTGTGCACGCCCGCCCCGTCCGGGCTCCACACGAAGCGGCTGCCGTCGGCCGCCGCGGCGACCGTGCCGCCGCCCGTGACACCGGCGGGCTCCTGCCCGGCGAACCAGTTGGCGCCGTTGTCCGTGGAGAAGCCGATGCGCGGTGCCGCGTCCGCGTTGCCGACCCGCACCACCGTGTTCGGGTTCGACGCGGCGTAGTCGAGGCTGGTCGTGGTGGAGAGGTTCGGCTGGGTGTACATCAGGGACGGCACCTTGGTCACGTCCGTGTGGCGGAAGCCGCCGATGTCGCCGAGCGCGCTGAACAGCGGCGCGCCGGACGGGGGAGCGGCGAGGTCGTTGACCGCGGTCTCCTCCAGGCCCTTCACCATCGGCCTGATGGTGAACTTGCCGCCGCCGTCGTCCCATTCGGTGAGGTCGTCCGTGCCGTAGACGGTGGCCCCGGTGCCGTACATCATCCGGTCCGAGTCGAACGGGTCGATCTCCAGGGCCTCCGTCATCCAGCCGAGCTTGGGCGTCTGTTCGGGCGGCGTGGGGTGCGCGCCCCAGGAGAGCCACGGCACGGACGAGACGTCCATCGTGTAGCGGTTCTCGCGGTTCGGATACGACGAATAGCTCCACGCCGACGTCCAGTTGGCGCCGCTGTCCGTGGTGCGGAAGATCTGTGTGTCCGGCCACCAGGAGCTGTAGCCGGTGACCATGACCGTGCCCGGGCGCTGCCGGTCGACGGTCAGTCCGCTGTAGCCGTAGGACGTGTCGGCCTCGGCCACCGGGCTGATGTTCTTCCACTCACCGCTCTTCGTCGCGTACCGCCACACCTGGCCCTTCCCTCCGTCGTAAGGGCCGCCCTTGTCGCTGTACGCGAGATAGAGGTATCCGTTCTCGGCGTCGAGGACTCCCTTGTGCGGCAGGTAGCCGGTCGGCTGCCCGCCTACCCGCGTCCAACTGCCGCCGCCGTCCATCGACTTGTATACGGCGTTCTGCTTGTCGGCGACCCCGACGTAGATGGTCTGCGTCCTGCCGCCGCCCTTCCCCGTCGACTCGTCGAAGGTCACCCAGACGACGCCCTGGTTGTCGGAGGCGTAGCCGCTGGTGTCGGCCGGGTTCTCCGCGTAGTTGCCCGGGTTGGGGAAGCTCGTGACCTGCCGCCAGGTGGCGCCCGAGTCCGTGGAGCGCCACAGGCCCTTGCCGCTCGGCGCGCCCAGGTACAGCACCCTGTTGTCGTGCGGGTCGACGGCGAGGCGCTCGCCCATGCCGCGTCCCGGCATGTTGCCGCCCAGCTTGAAGGGCAGGCCGGCCTTGCGCCAGGTCTCGCCCCGGTCCGCGGAGCGCAGCACGGCGCCGTTGCCGGGGTCCCAGTCGTTCGTGTACGTGCCGACGGCCGCGTACACCTTGTCGGGGTCGACGGAGTCGGAGGCGAGGCTCGCGACGCCGGTGTGCCCCCAGTCGTCCCAGCCGACCGAGTCGAGCAGCGGCTTCCAGGACCGGGTGGACTCCTGCCAGCGGTAGGCGCCGCCGATGTCGGTGCGGGCGTAGGCGAGGCCGGGCTCGGAGCGGTTGAAGACGATGCCGGGGACGAAGCCGCCCCCGTCGACGCGCACGTTCTTCCAGTCGTACGGCACGGCGGCGGGGGCGGACGCCGTGGCGGCGGAGGCGTCCGCGTCCGCGGACGTCACGGGCCCGCCGGCGAGGAAGCCGACCAGCAGGCCGAAGAGGGCGGGGAGCGTGCGTGCCCGCCGGGCACGGACACCTGGGGACACGCGGGGGCCGGGGGACATGGGGGGTTCCCTTCACGAGGAGGACGGGGAGGGGCCGGCCGGCGCCCCCGGCGGGGGATTCCGGCCGGCCCGTACACGGAGCGGCAGGGCTAGACGAGGAGCTCCGCGTACGCCCCGAGCGCAAGCGCGATGTCCGCCTGCGCCCAGAACCGGTGGTACGTGAAGGTGGGCACCGCGCCACCCGCCAGATACGCCTCGACCTTCGGCCAGTCGGGGTCCTTCTTGTAGAAGGAGCGGATGGAGAGGAACGTCGACGACGCGTTGATCGGGTCGCCGTTCGGCATCGTGCCGCTCCAGCCGCCCGGCACGTACACGGCGTCCTTGAAGCGGCTGAAGTCGGCCCGCTGCTCCGGCACCGCGATGCCCCGCGCGTCCTGGTGGTGCGCCCACATGCCGTCGAGCAGCGCCTTGGCGGTCCTCTTCGCCGCCGCGTGCCCGGACTTGGCGGCGTAGTAGACGAGCGTGCGCGCATAGGCCCCGGCCACGCCGACGTCATTGGTGCGGTCCACGACCGACACGTGAAGCCCGCTGTTGCGGCCGGGATTTGCGGGGTTCCAGGTGTCGGGCGCGCCGCTCCACCGCAGGGTGGAGGGGAACGAGTACGTGCCGTCGGCGGCGACCCGCGTCTCGGACAGCGCCCAGGTCACCCACTTGTCGAGGACGGCCTTGGCGTCGGCCGCGCCCGTCTGGTGGTAGTACTCGGCGACCCGCTCCATCGACCAGGCCTGGAAGCCGAACCACTGGTTGGACGGCGGGTCGTGGTAGACGGGCTTCTCGTCGTAGTACATGCCGTAGAAGGTGGGCGTGCCCGCGGGCGGCTGCGCGTACCTGCCCTGCCAGCTGTTGGTCGCGCCGCCCGCGATGGCGCCCTCGGCGGACTGCAGCCAGCGGTAGAACTCCAGCTGCCGGGTGAGGCTCTGGCGCCAGTCCGCCCTGCCGGTCGCCGACCTGGGCGCGAGCGCCGCGTACGAGCTCAGGGCGTAGGCGGCCAGGGGGTTCTGGTAGCCGCCGTGGCTGTGGCTGCAGCCGATGCGCCAGGCCCAGCCCGCCGAGGTGTCGAGCGCGCCGCCCCACGCGTAGTACCAGGACAGCAGGTAGTGCGAGCTGTTCTTGCCGCTGCCCGGGGCGCAGCCGGACGGGCTCGTGCAGTCGCCGACCTTCTTGAAGTACTTGTCGAACAGGGCGTACCGGAGGTAGTCGCCCATCTTGGCGGCCTTGGCGACGGTCGCCGCCACCTGGCCGGCCTTGCCCTGCGCGGAGGCCCACTTGTGCGCCCAGTAGGCGGCCTGGACGGCGCGCGCGTCGGCGTCGGGGGCGTTGGTGAACTTCCACTGCTTCGCGTACGAGGAGTCACCGGTGAAGAGGTCCAGGTAGCCGTTCCTGCCGCCGTAGGTGAAGGCGTCGCGGCAGGGCTGCGTGACCGTCTCCCACACGGACTCCTGCGAGCCGCGCTGGAAGGTGTTGATGTACGTCGGCGCGGTGCCGGAGCCGCCCAGGCCGTACGTGTTGTCGACGTCCTGGAGCCAGTGCATGCCGTAGACGTCGTCGGTGCCGTACGCGCTCCTCAGCTCGGCCGCGAGCGGGTCGGTGCCGACGGCGACCGAGGGATCGAGGCGGGCCGGATACTGGGAGGGCTGGTCCCATTCGGGAGCATAGGTGGCCGGTTTCGAGGGATTGTAGAAACTGTTCGTCGGCTGGTCCGCGCGGGTCGGGATCATGAATTTCTCCATGGTTTCCCACGCCGCGTTGAAACGGCTCCAATCGCCCGTGACCTTGCCGTACATGGCCTGCAGCCAGATCAGATAGCTGTATGCCTCGGACGTCGTCTCGTGGCCGTGGTCGGGGGCCTCGACGATGAGTGTCTCGACGGAGTGGTAGGGAATGCCCTCCGGCGAGAAATAGCCGTTCGCCGGGTTGGTGATCTTCGCGTAGAGGTCGAGGAAGCGCTGCTCGTACTCGTTCGCGGCGGCCCGCGCCTCGCCCGCGTGGGCCGTCTGACCTGCGGACGTCAGGGAGGCCGTGGCGGGGACGGTGACGGCGGCGGCGCCGATCGCGAGCAGGCGGCGTCGGCTGAGCGGGGGTCTGGACTCGTCGGGTTCCGGTGATCCGGGGAAGGCGCGCATGCGCTGGTCCCTCCTGTCGGTGCGTCGGGGGGTGAGTTCCAAGAGGTGGGAGCGGGGAACCAGTGGGAGCGCTCCCAAAGTCAACGTGTTACAAGAACATGTCAAGGGAGTGGGCGAGCATTGGGCCGTCGAATTCATTCGACGCCCGGCCTGTCGAATGAATTCGACAAGTAAATCTCCGGAGAATGCGCGAACCCATCTGGCCCCCGCGGCAACTCACTGATAGCTTCCGCGTTCAACAGTGGGAGCGATTCCGTTCAGTTGACCTCGAAATCGGCTGTGCCGACGTCGAGTTGACCTCGAAGGAGTCGCTCATGCGACATCCCTCACGCCTGTCACACCCGTTCCGTCTCTCCGGTCCGTCACGCCTGCTCGTCGCACTGGCCGGCGCCCTGCTCGCCGCCGGGGGCCTCACCGCGCCGTCCGCCCTGTCCACGGCGAGCGCGGCCGAACCCGCCGCGGCCGTACCTGCTGCGACCGAACCCGCCGCGGCCGTACCTGCTGCGACCGCGCCTCCGCCCGTCCTGCGCGCCGAGGGCAACAAGCTCGTCGACGCGCAGGGCGCCACCCGCCGCCTCCTCGGCGTCAACCGCTCCGGTGGCGAGTTCGCCTGCGTCCAGGGCTGGGGCGTCTTCGACGGCCCCGTCGACGACGCCTCCGTCCGGGCCATCGCGGACTGGAAGGCCAACACCGTCCGCATCCCCCTCAACGAAGAGTGCTGGCTCGGCACCGGCAACATCGATCCGCGGTACGGCGGCGCCAACTACCGGGCCGCGGTCGACCAGCTGGTCCAGCGCGTCCAGCGGCACGGCATGACACCGGTCGTCGAACTGCACTGGTCCCACGGCCAGTACACCGGCAACTCGGCCGGCTGCCACGACGTCCACGCCAGCTGTCAGAAGCCGATGCCGAACGCCCGGTACACCCCGGCGTTCTGGACCTCGGTCGCCCGCGCGTACAAGAACGACCCGGAAGTCGTCTTCGACCTCTTCAACGAGCCCTATCCCGACCGCGCGACCCCCACCACCGCCGAGGCCTGGACCTGCTGGCGCGACGGCGGCCACTGCCCCGGCATCGGCTACGAAGTCGCGGGAATGCAGGACCTGTTGGACGCCGTCCGAGCCACGGGCGCCAGGAACCTCGTCCTCACGGCCGGCATCGCGTACGCCAACGACCTGAGCGGCTGGCTGCGGCACGCGCCCCACGACCCGGCCGGCAATCTCGCCGCGGCCTGGCACGTCTACAACTTCAACACCTGTGCCGACGAGGGCTGCTGGGACCGCACCCTCGCCCCTGTCGCCGCGCGCGTCCCGCTCGTCGCGGGCGAGGTCGGCGAGAACACCTGCTCCCACGGGTTCATCGACCGCGTCATGAAGTGGTTCGACGACCGCGGGCTCTCGTACCTCGGCTGGACCTGGAACGCCTGGGACTGCTCATCGGGTCCGGCCCTGATCAGCTCCTACGACGGCACTCCCACCCCGTTCGGCATCGGGCTGCGCGACCATCTGCGCGCCCTCGCCCCCTGACCCGACACCCGATGGGGCACCGCCCCCGACACCCGAGAGGCACCGAACTCATCATGAGCCGCACACACCGCACGTACCGCAGATCACGCACCCTCCTCCTCGCACTCGCCACAACGCTCGCCGTGAGCGGCGGCACCGCCGTCGCGCTCACCGGCGGCACCACCGCCGAGGCCGCCGCAGCCGCACGCGTCGACAACCCGTACGCGGGCGTCAAGGGCTATGTGAACCCCGAGTGGAAGGCGAAGGCCGACGCCGAGCCGGGCGGCAGCCGGATCTCGAACCAGCCCACCGGCGTCTGGCTCGACCGGATCGCCGCGATCGAGGGCGCGGGCGGCAAGATGGGCCTGCGCGCCCACCTCGACACGGCCCTCCGGCAGGGCGCCGGCGTCATCCAGCTGGTCATCTACAACCTGCCGGGCCGGGACTGCTCCGCACTCGCCTCCAACGGCGAGCTCGGCCCCACCGAGATCGACAAGTACAAGACGGCCTACATCGACCCGATCGCGCGGATCCTCGCCGACCCGAAGTACGCGAACCTCCGCATCGTCACGACCGTCGAGATCGACTCCCTGCCCAACCTCGTCACCAACACCGGCGGCCGCCCCACCGCGACCCCCCAGTGCGACGTGATGAAGGCCAACGGCAACTACGTGAAGGGCGTCGGCTACGCCCTGAACAAGCTCGGCGCCGTCCCGAACGTCTACAACTACGTGGACGCGGGCCACCACGGCTGGATCGGCTGGGACGACAACTTCGCCCCCTCCGCGCAGATCTTCCGCGAGGCGGCCACCGCCGAGGGCAGCACGGTCGACAAGGTGCACGGCTTCATCACCAACACCGCCAACTACAGCGCGCTGAAGGAGGAGAACTTCAGGATCGGCGACTCGGTCAACGGCAGGTCGGTCCGCGAGTCCAAGTGGGTCGACTGGAACCGCTACACCGACGAGCTCTCCTTCGCCCAGGCCTTCCGCAACCAGCTGGTGTCCACCGGCTTCCGGTCCGACATCGGCATGCTGATCGACACCTCCCGCAACGGCTGGGGCGGGGCGGCACGGCCCACCCAGCCGGGCCCGACCACCGACGTGGACTCCTACGTCAACGGCGGCCGGTACGACCGCCGCATCCACATCGGCAACTGGTGCAACCAGTCGGGCGCGGGCCTCGGCGAGCGCCCGAGGACCGCACCCGCGGCCGGCATCGACGCCTACGTGTGGATGAAGCCGCCGGGCGAGTCCGACGGATCCAGCAAGGAGATCCCGAACGACGAGGGCAAGGGCTTCGACCGGATGTGCGACCCCACGTACGACGGGAACGCACGCAACGGCTACAACAAGTCCGGTGCGCTGCCCGACGCGCCGGTCTCCGGGCACTGGTTCTCGGCACAGTTCCAGGAGCTCATGAGGAACGCCCACCCGAAGCTGTAGGGAGCGGCCGGCACAGGTGAACCACCGAGGGGTGGGTCGGACTCCCTCCGGCCCACCCTGTCGAAGCGCTTCGACAGGCCTCTGGACAGGTCATGCCCGCCCCCATAGGGTCGGTGGGCGATCCGCATCGAAGCGGTTCACCGCCCAGGCCGCTCAAGCAGCTCAGGCAGCTCAGTGGGAGGAGCGCTCCATGGTCACCCTAGCCGAGGTAGCCAAGCACGCCGGGGTCTCGGCCAGCACGGTCAGCTATGTGCTCAGCGGCAAGCGTTCGATCTCCCGGGGCACCCGCGAGCGCGTGGAGCGCAGCATCGAGCAGCTCGGCTACCACCCGAACGCGGGCGCCCGCGCCCTGGCCAGCGCCAAGTCGAACGTCATCGCGCTGATGATGCCGCTGCGCACCGACATGTACGTGCCGGTGATGATGGAGATCGCCCTCGCGGTCACCACGACGGCCCGGACCTACGGCTACGACGTCCTGCTCCTCACCGGCGCGGAGGGCCCGGCCGCCGTCCGCCGCGTCACCGGCAGCGGCATCGCCGACGCCATGATCCTCATGGACGTCGAACTCGACGACGAGCGCCTGCCGTTGCTGCGCGCCAGCGACCGGCCCGCCGTCCTCATCGGCCTGCCCGCCGACCCCGAGGGGCTGACCTGTGTGGACCTCGACTTCGCGGCGACGGGCGCGCTCTGCGTCGAGCACCTGGCCGGGCTCGGCCACCGCGACATCGCCGTCATCGGCGAGGCGCCCGCTGTGTACGAACGCCACACCGGCTTCGCCGAGCGCACCCTCGACGGACTCCGCGCCCGCGCCCGCGAGCTGGACGTGCGGCTCCTGCACCGCCCCAGCGACGGCGGCTACGACGCGATGGCGACGACGCTCTCCCGCGTCTTCGACGAACGCCCCGGCACCACGGGCTTCGTCGTCCAGAACGAATCGGCCGTGGAACCCCTGCTCGCCCTGCTGCGCCAGCAGGGCCGCGCGGTCCCCGAGGACGTCTCGGTGGTGGCGATCTGCCCCGACCAGGTCGCGGTCGGGGCATCCGTCCGGCTCACCTCGGTCTCCATCCCCGCCCAGGAGATGGGCCGCAGAGCGGTGGACCGGACCATCGCCAAACTGGAGGCCCGCGGCACGGACGGCGTGGAACTCCTCGCCCCCGCACTCACGGTACGGGCGAGCACGGGCCCCGTCGCTCACTTCGTGCCGAGGTAGTAACTCACCTGCGGCGGCTGGTTGTATCCGGTGTTCTGCCAGGCGATGCCGAGGCGGTACACCGGGTCGTGCATCAGGGTCGGGAGGCGGTGGTCGGTGGGGTGGGGGGTGGTGTAGAGGCGTAGCTTCGTCGAGTCCGCGGTGCGCCAGATCATTTCCTCGCGCCAGTCGCCGAGCAGGTCGGCGGCCAGGACCGGGTTGCCCTTGGTCCAGTTGTTGGAGCGGGCCTCTGTGTCGGACCAGATGCGGGTGAGTTCGCTGTCGCCGTCGTATTTGAGAATCTGGCCGTAGCCGGTTCCGGCGGTGCCCGACCAGCGGTGGTCGAGGAGTTCACGGTGGGCGTCGCCGTCCCACCAGATCGCCGCGTTGTACGAGGCTGCGCCGCCGAAGGACGGCACGGTGTCGCTGATCTTCGTGCCGTTGGCGGCGTACAGGCCGCCGCCGCTCGACCAGCACTCCGCGCCCGCGTGCGCGCGTGTGAGGTCGGCGCAGAGGCCGCGGCCCACGTCGGTGCCGGTCCTGGCGCCCCACAGGATGCGGCCGGTCCGCGCGTCGTGCATCTCGTAGCCGTAGGCCGCGTCCTTGTGTTCGTGCACGTTGAAAGATTCGAGGCCGGGACGGGCCGGGTCGAGGTCGCCGACGTGCAGGGCGTCGCCGTGGCCGAGCTTCGTGGTCCACAGTCCGCTGCCGTTGTCGTCCACGGCCATCGCGCCGTAGATGATCTCGTCCTTTCCGTCGCCGTCCACGTCGGCGACCGCGAGGTTGTGGTTGCCCTGCTTGTCGTAGCCCTTGCCGAGGTTGGTGGAGCTGTTGCTGTCGAACTTCCAGCGGCGGGTCAGCTCGGTGCCGTTCCAGTCGTACGCGGCGAGCGCGACGCGTTCGTAGATGCCCCGGCTGAAGATCATGCTGGGCCGGGAGCCGCTGACGTACGCGGTCGCGGAGAGCAGTCTGCCCTCCCGGTTGCCCCAGGTGTCGCCCCAGTCGGAGACCCTGCCGCGGGCCGGCTCGAAGGGCACGGAGTCCAGCACCCTGCCGGTCCGCCCGTCGAAGACGGACAGGAACTCCGGGCCGGACAGCACGCCGCAGTTGTCGGCCAGGTGCGAGGCGTTCGCGTCGCCGATGACCGTGCCCGCGGAGTCCTTCGAGCCGTCGGAGGTCCGCACGGCCATCTCGGCCCTGCCGTCGCCGTCGTAGTCGTACACCTGGAAGGAGTCGTAGTGCGAACCGCTGCGCACGTTCGTGCCGAGGTTCACGCGCCACAGCCGCCTGCCGGTCAGCTCGTACGCGTCGTAGACCGTCGGGCCCGTGCACGTACCGGAGTTGGCGGAGTCCGTGGCGTTCGACGGCGCCCACTTGAGGACCAGTTCGTACTGTCCGTCGCCGTCCAGGTCGGCGGCCGACGCGTCGTTGGCGGAGTAGGTGTAGGCGACGCCGTCGCGGGTGGTGCCGCCCGGGGGCTTGTCGAGCGGGATGTCGTGGCGGCCCGCGGCCCACACCGACGCCTTCTCGCCGGGCCGCTCGGTACCGTCGACGACGGCTCGGATCTCGTACGTGGACGAGGCGCCGCCGCCGCTGTCCAGGAAGTTGGTCTTCGTCGTCTCCTCGATCAGGGTGCCGCCCCGGTAGAGCCGGAAGGAGATGCCCGCGGGGTCGTCGCCGGTCAGCCGCCAGGTGACCAGGATTCCGCCGCTCGCGGGCACGGCCACCAGGCCGCGGTCGAGCCGCTCGGCCACACGGCTCGCGGCACGCGCGTCGGCTTCACCACTGGACGGGGTGGCGGGTGGGGTGGTGGCCGCACCGCCCGTCAGGAGCGCGGCCAGCGCCGCCGCAATGATTAGCCTGGGCATGACAATCAGCTGCCCGAGACGGTCAGCGAGTTCGTCCGGAAGTCCAGGCCGCCGGCCGAACCGCTGATCTCGTAGCCGAACTGCACGTCACCGATGGTCTCGTTGCCCATCCAGCCCTTGGTGTCCTTGATCCACCTGAGGATCGGGAGGATGTCGACGGTGCCGGCCGACGAGTCGGAGGTGCGCAGGAACGAGAAGACCTCGTTGTGGCCGTTGCTGCCCTTGTAGACGTTCCAGGTGTGGCCGCCGCGCGCGACGGTGCCCTGCGGGGTGCCGAGCGGCCCGACGTCGCCGTGGTGGTTGACCCACAGCATTATCTCGTAGTCGTAGTCGGTGTCCCAGATGTCGTACGAGGAGTTGTAGTGGCCCGCCGACGGGACCGTGACGTTGTAGGAGCTCTTCAGCGACGACAGCGAGTCGACCGGCTTGCCGATCACCTTCTTGGAGTTGGGGTAGGACTTGATGCCGCTGGTGTTCGGGTGGTCGGCGCGCACGCTCCACTTGGTGCCGGAGTCGGCGGAGAGGCACTGGCTGCCCGCGCCCGAGCCCCAGATGTTGTTGTAGAGGGTGTAGCCGTTCAGGGTGGTGTTGCCCCACTGCTCGCAGCTGCTCCACACGGCTGCCTGAGCGGGCGCGGAGGTGAGCCCGACGGCCACGCCCGCGGCCAGGGCGGGCGCGAGGAGCAGACGGAGCACGGTGGTGCGGCGGGTCTGTCGTCCCATGGTGTTCTCTCCAGGGTGGGGGGATGGCTCCGCGGGCTCAGGACGAGCCCGCGGGTCGTGCGTCCTCGCGCAGTACGGCCACGCCGTGGCGGCCGAGAGTGACCGTGCCGTCGACCGGCTCGCCGGTCAGCAGGTCGCGGTGGCGGCCCGGCACGGTCACGGTCACCTCGGTGCGGCCGTGGTGCAGGAGGAAGAGCAGGTCACCGCGGCGTACGGCCTCGACTCCGTGGGGGAGGCCGGGGAGCGGAGGCCGTACGCCCGCTTCGGTGGCGGCGCGGACCAGCAGGCCGCGCAGCGCATCGGGGGCGGGGAGCGTGGACACGTACCAGGCGCGGCCGTGGCGCAGCACCGCGGGCAGTCCGTCGAGCTCGCCGCCCCGGTGGGCGGCGACGGTCTCGGCCGCGTCGTCGGCCGTCAGCTCCTCGGACCACAGGGTGCCGGTGAACTCCCCGCAGTCCACGCTCTCGCCGGCGTCCAGCGGCCACCACTCGTGGAGGGTGCGGACGCCCAGCAGGGCGCGCAGCCGCGCGTCCATTCCGCCGGGCCGCACCCGGTCGTCCGCGTCGGCCACGCCCGTGAAGAAGCCGCAGACGAGCGTGCCTCCCTCGCGGACGTAGGTGACGAGGCCGTCGAGCGCGGTGTCGGTGAGGAGGTAGAGGTGCGGCACGACGACCAGGCGGTACGCCGACAGGTCGTGTTCCGGGTGGGCGAAGTCGGCCGGGAGGTTCGCCTCCCACAGGGCGCGGTGCCAGGCGCGGAGGAGTTCCGCGTGGTCGAGCAGGGTGGAGGGGCGGCCGTCCTGCTGGCCGGCCCACCACGCGTCCCAGTCGTGCAGGACCGCCACCTCGGCGGTCGTCCGGGTGCCCGCCACCTCCGGTCCGAGCGCGCGCAGTTCGGCGCCGATCCGGCAGACCTCCCGGAAGGTGCGGCCCTCCTCGCCCGCGTGGCTCAGCATGCCCGAGTGGAACTTCTCCGCGCCCTGCCGGGACTGCCGCCACTGGAAGTAGCAGACGGCGTCGGCGCCGCGCGCCACGGCCTGCCAGGTCCAGAGCCGGTTGAGCCCGGCGGGCTTGGGATGGTTCACGCCGCGCCAGTTGACGGGGCCCGCGGCCTGCTCCATCAGCATCCAGGGCCCGCCGCCCGCCTGCGAGCGCGTCAGGTCCTGGACCAGCGCCCCGTACTGGCCGCCGAGCGGGTCCCTCGGGTCGGGGTAGAGGTCCACGGACACCACGTCCTCCTCCGCCGCCCACTTCCAGCCGTCCTGGCCCTGCCACAGCGGCATGAAGTTGGTGGTGACCGGCAGGTGCGGGGTGTGCGCGCGGACGATGTCGCGCTCGGCGGCGTAGCACTCCAGCAGGGCGTCGGAGGTGAAGCGCTTGAAGTCGAGGACCTGTGTCGGGTTCTTCATGTAGTGGGCGCGGCGGGGCGGCAGGATCTCCTCCCAGGCGTCGTAGCTCTGCCCCCAGAACGCCGACCCCCAGGCGGTGTTGAGCGCAGTCAGCGTGCCGTACCGCTCCCGGAGCCAGCGGCGGAAGGCGGTCGCGGTCTCGTCGCCCCAGTCGTAGGTGCAGTATTCGTTGTTGATGTGCCACATGGTGAGCGCGGGGTGGTGCGCGTACCGGGCGGCGAGGTCCTCGGTGATGGCGGCCGCATAGCGTCGGTAGGCGGCGCTGGAGTGCGCGAAGTGCTGGCGTGAACCCCACCACTCGACGTTGCCGTCCTCGTCGCGCGGCAGCGTCTCGGGGTGCAGCCGGCCGAGCCAGGGCGGGGGAGCGGAGGTCGGCGTGGCGAGGACGACACCGATGCCGTGCTCGTGCATGAGGTCCATCAGCCGGTCGAGCCAGCCGAACTCCCGGGCACCGGGGCGCGGTTCGAGCTTCGCCCAGGAGAAGACGCCGAGGGTGACGGTGGTGACTCCGGCCTCCTTCATCAGCCGGACGTCGTCGTGCCAGACCTCCTCGGGCCACTGCTCGGGGTTGTAGTCGCCGCCGAAGAGGATCCGGCCGCGGGTGACGTCCTGGAGGGAAGGCATCGGTGTGGTCAGCCCTTCACTGCGCCGGTGAGCATGCCCTGCTTGAAATGCCGCTGCACGAACGGCGAGAGAACGGCCACGGGGATCAGCGCGAGCACCATCACGGCCATCTGGATGGCGAGCGGCGACAGGTGGCCCGTGTTGATGGCCTGGCTCAGACCGGTCGGCTTCTGCTGCTTGAGGACCAGCTGCTGCATGACGTTCTGCAGCGGCATCATGTCCGGGTCGCTGAGGTAGATCGACGCGTTGAACCACGCGCTCCAGTAGCCCACCGCGTAGAAGAGGGTGATCACCGCGAGCACCGCGCGCGAGAGGGGCATGACGATCCGCCACAGGATGCGCAGGTCCCCGGCCCCGTCGATGCGGGCGCTCTCGACCAGCTCCTGCGCCGTGCCCATGAAGAACGCCCGCAGCACGAGGATGTTGAACACGTTCACCGCGCTCGGCAGGATCAAGGAGAGATACGTGTCGGTGAGGCCGAGCCCCTGCACCACCAGATAGGTGGGGATCAGCCCGGCGCCGAAGAACATCGTCGCGACGATCACGAGCAGGATCGGGCGGTGCAGCACGGACCCGGGCCGCGACAGGCCGTACGCGCAGAGGACCGACACGGCCATGCTGAACAGCGTCCCGACGACCGTGACGCCCACGCTGACCAGCGCGGCCCGTGACACCTGACCGCCGCTGAGCAGCTCCTGGTAATGGATGAACGTGACGCCCCGGGGGATCACCACGAGGCCGCCCGTCTCGGTGATCGTCCGCACCGAGGAGAGGCTGGTGACGACCACCACCCACACCGGGAAGAGCACGGCCAGGCAGACCAGTGCCAGGGTCACGCCCTTGGTGGCGAGCCCGGCCCGCGTCGGCGGCTCCTCCCACACCGGGCGCAGACCGGACCGGCTGCCCGGCTTGACGCCGAAGTTCAGTAGGTTGAGGGAACTCACCGCTTGTACACCCCCTGCTCGCCCATGAGGTGGGCGGCCTTGTTGGCGCCGAGCACGAGCAGCAGGCCGAAGACGCCCTTCACGATGCCGATCGCGGCGCCGTAGCCGAAGTTGCCGTTGTCCAGGCCGGTGTTCCACACGTACGTGTCCAGGACCTCGGAGGCCGCGGCGCCGACCGCCGCGCGCTGCAGGAGGATCTGCTCGAAGCCGACCGTGAGCGCGTTGCCGACCTGGAGGACCAGGAGCAGGGCGACGACCGGGCGCAGCGCCGGGAGCTGGATGTGCCACATGCGGCGCCAGCGGTTCGCGCCGTCCATCGCCGCGGCCTCGTACAGATCGGGGCTGACGGCGGCGAGCGCGGCAAGGAAGACGATGACGCCCCAGCCCGCGTCCTTCCAGATCATCTCGAAGGTCAGCAGGAACTTGAACAGGCCCGGGTCGGTCATCAGGTCGAAGCCGTCGTGGCCGTGGTCCCGAAGCACCTGCGCGACGAGGCCCGCCCCGCCGAACATCTGCTGGAAGACCGTGATGACGAGGACCCACGAGAAGAAGTGCGGCAGGTACAGGATCGCCTGCGCCACCGCCCGCACGCGCGGCCGCACGAAGCTGTTGATGAACAGCGCGAGCGCGATCGGCACCGGGAAGAACAGCGCCAGCTGGATCGCGAAGATGGCGAGGGTGTTCCTGACGGCCTGCCAGAACAGCCGGTCGTCCACCATGTGCCGGAAGTGCTCGAAGCCGATCCACGGACTCTGCGACATCGCCTGGAACGCGTTGTCCGCGATGTACGGGTCGTAGTCCTGGAACGCGACGACGTTGCCGATCAGCGGGACGTAGTTGAAGACGAGGAGCAGCAGCAGCGCGGGCAGCACCATCAGGAGCAGGACGCGGTCGCGGCGCAGCCGGTGCCGGAGCGGGACGCGCGCCGGGGGCGCCTTCGCCGGCCGGGCCTTGGAGGTCTCGGGTGGCGGCGCGGCCTCTCCGGGGACGGGGGCGGGGGTGGCGGCGCGCGCGTCGGTCGTACCGTGCGCCATGTCAGGACGCCGATCCGCCGGACTCGTCGAGCAGCTTCTTGTACCAGTCGCGCAGCTTGTCGCCGCCGCCCGACTTCCAGTCCGATGCCGCCCGCTGCATGTCGGAGACCTTCTTGCGGCCGCGCACGATGTCCTTCTCCAGGTCCTCGAACTCGGCGTTCAGCTCGGTGTACCGGGTCGGCTCAATGATCATCATGCCGTGGAAGAGCGGCTTCTTCGCGTGCGCGCCCTGGCGCTGCTGCCAGCCGACCATGCCCTCGGTGACGTCCGGCAGGTCGGGATAGGCGACGAAGGGCGCGGGCGACGCCAGATACTCGTACGTCGAGAAGACCTCGTTGTTGCCCTTGCCGTTCTTGGTCAGGACACCGTCGTCGAACGTGTGGTGGACGCCCTCGACGCCGTACATGCGCAGCCGCTGCTCCTTGGTTCCGTAGGGCGCGGCGGTGAAGTTGGCGAGGGCGAGGATGTCGCGGACGGTCTTCTCGTCGGCCTTCTCGCTGATGAACGTCCAGATGTCGGCGGGCGGGCGCTGGTAGAGGGTGGGTGCTCCGCCGTCGGGGGCGAAGTAGTCGAACGCCTCCATCCGGAACTTCTTGTTGTCGACGCGCTGCACGGCGGCCTTGCCGTACCAGTCGGAGAGGTCCTGGCAGTACATCCAGACCTTGCCGGCGGCGCACAGGTCGCCGACGTTGCCGGTCTCGGCCTTCGCGTCGGGGTGCACGAAGCCCGCCGAGTAGAGCTTGCGCGACCACTCCAGTGCTTCGAGGTACTCGTCGGTCTCGTAGCGGTTGACCAGCTTCCCGTCGACGAGCTTCCAGTAGTACGGCTTCTCGGGCAGTACGCCGAAGATGTGCCAGGCCGCCCATGTCATGTCGCCGCACGCCCACACCCTGCTCCGCGGGGAGTTGAGCTGCTTGCACAGGTCGTAGAACTCCTGGGCGCTGGTCGGCGCCTTGATCCCCTCCTTCGCGAAGAGGTCGGTGCGGTAGAACGGGGCGATGTTCGGGGTGGTCGCCGAGGGCATCGGCAGGCCGCGGAGCTTGCCGCCGAAGACCGAGCGCTGCCAGGCACCGGTCGGGATCGCCGCGAGGTTCGGGTACCGCTCGACCTTGTCGCCGCTCAGATAGGGGCCGAGGTCGGCGAACTTGTTGGCGATGGCGCTCGGTATCTTGCCGGTCAGCTCCCAGCCGGGCACGACCACGGCGTCCGGCACGCGGCTGGAGGCGAGGACCGCGCCCAGCTTCTGGCCGTACGTGTCGCCCTGCTGGTTCTGCCAGGTGACGCGGACGCCCGCGGCCTTGTCCATCGCCGTCCAGTACGGGTTGCCCTGCTTGGGGACGTTGCCCCAGATGGGGGCCATGACGGTGAACCGGCCGCCCTTGCCGAGGCGCTCCGGCACCGACACCTTCAGCCCGGCCGCGGGCAGGGCCTTGGTGAAACCCGCGGCCGAGCCGTTCTTGGCCGGGATGTCCGGCGTGGCGACGTCCGACGCGACGTACGCGGGCAGCAGGTCCTTGAGCTTCTTCCCCGTCGTGGTGCCCTCGTTCTTCGAACCGCTGCCGCCGCACGCCGCAAGCAGCGGGGCACCGCCCGTCAGGGCGAGCGCGGCGAGCCCGGAGGAGGCGAGGAAGCTCCTGCGGGAGGGGGAGTTCGGCGTCATTGCGTCAACCCTTCGTGGCGCGCACTCGAAACCCATGTCGAAGCGCTTCGATTTCGGAGCGAGATTAGGTGACGGGGAGGGGAGGGACAAGGCTTCGGTACCGAATTCGTCGCTCGTGCAGGCCAGTTGACGGCCGCAGTTTCTACTGGGATGCCGGGCCCTTCGAGCCGGGCGCCCCGGTCGTTCCCTTGACATGGACGCCACCCAGCACAGAGCATCGAAGCGCTTCGAAGGAGCCCGTCGCCCGCCCGGAGGACCCTGACGTGACCGAGAACCCGCCGCCGTTCCGCGACCCCGGCCTGCCGCCGGACAAGCGGGTGGACGACCTCCTCGCGCGGCTCACGACCGACGAACGCGTCGCGCTCCTGCACCAGTTCACGCCCCCGGTCGAGCGGCTCGGCATCGCCGCGTTCCGCACCGGGCAGGAAGCCCTGCACGGCGTCGCCTGGATGGGTCCCGCGACCGTCTTCCCGCAGGCCGTCGGGCTCGGCGCGACCTGGCACGACGACCTGCTGCGGCGCGTCGGCGAGGCCGTCGGCACCGAGGCGCGGGCCATGCGCGCGCGGGACGACCGCGTCGGTCTCAACCTCTGGGCGCCCACCGTCAACCTCCTCCGCCACCCGCTGTGGGGCAGGAACGAGGAGGGGTACGCCGAGGACCCCCACCTCACCTCGGCACTCGCCGTCGCCTACACGCACGGCCTGCGCGGCGACCACCCCACGCGCTGGCGCACCGCCCCCGTCCTCAAGCACTGGCTCGCCCACAACAACGAGACGCACCGGGACACGTCGAACTCCTCCGTGCGCCCGCGCGTCCTGCACGAGTACGACCTGCGCGCCTTCCGCGCCGCCGTCGAGGCGGGCGCGGTCGCGGGCGTGATGCCCGCCTACAACCTGGTCAACGGCCGCCCCAACCACGTATCGCCGTACCTGAGTGAGCAGTTGCGCCGCTGGACCGACGAGGAGCTGCTCGTCTGCTCCGACGCGGGCGCGCCCAGCAACCTCGTCGACTCCGAGAAGTACTTCGACTCCCACGAAGAGGCCGTCGCCGCCGCCCTCGTCGCGGGTGTGGACAGCTTCACCGACCACGGCACCGACCCGACGGTCATCGTCGGGCGTATCCAACGGGCCTTGCGAGCAGGGCTGTTGACGGAGGCCGACATCGACGCCGCCGTGCGCAGGCAGCTGTCCGTGCGGCTGCGGCTCGGCGAGTTCGACCCGGACGGCGGCCCGTACGCGGCCGTCTCCCCGGACGACATCGACACGCCCGCCCACCGCGAACTCGCCCTGGAGGCAGCCGAACAGGCCGTCGTCCTGCTCAAGAACGACGACGCCCTGCTCCCGCTCGCCGAAGACACCCGGATCGCGGTCGTCGGACTGCTCGCCGACGAGTGCAAGACCGACTGGTACAGCGGCACCCTGATCCACCGCAGCACCCCGCTCGACGGACTCCGCGACCGCTTCGGCGCCGACCGCGTCGTCTTCGCCGAGGGCGCGGACCGCGTGCGGCTGAAGTGCGCGGCGGGGTGGCTGCGGGTGCCCGCTCCTTCGGGCCCGGCCGACCGGGCGCCGGCCGCCACCGGTGCCCTCGACCCCGCGCTGCTCGCGGGCCGCACCGACCTGCCGCCGCTGACCGTCTGCGAAGACCCGGCCGACGCCACCGAGTTCGCCCTCGTCGACTGGGGCGAAGGGGCGTGGACCCTGCGGGCGGCGGACGGGCGCTTCCTCTCGGTCGCCGACGACGGCTTCGTGCGCGCCTCGGCGGACCGACCGGGCGGCTGGGTCGTGCAGGAGACGTTCGGTCTTGTCGAGCACGGGAAGGGCTGCCTCATCAAGCACGCGGGGACGGGTGGATACGTCTCTGTCGCCGCCGGTGCCGTGAAGGTTGCCGCGGAGAAGGAACTCTTCACCGTCGAGGTCCTCGAGCGCGGCGAGGACGCCGTGGCCCGGGCCGCCGCCGACGCGGACGCCGTGGTCGTCGTCGCGGGGAACGAGCCGCACATCAACGGCCGCGAGACCGAGGACCGCACGACCCTCGCCCTGCCGCCCCACCAGGAGCGGCTGTGGCGCGCGGCCCGCGCCGCCAACCCGCGCACCGCGCTGGTGCTCACCTCCTCCTACCCCTACGCGGTCGCCGACGCCCACGCGGAGCTGCCCGCGCTGCTGTGGACCGCGCACGGCGGACAGGCCGCAGGCACCGCGCTCGCCCGCGTCCTCGCCGGCGACGTCTCCCCGGCCGGACGCCTCCCGCAGACCTGGTACGCCGCCGACGCCGACCTGCCGGACCTGCTCGACTACGACATCATCGGCTCGCGCCAGACGTACCTGTACGCGGACCCGCACGCGGCGGACCGCCGCCCGCTGTACCCCTTCGGGCACGGGCTGAGCTACTCCTCCTTCGCGTACGAAGACCTCACGGCCGCACGCGAGGGCGATGTGCTGCGGGCCGCGTTCACCGTCACCAACACCGGGTCCTCCGCCGCGGACGAGGTGGCGCAGCTCTACGTACGCCCACCCCGGAACGCCGCGGCGGGCCTCACCCTGCCGGACAGGCAACTGGTCGCCCACCGGCGCGTGCACCTCGCCACCGGGGCATCGTGTCGCCTGGAGTTCGAACTGCCGCTGAGCAAAATGGAGGTCTGGGACGTGCGGCACGACCGCTGGGCCCTGGCGCCCGGCACGTACGACCTGCTCGCCGGGGCCTCCAGCCACGACATCCGCCTCACCGCGCCCGTCGGTCTCGGCGGCACCCCGGTCGCCGCCAGGCCGACGCGGAGGGACGGCCTGGCGGCGACCGGCTACGACACGCAGTCCGGCACCGAGATCGTCGACCGCACGAAGACGACGGGTGACGCGGTGCGCGCCGTGCACGACGGCACCGGTGAACTGCTCTTCTGCGAATGCGACTTCGAGGCCGGCGTGACCGGCGTCTCCGTCGAGGCCGCGGGCGAGGGCGCCGTCGACCTCATCGCGGGCAGCACCGCGACCACCGTCACGGTCCCGCCGACGGGCGGGAGGTACGACTACGTCCGCCACGGCGCGGTCTTCGCCGCCTCCGGGGTGCGCGACCTGCGCGTCCGCCTGCGAGGGGCCGTCCGGCTCGCGCAAATCACCTTCACGGCCGGCGAAGAGGGCGAGGGCACGGCATGAGGTTCACCGACGGCTTCTGGCTGATGCGGGACGGGGTGCACGCCTCGTACGCGACCGACGTCCGCGAAGTGCGGGAGAACAGCGGCGGCTTCACCGCGTACGCCGCCGTCAAACCGGTGCGCGAGCGGGGCGACACGCTCAACTCGCCGCTGCTCACGGTCGAGTGCTTCTCACCCGCCGAGGGCGTGATCGGCGTCCGAACGACCCACCACGCCGGGAAGGCCCACCACGGCCCCGACTTCACCCTCTTCGCCAGCGAGGGAGCGGCCGCCTCTGAGGAGGTGCCCCGCGTCCGCCGGGGCGGCACCGTCACCGAACTCACCAGCGGCCCCCTCACCCTCCGCCTGGACAGCGCGGCGCCCTGGGGCCTGGAGTTCCTGGACGGCGAAGGGCAGCCCCTCACCGCCGTCGAGCGGCGCGGCACCGCCTTCGCCACCACCCCCGACGGCACCCACCACATGATCGCCCAACTCGCCCTGGGCGTGGGCGAGTACGTCTACGGACTCGGCGAGCGCTTCACGCCGTTCGTCAAGAACGGCCAGAGCGTCGACATCTGGCAGGCCGACGGCGGCACCAGCAGCGAGCAGGCCTACAAGAACATCCCCTTCCACCTCTCCTCACGCGGCTACGGCGTCTTCGTCAACCACCCCGGCAAGGTCTCGTACGAGATCGGCTCCGAGTCCGTCGGCCAGCTCCAGTTCAGCGTCGAGGACCAGTCACTGGAGTACTACGTCATCGCGGGCCCCACCCCCAAGGACGTCCTGCGCCGCTACACCGCGCTCACCGGCCGGCCCGCCCTGCCGCCCGCCTGGTCCTTCGGCCTCTGGCTCACCACCTCCTTCTGCACGCCCTACGACGAGGAGACCGTCGCCGGGTTCGTCGACGGCATGGCGGAGCGCGACATCCCGCTCAGCGTCTTCCACTTCGACTGCTTCTGGATGCGCGAGCACCAGTGGACCGACTTCCAGTGGGACCCGGACGTCTTCCCCGACCCGGAGGGCATGCTGCGCAGACTCCGCGAACGCGGACTCAAGGTCAGCATCTGGATCAACCCCTACATCGCCCAGAAGTCTTCGCTGTTCGCCGAGGCCGCGGCCGAGGGCTTCCTCGTGCGGCGGCCGAACGGCGACATCTGGCAGTGGGACCTGTGGCAGCCCGGCATGGCGCTCGTCGACTTCACCCACCCCGGCGCCCGCGCCTGGTACGCGGCCAAGCTGCGCACCCTGCTCGACCAGGGCGTCGACTGCTTCAAGACCGACTTCGGCGAGCGCGTGCCCACGGACGTGGTCTGGCACGACGGCTCGGACCCGCACCGCATGCACAACTACTACGCGCAGCTGTACAACAGCACCGTCTTCGAACTCCTGGAGAAGGAGCGCGGCACGGGCGAAGCGGTCCTCTTCGCTCGCTCCGCGACCGCGGGCGGCCAGCAGTTCCCCGTGCACTGGGGCGGCGACTGCTTCGCGTCGCTCGGCGCCATGGCCGAGTCGCTGCGCGGTGGCCTGTCCCTCTCGCTGAGCGGCTTCGGGTTCTGGAGCCACGACATCGGCGGCTTCGAGGGCACCCCGGACCCGGCGGTCTTCAAACGCTGGCTCGCCTTCGGCCTGCTCTCCTCGCACAGCCGCCTGCACGGCAACGTCTCCTACCGTGTGCCGTGGGCGTTCGGCCAGGAAGCCGTCGACGTGGCACGGAAGTTCACCCGCCTCAAGCACCGTCTGATGCCCTACCTGTACGGCGCGGCCGCCGAGGCCCATCACGACGGCGTGCCGGTGATGCGCCCGATGCTCCTGGAGTTCCCCGACGACCCGGCCTGCCGCACGCTCGACCGGCAGTACATGCTCGGCCCCGACCTGCTGGTCGCCCCCGTCTTCAGCGCGGCGGGCGACGTCGAGTTCTACATCCCGGAAGGCACCTGGACGCACCTCCTGACCGGCGAGACCGTGCAAGGCCCTGGCTGGCGGCGCGAGACCCACGGATTCGACAGCCTGCCGCTGTACGTGCGGCCCGGCGCCCTGCTGCCGCTCGGCGCCGACGACCGGCGGCCCGACGGCGACTGGCTCGACGGCCTGACCCTGCTGGTCGCCCCCGGAGCGGCGCCCCGGACCGAGATCACCGTCCCCGACCACGAAGGGCGGCCCGCGGCCATCTTCCGCGCGACGCGGCACGGCACCGGGGTCCGCGTCCTCGCGTCCGGCACCCGGCGGCCCTTCCGGGTGCGGACGGCCGACGGACGCGCGACGGCGGAGGGAGTGGGGGAGGTGGTCCTGCCCGATGCCCGCACGGACGGAGAGACCGGCTAGAGTTCCCGCCTCCACCGCGACGACGGAAGATCGCGCGGCGCAGGCGGAAGAGAGGCCACCCATGACGCCGGCCGCGGACGACGCGGCCGCCGAGTTCCACGCCTTCTTCGAGCGGCACTACGCCGAACTCGCGCGCCTCGCCCACCTGCTGACGGGCGAGGCCGACGGCGCGGACGACCTGGCGGCCGACGCACTCCTCGCCCTCTGGCACCGCTGGGACCGGGTGCGGGCCGCGGACCACCCGGCCGCGTACGCCAGGGGCGTCGTCGCCAACATGGCGCGCAGCCGCATCCGCAGCGCCGTGCGCGAGCGGCGCCGCATCACGCTCTTCTGGTCGGGCCGCGACGAGGACGTCGCGGACCCCGACATACCGGCCGTCGTCGACGTGCGGGACGCGCTGCGCGCGCTGCCCTTCCGCAAGCGGGCCTGCGTGGTTCTGCGGCACGCCTTCGACCTCTCGGAGAAGGACACCGCACTGGCCCTCGGGGTCTCGGTGGGTACGGTGAAGAGCCAGACGTCGAAGGGAATGGCTGAGCTGCAACGACGCCTCGGCCCGCACCCCGCCCTCGCACGGGTGCGCGCGGTCACGGCGGACACGGGGGGAAGCCCATGAGGGACGACGGACACGACGACGGCGTCCGCAGGAAGCTGCGCGGCGCGGCGCAGGCACACCGGCCCGACCGGGAGCGGATGCGGGCCCGCATCGAGCGCGGCATGGCCGAGGGAAAGCGGCCGGAGCGCCGCTCCAAGGCCACTCGCCGGGCGGTCGGCGCCTCCTGGCTGCGCGTGGTGAGCGCGACCGCCGCCGTGGCGGGCGTCTGCGCGGTCGTCGGATACGGAGTGGCCGCCGCCCTGCGGGACGACGAACCGGCCCCGCAGTCCGTGGCGACGAGCACCACGCCCCCGACGCCGACGCCGACGCCGACGCCGACACCGGGCCCGGACCGCACCCCCGATGCCCCGACCCGCCGCCCCAGCGGCACACCGGAGACGCCCCCGAAGTCGCCGAAAGCACCGAAGCCACCCAAGTCCTCCAAGGCACCGGACGTGCCGAAGGACGTGCCCGCGGACCGCCTCCTGTGGGCCGACGGCTCGATCGACCCCGGCTCCAGCACGTACTGGTCGCAGAGCGACATCACCATCAAGGCGGAGAAGCCGCTGACCGCGCTCACCGTCGAGGTGCGCGTCGCCGGAAGCGGCGAGGTCGCCGACACCGGCAACTGGCGCTCCCTGCCGGAGGACGACTTCGCCGTCTCGGTCGCGGAGCGGGACGGCTTCCTCGTCTACCGCTGGACGCTCAGGCCCGGGAAGACCGTGCCCGTCGGCGAACACGTCTTCGCCGGGCAGTTCAACCACCCGGCGGGCAAGCGGGACGCGGGCGGCGACACATATGCGGTCCATGCGGGCACAGCGGACGAACGGACCGTCTGGCGCGGCGACTTCGCCTGAGCCCGGAGCCTGAAGTCGAAAAAATTTCCGGCACGGCGGCAACCCATTCCCGGTCGGCGGAGACCACACAGCGAAGAAGCTCTCCCCCCACGCACGAGGAATGGGACACATGACACCACGAGCTGAACTGCGCAAGGGCCGCAAGCGGCGCCTGACCAAGCGCCGGGCCATCGGCGCGGCCACCGCCGCACTCGCCCTCACCGGGGCCGGGGTCGCGACGAACAGCATGCTGTCGCCCGCGGGCGCGGCCACCACGGCCGCGGCCTGGCCGGAGGCCAGGGGCCAGGCCCCCACGGCCAAGACCATCGAGGTCTCCGGCACCCGCGACGGCGGCCTCAAGCGCTACTACGGCACCGGCGACCTGGGCGGCGACGGCCAGAACGAGGGCCAGGACCCGATCTTCAAGCTGAAGGACGGCGCGGTCCTCAAGAACGTCATCATCGGCTCGCCCGCCGCGGACGGCATCCACTGCCAGGGCAGCTGCACCCTGCAGAACGTGTGGTGGGAGGACGTCGGCGAGGACGCCGCCACCTTCAAGGGGACCTCGGCGAGCTCGACCTACACCGTCCACGGCGGTGGCGCGCGGAAGGCCGACGACAAGGTCCTCCAGTTCAACGGCGCCGGCAAACTCGTCGTGACCAAGTTCCAGGTCTCCGACTTCGGCAAGCTGGTGCGCTCCTGCGGCAACTGCTCCAAGCAGTACAAGCGGTCGATCATCATCAACGACGTGGACGTCACCGCGCCCGGCAAGTCCATCGTCGGCATCAACACCAACTACGGCGACACGGCCGCCCTGCGCAACGTCCGCATCCATGGAGACAGCAACAAGAAGATCTCCACGTGCGACCGGTTCACCGGCAACAACACCGGTGACGAGCCCACCAAGACCGGGTCGGGCCCCGACGGCACGTACTGCAAGTTCACGGCCGCGGACATCAGCTACCAGTAGGCGCCAGTAGGTACGACGAGAGCGCCTCCCCGCGAAGGGAGGCGCTCTCCCGCGTGCCCTCCGCTACTGCCCGGCGAGGCCGGTGTGCGCCACACCCGCCACGATCTGCCGCTGGAAGAAGACGAACACGACGATCAGCGGCAGACCGGCCATCAGGCCGCCCGCCATCAGCTGCGCCCACTGGATGCCGTAGGAGTTCATGACGGTCGCGATGCCGTTCGGCATGGTCATCAGCTCGGGGTTGTTGGTCACCATGTACGGCCACAGGAAGTTGTTCCAAGAGCCGATGAAGGTGAAGATGCCGACCGCCGAGAGCGAGGGGCGGGCCAGCGGGAGCACGATGGTGAAGAAGATCCGCCACCGCCCCGCGCCGTCGCAGAACGCAGCCTCCTCCAGCTCCTTCGGGATGCCCTGGAAGAACTTGTAGAGGATGTAGACCATCGCGGCGGGCGCGCACTGCGGCAGGATCATGCCCCAGTACGTGTCGACCATCCCCAGGGACTGGACCGTGGTGAACAGCGGGACGCCGAGGACCGCGGGGGAGATCATCAGGCCCGCCATGACGAGACCCATCAGAGCGCCCTTGCCGCGGAACTCGGTGCGCGCGAAGCCGTAACCCGCGAGGGCGCCCGTCAGCACGACGACGAAGGTGACGCAGACCGACACGACGACCGAGTTCACGAACCAGTTCGTGATGTTGCCGGTCTCGAAGATGCTCCGCCAGGCCTGGGTGGTCCACTCCTCGGGCAGCCACCTCACCGGTACGGCGACGGCCTCGGCCTCCGACTTGAACGAGGTGAACAGCGTCCAGAAGAGCGGCGCGGTCATCACCGCGGAGACCAGCAGGCCGAGGGCGGTCAGGACGAGCTGGCTCGGCCGCCACCGGCGGCGCGGGCTCGTGACGGCTTTCGTGGCGGTGCTCACTGGACGCCCTCCTCACGCTTGCGCAGCAGCCACATGCGGCCCAGCGCGATGACCGCGATCATCAGGAAGAACAGGATCGAGATCGCGGAGGCATAACCCACGCGGTAGCTGGTGAAGCCCTGTTCGAGGGTGTACTGGACCATGGTCCGGGTCGATTCCTCCGGTCCGGGGCCGAACTCGTACATCACCACGACCTGGTCGAAGACCTGGAGCGAGGCGAGGATCTGCAGCGCCACGACCAGGCCCGTGATGGAGCGCAGCATGGGCAGGGTGATGTGCACGGTCTTGTGCCAGGCGTTCGCGCCGTCCAGCGCGGCGGCCTCGTACAGATGCCGCGGGATGTTCTGCAGCGCGGCGAGGTAGAGCAGGAAGCTGAAGCCGACGGTCCACCAGAGGGTGGCGACGACGACGGCCGTCATCGCCGTGTCCTTCTGGGTGAGCCAGGCCGACTCCATGCCGAAGACATGGTCGAGCAGGCCGGTGTCCGGGTTGAACATCCAGCGCCACATGTTGCCGACGACGGTCGAGGGCAGCAGGAAGGGCGCGAAGAAACAGAGCCGCCACAGCCACTTGGCGTGCTCGATGTGGTGCGCGAGCAGCGCGAGCAGCAGGGCGACGAGCACGATGCAGGGCACCACGAGCAGCGTGAAGTACGCGCTGTGGCCCAGCGAGTCCCACACCAGGGGGTCCTGGAGCGCCTCGGAGTAGTTGTCGAGGCCCACGAAGCGGGCGCCGTCGCCGGAGATGTTGGCGTCGGTGAGGCTCAGCCACACGCCGCGCAGCACGGGCACGATCACGAAGAGCAGGAAGAGCAGCAGGAACGGCGCCACGAACCAGCCGCCGTGCTGGAAGCCGCCGCCGGCGCGGGCCCGCCCGCCGCGTTCGGCGACGGGGCGGACGGCCGGTGGCCCGGTGGTGGCCGGGGCGGTGGCCTCGGCGCTGGTGGTGGTCATGCCGAGCCTCCTTCGGCCGCGGTTCTGCCTTCCATGGGGTTCTTCATCTCCAGGAGCTTCTCCAGGACGCCGCGCATCCGGCGCGCCGCCGCCGCGGGCCGGGCCGAGCCGAGGTTGGAGGAGACGACGACCGGGCCGACGCGTTGCGCGAGCGTTCCGGTGGAGCCCGCGAACCAGGCCTCCGGTTCGAGGGCCAGCTGGTCCATCACCGAGACGTACTCGGACTGCGGGCGCAGTTTCCGGTACGCGGCGGTCTTCAGGGTCGGCAGGTGGGCGGGGATGTGGCCGCCGCGCGCCCAGTCCGCGCCGTGCCGCACGATGTACGCGGCCAGGCGGTGCGCGGCGTCGTTGGCGGGGCCGCCGCGGTCGGCCTGGCGGGGCAGCACGAAGCAGTGCGACTCGGCCTGGGTGGCGGGCCTGCCGAAGAGCGCCGGCATCGGGGTGGCCCCGTACTTCAGTTTGGCCCCCGAGTAGACCGGCACGGACCAGCCGCCCTCCCAGACGAAGGCGCCGCCGTTGATGAAGTGCTCGGCGTCGGGGGCGCCCGTGGTGGCGTAGCCGTCGACGATGTGGCGGCGCAGGAACTCCAGGACCTCCACGGCCTTGTCCTCGTCGAACGTGACGTCGGTGAGTCCCGGGGCGTAGTAGGTGCCGCCGGCCTGTGCGTAGAACGACATGAAGAACCACCAGGTGTGGTTCTGGTTGGAGGCGTGCAGGCCGAGGGTCTGCACGCCCGGTCGCATCGCCTTCCTGGCGGCCTTGAGTCCGTCGAACCATTCGTCGGCGGAGGTGAACGGGACGAGGTTCCCGTCGTCCCCGATGAGCCCGGCCTTCTCGCAGACGTCCTTGCGGTAGAAGGTGAGCTGCGGGTGGATGTCGAGGGGGACGGCGTAGAGCTTTCCGTCGACGACGGACCGTTTCCACAGGGCGGGGTTGAAGTCCTCCTGCCGTACCCGGTACCGGGCGAGGAGCTCCACGTCGAAGGGGTCGAGCAGCCGGTCGGGGGCGAAGCCGGTGAGCCGTCCCAGGTGCAGCACACCGAGCTCGGGGGCGCGGTTCCCGGAGGCGGCCATGGCGAGTTTCGTGTAGTACGGATTGCCCCAGAGCAGCGTCGATTCCAGCACGTCGACGCCCGGGTTCGCCCGCCGGAAGGCGTCCAGCATCGCGATCATGTTCACGCCGTCGCCGCCGCTGAACAGGTTCCAGTAGCGCAGCCGCGCGTCCGCGCCGGAGGTCAGCGCGGAGGCGCTCCGGTTCGCGGCGGCCAGCCCGAAGCTGCCCGCGACGGCGAGTGCTCCGAGCCCGCCGAGCACACCGCGGCGGCTCGGGAAGGAGGGTGACATGACGCCTCTCTTCTTTCTTGCGATTCTCGATTGCGTTTGTTCGGTATATCGAATGGTGATCGCAACTTCGAACGGACCGTAAAGTCCAACATCGTGCGCGTCAACGGTTCGGACGAAGTCCCCGTGAAATGCGGGGCGTTCTGCGCGATGCGTTGACGTGCTCGGCTCTGCTGCCTAAGTTGCCGTTCGTAATCCTGATCAGCGTCCGAGATATCGAACGCGAGATACCGAACACGAGTATCGAGAACGGCAGAGGTGGACATGGCGCGCAGGAGATGGCAACTCGGGCTCACCGTCGGGGCGTTGGGGTCCCTGCTCGCGGGGACGCTCGCCGCGAGCCCCGGCGCGGCGGCCGGTCCCGCCGCACCGGACGAGCCGGCCGACTACACGTTCGACGTCGACACGGCCCGCACCGGAGCGAAGATCGACGACTCGATGTACGGCGTCTTCTACGAGGACATCAACCGTGCGGCCGACGGCGGGCTCTACGCGGAGCTCGTGCAGAACAGGTCCTTCGAGTACAGCACCGACGACAACAAGGCCTACACGCCGCTCACGTCATGGGACACGTCGGGCACCGCCCGCGTCCAGAACGACGACGGCCGCCTGAACACCCGCAACCGCAACTACCTCGCGCTGAACGCCGGTTCGGCCGTCACGAACTCCGGCTACAACACCGGCATCGCGGTCGCCAAGGGCAAGCGGTACGACTTCTCGGTCTGGGCCCGCGCCGACGGGGCGGCGCGCGCGCCGCTGACCATCGGCCTCCGGGACTCCGCCGGCGAACTGGCCGCCGCCCGTCGTGTCACCGCGCGCGGTGGCTGGGCCAAGTACAAGGTCTCCTTCACCGCCACCCGCACCTCCGCGACCGGACGGCTCACCGTCACCGCGGGCGCGCCCGTCGCCCTCGACGAGATCTCCCTCTTCCCGCGCGACACGTACAAGGGCCGCGAGAACGGCCTGCGCAAGGACCTCGCCGAGAAGATCGCCGACCTGCATCCCGGATTCCTGCGCTTCCCCGGCGGCTGCCTGGTCAACACCGGGAGCCACGAGGCGTACGACGAGAAGTCGGGCTGGCAGCGCAAGCGCTCCTACCAGTGGAAGGACACCATCGGCCCGGTCGAGCAGCGCGCCACCAACAGCAACTTCTGGGGCTACAACCAGAGTTACGGGCTCGGCTACTACGAGTACTTCCAGTTCGCCGAGGACACCGGCGCCATGCCGCTGCCCGTCGTGCCCGCCCTGGTCACCGGCTGCGGCCAGAACAAGGCCACCGACGACGACGCGCTCCTGAAGCGGCACATCCAGGACACCCTGGACCTCATCGAGTTCGCCAACGGGCCCGTGACGAGCGAGTGGGGCAAGAAGCGCGCCCGGATGGGCCACCCCAAGCCCTTCCGCCTCACGCACCTGGCGGTCGGCAACGAGGAGAACCTGCCCCACGAGTACTTCGCCCGCTTCAAGCAGTTCCGCGCGGCCATCGAGGCCGCGTACCCGGACGTCACCGTCGTCTCCAACTCCGGGCCCGACGACAGCGGCGCGATATTCGACACCGCCTGGAAGCTCAACCGCGAAGCGAACGTCGACATGGTCGACGAGCACTACTACAACAGCCCCCAGTGGTTCCTGGAGAACAACGACCGCTACGACTCCTACGACCGCAAGGGCCCGAAGGTCTTCCTCGGCGAGTACGCCTCCCAGGGCAACAAGTTCTCCAACGCCCTCGCCGAAGCCGCGTTCATGACCGGCCTGGAGCGCAACGCCGACATCGTGAAGCTCGCCTCGTACGCGCCGCTGCTCGCCAACGAGGACTACGTGCAGTGGAAGCCGAACATGATCTGGTTCGACAACGACCAGTCGTGGGGATCGGCCAACTACGAGACGCAGAAGCTCTTCATGCGCAACGTCGGCGACGAGGTCGTGCCCTCCACCGCCTCCGGCACCCCGGCCACCTCGGGCCCGATCACCGGCGCCGTCGGCCTCTCCACCTGGGCGACGAGCGCCGCGTACGACGACGTGAAGGTCACGGCCGCCGACGGCAGGACCCTGTTGACCGACGACTTCTCGGCCGGTGACAGCCAATGGAAGAAGGCATCGGAAAAGGGCAGTTGGGCCGTCCGGGACGGCGCGTACGTCCAGTCCGACGAGGCCGCCGAGAACACCCTGGTCACGGCCGGCGACAAGAGCTGGCAGAACTACGACCTGAACGTGAAGGCCACCAAGAAGGCGGGCAAGGAAGGCTTCATGGTCGCCTTCGGCGTCAAGGACACCGGCAACCACTACTGGTGGAACGTCGGCGGCTGGAACAACACCCAGTCGGCCGTGGAGAAGACCACCGACGGGGCCAAGCAGACGATGGTCCAGGACGACACGACCGTCGAGACCGGCCGCAGCTACGACCTGCGCGTCGAGGTCCGCGGCCGCCAGGTGACGCTCTACCTCGACGGAAAGAAGTGGGGCTCCTTCACCGACGACAAGCCCGCCGAGCCCTTCCGCCAGGTCGTCACCCGCGACAAGGCCACCGGCGAACTGATCGTCAAGGTCGTCAACGCCCAGAGCACACCGGCCCGCACGCGGGTCGACCTCGGCGACGGCGCGAAGGCGGCCCCGAAGGCACGGGTGACCACCCTGACCGCGGACCCGGCCGCCGAGAACACCAAGGACGCCCGGCCCGTCGCCCCCAGGACGTCCACCTTCGACGGGGTGGACGACAGGTTCTCGTACACCTTCCCCGCGAACTCGGTGACGTTCCTGCGGATCAGGACCGAGTAGCCCGGAGCCGTCCGCACGGACGGCTGCTCGACAGCCGCAATCCCAGATCAGGTTGAGGGAGTCATGACCCGTTCCGCCCGCTTCACCCTGCACCCGGACTTCGCCGTCGGCGATGTCGACCCCCGCCTCTTCGGCTCCTTCGTCGAACACCTCGGCCGGTGCGTCTACACCGGCATCCACGAGCCCGGCCACCCGACGGCCGACGAGACGGGCCTGCGCGGGGACGTCCTCGACCTGATCCGCGAACTCGGCGTGACCACCGTCCGCTACCCCGGCGGCAACTTCGTCTCCGGCTACAAGTGGGAGGACTCCGTCGGCCCGGTCGATGAGCGGCCCCGCCGCCTCGACCTGGCCTGGCGCTCCACGGAGTCCAACCGCTTTGGCCTCTCCGAGTACATCGCCTTCCTCAAGAGGATCGGCCCGCAGGCCGAGCCGATGATGGCGGTCAACCTCGGCACCAGGGGAGTCGCCGAGGCGCTGGAACTTCAGGAGTACGCCAACCACCCCGCCGGGACCGCCCTTTCGGACCTGCGCGTCGCACACGGCGACAAGGACCCCTTCGGCATCCGGCTCTGGTGCCTCGGCAACGAGATGGACGGCCCCTGGCAGACCGGCCACAAGACGGCCGAGGAGTACGGGCGGCTCGCCGCCGAGACCGCCCGCGCGATGCGGCAGATCGACCCCTCCCTGGAACTCGTCGCCTGCGGCTCGTCCAGCCAGGCCATGGACACGTTCGGCGCGTGGGAGGCCACCGTCCTCGCCGAGACGTACGAACTCGTCGACCACATATCCCTGCACGCCTACTACGAAGAGACCGACGGCGACCGCGACTCCTTCCTCGCCTCCGCCGTCGACATGGAGTCCTTCATCGAGAACGTCGTCGCGACCTGCGACCACGTGGGGGCGCGCCTCAAGTCGAAGAAGAAGATCAACCTCTCCTTCGACGAATGGAACGTCTGGTACCTGAGCAGAAGCCAGGAGGAGGCGGCGGCCGCCCGCCTCGACGGGACGCAGGACTGGCCCGAGGCCCCCCGCCTCCTGGAGGACAACTACTCCGTCACGGACGCCGTCGTCTTCGGCTCCCTGCTCATCGCGCTGCTCCGGCACGCGGACCGGGTGGCCGTCGCCTGCCTCGCCCAGCTCGTGAACGTGATCGCGCCGATCCTGACAGAGCCGGGCGGCCCCGCGTGGCGGCAGACCACGTTCTTCCCCTTCGCGCAGGCGTCGCGGTACGGACGCGGGCGGGTCCTCGACGTGCGGGTGGACTCACCGACGTATGAGACGGCGAAGTTCGGCGAGGTGCCGCTGCTGCACGCGACGGCGGTGCGCGCCGACGACGGCAGCGGCGCCGTCACTGTCTTCGCCGTCAACCGCCACCAGTCCGAACCGCTGCCCCTCGAAGTGGCCCTGAGCGGACTCGACATGACGTCCGTCGTCGAACACAGCGCGCTTGCGGACGCCGATCCGGAGGCCCGCAACACCCTGGCCGAGCCGGAGCGGGTCGCCCCGCACGAGGTCACGGGCACGGAGCTGCGGGACGACGGCACGCTGATCGCCACGCTGGAGCCGCTGTCCTGGAACGTGATCCGGCTCGGGTGACCCGGGCTTTCCCGGCCCGACCGGCAACCCGGTGACGGGTGGCGGCGACTACCCGGCGTACCCCCCAATGAGCCGCTCTGAAGGGACGTCCGTATGAGCACGCACCGCAGGGGCCACCACCGCCGCCGCCACCTGATCCTGTTCACCGGAGCCGGCGCCGCCGCGCTCGCGCTCGGCGCCGCACTGCCGCACCTGGCCGCCGCGGAACCCGCGGGGACGGCGGGGGCCCGGTCCGCGCAGGCCGAGAACGCGCCGATCGGCTTCGGCGCGGGCACGACGGGCGGCGGCAACGCCACCCCGGTCACCGTCACCACGCTCGCCGCCTTCAAGTCCGCCGTCGCGGGGAACACTGCCAAGGTCGTCAAGGTCAGCGGCCTGATCCCGCTCAGCGGCCAGGTCGACATCGGCTCCAACACCACGGTGCTCGGGGCCGGTTCGGCCTCGGGCTTCACCGGGGGCGGCCTGCGCGTGAAGGAGGCCACGAACGTCGTCGTGCGCAACCTGAACATCAGCAAGCCGGTGGCGCCCGCCGACGGCATCACCGTGCAGAAGTCGACGAAGGTGTGGATCGACCACAACTCCTTCTCGGCGGACCGCGAGCACGACAAGGACCACTACGACGGCCTTCTCGACATCAACCATGGCTCGGATCACGTCACCGTGTCGTGGAACACCTTCAAGGACCACTTCAAGGGCTCTCTCGTCGGCCACAGCGACAACAACGGGGCCGAGGACAAGGGCCACTTGAAGGTGACCTACCACCACAACCACTTCAGCAACGTCTACTCGCGCATCCCCAGCCTCCGCTTCGGCACCGGCCACTTCTACGACAACTACGTCCAGGGCGCCGACACGGCGGCCCACTCCCGCATGGGCGCACAGCTGCTGGTCGAGAACAACGTCTTCCGCTCCACCAAGATCGCCGTGACCACCAGTCGCAGCAGCGACGTCGACGGCTACGCGGTGCTGCGGGGCAACGACCTCGGGGGCGCCGCCACGGAGATCTCACAGGTGGGCTCCTTCACGAACCCGCCCTACAGCTACACCGCCGAGCCCGCCTCGTCCGTCGTCGCGTCCGTCACGCAGGGCGCGGGCGCCGGAAAACTCTGACTCCGTCAAGAGCAAGGAGAACCGTGTGAGCCGTAGCCGTAGCCGCAGCGCGCTCCTCGTCCTGCCCGCCGCCGTGCTGCTCGCCCTCGTGCCGGGCACCGCGTCGGCGTACCCCAATCCCGGCACCGTCACCGGCAGCACCGTCGTCCACGACCCGACGATGGTCCGCACCGCGTCCGGCAAGTACCTCCTGTACGCCACCGGGGGCGGCATCGGCCACCGGTCCTCCACCGACCGGATCGCCTTCCGCGCCGGCGCGGACGCCTTCGGCGGCCGGCCGGGCTGGTGGTCGCGGTACTCCTCCGTGCCGGAGGCCTGGGCTCCGGACATCTCGTACCACGGCGGGAAGTACCTGATGTACTACTCCGTCTCCAGCTTCGGCTCGAACACCTCCGCGATCGGACTCGCGGGCTCCACCACGGGCGAGCCGGGCACCTGGACCGACCACGGAACGGTCGTCACCTCCGGCCCCGACAGCGACCACAACGCCATCGACCCGAACCTCTTCGTCGACGACGACGGCAAGTGGTGGCTGTCCTACGGCAGTTGGTGGACGGGGATCAAGATGATCCGCGTCGACCCCGGGACGGGCAAGCCGTACGCGGGCGACACGACCCGCCACTCGCTCGCCTCCCGGCCGACCGGGACGAAGGCGGTCGAGGCGCCGTACGTCGTCAAGAGGAACGGCTTCTACTACCTCTTCGCGTCGTACGACACGTGCTGCGCGGGCACCGCCTCGACGTACAAGATCAAGGTCGGCCGCGCGACCTCGCCGACCGGCCCGTACTACGACAGGAACGGCGTCGCGCTGACGAAGAACGGAGGAACCACCGTCCTGGAGTCGCACGGCCGCTACATCGGCCCGGGCGGCCAGTCCGTCCTGAAGGACGTGGACGGCGACCTGCTCGTCTACCACTACTACGACGGACAGGACAACGGCACCCCGAAGCTCGGGGTCAACCTGCTCGACTGGAGCTCGGGGTGGCCGGTCGCCCGCTGACCGGCCTCTGCGACGGGGCACGTCGACTCGTTATTGAAAACGATTGTCATGCTGCTATGGTCAAGCAGCCGCAAAGTCGACGTGTCCCGTTCCAGGAAGAAGTCCCGTGCGCCCTCGCAAGCTGCTGCCTCCCGCCGCCCTGGCCCTGTCCTCCGCGCTCGCTCTCACCGGGTGCTTCGCCGCGAGCACGGCCGGCTCCGGAGAGGCGTCGGACGGCGAGCGGATACGCGTGGCGATGATGAACCCGCCCCGCTCCGGCCTCTCCCCGCTCAGCGACGACGCCTTCAAGCTGTCGCGCTGGTCCACCGCGGAGACCCTGGTCAACCTGGACAAGGACGGCGACGCCGAGCCGGCGCTCGCGACCAGGTGGAAGCGGACGGACGAGCGCACCTGGACCTTCACCCTCCGCAAGGGCGTGACGTTCCACGACGGCACCCCGCTGACCGCGCGGGCCGTCGAGCGGTCCCTCACCGCGGCGGCCACCGCCTCCCCCAAGCCGCGCATCCTCGACGGCGTCGACTTCACGGCCGAGGCCAAGGGCGACACCGTCGTCGTCACCACGGGCGAGCCCGACCCGCTCGTCCCGCAGCGGCTCTCCTCGCCGCAGCTGTCCGTCCTGGCCGCCAAGGCGTACCGGGGCGGGACGGTCGATCCGGTCGGGGCGGGCACCGGCGCCTTCGTCCTGAAGAAGGCCGACGGCACGTCGTCGGCGACCCTCGACCGCAACGAGAAGTACTGGGGCGGACGCGCCAGGGCCGCCGGGATCGACGTGACGTTCGTCCCCGACGGCGCCGCGCGGGCCGCCGCCCTGCGCAGCGGCGACGCCGACATCGTCGAGGCGATCCCGGTCTCCCAGGCCTCGCTCCTGGAGAAGGACCAGATCACCGAGGTGCCCATGCCGCGCACCAACACCCTCTACCTGAACACCGGTGCGGGCGTCTTCAAGGATGCGGGGCAGCGGGCCGCCGCCCGCGAGGCCATCGACGCCGACGCCCTCGTCGACGACATCTACGAAGGGCGCGCCGACACGGCGGAAGGCCTGCTCGGACCCGCCCTGCCCTGGGCGGCGGAGCGCGCCGGACGCACCCGCGCCGCCGAGCCGGCGAAGCCGTCCGGCGAGACCATCACCATCGGCACCTTCACCGACCGGGCCGAACTGCCCGAGGTGGCGGCCACGCTCCAGCAGCAGCTGAAGAAGGCCGGGTTCAAGGTGAAGCTGGAGGTACGGGAGTACGCCGCCATCGAGGCGGACGCGCTGGCCGGGAAGTTCGACGCGTTCGTCCTCTCCCGCGCCACCGTCATCGACTCCGGCGACCCGGCCGCGTACCTGCGCAGCGACTTCGCGGGCGACGGCTCCTTCAACCTCTCCCAGCTCGCCGACCCGCACGTCGACAGGGCCGTCCGCAAGGCGGAGGAGGCCACGTCCGGCGCCGCCCGCCGCGCCGCGGTCCTCGACGCCGAGACCGCGGTCCTCAACACCGACGCGGCCGTCCCCATGCTCCACGAACGGGTCATCCAGGGCGACGCCACGAACGTCGTGGGCTCCGCGAAGGACCCACGCGAGCGTGAGCTGATCACCCTCGACACGTACGTCAAGTGATGCCGGAGATACGCCACGCGGCACGCCGGACCCGGCTCGTGACGCGCCGGGCGGCGCGTGAGGCTGCGGGGGTGGTGGGGGCTGCGGGGTCGGCGTGGTCGGTGCGGGCGGTGCGGGCGGTGCGGGCGTCAGGAGTGCGGGTCGTGCGGTCGGCGGGCGGGGTGCGGCCTCTGCGGCCGACGGCCGAGGCGCGGGCTACGGGTGGCGGGTGTGCCGTGCAGTCTGCGGCCGGGGTGCGGGGCGTGCGGCCGACGGCCGAGGCGCGGGTTGCGGGACCGTCGGTCGGGGTGAGAGCCGGGCGGTCGGTGGGCGGGGTACGGCGGGTTGTGTGGTTGGCGGGGGTGTGGGGCGTGCGGCAGTTGGGCGGGTTGCGAGACATGTGGCTGTCGGGTGGGTTGCGAGGCATGTGGCTGTCGGGTGGGTTGCGGGCCGGGCTTGTGCGGGTTTGTGCGCTCGCCGTGGTTCTCGCCGTCGTCGGGCTGTTGCCCTGGCTCTCCGGGCGGGATCCGGCCCTCACCGTGCTTCGCGCACGCTCCGCCGAGCAGGAGCCCACCGCCGAGGCCCTGTCGGCGATCCGCGCCGACCTCGGCCTGGACGCCGGGCCCCTCACCCTGCTCACCGGCTGGGCCGCCGGCCTGATCCGCGGCGACCTCGGCACCTCCTGGGTCTCCGGAGCCGACGTGCTCCCCTCCGCGCTCTCCGGACTCGGCGTCTCGCTCACCCTCATGGGCGCCTCGCTCGCCGTGGCGCTGCTCGTCGCGACCGCCCTGTGCCTGCCCACGCTGGTACGCGGCGCGCGCGGCACCCTGCGCGGCGGGGGAGGGGCCGGCGGGGCGATGCTCGCAGCCGTACCCGAATTCCTGCTCGCCACCGTGCTGTTGATCGTGCTCGGCGTGTGGGGCGGGCTCCTCCCCGTCTCCGGCTGGCAGGGGCCACGCCACCTCGTGCTGCCCGCCCTCGCCATGGGCGTCCCCGCTGGCGGGCTGCTCGGCCGGCTCGTGGCCGACGCGCTGCCCGCGGTGTTCCGTGAGCGCTGGACGGACGTGTGGCGGGCGAGCGGGACGAGCCCCGTCCGGCTGACCGGGGCGGCACTGCGGCGCGCCCTGCCCGCGCTCGTGCCGCAGGTCGGCCTGGTCGCGGTCGGACTGACCGGCGGCGCGGTCGCCGTCGAGACCGTCTTTGCGGTGCCCGGCCTCGGCCGCACCGCCCTCGGCGCCGCCAAGTCCCAGGACCTGCCGCTGCTCCAGGGCTCGGTCCTCGCGCTGCTGCTCCTCGCCCTGGCGGCGGGCGGCTGCGCGGCCCTCGTGCGGAAGGCGCTGTTCGGCGCCGCGCTCAAGGGCTCGGCGCTCGCGCTGCCCGCGCCGCCGCCGGGGCACGTACCGGCGAGGGTGCCGGCCCTGCTCGGGGCGGCCCTCGCGGCCGTCATCGGGTGGGGGCTGCTGCGCGACCCGTACGCCGTCGACACCACGCTGCGGCTCGCCGCGCCCTCCGCGGCGCATCCGCTCGGCACGGACGCGCTCGGCCGCGACGTGCTGGCCAGGCTCGGGCACGGGGCCGCGAGCACCGTCGGCGTTGCGCTCGCCGTGTGCGCCGTCTCGCTGCTCGTCGCGCTCGTCCTCGGCTTCCTGCCGAACGTGGCCGCCGGCGCGTCCGACATCGCCAACGCGCTGCCGCCCGTCGTGGTCGGCGTTCTCGCCGCCGCCCTCACCGGACCCAGCACCTTCGGCGCTTCCCTCGCGGTCGCGCTCATCTCCTGGCCGCCGCTGGCCGCGCACGCCGCGGCGCTCGTCCAGGAGACGCGCGCCGGGGCCCACCTGGCGGCCCAGCGCGCCATCGGGGCGAGCCCCGCCTGGATCCTCACCCGGCACGTGCTGCCCGCCGTCGCGGGCCCCGTCGCCCGGCACGCGGTCCTGCGCCTGCCCGGCACCGCGCTCGCCCTGGCGGCCCTCGGCTTCCTCGGCCTCGGCGCGCGGCCGCCGTCCCCCGAGTGGGGGCTCCTGCTCGACGAGTCACGGCTGTACGTCGAGAGGGCACCGGTCGCGGCCCTCGCACCGGCCGCCGCGCTCGCGCTGCTGGCGGGTCTGGCGGTGACGCTGGCGGCGGTAAGGCCGCGTGCGGCGAGTTCGGCGCGTACACCGCGTGCACCGCGTCCAGCGCGAACGGCACAGTCCACGATGCCTGCGGAGGTCAAGGCATGAGCATCAGCAACCCTTTGCTCGCCGTGCGGGATCTGCGGGTGAGCGTCGGTGCGGTGACCGCGGTGCGTGGTGTGTCCTTCGACGTCCACGCCGGCCGCGTCACCGCTCTGGTCGGCGAGTCCGGGGCGGGCAAGTCGCTGACCGCCAGAGCGGTCCTCGGGCTCGTGCCGCGCGGCGCCCGGGTGGCCGGCAGCGTACGTCTCGACGGCGAGGAGATCGCCGGGGCGGGGACGGACGTCTACGGACGTCTCTGGGGGCGGCGCCTCGCGTACGTCCCGCAGGACGCGCTGGCCGTCCTCAGCCCCGTGCACACGGTCGGCGCCCAAGTCGCCGCCGCCGTACGCTCGGTGGCCCGCGTCCCGCGCGCGGAGGCCCGGCGCAGGGCGGTCGCGGCGCTGGACCGCGTCGGCATCGCGGAGGCGGCACGGCGCGCCCGCTGCCTCCCGCACGAGTTCTCCGGCGGCATGCGCCAGCGCGCGGTGATCGCGATGGCGCTGGTGAACTCCCCGGACCTGATCGTCGCCGACGAGCCGACCACGGCGCTCGACCCCCGCCTCCGGGAGGAGATCCTGCACGCCCTGACGACCACACCCCGCAAGGGTGACGACAAGTCCCCGGCGCTGCTGCTCATCACCCATGACCTGCCCCTGGCAGCCGCTCACGCCGACCACACGGTGGTCCTGTACGCGGGAAAGCCCGTGGAGTCGGGCCCGACATCCCAGGTGCTCACCCGTCCGAAGTCCCCTTACACGGCGGGCCTCCTGGCCTCGTTGCCGGGAGTGACAGAGGCGCGGCGTGCGGCGCGCGGGCCGTTGCCGGTGGTCGCGGGGAGCCCGCCGTCCCCGCTCGCGCTCCCCGCCGGGTGCGCCTTCGCGGACCGCTGTCCGGCGGCCGTCGACGAGTGCCGGGTGGCGGAGCCCGCGCTGGTCGACGGTGGGGGCGGGCACGCCGTCGCGTGTCATCGGTCGCGGGAGCTGCCCGCACCCCTCACCGGGCTCTTCACCGAGGAGGCCGCCGCGTGACTCCGCTGCTCGAAGTGACCGATCTCGTCGTGCGGTACGGCGAGTACACCGCCGTGGACCGCGTGTCGTTCCGCATCGAAGCGGGCGAGACGCTCGCGCTGACGGGCGCGTCCGGCTGCGGGAAGACGTCCACGGCGACCGCCGTGCTCGCGCTGCGCAGGCCCGAGCGGGGCAGCAGCGTCCGGTTCGCCGGGCAGGAGCTGACGACGCTGCGCGGCCGCGAACTGCGCGCGCTGCGGCCGCAGTTCCAGCCCGTCTTCCAGGACCCCTACGCCTCCCTGTCCCCCCGCACCCCCATCGGCGCCACCATCACCGAGCCGCTGCGCGTGCACGGCAGGCCCGTCGCGGGACGGGCGGCCGAGCTGATGGAGCTGGTCGGCCTCGATCCCGCGTACGCGGCCCGCCTGCCGCACGAGCTCTCCGGCGGCCAGTGCCAGCGCGCCGGAATCGCCAGGGCGCTCGCCCTCGGCCCCCGGCTCCTCGTCCTCGACGAGCCGGTCTCCGCGCTCGACCCCTCCGTCCGCTCCGGCATCGTCAACCTCCTCACCGACCTCCAGGACCGCCTCGGACTCGGCTACCTCTTCATCTGCCACGACCTGGCCCTCGTCCGCCACCTCGCCCACCGCGTCGCCGTCATGTCGGCCGGGCGGATCGTGGAGACGGGACCCACGCACGAACTCTTCGACGCGCACCGGGACCCGTACACCCGTCAGTTCCTCACCGGCCACTGACCCCGACCCGCTTCCCGGACCCATCCGACTTCCCGCGCCCCTCCGACTCCGCGCACCCACCCGATACGAGCGATACGAGCCCCACGCCCGCCATGTCTGCCGTCACCCCCGCCACCCGTACGCACCTCTGGCGCACGCTGCCCGCCCTGCCCCGGCTGCTGATCGTCACCCAGTGCGCCTTCAACATCGGCTTCTTCGCCGTGCTGCCCTTCCTCGCCGACCACCTAGGCGGCGCCCTCGGCCTCGGCGGCTGGCTGGTCGGGCTCGTGCTGGGGCTGCGCACCTTCAGCCAGCAGGGGCTGTTCGTCGTCGGCGGCACGCTCACCGACCGGTACGGGCCCCGGCCCGTCGTGCTCGCCGGATGCGCGCTGCGGGCCTTCGGGTTCGGCTGGCTCGGCTTCGCCGACGCGACCTGGTCCGTCATCGGCTCGGTGCTGCTCGTCGGGTTCGCGGCGGCACTGTTCTCACCGGCCGTCGAGACGGAGATCGCCCGGCAGGCGGTGCGTCACGAGGAGACGACCGGCGTCGAGCGGACCCGGGTCCTCGGCCTCTTCTCGGCGGGCGGCCAGGCGGGCGCCTTGGCGGGGCCGGTCCTGGGCGCGGCCCTGCTGGCGGGCGGGTTCCGGGTGGCCTGTCTCGCGGGGACGGCGGTGTTCCTGGTGATCCTCGCCGCGCACGGCCGGCTGATGCCGGACACGCGCGCGGGCGACGCGGGCGCGGGCGGCGCGGCCACGGACCGCCCGTCGCTGCGGGGCGGTGTACGGCAGCTGCTGCGCCACCGCGCCTTCCTCGGCCTGTGCCTCGCCTACAGCGGCTACCTCCTCGCGTACAACCAGCTCTACCTCGCCCTGCCCGCGGAGCTGGACCGCTCCCTCGGCTCGCAGGCCGCTCTCGGCTGGCTCTTCGCGCTCTCCTCGGTCCTGGTCGTCGCGGGCCAACTGCCCCTCTCCCGCTGGGTCGCGGCGCGGCTCTCGCCTCCGGCGGCACTGCGCTGCGGCCTCGTCCTCGTGGCCGGGTCGTTCGCGGCGACGGGGGTGCTCCTTCCGGTGGGCGGTGTCGTGCCGTCGCTGGCGTTCGTGGTGCTGCTGACGCTCGGCCAGATGCTGGTGGTCCCGGCGGCCCGGGCCTGGCTCCCCGATCTGGTCGAGGACCGCAGGCTCGGCTTCTTCACGGGGGCGCTCTCCTCGGTCTCCGGCGCGGTGGTCCTCGCGGGCGGGGCCCCGGTGGGCGCCTTGCTGGAATGGGGCGGGGCGATGCCTTGGATCGTCCTCGCGGTCGTGCCGGTGCTGGGGCTCGTGGGCGTTCGCCGGGTACCGCCGCCCGGCAGCCCTCCACCGTCCAGGAGCGCCGAACCCGCCGAGCCCGGCCGGCCCGCCTAGCCCGCCTGGCCCGCGTGGCCCGCCCAAAGAACGTCCCGCACGAAGGCGTTGCGGAACTTGCCCGTCGGGTCCAGCTTCTCCGCGAGTGCCGTGAAGTCGGCTCGGCGCGGGTAGCGGGCGCGGAGTTCGGTGGGCGGCAGCGTGAAGACCTTGCCCCAGTGCGGGCGTGGGTCGAACGGTGCGAGGTGGTCCTCGACCAAGGCGACCACCGGGAGCACCGCCGCCGGGTCCGGGAGCCAGGTGAAGTGGAAGGCCACCGTGTCGCGGCCGTACGCGGGGCTCAGCCACTGCGCGTCGGCGGCCACCGTGCGGACCTCACAGACCTGGAGGACGGGGGCGATCGACGCGCGCAAGGAGTCGAGCGCGTGCAGGGCGGCGAGCGCGTCCCGCCGGGGGAGGAGGTACTCCGACTGGAGTTCGGCGCCGCTGCTCGGAGTGAACGCCGGCCGGAAGTGCGGCAGCCGCTCGTGCCACGGGCCGGGTATGCCCTGCTGGCGCGTGCAGTTGACCGCCGGCATGCCCGGCACGGGGTGGGCGGGCACGGTGGCGGGCCGAGCCCACGGGAAGTCGGCCGGCGGCCCGTCGGCGCGCCGCTTGAGCCACACCTGCGTGAAGCGGGGTCCGCGCCAGTCCGTGAAGAGACTCACGCTGTACGCCGCCGCGCTCACCGCCTCGAAGTCGAGCCCGGCCAAGGGGAGTTCGACGTACACGTGCTGGCACACCTCGAAGGTGGGCTCCACGTCGAGGGTGAGGGCGGTGACGACGCCGAGGGCGCCCAGCGCGACCACGGCGCCGTCGAAGCCCTCGTCGCCCCGGCGCAGCGTGAGCCGTGACCCGTCCGCCGTGATCAGTTCGACGGCCCGGACCGCCGAGGACAGGGGCTGGTTGCCGTTGCCGGAGCCGTGGGTGCCGGTGGCGACCGAGCCGGCCACCGAGATGTGCGGCAGGGAGGCCATGTTGGGCAGGGCGAGGCCCTGCGCGTGGAGGTGGCGGGCGAGTTCGGCGTAGCGCACGCCGCCCGCGACGCGGACCGTCCGGGCCGCCGTGTCGACGTCGACGGACGGTTCGAGCCCGGCCAGGGAGACCAGCGCCCCGCCGGATCCAGGATCGACGTCGGCGATCCTGTTGAACGAGTGCCCGGTGCCGAGGACCCGCACTTGGCGGCTGCCCGCGATCAGGTCCCGCAGCTCGTCGAGCGAGCGGGGACGGTGCAGCTCGCCGGTGGAAAAGGTGATGTTTCCCGCCCAGTTGGTCCACGTGCCGCTCGTCATCCCCGCTTCTCCCTCATGTCGCCCTCGTCCCGTCCTACCCGTTGACCTGCTCCGAACACGCCTTTACCGTTTCGGCGTTCGACATCACAGATGTTGTTCGAAATCACGGACGTAACCACGGACGTCATCACGGACGTCCCCTCGCTCCGGAAAGGCGCGCCAGCGTATGAACCCCAGCGAACCACCCACCCCGAACCACGGCCGACGCCCGCACCCGCACCGCAGACTCGTGTTGAAGGGCGCGGCCCTCGCCGCGGGCACCCTCGCCGCCGCCCCGGCCGTGGCCGGCGCCGCGACGCCGGACCCCGCGGCCCGCGCGCCCCACGCCGCCCCCTCCTTCACCAACCCCCTCGTCCGGCAGCGCGCCGACCCGCACATCCACCGCCACACCGACGGCCGGTACTACTTCACCGCCACCTCACCCGAGTACGACCGCATCATCCTGCGCCGCTCCCGCACCCTGCGCGGCATCGCGACCGCCGAGGAGGCCGTCGTCTGGCGCAAGCACGCGAGCGGTGACATGGGCGCGCACATCTGGGCGCCGGAGATCCACCACATCGACGGCAAGTGGTACCTGTACTTCGCCGCCGCGCCCGCCGACGACGTGTGGAAGATCCGCATGTGGGTCCTGGAGAACTCCCACCGCGACCCGTTCAAGGGAACGTGGACGGAGAAGGGGCGGATCGTCACCGCCTGGGACACCTTCTCCCTGGACGCGACCACCTTCACGCACCGCGGCTCCCGCTACCTCGCCTGGGCGCAGTACGAGCCCGGCATGGACAACAACACGGCCGTGTTCCTGTCCCGCATGGCCAACCCCTGGACGGTGACCGGGCCCCAAGTGCGGCTCACCACACCGGAGTACGACTGGGAGTGCGTCGGCTTCAAGGTGAACGAGGGTGCCTCGGTCATCAAGCGCAACGGACGCGTCTTCATGACGTACTCCGCGAGCGCCACCGACGCCAACTACTGCCTGGGCCTGCTCACCGCCGATGCCCGCAGCGACCTCCTCGACCCGAAGTCGTGGACGAAGTCCCCGAAGCCCGTCTTCACCAGCAACGAGACCACCAGGCAGTACGGGCCCGGCCACAACTCCTTCACCGTCGCCGAGGACGGCCGCACCGACGTCCTCGTCTACCACGCCCGCCAGTACAAGGAGATCACCGGCGACCCGCTGCACGACCCCAACCGGCACACCCGCATCCAGCGGCTGGGCTGGAAGGCCGACGGCACACCTGACTTCGGCATTCCCGTGGCCGACGGCCGCAGCTCCTGAGAAACAGCGCGACCCGGCCACCTGGCCGGGTCGCGCCGGAGTCCGGAGGTGCCGCCCCGGATCAGCGGGTGGAGAAGGCGTGGACCGTGCTCGACCGGTAGGTCTCGCCCGGCCGCAGCACCGTGGAGGGGAACGACGGCTGGTTCGGGGAGTCCGGGAAGTGCTGGGTCTCCAGGCACAGCCCGTCGCCCTGGCGGTACGTGCGTCCGGAGGGGCCCGTCAGTGTGCCGTCGAGGAAGTTGCCGGAGTAGAACTGCACACCGGGCTCCGTCGTGGCGATCCTCATGGTGCGGCCGGTCTCCGGGTCCCGGAGCGTCGCGAAGGGCTCGGGGCGGTGGGTGATGCCCTTGTCGAGGACCCAGTTGTGGTCGTACCCCTTGGCGGTCACCAGCTGCGGATGGGCGGCGCGGATGTCCTTGCCCACGCGCTTCGCGCGCCGGAAGTCGAAGGGCGTGCCCGCCACCTTCGCCAGCTCGCCCGTCGGGATCAGCCCCGCGTCGGTCGGCGTGAACCGCCCTGCGGCCAGGGACAGTTCGTGGCCGTAGATGTCGCCGCTGCCCTCACCCGCCAGGTTGTAGTACGTGTGGTTGGTGAGGTTAACGACGGTCGCCTTGTCGGTGGTTGCCGCGTAGTCGATCCGCCAGTCGCCGCGGCCGGTGAGGGTGTACGTCACCTTCACCCGCAGCGTCCCCGGATAGCCCATCTCACCGTCGACGCTCACATACCGGAGGACCAGGCCGACACCGGAGGACCCGGCGAACGGCTCCACGTCCCACACCCGCGTGTCGAAGCCCTTCGCGCCGCCGTGCAGGCTGTTCTCCCCGTCGTTGACGGACAGTTGGTAGCTCTTGCCGTCCAGGGTGAAGCGGCCGCGCGCGATGCGGTTGCCGTAGCGGCCGATGAGCGCGCCGAAGAACGTGGTCCCCGCGGTGTACGCCTCGATGGTGTCGTAACCGAGGGAGACGTTGGTGTACCGGCCGCGCCGGTCGGGCAGTTCCAACGACTGCACGATGCCGCCGTACGAGAGGACCTTCATCCGCGTGCCGCCGTTCGCCAGCGACCAGCGGTACACCTTCGTCCCGTCGGCGAGCCTGCCGAAGAGTTCCTTGGTGGGCCGTGCGCCGTCCGCCGCGTGCGAGGTGCCCGCGACGGCCGCCGTGAGGCCCGTGGCGGCGGCCGCCGCCAGTACATTGCGTCTGCTCGTTTCCATGTGCCGCTCCATAAGGGTGAGTTGGACTGTGACTACCGGCCGACCTTGCGCTTGTTCCAGACGTCGAACCCGACCGCGGCGAGCAGCACCAGGCCCTTGATGACCTGCTGGTAGTCGGTGCCGATGTTGACCAGGGACATGCCCTGGTTGAGGACGCCGAGCACCAGGCCGCCGATCACGGCGCCCATCACCGTGCCCACGCCGCCGCTCATCGACGCGCCGCCGATGAACGAGGCGGCGATCGCCTCCAGTTCGAAGTTCAGGCCCGCCTGCGGGGTGCCCGCGTTCAGCCGCGCCGCGTACACACAGCCCGCGAGCGCCGCCAGCACACCCATGTTGACGAAGATCAGGAAGGTGACGCGCTTGTCCTTCACGCCGGACAGCTTCGCCGCCGCCTTGTTGCCGCCCAGCGCGTACACGTGCCGCCCGATGACGGCGTTGCGCATCACATAGCCGAGGCCGATCAGCAGACCGCACATGATGAGCAGCACGACGGGCACACCGCGGAAGCTCGCCAGGGTCAGCGTGAAGGCGATGACGGCGGCGCTGATCGCGACCAGCTTGGCCACCCACAGGCTCGTCGGCGTGACGTCGAGGTCGTACGCCAGCTGCTGCTTGCGGCTGCGCCATTCACGGAAGACGAGGAACGCGACCGTCACGAAGCCGATGACCAGCGTCGGGTTGTGGTACTGCGTGTACGGGCCCATCTCCGGGATGAAGCCCTTGGCGATGTTCTGGAAACCGTCGGGGAACGGGGACAGGGACTGCCCCTCCAGGACGATCTGCGTGAGACCGCGGAAGAGCAGCATGCCGGCGAGCGTCACGATGAACGACGGGATGCCCACATAGGCGATGAAGAAGCCCTGCCACGCCCCCGCGACCGCGCCGATCAGCAGCGAGAGGACGAGCGCGAGCACCCACGGCATGTCGTGTTTGACCATCATCACCGCCGACATGGCGCCGACGAAGGCCACCAGCGAACCGACGGACAGGTCGATGTGGCCGGCGATGATGACGATCATCATGCCGATGGCCAGGATGAGGATGTAGCCGTTCTGCTGGATCAGGTTGGAGACGTTGCTCGGCAGCAGCAGGACGCCGTCCGACCAGATCTGGAAGAGGATGACGATGAAGGCCAGGGCGATGAGCATGCCGTACTGGCGCATGTTGGAGCGCACGCTGCGCAGCAGCAGTTCGCCGACGGAGGCCTTGGCCGGTGGTGTGGCCGCGGTGTCGCGCGGGGGCGTGGTCGTGGTGGTCATGGCGGATGCCTCAGCTTCTGTTCTTGGTCATGTGGCGCATCAGGAGTTCCTGGGTGGCGTCCGCGCGGTCGACCTCACCGGTCAGCCGGCCCTCGGCCATCGTGTAGATCCGGTCGCACATCCCGAGCAGCTCGGGCAGTTCGGAGGAGATGAAGAGGACCGCCTTGCCCTCGGCCGCGAGCTTGTCGATGACGGTGTAGATCTCGTACTTGGCACCGACGTCGATGCCGCGCGTCGGCTCGTCGAGGATCAGCACCTCGGGGTCGGCGTGGATCCACTTGCTCAGCACGACCTTCTGCTGGTTGCCGCCGGAGAGCCGCCCCACCTGCTCGAACACCGTGGGAGCCTTGATGTTCATCGACTTGCGGTAACGCTCGGCGACGGACCGCTCGTGGTGCTCGTCGACGAAGCCGTCCCGGCGCCGCATGCCCGGCAGTGAGGCCAGGGAGATGTTGCGGTTGATGTTGTCGATGAGGTTCAGGCCGTACTGCTTGCGGTCCTCGGTGACGTACGCGATGCCCGCGTCGACCGCGGCGGGCACCGTCTTCGTGACGACCTGGCGCCCGCCCACCGACACCGTCCCGGACACGTACTGACCGTACGAACGCCCGAAGACGGACATGGCGAGCTCGGTGCGGCCCGCGCCCATCAGGCCCGCGATGCCGACGATCTCACCGCGCCGCACGGTCAGCGACACGTCGTCGACGACCTTGCGCTGGTGGTCGACCGGATGCCGCACCGTCCAGCCCTCGACGGCGAGGGCGGGCGAGCCCGCGTCCGCACCCTCGTAGGGCGTGCGGTCGGGGAAGCGGTGGTCGAGGTCGCGGCCGACCATGCCGCGGATGATGCGGTCCTCGGACAACTGCGGCTCCGATTCCGGCGTCTCACGAACCGTCAGCGTCTCGATCGTCCGGCCGTCGCGCAGGATCGTCACCGAGTCGGTGATGGCCCGGATCTCGTTCAGCTTGTGGGAGATGATGATGCTGGCGATGCCCTGCTCGCGCAGTCCCACGATGAGGTCGAGGAGCTTCGCGCTGTCCTCGTCGTTGAGCGCGGCCGTCGGCTCGTCCAGGATGAGCAGCTTCACCTCCTTGGACAGCGCCTTCGCGATCTCCACCAGCTGCTGCTTGCCCACGCCGATGTCGGCGACCGGCGTCTGCGGCTTCTCGTTCAGGCCCACCCGCTTGAGCAGCGCGCTCGCCCTGCGCAGCGTGTCGTGCCAGTCGATGAAGCCGCGCCTGGCCTGTTCGTTGCCGAGGAAGATGTTCTCGGCGATGGACAGGTACGGGACGAGCGCCAGCTCCTGGTGGATGATCACGATGCCGTGCCGCTCGCTGGCGCGGATGTCCTTGAAGGCCATCCGCTCGCCCTCGAAGTGGATCTCGCCGTCGTAGCTGCCGTGCTCGTGGACGCCGCTGAGGACCTTCATCAGCGTCGACTTGCCCGCGCCGTTCTCGCCGCAGATCGCGTGGATCTCCCCGGCCCGCACGGTCAGGTTCACATCGGAGAGCGCCTTGACGCCGGGGAACGTCTTGGTGATGCCGCGCATCTCGAGCACGGGCCTGCTCACTTGAGCTGCCCCGCCGTGAAGTACCCCTCTTTGACGAGGAGTTGCGTGTTCGACTTGTCGATGCTGACCGGGTCGAGGAGGTACGACGGGACGGTCTTCTTGCCGTTGTGGTAGTTCTTGGTGTCGTTGACCTTGGGCTTCTTGTCGTTCAGGACCGCGTCGCCCATCGCCACCGTCTGCGCGGCCAGCTTGCGGGTGTCTTTGAACACCGTCTGCGTCTGCTCGCCGCGGATGATGGACTTCACCGACGCGAGCTCGGCGTCCTGCCCGGTGATCACCGGCAGCGGCTGGCTCTTGGAGCCGTACCCCGCGCTCTTCAGCGCCGAGATGATGCCGAGCGAGATCCCGTCGTACGGCGAAAGGACCGCGTCGACCCGCTCCGAGCCGTAGTTCTTGCTGATCAGGTCGTCCATGCGCTTCTGCGCGGTGCCGCCGTCCCAGCGCAGCGTGGTGGCCTGGTTCATCCTCGTCTGCTTGCTGCGGACGGTGAGCTGCCCGGTCTTGAAGTACGGCTGCAGCACCTTCATGGCGCCGTTCCAGAAGTACTTGGTGTTGTTGTCGTCCGGCGAGCCCGCGAACAGCTCGATGTTGTACGAGTCGCCGCCCTTCGCCGGCTTGCCCAGCTTCAGCTTGTCGACGATGTACTGCGCCTCGAGGCGGCCGACGCGCTCGTTGTCGAACGACGCGTAGTAGTCGACGTTCTTCGTGCCGAGGATGAGGCGGTCGTACGAGATCACGGGGATGCCGGCGTCGTGCGCGCGCTGCAGGACATCGGTCAGCGCGGAGCCGTCGATGGCGGCGACCACCAGCAGGCTGCGCCCCTTGGTGATCATGTTCTCCAGCTGGGCGACCTGGTTCTCGACCTTGTCGTCGCCGTACTGCAGATCCGTCTTGTAGCCGGCCTTGCGGAACTGCTCGGCCATGTTCTTGCCGTCGGCTATCCACCGCTCGGAGGCCTTGGTCGGCATCGCGAGCCCGATGGTGGCGCCCTTTCCGGCGTCCGGCTTGTACCGGCTGCCGCCCTTGGCCTCCTGGCCGCAGGCGGTGAGCGAGCCGAGCAGGACGGCCGTGGCCACCGCGGCGGTGAGGCGCGTGCGGGTGCGCATGGGTCAGCTCCTTTCCGGGAAGCGGTTCAGGTCGCCGGGCAGGCGCGAGCCCAGCGGCGACATCCCGGCACCGGCGCCGTGCCGGGCCAGCAGATCCAGGGCGAGCCGGCCGCGGCGCACGCGCTCGCGGGCGGTGTCGAGGGTGACGTCGCGCAGCTGCGCTCCGTACGGGTAGATGGCGGGCGCCTTCGCCAGACCGAACTTCAGATACAGGGGCGCGCCGCGCCGGATCAGCTCGGCGATCTCGTACATGCGGATGTAGCCGCCGAGGTCGTCCGGAGCCTCCACGTACATGTCCATCGGCGCGCCCGACACCCGCCGTATCTCGGTGAGGTGAGCGAGCGTCAGGTCACTCGGGACGTTCAGCGAGTCCGCGCCGAGACGCTCGTACACCGCGTAGGCGGCCGGGTTGACCGGGCCGATCAGTGCGGACACCTTCAGCGTCGTGTCGGCCGGGATGATCCCCGCGGTCCGCGCACGGTGCAGCGTCCACAGGACGCCCTCGTCGGCGACGAGCAGACACTTGACGCCCAACTCCGTGGCGCGCAGGGCGTCTTCGACGCATCCGGCGACCGCGTCGTGGCCACGGGCGCGCAGCCCCGCGCCGCGCGAGTCGGTGCGCACGGAGGCGCCGGTGTCCCAGGTGCCGCGCGGCCCGGTGAACAGGCAGAGCTCGATGTCGCGCTCGGCGGCCGTCTCCACCATCTCCGTGATCTCGGCGTCGGAGAGCATCCACACGCCGCTGCCCTGGCTGATGCGGTGGATCGGCACGTCGAGCCGCGCGGCCTCCTTGAGCACGACGCCGAGCGCCTCGGGCCCCTCGACCGACGGAATCTCGACCCGCCAGGTGCCGCCGTCGGGGAACGTGTGGGCCGAGGCGTCGGCGGGATCGGGGGAGGGAGCGGCGAGCCCGAGCGCGGCGAGGGCGGGTTCGCCGGGCTGCCGGGGGAGGGAGGTGGAGGGGTCGTCGGTCACGGTCGTCCTTTGCGTGAGATCACTTGGTTCGAGGTATCGAACGAAGTTCGTGTCGTGGGGTGTGCTTCGGTGAGGCCGCGCAAGCGGGGGGCCTGTGTGTGGTGTGCTCAGGGGCGCGGGGAACTGCGCGACCAGCCACCCCCGCCCCGCAGCCGAAGAGAAGAGCTCAGGGCAGCAACAAGACCTTCCCGGTCCCGGGATCACCACCCCCGACCAGGGAAACCGCCTCCCCGAACCGCTCCAAGGGAAACTCATGCGTGATCAGCGGAGCCGGATCGAGCAGCCCGAGTTCGAACGCCCGTACCGCATCGGCCCACGCGCCGGACGACGCCCCGAAGACGGACCGTACCTCCAGCTGGCTGACGGACAGATGCACGGGATCGATCCCGACGGCCCCCTCCGTGAACATCCCGGTGAGCACCACCCGCCCGCCCCTGCGGGCGAGCAGACACGACGAAGCGGCAGTGGTCGCCGCACCCGCCGTCTCGACCACGAGGTCGAAGGACCCGTTCACGGACCCCGCCTCCGCGGGGGAGAGCGCCGAGGTCGCCCCGAAGCCCAGGGCCAGCTGCCCACGTGCCGCGCGCGGATCGACGACGGTCAGCTCCGCGGGGCCGCCTGCCGCGAGCCACTGCACCGCGAGCAGCCCGAGCGTCCCCGCGCCGACCACCGCGACCCGCTCGCCGGCCCGCGGCCCGCCCGCCCGCACGGCCGCCGCGATCACGGCGGACGGTTCGAGCAGGGCCGCGGCCCGCAGATCGGCGTCGTCACGCAGCGGATGCAGCAGCCGCGCGGGCACGACGACGTGGTCGGCGAAGGCGCCGGGTTCGGTGAACCCGGTCTCCGCGTAGCCGCCGCCGCACAGGCTCGTCTCGCCGTACCGGCACCGCTCGCAGACGCCGCACGCGCGAAAGCCCTCGGCGACGGTCTTCCGCCCGACCAGGCCGGGGTCGACCCCGGCGCCGACGGCCGCCACGGTCCCTGCCCACTCGTGGCCGGGAATCACCGGGTAGCGGACGTACGCGGCGTCGCGGTGTCCGTCGTACACCTCGCGGTCGCTCATGCAGATCCCGGCGGCGGCCACCTCGACGAGGACCTCGCCGGGGCGCGGCTCGGGGCGCTCCCCGGTGACCAGGCGGTGGCTGCCGGGGCGGTCGACGACGACGGCGCGCGATGTCATGCGTCGGCCCCGCCGGGATTCCGCTTCTCCCAGCCCTCGGCCCACAGGTCGAACCGCGCCCGCTGCTGCGGGAACTCGGCGGCGGCGTCGGTGTCCAGCTCGACACCGAGACCCGGCGCGTGCGACAGCTCGAAGCAGCCGGTCTCCGGGTCGACCTGCGGGGCGCCCTTCACGACCTTCTTGATGTCCGCGTCCGCGAAGTCGTTGAAGTGCTCCAGGATCTTGAAGTTCGGCGCGGTGAAGCCGACCTGGAGCGAGGCGGCGGTCAGCACCGGGCCGCCGACATTGTGCGGGGCGACCAGCATGTAGTGCGTCTCGGCGGTGGCCGCGAGCTTGCGGGTCTCCCAGATGCCGCCGATGTGGCCGACGTCGGGCTGGATGATGTCCACGGCCTGGCTCTCGAACAGCTCGCGGAACTCGATCCGGTCGTGGATGCGCTCGCCGGTCGCCACCGGCATGTCGACCTTGGCGGCGACCTTCTCCAGCGCCTTCAGGTTCTCCGGCGGGACGGGCTCCTCCAGCCAGGCGGGCCGGAACGGCGCGAGGTCGCGCGCGAGCCGGACGGCCGTGGCGGGCGAGAACCGGCCGTGCATCTCCAGCATCAGCTCGGCGTCGGGCCCGATGGCGTCGCGCACGGCCTCGATCAGCGAGACCGCGTACAGGCTCTGCTCGTGGTCCAGTTCGTAGTGGCCGGTCCCGAACGGGTCGATCTTCAGCGCGCGGTAGCCGCGCTCCATCACGCCCTGGGCGGCCTTGTGGTACGCCTCCGGGGTGCGCTCCGTGGTGTACCAGCCGTTCGCGTACGCCTTGACGCGGTCGGTGACCTTCCCGCCGAGCAACTGCCAGACGGGGACGCCGAGCGCCTTGCCCTTGATGTCCCAGCAGGCCATCTCGATGACGGCGATGCCCGACATCACGATCTCGCCGGCCCGGCCGTAGTCGCCGTACTTCATGCGGCGCACGAGGTCCTCGACCGCGAACGGGTCGGACCCCTTGATGTGGTTGGCCTCCGCCTCGCGGAGGTAGCCGATGAGCGCGTCGGTGTGGCCGAGCATGCGGGTCTCACCGACACCGGTCAGGCCCTCGTCGGTGTGGACCTGGACATAGGTGAGGTTACGCCACGGCGTCCCGACCACATGCGTGCTGATTCCCGTAATGCGCAAGGCAGTTGCCCCTTGACTTGTTCGGTATTTCGTCACACGTTCGAAATGCTGGCGTGACGTTATTCACGGCGGCCGGAAGGTGTCAATGGGTCGCGCACAACCGCCTGTCGGGAGGGAGGCGGCCATTGCGCCGCGAACGGCGCCGTGCCTACCCTGTGTTCGTCATATCGATCAGCGACCGAAGTTTCGGACGGTTTCGGACGCGCAGGGTGGGAGGCCGAACTCATGGGACGACTGGTGCCCGCGGTGACCAGGTCGCTGGACATACTCGAACTGTTCCTGGAAGGGGACGGCACGTTCTCCGCGCCCGAGGTCACCCGCAGACTCCAGCTGCCGCGCACCACCGTGCACGAGCTGCTCACCACCCTGGCGGCCCGCTCGTATCTCGTCCAGATCCCGGACCAGCCCGGGCGCTACCGCCTCGGCGTGCGCACCTACCAGCTCGGCAGCCGCTATGCCGAGCAGCTCGACCTCGCCGCCGAGGGGCAGCAGGTGGCCCGCGAGGTCGCCGAGACCTGCGACGAGACCGTCCACGTCGCGATCCTGGAGGACACCGACGTCATCTACATCGCCAAGGTCGACTCCACGCACGCCGTGCGCATGGTCTCCGCGGCGGGCCGCCGCCTGCCCGCGCACTGCACCTCGGTCGGCAAGATGCTGCTGGCCTCGCTGCCCCCGGACGAGCTCGAATCCCGGCTGCGGGGGCGGGAGTTCACCGCGATGACCGCCGACAGCATCACCGACCCCGACGAGCTGCTCGCCGCGCTCACCGACATCCGCGAGCGGGGCGTCGCCGTCGAGCACCGGGAGTCCAACCCGGACGTCAGCTGTGTGGCGGCGCCGGTGCGGGACAGTGCGGGGCAGGTCGTCGCGGCGCTCTCCATCTCCGTGCCGATGATCCGCTGGAGCGAGGAGCGCGAGCGCGAACTGGCCGAGCTCGCCGCCAAGGGCGCCGGTGACCTGTCGGTCCGCCTCGGCCACCGGGGCGCGCGATGACGCACGTGGCGGGGCGCGCGATGGCGCACGCGACGAGGCGCGCGTACGACGTGGCGGTGCGCGCGGAGGCAGCGCTCGGCGAGGGCCCCACCTGGGACGCGGACGCCGGCCACCTCATCTGGGTCGACATCCTCGGCTCGCGCGTCCACACGTACGACCCCGTGGCCGGCCGACGCACCGTCATGGCGACCGAGCAGCACGTCGGCGCCGCCAAGCCCCGCGCGGGCGGCGGCCTGGTGGTCAACCTCCGCGACGGCATCGGCCTGTACGGACCGGGTGGTGCGCCCTTCAGCTGGCTGGTGCACGACCCGGCACCGGGCCGGCGGGGCAACGACGCCGCCGTCGCGCCCGACGGCTCGCTCTGGGCGGGCACCATGCGCTACGACGAGGCGCCGGGTGGCGGCAGTCTCACCCGTATCGGCCCCGACGGCACCACGACCGAGCTCCTCGGCGACGTGGCCGTCAGCAACGGCACCGGCTGGAGCCCCGACAAACGCCTCGTCTACTACGTCGACAGCCCCACTCGACGTATCGACGTTTTCGACCACGACGGGCAACGCGCTCTCAACAGGCGCACGTTCGCGCACATCGAAGAGAGCGCGGGCTTCCCCGACGGGCTCACCGTCGACGCCGAAGGCTGCGTGTGGGTCGCGCTCTGGGACGGCGCGCAGGTCCGCCGCTACACACCGGACGGCCGTCTCGACCGCACCGTGGAGCTCCCGGTGCGCCGCCCCACGGCCTGCGCCTTCGGCGGCCCGGACCTGCGCGACCTGTACATCACCACGGCCCGCACCGGCCTCGACCGCCCGCACCCCCTGTCGGGGTCGGTCCTGGTCGTGCCGGACGCGGGCCGCGGGCTGCCGGGCGTCCCCTTCGCGGGCTGAACTCCGGCGCGGTGCTCAGCCCTTGAGCTCCCTGAGGTACTTGCCGAACTTCTCCAGGCCGTCGATGTTGCGTGGCCCGCTGATGCCCTCGTTGTAGTCGAGGACGAAGAAGTTGTTCTTCTTGACGGCGGGCAGTTCCTTCGTGTGCGGGGACTTCTTCAGGAACTCGATCTTCTTCTTCGCGGGCTGGTCGCCGTAGTCGAAGATGATGACGACCTCGGGCTCGGCCTTCGTCACGGCCTCCCAGTTGACCTGCGTCCAGCGCTCGTCGAGGCCGTCGAAGATGTTCCTGCCGCCCGCGCTCTTGATGATGTCGTTGGGCGGGACCTGGCTGCCCGCCGTGAAGGGCTGGTCGGTGCCGGAGTCGTAGAGGAACACCGGCACCCGCTCGCCGTCCTTGGGCGCCTTCTTCTCCACGGCCGCGACGCGCTTCTTCAGGTCCCCGACGACCCGGTCCGCCTTCTCCTCGACCCGGAAGATCTTGCCGAGCCGCTCCAGGTCGCTGTAGAGCGCCTTGAACGGAGTGACCTTCTCCGGATATCCAGGGTAGTTGAAGCAGCTCTCCGTGTGCATGAAGCTCTGGATGCCGAGCTTGTCCAGGGTCTTCGGGGTGATGCCGCGCTGGTCGCTGAAGCCGGAGTTCCAGCCCGCGACGACGAAGTCGGACTTCGCCTCGACGACGACCTCCTTGTTGAGCAGGTCGTCGCTGAGCATCTTCACCTTGGCGTACTCCGACGCCCAGGGCGACTCGCTCACCGGCGGGTTGGCGGGCGGCATCACGTAACCGTGGACGTGCTCGGTCAGGCCGAGGCTGAACAGCTTGTCGGCGCTGCCGCCCTCGTACGCGACGGCCCGCTGCGGGACCTTGTAGGAGACCGGCTCGCCGCAGCGCTTGACGGTGGTCTTCTCGGCCGCATCGGCGGCGCTGTCCGAGTCGACCTCGGCGCCGCAGCCGACGAGCAGCGTCAGCGCGAGCGCGGAGCCGGCCGCGATGGATCGGGTGTGGGACATGGGGAGTCGGTGCCTTTCAGAAGGACGTTTCAGAGGGACGTTCAGAGGGGCGTTTCAGAGGGGCGTGCCAGACGGACGCTTTTTCAGAGGGTGGGGTGGAGCGCGTACAGCAGCTGCGGGTCACCTGTCAGCGGATGCTTGATGACGCTGGCCTGCACGCCGAACACGTCGGCCACCAGGTCTTCGGTGAGGACGTCCTCGGGTGTTCCGGACGCCACGAGCCGCCCCTGCGACAGCACGCCGAGCCGGTCGCAGGCGGCCGCCGCGAGGTTCAGGTCGTGCAGCACGACGAGGACGGTGAGCCCGGCGCCGCGCAGATGCGAGAGGACCTCTATCTGATGGCGTACGTCGAGGTGGTTGGTCGGCTCGTCGAGGACGAGGACCCGCGGCTCCTGGACGAGGGCACGGGCGAGCAGCACGCGCTGCCGTTCCCCGCCGGACAGGGTCAGGACGCCGCGCCCGGCGAGGTGGTGGATGTCGAGCCGCTCCATCGCCCGTGCGCACAGCTCGCGTTCGCGGGCGGTGAGCGCCTGGTTGCCGCGCTGGTGCGGGGCCCGGCCGAGCGCCACGACCTCCGCCACCGTGAAGTCGAGGTCGACGGCGCCGTCCTGCGTCATGGCGGCGACGAGCTGCGCGCCGCGGCGCATCGAGAGCCGGGAGATGTCGTCCCCGCCGACCCGGACGGTGCCCGTGGCCGGCCGCAGCGCCCGGTACACACAGCGCAGCGCGGTCGACTTCCCGCTGCCGTTCGGGCCGACCAGACCGACGACCTGGCCCTCGCCCACATCGAGCGAGAGGTCCCGCACCAGGCTCCTGCCGTCGATGTCGACGCCGAGCCCGTCGATGCGCAGGTCCATCACGGACCTCTCGGCTGCTTCGTCGTGCATGTCGGTCATGTCAACGCCCCCCGAACACATAGCCCTTGCGGCGCATCAGGCCGATGAACACCGGCACGCCGACGAGCGCCGTGATGACTCCCAGCGGCAGTTCGCGCGGCGCGACCACCGTCCGGGACAGCAGATCGACCCAGACCATGAACACCGCGCCGACCAGCGGCGCGACGGCGAGCACCCGGGTGTGCGTGGCGCCGACGACCATCCGCACCAGGTGCGGCATGACGAGCCCCACGAAGCTGATCGCGCCGCTCACGGCGACCATCACGCCGGTGATCAGGGAGACGAGCACGAGCAGGGACTTGCGGTGCCGGTCCGGGCTGACGCCCAGGCTCGCGGCGGTCTCGTCGCCGAGCGCCAGGACGTCCAGCGCCCTGCCGTACCGGTACAGCGCGGCGACGCCGAGCAGCACGACCGCGGAGACGACGGGCAGCGTCCCCCAGGCGGCGGCCCCGAAGCTGCCCATGGTCCAGTACAGGACCATCGACGTCGCCTCGTTGTCCGGGGCGAAGTAGATGATCACGCTCATCACGGCCTGGAAGCCGAGCGACATCGCCACGCCGGTGAGGACCAGGCGCAGCGGGGAGAGGGCGCCCCGGTCACTGGACGCGGCGTATACGAGGAAGGACGCGACGAGCGCGCCGACGAACGCGCCCGCCGACACCGCGTACACCCCGAGCGCGGCCAGGCCGCCGGTCACCGTCACGCCGACCGCGCCCACCGACGCCCCCGAGGAGACGCCCAGGACGAACGGGTCGGCGAGCGCGTTGCGCACCATCGCCTGGATGGCCACGCCGACCGCGCTCAGACCGGCGCCCACCAGCGCGGCGAGCAGCACGCGCGGGGTCCGGATCTGCCAGATGATCTGGTACGTCGTCGTCTCGTCGGCGCCGATGCGGCCGCCGCTGAGCGCCGCCCACAGATAGCGGGTGGTGTCGGCGGGCGACACGTAGGCCGCGCCGAGGCCGATCGCCACGACGACCGACGCGACAAGGACGACGAAGAGCGCGACACAGGTCAGCACGAGGGCCCTGGGGGAGGCGAGCCGCTCCCGCACGGCGGCCCGGCTCTTCGGGGCCCCGGCCGGCGGCGCCTGTGTGAGGGTGCTCACGCGGTGCCCGCCTTCGACGTGCCGCGGAGCACCAGCGCGGCGGCGCCGAGCGCCACGACGACGAGGGTGCCGAAGGCGGCCGCGGTTCCCGGGTAGCCGGCCAGGCCGAGGCCGGCGCCGCCGAGCGCCGCGCCGACGAACACGCCGAGGCTCTGGCCCGCCGCGTTGAGGCTGAGCGCGGAGCCGCGCAGCGTGGTGCCGCAGCGTCGCACGATGAGGCTGACCACGCACGCGGCGACGATCGCGTGGCTCGCCGCGTGCAGCGCGGTCATGACGAGGGCCAGCGGCAGCCAGTGCGTGAAGTAGAAGCCCACGACGGAGACGAGGGCGGCGACCAGGCCGATGGCGAGCAGGCGTTCCGTGCCGATGCGCGGCTGAGCCGAGTTGGTGATCCGTCCGGTGAGGAGGTTGCTGACGAAGAACGCGGCGCCGCTCAGCGTCCACACGAACGCGAACAGCCCGGCGTCGAGGTCGAACCGCTCCTCGTAGAAGGCCGCGAGGTACGACAGGTAGCCCATGAAGACGGCGGTGCGCAGGAACCCGATCAGCAGCAGCGGCACCGCGCCGCGCACCGCCGCGAGGGCCTTGAACGAGGCGAGGTAGCCGAGTCGCGGGGTGTCCTCGGCGGTCTCGGCGCCGTCCGACTCCCGCTGCTGCCTGCGCCGGGCCACGAAGACCACCGCGAGCAGCAGCGACACCACGGTCACGCCGATCAGGTCGCCCTGCCAGCCCCAGAACAGCGCGGGCAGCGCGATGACGGGGGCGGCGAGCATGGCGGTCATGGACTGGGTGGCCGTGACCAGGGTGGCCGCGCGCCCCGCCGCCTTGCCGGTGCCGAAGCGGTCGGCGGCCGCGGCGGTCAGCGCCGGGTTCAGCACGGACGTACTGGCGCCGATCAGCAGGCAGAACACGGCGAGCAGAGCGAAGTCCCCGGCGGCGCCGAGCGCGGCCGACCCGCCGAGCGCGACGAGCGCGCCCGCCGCGGCCCACTCCTTGGGCACCCGGTCGATCAGCGGCGCCAGCGCGGTGCCGACCAGCAGGGCGGCGAGGCCGCCGAGCCCGCGCAGGCCGCCCATCGCGGCGACGCTGCTGCCGGCCTCGTCGGCGATGGGCACCAGATACGTGCTGAAGACGGTGAAGGGCAACAGGCCGACCGCGGAGGCGAGCAGCACGGGCCACAGGGTGCGGGCCATCCGCAGATCGCCCGGTACCGGTTCCTCGGCGCTGTCCTGCGCCGGGTTCTTGACGGCGTCGACGCTCACGCTGCCGCTCCGTTCGGCGCGAGGGCGGCGCGGTAGCGGTACATCGGCGTGGGGTCGGCGCTGAACTGGGAGAACGTGAACGGTTCCGCGTTGAGTCCGGTGACGCCCGCGCCGAGGAAGGCGCGGGCGACGGCGCTGCCGCTCTGGGCGTAGACGATCAGTGGCACTCCGTGCTCGACGCAGTGGCGCAGGATCAGGTCGAAGGTGCCGTTGCTGAGCGTCATGCCGGTGGCGACGACCGCGTCGGCCTGTGCGAGCACCTCGGTCATGTCGTCGGAGACGGGCTCGCCCCACGCGGTCGTCCGCAGGTTCAGATCGCAGGGCAGACAGACGCCGCCCCGCTCCCGTATCGCCGCGACGAGCGGATTGACCACGCCGATCAGGGCGACCTTCGCGCCGGGCTCGATGTCGAGCAGCCCGGCGATGGCGGCGTCGCGGGCCTCGGCACGGACCTCGGGCGTGCCGGCAGGCAGCATGACGCGCTCGGCGTCGGCGGTGTCGCGGTGCGGGCGCACCCGGGCGAGGTAGGCGTCGAGGGCGGCGGTCCGTACCGGCGCGGACTCGTCGCGCAGCAGCTTGTCCAGGGAGTGGCCGGAGGCGTTCTCGCAGAAGCCCGGGGCGAGTTCACCCGCTTCGAAGGAGCAGGCGCCGAACGAGTCGCCGACGCGGAGCAGCAGGTAGTGGTTGTGGTAGGTGACGTCGCCGCCGGCGAGCCGGGTGGTGTTGTAGAGCCAGAACGCGCTGGTGACGGTGAGCTCGGCCGGGTCGGGGCCGTGGGCGCCCGACAGGACGGCGTCGGTGAGCTCCGCGACGGTGTGGGGCGTGGGGTGTGACATGTGTTTTCTCTCCGGGGGGCGGGCGGGTTCAGGAGGTAGCGGGCGGCCAGGCCGTCGTGGACCAGGGGGGCTTGAGGTCGCCGAGCGAGGTGATCTCGTGCGGCTTCAACGTCTCGATGTCCAGGGCCTGTTCGTGCCGGGCGTAGGCGCTCTCGACATAGCGGTGGCCGGTGTCGGCCGCGATGAAGACGTACGTACGCGTGTCGTCCCTGCGCCGCTCCCACAGCGCGCTCAGATAGGCGGCGCCCGCCGAGAGCCCGGCGAAGATGCCGCTGGTGCGCAGCAGGGAGACCGCCCCGGACACGGCGCTGTCGAAGTTCACCCAGTGCACGCGGTCGTACAGCTCGTGCCGGACGTTGCGGAACTCGATGGCGCTGCCGATCCCGGCGATGATCATGTCCGGGTCCGCGACGTGCTCGGAGCCGAAGGTGACGCTGCCGAAGGGCTGCACGCCGACGAGCGACACGTCGCGCCCCGCCTCGCGCAGATAGGTGGCGAGGGCGCCCGTCGAGGCGCCCGAGCCGACGCCGCCGACCAGCGCGAGGGGGCCCGCGGGCAGGTCCTTGCCGATCTCGTCGGCCACCTCGCGGTAGCCGTAGTAGTGGATGTCGTCGTGGTACTGCCGCATCCAGTGGTACGAGGGGTTGTCAGCGAGGATCTCGGCGATCCGCCGCACCCTCAGCTCCTGGTCGAGCCGGAGGTCCTTGGAGGGCGCGACCTGCTCCAGCGTGGCGCCGAGTATCTCCAGCTGCACGCGGGTCGAGCGGTCCACCGTGGTGGAGCCCACGATGTGGCACTTCATTCCGTAGCGGTGGCAGGCGAGCGCGAGGGCCTGGGCGTAGATGCCGCTGGAGCTGTCGATGAGGGTGTCGCCCGGCCGGACGGCGCCGGAGTCGAGCAGGTGCCGGACGGCTCCGAGGGCCGAGTAGATCTTCATCGTCTCGAAGCGGAGGCAGGCCAAGTCCGGTGCCAGGGATATGAGATCGGGCTTCTTCACCGCTTCTGCGATGTGTGCGTGCATGGCTGGGATCCCCCCGTAGGGACGAGCGGGCAGGGAGGGGCGCCGGGGGAGTGCGGGCAGCCCCCGGAGCGGCCCCGGAACGCCGAGAGCATCACACTAGATGAAAATGATTGTCAAGAGCGGGTAAGTTCGGCACACTGGTCCGCGCGGGGTGCCGTGCCGGGTGCGCCGCGACGTTCGAGAGGAGTCGCGTGAAGCTGTTCCAGGGGGCCGCAGCCCGGTCCCGCCCGACCCGACCGCCGCGCCACGGGCCGCCGCCGAGGGCCGGGGTCGGTACCGCGTTCGGCACCTTCGGCGAGCTGCTCCAGGGTGTCCTGCCGGAGGGCCGGCAGGGTGGCGAGGGCGACGGGGACTTCCTCGTGACGCTGCCCGTCGCCCGGTGGACGATGGCCACCTTCCGGGAGGGCTCCGCGTCGGGCGAGCTGGAGGTCTGGCCGCCGCGCAAGACCAAGGCGCTCCGACTCGCCCGGATGATCGCGGAGTTGGCGCCCCGCGCGCCGGGATGCGCGCCGCCCGGCGGGGTGCTGACCGTCAGCAGCGTCATCCCCGAGGGCAAGGGGCTCGCCAGCTCGTCCGCCGACCTCGTCGCCACCGCGCGGGCGGTCGGCCGCGCCCTCGACGTCCCCATGCCGCCCGCCAGGATCGAGCGGCTCCTGTCCCGCATCGAACCCACCGACGGCGTGCTCTACCCCGCGATCGTCGCCTTCCACCACCGCAGCGTCCGGCTCCGCGCGATCCTCGGCTCACTGCCCCCGATGGCGGTGGTCGGCATCGACGAGGGCGGCTCCGTCGACACGGTGGACTTCAACCGCATCCCCAAGCCGTTCACGGCGGCCGACCGGCGCACCTATGCCGACCTGCTCGAACGGCTCACCGCCGCCGTCCGCCACCACGACCTGGCGGAGGTCGGCCGGATCGCCACGCGCAGCGCCCTCATGAACCAGACCCTGCGCCACAAGAGGTCGTTGGAGCCCATGCGGGAGATCTGCCGCGAGGTCGGCGGCCTCGGCGTGGCGGTCGGCCACAGCGGTACGACGCTGGGGGTGCTGCTCGACGCCACGGACCCCGCGTACACGCGGCGGGTCACCGCGGCGGCGCAGGCGTGTGGGGAGCTGACGGGCGGCGGCCGGGCGGGGGGCGGGGTGACGGTCTACCGCACCCTCACCTTCGGCCGCCCTTGTGCCACGGCCCCCGCCATACCTGCCAGCGTCCCCCGAACCGGACAGGACGACGTGCCGTGACGACGAGATCCCGTCTCGGACGCGGGGAGGAGCGCCGCCGTCCCGACGCGGGGCCCGAGGCCGGCGTGCGCAGGACCCGGCAGCGTGCCGCCGTCCTCGAAACGCTCGGGCACTGCGGGGAGTTCATCTCCGCACAGGAACTGCACGCCCTGCTCGCCGGTTCCGACAGGGCCGTAGGTCTCACCACCGTCTACCGCGCGCTGCGCGAACTGGACCGCGCCGGCCTCGTCGACGTCGTACGCGACGAGACCGGCGAACGGCTCTACCTGCGGCGCCCCACCGAGGAACACCGCCACTACCTCATCTGCCGCCGCTGCGGCCGCAGCAGACCGGTGGACGCGGGCGCGGTGGAGGCGTGGGCGGAGCACCTGGCAGAGACCACGGGCTACGCAGAGCTCGAGCACACCCTCGAACTCAGCGGGGTGTGCGGGGAGTGCGGGTCCGGGAGGGGCGGGGCGTAGGCGGTGGGGGGTGCGTGACCGCCCGGTCCCGTGCGGGTTTCGCCAGGCCGGTGCACACCCCCGCCGAGTCCGGCCTGGCACCTGGAGGCCGGTGCTGCGGGGTCCGTTGCGACCTGTGGTCGCTGGTGGCCGGCGACGCCCTCCGGGGGGCAAGGCCGGCTTGCCAGTTCCTCCTCGGCCTGCGTCGACCTGGTGTGCATCCTTGAGCTCGGTGAGTTGGCGGAGGGTGCCGTCCTGTGGGTCAGCGGGATGTGCCGGGAGCGTCGGGCCGGGGCCGCCACGCCGAAGTCCGCAGGAGGCGGAGGCCGTTGAGGCCGACCAGGATCGTGGAGCCCTCGTGGCCCGCGACGCCGAGGGGGAGGGGCAGGTGCCCCGCCAGGTCCCAGACGACCAGCGCGCCGATGCAGACGGAGGCGATGACGAGGTTCTGCACCACGACCCGCCGGGCCCGGCGGGAGAGGGCCACGACCGCCGGGACCGCGGTGAGGTCGTCGCGGACGACGACGGCGTCTGCGGTCTCCAGGGTCAGATCGGACCCGGTCCCGCCCATGGCGACGCCGATGTGCGCGGCGGCGAGCGCGGGCGCGTCGTTGACGCCGTCGCCGACGACCAGGACCCGCTCCCCCCGCTCCTCCCACTGACGCACGGCGGCGACCTTGTCCTGCGGGAGCAGCCCGGCCCGCACGTCCTCGATCCCCGTCTCCCGGGCCGTCGGCGCGGCGGCCCGGGCGCTGTCACCGGTCAGCAAAGCCGGGGCGGAGCCGGTGAGTTGGCCCAGTGCGGCGACCGCTTCGGCGGCCTCGGGTCGCGGCAGGTCGGTGAGGTGCAGGGTCGCGACGGGCACGCCGTCGACCAGGACGACGGCGACGGTGCGGGCGTCGTCGTCCTCGGGCCGGCCCGGCGCGGCCGTGGCGGCGAGCCGGCCCGAACTGTGGGGCGCCATCTCGCGGCCGGCCACGACCGCTCGCTCGCCGGGCCCGCCCTGCGCGCCGAAGTCCCGTGCGCTGGAACCCGGTTCCGCAGTGCCGCCCCGCGTGGATTCCGGCCGGACCGCGGCGACGGTGCGGCTGTCGTCCTCGGGCAGGTCCGGCGCGGCCGTGCCGAGGAGCCGGTCGGGTGTGGCCGTGGCGCGGAGCTTGTCCGGCGTGGTCGTGGCGCGGGGTTGGTCCGGCGGCGTCGGGGTGAGGAGGCGATCCGGGGTGCCGACCTCGACCACGTGGCCCGCGACGACCGCCCGTACACCCCGCCCCGGCTCCGCCGTGAAGTCCCGGGCGGGCTCCGGGGTCAGGCCGCGTTCACGGGCGGCGGTGACCACGGCGCGGGCCAGCGGGTGCTCGCTGGGGTGCTCGGCGGCCGCGGCGAGGGCGAGCACCTCGTCCTCGGTCAGCTCCGTGCCGGGCAGCCGCCGGACCTCCGTGAGCCGGGGCGTGCCCTCGGTGAGCGTCCCCGTCTTGTCCAGGGCGACCTTGGTCACCGCGCCCAACCGCTCCATCACCACGGCGGACTTGACGAGCACCCCGTGCCGCCCGGCGTTGGCGATGGCCGACAGCAGCGGCGGCATCGTCGCGAGGACCACCGCGCACGGCGACGCCACGATCATGAAGGTCATGGCCCGCAGCAGCGTCCCGGCGAAGTCGGCGCCGAGCGCGAGCGGGACGGCGAAGAGCGCGAGGGTGGCCACCACCACGCCCACCGAGTACCGCTGTTCGACCTTCTCGATGAACAGCTGCGTCGGCGCCTTCGTCGCACCGGCCTCCTCGACCATGGCGACGATGCGGGCGATGACCGAGTCCGCCGGGTCCCGGTCGACGCGGACGCGCAGCACCCCCGTGCCGTTGAGGGTGCCGGCGAACACCGTGTCGCCCGGCTCCCTCGGCACCGGCAGCGGTTCGCCGGTGATCGTGGCCTGGTCCACCTCGCTGCCGCCGTCGAGCACGGTGCCGTCGGCGGGCAGCCGCTCACCCGGCCGTACGAGCACGGTGTCGCCGACCCGCAGCGAGTCGACCCCCACCCGCTCCTCCCCGACCGTCCCGCCCGTCTCCGTCACCCGCACCGCCATGGCCGGCGCCAGGTCGAGCAGCCCCCGCACGGAGTCCGTGGTGCGCCGGGTGGCGAGCGCCTCCAGCGCCCCGGACACCGCGAAGATGACGATGAGCAGACCGCCGTCGAGGAACTGCCCGATGGCCGCCGCGCCGAGGGCCGCGACCACCATCAGAAGGTCGACGTCGAGGCTCCGCTCCCGCAGCGCCCGGAGCCCCGCCACGGTCGGCTCCCAGCCGCCGGCGACGTAACAGAGGACGTAGAGCGGGCCCCACAGCAGGCCGGGCGCCCCGGCGAGTTCGAGCGGGCACGCGAGCAGGAACGCGGCGGTGGCCAGCGCCGCCCAGCGGGCCTCGGGCAGGGCGAGGAGGCGGGTGCGGCGCGGTGGTGCTGGTGCGGGTGCGGCAGGGGCGAGGGGCGGGGCCGGCCGGTCGCCCACCAGGGCGGAGGACCCGGAGGACGCGGAGGACCCGGAGGGCCCGGAGGACCCGGAGGACCCGGAGGACCCGGAGGGCGCGGAGGACGCGGAGGGCATCGGGGGACACCTCTTCGTGGACGGGGCAGGGCGAAGGGGCCGGGCGGCGAGCGGAGGGGCCACGCGGCGGCACGGGCCGTGACGGCCTCGCGAACGGTCCTCACCATAGCGGAACACATGAAGAGGTCTTCAAGTGTATGACGAGTAGGATTGCCGCATGGGACACGGAGTCGACAGCGAGATCAGCCCTGCCACACACCTCGACGCGGACTCCGCCGCCACGATCGCCGCCACGCTCCAGGCGCTGGCCACGCCGTCCCGGCTGATGATCCTCAGCAAGCTGCGCCAGGGCCCCTGCGGTGTCGGCGCGCTCGCCGAGGCGGTCGGCATGGAACAGTCGGCGGTCTCCCACCAGTTGCGCCTGCTCCGCGCCCTCGGCCTGGTCACGGGCGCCCGCGAGGGCCGCCGCATCGTCTACAGCCTGTACGACAACCACGTGGCCCAGCTCCTGGACGAAGCCGTCTACCACATCGAGCACCTGCGACTCGGCGCCCGCGACACACCCGCACGCGGCGACACACGCTGAACGTCGGGCTCTGACCCGTGCCCGTGGGGTCAGTCCAGCACCCCCACCCGTGGGGTCAGTCCAGCACCCCCACCCGTGGGGTCAGTCCAGCACCCCCAGTTCCGGATCCGGCCGCACCGGTGCGCGGCGCACCCGGGCCGTGCCCGGCGCCACACCCACAGTGGTGCGGTCGGCCAGATCGTCGACGACGTCGAGAAGACTGCCCGCCCGCGCGTGGGCGGCCCGCTGTCGCTCGGCCCCGCCGCCGTACGTGACGAGCCGCCGCAGGACCGTGGTCACCTGCTGGAGGTCACCGTGGGCCGCAAGGGCCGGGCGGGCGTAGTCGAGGAGCTGCCGCACCAGGTGCGCGGTCGGCACGAGCCGGTTCGTCCGCGGGTCGAGGCTGTGCCCGGTCAGGCCGTCCCGGGCGCAGCGCCAGTACGCGGCGCGCAGCAGGGCGTCGTCCACGGCGGGGCCGGGGTCGCCGCGCCGCACCCGCTCAAGGGCCTGGACGACCAGCGCCCGCACCAGGACGGCAAGGACCGCGCCCTCCTCGACGCTCGTGGTGACGTCCATCGCCCTGATCTCCAGGGTGGGCAGGTGCGCGCACGGGCGTACGTCCCAGTAGAGCGAGCGTTCCCCGTGGGTCGCGCCCGCCACCTGCAGCGAGGCCGCGAGCGCGTCGTAGTGGGCGGCCGAGGAGAAGTACGGCGGGGGTCCCGCCACGGGCCAGCGCGTGGCGCCCAGGGTCCGCCAGCTGCAGTACCCGCTGTCGCGCTCCTCCCAGAAGGGCGAGTTCGCCGACAGCGCCACGAGGGTCGGCAGCCACGGCCGCAGGTGGTTGCTGACGAGGACTGCGTGGTCGCGGTCGGGAACCTGCACGTGGACGTGGAGGCCGCAGAAGGCGAAGGTGTCGTACAGCGACCGGAACGTCTCGACCTGGGCGAGGTAGTGGGGGTCGGTGCTGAGCGGTATCGGCGCGCGCATGCCGAGCAGGGGCGTGGCGGAGGCGACGAGGCGCAGGCCCTCGTCGGCCGCCGCGGCGGCGACGGCCCTGCGGACGCGTCGCAGCTGGTGAAGGAGTTCGCCCAGCGTCCCGCAGGGTGGCGTCTTGCCCTCCACCTGGTACTGCGACGCCTCGCCGGTGACGAGGTCCCCGACCACCGGTTTCAGGCGGGGCAGGACCCGGGAGGCTGCTGCGACGACGGCACGGTGCGAGGCGTCGACGAGGAAGTACTCCTCCTCGACGCCGACGGGGGGAAGGTGGTCCGCCATACGTGTCGTGTCCTTCGGAGAGAGGGTGGATGACGCGTGCCTGTCCACCTTCCTCGCCCGGAGCCGTGACGGCGAGTCCGCACGGCCGGGCTCAACGGTGCACGCCCACCCCGGACAGGCCCGGCGCGAGCTCGGGCCGCAGCACCAGGTCCTCGTCGTAGGCGCCGCCGTTCTCGTGGTGGAAGGGCAGCGGATCGGTGGTGCGCAGGGTGCGCAGGCGCTCCCTCAGCTCCGCCGCTTCGCGGGCGTACCCCGCGGCGGTGAGCCGGTCGGCGCCGTACACGACGAACGGCGGCAGCGCGGCCATGCCCGTGTACCAGAACGTGCCGTGCAGCAGGGGGAACAGCACCTGGTCCAGCTGGCCGTGGATGCCGCGCGGGCCGAAGCCGGACTCCCGCGCGCCCACCGAGGTGACGACGAGCGCGCGCTTCCCGGCCAGGCCGCCGTCCCCGTACCGCAGGGTGCGGCCGTCGGGCCCCTCCAGGCCGAAGCCGAAGCCCTGGACGAGCACGCGGTCGAACCAGCCCTTGAGGATCGCGGGCGGCCCGAACCACCAGAGCGGGAACTGGAAGACCAGCGTGTCCGCCCACGCGATCTTCTCCTGCTCGCGGCGGATGTCCTCGCTCAACGACCGCCCCCTGTAGGCGCGTTCCTGCTCGGCGCCCACGAAGAGCCGCTCGCGCGGCCGGCCCCCGAAGTCGTCGGCGTCCACCACGGCCTTCCAGCCCATGCGGTACAGGTCCGACGTGCGGTGCTCGTGCCCGAGGGACTCCAGCGTGCGCAGACCGTCGGTCATCAGGGAACCGCCCAGTGAGCGCCGTTCCGGATGTGCGAATACCCAGAGAATCTTCATGCCTCCGATCCTCGGCCGCCCCCCTCACCGGCCGCGAGTGGCCAGATAGCCATGGCCCGCAAGGATCTGGCCAGTTCTGATCTTCCCGGGAACTCGACGGCGACCGCGTCCGACTCCTGAAGCGGTGCGGGCCGCCCGGTCCGTGCCTTCGCGCGATCGGGAGCGGTGATGGCTGACCATCAAGGCCGGGCGATGGCTGACCACCAAGGCCGGGTGGCTGACCACCAACGGCGGAGATTCGTGCCGCCGCCCGCGCTCTGCGGCTTCCTCCTGCTGCTGGTGCTGATCTTCGCCGCGTCGTACGCCGTGGGGCGGGCGGCCGGACCGGTCGCGCCCGGCATGCACGAATCGACCACCGACTCCGGGACCGGTGACGGCGGCGGAGACGGCGGCGGCGTGGGCGGTACGCACGGCGGAGGCCACTGATGGCCACCGGAGCGGCGGACGCCGCCGTCACCACCGATCTGGCCATCGGCGGCATGACCTGCGCCGCCTGCGTGAACCGGGTCGAGAAGCGGCTCGGCCGGCTGGAGGGTGTGAGCGCGACGGTCAACCTCGCGACCGGCCGCGCCCGGATCAGCCACCCGCCGCACGTCACACCGGACGAACTCGTCGCCGCCGTGGAGCGGTCCGGCTACACGGCGGAGCTGCCCCCGCCGCCCGAGCCGGCCGACGGGGAACGGCCACCGGACGGAGCGGAGCCGACGGATTCCGGGGCCGACCGGGAACGGCAGCGGCAGCGGGAGCACCTGCTCGTCACCGCTCTGCTCGCGGTGCCCGTACTCGTCCTCTCCATGGTGCCCGCCCTGCAGTTCCGCAACTGGCAGTGGCTCTGCTTCGCGCTCGCCGCACCGGTCGCCACCTGGAGCGCGTGGCCGTTCCACCTGCGTGCGCTGCGCAACCTGCGGCACTCGGCGGCCACCATGGACACGCTGGTCTCCCTCGGCGTCGCCGCGTCCTTCGGCTGGTCGGCGTACGCGCTCTTCCTCGGCGGCGCGGGCGTCCCCGGCATGACCATGCCGTTCACCCTGCTGCCCACCGCCGACAACGGCACCGCGCACGTCTATCTGGAGGCGGCCGTCGGCGTCCCGCTGTTCGTCCTCACCGGGCGGTTCCTGGAGGCGCGGGCCCGGCACGGCACCGGCGCCGCCCTGCGCTCCCTCGCCGGGCTCGCCGTCAAGGACGTCGCCGTACGGGACGGTGCCACGGAACGCCTCGTCCCGCTGGGGCAGTTGGGCGTCGGGCAGGTCTTCGTGGTACGGCCCGGCGAGCGGGTCGCCACCGACGGGGCCGTCGTGGAGGGCAGCTCCGCCGTGGATCTGTCCCTGGTCACCGGGGAGAGCGAACCCGTCGAGGTCGGGCCGGGCTCCCGGGTGACCGGCGGCGCCGTCAACGCGGGCGGCCTGCTCCTCGTCCGCGCCACAGCCGTCGGCGCCGACACGCAACTGGCCCGCATCACCCAAATGGTGACGGAGGCTCAGGCGGGCAAGGCGGGCGCGCAACGGCTCGCCGACGCGGTGGCCGGAGCGTTCGTGCCGGTGGTGCTCGCGCTCGCCGCCACGGTCCTCGGCTTCTGGCTCGGCGCCGGAGCCGATCCGCAGGCGGCCGTCACCGCCTGCGTGGCCGTCCTCGTCGTCGCCTGCCCGTGCGCCCTCGGGCTCGCCACCCCCACCGCCCTGATGGCCGCCACCGGCCGCGGCGCCCAGCTCGGGGTCCTGGTCAGCGGCCCGCAGGCCCTCGAAGCGCTGCGGCACATCGACACCGTCGTCCTGGACAAGACCGGCACCCTCACCTCGGGCCGCATGAGCGTCACCGCGGTCACGGCGGTGCCCGACGGCATCGGCGAGGAGGCGGTGCTGCGGCTCGCCGGGGCCGTGGAGGAGGGCTCGGAACACCCGCTGGGCCGGGCGATCACCTCGTACGCGAAAAAGTCCCTGTCCGTTCAGGCGCTGCCGCCGGTGCGGGAGTTCAGCGCGGTGGCGGGGCAGGGCGTCCGCGGCGAGGTCGACGGGCACCTCGTCGAAGTGCGCTCGCCCGGTGACGAGTTGACCGGCGAGCTCGCCCGCGCGCTGGCAGCGGCCGAGGCCGCCGCGCACACCCCCGTCCTGGTCCGCGTGGACGGCGTGCCCGAAGCGGTCGTCGCGGTCGGCGACCTGGTGCGGCCCGGCAGCTACCGCGCCGTGGACCGGCTGCGGCGCCTCGGGGTGCGCCCGGTCCTCGCCACCGGCGACCGCGAGGCCACCGCACGCGCGGTCGCCGCGCAGCTCGGCATCGACGACGTGCACGCCCGCTGCACCCCCGAGGACAAGGCCGCGCTCGTACGGGAGACGAAGGCGCGCGGCCACCGGGTCGCGGTCATCGGCGACGGGGTGAACGACGCCGCGGCGCTGGCCGGCGCCGACCTCGGGATCGCCATGGGCGGCGGCACCGACGTGGCCATCGGGGCGGCCGACGTGACGCTGGTGCGCGGCGACATCGAAGCCGTCGCTGACGCGGTCCGGCTCGCCCGGCGCACCCTGGGCACGATCCGCGTCAACCTCCTGTGGGCCTTCGGCTACAACGCCCTCACCGTGCCGCTCGCCGCGGTCGGCCTGCTCAACCCCATGGTCGCCGCCGCGGCGATGTCGGCGAGCTCGCTGCTGGTGGTCGGCAACAGCCTGCGCCTGCGCACCTGGCGCCCCACCCGCGGCCCGTCCCCCGGCGGGCCACGCCGCGCCACGCGGGGAGGCACACGATGACCGCCGACCCGCACCCCTGGAAGCCGGACCGCCAAAGGCTCCGCGAGGCCTTCGGTGCCGCGCTCGAACCCCTTGCGGCCTGTGCCGTCGCGCTCGGGCTGCTCACCACGTGGGTGGGGTTCGGTGCCGCGGGAAGTCCGGCCCGGGTCGAGGTGTCCACCGGGACGGTCTTCCGGCCGCAGGGGAACACGAAGGAGACCGCCGCGTTCTTCCGGATCTCCAACACCGGCGGCTCCGACGACGCGCTGACGTCGGTGACGTCCCCCGCCTTCGACGACGTGATGCTCAGCCGGTACACGCCCATGGGTCGCGGCGCCGCCGGCATGCGCATGGTGGGCTCTGCCGCCGTCCCGGCCGGTGAAGGCCTCACCATGTCGCCGCGCGGCGTGGACATCATGGTGCGCGCGCGGGGCCCGCTCCGTCTCGGCGACCGCGTGCCGTTCATCCTCACCTTCCGGCACGGCGGCACGGTCAGGACGGAGGCGGTGGTGATCCGCCCGTCCGTCTGGACGCCCAAGCCCTAGGGCGCCGCCACCGACGCCAGGAAGTCGTCGAGCAGCGCGGTCTGCCGCTCCACGGAGAACCGGTCCGGGTCGAAGAGGGCCTGGACGACGAGGCCGTGGGTGAAGGCGACGGCGGTGGCGGCGAGCTGTTCCGGGTCGGCGGCGGCGGGCAGCTCGCCGAGGTCGCGGGCGGCTTCGAGGTGGGGGCGGAGCGTCGCGCGGAGCCGTTCGTAGCGGCCGGCCTGCTCGGCGGCGAGTTCGTCGTCGGCGAGGGAGAGGTCCCAGGAGCTCACCCAGACGCGGTTGCGGGCGGTGTCGCCCGGGGTCAGCGGCAGGATGTCCAGGAGCATGGCGCGCACGGTGGCGAGGCCCGCCGCGGGACGCGTCCGGCGCGGCCGCTCGGCCGTGCGCTTCTCCAGCAGGTCCAGGGCGTGCGTGAGCAGGGCCCGCTTGGTCGGGAAGTAGTGCATCAGCATGCCGGTCGACACCCCCATCGCGGCGGCGACCGCGCGCAGGGTCAGGCCGCCGAACCCCTTGTCGGCGAGGACCTGCCACACCGCCTCCGAGACGTCTTGGCGGCGGGCTTCACGGTCTCCGGGTGCGGGTGGCATGCTGCTACCTTACGTACCGAACGCTTGTTACGCACCCATGCACCCGCGCACCCCCGCACCCAACGCATCCAAGAGAGCGAGACTGCCGTGTTCACTGTGCCGCTCGGCGACCGTGCCCTGCTCCGCCAGCTGGAGCCCTGGCACGCACCGGAGTTCCTCGCCCACATGGACCGCGCGAGGCCCACCGTCGACCCGTGGATACCCTGGGCGACCTTCAGCACCGACCTGGAATCCGCCACGGCAACTCTCCAGCGCTACGCCGACCGCCTGGCCGCGGACACCGGCCGCCTCTACGGCATCTGGCTGGACGACACCCTGGTCGGCGGCGTCATGTTCACCCGCTTCGACGCCGAAACGGGAGTGTGCGAGGTCGGCTGCTGGCTGGAGCAGGCCGCCGAGGGGCGCGGCCTGGTGACCCGGGCCTGCCGGGAGCTGATCGACTGGGCCTTCCGCGAACGCGGGATGAGCCGGGTCGAGTGGTGGGCGGGGTCGGGCAACACGCGCAGCACCGAGGCCGCGCGCCGCCTCGGCATGACCCGCGAGGGCGTGCTGCGGCAGCGCTTCCCGTACCGGGGCGTGCGCCAGGACAGCGAGGTCTGGTCGGTCCTCCGCGACGAGTGGCCGCCCACCGGGGAGGAGTCCGGCTCCGGCGTCCAGGCCGAACTCGACCGGCTGATGGGCGTGTTCATCGGGGCCTTCACCAACACCGGCGGCCGCGTGCCGGACCTCGGCGTCATCCGCGACGTCTTCATCCCGGAGGGCAGGATCATCGCGAACGTCGGGGACGAGCCGGTGATCTACGACCTGGACACGTTCATCGAACCCCGGCAGAAGATGCTCACCGACGGGACGCTGACGGAGTTCTCGGAGTGGGAGGTCTCCGCGCGCACCGAGATCTTCGGCTCGGTCGCCCACCGGTTCAGCGCCTACCGCAAGTCCGGCCGCCACCACGGCGCACGGTTCGAGGGCTCCGGCCACAAGACCACCCAGTACCTCCGGACCCCGGCGGGCTGGCGGATGTCGTCGCTCGCCTGGGACGACGCGCCCGCCACCGGCGCCGAGTAGCCTGCCCGCACCCCCGTCTACACTCGCGCTGCGCACCTGATGGCAGTGTGAGCCGTATGGCACTGTGAGCTGTTTGGTGCTCCGAGCCGAGGGGAGGGGAGAGGGTTATGAAGATCCTCATCAGCGCCGACATGGAGGGCGCCACCGGCGTGACCTGGCCGGCCGACGTGCTGCCCGGGACCCCGCAGTGGGAGCGCTGCCGGTCCCTGTTCACCTCGGACGTCAACGCCGCCGTGCTCGGGTTCTTCGACGGCGGCGCCGACGAGGTCCTCATCAACGAAGCGCACTGGACCATGCGCAACCTGCTCCTGGAGCAGCTGGACGAGCGCGCGGAGATGCTCACCGGACGGCACAAGTCGCTCTCCATGGTGGAGGGCGTGCAGCACGGCGACGTGGACGGCATCGCCTTCGTCGGCTACCACGCGGGCGCCGGCATGGAGGGCGTCCTCGCGCACACCTACCTCGCCAACCAGATCACGGGCGTGTGGGTCAACGGCGTCCGGGCCAGCGAGGGGCTGCTCAACTCGCACGTCGTCGCCGAGTACGGCGTCCCCGTCGTCCTGGTCACCGGCGACGACCTGGCCTGCGAGGACGCCCTCGGCTACGCGCCGGGCGCGCTGAAGGTCGCCGTCAAGGACCACGTCTCGCGGTACGCGGCGGTCTGCCGCACGCCGGCCCGCACCGCCGCCGACATCCGCGCCGCGGCGAAGGAGGCCGCCACCCTCGCCGTGCGCCACGAGCCGGTGGCCGGCGGTCCTTTCACCGTGGAGGTCGAGTTCGACGCCGAGCACCTCTCCATGGCGTCGACCGTGGTGCCGGGCGTGCGCCGTACGGGGGAGCGCAAGGTCGCGTACGACAGCGAGACGATGTACGAGGGGATCCGTACCTTCAAGGCGGTTACGACGATCGCCTCTGCCGCCGTGGAGGAGCAGTATGGCTAGCCAGCAGACGGAGCAGGAGCCGGCGTCCGGGGAGCGGGAGCCCGGGGACCGGGTGGACGCGCGGGCGCTCGACGAGGTCGTCACGTTCACCTCCGAGCTCATCCGCATCGACACCACCAACCGCGGCGGCGGCGACTGCCGCGAGCGGCCCGCCGCCGAGTACGCCGCCGAACGCCTCGCCGAAGCGGGACTGGAGCCGATCCTCCTGGAGCGCACCCCCGGCCGCACGAACGTCGTCGCCCGCATCGAGGGCACCGACCCCTCGGCGGACGCGCTGCTCGTCCACGGCCACCTGGACGTCGTGCCCGCCGAGGCCGCGGACTGGAGCGTCGACCCGTTCTCCGGGGAGGTCCGCGACGGCGTCGTGTGGGGCCGGGGCGCGATCGACATGAAGAACATGGACGCGATGATCCTGTCCGTGGTCAGGATGTGGGCCAGGGCCGGGGTGCGACCGCGCCGCGACCTCGTGATCGCCTTCACCGCCGACGAGGAGGCCAGTGCCGCCGACGGCTCCGGATTCCTCGCCGACCGGCACGCCGGGCTCTTCGAGGGCTGCACCGAGGGCATCAGCGAGTCGGGCGCCTTCACCTTCCACGACGGCCGGGGCAATCAGATCTACCCCATCGCGGCGGGGGAGCGCGGCACCGGCTGGCTCAAGCTCACCGCGCGCGGCAAGGCCGGCCACGGCTCCAAGGTCAACCACGCCAACGCGGTGAGCAGGCTGGCCGGCGCCATCACCCGCATCGGCGAGCACCGCTGGCCGGTCCGGCTCACCCCGACCGTCCGCGCCTCCCTCGTCGAACTGGCCACGCTCTACGGCCTGGAGACCGACCCCGAAGCGCCCGGCTTCGACGTGGACGCCTTCCTGGAGAAGCTCGGTCCGACCGCCGACCTCGTCGCCCCGACGGTCCGCAACAGCGCCAACCCGACGATGCTGCAGTCGGGTTACAAGGTCAATGTGATCCCTGGTGAGGCAGTGGCGTACGTCGACGGCCGCTTTCTGCCCGGCGGCGAGGAAGAGTTCCGCCGCACGCTTGACCGGCTCACCGGCCCTGACGTCGACTGGGAGTTCCACCACCGCGAGGTGGCGCTGCAGGCGCCGGTCGACTCGCCGACGTACGCGCGCATGCGGGCGGCCGTCGAGGAGTTCGCGCCGGAGGGCCACGTCGTGCCGTACTGCATGTCGGGCGGCACGGACGCCAAGCAGTTCTCGCGACTCGGCATCACCGGCTACGGCTTCTCGCCGCTGAGGACACCGGAGGGCTTCGACTACCAGGCGTTGTTCCACGGAGTCGACGAATGTGTGCCCGTCGACGCACTGCACTTCGGCGTCCGCGTCCTCGACCGCTTCCTGCGGACGGCCTGACGGAAAATGGGGGAAGAGAAGGACATGATGCAGACCCGGGCGTACGGATCATGGCCGTCGCCGATCGACGCCGAGCTCGCCGCCACCCACGACGGCGCTCCGGGGTACGTGGGCTTCGTCGGCGCCGAGACCTGGTGGACCGAACCGCGCCCCACCGAGGCGGGCCGGCGCGCGCTGGTGCGGCGGCTGCCCGACGGCGAGGAGCGCACGGTGCTCCCGGCGCCGTGGAACGTGCGCAGCCGCGTCGTCGAGTACGGCGGCCGCCCCTGGGCCGGCGCCGAGCGCCCCGAGGGGCCCCTGGTGGTCTTCGTCGACTTCGCCGACCAGCGCCTGTACGCGTACGAGCCCGACGCCCCCGGCGCCGAACCGAGACCCCTGACCCCGGTCTCGGCCGTCGGCGGCGGACTGCGCTGGGCCGACCCGGTGCTCCACACCGACCGCGGCGAAGTCTGGTGCGTCCTGGAGGAGTTCACCGGCGAAGCGTCCACCGACCTGCGGCGCGTCATCGCGGCCGTGCCGCTCGACGGGTCGGCGGCCGAGGACCGGGGTGCCGTGCGCGAACTGTCCGACGGCAGGCACCGGTTCGTCACCGGGCCCCGCCTGTCGCCCGACGGCGCCCACGCCGCCTGGATCGCCTGGGACCACCCCCGCATGCCGTGGGACGGCACGGAACTGACGCTCGCCGAGGTGCGCGACGACGGCACCTTCGGCGCGGCACGGACCTTCGCGGGCGGTCCCGAGGAATCGATCGTGCAGGTCGAGTGGGCCCACGACGGACGGCTGCTGTTCTCCAGCGACCGCACCGGCTGGTGGAACCTGTACCGGGCCGACCCCCACACCGCCGACGTGCAGCCGCTCTGCCCCCGCGAGGAGGAGTTCGCCGGGCCCCTGTGGCAGATCGGCCTGAACTGGTTCGCCCCCCTGGAGAGCGGACTGATCGCCGTCGTGCACGGCAAGGGCGCCACCGCACTCGGCATACTCGACCCCGAGACGGGCGAGGTCGTCGACTCGGCGGGCCCCTGGACGGAGTGGGCGTCCACCGTCGCCGCACACGGAACCCGCGTGATCGGCGTCGCCGCGAGCCCCCGCAGCGCGTACGAGGTCGTGGAACTGGACACCTGCACCGGCCACGCCCGCGTCATCGGCGCCGCCCACGACGACCCGGTCGACCCCACGTACTACCCGGAACCGCAGATCCGCACCTTCTACGGCCCGGCGGGACGCGAGATCCACGCGCACATCTACCCGCCGCACCACCCCGGCCACATCGCGCCCGACGACGAGCTGCCGCCCTACGTGGTGTGGGCGCACGGCGGACCCACCGGCCGCTCGCCCCTGGTGCTCGACCTGGCCGTCGCCTACTTCACCTCGCGCGGCATCGGCGTCGCCGAGGTCAACTACGGCGGCTCCACCGGGTACGGGCGCGCCTACCGCGACCGGCTGCGCGAGCAGTGGGGCATCGGTGACGTCGAGGACTGCGCGGCCGTCGCCCTCGGCCTCGCCGACGAGGGCACCGCCGACCGGGCCCGGCTCGCGATCCGCGGCGGCAGCGCGGGCGGCTGGACCACCGCTGTCTCCCTGACCAGCACGGACGTCTACGCCTGCGGAACCATCATCTACCCCGTGCTCGACCTCGCCGCGTTCGCGTCGGGGGAGACCCACGACCTCGAATCGCGGTACCTGGAGTCCCTCGTCGGCCGGCTCGACGAGGTCCCGGGGCGGTACGCCGAGCGCTCGCCCGTGCTGCACGCCGAACTGATCACCACCCCGTTCCTGCTGCTCCAGGGGCTCGACGACGTGGTCTGTCCGCCCGCCCAGTCCGAACGGTTCCTCGCCAGGATGGCGGGGCGCGGCGTCCCGCACGCCCACATCGCCTTCGAGGGCGAGGGGCACGGGTTCCGCCGAGCCGACACCATGGTCCGCGCCCTCGAGGCGGAACTCTCGCTGTACGCCCAGGTGTTCAGGCTCGACCTCGCGGGCCCTGTGCCCACCCTGGAGCTCACCAAGTGACACCTCTCGTGCGGCCCGCCCGCCTCACCCCCGGCGCGCGGGTCGCCGTCGTCGCGCCGAGCGGCCCCGTCCCCGACGACCAGCTCGAAGCGGGCCTCGACATCCTGCGCGGCTGGGACCTGGACCCCGTGGTCGCGCCCCATGTGCGCGAGCGTCACCCGGAGTTCTGGTACCTCGCGGGGGCGGACGCCGACCGCGCCCGCGACCTGGAGCGGGCCTGGTGCGACCCGTCCGTGGCCGCCGTGTTCTGCGCCCGTGGCGGGTACGGCGCCCAGCGGATGGTGGACCTCGTCGACTGGGCGGCGCTGCGGGCGGCGACACGGGCCACCGGGCCCAAGGTGTTCCTCGGCTACAGCGACATCACCGTCCTGCACGAGGCCTTCGCCACGCGGCTCGGCGTCGCCACCCTGCACGGCCCGATGACGGCCACGACCGACTTCCTGAAGAACACGCGGGCCCAGGAACACCTGCGGGCGACGCTCTTCGCGCCGGAGGAGACCCGGGTCGTCCGGACCGCGGCAGCCGACGCGGCGCCGCTGGCCGGCGGCCGGGCCAGGGGCGTCACGCTCGGCGGCTGTGTGTCGCTGCTCGCCGCCGACCTCGGCACGCCCGCGGCCCGGACCTCCGCCCGCGGCGGCCTGCTCTTCATCGAGGACACCGGCGAGGAGGCGTACCGCCTGGACCGGATCCTCACCCAACTCCTGCGCGCCCGCTGGCTGGACGGCGTGGCGGGGATCGTGCTGGGCTCGTGGCAGAAGTGCGGGACCCGCGACGAGCTGCGAGCGCTCTTCGCGGACCGGCTCGGCGGGCTCGGTGTGCCGGTGGCCGAGGAGTTCGGGTTCGGGCACTGCGAGGGGGCGCTGACGGTGCCGTTCGGGGTGGCGGGCGAACTGGACGCGGACGCGGGGACGTTGACGCTGGACGAGCCCGCGCTGGTCTGACGGGCCCGCGCTGGTCTGACGGGCCCGCGCCGGTCTGCCGGGCCTGCGCTTGTCCGACGGGCGCAGCCGCGCGGGAGGGCGTCCCCGCACGGAAGCTCCGGACAGAAACCGCTGTCACGGGCATTGACCTCTACATGACACGTGTCACAGCATGACTCCGGCCGGTACTTACCGGCCAGTAGTCACCGGTCGTCGGCCGTCCTCAGCGTGGAGGTCCCCTTGTCCCGTCGCCGTGCCCTGACCTTCACCACCGTGGCGGCGCTCGCCGCGCCGCTCGCGCTCGCCGCCCCCGCGCCGGCGAGCGCCGCGGGCCAGTACACCGTCACCGCGCTGAAGTTCACCGTCCAGGCGGGCGGCAGGAACTGCACGATCGACGCCGACCTGTACCGGCCCGCCGGCGTGGACGCCGCGCACCCCGCGCCGGCCGTGCTCACCACCAACGGCTTCGGCGGCAGCAAGTCCGACGGGACCGCCGCCACCGGGAAGGCCTTCGCCGAGCGCGGCTACGTCTCCCTCGTCTACTCCGGACTCGGGTTCGGCAAGTCGGGGTGCTTGATTTCCCTGGACGATCCGGAGATCGACGGCAGGGCGGCGTCCGGGCTCATCGACTTCCTCGGTGGCAAGCGGGCCGCCGACGACGGGACCAGGGCCGACTACGTCACCGCCGACGGCAAGGGCGACCCGCGCGTCGGCATGATCGGCGGCTCGTACGGCGGGGCCGTCCAGCTGGCGACCGCCGCCGTGGACCACCGGGTCGACGCGCTCGTCCCGATGATCACCTGGCACGACCTCGCGTACTCCCTCGACCCGAACAACGCGGCCGACCGCAGCGTCCCCGGCGCCGCCAAATGGCAGTGGATGAACGGCTTCTACCTCATCGGCGAGGGTCAGCCGCTCCTCGTCCCCAACCTGGACCCCTCCCGCATCAACCGCCTCGACTGCCTGCACTTCGTTACCAAGGCGTGCGAGACGATCCGCACCCTCAACTCCGGCCGCTATCCGGCGGACAGGACCGAGGCGCTCCAGGAGTTCGCGCGAAGCGTCTCCCCGGTGTCGTACCTGCACAAGGTGAAGGCGCCGACGCTCCTCGTGCAGGGGCAGGCCGACAGCCTCTTCAACCTCAACGAAGCCGAAGCGACGTACAGCACACTCAAGTCCCAGGGCACCACGGCCAAGATGATCTGGCAGTCCTGGGGACACAGCGGCGGCACGACCGACCCCGCCTCCGGGGAACTCAATCTCGAACAGGGCAACTTGGAGACGTCGTACGTAGGCAAGCGCATCCTCGCCTGGTTCGACCGCTACCTCCACCTGAAGAAGGACACCGACACCGGCCCCGCCTTCGCCTACTACCGCGACTGGATCACCGACCCGGACAACACCTACGCCACCGCCCCCGAAGTGCCCGATCTCAGCGGCAGGTTCTACCTCTCCGGCGACGGCAAGCTCGTCGACAACAGGAAGAAGGTGGCCCGCGGCAGCCGCGAGTACCGCAACTGGCTGATCCCCACCAGCCATTCGGAGTCCTCGCTCGTCGGCATGCTCGGCCTGCCCGACCCGCGGCCGCACGACACCAGGGGCACCTACCTCGACTGGACCACCGAGCCCTTCACCGGCCCGGTGGACGTCGTCGGCGCGCCCAGGGCGACGCTGAAGGTGATCTCGCCGCGGACCGAGCGCGTGCAGCACTCCGGGGACGCCGCCGACAAGCTCGTCCTCTTCGCCAAGCTGTACGACGTCGCGCCCGACGGCAAGAAGACCCTCGTCCACCGCCTCGTCGCGCCCGTGCGGGTGCCGGACGTCACCAAGCCGTTCACGGTCTCGCTGCCCGGCATCGTGCACCGGTACGAGAAGGGCCACCGGTTGCAGTTCGTGGTGGCGGCGAGCGACGGGGCGTACGGCGGCAACAAGGGCGTCAAGCCCGTGACCGTCACCAGCGCCCCCGAGGACACCGGCGTCCTCGACCTGCCGGTCGTCGGCCACTGACCTCCGCGACCGTCCGCCGCCGTCACCCGTACGGCCCACCGCCCCGCCCCGGAGGCACCCCACCGCGCGCGCTCCGCTCCCCGGCTGCCCATGCTGGGGGCGGGGGAGGCCGGCGTACCTCCGACGGAAGGGTCCACACCATGAGCCCCAACACCTCCACAGGCGGCTCCAAGGGCGGCGGCCCGGGCGGCGGGCTGATGACACCCGGCAGGGTGACCGTCGCCGCGATCGTCGTCCTGACCCTCGTCTTCATCTTCGAGAACACCCGCAGCACCAAGATCCGCCTGCTCATCCCCGAAGTGACCATGCCCCTGTGGATGGCCCTCCTCGGCACGGGGCTCATCGGTGCCCTGTGCGGCGCCTACTTCATGCGAAGGCGCAGGTGAGAGGAGGGTCGGCGGCGCGGGGCCGGTGTGGTCGCGGCCGCCCCGCGACGTAGCGTGGACGCATGTCCGGTCACACCGCACCCCTCGCCGAAGGCCCTCGCGTGGGCATACGCCCCCTCACCCTGGAGGACGGCCCCGAGTTCACCGCACGCGCCAGGGAGAGCCGGGAGCTGCACCACCCCTGGCTCTTCCCGCCCTGCACGGACGACACCTTCCGCGCGTACGCCGGTGCGCTCGTCGAGGATCCGGCCAGGGCAGGGTTCCTGGTGTACGAGCGCGACAGCGGCGCCGTCAGTGGGTTCATCAACATCAACAACATCGTCCGGGGCGCCTTCCGCAGCGGCGCCCTCGGATACGGCGCCTTCGCACACGCCGCCGGGCGGGGCCTGATGAGCGAGGGGCTCGGCCTCGTCATGGCGTACGCCTTCGGCGACCTCGGACTGCACCGCCTGGAGGCCAACATCCAGCCCGGGAACGAGGCTTCGATCGGCCTTGTCCGCCGCGCGGGCTTCCGGTACGAGGGCTTCTCGCCGGATTTCCTCTTCATCGACGGAGCCTGGCGCGACCACGAACGCTGGGCCGTCACCGCCGGGACGGCGAGTGCCTCGGCGGACTCCCGCCTTCCCCGGCATCCGGGAGCGGCGACTCCTCAGGAGTGAACCGCATTTGAGCCAGGCCGCGTTCGCCGGAAGTTCCCGCGGTGGCGGCAGTGTTGAAAGCGTCGGGCCACGTCCCGGAGGATGGGCGGCATGCGGAATATCGTGGTCGTCGACGCCCCCTCCAACCTGGGCCTGCGCCCGCCCGCCCCCGGCACCGTGCCCGGCTGCCACAAACTGGCCGGCGCGCTGCGCGAGCGTGGCCTCCTGCGCCGCCTCGCGGCCTTCGAAGGCGGCGTCGTGGTCCCACCCCGCTACGACCGCGGGGACTGGCAGGAGGGCGACGGCGTCTTCCACGCGGACGCCATCGCCTCGTACACCCGCAGGCTCGCCGACCGCATCGAACACCACGTGCGCGCCGAGGACTTCGTCGTCGTCCTCGGCGGCGACTGCTCGATCCAGCTGGGCGCCGCGCTGGCGCTGCGCCGCATCGGGCGGTACGGACTCGCGGCCCTGGACGGCTCCGCCGACTTCCGGCACCCCGGCAACTCCGACCGGATCGGCGCCGCGGGCGGCGAGGAGCTCGCCCTCGCGACGGGCCGCGGGCAGCGCGACCTCACCGACCTGGAGGAGCTGCGGCCCTACCTGCGCGACGAGGACGTATGCCTCTTCGGACTGCGGGACGGGGACGAGGACCGCGCCGAGTTCACCACCCTGAAGATCGCCAACGCGACCGTCGGCGAGCTCAGGAAGTGGGGCGCGGAGAACGTCGCCCGCGCGGTCACGCAGACCCTGGAAGTGCCCGAACTCGACGGGTTCTGGGTGCATCTGGACGCGGACATCCTCGACCCGTCGGTGATGCCCGCCGTCGACAGCCCCGAGCCCGACGGCCTGTTCGCGGACGAACTCCTCGACCTGATACGGCCGTTCGTGCGCTCGCCGCGCTGCGTCGGCCTCAACGTCACCATCTACGACCCGGACCTCGACCCGGACGGCAAGGCGGGCGACCTGCTCACCGACGTGCTCGTGTCGGCCCTCGTCCCGTCCTGAGCGGCCGCCGCCGCGCGGCCCGCGACGGTCTTCGCGCCATGCCGGCCAGGGAGACCTCTGGCCGCCGCCCCGCGGACCGTGTTCCATGGTGATCGTGAAGACCACCGTGCGACGCGACGTACTGACTCTACCCGCCGCGGGAACGGGGCCCGAGAACCCGCTGCCGCCCCTGCTGCCGCTGCGGAGAACGCACACCCTCGACGAACGCGCCAAGAGGGGGCTGCCGCGCGACATGGCGCGGCAGATCGGTTACGAACCGCTGAGCTCACCGCTGCCCACCCGGATCCTCGACGGGTACGGCCGCGAGCGCACCGACACGGCCGTCGACGTGCTCGTCGTCGAGAACGACCGGCTGCGCGCCACCGTCCTGCCCGGGTACGGCGGCCGCGTCCACTCGCTCCTGCACAAGCCGACCGGACGCGAACTCCTGTACCGCAACCCGGTGTTGCAGCCCGCCGCCTTCGCGCTCAACGGCGCGTGGATCTCCGGCGGCATCGAGTGGAACATCGGCGCCACCGGCCACACCACCCTCTCCTGCGCCCCCGTGCACGCGGCCCGCGTGCGGGCGCCCGACGGCGGCGAGATGCTGCGCCTGTGGGAGTGGGAGCGGCTGCGCGACCTGCCCTTCCAGGTCGACCTGTGGTTGCCCGAGGGATCGGACTTCCTCCACGTCGGTGTCCGCGTCCGCAATCCGCACGAGAGGCCCGCGCCCGTCTACTGGTGGTCGAACATCGCGGTGCCCGAGGAGCGCAGGGTGCTCGCCCCCGCCGACGAGGCCTGGCACTTCGCGTACCAGGCCGGCGGCTTCCGGCGCGTGCCCGTGCCGGAGTCCGACGGCGTCGACTGGACGTACCCGCTGCGCAGCGAGTACTCCGCCGACTATTTCTACGACGTGCCGGACGGCGAGCGGCGGTGGATCGCCGCGCTCGACGCCACCGGGCACGGGCTCGTCCAGACCTCCACGGACCTGCCGCGCGGCCGCAAACTCTTCCTCTGGGGCACGGGCACCGGAGGGCGGCGCTGGCAGGAGTGGCTCACCGAACCCGGCACCGGCGGCTACGCGGAGATCCAGTCGGGCCTCGCCCGCACCCAGCTGGAACACGTCCGCCTGGAAGCGGAGGCCGAGTTCAGCTGGCTGGAGGCGTACGGGCCGCTGACCGCGTCCGCGGACCGCGTGCACGGCGACTGGATGGAAGCGCGGGACGAGGTCGCCGCGCGGCTCGGCGACGCGCTGCCGAGGGAAGCCGTGGACGCGGCCCACGAAGCGTGGCTGACCGCCGCCGACACCGAGCCCGGCGACGTGCTCGCCGTGGGTTCGGGCTGGGGTGCGCTCGAAGTCCTGCGCGCGGGCTACAAGTTGCCCGGCACGCCCTTCCCCGAGTCGACGCTCGGTCCCGAGCAGGAGCCGTGGCTGGAGCTGCTGCGCTCGGGCGCCGTCCCCGAGCCGCGCAAGGTCGCGCCGCCCGGGCCCACGCTGGTCGCGCGGCACTGGCGGGACATGCTGGAGACGGCGCCCGCGCGGCCGGTCGCCGAGTACCACCTCGGCGTCGCGCAGTGGCACGCGGGCGACCGTGCCCAGGCCGTCCGCAGCTGGGAACGCGGCCTCGAACTGGCCCCCTCGCGCTGGCCGTTGCTTCGCTGCCTAGCCGTCGCCGACCACGCCGAGGGCAACACCGAGCGGGCCGCCGACCGGTATGCGGAGGCCTTCGATGACCTGTGCCAGGAGCGGCGCGACGACGGACCCGCCTGGACCGCGGCCACCGCCGCGCTCGGCAGGGAGGCGATCACCGCGCTGCTCGCCGCGCACCGCACGGAAGCGGCCCGCGCGGTCTGGGACCGCCTGCACGAGACGACCCGCGCCGAGGGCCGCTTCCGCCTCCTGGAGGCGCAACTGCGCCATGCCGAGGGCGACATGGCGGGCGTGCGCGCCGTCTTCGAGTCCGGCTTCGAGGCGGCGGACCTCAGGGAGGGCGCGGAGACGCTGGGTGACCTGTGGACGGCGGCGACGGGGGAGGAGGTACCGGCGCGGTACGACTTCCGGATGCGCCCGGACCACACTCCCTGAGGTCATTGCGCGGGCCGCACCTATGGGTCACACCAGTTCGCCGTCGCGGGCAACGACCCGGCCGCCGTGCACCACCATGTCCCGCTGCGGCATGTCGACGACGGCCTGGGGCACGCCCTCGCCGCGTACGAGGATGAAGTCGGCCGGGGCGCCCGGGGTGAAGTCGGCGTGCCGCAGGCCCATGACGTCCGCGCCGCCGTGGGCGCCCACGCGGTAGCAGTCCGTCAGCTCCTCGTCGAGGCGGACGTCGGTGACCCAGCCGAGGATGTGCGTGCGGTGGAGCATGTCCGCATTGCCGAAGGGGCTCCACGCGTCGCGCACGCCGTCGGAGCCGAGGCCGACGCGCACCCCGTGCTCCCGCAGCTTCGCTATCGGCAGGACCAGCGACTCGTTCGGCGCCACAGTCGTCAAGGAGATGTCCAGCTCTCCCAAGTCGGCTGCCATCCGGCCGAGTTCGGTGTCGGGCAGGTTCGGCAGGCAGAAGACATGGCTGACCGTGACCTTGCCGCGCAGGGACAGCGCGCGGGTGCGGTCGATGATGGCGCGCAGCACCTTCGTGCCCTTCTCGTCCCGGTCGTGCAGGTGGATGTCCACCCCCACGCCGTGCCGGTCCGCGAGGCCGAAGACCACGTCGAGCTGCTCGTCCATCGCGCCGTCGAAGCTGATCGGGTCGATGCCGCCGATGAAGTCGACGAGACCGGAGCGGGCTGCCTCTTCGAGGAGCTCCGCCGTGCCGGGCGCGCGGACCACGCCGTGCTGCGGGAACGCCACGATCTGCACGTCGAGCGCGTGCCGCAGCCGGTCCCGCGCGTGGGCGACACCTTCGAGGCCCGCCAGGTCGTAGGCCGGTGCCACGTCGGCGTGGGCCCGCATCGCGCGCGTGCCGCGGGTCACGGCGTGCGCCATCAGGCCGTAGGCGCGCTCGCCGACCGGGCGGGACTGGCTCTTGAACAGCTCCACGTCCTGGGCCACGTAGTCGGCGATGCCACTGGCCGGCTTCCGCGTGACCCAGGAGCCGCCCCACGTGGTCTTGTCGGGGTGGATGTGCGCGTCCACGAGGGACGGCAGGGCGATCCGGCCGCCGCCTTCGACGACCTTGGCGCCCTTGGGCGCGGGCCGGCCCGAGATCCGGCCGTCGACCACCGTGAGGTCGACGGGGGTGCGCCGGCCGAGCGGGCGCACGTTGCGGAACACGGTGGCCTTGGCGGCTGCGGACGCGGATGCGGTGGGGGTGCCGGTCGACAGCGCGGCACCGGCACCGGCGAGGGCGGCGCCGGCGAGCACACCGCGGCGGGACAGGGGTGTCATGGGGACTCCTTCGGGCGGGGGAGGAGCGGGGCGGCGGAAGGGGGGGCGTCCGCAGTTTGTATACCAACGCCTGGTGTGCCGCAAGGGTGTGTCGGGAATGCGGCGACATAAGGGCGGGTATGGGCGGGGGGCATCCCTCAGGATGCGGGGGTGCTCGGGCGGGTTGGTATACAGAGCGTCCGGCGGGCCCCTCGATCAGCCCTGTCGGCCCTCTAAGCCCTCCGCGCTCGCTGTGCCCTCCGCGCCCTCTGCGAAGAGCGACCGCAGGGCCACCGCCTGGCTGTCGCGTACATGGAGCAGCGTGCTCGCCGCCGCCGTGTCCTCGTCGCCCGCCGCGATGTGCCGGTAGATGAGCCGGTGCTGGGCGCGCATGTGGTCGGGCTCGGCGCGCATGCCGAAGAGGAGCTGGAGCTGCCAGCTCAGCTGCTCCATCGTGCGGGCGAGCAGCGGATTGCCGGAGAGGGCGACGATGCCCTCGTGGAACGCGGTGTGGGCGGCGACCTCGCGCGCCCCGTCGTCCGCGTCCGACGCCCGCTCGGCGCGGTCGAGGGTGGCCCGGAGCGCGGCGAGGCCCGGCGGTTCCTCCGGGGCATCGCGCGCCACCCGGCGGGCCGCGAGCCGGGACGCCTGGACGGCGAGGGGCTCCCACACCTCGTACAGATGCCGTACGTCGGCGCGCTCCAGGCGGCGCACCCGCACGCCGCTGTGCGGCAGGAGCTCCAGCAGGCCCTCGGCGACCAGCGCGCGCAGGGCCTCGCGGACAGGGACGCGGGACATCCGGAGCTCCTCGGCGACCTCCCGCTCCACCAGGCGGGCGCCGAGCGCGTAGCGGCGGTCGACGATGCGCTGCCGGACGGCCTCGCGCGCCTGGGCGCTCAGCGACGTCCGCTCGGCGCCGCCCGCCGTGGCGTCCGCCGCGCCGCTCGCCGTACTGCCCGCCACGTGCACCGTCCTCCGCTCGGTCCGGGCCCGCCGCCCCGGGGGACGTCCGCCCCGCCGTGGAGGATAGCCGGGCGGGCGGCGGGTCAGCCTCCGGTGACGCGGCGGTCCGCGTACTCGAAGACGGAGCCGTCGGGGTGCATCGCGATGAGGTTCCGGCCGGCCGGGGTGGGGACCGGGCCCGCGACGACCCGCGCCCCGGAGGCGTTCAGGATCGTGTACGCCTCGTCGACGTCCTCGACCGCGATGGTCGCCGCGACCTTGCGGAGCACCTCCAGCTCGTGCTCCGGGCCGCTCATCAGCAGGAAGCAGCCGACCGCCGCGACGGAGACGCCGCCGCGTTCGAAGCGCAGGGCCTTGCCGCCCGCGAGTCGTTCGTAGAACGCGACCGAGGACTCCAGGTCCTCGACGCAGATCCGCAGCGTGGTTCCCAGGATCTCCATGGTCGGAACGATTTCATGATTGCCCGTTCGGCCGCCACCGCCTCGGGCGAGAAGAGCGCCCAACTCCCTTCCGCCGCACGCCCGCACACCCGCACGCACGTCGGAGGGCGGCACCGTGCGGTGCCGCCCTCCGTTCGCCGTGCGCCGTCCTCAGGACTGGGGACGGCTGCCGTGGTTCGCGCCGTTCTTGCGGCGGGCCTTCTTCTTGCGGCGTCGCTTCGAGGACATGGGTACCTCCGTGGTTCCGATGGTGCTTCCCGGGTGCGAATCCGGACGATCACGCCCCGCCTACCCTAGGGGACAACCGGCCATGGTGTGTCCCTCGTCACGTGCGGGTCCGGGTCGTGCTGCGGTGTCTCGTGGGCGCGGGAGCGGGTACCCGGCCGCCATGACTGGCCCCGAGAAACCACTGATCAGCCCGGAGAAGCCACTGACCAGCCCGGATAAGCCACTGACCGGCCTCGACAAGGGCCTGACCGACGAACTGGTCCGGACGATCCGCGCCGAGCTGCGGGAAGAGCTGCGCGAGCAGACCAAGAAGCAGCGTCGCAAGGCAACGCTGTACGCCGCGTCCGGCGCCGCCGCCCTCTACGCGGGCGCCGCGGCGGCCCTGGCCGTCGGCCTCGTCATCGACCTCGGCCTGCCCGACTGGGCGGCGGCCCTCATCGTGGCGGGACTCCTCGGCGCGGCGGCGGTCCTGCTGCGCAACGCGGCGCGACCGCGGCCCGGCAAGGACGCACGGGATGCCGGGGACGCCGGGGCGCTGCCCGAGCCGGGCGGCAGCGGACTCACGGCCCCCACGGCCCCGCCCGGCGGCCTCGGCGTCCCCGACGCCCCACCGATGCCCCCCACCGCCCCGCCGGTGCCGGAGACCCCGCCGCGCCGGACCACCTGAACCCGAACGAGTTCCGGCGCCGCGGGCAGAGTCACCGATACGACGTAGCCGTGGACGTAGGCCTGGGGCCCCGCCGCCGAGTCGGCGCCGCCCCGTCCCCTCAGCGCCCCGCCCACCCCGTGACGCCCACCACCTCCGCCGCGATGTCCCGCACCTCGCGGCCGTCCGTGGTGACGTGGTGTGTGCCGGGGGCGGCATGCTCGTCCAGGTGGCGGGCCATGAACGTACTTCTCCGCAGCTGCTGTTCGAGTTCCGAGCCGCGTTCGCGGGCGGTGAGGCGCTGCTCGGCCGTGGTGTCCGTCGCGGTCAGCAGGACGCGGATGAGGCGCGGGCCGTCCAGCGCCCGGGTGAAGAGGTGTTCCTCGGCGGCCAGGACACTCGCCGTATTCGTGTAGACGAGCCGGCTGCAGCCGAGCGCGCGGTAGTTGGCCCAGATCGCCGCGAGATTGCGGCCCGTGATCCCTGAGCGGTCCGGGTCGTCCGGCGGCGCCGGGTGAACCGCGTCCAGGAGGTCGCCCTCGATCAGGGCGTGGCCGATGTCGGCCGCCCGCAGCAGGGCCGCCACCTCCAGGCCGACCGACGACTTGCCGACGCCCGACCGGCCTCCGATGAGCAGCACTTCCGCGCCCCTGCCCGCACTCATGCGTCTCTCCTCATGGGCCGAGCCTCCCAGGGCGCCCCGGCCCGACGCGACCGGGAATCGACCGGGAACCAGAGCGCGGCTCTCAGGCGACCCGGAACTCCTCCACGTCCTCCGTCCGCAGTTGCAGTCCGTGGCCGACGCCGCCGCCCGGGCGGACCACGCCCCCGGTCGGGTCGAGCGCTCCGTCGAAGAACATCGACTCGATCCGCACGTGGTCGTGGAACCACTCGATGTGCCGCAGGTTCGGCACGCAGGCAGCGGCCGCCGCGTGCGCGTGCGGCGCGCAGTGGCCCGAGACCTCCAGGCCGTGCGCCTGGGCGAGGGCCGCCGCGCGCAGCCACTCCGTGATCCCGCCGCAGCGGGTCGCGTCCACCTGGAGGCAGTCCACGGAGGGGATCATGCGGGCGAAGTACGGGAGGTCGTAGCCGTAGCCGCCCGCCGTCACGTCGCACACCAGGGCGTCCCTGACGAGCGAGAGCCCGCGCAGGTCGTCCGAGGAGACCGGCTCCTCGAACCAGCCGACGCCGTGCTCGGCGAGCACCCGGCCCACCCGCACCGCCTGTTTGCGTGTGTAGCCGCCGTTCGCGTCGACGTACAGCTCGGCCTGCGGGCCGATGACGTCGCGCGCGGTGCGGACCCGGGATACGTCGCGGGCGGCCGACCGACCCCAGGCCTCGCCGACCTTGATCTTGACGCGCGGGATGTGCTGTCCGTGCACCCAGCCGTTCAGCTGGGCCGCCAGGTGGGTGTCGTGGTACGTCGTGAAGCCGCCGCTCCCGTAGACGGGCACCTCGTCGCGGGCCGCCCCGAGGAGGCGTACGAGAGGCAGCTCCAGGAGGCGGGCCTTGAGGTCCCACAGGGCGATGTCGATCGCCGAGATCGCGCACCCGGCGGCGCCGGGGCGGCCGGTGTTGCGGACGGCCTGGGTCATCGCGTCGTGCGCGGCGGGGATGTCGAGGGCGTCGAGTCCCTTGATGACGGGGGTGAGTTGCTCGTCCACCAGGGCGGCCACCGTCGCGGGGGCGTAGGTCCAGCCGGTCCCCGTCGCGTCGCCCGCCGTGACCTCGGCGACGACGATGGTCGTGGTGTCCCAGGCGAAGGTGCCGTCGGCCTCCGGCGCGTCGGCGGGCACGGTGTAGGCGGAGACGACGGGTCGTTCGAGGGGAACTTCGTGGTTCATCGGGTCTGTCCTGGGTCGTGACGCGTGGTGAGCGGGTGCCGGGTGCTTTCGCCGGCACCCGCGGGGCGCCGGGTCGTGCGTGTCATCGCAGCGCACCGTCCCCGGGCGTGGCGGGCGGGGCGCTCTGGAGCTGCGGCAGGACCTTCGTGCGGTAGAAGTCGAAGAAGCCCCGCTGGTCCGGGCCGATCTGGCTCACGTACACGCGGTCGAAGCCCGCGTCGGTGAAGGCGCCGAGCGTGCCGACGTGTTCGTCCACGTCGTCGCCGCACGTGAAGGAGGAGGCGGCCATCTCGTCGGTGACCAGCGGGTCGAGCTGCTCGAAGTGGCGCGGCGTCGGCAGGAGTTGCGCCATTTCGCCGGGCAGTAACTGACTGCTCCACAGCTCGCGCGCCCGGCGCACCGCGGCCTCGCGGTCGAGGCCGTAGCAGACCTTGACGCCGCCGCTGACCGGCTTGCCGCCGCCACCGCCCTTGCGGTAGCGGGAGACCAGCGTCTCGTCGGGCGTCATCGTGATGAAGCCGTCGCCGATGCGGGCGGCGAGCGCCGTCGCCTTGGGGCCGAAGCCCGACACGTCGATGGGCACGGGCTCGTCCGGCACCGTGTACAGGCGGGCCTTCTCGACGGTGTAGTGCGTGCCGTGATGGTTGACCTCCTCGCCGGTGAAGAGGTTCCGCATCACCTGGACGGCCTCCTCCAGCATCTCCAGGCGGACGTGGGCGGGCGGCCATGGCCCGCCCAGGATGTGTTCGTTGAGCGCCTCGCCCGTGCCGACGCCGAGCCGGAAGCGGCCGCCCGTCAGTACCGCGCTCGTCGCCGCGGCCTGCGCCACGACCGCCGGGTGCATGCGCACGGTCGGGCAGGTCACCGCGGTCTCCACGGGCAGCGACACCGCCTCCGCGAGTGCGCCGATCACCGACCAGACGAACGGGCTCTGCCCCTGCGCCGCGTTCCACGGGTGGTAGTGGTCGGAGATCCACAGCGCCTGGAACCCGGCCTGTTCGGCCATCCGGGCCTGCTCGACCAGTTCGGCGGGACCGAACTCCTCGGTCGCCAGGAAATATCCGTACTCGGGCATGGGGGGTTGCACCTCCGGTGGGCGGCGGAGCTGGATGAATACGGCTGCGGGTAACCCCCGGGCGCCGGGGGCAAACGGCGCTCGGGCGGCGTCCCTCAGGCGGGGTCCCGGCATCCGCGGCGGTGAATTCCGCGGCCCGGGGCGGGAGTTTGGCCTCCGTCGCGCAGGGGCACGCGGGGGGTCCGACCGCGCCGGACCCGACCCTCCGGAGGCGCACGTGAGCCGACCCCGCATCGTCATCGTCGGAGCCGGGTTCGCCGGTTACCGCACCGCCCGCACCCTGTCCCGGCTGACCCGGCACAAGGCCGACATCACCCTGCTCAACCCGACCGACTACTTCCTCTACCTGCCGCTGCTGCCGCACGTCGCCACGGGCGTCCTGGAGCCGCGGCGCGTCACCGTCTCCCTCTCCGGCACGCTCCCGCGCGTACGCCTCGCGCTCGGCGAGGCCGACGGCGCCGACCTGGAACGGCACAAGGTGACGTACACCGACCCGGAGGGACAGCGCGGTGAGCTGCCGTACGACCGGCTCGTCCTCAGCGTGGGCAGCGTCAACAAGCTGCTCCCCGTGCCGGGCGTCGCCGAGCACGCGCACGGCTTCCGCGGCATGCCCGAGGCGCTGTACCTGCGCGACCACATCACCCGCCAGCTGGAGCTCGCCGCGACCGCGCCGGACGCGGCGACCTGCCGGGCCCGCTGCACCTTCGTGGTCGTCGGCGCCGGCTACACCGGCGTCGAACTCGCCGCCCACGGCCGCCTGTTCACGGACGCCCTGGTGCGCAGGCAGCCGCTGCGGCAGGGCATCAGGCCCCGCTGGCTGCTGCTCGACATCGCCGACCGCGTCCTGCCCGAGCTCGACCACCGCCTCTCGTCCACCGCCGACCGCGTGCTGAGGCGGCGCGGCGTGGACGTCCGCACCGGGACCTCCGTCAAAGAGGCCACATCCGACGGAGTACTTCTGGACGACGGGGACTCCGTCGACACACGCACCCTCGTCTGGTGCGTCGGCGTACGCCCCGATCCGCTCGTCGCGGGACTCGGCCGTCCGCTGGAGCGGGGACGGCTGCGCGTCGACACGTTCCTCCAGGTGCCGGGCCACCCCGAGGTGTTCGCCTGCGGGGACGCCGCGGCCGTGCCCGACCTGACCAGGCCCGGCGAGGTCACCCCGATGACCGCGCAGCACGCCTGGCGCCAGGGCGCGACGGCGGCACGCAACGTCGCCGCGTCGCTCGGCTTCGGCACCCGGAGCACCTACCGCCACCGCGACCTCGGTTTCACCGTGGACCTCGGCGGCGCCCAGGCCGCCGCCAACCCGCTCGGCGTGCCGCTGTCCGGGCCGCTCGCCGGAGCCGTCACCCGCGGCTACCACCTGGCGGCGATGCCCGGCAACCGCGTGCGCGTCGCCGCGGACTGGCTCCTGGACTCCCTGCTGCCGCGCCAGGCCGTGCAGTTGGGGCTCGTCCGCTCGTGGTCCGTACCGCTGGAGTCCACCTCGCCGGAGGTGGCCCGCGTGCCGCACCAGCGGACGAAGGGGAGCACGCCGCCCGAGAACGCCACGACCCCGATGCCTGAGGAGGGCCCCGATGCCGACCAGCACCGCACAACTTGAGGCGCTCGCCCAGCAGTTGCGTGTCGACTCCGTCCGGGCCGCGGCCGCCGCAGGATCCGGACACCCCACCTCGTCGATGTCCGCCGCCGACCTGATGGCGGTCCTCGTCGGCCGCCATCTCCACTACGACTTCGACCGCCCCGACCACCCCGGCAACGACCGCTTCATCCTCTCCAAGGGCCACGCGTCGCCGCTCCTCTACGCCGCGTACAAGGCCGCCGGAGCGCTCACCGACGACGAGCTGCTCACCTTCCGCGAGCACGGCAGCCGCCTCGAAGGCCACCCCACGCCGCGCACCCTGCCCTGGGTCGAGGTCGCCACCGGCTCGCTGGGGCAGGGGCTGCCCGTCGGCGTCGGCATGGCCCTGTCCGGGAAGCGGCTCGACAGGATCCCGTTCCGCGTCTGGGTGCTGTGCGGCGACAGCGAACTGGCGGAGGGCTCCGTGTGGGAGGCCGCCGAGCACGCCGGGTACGAGCACCTCGACAACCTCACCGCGATCGTCGACGTCAACCGGCTCGGCCAGCGCGGCCCGACCCGCCACGAATGGCAACTGAGCGCCTACGCAGTCCGGTTCAAGGCATTCGGCTGGCATGTGGTCGAGACCGACGGGCACGACGTCGACGCCGTCGACCGCGCCTGCCAGGAAGCCGGATCCACCGCCGGACAGCCCACCGTGATCCTCGCCCGCACCGTCAAGGGCAAGGGCGTCGCCGCCGTGGAGAACCGCGAGGGCCTGCACGGCAAGCCGCTGCCGGACGCCGAAGCGGCCGTCGAGGAGCTGGGCGGCGCACACGACGTACGCGTGGAGGTGCGCAGGCCGGCCGCCGCGCGGACGCTGCACGCCGTGCGCAGCGGCCACCTCGAACTGCCCCGCCACGCACTGGGCGACGCCGTCGCGACCCGCACCGCCTACGGCCAGGCGCTCACCGCGCTCGGCACCGCACGCGGCGACGTGGTGGCCCTGGACGGCGAGGTCGGCGACTCGACACGGGCGGAGTACTTCGCCAAGGAGCACCCCGACCGGTTCTTCGAGTGCTACATCGCCGAACAGCAACTCGTCGCCGCCGCCGTAGGATTGGCGGCCCGCGGCTGGGTGCCGTACGCCTCGACGTTCGCGGCGTTCCTCACCCGCGCCCACGACTTCGTGCGGATGGCGGCGGTCAGCGGCGCCGACATCAACCTCGTCGGCTCGCACGCGGGCGTCGCGATCGGCCAGGACGGCCCGTCCCAGATGGGCCTGGAGGACCTGGCGCTCTTCCGCGCGGTGCACGGCTCCACCGTCCTGTACCCGTGCGACGCCCACCAGACCGGGCAGCTCGTCGCCGAGATGGCAGGACTCGACGGAATCCGCTACCTGCGTACGTCACGCGGGGACGCGCCCGTCATCTACGGACCCGACGAGAGGTTCCCGGTCGGCGGCTCCAAGGTGCTGCGCTCCAGTGACGCGGACCGGCTGACCGTGGTGGCGGCGGGGGTGACCGTCCACGAGGCGCTGACCGCGGCGGACGCGCTCGACCGCGAGGGCGTCCCCGCGCGCGTCGTCGACCTGTACTCCGTCAAGCCCGTCGACCGCGACGCCCTGCGCGAGGCGGCCGAGCGCACCGGCTGCCTGCTCACCGTCGAGGACCACCGGGAGCAGGGCGGCCTCGGCGACGCGGTCCTCGACGCGTTCACCGACGGCAGGCCGGTGCCGCGCCTGGTGCGGCTCGCGGTGCGGACGATGCCGGGCTCGGCCTCCCCGGCGGAGCAGCTGCGCGCCGCCGGCATCGACGCGGAGTCGATCGTGGCGGCGGCGCGGCTCCTGGTGGAGCAGGGCGTGGTCCGCTGAGCAGGAGCAGGAGTACGAGCGCGGTCAACGCGATCGTGTTGCCCTGAACCAGGCGTTCGCCGACGGGTGGAACATCAGCGCCGTAGCCGTGAGCGCGGCGGCCAGGTGCAGCACGACCCCCGTGCCGGCCGGCCAACGGTCGGGCCAGGCCGCCAGGGTCGGCGCTGCCAGCGCCCCGAACGCCCCCAGGGCGCCCGTCAACGCCCAGCGCGGCCAGCGGGAGCCGCGGCGCAGCCGCACCGCGACCAGGACGACCGCGGAGAACAACGCCATACGCAGCAGGAGCCCTCCCGTGAACCCACCGATGAACCCGCCGGTGGACGCGTCGAGGTCACTGCCCCCGGACGCCTCCCTGACGACCGTGAGCACCATCGCGAAGACGCCCGCGGCCGCCGCGGTGAGCCAGAGCGCGAAGGCCGCCCTGACGGCGGCGGGCGCGGGCGGCTCGTCGGTGCCGGGCAGCATGCGGGCGAGGAGCCCGGGTTCGGGGGAGCGGGGCCGGGGGCGGGGGACTCGGGGCAGGGCGGGGTGGGAGACGGGGGCGCCGGGGGACCGCCGGTCAGGACCGGAGGCATTCGTCACATCGGCGTTGTGCGTCGGGGAGCTGTGCTTCATGGCGGGCCTCACAGGAGCGGGACGACTGGTCGACACGGTCCGATCCTTCCGGCCGGGAGCCCATGCGGCACGCCCGCCGTCCCCCGGCTTACGGGTGGTGTCAGCCACCCTCCCGACCAGGGTGAACACCACCGTGTCGGTGCGGCCGGGGGCGACTACCGGACCTGACGCTGGGTACTCGCCGGGTCACGTCGCACTTGGCGAACCGAGCCGAAGGGACCCCCATGAACGACGTACGGACGGTGCGGGCCGGCCGCCGCACCGTAGAGCTGCACCGACCGCAGAAAGTCCTCTTCCCCGGCCTCGACGGCAAGGGCAAGGGCGGCGGAGGCACCGAGGGGGACCACGGCGGCACGGGCCACACGAAGGCCGACCTCTTCGACTACTACCGGGCCGTCGCCCCCTTCATGCTGCCCCACCTGCGCGACCGGCCGCTGATGCTGGAGCGCCACCCGGACGGTGTCGACGGCCCGCAGTTCATGCAGAAGGACACCCCGGACCACTATCCGGACTGGATCACCCGCGTCGAGGTGGCCAAGGAGGGCGGCACCGTCACCCACACCGTGTGCGACGACACGGCGACCCTGCTCTTCCTGGCCGACCAGGCCTGCGTCACCCTGCACCGCTGGCTCTCCCGCACGGCCCGGATCGACCGCCCCGACCGGATCGTCTTCGACCTGGACCCCTCGACGGACGACTTCGGCGCGGTGCGCGACGCCGCGCGCCTCCTCGGCGAACTGCTCGACCACATGAACCTGCCGTCCGCCCTGATGACGACGGGTTCGCGCGGGCTGCACGTCGTCGTGCCGCTCAACGGCCACCACGACTTCGACGACGCGCGCGCCTTCGCCAAGGACGTCGCCGACACCCTCGCCGAAGCCCATCCCGAGCGGTTCACCACGGCCGCCCGCAAGAAGGACCGCGGCGACCGGCTCTACCTCGACGTACAGCGCAACGCGTACGCGCAGACGGCGGTGGCGCCGTTCTCGGTGCGGGCCGAGCCCGGGGCCCCGGTGGCCGTGCCCATCGCCTGGGAACAGCTCGACGACCCCGCGGTGCACGCCCGGAGCTGGACCATCGACAACGCGGTGGAGCAGGCACGCACCGACCCGTGGGCCGGCGTCCTGCGCTCCGGGCGCGCACTCGGCCCCGCCCGCCGCAAACTCCGCGCACTGCGCGGCTGACCGCCCCGGCGTCCTGGCCGGACACGTAGCGATCACGTTTGGCCAAGGCTCTTCGGGTAACCCGGTGAAGGAGGTGAACATGGCCAATACGTCACGTAAGACCACAGAAGACGCAGACAGTAAGGCATCAGGCGAAAAGACGTCCGGTGAGAAGACGTCACAGGCCAAGGAGGCTGACGGCGAGAAGGCTTCGCTCCCCGGTCCCATGGCGGTGCTCCGCCACGCCAGGGAACAGCTCGCCGAGCTGACCGGGGCGACGCCTGAATCGGTGTCATCCTTCGAACGCACCGAAGACGGCTGGCTGTTGGAGATCGAGGTCCTCGAACTCTCCCGTGTCCCCGACACGATGAGTCTCCTCGCGAGCTACGAAGTGCAGCTGGACCCGCAGGGCGAGCTGACGGGCTACCGACGGCTCCGCCGTTACGAGCGCGGACGCTCCGAACCCCGCGGCACCGGCGGCCGCTAGCAGGAAGGCCGGACCGGACAGCGCAGGACAGGACCGGAGAAGGGCAAGCCAAGACAGGACAGCCAAGACAGGACAGCCAAGACAGGACAAGAGCACCCAAGACCCAAGGAGGCACAGTCGGCATGACCGTAGTCCCGGCACAACAGTCCGGCGGCGGAGGCGGCACCAGTGGCCTGTACGACGTCGTGGAGCTCATCCTCGACCGAGGACTCGTCATCGACGCCTTCGTACGCGTTTCGCTCGTCGGTATCGAGATCCTGAAGATCGACGTCCGTGTCGTCGTCGCGAGCGTCGACACCTATCTCCGGTTCGCCGAGGCGTGCAACCGCCTCGACCTGGAGACCGGAAAGAAGAAGGACCCCGGCCTGCCCGACCTCGTGGGCGAGATCACCGAGTCCGGCGCCAAGGGCAAGTCCAAGGGAGCGCTCTCCGGAGCCGCCGAGACCATATCGGACGCCTTCAAGCAGTCCCGTGAGGAAGGCCAGCGCCAGACCGAGGACCGGCCGAAGCGCCGTTCCACCACGTCCCGCCGGAAGGAGGAGCAGGAGTGACCACCTACGTCTACGGCATCGCGAGCAGCTCCCACCCGGCGCTGCCCGAGGGCATGGAGGGCATCGGCCGGCCGGCCTGCCCCGTGCGCATCCTGAAGAGCGGTGAGCTCGCCGCCATCGTGAGCGACGCCCCCGAGGACCTCAAGCCCAAGCGGCGCGACCTCCTCGCGCACCAGAACGTCCTGTCGGAGGCCGGCGCCGCGGGCTCCGTGCTGCCGATGCGCTTCGGCAGTCTGGCCCCTGACGACGAGACGGTCACCTCCGTGCTCGGCGAACGGGCCGACCACTACTTGGAGCGGCTGCGCACCCTCGACGGCAAGGTCGAGTACAACGTGAAGGCCTCCCACCACGAACAGGCCGTACTGCACCAGGTCCTCGCCGAGAACCCGGAGCTGCGCGCGATGGTCGAGGCCAACCAGCGCCAGGGCGGCGGCACCCACGAACAGAAGCTGCAGCTCGGCGAGATGGTGACCTCGAACGTGCGGGCCCGTGAGCAGAGCGACGCCGTCGAGGTGCGGCGCGCCCTGGAACCGGCCGCCGAAGCGGTCGCCGACGGCCCGGAGAGCAGCGGCTGGCTGGCGAACATCTCGTTCCTGGTGAACCGCAAGTCCGCCGAGGGCTTCCTCTCGGCCGTCGAGGAGCTGCGGGCCACCCAGCCGCACCTGGACCTGCGGGTGCACGGTCCGCTGCCCCCGTACAGCTTCGTCGACCCGGGACCCGCCAAGTCCGCGGAGTGAGAGTGACGGCATGGGCCTGATCGGTGAACTGCTCCTGCTGCCTCTCGCCCCGGCCCGCGGCTCCCTCTGGGTGCTCAGGCAGGTGGTCGACGAGGCGGAGCGGCAGTACTACGACCCCTCGGCGATCCGTCGTGAACTCTCCCGCCTCGAGGAGCTCCTGGAGGCGGGAGAGATCGACGAGACCGAGTTCGAGCGGCGCGAGGACGAGCTCCTCGACCGACTGCAGCACAGCACAGGACAGGACTTCTGAGAATGAACCGAATGGCAGTGGGCCTCGCCGTGGGCGCGGGATACGTCCTCGGTCGCACGAAGAAGGCGAAGTTCGCGTTCGCCGTCGGCACGATGGTGGCCGGCAAGCGGCTCAACCTGAGCCCCAAGGCGCTGGGCGCCTTCGTGAACCAGCAGCTGCAGAACAACCCGCAGTTCAAGGAGATCGGCGACCAGCTCCGCCAGGACATGCGGGGCGTGGGCAAGGCGGCCACGGGATCGCTCCTCAACCGGCAGCTCGAAGGTCTCGCCGACCGGCTGCACGACCGGACCCTCGGCGTCCAGGACCGCATCGCCGGCGTGGTGCCGGGCCAGGCGGACGACGCCGACGAGGACGAGGACACCGAGAGCCGCGACGAGGACCAGGACACCGAGAGCCGCGACGAGGACCAGGACACCGAGAGCCGCGACGAGGACCGGGATCAGGGAGAGGACCGGGACGAGGACGCGAAGCCCGAGCGGTCGCCGCAGCGCAAGAAGGCGCCGTCGAAGCGGACCGCCAGGAAGCCGGACGAGAAGCCGGACGCCAAGTCCGCTCCGAAGGCCGCCGCGAAGAAGACCCCGGCCAAGAAGAGCCCGCAGAAGACAGCCCGTAAGACCGCGCAGAAGAAGTCCACCGCGGCGGCGCGCGGCACCGCCCGCAGGGCCGCGTCGTCGGCGTCGTCCCGCAGCGGCGGCAGGGCGAAGGGAGGCAGCGACCATGGCTGAGTCACCACTGAGCAACATCACGCGCAGCCCGGCCGCCGACCGCCTGAAGGAAGAGGCGCAGGCCTACTTGATGGCGCAGGTCGAGCGCATGCTCGTCGGCGTGGGCCACCGGCTCGGCGACGCCACCGTCAAGCTGAACGACATAGCGGAGGGCAAGAGCCCCGGCTTCGGCAAGCTGGCGGCCCAGGCGGGCAAGAAGGTCGCCGAGGGCAAGGGCCCGGTGCGCAGCGCGCTGGAACTCGGCGGCAGCCACCTGAAGGACTCCGTGAAGGGCGCCGTCCAGAACATCGGCGGCGGCAAGCGCAAGAAGGGCGGCGCGGGCCAGAAGCCGACAGTCATCATGGAGTACGTCGACGTGGGCGTGCCGCTCCGCGAGGCGTACGACCAGTGGACGCAGTACCAGGAGTTCGCCACGTTCACCAAGGGCGTCAAGGACGCCACCGTGGCGAGCGACACGGACACCGACTGGAAGCTCAAGGTCTTCTGGTCCACCCGCAGTCTGAAGGCGCACACCACCGAGCAGGTGCCGGACCAGCGCATCACCTGGACGTCCGAGGGCGGCAAGGGGACGACGAAGGGCGTCGTCACCTTCCACGCGCTCGCCGAGAACCTCACCCGGGTGCTGCTGATCATCGAGTACTACCCGAAGGGCCTCTTCGAGAAGACCGGCAACATCTGGCGCGCCCAGGGCCGCAGGGCCCGTCTCGACCTCAAGCACTTCGCCCGGCACATCACGCTGCGCGGCGAGGCGAGCGACGGCTGGCGCGGCGAGATCCGCGACGGCGAGGTCGTCCGCAGCCACGAGGACGCCGTGGCCGAGGAGGAGGACGAGCGCGCGGACGAGCACGAGGCGCAGGACGAGCACGAGGACGAGCCCGAGGCGCAGGACGAGCCGGAGTCCGAGTACGACGAGGAAGAGGACGAGCGGGAGGACGAACCGGCCGAGGAGTACGAGGACGAGGACGAGCCCGAAGAGGCGGAGGACGAGGAACTCCGGGGCGAGCACGACCACGAGCTCGGTGAAGAGGACGAGCCCGAGCCGGAGGACGAGCCCGAGGACGAGTACGACGAAGAGGTCGAAGACGAGGCCGACGCCGACGAGGAGAAGCAGCGCGAGTACGCCGAGTCGGCCGGCGGCGGACGGGCCCGTCGATGACGACCTCTTCTGGCGGCGGACTGCCCGGCCCCTACGGCGGAGGAGGCGGCGGAGCCAACCTCGCCGACATCCTCGAACGCGTCCTGGACAAGGGCATCGTCATCGCCGGCGACATCAAGATCAACCTGCTCGACATCGAACTGCTCACCATCAAGCTCCGCCTCATCGTCGCCTCCGTGGACAAGGCCAAGGAGATGGGAATCGACTGGTGGGAGGGCGACCCGGCGCTCTCCCAGGGGGCGCGCCGCACGGAACTCTCCCGGGAGAACGCCGAGTTGCGCCAGCGCCTGGCGGAACTGGAGGAGCGGATGTCCCTGGAGCCGGCCGACAAGGAGACACATGAACGCCGTGAACGATGATCCGCACGGCGACGGCCCGCGCCACGACGACCTGCGGTACGTCTACGCGGTCTGCCGCCCCTTCACCGCACCGCTCGCCGCCGACCTCACCGGGGTCGGCGGCGTGCCGCCCCGGCGCCTGGAGCACGAGGGCCTGGTCGCCCTGGTCGGCCCGGTGCCGGAGCGGGACTTCGCGGAGGACGCTCTCCGCGCCCACCTGGAGGACCTGGACTGGCTCGCCGACACGGCCCGCGCGCACCAGCGGGTGATCGACGCGCTCACCTCCGTCACCTCACCGCTGCCGCTGCGCCTCGCGACCGTCTTCCGTGACGACAGCGGCGTACGCGCCATGCTGGCGGACGGCGCTGAGCGCTTCCACCGTGTCCTCGAACGGATCGACGGACGCGTCGAGTGGGGCGTGAAGGTCCACCTCCTGCCGAGCGAGGAGTCCGCGGCGCCGCAGGCCGCCGCGCCGGCCCGGCAGACCGGGCCGACCAGCGGGCGCGACTACCTGCGCAGGCGGCGCAGCCAGCGCACGGCGCAGGAGGAGGGCTGGCAGCGGGCCGAGGCCTTCGCCCGGCGGCTGCACGAGACACTGTCGCGGCACGCCGAGGACTCCCGGCTGCACGCGCCGCAGAACGCGGAGCTGTCCCGCACGCCGGGCCGCAATGTGCTGAACGCGGCGTATCTGGTGAGCCGCGAGGACTCCGAGGAGTTCGTCGAGCTCGTGGACCGCACGAAGGACGAGGACGAGGGGACGAGCCGGCTGCGGGTGGAGCTGACGGGGCCGTGGGCCGCGTACTCCTTCACCGGCGACGAACGCGCCGACGAAGAGAAGGACCGTGCCGAATGACCGTCGTCGAACGCCGCGAGATCGCCCTGGTCGACCTGCTCGACCGGCTGCTCGCGGGCGGCGTCGTCATCAAGGGCGACATCACCCTGCGGATCGCGGACGTCGATCTCGTACGCATCGACCTCAACGCGTTGATCAGCTCGGTGAACGAACAAGTGCCGTCGCCGTGGCCGGACAGGGAGTGAACCATGGAACCGGAGCGCCGCGACGAACACCGCAAGCGCATGGACCTCGACCCCGACACCGTGGAGCGGGACCTGGTGAAACTGGTCCTGACCGTCGTCGAACTCCTCCGTCAGCTGATGGAGCGACAGGCAGTGCGCCGCTTCGACACCGGTGAGCTGACCGAGGACCAGGAGGAGCGGATCGGCCTCACGCTGATGCTCCTGGAGGACCGGATGGCCGAACTCCGGAACCGGTACGGGCTGCGGCCCGAGGACCTGAACCTGGACCTCGGGCCGCTGGGCCCCCTGCTCCCCAGGGAGTGACCCGCTCCGGCGGAGAGCCAGGCGGCTCACTTCCGGCAGAGCACCTCCCCGTGCAGCACCGCGAACCACGCGTCCTGCCGGCCGCCCCACTCCCGCCATGCCGCGGACACGGCGCGCAGCTCCTCCACGTCCGCGTGGCCGCCCGCCACCGCGCGCTCGGCGTACGTGGAGGCGAGCGTGCGGTCCGCCCACAGGCCGCTCCACCAGGCCCGCTCGTCCTCGGAGCTGTAGCACCAGGTGGCGGCGGTCGCGGTGATGCCGGTCTCCGCGAAACCGGCCTCCAGGGCCCAGGACTTGAGCCGGCGCCCCGCGTCGGGCTCGCCGCCGTTGGCCCGGGCCACCCGCAGGTAAAGGTCCAGCCAGTCGTCCATGGCGGGCAGCTCCGGATACCAGGTCATCGCCGAGTAGTCCGCGTCGCGGACCGCCACGATGCCGCCAGGCCTGCAGACGCGGCGCATCTCGCGCAGCGCCCGCACCGGGTCGCCCACGTGCTGGAGCACCTGATGGGCGTGGACGACGTCGAACGTGTCGTCGGGGTGGTCGAGTTCGTGCACGTCGGCGACGGCGAACCCGACATTGCGCAGGCCGCGTTCGGCGGCGGTGGCGCGCGCCGTGTCCAGGATGCCGGGGGCCCGGTCCACGCCGGTGACATGGCCGTCGGGGACCAGCGCGGCGAGGTCCGCGGTGATGGTCCCGGGGCCGCAGCCGATGTCCAGGACCGTCATGTCGGGCTTGAGCGAACCGACCAGGTAGGCGGCCGAGTTGGCGGCGGTGCGCCAGGTGTGCGAACGCAGCACGGACTCGTGGTGCCCGTGCGTGTAGACGGCGGTCTCCTCCGGCATGGCGGAACTCCTTCGGGTGCGACTGTACGAGGCACCGTACGCCGTCATGCCGAATAGTGAGACTGGCGTATCAATATGTGGTCAGTGCGTTCCGTTGGCGGACAGTCAGCGGGCCGCCGGGAACGGCCGGTAGACGGTCAGCGCCTCGGGCAGCTTGTCGACCGTCAACGACCCCTGGACCCGCGTCACTTCACCGTCGTACGCCACGACCGTGCCCGCCGCGAGGCCGTCCACCCGCAGCCGGGGCAGCCGTGCGGCCGTCTGCGCGGGGGAACGCACATCGGGCCCCGTCAGCGCCGCGGCGAGGAGCCTCGCGCCCGGCCTGCGGCCGCCGTGCACGACGCGGACGTCGAGCAGCCCGTCCGCCAGGTCGAGCCTGCGGCCCGGAGTGAGGCCCGGCCGGTGGTAGGTGCAGTTGCCCGCGAAGAGCATCCACATCGCCCGCTCCTTGCCCCGGAACTTCGCGACCAGCGGCCGTTCGTCGGAGCGCAGCACCTTCAGCGCCGCGAGCACCGAGGCAGGATGGCCGCCGATGCGGTGCGCCCAGTGCTCGCGCTGCCGCACCAGCTCCGGGTACACGCCGAGGCTGAACGTGTTGAGGAAGTAGCCCTCTTCCTGCTCCTCGGACCCGTTCTCCGAGGTGAAGCGGCCGACGTCCACGGCGACCGCGTCGCCCGCCTCCACCGCGCAGGCCAGGTCGCGGGCGTCCTCGACCCCGAGGTCGTACGCGAAGTGGTTGAGCGTGCCGCCGGGCAGCACCGCGAGCGGCAGGCCGTGGTGCAGCGCGACCCGGGCCGCGGCGTTCACCGTGCCGTCGCCGCCGCACACACCAAGGACCTGAGCGCGGGCCGCGGCCTTCTCCAGCTCGGCGCCGATGTCGGCGGGCTCGGCGACGACGACCTCCGCCTCCGGCAGCGCGTCGCGCAGCGACTTCACGCGCTGCGGGGTGCCGGCCCCCGCGTTGGCCACCAGGACGAGCCCCGCGCCGCCCGGCAGCGCGGGCGCCGTCACCCGGGGGCGGCCGGGCGGCGCCAGCTGCGCCCGCGTCGGCACCAGACCGCGCACCGCGAACGCCGCGCCCGCGCCCAGCGCCCCGCCCACCAGGACATCGCTCGGAAAGTGCGCCCCGGTGTACACGCGGGAGACCGCGACGGCCGCCGCGAGCGGCGCGACGGCCGCACCCCACGCCCGCGACTCCAGCGCCACACCCGTGGCGAACGCCGCGGCGGACGCCGAGTGGCCCGAGGGGAACGACGTGGTGATCGGCTGCCGCTTGAGCCGCCGGATCAGCGGCACCGGGTCGAGCAGCGGCCGGGGCCTGCGCACCGAGCGCTTGCCCAGCGTGTTGATCGTCGCGGAGGCCAGCGTCAGGGACGCCACGCCGCGCAGGGCCGCGCGCCGGGCCCGCGGGGTGCGCGTCGCGGCGATCCCCGCGGCCGTCGCGAACCACAGCACGCCGTGGTTGGCGCTCCGGCTCAGCCGGGGCAGCACCGGGTCGGCGCCGGGCCAGTGCCGCGCGGCGACCGCTTCGAACAGCCGGCTGTCGAGGGAGACCATGCGGGCCTTGAACGGATGGTGCCCGGCGGCGGGGCGGGACAGGTCGATGCCGGAGACGTCCGGGGAGTCAGCGCACATGCCGCACGCGTACCCTGCGCGCCGCCCTTCAGGCCGGACGGGTGAAGCGGACCGGGCGGGAATCGGTTTGCCCGGGCACCCGTCGGCCACGGACAATCCCGCTCATGGGACATCTGGAAGCCGCACACCTTGAGTACTACTTGCCGGACGGGCGGGCGCTGCTCGGTGATGTCTCCTTCCGGGTCGGCGAGGGCGCCGTCGTCGCCCTCGTCGGGGCGAACGGCGCGGGCAAGACGACGCTGCTCCGGCTGATCTCCGGCGAGCTCCAGCCGCACGGCGGCAGCGTCACCGTGAGCGGCGGACTCGGCGTGATGCCGCAGTTCGTGGGCTCCGTGCGCGACGAGTCCACCGTGCGCGACCTGCTCGTCTCCGTCGCCCAGCCGCGGATCCGCGAGGCCGCGAAGGCCGTCGACGCCGCCGAGCACGCGATCATGACGGTCGACGACGAGGCCGCCCAGATGGCGTACGCCCAGGCGCTCTCCGACTGGGCGGAGGTGCAGGGGTACGAGGCGGAGACCCTCTGGGACATCTGCACCACCGCCGCGCTCGGCGTCCCCTATGACAAGGCCCAGTTCCGCGAGGTCCGCACGCTCTCCGGCGGCGAGCAGAAGCGCCTCGTCCTTGAGGCCCTGCTGCGCGGCACCGACGAGGTGCTGCTCCTCGACGAGCCGGACAACTACCTCGACGTACCGGGCAAGCGCTGGCTGGAGGGGCAGCTCAAGGAGACCCGCAAGACCGTCCTGTTCGTCTCCCACGACCGGGAGCTGCTCGCCCGCGCCGCCGAGAAGATCGTCAGCGTCGAGCAGAGCCCCGGGGGCGCCGACGCGTGGGTGCACGGCGGCGGCTTCGAGACGTTCCACGAGGCCCGCAAGGAGCGCTTCGCGCGCTTCGAGGAGCTGCGCCGCCGCTGGGACGAGAAGCACGAGCAGCTGAAGAAGCTGGTGCGCACCCTGCGCCAGGCCGCCGACGTCAGCCACGAGATGGCCTCGCGCTACCACGCGGCGCAGACGAGGCTCCGCAAGTTCGAGGAGGCGGGCCCGCCGCCCGAGCCGCCGCGCGAGCAGGACATCACCATGCGGCTGCACGGCGGGCGGACCGGCGTCCGGGCCGTGACCTGTGAGGGACTGGAGCTCACCGGCCTGATGCAACCCTTCGACCTGGAGGTGTTCTACGGCGAGCGGGTCGCGGTCCTCGGCTCGAACGGCTCGGGCAAGTCGCACTTCCTGCGGCTGCTCGCGGGCGACACCGACAACCCCGTCGCGCACACCGGGTCCTGGAAGCTCGGCGCGCGCGTCGTGCCAGGCCACTTCGCGCAGACCCACGCGCACCCCGAGCTGATGGGCCGCACGCTCCTGGACATCCTGTGGCGCGAGCACGCGCAGGACCGCGGCGCCGCGATGTCCCGGCTGCGGCGGTACGAGCTGACGGGCCAGGCGGAGCAGAAGTTCGAGCGGCTCTCCGGTGGCCAGCAGGCCCGCTTCCAGATCCTCCTGCTCGAACTGCAGGGCTGCACGGCACTGCTCCTCGACGAGCCCACGGACAACCTCGACCTGGAGTCCGCCGAGGCGCTCCAGGAAGGTCTTGAGGCGTTCCAGGGGACGGTCCTCGCCGTCACCCACGACCGCTGGTTCGCCCGCTCCTTCGACCGCTATCTCGTCTTCGGCAGCGACGGCCGGGTCCGTGAGACGCCGGAGCCCGTGTGGGACGAGCGGCGGGTCGACCGGGTGCGGTAGACCCGCCGCTCCGCCGGGCGTCAGCCGAAGGCCGGCGACGCCGGCTGCGGGCGCCCGGCCCCCGGTGCCGCACGGCACGTCACGTCCTTCGCCGGCAGCCTGCCGGTGACCAGATAGGCGGTGGCGGTGTCCTGGGCGCACCGGTCGGCCGGGCCCGCCGCCATGCCGTACGCGACGCCGTGGCCCTCGCCCTCGTCGACGGTGACCAGCCGGGAGCCCTTGAGCGCGCGTTGCATGCCCCGCGCGGTCGACAGCGGGGTCTGCGAGTCCCACTCGTTCTGCAGGATCAGGGTGCCGACCTTGTTGTCGATCCTGGTCAGGGGCTCCACCGGGCGGTCCCAGAAGGCGCACGGCGTGATGTTGGACGCGAAGTCCCCGAACAGCGGGTAGCGGGCCGCGTCACGGACCGAGTCGCGGCGGTACGTCTCCGGATCGCGCGGCGAAGGGGCGTCGCCGCACATCACGGTCCAGAGCGACGACAGCAGGTTGTCCGGGCTCTCCGGCGCGGACGGGAGCTCGGGGACCGGCTTGCCGGCGGCGGCGTCCTTGAGGAGGACGACGAGTTCGGCGGCGCTGCGGACGGTGAAGAACTCGCGCCGCAGGAGGACGCGGACGTCCGCGCCGGTGAGCTTCTCCGTGCCCACCACGATCGGGTCCCGGTCGGCCCGCTCCACCAGGCGCCAGAAGGCCGCGGCGACCTCGTCCGGGGTCTTCCCCAGGTGGTACGTGGCGGAGCGCTCGGCGGTCCACCGCGACCAGCGGGCGAACGCGGGCTCGGCCTCCGAGGCCCACACCTGGATCATCTTCCGCCACATGCGCTTCGGATCGACGGCGCTGTCCAGGACGAACCGGTCGGCGCGTCCGGGGAACAGCTGCGTGTAGGTGGCCCCGAGGGCCGTCCCGTACGAGACGCCGAAGTAAGAGATCTTCTTCTCGCCGAGGACGGCCCGCAGGACGTCCATGTCCCGAGCCGTGTTGCGGGTCGTCATGTGCGGCAGCCTGTCGCCCGCCCGCGCGCGGCACTTGTCCGCCACGGTCTTCGCCCATCTGACGCTGTCGCCGAACGGCTTGTAGGGGCGCGGCCACTGCCGCTCCGCCTCGGTGAGCCCGCAGTTGACGGGTGCGCTCCGGCCGACGCCACGGGGGTCGAACCCGATGAGGTCGTACCGGTCCTTCACGGACGCGGGCAGGTGCTCGGAGAGGTGGAGCGGCAGGCCGAGCCCGGGGCCGCCCGGGCCGCCGGGGTTGGAGAGCAGGACGCCGCGGCGCTTGCCCGCGTCGCCCGCCCTGATCCGGGATATCGCGAGGTCGATGGTGGCGCCGGCGGGGTGGCGGTAGTCGAGCGGCACCTTGATGGTGGCGCACCGGAATCGGGCGGGCGTGTCGGCGCCGCACCGCTGCCAGTCCGGGGTCTGGTGCGTGAAGCGGGCCGCGTGGCCGCTTCCGGTGCCCTGCCGGGGCGCGGCGGAGGCCGGCAGCGCGGTGAGGCCGGGGAGGAGCGTGGCGGTTGCGCCGAGCGCGAGGATCGGTAAGAGGCGGCGGCGTGGGGCGGAGCGGGGCACGGGGTGGTCCTTCCGGTCGCAGAAGTCCTGACGACCGGAGGGACGCCGGAACAGAGCCCCCTGCCTCCCCCGTGGGAACCGCTGTTTCAGGACATCTCCCGAACCTCTTCCCACCACCCCCGCACGCCCCTGTCACGCACCGGGAGCGCGCGCGAACCGTGTGCGGTGCATCCTGGATAGTACGGGCCCAGCGGGTACCCGGGAGGCAGGGAGCGAGACGACCACAGCGATGGGAGCGCGCCATGAACGGAGTCGAGCCGAGCCGGCTGGACGACCAGCAGCTCATCAAGGAGCTGGAGACGATCCACCGCACCCGCCACACCACCCTGCTGCACGGTTCGAGCGACGCCCTGCGGGCCCACAACGAACGCATGGCCCAGCTGGAGGGCGAGTATCTGCGCCGCCACCCGCACCGCTCCGTGGCGGGCGGACGGACCCGCGAAGGCGCGCGGGAGAGGGGAACGACAAGCTCATGACGGACCGTTCCGCAAGCAAGGCCGACCCGCCCCTGCTGGACCGGCACGGCGCGGCGCTCGACCTCTTCACCGACCGCGTGCACGCCGTCCGCGCCGACCAGTGGGACGACCCCACGCCCTGCACCGACTGGACCGTGCACGACCTGGTGAACCACCTCACGGCCGAACAGCTGTGGGTGCCGCCGCTGGTCCGCGACGGCGCCACGATGGAGTCCGTCGGCGACCTCTTCGAGGGGGACATGCTCGGCCCGGACCAGATCGCCTCCTGGGACACCGCGGCCGCCGCCTCCAGGGCCGCATTCCGCGAGCCGGGTGCCCTGGACCGCATCGTCCACCTCTCCTCCGGGGACGCGTCGAGCACCTTCTACTGCGGGCAGATGACCGTCGACCTCGTGGTGCACGCCTGGGACCTGTCCCGCGCGATCGGCGCCGACGAGCAACTGCCCGACGAGCTCATCGACTTCGCCGTACGGGAAGTCGCCCCGTACGCCGATGAGTTGGAGAAGAGCGGCCTCTTCGCCCCCGCGGTGGAGCCGCCGCCCGACGCGGACGCGCAGACCAAGCTGCTGAACCTCATGGGCCGCAGGGTGTGACCCCCTCGCCGCAGAGGGAACCTGATGTCCATGAGAGTCGGTGTGGTGGATGTGGGATCGAACACGGTGCGCCTGGTCGTCGCGGACGCCGACGGGCAGGTGCCGTTGCCGGTCCACACGGTGAAGAGACGGCTGCGGCTCGGCGAGCACCTGGACCAGGACGGGCGGCTCGGCGAGGAGCCGGTCCGGCAATTGGTCGCCGCGGTGCGGGACGTGCAGGAAGAGGCGCGGAGGTGGGGCGTGGCCGAGCCCTTCGCCTTCGTCACGTCGATCGTGCGCGACGCCCCGAACCGCGCGGAGGTCCTTGAGGCGGTGGCGGCGGGGACCGGGGTCCGGCTGCGCACCCTGTCCGGTGAGGCCGAGGCGGAGCTGACGTTCCTCGCCGCCAGGCGGTGGATGGGCTGGCGCGCGGGGCCGCTGGTGCTCTTCGACATCGGCGGCGGCTCCCTGGAGGTGGCCTTCGGGCGTAGCCGCCTGCCGGACTACGCCGCCTCGCTGCCGCTGGGGGCGAGACGGCTGACGCGGGAGCTCTTCGACGGCCAGGACCCGCCCCGCGAGGAGGACCTCAAGGCGGTGCGCCGCCAGGTGCGCCACCAGCTGCGCGACGTGGCCGCGCGGATCCGCTGGGAGATGCCGCACACGGCCGTCGCCACGTCCCGCACGTTCCAGCAGCTCGCCCGGTTGTGCGGGGCGGCTCCCGGTCGCTACGGACCGTTCATGGAGCGGCAGTTGGGCCGCGCCGAGCTGGGCAAGGCGGTCCGGGAACTGGCCCGGCTGCCCGCCGACCGGCGCGCACAGCTGCCGGGCATCTCGGCGGCGCGCGCCGGGCAGTGCGTGGCCGGCGCGGTCGTCGCCCACACGGCCATGAAGCTGACCGGGATCGAGACGGTGACGGTCTGCCCGTGGGCGCTGCGCGAGGGGATCCTGCTGCGCTACATCGAGGACGGTGACGCCGACTGGTGGGCCGGGGAACATGTGCACACCGCCGACGGCGGTCGCGGTGACCCGGCGTCCCTGCAACTGGCCACCGCGACCTGCGCCACCTGAACGCGGCCCTTCCGGGCTACTTCCCCTTGGTCCCCTTGGCGAACTCCGCGAGGAACGCCTCGCAGAACGCCTTGAGGTCGTCCGGCTTGCGGCTGGTGACGAGCGTGTTGGGGCCGCCCGTGCAGACCTTGACCTGCTCGTCGACCCAGGTGCCGCCCGCGTTGCGGATGTCGGTCTTCAGGCTCGGCCAGGAGGTCAGCGTCCGGCCGCGCACCACGTCCGCCTCGACGAGCGTCCACGGGGCGTGGCAGATGGCCGCCACCGGCCTGCCCTGCTCGAAGAAGTCCCGTACGAACGCGACGGCCTTCTCGTCCATCCGCAGGAAGTCCGGGTTGGCGACCCCGCCGGGCAGCACGAGCCCGTCGAACGCGTCGGCCCGCGTCTCGCCCACGACCTCCTGGACGGGGAACGTGTCCGCCTTGTCGAGGTGGTTGAAGCCCTGGACCTCGCCGGACTGCGTCGACACCAGGACGGGCTCGTCGCCCGCGCCCTCGACGGCCTGCCACGGGTCGGTGAGTTCGATCTGCTCGACGCCCTCGGGCGCCACGAGAAACGCGATGCGCTTCGGCATGGCGGAGTGTCCTTTCTCTTCTTCCGGCTCCTGCACAGCTGTACGGGTGCCTCTCCGTGCGGGTTATATGTAGGCCCTTTTGCCCTTTCTACGGGCCTTTGGTCCCACGGTGGTACAGCGACACGGCACGTCTACGCGAGGCCCGGCGCGAGGTCGCCGAGGCTGACCATCCCCACCGGCCGGCCGTCCTCGACGACGGGCAGCCGCCGTATCGCGTGGTCGCGCATCAGACCGACCGCTGCCGACACCGCGTCGTCGGGACCCACCACCACCGGGTTGGGCGTGCAGACGGCCTGCGCGCTGACCGTCAGCGGATCGGCGCCGTCCGCCACGGCGCGCAGCGCGATGTCCCGGTCGGTGAGCACGCCGAGAACCCGGCCGTCCACGGTGACGAGGACGTCGCCGATGTCCTGGGCACGCATCAGCTGCGCCGCTTCCACCAGAGAAGCGTCGGGGCGGACGGCCACGACGCCCGGCGTCATGACCTCCCTCACGTAATCGGCCATGGCTGGGCCCTTCCTGCATATGTCCTTCGTACGTTCGTCGTGTGCCTTCGCCGCAGTACCCCTGAGCCCCGCGGCCATGCCCTTTCCGGGAGGTTTGCGCCGCCGGGCCGGGGAGACCCGGGCAGCGACACCCCCCACACCGACTGGGAGGGCAGAGGTCATGGCGGTACTCGCCGTATTCATCCCGCTGGTCATGCTGGGCGTGGTCCTGGCGCTCGGCCGGTACGAGGAAATGCTGCTGCCGCCCGCGAAGAACCCGGACGACGTCATAGGGCGCCGCACCGCGTGACGCGGCAGCACGGTGCCGCCGGGCCTGTGGAAACGGCCGGGCGGCACTGTCGCGCGCGGCACCCTCCGGGCCTCAGTGCCGGCCCCACTCCTGCATCTTCGCCTTCAGGCCCTGCTTGAGCATCGAGCCCCGGTCCGCGTCACCCTTGAGCATCGAGGTCACCGTGGCCTCCAGCTGGTCCCACGTCGCGTGCGGCGGGATCGGCGGGACCGCGGGGTCGGTGCGGAACTCGAGCACCGCGGGGCCGTTCGCCGCGAGCCCGGCGCGCCAGGCCTCCTCGACGTCCTCGGGGCGCTCCACCAGGATGCCGGTCAGCCCGATCGAGCGGGCGAACTCGGCGTACGGCACGTCCGGCAGCGATTGCGACGGCAGGAAGGACGGGGCGCCCTCCATCGACCGCATCTCCCACGTCACCTGGTTCAGGTCCTGGTTGTTCCACACACCGACGACCAGCCGCGGATCGTCCCAGCGGTGCCGGTACTTGGCGGCGGTGACCAGCTCCGCCATGCCGTTCATCTGCATCGCCCCGTCCCCCACCAGGGCCACCACGGGCCGGTCGGCATGTGCGAACTTCGCCCCGATCGCGTACGGCACACCGCACCCCATCGTGGCGAGAGTGCCCGACAGGGAGGCCCGCATGTCGCCGCGGATCGTGAGGTGGCGCGCGTACCAGTTCGCCACCGAGCCCGAGTCGGCGGTGATGATCGCGTTGTCGGGCAGCAGCGGGTCGAGGGCGCGCGCCACGTGCTCCGGATTGACCGGGTCGGCGGAGAGCGCCGCCCTGCGCTCCAGCACACCCTTCCAGCGCGTCACGTTCGCGCGGATCTCGTCGTGCCACTCGCGGCAGACCGCACGGCGGTTCTTGTCGATGAGCGGGATCAGCTCGCGCAGCGTCGCCCGCGCGTCGCCGACGAGATTCACCTCGTACGGATAGCGCATCCCGACCATGTGCGGATCGATGTCGATCTGCACGCCCCGCGCGGAGCCGAACTCCGGCAGGTACTGCGAGTAGGGGAAGCTCGACCCGATCGTCAGGAGCGTGTCGCAGTCGCGCATCAGCTCGTAGCTGGGGCGGGTGCCGAGCAGACCGATCGAACCGGTGACGTAGGGAAGCTCGTCGCTCAGCGCGTCCTTGCCGAGCAGCGCCTTCGCCACGCCCGCGCCGAGCACCTCGGCGATCTCCTCGACCTCGGCACGCGCCCCCGCCGCTCCCTGCCCGATGAGGATCGCCGCCTTGTCGCCGGAGTTGAGGACCTCCGCGGCGCGCTCCAGGGCGGTCGGCGAGGGCATCGCCGTCCAGCTGCTGCGGTCCAGGCTGGAGGGGACCATCTTGAACGCGTGCGGGGGAGGGGAGTACTCCAGCTCCTGTACGTCACCGGGGACGATGACGGCCGTCGGGCAGCGCCGCGCGTACGCGGTGCGGATCGCCCGGTCGATGACGTTGGGCAGCTGCTCGGGCACCGTCACCGTCTCGACGAAGTCGCCCGCCACGTCCTTGAACAGCGTGTGCAGGTCGACCTCCTGCTGGTACGAGCCGCCCATCGCGCTGCGGTCCGTCTGCCCGACGAGGGCGAGGACCGGCACGTGGTCGAGCTTCGCGTCGTAGAGACCGTTGAGGAGATGGACCGCCCCGGGGCCCGACGTCGCCACGCACACGCCGAGCCGCCTGCCGAACTTGGCGTACCCGACGGCCTGGAGGGCGGCCATCTCCTCGTGCCGCGCCTGCACGAAACGCGGCCGGTCCTCGGCCCTGCCCCAGGCGGCGAGCAGACCGTTGATGCCGTCACCCGGATAGCCGAAGACCTGCTCGACGCCCCAGGCGCGCAGCCTCTCCAGAATGTGGTCGGCGACCTTGACGCTCATGACGGAGCCCTCCGGGCGGATCGGGGATCGGAAGTCCCGTCCGGGTGTCCGGCGGAACCGTCGAGAAACCTCGGGGTGTTTGCTGCGGGAAGGTCGGGGCAGGCGGAAGAGAGTGCTTCGGACCGGAGGCACGTCCGTGGGAGCGACCGCGTCGCTCGCCCCCGGGTGTGCCCGCAGTGCTCCGGCACGCACTCACTCCCACGGTGACCGTCCACCCCAAGGCACCCCACGAGGGAGTTGCGACGCACCATGCGATCCCACGCCAGCACCGCAGTGGCCACCAGGACCAAGCGGCACCCGCACGACGACGCCCCCGACACGGCGGAAGGCTTCGCCCGCCTCGTCGAGATGGAACCCGGCCCCGAACGCGACGCCCTGCGCCAGGAGCTCGTCCGGGCCTGGCTGCCCATGGCCCAACGGCTCGCCGCCCGGTTCCGCAACCGCGGCGAGGCCCTCGACGACCTGCGGCAGGTCGCCGCCCTCGGCCTCGTGAAGGCCGTCGACCGCTACGACCCGCAGCGCGGCACCGCCTTCGAGAGCTACGCGGTACCGACCGTCACCGGTGAGATCAAGCGGCACTTCCGCGACCACATGTGGACCCTGCACGTGCCGCGCCGCGTCCAGGACCTGCGCAACCGCGTCCGGTTCGCCCGCCAGGACCTCTCCCAGATCTCGGGCCGCGCCCCCACCGTCGCCGAGATCGCCGAGCACGCGCAGATGAGCGAGGAGGACGTCAAGGCCGGCCTGGAGGCGCTCGACAGCTTCACCGCGCTCTCCCTCGACGCCGAACTGCCCGGCAGCGAGGACGGCTACTCGCTGAGCGACGCGCTCGGCGAACCCGACCCCGCGCTCGACGTCGTCGTCGACCGCGAGGCCGTCAAGCCGCGCATCGCGGAGCTGCCCGAGCGCGAGCGGGAGATCCTCTACATGCGCTTCTTCGGCGACATGACGCAGAGCCGCATCGCGGACGAGATGGGCATCTCGCAGATGCACGTCTCACGGCTGATCAGCCGCTGCTGCGACCGGCTCCGCGACCAGGTCATGCGGGACGCCGCCTGACGCCTCAGCGGTCGGCGGTGCCACGCCGCATGGCGAGCGCCATGTGCCGGGACATCACGTCGACCGCTCGCGCCTCGGCCATCGAGAAGGCCAGCCGCGCACCGCTCCGGAACAGCGTGAGGACCCCCTCCACCGGGCCCTGCGGGCGGGCGGTCAGCGGCACGCACAGCAGGGACGTGACCTCGGCGCGGATCAGCGTGTGCGCGCCGGACGCGTCCCTGCCGAAGGCGTCCGGGTCCTCCGGGCGCACCTGAAGCGACGCCGCCCCGCCGCGTGCCGTCTCCACGACGAGCGGGGACGCGGCGGGGTCCTGCGCCAGCACGTCGGCGACCGGGCCGTCCGGCGGTCCAAGGACCGTCGTACGCCGCAGCCGCGCCGCACCCTCGTCGGCGATCACCCAGTCGGCGAACCGCCCGTGCAGGACCGCCGCCGCCCGTTCGAGGACGGCCGCGCGGTCCCCGGCGGGCGCGGTCAGCAGCGCCGACGTCATGGCGTCCATGAGGTCGAGCTGCGCCGCGTGCCGCGTCGCCTCGCCGAGGTCGGGGGCCGGGCCCGGCGCGCTCGGCACCTGCTGCGCGCGGTCGGCCGCGGGCTGCAGCACGACGAGGACCGCCATCCGCGGCTCGGCGCCGGGACGCAGCGCCGTGAGGGTCGCCCGGACCGGCGTGCCGGGGCTCTGCTGAAGGTGGACGTTCAGGCTGCGGTCGCCCTCGCCACGGGCGACCGCCGCGGTCTGCGAACGGAAGGCGACCCGGTCCGCGTGCATCAGGAACCCGGTCAGCGGCCGGCCCGTCGCGTATCCGGCGCGCACCCCGGTGAGGCCCGTCGCCGCGAAGTTCATGCGGCGGACCACGGTCTCCCGGTCGATTAGCGCGACCGGCAGCGGCAGCCGTTGGAACAGGGACCGCAACAGCCGCTGCTCGTCCCGGTCCGATGTGGCGTCGTCCCACCGTCCGTTGACGGCGAGCCGCTGGTACGTGGGCCACAACTGGGCGGCCACGTGATCGAGTTCGAAGATGGCCGCGTCGAGCACGGTGCTGAGGTCGCCCGCGGGAACGGACCGGGCGGACTTCAAGTCCGCTATCCGGCGCACAAAATCCGCGAGCTCTTCACCGAACTCCTCCATTTGAGACATGCGTCGAACCTATCCGCTGCGGCAGTTTCCCGGAGGCCTTGGAGGGAAGCCGAAGGGCAGAGGAGGAACACGTCATGGCGCCCATGCCCGACCCGGACCTGCTTCGACCCGAGTCATCCCTGCCCGGCCGCCGGCTTTCCGAACTCGCCGAACAGGCCGTTCGCTGCACCCCCGCCTGCTGCGGTGCGAGCACGACGGTCTCCGACGGCGGCGACGAGCACCCCATCGCCGTCACCCACCCCGACCTCGCCGGGCTCGTCTCGGTGCAGCTGCACTCGGGCGACGGGCCCATCCCGGCCGCCGAGCAGTGGGGCGCGCCGGTCGGCGCCGACGACCTGCTGCGGGACGAGCGCTGGCCCGAGTACCGCGCGATGGCCCTCGACTCCGGCGTGCGCTCCAGCGTCACCCTGCCCTTCCGGCGCGGCGGGCTCACGGTCACCCTGAGCCTCTTCAGCTTCCGTCCCGGAGCGCTCGACGACCCGGGCCACGGGCCCGCCCAGGCGCTCGGCGACCTCGCCACGAACTGCTTCGTGCGCGACCGGCACTACCGCGCCGCGCTGACCGAACTGGACCAGCTGGGCACGGCCATGCGGACACGGCCCGTCGTGGACCAGGCGTCAGGGATCGTCATGCACGTCCTGGGGTGCGACGCGGACACCGCCTTCGGGGTGCTGCGGCGGATATCCCAGACGACCAACAGGAAGCTCGCGGACGTCGCGGCCGCGCTGGTCGAGACGAAGGGCCGCGGCCTGGAACGCGAACTGGTCTCCCTGGCCCGCTGAGCGCGGCAGGGGGCGACGGCGACAGCCGAGTGAGACATGGGCCCGAACCGGGCGGACGACCGGTTCGGGCCTTCCGCGTGTGCCCCGGGACGCTCACCCGGGCGGAGGCCAGGGCGGGCGGGGGAGAGGGCGCCGCGCTGTGATGGACACGTACGGCGATGCCCCGGCCCTGTCCCGGTGACGCCCCGAGGATGTGCCGGCACGTGCTGGATTCACACCCCCGCGACGGGGCATGACCAGGACAGAGGTACGCGAGTGCACGGAGGTACGGATGCGGCGGACGGACACGGAGGGCCGCGGACCCGTCCGGTACGGGCCGCACCCGCCGGAGCCTGGCCTCCCGGTGCTGCCCGAGCTGGCGGCGGCCGCCGCAGCGGCAGTCGGCCGTTCCGCATGCGAGCCCGCGGGCGGCGGTCCCGTGCTCCTCGACGCCGCGTGCGGCTACTGGACCCGGCGCGGCCTGCCCGTGGAGCGCGACCGGACCGTCGCCGCCCCCGGCGCCCCGCCCCTCCTGCTCGCCCTCACCGCGGCCCTCGGCGGCGACGTCCTGCTGCCCCGCCCCTGCCCCGCCTGGTGGGCGCCCCAGGCGCGGCTGCTCGGCCGCGGCGTCTACCCCGTGCCGACGCCCGCCGAATGCGGCGGGATCCCCGACCCGTACGCCCTCCTGGAAACCGTCCGCCGGGTCCGCGCCGAAGGCGGCACACCCCGGCTCCTCGTGCTCTCCGTCGCCGACGACCCGACCGCCACCGTGCCACCCCCGGAAACGCTCCACGAGACCGTCGAGGCGGCCGTCGGCGAAGGCCTGCACATCGTCAGTGACGAGACCTGGCGCGACACCCTGCACGAGCCGCACGACACCGTCCTGATCGGGCCCGCCGAGATGGACCACGAGCGGGTCACCGTCCTCTGCGACCTCGCCGGCCCGTTCCTGCCCCCGGCGCTGCCCGCCGCCGTCGCCCGCTTCCCCGCCACCGCCGAGGGCGCCGCCCTGCGCGCCCGCACCCTGGACGTCCTCACCGCGCTCGGCGCGACCCTCGCCGCCCCGGCGGCGGCCGCCGCCTCGTACGCACTCGGCGAACCGGACGAGATCACCGACCGGCTCACCGCCGCCGTCCGGCTGCACGCGCGCGTGGCCGCCGCCGCGCGGCGCGCCCTCCTCGCCGCCGGCGCCCTCACCCGACCCCCGCAGGCGGGCCGCCACCTCTACGCCGACCTGGGCCCCCTGCGGTCCGCGCTCGCCGCGCGGGGCGTCGGCGACGCGCAGGACCTGGAGGACTTCCTCACCGAACGGCTCGGCATGCCCGCACCGGGCGGCCACCGCTTCGGCGACGACATGGACGCCCTGCGCGTACGCCTGTCCACGGGCCCACTCCTCGGCTCCGCCCCCGCGGAACGCCTGGCCTCCCTCACCGCCCCCGACCCCCTGGACCTGCCGCATGTGAAAAGAGCGCTCGGCGCCTTCGGATCGGCCTTCGAAGACCTCCACGCAGCAGACCGTCGAATGGAGCCGCCTCGATGACCCAACAGACACATCAGCACCACGGCGGTCCCCGGAACCGGGCAGCACACCCGCGACCGGATTCCGACCGGACGTCCGACACCGGCCCGGCGTCCGACACCCCTGCCCCGCCGTGCCCGCCCCGCGGGCCCCGCGTGTGGCCGACGTCGTTCGCCGACCGGCTGACCGCGCCGTTGCCCGGCCTGCGGGGGCTTGCCCGGTTCGCTCGGGAGAGTGCGTTGCGGCCGCGGCCCGAAGGGCTCGTCGACATTCCGCGGCTGCCCTTCGAACCCGGGCCGTTGCCGGACGTCGACGCGCGTACCGTCGCCGTCACCTGGGCCGGGCACGCCAGCTGGATCATCCGCATCGGGGGGCTCACCGTCCTCACCGACCCCGTCTGGTCGAGGAAGATCCTCGGTACCCCGGCGCGTGTCACGCCCGTCGGTGTCGCCTGGAGCGCGCTGCCGCGGGTCGACGCGGTCGTCATCAGCCACAACCACTACGACCACCTGGACTGGCCGACCTTGAAGAGGCTGCCCAGGGACACCCCCGTCTTCGTGCCCGCGGGGCTCGGCCGCTGGTTCACCCGCCGCCGTTTCGTCGACGTCACCGAGCTCGACTGGTGGGAGGGCGCCGAACTCGGCGGGGTGCGCCTGGACTTCGTACCGGCGCACCACTGGTCCAAGCGGAGCCTCCTCGACACGTGCCGCACGCTGTGGGGCGGCTGGGTGCTCACGGACGCGCGCGGGCAGCGGGTCTACTTCGCGGGCGACACCGGGTACGGCCACTGGTTCGAGCGGATCGGCGCCCGTTACCCCGGTATCGACCTCGCCCTCCTGCCGATCGGCGCGTACGACCCGCGATGGTGGCTGCGCGACGTCCACTGCGACCCCGAGGAGGCGGTGCGCGCGGCGGCCGACATGGGGGCGCGCCGCATGGCCCCCATGCACTGGGGCACCTTCCTGCTCTCCGCCGAGCCGGTCCTCGAACCGCTCACCCGGGTGCGCGCGGCGTGGGAGAGGACGGGGCGGCCGCGCGAGGACCTGTGGGACCTGCCGGTGGGAGCGTCGCGGGTGCTGGATCGAAGCTCCGCAGCTGCCGGGTGAGCGCGTCCCCCAGGGCCTGGTCCAACGGGCCGCTGTGCTCGATGCCCAGCTGACCGGCCAGCTCGACGGCGTGCAGACGGACGGCGGCCTCCAGCAACTGGGCGTAGGCATCGACCGCGCTGCGGAGCCGGGACCTCGCGGTCAGCGCGAGCACGCCCGCGACCGGCGCCGCGGGCCACCACCACACCGCAAGCGGCGCGTACAACACCCCCCAGCCGCCCAGCGTGGACGCACGTGTGAGCGCCTGCTCGGCGGCGGTGATCTCCGCGCGGGTGGTCTCGGGCAGCATGAGCCACAGGTGCGGCCAGAGCACCGGCAGGTCCAGGTGGTGGTCGCGCTCCAGGCGGATGGCGACGGCGTGGACACGATCGCCGCTCCACGTCGGCCGGTCCGGTTCCTCCGCGCCGACGCGCCGCATGGCTTGGTGCGCGGCATGACGGGGCGCGGGGTCGGCCCGCTCGCCCCGCAGCGCCAGGAACCGGGCGTCGGCGTCCAGTTGCCGCCGGTAGCGCAGCGCGGCATCCCTCCAGCGAGCCCGGCGGCGTACGACACGTGCGTACGCCCACTGCCGGAACGGACGCGGCCAGGCCCGCCATCCGGCGGCCAGGACGGCGCGCCGGAGCACCGAACCCAGCCCTTGGGCGGCAAGACCCGCCGCCCCGGCCGCGGCGAGAACCGCGCCGAGCAGCACGACCTGCCCGCCGGCCTCGGAGACGACGGGGGACCGGGCCCACCGGCCGATCCGGTCGACGAGTCGCTGGTGGTCCAGGGCATGGGCGTGGCCGAGGGAAGAGGCGACGGTGGCCGTGGCGAGCAGGAGCGCCCCGGGCAGCACCAGCAGCGTGAGCCAGCGCTCGGCGAGCTTCTGCCCCAGCGCGCCGAGGAATCCGTTCACCGCGCTACAGCCGTTCCCCGCGCAGGGGCAGGCCGCTGACGCGGCAGCGCGGCGCGTCGGAGCCGTCGGGCCAGGCGTGCCGGGAGCACTGGCGCGTCGGGCAGAGCAGCACCTGCTCGGCGGGCAGGGAGGGGTCGATCCCGAGCGGGGTCATGCCGCGGGCGGCGCCGCCGTGCACCCCTGCGGCGTCACCCACCGCGAGCAGCGCCTCGTGCAGGGCGTCCAGCGCGGGGGCGGGGTCCTCTCCGGCACGCAGGTCGGCGAGGAGGCGCTCCAACGGGGCGGCGCCCCCGGTCGCGTACGTCTCCAGGTCGGCACGGATGCGCTCCAGACGCCCGCAGACGTGGGCGATCGCCTCCCGCACCCTCGTGTCGACACCGCTGTGCTGTTCCGCCACTTCGCGCCCCCTTGTCCGTACTGACGCGGCCATGCTGTCCGAAGCCGCCCGTCGGCGGCAACAGTCGATCTAGCCTTGCCGGTTGACGAGCCGTCATCGACAGGGGGGCCTGATGGGACAGCGCGAAAGGCTGCTGGCAGCGGTCAGGAGCGGCGTGGAGCGGGCGGGCGAGAGACGGGATCTGTCCCACGCCCTGGATCCGGCCGCGCTGAGCGCTGCGCGCGAGCTGGCGGCGTTCGCCGCCGAGGGCGACCTGGAAGCCGCGCACGCCTTGGCCTGGCTGCACTACGTGCGCTCCCAGGTGCTCCCGCGGGCGCGGGCCGAACGGGAGTGGAAAGAGGCGGTCCGCCTCTTCGGGCAGTGCTTCGTCGTGACGGAGGAGACCGTACCGGAGTCCCTGCGCCCGGCCGTCGCCGAGCGGGCGGTCCCCGATCTGATGGACCTGCTCACCCGCTCCTTCGCCACCACCACCGATCCGGCGCTCCTGGACACCGCCGTGGACCTGGCGCGACGTATCGAGCGCAGGCTGCCCGAAGGCCATCCGCGCCACGCCCACACCCTTTCCCTCCTCTGTGCCGCCCTGGACACACGGTTCGCGCGCGGCGGGGACCTCACGGACGCGGACGAGGCGGTTCGGGCGGGCCGTGCCGCCGTCCTGGCCACCCCCGACGGCCGGCCGCAGCGCGCGGGCTACCTCTCCAACCTCTGCGCCGCTCTGCTGAACCGCGCCGAGCGCACCGGTGACGTGCGGGACATGGACGAAGCGGTGGCCACCGGCCGCGCCGCCGCCCGGGGCGGTAACGAGGACGACTCCGAGCGGGCCCTGCACCTGACCAACCTCGGTGCGGCCCTTCGGGCGCGGTTCCAGCGAAACGGCGAGCCGGGCGACATCGACGAGGCGGTGGAGGCGAGCCGCGCCGCCGTCCGCGCCGCACGCGCCGAGGATCCCCGCCGGGGCCTGTTCCTGTCCAACCTCGCCGTCGCCCTGCAGTCCCGGTTCCAGCGCACCGGGATGCTCACGGATGTGCACGAGGCCGTGGAGGCGAGCCGCGCTGCCGTCCGGACCGGCGCGCGGAGCGCGGCCTTCCTGTCCAACCTCTGCGTCGTCCTGCTGGACCGCTTCAACCGCACCGGGATGCTCGCGGACGTGGACGAAGCGGTGGAGGCGGGCCGCACCGCCGTCCGGGCGGCACCTGACGGACACCCCGACCAGGCCGTGAGCCTGACCGGTCTCAGCTCCGCCCTGCGGTTCCGCTTCCAGGGCACCGGGATGCTCGCGGACGTGGACGAGGCCGTGGAGGCGAGCCGCGCCGCCCTCCGGGCCACCCCCGGCCAACACCCCGAACGCGCGGCACGCCTGGCGGGCCTCGGCGCCTGCCTGCGGATGAGGTTCGAGCGCACCGGGGAACCGGGGGACGTGGACGAGGCCGTGGAGGCGGGGCGCGCCGTCCTGCGGATCGTCCCCGACGGCCACCCTCGACGCGCGGCGTACCTGGCCGAGTTCGCGGTCGCCTCGCAGCTGCGGTTCGAGCGCGGCGGGGACCCGCGCGACCTGGACGAGGCGGTGGAGGCGAGTCGCGCCGCCGGCAGGCTCACTCCTGGCGGCCACCCCCGGTGCATGCACTTGGTCAGCCTCTGTATCGCCCTGCGGACGAGGTTCGAGCGCGGCGGGGACCCGCGCGACCTGGACGAGGCGGTGGAGGCGGGCCGCGCGGCCCGCCGGGTGATGCCCGCAGACCACCCCAACCGTGCCGGCGCCCTGATGAACCTCGCGAGCGCCCTGCGGCTGCGGTTCGAGCGCACCGGAGCGGCAGCCGACTCGGCGGAGGAGCGGTCCGTCTGGGAAGGTGCGGCCGAGTCGGCCGCCGCTCCACCGTGGATACGCATCCGTGCGGCGCGGGGGGCAGCGCGCCTGGCCGCGTCCTCGGACCCCGGCCGGGCGGCCGCGCTCCTGGAGCGGGCCGTGCTGACGCTGCCGCAGGTGGCACCGCGCCGGCTGCGGCGAGGCGACCAGCAGCACGCCCTCGGCACCGACGCCGTCGATCTCGCCGCCGACGCGGCGGCCCTGGCCCTGACCGCCCCCGGCGGCACCGCGTCAGAACGGGCCGCGCGGGCGCTGCGCCTGGTGGAGGCGGGCCGGGCCGTGCTCCTGTCCCAGGCGCTGGACACCCGGGACGACCTGTCCGAGTTGCACGTCCACCACCCCGAACTGGCCTCGCGCTTCGCCGTTCTGCGCGCCCTGCTGGACCAGGAGCAGACCGCAGTCGAGGGGGCGGCCGCGGGCACGGGCCACGAACGTTACCGCGTAGCGGCCGAGTTGGAAGAGCTGATGGACCGCATCCGGACCCTCGAAGGCTTCACCGGCTTCGGCCTGCCCCCGACCCTCGACACCCTCCTGAGCGAAGCCGCCCACGGCCCCGTGGTGACGTACAACATCAGCCGCTACCGCAGCGACGCGCTGCTCCTCACCGGCGAGGGCATCACCTCCTGCCCCCTGCCCCGGCTCACGGAGAAGGCCCTCTACACCCAACTGGAGACCTTCCACCAGGCATTGGATGAGGTGACAGCGCCCGACGGCGACCGGATCGCCGCGCAGCGGTCCCTGCGCGGCGTACTGGAATGGCTCTGGGAGGCGGCCGCGGAGCCGGTCCTCTCGGCCCTGGCGGCGACGCCCGACACGGCCGCGAGGGCTCGGCCCGGGGAACTGCCGCGGGTGTGGTGGGCGCCGGGCGGTCTGCTGGGACTGCTTCCCCTGCACGCGGCGGGCTTCCACACCGACCAGGGCGACGCGGCACCGCGCCGCACGGTCCTGGACCGGGTGATCTCCTCCTACACGCCCACCATCCGAGCCCTGCGCCACGCCCGCAGGAGCCGCCTCCTGCCCGCGCCCACCGACGAGCCCCGGTCCCTGATCGTCGCCATGCCGCACACACGCGGCCTCAGCCCCTTGGAGTACGCCGCCGAGGAGGCCCGCCGGATCCACCCTCTGCTGCCCCGCCCGGTCCACCTCACGGCACCCGGTCCCACCGCCGACGGCGCCCCGCCCCCGCCGAGCCGCGAGACCCCGACCACGGACACCGTCCTCGCCTGCCTTCCGCAGTACGCCGTGGCCCACTTCGCCTGCCACGCCGAGAGCGACCACAACGACCCCGCACAGAGCCGCCTGCTCCTGAACGACCACGCCACCACCCCGCTGACCGTCGCCGCACTGGCCCGGATGAACCTCCCCCACGCACAGCTGGCCTACCTCTCGGCCTGCAGCACCGCGGACCCCGGCAGCTTCGATCTGCTGGACGAGGCCATCCATCTCACCAGCGCGTTCCAGCTCGCGGGCTTCCCCCACGTCATCGGGACACTGTGGCCGGTCAGCGACCGCCTGGCCGCCGACATCGCCGAATCCTTCTACACCCACCTGACCACCGGCCCGCGCGGCGGCACGCTCACCCCCGCACGGTCCGCCACGGCCCTGCACCACACCATCCGGGCGGTACGTGACCGCTATCCGGCGACGCCGTCCCTCTGGGCGGGCCACCTGCACGCGGGCGCGTAGGCGACGGCCCCGGGGACCCCGTCCCGGCGGCTATGCCGGGGCCCGCCGGATTTTGCGCCACAGGGACGGCGCCACACTGATCAGCACCGTCAGCGCCACCGCCACCGCCACGCCCTCCCACGGCTCCTTGAAGAGGGACCCGCCCAGGATGCCGATCAGCTGGTACGTCACCGCCCACGCGAGGCACGCCGGCACGTCCCCGCGGGCGAACTGACGCAGCGGCATCTTCGCCATCAGGCACGCCAGCATCACCGGTATCCGGCCCGCGGGGACGAGCCGCGACAGGACGAGGACCATCACGCCGTGGTCCGCCAGCTTGGCCTGCGCCTGCGCGAGCCGCTCCTCCGGCGCACGGTCACGGATCGCCGCCAGCCAGCGCGACCCGTTCTTCGAGCGCATGCCGCGCCGCCCGAGCCAGTACAGGGCCATGTCCCCGAGAAACGCCGCGAGCGCCGCGACGCCGAAGACCACCAGCAGCGCGAACGGCGCCGTCTGATGGAAGGCCACCACCGCCGCCGAACTGACCAGCGCGCCCGTCGGCACCACCGGGACCAGCGCGCCGATCACCACGAGGAGGAACAGCGACGGATAGCCGACCGCCTGCTGCGTACTCTCCGGCGTCACATGGACCGCCGCGGCGAGCATCACCTGGACACCTCCGGCTGCACGCTCTCCCCGTGCGCGAGCCGGTGCACGGCCACCTCGGGGGCGAGCCGGGCCGCCTGCCGTACGAACTCGTGGCCCGGCGTGTGGAACTCGTGCGGACGGACGGCGTCCATGCCTATCGGCCAGTACGTCCCGTAGTGCACAGGGACCGCGCTGCGCGGCGCGATCCGGGCCAGCGCCTCTGCGGCCCGGCGCGCGTCCAGATGCCCGTGGCCGAGATAGGGGCCCCAGCCGCCGACGGGCAGCAGCGCCACGTCGACGGGGCCCACCTCATCGGCCATCCCGTCGAACAGCCCGGTGTCCCCGGCGAAGTACGTGCGCGCCTCACCGTCCACCACATAGCCGAGGGCGGGCGACCGGTGCGGGCCGACGGGCAGCCGCCGCCCGTCGTGCAGTGCGGACACCACCCGTACGACGACATCGCCGACCGGGACCTCGTCGCCCGGCACGACCTCGGTGAAGCGCAGATTCGGCAGTCGGCGGGCCAGACCCGGCACCGACCGCGCCGTCCCGCGCGGGACCAGCGCACGGGTGCCGGGCACGAGCCGGGCGAGCGACGGTACATGCAGATGGTCGGCGTGCAGATGCGAAAGGAGCACGACGTCCGCGACCGCGGCGTGCGGCGGCGGAAGTGCGCCCCTGCGGCGCCGCAGATGCGCCAGACGGCGGGCGAAGAGCGGATCGGTCAGTACGCGGACGCCCGAGTCCTCGACCGTACAAGTGGCGTGACCCCACCATGTGACCTCGACGGGCACCCGTTCCTCCTTCGTGCGACTGTCTCCGAGCCTACGGCCAGGAGTAGGGTCAGCGGCTGAGACCGAAGGTCAGGGGGACGCCGTGGAGGATGCCGTGGGCCGCACCGCCGCCGTGCGCGTCGCGGCGATCGCCAGTCTGACGCCCCTGGAGGAGCTGGAGGCCGACCCCTTCCTGGTCGACTCGCGCAGCCAGCACGCGATGTGCGCGCGGTGGGCCGCCGCGCGGGGGTACGTGATCACCCGCGAACTCGTCGTACGAGGACTGCGCGCCGACCACGACATGTTGTGGGGCGACGTCGAGGCCGGCCTCGTGGACCTCTTCGTCGTGCCGAGCCGCAGGGTCCTGGAGCTGGCGCTGAGATCCGCGGACGAGTTCACCGCGGAGTGCGGGCGGCGGGGCGTGCGCATCGAGACGGCGGGCCTCGCCGAGCCGGCGTACGACTCCCAGATGAAGGCGAGCGTGCACCGGAGACTGTCGATGCCCACAGCGGGCTACGACGGCCGCTGACCCCCACCCCCCCACCCGAGCCCCACCGCCGCCTCCGTCGCAGTGCGGCGGGTTGTGACACGCTGGTGGCCGAAATCCGGGGTTGGTGAAAGGGCTGGGCGTGGGGCAAGGGCGATGGCGGCGGGTCGGCAGCGCTCTGTGGCGTGTGGTCGCCGTGTGGGCCGTCAGCACGCTGACGATGCTCGTGCTCGCCGGCATCCTGCCGGACTTCAAGCTTCAGTCCGGCGACGACGACAGCGCCACCCGCATCGCGGTCACCGCCGCCCTCGGCGCCGGCGCCTTCGGTCTGCTCTCCGCGCTGGTGTGGCCCCTGCTGGTCCGCGCCCTGCTGCTCGTGCCCGCGCTCGTGCTCGGACTGCTCGCGTTCTTCCTCAACGGATCGCTGCTGCTGCTCGCCCTGAGCCTCATCCCCGAGGGCCGCGGCGAGGCGGGCGCGGAGACCGCCGTCGTCGTCGCCGCGGTGATGTCCGCCGTCGCCTCGGCCACCGGCGGCGCCCTCGCCGTGCGGGACGACGACGCCTACCGGCGCAGGCTGTACCGGCTCGCGGACCGGCGGCGCAGGCGCGGCGACGGGAGCCCGGGGCCCGCGGGACCCGGCACCGTCTTCATCCAGCTCGACGGCGTCGGCCACGACGTCCTCACGGCCGCCGTCGCCAAGGGACTCATGCCCACCGTCGCCCGCTGGCTCGGCGACGCCGGGGCCGCCGGGCCCGCGACGCACCGGCTCACGCCCTGGCGCACCGACTGGTCCAGCCAGACCGGCGCCAGCCAGCTCGGCATCCTGCACGGCTCCAACCACGACGTGCCCGCCTTCCGGTGGTACGAGAAGGACACCGGCGAGGTCATGGTGAGCAACCGGCCCGCCTCCGCCGTCGAACTGCAGCGCCGGGCCGTCGCGCGCACCGGGGACGGCGGGCTCCTCACCGTCGACGGCGCGAGCCGCGGCAACCTGTTCAGCGGCGGCGCGGACCAGCTCGCCCTCGTCCTGTCCGTGGCGGCCCGACGGGGCAAGGAGAACCGGTCCCGGGCCGGGTACTTCGCGTACTTCTCCGACCCCGCCAACGCCGTCCGCACCGCCCTCTCCTTCGTCGCCGAGGTCTTCCGGGAGATCGGCGAGTCCACCCGCGCCCGCTTCAGGAAGACCCGCCCGCGGGTCTCCCGCGGCGGCCTCTACCCGTTCATCCGCGCCTTCGCGACCGTCGTCGAGCGCGACGTCGTGGTCGCCGCCGTCATCGGGGACATGCTCGCCGGGCGCAGCGCGGTCTACGCCGACCTCGTCGCGTACGACGAAGTGGCGCACCACTCCGGGCCGTCGGGGAAAGACGTCGAGAAGGTCCTGCGGCGGCTCGACCGGTCGCTCGCGCTGCTCGACCAGGTCGCCGAGCACGCGCCGCGCGCCTACCGGATCGTGGTGCTCTCCGACCACGGGCAGAGCCCCGGCGAGACGTTCCGCGCCCGCTACGGCCTCACCCTCGCCGACCTGGTCCGGGCCGGCTGCGGGCTGCCTGTGCCGCGCAAGGCGCAGCGCACGCACAGCGGCGCCGAGGCCCGCTCGGCCGTGCGGGCCGCCCTGCGCCGGCCCGTCGAGGAGGGCGCCGAGGAGCGCCGTCCGGTCCGCCGCGCCGAGCCGATCGTGCTGGCCTCCGGCAACCTCGGACTCGTCTCGTTCCCCGACGTCCGGCACCGCATGACCCGCGAGGAGATCGACCGCCGCCACCCGGCACTGCTCCCCACCCTCGCCAACCACCCGGGCATCGGCTTCCTGCTCGTACGGAGCGCGGAGCGGGGCCCGGTCGTGCTCGGGGCACGCGGTGCCGAGGTGTATCTGGACGAGGACCCCGCCGAGCTCGGGCCGCTCGCCGACTTCGGTCCCGGCGCCGCGGAGGCCGTCCGGCGCACCGACGGCTTTCCGCACACCGCCGACATCATGGTCAACTCCTGGTACGACCCGGAGGAGGGCGAGGTGCTCGCCTTCGAGGAGCAGATCGGCTCGCACGGCGGGCTCGGCGGGGCGCAGTCCCGGCCCTTCCTGCTGTCGCCGCTCGTGCTCACCGACCCGGTGCAGGACGGCGCGGAGCTGGTCGGCGCCGAGCAGGTCCACCAGGTGCTGCGGCGCTGGCTGGGGGAGGCCCACGGGCCGCAGATACCCGTGGCCGTCGACGTGAACGATTCCTTGTTCGACACCCCGGACGACACAGCTTTTGCGGCGTCCGACCACGCCGCGCAGGACAAAACACACTGATTTGGATCAGCGTCCGCGGTGCCCGACCATGTCTTGCGCCCGGCGATCCCGGGCGCCGGGCACGACGAGAGGCGCACCACCCCATGCACGACACCGGAACCGTTGCACCGTCGGATCCGGCCCCCGACCAGGGAGAACCGGCGCAGGCGCCGAGCAAGCACGCCCGCCGCTTCGGGCTTCCGATCGCCACGTGCCTCGTCATGGGGAACATCATCGGCGGCGGCATCTTCCTGCTCCCGGCCTCCGTCGCCCCGTTCGGCACCATCAGCCTGGTCGCCTTCGCCGTGCTGACCGCCGGGGCCATCGCGCTCGCCCTCGTCTTCGGGCGGCTCGCCGAGCGCGACCCGCGCACCGGCGGCCCGTACGTCTACGCCCGCGCGGCCTTCGGCGACTTCGCGGGCTTCCTGGCCGCCTGGTCGTACTGGATCACCACCTGGGTGAGCAACGCGGCCCTCGCCGTCGCCGCCGTCGGATACCTGGACGTCCTCGTCCCCGTCAACGACCACAAGTGGACCGCCTGCCTGGCCGCGCTGGTTCTGCAACTCCTGCCCGCCCTCGCGAATTTCGCGGGCACGCGGTACGTCGGGGCCGTCCAGCTGGTCGCCACCGTCCTGAAGTTCCTGCCGCTGCTGCTCGTCGCGGTCGGCGGCCTCTTCTTCTTCGACAGCGCCAACCTCGGGGCGTTCCGGGCAAGCGACGACAGTCCGCTGGGCGCCGTCTCGGCGGCCGCCGCGATCCTGCTCTTCTCCTACCTGGGCGTCGAGTCGGCCGCCGTCAGCGCCGGCGAGGTCCGCGACCCGCGGCGCAACGTCGGCCGCGCCACCATCCTCGGCACCCTCGGCGCCGCCCTCGTCTACCTGCTCGGCACCCTCGCCGTCTTCGGGACGGTCGCGCACGACAAGCTGGTCTCCTCCACCGCGCCGTTCTCCGACGCCGTCGACGTGATGTTCGGCGGCTCCTGGGGCGGCACCGCGGTCGCCTGCGCCGCGCTGGTCTCGATGGTCGGCGCCCTCAACGGCTGGACGCTGCTCAGCGCGCAGACGCCGTACGCGGCCGCCCAGGACGGGCTCTTCCCGAGCGCGTTCGGGCGGAAGAAGCGCGGCGTGCCGACCGTCGGCGTCCTCGTCACCGTCGTCCTCGCCTCGCTGCTCACCGTCTACAACTACACGGCGGGCTCCGGCGGGGTCTTCGAGTCCCTCGTCCTGATCACCACGTTCACGGCGACCGTGCCCTATCTCCTCGCCACCGCCGCGCAGATCTACTTCCTGGTCTCCGGGCAGCGCGAGCGCGTCCACCGCGGCCGTCTGGTGCGGGACGGCGTCCTCGCGGGCGTCGCGTTCGCGTTCTCCATGTGGCTGGTCGCCGGGTCCGGCTACGCGGCCGTCTACCAGGGCGTGCTGTTCCTCTTCGTCGGTGTGCTCGTCTACGCGTGGATGGCGGCCCGCAAGCAGCGGGCCGCCACCGTGAACCACTGAGCGGGACTACCTCGCCAGCGGCGCGACGACCCAGCGGCGTGTCTTGAACATGCTGCCCTGCGAGCCGATCTCGATCAGCTTGCGGGCCGCGGGGTACGCCTCGTTGCCCTCCAGCTCATAGCCGACCTCGAAGGTGCCGGGGACGTCGCTGACCTGGGGCGCCCGTGCCGCCGTCGCGGCCTGCGCCGGATCGTCGGCGGTGACCGTCGCGAGCTGCGCGAGGAGCTTGCGCTGCGCCGCGTCGAGGGCCTTGCGCGGGTCGCGCTCCAGCGGCGCCGCCGTGGCCTTGCCGCCCTTGGGCGGGGGCGGCGAGATCTCGGTGCTCGGCTCACGCGTGATGCCGGTGGTCCGGCGGGTGGCGATCTCGGCCTGGACGGCCGTGCCGTCGTTGTCGAGCCCGACGCGGATCAGGCCCTGCCCCGGCGTGATGACGGGCACGCCGTCGAAGACCTGCCGGAACGTCACGTGCGTCTGCAGCGTCACCGGGCGCCCGACCTCGGAGCCGTCCTTCGTCCCGGAGTTCTGCATCAGGTCGTGCACGCTGTCGACGACCAGCTCGGCGCCCTCGGCGTACCGCTCGGCGACCGTGCGGGCCGCCTCGACCGCCCGCTCGGTGGGCAGCTGCTGGGTGTTGCGGTGGTTGGGCTCGGCGAGCCTGACCCAGCGGACGCCCTCCGGCCCCGTGGAGATGACGCGGTCTCCGGAGGTCGCGTTGAGCACGCCGAGCTCGTCGACCTGCACCTCCTGCAGCGCCGCCGACGGGAAGTCGGCCAGCTGCCCCAGCTTGCCGAGTTCGGCGCTCGGGTCGCGGGGCGCAAGCTGGACGATCTGGTGCTGCCCGGGGAGCTGGGTGAGCGGCTCCCTGACGCCTTCGCGCGCGTAGTACCAGCGCCACGCGTACCAGTTGTCCGGCACGTGCTCGCGGAAGAAGTTCCGCTCGGTGTTGAGGCGGTTGGTGGCCTCGGCCTGGGTGGCGCCGACCGCGCACACCGACGGCGCCTGGCCGTGGTAGATGTCCCAGCTGGCGTTGAGCCAGGCGTCGCAGAACGTCTGCCCGGCCCGCCACTTCTCCCAGAACTTCTTGCCGTAGTCCGGGCTGTCGATGCTGACGGTCTCGAACCCGAAGATCATGCGGAAGCCGATGTTGGGCCCGGCCCACGTACGGATAGGCGAGTGCCCCCCGGTGACCTTCAGCGAGTCGCAGGTCGACCAGAAGACGTAGTTCGCCTTCTCGTTGCCGAGCGCCATCCGGTTGGATACGGCGTCGCTGCGGCCGTCCCAGGCCGCGCCGAGCGGCGCGAAGAACACGCCGTTGCCGTCCATGCCGCCGTGGCCCGAGTGGTAGACGGCGCAGACGGCGTCCATGCCGTAGCGGTCCTGCCAGTTGTCGTACGTCTCCTCGTACGCCCACACCTGGGCGCCGCCGTCGGCGAACCAGAAGTTGCGGTCGTAGAACTGCTGGAGGTACGCCAGCCAGCCGGTGGCGTCGGCGTGCGTGTGGTAGAGCGGCGACTGGTTGACGAACTTCTGGATGCTGAAGGCCCCCCACCAGCCGAAGGTCGAGTCCCGGTCACCCGCGGCTCCGGGCTTCTCCGGTTCGAGTGGCGACGGACCGCGGTCCGAGTAGTTGATGCGCATGGCCATACCCCCTGAGAGGATCTCCTCGCCGTCGTCCGCGAGGGGGCCTCAAAGTGTCACCGCGGACGCGCCTTGCCCAGTTGCCATTCCGGCCATAGGACCCCCGCCACGTGCTTGTTCCCGCACCTCAGACGCCCCTGTGGCGCGGCGGCCCACACAACGTGTTCGTATCGGCGGACGCGCACCTGCACCCTCGACTCGAACACCCCCCGGGTGCCGGCCGGGCGCCCGGCGGCTCGTATCCGACGTGGCGACATCGCGTCGGTCGATTTCCGGCCGGGCATACCGTTCGCAGTTCAATGTCACTGGTGAGAAGCGGAGTTGCCGATGCACAGCGCAGGGGATCGGATCGACACCTCGACGGCACATTCGGCGCGGGTGTACGACTACATCCTGGGCGGCAAGGACCACTACCTTGTCGACGTCGAGGCGGGTGACGCCATGTGCAGGCACTGGCCGGCGCTGCCCGTGCACATGCTGGAGAACCGGCGGTTCATGCACCGTGCCGGGCGGTTCCTCGCCCAGGAGCACGGCGTCCGGCAGTTCCTCGACATCGGCACCGGCCTGCCCACCGCCCCCAACCTGCACGAGGTCGTGCAGGGCGTGGCGCCGGAGTCCCGCGTGGTCTACGTCGACAACGACCCGATCGTCCTGGCCCACGCCCGCGCTCTCCTGCAGAGCTCGCCGGAGGGGGCGACCGCCTACGTCGACGCCGACATGCACGACCCGGACGCCATCCTGGACAGCGCCGAGTTCCGCGCCCTGGTGGACCTGGACGAGCCGGTCGGCCTGATGATCATCGGCATACTGCACTTCATCCTGCCGCCGGACGACCGACGCCTCGTGCGGCGCCTGCTGGAACCGCTCCCGTCGGGCAGCTTCCTGGCCATGACGATCGGCACCGCCGACTTCGCGCCCGAAGAGGTCGGCCGGGTGGCCGAGGAGTACGAGCGGCAGGGCATGCCCATGGCGCTCCGCGACCTGTCGACCGCCACCGCCCTGTTCGAGGGCATGGACCTCCTGGACCCGGGCGTCACCCAGGTGCACAAGTGGCGTCCTGGCCCCTTGCAGGACGGCATCGACGACGCGGCGATCGCGATGTACGGGGCGGTGGCCCGCAAGCCCTGAACGGGGCGGTGGCCCGCAAGCCCTGAACGGGGCGGTGGCCCGGAAGCCCTGAACGGGCCGCTTCGGCCATCGCACGCCGCACGAGGGCACCGCACGCCCCGTTTTCATCCCGAGTGTGATCGGATGGTGGCAACGGAAAATCCGATCACGGATCCGCACTGAAGGGAACTGCATCGTGGCTACCACCCGTTCCGCGCACACCGTCTGGGAAGGCTCTCTGACGGAGGGCTCGGGCACCGTCACCTTCGACTCCTCCGGCATCGGGGAGCAGGCGGTGTCCTGGCCGTCGCGCGCCGAGGAGGCGAACGGCAAGACCAGCCCGGAGGAGCTCATCGCCGCCGCGCACTCCAGCTGCTTCTCCATGGCCCTGTCGCACACCCTGACCGGTGCCGGCAACCCGCCCACCCGGCTCACCACGTCCGCCGACGTGACCCTGCAGCCCGGCACCGGCATCACCGGCATCCACCTCACCGTCGAGGGCGTCGTGCCCGGTATCGACGAGGCCGCCTTCGTCGAGGCCGCCGAGAAGGCCAAGGACGGCTGCCCGGTGAGCCAGGCCCTGACGGGTACGACCATCACGCTTTCGGCCAAGCTGGCCTGACGAAGCCGCAGTTGACGATGCCGTCGCCCCTGTCGGGGTGGCGGCATTGTCGCGTGCGGCATTGACATCAGCCCGCTCAAGTTTTGTGATGGAGAGCGGAGTAGACCGGGAAACGGGGGACGTGAGCTCGCGGCGGAAGGGACTGGACCATGGCACGTGCGGTCGGGATCGATCTCGGGACGACGAACTCAGTGGTGGCCGTGCTGGAGGGCGGTGAGCCCACCGTCGTCGCCAACGCGGAGGGCGCGCGCACCACGCCCTCCGTCGTCGCCTTCGCGAAGAACGGCGACGTCCTGGTGGGTGAGGTCGCCAAGCGGCAGGCGGTCACCAACGTGGAGCGCACCGCGCGCTCCGTCAAACGCCACATGGGCGACAGCGGCTGGCGCTTCCCGGAGAGCGGCTCCGTGGACGGCACCCGCTACACCGCGCAGGAGCTCTCCGCGCGCGTCCTGCAGAAGCTGAAGCGCGACGCCGAGGCCTATCTCGGCGAGGACGTCACGGACGCGGTGGTCACCGTCCCCGCGTACTTCGACGACACCCAGCGCCAGGCCACCAAGGAGGCCGGCGAGATCGCGGGGCTGAACGTCCTGCGCATCATCAACGAACCGACCGCGGCGGCCCTCGCCTACGGCCTCGACAAGGGCGACGACCAGACCGTCCTGGTCTTCGACCTCGGCGGCGGCACCTTCGACGTGTCGCTCCTTGAGATGGGCGAGGGCGTCATCGAGGTGAAGGCCACCAACGGTGACACGCAGCTCGGCGGCGACGACTGGGACCAGCGGATCGTCGACTACCTGGTGCGACAGTTCAAGAACGGGCACGGCGTGGACCTCGGCAAGGACAAGATGGCGCTCCAACGCCTGCGCGAGGGCGCCGAGAAGGCGAAGATCGAGCTGTCCTCGTCGAGCGAGACGGACATCAACCTGCCCTACATCACGGCCTCCTCGGAAGGCCCGCTGCACCTGGCGGAGAAATTGACGCGCGCCCAGTTCCAGGAGCTGACCGCCGACCTCCTCGACCGCTGCAAGGAGCCCTTCCACCAGGCGGTGAAGGACGCGGGCGTCAAGCTCTCCGCCGTGGACCACGTGATCCTGGTCGGCGGCTCCACCCGGATGCCCGCGGTCACGGACCTGGTCAGGGAGCTCACCGGCAAGGACCCGCACAAGGGCGTCAACCCGGACGAGGTGGTGGCGCTCGGCGCGGCCCTCCAGGCCGGTGTGATCCGCGGCGACGTCAAGGACGTGCTCCTGCTCGACGTGACCCCGCTCTCCCTCGGCATCGAGACCAAGGGCGGCATCATGACGAAGCTGATCGAGCGCAACACCACGATCCCCACGAAGCGTTCGGAGACCTTCTCCACCGCCGAGGACAACCAGCCCTCGGTCGGCATCCAGGTCTTCCAGGGCGAGCGGGAGATCGCCGCGTACAACAAGAAGCTCGGCGTCTTCGACCTGACAGGCCTGCCGCCCGCGCCGCGCGGCGTCCCCAAGATCGAGGTCACCTTCGACATCGACGCCAACGGAATCATGCACGTCTCGGCGAAGGACCAGGCCACGGGACGCGAGCAGCGCATGACGGTGACCGGCGGTTCCGCGTTGCCCAAGGACGACATCAACCGCATGGTGCGGGAGGCCGAGGAACACGCGGAGGAGGACCGCAAACGCCGCGAGGCGGCGGAGGTCCGCAACCAGGCGGAACAGCTCGTCTACCAGACGGAGCGGTTCCTCCGCGAGAACGGCGAGCGTGTGCCGGCGGACACGAGGACCGAAGTGGAGGCGGCATCGGACGAGTTGAAGGACCTCCTGAAGAACCGGGCCGACGACACGACGGCCCTGCGCACGGGCGCGGAGAAGCTGGCCGCGGTCAGCCAGAAGATGGGCCAGGCGATGTACGCGGCTTCCGACGGCGGCGCCCAGGAACAGGCGCAGACGCCGCGGACGCCCACGGAGGACGCCGCGGACGCCGCCGCGGAGGACAGCGTGGTGGACGCCGAGATCGTGGACGATGACGACCAGAAGAAGGACGGCACCCCGTAGGCGACCCGGGAGCGGATGGGATCAGAGGCAGGGGAGCGGATGGGCTCAGGACCCCGTCCGTTCCCAGCCCCGCCGCTCCGGCCGCGCGCCCAGCCGCTCCGGATCCCGGCTGCGGTAGACGACGTACGGCCGGAAGAGGTACTGGAGCGGGGCGCTGAACATGTGGACGAGCCGGGTGAACGGCACCAGCGCGAACAGCACCATTCCGACCACCGCGTGGATCTCGTACAGCAGCGGTACGCCCGTCATCCGGTCGATGTCCGGCTGGAGCGTGAACAGGCTGCGGGCCCAGGGGGCGATCGACGCACGATAGTTGTAGCCGTCGCCGGAGGCATGCATCAGCTTCGCCACCATGCCGAGCACGATCGCCGCGAACAGCACCAGGTACATCAGCTTGTCGTTGGCGGTCGTGGCCCGGAACACCGGCGTGTTGGTCCGCCGCCGGTAGAGCAGCAGCAGGATGCCGAGGACGAGGAGGACTCCGGCCGCCGTGCCGCCGTACAGCGAGAACAGGTGGTACGTGTGTTCGCTCAGGCCCGCCTTCTCCGTCCACGACTCCGGCAGGAACAGCCCGACCAGATGGCCCACGAGCACGAAGAGGATGCCGTAGTGGAACATCGGCGATGCGATGTTCAGGAGCTTGGACTCGTAGACCTGGGAGGAGCGGGTCGTCCAGCCGAACTTGTCGTAGCGATAGCGCCAGATCGTGCCCGCGACGAGCAGGACGAGGGCCAGGTAGGGGAGCACGCCCCACAGCAGTGTCTTCACGAGGGGACCTCCCCGACGAGTGCGAAGGGCTGGAGCCCGACCTCCTCGCGCGGCGGCCCGGAGCGGGCCAGCGCCAGCGCCTCCGCGCGGTCCTTGGGCGAGGGGCCCGGCAGCGTCGCGCACACCGCCTCGACGACCGCCGCGTAGGGGGTGCCGAAGTCGGCGAGTGCGATCCGCAGCAGCTCAAGGCCGCCGCGGTGCTCGTTCAGGAGCACCGGGCCCGCGTGTGCCGAGAACTCCAGGACCGCAGGCAGGAAGTCCGGCAGCTCCTCGCCGGTGAAGTCCAGGCCGTGCTCGCGGTAGACCTCCTTGAAGCGGACCAGGGCCATGCCGCGCCGCCGCGTGTCGCCCTCCCGCCACCAGCTCAGATACAGGCTGTGGCGGTTCTTGAAGTCGAAGACCTGGACGTAGTGCGCGGCGAGCTCGCGCGGCTCGGCGGCCGAGGCGTACGCCAGGAAACCGTGCAGCTCCGCGGGCGCGGCCGCCCGCAGCAGCGGCAGCCGCGCGTGGAACTCGTCGTCCGGATAGGCCAGGCAGAGCGCCGCCGCCTGGTACAGCACCGCGTGCCGGGTCACGTCTCGTCCTCCTTGGGCGCATGGGCCTTCTCGACCGCGCTGGGCTGTTCGTCGGCGGTCTGCCTGGCCCGCAGCGTGTGGAAGTTCTCGATGGTGACGAGCGGCAGCTGCCTGCGGCCGGAGTCCTGGCCGAACGGCCCGTCGCCGCCCATCCCGGGACCGTCCTCGTAGTCGAGGCTGCACGAGTTCGAGCCCTCGGGCAGCGCGGACTCCTCGAGCCGCCGAGCGTCGGCGACGGCCGCGGTCGGGATGACGTACCGGTCCTCGTACTTCGCGATCGCCAGGAGCCGGTACATCTCCTCGATCTCCGGCCCCGTCATCCCCACCGCCGCCGCGGTCGCACCGTCCGGCTCGTCACCGAGGTTGATGGCCCGCATGTGGGCCCGCATCGCCGCCAGCTTCTCCAGGGAGGACCGCACGGGCCCCACGTCCCCGGCGGTGAAGATCTCCGCGAGGTATTCGAGGGGGATGCGCAGCGTGTCGATGGCGCCGAAGAGATTGCCCAGGTCCTCGCCGTCGTGGCCGGTCTCCGTCAGCGCGTCGACCACCGGGGAGAGCGGCGGGATGTACCAGACCATCGGCATGGTGCGGTACTCCGGGTGCAGCGGGAGCGCCACCTTGTACTTGCTGATCAGCGCGTGCACGGGGGAGCGACGCGCCGCCTCGATCCAGTCGTACGAGATCCCGTCCCGCTCCGCCGCACGCCGCACCTCGGGGTCATCGGGATCGAGGAACACGTCCAGCTGGGCGTCGTACAACTTGTGGTCGTCGGGCTCGCTCGCCGCCGCCGTCACCTTGTCCGCGTCGTACAGGATCACCCCGAGGTAGCGCAGCCGGCCCACGCACGTCTCCGAGCAGACGGTCGGCAGGCCGACCTCGACGCGCGGATAGCACAGGGTGCACTTCTCGGCCTTGCCGGTGCGGTGGTTGAAGTAGACCTTCTTGTACGGGCAGCCGGTCACGCACTTGCGCCAGCCGCGGCAGTGGTCCTGGTCGACGAGGACGATGCCGTCCTCCGACCGCTTGTACATCGCACCGGACGGGCAGGACGCCACGCACGACGGGTTCAGGCAGTGCTCGCAGATGCGGGGCAGATAGAACATGAAGGTCTGCTCGAAGCTGAACTTCACCTTGTCCGCGACCTGTTGGCGGGTCTTGGCGACCATCGGGTCGAGGTCGCCGTGCTCGGTGGCGCCGCCGAGGTTGTCGTCCCAGTTCGACGACCACTCGATCTTCATGGGCTTGCCGCTGATCAGGGAGCGGGGTTCGGCCACCGGGTAGTCGTCGCCGAGCGGGGCGTCGGTGAGGTTCCGGTACTCGTACGTCCAGGGCTCGTAGTAGTCCTTGATCTCCGGGAGCTTGGGGTTGGAGAAGATCTCCAGGAGCGACTTGACCCGGCCGCCGTTCTTCAGCTTCAGGGCGCCCCGCTTGTTCAGCTCCCAGCCGCCGCGCCACTTCTCCTGGTCCTCGTAGCGGCGCGGATAGCCCTGCCCGGGCCGGGTCTCGACGTTGTTGAACCAGACGTACTCCATGCCGTCGCGGTTGGTCCACGCCTGCTTGCAGGTGACGGAGCAGGTGTGACACCCGATGCACTTGTCGAGGTTCATCACCATCGCGATCTGGGCCATACAGCGTCCGATGGTGCCTTCGGCACGGGGCATGTCAGTACTCCACATCCTGCGAGCGGCGGCGGATGACGGTGACCTCGTCGCGCTGGTTCCCCGTCGGGCCCAGATAGTTGAAGGCCCACGACAACTGCGCGTAGCCGCCGATGAGATGGGACGGTTTGAGGATGAGGCGGGTCAGGGAGTTGTGGATGCCGCCGCGCTTGCCGGTGGTCTCCGCCTTGGGGACGTTCACGGTGCGTTCCTGCGCGTGGTGCATGTAGACCGTGCCGGCCGGCATGCGGTGCGAGACGATCGCGCGCGCCACCACCACACCGTTCCGGTTGACGGCCTCGATCCAGTCGTTGTCCTTCACGCCGATCGCGTCCGCGTCCTGCGGCGCCATCCAGACGCACTGGCCGCCGCGCGAGAGGGACAGCATGAAGAGGTTGTCCTGGTACTCGGAGTGGATCGACCACTTGTTGTGCGGCGTGAGGTAACGGACCGTCACCTCCCGTTCCCCGTCCGGGCCGAGCCGCGGCTCGCCGAAGAGCCGGTTCATGTCCAGCGGCGGCCGGTAGACGGGCATCGCCTCGCCGAGCTCGTGCATCCAGTCGTGGTCGATGAAGAAGTGCTGGCGTCCGGTGAGGGTGTGCCAGGGCTTGAGGTGCTCGGTGTTGAGCGTGAACGCCGTGTACCTGCGCCCGCCCGACTCGCTGCCGCTCCACTCCGGCGAGGTGATCACCGGCACGGGCGCGGCCTGCGTGTCGGCGTACGTGATGCGCTTGCCCTCGTGCTCGGCGGCCAGGTGCGCCATCTCCTGGCCGGTGCGCGCCTCCAGGGTGTGGAAGCCCTGGGTGGCGAGGCGTCCGTTCGTCGTGCCGGACAGCGCGAGGATGGTGTTGGCGGCCTTCACCGCCGTGTCCAGGGCGGGGCGGCCGTCCGCGGGCCCGCCGCGCACGACGCCGTTGCGCTCGCGCAACTCCTCGACCTCTTGGCCGGGTTGGAAGGTGATGCCCTTCACCGGCAGCCCGAGCGTCTCCACGAGCGGGCCGAGCGAGGCGAATTTGGCGCCGATCGCGGTGTAGTCGCGCTCCACGACCGCCAGGTTCGGCATCGTCCTGCCCGGCACGGGTTCGCACTCGCCCTTGCGCCAGTCGAGGACGACTCCGCCGGGCTGCGCGGTCTCGCCCGGCGTGTCGTGCTGGAGCGCGGTCGCGACGAGGTCCTTGCGCACGCCCAGGTGGTCCACCGACAGCTCGCTGAGCCGGTCGGCGATGGCGCGGAACGTGTCGAAGTCGGTGCGGGCCTGCCAGGGCGGGTCGACGGCCGGGGTGAAGGAGTGCACGTAGGGGTGCATGTCCGTGGTCGACAGGTCGTGCTTCTCGTACCAGGTGGCGGCGGGCAGGACGACGTCGGAGAGCAGCGTCGACGACGTCTGGCGGAAGTCGAGGGAGACGAGCAGGTCGAGCTTGCCCTCGGGCGCCTCGTCGCGCCACGTGACGGTGAACGGGCGCTCGTCCGGGGCCGCCTCCTCCGCCCGCAGCGACGAGTGCGTGCCGAGCAGGTGTTTCGTGAAGTACTCGGCGCCCTTGGCGGAGGAGCCGAGGAGGTTGGCGCGCCACAGGGTCAGGACGCGCGGCCAGTTCTCGGGGGCGTCGGGATCCTCGCAGGCGAACTTGAGCGTGCCCGCGCGGAGTTCGTCGACGACGTTCGCGACGGGGTCACCCGAGTCCCCCGAAGTCTCACCCAAAACCAGCGAGTTGCGGTCGAAGGTCGGGTACGACGGCATCCAGCCGGTCCGTGCCGAGAGGGCCAGGCAGTCGGCGCCCGTCATCCCCGCGAACCGGCCCTCGCCGAGCGGCGAGGAGAGCACGTCCGCCGCGAACCTGTCGTAGCGCCACTGGTCGGTGTTGAGGAACCAGTACGCGGTGCCGATCATCTGCCGCGGCGGCCTGCTCCAGTCGTTGGCGCTCGCGAGCGTGGCCCAGCCGGTGTTCGGGCGGCACTTCTCCTGCCCGACGTAGTGCGCCCAGCCGCCGCCGTTGCGGCCCTGGCAGCCGGTGAGCTGGAGCAGCGCGAGGAAGGAGCGGTAGATCGTCTCGGAGTGGAACCAGTGGTTGGTCCCCGCCCCCATGAGGATCATGCAGCGGCCCCGCGACTTCTCGGCCGTCGCGGCGAACTCGCGGGCGATCTTCACGCACTTCGCTGCGGGGACGGAGGTGTGGACCTCCTGCCAGGCGGGCGTGCCGGGCGTGGCGGCGTCCTCGTACGACGTGGGCCACGTGCCCGGCAGCCCCTCGCGCCCGACGCCGTACTGCGCGAGCAGCAGATCGAAGACCGTGGTGACCAGCGGCCCGTCCTGCCCGCCCAGCCGGGTGGCGGGGACCCCGCGCCGCACGACCTCGCCACGGCCCTGGCCGTGCGTGCCGCCCTCGGTGTCGAAGCGTGGCAGCAGCACCTCGACGCCCGCCGCGACCGCCGAGCCATGGAGGGTCAGGAGCGGCTTGATGTCGCCGAGCTCCAGATTCCACCTGCCCTTGCCGGAGTCCGTCCAGCGGAAGCCCAGCGAGCCGTTCGGGACGGCCGGCCGCCCGGTCGCCTCGTCGAGCACCACCGTCTTCCAGTCGCCGCCCTCGCCGTCCCCGGTGTCTTGGCCGAGGTCGGCGGCGCGCAGGAACTTCGCCGGTACGTACGCCCCGTCGCGCTCCGTCAGCGTCACCAGGAAGGGCAGATCGGTGAACCTGCGCACATAGTCCGTGAAGAATTCCGTCCGCCGGTCGACGAAGAACTCCTTGAGGATCACGTGCCCCATCGCGATGGCCAGCGCGCCGTCCGTGCCCGGATGCGGGTGCAGCCACTCGTCGGCGAACTTCGCGTTGTCGGCGTAGTCGGGCGCCACGACCACGACCTTCTGGCCGCGATAGCGCGCCTCGGCCATCCAGTGCGCGTCGGGCGTCCTGGTCACCGGCACATTGGAGCCCCACATCATCAGATACGCGGCGTCCCACCAGTCACCCGACTCCGGCACGTCGGTCTGGTCGCCGAAGACCTGCGGCGAGGCGACGGGAAGATCCGCGTACCAGTCGTAGAAGGAGAGCATCGGCGCGCCGATGAGGCTCATGAAGCGGGCGCCGGCCGCGTGCGACACCATCGACATCGCGGGAATGGGGGAGAAGCCCGCGACCCGGTCGGGGCCGTGCGTCTTGATGGTGTGCACGTGCGCGGCCGCGATGATCTCGACGGCCTCGTCCCAGGTCGCCCGCACCAACCCGCCCTTGCCGCGGGCCTGTTGGTATCTGCGGCGACGCTCCGGGTCGCCCTGGATGTCCGCCCAGGCGAGCACCGGGTCCTTCAGGCGCGCCTTCGCCTCCCGGTACAGGTCGACGAGGACGCCGCGCAGGTACGGGTAGCGCACGCGTGTGGGGGAGTACGTGTACCAGGAGAACGCGGCGCCCCGCGGGCAGCCGCGCGGCTCGTACTCGGGGCGGTCGGGGCCGACGCTCGGATAGTCCGTGGCCTGCGTCTCCCACGTGATGATGCCGTCCTTGACGTACACCTTCCAGCGGCAGGAGCCCGTGCAGTTCACGCCGTGCGTGGAGTTCACGACCTTGTCGTGGCTCCACCGGTCCCGGTAGAAGGCGTCCGCGTCCCGGCCGCCCGTCAGCCGGACGCTGTGCAGGTCGGGGGCGGCCGTGCCGCGCCGGAAGAACCTCCCCGCCCGCAGCAGGGCGGCGGCGGGCTCGGTCGTCTCTGTCACCGTGGCGCTCCCTAGGTCTGCCTCCCACCGAACGTAGGGGCGGGACCGGCGGCGCACCCGTCGACGACGGCCGTACGGGTTGCGGGCGGCACCCGTCGGCGGCGGTACGGGTTGCCCGGCGGCCCGCTCGGCATTACCCGTGACGTAATCGACCCGTCGGCGCGGCCGCGACAGAGTGATGTCACCGGGTCCGGTCCGGCGCACTCCGGACCGGACCCGGCACCCGAAACCGTTCCCCGCCGGGAGGCATCCGCCATGGCCACGTCCACGTACCCGCTCGCCACGCTCGCCCGCACCACCGACCCGACCACGATGCTGCGCCGCTTCCTCGGCCTGGACGCGGTCGTGACCGCAGGCAACGGCATCGCGTACGCCGCCGCCTCCGGCCCTCTCGGCGACTTCCTCGGCGTCGACTCCGGGCTGCTCCTCGGCCTCGGCGTCTTCCTCACCCTGTTCGGGGCGGGCGTCGGCTACCTCGCCTCGCGCAAGAGCCCGCCGAAGGCCGCCGTGCAGGCGGTCGTCGAGGCGAACGCCGTCTGGGCGCTGGCCAGCGTCGTCGCCCTCGTCGGCTGGCTCTCGCCCGGCACGGCGGGAGCGGTCTGGATCCCCCTCCAGGCCGTGACCGTGGGCGGCTTCGCCGTGCTGCAGTACGCGGCGCTGCGGGCGCTCAGGCCCTGACGGTCACGGCCACGGAACCACCCTCTAGGACACGTGCGCTTGCAGGTATTTCGACGTCGCCGGGTCGGCCGGGAGCAAAGTCTCGATGGCCAGCTCGGCGACCGTGACGTCCATCGGGGTGTTGAACGTCGAGATCGACGAGATGAAGGACAGCACATGCCCGTCGTGCTCGATCCGCAGGGGCAGCGCGAAGTACGGCACCTCTGTGCCCGCCTCGAAGGCGTCCACCCCGGGATCCGCCACCGGATACGCCGCCACCTCCTCGTACACCGCCCGCAGCGCGTCCGAGCGCTGCAGCGCGATCTGCCGCTCCATCTGGTGCAGCAGGTGCCCACGCCACTCCCGCAGATTGCGGATCCGGGGCGCCAGGCCCTCCGGGTGGAGCGTCAGCCGCATCGCGTTCAGGGGTGGCGCGAGCAGGTGCTCGGGAATGCCGTCGAGGATCATCGCGATGCCGCGGTTCGCCGCGACGACGTCGTACGCCGCGTCGACCACCAGGGCCGGATAGGGCTCGTAGCCGGCCAGGAGCTGTTCGAGGCCCTCGCGCAGCGTGCCCATGGCGGGGTCGTCCAGCGGGGTCTCCCGGAACCGCGGCGCGTAACCGGCCGCCAGGAGCAGCGCGTTGCGCTCCCGCACCGGCACGTCGAGGTGGTCGGCGATGCGCAGCAGGAACTCCTCGCTCGGGCGCGACCTGCCCGTCTCGACGAAGCTGATGTGCCTCGCGGAGGAGTCGGCGCGCAGGGCCAGTTCCAGCTGGCTCACCTTGCGCCGCTCGCGCCAGCCGCGCAGCAGCGGACCCACTCCGGTGCCGCTCGCGACGGTGTTCCCCGTGTTCTCCGTGTGCCCCTTGGCCTTGCCTTTGGTGGTCCCCTTGGCGGGCGCGGCGGTTGTCATACGTAGAAGGTAATCGAAACAATTTGTGGCAGGGTGAGGCGAAGACCGACTTCCCGGAAGGAGCGTGGCCCATGCCCCCCGAACCGCTCTCGCAGAAGGAGATCGAGGACCGCCTCGCCGAGCTGCCCGGCTGGTCCCTGGAGGACGGCAGGATCACCCGCTCCTACCGGCTCGGCTCGCACTTCGCGGCGACCGGACTCGTCGTCCACATCGCGCGGACGCAGGAGGAGCTCGGCCACCACTCCGACCTGACCCTCGGCTACAACACCGTCACGCTCGCCGTGCACACGCACAGCGCGGGCGGCGCCCTCAACGAGCTGGACTTCGAACTCGCCCGCAGGGTCCAGGAGTTGGCGCCCGCGCACGGGGCGGGCTGACCGCCGATGCTGGACTACAGCAAGGAGGCCGACCGGTACGACGCCTCGCGCGGCGGCGAACCCCGCGCCGCTGCCGCCGCCGAAGCGGTCCTCGGCCTGGTGCCCGCCGACGCCGGCACACTCCTCGACGTCGCCTGCGGAACCGGCCTGGTCACCCGCTGCCTCGCCGAGCGGCCGGGGCTGCGGGTGACCGGGGTGGACGCCGCGTACCGCATGGCCCGGATGGCCGCGGGGCGCGTCCCTGGCGCCATCGTGCTCGGCGACAGCCGCCAACTCCCGTTCCCCGACGCGGCGTTCGACGCGGTCACGACCGTATGGCTGCTGCACCTCCTCTCCGGGCCCGAGGAGACGTCGTCGGTCGTCGCCGAGTGTGCGCGGGTGCTGCGGCCCGGCGGGGTCTACGTCACCACCGTGGACAAGGCCGCCTCCCACGACGTCCGCAGCGACATCGACGCCGTGCTCGCGCCGCGCCCGGTGCGGCTCGCGGTCGACCGGGTCGAGGCCGTCGACGCCTACGCCGCCGAACACGGTCTGGCGCCGGCCGGGCGGGCGCGGTTCCGCGGCCACGGGCAGGGGCGCACGCCCCGCTCCACGGTCGACGACCTGCGGCGCGGCTGGTTCACGCGGATTCCGCCCGACGGACCCCTGGCCGCGCGGCTCGCCGCCCGGCTCGCGGAGCTTCCGGACCAGGACGTCCCACGCCCCGACCCGCGCTTCACGCTGCGCGCGTACCGGAAGCGACGCTGAGCGGTGCCGTCCCGACCTTCGGGGTGAGTTTTTTGCGATAGCGGCAACATCGTTCGCCGAAAACCGGGAATCGGGAGCAGGCTGGTCCTGTCCACACAGTCCTGTTCCCACACGAGGGCAGCGAACCGGAAGGCGGCACAAGACGATGGGGCATCACCACGGGCACGGCGAGAGCCACGGGCACGGACACGGGCACGGTCACGGGCACGGCGACATGGACTGGTCGGCCATGGGCATCATGCTGGAGCGCTACGCCCGCGTCGCCGCGCCGATGTACGGCGAGGTGGCGTCCTGGCTCACCCGCTGGGTCCCGGAGCCCGGCGTCGTCGTCGACGTCGGCAGCGGTCCGGGCGCCGTCTCCTTCGTGCTGGCCGAGGCGTTCCCCAAGGCGCGGATCGTCGCGGCGGACCCCGAGGAGGAACTCCTGCGGCGGGCCCGCGAGCGCGCCGCGGACGAAGGCCTCAGCGACCGCTTCGACACGGTGCGCGCCGCTCTCCCGGACGCCATCGACGACGTGCCCGAGGCGGACCTGCTGTGGCTGTGCAAGTCCCTGCACCACGTCGGCGACCAGGGCGCCGCGCTCGCCGCGCTCGCCGGCCGCCTCGCGCCCGGCGGCGCCATCGCCCTCCTGGAGGGCGGCCTGAGCGCCCGCTACCTGCCCCGCGACATCGGCTTCGGCCGCCCCGGCCTCCTGTCCCGCCTGGAGGCGGGCGACGAGGAGTGGTTCGCCGGGATGCGCGAGGGGCTCGACGGATCGAAGGGGGCGACGGAGGACTGGCCGGCCCTCCTCACCGCGGCCGGTCTGCGGTACGAGGCCACGCGCAGCTTCCTCCTCGACCTGCCCGCCCCCCTCTCGGAGGACGCCCGCGCCCACGTGGTGGAGGAGTTCACCCGCCGCCGCGAAATGCACTCGGAGCGCCTCACGCCGGACGACCGCGCGACCTTCGACCGCCTCTTGGACGCCGACGACCCGCAGAGCCTGCACAAGCGCCCCGATCTGTTCCTGCTGACGGCGCAGACGGTGCATGTGGCGGTCAAGGACGCCTAGGGGGGGGATTACGTGTCAACCAGCCTGTCCCGGCAGGCTGGTTGGCGTACGTTCGGGGCAGCGTTGCCGGGCGGTCGGGGCTCGGCCGAGGAGAACGAGGGGGCCGCCCGTGAACGAACTGATGCGCTGGGAGTCCGACGAAGGGCCCGTCGTGGTGGAGGTGGACTCCAGGGATCCCGGGTTCCGGTCGGTGTCGCGGCGCGGTGAGGGCGGGGAGATCCACGACGTCGAGGGGCGGTTCGAGTCGGCGCTGGGCAATGTGCGCGGCGCCGCGATGTCCGCGCTGCGGACCTTCCGCGACCGCGCGCTTGACCCCGACACGATCGAGCTGGAGTTCGGTGTCAAGCTCAGCGCCGCGGCGGGCGCGGTCATCGCCAAGACGGCGGCGGAGGGGCACCTGATGGTGAAGCTGACCTGGTCGCGCCGGGTGCCGCCGGAGGGGGCCGAGCCGGAGGGCGTCGAGGGGGTCTCGCAGGCGGACCGCCTCCGCCGGCCCTGAGACGGGAGGCGGAGGCGGTCCGTCGCGCGGGAGGGGCTCAGACCACGTCGAACGTCGCCGGGTCCGGGCCGATCCGCCGGTCCTCGTTCAGCGCGGAGATCGCCGCCATGTCCTCGGGGTCGAGCTCGAAGCCGTACACGTCGATGTTCTCCTTGATCCGCGACGGGGTCACGGACTTGGGGATCACGATGTTGCCCAGCTGGATGTGCCAGCGCAGCACGATCTGCGCGGGGGAGCGCCCGTGCTTCCGCGCGATGGCGACGATCGCCGGGACCTCCAGGAGGCCGCGGCCCGAGCCGAGCGGCGACCACGCCTCGGTGGCGATGCCCTGCTCGGCGTGGAACTCGCGCGCGGCGCGCTGCTGCAGGTGCGGGTGCAGCTCGATCTGGTTGACGGCCGGGATGATCGACGTCTCGCCGGTCAGCCGCTCCAGGTGCTCGGGCAGGAAGTTCGAGACGCCGATGGACTTGGCACGGCCGTCGGCGTGGATCTTCTCGAAGGCCTTGTACGTGTCGACGTACGCGTCCTTGGAGGGGACCGGCCAGTGGATCAGGTACAGGTCCACGTAGTCGAGACCGAGCTTCTCCAGCGACGTGTCGAAGGCGCGCAGCGTCGCGTCGTGGCCCTGGTCGGCGTTCCAGAGCTTGGTCGTGACGAACAGTTCCTCACGGGCCACGCCGGAAGCGGCGATCGCCTTGCCCGTGCCTTCTTCGTTGCCGTAGATGGCCGCGGTGTCGATGCTGCGGTACCCGGCCTCCAGCGCCGTCGCGACGGCCTTCTCGGCCTCGTCGTCCGGAACCTGCCAGACGCCGAAACCGAGCTGAGGCATCTCGACGCCGTTGTTGAGGATGATCGGGGGAACCTTGCTCACGAGCTCTCGATCCTTAAGTCGTCGGTTGTTGTGCCCCATGGTCAACGATCAGCGGCCGTGCCGCATTCCTGAATGGCCGGATATCGAAGCGGAACGCGTGCCGGATCGGTCCGCACCATTGACGGTGTCCCGTCATGCCGCGACTCTATTGCACACCGCTGAACGCGGGACACCTATATGAACGCTACAAGCACATCGGTTGCCCCGCGTCCCTGTGGTTTGTTCCTGAAACCCCCACCTCTTCAGGAAGGCAGCGCCATGCACAGCACCGACCAGGAGAAACCCGCCCACGAGCCGGCGCGCGCGACCGACGGCGACGTCACGGGCTGGCAGACACCCCAGTACGCGATCGTCGACACCGCCCTCGAAGTCACCGCCTACCGCCTCGCCGACCGGTAGAGCCGCCGCCATGCTGCTGCAGGTGCTCGGCACCGCGGCGGGCGGCGGGCTCCCCCAGTGGAACTGCGCGTGTCCCGGGTGCGCCGGGGCACGCGCCCACCCGGAACGCCGCCGTCGGCACGCCGCGCTCGCCGTCCACGCCGGCGAGGACCGCTGGTACCTCGTCAACGCCACCCCCGACATCGGCGACCAGATCGAAGCCGTCCCGGCACTGCGCCCCGGCGCGCCGGGCGACACGCGGCGCACCCCCGTCGCCGGGGTCGTCCTCACCGACGCCGAACTCGACCACACCCTGGGCCTCGCCCGGCTGCGCGAGGCCCGCGACGGCGTCGAGGTCCTGGCGACCCCTCCCGTGCGCGACGCCGTCCGCGAGGGTCTCCGGCTCGACACCCTCCTGGAGCCCTACACGCGCGTACGGTGGCGGGAACTGCCGCAGGGGCGTGCCGTGCCGCTCGACGGCGGCCCCGGGATCCACGGCGACGGATCCGGAATCCACGTCGGCGCCGTACCGATTTCGGACAAGCGTCCGCGGTACGCCGCCGGGACCGGACCCGACACCGGCACCTGGTCCGTCGCGCTGCGCCTCACCGAACCCGCCACCGGCCGCACCGTGCTCTATGCCCCCTCCCTCGCCGTCTGGAGCGACGCCTTCGACGAGGCCGCCCGCGCCGCGGACTGCGTCATCGTCGACGGCACGTTCTGGGACGAGGAGGAACCGGTGCGCGCCGGGTTCACCGCCCGTACCGCCACCGCGATGGGGCACCTTCCCATCGCCGGACCCACCGGCACGGCCCACCGGCTGGCGCGGCTGCCCGGCCGCGTCCTCTACACCCACCTCAACAACACGAACCCCCTCGGGGACCCGGACGCCGAGCAGTACAAGTTCCTCGCCGAGCGGGGGCTCGAAGTCGCCGCCGACGGGATGGTGATCGAGCTGTGAGCACCACGACTGCCGAGCCCACCGCGGCCGGGGCCGCCGCGCCGTGGACCCCCGACGAGCTCACCGACCGGCTGCGCGCCGTCTCCGCCGAGCGCTACCACGACCGGCACCCCTTCAACGTACGCATGCACGAAGGCGACCTCACCCCGGAGGAGGTGCGCCGCTGGATCGTCAACCGGTTCCACTACCAGCGGCACATCCCCGTCAAGGACGCCCTGATCCTCGCCAAGTTCGACGATCCGGCGCTGCGCCGCGGCTGGCTGCGCAGGATCCGCGACCACGACGGGGAACGGGACGGCGAGGGCGGCATCGAACGCTGGCTGCGGCTCGGTGAGGCGGCCGGCCTCGCAAGGGAGCAACTCCAAGACTCCTCAAGGGTGTTGCCGGGTGTGCGGCTCGCCGTCGACGGCTACGTCAACTTCTGCAGGCTCAGGCCCGCACTCGACGCCGTCGCCGCCTCGCTCACCGAACTGTCCGCCCCCGACCTGATGCGGACCAGGATCACCGCCTTCGAGCGGCACTACCCGTGGATCGACACGGCGGGGCTCGACTACTTCCGTACGCGCGTCGGGCAGGGCAGCCGCGACGGCCGGGAGGCGCTCGCCCTCGTCCTGGCCTGGGCGCGCACCCGTGAGGAGCAGGAACGGGCCGTCGCGGCGCTCGCGTTCAAGTGCGACGTGCTGTGGTCGCTGCTCGACGCCGTCGACCGTGGCCCCGGGGGTGCCGAGTGACCGCTCAGGATGTCGTACGTGAGGTCTGGCGCCCCGCGCTCGCCCGCTCCGTGCTGCTCCGGCACGAACGGGTGCGCGGCGTCGACCTGCTGGTGCTGCCCGAGCGCGTCGTCGTGCTGCGGGGAGCGGCCGGGAGCATCGTGGGTCTGTGCGACGGCGAACGCGAGGTCGCGGACATCGTCGCCGAACTGTCGGAGCGCCACCCGGACGCTCCCGTCGCCGAGGAAGTGCCGGAGTTCCTGGGCCGGCTGCGGGCGGAGGGGTGGCTGCGATGACTCTCCCTGAAGGGGTGCGCATGTCGGACCCGGACCACCCGGCGCCTGTCCCCGACCCGCCCTGGGCACTCCTCGCCGAACTCACCCACGGCTGCCCCCTGCGCTGCGCCTACTGCTCCAACCCCCTCGAACTCACCGCCCGAAGCGCCGAGTTGACGGCGGCGGAGTGGGCCTCCGTGCTGCGTCAGGCCGCCGATCTCGGGGTGGTGCAGACCCACCTGTCCGGCGGGGAGCCACTGCTGCGCCGGGACCTCGTCGAGATCGTGGCCGCGGCGGACGCCGCCGGTATCCACACACAGCTCGTGACCAGCGGCGTCGGCCTGCACCGTGAGCGCCTCGACCGGCTCGTCGACGCCGGCCTGCGCAGCGTCCAGCTGTCCGTGCAGCACACCGACCGGGCGGCCGCCCAGCACATCGCCGGAGCGCGGGCGTTCACCGCCAAGGAGCGGGCGGCGCGGCTCGTCGGGCGGGCCGGGCTGCCGCTGGGGCTCAACGCCGTCCTGCACCGCGCCAACCTCGACGCGCTCGACTCCCTCGTGGAACTTGGCCTGGCCTGGGGCGCCGACCGCGTCGAGCTGGCCAACACGCAGTTCTACGGCTGGGCGCTGCGCAACCGCGACGCCCTGCTGCCGGACCGCGCCCAGGTCGCCCGGGCCCGCGACCGCGTCGAACGGTGGCGGGAGCGGCTCGCAGGCCGCATGGAACTGGTGTGGGTCGCACCCGACTACGTCGACGGCACCGCGAAGCCCTGCATGGGCGGCTGGGGTGCCCTCTCCCTGACCGTCGCCCCCGACGGCACGGTGCTGCCCTGCCCGGCGGCCGCCGAACTGCTCGGCCCTGCCGCCCCGAACGTCAGGGAGCGCGAACTGTCCTGGATCTGGCGGGAGTCGGACGCGTTCAACCGCTACCGCGGCGAGGCCTGGATGGGCGACCCCTGCCGCGGCTGCGAACTCCGTACCGTCGACTTCGGCGGCTGCCGCTGCCAGGCGTACGCCTTGACCGGTGACGCCGCACGCACCGACCCCGCCTGCCACCGCTCACCGGACCACGCGACGGTCCGCACCCTGGTGGACGCGGCGAGCGCCCACGCACCGACCCCGCCCCACTTCGAATACCGCACCCACACAGCCGACTTGGCGGCCCGATAACCACCTCGTACCCGCAATGGACGCAGAGAGGATTCCTCCGTGCCGTCTCTCATACCGACCCCACGCAGATGGACCGCCACGCTGGCGGTCGGCGCAGTGCTCGCAGGGGTGACACCGGCCGCTCTGGCCGGAGCGTCGCCCGCGGCTCCGCCCGGCGAACCGGGAACCGTCACGACCGTATCCACCGGCTGGACCATCCCCTGGGGCACCGCCTGGCTGCCCGACGGATCGGCCGCCCTGGTCACCGAGCGCGACGCCTTCCGGGTGTGGCGGGTCTCGAAGGACGGCCGGGAGAAGAAGCCGCTCGGCACCGTCCCCGAGTCGCAGACCACCGGCGGCGAGGGCGGGCTGATGGGCGTGGCCGTCGACCCGGACTGGGGCACCAACCACTACGTGTATGTGATGCACACGTCGTCCGAAGGCAACCGCATCGCCCGCATGACGTACGACGGGACGACCCTGAACGGCTACAAGCCGCTGCTCAAGGGGATCAAGAAGAACAAGTACCACAACGGTGGCCGGCTGGCCTTCGGGCCCGACGGCCACCTCTACGCCACCACGGGCGACGCGCAGGACAAGCCGCTCGCCCAGGACAGGAACTCCCTCAACGGCAAGATCCTGCGCCTGACCAGGGACGGGAAGCCCGCACCGGGCAACCCCTTCGGCAACTACGTCTACAGCATGGGGCACCGCAACCCGCAGGGTATCGCCTTCGACGCGCAAGGGCGCCTGTGGGAGGCCGAGTTGGGGGACAGCAAGAAGGACGAGCTGAACCTCATCAAGCCGGGCGGGAACTACGGCTGGCCCACCTGCGAAGGCGCCTGCTCCGTCGCCGGCATGACCAACCCCAAGAAGACCTGGGGTGTCGCCGAGGCCTCGCCGAGCGGCGTGGCCGTCGTCGACGGCGCCGTCTACATGGCGGCGCTGAGGGGTCAACGCCTGTGGCGCATCCCGATCAACGCCGGAAACGAGGAGGTGGGCTCCGCGACGTCCTACTACGTGGGCGCGTACGGACGCCTGCGCGCGGTCACCGCCGTGCCCGGTGCCGAGGCGCTGTGGCTGACCACCACCAACGCCGACAACATGGGCGGACAGCCCGACGGCTCCGACAAGATTCTCAAGGTGACGCTCAGTCAGAACTCGGTGGGTTAGGAGGGCTTGACGGAAGACCCGTGTCTTAGGCCAGGCCCTCGGGGAGTGAGGCGAGCAGGTCCCCGTACTGGACGAACAGGCGCGGGGCCGGGGTCCCGGTGGGGGCATGGGTGTCGGCTTCGGCGAGTGCGGTCCAGCAGGCGGCCGCGAGCCGGCGGGCATGCGTCCCGGGCCAGGGCCGGGGGAGGAGCTCGGGCGGCAGGAGCGGGTCGGGTTCCATCGCGTGGCTGAAGGCCGCGGCGAGCCGGACGGCCATGGCCAACCGCTCCGGCCCGCTGGGGCCGTCCGGCCGCGTGAGCCGGTCGAGGTACACCTGGGCGAGGCCGGCGAGGCGGTCGTGGCGCGCGGCGATGTCGTCCAGGGGCCAGAGGGCGGCGGCCAGCGCGGGCGGGTCGTCGAGGCCCCCGACGCGCAGATCGGTGCTGGTGAGGCAGGTCAGCGCGTGGGCCACGTCGAGATGGCGCGCCTGGGCCTCGACGAGTTCTTCGATGGGGTTCGCGGTGACGTAGAGGCCGCTCTGGACCGGGGCGGCGCCGAGGTGGCGCAAGGTGTCGCGGAGGGTGTCGCGGGCCGTCCTGCTCGACTCGGGGATGGCGAAGGCGAAGAGGTGCCAGACGCCGTCCCAGGCGGCGAGACCGTGGTCCTGGCGGTAGGCGTGGCGGACGAAGGCGACGTCGGGGGTGATCGAGCCGGTGTAGTCGGCGACCGCCTTCAACAGGGCCTTGCGTCCCCGGCCCTCGTGGGTGAAGCGGCCCTCGGCGACGAGCCGCTTGATGCAGAGGCGGACCTGCTGATCGGTCATGCCCAGCAGACCCGCGACCGCGTACAGCTCACCGGAGTCGACCGTGCCGTCCTCGCGGACCAGGGCGTGGACGAGCAGCCGGGTGGGGACGGGCACGGGGGTGGTGCCGTCCGCGTCGGCCCGAGCGTCGTCGGCCCGCGCGTCGTCGGTCGGACTGTTCGTGGTGGTGTTCATCGAGCCTCCCTGCGGTCCGCCGAGGCGGCCGGTGTGACGGGCCGGTGCATGGTCGTGACGGCGCCGAAGCCCATCAGACCGCGCAGGTACGGGGTCTTCTCGGTGCGTACGGCGACGAAGCCGTGCCGTTCGTACAGGGCGCGGGCGCGCGGGTTGACGTCGATGACGTCGAGACGGACGCGCCGGCAGGAGTGCTCGGCGGCCACGGCCGCGATCTCGCGCAGCAGGAGGCTGCCGATGCCCTTGCCGCGGTGCTCGGCGGCGACCGCGATGCCGTCCATGACGAGCTCGCCGTCGGCGGGGCGTCGTTCCATCAGGAGGAGAAGAGGCAGGCGGGGCAGCCCGCGCAAGGTTCCGTACGTGGCCAGGACGTCTCCCGCGCTGCCGCCCGTCAGGCCGCGTTCGTCGAGTTGGTAGCCGGCCACCCCCGCCACCTTGCCGTCGACGAGGGCGACCACCCCCCGGTCGTGGTGGAGATGGGCCGCGAGGAAGGCGCGCGCCTTGTCCGGCGGGTTCAGGGCGGCACCGAGCTTCCGCCCGAAGGCCTCCCAGTACAGCGCGGCCACCCGTATCTCACTGCCCTCGGGTACGCCCCTCCGTATCCCCGGGCCGTCCATCGGCTCCATCGGCATCCCCTTCCATGCGGCAGGGGCGGAGCGCCCGCCCTTGCACTATCGACTCTACTACGCTCATTCTGCATACGAACGTATTGACAGCGATAGTTTTTGGGGGAGAGATGAAGAGACTGCCGACGCTGTTCGCGCGGCGCCGATGGCGTGTCCTCGCGTGGTCACTGGTCGCCGTGCTGCTGGTGGGCGCGGGGGCCGGCGGTGTCGCGGTCTGGCAGAACACGTACGCGCTGCGGGAGGAGCGCATCGCCGTGCGGCACGAAGGGCGGCTGCTGGACGGCGTCCTGGCGCGGCCGCAGGAGGGAGACGGCCCGTTCGGGCTGGTCGTCTTCGTCCATGGGGACGGTCCTGTCGACGCCACGCACGACACCTTCTACCGGCCCCTGTGGGAGTCCTTCGCGAAGGCCGGCTACGCCTCGCTCTCCCTGAGCAAGCCCGGCGTCGGCGCCTCCGAGGGGGACTGGCTGGACCAGAGCATGGACGACCGCGCGGACGAAACCCTCGCCGCGATCGCCTGGGCCCGCGAGCGTCCCGACATCGACGGGCGGCGCGTCGGACTGTGGGGGGCCAGCCAGGCCGGGTGGGTGCTGCCGAAAGTCGCGTCCCGCGACCGCGCTCTCCGGTTCGTCATCGCGGTCTCACCGGCCGTCGACTGGCAGCGGCAAGGGCGCTACAACCTCCTCGCCGAACTGCGCAGGGACGGCGCCACCCGCGACGAGACGCGGGCGGCGCTGCGACGGCGCGAGACGACCCTGCGCCTGCTGCGACAGGGCGCGACCTTCGCGCAGTACCGCGCCGCGGTCGCCGACACCGACAATGGCAATGGCACCGACGGCATGACCGCCGCACGCTGGCGGTTCATCGCCAAGAACTACCACTCCAACGCGCGCGAGGACCTGCGCGCCATGCGCGGCACCCCCACGCTCCTGGTGCTGGCCGGGCACGACGTCAACGTGGACGTCGCCGACACCGAGGCCACCTACCGCCGCATCCTGCCGCCCGCGTCCCTGACGGTGGAGCACTACCCCGACGCCACCCACTCACTGGTCGACAACGCCGTCGAGAACTCCGAGGCGCGCCTCACCCTCACCGCCGTCTTCGCCCCCCGACGCCTGTACGCCGACGGGTTCCTCGCAGACCAGCGCCACTTCGTCGAGCGCATCACGCCGTCCTGAGAGGGCCGGCCGAACCGCCCTCGCCGTCGGCGCCCGTGGTCCCGAGGTAGGCGTCCCGTACCCGCGGGTCCGCGCGCACCTCCTCCGCCGTGCCGTGCGCGAGGACCCGGCCCAGGTCGAGGACGACGACCCGGGCGCAGAGTTCCATCACGAAGGCGACGTTGTGCTCCACGAGCAGCACCGCACAGCCCTCCTCGTCCGCGAGTCTGCGGACGACGGCCGACAGCAGGTCCCGTTCGTCGGCCGTCATCCCGGAAGCGGGCTCGTCCAGGAGCAGCACCCTCGGCGGGTCCGCGACCGCACGCGCCAGCTCCACCATGCGGGCCCGCCCGACCGGCAGCGCGCCCGCGTACTGCCCGGCGAGCGTGTCGAGGCCGCACGAGCGCAGCACCGCCGCGGCCCGCTCCCGCCGCGCGGTCTCGTGTGCGCGCCGGGTCGGCGCGGCCAGCAGATCGGCGGCGAACCCGCCGCCACCGCCCCGCCACTCCTGCGCGACGACGAGGTTGTCGGCGACGGTGAGCTGCCCGAAGAGCTGCTGCCGCTGGAACGTGCGGCGCATCCCGTGCCGGGCGCGCCACACGGGGGAGCGGTGTGTGACGTCACGGCCGTCGAGCAGCACCCGGCCCCCGTCCGGCCCGCGCATGCCCGACAGCACGTCGAACAGCGTGGTCTTACCGGCCCCGTTGGGTCCGATGAGCCCGCAGATCTCCCCTTGGCGGACGGCGAGCCCCACGCCGTCCAGGGCGCGGATCCCGCCGAAGCGGACCCCGACATCCGCGGCCTCCAGGACGTACTCGCTCATGACGCGCCCACCCCCTCGGCCGTCTCCCCGCCCGCGGCCATGCCCAGGTACGCCTCCGTCAGCCGGTCCGCGCGCACCTCGGAGCGCGGGCCGCACCAGGAGACACGGCCCTGCGCGAGATACGCCACCGTGTCCGCGACCCCGAGGATCTCGGCGGCCTTCTCCTCGACGAGGAGCAACCCGGCGCCGCCGTCCCGGAGTTCGACGAGCAGCCGGAACACGTCGTCGACCACGCGGGGCGCGAGGCCGAGCGACGGCTCGTCCGCGATCAGGACCTTCGGCGGGCGCTGCAACAGCGGGGCGAGCGCGAGGAGTTGCTGTTCGCCGCCGGAGAGCGAGCCCGCGGCGACCTTGCGCCGCGCCGCGAGCCCCGCGAACCGCTCGTACACGGCGTCGCGTTCGTCACGTCCCCTCAGGTACAGGGCGAGATTCTCGTCGATGGTGAGTGCGGGGAAGATGCCGCGGCCCTCGGGGGCGAGGACCACACCGGCGCGGGAGCGGTGGACGGCGCTCTCGCGGGTGGCGTCGCGACCGGCGACGTACACGCGGCCCCGGGTGGGTGCGAGCAGGCCTGCCGCGGCGAGGCACGTGGTGGACTTCCCCGCGCCGTTCGGGCCGAGCAGCGCGACGATCTCGCCCGGGTGGACGGCGAGATCCACCCCGTGGAGGACGGGGGCGCCGTCGTATCCCGCGTGGAGGTGGTGGAGGGCGAGGGCGGCGGATGCTTCGGCCCCGGTTCCGTCCCTTCTCGGCTGTGACCTGCGCGGCTCCGCCAAGGAGGTGCTCTGCGGTGGCTCCGCCAAGGACGTGCTCCGCGGCGGCTCCGCCACGGAGGCGCTCCGGCCAGGCCCCCGCTCCTCGAACGCCCGAGGGGCCGAAGCCGTCCGCCGACGGTGCAGCCGGACCGACACCGCCGCGCAGTACCCGTCCGGATCGTTCGCCAGCGCCAGCCCCGCGAGGCCGAACAGGATCACCGGCAGGTGCACGGACTCCGTGACGTAGTCCGACACCAGATGCGGCACGATCGCGAAGACCAGCCCCGCCACCACCGCGAACTGCGGCCGCCGGAGGCCCGCGGCGACCACCACCGCCAGCCAGATCAGGCCGGTCATCGCGGTGAAATCGGTCGCCGTGACGCGGGTGTTGTAGGACGCGTACATCACGCCGCCGAACCCCGCGAGCCCCGCCGACAGCGTGAACAGCAGCAGCTTGGTGCGCACCACGGAGATGCCGGACGCCATCGCCGCCGCCGGGGCGGACCGCACTGCCAGCATGGCCCGGCCCGTCGGCGAGTTCCGCAGCGCGCCGAGCGCGGCGACGGCGGCCGTGACGAGGACGACCATCGCGACGCCCAGGGCGCGGTCGTCCGAGAGGTCGACGGGACCGAAGACCGGGCGGGGGATCTCCCAGCCGGTGTCGCCGTTGCGCAACCACCCCATCTGGAAGAGGACTTGGTCGGCGAGGAAGGCGAGTGCCAGCGTGGCGAGGGCCAGCGACCGCCCGCCGAGCCGCAGCGCGGGCAGCGCCACGAGCGCGCCGAGGAGCGCCGCCGCGCAGGTCCCCACCAGCGCCGCCGCGAAGAACGGCCAGCCGTGGCTCATCAGGAGCCCGGCGACCAGCGCGGCACAGGTGACGAAGGTGGCCTGCGCCAGCGACACCATGGCGCCGAGTCCCGTCACCACGGTGAAGGAGACGAAGACCAGGGAGATCGCGAGGCCTTGGGCGAGGATGCCGCTCCAGAAGGGGGTCGTGACCGTGTAGAACGCGAGGGCGAGGAGCGCCGCGGCCACCGCCCACGGCCCCCATCTGCGGGCCCACGACCGGCCGGCGAGATAGTCGACGGGCGGCGCGTCCACCGCTGCCGTGCCCGCCGTCCGCTGCCGCCGCGTGAGCAGGAGCAGCCCGGCGAACAGGATCACGAAGGGCACGGCCGTACGGAAGCCGGTGATCTTCTCGGCGAAATCGGCGTACCCCGCGACGAGGTTCTGCAGCACGCCGAGCGCGAGGCCGCCCGCGAACGCCAGCGGGATCGACATGAAGCGGCCGAGCACGGCGGCCGTCGCCGACACGAAGAGGAACAGCGTGAAGTCGTGGGCGGAGAGCCCGAGCAGCGGCGTCGCGAGCACGCCCGCAAGGCCCGCGAGGCCGGACGACAGCATCCACGCCACCGAGGAGAGCCGGTCCGCGCTCATGCCGCGCAGCTCCACGAGCGAGCGGTTGTCGACGGCGGCCCGCAGCCTGAGGCCGAGCGGCGTGTGGCGCATCAGGATCCACAGGCCGACGGCGACGACCGCCGTGGCCACCCACGTGATCAGCTGGTCGGAGTCGACGCCGACACCGTCCATGAGCTGCCAGCTCTTGGCCGGGCTCGGCCCGACACCCGGCAGCCCGAACTGGTTCTCGGCCGGTTTGACCGGTGCCCCCGCGTCCGCCAGGAGCTCCACGGTCCACAGGCCGAGCGCGGGCAGCGCGACGAGCAGGCCGATGGTCGCGACGATCTGCGCGGTCTCGCCGACTCGCGCGAGCTTGCGGAACATCAGCCGGTCGAGGGCCCAGCCGAGCGCCGGGGCCACCACGAGGACCAGCAGCAGCGCGGTCGGCACGGCGGGCCAGCCGAAGCCGGAGTGCAGTTCGTGGAAGGCGAGGGCGCACAGATAGGCGGTGGCGCCGTGCGCGAAGTTGAAGAGGCCCGATGCCGAGTAGGACAGGACGAGGCCCGTGGCGAGGAGGGCGTACAGGGCCCCGGAGACAAGGCCGCTCAGCACGAATCCCAGCAGGTCCGACATGGCGGCCCGCCCCTACTTGAAGGGGATCGGTTCGTAGCACTTGAACGGCGACGACACGGCGTACTTCCCGCCCTTGAGCTGCACGAGGGCGCCGCAGCCGAACGCCTCCTTCCGCCCCTCGGGCAGCCGCCGGTCGCCGACCATGGTGCCGGTGTCCGCATAGCCGTCCGCGGCCTTCTGGAAGGAGTCGACGGTGAGGTCCTTGCCCGCTTTCTCCGCGAGGGCGAGGAAGAGGTCGGCGGACATGTAGCCGGTCATCATGTGCATGTTGAGCGGCACTTCTCTGCCCGCCGCCTTCCTGATGTCCGCCTTGAACTGCCTCATGTCCGCGCTGTCCTGCTCGAACGGCTGGAAGGAGAGGAGGACGTGCACGCCGTCGAGCGCTTTCCTCGTCGCGCTCTTGGCGAGTAGGCCCGGGTCGTAGTCGGTGGGGTCGGTGAGGACGCCCTTGAAGCCCGCCCGCTTGACGGCCGTGAACAGGCCGATGTTGTACGGGGTCTGCATGACGGAGACGACGGCGTCCGGCGCCTTGCCGCCGTCGGAGCGGAGGATCTCCTTCGTGTACGCCGACCAGTCGCTCGGCACCGAGGTCGCGGGCACCGTCGACTTGGCGTACGTCACCTCGTACCCGGCGGCAGCGAAGCTCTGCTTGTAGGTGCGGATGGCGAACGTACCGGCGTCGTTGTCGTTGGCGAGGATCGCCACCGACCTGCCCTTCGCCCCGCCCATCACCTTCTTGAGGCCCTCGGGCCAGCTCTGCGTGATGGTGCCGCCGGGCATCGGCACCATGCAGCCGCCGAAGCCGTACATGTAGGTGGGGCCGCAGAAGGGCGGAATGGTGCCCCAGCCGAACGTGGGCACCTTCTGCTTCTGCAGGAAGTCCGCACCGGAGAAGGTGACCGAACTCATCGGCGAGATCGCGAAGACCTTCTCCTGCTGCACGAGCCTGCGGGCCGCCGCGAGGTTCTTGCCGGGGTCCTGCCCGTCGTCCTCCGCACCCAGGTAGTCGATCTTCCGGCCGTGCACGCCGCCCTCTGCGTTGGCGCGGTCGAAGCGGGCCTTCGCGCCCAGGTCGGTGTCCTTCTTGCTGTATCCGCTGGCGGTCGTCATCGAGACGATGCCGCCGACCTTGATGGAGTCGTCGGTCACGCCCCGCGTGGAGCCGCCGTCTCCCTCCTTTGAACTGCCGCTTTCGGAGGCGGAGTTGCAGGACGTGGCGAGCAGCAGGGCCGCAACGGCGGCGGTGGTGGTGCGGATCGATCGCGACACGGTCGAGCCCCCTGAAGTCGAAGTGGGGCTGATTGTGTGCGTGACCTGACGAACCGTCAATAACTAGCCGCGGTACAGCGCTTCGACCTCGGCCGAGTACACGGTCTCGATCGCCTTCCGCTTCAGCTTTAGCGACGGCGTGAGGAGGCCGTGCTCTTCGGTGAACTGATGCGCCAGTATGCGGAACGTACGGATCGATTCGGCCTGCGAGACGAGGGTGTTGGCGGCGACGACGGCGCGCCGCACCTCGGTCTCCAGCTCGGGGTCGCGCACCAGCTCGCTCGGCGGCAGCATCGGCTTGCGGCGCATGGTCAGCCAGTGCTCGACGGCCTCGGAGTCCAGCGTGACGAGCGCCGCGATGTAGGGGCGGTCGTTGCCGACGACGACGCACTGGGCGACCAGCGGATGGTCGCGCACCCGCTCCTCCAGCTGGGCCGGCGACACGCTCTTGCCGCCCGACGTCACCAGGATCTCCTTCTTGCGTCCCGTGATCGTCAGATAGCCGTCCTCGTCGAGCGCGCCCAGGTCGCCGGTGGCCAGCCAGCCGTCCCGCAGGGTCGCGTCGGTGGCCTTGGGGTCGTTGAGGTAGCCCTGGAAGACGTTGCCGCCGCGCAGCCACACCTCGCCGTCCTCCGCGATGTGCACCGTCGTGCCGGGGATGGCCTGGCCGACCGTGCCGTAGCGGGTGCGCTCCGGCGGGTTGGCGGTCGCGGCGGCCGTCGACTCGGTCAGGCCGTACCCCTCGTAGATCGTCACGCCCGCGCCCGCGAAGAACAGGCCGAGCCGGCGGTCCATCCCGGAGCCGCCGGACATCGCGTGCCGCACCCGGCCGCCCATCGCCTCCCGCACCTTGGAGAAGACGAGCTTGTCGAAGAGCTGGTGCTGCATGCGCAGTCCGGCCGAGGGCCCCGGGCCCGTCCCGAACGCCTTGGCCTCCAGCGCGTCGGCGTACCGCACGGCGCACTCGACGGCCTTGTCGAACGGGCCCGCCCTGCCGTCCTTCTCCGCCTTGCGCCGCGCCGCGTTGAAGACCTTCTCGAAGATGTACGGCACGGCGAGGATGAACGAGGGCCGGAACGCGGCCAGGTCGGGCAGCAGTGCCGCCGCGTTGAGGTTGGGCTGGTGCCCCATCTTGACCCGGCCGCGCACCGCCGCCACCTGCACCATGCGGCCGAAGACGTGCGCCAGCGGCAGGAAGAGCAGCGTCGTCGCCTCGTCGCCCCGCTTGGAGTGGAACACCGGCTCCCAGCGCCCCACCATCACGTCCGCCTCGAACATGAAGTTCGCGTGCGAGATCAGACAGCCCTTGGGGCGGCCCGTCGTGCCGGACGTGTAGATGATCGTGGCGATCGAGTCGGGCGTGACCGCGCGGCGGTGCCGGTGCACCACGTCGTCGTCGATCTCCCGCCCCGCGCCGGTCAGCTCACCGACCGCGTCGGCGTCCAGCTGCCACAGCCGGCGCAGCTGCGGCAGCCGGTCGACGACCGAGCCGATCGTCATCGCGTGGTCCTCGTGCTCGACCATCGCCGCCGACACCTGCGCGTCGTGCAGCATCCACAGGACCTGGTCTGCGGAGGACGTCGGATAGATCGGCACGACCTGGGCGCCGATCGTCCACAGCGCGAAGTCGAAGAGCGTCCACTCGTACCTCGTACGCGACATGATCGCCACGCGGTCCCCGAACCGCACGCCCTGCGCGATCAGACCCTTGGCCAGGGCGAGCACCTCGTCGCGGAACTCGGCCGCGGTGACGTCGGACCAGCGCCCGTCGGTCTTGCGGCCGAAGGCGACGCGCGCCGGGTCCTCGGCGGCATGGTCGAACACGGCGTCGGCAAGGCCGCCCACCAGCGGCACCGACGCCATCGGAGGATTCGTGAACTCGCGCAATGATGCTCCTTGTGGCGCTCCGCACAGCGCCGTGACCGTACCCCACGCCGCGCACCTTCGGGAGGGGTCGCAAGCGCGGTCGGTACGGTCCATCGGCACTGGTCAGCCGGTGGAAATGCGGCCACAAGGGGAAGGGCGGGACAACTTACTTACGGTGGAGTAAGTTTCGGTGGCGTAATCTCCACCGAATCTGTACGCAGCGGTCACGGCCCTCGTCGTCGCTTCACCCATCGCCGGTTCACCGTGCCTCTTCGAGAACGCGCGGCTCCCGCTCCGGAGTTCCCGCCGCACCTCCGGGAGCCCCCGCCCGCACCATCACGAGCACCAGGACACCGGAGACAAGCCCCGCCACCCCCGCCGCAAGCGACGCCCCGTTGAGGCCCGACGCGAAGGCCGCCCGCACCGCGTGCTCCGGAACCGTGCCGCGCAGGGCCGAGGCGCCGCCGCCCGCGACGGTGTGCGCCGCCTCGCGGCCGAGCGAGTCCTGCATGCGCGCGGTGAGCACCGTGCCGAACAGGGCGACCCCGACCGCGTACCCGAGCTGGCGGAAGGTGTTGACCGCGCCGCCCGCCATCCCGGCGTTCGCGGGCGGCACCGCGGCGAGCGCCGCCCCCGCAAGGGCCGGCGCGACCAGCCCCGCGCCGACGCCCGTGAGCGTGAGCCCCGGCGCGAGCGCGCCCCACGAGGACCCGGCGTCGAGCACCGCCAGGCACAGTCCGCCCGCACCGATCAGCAACAGCCCCACCCCGATGACGACGCGCGGCGCCACCCCGTGCAGCAGCCGACCGGCGACCAGCGCCACCACGAACGACGTCGCGGCGAGCGGCAGCAGCACCAGACTGCCGCGCACCGGACTCATGCCGAGCACGGTCTGCAGCCAGATGGAGACGTACGGGACGACGCCGAAAGCGGCACCGTTGTACCCGATCGCGCCGATCAGGACCCCGGTGAAGGCGGGCTTGCGCAGCAGCCGCAGGTCGAGGAGCGGCTGCGCGACGCGCCGCTCGACCAGGACGAAGCAGAGCAGCGCCAGCGCCGAGACCGCGAAGGACGTCCCGGCCGCCGCCGAGGTCCAGCCGTCCGCCCCGCCGCGCAGCACCCCGTACGTCCCCGCGCCCGCGAAGCACGCGAACGCCGCCGTGCCCGCCCAGTCGACCCGACGCCCAGCGGGCCCCTTCGACTCCGGCACGACCCGCAGCGTCAGCCAGATCGACGCCACGCTGACCGGCAGATTCACGAAGAAGATCCAGCGCCAGCCGGGCCCCTCCGTGAGCAGCCCGCCCACGATCGGACCGAGCGCGGCCGACGCGCCGCTCACCGCGCCCCACACGCCGAGCGCGGCCGACCGGTCGCGCCCCTGATAGGCGGCGCCGAGCAGCGGCAGCGTCGTCGCGAGCATCGCGGCGGCGCCAAGGCCCTGCACAGCGCGCGCCGCCACCAGCAGGTCCGCGTCCGACGCGAGCCCGCAGCCCAGCGAGGCCACCGCGAACAGCGCGGTGCCGACGACGTTGAGCCGCCGCCTGCCGAACACATCGGCCGCGGCGCCGACGCCGAGCAGCAGCGCGGCCAGCGCGAGCGCGTAGCCGTCGATGACCCACTGCAGATCGCTCAGCGAGGCGTCCAGCGCCCGCGCCATGTCGGGCAGTGCCACGATCACGATCGTCACGTCCAGCAGCAGCATGAACGTTCCCAGAGACACCGCGGTGAGCGGCCCCCATGTACGCATTTCCTTGTTCCTCCGACTCCTCGTCCGACATCTGTGGACGCCCTCGTACGATGAGCCGACGGCGAACGATGCCGGTGCCAGAGGACGGCCTGGCGCACTTATTCGACATGTGGAGGCTTCCCGGCGATGGAATCCGACGTCTTCGACGACCTGGACCTTCAGCTGCTGCACGCCTTGGAGGTCGACGGCAGGGCCCCCTTCAGCCGCATCGCGGGCGTCCTCGGCGTCTCCGACCAGACCGTCGCCCGCCGTTTCCGCCGCCTGCGCGCCGAGGCGGGGCTCCGCATCGTCGGCGTCCGTGACCCTCGGCGGCTCGGCCACGACGAGTGGATGCTGCGCCTGCGCTGCACGCCCGACGGCGCCGAGGCCATCGCGGCCGCGCTGGCCCGCCGCCCCGACACGGCATGGGTCCACCTCACATCGGCCGGCACCGAAGTGGTCTGCCTATCGCTGCCGCGCACCCCCGCCGCCTACGAGGACCTGCTCTTCGGCAAGCTCCTGCGCACCCGCAAGCTCATCGAGATCACCGCACACCAGCTGATGCACCGCTTCTACGGCGGCCGCACCGGCTGGATCGGCAAGCACCGCCCGCTCTCCGACGAGCAGGTCGCCGCGCTCGGACCCGCCGAGCCGCCGGCCGTGCCGGGCCCCGCCCGCATCACTCCCGACGACGAGCCCCTGGTCGCCGCCCTGAAGGCCGACGGCCGCGTCACCTACCCCGAGCTGCAGCGGCTCACCGGCCGCTCCGAGTCCTCGGTCAAGCGCCGCGTCGCCGCGCTGCTCGGCTCGGGCGCGCTCTACATCGACACCGAGTACGACACCGCGCGCTTCGGCTTCACCACCGCCGCGATGCTCTGGGTCACCGTCGCCCCGGGCGCGCTCGACCAGGTGGGCCGGGCGATGGCCGGGCACCCCGAGATCGCCCACGTCTCCGCCATCACCGGGTCGGCCAACCTGATGGCGAGCGTCGTGACCCGCGACACCGACGAGCTCTACACCTATCTGAGCGGCAGCCTCGGCTCGCTCGACGGCGTGCGCCACGTCGAATCGGCGCCCTATCTGCGCCGCTTCAAGGAGCTCACGTATCCGCGGCCGCTGCGCTAGCGCCCACCCCGGTGGACTGGTGCCCGCCCCGGTGCAGCCGGTCCCCGCCCGCCAGGATCGCCGCCGCCAGGGCGTCCGCCGCGTCCTGGGCCGACGCGCGCCGCTCGCCGTGCAGCAGCACGAAGTCGACAGGGCCGAGCTCCGGCAGACCCGCGCGGTCGGGGACGCGGACCAGGCCGGGCGGGATCAGGCCCAGCGAGTGAGCCATCACGCCGAGCCCCGCGCGGGCCGCCGCCACCAGGCCGTTGAGGCTGCCGCTCGTGCAGGCCACACGCCAGGCGCGGCCCCGCCGCTCCAGCGCCTCGAAGGCGAGCGCGCGGGTGATGCCGGGCGGCGGATAGACGATCAGCGGCACCGGCCGCTCCGGGTCGAGGCGGAGCCGCTCGGCACCGATCCAGACCAGCTCGTCCTGCCACACCAGCTCGCCGCGCGGATCCTCCGGGCGCCGCTTGGCGAGCACCAGGTCCAGCTTGCCCGCGTCGAGGCGCTTGTGGAGCGTGCCGGACAGCTCGACCGTCAGCTCCAGGTCGACGTCCGGGTGGTCGCGCCGGAAGGTCTCCAGGATGTCGGTGAGCCGCGTCAGGACGAAGTCCTCGGACGCCCCGAACCGCAGCCGTCCGCCGAGGCGCTTGCCCGCGAAGAACGCCGCCGCCTGTTCGTGCGCCGCCAGGATCCGGCGGGCGAAGCCGAGCATGGCCTCGCCGTCCTCGGTCAGCTCCACGCTGTGGGTGTCGCGGGTGAACAGCTGGCGCCCGGTGGCGTCCTCGAGGCGGCGCACGTGCTGGCTGACGGTGGACTGGCGCAGGTTCAGCCTGCGGGCGGCCCGGGTGAAGCTCAGCGTCTGGGCGACCGCGAGGAACGTGCGGAGCTGTGAGGGGTCGTACACGCTGACCAGCCTAGCCCTGTCATCGCGGATCGTGATGGCAGTCAGAGCGGTGTACGGGATTCCCGATCACCCGGCTCCGGAGGATCATGGGAAGGGCACATCCGTACGAGCGCGGGGCCGTCCCGCACCGAGAGCATGGAGCACCGTGAAACGCCTGAAGTGGCCGTCCTGGATGCCGGTCGACCCGTACATCGTGGCGTTGCTCGCGACCGTGGGCCTCGCGGCCCTGCTGCCCGCCCGCGACACCGCCGCGGACGTCGCGTCCGGCGCCTCCACCGGGGCCGTCGCGCTGCTCTTCTTCCTCTACGGGGCCCGGCTCTCCACCCGCGAGGCGCTCGACGGGCTCAAGCACTGGCGGCTCCACGTCACGGTCCTCGCCTGCACGTTCGTCGTCTTCCCGCTGCTCGGACTCGCGGCGAAGGGACTCGTCCCGTACGTCCTGACGCCCGCGCTCTTCAGCGGCTTGCTCTTCCTCACCCTGGTGCCCTCGACGATCCAGTCGTCCATCGCCTTCACGTCGATGGCCCGCGGCAACGTCCCCGCGGCGATCTGCGCGGGCTCCTTCTCCTCGCTGGCCGGCATCGTGCTCACCCCGCTGCTCGCGGCCGCCCTGCTCGGTGACAGCGGCGGCGGCTTCTCGGCGGACTCGCTCCTCAAGATCGTGCTGCAGCTGCTGGTGCCGTTCCTCGCCGGGCAGCTCCTGCGCCGGTGGGTGGGCGGCTTCATCACCCGCCACAAGAAGATCCTCGGATACGTGGACCGCGGGTCGATCCTGCTCGTCGTCTACACCGCGTTCAGCGAGGGCATGGTCGAGGGCATCTGGAGCCAGGTGCACCCGCTGCGGCTGCTCGCGCTGCTCGGCGTCGAGGCGGTCCTGCTGACCGTCATGCTGACGCTGACCTGGTACGGGGCGAAGCGGCTCGGCTTCGGCAGGGCCGACCGCGTCGCGATCCAGTTCGCCGGGTCGAAGAAGTCCCTGGCGGCCGGACTGCCCATGGCGAGCGTCCTGTTCGGCGCGGACGCCTCGCTGGCCGTGCTGCCGCTGATGCTCTTCCACCAGATGCAGCTGATGGTCTGCGCGGTCATCGCCAAGCGCCGCTCGCGCGATCCGCAGGAGTTCGTCAGCGAGCCCCCGTCAGCCGCAGGGAGACGAACCGCGGCCGGTACAGCGACACGTTCCGGGTGACGTTCGCCTGCGCGTTGGCGGGCGTCGCGTCCAGCCAGTTGACGTCGTAGCTGAGGACGAGACGGCCGTCGCCGCCGAGCGCGGGATGGGCCTGCGGGTTGTAGGCGGCGGTCTCCTGGCGGACGGCGCTGTCCTTGGGCAGGGGCGCCTCGAAGGCCTTGGTGGGCCCGTGCCAGGGGCCGGTGGGGGAGCAGGACCAGTACGAGGTGACGGTGGTCAGGCCCTCGGTGCCCGCCGCCATGGTGAACAGCACGTACGTCCCGTCGTCCCGCACCACCGTGAACGCGCTGCCCACCCCCTTCCGCTTCCCGTCCCCGAGCACCGGCTTCGGCGTGACGTCGTGGCCCCACGCCTCGCCGTCCCAGTACTCCCACGCGCCGGGCTCGGCGAGGCTGCCGTGCGGGACACGCGCCACATGGGCGTCCGAGGAGGGGCGCGAGGTCGCCTGCGCGTCCGTGCCGCCGAAGACGTACGTCCAGCCGTCGTCCTCGACCGCCGCCGCGCCGTACAGGACCCGTTTCTCCGGATCGGCGACCGACCGCTGGTCCGAGACCTTGGTGATGCCCTCGACGCGCAGGTCGGGCAGCGAGAGCGTGGCGACCTCCGTGGCGACGGGGACACCGTAGATCCAGGGGCCCTGGCTCGCCATGCGGTTCCACAGCAGGACGCGCACGACGCGCTCGTCCGAGCCGGACGAGCGGGGCTCCACACGGGCCGCCACCGGCCAGCGCCACTCCTGCGGCGCCGGGTCGGGGAAGAGCGGCGCGGCGAGGGTGCGCTGCAGGGTGCCCGAACGGGACATCACCACGGCCGAGTTACGGACCATGGGCGTGTTCGGGTCGCGCCAGGTGTGCGGCTGGCCCGCCTGGTTCGGGGGCGCGTGGACCTGGCCCAGGAAGGTGTCGGAGAACAGCCACAGCACGCGCCCGTCCGGCAGCCGCACCGAGTGGGTGCCGTCGCCCCCGGTCCAGTCGTCGGTGCGCGTCATGTCGTCGCCGTAGCGCGCGAACTCCCCGGTGGACCTGTCGTCGGCGGCCCAGGAGGCGACGGTGCGGGGTCTGCATGCCGCATCGCCCTCCCGGTCGTCTTCCGGGAGGGCGATGAGCAGTACGGCCGCGCAGACCAGGGCGAGCAGCAGGACGAGCCAGACGCTGCGCGCCCCCGTCGCGGGACGTTGACGGGCACACACGCCGGGGACGTTAGTTGCTGTCGCGCACCCGGTCCATGGGGAGCCGCACGACGGTGTCCCGTGTCACAGGAGCATCGGCAGTGCGCAGGGCCCCCACCTCGGCGTCGTCCAACGCCCTGTCGTACACCCGCACTTCGTCGATCGCGCCGGTGAAGTGGGCCCGGCTGTCGAGCCGTTGGCCGACGTGCACGCCGAAGGGGGAGTTGCGGCTGACCGAGCCGGGTACGTCCGCGGTGGTGACCTGCGTGCCGTTCAGGAAGAGCGTCAGACGGCCGGCGCCGCGGCGCAGCGCGATGTGGTGCCACTGGCCGTCGTTGTACGCGCCGGTCGTGCGCGCGAACGCGGACTTCGGGGGAGCGGCGCCGTCCCGTGTGGTGATCAGGCCGGTGACGCGGTCGCTCGCGGGTTCGCCGCGCAGCCACACCTGCGGCTGATTGGTGCCGATGCCGCCCATCCACAGCAGCGGCTGCTCGCCGGTCGTCGCGGAGTAGCGGAACCAGAGGGAGGCCGTGAAGTCCTCGGTGCCGAGCGGCAGTCGGTGCTGATACGGCAGCCGTACGGCGTCGTCCGTACCGTCGAAGGAGATCGCCCCGCCGAAGCGGCCCGGGGTGGTGCGCGCCCCGCCGAGCACGGCGGCGGGCCGGGCGCCCGGCGCGTGGTCGCGGGTGGTCGGGTCCGGGCCCCGGCGCGGCGTCAGCCAGTCCTCGGTGAAGCGGGCGAAGCGGATCTCGTCGCGCGCGTCGACCGCGCCGCCCTCGTACATGAGGCCCACGTGGGTCCGGTCGGCCCGCACCATGTCGGAGTAGCCGGACCAGTCGGTGGTCACCGTGGTGCCGCGGTCGACGCTGTCCCAGGTGCGGCCGCCGTCGTAGGACGAGCGGATCTGCATGGTGCGGCGGCGGTCCGGGTCGGCGGGGCAGGCGAGCAGCATCCGCTTGCCGAACTGCAGGGTGGAGCCCTGCACTTGGGGCGTGTAGAGGTCGGGGATCGCGCGGAAGGGGGCGGCGAAGGAGTCGCCGCCGTCCCGGCTGACCGTCTGCGTGCGGTGACCCAGGTCCGTGCCGTCCTGTTCGCGGCCGCTGACGTGGATCGCCCCGTCGGGCCGTTCGGTGATGGTCATCTCGGACGGCTTCTGGCGGAAGGTGCCGCCTGCCGGTATCGGGTACGAGTCCGTCGCGCCGATCTTCCAGTGGTCGCCGCCGTCGTCGCTGACGATCAGCGCGGCGTGGTTGGCGGTGACGCGGCCGCCGTCCCACGTCTCGGTGTTGGCGGTGAAGACGAGCCGCCCCGCGTGCCGGCCGCGGGTCAGCTGGAGCCCGTGCACGGGACCGGTCGCATACCAGGAGTTCCAGTGCTCCGGCAGGATCTGGTCGCTCAGGTCGCGCGGCGCGGACCAGCTGCGGCCGTCGTCGTCGCTGTACTGCAGGTGCGGGGTGCGGTCGCACGGCACATCACAGTTCTTGTTGTCCGTACGCCCCGTGTTGTACGTCTCCGCCAGCAGGACGCGGCCGGTCTCGCGGTCCACGACCGGCGCCGGATTGCCGTGGGTGTCGCCCGCGCCCTCGTTGACGACCTGGAGCGGGCCCCAGGTGCGGCCGCCGTCGTGGGACCGCTTGAGCACCAGGTCTATGTCGCCCGCGTCGCCGCAGTCGTTGACCCGGCCCTCCGCGAAGGCGAGCAGCGTTCCCTTGGTCGTCCGCACCACGGCCGGGATGCGGAAGCAGGCGTAGCCGGGATCCCGGTCCGCCTTGAACAGCACCTGCTGCTCGAACGGCGGCGGCTCCGCGGCCCGGGCCGCCCGCGCGGTGGGCGCGGGCAGCAACGCGCCCACGGCCACCGCGGTCACGGCGGCGGTGACGGCACGGAGCGATCTGAGGCGTCGGTGGCGTGCGGGGAGACTCGATGACATGGTGCGGTCCGCCTTTCATGGCGACGGCGACTCATGGCGGTGACGGTGCGGGGGTTCGGAATGCCCGCGCAACGGTCGAACAGGCGACCGGACATCCGGACATCCCACGTCCAACGTACGCGGACAGACGCTACTTGCGGGCTCCGACACCCCACAAGAAGCGTGCGTCAGGGGATCAGCACGACCTTCCCCCGGTTGCTCCGCGTCTCGATCACCTCGTGCGCCCGCACCGCTTCCTCCAGGGCGAACTCCGCGTGCACGGCGGTCCGCAGTCGACCGTCCGCGTGGAGCTCCCACAGCTCCCTGCGCCACTTCTCGTACAGCTCCGGCCGGCCGCGCGCGATCAGGCCCAGCTGGAAGCCGATGACGGATCTGGCGCCGACGAGCAGGTCGTACGCCGCCACGGTGCCGCCGCCCGAGCTGTAGGCCACCAAGCGGCCGTGCGGTGCGAGGGACTTGCAGGCGGGTCCCAGGAGGTCGCCGCCGACCGCGTCCAGCACGTAGTCGACGGGTTCGCCCCAGCCGTCCTGGTCGTACGTGATGACCTCGTCGGCGCCGAGTCCGCGTACGAAGTCCGCCTTGCCGGGGTCGGACACGGCCGCCACGACGCGCGACGCGCCCCGCAGGCCCGCCAGTTGCAGGGCGAGGTGTCCGACCCCGCTCGCGGCGGCGGTGACGAGCGCGGACTCGCCGGGGGCGGGGCGGGCCGCTTCGAGCGCGCCGTACGCGACGAGGCCGGAGCGGACCAGCGCGACTGCGTCGACCGCGCTCGCTCCCTCGGGCACGGGGGTGGCCATCGAGGTGTGGAGCAGGGCGTAGTCGGCGTAGCCGTGGCCGAAGACCAGCCCGGTGACGCGGTCGCCCGGCGCGTGACCGGTGACGCCCTCGCCGAGCGCGACGACCTCCCCGGCGACCTCGCCGCCGAGGGGGATCGGGTCGCGGCTCTCGCGGACCTTGCGCACGACGGGGAGGGTCACGCCGATGGCTTCGACGCGGACGAGGAGCTCGCCGGGCCCGGGGTCGGGGACGGGGGCATCCTCCAGGAACAGGACCTCGGGGCCGCCGCCGTGGGTATACCGGACGCGACGCATCCGCACCACCTCCAGGGGTGAGGGAATCATTGGTGGCCCCAACGGTAACCACGAACTCATGGGGAAGTCCAACGATGGGCGGTTACGCTTGACCCATGGCCACGACCCCGCCCGCCCCCAGCACCATCCGCACCCTCCCCAGCTGGCTGCTCGGCCGCGCGGCCGCCCGGGGCCGCGGCCTGGTCGCCGACGCGCTGGCCCGCGAGGGGCTCAAGATGTGGCACCACGTGGTGCTGTCCGCCGTTGCCGACCACGGCCCGGTCGCCCAGGCCGAGCTGGGCCGCAGCGTCTCGCTCGACCCGAAGGACATGGTCGGCGTCCTGAACGACCTCCAGGCCGACGGGCTCGTCGAACGCGCGCCCGACCCCCGGGACCGCCGCAAGAACGCGATCACGATCACCGCGCGCGGCCGGCGCACGGTGAAGCGGTGCGCGGCAGCGGCCGCACACGCCAACGCCGAACTGCTCGCGCCGCTTTCGGCCGGCGAGCGGGAGCAGTTCCTGCGGATGCTGACCCGGGTCTCGGGGGTCGAGGCGCCGGAACAGTGAGGCCGTGGAACCGGGCGTGCGGTGCCCCGGGGAGGGGCCCGGCCGGCGCAGGGGGCAATCCCCGCCGGCAGGGGCGCCGCCGCCGTGCCGGGGCGGCCCGGGTCAGCCCTGGCCGGCCGCGGTCTGAAGGGCGACGCGGTGCTCGCCCGCGTACACGTTCATGGAGGAGCCCCGCAGGAAACCGATCAGCGTGAGCCCCGTCTCGGCGGCGAGGTCGACGGCGAGCGACGACGGCGCGGAGACCGCGGCCAGCACCGGGATGCCCGCCATCACGGCCTTCTGGGCCAGCTCGAAGGAGGCGCGGCCGGAGACGAGCAGGACGGCGCGGGACAGCGGCAGGTCTCCGCTCTGCAGGGCGCGGCCGACCAGCTTGTCGACGGCGTTGTGCCGCCCCACGTCCTCGCGTATGTCGAGGAGCGTGCCCTCCTCGTCGAAGAGCGCCGCGGCGTGCAGGCCCCCGGTCGTGTCGAAGACGCGCTGCGCCGCGCGCAGCCGGTCGGGGAGGCTCGCGAGCAGGTCGGTGCCGAGCAGGACCGGAGGCGTGTCGGCGATCGGGAAGCGTGCCGTGGTGCGGACCGCGTCCAGGCTCGCCTTGCCGCACAGTCCGCACGACGAGGTGGTGTAGACGTTGCGTTCGAGCGTGATGTCGGGGAGGACGACTCCCTCGGCGGTCCGCACGTCGACCACGTTGTACGTGTTGGAGCCGTCGTCCCGCGCCCCGGCGCAGTAGACGATCGACCGCAGGTCGTCCGCCGAGCCGAGCACGCCCTCGCTCACCAGGAAGCCCGCCGCGAGCGCGAAGTCGTCGCCCGGTGTGCGCATGGTGATGGCGAGCGGCCTGCCGTTGAGCCGGATCTCCAGGGGTTCCTCGGCGACGAGGGTGTCGGGCCGCTCCGAGACGTGACCGTCCCTGACGCGGATCACCTTGCGTCGTTCCGTGACTCGTCCCATGTCGTGATCAGTCCCGGTTCTGTACGTGCTGGTGGCCGAAGCGGCCCTTGATGCGGAGGCTGCCGTGGGTCACAGGCTTGTCGTGCGGGAAGGTGACCTCGACGATCTCATTGTCCTGCACGTGCCGGGTCAGGTTGCAGCCGCCTCGTACGGCGTACGTCCTGTACGGACTCGCACACAAGGTCACACCGTTCTTCAGAGGGTGACCACATCATGAGAAGCATCCAAACCCCGCGCTCCTTTCCTGTCGCATCACGTGCACCGTTACTCGTGAGTCGCTGACCAAACTGGAGGGTCCCGCATCTTCGGCAACAAGGGGGACCCGTACATGCACGGCTCACGCATCGCCGCTGTCGGCCACTATCAGCCCGCCAGGATCCTCACCAACGAGGAGCTGGCGAGCTCGGTCGACACCAGCGACGAGTGGATCCGGTCCCGGGTGGGCATCCGCACCCGCCACATCGCGGGCCCGGAGGAGCCGGTCGACGAGCTGGCCGCGTACGCCGGCGGCAAGGCCCTGGCCGCCGCGGGCCTGACCCCCGACGCGATCGACCTGGTCCTGGTCGCCACCTCCACGGCCATCGACCGCTCGCCGAACATGGCCGCCCGGGTCGCCGCGCGGCTCGGCGTCCCCGGCCCGGCCGCCCTGGACCTCAACGTCGTGTGCGCGGGCTTCACGCACGCGCTCGCCACCGCCGACCACACCGTGCGGGCCGGGGCCGCGACCCGCGCCCTGGTCATCGGCGCGGACAAGATGTCCGAGGTCACCGACTGGACGGACCGCACCACCTGCGTGCTGACCGGCGACGGCGCGGGCGCGGCCGTCGTCGAGGCGTGCGGACCCGGCGAGGAGCCCGGCATCGGCCCCGTCCTGTGGGGCTCGGTGCCCGAGATGGGCAACGCCGTCCGCATCGAGGGCACGCCGCCGCGCTTCGCCCAGGAGGGCCAGAGCGTCTACCGCTGGGCGACGACCCAGCTGCCGCCCCTCGCCCGCGCGGCCTGCGAGCGCGCGGGGCTGACACCGGCCGACCTCGCCGCGGTCGTCCTGCACCAGGCCAACCTCCGGATCATCGAGCCGCTCGCCGAGCGCATCGGCGCCGTGAACGCCGTGGTCGCGCGCGACGTCGTCGACTCCGGGAACACCTCGGCGGCGAGCATCCCGATGGCCCTGTCCAAGCTCGTGGAGCGCGGTGAAATCAGCTCCGGGGACCCGGTTCTGCTCTTCGGCTTCGGCGGCAACCTCTCGTACGCGGGACAGGTCGTGCGCTGCCCGTGACGTCGTAGAACCGCCCCTCGCCGGACATCATGCGGGCCCGCACCGAGCACACCCGTCAGACGTACCACCGGCGCGATCGGGGCTGAGCACCGCCTGCGTCTGCGTCGTGTGGCCTGCGAGGCGCCCCCCGTCGTCGTACACCTCGGTCTGTACGACGACGAAGGAGCCGCCGACATGCAGGGGGCGGGCCACCGCACGGGCCGTCCCGGAGCGCACGGCCCGCAGGAAGTTCGTCTTGGACTCGACCGTCGCCGTGGCCGCGCCCGACGGCAGGTTGAGGAACGCGCACACCGCGCCCGCCGTGTCGGCGAGCGTCATCAGCGCCCCGCCGTGCAGCACGCCGCCCACCGTGCACAGCTCCGGCGACCACTCCAAGGTGCCCTCGACCCGGTCGGGTCCGGCCTCCGTCAAGGCGATGCCGAGGTGTGCGGCGAAGGGGACGAGATCAATCAAGTGGGCATGCGGTTCGTTCTGAGGCAGGGTGTCCGACATGGGGTGACCTTCCACTCGGGGCCGCGGCGGAGCACCATCGTGCGGCGCGGTTCCGGAGTCGTCGATTACCTCAGAGGTAGGCACGGACCACCGGGACAGGGAGAAGAGACATGAGTACGGACCACCGCATACGCCCCTTGATCGAGCAGGACGTGCCGGTGGCCGTGCACACCCTCGCCCGCGCCTTCGCCGACTATCCCTTCACGCGCCACGTCGTCGCCGCCGACGGCCACGAGGAGCGGATCCGCCGCTTCCAGGAGCTCTTCCTGACCCGCATCGGGATGGTGTACGGGCGGGTCTGGGTCGCGAACGCCGGGCGTGCCGTCGCCGTCTGGACCACCCCGGACCGCGACCCGGCGCCGGGCTTCGCCGCGATCGGCCCGCTCATCGGGGAGCTCGCGGGCGATCGCGCGCCCTGGTTCGAGTCGGCGGAGCACGCGCTGCTGCCGCACCGCCCCCAGCACCCCGCGTGGTTCCTCGCCACGGTCGGCGTCGACCCGGACGAGCAGGGCAAGGGGCTCGGCGCCGCGGTGCTCGAACCCGGCCTCGCGGCCGCCGACCGCGCGGGCTTCCCGTGTTTCCTGGAGACCTCGACCGAGCGGAACGTGGCGTTCTACGAACGGCTCGGCTTCACCGTCACGGCCGACGTCCCGCTGCCGGACCACGGCCCCCGCACCTGGTGCATGCTCCGGAAGCCGGCCTAGGAACACGGCCGAACGCCCCTTTGTCCTGTGACTGGAGAAAGTCATGGGTAATTCGCGCTCAACTTCTTCCCAGCCCCGGCAGGCACTGCTACGTTCCCCTCGAAAGCTTGAAGGAAGCCCCACGGCGAAGGCGGCCGCACGACGGCGCGCCGGCCCGAGGGCAACGGCATGGGAAGCCCGATGAGGCGGGGAGGGGCGCGTGAGACGTATGACGGCTCGACCCGCCAACACGCACCAGGCACGCCTGCTGCGCCTGTTGCGTGACGGAGGACCCAACTCCCGCGCCCAGCTGGGCGATCAGATCGACCTCTCACGGTCCAAACTGGCCGTGGAGGTCGACCGGCTCCTGGAGACCGGACTCGTGGTCGCCGACGGGCTCGCCGCCTCCCGCGGCGGCCGCCGCTCCCACAACATCCGCCTGGCCCCGGCCCTCCGCTTTCTCGGCGTGGACATCGGCGCGACCTCGGTCGACGTCGCGGTGACCAACGCCGAGCTGGAGGTGCTCGGCCACATCAACCAGCCCATGGACGTGCGCGAGGGCCCGGTCGCGGTCTTCGAGCAGGTCCTCGCCATGGCGGCCAAGCTGAAGGCCTCCGGGCTCGCGGAAGGGTTCGACGGCGCCGGCATCGGCGTCCCCGGCCCTGTCCGCTTCCCGGAGGGCGTGCCGGTCGCCCCGCCGATCATGCCGGGGTGGGACGGCTTTCCCGTCCGGGAGGCCCTCAGCCAGGATCTCGGCTGCCCCGTCATGGTCGACAACGACGTGAACCTCATGGCGATGGGGGAGCAGCACGCGGGCGTCGCACGCTCCGTGGGCGACTTCCTCTGCGTCAAGATCGGCACGGGCATCGGCTGCGGCATCGTCGTCGGCGGTGAGGTCCACCGCGGGACGACGGGCAGCGCCGGCGACATCGGCCACATCCAGTCCGAACCGGACGGACGCCCCTGCGCCTGCGGCAACAAGGGCTGCCTGGAGGCCTACTTCAGCGGAGCGGCGCTCGCCCGCGACGCCGAGACGGCGGCCAGGGAGGGGCGTTCGGCGGAGCTCGCCACGCGGCTCGACGAGGCGGGACGGCTCAGCGCCGTCGACGTCGCGGCGGCCGCCGCCGCGGGGGACCCCGCCGCGCTCGACCTCATCCGCGAGGGCGGCAACCGCACCGGCCAGGTCATCGCGAGTCTCGTCAGCTTCTTCAACCCCGGCCTCGTGGTGATCGGCGGCGGCGTGACCGGCCTCGGCCACACGCTGCTCGCCGCGATCCGCACCCAGGTCTACCGCCAGTCGCTGCCCCTGGCGACCGGCAACCTCCCCATCGTCCTGGGGGAGCTCGGTCCCACCGCCGGAGTCATCGGCGGCGCCCGGCTCATCAGCGACCACCTGTTCTCACCGGCCTGACCGCCCCGACACGGCCTGACCGACCCACACCGGCCCGACCCCACACGGCCTGACCGACCCACACCGGCCTGACCGACCCCGCACCGGCCCGGCCCGACACGTACGGAACGTAGCGCCACCCCGTCCGGCACAGCGCCCTGCCCTGCCCTGCCCTGTTTCGCTCCGTCCTGTTCAGTCCCATCCTGCTCCGCCCTGCCCTGAATCCGTCCTGCCCTGCTGCGGCCGCCGCCGAGGGGAACCGTCATGGCACCAGAACCACCCCTGCTCACCATGTCCGGCATCACCAAGTCGTTCCCCGGGGTCCGCGCCCTCGACGGCGTCGACCTCCAGGTCCAGGCCGGGGAAGTGCACTGCCTCCTCGGCCAGAACGGCGCCGGGAAGTCCACCCTCATCAAGGTCCTCGCGGGCGCCCACCAGCCCGACGGCGGCGAGATCACCTGGCGCGGCGAGCGCATCACGCTCCGCTCGCCGATCGCCGCCATGCGGCTCGGCATCGCCACCATCTACCAGGAACTCGACCTGGTGGAAGGCCTCTCCGTCGCGGAGAACGTCCACCTCGGACACGAGCCGACAGCCGCCGGATTCGTGGTGCGCGGCCGGGCGGCGAAGGCCTCAACCGCCGCCCTGCTCAAGCGACTCGGGCACGCGGAAATCGATCCGGGGCGCCTCGTCGGCGACCTCTCCGCCGCCCAGCAGCAGATCGTCTCGATGGCCCGCGCGCTCTCCCACGAGGTACGCCTCATCGTCATGGACGAGCCCTCCGCCGCCCTCGACCCCGACGAGGTCGACAACCTCTTCCGCATCGTCGGCGACCTCACGGCGGAGGGCGTCGCCGTCGTCTACATCTCCCACCGCCTGGAGGAGATCCGCCGCATCGGCGACCGCGTCACCGTCCTCAAGGACGGGCGTGCCGTCGCGGGCGGACTGCCCGCGGAATCCACCCCGACCAAGGACGTCGTCGCGCTGATGACGGGCCGCAACGTCGAGTACGTCTTCCCGGACCGGCCCGCCGAACCGCCTTTGGGGCGACCGGTGTTGACCGTACGCGGACTCTCCCGGCGCGGCGAGTTCGAGCCCCTCGACCTCGACCTGCGTCCCGGCGAGATCGTGGGCCTCGCCGGTCTCGTCGGCTCCGGCCGCTCCGAGATCCTTGAGACGATCTACGGCGCCCGCAAGCCCACCACCGGACAAGTGCTGGTGGACGGGGCGGAGTTGCGGCCGGGCAGCGTGCGGGCCGCAGTCCGCGCGGGGCTCGGGCTCGCTCCCGAGGAGCGCAAGGCACAGGCCCTCCTCATGCTGGAGTCCGTCACCCGCAACGTATCGGTCTCCACCATGTCCCGCTTCTCGCGCGGCGGCTGGCTCGACCGCGGTGCCGAACGCGAGGCCGCGCGCAGCGCGACGCGCGAGCTGTCGCTGCGCCCCGACGACCCCACCGTCCCCGTGCGCACCCTGTCCGGCGGCAACCAGCAGAAGGCCGTCCTCGCCCGCTGGCTGCTGCGCGGCTGCCGCGTCCTGCTGCTCGACGAACCGACCCGCGGCGTCGACGTCGGAGCCCGCGCCGAGCTGTACGCGGTGATCCGCCGGCTCGCCGACGAGGGCCTCGCCGTGCTCCTCGTCTCCAGTGAAGTGCCCGAAGTGCTCGGCCTCGCCGACCGCGTCCTGGTGCTCCGCGAGGGCCGCGTCGTCTACACCGCACCCGCCCGTGACCTCGACGAACACCGCGTACTCGACCTCGTCCTCGAAGGGAGCCCGGCGGCATGACCCAGCCAGCCCCGGCGGCCGAGGCCGCCACCCGCAAGAGCGCCCCCGCCGACGGCGGAAGCCCGTGGCGCGCCACCCTGGCCCGCGCCGACGTGCGGACGCTGTCGCTGCTCGGCGTGCTCGCCACGCTGATCGTGATCGGCGGCATCACCCAGCCCGACTCGTTCCTCGACACCGACAACGTCCAGCTGATCCTCACCCAGGCCTCCGTCATCGGCGTGGTCACCGTCGGCATGACCTTCGTGATCATCTCCGGCGGCATCGACCTCTCCGTCGGCGCGATCGTCGCGCTCGCCTCGGTCTGGGCGACGACGGTCGCCACCCAGGAGTACGGCTTCGCGGGCATCCTCTTCACGGCCGTGGTCGTCGGCATGGGGTGCGGCCTGGTGAACGGCCTGCTCATCGCGTATGGCGGGATAGTTCCGTTCATCGCCACCCTCGCCATGCTGGCCGCGGGCCGCGGCCTCGCCCTGCAGATCACCGACGGCAAGACCCAAATGGTCACTGTGGAAGGGGTGTTGGACCTCGGCCTTCGCGAGTCGTACATCCTCGGCATCCCGCCGCTGGTCCTGGTCTTCGCCGCCGTCACCGCCGTCGGCTGGCTGCTGCTGAACCGCACGACGTTCGGGCGGCGCTCGGTCGCGGTCGGCGGCAACGCGGAAGCGGCGCGGCTGGCCGGCATCGACGTCCGCAGGCAGCGGCTCTATCTGTATCTGCTCTCCGGCCTGTGCTGCGGCATCGCGGCCTTCCTGCTGATCATCCTCTCCGGCTCGGGCCAGAACACCAACGGCAACCTGTACGAACTCGACGCCATCGCGGCGGTGATCATCGGCGGCACCCTGCTCAGCGGCGGGCGCGGCACGATCACCGGCTCCGTGCTCGGCGTGCTGATCTTCACCACGATCACCAACATCTTCGCGCTCAACAACCTGGAGACCGCGACCCAGCAGATCGCCAAGGGCGCGATCATCGTCGCCGCGGTACTCGTCCAACGACGTACGGCCACCACCACCTGAGCTGATCCGGCCACCACTTCCTGAGCTGAGGGGTTCACCCATGCCATCCCACACGAGCCGCAGAGGGCTCCTCTTCGGAGCCGCCGCCCTGTCCACCGGAGCCCTGATCACGGGGTGCACCAGCAACGAGTCCAAGGACGAGGGGTCCGAGGACACGGCACAGCAGGTCGCCGACGACAAGCCGGGCAAGAAGGTCACCATCGGCTTCGCGGGCCCCCAGGCCGACCACGGCTGGCTCAACGCCATCAACGACAACGCCAAGAAGCGGGCCGAGAAGTACTCGGACGTCACGCTGGAGGCCACCGAGGGCTCGAACGACACCGCGGCCCAGATCGGCCAGGTCGAGACGCTGATCAACAAGAAAGTCGACGTCCTCGTCGTCCTGCCCGCCGACGGCAAGGCCCTCACCCAAGTCGGCCTGAAGGCCATGAAGGCGGGCATCCCCGTCGTCAACCTCGACCGCGTCTTCGCCTCGCCGCAGGCCTACCGCTGCTGGATCGGCGGCGACAACTACGGCATGGGCCTCAGCGCCGGCCACTACATCGGCGAGAAACTCAAGGACAAGAAGAACGCCCGCGTCATCGAGCTGGCGGGCATCGACAACCTCGAACTCACCAAGCAGCGCACCAAAGGGTTCGACGACGCCCTCAAGAACTACCCGAACATCAAGAAGGTCGCCCGCCAGGCCGCCGACTTCACCGTCGAGTCGGGACAGGCAAAGATGTCCCAACTCCTCCAGGCCCAGAAGAACTTCGACGCCCTGTGGAACCACGACGACGACCAGGGCGTGGGCGCCCTGCGCGCCATCAAGCAGGCGGGCCGCGACGACTTCCTGATGGTGGGCGGCGCGGGCGCGCTCTCCGCGATGCAGGCCATCGAGGCGGACAACAGCGTCCTGAAGGCCACCGTCCTCTACCCGCCCACGATGGCCGCGTCCGCGATCGACCTGGCGCGCGCCCTCGGGCAGGGCAAGGGCGTCAGCGGCATGGCGGAGTTCGAGATCCCGTCCTTCGTCACCTGCTATTCGGCCGTCGTCGACAAGGAGAACGTCGGCCAGTACATGTCCACCGGCTTCAAGTGATGCGCACGCCCGCACCCCCCACCGAGCGTCGACGAGGAGGATTACCGCATGCGTGAGACGGAGACGGATCCCGAGGCCGGAGAGCGGCCACTGGGAGCAGGTGCCGGTAAGCGGCCATTGGGAGTGGGCATGGTCGGCTACGCCTTCATGGGTGCCGCCCACTCACAGGGCTGGCGCACCGTGGGGCGAGCCTTCGACCTGCCGGTGCGGCCGGTGCTCTCGGCCGTCTGCGGCCGCGACGACGGCGCCGTGCGCGCCGCCGCCGACCGGCTCGGCTGGGCCGCCGCCGAGACCGACTGGCGCGCCCTGATCGCCCGCGACGACGTCGACCTCGTCGACATCTGCACGCCGGGCGACAGCCATGCGGAGATCGCCGTCGCCGCCCTGGAGGCGGGCAAGCACGTGCTGTGCGAGAAGCCGCTCGCAAATACCGTGGAGGAGGCCGAGGCGATGGCCGAGGCCGCCGAACGGGCCCGCGCCCGGGGCCAGGTGGCCATGGTCGGCTTCAACTACCGCCGGGTGCCCGCCCTCACGCTGGCCCGCCGGATGGTCGTGGAAGGGCGGCTCGGCGCGCTGCGTCACGTACGCCTGACGTACCTTCAGGACTGGCTGGTCGACGCGGACTTCCCGCTCACCTGGCGGCTGCGCAAGGACCGTGCGGGCTCCGGGGCGCTCGGCGACCTGGGGGCGCACATCGTGGACCTCGCGCAGTACCTGGTGGGGGAGCCGGTGGCCGGGGTGTCGGCGCTCACCGAGACCTTCGTGCGGGAACGCCCCGTCCTGGAGGGGGCGTCCAGCGGGCTCACGGCGGCGGGCGGCAGCCGGCTCGGGACGGTCACGGTCGACGACGCGGCCGTCTTCACCGGCCGGTTCCCGTCCGGCGCCCTCGCCTCCTTCGAGGCGACGCGCTTCGCGGCCGGCCGCAAGAACGCACTGCGCCTCGAACTCAACGGCTCCGACGGGTCGCTGGCGTTCGACCTGGAGCGCCTGAACGAGCTCTCGTTCCACGACCACACCGAACCCGCTGCCTCGTCCGGCTTCCGCCGCATCCTCGTGACCGAGCCCGACCACCCGTATCTGGAGGCGTGGTGGCCGCCCGGCCACGGCCTCGGCTACGAGCACACCTTCGTGCACCAGGCCCGCGACCTGCTGCACGCCATCGCCACCGGCGCGCGGCCCGAACCCTCCTTCGCCGACGGCCTGTCCGTGCAGCGGGTGCTCGCCGCGGTGGAGGAGAGCGCGGCGAAGAACTCCGTCTACACGCTGGTCCCCGCCTGATGCCCGCTGATTCCTGCCCGATGTCCGCCCGGTTCCCGCTCCGAGGAGGCCCCCGCCATGCCCCGTAGGTTCACGCTCTTCACCGGTCAGTGGGCCGACCTGCCGCTCGAAGAGGTCTGCGGATACGCCCGTGACTTCGGCTACGACGGACTCGAACTCGCCTGCTGGGGCGACCACTTCGAGGTCGACAAGGCGCTCGCCGACCCGTCCTATCTGGACGGCCGGCACGCGCTGCTCGACAAGTACGGGCTCAAGTGCTGGGCGATCTCCAACCACCTCGTGGGCCAGGCCGTCTGCGACGCGATCATCGACGAGCGGCATCAGGCGATCCTGCCCGCCCGCATCTGGGGCGACGGCGAGCCGGAGGGGGTGCGGCAGCGGGCCGCCGCCGAGATCAAGGACACGGCTCGGGCGGCCGCCGCCTTCGGCGTCGACACCGTCGTCGGCTTCACGGGATCGTCGATCTGGCACCTGGTCGCGATGTTCCCGCCGGCCCCCGAGGCGATGATCGAGCGGGGGTACGAGGACTTCGCCGAGCGCTGGAACCCGATCCTGGACGTCTTCGACGAGCACGGCGTGCGGTTCGCGCACGAGGTGCACCCGTCGGAGATCGCTTACGACTACTGGACCACGCACAAGGCACTGGAGGCCGTCGGCCACCGTCCCGCCTTCGGTCTGAACTTCGACCCGTCCCATTTCGTGTGGCAGGACCTCGACCCGGTCGGCTTCCTCTACGACTTCCGGGACCGCATCTACCACGTCGACTGCAAGGAGGCCCGGCGCCGCCTGGACGGCCGCAACGGCCGCCTCGGCTCGCACCTCCCGTGGGGCGACCCGCGACGCGGCTGGGACTTCGTGTCGGCGGGCCACGGGGACGTGCCCTGGGAGGACGTCTTCCGGATGCTGCGCTCCATCGCGTACGACGGGCCGATCTCCGTGGAGTGGGAGGACGCGGGCATGGACCGGCTCCAGGGCGCCCCGGAGGCGCTGACGCGCTTGAAGGCGTACGACTTCGAGGCGCCGACCGCCTCCTTCGACGCGGCGTTCGGCGGCTCCGACTAGTCCGGACCCGAATCGGGTTTGTCCATTGACAGGAAAAAGTTCAACTTCCGTCCTGCACAAGGGCTTTCCGCCCGGGACAAACGTGGCTACCGTCCCTGAGGTGTACAGGACATGAGTGGTCCGGGGTGACGGCGCACCCCGGCGCACGGCGCACACACCCCGTACGACCGTCCCCCTTCGGAGGAACACCGTGCACAGGAAACGCCCGAGACTCCGCAGCACACTCGCCCTGCTCACCGGCACCGTGCTCACCGGCGCCACCCTCACCTTCGCCGTCCCGCAGGCCGGCGCCGCCCCGGCGGACCCGCCCGCGACCGCCGCCCCCGTCGCCGAAGACTTCCAGCAGGTCACCCTCGCCAAGGGGGAGCCCGAGACGGGCGAGCCGATGACGCTCTCCGTGCTCCCCGACCGCTCGGTCCTGCACACCTCCCGCGACGGCACGCTCCGCCTCACCGACGCGGCGGGCAACACCAGGATCGCCGGGAAGATACCGGTCTACACGCACGACGAAGAGGGCCTCCAAGGCGTCGCCATCGACCCCAAGTTCAGCGAGAACCGCGCGATCTACCTCTACTACGCGCCGCCGCTGGACACCCCCGCGGGCGACGCCCCGGAGAACGGCACGGCCGAGGACTTCAAGAAGTTCGACGGCGTGAACCGCCTCTCCCGCTTCGTCCTCAAGGCCGACGGCACCCTGGACAACGCCAGCGAGAAGAAGGTCCTCGACGTCCCGGCCAGCCGCGGCACCTGCTGCCACGTCGGCGGCGACATCGACTTCGACAAGGAAGGCAACCTCTACCTGTCGACGGGCGACGACTCCAACCCCTTCGCCTCCGACGGCTTCACCCCCATCGACGAGCGGCCGAACCGCAACCCCGCCTTCGACGCCCGGCGCAGCGCCGGCAACACCAACGACCTGCGCGGCAAGATCCTGCGCATCAAGGTCGCCGCCGACGGCAGCTACACGGTCCCCGACGGCAACCTCTTCGCCAAGGGCACCGAGAAGACCCGCCCCGAGATCTACGCGATGGGCTTCCGCAACCCCTTCCGCATGAGCGTCGACAAGCCGACCGGCATCGTGTACGTCGGTGACTACGGGCCCGACGCCGGCGCGGCCGACCCCAAGCGCGGCCCCGCCGGGCAGGTCGAATTCACCCGCGTCACCAAGCCGGGCAACTTCGGCTGGCCCTTCTGCACCGGCAAGAACGAGCCCTACGTCGACTACGACTTCGCCACCGGCACCTCCGGCGCCACCTTCGACTGCGCCGCCCCCAAGAACGACTCGCGGCACAACACCGGACTGACCGAGCTGCCGCCCGCGCAGGAGGCCTGGATCCCCTACGACGGCGGATCCGTCCCCGAGTTCGGCACCGGCTCCGAATCCCCGATGGGCGGACCCGTCTACCGCTACGACGCGGCGAACACCTCCCCGGTGAAGTTCCCCGAGGCGTACGACGGCGACTACTTCGCCGGCGAGTTCGGCCGGCGCTGGATCAAGCGCATCGAGCACGGCTCGGACGGCACGGTCAAGTCCATCAACCCCTTCCCCTGGACGGGCACCCAGGTGATGGACATGGAGTTCGGCCCCGACGGCGCCCTCTACGTCCTCGACTACGGCACGGCCTGGTTCGGCGGCGACGAGAACTCCGGCCTCTACCGCATCGAGAACGCCACGGACGGCCACTCCCCGGTCGCCGAGGCCAGCGCGTCGGTGACCAGCGGCCAGGCCCCGCTGCGCACGAAGTTCACCGCCAAGGCCACGGACGCCGACGGCGGGACGCTGACGTACGCGTGGGACTTCGGCGACGGCGGCAAGTCCACCCAGCAGAACCCCACGTACACGTACAAGAAGAACGGCGTCTACACGGCGACCGTGACCGTCAAGGACTCCACCGGCCGCACCGGCTCGGCCAGCGCGCACATCACCGTCGGCAACACCGCGCCCAAGGTCACCCTGGAACTGCCCGGCGACGGCCAGCTGTTCACCTTCGGCGACAAGGTGCCCTTCAAGGTGAAGGTGACCGACCCGGAGGACGGCCCGGTCGACTGCGCCAAGGTCAAGGTCACCCACATCCTCGGCCATGACAGCCACGGCCACCCGGTCACCTCGGCCAACGGCTGCGAGGGCACCATCCAGACGTCGGCGGACGGCGAGCACGACCCGAACGCCAACATCTTCGGGGTCTTCGACGCCGAATACACCGACAAGGGCGCGAATGGGCAGCCCGCGCTGACCACCCACGACCAGAACGTCGTCCAGCCCAAGCACCGCCAGGGCGAGCACTACGGCGACTCCAAGGGCGTCTCCATCGTCAACCACACCCCGGCGCACGGCGGCAAGACCGTCGGCGACATCCACAACGGCGACTGGATCTCCTTCAAGCCGTACATCCTCGGCAACGCCACCAAGCTGACCGCACGGGTCGCGTCGGCCGGGTCCGGCGGCACCCTTGAGGTGCGCAGCGGCTCCGCCGGCGGCAGGCTGCTGGGCAGCGCGAAGGTGACACCGACCGGCTCGTGGGAGACGTACGTCGACGTGAGCACGGCCATCAGGAAGCCGCCGACGAAGACCACCACGCTCTACCTGGTCTTCAAGGGCAAGGGCGCGGGCTCGCTCTACGACCTGGACGACTTCACCTTCACCACCAGCTCCAGCTCCGGCTGAGGAAGGGGCGAGCACCATGCGCAGACGCGCACGGCTCATGACCGCGACCGCGGCCGCCGCACTGCTCATCGGGTGCGTGTCGGGCCCCGCGGCCTCCGAGCCAGGGCCGGACCGTGAGGGCGAGCGGGTCCTGGTCTTCTCCAAGACCGCGGGCTTCCGGCACGACTCGATCCCCACCGGCATCGAGACCGTCAAGGAACTCGGCGCCGAGGGCGGCTTCGCCGTCGACGCGACGGAGGACGCGGGCGCCTTCACGGCCGCCAACCTGGCCAAGTACGACGCCGTGGTCTGGCTGTCGACCACCGGGGACGTCCTGAACGCCACGCAGCAGGGAGCCTTCGAGCGGTACATCCGCGGTGGCGGCGCCTACGTCGGCGTGCACGCCGCGGCCGACACCGAATACGACTGGCCCTTCTACGGCGGGCTCGCGGGCGCCTACTTCCAGTCGCACCCCGCGATCCAGCGCGCGAAGGTCCACGTCGAGGACCACGCGCACCCGGCGACCTCCCACCTGGGCACCGGGAGCTGGGACCGCACCGACGAGTGGTACAACTACCGCGCCAACCCCCGGGCCAAGACCCACGTCCTCGCCTCGCTCGACGAGACGTCGTACACGGGCGGCACGATGTCGGGCGACCACCCGATCGCCTGGTGCCAGAGCGACTACCAGGGCGGCCGCTCCTTCTACACCGGCGGCGGCCACACCAAGGAGTCCTACGCCGAACCCGCCTTCCGGCAGCACCTGTTGGGCGGCATCCGCTGGGCTGTCGGCGCGGCCCAGGCCGACTGCCGGCCCGAGAAGGGCTACACCCCGCTCTTCGACGGGACGGCGGCCTCGCTGGAAGGCTGGAAGCAGGCAGGCCCCGGATCGTTCGCACTGGACGAGGACGACGGAACGCTCACGACCGTCGGCGGCATGGGCATGCTCTGGTACGACCGGCGGGAACTCGGCTCCTACTCCCTGAAGCTCGACTGGCGCATGCGCGGCGACGACAACTCCGGGATCTTCGTGGGCTTCCCGCCCTCCGACGACCCCTGGTCGGCCGTGAACAACGGCTACGAGATCCAGATCGACGCCACGGACGTCCCCGCGAAGACCACGGGCTCCGTCTACGGCTTCAAGTCCGCCGACCTGAAGAGACGCGACAAGGCACTGAACCCGCCCGGGGAGTGGAACACCTACGAGATCCGCGTCGAAGGCGAACGCCTTCGCGTCTACCTCAACGGAATCAAGATCAACGACTTCACCAACACCGACCCGGCGCGAAGCCTGCGCCAAGGACACATCGGCATCCAGAACCACGGCGACGCCGACGAGGTCTCCTTCCGGAACATCCGGGTGAAGGACCTGCCGGCCCGCCGCTCCGGAACACCCGCACCGACCGTCTCGGAAGCGGGCCACTAGACGGCGGCGGGCGGAGGACGCCGGACCTCCGCCCGCCGTCTTGCACCGTGCATCGCGCCCCGTGCACCGCACGCCACACACCGGACACCGTGCACCGCGCTCTGTCCGTCCAACTCGGGTACGAGCTCTTGAGCCATGGCAGGAGGCAGCCGTGTCCACATCCGCGACCTCTACATCAGCGACCGCTACATCCACGCCCTCTACTTCCCCCCTCGGGACGTCGCCCGTCGGGCCCACCGGCGTGTGGCTGATCGGGGCACGCGGCTCGGTCGCGACTACGGCCGTCGCCGGCTGTGCGGCGGTGGCCGCCGGACTGCACGCCCCCACCGGCATGGTGACCGAAACCCCACCCTTTCTGGACCGCGGACTGCCAACGTTGTCGTCGCTCGTCTTCGGCGGCCACGACACCACGAGCTGCCCCCTGCCCAAACGCGCCGAGGAACTCGCCGCCGGCGGCGTCCTGCCGCACAGCCTCCCCTCGGCGGTGCGCGCCGAACTCGCCGCCGCCGACGCCGAAATCCGCCCCGGCGGCCCCCAGCCCGGCGACTCCCGCAGCGACGAGGAACTCATCGACGCCTTCACCGCCGACCTCCGCGACTTCGTGCACCGCCGCGGACTGGCCCGCGCGGTGGTCGTGAACGTCGCCTCCACCGAACCTCGCCCCACGGACGACGACGCGCGACTGCCCGCCAGCTCCCTCTACGCGGCAGCCGCCCTCCGCGCCGGCTGCCCCTACGTCAACTTCACCCCCTCCACCGGCCTGCACCACCCCCGCCTCACCGAGGCGGCACGCGCCTCCGGCCTTCCGTACGCCGGCCGGGACGGCAAGACCGGCCAGACCCTTCTCCGTTCCGTGCTCGGCCCGATGTTCGCGCAGCGGGCACTCGCCGTGCGCGCCTGGTCGGGCACGAACCTCCTGGGCGGCGGGGACGGCGCCGCCCTGGCCGACCCGGCGGCCGCCGCCGCGAAGAACGCGGGCAAGGAACGCGTCCTCGCCGACACGCTGGGCACCGCCCCCGAAGGCGAGGTCCACATAGACGACGTCCCCTCCCTCGGCGACTGGAAGACGGCCTGGGACCACATCGCCTTCGACGGTTTCCTCGGCACCCGCATGGTCCTCCAGACCACCTGGCAGGGCTGCGACTCGGCTCTCGCCGCCCCCCTGATCCTGGACCTCGCCCGCCTCACATCCCGCGCCCACGAACGAGGCCTCTCCGGCCCTCTCCCCGCCCTCGCCTTCTACTTCAAGGACCCGGACCCCGGCGCTCCCGCCGCCCTGGGCGACCAGTTCACCTCCCTCTTGGGCTTCGCGGAGCGGTTGGGGGAGGGGGACCGATGAGCGGGTGGTGGGGGAGTGGGGGCGTTGTCTCGTGGGGTGGGGAGCTTGGGCTTAGGAGGGTGCGCCCTGGGCGGAGGGGCGCGGGCCCCGGGCCGGGTGGTCGCGGCGTGGTGCGTGCCGCGCAGCGGCGTCCGACGCTGGGGTGCCCCCGCGTCGCTTTCGGGGGTGCGCGCCTTGAGTTGGAGGGTGCGCGCCCTGCCTTCGAGGGCGCGGGCGCCGTGCCGACGAGTGAGGCCGCATGAACACCGCACACGGCGCCGCCCGCGCCTGGGCCGAACTCCTCCGACTGCCCGCCTTGTTCACCGTCCCCGGCGACGCCCTCGCCGGGGCGGCGACAACCGGCCTGCGTCCCAATCACCGCACCCTCCTTGTCATCGGTTCCTCTCTCTGTCTGTACGAGGCCGGCATGGCCCTCAACGACTGGGCGGACCGCGCCGAGGACGCCGTCGAGCGCCCCGAACGCCCCCTGCCGTCCGGCCGCATCACCCCACCCGCGGCCCTTGCCGCCGCGACCGCCCTCACCGTCACGGGCCTGGCCCTCGCCTCCCGCGCGGGCCGTCCCTCCCTCACGATGGCGAGCGCCCTGGCCGGCACGGTGTGGGCCTATGACCTCGGCCTCAAGCACACGCCCGCAGGACCGGTAGCCATGGCCGCCGCGCGCGGCCTCGACCTGCTCCTCGGCGCGACCGCCACCGCGGGCCCCGGGCACGGCCCGAGCGCCAAGGCCGCCGCCCCTTCCGCCGGAGTCCTCGCCGCCCACACCCTCGCCGTCACCGTGGTCTCCCGCCGCGAGGCCCAGGGCGGCTCCTCGACCGCCCCCTTGGCCGCCTTGGCGGCGACGGCTGTACTGGCAGGGCTGGTGGGAGGTGGCCTCGGCGGTGGGGGCGAGCCTGGCGGCGGGGTGCGGCTGGGTGGCGAGGGTGTGGGCGGCAGCGGGGGTGGCCTCGGCAGCTGGGGGCCGCCCGGCGGTGAAGGTGGGCCCGCCAGCGGGAGTGGTCGAGGCGGTGGCCGGAGCGGTGCGCGAGGTATCTTCTGGGGCGGTCGGAGTGATTTACGTGGCCGTGAGGGCGGCCTCCGGCGCGAGCTGAGCGGTCGGAACGCTCGGCGGCATCTCCGCCCCGGCCAGTTCGGCCAGCTCGGCCAAGGAGGCTTCCCGGACGGTCAAGGCGTCGGCGCCACCCTCCGCGCTGGCGGTCAGGCCCTCCGAGGCGCCCTCGCCCTCGCCTACGTCGGGACCGCCGCCAAACCCCTCTTCCACGCCGTCCTCAATCCGTCACCTCCCCTCACACAGCGGGCCGTCGGCGGCGGGATCCGCGCCATGATCCCGCTGCAGGCCGCCCTGGCCGCCCGCGCCGGCGCCGCGGGCACCGCCCTGCTGACCGCGGCCCTCGCCCCCGCCGCCCGCAAGTTCGCACGGAAGGTGAGCGTCACATGACGGGTATGGCCCCACGCCACCCCCACCCGGCCGACGGGCTCCGCTTCGGCTACGGCACCAACGGTCTCACCGACCTCCGCCTCGACGACGCCCTCGGGCTCCTCGCCGACCTCGGCTACGCGGGCGTCGGCCTGACCCTCGACCACATGCACCTCGACCCCCTCGCCCCCGATCTCGCCGCCCGCACCCGACAGGTGGCCCGCAGGCTCGACCACCTCGGTCTGACCGCCACCGTCGAAACGGGCGCCCGCTATGTCCTCGACCCGCGCCACAAGCACGGCCCCTCCCTCCTGGATCCCGATCCGGAACGGCGCACCGAACGTGTCCGCCTCCTCGTCCGCGCCGTCCAAGTCGCCGCCGACCTGGGCGCCCATGCCGTGCACTGCTTCAGCGGCATCACCCCGGCGGGCACCTCGGACGACACCGCGTGGCAGCGCCTCGCCGACGCACTCGGCCCCGTGCTCGACGCCGCGTCCGGTGCCGGCGTCCCGCTCGCGGTCGAGCCCGAACCAGGTCACCTCCTCTCCTCCCTCGCCGACTTCCACCGCCTGCGCCACGAGCTCGACGACCCCGACGCCGAGCTGCTCGGACTCACCCTCGACATCGGTCACTGCCAGTGCCTCGAACCACTCCCTCCCGCGGACTGCGTGCGCGCCGCCGCCCCCTGGCTGCGACACGTCCAGATCGAGGACATGCGCCGCGGAGTCCACGAACACCTGCCCTTCGGCGACGGGGAGATCGACTTCCCGCCCGTCCTCGAAGCACTGGCAGCCGTCGGCTACCAAGGGCTGACCGTCGTCGAACTGCCCCGCCACTCCCACGCGGGCCCCGACCTCGCCACCCGCTCCATCGACTTCCTGCGCCGCGCCACATCCGTCGCCCCGGTGGCGGCCACCACCGGCACTGCCGCCGCTGCTCCCGCTACACCTCCTGCTCCTGCTCCTGCTCCTCACGCTGCCGCTGCCGCTGCCGCTCACGCCGAAGGAGGTAACCCGTGACCGAGACCCCCGGGATCGCCGCCCTCCGAACCCGCCTCGAGGCCGATCTCGGCGGAGCCGCCCGCGCCTGGCTCGACCAGGCCACCGCCGAGGCCGCCGCCCACGGGGGACGCTCCGAGCAGGAGAGGCAGGGACCCCTCGCCACATGGGAGTTGCGGTTCGCCGAGGCCGGACGACGCTGCGGCGCCGACCACGCCGACGCGGCCCGCATCCTGCTGCTGCACGCCGCGAACGCGACCCCGGCCACCCTCGCCCGTGTCTACGCCCACGGCACCGCCGACGAACGCCGTGCCGTCCTCCTGGCCCTGCCCGACCTGGTGCCCGGCCCCGAAGCGCTGCCCCTGGTCGAGGACGCCCTCCGCACCAACGACACGAGGCTCGTCGCCGCCGCCGTCGGCCCCTACGCCGCCGCCCACCTCGCCCCGCACGACTGGCGCCACGCCGTTCTCAAGTGCCTGTTCACCGGAGTCCCCGTGGACGCCGTCGCCGACCTGCCCAGGCGCGCCCGAGGGGACGGCGAACTCGCCCGCATGCTCGGCGACTACGCGAGTGAGCGGACGGCGGCCGGCCGTGCCGTCCCCGGTGACCTGCACCGCGCCCTGCGTCTGACCGCCCCAGAGTCCCCCGAGCCGCCCTCGGCCCCCACGGGCCTCGCGGGCCCTCCGTCCGGCGAGGAGTAGGAGTCCTGATGCGTATCTTCGATCCCCACATCCACATGACGTCCCGTACCACTGACGACTATCAGGCGATGTATGCCGCAGGTGTCCGCGCGGTCGTGGAGCCCGCCTTCTGGCTCGGTCAGCCCCGCACCTCGCCCGCCTCCTTCTTCGACTACTTCGACTCCCTCCTCGGCTGGGAACCCTTCCGCGCGGCGCAGTACGGCATCGCCCACCACTGCACGATCGCCCTCAACCCCAAGGAGGCGAACGACCCGCGCTGCACGCCCGTCCTCGAGGAACTGCCCCGCTATCTCGTCAAGGACAACGTCGTCGCCGTCGGGGAGATCGGCTACGACTCCATGACGCCGGCCGAGGACACCGCGCTCGCCACCCAGCTGCAGCTCGCCGCCGACCACGAGCTGCCCGCTCTCGTGCACACCCCGCACCGCGACAAGCTCGCGGGCCTGCGCCGCACGATCGAGGTCGTCCGCGAGTCCGCCCTGCCCATGGACCGCGTCCTGATCGACCACCTCAACGAGACCACCGTCAAGGAGGCCAAGGACAGCGGCTGCTGGCTGGGCTTCTCCGTCTATCCCGACACCAAGATGGACGAGGAACGGATGGTCGCCATCCTGCGAGACTTCGGACCCGACCGGGTACTGATCAACTCCGCCGCCGACTGGGGCAAGAGCGACCCCCTCAAGACCCGCAAGGTCGCCGACGCCATGCTGGCGACCGGGTTCGGCGAGGACGACGTGGACCTCGTCCTGTGGCGCAATCCCGTGGCCTTCTACGGCCTCAGCGGCCGGCTCCGGCTCGACGTGCGGGAACCGGACACGACGACCCACGAGGGGAACTCCATCCTGCGCGGCGGGGCGTGAGCCATGCGCTTCCGGCACCCCGACGGCTCCACCGTCCACCTCGCCTACTGCACGAACGTCCACCCCGCCGAGACCCTCGACGGCGTGCTCGCCCAGCTCCGTGACCACTGCGAGCCCGTGCGCAAACGGCTCGGCAGGGACCGCATCGGCATCGGTCTGTGGCTCGCCAAGGACGCCGCCCACGCTCTCGTCACCGACCCCGCCGCGCTGCGCGGCCTGCGCACCGAACTCGACCGGCGCGGCCTCGAAGTCGTCACGCTCAACGGCTTCCCCTATGAGGGCTTCGGCGCCGAACAGGTCAAGTACCGCGTGTACAAGCCGGACTGGACCGACCCGGAGCGCCTCACCCACACCACCGACCTGGCCCGGCTGCTCGCCGCCCTGCTCCCCGACGACGTCACCGAAGGCACCATCTCCACCCTGCCGATCGCCTGGCGCACCCCCTTCGACGACCTCCGTGCCGAGGCCGCCCGCACGGCCCTCACCGCGCTCGCGCAACGCCTCGACGCCCTCGCCGAACTGACCGGCCGCTCCATCCGCATCGGCCTCGAACCGGAACCCGGCTGCACCGTCGAGACCACCGCCGACGCCATCGCCCCGCTCACCGCGGTCGGCCACGACCGCATCGGTGTCTGCGTCGACACCTGCCACCTCGCCACCTCCTTCGAGGACCCGGGTGACGCCCTCGACGCTCTCGCAGCCGCGGGCATCCCCGTCGTCAAGTCGCAGCTGTCCGCCGCGCTCCATGCCGAACACCCCCACCTCCCCGACGTACGCGAGGCACTCGCCGCCTTCGACGAACCCCGCTTCCTCCACCAGACCCGAACCCTGACCGGCACCGGCCTGCGCGGCACCGACGACCTCGGCGAAGCACTCACCAAGGACGCCCTGCCCGACACGGCGCCCTGGCGCGCCCACTTCCACGTCCCCCTGCACGCCGCTCCCGCCCCGCCGCTGACCTCCACGCTCCCCGTGCTCCAGGACGTCCTGACCCGGCTCGTCGGCGGCTCCGTCCCCCTCACCCGCCACCTCGAGGTCGAGACCTACACCTGGCAGGCCCTCCCGCCGGCACTGCGCCCGCGCGGCCGCCCGCAGCTCGCCGAGGGCATCGCCGCCGAACTCGCCCTCGCCCGCGACCTCCTGACCGACCTCGGCCTCAAGGAACTCCCATGACCCCGACCCCCTTGCTGGTTCTTGACGTCGTCGGCCTCACCCCGCGCCTCCTCGACCACATGCCCCGCCTCAAAACGCTCGGCCAGTCCGGGTCCCGAGCACCGCTCGGCACCGTCCTGCCCGCGGTCACCTGCGCCGCCCAGTCCACCTTCCTCACCGGCACCACCCCCGCCGAGCACGGCATCGTCGGCAACGGCTGGTACTTCCGGGAACTCGGCGACGTACTCCTGTGGCGTCAGCACAACGGCCTCGTCGCCGGGGACAAACTGTGGGACGCCGCCCGCCGCGCTCATCCCGGCTACACCGTCGCCAACATCTGCTGGTGGTATGCCATGGGCGCCGACACCGACTTCACCGTCACCCCCCGGCCCGTCTACTACGCCGACGGCCGCAAAGAACCCGACTGCTACACCCGGCCACCGGCCCTCCACGACGAACTCACCGAGAAACTCGGCACGTTCCCCCTCTTCCACTTCTGGGGGCCCGGCGCGGACATCGTGTCCAGCCGCTGGATCGTGGACGCCACCCGGCACATCATCGACACCCGCCACCCCGACCTGGCCCTGTGCTACCTCCCTCACCTCGACTACGACCTGCAGCGCTTCGGCCCCGACGACCCGCGCTCCCTCCAGGCGGCCGCCGACCTGGACGCGACCCTCGCCCCGCTCCTGGACGATGCGAAAGCAGAGGGCCGCACTGTCGTCGCGCTCTCTGAGTACGGCATCACCCGGGTGAACCGGCCCGTCGACATCAACCGGACACTGCGCCGCGCGGGCCTGCTGGAGGTACACACCCAGGACGGCATGGAGTACCTCGACCCGATGGCGTCCCGAGCCTTCGCCGTCGCCGACCACCAGATCGCCCACGTCTACGTCCGTCGCCCGGAAGACCTCGACGCCACGCGCGCCGCCCTCAAGGACGTCCCCGGCATCGAGCAGCTCCTCGACGACGAGGGAAAGAAGGCGCACCACCTGGACCATCCCCGCTCCGGTGAACTCGTCGCCGTCGCGGAGCCGGATGCCTGGTTCACGTACTACTACTGGCTCGACGACGCCCGCGCGCCCGACTTCGCGCAGCTCGTCGAGATCCATCGCAAACCCGGCTACGACCCCGTCGAGCTCTTCATGGACCCCGAGGACCCCTACGTCCGCGTCAAGGCCGCGGGCGCGCTGGCCCGCAAGAAGCTCGGCATGCGCTACCGCATGGCGGTCGTGCCCCTGGCCCCGTCACCTATTCGCGGCAGCCATGGCCGCCTCCCCACGAGCGAGGACGAAAGTCCGCTCATTCTGTGCTCCACCCCCCGCGCTGTCAGCGGCCGCGTCGCGGCCACCGATGTGAAATCGCTCCTGCTCGACCTCGCGGGCCTGCGGTGACGACCGCCTGTCCGCGCCGCTGAATCTGCTTGATCTCCACTGAACCAGAAGGCTCGGGCCCTGCCATCAGGGTCCGACCCTCAGTGATCCCCGATCCATTCTTCGAACCCATCCCTGACGCGACCCCGAGCCAGCCGAGGAGAACCGCATGATCCGTAAGCCATCCTCCACCGACCCCGGTTCCGATCCTGAACTCGCCCGCAGACTCAGCCGACGCGGCATGCTCGGTGTGGCCGCCGGTGCGACCGCCGCGGCCCTCGTCGGCACGGCCGCACCGACGGCCGCAGCGTCGACCGGCCCGACCGCTTCAAGCGGCTCGACCGGCTCGACCGGCTCGACCGCGCCGGCCGGCTCGGGGAAGGGCCGCGGGCGCCCCGTCCTGCCGCCCGGCCGGCTCGGCATTCAGCTCTACAGCCTCCGCGACAAGGTCTCCACCTTCGGATTCGCCCCCGTCTTCGCGGAGTTGGAGAAGTACGGGTACGACGAGATCGAATTCGCCGGCTACACCCAGGGTTCGGCAGGCGCCATCACACTCGCCCAGCTGAAGGCGCTGGCGCGGGACCACGGTCTGCGTCCCATCGGCTCCCACGTCGGCTACTACGCCGACAACAACCCCAACGCGTACACGTTCGCGCAGAACCTCACCAAGGTCCTCGACGACGCCGAGGCCCTCGGCCTGAAGCACATCGGCACCGCGTCGGGACCCTTCCGTTACGGCACCACCGTCGACGCCTGGAAACGTGCGGCGGAGGACTTCAACACGTACGGCGAAGCGGCCCGCAAGCGCGGCATGAAGTTCTACCAGCACAACCACGCCGAAGAGTTCTCCTTCGCCACCGACAAGCCGAAGGTCCGCCTCTACGACGTGCTGCTCGCCGAGACCGACCCCGACTTCGTGTACCTGGAGATGGACATCTACTGGGCCTACAGCGCCCAGTTCCGGTTCGGCAAGCGGCCCGACGGCACCCCCGCCCCCTTCGACCCGCTCGACTACGTACTCAAGCAGCCCCACCGATACCCGTTGTTCCACGTCAAGGACGGCATCCGCGACGAGACCACGCGCGACGGCTACCGCATGACGGACGTCGGCGACGGCGACATCGACTACAAGAAGTTCCTGTCCAAGGTGACCGCACGCACCCACCACGGCAAGCGCTACCACCACTGGCAGACCGAGCACGACAACCCGGCGGAGTCCTACGCCTTCGCGCGCAAGTCCAGCGAGCACCTGCACTCACTGCGCACCGGCCGCTGCGGCGACTGACCGCATGCCTACATGGAGGGGCCCTCTCGTCCGACTGCGGGAGGGCCCCCTCCATGCGTGGTCACGTCACGACATCTCCTCACCGAGGGGCCGGCGGGAAGCAGCTCCTGCACCTGGACGCCGTCGATACGGGCGCCGGGCGCGTACGCGCGGGCGTTCTCGACGACCTGGTGGAAAGCCGCCCGCACCTCGACGGCGCCCTCGACACCGACCACCACGCCACCCGCCTCCGTCTTGTGCAGGATGTCGGGGGGAGAGAGACGATCTTCAGGACGACGGGCCCGTCGAAGCGTGCGGCGTGCGCCACGGCCTCGTCGACGTCGGACGCGAACTCTTCGGCCGATACGGCGATTCCGTAGGCGTCCGCGATCACCTTGCTCTCGGGGGCGGTCAGCGACGTACGCCCTTCGGTGCGCACCGCGTCGAGCTGCTCGAGCACCCACTCGGCGTCGCCCTCGAGCCAGCCGGAGAGGTCCTGTCCGGTGAGCTTCCCGATGTCTGCGCGTGCGGCCCACAGGGTGAGCAGGAGCACGGCGATGCGCACCTCCGGCTCGGGGTGCGGGGCGTTGGCGGCGTCATAGGCCAACACGGTCCCGGCGCTCACGGCCTGAGTGTGAGTACGCCACGGAAGGCGGCAGCTCCATCGCAAACGCCGACGCATGAGAGCCGCTCCTGACTCGCAATGTCCAGGTTCAGCAAGAGGGAGTTGCCCGGAGCGCGGGGCAGGGGTTCGGGTTCAGGCGTTGTAGCCGCCGTGGGCGTCCAGCACCGCGCCCGTGATGTATGACGCGGCGGGGCTCGCCAGGAAGGCGATCGCCGCGGCGATTTCGTCGGGGTGCCCCATGCGTTGCAGGGACAGCGAGCTGACCAGGGCCTTGAGGGTGTCGGGGTTCGGCGGTTGCATGCCGCCCTCCATCAGCCCGGCCTCCACGACGTTGGCCGTGATGTTCCGGGGCCCGAGGTCGCGTGCGACGCCCATGGTGTACCTCTCGATGCCGGACTTGGTCGCCGAGTAGTCGGCAAGGCCGGGGGCGCCGACCCGGGAGCCCAGTCCGGAACTCACCGTGATGATGCGGCCGCCCGTGCGCAGCACTCGGGAGGCGGCCCGGATGACGGCGATCACGCCGAGGTAGTTGGTGGCGTGCATCCGGTCCAGGGCGGCGGTGTCGGCGTCCGGGTCGTCCACCGTGCCAGCCACGGAGATGGCCGCGTTGTTGACGAGGATGTCCAAGCCGCCGAAGTGCGCGACCACGTCGTCGATCAGTGCCGGCGCCCGGCTCGTGTCCGCCTGGTCGGACTGGAAGGCGACGGCCTTGGCTCCCTTGCCGTGCACCTCGTCGACGACGGCCTGCGCCTGCTTCTCGGAGCTGACGTAGGTGAAGGCGACGTCGGCGCCCTGCTCGGCCAGCAGTCGTACGGTCGCGGCTCCCAGTCCCCGCGACCCCCCGGTGACCAGGGCGACCTTGCCCGTGAGTGGCTTGCTCATTCTTCTCACCTCGTTGATTGGCACTTCCCGGCAGTCGCAACGTTAATTGTTACGACTGACTGTTGCAACCTTCACTGTTACGACTGCGTTGTCGTAACATAAAGCGTTGCGGCCGAGAGGAGGGGCACATGAGTGCCAACAGCAGGCTGACCATCGCCGCCCATGCGCTGGCCTGGATCGGTCTCTATCAGCGCCAGGGCCATGAGGTCGCCACCTCCGAGCAGATCGCGACCAGCGCGAACACCAACCCCGTGGTGATCAGGCGGCTGCTCGGCGAGCTGCGCAAGGCCGGGCTCGTGGAGTCCCGGCGGGGCGTGGGCGCGGGCTGGTCGCTGGCGCGCGAGCTGGAGGCGATGACCCTGCTCGACGTGTACGAGGCAGTGGAACCCGGCCCGCTGTTCGCGATGCACCGCACCACTCCGGACCAGGGATGCGTGGTGGGCCACGGCATTCAGCCGGCTATGCAGGGCATCTATGAGGGCATCGAGGAGACCCTGAGAGGCGAGCTGGCCCGCGTCACGCTCGAGGACGTCCTTCGGGACGTACTCGCGGCACCTCGCTAGCCTCCCCGTTACGCCCTCGTGCAACCTGATGGCCAGGGCTGGAGCGTCCCCGAGCCTGCGGGGGCGCGGCCGCCGTGCCCGGCAGCTGGCCGGCTACCACGTTGACGCGCGCCCCGAGCAACGGCACTGGCGAGCACGGCAGCCCGCGCTGTAAGGGCTGGAGTCGCCGTGGTGGCGTGGGTGCCCTGAGTGGCTTCGCGCAGCGGGAGCACCCAGTACTCGACCCATTTTCGCGGAGGTGGTGGACGCCGACGTTCTCCTTGTTGCGATGGCCTTCGACACGCTGGATGAACGGCTTCAGCGGACTGCGGTCCGGGGACGACCAAGGGGTGCCTGCCCGGGCACCGTGAGCGGTGCTTCGGTGTCCCGAGCGGCCCCGTGGGGGGTGAGGTGGTCAGCAGTTGCGGACCGAGTACACCTGGTCCCAGTTGTACGCGTGTTGCCTGGCGTCCGGCGTGAACGAGTGCAGCACATTTCCGCTCTGGCCGTAGAAGTACGACCGTACGCCGCCGGTCTGGTTGTCGAAGTAACTGCCGTTGCCCTGCCAGTAGAACACGTTGTACAGGTTGCACGCCGACAGGTTGAACTGGCGCCACTTACTGGTGACGGGGTTCCACACGGCCGCGCAGAGAACACCCCGCGAACAGGGGGCGACCGAGCCCGGGCTGTATTCCATGTACCCGGCGGCCGGGGCGGTCGACGGGGCGGTGGCCCGTAAGGCGGGCCCCTGCGAGGCGGCGGGCGCGGCAGGAAGCCGGTGCCACTGGACCGCCGCGGTGTCCTTCGCCGGGGGCGACGCCTGGGCGGTGCCCCCGGTGAGGACACCTCCGGCGATCAGCGCCGGCACCGCGATCACGGACAGCAGCAGTCGTTTGATACGCATCGGACGAATCTCCTCGGATCTCCGTGAGAGGACGGACTGTGCGCGACTATGCCGAGACGTCCGCCCGGGGCGCACCCCTTTCAACTCCCTCTGAAACACCACCCCCACGGTTCGCGGGCGGAGCGGCATGCCCTCGTGGGCAGAGCGAGAGCGGAAACCGCCCGCGGGCAAAGCGGTACGCGAACCAAGGTGATGAATCTCGCGCGGCAGGGAAGGAAGCGTGGCAAGGCCCCCTGCTCCGACTGACCATCGGGGCGACGGGGAAGGGCTTCAGGGGGAACGACATGCTGCGTATCCGCATGACCGCCGCCGACCTCGGACGCGTCCGGCTGGCCCGCGCACCCGCGCTGATGTGGGAGACCGCCCTCAGCGTGCACTGGCTGGAACGCCGTCCACAGGGGCTGGCGGGCGCGCAGTGGCTCGGTGCCGTGGCGGCCCGTCCCGCGCCTGGGACCGGACTCCTGCGGCACCTCATCCCACCGCGCGGCTACTTCCCGGACTTCCTCACTCCGTACGGCACTTCACCCGACTTCTCCGAGGCACTGGAACCGGTGCTGTGCACCTCGGCCATGCGACTGCGCGAAGACCTTGCCCTCCTGCCCTTACGCACCCGCTCCGCCCCGTATGTCCGCGCCCTCACCACGGGCGACGCGACAGCCGTACGCCGCCTGGAACAGGCCCTGCGCCACCACCACGACATAGCCGTCGCCCCGTTCCGCGCGGCTGTTCACGAAAGCGTCGCCCGCGAACACGCCCGCGCGAGCGACCTGATGGTGAACGGCGGCACGGAAACCCTGCTGGCCGACCTCTCACCGCTGTTGCGCTGGCGCGCACCGACCCTGGACGTCACCTACCCGACGGACCGCGAACTGCGCCTGGAGGGGCGGGGTCTGCTCCTCGTACCGTCCTACTTCTGCCACGGTCTCCCGATCACCCTGGTATGCCAGGACACCACTCCAGTCCTGGTCTACCCGGTCGCCGTCCGCATCCCTGCGGCCACACCCGCCCACGACCGGTCGGACCACCTCACCGGACTTCTGGGCCACAGCCGCGCCGCCGTCCTCGAAGCCGCCGCGCAGGGCGGCAACACCAGCCAGCTCGCCGAGCTCGCCGACATCCTCGTCTCCTCCGCCAGCCAACACCTCACCGTCCTGCGCAGAGCGGGCCTCATCACCAGCCAGCGTCGGGCGAACGCGGTCGTCCACCGTGTCACCTCCCTCGGGGCCGACCTCCTGGCGGGCCGCCCGGCGCAGCAATCGGCGAGGGCGCAGCAATCGGCCAGGGCTCAGCACTTGGCATAGATGAGTACGTGTCCCTGCTGCACATCCGCGCCAGTGCTCCGCCCTGCTGGCCGCGGGGGGGGGGGAGAGAGAGATCCGGTCCTGCCCGGTTCACCCAATGCCCTGCCGGTCCGGCCGCAGGGCGAACGCACGGTCCGCCGCCTCCGGCACCGAGCGCTCCACGGCCTGTGCGAGGAGCTCCCGGTGCCGCAGCAGTGGTGCGCGCCGCTCCTCGGGGACGAGCAGCAGCAGATCGTCGAGCCCGGCCAGCATGCGCCGGGTCACCTGGGGGTTGCCGACCGCGTTCCCCCTGATCTCCGCGAACCCGAGGTCGACGAGGGCGGTCCAGTCCGGTACCGACTGGACCAGCCGTAGCACCCCGCGGCGGTCGCGGTGCCCGAGCGCGCCGAGCGGGTGCGGGGCGATCGACGCGAGGAACTGCACGATGCGGTCCAGGGCCTGCACGGCGGTCGTCGGATCGTTCACCGCGGGCGACAGGGCCCGCAGCGCGATGTCGGACAGCTGCCGCAGACCGAAACCGAGATCCTGGTGGAAGGTCCGCTCCACCCCCACGGACACGGTGTAGGCGAGCGCCCGCCGCGAGGGCGCCGCGCCGCCGTGCACCGTGAACACGGGCGTCCCTGGCACGACGAAGTCCCCGATCCGAGGGATCAGCCGCAGCACGACCCCTTGTCGTCGGGCCGCCCGCACGGCCCGCGCGATGTTCACGTCCCGCAGCACGCCCGCCCTGCCGTGATGCGTGACCCGGGCGGTCTCGGGCCCGAGCCGCTCCGTGTCCACCGGAAGCTCCGTGGGCTGCTTCACGGCGACCCGGAACGACTCGCGGGCGATCCGGTCGATGACGAAACCGATGCGCATCATCCGTACCGTCCCGTTCACATACGCCACGAACAGCAGCAGGCTCAGCAGCACCATCACCATCGCCAGCACCGACTCCACCAGCGGCACGCTCGTCAGGAGGCGGGGGTCCCGCTCGCTGTCGAAGGAGGTGAGGGTCAGGAGGGAGAAGAGGAACGTCGCGAGGAACACGGTCAGCGTGATCTTGGTGATGCGGGACCGGACGTACAGCCGCACCACCCGCGGGCTGAACTGCCCGCTGGCCATCTGCACGGCCACGAGCGAGATGCTGAAGACGACACCGATGAACGTCATCATGGCGCTGCCGATGGTGCTGATCACCGCCTTGGCGTCGTCGGCGATCCCCATCAGCTCCTTGATCGCGTCGTAGTCACCCCCGTCCCGCAACGACGCGACGATCTCCATGTCCAGCTCCGACGCGGCCCACCACAGGAACATGGCGCCCACGAGCCCCGCGGTCGGCGCGAACCACATGGTGTCCCGCAGGTGCTCACGCAAGGGAGAGAGCATCCGGGGGCGGCGGGCCTGCACGTCGCCGAGCCCGCCGGTGCCCCCGGTAATCGATCCGTCACTCATGGTGAGACTCTAGGCGGGGTGGTGCGCGTCACCGTGCATACCGCGGTCGGCGGACGGATACGCAGGTGAAAGGCACTCCGAAACCTTGGTATTGTTGTCCATGTCGCCGCGGGGAACACCCCAGGGCGGCAGACACCTGGTCCGGGTGGCGGAATGGCAGACGCGCTAGCTTGAGGTGCTAGTGCCCTTTATCGGGCGTGGGGGTTCAAGTCCCCCCTCGGACACAAATGGATCAATCGAATCCCCACGGTTCTTCACGAACCGTGGGGATTCGTCGTTTCCGTAAGGGTTTCCGTGAGGTTCCGCGGGGGCGAGGCGGGACGCTACGGATTCACGCAGGTGATCGAGCCGGTCGGCAGGTTGTTGCCGGTCGAGGTGGCGGTGAAGCCGAACGTCACGGTGCCGTCCGGTGGGATGGTGCGGTTGTGGTCGACGTTCTTGACCGTGACCGTGCCGTCGGAGCCCGGGCTGAGCGTGCCGTTCCAGACCTGGTCGATCTTGGTGCCGGCGCCCGGCTGCCAGCGCACGGCCCATCCGTTGCGCGCGGTGGTGTTGTGGTTCATCACCTCGACGGAACCCTGGAAGCCGCCGTCCCAGGAGTTCGTCACCTTGTACAGGGCCATGCACCCGGTGTGCGGATCGCTCGGGGTCGGCGTCGGTGTGGGTGTCGGGGTGGGGGAGGGGCCTCCCGCGCCGTCGCGGATGCCGGTCACCTCGCCGTTGCCTCCGTCGAAGACGATGTCGGAGCAGGAGAAGAAGTTCTCCTGGCTGTCCGACCGCACCCACTGGATGAACATCATCGCGTCACCGGAGCGGCCCGAGGGCAGCTTCAGATCCCAGTAGTAGTGACCGGACTCGCTTCCCACGGAACCGGACTGCGGCGGGTCGGTGACGGTCTGGACGAGTTCCAGGTCGCCCCAGCCCAGCGGCTTCGTGGGCGAGTAGCCGGGCTTGGAGATGTACACGCGGAAGTCGCCCGGGTGCGCCGCCCAGTTGCTGTGCTTGATCTTGATCGTCGCTCCGGAGGTGAGGTGTGTCCGGGGCCAGTCGGCGCGGGCGGCGTTGTAGCCGGTGAAGTTGTACGGGGAGCGGTCGCCGGCGCTGCACAGCTTGCCGTCCGGGACGTAGCCGGGACCGCGCCCGCCCGCGTTGGAGTCGAGCACGGCGAACCAGTTGTACAGCGCGTTCGCGCCGCTCTCCGCGAGCGCCGCCTTGCACGCCGGGTTCGTCGGGTCGAGCGTGCCGGTGCTGGTCTTGGCGTCCAGGTAGCAGAGGTACGTCCGCGATCCGGGCGTCATCGTCACGCCGTGCGCCTGCGCGCTGTTCTGGCCGACCAGGACCAGACCGAGCCCGCTGAGCAGGGTGGCCAGCACCGCCAGTAAGGACAGTGGTCGTCTCTTGCTTCGAGTCATCGTCCGTCTCCTAGGGGCCGTCGGTGGGTACGGCGGGGTGGGCGTTGCGTACGAGCATGGAGAACTGATCGTGGAACCAGTGCCCGGCCAGCGGCGCGTCGGGCATGGCGCCGGTCGGGTTGCCGCCCGCGCCGGGCGCTGTGTGGTCCGGGTCGCACATCGGGTCCGGACGCTTGCCCTCGTCGTTCGGGATGTCCTTGCTCGCCCCGTCCGATTCCCCCGGCGGCTTGACCCACAGGAACGCGTCGAGGTGCGAGTCCGGGGAGTCGGCGGGCACGGCCTGCGGGAGCCGGCCGAGCCCCGCGCCGTCGACGTTGCACCACAGGCCGCGGTGGGCGCGGCGGTCCACCTTGGACTGGCTGACGTAGGTGTCGAGTACGGTGCTCGTCCCCTCGGCGGTCGGGCGGGCGCTGCCGCCCCAGCCGTTGCGGGAGGTGTCGACGGCCATCCCGGTGGAAGCGGGCCAGCCCTTGGCGACCAGCGCGGTGTGCAGGGCCTTGGTGAAGTCCGACTCGTCGAAGTTCGGGTTCCACCCGTAGAACGTGCCCGACTTGATCATGTTGCCGCCGACCGTCTTGTCCGGGTCGGGGAGGAACGGCTCGGTGAGGGGCGTGTAGTTGGAGACGTTCGTGATCAGACCGTCCACGCTGCGCAGACCGGCCTTCGTGCCTTTGACGACGTCCGTGTACAGCTCGGCGGTCTGGGCGAGGTTGGTCTCCCAGCCGAGCCAGCCGGAGTGGCCGGCGTCCATGTACGTGTACACGTTCCGGATGGCGTGCAGCTTGTTCAGGGCGTACCGGGTGGCGGCCACCTGGATGCCGCTGCTCTTGGCCCGGGCGCACTCCGGGTCCGAGAGGTTGGTGACCAGGTTCGGCAGGCCGTCCGGCTCGATGACCGCGGTGATGCGGATGTCCCGGTACTTGGGTCTGGCGAAGACCTTGGCGATCTCGTCGATGTACTCGGCCTTGTAGCGCGCCAAACCCTTGTAGGTGAGCGGGAGTTCACCGTTGGAGGCGAGGGCGGCGCAGTCGCGGCCCGGCAGGTCGTACACCACGAACGAGGCGACGAGCGGCCGGCCCGGCTTCTTCTGCGCGAGCGCCAGGTCGAGGTGGTCGGCGAGGCTCTTGCGGCCTCCGTTGGCGTCGCCGCCGTGGATGGCGGCGATCCGGTCCAGCCAGACGGCCGTCGGAGCGTTCTTGACCTGCTCCATCTTGGACTTGAGCGCCGCGTCGGTGGTCTTGCCGATGGACCCTTCGACGAGGCGGGCATAGTCCGGGTTGACGTAGAACGACGCGTCGGCGAACGGGTTGTCGACGTGCGGCTCCGCCGCCGACGCCGGGGGCGCGGCCACCTGGACCGCCGCTCCCAGCAGCAGGGTGCTCAAGGCAGCGGCCAGGACGGCCGATCGCTTGCGGTGGGGTCTGCGGGGCCGGGTGATCGTACGTCTGGTCGGGTCGGGCATGTGCGCTCCTGGATGGGGATGGGGTGTGGGTGGAGGGGCAACTCCTCTTCGGCGCCGGGGTCGGCGGAGTCACCGGGTCCGCGCGGGGTCAGCCGCCGATGTTCACGGCGGAGGAGAAGGAGTTCACCGACAGCCCGGCGCCGTTCTGCCACGGCTCGAAGCCGGCCTGCACGCTTGTCAGGTACCAGTTGCGCTGCGCCATGCCCCGGGCGACTGCCTGGTCGACGAAGTCCATGACGTCGAAGCTCCAGCTCGTGATCGTCGACGGGGCGACGAAAGAGATCACGTCGTTGGCGCCGTTGCTGCCGGTCCAGACCTCCCAGGTGCGCCCGCCGACAGAGGCGGTGCCGACCCGGGAGCCGATGGGCTGGATCGGGCCGACCCGGTTGAACCAGATCATGATCTCGGTCCGGTTGACGCCGTCGGTGCGAGGCGTCGGGTCCAGCCAGATGTCGTACGAGGCGTTGAACACGGCGCCCGACACATAGCCGTACGAGATGCTGCTGGGCGCGCTGGAGACCGTGCTGAGCTGCGCGGGGAGCCTGGTCCCCGGCGAACAGACGGTGTAGTGGCAGCCGTTGAAGATCGACGGGTACGACTTGGGGGCGCCGTTGGTGGGCACCGAACCGTCGGCCCGGGCGATCCGGAAGCCGGTGCCGGTGGCGGTGACGCACTGGGTGGCGCTGGTGCCCCAGCGGTTGTTCTGGACGACGTAGCGTCCCTGGATCACGGTGGTTCCGAAGGGTTCGCAGATCGTGGTGTCGGCCTGGGCCGGGGTGCCGGCCACGAGGAGCGCCGCCACCGTGGTGAGAGCGGTGAACAACGCGCCCGACAGGGCACGTACGGTGCGGAGGCGATGCGGTGATGCGCGCATGAGGGAGCCTCTCTCCGAGGGGGCATCTTTCCGACTGCGGGAGCGTTTCCGTCTTCCGGGAGGTGGGAGCGCTCCCACCCGCTCACAGCCGGACTGTAAGAGTCCGGCGAGGCCATGACAACCCTGTAGGCGCCGATCCGTCGAACGAAATCCGTGTCCCCGTACAGGCGCCCAGGCGCCCAGGCGCCCAGGCACCCAGGCGCCCGGCGGAAAACGTAACCCTGCCCGCAGCGAGCGAAAGTGGCCATCCGGCGGGCGGGCCCGGCCGTCGGCCTCCCGGCGGGGCCGCGGGAGGACTTCGCGGGCGCGATCCGACACCCTGAGCCGACGGCCGACCGACCCGAGTGAGCAGGTACGACGCCACAGAGCGCGCCGGGCGCCCGGACGCGCCGACCGGTTCTCGCGGCACGCGCCTGGCCCGGAGCGCACTCGCGCCCGCCTGGGGGGGATGGTGCTGCACGCGGAACCGGCGCCCATCAACCGGTGCGAGCACTGTGCCGCGCGGTGCGGGGAGGGGACCGCGACAGCCGGTGAACCGACCCCTGACCCCGGCTCTTGCAGCACGCACGCCGCGTGCCGTACGCCCGGCGTTCGGGCGGAACGACCGCCGCCGGACGAGCCACCGGGCCGCCCCCCGGCTCCCTCTGCTAGCCGCGTCAACTACCGCGCGCATGTGGCGCATTCGCCTGTTGTCGCCGTGTTACCACGCCCGCAAATTGTTTCGCGGGAGCGCTCCCACGCGCCACCCCGCACGTCACCACCCCATACGTCACCCCCCCACGTCTCATCCGACGCACCCCCACAGGAAGCAGGAGCCCGATGGATCGTCATTTTCATCTCCCCGGTACGAGACGCGGCCTGACGCTCGCCTTCAGCGCCCTGGTCGCACTGCTGCTCAGCCTGGTCCCCTGGAGCGGGACCGCGGTGGCACACGGTTCCGTCGTCGACCCGGCGACGCGCAACTACGGCTGCTGGCAGCGCTGGGGCAGCGATCACCTCAACCCGGCGATGGCCCAGCAGGACCCCATGTGCTGGCAGGCGTGGCGGGCCGACCCCAACGCCATGTGGAACTGGAACGGCCTGTACCGCAACGGCTCCGGCGGCAACTTCCGGGCGGTTGTCCCGGACGGCCAGCTGTGCAGCGGCGGCCGGACCGAGGGCGGACGCTACAACGCGCTGGACACCCCCGGCGCGTGGCGGACCACCGCCCTCGCCGACGACTTCACCGTCAAGCTGTACGACCAGGCCAGCCACGGCGCGGACTACTTCGAGGTCTATGTCAGCAGGCAGGGCTACGACCCCGTCACCCAGCCCCTGCGCTGGAGCGACCTCGAACTGGTCGCCCGCACCGGCAAGTACGGGCCGAGCCAGAACTACTCGATCCCCGTGAGCACCTCCGGCTACAGCGGCCGCCACGTGGTGTACACGATCTGGCAGGCGTCGCACATGGACCAGACGTACTTCCTGTGCAGTGACGTCGACTTCGGCTGACGCACCGGCCGAGTACCGTCCCGCCGGGCAGTGCCACGCCCGGCGGGAAGCGTCCGGCTCGGCCGGCTGCCCCCTCCCTTCCCCCCCCGGGTGCACCACCCGCCCAGCGCCTCGCCCCCTGGAGCCGACATGCCCCGAAGCCGCCGGACCGGCCCCGCCCGCCCCGCCTGCCCCGCCCGCCCCGTCCCCCTCTTCTTTTCCCTCTCCTTCCCCCTCTGCCTTCCCCTCGTCCTCCTCGCCCTCCTCCTGAGCACCCTCGTCACCCCGCCGTCCGCCGCCGCGACCCCGCGCGCCACGGCGTCCGGCGCGCCTTCGACCGGAAGGGCTCCGGACGTCCCTCTGACCTCGCTGCACGCCACCACCACGCAGGTCGCCTCCGGACTGAGACGGCCCACCGCCCTCGCCGCCCCCGACGACGGCACCGGACGGCTCTTCGTCACCGAGAAGTCCGGCACCGTCCGCGTCTACCACCCCGACACCGGCCTGGCCCCCACCCCCCTCCTCGACATCAAGTCCTCCGTGGACGAGTCGGGCAACGAACGCGGCCTGCTGGGCATCGCCGTCCCGCCCGACTTCGCCACCAGCCGGCAGCTGTACCTCGCGTACACGGCCCTGCCCGACGGCGCGGTCACCCTCGCCCGCTACCGGCTCGACGGCGCCCGGCTGGAGCCCCTGCTCTCCCAGGAGCACGCCGAGTACAGCAACCACAACGGCGGCCAGCTCGCCTTCGGCCCCGACGGGCACCTCTACTGGAGCATCGGCGACGGCGGCGGTTCGGCGGACCCCCTGCGCGCAGGGCAGCGGCTGGACACACTGCTCGGCAAGATCCTGCGCGTCGACGTGAACCGCACGTGCGGAGAGCGCGCCTACTGCGTCCCCGACGACAACCCCTTCGTCGACGTCCCCGGCGCCCGCCCGGAGATCTGGCTCTACGGGCTGCGCAACCCGTGGCGGTTCTCCTTCGACCGGGCCGACGGCTCGCTGTGGATCGGCGACGTCGGCCAGGGCCGCTGGGAGGAGATCGACCACATCGCCCCGGGCCGCGGCGGGCTCAACCTCGGCTGGTCCTGCTACGAAGGGTTGGAACGGTTCGAGGGCGGCGACTGCACCCCGGGTGAGCGGTACACCGAGCCGGTGTTCACGTACTCGCCGTACACGGGCGGGTGTTCGGTCATCGGCGGCCACGTCTACCGCGGCAAGAAGTACGCCGACCTGGCCGACGGCACGTATCTCGCCACCGACTACTGCTCCTCGACCGTCTGGGCGCTGCGCCCCGACGGCAGCGGCGGCTACGAGCAGGCGGAGATCGGCGAGCTGCCCACCCAGGTCACGTCGATCGGCGCCACCGTCGACGGGGAGCTCTACATGGTCAACGACCTGCCCGGCGGCCTGCACCGCCTCTCGCTCGCACGGGAGGAACCCACCTGCCGCGTGGACCGGACCGTGCAGAGCTGGGGGACGGGCACGAAGGTCGACCTCACCATCACCAACACGGGCGCCACCCCCGTGAACGGCTGGCGGCTGGAGTTCCCCCTCGCCCTCGGCCAGACCGTCGTCTCCGACTGGGGCACCGACCTGACCCAGGGAAGCAACACCGTCACGGCCGCCAACGCCCCGTACAACGCCGACATCCCACCGGGCGGGCGCGTCACTCTCGGCTATCTCGCCGACCACACCGGAGACAGCTCACCACCGCCGCGCTTCCTGCTCAACGGGGACGCCTGCGCCGTGGGGCGGTGACCTTCAACCACACCTCACGGCCGATCGGCGTTCTCGGCCCACAGCGACCGCACGTGGCCGAGATGCCGGGCCATGCACTTCTCCGCGGCCTCGGCGTCACCCGACAGCATCAGGTCGAGGAGTTCGATGTGCTCCTCGGCCGACGGGGTCAGCTGGTCGCGTTCGTCGAGGGTCGTCAGGCCGTAGAGGCGTGAGCGCTTGCGGAGGTCGCCGACCGTTTCGACCAGCCGGTCGTTGCCCGAGAGGGCGAGGAGCGAGAGGTGGAAGCGGCGGTCGGCCTCCAGATAGCCGATGAGGTCGTGGTCGCGGGCGGCCCGCACGATCTCCTCGGCGACCGGGCGCAGCACCTCCAGGTCCTCGCGGGCCGCGGTGCGGGTGATCCGGCCGATCATGGGGACCTCGATCAGGCCGCGGATCTCCGTGTACTGGTCGAGGTCGCGCTCGTTGACCTCGGTGACCCGGAAGCCCTTGTTGCGGACCGGCTCGACCAGGCCCTCCCTGGCCAGGTCGAGCATCGCCTCGCGCACCGGCGTCGCCGAGATGCCGAAGTCCTCGGCGAGGCCGGGCGCGGAGTAGATCTCGCCGGGGCGCAGTTCGCCGGAGATCAGGGCGGCGCGCAGGGCGTGGCCGACCTGGTCGCGCAGCCGCTCCCTGGCGGTGATGAGGTTCTTCTGCTTCAGGTGCCCCATGGTGTCCCCTCCGGTGGTCCCCGCGCCCGCGCGGATCACCAAAGTACAATGTCACGTGGCAAGTTGGGGTCCCGAGAGATGCCGGGGAGGGCTCAGGCAGGCGGGGCTCAGGCAGGACTCAGAGCAGGAAGCCCGCCGGGAAAGGGTCGTCCGGGTCGAGGAAGTACTGGGCGGTGCCGGTGATCCAGGCCCGCCCGGTGATCCGGGGGACGACCGCGGGCAGGCCCGCCACCTCCGTCTCCGCCACCAGCCGCCCGGTGAACTCCGTGCCGATGAAGGACTCGTTGACGAAGTCGCGGTCCAGCGGCAGCTCGCCGCGGGCGTGCAGTTGTGCCATGCGCGCGGACGTGCCCGTCCCGCACGGCGAGCGGTCGAACCAGCCCGGGTGGATCGCCATGGCATGCCGCGAGCGGCGCGCGTCCGAGCCGGGCGCGGCCAGATAGACGTGCTTCACCCCGGCGATCTCCGGCTGCTCGGGGTGGGCCGGGCGGTCCGGCGACGCGTTGATGGCGTCCATGACGGCGAGGCCCGCCGCCAGCAGGTCGTCCTTGCGCGAGCGGTCGAACGGCAGGCCCAGCGCGTCGAGGTGGACGAACGCGTAGAAGTTGCCGCCGTAGGCCATGTCGTACGTCACCGTGCCGTGCCCCGGCACCTCGACCTTGCGGTCCAGGGCGACACAGAACGCCGGAACGTTGGTGAGCGTCGCCGACGTGGCCGCGCCGTCGCTCACCCGTACGTCCACGGAGACGAGGCCCGCCGGGGTGTCGAGGCGCACCGTCGTGACCGGCTCGGTGACCCGGACCATGCCGGTCTCCACCAGGACCGTGGCCACGCCGATGGTGCCGTGGCCGCACATGGGGAGGAGCCCGGACACCTCGACGTAGAGGACTCCGTAGTCGGCGTCCGGGCGGGTCGGGGGCTGGAGGATCGCGCCGCTCATCGCGGAGTGGCCGCGCGGCTCGTACATCAGGAGGGTGCGGAGGTGGTCCAGGTGCTCGATGAAGTGGAGCCTTCGGTCGGCCATGGTGGCGCCGGGGAGCACTCCCACGCCGCCGGTGATCACGCGCGTGGGCATCCCTTCGGTGTGCGAGTCGACGGCGTGGAAGACGTGACGGGTGCGCATGGGTCCCTTCCGGTTCTCATGGCGGAGCGGGTGCGGGCAGGGGGAGGGGAAGGGGTCAGCGGTGGCCTGCTGCCATCGCCTTCTCCGTGGCCGACCGCACCAGCGCCTCCGTGGCGCCGGACAGCGGCGAGCGTGGCGGGCGGGTCGGGCCGCCGCGACGGCCCACGATGTCCATCGAGAGCTTGATGGCCTGCACGAACTCCGTCTTGGAGTCCTGGCGCAGGAGCGGGTGCAGCGACCGGTAGAGGGGCAGTGCCGTGTCCAGGTCCCCGGCGCAGGCGGCGTCGTAGAGCTCCACGCAGGTGGCGGGGAAGGCGTTCGGGTAGCCGGCGATCCAGCCGACCGCGCCCGCGAGCGCGAGTTCGAGCAGGACGTCGTCGGCGCCGATCAGCAGGTCGAGCTCCGGGGCGACTTCGGCGATCTCGTACGCCCTGCGGACGTCCCCGGTGAACTCCTTCACCGCCACGACGGTGCCGTCGCCGTGCAGCGCGGCCAGCAGGTCCGGGGTCAGGTCGACCCTGGTGTCGAACGGATTGTTGTACGCGACCACGGGCAGGCCCGCCTCGGCGACCTCGGCGTAGTGGGCGCGTACGGCGGGCTCGTCGGCGCGGTAGGTGTTCGGCGGGAGGAGGAGCACGGAGCCGCAGCCCGCCTCCGCGGCCTGGTCGGCCCAGCGGCGGGACTCGGCACTGCCGTAGGCGGCGACGCCGGGCATGACGCGGGCCCCGTCGCCGGCGGCCGCCACGGCGGTACGGACGACGCGGGCGCGCTCGTCGTCGGTGAGGGTCTGGTACTCGCCGAGGGAGCCGTTGGGGACGACGCCGTCGCAGCCGTTGCCGATGAGGTGGCTGACGTGCTCGGCGTAGGCGTCGTAGTCGATGGAGAGGTCCTCGCGCAGGGGGAGCGCGGTGGCGACCATGATGCCGCGCCAGGGGCGGTCGGCGGTCCAGGCGGTGGTGGTCATGAGGGCTGTCCTTCGCTCGGGTGGGGAGGGGAGGCGGACGAGTCGGGGTCCTCCGGGAGGGCCGCGAGGACGCCGAGCGGCACGGGCGTCGCGAGCAGGCGGCGGTCGGGGGATGTGGGAAGGGCCGGTGGGTGGTGAGGGCGGTGAGGGTGGGGTGCCGGGGAAGGCGGCGGTGGTGACGATGTGAGGCAGGTCGTCGTCCAGCCGCACATGCGGCCCTGGCACCAGCCCATGCCCGCCCGCGTCAGGAGCTTCACGGTGCGTGCGTCACGGGCGCCGTACTCCGTGACGGCCTCGCGGATCCGGCCCGCCGGGACCTCCTCGCAGCGGCACACGTCCGTGTCGTCGGAGAGCCACCCGGTCCAGCCGGGGCCCGGCGCGTGCGCTGCGGCCATGACGTCGGCGAAGGCGTTCGCGCGGTCGCGGCGACGGCGCAGGGCGCGCAGACGTGAGGTCGGCGCGGGACGGCGTCCGGTGAGCCGGGCCGTGATGGCCAGAGCGGCCAACTCGCCCTCGGCAAGGGCGGCTTGTGCGCCGCCGATTCCCGATGTCTCGCCCGCCGACCACAGGCCGCGCAGTGACGTCTCCTGAAGCGGGGACAGCCGCAGGGCGTGCGTGCCGTCGGTGGTGCGGCGGGTCGCGCAGCCCAGGGCGGTCGCCAGGTCAATCTGGGGGACCAGGCCGTGACCGACGGCCAGCGCGTCGCAGGCGATGCGGCGGCCCGTGCCCGGCACCGGCCGCCAGTCGCGGTCGAGGCGGGAGACGGTCACCGCCTCGAGCCGGTCCGTGCCGTGCGCCTCGGTCACCGCGTGGCGGGTGCGCAGGCGCACCTTGTGGCGGAGAAGACTCGTGCCGTGGAGCGCGGCTTCCGCCAACTTGTGAGGCTGGGCGGCGAGTACGGCCGGGTGGCGGGCGTAGCCGAGGTATCCGGAGGCCTCGATCAGTTCGGGTACCTCCGCCCCGGCCGCGGTGAGCGACGCGGCCACCGCGAGCAGCAGGGGGCCGCTGCCCGCGACGACCACGCGCCGGCCGGGCAGGGCAACGCCCGACTTGAGCATGGCCTGGGCGCCGCCCGCGCCCACCACGCCGGGCAAGGTCCAGCCGGGGAAGGGGAGATGGCGTTCGTACGAGCCGGTCGCGAGCAGGAGCGCGCGGGACCGGACGACCACTGGAAGCTGCTCCGCGTCACCCGCCCCGTCCTCCCCGCCCGTGAGGGCGTGGACCGTCCAGTGGTCCTCGGCCTCACGCGTGACCGTCCAGACGTGATGGCCGAAGAGGCGGGTGGCGTCACTCGCCGCCAGGCGGTCGCGCAGGTCGGCGAAGGTGGACCAGTCGTGATGCAGGGCTTGGGGGCGTGCGGCGCGGGTGGCCGCCGGAGGATGTCGGTAGAACTGGCCGCCCGGCTGGGGCGCCGAGTCCAACAGGACGACGGACAGGCCGTGTTCCGCTGCCGTCACCGCGCCGGCGAGGCCCGCGGGCCCGGCGCCCAGCACCGCGAGGTCGTGCAGGGGCGGGCCTTTCGGCGCCGCGGTGGCCTCAGCTGTCGAGTCCGGCATGACCGTTCCCTTCCTGGGTGGTGACCGTGTCGCCGGGGCGTGCGGTGACCAGGCACGCTCGTCTGTTGGGCCGGCCGTTGACGGTCGCGAGGCAGTCGTGGCACTGGCCGATGCCGCAGAACGCCCCGCGCGGCCGGCCGTCGACGCGCGTGGTCCGCCAGGAGAGGATCCCCGCGGTCCAGAGCGCGGCGGCAATGGACTGGCCGGGGAGTGCGGCGAGTTGAAGGCCGTCGAAGGTGATCGTGAAGGCGGTTCCAGGGGGAACTCCGACGAGTTCGGCCGGGTTCCGGTCGTCATACGTCATGTGGGTGTCCCCTCTCGGCGGCCTTGGACAGGATCTCTGCTGAGCCCTCGCGCGCGAAGCGTGCCGGGGCGAACGGACGGGCCGACACGGGGAGTTCAGCCCCCACCAGCATCGCCGCGATCAGCGCCCCGGTCGCCGGAGCCAGGCCGATGCCCGCGCCCTCATGGCCGCACGCGTGCAGCAGGCCGGGAACGCGTGGGTCCGGGCCGATCGCCGGGAGATGGTCCGGAAGGTAGGGGCGGAACCCCGCGTACGTCCGGATCGCCCGCACCGCGGCGAGGGCGGGGAACAGGCCGACCGCCTGCGCCGCGAGTCGCCGCAGGACCTCCACCGACAGCGTCCGGTCGAAACCCACCCGCTCCCGGCTCGCCCCGATCAGCACCGGACCCGCCGGAGTGCCCTCCACCACGGCGGAGGTCTGCAGCGCCGCCGAACCGCTGGCGACATCGGCGACGTACTCCGCGGAGTACACCTTGTGGCGCACCACGCGCGGCAGCGGTTCGGTGACGAGGACGAAGCCGCGGCGAGGGAGCACCGGCAGTTCCACGCCCGCCAGGCGGGCCAGTTCACCGCCCCACGTGCCGCCGGCGTTGAGCACGTGCGGCGCCCGCACCTCCCCTCGCTGTGTCCGTACGCCCCGCACCTCACCCTTCGTGCCGGTCAGGACCGCGGTGACCTCCTCGCCGAGCCGCAGGGTGAGGCGTCCGGCGTCGGTCGCCGCTCGCAGCAGGTGCGCGGCGGCGAGGGCGGGCTGCACCTGGGCGTCCTGCGGGTAGTGGAAGCCACCCGCGAGGCCGGGCGCGAGGTGCGGTTCGAAGTCGGCGAGGCGGTCGGCGGGGACCTCGGCCGCCTCGACGCCCGCCTGTGTCTGCGCGGCGGCGAAGTCCCGCAGTGCGGCGAGCCCCGGCCCGGTCGAGGCGACGACCAGGCCGCCTTTCGCCTCGTACTCGACGCGCGAGGGAAGTTCGGCTGCGAGTTCTCGCCACAACTGGGCGGAGAACAGAGCCAGTTCGAGCTCGGGGCCCGGCTCCTTGTCCGAGACGAGGAGGTTGCCCTCGCCCGCTCCGGTGGTGCCGCCCGCGACGGGGCCGCGGTCGATGACGGTGACGTCGAGTCCGGCACGGGCGGCGTAGTAGGCGCACGCGGCGCCGACGACGCCCGCCCCCACGATGATGAGGTCCGGCTGTCCGGACGGGTGTCTCGTGAGCACGGCAGTAATATTTCACATGGCACTGGTGCTGCCAAGGGTGCGACACAACAAGGGAGTTGACCGCATTGGCCGGAAGGGAGGGCGGGGAGTCAGTCGCGGCGCTGATGCGCGCCGGGCGTGTATCCGTAGGCGCGGCGGAATACGTCGATGAACGCGCTGGTGGACGACCAGCCGCAGCGGTGCGCGACCGTGGTGACCGGCATGCCGTCGGCCAGCATGCGCAGCGCGTGATAGAGACGCAGTTGGGTGCGCCACTGGGGAAACGTCATCCCGAGCTCCCGGCGGAAGAGCCTGCTCAGGGTGCGTTCGCCCGCCCCCGCCGCAGCGGCGAGAGCGGCCAGGCCGCGCGGGTCGGCGGGGTCGCCGTGCAGGAGGTCGCAGACGGCGACGAGGCGGGGATCGGTGGGGGTGGGCAGCTGCACGGGCTGCTGCGGTGACGCCCGCAGCTGATCGAGGAGCACGGCGCGCAGCCGGCGGCGCTCCGGGGATTCGTCGTGCGGGGCGCGGGTGCAGGCGAGGATCAGTTCGCGCAGGAGCGGGCTGACGGCGAGGACGGTGGGGGAGTCGAGGTCGAGCGGGTTCGTGCCCGCGGGCAGGCCGAGCAGGTGCAGGGCGAGGTGGCCGTGGGCGCGGTGCGCGTGGACGCATCCCGCGGGCACCCAGATGGCCCGGGTGCCGGGTGCGAACCAGGTGCCCGCGTCGGTGGTGACGGCGACGACGCCGGAGCCCGCGTAGATGATCTGGTGGTCGTCGTGACGGTGCGCGTCGATGCGCTCCCCGGGGGCGAGTTCCCGGGTGACGGTGGGGGCTTGGGGGGTGTGACGGATGGACGGGGAGGTGCCACCGCTGCTTAGAGAGGTATGGCGGATCTTCGGCACAGGTTGGCACTTTATCGGAAGCGGGCCAGCTGGGGGCGTGGCGAGGATGAGGCGGTGTCGACGAACCAGCCCTCAGCCTCGCGTCAGTACGCACGGCCTCCACGCACCCCCCGCGTCAAGGCGTCCCGTCCGCCCCGCCACGTCGTCCGCGGCCGCGCCGACCCTCGCGCCCGCCCCGGCCCCATCCCCCTCCTCTCCCTCGGCCACGCCTGTGTGGACATCTATCAGGGTGCGGTCGCCGCCCTCGTCCCGTTCTTCGTCGCCGAGCGTGCCTATACCTATGCCGCCGCGTCCGGCATCGTGCTCGCGGCCTCGCTGCTCTCCTCCGTGGTGCAGCCGCTGTTCGGAGCGCTCACCGACAAGTGGGCCATGCCGTGGCTGCTGCCGGTGAGCACGCTGGTGGGCGGTGCGGGGGTCGCCCTCGCGGGGGTCGGCGGGAACTACGCGCTGACCCTGCTGGCCGTCGCCGTGTCCGGCATCGGCGTCGCCGCCTACCACCCGGAGGCGGCGCGGGTGGCGCGGCAGGCGAGCCGGGGCAGCCACACGGCCATGAGCTGGTTTTCGCTCGGCGGCAACGTCGGCTTCGCGACCGCGCCCCTGCTGGTCTCGGCCGTGATCGCGACGGGCGGTCTTCGCGCGTCGCCGCTCCTGGTCGTCCCCGCCCTCGCGGGGGCCGTCCTGTGCGTGGCCGCGCTGCGGCGCGTCAGGGCGCGGGAGGCCGCCGCCGAGGGAGCACCCCAGGCCCCGAAGGGTGCACCCGCCCCGGTCGCCGAGGACGACTGGCCGTCCTTCATCAAGCTGTCCGGCGCCGTCGTCTGCCGCTCGATCGTCTTCACCGGGCTGAGCACGTTCATCGCGCTGTACGTGCGAGAGCGCACCGGCGGCGGTGCGGCCGCCGGTACCGTCGCGCTGTTCGTGCTCTACGTCGGCGGCGCGGTCGGCACCGTCGCGGGCGGGCGGCTCGCCGCGCGGTACGGACGCATCCCGGTCGTCCGGTGGTCGTACGCCTCGACGGTTCTCGCGGTGGCGGGCGTCGTCCTCGTCCCCGGACCGCTGCTGTACGTCTTCGTCGTGCTTGTCTCGGCCGGCCTGTACGTGCCGTTCTCCCTGCACATCACGCTCGGCCAGGACTATCTGCCGCGCCGCATGGGCACGGCGAGCGGTGTGACGCTGGGGCTTACCGTGAGCATCGGCGGCCTGGCGAGCCCGCTGATCGGAGCCGTCGCGGACGCCGCCTCCCTGCGGGTGGCCCTCGCGCCGCTGATCGCGCTGCCCGCCCTCGGCTGGCTCCTCCTGCGAACCCTGCGCGAGCCGGGAGCGGAAGCGGCGCCCGACTCGTGAACCGCTAATTCCGTTAGAGCCGGGTGTTCCTGAGGGGTTGTCAGTGCAATTTCACATTACTACGTTACGCATCACATGACGCGGAGGCAGCCTCCAAGGCTTCCAAGTGGGGCTGCCCACGCGCCGGTTCAGCGTGACATCACCTCTTGCCCCCACCTCCCACACAGGAGTCCCCGGTGTCCCAGCCACGTCCAAGAACCCTGCGCAGATCCGTGCTCGCCGGCGCGATAGCGGCGACCCTCTGCGTCTCGGCCGCCCAGTACGGAAACGCGGCCGAACCGTCCCCCGCAAAGCCTGACCCCCGCACCACCACCCTGACCACGTCGTCCGCGCCCGCCGGACCGAGCCCCCTCGACGTGGTCGACCGCCGCGCGAAGGCCCCCGAGCCGAGCGCCTACAAGATCCCCGCGCCCGGCGGGCTCAAGGACGGCCAGGTCCCCGGCGCCCGTACCCCGAAGCCCAAGAAGAAGCAGGTCGCGACGGATGCCGCGGTCGCGCCCTGCACCCTCGACGGCGTCACCGGCCTGTCGCCCGAGCGGTTCACCGACTTCCTCGCCGACCCGGCGGTCACCGCCGACGGCTGTCTGCGCACCCTCGTCTGGACCTGGGACCCACGGCTCGCCCCCGTCATGTCGGACGCGCACGTCCAGGCGGTCTCCGGCCGCGTCACCCGCCTCGCGGCGGCCCACGACGGCAAGAACGGCAGCAACCTCCTGGAGCTGCTCACCTATCTGCACGCCGTCGCCTACCAGGACTTCTCGCACGACGAGATCGATGTCACCGACGCGCCGACCGTGGACGCCATGCGCCGCGCCGTCGCCGCCTTCGGCTCGGCCGCCCGCACCTTCGACGCGACCCGCACCAACGCCGACTCGCTGCGCGAGGCCCTCTACGCAGCCAGCGCACCCGGCCTGCGCCAGCACCAACTCCCGCTCGTCAAACGGGTCCTGGCCACCATGGACGCCAAGCACCCCGACACGGCGAAGGACACCGCCTGGGCCGGATCCGCGCTCGCCGCGCTCTCCCTGAGCTACCTCGGCGTGTACCCCGGCAACAAGGACACCGCCTTCCACGCGGCGGTGAAGGCCGATCCGTCCTACCGCGCCGCCTTCAAGGCCTTCGGCGGACACACCCACCTCAAGGGCACGAACAACGCCTGGGTGGTGCGGGACGCCCTGAGCGAGTACGGCAGGTTCGGCCAAATCGACGGACTCACCGCCGAGATCGTCCCCGGACTCGGCGGCCTGGTGCCCGTCACCGTCCGCAACTTCGGTGAGGGCAGCGCCCCGTGGGCGAAGGTGGCCCTCTGGCTGAACGAGTACGACGCCTGTGCGCCGTACAACGTGTGCAAGGCCGACATCGAGCGCCGCGTCTTCCCGCAGACCTATACGTACGACAAGGGAGGCATGAAGGTCCGCACGGCGCTGGACCGGCGGACCGTCGACCAGCTGTACTACGCGAGCAAGCAGGTCAAGGCGCAGTTCCACCGCGTCGTCGGCACCGACAAGCCGCTCGCGGGCGACCCCAACTCCACGCTGACGACGGTTCTTTACGCCTCACGCGCCGACTACGAGAACTACCACCCGCTGCTCACCGGAATGGACACCAACAACGGCGGCGTCTACATCGAGCGCGGCGCGACCTTCTACACCTACCAGCGGCGCGTCCCGCAGGACTCCACGCTGACGCTGGAGGAGCTCTTCCGCCACGAGTACACGCACTACCTCAACGGCCGCTGGGCGGTGCCGGGCTTCTTCGGCGAGGGACCCTGGTACCAGGGCGACCGGACCACCGCCATGGACGAGGGCACCGCGGAGTTCTTCGACGGCGCCACCCGTGACGACGGCATCAAGGTCCGCAGGTCGCTGGTCCAGGGCATCATCGACGACACGGCGAACGGCGGCCCCAGGATGACCGTCGACCAACTGCTGCACGCCACCTACGAAGGCGACGGCTTCCGCTTCTATGACTACGCCGGCACGTTCTTCGAGTTCCTGTGGACCGAACACCCCGCCCTCATCAAGGAGATGTACGGACACCTGCGGGCCGACGACCCGGCGGCCTTCGACGCCTGGCGCGACCGGCTCGGCAAGGACCGCGGGCTGCAGAGCCGGTACGACGCCTTCCTGGACAAGCAGATCGCGCACGTCGACGACCTCTTCGTGCCCGACACGAAGTACGTGCCGGTCGGCGAGCTCCGCGACACCACCGCCGCCCAGGTCCGCACCTCCATCGCCGCGACGACGGGCATCACGCCCGACTGCCGCTCGAACGGCGCACCGGAACGTCCGCGGTACACCTGCACCGGCAGGATCACCGCGCACCTCGCCGCGGCCGACGACCCCGACGCCGTCTTCAAGGACATGTCGGAGACGGTGGACTACTACCTGCTCGACCGTGCCCTGGCCGGTGACAACAACCTCACCGACATGAACTGCTCGTTCGGCGAGGTGGACATCTGGTCCGACGGGCGCGCGGGCAGCGCGGACTTCAGTTGCGAGGGCCCGTTGAAGAGCTAGCGACCGGGGTCGCTCATGAGGGGGCGGCGGGTCAGCCCGCCGCCCCCGCGAGCAGCTCCGCCGCCGCGATGCCCGAGACGCGGGTCGCGCCATGGGTGATCAGGTGGGTGGCGCCGAGCGCGTCGCCCGAGGGGACGCCCATCTCGACGACCAGGGCGTCGGGGCGGCTGCGCAGGATGCGGTTGAGGGTGTCGGTCATCCAGCGGTGGCGGGCCGCGTCGCGGACCACGACGACCAGGGCCCGGCCCTGCGCCGGGGCCAGCACATCGCGGTCCACCACGTCGACGGAGTACGACAGTTCGGGCTCCGTCAGGCGTACGGATGTCGTGCCGGGGCGCAGGTCGCGCAGCGGCACCGCGACGCCCCACGGGGTGTGGCCGTCGACGGCGAGGTTCATCGTGGGGGAGAGCTCCACGACGTGCGGGACCCCGGTGACGGGGAGCGCCGCGTTCGCCGTGCCGACGCGGTGGTGCACCCGTACCGCGCGGCGGGCCGCGACCAGGCCGATGGCGCCGATTTCGGAGGGTTTCGGGGCGCGCCCCACGGCCCGGGACCGCTCGCCGGACCAGGCGGCGAACTCCCGTACGCGCGTACTCGCCTCGGCGAGGCGAGCCTCCGGCAGCGTGCCGTCCAGCACGGCCTTCACCAGAGCCGTGGAGAGCAGGTCGAACGTGGACTCGTCGGCGCTCTCGCCGCCCACGCACACCGCGTCCACGCCGCCGGCCACCGCCTTCACGGTCGCGCCGTCGATGCCGTAGCGGTCGGTGACCGCTCCCATCTCGATGCCGTCGGTGACCACGAGGCCGTCGAAGTGCAGGTCGCCGCGGAGCAGTTCCACCAGGATGCGGTGGCTGAGGGTCGCGGGCAGGTCCGGGTCGTAGGCGGGCGCGAGCAGGTGCGCGGTCATCACGGCGCGCACGCCCGCCTCCATCGCCGCGATGAACGGCGGCAGCGCGGTGAGCGCGATCTCCTCCGCGGAGCCCTTCACCTGGGGCAGGCCGTAGTGCGAGTCGACGACCGTGTCGCCGTGGCCGGGGAAGTGCTTGGCGCAGGCGGCGACGCCGGCCTCCTGAAGGCCGCGGATCCAGGCGGCCGTGTGGCGGGAGACGACGTCGGTGCGGGAGCCGAAGGAGCGTACGCCGATCACCGGGTTGAGCGGGTTGGAGTTCACGTCGGCGCTGGGCGCGAAGTTGAGGGAGACGCCCGCCGCGTGCAGGTCGCGGCCGATGTCGTGGGCGACACGCTCGGTCAGGTCGATGTCGTCGACGGCGCCGAGAGCCAGGTTTCCGGGGCGGGACGAACCGGTCCACGCCTCCAGGCGCGTCACGTCGCCCGCCTCCTCGTCGATGGCGACGATGAGGTCGGGGTTCTCCGCGCGCAGCGCCGAGGTGAGCCGCGCGACCTGCTCGGGCGTCTCGATGTTCCGCGCGAACAGCACGACGGAGCCCAGGCCCTCGGAGATCCTGCGGCGCACCCAGTCGGGGGCCGTGGTGCCCTCGAAGCCGGGCTGCAGCACGGAGTGGGCGAGGTGCTCCAGAGTCGGGTCACTGCTCGGTGCCATGGCGCGACCTCCGAAGTTGCGGGGTACGTACGGGAGACGTACGGGGCACAGGGTGTGCGGGGTGCACGGGGGGAGCGGGTGTGCGGCGGGGCTGCTGCTGATTGGTCCAGGCCAATCGGATAGTGGATATTGGCTCGTACCAAACAGGGCTGTCAAGGAGTCGGAACAGGTCGAGGCGGGCGAATCCACCCTCCCGGCGGCAGAGTTGGGGAATCCTTGGGACTTCCGCAGATCGCATCCGCTGAGGGGAGAGGGCCATGCGCAGGTACGAACTCGTCGGCAGGCGCGACATCAGGCTGGTCACCGATGTCGCGGTGCCGGAACCCGGACCGTCCGAGGTCCTCGTCCGCGTCCGGGCCTGCACGGTCTGCAACCGCAGCGACCTCGCCTACTTCCACTACTACGGCCTGCGCGAGCACTGCTCCCAGGGGTGTTTCGGCCACGAGATCGCCGGAGTCGTCGAGGCGTGCGGCGCGGGCGTACGGCGTGTCGTGCCCGGGCAGCGGGTCTTCGTGCGGACCCCGCTCACCACCGGGTACGCCGACTACGCGCTGGCCCGCGAGATCTCCGTGGGCGCGCTGCCCGACGACGTGCCCTTCGAACAGGGCGCGATCCTCCAGCTCCTGCCGCTGGCCGTGCACGCCACCCGCGGCATCAGGCTCGGCGACCGCGTCGCGATCGTCGGCCAGGGACCCGTCGGACAGCTGGCGCTGCGGGTCGCGCTGGCGCGCGGCGCCGCCGAGGTCGTCGCCGTCGACCTCGACGACTGGCGCCTCGAACGGTCCACCGCCGCGGGCGCCGACGACGTGCGCCGCGTGGACGGCAGCGCGGAACAACTGGCCTCCGTCGGCGCGGACTTCGATGTGGCCGTCGACGCCGTCGGCACCCCCACGACCCTCAACGCCTGCGTACGTCTCGTACGGCAGAACGGCCTCGTCGTCCTCCTCGGCACGCACCACGTCGACACGCACGTCACCGTCGACCTGATCACCTGGGAGCGCAAGGGACTGCGCGTGCACAGCTCCGCGGAGCCGCTGGACACCGCGCGCGCCGAGGCGCTCGCCACCGCCGAACGACTCGCCCACCGCCGCACCGACTCCCTGCGCCTGCCCGACCTCCACACGCACACCTATCCCCTCGACGAGCTCCCCAAGGCCCTGGAACAGCTCTCCGCCAGCCGCTCCCTCTACCCGGACGCCCAGCAGGCCCCCTACGACGGCCCGCCGCCCGAGACCCTGAAGGTGGCGATCGTCCCCTGAACGGCCGACGGACAAGCGCATGAGGTGGGGCATCGCCGGATACGGCGACGTCGTGACGCGCCGCGTGCTGCCCGCCCTGCACGCGCTCGGTGAGGAACCGGTGGCCCTCTGGGGCCGCGACCCGCACCGCGCCGCGCGCACCGCCGAGCGGTACGGGATCGCAAGGTCCGGCGCGGCACCTGACCTCCTCCTGTCCGGCGTCGACGCCGTGTACGTCGCCACCCCCGTCGTCCTCCATGTGCCGGTCGCGCAGGCCGTGTTGGACGCGGGGCTGCCCGTGCTGATCGAGAAGCCGCTCGCGGGCGGCCTCGGCACCGGAGGGACACTCGACACGGCGGGGCGATGTGCGGGCGTCGCCTATTACCGAAGGCTCGCGCCCGCCGTGCGGCGGCTGCGCGAGGAGCTCGGCGGGTGGACACCCGAGCGCATCGAGGTGCGCTTCCGCAGCGCCTTCGAACCGGGGCCCGACGATCCGATGCGCTGGCGCACCGACCCCGCCGTGTCCGGCGGCGGGGTCCTCGCCGACGCCGGGAGCCACCGGATCGATCTGCTGCTCCACCTGTTCGGACGGCCGGACGAGGTGGCCGCCCGGCTCGGCCGCCGCTACCCGCGCGGCGCGGAGCGGCAGGCCCGGCTCGTCCTGCGCTGGCGGTCCGGATTCCGGGCGCACTGCCTCGTGGAGTGGGGTGACGGCCCGCCCGTGGACCGCATCCGGCTCAGCGGCGGCGGACGCACCGTGACGCTCGACCCGCTCGACTCCGGCCACCTCGAAGGAACCCCCGGGACACCTCTCCTGCTGCCCCCGGCGCCCAACCCCCACCAGCCGCTGCTCGCCGACTTCATGGCCGCCGTGGCGACCGGCACCACTCCGGTCTGCCCGGTCGCCGAGGCCCGCCTCGTCGACGAGGTGATCGTCGCGGCGGAACGGTCGGACGCGGCGGGAGGGCGGGCCGTCAGGCTCTGAAGGGGCTCACGCCCCGTCGTCCGCCGACCAGGGGCGGAGCCAGCGCGGGTCGGGAGTGTCGCCGGAGCGTACGAAACGGGTGTCGACGGAGAGACGCATGGCGTCCGTCGTCGTGTCCAGGGACGCGTGGATGATGCGGGGCAGGTGCACCATGACGTCGCCCGCCGCGAAGTCGGCGCACAGCCAGCGCCGGCCGAGCGTGCGGGCGGTCAGCTCCAGGTCGTGGCAGATCTGCCGGCGGTCGCCGGGCCGGTCGGTGACGTCGCGCAGCGGCGCGTACTCCTCGGGCGGCAGCCGGTGGGAGCCCTCCAGGTACACCAGGGCGCCGGTGCGCGGAGGGCAGTCACCGACCGGGATCCAGAAGGTGACGACGCGCGGGGAGCCCTTGTCCATGTAGTCGAAGTCGACGTGCGCGCGGGAGGCGCGCCGTGTGCCCCGGTGGAAGTGGCGCAGGATGCGGCGCGGCAGCATCACAGCGTCGGCGCCCAGGAGTTGGGCGGCGAGGGTGGAGAGGACGGGGTCGGCGACGAAGCGGTCGAAGTGAGGAGAGCGTACGAACGCGTACGCCGGGTGCCCCGCCACCCCGTACTCCGGAACGCCTTCGGGCACCCGCCCGGAGAACACCCCGTCCTCCGCTCCCGTGCCCGGCGCCAGCAGGCCCGGCGGGAAGAGCGAGAAGTACGCGCCCCGCAGCCGCAGCACCTCCGCACGGTCGAGCAGGCCCGGCAGATACAGATAACCGTCCGCGTGCAGCCGTTCCCGCAGCGCGCCGGGGTCTCTCGGCGCCAGCAGGTCGGCGCTGGGCCGCAGCGGGCCGAAGAGCTCCGGCGTGCAGGGTATGGGTACGCCGTTCGACGACAGGTTCACGATGTGTGGCCCTCGATCCATCGGTCGGTGGACCGGCCGGCGGACCGGTCAGTAGACGCCTTCCACCGCCTCCTCGGCGGCCCCGGACTCGCGGAAGGGCCGCACGGCGGCGACCCCGTCCCAGGGGAACCACGGGTGCGGCCCGGTCCTGACCGCGCTGTCCCGCTCCAGGAGGTTGGGCAGGAACAGGTCCTCCAGAAGGGTTGTGGCCCGCACGCGGCCCCGCTGCCCGACCGCGACCTCGCGCCACGGGTCGGCCGGGTCGACGACCGTCAACACGGCGAAGGGCGGCGGCAGATGGTAGGAGTGGCCGGTGCCGCCCGGCACGTCCGGTGCGCCCGCCACCGTGCCCGCCGCCGCGTCGGCCTGGAGCGCGTGGCCGACGAGTGTGTTGCCGTAGGTGTCGATCCACTGCACGCCCGGCAGATGCTCCTCGCGCAGGAACTCGGCCTCGGCGGCGCTGCACGAGGTGCCCCCGGTGCACACGGCACGGATGCCGTACGTGTGCAGGGGGCGGGGCAGCCGCATCGCGAGCTCGACGAGCAGCCGCGAGGTCGTGAAGAGCAGCGCGGGGCGTTCGGCGGCCAGCAGGACGAGGGTCTGGTCGATCAGGTGCGCGGTGTAGGCGCCGGCCTCGCCGCCTGACCGCAGGGCGGCCTTCACCCAGCGCGGATCGAAGTCGATGGCGTGCACGGCACCCCGCCAGCTGTCGGCCAGGCCCTCCACGAAGTGCCCGTACGCGTGCGGCCCACTCGGCGTCATCGCGAGCACGTCGCCGCCGGCCACGCCGCGCGCCTCGAGGACCGTGCGGTAGATCTCCACGTCGTACGCGAGGCGCGTGACGTTGACGACCCGGCAGGGAGCGCCCGTGCTGCCACCGGTCTCGAAGACCCGGAAGGGCCGGTCGCGGTAGCCGCGGGGCCGCAGGTCGCGGGCGTGCGCGACGCGCAGCTCGGCCTTGTCGAAGAGGCCGAAGCGCGTCAGGTCGGCGAAGCCGCCGATGTCCTCGACCGGGTCGAAGCCGAGCCTGCCGCGCCGCGCGACCCAGAAGGGGCTGCCGGTCTCCGGGTCGAAGTGCCAGCGCATCATGCGGCGCGTCCATGTGTCGAGGTCCACGCCGAGCTCGGGGACGCGTTCGCGCAGCGTGTCGGACAGGGTGCCGGAGACGGTGGTCATACGGGGCCTCGCTTCACCGGGCGGTACACGAAGAGGGAGGCGGCGGTGATGGCCCGCGCGGCCTCGGGGGAGGCGCTCAGGACGGCGGCGGAGGGGAAGGGGACCTCGTGGCCGATCAGAGGATGAGAAGGAGTGCTGTGCGTGAAGTGGCCCGCGAGCAGGGTGAGATGGGGCAGCACGTACACGTCGTTCGCCGCGCTCGTCAGTACGGGCGGCCGGCGGGTCAGGACGCGGTCGCCGGGGTGGAGGCGGTCGCGGACGGTGCGGGCCGCGTGTTCCGCGGCGCCCGGTTCGCGGAAGGCGGTCAGGGGCCACGCGCCGTCCGGGGGCAGGGCGTCGAGGGCGGCGGCCAGCGCTGCGGCCAGTTGTTCCGCCGCGTCGGGCTCCTCGCATACGACGGTGCGTACGTTGCTGCAGAACCGCCCGGAGTCCGCCGCCACCAAGGGCAGCAGCCATGCCACCGCCTCGTCGGTCGGCATGCCCGGCGGCACCAGCGCGCAGCCCCGGCCGGGGCCGTGCAGGGTGAGGGCGGGGGAGGCGCGGAGCGTCGCGGCGAGTCCGGCGCCGCCGTAGACGACGTGCCGGTCCGTGAGCCGCACAAGGCCCGGCAGGGCACGCTGTTCGGCGGGGTACAGGCCGACGCGGGCCGGGGGCCACCCCGCTGCGAGCAGCGCGGCGACGAACCGGGCCGCGGAGAACGGTTCGCGTCGGCTCGGCCGCAGCCACACGCCCGCCGAGCGCTCGGCCTGGTCGCAGACCGACTCCAGACAGGTGAAGGTGTTGCCCGGCAGCGCGACGAGGGCCAGCCGCCCGTCGGGGCCGGCGGATGGGTCACCGTGCTTCAGGAAGCCGTCCCGCAGCATCGCGCACCACCGGTCGACCAGCGGCCCCGGCAGCCCCGCACTCTCCCACAGCGCCGCGCGGAAGTCCCCGGCGCTCTGCTCGCCGAGGCCTCCCACCGAGACGGCGCCGTGGTCGAACAACTCAAGTGCTTCAAGCAGGAGTTGGCGGCGTCCGGTGAGGCTGGGCAGGCCGGGCAGGGTGCTGTCCCACCAACGCCGGTCCGCGTCGGCGACGATCTCCGGGACCAGCGCCAGCTCCCGCCCCCCGGGGCCGGGCAGAGGAGCCCGGTCCAGGGACGTCCGCCACGCGCCCCGGCGGAACGCGGAGAGCACGGCGGTCACGGCAGCTCGCTGCGGAGTGCGGCGACCACCCGTAACTGCTCGGCCTCCGTGAGGGACGGGTACAACGGCAGGGCGATGTGGTGCCGCGCGAACCAGCGGGCCCGCTGGAAAGGGCCGTCCGCTGCGTCCTGGCGGCGCTGCGGGGCGAACTGCGGGTGGTCGCACAGCAGATGGTCGTAGACCTCACCGGCCAGGGACACGCCGTGCCGCTCCCGGAGCCGTTTCTTCAGGAGCGGGCGGTCCAGCGGTGCGTCGGGGTGCAGGTAGGCGAGGTACTTGTAGTAGTTGCTGCCCGCCGCCGCGGGCACGGCGTGCGGCCGGACGCCGGGCACGTCGGCGAGCAGCGCGTCGTACCGGGCGGCGAGCGTGCGGCGTGCGGCGAGGGTGCGGGAGAAGCGCTCCAGGTCCACCGTGCCGACGGCGGCGTGCAGTTCGCTCAGCCGCCAGTTGCCGCCGGGGCGGTCGTGCAGCGTGGAGCCCTGCGCGCTCTTTCCGTGGTCGCGCCAGCGCCGCACCTGCTCCAGGTCGGCCGCCGACGCGGCGGACAGCAGCCCGCCCTCGCCGCTGATCGCGACCTTCGTGGGGAAGAAGGAGAAGGCGCCGAACCGGCCGAAGCCACCGGCAGGGCGCCGGCCGAGCGTGGCTCCGAAGGCGTGCGCGGCGTCCTCCACGACCGGGATGCCGCGCTGCTCGCACTGTGCGAGCAGCGCGTCGAGCGAGGGGGCGACGATGCCGCCGATGTGCACCGGCAGGACGGCGGCGGTGTCGGGGTGCCGGTCCAGGGCGGCGCGCAGGGAGTCCGGGTCCATGCCGAGGCCGTCGAGCTCGATGTCGACGAAGCGCACGGCCGCACCGGCGCGCACGGCGGCGGCCGCCGTCGCGAAGAACGTGTTGACCGGCACGAGCACCGTGCGGCCCGCCACACCGATGACGCGCAGCGCGATCTCCAGGGCCGCAGAACCGGACGCGACCGCCGCCGTGTCGCGGCCGGTCCAGGGGCGGGCGAGCGCCTCGAAGCGGGCCACCTGCGGGCCCTGCGTGAGGATGCCCGAGGCGAGCGCGGTGTCGACGCGGTCGAGCACGGTACGCCGCTCGGACACCTCGAAGTGGATGCGCTGGGCCGGTACGGCGGGACCCACGGATGCGGGCTCGGTGAGCGTGCGGGTGAAGAAGTCAGCGGCGTGGCCGACGTGTGTGCCGTGCCCCATGGGTAGCCCGTGGACCTCCACCTCGGCCCCGGCAGCCTGGTACGCCTCCTGGACCGTGTCCGCCGCCGCCCGCGCGTCGGCGGGTTCCAGGTAGGAGTCGGCCGTGCCGTACTGGAGCTGGAGCGGCGCCGGGGCGAGGGCGCCGTACAGGTCGGGCAGGTCGGCGTACTCCAGGATGCCGGGCAGCACCGCCCCCTCATGGCCGGTCAACAGCCTTTCGTACAGGGCCCCATAGCTGCCGACGTGACTGGCCGCGCAGAGCGGGACGCCCGCGCGCCCGCTGAGCAGCGCGGTGTGGAGGGCGACGGCCGCGCCGAGACTGTGGCCGAACAGGCCGATGCGGCGCGGGTCGACGAGCGGATGCGCGGCGAGGACGTCGAGCGCGCCCAGGGCGTCGCCGGTGAGGGCGCCGAGCAGGGAGCGTCCTGTGAGGGCGAACGCATGGGCGAGCAGTGTCCCTTCGTCCCGGCCTGCCCGGCGCGCGGCGTCCATGGCGCCGCCGATGCCGTGGTCGAAGGAGAGCGTGACGAAACCGGCGTGCGCCAGCTGCTCGGCGACGTTGCGGTCGGGGTGGTCCGGCGGCACGTCGCCGGTGAGCTGGTCGAGGCGGGCGTTCTTGCCGCCGAGGACGAGGACGGCGGGACGGGGCGGGGCGGTCGGTGGGGTGTCCGGCGAGGCGTCCGGCGCGGCGTCCGCCGGTGCGAGGAGCGTGCCGTGGAAGGAGCCGCGTACGGGCGATTCGAGCAGGAGCCGCTCGCGTCGCAGACCGTCCCGCACGGAGACGGTCGTTTCGGTGGTGGTGAGCGGGGCGCGCTCGACGCGGGCCAGCCGCTCGACGACGGCCCGCACCCGGGCGGCCCGGGCCGCGTGGTCTTCGGTGCTCTTCGTGTGGCGCAGGGCGGGCTCGGCGGCGAGAAGCCCGCGGAGGTGGCGTAGCTGCATGCGGCCGGCTCAGACGAAGTCGCCGTGCAGGGTGCTCGGCACTTCCAGTGCGTAGGCGTCCAGCGCCTCGTCGAGTTTGATCTGGCCGCGCTTGAGGAGTTCAAGGAGTTCGTTCTGCGGGCGGTAGAAGCACGACTTGCACAGGTCGGTCCTGCGCGGGTTGGACGCCTCCCACTCGGCGCGCGGCCCGCCGTCCAGGACTTCCGCGTATCCCTGTTCGACGACATTGCCGATCAGATAGCGGCTGTTGAGATGCACCTGCGGGCACGGATAGAGATTTCCGTCGGCGCCGACGGCCGTGACGAAACGGCTGTAGTGGCAGCGCTCGAAGTCGCCCTCCACCTCTTCCACCTGGTCCATCGGACCGCGGTCCAGCTTCGGTACCGACACTTCGAAGGCGTCCGTGGAGAGTGCGGCGGCGTGGCGGAGGGATTCGGAGATCTCCGGCAGCACGGATTCGATGGTCTCGTGGCCGAGCGCGCTGTAGAACTCGGGCTCGAAACGCACGTAATGCGCGCCGGAGTCACGGGCGATGCGGGCCGCCTCCATGATCTCCCGGTAGTTCTGCAGGGTGATGACGTAGTTGAAGCCGATGCGGAAGTCCGGGGCGACGGCGTTCTCCCTGAGCCTGCCGACCGAGCCGATGAACTTCGAGAACGTCTGCTCGCGGTCCCGCGTGATGTCGTCGAAGGTGGCCTCCGTGCCGGCGTTCAGGCCGATGCGGACCCAGGTGTGCGTCTCGGCGACACAGTCGGCGACCTTCGGCCGGCCGAGGCGCGAGCCGTTGGTGATCAGCCCGATGCGCAGTCCGGCCGCGTGGCCGGCGCCGCAGATCTCCACGTACCCCGGGTGGATGGTGCACTCGCCGCTGCCGCAGAACGTCACGGCGCGCCCGTCGTTCGCGGCGAACTCGCGGAGCAGCGTGACCGCCTTGTCGGTGGCGATCGAATCCTTGAACGAGAACAGGTCGTAGAACTGCTCTTCGTTGGGCGAGTGGAAGTTGCAGAAATTGCACCGCATATTGCAGGCGCCCATGATGCCGATCCGCATGTGGACCGGCTTGATCTCCTCGCCCGCGACGAAGCGCCGCAGCAATTCGCCGTGGGCGAGGACCTTCTGCGGCGAATGCGCCTGGTCGAGACTGACGACGGGCAGTCCTTCTCGATTCCGGGGGGCCGCCATTCCGATGTCGCCGGTACCAGCAGTGCTGTCCACGAGCCCCCCACGCATGATCGATGTGCGGTGTGGTTCTTCGAGCGGTGCTGGGGACACTAGGGAGCCGGACAAAGGCTGTCAATGGGTCTAGACAACCCGCTGGTCGAGGGTGGAATCAGGGATGCCGGTCTCTGGAGAAGCTAGGGCGACTCGATGATCGTGGCCGTCACGGAGGCCTTCTCGATGCCGAGGCCCGAGAGCGGGCCGGAGCCGTCCTCGTGCTCCAGGAGGGCGAGCAACAGGTGCTCCGTGCCGACGTAGTTGTGCCCGAGCCGCAGGGCCTCGCGGAACGTCAGCTCCAGGACCTTGCGCGACGAGGCGTCGTACGGCACGAGGGCGGGCACTTCGGCGGCCGGTGCGGGCAGCGCCTCGGTGGCCGCGGTGCGCACGTCGTCCAGGGAGACGCCCTGTGCGGTGATCGCCCGGGCGCCCACCGCCTCCGGCTCGCTGAGCAGGCCGAGGAGCAGGTGCTCGGTGCGGACCTCGGCGTGCCCCGCGGTCTTGGCCTCCTCGTGCGCGGCCATCAGCGTCTTCTTGGCGCGCTCGGTGAAGCGGCTGAAGCCCTGGCTGGGGTCGAGGTCCGAAGCCTCCCCCTGCTTCTTGGGGACGAACCGCTTCTGGGCCGCCTGCCGGGTGACGCCCATGCTCCGGCCGATGTCGGTCCACGAAGCGCCGGAGCGCCGGGCCTGGTCCACGAAGTGGCCGATGAGGTGGTCGGCGATGTCGCCGAGGTGATCGGCGGCGATCACCGCGTCGGAGAGCTGGTCGAGGGCGTCCGTGTGGACCTTCTTGATGGCCTCGATGAGGTCGTCGAGGCGGACCGGCGGAGCTGGGGGGGTGCCGTCGGGAAGCGTCATGCGACAACCGTAGGTTGACGCTTTCGCGAGTGTCAACCCGCGGTTGTCACCCGTTGGTGCGCGGGCTGGGGTCGGGGTTTGGGCACGGGGCGGCCCGAGGAAAACCCTGGGTTCGGCCGTCGGCTGAAGTGGTTGAACGGCGGAACCAACGGTTCACGCGCCCCGCGTTCGAGGTCGTACGTCCCATCCGCCCCGCCCGCCCCGCGCTGCCCGGCCGCTCACCCCGGCCCCCGGCCCCGGACCCCAGGGTTTTCACGGTCGCCCCCGCCCGTGTACGGGTCCATGGTGTACCCACGGTCGCGGAACCGCGGCGGACCTGAAAACACCGAATCGGGGGGAAGAACCGGTGACCGGACGTACTACGGGGGTGTACGCACGGGTGGTCCGCCCAGGATCGGGGGAGCGACCGTCGCGAGGGCGGGGGACGGGGGTGCCCGACGGCACCCCCGCTCGGGTGCGGGACATCTTCAGGGCCGGGCGCACCGCACTGTCGCGGATACGGCTCCGGGGTGCCGGACGGCAGCGTGAAGTGCGCCTGGAATTTGTGCGGTTCGGCCCCGGCGGCCCGGTCGAGGACCGGGCCGCCTACGCCCTTGTCGGGGGCGCGGGCGTGGGCGCAGACGTCGGGCGAGGCGCGTGCCCGGCGGAGGAGGGTCGATGAGGCCCGCAGAAGAGGCCGCCGAGGAAACCGCCGGAGAGGCCCTGGCCACCGGGGTCGCCGGTGCGGCCGGAGCGGACCGGGCGGCCGGCACCGTCCTGGTGGTCGGCAGCGGCACCCAGGAGTACCGCGAGTACCTGCTGCGGTCGGCCGCGCTACGCACCGACCTCTGGCTGCTCGACGACACGGCCCCCACCTGGCAGGCCCCGCACCTCACCGGCTGGACCGAGGTCGACCCAGGTGACCCGCACTCCCTGATCCGCGCGGCCCGCGCGGTCGCCGACGTCCGGAAGGTGCGCGGCGTCCTCTGCCACGAGGAGGCGCTGATCCTGCCCGCGGCCCGGCTCGCCGAGGCCCTGGACGTGCCGGGGCCGTCCCTGACCGCCGTGCGCAACTGCCGCGACAAGCACCGCACCCGCGCCCTGCTGCGCGACGCCGGACTTCCGCAGCCCCGGCACGCCGTGGTCGCCGACCTCGCGGAGGCGGCCGCCGCGGCCGAGTGGATCGGCTACCCCGTGGTGGTCAAGCCCCGCGGCCTCGGCGCCGGCAGAGGCGTCGCGCTGGTCCGCTCGGCGGCCGAACTCCGGGAGCTGTTCGCCGAGGCGCAGGCGGCGCACTGGCCGGGCGTCCCGACGTACCGCGTGGGCATCCTCGTCGAGGAGTACCTGGACGGGCCCGAGATCAGCGTCGACGGCGTGGTCCACGCGGGCCGCTACACGCCTCTCTTCCTCGCCCGCAGGCTCTCCCGCAAGGAGGGCGCCCTCTCCCCGTACTTCGAGGAGACCGGCCACCTGGTGAGCGCCGACGATCCGCTCCTGGACGACCCGGCGCTGCGCTGGGTGCTCGGCAAGACCCACCGCGTGCTCGGCGTCAACGACACCATGACCCACACCCAAGTGCGCCTGACCGCACGGGGGTTCGTCGTCGTCGAGGTGAACGGACGGCTCGGCGGCGACCTCGTCCCGTACCTCGGTTTCCTGGCGACGGGCATCGACCCGGGCCTGGTGGCCGTGGACGTCGCCCGGCGCGTTCCGCCCCGCCTCACGCCCGCCCTGACCCGTACCGCCGGCATCAGGTTCCTCCACCCGCAGGAGCCCTGCCGGGTGGAACACGTGACCGTACCCGAGGCCGACGCGGCCAAGGGGCTGCTGCGGGCCGTGGCGCTCGCGGCGCCCGGCGACGAGCGCGGGCTGCCGCCTTTGGACCATCTCCAGCGGTACGCGTACGTCCTGTGCGAGGCTGGCACGCCCGCCGAATGTGCCGCCCGCCTGGACGCGGCGGCCGATCAAGTACGCCTGAAAGCACGTCCGTTGTCCGTGGCGCCCGACGAACGAGCCGCTTCTTGAGAACCGTGCGCTGTGAGAGAGAGCCGACATCAAAGAAGAGATGACGAACAGCGAGTCCGACACGGATGCCGAAGCGGAAACCGACACCGGCACAGGGACCGACATCGGCACCGACTGGTACGAGCGGTCAGGCGTGCGCAGTGGCCCCCACCGCACCGTGACGGGACCCCTGGACCCCGCCACCAGGCTCTTTCCGCCCCACCTCGTGCCGTACTGGAGCCACCCGCTGGTCCGCGACCTCCCCGACCGGCGCCGCCACGAACTCCTGGCCCGGCACCTCTACCAGTACCTGACGTTCACGGCCCACTTCGAGACCCGCGTCGTCAACCGCGCCACCGAGCGCATAGCGGACGGCCGCACCGGGCTCGCGCTGCCCGCCGCGGTGCGCCTGGACGCGTACCGCATCTACTGCGACGAGGGCTATCACGCCCTCTTCAGTCTCGACCTCGTCGAGCAGCTCGCCGAGGCGACCGGCATCCCGCCGCTGCCCTACGCCTTCGACCCGTTCCTGCGCCAGCTCGACGGCATCGGCTCGGAACTGCTGCCCGGGGAACCGCTGTTGGCGCAGCTGTTGCAGGTCGTCGTCTTCGAGACGCTCGTCACGCCGGCCCTGGACGAAGTGCCAGGGGACCGTGCGGTGCTGCCCGTCGTGCGCGACGTCGTCCGCGACCACGCGCGGGACGAGGACCACCACCACGTGTACTTCTCCCGCTTCTTCGAACGGCTGTGGGGCGACCTGCCGGTGCCGCTCAGGCGGCGCGCGGCACGCTGTCTGCCCGAGCTGATCGTCGCCGGGGTCGCGCCCGACCTGCGGCCGGTGGGTGCCGCGCTGACCGTGGCGGGTCTCCGCGCCGACGCCGTGCGGCAGGTCATCGCGGACAGCTACCGCACCCGGCGGAGCAAGGACGCGCTCCGGTCCGCCGCGGCCCGCACCGTCCGGCTCTTCCGGGACGCAGGGGTCCTCGAACTCCCGGGCGCCACCGAGGCGTTCGACGCGGCGGGCCTGCTCCCCGGCGCATCCGACCCGCCGACGGCACCGGGAGATCAGACCCCCGAGACCTCCGAGGCCTGAGCGAGCAGCCGGACCAGCTGTGCCCTGCGGTGCACCCCGTCGAGCTTGCGGTAGATGTTGCTCAGGTGGAACTCGACGGTCTTGACGCTCAGGAAGAGCCGCTCCGCCACCTCGTGGTTGGTCAGACCCCGGCCGACGACCAGCGCGACCTGCAGCTCCTGCGGTGTCAGCCGCTCCAACGGCGCCCGCTCGGGCCGCACTTCGGTGCCGCCCGCGGCGTGCAGCTCGGCCGCCACCCGCGCCGCCCACCCGGCCGCGCCGAGCCGCTCGAACGTGGCGAGCGCCCGCTCCAGGAGGCGCCGTGCCTCGCTGCGCCGGCCCTGCCTGCGCAGCTGCTCCCCCCACGCGAACTCGGTCCGCCCGCGCTCGAAGGGCACCGGGCGCTCCGAGAGCAGCGCCAGGGAGCGCCTCATGTGCCGTGACGCCGCCTCCGGATCGCCCGGTTCGAGCAGTCCGCGGCAGCGGGCCGCCGCCCCCGCGGTGACGGGACGGTGGCCGCGCCCCGCCTCGTACTCCAGGACGTCGAGGACCTCGCGCGCCTCCTCGGTCCTGTGCAGGTGGACGTACGCGTCCGCGAGGTCCGCCGCCCACGTCAGATACAGGCCGTCGCCCCGCCCGTGCCGCTGCGAGAAGGCCCGTACCTCCTCCAGGTGGTGCACGGCCTCCTCGAAACGGCCGAGGCCCAGCTCCAGGAGGCCGAGCCCGCCGAGCGCCCGTGCCGCGTCCATCTGCAGCTCGGTGGTTGCGGCCCACTCCATGGCCTGCGCCGCGTGCCGCCGGCAGTCCTCCTCGCGGTTCAGGACGGCCTCGGTCTTGACCAGGGCGGGGAGGCCGCGCGACACCTCGATCAGCTGGCCGCTGGCCTCGGCGAGCCGCACCGCCTCGTCGGCGTGGGCGAGCGACGTCGTCCAGCGGCCCCGCCAGAACTCGACGACCGACAGCGTGCACAGCAGGTGCGAGAGCAGCCCCACCGCGCTGGAGCTCCGCGCGGTGTACGCGGCCCGGTCCAGCATGTCGTGCGCCTCGTCGAGCTCCTCGGCGGCGAGGTGGCAGAGCCCGCCCACCCCGGCGAGCGGGTAGGGGAAGACGGGGTCCGGTGAAGCGAGGGGTTCCGCCAGCTCGCGCAGGAGCGCGCGGCCCGCCTCCGCGTCGCCGCCGAGCAGCAGCACGAGGGTGCGCAGGAGGCGTACGGGCAGCAGGGTCTCGTGCGCGGAGTCGGCGAGGGCCATCGCCGCGGCGGAGGTGGCGCGGGCCGCGGTGAGGTCGCCGACGGCGAGTTCGGTGAGCGCGATGCCGCCGAGCATGATCGCGGCGAGCGCCGGGTCGACCTTCTCCGCCTCGTCGGCGGCGGACCTGAGCAGCTCGCGCGAGCGGGTGGGGCGGCCGCGCTGCACGTCGAGGTAGCAGCGGAGCTGCCGGATGTCGAGCTGGGTGCCGAGCTGTTCGGCGTGCTCCAGGGCGCGGTCCAGGATCGTGGCCGCCTCGTTCAGCGACCCGGCCGCCTGGGAGGCGCGGGCCGCGCACAACAGCCGCTCCGCCTTGTGCTGCCCCGCCGGGGTGAAGCGCGCGGCCCGCTCGTACAGCCGTGAGGCCAGTGGATACGCGAGGGTGTCGGGCGCTCCGGAGGCGGCATTCTCCAACAGGGACGCCACGTGTTCGTCCGGCTCGGCGCCCGAGGCGGCCAGGTGCCAGGCGTACTGCTCCAGGGCGGGGGCGGTCGCTCCTTGCAGGGAGCGGGCGATGGCGTGGTGGGCGCGGCGCCTGCGCACGGGGGTCGCGCCGTGGTAGACCGCCGAGCGGACCAGCGGGTGCCGGAAGGCGTAGCCGTCGCGTTCCTCGACGACCAGGCCGGCTTCCTCGGCGGCCTCCAGCGATTCGTAACTGAGCCCGTGCGCCCGCAGGGCCGCCTCGGTGCCCGCGAGCGGCCGGGTGCCGAGGACGGCGAGCAGCAGCATGGCGTCCTGCGCCTCCTGGGGCAGCCGGGCCACGGCGCTGCCGAAGGTGTGGGCCAGCATCTCGCCGATGGGCAGGGGCGCTCCGGAGCCTTCGCCGTCGTCGTCCCCGGCGCCGCTGCCCGCGAGGAGGGCGGGGAGTTCGATGAGGGCGAGGGGGTTGCCGCGCGCCTCCGCGAGGAGCCGGGCCGCCTCCTGCTCGGTGAGTTCGGCGGTGCCCTCCTCGGCGATCAGGCGGTGCGCGGACTCGGGGTCGAGGCCGGTGAGGGTGAACGTCTCGACGGAGGCGAGCCGGGCCACGGCCTCCTCCGATTCGTCGCGTGCGGTGAACAGGACGACGACGCCCTCGCGGCCCAGCCTGCGGGTGGCGAAGGCGAGCGCGTCCAGGGAGTACGGGTCGAGCCAGTGCGCGTCGTCGACGGTGACGAGGACCGGGCCGTCCTCGGCGAGCGCGCCGAGCAGGCTGAGCGTCCCCGCGGCCACCGCGAACCGGTCCTGGGCGACGGCGGGCCCGAGGGCGAGCGCGCCGGTGAGTGCGGCGGCCTGCCGCTCCGGTATGCGGTCGAGGAAGTGCAGGACGGGCCGGAGGAGATCGGCGAGGCCCACGTAGGGCAGGTCGGACTCGACCTCGACGCCGCGGGTGCCGAGCCGCAGCAGGTCGTCGGCCTGCTCGGCGACGTAACCCACGAGGCTGGTCTTGCCGATGCCAGCTTCCCCGCGGATGAGCAGGGCGCTGCTCTCGCCCCCGCGTGCCTTGTCGATGAGAGCGAGAAGACGAGCACATTCCGCCGAACGCCCCAGGAGCATGCGTAAAGCGTACCGGCGGTACAAGACTTCGGAGAGGCGTGGAAGGGGACGTTTCTTTTCTTCTCGGGCCGCGCCTCTGTCAACCGCTGCCGCCCCTCGCTACCCTCCGCGCATGATTCCCACGGTGGTCTGGGGCCCCGGCAACGTCGGCCGTGCGGCCGTCCGCGCCGTCGAGGCCCACCCTGAGCTGACGCTCGCGGCGGTGCTCGTGCACAGCCCCGCGAAGGTGGGCCGCGACGCGGGCGAACTGGCAGGGCTCAAACGGGTGTTGGGTGTGCGGGCCACGGACGATGTGGAGGCGGTCCTCGCCGCCCGGCCGCGTGCCGTGGTGTACGCGGCCTCCGGCGATCTGCGCCCCGACGAGGCGCTCGCCGATGTCGTCAGAGCGGTGCGGGCCGGTGCCGTCGTCGTCACGCCCGCGCTGTACGCGCTCTACGACCGGCTCGGCGCACCGGCGGAGTTCAGGGATCCGGTGCTCGCGGCCGTCGCGGAGGGCGGCGGCTCGCTCTTCGTCTCCGGCGTCGACCCCGGCTGGGCCAACGACGTCCTGCCACTGCTGGTCAGCGGCCTCGGTTCCACCGTCGACGCGATCCGCTGCCAGGAGATCTTCGACTACGCGACGTACGACCAGGAGGACTCGGTCCGCCACCTGATCGGCATGGGGCATCCGATGGAGTACGAGCCGCCGATGCTCGCGCCCTCGGTCCCGACCATGGTGTGGGGCGGACAGATCAGGCTGATGGCCAGAGCACTGGACGTACAACTCGACGAGATACGTGAGACGTTGGAGCGCCGACCGCTCGACGAGGCAGTGCGTACGCGGACGATGGGGGAGTTCGCTGCGGGCACTCAGGGAGCCGTGCGCTTCGAGGTGCGGGGCATCGTCGAGGGCGAACCGCGCATCGTCATCGAGCACGTCACCCGCATCCACCCGTCCTGCGCGCCGGACTGGCCGGCCCCGCCCGACGGGGGCGACGGCGCCCACCGCGTGATCGTCGAGGGCCGGCCGCGCGTCGAGGTCACGGTCGAGGCCACCGACGAGGACGAGAACCGTTCGGCGGGCGGCAACGCCACGGCGGTGGGCCGCCTGGTGAACGCCATCGACTGGCTCGTGAACGCCGAACCGGGCCTCTACGACGCGCTCGACGTCCCGCTGCGCCCGGCAGCCGGCCGACTGGGAAGGAAGTGACCCGTGAGCGGACCCCTGCGCATCGACATCCCCGAGGGCCAGGACGCGATCCCTTACGTGTGGGGCGACATGGTGCCCGGTATCGGGCCGGCCGCGTCGAACTTCTCCCTCGCCGTGTACGCCCACACCACCCTGGGGCTACGGGAGTTCGAGGCCGCGCGCCTGCGCATCGCCCAGATCAACGGCTGTCTGTTCTGCCTGGACTGGCGCACCGAGCGCGACGGGCAGAAGGTCGAGGACGGCTTCGCCGACGCGGTGACCCAGTGGCGCACCACCGATGCCTTCGACGACCGCACGAGGCTGGCCGCGGAGTACGCCGAACGGTACGCCCTGGACCACCACCACCTCGACGACGCGTTCTGGGCGCGGATGACCGCGCACTACAGCCAGGCCGAGATCGTGGAGCTGAGCATGAGCATCGGGGCGTGGCTCGCCTTCGGCCGGCTCAATCACGTGCTCGGCCTCGACACGGTGTGCGTGCTGCCCAAGCCCTGATGACCCTTTGGGGGTTCGCTCACAGGTCGGTCTCGATGATCTTCTCGATGTTCCGCTCGGCGAGCGCGGTGATCGTGACGAACGGGTTGACGCTGGTGTTGCCGGGAATCAGTGCGCCGTCGATGACGTAGAGCCCCGGATGGCCGTGCAGGCGCCCGTAGTTGTCGGTGGCCCTGCCGAGCACCGCGCCGCCGAGCGGGTGGTACGTGAGGTGGTCGCCCCAGATCTTGTACGTGCCGAAGAGGTCGGTGCGGTAGATCGTGCCCTCCTTGGCGTTGATCCTGTCGAAGATGGTCCTGGCCGCGTCGATCGACGGCTGCTTCCAGGCGGTCTGCCAGTTCAGTTCGGCCCGGTTCGCGGCGGCGTTCCAGGTGAACTCGGCGCGGTGCGGGTTCTTGGTGATCGACAGGTAGAACGAGGCGTACGTCTCGATGCCGGTGGGCAGCGGCGCGACCTCGGCGAAGGCGCCGCCCGCGGCCCAGTTGTCGATGCCGGCCGTGGGGATGGAGGACTGGAGCTTTCCGGTCGCGTCCCACATGTGGTTGGCGCGGCCGCACATGACGTTTCCGTTGTCGCCCCAGCCCTTGCCGACCTCGCCGTTGAGGCGGGGCAGGGCACCCGTGGCCCTCAGCTTGACCAGAAGCTTGCTGGTGCCGACGCTGCCGGCGGCGAAGAAGACCCGGTCGGCGGTGACGGACGTGGTGGCCGTGGTGTCACCGCTGGTGTTGATCCGGTCGATGGTGACGGTGTAGCCGCCGCCGGCCGCCGGGGCGACCGAGGTGACCTTGTGCAGCGGGGAGACGGTGACCCGCCCGGTCGCCTCGGCGCGGGCCAGGTAGGTCTGCCGCAGGGACTTCTTGCCGTGGTTGTTGCCGTAGAGGATCTCGCCCGCGAGCGCTGACTTGGGGACGGTGCCCGCGGCCTCCTTCTTCATGTAGTCCCAGTCGTAGACGTCGGGCACGAAGACGAACCCGAAGCCGGAGCGCTGCGCGTGCTTGCGGCCGACCCTGGCGTACTGGTAGCACTCGGCCGTCTCGAACCAGTCGGGGTCGATGGTGCTCACGCCGAGGGCGGCGTTGGCACGCGGGTAGTACGTGCCGTACATCTCGCCCGCGTCGACCGTGGGCAGGACGGCGGCGAAGTGCTCGCGCCGGGGCGTGACCGCCATGCCGCCGTTGACCAGCGAGCCGCCGCCGACACCGCGGCCCTGGTAGACGGTGATGCCGCCGAACTCCTCGGCGTCCAGGATCCCGGTGTGGCGCGGGACGTCCTTGTCGAGCGGGAAGCCGAGGAAGTTGCTCAGGGGCTGCTTGGTCCTGGTGCGCAGCCAGTAGGAACGGACGTCCGGGCTCGTGGTGTTGGCGAATATCTTGCCGTCGGAGCCCGGGGTGTCCCAGGCCATGCCCATCTCGACCATGTGCACGTCGACGCCCGCCTCGGCGAGCCGCAGCGCGGCGACGGAGCCGCCGTACCCGCTGCCGATCACCAGGGCGGGAACGCGGGCGGCGTCGAGCGCGCGGGCCGGCGCGGCGTGGCCCGCGAGCGCGACGCCGCCAAGAATAGAACCTGTTCCTGCAAGGAATCTTCGACGTGACACCCCATCAGATGGCGTGTTGTGCTTGGGTGTAGTGCTCATGTGACCTTCCTCACGTTTGGCCGAATCGCAACGAGTTCTACTGCTGGCCGCATGGGAAGTCACGCCATACCTAAAAGTAACTTCTGTCCGATCTTGCCCCCCTGTGTCGACCGGTGGACACCACCGCCGGGCCGACATGTCACAGCCGCGACTGTTGGATCCGTCATACAAGCGACCTACCCTGGAACCGCCTGAAAGGGAGTCGCATGAGCGGACGCATCGAGCGCACCGGGACCAATGCACAACCTGTACGGCTCACCAAGGGGGAGCGGGTCGCCGACTGGGCGGACGGGCGGCTCGGCATCCACACCCTGGCCAAGAGCCAGATGCGCAAGATCTTTCCCGACCACTGGTCGTTCATGTTCGGGGAGATCTGCCTCTACAGCTTCATCATCCTGATCCTCACCGGCACCTATCTGACCCTCTTCTTCGACCCGAGCATGTCCGAGGTCGTCTACGACGGGCCGTATGTGCCGCTCAAGGGGATCATGGTGTCCCGGGCGTACGAATCCACGGTGGACCTCAGCATGGAGGTGCGCGGCGGCCTGCTGATCCGGCAGATCCACCACTGGGCCGCGCTCGTCTTCGTCGCCGGGATGCTCGTGCACATGATGCGGGTGTTCTTCACCGGGGCGTTCCGCAAGCCGCGCGAGCTCAACTGGCTGTTCGGCTGGACCCTGTTGTTCCTCGGCATCCTCACCGGCCTGACCGGCTACTCGCTCCCCGACGACATGCTCTCCGGCACCGGCATCCGCTTCATGCAGGGCGCCATCCTCTCCGTCCCCGTCGTCGGGACGTACCTCTCCTTCTTTCTGTTCGGCGGGGAGTTCCCGGGGGAGGACATCATTCCGCGGTTCTACCCGATCCACGTGCTGCTGCTCCCGGGCATCATGCTGGGGCTCGTCGTCGCCCACCTGATCCTGGTCTTCTACCACAAGCACACCCAGTTCGCCGGGCCCGGCAGGACCGAGAAGAACGTCGTCGGCGCGCCGTTCCTGCCCGTCTACATCGCCAAGGCGGGCGGCTTCTTCTTCCTCGTCTTCGGCGTGCTCGCGATCATGGGCGCGGTCGCCTCCATCAACCCGGTCTGGGCGATCGGCCCCTACCGGCCCGACCTGGTCTCCACGGGCGCCCAACCCGACTGGTACCTCGGCTTCTCCGAGGGGCTGATCCGGGTGATGCCCGCCTGGGAGATCAACGCCTGGGGCCACACGCTCAACCTGGGCGTCTTCATCCCCTTCTCGCTCTTCCCGCTCATCCTCCTGGCGATCGGCGTCTATCCGTTCATCGAGGCGTGGATCAAGGGCGACAAGAGGGAGCACCACATCGCGGACCGGCCGCGCAACGCGCCGGTGCGCACCGGTCTCGGCGTCGCCTGGCTCTCCCTGTTCGGCGTGCTGATGATCGGCGGCGGCAACGACATCTGGGCCACCCACTTCCACCTCTCCATCAACGCGCTCACCTGGTTCGTGCGGATCGGCTCCTTCGTCGTGCCCGCCCTCGCCTTCGTCGTCACCCACCGGATCTGCCTCGGGCTGCAGCGCAGGGACCACGAGAAGGTGCTGCACGGCAGGGAGACCGGCACCATCAAACGCCTCCCGCACGGCGAGTACGTCGAGATCCACGAACCGCTGACGCAGGCCGAGCTGTTCCGGCTGACCGCCCACGAGCAGCCCGTGCCCTACCGGATCGGCCCGACGGTCGACGCCAACGGAGTGTCCCGCAAGGTGCGTGCGTCCGACCGTCTCCGCGCCCGCCTCGCCCGTGCGATGTACGGCCCCAAGGCGCAGGTCCCGAAGGCGACACCGGAGGAGTACCTCGCGATTCAGCGGGGGGACGGCGAGCACCACTGAAAGCGCGTTCACGAATCCCCGACGACGCGGGCCGGGGGCCGCACCAGGTGTGCGGTGATTGTTCTGCCGGATGGCAGGCGGACGGGCCGGAGCGGCGTAGCGTGGGGGTACGGGCCGCTTCGGGCGGCTCGTCGGGGGCGGCCGCCGCCCATCCGGGTGGCGACGGCCGCCGAGGCGTGAGGAGCGAGGCTCCCCCTCGTCAGCTCCTCGCGCCATGGCCTCCCTGGGGGGATGCGGGAGGTTTCCCCACCGGGAGGACCGGGCTGGAGCCGCGTTGTCGGCGATGCAGCTCCAGCAGGCTCCGGGCATCCGGACAGCGCTGTAACCGAGAAAACAGGGGCAGGCTGGAGCGGATGCCGGTGCGGTCACGGAGCTTCATCCCAACTCCATTCGGGAGGATACCGGGACCGTGCCGTTGATCGGAACCCGCTTTGACGTGCCCTTTTCCCGGTGGCGGGCCGGATGCCGGGGTGGTCAGTCCTGGTCGAGGGGAGGCGGTCGCAGTTCGGGTGGATCGTGGGGCGGCTGCCCGGTGAGCCGCGTGATCAGGTCGATGCACAGGGTGCGGAGCTTGACGTTGCGGTTCTCGGAGGCGGCACGCAGGATCGCGAACGCCGCACGGCTGGGGCAGCGTTGCTGGGCCATGATGATGCCGACGGCCTGGTCGATCACACCCCGGTAGCGCAGCGCCTGCTGCACGTCCTCGGTGAACTGCCGGGAGCGGGACATGCGCTGGGCCAGCACGATGGCTCCGGTGGCCTGGGAGGCGAGGGCCCGCAGTGCGGCGAGGTCGGCGGTGTCGAAGCCGTGCGGGATGGGCGAGTACAGGTTCAGGGCGCCGGCGGTGTGGCTGCGCGGGGCGATGGGGAACGACAGGGAGGAGCGGGTGCCCGAGGCCACCGCGTGCGCCGGGAAGCTTCCCCAGCGCTGTTCCTCCATCATGTCGCTGACGTGGACTTCCTTGCCCGTGCGCAGCGCCTGTAAGCACGGCCCGTCGTCCAGGCCGTACTGCCTCTCGTCCATGGCCGGCGCGCAGGTGCCCGCGTTGGACACGGTCAGCAGGCGGCCCTGGCGTTGCAGCGTGATGCCGCAGCCCTGCGCCTCGGGCGCATGGGTCATCGCCGTTTCCGCGAGGCCGTGCAGGAGGTCGTCCAGGGTTTCGGTGTCCAGCAGCAGGTCGAGCACGCCGGAGACATGGACGGTGTCACCGTTGGGGGAGCTCATCGAGATCCGTTCCACGGGCCGTGGCCCGCCGGCCGGGAGAGGTGGGTGGTAACCGAGGCCCACGAAATCCAATGTCGCGGGGGCTACATCCCGGCACGCGGTCGACACCCGCTCTCCGGAAGGAGGTCTGGGGAAATGAGCCGCACCCCCACCCTCCTCCGTCGGCTGGACCGACGCAACACCCCCTCCCCGCCGCGATCGGCGACAGCTGTCGGGGGACGGTGGGGCCGGCGAGGAACCCCGTCGGCTCGGTTAGCCTCACACAGTGATGGCATCCGAAAAGACTCCGAACCTGCTCGCGATCAGCGACCTGCACGTGGCCTACGCGGAGAACAGGAAGTACGTCGAGACCATCCGGCCCCGCACGGACGAGGACTGGCTGATCGTCGCCGGTGACGTCGCCGAGCGCATGGCCGACATCGAGTGGGCGCTGCGCACGCTAGCCGGCCGCTTCGCCAAGGTGGTGTGGTCGCCGGGCAACCACGAACTGTGGACGCCGAAGGACGACCCGGTCCAGCTCCGCGGCGAGGAGCGGTACCAGCATCTGGTCGCGCTCTGCCGCGAGTTGGGGGTCGTCACCCCCGAGGACCCCTACCCCGTGTGGCGCGGCCCGGGCGGCCCGGTCCTGGTCGCCCCGCTCTTCCTGCTCTACGACTACACCTTCCGGCCCGAGGGCACCCACGACAAGGAAGAGGCGCTGAAGGTCGCCCACGAGGCGGGCGTCGTCTGCACCGACGAGTACTTCCTGCACCCCGACCCGTACGCGACCCGCGACGACTGGTCCCGCGCGCGCGTCAAGCACACCGAGGAGCGGCTCGCCGAGCGGCCCGCGGGTATGCCCACCATCCTCATCAACCACTGGCCGCTCATCCGGGAACCCCTGCGGATCCTGCGCTACCCCGAGTTCGCCCTGTGGTGCGGCACGGAGCGCACCGCCGACTGGCACGTGAAGTACGAGGCGGCCGCCGTCGTCTACGGCCACCTGCACATCCCGCGCACCACCGTGCACGACGGGGTGCCGCACATCGAGGCGTCCGTCGGCTACCCGCGGGAGTGGCGCAGGGACTTCCACCCCGACCCTCATCTGCGGCAGATTCTGCCGGTGCCGCCCGCCGAGGAGTGACGGGCGGGCCCGGCACGGCTGGGCGCGGTCCCGTCAGGGCTGTGCGGGCAGCGGTCTGCGGGCGAGGAGCTCGGCCAGGCCCTGCCGGGTCGCGGCCAGCACGACGCGGTCCTCGGGGCGCAGTTCGTACTCCGGGTCGAGCTCCCACTCCAGGCCCGACGACAGACGGGGCCCCTGGCCGGACGCGCGCTCCAGGGCGACGACGCGCCACGCCCCCGGCCGGAACACCTCGGCGATCCTGCGGCCCGTCAGCTGCGGCTGGAGCGACACGTCGAGCGCCGCGAAGAGCAGCACCGAACGCTCGACGGGCAGCGCGCCCAGGATCTGCCGGCCCATCATCGCCCCGGCGAACGCGGGCGCGGCGAGCGCGGACACGCTGCGGCTCCGGGTGAGGGCGCCGGGGTGCGCGGCGCGCAGGGTGCGGTAGACGGCGGTCGCGAACTCGTCGTCGTACAGCCGCAGCGCCACCCGCAGATCGGGCTTCACCGACCGTGCGTACAGGGCCGCTTCGAGGTTGATGGTGTCCGCGCTGGTCAGCGCGAGCAGGGCGTGCGCGCGGTGCACCTTGGCCGCCTCCAGGACGCCCTCCTCCGTCACGTCCCCGATCACGGTCGGCACGCGCAGGCGCCGGGCCAGGGAGATGCCGCGCGCCTCCGGGTCGGCCTCCACGCAGACCACCGGGATGTCCAGCTCGCGCAGCCGGGCGAGGACCCGTGTGCCGATCTTGCCGAGGCCCAGCAGGACGACGTGGCCCGAGAGGCCGCGCGGCGGGCGGCGCAGCGACGACGCGGTGCGGAACGTGCCGAGCGCCTCCAGGACGGCGGCGAACAGGATCGGCAGGAGCAGCAGTCCGACCAGGCCGGCGAGGAGCTGGAGCATCTGCCGGCTCATCGGCCCGTCGGTCGCCGGGTCGTTGATCGAGAAGAGGTCCAGGAGCGTCAGATACGTGGCGTGCAGCGGGGTGGTGTTCTCGGTGGTGACGATCGACGCGATGGCCATGCCGACGACGGCCGCCGCGAACCCGGCCACCGACCAGCGCAGCCGCCGCGAGAACAGCTCGCGCAGCGGCACGCCGCGCCCCGCGAGAAAGCCGGGCGGTGGCGTGGAACCCGAGTAAGAGACGGTCTCCAGGACCAGCGCGCCCCGCCCGGGAGCGGCGGCGACGGCGTCGTCGTCCGGCAGCAGCCGGGGCCCCGCGCCGGCGCCCGCGTCGTCCGAACCCTCCGCTCCCGCCGGGTCGTTGGCGGTCGCCGAGAGCAGCGCGAGGGTGGCAAGGCCGCGCGGCGCCACCTCGCCGGGCGCCGGCGGGGTCCGCTCCACCGCGCGCAGGAGCAGCCCGTCGGCGTGCACGACCTTGGTGGTGCCGGCGACCGCGGTGGCCGCGAGGGCCGGGGCCGCGGTGTCCGCGTCGGACAGGACGGTGACGCTGGCGTCGGTGGTGGCGAGGCCCGCCACGGCGGCCGCCTGGTCGAGCAGCTCCTCCACGTGCTGCCCGAGCTTGCGGTTGTACAGCCGGATCACCAGGCGCAGCCGGGGGTTGAGCCTGCGGGCCGCGAGCGCTGTGCGGATGTTGGTCTCGTCGTCGTCGTGCATGAGCGCGAGCGCGGCGGCCTGCGGGATGCCCGCGTCGGCCAGGACGTCGTCGGTGAGGTCGGTGGCCTCCAGGGTCCGCGGCAGCTCCGCCGGACCGCCGCCTTCCCCGTATCCGTTGCCCGCACCTCCGTGCGCGCTGCCGTGCGTGCCGCCGTTCGCGTGGGCGGAGCCGTTTCCATTGCCCGTGGTGCGCGTGACGGCGGCGGTGATACGTCCGATCAGTGCCGTCGTCCGGGCCCGCCCCGTCGGCCGGTTCGGCTCACCTCGGCCCGCGGGCGGCACGACGAGGACGACCTGTTCGCCGTAGACACCGCGGAGTTCGGCGGCGAGGCGGTGGGCCAGGACGTTGTCGCCGCCGCACACGACCATGTGGCCGGATGCGGGCAGCGGCTGGCGCTGTGGGGGAAACGAAGATGCGTGCGACACAGAAGGAAGAGTGCCTCACATGGCCGGCCGGTTCCCCGTGTCGAGCCGCTCGGCGAGTTCGACGAGGTCCGCGAGGCGCAGCACCCGGCCGGTCTCGGCAGCCCCGGGCAGCGGTACGTGGAGGGGCGCCGTCCAGCGGGCGGGGATCGCGCCGAGACCGTAACAGGCGCCCGCCAGCCCACCGGTGACGGCGGCGACGGTGTCCGTGTCGCCGCCCAGGTCGACGGCGGCACGCAGGGCACCCTCGAACGACGCCGTCGTACGCAGCGCCCACAGCGCCGAGCCGAGGCACGGCCAGACCGCGCCGTTGAACTCGGTGGCGTCGTCCGGATGCCAGGTGGGGGAGAGGACCACGGCATAGCGGTCGCGGTGGTCCGGGTGGACGAGGGCGAGCGTGTCGGGGAGCGCGGCGAGCGGATCGCCCCCGGCGAGGGCCACGCGCAGCAGCTCGTGGAAGACGGCGGTGCCCTCCCAGGCGGCCCGGTCGCCGTGCGTGAGGGCGGCGATGCGGCGGGCCGCGTCCAGGGTGGCGGCCTGCCCGGCGGGGGCGAAGTACACGGCGGATGTGGTGGCCCGCATCAGCGAACCGTTGCCCGCCGCCCGGAGGTTGACCTGGAAGTGGGCCTGCGCGGCGAGGTCCCAGGGCCTTCCGTTGGTGAGGACGTCCTCGGTCTGCAGCCCGATGTCCTTGGGGTCGTCGGCGGCCCACCGCTGGAAGCGGGCGAAGATGTCCGGCAGATCGAGCCCGCCCCGCTCCAGCAGCGAGTCGGCGACGTGCACGGCCATCTGGGTGTCGTCCGTGGCCTCCCCGGGATCCCAGCCGCCGCCCCCGCACATGTCGCGGGCGCGGTCGTCCCCGGCCACCGGAAAGCGCGCGGAGAACGCGCCCTCCGCCCCGAACTCGAAGGGCGCGCCGAGCGCGTCCCCCACGGCCGACCCGACGAGGGCGCCCGCGGCGCGCTGACGACGTTCCATCGGAGCAGCCTACCGAGGCCCCGTGACGCAGCCGGAAGAGTTAATGACTGATGCGTCAGTCAGAACCGCAATTCCTGCCCAGGATCTCCTCAATTCCTGGTGAGTGGCGGGAGTGAGGTGACCGCGAGTCGGCGTACGCGTTGCGTTCACCGCAACACGCGGGTAGGGTCGCCGACCATGCAGCACGACCCCGAGGTGGCGGACCGCGTCCGCAAGGTGATCGCCGATGCCGGAGTGACCCAGCGCGAATTCGCCCGCCGTATCGTCATGGACCCCTCCAAGCTCTCCCGCTCGCTGGGCGGCACCCGGCGCTTCACGGCCGCGGAGCTCGCCCGCATCGCGGACACCGGCGGGGTCGACGCGGGCTGGCTGCTCGGCGCCGCCCGGCCCGCGGAGCCCGCCGCCCGGCGCGAGCGCGCCGTGGCGCCCGAGGGCGGCCGCCCCCTGCAGATCGTCCGCGAGACCGTCCGCCTCATCGCGGAGCGCGGCTTCCACGCCGTACGCGTGCAGGACATCGCGGCGGCCTGCGACGCAAGCACCGCCGCCATCCACTACCACTTCCCCGGCCGCGACGACCTCCTCGAAGCCGCCGTGCGCTGGTGCATGGACGAGGACACCGCGCGCCGGGCCGCCCGGATCGCGGACGCCGCGGACACCGCCGACGAACTCCGCCAGCTCATCGAGCTGCAGATCCCCCGCACCCCGCAGCAGCGCTGGCAGTGGAGCGTCTGGCTCGACCTGTGGGCGGAGGCCGCCCGCTCCACCGCCGTGGGCCGCCTGCACGCCGACTACTACCGGCAGTGGCGCACCACCGTCGCCGACGTCATCCGCCGCGGCATCGCCGAAGGCGTCTTCCGCCCCGCCGACCCCGAGGCCGCCGCGCTGCGGCTGACCGCGCTGATCGACGGTCTGGCCACACAGGTTCTCGCCGCGGCGCCCGACAGCCCCGGCACGAGCCCTGACGACATGCACGAGTCCCTCGTCGCCTACGTCGACGCCACACTGACCGCGCGCTGACCGCACGTCCGACCCGTACGCAACACCCCACCCCCGAGGGAGAGTCCAGCATGCCCGTGAACGACAACGTGATCATCACCTGCGCCCTGACCGGCGCGGGCGACACCGTGCGCAAGAGCCCGCACGTGCCCGTCACGCCCGAGCAGATAGCCACCTCAGCGGTCGAGGCCGCCGAGGCGGGCGCCGCCGTCGTGCACATCCACGTCCGCGACCCCGAGAGCGGCGACCCCTCCCGCGACCCGCGCTTGTACCGCGAGGTCGTCGAGCGCATCAAGGAGACCGGCACCGACGTCGTCATCAACCTGACGGCGGGCATGGGCGGCGACCTCGTCATCGACCCCGTCCAGCCGCTGAAGGACCTCGGTGAACTGCCCGGCACCGACCTCGTCGGCGGCCTGGAGCGCCTCCCGCACGTCGAGGACCTGCTGCCCGACATCTGCACCCTGGACTGCGGCTCCCTCAACTTCGGCGACAACCTCTACATCTCCACGCCGGACATGCTCCGCCAGGGCGCCAAGCGCATCCAGGAGCTCGGCGTCCGCCCCGAGCTGGAGATCTTCGACACCGGCCAGCTGTGGTTCGCCAAGCAGCTCCTCGCCGAGGGACTGCTGGACAACCCCACCGTCTTCCAGCTCTGCATGGGCATCCCGTGGGGCGCCCCCGCCGACCCCGGCGTCCTCCAGTCCATGGTCAACATGCTTCCCGAAGGCGCCCAGTGGGCGAGCTTCGCGCTCGGCCGCATGCAGATGCCGTGGGTCGCCCAGTCCATCCTGCTCGGCGGGCAGGTCCGCGTCGGCCTGGAGGACAACCTCTACCTCGGCAAGGGCAACAAGGTGAGCAACGCACAGCTCGTGGAGCGCGCCGTCCAGATCACCGAGAACCTCGGCTCGCGGGTGGCGACGCCCGATGAGGCCCGCCAGAAGCTCGGCCTCAAGCCCCGGTCCTGACCCCGCCCCCCGCAGAGGACACCATCACCATGAGCAACACCACCCCCGAGAACGTCCGCCGCGTCGCCTGCATAGGCGCCGGCGTCATCGGCGGCGGCTGGGTCGCCCACTTCCTGGCCCGCGGTTACGACGTCACCGCCTGGGACCCCGCGCCCGACGCCGAGCAGCGGCTGCGCCGCCTGGTCGAGGCCGCCTGGCCCGCGCTGACCCAGCTCGGCCTCGCGGAGGGCGCCTCGCAGGACCGCCTGACCGTCGCGGCGACCCTCGAAGAGGCCGTCGCCGACGCCCAGTTCGTGCAGGAGAGCGCCCCCGAGAAGCTGGAGCTCAAGCGCGAGCTCCTCGCGAAGGTGGACGCCGCCGCCCCCGCCGGCGTCGTCATCGCCTCCTCCACCTCCGGCTACCCGATGACCGACATGCAGACCGAGGCCGCCACACCGGGCCGCCTCGTCGTCGGACACCCCTTCAATCCGCCGTACCTGATCCCCCTCGTCGAGGTCGTCGGCGGCGAGCGGACCGACGCCGCCGCCGTGGCCTGGGCGTCCCGGTTCTACGAGATCGCGGGCAAGTCCGTCATCACGATGAAGAGCGAGGTGCCCGGCTTCATCGCCAACCGCCTCCAGGAAGCCCTGTGGCGCGAGGCGCTGCACATGGTCGCCAACGGAGAGGCCACCGTCCAGGAGATCGACGACTCCATCACCGAAGGCCCCGGCCTGCGCTGGGCGTTCATGGGCCCCATGCTCACCTTCGCGCTCGCGGGCGGCGAGGGCGGCATGGCCCACATGCTCGACCACTTCGGCCCGTCCCTGAAGTCGCCGTGGACGCGCCTCGAAGCACCCGAACTCGACAAGAAGCTGTACGACGCCGTGGTCGCCGGGTGCGAAGAGGAGGCGAACGGCCGCACCATCGCGGACCTCGTCGCCGAGCGGGACCAGGGCGTCATCGACGTCCTGCGCGCCACGGGCCGGCTCCCCGGAGGCACCAAGTGACCGAGCCCCTGCCCCTGTGCCACCGGACGGTGCGCCCCGAGTGGATCGACTACAACGGCCACATGAGCGAGGCCTTCTACGTCCTCGTCTTCGGCTACGCCACCGACGCCATGATGATCGAGACGGGCCTGCACGCCGGCTACCGCGAGTCCACCGGCTGCTCCCTCTACACGGTCGAGGCCCACGTGCGGTACCTCGACGATGTCTCCGAGGGCTCCCAGCTCGCCGTCCGCACGCGGATACTGGGCGCGGACGCCAAGAAGGCGCGGTTCACGCACGAGATGTACGTGGTCGGGGCCGAGGGCGCTGAGCCCGCCCCGGACGCCACCCCCGTGGCCACCACGGAGCTGCTCGCCCTCCACGTCGACCAGAACGCGGGCCGGGCGACCCCGTTCCCGGACGAGATCCGCGAGCGCCTGACAGCTCTGACGGAACAGGCCCCGGACTGGGCGGGCCGTTCGATCGCCGAGGTACCGAAGGTGCCCTAGGGGCGCGGGGAACTGCGCGCTCAGCCACGACGAACCCGCAGCCACAGAACTCACCGTTCCAGCGGCTCGCGCGCCGTTTCCGGCAGCCGCAAGTAGACCACCGAGGACACGACGCACAGCACGGCCACGTACACGGGGAAGAGCCCGGGGGAGCCGATCTCCTTGAACAGGGTGCCCATGTACGGGGCCGTGCCGCCGAACACCGCGACGGTCAGCGAGTACGGGAAGCCGATTCCGGCGGCCCGCACCCGCGCGGGGAACACCTCGGCGTTCACGGCCGCCGAGATCGACGTGAAGCCGGTGAGCAGCACCATGCCCGCGCACTGCACGAGCAGCAGCGAACCGAACGAGCCGGAGAGCGACTTGAGCAGCGGCACGCTCAGGACGGCGAAGCCGACGCCGAAGAAGAGCAGCAGCGGCCTGCGCCCGACCCGGTCGGAGAGCAGCCCGCCCACCGGCTGGAGCACGGCGAAGAAGGCGAGGGATATCGTGCCGGCGAGGAGCGCCTGTCCCTTGCTGATGTCCGTGTTCAGCTCGGCGTACGTGGGCAGGTACGACGTCCAGGTGTAGTAGGCGAGGGTGCCGCCCGCCGTGATGCCGCAGATCAGCAGGGACTGGCGGGGGTGGTGCCGCAGCGCGTCGAAGAGGCCCGGCCGGTCGCCCTCCTCGGCGTGCGCCCGGTGCGTCTCGTGCGCCCCCTGCCTGATCCAGAAGCCGACCAGGCTCAGCGCCGCCCCGATGAAGAAGGGCAGCCGCCAGCCCCAGCCGTCCATCTGCCCGTCGGAGAGCGTGGCGACGAGGAGGGCGGCGACGCCGGACGCCGCGAGCTGGCCGATGCTGGTGGAGACGTACTGGAAACTGGAGAAGAGGCCGCGCCGCCCGGGGCCCGCCGACTCGACGAGGAACGTCGTCGACGCGGCGAACTCCCCGCCCACGGAGAGCCCTTGGAGCAGCCGGGCCAGCACGAGCACGACCGGCGAGAGCAGTCCCACGGCCGCGTAGGTCGGGGTCAGGCCGACCAGCAGGCTGCTGCCGCCCATCAGCAGGATCGTGACGGTCAGCGCCGCCCGCCTGCCCTGCCGGTCGGCGACCGCGCCCATCAGCAGTCCGCCGACGGGCCGCATGAAGAAGCCCACCGCGAAGACGGCGAACGTGGAGAGCAGCGGGACGAGGGAGTTGTCGGATCCCTTGGGGAAGACCTGATCGGCGATGTATGTGGCGAGGAAGGTGTACGCGTACCAGTCGTACCACTCCACGGCGTTGCCGACCGACGCGGCCAGCAACTGCCGTATCGGGCGCGGCTCGGGGGCGGGGTCGGCGGCGGTCACCTGCTGGTCGTGCTGTGTCATGATCACGACCTTCCCCTGCCCCGCGGCGCCCCACACGTCCTGTCCGCCAGGCGGACTCAGCCCGACGTCGGCCTGTACGCGTACACCGCCGTCGTCACCAGGCACGGTGCGGGCGGCACCACCTCGACGCGCAGGGTGCGGCGCGCGGTGTCGTAGTCGACGCCCTCCGTCTCGAACGTGCCGGAGCAGATGCTGCGCTGCGGCGCCGCGAAGAGGCTCGTGACACGGCCGGTCACCGGCTGCCCGTCGAGCGGGCGCTCCAGGTCGACCTGGAGGACCGGGCGGTCCTCGGGGAACAGCTCCTTGGACGCGTCATTGGAGGCACACACCAGGCGCGTGGCGGAGACGAAGTCGCAGCCCTGGATGTCGCGTACCGGCCTGTCGAGCGTGATCTGCCCGGCCTGGGGGAGCGCCCCGCCGGTGGGCGGGGTCGAGGAGTTGAGGAGCGGGGCGGGGAACACCTGGAGGCGGTGCTGGTCGCCCCACTCGCCGGAGACCAGCCACCGCGCGTCGGGCGAGACGGCCGCGAAGGAGTTGTTGAGCTTCTCGCCCGCGTCGAGCCCGTGCTCGTACAGGTAGCGCTTCCCGGCCGGCGTCGTGACCGCGAACATCTTCGACCGCGCGCTGTCGCCGCCCTGGTAGGCGTCGAAGGTGTGGCCGTTCGCGATGTCCGGGTCGCCTATGTGCCCCCAGCCCTTGGCACGCAGATCGAGGGGTATCGAGCCGAGCCCCCGGTAGAGGAGGCTGCCGTCGGCGCGGCTCGCCAGGCCCTGGCTGCCGGTGAGGGAGTTGACGTACGACGTGCCGGACTCCTGCCAGCCGCCGGGCGAGGCGGGCGCTGCCGAGGCGGCGCCGCCCGTCATCACCGCCAGGGAGACGGTGCCGAGCAGGGCGGTCGATGCCTTCCAAAGGGTCATCGGGGCGCTACCTCCGTGGGGGGTCGGAACGCTGCCGCGTCATCGTACGTAACGTGAGCACCGGTGATAACGGTCCGACAGAAGGCGGTTCAGACGTGAAGCTGGCAATTCTCGGCGGCGGCGGGTTCCGTGTGCCGCTTGTCTACGGCGCTCTCCTCGGCGACCGCGCCGAGGGCCGCGTCACCGATGTCGTGCTGCACGACCTGGACGCGGCCCGGCTCGACGCCATCGCCCGCGTCCTCGCCGACCAGGCCGCCGGCATCCCGGACGCGCCCTCCGTGACCGCCACCACCGACCTCGACGAGGCGCTGCGCGGCGCCGACTTCGTGTTCTCCGCCATCCGCGTCGGCGGCCTGGAGGGGCGTGCCGCCGACGAACGTGTCGCCCTTGCCGAAGGCGTACTCGGACAGGAGACGGTCGGCGCGGGCGGCATCGCGTACGGGCTGCGCACCGTGCCCGTCGCCGTGGACATCGCGCGCCGCGTCGCCCGGCTCGCCCCCGATGCCTGGGTCATCAACTTCACCAACCCCGCGGGTCTCGTCACCGAAGCCATGTCCCGTCACCTGGGCGACCGCGTCATCGGCATCTGCGACTCGCCCGTGGGCCTCGGCCGCAGGGTCGCGCAGGTGCTCGGCGCCGACCCCGACGAGGCGTTCTTCGACTACGTGGGCCTCAACCACCTGGGCTGGCTGCGCGGCCTGCACGTCGCGGGCCGCGACGAACTGCCGCGGCTGCTCGCCGAGCCCGAACTCCTCGTCTCCTTCGAGCAGGGCAGACTGTTCGGCCCCGACTGGCTCCAGTCGCTCGGCGTGATCCCCAACGAATACCTGCACTACTACTACTTCAACCGCGACACCGTGCGCGCCTATCAGCAGGCCGAGCGGACCCGCGGCGCCTTCCTCCACCACCAACAGGCCCGCTTCTACGCCGACATGCGCCACCCCGGCACCCCCGCCCTCAAGGCCTGGACCGACACCCTCGCCGAGCGCGAGGCGGCGTACATGGCGGAGAACAGGGAAGCGGCGGGCGTGGGGGAGCGGGCCGAGGAGGACCTGGAGTCCGGCGGGTACGAGAAGGTCGCCCTCGCGCTGATGCGCGCCATCGCACGCGACGAGCGGTCGACGCTGATCCTCAACGTCCGCAACGGGACGACCCTCTCCGCGCTGGACGCGGACGCCGTGATCGAGGTGCCCTGCTCCGTCGACGCCAACGGCGCCCACCCCATGGCGGTGACCCCGCTGCCCGGCCACGCCACCGGCCTGGTGTGCGCGGTCAAGGCCGTCGAGCGCGAGGTGCTCGAAGCGGCGGACAGCGGCTCGGCGGCCACCGCCGTAAAGGCGTTCGCGCTGCACCCGCTCGTCGACTCCGTGACCGTCGCGCGGCGCCTGGTGGACGGCTACCGGGGCGTGCACCCCGGCCTCGCGTACCTGAGATGATCACGACATGAGTCCCGTCGTCTCCATCGGTGCCGCCGCCCGCCGCCCCTGCACGCTCGTCGTGTGCCGGGGCTGCTGCTGCGGCGACGCGCGCAAGAACCCCGGCATCGACCACGCCTGGCAGCTGGAGCGGATGCGCTCCGCGGCGGCGGCCTCACGCGGCCGGTTCGCGGTGCGCACGAGCGACTGCCTCGGCCCGTGCGGCCAGGCCAACATCGTCGTGGTCCAGCCCTCGTCCGAGGGGCGCAGACGGGGCGGCCGGGCCGCCTGGGTCGGCTTCGTCACGGACGACGAGTCGCTCGACGGGATACTCACCTGGGCCGCGGCGGGCGGCCCCGGCCTCGCCGAGCCCTCGGACACGCTCACCCTCCAGATGGTCGACCCCCGCGCGAGCTAGGGCCTGTCCGGCGGGTCAGGACGAGGACGGTCGCCGACCGAGGAGCAGGCCCACCAGGCGGCCGAGTCGGGGCGTACCGGAGACCCAGGCGGGCACGGCGACCTCTTCTCCATTCGCTCCGCCTATGACCTGCACTCGGCCCCTGCCCCCTGCCCCGGGCCCGGGTCGCCCGGTACTGCGCCGTTCGGGCCATTCCGGCCCGTCCGAGGCGCGGCCCGGGAAAAGCCGGGGAGGCATGACGGCATGGGCAATGTGACTGGAGTCGCGGGCGCCGGGGTGATGGGCGGGGGGATCGCTCTGACGGCCGCGCTCGCCGGGTCCCCCGTTCTCGTCTGGAGTCGGAGGGAGACGACACTTCGATCCTGCGTCGACAAGTGCGGAAGGGATCTGGGCCGAGCCGTCGAGAAGGGCTGGATCGACGAGGCTTCCGCACACGACGCGGTCTCGCGGATCCAGCCGGTCACCGATGTGCGTGAGCTGGCTGCGGCCGACCTGGTCATCGAGAGCGTGGCCGAAGACCTCTCCGTGAAGAAGGAGGTCCTCGCGCAGCTCGACCGCGTCTGCGACGAGAACACGATCCTGTCCACCAATACGTCGTCCATCCCGATCGACGCGCTCGCGGAGGCGACCCGAAGGCCGCAGGACTTCCTTGGTACGCACTTCATCTACCCGGCTCCGATCCGCCCGTTGGTCGAAGTCCTCACCGGAACCGCGACCAGCGAGGAAACGGTGTCCCGCGTCCGTGTGCGTTTCGAGGAGTGGGGGAAGCGCTGCCTGATCGTCAAGGACGACGTATCCGGCCCCGTCGTGAACCGCCTGTTCGGTGTTCTCGCGGCCGAGGCGATTCGCCTCCACGAATCCGGAGCCGTGAGCGCGGCCGATATCGACGCGATCTGTGAGCTGGGGTTCGGGCATGCGACAGGGCCGCTCAAATCGCTCGACGCCGTGGGGCTGGATGTGGCGCTCGCGAGCTTCGAATACGCGTACGGGAGAACAGGGGAGGCTGTCTTCGAGCCGCCGGTGACCCTCTCTCGCATGGTTTCCCAAGGTCTTCTGGGGCGAAAGTCCCGCAAGGGCTTCTACGAATACCCGAGCAAGCAGGCAAGCCGGACGCCGGGCCGAGGGGAGAGAAAGACTCATGAGCACGCGCGACGAGACGGCGCCGAGCCGTAGGACGTACTTCTTCCACGACCCGTCCACTCAGATTCCGACCCTCCTGGCCCTGGACGGGCTCCAGTTGATGCGTCGGCTGAAGGAGGGTTCACTCACGGCGGCCCCGCTGGAGTCCACCCTGGACTACCGGGTCGTCGAGGTCGACCGGGGGTCGGTGACCGTCGGTGTGCGGCCCAGGGAGTGGCACGGGACCCACAGCGGGAACGTGCACGGTGGACTGATCGCGTCCGTGGCGGACGCCGTGTGCGGGTACGCCGTCCAGACCCATCTGCCGGCCGGTTCGTACGCCGTCACCGCGGAACTGTGCGTCAGTTTCCTGCACCCGGTGAGCCCCGGGCAGCAGGAGCTGCGCTGTGTGGGGTCGGCCCCCGCGCCCGAGCAGGGGCGCTCCCGGGCGGCCGCCGAACTCGTCGACCCGGACGGGAAAGTACTGGCCACGGCGACCGCCGACGTGCGTGTCCTGTCCGTGTAACCGCTAGGAGGGTCTTCTGTGTGCGCGGTGAACGGTTTCCCGTACACGATCACCGGATTGGCCGTGGAACTGGGGGATCAGGTCGACATCGGGACCTGGGCGGAGCGGGCCCGGGTTCCGGACCAGAAGCATCCCGGCTCGACCATGTCCGGGGAGGTCCTGCAGAAGATCCTGGGGGTGACGGGCAAAGCCTGGGCCCGCGACCGCTTCTCCGACGCGCGTGTCCTCACGGACGTGGCCCGGACGGCTCTCGACTCGGCGGCGATGACGGCGCGGGACGTGGACACGCTGATCCTCGTGTCCTGCACGCCGTTCCAGGTGATGCTCGACCAGGACGCGCTCAGCCTGGCGCGCGACCTCGGAGTGCCGGACACGGTCTCTCCGCTCCAGCTCGGAGCCGGCTGCGCGGGGCTGGCCCGCGCGGCGGAACTCGTCCGCAGGATGAACAGTGAGCGGGCCCTGATCGTCGCCTACAACGTGGCGAGCCGCCATTCCGTCGACTCCCGGGGAGCCCTGTACTCCCATGGGGAGGGCAATGAGGCACACCCTTTCGGGGCGTTGTTGTGGGCTTCCGCCGTACTGTTCTCCGATGCCCTGGCCGCCATGGTGCTGACCCGGACTCCGGACAGCGACGGAATTTCTTTCTACAGCCGGGACGCGCTCTCCTTCGCGGACGGCCCGGGACTCACGGATCCGCTCATCCACTACCCGGGCGGAGGCGCCCAGAATCCGCCGGGGGAGCCGAACTCCACACTCCTCATGTCGTACGGGATGAACAGCGAGGAGATCATCAACTACTACATGCAGGGCATGACGGAGAACCACAAGACTCTGGAGAAACACAGGCCCGGGTATCTCGACCAGGTCTCCCGCGTCTACACGCACCAGGCGAGCCCGCGCCTCGTGGAGGCGTTCGCCGAATCGGTGAGCATGCGAAAGGAAATGGCCCCTTCGAACGCGGCACGGTTCGGAAACATGGTCTCGCCTTCCACGCTGGCGCTGCTCCAGGAAGACCTCGCGGAAGGATTCCTCTCCGCGGGAGACCCGGTGTGCTTCAGCGTGGTCGGTTCGGGCCCGGAACGCGGCGCGTTCATCACCTCGGTCGATATCGGATCCGGGGTTCTGTAGAACCTTCACGCCAGGGTCGCGGCCCGTTCGGGGGCGATGGCGTGCTGAAGGGGCTCGTCCCGCAGGAGGCGGTCGAGTTCGTCGAGCACGAGGTGTCCGAGCCGGTGGCGTTCAGCGCCGAGTGCGCCGGCCAGGTGGGGGGTCAGGACGGTGTTGGGGAGGTCGTAGAGGGGCGAGTCGGGGGCCGGGGGCTCCGGGTGGGTGACGTCGAGCACGGCCGTGACGTCGGGCCTCGCGCGCAGGACGTCCGCCAGCGCCGCCTCGTCGACGAGCGCGCCCCTGGCCGTGTTGACCAGCGTCGCGCCCGGCAGCAGGGAGGCCAGCAGGCGCGCTCCGACGACGCCGCGGGTCTCGGGCAGGAGGGGCGCGTGGAGACTCACGACGTGGCAGGTGGCGAAGAGCTCCTCGACGCCGACGAGCCGTACTCCCGCCTCCCGCGCGGTGTCGGCGGAGGCGAGGGGGTCCGTCGCGAGGACCTCGACGTCGAAGCGGCCGAGGTGCGCCGCGACGAGCCGGCCGATGTGGCCGAGCCCCAGCAGACCCACGCGTGACCGGTAGGCGCCGGGGACTTCAGGGTGATGGGGGAAGCCGCGGTTCCGGGCCACCTCGCGGCTGATGCGATGGGTCTGTTTGAGGCCGAGGAGGACCTGGGCGAGGGTGAACTCCGCCACCGGCACGGCGTTGGCCGCGGCCGCCGAGACGATCGGTATGCCGCGGGCCCAGAAGGCGGGCGTGGTCAGATGCCGTACGGAGCCCGCGGCGACGAGGACGGCCCGCAGCGCGGGCGCGCGCGCCAGGAAGGCCGCGTCGAGGACGGGGGCGCCCCAGCCGGTGAGGAGGATCTCGGCGCGGCGCAGGGCGTCGGGGTGCTCGTCGAGCTGATGGCGGGTGAGGGAGAGGCTTCCGCGGTCCACGAGCCGGTCGATGCCGGCAAGCACCTCGGGCGGATAGACGTCAGCTCTCCGCTCCTCCTCCATGACCAGCAGGGCCGTCGGTCGGTGTGCCGCCTCGTCCATGTCGATGACGCTCCTCGTCGAAGACGCTCCTGGCCCGGTCGGGTCTGTGCGCAAAAGTTCGGCCGCGTGTCGCAGCGTGGAGCAGCGTGTTCGAAATATCGACCGAACCGCCTGGAAGGAGACGATACATCGGATGACTCAAGTGTCCACCCGTAGAGGGCAATTGTTCGGCGTACGGTGTCCCGGTGCGGCTTATCCCGTGCCGAGGTGCGGGTCCGGGCGAGGGCAACTCGGTCGGCGTCGGCCGGGCTGCCGTGACGCTGCCGAAGAAATCTCGTATTCATCGGAGTATTGACCCAGGATTTGACGCCCGTTAGCGTCCCCCGGCAAGCGCTTGCTACAGGCGGTTGTGACGCGGTGGAACGGGAGTTGCGATGCAGAGATCGCGGTGGATCGGCGCGGGTTTCCTCGCGTCGGCACTGATCCTCACCAGCTGTACATCAGGACCCGCGGGAGCGGACGTCGAGCAGGACACCAAGGCGCCCCTCGAACTGTGGACCAGGACGACACCCGGCGGGCCGGGCGAGAAGGGCACACTCGCACTCGCCGCCGCCTTCGAGAAGGCCACCGGACACCAGGTCGAAGTCACCGCCATCTTCGACGACTTCGAGACCAAACTGCAGCAGCGGGCCGCGCAGCGGGACCTCCCCGACATCGTCATGAACGACGTGACGCAGCTCGGCGCCATGCACAGCCAGGGGCTGCTGCGCGAGATCGACCTGGACAAGATCGAGCACAGCCGGCAGGTCGTCGCCCAGGGGCTCGACTCCGGCAAGGGCGTCGACGGAAAGCAGTACGGCCTGCCGTACTCCGCACAGGCCACCGGGCTGCTCATCCGCAAGGACTGGCGCGAGAAGCTGAAGCTCGGCGTCCCCCAGAACTGGGACGACTTCGCCGCCATGGCCGAGGCCTTCACCACGAAGGACCCGGACGGCGACGGCAAGAAGAACACCTTCGGCCTCGCCGCCCCCCTCTCCACCAAGCGCGGCTACGCCTCCTGGTACTTCTCCAACTTCCTCTGGGCCGCGGGCGGCGACTTCATCACCGAAACCGGGGACGGCAAGTACGAACCCGCGATGAGCACGAAGGAGTCGGTCGGGGCCGTCCAGTGGTTCCGCGACCTCGGCTGCGCGGCCAAGGCCGTCCAGCCCGGCGCGGTCACCATGGACACCCCGCCCACGAACGAGACGTTCGAGGCGGGCAGGACCGGCATGTTCGCCGTCGGCCCCTACCTGCTGCCCCGCTTCGACGAGGTCCTCGGCAAGGACAAGTACGAGGTCGTGCCGATGCCGAAGGGCCCGAAGGACGCGACCGTCCTCGCCGAGGGCGGCACCGTCTACCTGATGGCGGGCTCCGAGAACCGGGCGGGCCAGGACGCCTTCGCCGACTTCGCGATATCCCCCGAGGGGCAGCGCACCGGGATGCGCGGCGAGACCGGCTTCACCGTCCAACTGCCCGTCAACAAAACGGTGGACGTCGCCAAGGTCCGCCCCGACCCGCGCTGGAAGACGTACGACGAGATCTACCGCTCCTCCGGCCGGTACGCCCCCTCCGTCCCGAACTGGACCGCGGTGCGACAGACCACCGCGGAGACCGTCAACGCGCTGATGGCCGACTGCGACCTGGACACCCGCGGCGAGCTCCGCGACCTCGACAAGAAGCTCGCCGGCATCCTCGAGGAACAGGGAATCGCCGCGTCATGAGCCTCGACCAGGTCGAACACGCCCCGCACCCCGGGCGTGGGCCCGCCGGTCCGAAGGGGCGGACGGGCGGCGGCGCCGCGGCCGCCCGCCGAAGACGCAGCCGCCGCACGGGCCGGTGGTGGACGCCCTGGCTCTTCCTGGCCCCGGCGCTGCTCCTCTTCCTGTACTTCAAGTTCATCCCCATGGCCAACGCGCTGACCATGTCCTTCCAGGAGGTCCAGCCCTACCTCGGCAACAAGTGGGTCGGCACGGAGAACTACGCGACCGTGCTCGGGTCCGCGGGTTTCCGCGAGGCCGCCTGGCACACCGTCGTCCTGGCCGCCGGGCAGACGGCGGGCTCGATGCTCCTCGGTCTGGTGCTCGCGCTGCTGATGGAGGGGCAGGGCCGCCGCCTGGGATTCGTGCGCTCCGCGGCGTTCCTGCCGGTCGTGGTGCCGATCGCCGTCGTCGCCGAACTGTGGCGGATCATGTACCACCCGACCGGGGACGGCATGGTCAACTCCCTGCTCGGCCTCGTGGGGTTCGGCCCGTCGGGATTCATCAACGACCCCGACGCCTCGCTCGCGTCCATCATGGTCACCGGCATCTGGCGGGGCGCCCCCTACGACATGATGATCTTCCTCGCCGGACTCGCGAGCGTCGACCGCGGCCTGTACGAGGCCGCGAAGGTCGACGGCGCCTCCCGGTTCCAGCGGGTGTGGCACGTGACGGTGCCCGGGCTGCGGTCGGTGTTCTCGATCCTGTTCATCCTCGCCGCGATCCGCGGCCTGCGGGTGTTCACCGAGGTCTTCTTGCTCACCAACGGCGGCCCCGACGGCTCCACCGAGGTCGTGATGACCCTCATCTACAAGCTCGGCCTCGAACAGAACCGGCTCGGCGTCGGAGCGGCGGGAGCCGTCCTGTTGTTCCTCACGACGCTGGTCCTCACGATCGTCGTCCACCTCGTGCGCCGCAGGGAGAGCAGATGAACGCGCCGACCGAGACCGCGCTCGGCCTCACCGAGAGCAGGAGCCCGGGCGGCCGCCTCCTGAAGGCGGTCACCTACCTCCTGGTACTGATCCTCTTCGCGGGGCCGCTCCTCGCCCTGCTGGTCAGCGCCTTCAGCAAGGTCAAGGACCCGACCCAGCTGAGCGTCGTCCCCTCCGGCGCCACCCTGGACAACTTCAGGATCGCCTTCGACCAGGGCGTGCTGACGTATCTCCTGAACTCGTTCTTCGTTGTCGGCTTCGGCCTGCTGCTCCAGGTGGCCGTCTCCGTCCTGGCCGGTTACGCGCTGGCCCGCAAGGTCTTCCCCGGTATGACCATCGCCCTCGTGGCGATCCTGGCCACGCTCATGCTGCCCGAGGAGATCCTCGCCCTCCCGCTCTCCCTGATCCTCGCCGATCTCCCGGTCGTCCACTTCAACCTCATCGGCACCCTCGCCGGCATGATCGTCCCGCTGGGCGCCTGGGGCTTCTCCATCCTCGTCATGACCGAGTTCATGAAGGACGTACCCAAGGAACTCGAAGAGGCCGCCCGCATCGACGGCGCCGGTGACCTGCGGATCTTCGCCCAGATCATCCTGCCGATGTGCAAGCCGGCGCTGGGGGTCATCGGGGTCTTCGGCTTCACGATGATCTGGGACCAGTACCTGCTGCCCCTGCTCGTCGCCACCGACTCCTCCTCCTACACGCTCCCGCTCGCGCTGCGCACCCTGCGCATCGACCCCGACGTCACCCCGGGAGTGGTCCTCGCGGCCTCGCTGCTCGCGCTGCTCCCCTCCGTGATCGTCTTCCTCTTCTTCCAGCGTTCCTTCGTGTCGGGGCTGTCCTCCGGCGCCCTGAAGGGCTGACGCGCCCACCCGCCCCCATCCGCCGACCTCAAGGAGCGCCACCCCGTGACCCCGACCGCCGCCCCGGACACGACCTGGTTCACCACCGACCGGTTCGGGATGTTCGTCCACTGGGGCCTGTACTCCCTCGCCGCCCGCCACGAGTGGGTCAAGAGCAGGGAGAAGCTGTCCGACGAGCAGTACCAGGTGTACTTCGACCACTTCGACCCCGACCGCTACGACCCGGTGCGGTGGGCGAGGACCGCGAAGGCCGCCGGCATGCGCTACGTCGTGCTGACCACCAAGCACCACGACGGCTTCTGCCTGTGGGACAGCGCCCTCACCGACTACAAGGTCACCAAGACTCCGTACGGCCGCGACCTCCTCACCCCGTTCGTCGAGGCGTGCCGTGCCGAAGGGCTCAAGGTCGGCTTCTACTACTCGCTGATCGACTGGCACCACCCGTCGTTCCCCGTCGACGGCACCCACCCCCAGCGCGACGACGAGGAGTTCAAGGCCGCCCACGCCGACCGCGACATCGCCGACTACCGGCGCTATCTGCACGGCCAGGTCCGCGAGCTGCTGACCGGCTTCGGCCGCGTCGACCACCTCTTCTTCGACTTCTCCTACGCGGGCCGCCACTGGTGGGGCGGCAAGGGCCCCGACGACTGGGACTCGCCCGGGCTGATGCAGCTGATCCGCGAGCTCCAGCCGCACGTCCTCGTCAACGACAGGACCGGCCTGCCCGGCGACTTCGTCACCCCCGAGCAGTACCAGCCCGCGGGGCCCATGACGAAGGACGGGAAACCCGTGGTCTGGGAGGCCTGCCAGACCCTCAACGGCAGCTGGGGCTACGACCGTGACAACCACGACCACAAGAGCGCCGACCTGGTGATCCGCATGCTCGTCGACGGCGTCTCCAAGGGCGGCAACCTGCTGCTCAACGTCGGCCCCACCGGCCGCGGCGACCTCGACCCGCACACCGTCGCCGTCCTCGGCGAGCTGGGCCGCTGGATGGACCTGCACGAGAGGTCGGTCCGCGGCTGCGGCCCCGCCCCGTACACCGCCCCCGCCGACTGCCGCTACACCCGGCGCGGCGACCGGCTCTACCTCCACCTCTTCGCCTGGCCGCTGCGCCACCTGCACCTGCCCGGACTCGCGGGCCGGGTCCGCTACGCCCAGCTCCTCAACGACGCGTCCGAGATCCCCCGCGTCGAGATCGCTCCCGGGCAGCCCGCGCTCAACACCGAGATGGGCGGGCAGCCCGCAGGCACCCTCACCCTCCAGCTCCCCGTGCAGCGCCCGGACACGCCCGTCCCCGTCATCGAGCTGTACCTGGACACATCCACCGGCAGCTGACGCACCGCCCACCCCCCGAAACCCCCCATGGAGGCACCATGCAACGCCGCACGTTCCTCACCGGCACCGCCGTCGGAGCGGCACTCGCCGCCGCACCGCTCGCCACCCTGCGCACGGCGGGCGCGGCCGAGCCCACGGCGTCCGCCACCGTCAGCTCCCTGACCGACCTGCAGAGAGCCATCGACGGCGCGGCGCCCGGCGACCGGATCGTCCTTGCGGACGGCACCTACACCGTTCCGCCGGGCGACTCCATCGACGTGACGGGCAAGCACGGCACCCAGGACGCGCCCATCACCATCACCGCGGCCTCCCGCGGCGGCGCGGTCCTGCGCGGCGAGCGCGGCTTCGTCTTCAGCGGGTCGAGCAACATCACCGTCAGCGGCTTCGCGTTCCGCCAGAGCACCACCCTGGAGATACCGGCGAACTGCTCGCGCATCCGGCTGACCCGCAACGACTTCCGGCTCGCCGACATCGAGGGCCTCCACTGGGTGATGGTGCGCGCCGACGACACGAAGATCGACCGCAACCACTTCCACGGCAAGACCACCCTCGGCGTCTTCCTCGGCGTCGAGGGAGCGGGCGGCACCGCCATGGCCCAGCGCGTGCACATCCTCCGCAACCATTTCTCCGACCACACCTTCGCCGGTGCCAACGGAGGGGAGCCGATCCGCCTCGGCGTCAGCCCCCGCGCCCTGTCCGGCGCCCGCGCCGTCGTCGAATACAACCTGTTCGAGCGGTGCGACGGAGACCCCGAGGCCATCTCGGTGAAGTCGTCCGACAACACCGTCCGGTACAACACGATCCGCGACAGCGCCGGCGGCATCGTCCTGCGCCACGGCAACCGCACCCGGGTGGAGAGCAACTACCTGCTCGACGGCAAGGAAGGCCTGCGCCTCTACGGCAACGACCATCTGATCGTCAACAACTACGTGGCCGGTCTGTCCGGCCGGGCGCTGGTCATCGGCAGCGGCAGCACCCGCGACCACCACTCCGGAGAGACGGCCGACGAGCGGCGCGGCAACGACGCCTGCGACCGCGCGGTGATCGTGCACAACACCCTGTACGGCAACGCCGAGACGCTCTCCGGAGAGGACCGCCCCTACGAACCCCAGAAGGTGGTCGTCGCCGACAACCTCCTGGTGGGCGACTCCGGAGACCTCGTCGCGATGGAGAAGACCACCGGCTTCACCTGGCGGAGCAACCTCCTGTGGGGCGCCGCGGCGAACGGCAACATCCCCTCCGGCGGCTTCACCCGGGCCGACCCGAAGCTCCGGCGCGGGCCCGACGGCGTGTTCCGGCTCTCGGCGGGCAGCCCGGCGATCGGCAGGGCCACGCTGGGCAGCCCGGCCGTGACCGACGACATCGACGGCGACCCGCGCGGCGCCACACGGGACATCGGCGCCGACGAGTACGCGACGGCGGCACCATTGCGCCGCCCCCTCACGGCGGCGGACGTCGGCCCGCACGCGCCCTGACCTGCGGCTCCTGACGGGCTCCGGTCAGCCGTCGAGGACCTGGTCCAGGAAACCGTTCAGGTTCTGCATGGTCCGCGCGTTCTGCTCCTCCGGCGTGAGGCTCTCCTCCAGGCGGCGGCGGGCCTGCGCCGTGGTCTTCTTCCCCCGTACGTAGAGGGAGCAGGCCAGGTCCGCGCAGATGTACAGCCCGACCGAGTTGCCCTGGCGGCCCGCCGCGCCCGCCTTCGGGGCCACGAGCAGCGTGATGCCGGAGCCGGACTGCGGCGTCACGCAGACCGAGCAGATGCTGGACTTGAGCATGCTCCTGCGGGCCCCGGTGGAGGCCCGCAGGGCGATGCCCACGGGCCGGTCGTCCCGCCACGTCACGACATAGCCGCGCTCGGGCGCCTTGGGGTCCCGCCAGCCGAGAAAGTCCAGGTCGGACCAGGGGGTGTCGGCGAAGTCCGCAGGGAGGGTGAGTCTGCGGGCCTCGCCCTTCGAACAGTTCACAAAGGACGCACGGATCTCGTTCTCACTGACGGACTTCATGATCCGCAAGGTACCAACGGGCCTCGGGTACCGTCCTGCCATTTTCTGCCGGCCACCGGGCGCGGGTGCTGAGTCGCGGTCCTCGGGGCAGGCTGTCGACTGAGGCGTCGAGGGAGTTTCGAGGGAAAGGTGGCCGCGTGGTGCCGACCGGTGAGAACGGCGAGGATCTGCTCAAGGGCCTTTCGGTGGACGAGGCCCGCCCGGAGCGCCCGGTGCTCCTCGACGAGGAGGGGCAGCCCCTTCAGACGTGGCGGGAGAACTACCCGTACGCGGAGAAGCTGGGCCGCCGGGAGTACGAGCGGCGCAAGCGGATCCTCCAGATCGAGCTGCTCAAACTGCAGAAGTCGGTGCGTGACCGGGGCCTGCGCATCGTGGTGCTGTGCGAGGGGCGTGACGCGGCGGGCAAGGGCGGCACGATCAAGCGGTTCACCGAGCGCCTGAACCCGCGCGGCGCGAGGACCGTGGCCCTCGACAAGCCGAACGAGCACGAGGCGGGCCAGTGGTACTTCCAGCGGTACGTCGCCCAGCTGCCGACGGCCGGCGAGATCGTCTTCTTCGACCGGTCCTGGTACAACCGCGCCGGCGTCGAGCCGGTGATGGGGTTCTGCACGCCCGCCCAGCACCGGCACTTCCTCGAACAGGCTCCGCTGTTCGAAAAGATGATCACCGATGACGGCATCATCCTCGTCAAGTTCTGGTTCTCCGTCTCACGGGCCGAGCAGCGGACCCGTTTCGCGATCCGGCAGGTCGACCCGGTGCGCCAGTGGAAGCTGTCCTCCACCGACGTCGCCTCACTGGACCTGTGGGACGCCTACACGTACGCGAAGGTCGAGATGTTCCGGGCCACGGACACGGCGCACGCCCCCTGGACCGTCGTGAAGACCAACGACAAGCGGCGCGGCCGCCTCGAAGCCATGCGCCATCTGCTGCTGCGGGTCGACTACGAGGCCAAGGACACGGAGGCCGTGGGGAAGGCCGACCCGCTGATCATCGGCCCGGCCAACACCCTGCTGGAGCCCGGGGAGGACGCCACGGACCTGTCACCCAGCAAGCTCGCCCCCAACGACAAGGGTCCCGGCCGGCACCCCGACACCTGAGTCCCCGGCCGCACCCCGGCCCCTCCGGCCCGCGGATCCCCGGCGTCTCGCGCCGGGCCCGTGGCGTCATGCCCCCGCTGTCGGTCCCCGTTCGGCCAGCCCCTCGTACAGCGCCCCGACCAGGTGGATGCTGCGCAGGTCCTCGCCGGAGGTCCCGGCACCCATGCGGTTCATGGTGTACGCGTACGAGACGCCGTTCTCCGGATCGGCGAAGGCGTACGACCCGCCCGCGCCGCCGTGCCCGAACGCCCGCGGGTTGGGTCCTGCCTGCCCGAACTGGTTGAGCATGTAGCCGACGCCCCACGGCCAGTTCTCGGCGAGCGGGGTGCCCGCCCGCAGCACCAGGTCGGGCTCGTCGCCCTTGCCCTGCCGGGTGCGCAGCCGCTCCACGGCGCCGGGGGAGAGGAGTCTGCCGTTCGCCAACTCCGCGTACACGGCGGCGAGTCCCCGTGCGGTGGCGTGGCCGTTGACCGCGGGGATCTCCGCACCGCGGTAGGCGGCGGCATTCACGTCGCCGAGCGGCAGGTACTGCAGGGCGAGCGTGACCGGCGCCATCGGATGGTCCGTCAGACCGCTCACCGGGGGCTTCGGCGCCTCGCCGAACACGGTGCGGGCCGACTTCGGTGCCTCGCCGGACTCCTCGGGAGCCGACGAAGGCTTCTCGGGGGCGCGGAGCGCCGGCGCCATGTCCGCGCACCGCCCGTGCTCGCTCTCCGGCGTGCCCACGTGGACGTCGGCGCCGAGCGGCCCGGTCACCTCCGTGCGCAGGAACGTCCCGAGCGAGACACCCGTGACGCGCCGCACCACCTCGCCGACGAGGAAACCGAACGTCACCGCGTGATAGCCCTGGGCGGTGCCGGGCCGCCACCACGGCCGCGTCGCCGCCAGCGCGTCCGTCACCTTCTCCCAGTCGTACACCGCGCCAGGCGCCAGCGGCTCGCTCGGCGCGATGAGACCGGCGCGGTGACTCAGCAGCCAGCGCACCGGGATGTCGGCCTTGCCCTCCCGTGCGAACTCCGGCCAGTACCGCGCGACCGGCGCGTCCAGGTCCAACTCGCCGCGGCCGACGAGCAGATGGGCGCAGAGTGCCGTCATCCCCTTGGTCGTGGAGTAGACGTTGACCAGCGTGTCCCGCTCCCAGGGGCGGGTGCCGGTGCGGTCCGCGTCGCCGCCCCACAGGTCGACGACGAGCTCGCCGCCGACCGTGGCCGCGACGGACGCGCCGAGATCGTCGCGCTCGGTGAAGTTCCGCTCGAATTCCGCGCGTACGCGCTCGAATCCGGGGGCGCAGGTGCCGTGCACGCGCAGAGCCATGGCCTCATGGTTGCCTATGGCACCTATCGCCGCAAGAGGGCCGGAGGTGTGTACGACGAGTGAAGAAATGTCTGCGCCGAATGTACGGGTTTCCGCCTTGATGACCGGCGCTTGTGTCCTGCCCGCCAGAGGTTGGACTTCTCTTCACACAGCTGTCACAGGCTCTTCCGTATCGCTTGCTCCCCTTGGCACACTTCACCCCGCTCACGTCCCCCACAAAACACGAGGTCGGAACATTCATGCCTGAACTCAATCGGCGCCGCTTCATGCAGCTGGCCGGCGGCACCGCGACGTTCGCCATGCTCAACCAGAGCATCGCCCGCGCCGCGTCCCTGCCGGCCGCCCGCGCCACCGGCACCATCAAGGACGTCGAGCACGTCGTCGTACTGATGCAGGAGAACCGGTCCTTCGACCACTACTTCGGGACGATGAAGGGCGTACGCGGCTTCGGCGACCCGCGCCCGGTGACCCTGCCCAGCGGCAAGCCGGTCTGGCACCAGCGGGGCGGCGGCAAGGAGGTGCTGCCCTTCCACCCGGACGCCGAGAACCTCGGCATGCAGTTCATCGCGGGCCTCGACCACGACTGGGCGGGCGGCCACAAGGCGTTCAACAACGGCGCGTACGACCAGTGGATCCCCGCGAAGTCCGAGCGGACGATGGCCTATCTGGAGCGGAACGACATCCCGTTCCACTACGCGCTGGCCGACGCGTTCACCGTCTGCGACGACTACCACTGCTCGTTCATCGGGGCCACCGACCCCAACCGCTACTACATGCTCACGGGCCACGTCGGCAACGACGGCAAGGGCGGCGGCCCGGTCCTCGGCAACCAGGAGCTCGGCTACGACTGGACGACGTACGCGGAGCGCCTGGAGCAGGCGGGCGTGAGCTGGAAGGTCTACCAGGACATCGGTGACGGCCTGGACGCGGCGGGCCACTGGGGCTGGATCGACGACGCCTACCGCGGCAACTACGGCGACAACTCGCTCCTCTACTTCAACAAGTACCGCAACGCGAAGCCCGGCGACCCGCTGTACGACAAGGCCCGCACCGGCACCAACGCCAAGGCGGGCGACGGCTACTTCGACATCCTCACGGCCGACGTGAAGGCGGACAGGCTCCCGCAGGTCTCCTACATCGCCTGCCCGGAGGCCTTCACCGAGCACCCCAACTGGCCCGTGAACTACGGCGCCTGGTACATCGCCCAGGTCCTGGACGCGCTGACCTCCAACCCCGAGGTATGGGCGAAGACGGCCCTGTTCATCACCTACGACGAGAACGACGGCTACTTCGACCACATCGTCCCGCCGTACGTGCCGAAGGACGCCAACCAGGGCAAGTCCACCGTCGACACCACCCTCGACTACTTCCCGGGCAACGCCTCCTACGCGGCCGGGCACTACGGCCTCGGGCAGCGCGTCCCGATGATCGTCGTCTCGCCGTGGAGCACCGGCGGCTTCGTGAACTCCGAGGTCTTCGACCACACGTCGATCATCCGGTTCATGGAGAAGCGCTTCGGCGTCAGGGAGCCCAACATCTCGCCGTGGCGCCGCGCGATCTGCGGCGACCTGACGTCCGCGTTCGACTTCAGCGGCAAGGACACCGACCCGGCGAAGCTCCCCGACACCGCCGCCTACGAGCCGCCGGACAAGCAGCGCCACCCCGACTACGTGCCCAAGGCGCCCGCCAACCCGGCGCTGCCCAAGCAGGAGCCCGGCTCCCGGCCCGCCCGCGCGCTGCCGTACGCCCCGCTGGTCGACGGCGCGGCGGACCCGGTGGCCGGGAAGTTCACGCTCACGTTCAGCGGTGGCGCCAAGGCCGGCGTCTGCTTCCACGTCCGGTCCGCGAACCGCACCGACGGCCCGTGGACCTACACCACCGAGGCGGGCAAGACCCTCTCGGACACCTGGAACTCGAAGTACTCCAAGGACGCCTACGACCTCTCCGTCTACGGCCCCAACGGCTTCCTGCGCACCTTCAAGGGCCCCGGCAAGAAGGCGGGCCCCGAGGTCGTCGCCCGCCACGACGGCACGACGGGCAACATCAAGCTGACCCTGAAGAACGCGGGCAGCGCCGATGTGAACCTCACGGTGACCAACGCCTATGGAGGCGCGGGCCAGACCTTCAAGGTCAGGGCGGGCGCCTCCGTGGAGCACACCGTCGACCTGCGGGCGAGCAAGCGCTGGTACGACCTGACGGTGAAGTCCGACACCGACGCCGGATTCCTGCGGCGCCTCGCGGGCCATGTGGAGACCGGCGCGGCGGGCGTCAGCGACCCGGCGATCAGCACCGGCTGACGCCGGGAGAGCGCCGAAAAAAGGGACGCCTGCGGGCGGCGGGCCTGGATAGCATCCAGAGGCATGGCATCCACCCATCGCCGTGCAGGCGTCCCCGAGAAGCCCGTCCTCGACGGGCTCGAAGAGAAGTGGTCTCGGCGATGGGACGAGTCGGGCGTATTCGCCTTCGACCGTTCGAAGACGCGGGATGAGATCTTCTCCATCGACACCCCGCCGCCCACGGTCAGCGGCTCGCTGCACGTCGGCCACGTCTTCTCGTACACCCACACCGACGCCGTCGCCCGCTACCAGCGCATGCGCGGCAAGGAAGTCTTCTACCCCATGGGGTGGGACGACAACGGCCTGCCGACCGAGCGGCGCGTCCAGAACCACTTCGGTGTCCGCTGCGATCCCGCCCTGCCGTACGACCCGGACTTCGCCCCGCCGGAGAAGCCCGGCAAGCACCAACTCTCCATCTCCCGGCGGAACTTCATCGAGCTCTGCGAGCTGCTCACCGCCGAGGACGAGCAGGCCTTCGAGAAGCTGTGGCGCAGGCTCGGGCTCTCCGTCGACTGGTCCCGCACCTACCGGACCATCGGCGCCGACGCCCGCGCCGCCTCGCAGCTCGCGTTCCTTAACAACCTCGCGCGCGGCGAAGCGTACGTCGCCGAGGCGCCCACGCTCTGGGACGTCACGTTCCGTACGGCGGTCGCCCAGGCGGAGCTGGAGGACCGTGAGCGGCCCGCCGCCTACCACCGGATCGCCTTCCACGGCACCGACGGCAGTGTTGACGACGGCCGCCCCGTCGACGGCAGCCTCGTCGAGATCGAGACGACCCGCCCCGAACTGCTCCCCGCCTGCGTCGCCCTCGTCGCACACCCCGACGACGACCGCTACCGCCACCTGTTCGGCACGACCGTCCGCACGCCGCTCTTCGACGTCGAGGTCCCCGTCGTCGCGCACCGCCTCGCCACCCCCGAGAAGGGCACGGGCATCGCGATGGTCTGCACGTTCGGGGACACCACCGACGTCACGTGGTGGCGCGAACTGCGGCTCGCCACCCGGCCGGTGATCGGCTGGGACGGCCGCTTCCGCGCCGAGCCGCCGAGCGGCGTCGAGACACCGGCCGCCGTCGCCGCGTACGCGAAGCTGGCCGGCGCCACCGCGCACACGGCGCGCGAACGCGTCGTCGGGATGCTGCGCGACAGCGGCGACCTCCGGGGCGAACCACGCCACGTCACGCACGCGGTGAAGTTCTTCGAGAAGGGCGACAAGCCCCTGGAGATCGTCACGACCCGCCAGTGGTACGTCCGCAACGGCGGCCGCGACACCGCCCTGCGCGACCGGCTGCTGGCCCGCGGCACCGAACTGGCCTGGCACCCGCCGCACATGCGCGTCCGCTACGAGAACTGGGTCGGCGGCCTCAACGGCGACTGGCTCATCAGCCGCCAGCGGTTCTTCGGTGTCCCGATCCCCGTCTGGTACCCGCTGGACGGCTCGGGCCGGCCCGACCACGACCATCCGATCGTCCCCGACCGCGCCGCCCTGCCCGTCGACCCGAGCGCGGAGACCCCGCCCGGCTACGAGCCGGCACAGCGCGGCGCGCCGCACGGCTTCGTCGGCGACCCGGACGTCATGGACACCTGGGCGACGTCCTCCCTCACCCCGCAGATCGCGGGCAAGTGGCGGACGGACCCGGACCTGTTCGCGCGGGTCTTCCCGATGGACCTGCGCCCGCAGGCCCACGAGATCATCCGCACCTGGCTGTTCGCCACGGTCGTGCGCTCCCACACCGAGCACGACGCGCTGCCCTGGCGGCACGCGGCGATCTCCGGCTGGATCCTCGACCCCGACCGCAAGAAGATGGCGAAGTCCAAGGGCAACGCGGTCACCCCGGACGACCTCCTCGTCCGGCACGGCGCGGACGCGGTCCGCTACTGGGCGGCGAGCGGACGCCCCGGCACGGACACGGCGTTCGACGTCGGCCAGATGAAGATCGGCCGCCGCCTCGCCACGAAGCTGCTGAACGTCGGCAGGTTCGTCCTGAGCCTCGGCGACGTCGATGCGGAGGCCGCCGTCATTGAGCCGCTCGACCGGGCGCTGCTCGCCGGACTGGCGGCGACCGCCGACGAGGCCACCGCGGCCTTCGACGCCTTCGACTACGCCCGCGCCCTGGAGCGCACGGAACAGTTCTTCTGGCGCTTCTGCGACGACTACGTCGAGCTCGTCAAGGCCCGCGCGTACGGCGACCACGGCGACGCGGCCGCGACCGCGTCGGCCCGGGCGGCGCTGCGCACGGCGCTCGACGTCCTGCTGCGGCTCTTCGCACCGGTCCTCCCCTTCGTCACGGAGGAGATCTGGTCGTGGTGGCGCGAGGGCTCGGTCCACCGTGCGGAGTGGCCGAGCGGGTCGGAGCTGCGCGAGCACGCGGGCGACGCGGCGGTCCTCGGCACGGCGTCGGAGGCCATCGCGGCGATCCGCGGGGCCAAGTCGCGGGCGAAGCTGTCGATGCGGGCGGAGGTCGTGACGGCGACGGTCACGGCGGACCGTGCCGCACTCGACCGTTTCGCGGCGGCGCAGGGCGATCTGCGGGCGGCGGGCCGGGTCGGGACGTTCGAACTGCGGGAGGGCGAGGGCGAGCTGCGGGTCGAGGCCGCGTTCTGAAGGGCGCGCCGCCCTCCGTAACGGACGTCACACCCCCGTTGAGGGACTGGCGAACGCCCCGTACACGGAGGGTAGGGTCTGCCGGGTGACAACGCATTCGAACACTCCTGCAGGCTGGTACCCGGACCCTCACGGCGCGCCCCAGCTGCTCCGCTGGTGGGACGGCTCCCAGTGGACGGACCACACCAACCCGGCCCCGCAGGGCCAGGCCCAGCAGGTCCCGCAGCAGGCGCAGCCCGCCGCACAGGCCCAGCAGCCCGCGCAGGGTCAGTTCGGTCAGCCCCAGATGCAGGCGCCGCAGGGCCAGTTCGGCCAGCCGCAGCCGCAGGCTCCGCAGGCGGCCGACCCGGCCAAGGTGCAGCGCCAGGTGCAGAAGCAGGCCGGTGTCGCGCCGTCCGCGCAGGGCGGCGGCACGCTGTTCACGGAGCCGGTCCTGGTCGTGAACCAGAAGGCCAAGCTCATCGAGCTGACGAACGAGTACAGCGTCATGGACCAGGCGGGCAACACGCTCGGCTCGGTCGTCCAGGTCGGCCAGAGCACGCTGAAGAAGGTCGCCCGTTTCGTCGCCAGCGTCGACCAGTTCATGACGCACAAGCTGGAGATCCGCGACGCGTACGGCCAGCCGCAGATGATGCTGACCCGCCCCCGCAAGTTCATGAAGTCGCGGGTGATCGTCGAGCGCCCGGACGGCCAGCAGGTCGGCGAGATCGTCCAGCAGAACATGATCGGCAAGATCAACTTCGCGATGATGGTGAACGGCCAGCAGGTCGGCGCGATCAAGGCGGAGAACTGGCGCGCCTGGAACTTCTCGATCGTCGACCACGCCGACAACGAGGTGGCCCGGATCACGAAGACGTGGGAGGGCCTCGCCAAGACGATGTTCACCACGGCGGACAACTACGTCCTCCAGATCCACTACCAGCTCCCGGAGCCCCTCCTGAGCTTGGTCGTGGCAACGGCCCTGACGGTCGACACAGCCCTCAAGCAGGACGCCCGAGGCTTCGGCTGACCGAGCCCCGCGGGCGCATGGCGGCTGACCGCGCCCCGTCGTCCCCAGGGGCGCGGGGAACTGCGCGCCCAGCCACATCCCACCCGCAGTCCCCGGACGGCGTCGGCGGCACCCCCCGGAGGGGCAGCGTGCCGCCGACGCCGCTGTCGTATGCGGACCGAGCGGGCTCAGGACCGGGAGAGGCGAAGCCCCGCGGTCTCCACCGGCTGAGCCGGGATCGACGGCAGAGGCTCCGGCACGGGGCCATCCACCGCCCCACGGGGCGACCGCGTGAGCACCACGACCCCGTACGCAGCCACCCCCGCCCCCGCCACGGCGAGGAGAATCCCGCCGGCCCCGCCCTGGAGGCGCTCGCCGAGCAGCGCGACGCCGATGACCGAGGCCGCCACGGGATTGGCGAGGGTCACCACGGCGAGCGGCGCGCCGAGACCGCCGCGGTAGGCGGTCTGCGAGAGCAGCAGCCCGCCCGCGGCGAACGCCGCGACCAGCAGCGCCACGACGATCACCTGCGGGCTGAGCAGCGGGCCCGACCGGTCCGTGACGGCGACCGTCACGGTCTGCGTGAGCGCCGACGCGACCCCGGACGCGAAGCCGGACGCGGTCGCGTGCCGCAGTCCGGGCCGGGTGCCGGGCCGGGAGAGGACCCCGATGACCGCCATGGTCGCGGCGGCCACGACCAGCGCCTCCGGCACGGTCAGCGTGTCGTCCGGCGCCGGCCCCGAGGCGGTCAAAAGCAGCGTGCCGAGGCCGATGAGCGTGAGCCCCGTGCCGCGCCACTCCAGGCGCGTGACCCGGCGTCCCGCGAGCCGCGCGCCCAGCGGCACGGCGGCGACCAGGGTGAGCGCGCCGAGCGGCTGGACCAGGGTGAGCGGGCCGTACTTCAGGGCCGCCACGTGCAGCAGCGCGGCGGACGCGTTGAGCCCGACGGACGACCACCAGGTGGCGTTGGCGAGCATGCCCATGACCCCGCTCTCGCCCTCGCGGACCCGCGAGGCGAGCCGCTCCTGGGCGACCGCCGCGGCGGCGTACGCGGCCGCCGAGACGAGGGAGAGCGCGACGGCGAGAAGCGTGGCGTTCATCGGCCGGCCCCCGAGGTGATCAGTTCCCGTGCGGGCACCGAGCGGCGCACGACGCGCGAGCGCCCCGGGCGCGGCAGCCGGATCACCGCGAGGGCGATGCCGAGCAGCGCGGTCGCCGCGAGCGCGTCGAGCCAGTAGTGGTTGGCGGTGCCGACCACCACGAGCAGGGTCAGCAGCGGGTGAAGCAGCCACAGCCAGCGCCACCGCGACGACGTGGCGACGATCAGCCCGACGGCGAGCATCAGCGCCCAGCCGAAGTGCAGCGAGGGCATGGCGGCGAACTGGTTCGCCATGGTGTCGGTCGCGGGCTTGGCCGCGTAAACCGAAGGCCCGTACACCTGTGCCGTGTCGACGAGGTGCGCGACGTCCAGCATCCGCGGCGGCGCGAGCGGGAAGCCGAGGTGCAGCACGAGCGCGGCCGCGGTCAGCGCGGCGAGCACCCGCCGTGTCCATACGTAGTGCCGGGGGCGGCGCCAGTACAGCCAGACCAGGAACAGCAGCGTCGCCGGGAAGTGCACGGTCGCGTAGTACGTGTTCGCGACGTGGATCAGCGAGTCGCTGCTGAGGAGGGCGTCCTGCACGGCGCCCTCGCCGGGCAGGTGCAGCGAGCGCTCGGCGTCCCACACGCGGTGCGCGTTCTGGAAGGCCTCGCCGGTGTGACCGTTGGCGAGCTGCCTGCCGAATTTGTAGACGAGGAAAAGTCCTACGACGAGGAGGAGCTCGCGGACGAGGGGCGGTCGGGCAGATGTGTCCGGCTTCCGGACGGCGGTGGCGCCCGGCTCCCGGACGGATATGTCCGGCTCCCGTTCGACAGGCTCGGTTCGGGATTCCATCCCCCGGCCCCTTTACGTGATGACTGGGTAGTGCGGTCTGAGCGGAGGATCGCCCCACTCATCGATACGCCAGTGTACCGATACGGAGGCGTACCGGTACACTGGCGTATCGAAAGGTGCCGATCGAGCAGGTCGGCCGCCGTACCGAGGAGAAGAGCCATGACGTCGACGTCGAGCCGCTCGAAGATCACGCCGGAGCGTGAGCAGGAGTTCTACGACGCCGTCCTCGACCAGCTCCGCGAGTGCGGCTACGAGGCGCTGACCATGGAAGGCGTGGCCGCCCGCACCCGGTGCAGCAAGTCCACGCTCTACCGCCAGTGGAAGACCAAGCCCCAGTTCGTGGCCGCCGCGCTGCGCGCCAACCGCTGTGTGCGGTTCGCCGGCATCGACACCGGCAGCCTCGCCGGGGACCTGCGGGAGGCGGCCCGCGCCGCCGGCGAGCAGTCGGGGCGCGACACGATGCTGGTCCAGGCGCTCAGCCACGCGGTCCTGCAGGACGAGGACCTCCAGCGGGTGCTGCGCGAGACGCTGGTCGAGCCGGAGCTCAGGGCCATGGCGGCGATCATCGAGCGCGGTGTCGAGCGCGGCGAGATCGCCGCGGGGCATCCGGCGGTGGAGTTCCTCTCCGTGCAGCTGTTCGGCGTGCTGCGGGCCAGGCCGATCCTGGAGGGCGCGTACGCCGACGAGGAGTACGTGACCCGCTTCGTGGAGGCCTGTGTGCTCCCCGCACTGGGCCTCACCTGATCGTGGGCCCGGGTCTGTCGGATGACGGGACCCGGGCCTGCCCGCGCCGCACCGTGGGGACGGGGGCGGCGCGCATCCCCGGACCGGACGGGGTTCCTCGTGAGCGGCGAGGAACCCCGTCCGGTCCTGTTGTCCGGGCTGTTCCCCGGTCCGTCACACGTCCTGGCCGGCCCCGCCGCCGCCCTCGACGACCGGACCCGCCTTGATCCCCTTCGCGATCTCGTCCATGGCGGACGGCGAGGGGGCCTTGTCGTTGACGTCGATGCCCATGCGGACGACGACGAGCTTCGACTTGTCGGTGGGGGAGGGGAAGGCGAGCGACTCGACGTAGCCGTCGTCGCTCTTCTGCGTGACGGCCTTCCAGCGGACGTGGTAGCCCTTCTGGCCCGCCACGGTGATCGGCTCGGAGGCCAGCACCTTGTGCGAGGTGATCTTGCCGTAGGTCTTGCCGCCGTACCCTTCCTTCGCGTTCTTCTTTATGTCCTCCTTGGCGGCCGCCTCGGGCGTCTTGGCGTCGAGTTTCAGCTGCTCGGCCGATTGCGAGTAGGCACTGCCGCGGGTGCACTGCTCGTCCGGGTTGCCCGGGCAGGGAATCGGGTCGGTCTGCACCCCGGCGCCGAACCGCGTGGTGCCGCCCTTCCAGCCGTCCGGCACGGGGATCTTGATGCCGTTCAGCACGTCGCTCGCGAAGCCCGGGTCCTGCCCCGGGAGCCGGTCCTCGGGTCCGCCCGGCGACCGCGGTGCCCGGGGCGACTCCGTCGACTCCGGCGCTCCCGGCTCCCGCGGGGCGTCGGCCGACGGCTCCTTGCCCACGGTGTCGGCGCCGTCCCCGTCGTCGTCCGAGGTCAGGGCGTACACGCCGCCGCCTATCCCGGCGAGCACAGCGAGCACCACGCCGGCGGCTATCGCCACGCGCAGTCTGCGGCGCGGGGCGGGGGCCTCTCCGGGGTGCGCCGGAAAGGCCGATTGAGTCGGGTACGCCGCGGTACCGGCGGCGGCGCGCACCTGGTCCGTCCACACGTTCCCGTCCCACCAGCGCTCGGTGGGAGGACCGCCGGCGGTCTGGCCGGGATCGGGGTACCAGCCTGGGGGAGTCATCTGGGTCATGGCCGCCAGCGTATGAGCACCGCGTGAAAGGCGGATGAGAGGGGCCGCCCTTGTCCCGGCCTTTTTCCGCCGATCGCCGCTCCTGCTACCGGCCCGCGCTCCCATGGCCGTTGACCAGGAGCCTCTCGGGCCCCGTCGCCCCCTCCACCGTCCGGGGCCACGGCATTCCCCGGCGTCCCGGTGTGATCGAGCCCAGCACGCTCGGGTGCCGCGCCCCCGTGCTCGTGGGCACGGTGCCGGGCAGGCCGTGCAGGGTGAGGAAGCCGAGGACGGCGAAGGCGTACGCCTCCTTCGCCGCGGCGGGCAGGCCCAGCTCGTCGGAGGTGCGCACCGGGATCCCGGCGCCCAACTCCGCCCGCAGCGCGGCCATCAGCGCCGGATTGCGCGTCCCGCCGCCGGAGACGACGACCTCGGAGGCGCGCACGGAACGCACGGCGTCGGCGACCGTCCGGGCGGTGAGCCGGGTGAGCGTGGCGACGACGCCCTCGGCGGACAGCTTCTCGTACCCCTCCAACGCCGTACGCAGATACGGCAGATGGAAGAGCTCCTTGCCCGTCGTCTTCGGCGCCGGGAGGGCGTAGTAGGGCTCGGCCAGGAGCCGCGCGAGGAGTCCGTCGTCGACCGTGCCGCGGGCGGCCAGCTCGCCGTCCAGGTCGTAGGCGAGACGGCCGCCCGTCGCCTCGCGCACCGCGGCGTCGATCAGGGCGTTGGCGGGGCCGGTGTCGAAGGCGGTGCCGTCGGCCGCGGTGATGTTGGCGATGCCGCCGAGGTTCACCGCGGCCGGACTGCCCGGCCTGCCGCGCAGCCACATCCGGTCCACCAGGCTGACCAGGGGCGCCCCTTGGCCGCCGGCGGCGATGTCCCGGGGGCGGAAGTCGGCGACCACCGGCAGGCCCGTCGCCTCGGCGATCCACGCGGGCTGCCCGAGCTGCAGCGTGCCGTGCACCTGCCCGTCCGCCACCCAGTGGTAGACGGTCTGCCCGTGCGAGGCGACCAACTCGGCCCGCCCGTCGCACAGCTCACGGTCCGCCTCGACCGCGGCCGCCGCGAAGGCCCGCCCGATGCCGGTGTCCAGGCGGCAGACCTCGGCGAGCGTGGTGGCGGCGGGCGGCAGCGCGGCCGCGAGCCGGGCGCGCAGTCCTGCGTCGTAGCCGCGGCTGATCAGCCCGAGGGGGGTGAGCGTCAGACGGTCGCCGTCGAGGGCCAGATCGGCGGCTGCCGCGTCGATCGCGTCGTACGAGGTCCCTGACATCAGCCCGATCACGCGCACGTGGGGCCTCCTTCTCGGTCGGCTCACCAATGTGCTTGATCATCGCATCCCGGGGGCCGCGGACGGCTCGTCTTCCCGGAAAGCGGCACGCGGTGCAGCCGCGGGCTCCCCCTCTTCCGGGTCACTCCCGGGCGTCGAGAACCCGTCCTCGCCACACCCCCGGATCCCCCCAGGCGCTCCGCAGCGCCCGCGCCTTCGTGAGCCACAGGGACAAGTCGAACTCCGCCGTGTACCCGATCGCCCCGTGCAGCTGGAGCGCGGCACGGGCCGCGCCGTACGCGGCCTCGCCCGCCGTCACCTTGGCGGCGGCGACATCGGCCCGCGCCATGGTCGTCGCCGCGCCGAACACCAGCGGCCGCGCGAACTCCAGCCGCACCAGCACGTCCGCGAGCCGGTGCTTGACGGCCTGGAACGTCCCGATCGGCGCCCCGAACTGGGTGCGCTGCTTCACGTACGCGACGGTCCTGGCGAGCAGTGCGAGGCCGACGCCGAGGGACTGCGCCGCCGTGGCGAGCGCCGCCCAGTCGCCCGCTCGTCGCGCCGCCGCGGCCACGGCGGGCCCCGAGGCGAGCAGCTCCCCGCCGGGCAGCGGCGCGGCGAGGCGCCGGGCGGGGTCCAGGGAGCGGCGCACGCGCGCGTGCCCGGGCGCCAGCCGCAGGTCGCCGTCCGTCACGGCGAAAATCAGGTCCGCCGCGTCGGCGTCCAGGGCGAGCGGGCCGCCGTCCGGCAGCGTCAGCGTCGCGCTCGCCGCCCCCGAGGCCAGGGAGGGCAGGAATCGTTTGGCCGGTTCCCGCTCACCCTCCTCGGCGAGCTGCGCCAGAAGCACGGCCGCCGCCACCGTCTCGACGGCCGGCCCCGGCACGGCGTGCCGCCCCAGCTCCACGAACGCGACGGCCGTCTCGACGGACAGCGGCCCCACACCCTCGTACTCCACGGGCACCGGCAGCGCGAAGACCCCCGCATCCGCGAGCCGCGCCCACACCGCCCGCCCTCGCGCGGGGTCGCCGAGCCCCCACGCGCGCGTGGCCGCCACTGTGTCGGCCGCCGTGAGCATCGCGTCCAGGGAGCGGCCGAACTCCCGCTGCGCGTCGTCGAGGAGGAACCTCATCAGCGGCGTCCCTTCGGCAGACCGAGCAGGCGCTCGGCGATGATGTCGCGCTGGATCTCGTTCGTCCCGGCGTAGATGGGTCCCGCGAGGGCGAAGACATACCCCTCGGCCCAGGCGGAACCGTCCGGTGGGACGCCGTCGGTCAGTTCCCCGTCCGGGCCGAGCAGGTCGAGCGCCGTCTCGTGCAGCGCGATGTCGTACTCCGACCAGAAGACCTTGTTGAGACTGGACTCGGCGCCGATCGTCTCCCCGGCCGCGCACCGGGAGGCGTTGGCCCAGGTGAACAACGCGTAGGCGCGCGCCCCGATGACGGCGTCGGCGACCCGGTCGCGCAGCGCCGTGTCGGCCGGGTCCGCGCGCTCCCGCCACTGCCGCACCAGCCGGTCCGCGGCGGCGAGGAAGCGGCCGGGGGAGCGCAGCGTCAGGCCGCGCTCGTCGCCCGTGGCGGACATGGCGATCCGCCAGCCCTGGCCCGGCTCGCCGATCACGTCCTCGTCCGGCACGAAGACGTCGTCCAGGAAGAGCTCGGCGAAGGCGGGCTTGCCGTCCAGGCGCCCGACGGGACGGACCGTCACCCCGTCCGCGTCGAGCGGGAACATCAGATACGTCAGGCCCCGGTGCGGCTTGTCCGCGCGCCCTTCGCGCTCCCGTCCCCCTTCGCGGCCCTCGGACGGCCCGCTGCGGAACAGGCCGAACGCCCGGTCGGCGAACGCGGCCCGCGACGACCACGTCTTCTGCCCGCTGATCAGCCAACCACCCTCCGTGCGGCGGGCGGTGGAGCGCAGCGACGCAAGGTCGGAGCCCGCCTCCGGCTCCGACCAGGCCTGCGCCCAGATCACCTCGCCGGCCGCCATGGGAGGCAGCACCCGCGCGCGCTGCTCCTCGGTGCCGAAGTCGAAGAGGGTGGGGGCGAGGAGACTGATGCCGTTCTGCGAGACGCGGCCGGGCGCGCCCGCCGCGTAGTACTCCTCCTCGAACACCAGCCACTTGACGATGTCGACGCCCTGTCCGCCGTACTCCTCGGGCCAGGACACCACCGACCAGCGGTCGGCGGCGAGCGTGCGCTCCCACTCCCGGTGGGCCGCGAAACCCTCCTCGGTCTCCAGTGAGGGCAGGGGTGCGGCCGGCACGTGCGCGGCGAGCCAGTCACGGGCCCGCTGCCTGAACTCCTCTTCCGCGGCGGTGAAGTCGAGGTCCATCAGTGGCCCACCTCTTCGATTCACTCTTCCCTAACAAGTGTTTGGTAGATTAGCCTAGGAGCAGTCCGACCGTCGAGAGCCTGAATCCGGAATCGGGGGGCCGCCGCCCATGGACGCACCCGCTTATGTGCCCGCCCACGACCTGCTCGCGGGCCGCACCGCCGTGATCACGGCAGCCGCCGGAGCCGGCATCGGCGGAGCCACCGCACGCCGCTTCCTGGAGGAGGGCGCGCGCATCGTCATAGGAGACGCCCACCCGCGCCGCACCAAGGAGACGGTCACCTCGCTCGCCGCAGAGTTCGGCGCCGACCGGGTCGACGGCATCCCGTGCGACGTCACCGACGAAGGGCACATCCAGGCGCTGTTCGACCTGGCCGAGCGGCGCCACGACCACCTCGACATCGTCGTGAACAACGCCGGACTCGGTGGCACCGCGGAGCTCACGGAGATGACCGACGAGCAGTGGGACAAAGTCATCGACGTCACGCTGACCGGCACCTTCCGCTCCACCCGGGCCGCCCTGCGCCGCCTGCGGGCCGCCGGCCGGGGCGGCGTGCTCGTGAACAACGCCTCCGTGCTCGGCTGGCGCGCCCAGGCAGGACAGGCGCACTACGCCGCGGCGAAGGCGGGCGTCATGGCCCTCACCCGGTGCGCCGCCCTCGAAGCCGCCCCCCACGGCATCCGGGTCAACGCGGTCGCGCCGAGCCTCGCCCTGCACCCCCACCTCGCGAAGGTCACCTCGCCCGGCCTCCTCGAAGAGCTCACCGCACGCGAGGCGTTCGGACGGCACGCGGAGCCCTGGGAGATAGCCAACGTCATCGTCTTCCTGGCCGGCGGCTACTCCTCGTACATGACGGGGGAGACGGTCTCGGTCAGCAGCCAGCACGCCTAGGCGGAGAATGAGCGTGTGTCGAAACAGAAGCAGAGCACCAGTGACCAGCCGGCCACCGGCAAGAAGAAGCCCCAGGTGAGCCCCTCGCCCGAGCGCCGCCGCGAACTCCTCGGCATCGCCGCCGACGTCTTCGCCGAGCAGGGGTACAACGCGACCACGGTCCGCAAGATCGCCGACTCCGCGGGCATGCTCGCCGGCAGCCTCTACTACCACTTCGACTCCAAGGAGTCGATGCTCGAAGAGATCCTCCGCACCTTCCTCACCGAGCTGTGGGACGGGTACGACACCGTCCTCCAGGCCCAGCTCGACCCCCGAGCGACGCTCGAAGCCCTCGTCACCGAGTCCTTCCGGGAGATCGACCGGCACCGCGCCGCCGTCGCCATCTACCAGAAGGAGGCCAGGCACCTGGTCGCCCAGGAGCGCTTCCAGTACCTGTCGGACTCGCAGCAGCGCTTCGAGAAGGCCTGGCTGACGACACTGGAGCGAGGCGTCGCGGAAGGCGTCTTCCGCGCCGACCTGGACGTCCGGCTCGCCTACCGCTTCGTGCGCGACACCGTCTGGGTCGCCGCGTCCTGGTACCGCCCCGGCGGCGGCCACAGCCCCGAGGAGATCGCCCGCCAGTACCTGTCGATGGTCCTGGACGGCATCTCCGTACGTACGTAAGCGGAGCGTCGACGCACGGCGCCCCCCGACCGAGGAGTACGCAGTCATGGCCGAGGCCTACATCGTCGAAGCGGTCCGCACCCCCGTCGGCAGGCGCAAGGGAGGACTCTCCCGGGTCCACCCCGCCGACCTGGGCGCCCACGTCCTCAAGGCGCTCGTCGAGCGCACCGGCATCGACCCCGCCGCCGTCGAGGACGTCGTCTTCGGCTGCCTGGACACGGTCGGGCCGCAGGCCGGCGACATCGCCCGCACCAGCTGGCTGGCGGCCGGACTCCCCGAAGAGGTGCCCGGCGTGACGATCGACCGGCAGTGCGGATCGTCCCAGCAGGCCGTGCACTTCGCGGCCCAGGGCGTCCTGTCCGGCACCCAGGACCTCGTCGTCGCCGGCGGCACACAGAACATGTCGATGATCCCCATCGCCTTCGCCTCCCGGCAGGCCGCAGAACCCCTCGGCCTCACCGAAGGCCCGTACGCGGGCAGCGAAGGCTGGCGCGCCCGCTACGGGAACCGGCCGGTGAACCAGTTCCACGGCGCCCAGCTGATCGCCGAGAAGTGGGGCATATCCCGCCGCGACATGGAGGAGTTCGCGCTCCGCTCGCACCGGCGGGCGGTCCGCGCCATCGACGAGGGCCGCTTCGACCGCGAACTCGTCGCCCACGGAGAAGTCACCACCGACGAGGGCCCGCGCCGCGACACGACCCTGGAGAAGATGGCCGCCCTCAAGCCCGTCCTCGACGGCGGCACGATCACCGCCGCCTGCTCCTCACAGGTGTCCGACGGCGCCGCCGCCCTGCTCATCGCGAGCGAACGCGCCGTAAGGGAACACGGTTTGACGCCCCGCGCCCGCGTCCACCACCTCTCCGTGCGCGGCGAGGACCCCATCCGGATGCTCTCCGCACCCATCCCCGCCACCGCGCACGCCCTCAAGAAGACCGGCATGGGCATCGACGACATCGACCTCGTCGAGATCAACGAAGCGTTCGCGCCCGTCGTCCTCGCCTGGCTGAAGGAGACCGGCGCCGACCCCGAGAAGGTCAACGTGAACGGCGGCGCGATCGCACTCGGCCACCCCCTCGGCGCGACCGGCGCCAAGCTCATGACGACCCTCCTGCACGAACTGGAGCGCACCGGCGGCCGATTCGGCCTCCAGACGATGTGCGAGGGCGGCGGCCAGGCCAACGTGACCATCATCGAACGCCTCTGACGGCCCGCCGGTGTACACCGGCCGTCCCCGAGACGCCCTCTTCCTCACCCCTTGCGGGAGTACCTGCCCCGACCGCGCTCCACAGCGGCCCCGACCCGGCTAGTCTCGACTTCTGTACGTCGATTGAGCGACCCCGGGAGGTAGCGCGATGACGCAGGCACGGCCCGGAGGAGCCGCCTGGGCCCCGCTGTGGGAGCGCGACGCCGAACTCGCCGCGGTGGCCCGGGCCGTCGAGGAGCTCTGCGCCGACGCGACGACCACGGGCACCCTGCTCGCCTTCTGCGGAGAGGCCGGCATCGGCAAGACCGCGCTCCTCGCCGAAGTGCGCCGCATGGCCGAGGGCCGCGCCACGGTCTGGTCCGCCCGCGGCGGCGAGACGGTCACCTCCGTCCCCTTCAACGTCGTACGGCAACTGCTGCAGCCCGCGCTCGTCCAGCTCACCCCCGACGAGGCCCGCGAGTACTTCGGCGACTGCTACGACATCGCGGGACCCGCCCTCGGCATAACCGAGCCCGGCGGACCCCAGGCCGACCCGCAGGGCGTCTGCGACGGCCTCGTGGAAGCGGTCTCCCGGCTCTCCCGACTGCACTGGCCACTCGTCCTCCTCATCGACGACGCGCACTGGGCCGACCAGGAAACCCTGCACTGGCTGGCCACGTTCGCCCAACGCCTGGACGAACTGCCCGTACTCGTCGTGGTCGCCCGCAGGCCCGGCGAGGCCACCGGCGACAGCGCCCGCCACCTGGCGACGGTCGCCGCCGAGGCCCGCTCCTTCAGCACACTGCGCGCCCTCACGCCGGACGCCGCGGCCGGCCTGACCCGCGCGACGCTCGGCGAGCACGCCGACGCCCCGTTCTGCCGCGAGGTCTGGGCGGTCACCGGCGGCAACCCGTACGAATCCGTCGAACTCCTCGCCAAGGTGCAGGACAGCGAACTGGAACCGGTGGAAAGCTCCGCCGACGAACTGCGCGCCCTCAACCGCAGCGCCCGCGGCCGCGGTCTCGTCGCCCGCCTCGAAGGACTCGGCACCGACGCCACCCGCTTCGCCTGGGCCGCCGCCATCCTCGGCAGCGCCATCTCCCTCGACCTGGCCGCCCAGCTCGCCGGAATGCTGCCCGACAACGCCGAACGCTGCGCGGAGCGGCTGTGCGCCGCGCGCATCCTCACCGAGGGCGACGACGGCCTGGAGTTCGTCCACCCCCTGATCGCCAGCACGGTCTACCGCTCGATCCCGGCGGCCACCCGCACCGCGATGCACGGCCAGGCCGCCTCCATCGTCACCCTCTCCGGCCGCGGCGCGGCGGCCGCCTCCCGGCACCTCCTGGAAGTGCACCCGGACGACGACCCCGAGCTCGTCGAGCAGCTGCGCGAGGCCGCCGCGGAACACCTCGCCGTCGGCGCGCCCGACGCGGCCCGCCGCTGTCTGGAGCGGGCCCTGCGCGAGCCGCCCCTGCCCGAGATCCACGCGCGCGTGCTCTACGAACTCGGCTGCGCCACCATGCTCACCTCGCCCGCCACCACCGTCCGCCATCTGCGCGAAGCCCTCTCGATGCGTGGCCTCGACAGGGAGCTGCGCGTCGACGCGGTCTGTCGTCTCTCCCAGGCCTTCGTCCACAACGACCAGCTTGAGGAAGGCCTGCGGGCCATCGCCGAGGAGGCGGCCAGGCTCGAACAGGGGCCCGCGAGGCTGCGCCTGCAAGCCGTGCAGTACATGTGGGAGGGCATCCACGCGGGCGAGCAGGACTCGCCGGGACGCTCGCGACGGCTCGCCGCTCTCGCCGGACCCCTCACCGGCCGCGACAACTCCGAGCGCGCCCTGCTGATCCTGCGCGCCTTCGACGCCATGACCCGCGGCGAGAGCGCGGATCTGGTCGTCGAGCTCTGCGACCGCGCCCTCGTCAACGGCCGCCTTGCGCCCGGACTCGGCTGGACCGACACGGAGTGGAGCTTCGAGCTCCGCCTGATGCTCGGCGGGTCGTACGCCTTCTCGGACCGCCTCGACCGCGCGGAGAGCCTGTTCACCGAGGCCGTGCGCGCCTACGAGACCGCGGGCTGGAGCGGCGGACACCTCGCGCTCGCCCACGCCTTCCTCGGGTACGTGTACCGCAGGCGCGGACGGCTGACGGACGCCGAGCGCTCCCTGCGCGAGAGCCTGCGCCTTGCCGACCGCGTCGGCCAGGGCCTGCCCATGCACTGGGAGGCGGCCAGCATGCTCATCGACACGCTCCTGGCGCGCGGACACATCGACGAGGCCGGTGAGGTCGCCGACCGGTACGGCTTCGCACCGCCCTCCGCCTCCACGATCTACGTCCCCGACGCGCCGTCCGTGCGCGGACGGCTGCTGCTCGCCCTCGGGCGCACGGAGGAGGGGCTCAACGAACTGGAGGCCACGGCGAAGGCGCTGACGGCGCGCGGCCAGTACAACACCGTCCTCGCCCCTTGGGCGTACGACCTCGCTCGCGCCCTGGTCGACGAGGACCCCAAGCGGGCGGCGCACCTCGTCTCGGACGCCCGGATGCAGGCCGAGCGGTTCGGCACGGACACCGCGATCGGGGAGGCGCTGCGGTGTGCGGCGGCCCTGGAGAGCGGCCCGCGCTCGGTGGCGCTGTACCGCCAGGCCGTCACCTATCTGGAGGCTTCGCCCTGCGCGTACGAACACGCGGTCGCCCGCGTCGAGTACGGGATCGCGGCGGGGTCCGCGGTGGAGCTGGAGCACGGACTGACCCTGGCGCGGACCTGCGGGGCGGACGGTCTCGCCGACCGCGCCCTGGATCACCTGGGTCCTAGGTCCTCAGTCGCCGGGCGGGCCTGATCCCGGTCCGCACCGACCGGGCAACGCGTCCATGGCCTCGTAAGCCTCCCGCATCAGCCGTGCCACCAGCTCCGCGCACGAGGGCAGGTCGTCTATCAGCCCCGCCACCTGGCCCGAAGCCATCACGCCCAGCTCCGGACGGCCGTCCACCATCGCCGATCTGAGCATCATGGGCGTGTTCGCGGCGAGGAGGACCTGGCTCCAGGTGAGGTCCTTGCCGCGCTTCATCGCGAGGCCGTCGCGGGCCAGCCGGGTCCAGCCGAGGCCGGACACCTTCCGGAACGCCGCCGCGTGCCGCACCGCGCGGGCGAGCGAGGCGAGGCGCCCGGACCGCTCGAGGGCCGCCACAAGCTCCGTGCGCAGCATGCGGTGGGGGAGGCCGTCCACGCGCGTGGTGACCGTGACGTCCTTGACGGAGGCGGCCAGATAGCGGGCCTTGACCGCGTCCGGCACCGTCGAGTCCGAGGTGAGCAGGAAGCGGGTGCCCATGGCGACGCCCGCGGCTCCGTAGGCGAGGGCGGCGACCAGGCCGCGGCCGTCGTAGAAGCCGCCGGCCGCGACCACGGGAAGGTCCACCGCGTCGACGACCTGCGGGAGCAGCACGGTGGTGGCGACCTCGCCGGTGTGCCCGCCGCCCTCGCCGCCCTGCACGAGCACCGCGTCCGCGCCCCAGGCGGCGACCTTCTCGGCGTGCCGTCGCGCGCCGATCGAGGGGATCACCACCACGCCGGCGTCCTTCAGCTCGGCGATCAGCTCCTTGGACGGCGCCAGCGCGAAGGACGCGACCCGCACCCCTTCGTCGATGATGATGCGGACCCGGTCCCGCGCGTCGCCCGCGTCCGCCCGCAGGTTCACCCCGAAGGGCGCGGGCGTACGGGACTTGACCTCGCGGACGGCCGCCCGGAGCTGTTCGACCGTCATGGTCGCGGAGGCCAGGATGCCGAGCGCCCCGGCGTTCGCGGTCGCGGAGACCAGGCGGGGGCCCGCCACCCACCCCATACCGGTCTGGACGATCGGATGCCGGACGCCGACCAGTTCGGTGAGGGGCGTCCTCAGCGTGGGTGTCACGAGCGGCGGCTCCGGTGTCACGGGCGCACCTCGCGGTCGCGCAGGCCGCCCGGGTCGACCACGTCACGGATCAGCCGCAGCTCCTCGGCGGTCGGCCCGCGGGTGTACGGGACGTCGTCGTCCGGCACGGCCAGGGTGAACCCGGTGGCTTCGCGCACCTCCTCCAGCGTCACGCCCGGATGCAGGGACACCAGGCGCATCCTGTGATCCGGGGTGTCGAAGTCGAAGACGCCGAGGTCGGAGACGACCCGGCGCAGCTCGTGGAAGCGGGTCGCGGAGGGCCCGGCGGCGGCCGCGCTGTCATACCCCACCCCGCTGATCATGTCGACCTTCTCGACGAACACCCGGGACGAGTGCCGCGGGATCCAGTAACTCACCGGGTTGTTGAGCGTGTTGACCGGCGCGCCGCGCACGCCCAGGAGCTGCCGCTTCGGGCGCTCCCAGGCGCCGATGCACGAGATGTTCTGGTTGCCGAAGCGGTCGAGCTGGCTCGCGCCCATCATCACGTGCCGCCGGCCGCCCATCACCATGGTCAGATGCCTGCGGTACGGCAGCCAGCCCTCGGCCACCGCCGACGCGGAGCCGACGGCCGGGACGTCGCCGATGAGCAGGGCCTCGCCGTCCGTGAGCAGCAGGTCGGGGGAGAAGGTCAGCTTGGCGAGGCGGGCCGCGACCGAAGGGACCGTGCCCATGGGGGAGGCGAGGATCTCGCCGTCGTCCCGCCAGGCCTCGGCGCAGGCGATCACGCAGTACTCGGCGCGGGTGGCGGTGTGTCCGGGCGCCTCCGGCGTGCTCGGTCGGGGCCGTGTCATCGCTGCTCCTTGTGCCAGGTCTGGACGGCCAGTTGGTAGTCCCGCTCGGTACCGGTGAGGAAGCGGCCGCGGAAGGCCTGCCAGGCCTCGGGGTCGGCCGCCGCGGTGGCGTACGCCTTCTGGAAGGGCTCGTCGCGGCCGTAGTCGGGGACGCAGGACGTGAAGTGCGCGCCCTTGGGCGTCTCGGTGACGCCCGTCACCGAGTGGCGGGAGACCAGCATCGTCTGGGGCGCGGCGTGCGCGGTGAGCTCGGCGGAGTCGACGATCCGCTCGCACGAGACGTACGCGGTGTCGGAGGCCTCGCAGAACAGGTCGTCGAAGTAGGGGTCGGGGCCGAGGTACTGGCCGTTGCCGAAGCGGTCGGCGCGGTTCATGTGGACCAGGGCCGCGTCCATCCGCAGGGCGGGCACGGCGACGAGTTCCTCCCCGTCCTCGTACGGCGAAGTGACGGTCCGCAGGTGGGGGTTGACCCGCAGGACGTCCGAGCCGAGCCCGGCGCGGATCGGCAGGAACGGCAGCCGCTGGGCGCCCGCGGTGAGGCCCTGCATGAACATCGCCTCGTCCAGCTCGGAGAGTTCGAAGGCGGCACGCTCGCGTGCCGCGCGGAAGTGCGGCTCCAGGGGGATCGAGTCGAGTGTCGTGAAGGCCGTGACGAGCTTGCGGATGCGGCCGGCCGCGGCGAGCAGGCCGATGTCCGGGCCGCCGTACGACACGACGGTCAGGTCCGTGACGTCGGACCGCAGCAGTGCGCGGACCAGCGCCATCGGCTTGCGGCGCGAGCCCCAGCCGCCGATGCCGAGCGTCATGCCGCTGGCCAGCCGCCCCACGATCTCCTCAGGCGTCATCCTCTTGTCGGTCCTGCTGTCGGCCCTTTTGTCGGTCCTGCTGTCGGTCTCGTCGCTCATGACTCGCCCTCTTCTCGCGTCCCGAACTCCTCACGGATGCGGTCGGCCAGGCCGCTGAGGTTCGCCTCGAAGGTGAAGCCCTGCTCGAAGCGGTAGCTGCGGTGCACGTCCACGGGGTCGATTCCGTTGATCGCGGCCTTGGCGAAGCGCAGCAGCGTGCCGTCCTTGCGGGCGATCTCCCGCGCCAACTCCAGGGCGGCGTCGCGCAGTTCCGCGCGGGGCACGACCTGCCACACGGATCCGTGTGCGTGCAGCTCGGCGGCCGTCGCGGTCCGTGAGGTGTAGTACAGGGCGCGCATCAGGTGCTGCGGGACGAGGCGGGCCAGATGGGTGGCCGCGCCGAGCGCGCCCCGGTCCAGCTCGGGCAGGCCGAAGGTGGCGTCCTCGCTCGCCACGATCGCGTCCGCGTTCCCCACGAGGCCTATGCCGCCGCCCAGGCAGAAGCCGTGCACGGCCGCGACGACGGGCACCTCGCACTCGTACACCGCGGAGAACGCCTCATAGCAGCCGCGGTTGGCGCCGATCAGCGCGGTGTGGCCGGGGTCGCGCTGCATCTCCTTGATGTCCACGCCCGCGTTGAACCCCCGGCCTTCGGCGGTCAGGACGACGCAGCGGGTCTCGGGGTCGCGGCCGGCGGCGCGCACGGCGCCCGCCAGGTCGTACCAACCGCGCACCGGCAAGGCGTTGACGGGTGGGTGGTCGACGGTGACGACGGTGACGCCCTTGTCCGGGGCGGAGGTGGAGACAGACATCAGACGATCCGCTACCTTTCAACCCACACGCCTTCAACCAAACATTTGTTAGTTCGAAAGGTAGCAGCGATGACTGACACCCGACAGGTGGTCGTCGTGACCGGCGGCACCCGCGGCGTCGGTGCCGGAATCGCCCGCAGCTTCCTCGCCGCCGGCGCCCGGGTCGTCATCTGTGCCCGCAGGCCGCCGGACGAGCCCGTCGAAGCGGCGGGCGCCGCCGCCGAGTTCAGGCCGCTCGACCTGCGCGACGCGGCGGCGGCCACCGCCTTCTTCGCGGAGGTCGCCGCGGCCCACGGGGCGGTGGACGCCCTGGTGAACAACGCGGGCGGCACACCGTTCGGACTGCTCTCCGAGACCGCACCGGCCCGCCAGGCCAAGATCGTCGAGCTGAATCTCCTCGCTCCCTTGTACGCCTCGCTCGCCGCGTACGAAGTGATGCGCGGTCAGGAGACCGGCGGCAGCATCACGATGATCGGCAGCGTCAGCGGGACCCGGCCCTCGCCCGGCAGCGGCGCGTACGGCGCCGCGAAGGCGGGCCTGGAGAACCTCGCGGGGACCATGGCCGTCGAGTGGGCCCCGGCCGTCCGCGTCAACACGGTCGTCCTCGGCCTCGCCCGCACGGAGAGCGCCGCCCTGCACTACGGAGACGACGAGGGCGTCGCCCGGGTGGCCCGCACCGTCCCGCTGGGCCGCCTCGCCGACCCCTCCGACGTCGGCGACGCCTGCGTCTTCCTGGCCTCCGACCGCGCCAGGTACATCAGCGGAGCCGCGCTCCGGCTGCACGGCGGAGGCGAACGCCCCGCGTTCCTGGACGCGGCGTCCGTCAACCACTGAACGCGCGCGTCCGTCAACCGACCGCACAAAGCGAGGAGTTCCGCCATGACGTCAACTGCCAAGCCTGACGGGATCTGCGAAGGCCGCGTCGTGGTCGTCACGGGTGCGGGCCGCGGCCTCGGCAGGGCGCACGCGCGCGCGTACGCGGCCGAGGGCGCCCGGGTCGTCGTCAACGACCTCGGCGTGGGGCCCGACGGCTCCGGGGCTTCCGGCGGGCCCGCCCACGACGTCGTCGAGGAGATCCGCGCGGCGGGCGGCGAGGCCGTCGCGCACGGCGGCGACATCGCCACGCCCGAGGGCGCCGCCTCGCTGGTGCGGACCGCCCTCGACACGTACGGGCGCCTCGACACCCTCGTCAACAACGCGGGCTTCCTACGGGACCGGATGCTGGTCAACCTCGAGGAGGACGACTGGGACGCCGTAATGCGCGTACACCTCAAGGGGCACTTCCTCCCGCTGAAGCACGCGGGCGCCCACTGGCGCGCCGAGGCGAAAGCCGGCCGGACGCCGCACGCGTGCGTGGTCAACACCAGCTCCGGAGCAGGCCTTTCGGGCAGCGTCGGACAGGGCAACTACAGCGCCGCGAAGGCGGGCATCCTCGGCCTCACCCTGGTCGCCGCCGCCGAACTGGCCTCCTACGGAGTGCGCGTGAACGCCATCGCACCTGCCGCCCGGACCCGCATGACCGAGCAGACCTTCGCCGAGACGATGGCCGCCCCCGAGGACGGCGGCTTCGACACGATGGCCCCGGAGAACGTGTCCCCTCTCGTCGTCTGGCTCGGCTCACCCGCCTCCGCCGGGGTCACGGGCCGCGTCTTCGAGACCGAGGCGGGCCGCATCACCGTCATGGAGGGCTGGCACCCCGGCCCCACCGCCGACAAGGGCGCCCGCTGGACCCCGACGGAGGCGGGCGAGACGGCATTGAAGCTGCTCGCGGCCGCGAGGCCACCCCGCCCGGTGTACGGGTCCCGCTGATCCCACACCCCCCGACCCCACGGAGTCACCCTCCGTCGGACTTTGCGTTGGCGCTTCGCAGGGGGGCGAAGGGGGATCCGGTGCAGTCGTGGTGCGGGGCCCAGGGGCGTCGGTCGGCGCGCGTCACCCTTCGTCGCGTCCTAGGCCCCGGCTTCCTCGGCGAGTACCCGTTCGGCGACTGCGAACGCCGCGTTGGCTGCGGGAACTCCGCAGTACACCGCCGTCTGCAGCAGGACCGCGCCGATCTCCTCGGGCGTCAGGCCGATTCCGCGGGCGGCGCGTACGTGCATCGCGAGTTCGTCGAGGTGGCCGTGGGCGACCAGCGCGGTCATGGTGATCATGCTGCGCTCGCGGCGTGCGAGCGTGGGATCGGTCCAGATCTCGCCCCACGCGTAGCGGGAGATGAAGTCCTGGAAGCGTGCCGTGAAGGGTGTCGTGCGCGCCTGCGCGCGGTCCACGTGCGCGTCGCCGAGCACGGCGCGCCGCACCGCCGTGCCGTTCGCCGGCGGGCCCGTGAAGTGGGTGCGCAGGGCCGCCGCCACGGCGTCGGGGCGCTCCGCCGGGGCCAGGTGGGAGGCGTTCGCGAGCTCCGTCAGGGACGCGCCGGGGACGGCGTCGGCGATCTCTCGCGCGTGGGCGGGCGGAGTCGCCGGGTCCGCGCGCCCGGCGACGACCAGCGTCGGCGCGACGATCGACGCCAGCGCGTCCCGCACGTCGTACGCGGCCAAGGCGTCGCAGCACGCCGCGTACGCACCCGGATCGGCGGCCCTGAGGTCCGCCACGAGGGCGGGCACCGTGAACCCCGGCGTGAACCAACGCTCAGGCGCCGACTCCGCGATCCCGGCAAGCCCCTCGCGGCGCGCCAGCGCGGCCCGCTCCCGCCACGGTGCGGCGCCGCCGAAGTGCGCCGATGAGCAGATCACGGCGAGGCCGGTCACCCGGTCGGGGTGCCGGGCCGCGAGCTGGAGCCCCACGGCGCCGCCGAGCGAGACCCCGGCGTACGCGAAGCGGTCGATGCCGAGCGAGTCGGCGAGCGCGAGGACGAGCCCGGCGAGGTCGGCGACCGTCGCGCCGGGGCCGATCAGGTTCGCGGGCGACCTGCCGTGGCCCGGCAGGTCCCAGCGCACGACCCGGTGGGTGGTGGAGAGTTCGGGTGCGACGGCGTCCCACAGGGCGGTGGAGGTGCCGAGGGACGGGCCGAGGAGGAGCGGCGGCGCGGTCGCCGCCCCTTCGACGGTGTGGTGCGGCAGCGGCAGCTTGCTCCTGCCGCGCGGTTCGTCGGTCAACGTCGCTCCAAGTCACGGTCGGTGAGGTCGCCGGGTGGTTTGTCGGTCAACGTCGCTCCTGGGAGCGGTCGGTGCGGATACCGGGTGGTGCGTCGGTCGACGTCGCTCCAAGGCGCGGGCGGTGAGGTCACCGCGCAGTTCATCGGTCAACGTCGCTCCTGGGAGCGGTCGGTGCGATTACCGCGCGGTTTGCCGGTCAACGTCGTCCCAGGGCGCGGTCCGTGAGGTCACCGGCGAAACCGGTGTAGCGGGTGGGGTCGGTGAGCTCGGCGAGCTCGGTGAGGTCGATGTCATCGAGGGCGGGGTCGTCGGCGAGGGCCTCCGCGAGCGTCCGGCCCTCGGTGCGGGCGCGCCGGGCCGCTCCGGCCAGCAGCTCCTTCGCGCGGGCCGCGCCGAGCGACGGCGTGAGCTCGATCGCCAGCCGCTCGGAGACGATCAGCCCGCCGGTGAGGCCGAGATGTGCACGCATCGCCTCCGGGTGCACCCGCAGCCCCTCGGCGAGCTCAGCCGCGTCCCGTGCCGCACCCCCGGCCAGCCGCAACAGGTCGCGCAGAGTCTCCCACTCGGCGTGCCAGGCCCCCGCGGGCCGCTCGTCCTCGGCCGCAAGCGAGCCGTACAGGGTCGCGACGAGACCGGGCGCGCGCCGCGCGGCGGCGGCGATCAGCGTGGCACGTACGGGATTGCTCTTGTGCGGCATGGCGGACGAGCCGCCGCCCGCGCCCTCGGAAACCTCCGCGATCTCGGTACGGGAGAGGGTGAGGACGTCGGCCGCCACCTTGCCGAGGGCACCCGCGGTGAAGGCGAGGGCGGAGGCGAGATCGACGACGGGCGTGCGAAGACTGTGCCAGGGCAACAGCGGCGCCGACAGCGCCAGTTCGTCGGCGAACGCCGCCACGACAGTCTCCGGGGCCGGGACCGGAGTCTCCGGGACCGGAACCGGCGACGCCCCCGAGGCCCTCCCCGCCCGAGCCATGTACGCCCGGAACGACGCCAGCGTGCCCGCCGCACCGCCCAGCTGGGCCGGCAGGCTCCCGCGCACGGCCTCGGCCCGGTCCCGGGCATCGAGGGTGAGGGAGCGCCAACCCGCCGCCTTCAGGCCGAAGGTCGTCGGCACCGCGTGCTGGGTGAGGGTGCGGGCCGGCATCACCGTGTCGCGATGTTCGGCGGCGAGGCGGGCCAGTGCCTGTTCCGCGCGGGACAGGTCCGCGAGGATCAGGTCCAGCGTTCGCGCGGAGAGCAGCATCAGGGCCGTGTCCAGGATGTCCTGGCTCGTCGCGCCCCGGTGGACATAGGGCGCCGCGTCCGCGGGCACCGCCGCCGTCAGGGCCGCCACCAGCGGGATCACCGGGTTTCCGCCGTCCCGCGCACGCAGACCGAGGTCCCGCACGTCGAATCGGCCGACGTCCGCGGCCGCCTCCATGACCGCTGTCGCAGCCTCCGGGGGCGCCAGGCCCACAGCCGCCTGCGCGCGGGTCAGGGCCGCCTCGGCGGCCAGCAGCGCTTCCAGGAAGGAGAGGTCGGAGGTCGCGTCGGCGGCGGGGGAGCCCGCCCACCCCGGGGAGAACAGGCCGGTCACGGGGACACCTCCGGTGCTGCCGGGACGTCCGGGACTTCCGCTGCTTCCAGGACTTCCGAGGCTTCCGGGGCTTCCGACGCCTCGGGGCACGCCGGGAACTCCAGGAAAACCGTTTCACCGGGCCCCTGGAGGCGGATGTCGAACCGGTACGTGCGCGGGGCCTCGCCCCGGGCGACCAGCGTGGCCCGGCGCTCGGCCGCGAGGGAGCCGAGCAGCGCGTCACCGGGCTCGTCCACCAGGTACGCGCGCGTGTACAGGTGGTGCAGCAGACCGCGCGCGAAGACGGCGAGCGAGATGTACGAGACGCCCCCCGGCGGCAGCGTCCGCACGGCCCAGTGGCCGTCGGCGTCGGTCGGCACCCGGCCGAACCCGGTGAACGCGACACCGTCACGCCCGACGACCCGCCCCGTCACGGGGTCGTGCCGCAGCGATCCCGGCACGCCCGCGCGCGAGCCGTCCGGCCCGGGCTGCCAGGTCTCTATCAGGGCGTCGGGCACGGGCTGCCCCGCGCCGTCGAGCACGTACCCGTGCAGGATGATCGTCTCCGCGTCGCCGGAGGGCGCCACGTCGCCGCCACCGGGGAACGGCAGCGCGTATCCGTAGAAGGGACCCACGGTCTGGGAGGGGGTGGGTGCGTGCATCAGTGGTCGTCCTCCTCCTCGAAGAGCGTCGCGGACGGGCCGTCCAGGACGATGTCCCAGCGGTGGCCCAGGGACCACTCGGGGACGGAAAGGCCGTGGTCGTACGCGCAGACGAGGCGCTGCCGCGCCGACTCGTCGGTCACCGAGCTCAGCACCGGGTCGTACGGCAGGAGCGGGTCGCCGGGGAAGTACATCTGCGTCACCAGGCGCTGGGTGAACGCCGTGCCGAAGAGCGAGAAGTGGAGGTGCGCAGGACGCCAGGCGTTGGTGTGGTTGCGCCACGGATAGGCGCCAGGCTTGACGGTCGTGAAGGAGTACCTGCCGTCGTCATCGGTCAGACAGCGGCCGAAACCCGTGAAGTTCGGGTCGAGGGGCGCGGGGTGCCGGTCCAGTTGGTGGGCGTACCGGCCCGACGCGTTGGCCTGCCACAGCTCGACCAGCTGGCCGCGCACGGGCCGCCCCCGGCGGTCGAGGACCCGGCCGCTCACGGTGATGCGCTCGCCCAGCGGCTCGCCCGCGTGCTGCCGCGTCAGATCGCTGTCCAGCGCGGAGACGTCGGTGACGCCGAACGCGGGGCCGCTCAGCTCCACGGCCTCCGGGTCGCGCAGCGGGATCAACGGCTGTTTCGGGTGCCGCAGATGGGTGCTGCGGTACGGCGGGTAGTCGCGGGGCGGATGGTGCGCGCCGGGCGGTGCGGACAGCTGTGCTTTCGCGACCTCGGCGTCCATCGCGTCCTGGCTGAGCCCGTCCGGCAGAGGTTCCGTGGTGAGGGTCATGTGGTGTGGCTCCCTGCGCGAAGGCCGTCCGGGACATGGATCTTCGCCGCGGTCTTCGAGGCGATCTCGTCGGCGGTGACGCCGGGTGCCGTCTCGACCAGTTCGAGACCGTGTGCGGTCACTTCCAGTACGCCGAGGTCGGTGATGATCCGGTCGACGCAGCGCTTGCCGGTGAGCGGCAGCGCGCACTCGTCGAGGATCTTCGGTGACCCGTCCTTGGCGGTGTGCGTCATGACGACGACGACCGTCCGGGCGCCGTGTACGAGGTCCATCGCCCCGCCGATGCCCGTGATCAGCTTTCCGGGGATCGCCCAGTTGGCGAGGTCCCCGCGCGCGGAGACCTGCATCGCGCCCAGCACGGCCACGTCGATGTGACCGCCCCGGATCATCCCGAAGGAGAGCGCCGAGTCGAAGAAGGAGGCGCCGGGCAGCACGGTGACGGTCTCCTTGCCCGCGTTGATCAGATCGGGGTCGACCTCCGCCTCGGTGGGATAGGGGCCCACTCCGAGGATGCCGTTCTCCGACTCCAGGACGACTTCGACGCCGGGCGGGAGATGGTTGGGGATCAGCGTGGGCAGTCCGATGCCGAGGTTCACGTACTGGCCGTCCCGGAGTTCGCGCGCGGCGCGGGCGGCCATCTCCTCACGGGTCCATGCCATCAGCCGGCCACCGTCCGCTTCTCGATCCGCTTGTCCGCCGCCTGCTCCGGGGTGAGCGCCACCACCCGCTGCACGAAGATCCCCGGCAGATGCACCGCGTCCGGTTCGATCCCGCCCGGCTCCACCAGCTCCTCGACCTCCGCGACGGTCACGCGTCCGGCCATCGCAGCGAGCGGGTTGAAGTTGCGGGCCGACCTGCTGAAGACGAGGTTGCCGTGCCGGTCGCCCTTCGCCGCGCGGACCAGCGCGAAGTCGGTGCGGATGCCGTGTTCGAGGACATGGGCGGTGCCGTCGAACTCCCGTACCTCCTTGGCCGGGGACGCGAGCGCGACCCCGCCCTCGCCGTCGTAGCGCCAGGGGAGCCCGCCCTCGGCGACCTGCGTGCCCACTCCGGCCGGGGTGTAGAACGCGGGGATGCCCGCGCCGCCCGCCCGCAGCCGCTCGGCGAGCGTGCCCTGCGGGATCATCTCGACCTCCAGTTCGCCGCCCAGGTACTGCCGGGCGAACTCCTTGTTGGCGCCTATGTAGGACCCGGTCACCCGGGCGATGCGGCCCGCCGCCAGGAGCACCGCGAGGCCCGAGTCCATGGCGCCACAGTTGTTGGACACGACCCGCAGGCCGGAGACCCCGGACGCGTGCAGCGCGCGTATCAGCTCGGCGGGCACGCCGCTCAGCCCGAAGCCGCCGACCGCGAGCGACGCCCCGTCCGGGACGTCCGCCACGGCGTCGGCAGCCGTGGCCACCACCTTGTCCATCCGCGCGGCCCCTCTCTTCCATCCGAATTAATCAGGGCACTGACTATTTCGGCGAGGATAGGGGGACTCGAACTGCCGCACAAGAGCTGAACTGTCCGGAGCGCAAGGCGAGTATTGTTCAGTGCACCGACGAAATACGCCGGGAGAGTCGAAGCGACACGGAGGACCCCATGGCCGCGGTGGACCTTGCCACCCACCCCGGGCACCTGGCCCGGCGGCTGCAGCAGGCGCACCACCTGCTGTGGAACACGATGGTGTCCGAGGAGATCACCTCACCGCAGTTCGCCGTGCTCAACGCACTCGTCGCCGAACCAGGCCTCGACCAGCGCACCGTGGGGGAGCGGGTGGGCCTCGACCGGTCCACGATCGCCGAGGTCGTCGCCCGGCTGATCCGCCGCGAGCTGCTCGACAAGGTGCGCGACCCGCAGGACGCCCGCCGCTACCTGCTGCGCCTCACCGACGAGGGCCTGCGCACGCACAGTGCACTGACCGTGCGGACGGCCCGGATGAACCAGGTCCTGCTCGCCCCGCTCTCCGCCGACGAGCGGTCCGTCTTCCTGGACCTGATCCAGCGCGTCGCGGACGCGGCGGAGGACCTGCGCGCCCCGGCCCCGCTCACGCCTTCGCGTACACCACCCACACCTGCCCCTTCGCGAACGGCAGCCGCTCGCCCTCGGCCGTCGTGAACTCCGTGCCGGCCCCGGCCGTCGGACGCTTCCACCGCGCCTCGTAGGCGCGCCCGTCCCGCAGCACGCTCGCGGAGCCCTCACCGACCGTCTCGGTGAACGGCGAGACGCTGCCCGAGCGGTCGTGGAAGCGGGACGGCCGTACCTTCACGTACTGCACGACGACCGTCGAGGGGCTCAGCTCCTTGCCGTCGGACGTCCGCGCCCGCTCCCCGTCCATCGCGACGCGCCAGCGCCCCTCGTACTCCACCCAGTCGAAGGTGAAGCGCGCCGCAGGGAAGGCGACCGTCCGCCGCGTCTGCGGAGTGCCGCCCCGCGGGCGCGGCCCGAACCGGAACCCCGCGTCGGCCAGGGCGTCCGCGCGCGGGTCGGCCTTGAGGGCCTCCGGGCGTACGAAGAGGTTGTGTGGCGCGGGCTTCGCGCCGCCCCGGTAGTACGCGCCGTCGGGCGCCTTGCCCGGCGACAGTGCCCGCACGGGCGCGCCGGCGATCAGCGGCCGGAGCTTGGACTGCGCTCCGGAGTACGCGAGCACGGGCCGGTCGAACTGCCGCAGGAGTTCGAGATCCGTCTCGCGAGCGCTGCGCACGGGACCGACGGCGGGTGGCAGCCGCGACGCGTACACCGCCATCAGCCGGGTGAGTCCCGCCTCCACCTGCTCGACGTACACGACGTCCGCGGCGTCGAGACCGGTCTGCGGACGCGCAGGCCGTACGTTGTCGACCTTCACGGCGAGCACGCTGCCGCCGCCACCGCCCGCCCCGGGGGCCTTCCCGTCCGCCCCCTCGATCGTGCAACCGGACACCAGGGCGGCGAGTGTGATCGCCACCGCCGCCCCGGCCCTGCTCCGTGTCCGTCCCCGCGTCCCTGCCCGCGTCCGCCGTGTCATGCGGGTGTCCTACCCCGAACGAGCCCGGTCGCAGCGCGTCAGCCGAGATCGAGGGCGTTCGGCAGGCCGAGCCGGTAGCGGGTGCGGTCGTGGCGCTTGAGGGCCTCGATCGCGGGGACGCGGTGCAGCGGCCGCACCGTGCACGGCTTCTGGTCCGACCCCACCTGCTTCAGAAGGGCGTTGACCGCCTGGCGGGCCGAGGCGTTGGCGCCCTCCATGGTCGCCAGGTCGATGTCCACGGAGACGTAGTCGCCGGAGAGGAAGAGGTTCGGGATCTTCGTGGCGGCCGACGGGCGGTTGTGGAACGTGCCCACCGGGTGGATGAGGAGCTGGTCCTCGTTGGTGGGGTTCGGCGTGCCGAGGCCGTCGACGCCCGGGTCGAGGAACCACGAGTGGAGCTTGCTGTCGCTGAGGACCGTCTTGCCGGTGTCGTTGAGGGCGGCCTTGAGCTGCGCCCACACCTCCTTGGCGACCTCGTCGCGGGTGCACTGCTTGGCCGTCTTGCCGTACAGGATTCCGGGCTTGTCCCACTCGGAGATGTCCACCGACAGACAGTCGACCGCGACGCCGTCTCCGTAGTCGGCGGGGAAGTCGCGCTCGGGCCAGTGGCCCGCCTGGGCGATGCCGGTCAGCGACCAGGGCGAGTCAATGAGGTTGAAGTGGCCCTTCACGACGGGCGGGCGCTCGGTGAGATAGAACTGGATGCCCGTCATCCAGTCCGTCTCCAGCTTGTCGCAGCGCGCCAACTGCGGGTCGGCCGCCTTCAGTTCCCTGCTCCACGTCCGGCGGGCGTGCTCCACCGGCATGGCCTGGACGTAGTGGTCGGCGGTGATGTCACGCCGTACGCCGTCGGGGTCCTCGATGACCGTCTTCGTGATGCGGCCGCCGCCGAACGCCAGCTCGCGGACGGTCCAGCCGATGCGGAACTCCACGCCCAGCGACTTGAGATGGGTGACCCAGGGGTCGATCCACGCCTCGTTCGTCGGCGCGTTCAGGATGCGGTCGGGCGGGCCGTCGGCGCCCTGGCCGAGCGCGTTGAGGACGAACGCCTCGCCGAGCGTGCCGACGGTGCGCGTGCTCGCCTCCTCGGCTTTCGTCGCCACGATGTTGCGGGTCACGCCGATCACGAGGATGCGCTGGTAGTCCTTGGACATGCGCTCGGCGCGGGTGAAGTCCCACCAGGGCGTCGACTCCCAGTCGTCGTCACGGCGTTCGTCGCAGCTCGTGAAGAAGACCAGGGCGCGGTTCACGAAGTACGCGGCCTCATGGGCCGGCAAATTGAACGCGGTGTCGAGCAGCGCGGTGAGCGCCCGCCGGATGTCGTCCAGGGTGAGCTTCTCCGGCTCGCTGCCCGGCCACGGGATCGGCATCCTGATGTCCTCGCGGCCGGTGCGGGCGAACGACATCTCGCGGGGCGCGATCAGGTTGTCCCACACGCCGTTCGCGTTCCCGGGGAACGGGATGCGGCGCATCGTGTCCGGCAGGTTGTGGTAGATGCCCGGGATGAACCGGAAGCCGTGCTCACCGGGCAGCGGCTTGCGGTTGCCCTTCGCGCTGCCCGGCACGTCCATGCTGCGGGCCTTGCCGCCCAGCTCCCTGCGCTCGTAGACCGTGACGGCGAAGCCGCGCTCGGCCAGCTCGTGCGCGGCCGTGAGTCCGGCGACGCCACCGCCGAGCACGGCCACCGACTGCCCTGCCCGCGAGGCGTCCCGCGCGGCCCGCGCCGGCGTCGCACCGGGCGCGGCCGCCGCCGCGGGCGACGCTCCCGCCACTCCCAGCGCGGCCGCCCCGCCCACCGCCGCGGCTCCCGCGACGAACCCTCGCCGCGTGCTTCCCTCGGCACCGCTGTGCCCCATGCCCCGCCCCCCTTACCGTCGGTAACTGACGTGTCAGGCGCAGGAGCATACGGTCACGGCCCAGGGGGCGGAAGCTACCTGGGTGCTGAATCGAACAATGGCGTGATTGCGGTGGTCCGTGAGGCGCTCGGCAACGGGTGCGGTGAACGGGGGGGTGCGCGGTCAGCCGGTGGTGGTCCCCAGCGCGTGCGCGAGGTCGTACCGCACCGGCTCCTCCAGTTGCGCGTACGTACAGCTCTGCGGGGTCCGGTCCGTGCGCCACCTGCGGAACGCGGCCGTGTGGCGGAAGCGCCGCCCGCCCTCCATGTGGTCGTACGCCACCTCGCAGACGAGCTCTGGGCGCAGCGGCACCCAGGAGAGGTCCTTCTTGCCCGACCAGCGGCTCGGGGCGCCGGGCATGCGGGCCGTCTCGTGCGCGGCCTCGTCCGTCCAGGAGGCCCACGGATGCCCGGCGGCGGACTCCATCCGCAGCGGCTCCAGTTCCTCGACGAGTTCGGCCCTGCGCTTCATGGAGAAGGCCGCGCACACGCCCACGTGCTGCAGGGCGCCCCCGTCGTCGTACAGCCCGAGGAGCAGCGAGCCGACGACGGGCCCGCTCTTGTGGAAGCGGTAGCCCGCGACCACGCAGTCCGCCGTGCGCTCGTGCTTGACCTTGAACATGAGGCGTTCGTTCTGGCGGTAGCGCAGGTCGAGCGGCTTGGCGATCACGCCGTCGAGACCCGCGCCCTCGAACTGCTCGAACCACACCTGCGCCACCTCGGGGTCCGTGGTCGCGGGCGCCAGATGGACGGGCGCCGAGACACCGGCCAGCGCCTCCACCAGCAGGGCGCGCCGGTCGGTCAGGGGCGCGTCGAGCAGCGCCTCGTCCCCCAAGGCGAGGAGGTCGAACGCCACGAACGAGGCGGGCGTGCGCTCGGCCAGCGTCGCCACGCGCGAGGCGGCCGGGTGGATACGCTCCGTGAGCGCGTCGAAGTCGAGATGGCCGTCCCGGGCGATCACGATCTCGCCGTCCACCACGCACCGCTCGGGCAGCCGCTCCCGCAGGGCCGTCACCAGCTCGGGAAAGTAGCGGGTCAGGGACTTGCCGGTGCGGCTGCCGAGCTCGATCCCGGCGCCGTCGCGGAACACTATGGAGCGGAACCCGTCCCACTTGGCCTCGTACTGCATGCCCGGCGGAATCTTCTTCACGGGTTTGGCGAGCATGGGCTTCACGGGCGGCATCACCGGCAGATCCATGGTCCGATTCTGCTCCGGAATGTCACTTGTCGCCCGGTGTGCGTGGAATGTCGTGGACGCTTAGCGTGGCTCGCATGGGTGCAGCCAAGGGCAAGAGCGCGGCCGTGGAGATCGACACGGGGGAGCGGACGGTGCGTCTGTCCAGCCCGGACCGGGTGGTCTTCCCCGAGCGTGGGTTCACCAAGCTGGACGTCGCCGAGTACTTCGTGGCCGTGGGCCCCGGCATCCTCCGCGCGCTCCGGAACCGCCCCACGACCCTCCAGCGCTACCCGGAAGGGGCGGCCGGCGAGTTCTTCTACCAGAAGCGCGTCCCGAAGAACCACCCCGACTGGATCCCCACCGCCACCATCGCCTTCCCCAGCGGCCGCACCGCCGACGAGATGTGCCCGACCGAGGTGGCCGCCGTCATTTGGGCCGCCCAGTACAACGCCCTCACCTTCCACCCCTGGCCGGTGCGCGGCGACAACCTCGACCACCCCGACGAGCTCCGCATCGACCTCGACCCGCAGCCCGGCACCGACTACACGGACGCGGTACGGGCCGCCCACGAACTGCGGGCGGTCCTCGACGAGTTCGGCGGCCTGGTCGGCTGGCCCAAGACGTCGGGCGGGCGCGGCCTGCACGTCTTCGTGCCCATCGAGCCGCGCTGGACCTTCACCCAGGTGCGCAGGGCCGCGATCGCCTGCGGACGGGAACTGGAACGGCGGATGCCGGACGCGGTCACGACGGCCTGGTGGAAGGAGGAGCGGGGGCAGCGGATCTTCGTGGACTACAACCAGACGGCGCGGGACCGCACGATCGCCTCCGCCTACTCCCTGCGCGCCCGCCCGCACGCCCCCGTGTCGGCGCCCCTGCGGTGGGACGAGGTCGAGGACGCCCGCCCCGAGGACTTCGACCTCGCCACCATGCCGGGCCGCTTCGCCGAGGTCGGAGACCTCCACGCGGACATGGACGACCGGTCCCACTCGCTCGAGGCGCTCCTGGAACTGGCCACCAAGGACGAGCACGATCACGGCCTCGGCGACCTGCCCTACCCGCCGGAGTACCCGAAGATGCCGGGCGAGCCGAAACGCGTCCAGCCGAGCCGCGCGAAGCACGAGGAGTGAGGAGCCCGGTACTCGGCTCGTAGTCTCCCGGTGTGAGCGATGACCACACGATCCTGGCACGCGCCGCCGAACTGGCGAGAAGCCGGTCGCCGGCGCAACTCGAACCGCTCTTCGCCGAGGCCCCGCGCAGCGCCACCGACCCGGAGGCCGAGCTGCGGGCCTGCCTCCTCGGCGAACTGTCGCTGCGGGGAGTGCCGTGGCGGCAGCGGCCCGCGCTCGACGCGTACGCCGAGCGGCTGCGGGAGGCGGGTCACCCGCTGGCCCGGCTCCCGGAGACGCGGCTCGACATCGAGCACCGCTTGGGGTCGCGGACGCGTGGCGTCGGGCCCGTGCGGTCGGCAGGTCAGCTGCGGGCGCGCTTTCCGGAGGTCCCGGCCTCCGGGCGCGGGACGGCCGCCGGGCGCACCGCGCGGGAGGCGCCGGACGCGGCACGCTCACGGACGGCCGCCGGAGCGTTCACCGCCGGAGGATGGGCGTGCGAACCGGAGGTCCGGTTCTTCACGCTGCCGCGGCCGCTGGCCGGGGACGACTTCGGGATGTCGTTCCTCCAGGAGCTGCCGCTCGACTGTCTCGCGGGGGAGGTGGGACCGGGCGGACTGACGGCCTGTGTCACGGCGGCGGACGACGCGCTCGACGCGCTGTACTCGGCGGCGGCCGCCGGCGGCGTCAACGGCCGCCCCCTGTACGGCGCCTATGCCCGGCTCCACGCCTGGCAGGGGCTGTACGCCCTCCTCGACCTGCCGTCGGACACACCGTTCCTGGACGCCGTGCGGTCCGCGGCCGGGTGCCGGTGGCTGCGCTTCATGGCGTTCACGCGCTGGTTCCGGCACGACACGGCCGACGTGGGCCTCGCGGTGCTCGACCCGTCCGGCACCCGGGTGTCGGTCCTTGCGGCCACGGACACCGACGACCAGGCCCCCGCACCAGGCATCGGCACCCCACCGCGACGGCGCCCCCGCCCCGTGCCGGGGCGAGGGCGCCGAAGCGGAACGGCAGGAGGCTCGGCTACAGCTCCTTGATCCGGATGTCCCGGTACGACACCACGTCCGTCACGCCGTGGACCTGGAGCCCGACGTAGCCGGAGGCGTACCTGCGGCCGTCCGTGCCCGGGTCGTCGGCGCGCGGCGGCGTGAACTCCTGGCCGCCGGTGTTGTCGAACTCGTTGATCAGGACGCCGTTGCGGTAGACCGAGTAGTGCTGCTCCACCACGCGGATCTCGTAGTCGTTCCACGTGCCCTTCGGAGTCACCCCGGCACCGGCCAGACCCACCCGGTCGAAGCCGTAGATCGACCCCGTCTTGTACATGTCGCCGTCGGGCCGGTCGTGGACCTGCACCTCGTGCCCGTACTTGATTGCGACCCACTCGGGGCGCGGCTCCTCCGGGTGGTCGTGGACCTGCGGGAAGCGCACGAAGACACCGGAGTTGGTGTTGCCGTTGCCCGGCGCGTCGTCCCGCCACTGGAGCTTCAGCGAGAAGTCGCCGTACTTCCGCTCGGGGAACCAGAGCATGCCCATGCCCGGGACCGTGGTCGAGCTGGTGACGGTGCCGTCGGCGTTGAGACCGAACTTGCCGCCGCCCACCTGCTCCCACTTGGCGAGGGACGCCGCGGTGCCGTCGAAGAGCTTGCGGTAGCCCTCCGTCTGACCGGGCTTGCCGATGCCGGACTGCTTGGCGGCGCGGTTGATCTTGTTGTACTCACGCTGGTCGATCTCGCCCGCCCTCAGGAGCTTGTCCGTCACGCTCTTGACGTGCTTCAGGAAGAGCGCGTGCGACGTCCACTCCTTCTCGTCCTCGATCAGCTCGCCGATGCGGCAGCGGTTGTTCGTGACGCGGTTGGGGATGCCCGTGTCGACCGTGCCCACGAACACCGTCAACCGCTCGTCGTACTCGGGGCAGTTGGGAGCCGGCACGCCGCCGCCCTCGGCCACGGTGAAGGCCACGGTCTTCGCCGCGGCGGCGTTGCCCGCCTTGTCGCTCGCCCGGTACGCCACCGTGTGGCGGCCCGCGCGGTCGACGACGACCGGCGCCTCGTACGCGAGGTAGGGGCCGCCGTCCAGGGAGTACTCGACCTTGTCGACGCCCGAACCGGCGTCCGTGGCGGTGACCGTCACCTTCGCCTTCCCGAGGTAGGCCCCGTCCGAGTCCTTGTCGCCCTCGACCTTCGCCGACGTCTCCGGAGGCGTCCTGTCCTCCACGGGCGGCGCGACGACCGTGAAGTCGACGGCCTTCTCGGCCGCCTGGTTGCCCGCCTTGTCGGACGCGCGGTAGCGGACCTTGTGGGCGCCCGCCTCGTGGACCATGACCGGTGCGGTGTACGCGGTCCAGGCGCCGTCACCGATTGCGTACTCGATCTTGTTGACGCCGGAACCGGTGTCGGACGCCGTCACCGTGACCGTCGCCATCCCGACGTACTGCCCCTGGTCGTTCTTCTCGCCGGTCACCGTGGCCGACGTCTCCGGAGGCGTCCTGTCGTCCGTCGGCGGCGCGACGACCTTGAAGTCGACGGCCTTCTCCGCCGACGTGTTGCCCGCCTTGTCGGTGGCCCGGTAGCGGATCTTGTGGGTGCCGACCTGGTCGACAACCACCGGCGCGGTGTACGGCTGCCACGCGCCGTCCGCCCCGACCGCGTACTCGATCCTGTCGACGCCGGAACCCTCGTCCGTCGCCGTCACGGCCACGGAGGCCGAACCGACGTACGCCCCGTCGGCGTTGGTCTGACCCTCCACCTTCGCCGAGGCCTCCGGCGCCGTGGTGTCCTCGCCGCCGCCCTCGGTCACGACCAGGATGCCCTGCATCGCACCGTGGCCGGGGATGGTGCAGTGGTAGCGGTAGCGGCCCGGGGTGAGCGTCACCTCGGCGGTGTGCCTGCCGCCCTGGTCGTCGTTGGGGTTGGCCAGGATGTTCAGCGGGACGTCGTTGTTGTACTCCGGGTCGGAGACGTCGAAGGTCAGCGTGTGCGGCATGCCCGTGGTGTTGCCGGTCGCCTCGCTGTTCTCGAAGACGATCGTCGTCGGCCCCGCCACCGCCGTCGTGGGCGCCGACTTGTACTTGGCGATGTCGTTGTCGGCGGTCCAGGTCAGGGTCTGCGCGGCGGCGAGCCCGGTGTTGTCGGGCCGCGCCGTCGCCGCGGTCGCCGTCAGCCCGAGCACCATGAGGAGCGCGGCGAACAGCGCTGTGAACAGTCTTCGTTTCCGAACGGCCCGCCTCCGTGCGGCCCGCTGCGTCGGAGATCGCATCATCCCGCCTTCCTTGCCAGGTCGTCGGCGGCCGGCGTCGCAGCCCCGCCCTTGTACGTCACGCGCCACAGCGCCGACTTGGCGTCCGAGGTGAAGAAGCCGCGGCCGTAGTCGAGGACGTACAGCGAGCCGTCCGGCGCGAACTTCCAGTCCATGAGGTTCTTGATGCCGTCGTTGCCGGTCGGAATGATCTTCTTCAGGGATTCGGCGTGGACCGGGAGGCCGCCGCTGCCGACCGTCTTCGGATCGGTCACGACCGCGTGCCGCGGCTGGTCGCCGTCGTAGAAGTCGCCGACGAACCACTTCCCGTCCCAGTACGAGGGCCACTTGTCGGCGCTCGTGCTCGCCGCGTCGTAGCGGTAGACCGGGCCGTTCATGGTGGCCTGGCCGCCGCCCTTGAGCCACGGCAGGAGCAGCTTCTGCTCCTCGGTCTTGTAGCTCGGCACGCCGTTCGCGTCGCGCGGGTAGTCGACGCCGCCGCCCTGCGGCGAGTACCAGATGTTGTTCGGCTCGGCCGGCGGGATGTTCACCAGGCCGTCGTTGTTGGGCGACTCGTTCTTGAGGTTCTTGCAGTCGTACCAGCCCAGCGGCTTCGTCGGGTCCGGCAGATTCCGGTCGCGGTAGGGCTGGTTGTTGCCCATGCAGTACGGCCAGCCGCGGTTGGAGGCGTGGGTGATCGCGGCGAACGTGTCGTACTTCGCCGGGCCCCACGTCGTCGACGGCGCGCCGGCGTCCGGGCCGACCCAGCCCGCGTACAGCGTGTCGGTCTTCTTGTCGATGGAGATGCGGGCCGGGTTCCTGACACCCATCACATAGATCTCGCCGCGCGTCTTGCCGCCGCCCTCGGCCTGCTCCTTGCCGGTGAAGAGGTTGCCCTCGGGAAGGGTGTAAGTCCCGTCGGCCTCCGGGTGGATGCGCAGGATCTTGCCGTTGAGGTTGTTGGTGTTGCCCGCGGTGCGGCGTGCGTCGGCGAAGGAGACGCCCTTGAAGTTGGGCTGCGGGTTGTTGCCCGAGTAACCGCCGGTGAATCCCGAGGAGTTGTTGTCACCGGTCGCGATGTAGAGGTTGCCCTTGGAGTCCCAGGCCATCCCGCCGCCCGCGTGACAGCAGCTGTGGATCTGCACCGGCCACTTCAGGAGCACCTTCTCGCTGCCCATGTCCAGCTTGTTCGTGGCCCGGTCGAGCGTGAAGCGGGAGACGTACCGCTCGGCCATGTGCGTCTCGCGGTTGATCTTCGAGTGGGGTGTGTAGTGCAGGTACACCCACCCGTTCTCCTCGAACTTCGGGTCGAGCTCGATGCCGAGCAGGCCTTCTTCGACCTTGATGAGCTCGTCGCCGCCGCCCTTGTTGCCGAAGACCGTCAAGGCGCCCGCGAGGGTCACTTTCTTGGTCTTCGGGTCATAGACGTGGATCTCGCCCGTGCCCTTGCCGATGTCCGGGTTGTTCCAGTCGGTGACGACCGGCTGGGAGGAGTCGGCGCCGCCACGCCCGATGTAGAAGACCTTTCCGTCGGGCGCGGTGACCAGGCCGTGCGGCTCGCCGATCTGGTCGTTCTTGCCCGGCTGGTTGGCCTGCGTGAGGCGCTCCGCCTTGTAGTTGGCGTTGATCGTGCCCTTGCAGTCGGCGCGCGCGATGCGGGTCGTCCACAGCAGGGCGCCCCGCAGATGGCCGCGGAAGTCCGCTTCGTCGTACGACGCCGCGGTGCCGCCCATGCCGGTGTAGAAGGAGCGTCCGCCGTCGTAGTCGCGACACCAGGACACCGGGTGGTCCCAGCCGTTCGCCCCGGAGCCCGGCTTGTATGTCGTCTCTCGTACCCGGGCGACCGTATGCACTTCGCCGGAGGGGTTCTTCGTCCAATTCAGCCACCGGTCGGGGCGCTTCCACTGGAGGGGCAGCTCCTTGGTCGCCGGGTGCTCGCGGTCGCCGACCTCGACGGTCGCGCGCTGGACGTCCGTCGGGCTCGCGTCGGCGGGCCTGGCGCCGATCAGGCCGGTGAACCAGTTCGAGTACGGCTCGGCGCGGGCCGCGTCGTGGATGCCGAGGAAGCCACCACCGGCCTCCATGTAGGCCTCCAGGCCCGCCTCCTGCTCGGGGTCGAGGACGTCACCGCCGCCGGTCAGGAAGGCCACGGCGTTGAACTTGCCGAGTTTGGCCTCGTTCGTGAAGACGGCCGGGTCGTCCGTCGCCTCGATCCTGAACCGCTGGGCGGCCGGGCCCGACCGGCCGATCCTCTCGATCGCCTCGATGCCGGCGTTGACCACGGGGGACTCGTCGCCGCCCGCCGCCGAACCGTGGAAGACCAGGACCTTGACGTTGGCCCCGCCGGGCGGCGAGGGGAGGGACATCGTTGTCAACGGCGGTTCCGGGTACGGCCGCGCGGCAGCGGCCTGCGCCGAGAGCGCCCCGGTGACCATGGCTCCGGACAGCAGCGCGGCCGTCCAGGCCCGGCGCGAGCGGTTCGGTCTGTGTCGTGCTCGGATCGACCCTCGTACGGTCAAGGGCTCTTGATGCGGTGTGCGCCGCATGAGTACACCCACCCCTCGTCGGTCACAGCAACAGCGCCGACGAAGCTAGACCTCTTTTCGCAACTCGCCAATAGGTATCACCGCGATAGCACGAACTTTGTCCTGCCTGTGGATAAACGAAGGTCCGGCCGATACCGTGTGGCCGTCCCCGGGGCCTCCTGCGCCCCGTCAGTTGCCGTACCGCAGTGGGGAGTTCGTCATGGGCCGGCGGAACCGACAGGATCTCGACAGGCGGAGCTTCAACCGGCGGATGCTGGTGGGCGGCGCGGCAGCGGCGGCCGGTGTGACATCGTTGTCGATCGCGGGCGCGCCCGACGCGAGCACGGCGGACGCGCCGCGGACCGCCCCCGCGGGCGGCGAGGTCAAGCGCATCAAGATGTACGCGGAGAAGCTCCCGGACGGGCAGATGGGGTATGGCCTGGAGAAGGGCAAGGCCTCCATTCCGGGGCCGCTCATCGAGCTGAACGAGGGCGACACCCTGCACATCGAGTTCGAGAACACGATGGACGTGGCCGCCAGTCTGCATGTCCACGGCATGGACTATGAGATCTCCAGCGACGGCACCAAGCACACCAGGAGCCACGTCGAGCCGGGCGGAAAGCGCACCTACACGTGGCGCACGCATGCCCCGGGCCGCCGCAAGGACGGCACTTGGCGCCCCGGCACCGCGGGCTACTGGCACTACCACGACCACGTGGTCGGCACGGATCACGGCACCGGCGGCGTGCGCAAGGGGCTCTACGGCCCGTTGATCGTGCGGCGCAAGGGCGACCTGCTGCCGGACAAGACCTTCACGATCGTCTTCAACGACATGACGATCAACAACAAGTCCGGCCACGACAGCCCCACCTTCGAGGCCACGGTGGGCGACCGGGTCGAGTTCGTCTCGATCACCCACGGCGAGTACTACCACACGTTCCACGTGCACGGTCACCGCTGGGCGGACAACCGCACGGGCCTGCTGACCGGCCCCGACGACCCGAGCCAGATCCTCGACGACAAGATCACGGGCCCGGGCGACTCCTTCGGCTTCCAGGTCATCGCCGGGGAGGGTGTGGGAGCCGGGGCCTGGATGTACCACTGCCACGTGCAGAGCCACTCGGACATGGGAATGGCGGGCCTTTTCCTGGTGAAGAAGCCGGACGGAACGATCCCGGACTATGAGCCGCACCATGGAGCGCGGTCCGGGAAGTCGTCGAAGGAGCCGTCCGGGTCGTCCTCCGGGAAGTCGTCGAAGGAGCCGTCCGGGTCGTCCTCCGGGAAGTCGTCATCCGGCAAGTCTTCCTCCGGGAAGTCGTCGGAAGGCGCCGCCGAGGAGCACGCGCACCACTAGCGACCGCGCCCGCGAATAGCGACCGCCCCGCGAACCGGCGACGCCCCCTCCTTCAGCTACGGTCGCGTACCCGCTCCAACAGCTCCTCCAGCGCCTCGTCGAGATCGTCCAGGTCGGGGTGGCCCTCCGGGTTCTCCCAGCGGTCGACCCAGCCGGTCGCCGCCAAGCGCTCCAGCCGCTCGGCGAGGCGGGGCCGGACGTCCTCGGGGAGGCTGAACCGCACGTCCATGGCCGCCAGTTGCAACGCCTTCAGGAACTCCCAGTGCACGTCGGGTGCGTCGAACTCGGTGAGCAGCCGGTCGTACGCGTCCGGGGCGCCGTGTTCCAGGGCGTACTGGAGGGTGGCGGCCCTGATCCCCGGCTCGGGCGAGCCGGCGTGGCGTGCCATGGCGTCCGCCACGGTCCGGGCGGCGGGCAGTTCGGGACGGGCCAGGCCGGCCAGGCTCCCGGCGGCGGCACCGCGCACCCCGACGTCGGAGTCGTGGTCCAGCCGCTCCACGAGGGCGGCCACGATCCGGGTCTCCGCGGGGGTGTGGGTGGCCAGCAGCCCCAGGCCCGACGCGGCGCAGGAGCGCACGTCGGCGTCGGCGTCGCGCAACCTGGCGAGGAACAGGTCCACCGGCGGGTCCGGCAGCCGCGCGACCAGGTGCAGCTGGATGTAACAACCGAGGAGCTGGAAGAGGACGAACGGCGGCTGCTCGCGCGCCAGCAGGTGGTCCAGGGCCTCGCGGGTCCGCCCGCGCCTGAGCACGTCGTCCCGCATGATCTGGTGGTGCAGGGTCTCGACGCCGAGGACCACCCGGTCGTCGTCCGCGCTCATGCAGAGCGCCAGCGTCTCGTCGACCTGTACGCCGTGCCGTGCGCGGTCCGTCCACGACTCGGTGTCGGGCTCGTCGACCAACGGGGCGATGCGGACGAGGCGTTCCTCGCTGTCGGGGGGCCAGGCCAGGGCACTGTCCAGAACCGCGCGCGCCTCGCCCCGCACCCGCTCCGCCTCCTCGGCTGACAGCGGTTCGTTCCTGCGCACCACGAGCGACGCCAGGAGGACGGCGATGTCGAACGCCAGATCGCGGATGAAGGTGCCGGGCCGGCCGAGACGGTCGAGCCCCTCGGCGGTCCAGCCCTCGCCGCGCAGATACCTGAGACGCTCCCGCATGTCGTCGCAGAGGTCCGCGCCGATCTCGCGCGGCGCCGGGGGCCCGCCGAGCTCCGCCACGAGACCGGTCCACGCCCGCACGAAGCCCTCCGGGTCGTCCAGATGCTCCGCGACGATGCGCTCCGTGCGCTCCCGTATCGCCGTGTCGCGGCGCAGCGCGACCGCGAAGCCGTCCACCACGGTCTCGTGGAAGTCGTCCGCCCACGGCTCGCGCGCCACGGCCGCCGCCAGCTCCCGGAGCGCCCACTTCAGGTCGGCTCTCTCCGCCGCGTCGACGGCCGCCTTGGCCCGCACCGCCACGTCCGGATCCCGCAACGCGCCGGCCAGCTCCTCGTGCAGCTCGGCCTGCCTGCGCTCTCTCCGCTTCTTGAACATGGGGGCAGGGTATGCGTGTTCAGGCGGTGAGCCGGGCCGTCAGGCCGTCGAGGACCCGGTCGAGCCCGTACGCGAAGTCGTCGTCGCGGATCCGCTGCGGGTCCACGTCCTGCCGGGCGGAGCTTCCCTCCCGCAGCCGCGGGTGCCCCTGCGACGCCGCGTCGAGGGCCGGGCGCAGGTCCGCCACCCACTCCCGCTCGCTCCTGCCGCTGCGCGCGATCAGGGAGAGGTACGCCGCCTCGGAGGCCGCGATCCCGACGACGTACGCCGTGAGGGTCCCCACGGCCCGGTCCTGCTCCTGTGCGGGGAAGCCCGCGGCCTCGAACTGCGCGAGCAGCCCCGAGGACATCCGCAGGGCGTTCGGACCGATGTGGACGAGGCCGACCTGGCCCAGCTCGGGGGCGATCCAGGGGTGGCGCAACGCCATCGCCCTCAGGTCGCCCGCGGTGCGGGTGACTGCCGCGCGCCAGTCGGCGGGGTCGGCGGCGGGGACCCGCAGCTCTCCGAAGACGTCGTCCACGACCAGCTGGATCAGCTCGTCCTTGTTGGCCACGTGCCGGTAGAGGGAGGTGGCCGCGGCGTTCAGGCGGGTGCCGAGCTTGCGCATGCTGAGCGCCTCGATGCCCTCCGCGTCGAGCAGTTCGATCGCCGTGGCCACGATGTGCTCGCGGGTCAGCTGCTCCCGCTGCCGGGGCCGCGGACGGGTCCACACCGATGCGGTCGGCTTCCTGTCGGTCGGCATGCGCCCCTCGTCTCTCGGTTCTCCTCGCGGTCTGCCTCCCCGACTCTAGTGCACATCGTACGCGGTTGCGTACAGCGTTTCGTTGTGCGTACAGTGTTCGCAACGGAGGACACCGTACGCATCGAGTGGGGGACACCATGTCGAAGACCGCCGTGAACTGGGACGAGCGGGGCAGCTGGGGCGCCGACGGCGCGTGGGGGAGCCGGAGTTCGGGCGGCCGGAAGCTGGACCTCGCCCACTGGCAGGCCCGCCTCGACACCTTGCGCGCCGAGCACCACGTCCCGGCCGCTTCGCTGGCGATCCTCGTCGACGGGACCGTCCACGAGCTGGCCGGTGGAGTGCTGCACCGCGGCACGGGGGTCGAGGCGACGACCGACTCCGTCTTCCAGGTGGGATCGATCGCCAAGATGTACACGGCCACCCTGATCATGCGGCTCGCCGAAGCGGGCGAGCTCGATCTGGACGCACCGGTCGTCGACGTGCTCCCGGAGTTCTCGGTCGCCGACCCCGAAGCGACCAGGGCGATCACCACGCGCCGGCTGCTCAGCCACACCAGTGGCCTCACCTGCGACTTCACCTATGACAGCGGCCGGGGCGACGACTGCCTCGCCCGGTACGTCGAGGCCGCGAAGGACGTGGCACTCGACTGCCCGCCCGGCACCGCGCTCTCCTACAGCAGCGTGGGGTACAACGTGCTCGGCCGGATCATCGAGGTGGTGACCGGCAAGGTCTGGGACGAGGCGCTGAGGGAACTGCTCCTCACCCCGCTCGGCGTCACGCACACGATGACGCTGCCCGAGGAGGCGCTGCGGTTCCGCGCGGCGATGGGGCACCTGGGCGAGGCGGGCCAGGATCCGGACCCGGCGCCCTCCTGGGACCTGATGCCGCGCTCCGCGGGCCCGTACGGCAGGGTCATCGCCACGGCCGGGGACGTCGCCCGGCTCGCGAAGCTGCACCTCGACGGCGGCGTGGCGCAGGACGGCACGCGCGTGCTCGCCGAGGAGACCGTCGCGCTGATGCGGCGGCGCGTGGTCGACTCCCCGGACAAGTGGACCGTCAGCGCGGACGGCTGGGGACTGGGCTGGACCCTCTACGACTGGGACGGCGTCCGGGGCTACGGCCACGACGGCGCTTCCATCGGGCAGTACGGCTATCTGCGCGTGGTGCCGTCGGCGGGCGTCGCGGTCGTGCTGCTCACCAACGGCGGCGGCGCGCGCGAGCTGTACGCCGCGCTGTTCCGCGAACTCCTCGCCGAGCTGGCCGGAGTGACGATGCCGGAGCCCTTCGCCCCGCCGGCCGAGCCGCCCGCGGTCGACCTCGCGCCGCTCGTCGGCACGTACCGGCGCGAGGGTGTGGTCATCACCGTGACCGAGCGGGACGGCGCGGGACACGCGGTGTACGAGTTCGTCGACGGCATGAAGGACTTCTCCGAGCCCCTGGAGATCGAACTGGTGCCGGTGACGGACACGGTCTTCGCGGGCACGGGGGTGGGCGCGGCGTTCAGCGAGGACTACATGCCTGTCGTCTTCTCCACGCTGCCGGACGGCACGGGCTGCGTCTACATCGGGATGCGCTGCGGCCCCAAGGTCGCGTAGTGCTGCCGGGGAGGCCGCGAACCGCCCGTCCCCGGCGACGACTTCGCCCTCGCCGGGCGGTCCCGGGAGCCGATACGGGAAGATGCCTCCTGAACATCGTCAGGGAGGAGTGACCGAGGTGACCGAGGAACCGCGCCCGACCCTGGAGGCCGTGGCAGCCCGTGCCGGGGTGTCCAGGGCCACCGTCTCGCGAGTCGTCAACGGCGACCCAGGGGTGCGGGAGGTACTTGCCGAGAAGGTGCGGCACGCGGTCGACGAGCTCGGCTACGTCCCCAACCGCGCCGCCCGCAGCCTGGTCACCCGGCGCCACGACGCGGTTGCCGTGGTGATCGCCGAACCGGAGACACGGGTCTTCGCCGACCCGTTCTTCGCGCTGCAACTGCGGGGCATCAGCAAGGAGTTGACGGCGAACGACATCCAGCTCGTGCTGCTGCTCACCGAGGGGCGGGACGACCACGAGCGGGTCGGCCGCTATCTCGCGGGCGGCCATGTCGACGGCGCCCTCGTCTTCTCGCTGCATCTCGACGACCCGTTGCCGGGCATCATCCGGCGTGCCGGGGTGCCCACCGTGTTCGGCGGCCGGCCCGGGTGGCCGCAGGCGGGGCCGGGGGAGCCGGGCGTGGCGTACGTCGACTGCGACAACCGCGGCGGCGCGCGCGAGGCCGTGCGCCACCTGGCGGGCCTCGGCCGCGGCCGTATCGCGCACATCACCGGGGCACTCGACCAGACGTCCGCGGTCGACCGGCTCGACGGCTACCGCGACGTGCTGGGCGATGTCGATCCGCGGCTGATCGCCGAGGGGGACTTCACCCCGGCGGGCGGGGAGCGCGCGATGCGTGAACTCCTCGACCGCGTACCGGAACTGGACGCCGTCTTCGCCGCCAGCGACCTGACCGCGTCCGGCGCCCTCCGCGTGCTGCGCGAGCGGGGCAGGAGGGTGCCGGACGACGTGGCGGTGGTCGGGTTCGACGACATGCTTCCGGTGGCCGAGCAGACCGATCCACCGCTGACGACGGTCCGTCAGGAGATCGAGGAAATGGGCCGGTTGATGGCCGGGATGCTGCTGCGCGGCAGGGGAGGGGCGGAACCCGTCCCCGTCGAGCCGGCCGGTGTGGTCCTGCCGACGTCCCTGGTGTGCAGGGCCTCGGCGTGACCGGTCCGCCGGAGCCGGCCCGTCCGGCGGGGTGGGTGGCGCGTGATGGGACGGGTGGCGCGTGACGGGGCGGGTGGCGCTTCAGGACCCCACGCTCACCGTGAACCGCCGCGGGTTCCCGTCGTGCGCCGCCCCGGACACGTCCGGCTGCCCGTCGGGCCGCACGTCGTCGTACGGAAACGCGTACCCGATGGGGGAGTTGGCGTGCACCACGCGTGACCAGTGGTTGGTCACCGCGTCCCGGTAGTAGTCGGCCGTGCTCGTCCCGTTCGGCTGCTGGGGGTGGGTGAGCATGATGCTGCGGTTGAAGCCGGCCGCGAGTCGGGCGAGCAGGCCCTTCTTGTCGTCGGGGTCGTTCGGGTTGTTGGCGAACGGACCGTGGTTGCAGGTGAAGATGTCCTTCGAGGTGGGCTTGGCGAAGGAGTGACCGCCGTTGAACGTCAGTACGTCGCCGCTGACGCGCCCGGTGAACACGCCGCGGCCGCCCTGGAGGTCGATCTTGAGGTCGGTGCCGCGGTACTTGTCCCACACCTTGTCGATGTAGCCGTTCCACACGTCGCGGAACGGCATCTGGTCCGGCCTGTCGAAGTACGGCGCCATGAGGTTCTGCGGCGAGATCACCCGCAGCACGCCGCCGTCGTCACCGCGGATGACCAGCTTGTCCCACGGCTGCCCGTCCTTCGCCGCCTGCGCCGCGAGGTCCGCCGCGATCCTGCCCACGGCTCCGTCCGGCAGCGGGGCGACGGTGTGCCTGGCGTCGCCCTCCAGGGTCAGGCCGATGGGCAGCGCGGTGACGAGGTCGACGTAGCTGATGTTGGCGTAGAGCTGCTGGGGGTTGAAGGTGAACTCGCAGAACGACCAGGTGCGGCCGTAGTTGGGGTCCGCGCGGGTGGCGAAGGCCGGTTCGACCAGCGCGGGGCCCGGGTTGAGGAAGAAGTCCAGCCTGTCGTCGCGTACGAAGTACACGCGCGCGCCGAACATCTGAGGCAACGTCAGCATCTTGGGCGCCGATCCCGCGGCGCCGAGCGGGATGGCGCAGTCGACGGGCAGCGGGGTCTGCGGGGCCGAGGGCGACTCGGGGCGGTAGACGCCGCCGTCCGGCTTGAGCAGCAGCCAGCGGCCGGTGCCCTGCTCGTGTCCGGTGACGTAGGCGCGGACCTGGCCGGGGAGTGACTTGTTCACCAGGGCGAGTTCGCAGGTGGTGGGGGCGGCGGTCGTGTCGCTCGCCCGGGCGCCGGGGCTGAGGGCGCTGCCCCAGGCGGGGTAGGTGAGGGCGCTCGCGGCGCCGGCTGCGGAGGTCAGGAACGTTCGACGCGATATCACGGAAGGTCTCCTGCGCGGTTGCGTGGGGGGAGGGGGTGGGGGAGGGAGAGGGGGGTCCGGGGGTGGTGCACCACTGTCCCGACGCGGGAATGCGGCGTCAAGAGTTGTGACTGAGAGCGCTCTCAAAAATGTTGTTCCTTCACGTAATGGCGACGTCAGGGCTCCCGATGGCAGCCGTGTCCGAGAGGAGGCGGATTGTCAGTGGCGGGTGCCAGACTCAGAAGTGCGGAAGAGAGATGCGACAAAGGAGTCGATCATGCTCAATGGCCGTTTTCTCACGGGAGCCCCCGTCTGGGTGGACTCGTGTGCGCCTGACCTCGACGGCGTCAGCGCCTTCTATCGGGAGCTGTTCGGCTGGGAGCTCCAGCGGGGCCCGGCGGAAGTGGGCGGCTACAGTCAGTATCAGCTCGGTGGCCGCACCGCCGCGGGCGCGATGGCCATGCCGGCGGACGAAGCGCCGCCGTCCTGGACGCTGTATTTCAGGACGCCTGACGTGGACGCCACGGTGAAGTCGGCGGAGCAGGCCGGCGGCGGCACGCTGTTCGAGGCCGCGGACATCCTCGACCTCGGCCGCATGGCGGGCCTCTCCGACTCCGCGGGCGTGCCGTTCTCCTTGTGGCAGCAGGGAGAGCTGAAGGGCCTTGATGTCCTGAACGAACCGGGCGGGCTGGTCTGGACCGAGCTCTACACCCCGGACGTCCCCGCCGCCCTCCGGTTCTACGGCTCAGTGTTCGGCTGGCAGACCACCGAGGCCACTTTCCCCGGCGGGACGTACACGATGGTGCACCCCGCGGACGGCACGGCGGACGACATGTTCGGCGGCGTGGTCCCGCTGGCCAGTGACCCCTCCGAAGGCGACGGGGCGTATTGGCTGCCGTACTTCCAGGTGGACGACTGCGACGGCGCGGTCGCCAAGGCCCGGCAGGGCGGCGGCGAGGTGCGGATGGAGCCCGTTTCGATGGAGGGCGTCGGCCGCTTCGCAAAGCTGACGGACCCGGCGGGCGCACGGTTCGCTGTACTTCAGCCGTCGCCTGCTGGCGAGCAGGGCGCATAGCGCGAGCAGGCCGTACCAACACATGGGGCAGGGACCCTGCCCGACCGGCAGGGCCCCTGTCTGCTGCGGCCGTCCGCCGTCCGTCTCCCGCCGCGCACACCTCCCCCCTTCCCCCCCCGTGACAGACTCCCTCCCCCCGAACCCCACACACAGTTTCGCCCCGCCCCTCCACGGGCAGTCCTCAGCGGGGCACCGGCCCCGGCCCCGGCACCGGCGCCGGGGCGCAGGGCAGTCGGGCGTTGATCGTTCGTTGATTGCTTGTTTCGCGTGGTGGGACAGCATCGGTGGCATGCAGATCGAGATGACAGCCGAGCCGGAACTCGCCTGGCAGGAGCAGGCCCTGTGCGCCCAGACCGGCGCCGACTTCTTCTTCCCCGAGCCCGGGAGCTCGGTGCGCGAGGCGAAGGACATCTGCCAGATGTGCGAGATGCGCACGGCTTGCCTGGAGTACGCACTGGCCAACGACGAGCGGTTCGGCGTCTGGGGCGGCCTCTCCGAGAAGGAGCGGTACGCCCTCAGACGCGAATCCCGCGCCTGACCCGGGCCCACGGGCCATCAGGCGTACGCGACGACGAAGCGCCGGGTCCCCGCGGGGACCCGGACGTCGTCGCCGGAGACGGGCAGCTCCCGGCCGTCCGCCGACACCGACCGCACCTGTCCGAAACGGCACGGATAGACGTAGCGCACGCTGTCCGGGGCCTCCGTGACCTCCACCGTCACCGTCCTCCTGCCCGCGTCGTGCGTGAGCCGGTACCCGAAGGGTTCGCCGAACAGCGTCGGAGCGGACTCGACGGCCACCGTGTCGCCGTCCGGCACCCAGTGGGGCCGTACGCCCGGCGCGATGTACACATGCGGATCGTGGTCCTCGTCCGCCTCGAAGAGCAGGATGTCGCGGATCAGGAGCAGATACTCGGCGGCGGCCCAGCCGTGCGGGATGTCGCCCATGTACCAGGGGCGGGACGGCACCTCCCGGAAGTCCGACGCGACGGTGAAGGCGTGCTGCTCGTTCCACGCGCCGAGCGCCACCGCCCGCTCCTCCGTCCGCGGGAACGCCGCCCCGACGACCCAGCCGAGCAGCTCGTCCATCCGCCCGGGGTCGCCCGCCAGCAGGTACGCGTGTGCCAACTGTGTCGTGAGATAGGGCCCGTAGGCGTTCCACGCGGCCTCGTGCCGGTAGCCGCCCGAAACGAAGTGGGCGTACATCGTGTCGAGGGTGAAGCGCGCCGCCGCGTCGATGTCCGTGCCCAGCTTGCTGCCCATGTGCAGCCGCAGCGGGTGGAAGAACGCCGCGGTGCCGATCATCGTCGAGTCGAGCCGCCCGACGTCGCCGGGACCGGTCGGGATGTACGTCTCCCACGCCCCGCGCCCGCGCTGCTCCGCGAGGACCCACCGCACCGAGGCCGCCGTCGCGCGCTTCACGTCGTCGAAGGCGGCCCAGAGTTCGGGCACGTCGGGCGAGCCGATGCGCTCCGCGAGCCGCGCCGCCTCGTACAGACCGGCCAGCGCCCACAGGTCGTCCCAGTAGTGCGGCTTGTCGCGCTCGCCCAGGTGCTCGGCGCTCCAGCCGCTGTGCAGCAGCCCGTACTGGTCGCGGTTGTCGCGCAGCCAGCGGGCGCCGTCGATGACGTACGGCGTGTAGAGCTTCGCGCCGAACGCGGCGGCGCGGCCCTTCGTGCGGTCGAAGCGGCCGATCGCCCAGAGCGCCTGGCCGTTGCTGTCCCACTCGCGGTCGTCCCGCTCGTGCGGCCCGCCGTAGAAGCCGTACTCCGCGCACGGCCCGATGCGGCCCGTGCCGCGGTTGAACTTCAGCGGGTAGTGCGTGCCCAGCTGGTGTTCGGCGAGCGCGCCGTCACCCACCAGCGAGCAGGCGGTGGCCTCGACGGACGAGTCGCGGATCCAGAACGAGTCGTAGACCGTCGGGCCCGGGTGGATCTCCCCGTGATCGGAGAGGATGAGCAGCTGCGAGCGCGACTCGCGGAAGAGGTCCGTCAAGTGCGCCACAGGGCGCGGCAGTTCCGGCTGCAGGCCCTGGTCGATCAGCTTCGACGTCCAGAAGGCCCGGTTGGCCTCCTCCAGTTCGGCGGCCGGCGTGGCCCTGATCTCGGCCAGGTCGTCGGCCCCGCTGTACAGGTCGACGGGCAGCCGCACATCCAGCTCGAACATCTCGTCGTCGATGACCCGGAACGGCCAGGCGAACGCCGCGCTGCACAACCCCGCGACCTGGTCCTGCGCCTGCCCAGCGCCGTTCAGCTTGCCGCCCGTGACCAGGTCGTGGAACGGGTTGCGCGCCAGATACGAGTCCGGGTCGTGGCTGAAGTCGGGGTTGCCGTACACGCCGTACTGCTCGGGCGCGGTGTCGAACACCGGACCCCAGCCGCTGTTCGTCTCCACCCGGTTCTCCAACGGCAGATGCCGCAGGAACGTCAGCCTCCGGTCGGTGATCTGCCGGCCGTTGCGGTCGTGCCGCTGGAAGCCGCTCGGGCCCGCGGGCATGACCGCCGCGCACAGCCAGCCCTCGCGCGGCTGTCCGGTCGCGGAGCCCACCGTCACCCGCGTGACGACGAGGTCGCGCTGCCGCGCGCCCACGGCCGTCGCGAAGGTGCGCTGCACGAACGCGACACCGTCCGGCGTGCGGAAGTCCGTGAGGACCACCGGCAGGTGCGGGGCCTCCATGCGCTGCGACACCGTGCCGCCGTCGGGCAGCTGCGGCAGATGCAGGGCGCCCGTCGCCGGGTCGTACAGGAAGAAGGACAGGCAGTACTTGTCGTAGACCGGCTCGATCTCGCCGGCCTGCCCGATCAGGGACTCCTGACGGTGGTCCTTCACGCCCACCATGTGCCAGTAGCGGTACAGGGCGTTGGAGGCCAGGGCGGCCTCCTTCGATTCGTACGTCCCGGAGTCGAAGTCGTCGCTCCAGCGCCGGAAGGCCTGCTGCGCCCACCACGGCACGGGACAGGGCACCCGCCCCCTGGCCGCCCAGCTGCGCCACATGACCTCGTAGAACATCCACTCATGGGTCTGCGCCATGGGTTCCACCCCCGGTGCCCACCGTTGCACCGCGAGAGGCGTTCGTAAATCGTGTGCCCCCGGTTCTCGGGTTCTCGGGTTCTCGGGTTCTCGGGTTCTCGGGCCAAGGCCCCCGGGGCCCCGGGTCAGGGTCCCGGCTTGACCGTCTTCATCGTCAGATGCGAGTCGACACGCAGGACGCAGGGGAGGCCGGTGAGCTTGCCGGTGAGGAAGGCCTCGTAGGCGGCATGGTCGGCGACCGCGACGCGGATGAAGTAGTCGGGGCGGCCGAACATGCGCCGCACCTCTATGACCTCCTCGTAGGAGGCCACGACCTCTTCGAACTCCAGGTACGTGTCGCGGTCGTTGGCGCTGACCTCCACGTCGATGAGGACTTCGAGGCCGCGCCCGAGCGCCGCGGTGTCGATGACGGCGTGGTAGCCGGCGATGACGCCCGCCTCCTCCAGGCGTTTGACCCGGCGCAGACAGGGGGGCGCGGTCAGGCCCACGCGTTTGGCCAGCTCGACGTTGGTGAGACGGCCGTCCTGGCGCAGGTGAAACAAAATTTCGTGGTCCAGGGCATCAAGGCGGATTTCATTGCTCACGGGCTCATCATAGGGCCACTATCCGCAACCAAATTAGGTGTGGATCTTCATAAAATGTCGGCATGCGAATAGCACCACCCATCGCCGGTGACACTTCTGTGTCCACTTCCGTCCCCCCTCCGCGTCCCCTCTCGGGGCTGCGGACCGCGCTCGGGGACACCGCCTCCGTAGGACTCGCGTTCCTGCCGCTCGGTCTCGCCTTCGGGGCTCTCGTCACCCATTCCGGGCTCGACTGGTGGTGGGCGGGCCTGTCCGCCGCGCTCGTCTACGCGGGCTCGTTCGAGTTCCTGCTCATCGGCATGGTCGCCGCCGTCGCCCCGCTGGCCTCGATCGCCGGGGCCGCCTTCATGGTGAACGTCCGGCACGTGTTCTACGCCCTGTCCTACCCGCTGCACCGTGTCCAGGGGCGGGTCGGCAAGGCGTACGGCACCTTCGCGCTCAGCGACGAGGCGTTCGCCCTGACCTCGGCGGAACAGGCCCGCTCCTGGCCGGGCCGGCGCATCCTCGGGCTGCAGCTCCTCCTGCATCTGTACTGGGTGGCCGGCTCGATCGCCGGTGCGCTGCTCGGCTCGCTCATCCCCGACAGCGTCCGGGGCCTGGACTTCGCGCTGACCGCCCTGTTCACCGTGCTCGCCGTCGACGCCGTACGGGACCTGCGCGGCGATCTGCCCACGCCCGTACTCGCCCTGTTCAGCGCCCTGTTCGCCCGCCTCGTCTTCCCCGGCGAGCTGCTCCTGGCTGCCTTCGTCCTGTTCACCGTGGGGCTCCTGGCCCGTCACCTGGCCACCCGGAGGATGCCGCGCCATGCCTGACGCCAGGTACGCCATCGCCGCGGTCCTCGTCACCGCCGCCGTCACCTGGGCCCTGCGCGCCCTGCCCTTCGCCGCCCTCGTCCCGCTGCGCGAGAGCGGCACCGTCCAGTACCTCGCCGCCCGCATGCCCGCGGGCGTCATGGTGATCCTCGTCCTCTACTGCCTGCGCGACCTCCCCCTCGAGGGCAGGTCCGCCCTGGCCCCGGTCGCGGCCGTCGCCGTCACCGTGGGCCTCCATCTCTGGCGCCGCAACGCGCTGTTGAGCATCCTCGGCGGCACCGCAGTCCACGTGGTCCTGGCCAGTACCGTCTTCGCCCCCTGAGGGCCCGTGCCGGTGAGCGCCGCCGCCCGCGAAAACCCATGCGACACAGGCGCGCGCCCCTGGTTAAGATCCGGGGGCCGCACGCCGGGCGTGCGGCGGGAGGTCCTGTAGAGCAGAGGCAGACTCACCGCCATGGCATGGCGGGTACGCCGGTTCGAATCCGGCCGGGACCACGAGCACGGAACACACGGGGCGGGAACACATGGGTGAGAGCGGCGGGGTCGGCGAGGCGGACCTCGCGGCCTTCCACGACCTGGTCGGCAGACTCCGGGAACTGCCCGTCGACGACCCGGCGCGGTTGCGCGCCGAGCAGGTCGCCGCCTCGTTCGCCCGCGACGGACGGCTGCGCAGACGCAAGGCGCGCGGCGCCGAGCTGTCCGCCGCCGACGCGGCCGCCATGGCCGCCACCGCGACCGGCGCGGACGACCGCCGCGAGGACGCGCCGCTGTCCGCCCCCGGCACGGGCGGCGTCTTCCGGCGCCCGCGCCCCTGCTACGTCTGCAAGACGTCATATCGACAGGTCGACTCCTTCTACCACCGGCTCTGTCCGGACTGCGCGGCCGACAACCGCGCCCGGCGCCGGCTCACCACGGACCTTCGCGGGCGGCGCGTCCTGCTCACGGGCGGCCGGGTGAAGATCGGCTTCCAGCTGGCCCTGATGATGCTGAGGGACGGCGCCGAACTCCTCGTCACCAGCCGCTTCCCGCACGACACCGTGCGGCGCTTCCGTGCGGCACCGGGCAGCGCGGCCTGGCTCGACCGCCTCACCGTGCTCGCTGTCGACCTGCGCGACCCACGCCAAGTGCTGGCCCTGTGCGAGGAGTTGCGGCAGACGGGCGATCCCCTCGACATCCTCGTCAACAACGCGGCGCAGACGGTCCGGCGGCCCCCCGAGTCCTACGCGGCTCTCGCGGCGGGGGAGAGGGCCGAACTGCCCGCGCGCGTCCGGAGCGCGCCGGGATTCCGGCCGGCGCAGGCGGTGGCGGGCGCCGCAGGACAGGGCGCCCTCGCGCTCGTCCTGCGCGACGCCGACGAGGCCGGGCTGCTCCCCGACCCCGCACCGGAGAACTCCTGGTCCGCCCGGCTCGGCGGCCTCGACCCCGCCGAGGTCCTGGAGACCCAGCTGGTCAACGCGCTCGCCCCGGCCCTGCTCTGCGACCGGCTGCTGCCCCTGCTGCTCGCGTCGCCGCACCCCCGCACGTACATCGTGAACGTGACGGCGGTCGAGGGCCGCTTCGCCGTGCGCAACAAGACGGCCGGGCACCCCCACACGAACATGGCGAAGGCCGCCCTGAACATGCTCACCCGCACCAGCGCCGCCGAACTCGCCGAGCAGGGCGTGCACATGTGTGCCGTCGACACCGGCTGGATCACCGACGAGAACCCCGCGCCGAAGAAGGACCGCATCGCGGGCGCGGGCTTTCGCACGCCGCTCGACGTCGTGGACGGCGCCGCCCGGATCTACGACCCGATCGTGCGCGGGGAGGCGGGCGCGCCCGTCTCGGGCGTGTTCCTCAAGGACTACCGCGAGGCGCAGTGGTGACCGAGGCAGTACAGCCATGAGCGAGGGCGGCCTGTCCGTCGGAGTGCCGCACGTCGTGCCCCGGCCGGTGGCCGAACTGGCGCCCTTGCTTGACTGGTTGAGGTCAGGGCGCCCGGCGGCCGAACGCCTCGACTTCACGGCGGGTGCGGCGCTGCCCGACGGGCGGCTCGACCTGTGCAAGCAGGCGATCGGCGCACGGGGCGCGGCCCTCGTCGCCGAGGCGCTGCGCGACACCGGGGGCGCCTCGCCCGTACGCCACCTGCTGCTCGGCACGGACGGCCTCGGCGACACGGGAGCCTCGGAGGTGACGGGTGGCGTCGGCGAGAGCGGCATCGAGACCCTCTACCTCGGCTGCAACGGCATCACGGCGGGCGGCGCCTGCCGTATCGCGGACCAGCTGCGCGCCTCGCCGCAGGTCGTGACCGGCGTCTGGCTCAAGCGCAACCCGCTGGGTCCGCAGGGTGGCCGTGCGGCGGCCGAACTGCTCGCGTCCGTACGGTCGTTGCGCACCCTCGATCTCGTCCAGACTGGCCTCGACGCGGCCGGACTCGCCGTCCTCGCCGATGCGCTCCTCGCGGCCGCCGGCACCGGGCGGCACGTCGAGCGGCTCTTCCTGGGCGGAAATCCGCTGGGGCGGGACGGCGCGGCACCGCTTGCGGAGCTGATCGCCCACGGCGCGGTACGTGAGCTGTACGTGTCGGCGGCGAGGTTGGGCGACGAGGGCGCACTGCTGCTTGCCGCCGCGCTGGAGCGCGCCCCGCACGGCGGGCTCGACCGGCTGTCTGTCGCCAGCAACGGCATCGGACCGCGTGCGGCGGCCCGGCTGGTCGCCGCGTCGGTGTCCGCGGGGGTGGAGCTGCTCGACCTGGGCCGGGTGCGGGCCGCCGGGGTGCTCGGCGCGGCTGACAACCACTTGGACGACGAGGCGTCCGAAGCCGTCGCGGCCTCGCTCGCGGCGGGCAAGCACCGCTTGGCCCACCTCGTGCTCACCCACACCGGTATGCGCAGCCGAGAGGCCCACCGGCTCCTCGACACCGCCGAAGTGGCGCGCACCCCCACGCGGTTCGTGCTCGGCCGGGGCATCGCGGCGAGCGTCAAGCGCCGTCTCGCGGTGTTGAGCGCGGACATCCCGGCGCCCCGGGTCGCGCCGGACGTCGCGGCGGTCCGCAGCGTCCACCGCTGACCCGGGGCGGGACCGGCGGCGGCCCGGGCGGGAGCGGTGACCCCAGGCGGGCGAGGCGTACGATCTTCCGCAAGGGCGGGGTCGTAGCGCAGAGGCAGTCGCGCCGGTCTCCAAAACCGGAACACGCTGGTTCGAATCCAGCCGCCCCGCCCCCTCGGGCCTTCGGCCGGGGTCAGGCCCCCCGCGCCGCCATCCGCGCCTTGCGCGCGGCCAGCTTCTCGTCGAACTTCGACGCCTCGGCGTCGAGGCCGTTCATGTAGAGGCCGAGCTCCTCCTGCGCCTGCAGCCCCTCGGGGCCGAGGCCGTCGATCTCCAGGACCTTCAGGAAGCGCAGCACGGGCTGGATCACGTCGTCGTGGTGGATGCGCAGGTTGTAGACCTCGCCGATGGCCATCTGCGCGGCGGCCCGCTCGAAGCCGGGCATGCCGTGACCGGGCATCCGGAAGTTGACCACCACATCACGGACGGCCTGCATGGTGAGGTCGGGGGCGAGCTCGAAGGCGGCCTTCAGGAGGTTCCGGTAGAAGACCATGTGGAGGTTCTCGTCGGTGGCGATGCGCGCCAGCATGCGGTCACAGACCGGGTCGCCCGACTGGTGGCCGGTGTTCCGGTGCGAGATGCGGGTGGCCAGCTCCTGGAAGGCGACGTACGCGACGGAGTGCAGCATCGAGTGGCGGTTGTCCGACTCGAAGCCCTCGCTCATGTGCACCATCCGGAACTGCTCGAGCTGGTCCGGGTCGACGGCGCGCGAGGCGAGGAGGTAGTCACGCATCACGATGCCGTGCCGGCCCTCCTCCGCCGTCCAGCGGTGCACCCAGGTGCCCCAGGCGCCGTCGCGGCCGAAGAGGGAGGCGATCTCGTGGTGGTAGCTGGGGAGGTTGTCCTCGGTGAGCAGGTTGACCACCAGGGCGATGCGCCCGATGTCGGTGACCGGGGACTGGCCCTTCTCCCACGCCTCGCCGTCCTCGAAGAAGCCGGGGAAGTTGCGGGCGTCGGAGAACGGGACGTACTCGTGGGGCATCCAGTCCTTGGCCACCTTGAGGTGGCGGTTGAGTTCCTGCTCGACCACTTCCTCCAGCGCGTAGAGCAGACGGGCATCGGTCCAGCTGTCCGTGCTGCCGAGGTGGGGAGAGGTGATCGTCACGGGGGCTCCAGAGGGGGGACGGGGCTACTTACAGGCGGTGCGGGCAGGCAGCGCGAGCGGTGCGCTACCTACGGTCTCGTAGGTTACGTTGCCGTAGGTTAAACCCGCCGTAAAGAGGCTGTGAGCCCGGACCGCACCCGCCCCTGCCGCAACAAAGGCCCCAGCACTGGTCAGGCGTACAGATCGCGCAGGCGAACTGAGAGGCACGTCACACAGCCTTCGAGCTTCTCGAACTCCCGGATATCCACGAGAACCGGATCAAATCCGAGATCGGCGAAGAGCTCCGCGCTCCTCGGCGCGCTCGCCGACATGAGCAGCTTCGCGCCACCGAGGAGCACCACGTGCGCGCCCGCCTCCTCCGGTACGGGCAGGAAGCGCGGGAAGAGCGCGGCGGCGTCGACCAGCGGCTCGTACCCGATGACCGTGCCGTCGGGCAGCGCCGTCACCGCGGACTTCAGATGCAGGACCTTGGTCACGGGGACGGCGACGACCCGCGCCCCGAGCGGTTCGAAGACTTCCCGCAGCTGCCGCACCCCGTGCGCGTTCGTCCGCCCGCCCCTGCCCACGTAGATCGTGTCGTCGATCTTGAGGACGTCGCCGCCGTCGAGCGTGCCCGGCTCCCGCACCCGGTTCACCGAGCAGCCGAGCCCGCCCACCGCCTCCTCGACGCCGGGCGTCTCGCCTCGCCGGGACGCGGCACCCGACCGCGCGATGAGGGCCACGTTCCGGAAGATCACCACCGCGTCCTCCACGAACACCGCGTCCGGGCAGGCGTCGGCCGGCTCCACCTCGAAGGTCTCCCAGCCGTGTCCGGCCAGCGCCGCCGCGTACGCCTCCCACTGCCGCGCCGCGAGCCGCGTGTCGACCGGTGTGCGCCGCAGGTGGGTGACCAGGCCGTCGGCGAGGAGGGGTCCCGGGCGGCGGATCAGGGCCTTCTTGCTGGACACGGCTTGCTCTCCTCACGCCGGCGGCACGGTGCCGCACATCATGCAGCGCGGGCCCCGCCCTCGCCCAGAGCGCGTCGCAGATGCTCCGCCGTGTGCGAACCCTCGGCCCGCAGCAGCTGCCCGGGCGTCCCCTCGAAGACGATCCGTCCGCCGTGCTTGCCGCCGTCGGGGCCCAGGTCGATCACCCAGTCCGCGTGCTTGACGACGTCGAGGTTGTGCTCGACGACGAGGACGGTGTTCCCCGCGTCGACCAGCCGGTCGAGCAGCGCGAGCAGCCCGTCGACGTCCGCCATGTGCAGGCCGGTGGTCGGCTCGTCCAGGACGTAGGTGGTGCCCGTGCGGTGCAACTGCGTCGCCAGCTTGATGCGTTGGCGCTCGCCGCCGGAGAGCGTGCTCAGCGGCTGGCCGAGCGTGAGGTAGGTGAGGCCCACGTCCCGCAGCGCCCGCAGGCGGCGGCGTACCGACGTGTCGTCGAAGCGCTCGAAGAACTCCAGAGCCTGACCGGCCGTCATGTCCAGTACGTCCACGACGGAACGCCCGCCCACGGTCAGCCGCAGCACCTCGTCCTTGAAGCGCCGTCCCTCGCACGCCTCGCACGTCGTGGTCACCGGGTCCATGAACGCCAGATCGCTGTAGATGATCCCGCGCCCCTGGCAACGCTCGCACGCCCCATGGGAGTTGAAGCTGAACAGACTCGCCTTCGCGCCCGTCTCGCGCGCGAACAGCTTGCGCACCGTGTCCATGATCCCGAGATACGTCGCCGGGGTCGAGCGGCCGGAGATGCCGATGGACGACTGGTCCACGACGACCGCGTCCGGATGCGCCTCGACGAACGCCTTCGACACCAGCGTGCTCTTGCCGGACCCGGCGACACCGGTGACCACCGTGAGCACCCCGGTCGGCACCCGCACGCTCACGTCCTTGAGGTTGTGCAGATCCGCGCCCTTGATCCAGCGGCCGCCGACGGCCTCGCGCGGGTGCTCCTTGATGCCGGTGGCGCGCCGCAGATGGCGGCCGGTGAGGGTGTCGGCCCGGCGCAGCTCGTCCGGCGTGCCCTCGAAGACGACCAGGCCACCGCCGGTGCCGGCCGCCGGGCCCATGTCGACGACGTGGTCGGCGACCGCGATCACGTCCGGGTCGTGCTCGACGACCAGGACGGTGTTGCCCTTGTCGCGCAGCCGGCGGAGGAGATCGTTGAGGCGTCCCACGTCGCGCGGGTGCAGCCCGACGCTCGGCTCGTCGAAGATGTACGTCATGCCGGTGAGGCTGGAGCCGAGGTGGCGCACCATCTTCAGGCGCTGCCCCTCGCCGCCGGAGAGCGTGGACGTCTCCCGGTCCAGGCTGAGGTAGCCGAGGCCGATCGCCTCGATGCGCTCCAGGGCCGCCACGGCGGCGCGGGCGATCGGTCCCGCCACCGCATCGTCGATCCCGGCCAACTCCCCGATCAGATCGGTGACTTCCATGCGGGTGCAGTCGGCGATGCCCAGGCCGTTGACGCGGGTGGCGAGCGCCGCCGGGTTGAGCCGGGCCCCGCGGCAGGCCGGGCAGGCGCCTTCGATCAGGAAGCCCTGCACCATGTCGCGGGTCTTCTGGGCGAGCGCGGACAGGTCGCGGTTGAGGTACAGCCGCTCGAAGCGGTCGGCGAGCCCTTCGTAGTCGATGTCCCGCGCGCCGCCCGTGTTGTCGACGCTGACCTTCTTCTTTCCCCCGCCGCCGCGCAGCAGGAACTGCCGCTCGGCGGCGGTGAACTCGCCGACCGGCTTGTGCGTGTCCAGGTCGGTGGTGTTGGTGTACGTCTGGCCCTGCCAGGTCCCCGCGGCGAACGGCGGGAAGAGGATCGCGCCGTCCGCCAGGGACCTGGCCGGGTCCAGGATGCGGTCGTAGTCGGGCCGCACGGTGCGGCCGAGCCCGTCGCACGCGGGGCACATGCCCGCCGGGTCGTTGAACGAGTACGCCGTGGCCGGGCCCGCGCTCGGTGTGCCGTGCCGGGAGAACAGCACCCGGATCACGGAGTAGATGTCCGTCATCGTGCCCACGGTGGAGCGGGAGTGGCCGCCGATCGGCTTCTGGTCGACGACGATCGCGGGGGAGAGCTCCTCGATGGCGTCCGCGTGCGGCCGCTCGTACTTCGGCAGCCGGTTGCGGACGAACCAGGTGAAGGTCTCGTTCAGCTGACGCTGGGACTCCACCGCGATCGTGTCGAAGACGACCGACGACTTCCCGGACCCGGACACCCCGGTGAAGACCGTGAGCCGGCCCTTCGGGATGCGCAGGTTCACTTCCTTGAGGTTGTTCTCACGGGCTCCGTCGATGACGATGTGCGTTTCCTGGTGCATGCGACCGAAGCTACGAGTAATACCCGACAGCTTCTGTCTTCTTTTCCTGGGTGATCTCCTTGAGTTCTCCGTCCAGGAGCAGCCACCGCGTGATGCCGATGGACTCCAGGAACGGCAGGTCGTGACTGGCGACGATCAGCGCGCCCTCGTACGACTCCAAGGCCGTCGAGAGCTGCTTCACGCTCGCCATGTCGAGGTTGTTCGTCGGCTCGTCGAGCATGAGCAGCTGCGGCGCGGGCTCCGCGAGCAGCAGCGCCGCGAGCGCCGCACGGAACCGCTCGCCGCCCGACAGGGTGGCCGCCTGCTGGTCGGCCTTGGCACCCTTGAACAGGAACCGGGCCAGCCGCGCCCTGACGCGGTTCTTGGTCGCGTCGGGAGCGTACGCCGCCACGTTCTCGGCGACGGTCAGGTCGCCGTCGAGCACGTCGAGGCGCTGCGGCAGGAACCGTGTCGGGACGTGCGTCCGCGCCTCGCCGGAGACCGCCTCCAGCTCTCCGGCGATGGTGCGCAGGAGCGTGGTCTTGCCGGCGCCGTTCCGGCCGATCAGCGCGATCCGCTCGGGCCCGCGCAGCTCGAACTCGCCCTTCACCCGCGCTCCGTAGCGCAGTTCGAGACCGCTGAGGGTGAGCACGGTGCGCCCGGGGTGCACCAGGGTGTGCGGCAGGTCGACGCGGATCTCGTCGTCCTCGCGCACCGCCTCGACGGCGTCGTCCAGGCGCTCCTTCGCCTCGGCGAGCTTCTCCTGGTGCATGATGCGGTGCTTGCCCGCCGACTCCTGTGCGGCCCGCTTGCGCGCGCCCATCAGGATCTTCGGCTGGCTCCTGCTGTCCTGGATCTTCTGGCCGTACCGCTTGCGGCGGGCCAACTTGACCTGGGCGTCGGCCAGATCGCGCTTCTGCTTGCGCAGATCGGTCTCGGCGACGCGCACCATGCGCTCCGCCGCCTCCTGCTCCACGGCGAGGGCCTCCTCGTACGCGGTGAAGTTGCCCCCGTACCAACTGACCTCCCCGTCCCGCAGATCGGCGATCTGGTCGACGAGGTCGAGGAGTTCACGGTCGTGGCTGACCACGACCAGGACACCGGACCACGCCTCGACCGCCGCGTACAGGCGCCGACGGGCGTACAGGTCCAGGTTGTTGGTCGGTTCGTCGAGGAGCAGCACGTCGGGGCGGCGCAGGAGCAGCGCCGCCAGGCGCAGCAGCACCGACTCGCCGCCGGACACCTCGCCCGTGGTGCGGTCAAGACCGATGTGGCCGAGTCCGAGCTCGGCGAGGGTGGCGACGGCGCGCTCCTCGACGTCCCAGTCGTCGCCGACCGTGGTGAAGTGCTCCTCGCGCACGTCACCGGCCTCGATGGCGTGCAGCGCGGCGCGGGTCGCGGCGATGCCGAGCACCTCGTCGACGCGCAGGCCGGTGTCGAGGGTGACGTTCTGCGGCAGATAGCCGACCTCGCCCGCGACGCGCACGGCGCCGTCGGTGGGCGTCAGTTCACCGGCGATCAGCTTCAACAGGGTTGATTTCCCCGAGCCGTTGACGCCGATGAGTCCGGTTCTGCCGGGACCGAAGGTCACCTGGAGGTCGTCGAAGACGTCGGTTCCGTCGGCCCAGGCGAAGGAGAGCGACGTACAGGTGATGGAGGTGGGGGAAGAAGACATACGGGCCTCGCGGTTGCGTGGTGTGAAGCGCGGTCAGGGGCAACGCGTTCGAGACACCGCGGCGAGGACGAGGCCGGGAAAGAGAAAAGGCCTGTGCCGGGGGGACGGGACGGCTCGTGATGCCGAGGTCGCACACGGCGTGCACGGCAGCGAAGGCTGCGTGACGCGGTGTCTCATGACCTCAGACGAGCAACGTCCTACTCCTATCGACGGCAACAGAACCGCTGTACACCGTAGGGGGCTCCGTTGAGCCTGTCAATGCTTTATCGGCTGTACCGGGACCCCGGCGGGCCGCCTCAGAGGGCGTCCCGCATCAGCTCGGCCAGGTCCTGGTCCAGGTCGACGTGGCGGTGCTCCTGGCCGACCGGCACCAGCGCCGTCGTGCGGCGCAGGAAGCCGCGGAGCTCCCCGGTGCGGATGTGGACGATCGCGGTGCCCTCGGGGGCGTGGAACTCCACGACGGTGCGGTCGAAGCCGTACGGCCGCACGCGCACGTCGCCGTCGCCGACCGCGCGCTCGACGCCCTGGACGAGCAGCTCGCGGGCGAACGTCCAGTACACCTCGACGCCCTCGAGGGTCGCGGGGGCGGGGAAGCTCATCCGTACGGCGAAGGGATCCCGCCGGTCGTAGTGGAGCGTTGCGGGAATGCTCGGCATCCGCGGCGCGGCGGCGACGAGGCGGGCCTCTACGGCTTGCTCGATGACGGTGGACAACGCCTGCTCCCTCACTGACTGCTGGACGACTGGGGTCGGCACTTGACTAGACGACGGAATGACGAGATCCGTGCACACGAAGAGTGCGCGAGACCGAGTGACCTCTGTCACCGCGACACCGTGGCGGCGCCCGCGGTTCCCGGCGATCACCTCATGGGGCAGGCCTTCCGGCCATCTGGACGAGCCCCGGCGCGTCGGCTAGCTTCGCCCGCCATGAGGGGCATGGGGAAGTCGAAGGCGATGAGGCGGACGGTACTCGCGGGACTGTGCGGGGCGGCACTCGCCGGAAGCGTCCTCGCGGCGCCGGGCGCCGCCGGGGCGGACACGCGGACGCACCGCCCGGACCGGGATCCGCGCTGGCAGCTCACCGACAGCGGCACCGACGCCCGCTTCCGCGGCCTGGCCGCCGTCAGCCGTGACACGGCCTGGGCGGCCGGCACCGGGGGAACCGTGCTGCGTACATCCGACGGCGGCGAGAGCTGGCGTGAAGTCTCCCCGCCCGGCGCCGCCGATCTGGAGTTCCGGGACATCGAGGCCTTCGACGGCCGCCGCGCGGTGGTGCTCGCCATCGGCGAGGGCGAGGCGTCCCGGGTGCTGCGCACCGAGGACGGCGGTGCCACCTGGACGGAGTCCTTCCGCAACACCGACGCCAAGGCCTTCTACGACTGCATGACCTTCTTCGACCGCCGCCACGGACTGGCGATGAGCGACCCGGTCGACGGCAGGTTCCGCATCCTGTCCACCGCCGACGGCGGCCGCTCCTGGCGGGTCCTGCCGACCGCGGGCATGCCCGCCGCCCAGGAGGGCGAGGCAGGATTCGCCGCAAGCGGCCAGTGCCTGGTGAGCTCCGGGCCGCGAGACGTGTGGCTGGCCACCGGGGGAGCGGCACGCGCGCGTGTCCTGCACTCCGCCGACCGCGGGCTGACCTGGACGGCCACCGACGCGCCGGTCCCCGCGGGCGACCCGGCCCGCGGTGTCTTCGGCCTCGCCTTCCGCGACCGTACGCACGGCATCGCGGTCGGCGGCGACTACCGCGCCGGCCAGGCCTCGCCGAAGGCGGCCGCGGTCACCCGGGACGGCGGCCGCCACTGGGACCCGGCGGACCGCCCGCCGCCCGCCTACCGCTCGGGCGTCACCTGGTTCCCGCACAGCCGCTCCACGGCCCTCGCCGTCGGCCCGACGGGCACCGACGTCACGACGGACGGCGGCCGGAGCTGGCGGACGGTCGACATGGGGTCGTACGACACCGTCGACTGCGCCCGGGACCGGGGCTGCTGGGCCGCGGGGGAGAAGGGCCGCATCGCCCGGCTGCGGGGGCATTAGCGAGAGCGGCGCCTAGGCGGGCAGCTGCTCGCGGTACGGGGCGAGTGCCGGGGCCGTCTTCGTCGCGAAGAACTCGGTGATCCGGTACTCGCACACCCCGGCCGTCGTGAACGGGTCCTCGGCGACGAGCTCCTCGATCCGCGCGCGGTCGTCGGCGACGGCGATGATCACGCCGCCGTCGCGCGGGTTCTTGCGGCCGGAGGCGATGAAGAACCCGGCCTCGTACTGCCGGTCGAGCCACTCGACATGGGCGGCAAGCTGCTCGTCGACGGCGGAGACCGGCGCGGTGTAGGTCAATTCGAGAATGAACATGATCGCGAGGCTACCGGGCGCCACAGGTGTCGGCCGAGGCCCGCCGCCCCCCTGGATGCCGCACCATGAACACGTCAATTGGATCCTCGTCCTCGACGGTGAACCCGTGCCGCTCGTACAGCCGCCGCGCGGGGCTGCCCCGCAGCACGTCGAGGCGGACCGTCGTGTCCTCGGCGTCGGTCAGTTCCAGGAGGTGGCCGAGGACGGCCGAGCCGATGCCTCTGCCCTGGCACCGCGGCGCCAGGTAGAAGTGCTCGAGCCATCGCCCGTCCGCGGCGGGCCTCAGCGTCACGCAGCCCGCGAAGGCGCCCGCCGTCTCGATCACCGACGTGTGCGCGGCGGAGAACGAGTCCCGCAGCCGCTGCCGCGCCCGGTGCGGATCGAAGCGTCCGAGCCGCTCCAGGTCCGGTCGCAGCACCGTGGCCCGCAGCTCGGCGATGGTCTCGATGTCCGCCGTCCGTGCGGAGCGCAGTGCCCAGTCCATGATCGAAGTATCACCGCGCGGGGTGCGCGGCCGGACGCCGGGGGTGCTAGCGCGCCAGCTCCGCCCGGACCGTCTTGCCGTGCCGGTCGCGCGTGACGCCGACGGCTCTGGCCAGCTGCTGGACCATGGGCCAGCCGAAGCCGCCGGTCCCGCCGTCGAAGTCGGGGGCCCGCTCCCGCGGCGGCCGCGGGTCGGCGTCGGAGACGGCGACCGTGATGACACCGGGCCGCGCGTGCAGCCGCAGGGAGCACAGCGTGCCGCGGGCGTGGCGCACCACATTGGTGATGAGCTCGGAGACGACGAGTTCGATGCTCGCGGCGTTCTCGCCGTCCACGGCAGGGGTGAGCCCCGCGAGGTAGCCGCGGGTCAGGTCCCTCGCGTCCGAGACCGCGGCGGGCCTCTTGTCGAAGGTGGCGGTTGCCGGCGGTCCGGTGTCGAGCGGTATGTGCTGTGTCCGCATGAGCCTCCTCCTCGATCGGGTCGGCCATCCCGATTCATGGCCGTACGAAAGGAACTCTTGCCCGAAAAGTGGCGGGTTCAACGCCCTTGTTCTGCGGCGCGACGCGCTCAGTCGCGGCCCCGCCAGTCGAGGCACACGATCATCGCGTCGTCGTCGGTGTCGATCGGCCCGCGGTACCCCGAGAGCTCCTTGAGCACCGCGCGCGGGACCTGGGAGGGCGGCAGGAGGCGGGTGCTGGTCATCGCCCGGGTGAGCGCGCGCTCGCTGTACCGCTCGCCCGTCGGCGACGCCGTGTTGTAGACGCCGTCACTGACGAACAGGAGCCGGTCGCCCGGCCGGACCCGGAAGTGCTCCGTGACGTAAGGGGTGTCCTCGGACATGCCGAGCGGCAGCTGTGCGTCCAGTTCGATGGGCTCGGGCCTGCCGTCCCGCATCCGCCACATCTTCGGCGAGCCCGCGTCGATGATCTCCACGTCCCCCGTAGTGAGATCGAAGCGCAGGAGCAGCACGGAGAGGTGAACCGCGCCCTGGAAGTGGCCGTAGACGGCCTGGTCGGCCAGGCAGGCCTGGTCGACGAGGGACAGCCCGGCGCGCCGGGCGTTGCGCAGCGCGTTGACCGCGAGGTTGGTGAGCAGGGCGGCCTGGATGCCCTCGCCCATTCCGTTGGTGACGGTGAGGGTGAGCTGGTCGGCCGAGGACGACCAGTCGAAGTTGTCGCCGTGGATGGCGTACGCCGGTTCGAGCTGGGCCCCGAGGTCGTACTCGGGACGGGAGCTGGAGCAGCCGGGCAGCAACTGCCACTGCATCTCGGCGGCGAGCGTGAGCCGGTCGGCCCGGCGGGCCCGCAGGTAGAAGTCGGTGTCGCGGTCCGCCACGACGATCGCGTGGGCCAGCGCCTCGGCGGCCTCGGCGAGTTCGCGGACGGTGGTGGGATCGCAGGTCTCGGCGGGCAGCCGCACGCTGAGGACACCGATGCGGTCGCCGCGTACGGTCACGGGGAGGTGGGCGGTGGCCAGGCCGTCGTGGGTGTCCGTCTCGACACGGGGTTCCTGCGAGCCGAACGCGCGGCCGGGCGCACCGGTGTGGACCGGCACGGGTGTCGCGGTCTCCGGAGGGGCGTTGACCGGTTGGAGTATGGTCATCGCGTAGTCGGCCATGAGCAGTTCCACGGAGTCGGCTGCGTAGTGAACGGCGAGCGCGTCCCGCACTGCTTCGATGAGAGCGTGCGGTGCGGATCTGCGCAGCGCACGTTCCACGGCCGTGTGTCTGTCCACTTGTCGGGTACCACCTGTTCCTGTTCGGTCATTCCTGATACGGGAAGAGCTTGTGAAGGAGCTGTAGGCCTGCCATGTCCCAGCGACTGACAGGATCATTGCGAAGTGTCACAGTTGAGGGCATGGATTCCGAAACTTCCGCCGGAGGCAGCCGGCATGCGGCCGCGCATGCTGCTCGGGAAGTCATCGAACTGCTCGAGGTGCTGTGGAGCAGGGGCAGGGACATCACCACGACGGCACCGGTGTCGTCGTCGCAATTGCGAGTGCTCTACGCCCTGGACGGTGCGCAGGGGATCAACCTCCGCACCCTCGGTGAGTACCTGGGGTCGGCGCCGTCTTCGGTGAGTCGTATGTGTGACCGCCTCCATGCCCTGGGTTTCATCGAGCGGTCCCTCAGTTCAGCCAGTCGCCGAGAGCTCGAACTCCGCTTGTCGAGCCGGGGAGAAAATTACCTCAACGAACTGCGGGCCCGCCGGGAGAGTGCGCTGCTCGAAGCCATCTCGGAGATGCGGCCCGCGGAACGCTCCGCCCTGGTCGAGGGATTGAGCGGGTTCAACAGGTCGGTGGAGTACACGGCGCCGAGGCCCGGCACGACGGGTGACCGCGCGGCGGAGTCCGCCTGACCGCGGCAGAGGCCGACTGACCGCGGCAGAGGCCGAAGCGCCGGCCGGCCGGTGGATGTTCGCCTGATCGCGTGGGTTTACTTCCGGCGTATCCAGGTACTCGCAGACGGTCGTGGACCGATCACGGTGACAACGGTGCTGCTGGTGCGCGCAGTTGACGCGTCGTAGCCTCTGCCTGCGGAAGATCGTCGACCTCGGTTAACATTTGCCGTGCGACAACAATTGCTAAGGTGGATGGAATGAACACCAGTGAGCCCGAGGCCCGGTCGCGCGTCATCGCCGCCCTGCGTGAGCAGGGGGAGAAAGTCGCCGATCGCTGGGTGCAGCTTCAGTCGGAACAGGCGGTCCTGGAGACAGGCATCACCGAGGACGAGCTGAACGAGGAAGCCGACTCCTTGGTCGAGACGCTGCTCGCCGGCCTGGAGACGGACTGTCCCGTGCAGGAAGTCGTGGTCTCGCACCGCAGTCTGCGGCAGGCCATCATGGACCTCTCGCTGCGCCGCGCCAGAGGAGGCGCGAACCCCACGTCCATCTACATGGCCGTGCTGGCGCTGAAGGAAGCGCTGCTGGAAGCGGTGCAGCAGGACACGCGGGACGTCACCGCCCTCTACCAGGCCGCCCTGTTCATCAACCGCCTGCTCGACAACGCCGGCGCCATCTCCTTCGAGACCTTCGTCGAGGGCCGAGAGGAGATCATCCGGCGACAGAGCCGCCAGCTCCTGGAAGTGTCCACGCCCGTGGTGCGCATCTGGGACCGGGTCCTCGCCGTCCCGCTGATCGGGACGCTCGACACGACCCGCACCCAGGTCGTGATGGAGAACCTCCTGGAGGCCATCGAGCGGGACGAGGCGCAGGTCGCCATCATCGACATCACCGGTGTTCCCACGGTGGACACCGCGGTCGCGCACCACCTCATGCAGACCGTCAACGCGGTGCGGCTGATGGGCGCCGACTGTGTGATCAGCGGCATCCGCCCGCCGATCGCCCAGATCATCGCGCAGCTCGGCATCGACCTGTCCGCCATCCTGACCCGTGCGACGCTGGCCGACGCCCTCGCCGCCGCCATCCCGCTGCTCACCGACCAGCCGGAGCAGCGGGCCTCGTTCGCGGACGCGCGGTGAGCGGCGACTTGAGCGGCGTACCGATCCTGCGGCTCGGTGACGTGCTCGTCACCGGTCTGCTGAACGAACTCGACGACAGGGCGGCGATCGCCTTCACCGAGGAGCTGACGCAGCGCATCGTCGCCGACCGTGCGCGCGCGATCCTCATCGACATCTCCCGGCTGGAGATCATCGACTCGTTCGTGGCTCGTACGCTGATGGAGCTGACGACCACGGCGCGGCTGCTGGGCGCCCGGGTGATAGTGGCCGGCATGCGGCCCGCGGTCGCGATCACCCTGGTGGAACTGGGGCTGGAGCTGTCCGGTGTGGAGACCACCCTCAACGCGGAGCAGGGGATGATCGCACTCGGCTGGCAGCCTGCCCGATCATCCAAGGGGAGCCGTGGTGTCCCTCTACGGTGACCTCGAAGAAAAGCGCACCGTCCCCGCCCAGACCCGTGCCGAGGGCGAGCCCCTCCGCAGCGAGCACGCCATCCGGGCCGAGGAGGACCTGCTCGCGGTGCGGCACGCGGTGCGCGAAGCGACCCTGCGGGCCGGCTTCGGGCTCGTGGACCAGACGCGCATCGTCACGGCCGCCAGCGAACTGGCCCGTAACGCCTACGTCCACGGCGGCGGAGGCTCCGTCACCCTGGAGATCATCGGGCAGGGCGGCCGACGCGGGCTGCGCCTCTCGGTGACCGACCAGGGGCCGGGCATCGCCGACCTCGACCAGGCGTTCGTCGACGGGTACACGACCGGTGCAGGGCTCGGCCACGGGCTCGGCGGCGCACGCCGCCTCATGGACGAGTTCAAGGTGCAGACCGCGCCGGGCCAGGGCACGACCATCACCGCCGTGCGGTGGAACGGACGACGGTGAACACCGACGCGGCGGCACGCACCCTGCACATCGCCATAGACCACCCCAGCGCGGTGCAGAGCGCGGCCGATCAGGCCCGGTCGGCGGCGCGCGGCATGCCAGGAGCGCTGCCCGACCAGGCGGCCGTGCTCGCGAGCGAGCTGGCCAGCAACATCGTCAAGCACGCCAGGAACGGCGCCCTGTTCGTCCAGCGCTCACCGCTCCGCGGCGGCATGGACATCGTCGCCGTCGACAGCGGCCCCGGCATGCCCGACGTCGCCCTGAGCCTCAGGGACGGCTACAGCACCACCAAGACGATCGGGGCGGGGCTCGGCGCCGCGCGCCGCATCGCCACCGACTTCGCCATCCGCTCGGACGGCGGACTCGGCACGCTCGCCCACGCCCGCCTCGCCGAGCCGGACGAGCCCCGCGCCCCGGCCGCCCTGGGAAGCCTGTGCCTGCCGGCCGACGGGGAGCACGAGAGCGGCGACGGATACGCCGTCGCCGAACACGACGGCACCCGGACCGTGCTGATGATCGACGGGCTCGGTCACGGCTCCGAGGCCGCCACGGCCGCCCAGCGCGCCGAACGCACCTTCCTGGCGAACCCCACCGCCCCCCTGGTGGACATCATCGCCGCACTGCACAAGGCGCTGCGGCACACCCGCGGCGCCGCCGCCGCCGTGCTGCGCACCACCGGCGACCGGATCGAGTTCTGCGGCATCGGCAACGTCCGTGCCACGACCCTGTCCCCCCGAGGCATCCACCACCAGCTCACCGGGCACGCCGGCATCGTCGGCTACAACCTCCCCAAACCCAGGAGCCGGTTCGTGGACCTCTCCGAGCACACCACCGTGGTCCTGTACACCGACGGCATCGACCACCGGTGGACCCACGCCCCCACCGACGCGCGCCTCACACTGCCCCCGGTGCTGCTTGCGGCCTCGCTGGCCCACACCCACCGCCGCCGTCGTGACGACGCCACCATCCTGGCCCTCGGCCCGCACCTGGGAATGAGATGACCCGCGAAACCGTCCGTACGCTCAAGGCCCTCCGGCACACCGTACGAAGCATCGCCCTGGGACACCGGCTGCCCGCCGACGACCGGGCGCGCCTCGTCCTGTCACTGAGCGAGGTGGCCGCCTCGGCCCTCGGCCACGGCCGTCCGGTCACCCTGCTGAGCGGACGCGAGACGGGCGAGGACGGCGCCCACCGGCTGACCCTCGCCCTGCGCCTGCCGCACCAGAGCACCGGCGCGCAGGTGACGCCGGACCGCCTGCCGCTGCGCGCGATGACCGAGCCGGACGGCACGTTCGTATGGAACCTGCCCCTGCCGCCCGCCGGCTCGCACGGCCCCGGCACGCCCTACGTCGGCGGGTGGCAGCCGAGCCGCCCCCCGGCCGCCCCCGCCGCGGCCGCGCAGCACGGCGAGACCGACGTCGCCCTGCTGGAGGAGGAGCTCCGGGCGGCGCTGGCCCGCGCGGACGCCCTGGCCGACGAACACCAGCGGCTCAAGCACGAGCTGGCCGAGACCAACAGCGGGGTCCTCGCCCTCTACGTACAGCTCGAAGAACGCGACGAGCAGCTGCGCACGGCGCACGGCCGCACCCTGCGCGCCCTGGAGGACGCGCTGCGCCCCAGACCGCTGCACGTCGACGGCCTGGAACTGGCCGTGCACTACGCCCCGGCCAGCGACGACGCCCCCACCGGCGGTGACCTGTACGACTGGTTCACCCTCCCGGACGGCACCGTCCACATCACCGTCGTCGACGCGATCGGGCACGGCATCACCAGCACCCGCACCGCGCTGACCGTCACCCACGCGGTGCGCACCCTCGCTCTCGAAGGCCACCCGCTGGAGAGCATCGTGGCGCGGACCGACACCATCCTGGCGCCCTTCGACCAGAACGTCATGGCGACCCTGCTCCTCGCCCGCCTCGACCCGGTCGACGGAAGCCTCTCCCTGGCCAACGGCAGCCACCCCCCGGCCCTGCTCGCCCACGGGGACGGCAGCGCGACCTATCTCGAGGTGCGCGGGCGCGGAATCGGTTTTCCTCTGCCCGGCAGCGACCGCGTCCTGACCACCACCATGGCCCACGACGACGTGCTGCTCCTCTACACGGACGGCCTCACCGAGAGCCGCAGGGACCCCATCGCGGGCGAGGCCCGGCTCAAGGAGGCCCTGTGCCGGCACCGCGCACGACCGACCGAGCAGATCCCCGGCCTGCTCGCCGGGGACCTGCTCGGTGACGTGCTCCACCAGGACGACACGCTGGCGCTCGTGATGCGGCGTACGGGAGTGAGCGGCGGCTAGTCGGTCACTTCGATCCGGCCGTTGACGGGCGCGGGTGCGGGCACCGGTGCCGGCGACTTGCCTCCGGTGAGGTTCTTCAGGAGCTCCGCGAGGTCGACGCCCGTGGTGGAGTTGAGCAGCTCGACGCCCTGGGCGACGTTGTCGGCGACCGTGCGCGAGAGTTGGCTCGCTCCGTCCGTGGAGATCACCGTCATCTTGTCCACCGCGCTGAGCGGCTCGGACGCCTTGGCGACCACGCTCGGCAGGACCTCGACGAGCATCTGCAGGACGGCGGCGTCGCCGTACCGCGTGAACGCGTCGGCCTTCTTGTGCATCGCCTCCGCCTCGGCGGACCCCTTCGCGCCGATGGCGGCGGCCTCCGCCTCGCCCTCCAGGCGCACGGCGTCGGCGAGCGCGGCGCGGTGCGCCTTCTCGCCCTCACCGGTGAGACGGGCCCGCTCCGCGTCGGCCTCGGCCTGCTTGACCAGGCCGATCCTGCGGGCCTCCGCCTCCTGCTCGGCCTGGTAGCGCGCGGCGTCGGCGGGCTTGCGGACCTTGGTGTCCAGCTCGCGGTCGGTCAGGGCGGCCTGGCGCTGGGCCACCTTCTCCTGCTCGGACAGGACGTCCTGCTGCCGGGCCGCCTCGGCGAGCGGTCCCGCGGCGGCGGCGCGGGCCGCGGCCTCGTCCGTCTCCGCCTTGATCTCGGCCTGCTTGAGCGCGAACGTCCGCTGGGCGATCGCGATCTCCTCCTCGGCCTTCAGCCGCGCCTGCTCGGCGGCGCGGCGCGCCACCGCCTCGGCGATGTCCGCCTCCTGCTTGGCGCGGGCGGCCTCGGGCCGTCCGAGGTCCTCCAGGTAGGAGCCCTCGGTGGTGATGTCCTGGATCTGGAAGGCGTCCAGGACCAGGCCCTGCCCGGACAGGCTGGCCTCGGCCTCCTCGGCGACCTGCCCGGCGAACGCGGCGCGGTCCCGGATGATGTCCTCGACTGACATCCGCCCCACGATGGAGCGCAGCGCGCCGGACAGCACCTCCTGGGTGAAGCCGACGATGCCGTCCTGCTGCACCAGGAACCGCTGGGCCGCGGCCCGTATCGAGTCCTCGGTGCCGCCGACCTTCACGATGGCGACGCCTTCGAGGTTCGCCTTCACGCCGCGCAGCGTGACCGCGCCGCGCACGGCGATCGGAATGTGCCGCGAGGACAGGTCGAGGGTGAATTTCTGCTGCACGAACGGCACGACGAAGACGCCGCCGCCGACCACGACCTTCTGGCCGCTGTTGTCGGTCATGACCCGGCCGGTGTCCGGGTCGGTGGACTTCTTGCCGCGCCGGCCGGTCACGATGAAGGCCTCGCTCGGCCCGGCGACCTTGTAGCGCGTGATGACGACGAGCGCCGACAGGACGAGGAGTACGACGACTCCGACGACGGAGATCAGGACTGGGCTCATGGTGCGTTCCCCTCTGCCGCCCGGGGACGGCAGATCGGTTTCGTGATGGGTCGGGTGTGCGGCCGGCGGGTGACCGGTCGGTGTGCGCCGGGTCAGCGCTCCACGGGCCGCACGGTCACCGAGGTCGGCGAGAGCGTCGCGTCGACCCAGATCTCGGTGCCCCGCGCCACGGCGGCGGAGCTGCGGGCCGCGAACTTCACGCGCTGGCCCGCGAGGTGCAGCAGCACTTCGCCGTAGCCGTCGGCCGGGATCGCGGTGACCACGGACCCCGGGGTGCCCACGAGGTCGTCGCCGCGCGGGGTGCGGGCGGTCTGGTCACGCATCAGGGCGCGGGTGAACTTCCACGTCACCCAGCCCGCGCCGGTCCCGGCGCAGGCTCCCGCGACGGTGGCGGGGCCCGCGCCGAGGCCGGTGGTGCCGAGCACGAGCGCCCCGCCGAAGCCGAGCATGGACACGAACCCGGCGACGACCGGCAGTGAGAGGAGCCCGTCGAAGAGCCCGTCCAGCGCGCCCGCCCCGCCGAAGAGGCTGTCGAGCACCCCGTCGAGGACGAGCGAGAGCGCCAGTAGCACGATCCCCGTGATGCCGAGAACCAGAAACACCGTCATCGGATCACTTCCCCCGTCAAGCCGTTCACCTCGGTACGGGGCGATCCTGGCACGGCGGCGAAAGGTTTGACATTGCCTGCTTCCGGCAATCTTTACGCTTCTTTAATGCCGGGCATCCAGGTCTGTGATGCCGGACATCCGGGCCGCCTCTGGCGGTCGTCGTCCCTCGTCGGCGCCCAACTAGGCTGGCCCGCACCATGATCAGCCACACACTGCCCCCTGACTGGCCCACCGACGAACGGACGGCCCGCGCCGTCCAGGACGAACTGCGCGCCCGCGTCGTCCTCGACGAGGAGGGTCCGCCGCCCGGCACGGGACACGTGACCGGGGTGGACGTCGCCTACGACGACGAGCGGGACGTCGTCGCCGCGGCCGTCGTCGTCCTGGACGCCGCGACGCTCGACGTGGTCGAGGAGTCGACGGCGGTCGGCACGGTGGCGTTCCCCTATGTGCCGGGCCTGCTGGCGTTCCGCGAGATCCCGGCGGTCCGCGCCGCGCTCGACGGGCTGCGGGCCGACCCCGGGCTCGTGGTCTGCGACGGCTACGGCATCGCCCACCCGCGCCGCTTCGGCCTCGCGAGCCACCTCGGCGTCCTGACCGGGCTGCCCACGCTGGGCGTAGCCAAGAACCCCTTCACCTTCTCGTACGAGGCCCCGGCCGCCGCGCGGGGGAGCGGGGCGCCGCTGCTGGACGGCGCCGAGGAGGTGGGCCGCGCGCTGCGTACCAGGGAGGGCGTGAAGCCGGTCTTCGTCTCGGTCGGCCACCGCGTGAGCCTGGCCAACGCCTGCGAGCACGTGCTGCGGCTGACGCCCCGCTACCGCCTCCCAGAGTCCACGCGGCGCGCAGACGCCCTGTGCCGCAAGGCCCTGCGGGAGGCGACCGGGACGTGAGCGACCGGGTTGAACGATCAAATGAGGGGCGGGTTAGCATATGAGCGCCGCCTAGCTCGAAAGATACTTCTGTGACTGTCAATGACGACTCGTTCACCAATTGGAAGCACCGCGAGGAGATCGCGGAGTCGATGATCCCGATCATCGGGAAGCTGCACCGCGAGCGGGACGTGACGGTCCTGCTGCACAGCCGCTCCTTGGTGAACAAGTCGGTGGTCAGCATCCTGAAGACCCACCGATTCGCCCGGCAGATCGCCGGCGCGGAGCTCTCGGTCACCGAGACGCTGCCGTTCCTGCGGGCGCTCACCACCCTCGACCTCGGCCCCTCGCAGATCGACATCGGCATGCTCGCCGCGACGTACCGGACCGACGACCGCGGTCTGAGCGTCGAGGAGTTCACCGCCGAGGCCGTCGCCGGCGCCACGGGCGAGAACAAGATCGAGTGCCGCGAGGGCCGCGACGTCGTCCTCTACGGCTTCGGCCGCATCGGCCGCCTCGTCGCACGCCTGCTCATCGAGAAGGCGGGCTCCGGCAACGGCCTGCGACTGCGTGCCGTCGTCGTCCGCCGAGGTGGAGAGCAGGACATCGTCAAGCGCGCCTCGCTGCTGCGCCGCGACTCCATCCACGGCCAGTTCCAGGGCACGATCACCGTCGACGAGGCGAACAGCACGATCGTCGCCAACGGCAACGAGATCAAGGTGATCTACGCCAACGACCCCTCCGAGGTCGACTACACGGCGTACGGCATCAAGGACGCCATCCTCATCGACAACACCGGCAAGTGGCGGGACCGCGAGGGCCTCTCGCAGCACCTGCGCCCCGGCATCGACAAGGTCGTCCTGACCGCCCCGGGCAAGGGCGACGTCCCGAACATCGTGCACGGCGTCAACCACGACACGATCAAGCCGGACGAGCAGATCCTGTCCTGCGCCTCCTGCACCACCAACGCGATCGTGCCGCCGCTCAAGGCAATGGCGGACGAGTACGGCGTGGTGCGCGGCCATGTGGAGACCGTCCACTCGTTCACCAACGACCAGAACCTGCTGGACAATTACCACAAGGCGGACCGCCGAGGCCGCTCCGCGCCGCTCAACATGGTCATCACGGAGACCGGGGCCGCCTCCGCCGTCGCCAAGGCGCTGCCGGACCTCAAGGCGCCGATCACGGGCAGCTCGATCCGCGTGCCGGTGCCGGACGTCTCGATCGCCATCCTCAGCCTGCGTCTCGGCCGCGAGGCGACCCGCGACGAGGTCCTCGACTACCTCCGCAACGTGTCGCTGACCTCGCCGCTCAAGCGTCAGATCGACTTCACCAGCGCCCCCGACGCGGTCTCCAACGACTTCATCGGCTCGCGCCACGCCTCGATCGTCGACGCCGGCGCCACCAAGGTCGACGGCGACAACGCGATCCTCTACCTGTGGTACGACAACGAGTTCGGCTACTCGTGCCAGGTCATCCGGGTCGTCCAGCACGTCTCCGGAGTGGAGTACCCGACCTACCCGGTGCCGGTGGCCTGACCTGCCGATGGATGCCCCGCACGGGAACGTGCGGGGCATCTGCGCGCGCCGTGCTACCGCACCGAGGCGACCCGGAACGACATCCCCGCCGCCCGCAGCCGCGCGAGCAGCGCGTCGCCCATCGCCACGGCGGTGGTCACCTGCCCCGCCGACGGCGGCAGGGTGTCGAGGGCGAGGCACAGCGCCGACTCGGCGAGGATCTTCGCCGTCTCGTCGTAGCCGGGGTCGCCGCCCGAGACCTCGGTGAAGACCCGCTTGCCGCCGCCCTCGCCGACGAACCGCACCGAGAACCACGTCTTGGCCCGCCGCTCCTGGCTCGGCCCGTCGCCGGGCTTCAGCCGGCCCGACAACCACCGTCGCGCGGGCGGCAGTTGTGCGGCCGCCAGCAGACCGCCGAGGGCCACCGGTGCGCCCAGCGCGACCGGCAGCGTCTTCACGGCCGCGTAGTGCCGGTAGCGGAAGTCGGGCCCGTACCGCTCCAGGGCGCGCGCCGAGCGCTGCACCACCTGCGGGTCGATCGTCGGCAACGGCAGTGCCCACGCGCCCACTTCAGCCGCGTACCGGGGCGCGCTCGGCGGGGCATACGCCTTGCGGTCCGTCGGGCGGGGCTCGTGGCGCCGTCGCTCCTTCGCGGCGGCCAGCATCTGCGGGGCCCGCGCGAACTGGTTGAGCGCGGAGGCGAACGTGCCGCCCGAGAACTGGCCGTTGGTCCGCACGAAACCGTCGACGCGCAGCGGCACCCCCTCGGGCAGCTGCTGCACGGTGAAGTACGCCCCCAGGTCGTGCGGGACCGAGTCGAAGCCGCAGGCGTGCACCAGGCGCGCGCCGGTCTCCCGCGCGCGGGAGTCGTGCTTCACGTACATCAGGTCGACGAACTCCGGCTCGCCCGTCAGGTCCACGTAGTCCGTGCCTGCCTCCGCGCACGCGGCGACCAGTTCCTGCCCGTACGTCAGATAGGGGCCGACGGTCGTGGCGACCACGCGCGCGTGGGCAGCCATTTCCCGCAGGGATTCCGGGTCCGCCACATCGGCGCGCACCAGGGGGAGTTCGGCGCACGCTGGGTCGAGTGCGGCCAGGCGCTCGCGCAGCCGCTCCAACTTCCCCGTGTCGCGCCCCGCGATGGCCCACCGCAACCCCTCAGGTGCGTGCGAGGCGAGGTACTCGGCGGTGAGCACCCCCACGAAGCCGGTCGCTCCGAAGAGCACGATGTCGTAGGCGCGTTCCGTCTTCGCGCCGGTCTCGTCGTTCCCGTCGCTCTCGCCGTGCTGACTGGTCATGACACCTCTCCGCTGTACGCCCCCGTGCGGTCGTGAGTGGCCGAAACTAGCGTGCGCGCGCCGGAGCCCGGTCTACACCCCCGGCGCCGGCCGCACCTTGACGCCGTTCCGCTCGAACAGGGCCGCGGTGACCCCGTCGCCCGCCACCAGCTCCCCGCCGAACGACCCGTCGTACACCGTCCCGCGGCCGCACGACGGGCTGCGCGGCATCAGCAGCGCCTCCGTGCACCCGCCGTGCCGCGCGGCGGCCAGCGCGCGCCGCGCGCCGTCCACGAACTCGGCCGTCACGTCGCGTCCGGTGTCCTCGACCACCCGCGCGGTGCCGTCAAGGACGTCGTGCCCGTCGCCCCCGACGAGCTCGGCGGGGCGGCGCGGCGTCGGCAGACCCCCGGCGGCCTCGGGGCAGAACGACACGACCGTGCGGCCCGCCACCGCCTCGTCGAGCTCCGGCGAGGCCTTGTCCCGGCCGTCGTAGCGGCAGGGCACTCCCCGCAGACATGCGCTGACCAGTACGGAATCCATGCCTCCAGGCTAGGCGCCGCACGGCCGGGAGTGGGCGGCGCCCCGGAATTGGCTAAGCGCTTGCTCGCCAGGGGCTTGTGCACGGTGGAACACGTTCTTAGCATCACTGGTGTTACATCAGTTGTGTCATAGCTGTGTCATAGCGCTGGGGGCTCAATGGCAGTGCCGGGCAAGAGCGTTCACGGACCGCTCGCCGGAGTGCGCGTGGTGGAGCTGGCGGGCATCGGGCCCGGCCCGTTCGCGGCCATGCTGCTGGCCGATCTCGGCGCGGACGTCGTGCGCGTCGACCGCCCCCGCGGCGGCGGTCTCGCGATCGATCCCGATTACGACGTGACCAACCGCAACAAACGCTCCGTCGTCGTCGACCTGAAGGCCGATGACGGCGCGGCCCGCGTCCTCGACCTGGCCGAGCGCGCCGACGTCCTCATCGAGGGCTACCGGCCGGGCGTGGCCGAGCGCCTCGGCGTCGGCCCAGAGGCCTGTCACGCCCGCAACCCCGCGCTCGTCTACGGCCGGATGACCGGCTGGGGCCAGGAGGGGCCGCTCGCGCAGCGCGCCGGGCACGACATCGCGTACATCGCCATCACCGGCACCCTCGGCATGATCGGCAAGGCCGACGAGCCGCCCGCGATCCCCGCGAACCTCGTCGGCGACTACGCGGGCGGCTCGCTCTACCTGGTCGTCGGCGTCCTCGCGGCGCTCAACCACGCGCGCGTGCACGGCACCGGGCAGGTCGTGGACGCCGCGATCGTCGACGGCGCGGCCCACCTCTCCGCGATGATCCACGGGATGCTCGCGGCCGGCGGCTGGCAGGACCGCCGCGGCGCCAACCTCCTCGACGGCGGCTGCCCGTTCTACGGCACCTACGAGACCGCGGACGGCGGCTACATGGCGGTCGGCTCCCTGGAGCAGCAGTTCTACGACGAGTTCATCGCCCTGCTCGGCCTCGCCGACGTGGCACCCGCCCGCAAGGACCTGGCCCGCTGGGGCGAGCTGCGCGAGGCGGTCGCCACCCGCTTCAGGGAACGTACGCGCGACGAGTGGACGGCCGTCTTCGAGGACTCCGACGCGTGCGTGGCGCCCGTGCTGTCCCTGCGCGAGGCGCCCGCCCACCCGCACCTCGCCGCGCGCGGCACCTTCGTCGACCACGGCGGCATCACCCAGCCCGCCCCCGCGCCCCGCTTCTCCGCGACCCCGTCGCGGGTCCGCACGGGTCCCGCGCAGCCCGGCGCCGACACCGCCGAGGTGGCCCGCGACTGGGACGTACCGGCGCTCGCGACAGAGCAGCCAGAGAAGGAAGACGACTGATGGAGCTGTCCTCACCCCTCGCCTACGCCGGCGACCCCCGCGAGGCGGCCGACAACGTCGCCGCACTGGAGTCCGCGGGCCTGGACGCCGTGTGGGTCGCGGAGGCGTACGGCTTCGACTCGCCCACGATCATGGGCTACCTCGCGGCGCGTACGGAGCGCATGAAGATCGGCGCCGCCATCCTCAACGTCTACTCCCGCACCCCCGCCCTCATCGCCCAGACCGCCGCCGGACTCGACGCGGTCTCCGGCGGGCGCGCCATCATCGGCCTCGGCGCCTCCGGCCCCCAGGTCGTCGAGGGCTGGCACGGCAAGGCGTACGACAAGCCGCTCGGCCGCACCCGCGAGACCATCGAGCTGACCCGCCGCATCCTGCGCCGCGAGGTCATCGACCACCACGGCATCACGGACATGCCGCTGCCTCCGGAGAAGGGCGGCAGGCTCGGCAAGCCCCTGAAGATCCTCACGAAACCGGTACGCCCCGAAGTGCCGCTGTACGTCGCCTCCCTGGGCCCCGCCAACGTCCGCATGACCGCCGAGGTCGCCGACGGCTGGCTGCCCACCCTCTTCATCCCGGAGAAGGCGCACAAGGTGTGGGGCGCCGCGCTCGCCGCGGGCAAGGAGAAGCGCGATCCGGCCCTCGGCCCGCTCCGGACCGTCGCCGGGGGACTGCTCGCCATCGGCGACGACGCGGCGGCCGCACGGGACCTCGCGCGACCCCAGATCGCCCTCTACGTAGGCGGCATGGGCGCGAAGGGGAAGAACTTCTACAACGACCTCGCGGTCGCGTACGGCTACGGAAAAGAGGCCGCGCGCATCCAGGAGCTCTACCTGGCAGGGAAGAAGAAGGAGGCCGAGGCCGCGGTCCCGGACGAGTTCTGCGAGCTCATGTCGCTCTGCGGCCCCGAAGGCTATGTCCGCGAACGCGTCGAGGCGTTCCGCGCCGCGGGCGTCACCATGCTCAACGTCATACCCGTCGGCCCCGAGCCGGCCGCACTGATCGAAACCGTCAAGGGCTGGCTCTAGGAGGCCGTACGTGAAGCGACAGATCTTCTCCGCGGAACACGAGGCGTTCCGCGAGACCGTCCGCACCTTCCTCGCCAAGGAGGTGCTGCCGCACTACGAGCAGTGGGAGAAGGACGGGATCGTCAGCCGTGACGCCTGGCTCGCCGCCGGCAAGCAGGGCCTGCTCGGCCTCGCCGTCCCCGAGGAGTACGGAGGCGGCGGGAACGACGACTTCCGCTACTCCGCGGTCCTCGCCGAGGAGTTCACGCGCGCGGGCGCCGCCGGGCTCGCGATCGGCCTGCACAACGACATCATCGGCCCCTATCTGACCTCGCTCGCCACCGAGGAGCAGAAGCGGCGCTGGCTGCCCGGCTTCTGCACCGGCGAGACCATCACGGCCATCGCGATGACCGAGCCCGGCGCCGGCTCCGACCTCCAGGGCATCCGCACCAGTGCCGAGGACCACGGCGACCACTGGGTGCTCAACGGCTCCAAGACGTTCATCTCGAACGGCATCCTCGCCGACCTCGTCATCGTCGTCGCCAAGACGTCCCCGGAAGGCGGCGCCCACGGCCTGTCGCTCCTCGTCGTCGAGCGCGGCACGGAGGGCTTCGAGCGGGGCCGCAACCTCGACAAGATCGGCCAGAAGGCCCAGGACACGGCGGAGCTCTTCTTCAACGACGTGCGCGTCCCCAAGGAGAACCTGCTCGGCGAGCTCAACGGCGCCTTCATCCACCTGATGACGAACCTCGCGCAGGAGCGCATGGGCATCGCCGTCGCCGGGATCGCCGCCGCCGAGCACCTCCTGGACATCACCACGACCTATGTGAAGGAGCGGGAGGCCTTCGGGCGCCCGCTGTCCAAGCTCCAGCACATCCGCTTCGAGATCGCGGAGATGGCCACCGAGTGCGCCGTCACCCGCACGTTCCTCGACCGGTGCATCGTCGACCACTCGAACGGCGAACTCGACGCCGTGCACGCGTCGATGGCGAAGTGGTGGGCCACCGAGCTGCAGAAGCGGGTCGCCGACCGCTGCCTGCAACTGCACGGCGGGTACGGCTACATGGCGGAGTACCGCGTCGCCAAGGCCTTCACCGACGGCCGCATCCAGACCATCTACGGCGGCACGACCGAGATCATGAAGGAGATCATCGGCCGCTCGCTCCTCGGCTGACCTCTCAGGCCCCTCGACCCTCCCGGACACCCCGGACCCTCCCGGACACCCCCGAAAGGCTCACGCGTGACCACCGAAGCGTACGTATACGACGCGATCCGCACCCCGCGCGGACGCGGCAAGGCCAACGGTGCCCTGCACGGCACCAAGCCGATCGACCTCGTCGTCGGCCTGATCCACGAGATCCAGGCACGGTTCCCGGAGCTGGACCCGGCCGCCATCGACGACATCGTCCTCGGCGTGGTCGGCCCGGTCGGCGACCAGGGCTCCGACATCGCGCGGATCGCCGCCATCGCCGCCGGCCTGCCCGACACGGTCGCCGGCGTCCAGGAGAACCGCTTCTGCGCCTCCGGCCTCGAAGCGGTCAACCTCGCCGCGATGAAGGTCCGCTCGGGCTGGGAGGACCTGGTGCTCGCGGGCGGCGTGGAGTCGATGTCGCGGGTGCCGATGGCCTCCGACGGCGGCGCCTGGTTCAACGACCCGATGACCAACTTCGAGACCGGCTTCGCGCCGCAGGGCATCGGCGCCGACCTCATCGCCACCATCGAGGGCTTCTCGCGGCGCGACGTCGACGAGTACGCGGCCCTCTCGCAGGAGCGCGCCGCCGCGGCCTGGAAGGACGGCCGCTTCGACAGGTCCGTCGTACCGGTCAAGGACCGCAACGGCCTCGTCGTCCTCGACCACGACGAGCACATGCGGCCCGGCACCACCGCCGACTCCCTGGCCAAGCTGAAGCCGTCCTTCAAGGACATCGGCGACATGGGGGGCTTCGACGCGGTCGCGCTGCAGAAGTACCACTGGGTCGAGGAGATCGACCACGTCCACCACGCGGGCAACTCCTCCGGCATCGTCGACGGCGCCTCACTGGTCGCCATCGGCACGAAGGAGGTCGGCGAGCGGTACGGCCTCGCGCCGCGTGCGCGGATCGTCTCCGCGGCGGTCTCCGGCTCCGAGCCGCTGATCATGCTGACCGGGCCCGCGCCCGCGACCCGCAAGGCGCTCGCGAAGGCCGGGCTCACCATCGACGACATCGACCTCGTCGAGATCAACGAGGCGTTCGCGGCGGTCGTGCTGCGCTTCGTGAAGGACATGGGGCTGTCCCTGGACAAGGTGAACGTCAACGGGGGTGCGATCGCGCTCGGTCACCCGCTGGGGGCGACCGGGGCGATGATCCTCGGGACGCTGGTGGACGAGCTGGAGCGCAGGGATCTCCGGTACGGGTTGGCCACGTTGTGCGTGGGCGGGGGGATGGGCATCGCCACGATCGTCGAGCGGCTGTAGGGGTCGCGCCGTAGGGGCCGGGGTGCGTCGCCGACCGCGGGTGCGTCGTGGTCGCTCGCGCAGTTCCCCGCGCCCCTGAAGACATGCGGCTTCGCCGCAGTCTTCCCCGGACGCGCCCCTGAAGGCCTGCGGCTTCGCCGCGCCTTTCCCGGACGCGTCCCTGAGACGGCGCACGAAGTGCGCCTTTCAGGGGCGCGGGGAACTGCGCGACCAGCCCCCACCGGCGGCCGGTCGGCCACCATCCCCCGCTGCCCGCCCCAGATTCCGCCTGCCACAGACTTCACGGAGAAACAGACATGACCGCAAGCACAACGATCCGCTGGGAACAGGACGACACCGGTGTCGTCACCCTCGTCCTCGACGACCCCAACCAGTCCGCCAACACCATGAACCAGGCGTTCAAGGACTCCATCGCGGCGATCGCCGACCGCGCGGAGGCCGCCGTCGCGGCCGACAAGGACGCCATCCGCGGGTTCATCTACACCTCCGCGAAGAAGACCTTCTTCGCGGGCGGCGACCTCAAGGACATGATCAAGGTCGGCCCGGAGAACGCCCAGCAGGCGTTCGACACGGGCAACGCGATCAAGAACTCGCTGCGCCGCATCGAGACCCTGGGCAAGCCCGTCGTCGCCGCCATCAACGGCGCGGCCCTCGGCGGCGGTTACGAGATCGCCCTCGCCTCCCACCACCGCATCGCCCTCGACGCCCCCGGCTCCAAGATCGGCCTGCCCGAGGTCACCCTCGGCCTGCTCCCGGCCGGCGGCGGCGTCACCCGCACCGTGCGCCTCATGGGCATCACGGACGCACTCCTCAAGGTGCTCCTCCAGGGCACCCAGTACAACCCGAAGCGCGCCCTGGAGAACGGTCTCGTCCACGAAGTGGCCGCCACTCCGGAGGAGATGATCGAGAAGGCCCGCGCCTTCATCGACGCCAACCCCGAGTCGCAGCAGCCCTGGGACAAGCCCGGCTACCGCATCCCGGGCGGCACCCCGGCGAACCCCAAGTTCGCGGCGAACCTCCCTGCCTTCCCCGCCAACCTCAAGAAGCAGACCGCGGGTGCCAATTACCCGGCCCCGCGGAACATCCTCGCGGCGGCCGTCGAGGGCTCCCAGGTCGACTTCGAGACCGCGCTGACCATCGAGGCCCGGTACTTCACCGAGCTGGTCACGGGCCAGGTCGCGAAGAACATGATCCAGGCGTTCTTCTTCGACCTCCAGGCCGTCAACTCCGGCGCCAACCGGCCCAAGGACATCGAGCCGCGCCAGGTCCGCAAGGTCGCCGTGCTCGGCGCGGGCATGATGGGCGCCGGCATCGCGTACTCCTGCGCCCGCGCGGGCATCGAGGTCGTCCTCAAGGACGTCTCCGCCGAAGCCGCAGCCAAGGGCAAGGGATACTCCGAGAAGCTCTGCGCCAAGGCCGTCCAGCGGGGCCGTACGACCCAGGAGAAGGCGGACGCGCTGCTCGCCCGCATCACGCCGACCGCGGACCCGCAGGCCCTCGCGGGCTGTGACGCCGTGATCGAGGCGGTCTTCGAGGACACCTCGCTCAAGCACAAGGTGTTCCAGGAGATCCAGGACATCGTCGAACCGGACGCGCTGCTCTGCTCCAACACCTCCACGCTGCCCATCACCACGCTCGCGGAGGGCGTCTCGCGGCCCGTCGACTTCATCGGGCTCCACTTCTTCTCGCCCGTCGACAAGATGCCGCTCGTCGAGATCATCAAGGGCGAGCGGACCGGCGACGAGGCGCTCGCCCGCGCCTTCGACCTGGTGCGCCAGATCAACAAGACGCCGATCGTCGTCAACGACTCGCGCGGCTTCTTCACCTCGCGCGTCATCGGGCACTTCATCAACGAAGGCGTCGCGATGGTCGGCGAGGGCATCGAGCCCGCGTCCGTCGAGCAGGCGGCGGCCCAGGCGGGCTACCCGGCGAAGGTCCTGTCCCTGATGGACGAGCTGACCCTCACCCTGCCCCGCAAGATCCGCAACGAGACGAAGAAGGCCGTCGAGGAGGCGGGCGGCACCTGGGCGGGCCACCCCTCGGACACCGTGATCGACCGCATGGTCGACGAGTTCGAGCGCCCCGGCAGGAGCGGGGGAGCGGGCTTCTACGACTACGTGGACGGCAAGCGCGCCAAGCTCTGGCCGGGCCTGCGCGAGCACTTCACCAAGCCGGGGCACGAGATCCCGTTCAAGGACATGCAGGAGCGCATGCTCTTCTCCGAAGCGCTCGACACCGTACGCCTCCTGGAGGAGGGCGTCCTGACGTCGGTCGCCGATGCCAACATCGGCTCCATCCTCGGCATCGGCTTCCCGGGCTGGACGGGCGGCGTCCTGCAATACATCAACGGCTACGAAGGCGGTCTGCCCGGATTCGTGGCACGCGCGCGTGAGCTCACCGAGCGCTACGGAGAGCGGTTCACGCCGCCCGCGCTGCTCATCGAGAAGGCGGAGAACGGCGAGAAGTTCAGCGACGACTGACACCGCACCACAGAGGGTGACGACTGACACCGCTCCACAGAGGGTTCCGTGCGGGAGTGGCTCAGCTCTCCTTGAGCCACTCCCGCAGCTCCTCCTTGAGGGACCGCTGGAACGCGGTCACCAGCGCCTGCACCACCATCGGCTGCATATGGGCCGAGAGCGACCGCATCGCCGCCACGTGTTCGGGGTCCGACTCACGCTCGCGGTAGGGCCCCCAGACCTCGTCACGGAAGAGCCGGGACAGCTCGTGCGCGGCCTCACGGGTGTGCTCCATCAGGACCGTGCGCGCCGCCAGGATCGTCTCGTGCGCGATGGGCACGTCCAGGAGCTGCACCCCGAGGCGCAGCAGGCCGAGGTCCACGCGGTACGTGCCCGGCACCGGGGTGCGGGCGATCACGCCCATCGCCGCGAGCCGGTCCAGGTCCTCGTCGTCGAGGGCGCGGCCCGCCCTGCGCTCCAGCTCGGCGTGCGGGGTGTCCTCCGCCGAGTCGGGCGCCCACGAGGCCACCACGGCGCGGTGGATGGCCAGGTCGTGCGCGCTCAGGTCCGCGGGCAGCTGCTCCAGATACCGCTCGATCGCGGCGAGCGTCATGCCCTGGTGCTGGAGCTCCTCGATGAGCGCGAGCCGGGACAGGTGCTCCTGGCCGTAGTGGCCGACGCGGCGCGGCCCGATGACCGGCGGCGGGAGCAGCCCCTTGGTGCTGTAGAAGCGGATCGTGCGGACCGTGACGCCCGCGCGCGCGGCGAGTTCGTCGACCGTGAGCGTCGGCTCCTCGGCCCCGGTCGCGACACCCTCGGTGTCGGTCGTCATGGCGGCGCCATCCCTCCCCGGTCGGCTCGGGGGACGTCTCCCCGCTTCATGCGTCAATCCGGTGCAACAGTATTGCTGGCACACCAGTGTTGTGAAACCCTCCGGCCCAATCGATGGCACCAGGAGGCGGTCATGACCACGATCCTGCGACTCCCCGGAGACCCTGCCGACATCACGCTCCCCGCCCTGCTGCTCCGCAACGCCGAGGACCACGGCGACCTGCCCGCGCTCTCGTGGCGCGTGGGGGAGGAGTGGTCGACGCTCACCTGGCGCGAGGCGCGGCGCAAGGTGGCCGTCCTCGCCGCCGGTTACGCCGCGCTCGGCGTCGAGCGCGGCGAGCACGTCCTGATGATGATGGGCAACCGCCCCGAGCACTGGCTGAGCGACCTCGCCCTGGTGCACCTCGGTGCCGTGCCCGTCACCGTGTACGGCACGTCGGCCCCCGAGCAGGTCGCGCACATCGTGCGGCACAGCCGGGCCCGCTTCGCGATCGTCGAGGGCGCCCGCGAACTGCCGCGCTGGGAACCCCTCCTGTCGGACGACACGGCTCCGCTGGAGCGCCTCGTCGTCGTGGAGGCGGCCGAGGCGGGCGAACACCGCACGTACGGCTCCCTGCACGCCACCGGAAGCCGCCTCTTCAACCCCGACGCCTTCGAGAAGGCCTGGCGTGAGAACCGCCCGACCGACCCGCTCACCGTCGTCTACACCTCGGGCACCACGGGCGACCCCAAGGGCGTCCGCCTCACCCACCGCAACGTGATCCTCAACGGCATCGCCCTGGACGGCGTCGTCGAGCTCCCCGCACACGTCGGGCACATCTGCTACCTGCCCTTCGCGCACATCGCGGAGCGTCTGCTCGGCATCTACCTGCCGGTGCTCCGCGCCGCCCACGTCTATCTGTGCGCCGACCCCGCGCACGTGGCCGCCACCGCGCGCGAGCTGCGTCCCTCCCAGTTCTTCGGCGTCCCGCGCGTGTGGGAGAAGCTCGCCGCCTCCGTGCGGGCCGCGCTCGCCGGGCTGCCGGAGGAGCGGCGCCGCGCCATTGAGGCGGCGAACGAGACGGCACGCGCGCACGTCGCCTGCCGGGAGCGCGGGGAGGAGCCGCCCGCCGAGCTGGCGGCGGCGTATGCGGAGGCCAAGGAGAAGGTGCTCGACCCGCTGCTCGCCCTGGCCGGCTTCGACCGCCTCGTGTGGACCGCGAGCGCGTCGGCGCCGATGCCGGTGGACGTGGCCAGGTTCTGGGCCGGCTTCGGCCTCGTGATCATGGACGCGTGGGGGCTCACCGAGACCTCCGGCGTCGTCACGACGAACGGCCCTGACGGGTTCAGGATCGGCTCGGTGGGCCGCCCCCTCGAAGGCCTGGAGGTACGCGTCGCCGACGACGGCGAGATCCTGGTGCGCGGCGCGACGGTCTTCGACGGGTACCTGCGGCCGGACGGCGGCGTCGACGACGCGCGGGACGCGGACGGCTGGTTCGCCACCGGCGACATCGGGCGGCTGGATGCGGACGGCTACCTCTGGCTCACCGACCGCAAGAAGGAAATGATCGTGACCTCGACGGGCAAGAACGTCGCGCCCGCCCTCGTCGAGAGCGCGCTCAAGGAGCACCCGCTGATCGGGCAGGCCCTCGTCCACGGGGACGGCCGCTCGTATTTGGTGGCGCTGCTCGTGCTCGACCCGGAGATGGCGCCCGCCTGGGCCGCCGCGCACGGCATCGAGGGGGAGCCGGCCACGCTGGTCACCCATGAGGCGGTCCTCGCGGAAGTGGCCCGCGCGGTGGAGGCCGCCAACGCGCGCCTGAACCGCACCGAGCAGATCAAGCGCTACCGGCTGCTCGCCGAGGAGTGGGGCCCGGAGACCGGCGAGCTGACGCCGTCCCTGAAGCTGCGCCGCCGGGTCATCCGTGACAAGTACATGCAGGTCATCGATGCTCTGTACACCCCCTGACCAGCATGTGAGAAGTCCCGCTATGTGACGTGTGCCACCGCGTGCGGGGCGATGTGTGGGGGAAGGTGTCCCGTCGGTCCGCGCGCGTCAGGGGTGTCGCGGGCCGGAGCACATCCGGACCCCGGAGCTCTTCCGGGCACCAGAGAGTAGATCCCCCACGTGAGCAAGGAAGCCGTAGATTCGGCCGTCCTGGACGCATCCCGCACCGATGCGCGCCAGGCCCCCGCGGACGCGGGCGACGCCGGTTACAGCAAGGACCTCAAGGCCCGTCACGTCAACATGATCGCGATCGGTGGCGCGATCGGCACCGGCCTCTTCCTGGGGGCGGGCGGCCGCCTCCACTCGGCGGGCCCCGCGCTCGCCCTCGCGTACCTCGTGTGCGGCATTTTCGCGTTCTTCGTCGTCAGGGCGCTCGGCGAGATGGTCCTGTACCGGCCCTCGTCCGGTTCGTTCGTCTCGTACGCGCGTGAGTTCCTGGGCGAGAAGGGCGCGTTCTTCGCCGGTTGGATGTACTTCCTCAACTGGTCGACCACCTGCATCGCCGACATCACGGCGATCGCGCTGTACACGCACTACTGGAGCTTCTTCACCGACATACCCCAGTGGGTGCTCGCGCTGATCGCCCTCGCGGTCGTGCTGTCGGTGAACCTCGTCTCGGTGAAGTACTTCGGCGAGATGGAGTTCTGGTTCTCGATCATCAAGGTGGCCGCACTGAGCGCCTTCATGATCATCGGTATCTTCCTGCTGGCCAGCCAGCACAAGGTGGGCGGCGAGACGCCCGGCCTCAACATGATCACCGACCACGGCGGCCTCATGCCGAACGGTCTGATGCCGGTCGTGATCGTGATGCAGGGCGTCGTCTTCGCGTACGCCTCGCTTGAGCTGGTCGGCGTCGCGGCGGGCGAGACCGCCGAGCCGCAGAAGATCGTCCCGCGCGCGGTGAACTCGATCATGTGGCGCGTCGGCCTCTTCTACGTCGGCTCCGTCGTCCTGCTCGCGCTGCTCCTGCCGGGCACGGTGTACTCGGCCGACCAGAGCCCGTTCGTGACGGTCCTCTCCAAGATCGGCGTACCGGCCGCCGGCGACGTGATGAACTTCGTGGTCCTCACCGCCGCCATGTCCTCGCTGAACTCCGGCCTCTACTCCACGGGCCGCATCCTGCGCTCGATGGCGATGGCGGGCTCCGCCCCGAGGTTCACGGCCAAGATGAACCGGAACCAGGTCCCCTACGGCGGCATCCTGCTCACCGCCTCCCTCGGCGTTGTCGGCGTCGGCCTCAACAAGGTGGTTCCGGGCAAGGCCTTCGAGATCGTCCTGAACGTGGCCTCGCTCGGCATCATCGGCACCTGGATCACGATCATGGTCTGCCACCTCGCCTTCGTGCGCAGCGCGAAGCGCGGCGAGATCACCCGGCCGAAGTTCCAGCTCCCCTTCAGCGGCATCACCGAGTACGTGACGATCGCGTTCCTGCTCGCCGTCCTCTGCCTGATGTGGAAGGACGCCGAGGTCGGCCGCAAGACGCTGTTCCTCATCCCGGTCGTGGGCGCGGCCCTGGTCGTGGGCTGGTTCGGCGTCCGGCGCCGGGTGGAGCGCGAGGCGCAGAGCCTCACGGTGCCGAAGGACAGCTGACAGCGCGCCGCTGCGCGGAGGACGGCTCGGCCCGGTGCGGCATCGGTCGCACCGGGCAACTGGCCCGCATGTGTGCGTTGTTGCGCACGGATGAGCGGGTAGAGCCCCGACATGCAGTTCATCCCCGCGCAGCTCATCCCCATGTGGCTCGGCCCCACACAGCTCGGCCCCATCGCCCTGCTCTGTGCCCTCTGCCTCCTCGCCGTACGCCTCCTGTCCGGCGCCGGCCGGGTCCCCGTACTCGCAGCGCCGCCGGTGGACGGCAGCCGGCGGGAGCCGCGCGGAATGCTGCTCTCCGAGGCGCGCGCGGGCGGCCCGTGGGAGGACGCCGGGCCCCTCGCCACCGGCCAGGCCCGCGAGGAGGCGGAGCGTGCCGAGGCGGAGGCGGAGCTGCGCCGCCAGATCTCCGAGTGGGCGTCCGAGGTGGCGGGCCGCATCGCGGAGGCCCCGCGCACGGCCCCACGCCCCGCCCCGCGCGCCGACGCGTGGACCGAGCCGGGGCCCGATCCGACGGGTTCCGGTCGCTAGGCGTACGCATTCACGCCCTCGTCCGCCGCCCCCACTGGTGGCCCGGCCCCCGCGGTCGGAGACTCGGGGACATGGACGTCATGGTCTCGGTCAAGGACGGCGAACTGTGGTCGCACGACTCGGGTGAACCGAGCGGCACGGAAGGCGGCAGTCTTCCCCTGGTCCTGTTGCACCCCGGAGTCGGCGACTCCCGCATCTGGGACGGCATCCTGCCGAGCCTCACGGAGCGGCACCGGGTGATCCGTTACGACGCGCGGGGGTACGGCAGGTCGCCGGCCCCGACCTCCTCGTACTCCCTGGTGGAGGACCTGATCGCCGTCCTCGACCACTACGGCGTGGCCCGCGCGGTCCTGGCCGCCTCCAGCATGGGCGGCGCGACGGCCCTCAGCCTCGCGCTCCGCGACCCGGGCCGGGTGGCGAGCCTCGCCCTGGTCGTCCCGGGCGTCACCGGTGCCGCCGACCTGGTCCCGGCGGAGTTCATGGCCGAGATGGGCCGGCTCGCCGAGGCGCGCGACATCGACGGCATCGTGGCCCTGCTCAGGCGCACGTCGGGCGCCGCGGGCGCCGGGGGAGAGGACCCGGAGGTGGAGGCCCACATCAGGGCGGTGATCCCGGCCTGGTTCGCCAACCACCCCCACAACGTCCCCGACCCGCCCGTCTACGACCGGCTCGGCGAGCTCGACGTTCCGTGCGTCCTGGCCCTCGGGGAACTCGACCAGCCCGAGGTGGTCCGCGTGAACGAGACGATGGCGCAGCGCATCCCCGGCTGCCGCCTGGTCCGCCTCGAACACAGCGACCACTTCCCGACGGTCCGCGAACCCGACGCCGTCCTGGACGTCATCCTGGACGCGTACGCCCTGGCGCGCTGACGGCCCGTCCGCCCCCGGTCGCATACTGGAACACGCACGCACCGGGCACGGCCGAGGAGCACGTCACATGAACCACCACGCCGACGACCGCGACCCGGAACCGCCCCCGCCCGGTGGCATCCTCTGGAGCATCGCGGGCGACATCCGCATGTTCCTGATGCTGCCGCCCGCGCTCACCATGCAGGTCGCGCACCCGGCGGTCGGCGCGGGCGTCGACGAGCACTCCGTGTTCCGGACCGACCCGTGGGGGAGGGGCGAGCGCTCGGTGCGCTCGGTCCTGCTGTGGGTGTACGGCGGGGAAGACGCCGCCGCGGAGGGCCGCAGGCTGCGCGCACTGCACCGCACCATCCAGGGCACGGACACGCGCGGCCGCCGCTACCACGCACTGACCCCCGCGAACTACGCGTGGGTCCACGCCACCGGCTTCCCCGTCTACCAGCACGCGCAGAGGTACCTCGGCCGCCCCTTCACCGAGGCACAGGAACGGCAGCTGTACGCGGAGTGGCTCAGGGTCGGGCGCGTCCTCGGCCTCCACGACCGGGACATGCCGCAGACGCTGGAGGAGTTCTGGCCGTACTACCGCAAGGTCCTCGCCGACGAGCTCGAACTCACGCGGGTGGCCGCCGAACTGACCGCCACCGACCAGCCCGTCCCGCCCCCGGACCGCGGCCCGCTCCCCGTACGCCTGCTGCTGCGCGCCCTGTGGCCCGTACTGCTGCCCCCGCTGGCCCGCTTCCGCCGCTTCGTCACGATCGGCCTGATGCCGCCGGACGCCCGAGAGGCGATAGGCCTGCCCTGGACCGCCGCGCAGGAGCGCAGGCTGCGCCGCTTCGGCCGGGTGGTCCGCACCGTGGTGCCCCTCCTGCCGGAGCGCCTGCGCTATCTGCCCGCGGCCCGCAAGGCGAGGGCACGGCACCGCGCCGCCGGGCGGTAGACCCTGACGGCGCGGCGCACCCGGTTTTCAGTGCTTGTGACCGTGCTGCTTCGCGTGCCCGTGGTCGTGCACCCCGTTCGTCGCGGCGATCTGCTTCCACGACTTCGGCTTCGCCGGGGCGGCCGACGACCGGGCGATCCCGGCGTCCCGCGCGGCGGGAGCCGCCGGGCGCGACGGCTGGTAGAGCCACGTGTCGAACAGCTCCGCGAGCGGCTTGCCCGAGATCTTCTCGGCGTACTTCACGAAGTCGCCGACCTTGGCGTTGCCGTACGCGTGCTTCTTCGGCCACCCCTTCAGGATCTTGAAGAACGCCTCGTCGCCGACCTCGTTGCGCAGCGCCTGCAGCGCGAGCGCGCCCCGGTCGTAGACCGCGCCGTGGAACTGGTTGTCGGGGCCGGGGTCACCCGGCTTGACCTTCCAGAACGGGTCGTCCGCGGGGCGCAGGGAGTACACGTAGTCCGCCAGCTCCTGCGCGGTGCCCTCGCCCTCCTTCTCCGACCACAGCCACTGGCTGTAGCGGGCGAAGCCCTCGTTGACCCAGATGTCCTTCCAGTGGTGCACGGAGACGCTGTCGCCGTACCACTGGTGGGCGATCTCGTGGACGACGATCGACGCGTTGGAGCCGTTCGCGAACGCGGCGGGGCTGTAGAAGGGCCTGGTCTGCGTCTCCAGGGCGTAGCTGCTCTTCACGTTCGGCACGTACCCGCCGAGCGCGTTGAAGGGGTACTTCCCGAAGACCGTCTCCAGCCACTCGGTGATCTCGGTGGTCCGCTCGATGCTGGCCCGTGCCGCACCGGCGTTGTCACCCAGATCCTTGCTGTACGCGTTCAGGACGGGCAGGCCGCTCTCCGTCTTGTCGGTCGTGATGTCGAACTTGCCGACCGCGAGCGTCGCGAGGTAACTGGCCTGCGGCTTGTTCGACCGCCAGCTGTAGCGGGTCCAGCCGAGACGCGAACTCTGCGCTTGGAGCACGCCGTTGGAGATCGCCTGGGTGCCGTCGGGCACGGAGACGGAGACGTCGTAGGTGGCCTTGTCCAGCGGGTGGTCGTTGGAGGGGAACCACCACACGGCGGCCTCCGGCTCCTGCGCCGCGACGCCGCCGTCCGGCGTCCGGTGCCAGGCCGTGTAACCGTTGATCTTCAGCTCGGACGGCTTGCCCGCGTACCGCACGACGACCGTGATGGCCGTGTCCTTCGGCAGCCCGGCCTGCGGGGTGATCTCCAGCTCCTGGTCGCCGGTCTTCTTGAACTTCGCCTTCTTGCCGTTGACCCGCACCTCGGAGACCTTGAGGCCGAAGTCGAGGTTGAAGCGCGAGAGGTCCTGCGTGGTGCGGGCGTTGAGCGTCGCCGTGCCTTCGAGAAGGTCCGTCCTGGGCTGGTACTTCAGCCGCAGGTCGTAGTGCGAGACGTCGTATCCGCCGTTGCCGCTCGCCGGGTAGTAGGGGTCGCCGATGCCCGGCGCCCCGGGGGAGAAGTCCGCCGCCGATGCCGGGATCGCCAGCAGGAGAGAGGCCGCGAGCGCGCCCGGGGCGATGAGTCTGCGGTGCACAAGAGCTCCAAGTCGTAGGGGCACAACATCTGTTCGTCTTGGTCCTGGAGCCTATTCAGCCCCGCCCGCACACGTCATGTCCATGGCCTCGGACGTCACACGATCGCCATTCGGCCGACATGTGCCTGGTTGTCCCATGCACCTGTCGCGACCATGTGCGGCCCTCTGTCGCACGGGGGTTCACCGGTGTACCTTCCGCGCCATGCCGATACGTGCGCGACGCACCCGACTCCTGTGGAGAACGCTGCTTACGGCGGCCCTGGCCGCCCTGATGGCCACCCTCATGTCCCCGGGCGCGGCGCAGGGGGCCGCCCCGGCCCCGCGCAAGCCGGGCGAGAGCAGACCCGTGTACTCGTACGAGGACGCGATACGCGAATCCGTATGGGTCGACACCAGGATCGACGGCGACGCGGACGGCAGGACCGACCGCGTCGCCGTCGACATAGTCAGACCCCGTGAACTCGACCGCACGGGCCGCCGGATCCCCGTGATCATGGACGCGAGCCCGTACTACGCCTGCTGCGGACGTGGCAACGAGAGCCAGAAGAAGACGTACGACGAGAACGGCGACCCCGTCCGCTTCCCGCTCTACTACGACAACTACTTCGTGCCCCGCGGCTACGGCTACGTCGCCGTCGACCTCGCGGGCACGAACCGCTCCGACGGCTGCGTCGACGTCGGCGGACGCTCCGACGTCCAGTCCGCCAAGGCCGTCGTCGACTGGCTGAACGGCCGCGCCCGCGGCTACACCAGCCGCACCGGCGGGGAACGCGCGACGGCGTCGTGGAGCAACGGCGCCACCGGCATGGTCGGCAAGAGCTACGACGGAACCGTCGCGCAGGGCGTCGCCGCCACGGGAGTGCCGGGGCTCAAGACCATCGTGCCCATCGGCGCCATCTCCTCCTGGTACGACTACTACTTCGCCAAGGGCGCCCCGCTCTACGACAGCGGCCCCGAGTGGCTGTCGAACTACGTGGAGAGCCCCGAGGCCCGCGCCCGCTGCGGCGCCGTGCAGCAGCGGCTGATCGACGGGGCGCCCCGCACCGGCGACTGGACCCGTCTGTGGAGCGAGCGCAACCACGTACCGGACGCCGACAAGGTGCGCGCCAGCGTCTTCGTCGTCCACGGCATGCAGGACCTCAACGTCCGCACCAAGCACTTCGGCCAGTGGTGGGACGCGCTCGCCGAGCACGGCGTCGACCGCAAGATCTGGCTCAGCCAGGCCGGCCACGTCGACCCCTTCGACTTCCGCCGCGCCGAGTGGGTGCGCACGCTGCACCGCTGGTTCGACCACGAACTCCTCGGATACGACAACGGCATCGACCGCGAACCGATGGCCGACATCGAGCGCGCCCCGGACCGCTGGAGCACCGACCGCGTCTGGCCCCCGCGCGGCACGCACGCCGTCAAGCTGCGCCCCGCCAAGGGCGCCGCATCCGGCGTGGGCACCCTCGGCACCCGCCCGGGCAAGGGCACCGAGACCTTCACCGACGACCCGGGTCTTGACGAGACCGACTGGGCCGAGCGAATCGACACATCGACTCCGAGCAAGGCGGGCTTCGTCAGCAAGCCGCTCGCCCGCGACCTGCGCCTGTCCGGCTCATCGAAGGTGACCGTCACCGCGACCCCGACGACCCGCACCGCCCACCTCTCCGCGGTCCTCGTCGACCTCGGACCCGACACCATCCGCGACTACGCCGCCGCGGGCGAGGGCATCACCACCCTCCCCGAACGCACCTGCTGGGGCGCGAGCACCACGGGTGACAGCTCCTGCTTCAAGGAGACGCGCGCCAAGACCGCCGCCGTCGACTACACCATCTTCAGCCGCGGCTGGGCCGACCTCGGCAACTGGGCCGACGCCCGGCACGGCCGCCCGCTCACCCCGGGCAAACCGCACACCATCACCCTCGACCTCGCCGCGACCGACCACGTCGTACCGAAGGGCCACCGGCTCGCACTGATCGTCGCGGGCACCGACAGGAACCTGATCGAGCCGCCCGCGGACACACCGACACTCACCCTCGACCTGGCCCGCACCTACGCGAAGGTGCCGCTGGCCGGCGGCGCGAAGGCGTTCACCACCACCGAGTCCGTCGCTCCCCGCGAGTCCCGCCTCGACGGCGTGGCCCCGCCGCGTCCGCTCAACCCCATCCCCGGAGGCACCACTTCATGACACCCCGCATCCGCACCCTGGCGCTCGCCTGCGCCGCCGCCGCGCTCGCCGCACCGCTCCTGACGGCGCCCGCACAGGCGACGCCGACCCCGCCCCGTACCGGATTCGAGGAGACGAACGGCGCGCGCTGGACCAGTCAGCCCGAGGAACAGGACCTCCTCGCCACCGTGGACAGGGCCGCGAAGAGAGTCTCGGTAGCCCGCATAGGCACCACCAAGCAGGACCGGCCCGTCCAGCTCGTCCGCATCGGCGAACGGCCGACGAAGAACACCGTGTTGCTGATCTGCAGCCAGCACGGCGACGAGCCCTCGGGCCGCGAGGCCTGCCTGTCCACGATCCGCGACCTCGCCTACGCGAAGGACAAGAAGACCAAGCGCTTCCTCTCCCGCACCACGCTCCTCGTCGTGCCCACCGCCAACCCGGACGGCCGCGCCGCCGACACCCGCGGCAACTCCGACGGCGTCGACATCAACCGCGACCACCTCTCCCTGAAGACCGCGGAGGCCCGCGCCCTGGCCGCCGTGATCCGCGACCACAAGCCGGACGTCATCTACGACCTGCACGAGTACGGCGCCACCCCCAAGTTCTACGACAAGGACCTGTTCGACCTCTGGCCGCGCAACCTCAACACCGACGAGGCCGTGCACGGCGAGGCACAGACCCTGTCCAAGGCGTACGTGCGACCGGCCGCCGAGCGCGACGGCCACACCACCGGCACGTACGGAATCTGGACCGACCCCGTCACCGGCGAGCCCATCAAGCAGGTCGCGGGCGACGGCCAGGAGCGCATCCTGCGCAACATGTCCGGCATCAAGCACGCCGCGGGCCTCCTGATCGAGAGCCGCGTCGACCCCCTGACGGACGCCGAGAAGAAGGACGAGGCGCTGAACAACCGGCGCCGCGTGACGTCCCAGCTGTCGGCGCTCGGCGGGCTGTTCGACTACACGGACGAACGCCGCCGACAGCTGGAGGCGGCCACCGGCGCGGCCCGCGCCGAGGGCTACCGCGACCGCGGCCCTGTCTACGTCGGCGGCGCCGACAACGACCCCGCCGAGCCGGCAGAGACCATCCAGAACCCGCCCTGCGGCTACCGCCTGACCGCCGCCCAGTACGGCGACATCAAGGACGAACTGGCCCTGCACGGCGTCACCGTGAAGCGCCTCAAGTCCGGTGCGTACGTCCCGCTGCGGCAGTCGGCACGGGCTCTCGTGCCGCTGCTGCTCGACGAGCGTGCGCCGTATCACATGGTCACAGGTCGGCCCGACATGGTCTGTTGAGCAGGTGAGAGGTGCGTCACATGTGGTAGGGGGTAGCGGAGAACAAAGTCTCGACCCAATCGACCCCTTGAAAGGTGTCACTTGTGACGCAGGATCAACATAAAGCGGACGACGGGGGAGGGTCGCCGGACATCATGGCGCCCGCCCCCGGCGGTCGGTCCCCACAGACGGACCGGGTGGTCTTCGGCGTGACCGCCGTGCTCACCCTCGCGTTCGTGATCTGGGGCGCGGTGTCGACGGACTCGCTCGAGAATGTCTCCACGGACATGCTCAACGGGCTGATGCACAACGGCGGTTGGTTCTTCATGCTGACCGCCACCGGGTTCGTCGTCTTCGCGCTCTGGCTGGCGGTCAGCCGGTACGGGAAGATCACGCTCGGCCGGGAGGGCGAGGACCCGGAGTTCCGCACCGTCTCCTGGGTCGCCATGATGTTCAGTGCCGGCATGGGCATCGGCCTGATGTTCTACGGGGTGAGCGAACCCCTGGCCCACTTCACCACGCCACCGCCGGGCACCGACCCGGCGGACGCGCCCGCGGCCATGGAGACCGCGATGGCCACCACCCTCTTCCACTGGACGCTCCACCCGTGGGCGATCTACGCGGTCGTGGGCCTCGCCATCGCGTACAGCACCTTCCGCCGCAACCGCCGGCAGACCATCAGCGCCGTCTTCGAGCCGCTCATCGGCAAGAAGCACGCACGCGGCGCCTGGGGACGGGTCATCGACATCCTCGCCATCTTCGCCACGCTCTTCGGCTCGGCCGCCTCGCTGGGCCTCGGCGCCCTGCAGATCGGCAGCGGCATCGAGGAGCTCGACTGGATGAAGACCGCGGGCACCGGCCTGCTCGTCGTGATCATCGCCGTGCTGTCCGTGGCGTTCGTGGCGTCCGCCGTCTCCGGTGTGGAGAAGGGCGTGCAGTGGCTCTCCAACATCAACATGGTGCTCGCCGGGCTGCTCGTCGTCTTCGTCTTCATCGCGGGCCCGACGGTCATCATCCTCGACATGGTGCCGACGTCGATCGGCGCCTACCTCAACGACCTGCCGCAGCTGATCGGCCGCACCGAGGCGTCCAGCGGCAAGGGCGTCGCGGACTGGCTGAGCAGCTGGACGGTCTTCTACTGGGCCTGGTGGATCTCCTGGACGCCCTTCGTCGGCATGTTCATCGCCCGCATCAGCCGCGGCCGTACGGTCCGTCAGTTCGTCGGCGGCGTCATCCTGGTGCCCAGCACCGTCAGCCTCATCTGGTTCGCGGTGTTCGGCGGCAGCGCCATGACCGTCTCCGACCGCGGCGGGCTCAAGGGCGACATGTCCCAGGAGGCCCAGCTCTTCGGCCTCCTCCACGAGTACCCGATCGCCACCGTGACCAGCCTCCTCGTGATGATCCTCGTCGGCATCTTCTTCGTCTCCGGTGCCGACGCCGCGTCCATCGTGATGGGCACGCTCTCCCAGAAGGGTGCCCTCGAACCCGGCCGGTTCGTCGTGGTCTTCTGGGGTCTCGTGACCGGCGCCGTCGCGGCGATCATGCTGCTGATCGGCGACGGCTCGGACGACGCGCTCACGGGCCTGCGGAACCTCACGATCCTGGTCGCCGCGCCGTTCACCCTCGTCATGATCGGCATGTGCGTGTCCCTCATGCGGGACCTGCGCCACGACCCGCTGATCGTTCGCGGCGAGCACGGCACCGAGGTCCTCGAAAAGGCCGTCATCGCAGGCCACGAGCACCACGACGGTGACTTCGAGCTCCGGATCGGCCCCGCCCGCGACGACACCGGCGACGGTGACGGACCGGAACAGGACAACGACCCGGCCGGCCCCCGCTGACCGGGCGCCCCAGGAGGCGGCGCCCCAGCCGCGCCGCCTCCTGGGCCCACTCGTCGCGCTCCGCCGGGCACGCCCCGCGGCGGAATCCGTGATGCCGTGCTCACATCGCACGTCAGGTGGGGATACTCACAGCATGTCTGCCGAGTACGCGACCTTCGGTCTGGCACCGGCCATGCGCGCCGGTGGAGTTCTCGCCAACGGTGACTACCAAGTGCACCGCGACTTCGTCGACTTCATCGTGAACGGGCGCCCGCTCCTCTTCCAGCTCTCCGACCTCGACGCGGTGTCGCCGCTGGCCGCCGACATCCCCCCGGCGATCTTCACCGCGCACGTCCGCAGGCTGCTCCTGGAGGCCGAGGCGCCGCTGGGTGACGGGCGGTACGTCATATACGGCTGCCCCGAGTGCGAGGGTCTCGAGTGCGGCGCCGTCACGGCGGTGATCGAGCGGAGCGACGACGGCAGTGACGACTTCGTCTGGCGCGACTTCGCCTGGCAGACGGCCGAACCCGCCGACCTGGAGCTCAACGGCTACCACGGCATAGGGCCCTTCCGCTTCCGGGGCGCCGAATACCGTGCCGCGCTGCATCAGTTGCTCTCCGAGAGCGAGCGGCAGGCCCGCCGCCGCGTCCTGCTGATCGGCGCCCGCGTGGCGGTGCTCGCCAAGCTGGCGGCGGCGCTCCGCACGATCGGCATCGGCGCGGAGATCGCGGCGGACGCGGAGGGAGTCCCGGAGGACGAGCTCCGCACGTACGGAGCGGTCGCCTTCGGACCTACGATCCCCGACGCCACGCGCCGGGCCGTACGGTCGGCCTTCGACGCGGCCGGCGTCGACGTCGCCTACGTCGACGGCCTCGCGCCCATCATCCCGCTCCTCGTCGCCCAGATCGAGTACGCGCTGGACCGCAGCCCGCGGGAACAGCGCCGCCTCACCCGTCTCGCGGCGGATCCGGCCTCGGCGCAGCTGGACGTCACCTCCACGTGCCGGGTCCGACTCACGACGTACCGCGTGGACCGGCTCTCCCGCACGCACGTCCACGAAGTCTTCGACGAGGTCCTGGAGCCGGGCCACCACGAGGTTCCCCTCGCCCCCAAGTCCACAAAGGGCAACGCCTACGTAGTAGCCCGAACCTCCACCAGCGTCCTGGTGACCCCGGCCTGCCCCGCCCCGCCGGGGTAGGGCCCCAAGCCCGCCGCTCCGCGGCGGATGCTCCCCACCCACCCACCCGTTTGCCCCGCGCCGTCCCGCGGGGGTAGGGGCGGGTGGGCGGGGGTCGCCCCGCGACGCAGCTGCCGTGCAGGGGATCGAAGGCGAGGTGCGCCCGAGGAACCCCCGCCGGGCCGCAGGCGCAAACGTGCCCGAGGGGGGTGGTGAACCCCAACCGGGCCACAGGCGCAAACGCGCCCGAGGGGGTGGTGAACCCCCACCGGCCGTCCGCCGCAATGGAGACGGGAGGGGACGTGGGGGTATGTGCGCACGGAGCACTGAGCGCACTGTGGCGTCTTTGTTCTTGAGGCGTGGCGCGTAGTGATGGCGAGTACGTACATACCCCCGCGGCCCCGCACCCACAGACGAAGCAAAGGCGACCCCGCCCAAGGCGCCCCCGCCAGAACCCGCCCGGCTCACAGACGAAGCAAAGGCGCCCCCGCCCACCCAAGGCGAGCCCGCCCCCGAGCCCCCGCCCCACAGGCGAAGCAAAGGCGACCCCCGCCCAAGGCGCCCCCGCCAGAACCCGCCCCGCCCCGCCCAAAAGCCGGTGCACCCCCCACCCACCCCTCACCTACAATCACCCCCTGATGACCGCAACCCTCGTCGCCAAAGATCTCGCCGCCGGCCACGGCGACCGCACCCTGTTCTCCGGACTGGATCTCGTCGTCGCCCCCGGCGACGTCATCGGTCTCGTCGGGGCCAACGGAGCGGGGAAGTCCACCCTGCTGCGGCTGCTCGCGGGGGTGGATGCCCCCGAAGGGGGTGAGCTGAGGCTTTCGCCGCCCACCGCCTCCGTAGGACACCTCCCCCAGGAGCCCGACCGCCGCCCCGGCGAGAGCATCCGCGCCTTCCTGGCCCGCCGCACCGGCGTGGCGGAGGCCCAGCGCGTCATGGACGACGCCACCCAGGCCCTCGTCGACGGCGCCCCCGGCGCGGACGACGCGTACGCCACCAGCCTGGAGCGCTGGCTGGCGCTCGGCGGCGCGGACCTCGACGAGCGCGCCGAGGAAGTCGCCGACTCGCTCGGCCTCACCGTGGGCCTGGACCAGCCGATGACGTCGCTCTCGGGAGGCCAGGCGGCCCGCGCGGGCCTCGCCTCGCTCCTCCTCTCCCGCTACGACGTGTTCCTCCTGGACGAGCCGACCAACGACCTCGACCTGGCCGGCCTGGAGCGCCTGGAAAGCTTCGTACGAGGGCTGCGCGCCGGCACCGTCGTGGTCTCGCACGACCGCGAGTTCCTCACCCGCACCGTCACCAAGGTCCTCGAACTCGACCTGGCCCAGCAGCAGATCAACCTCTACGGCGGCGGCTACGACGCGTATCTGGAGGAGCGGGAGACGGCCCGCCGGCACGCCCGCGGCGACTACGAGGAGTACGCCGACAAGAAGGCCGCGCTCCAGAGCCGCGCCCAGATGCAGCGCTCCTGGGCCGACAAGGGCGTCAAGAACGCCCGCCGCAAGGCCGCCAAGGGCGGCGACAACGACAAGATCGGCCGGAACTTCCGCAGCGACACCAGCGAGAAGCAGGCGGCGAAGGCCCGCCAGACGCAGCGCATGATCGAGCGCCTCGACGTCGTCGAGGAACCCCGCAAGGAGTGGGAGCTCCACATGGAGATCGCGGCGGCACCCCGCTCCGGCGCGGTCGTCGCGAGCCTGCGCGACGCGGAGGTGCACCGGGGCGCGTTCACGCTCGGCCCGGTCACGCTGCAGATCGACTGGGCGGACCGCGTGGCCATCACCGGCGCCAACGGCTCGGGCAAGTCGACGCTGCTCGCCGCCCTCCTGGGACGCGTCCCGCTGGACGCGGGCCACGCGGCCCTCGGCTCGGGCGTCCTCGTCGGCGAGGTGGACCAGGCGCGCGCGCTGTTCCACGGCAAGGAGTCCCTGCTGGACGCGTTCTGCGCGGCCGTGCCGGACACCGAGCCGGCCGAAGTGCGCACGCTGCTCGCCAAGTTCGGCCTGAAGGCGGACCACGTGCTGCGTTCGGCGGCCACGCTCTCTCCCGGCGAGCGGACCCGCGCGGCCCTCGCCCTGCTCCAGGGCCGGGGCGTCAACCTCCTCGTCCTGGACGAGCCGACGAACCACCTGGATCTGCCGGCGATCGAGCAGCTGGAGTCGGCCCTGGAGGCGTACGAGGGAACGCTGCTTCTGGTCACGCACGACCGCAAGATGCTGGACGCGGTCCGGGTGACGCGCCGCCTGGCGGTGGCGGAGGGCAAAGTGACGGAACCGCCACTCTGACCTCCGCGCACCTCACGCCCGGCGCCGCACGTCAGCCCCGCTGCTGAGCGTCAGCCCCGCTTGGGATCCACGAGCCCGGCCCGCCGCAACGCCTCGGCCATCGCGTCGTTGGCGGGCGGCGGCCCCTGCCGCTGCTGCTGCCGCTGACCGCGCTGCCCCTGACCGGAACGCTGTCCCTGACCGGAGCGCTGCCCCTGGCCGCCCTGCTGCCGCTGCCTGGGCGGCCGCCCGCCCCGCTTGGGCTGCGTCTCGTCCGAGGCACCGGAAGCAGCCGCCTCGTCGTCGAGACGCAGCGTCAACGAGACCCGCTTACGAGCGACGTCGACGTCCATGACCTTCACCTTGACGATGTCGCCGGGTTTCACGACGTCCCGCGGGTCCTTGACGAACGTCTTCGACATGGCGGAGACGTGCACCAGGCCGTCCTGATGGACGCCCACGTCCACGAAGGCACCGAACGCAGCGACGTTCGTCACGACGCCTTCGAGGATCATCCCGGCGGTCAGGTCGGAGATCTTCTCCACGCCGTCCTTGAAGGTCGCCGTCTTGAAGGCGGGACGCGGGTCGCGCCCGGGCTTCTCCAGCTCCTTCAGGATGTCCGTGACGGTGGGCAGACCGAAGACGTCGTCCACGAACTGCTCCGGCTTCAGCGAGCGCAGCGCAGCCGTGTTGCCGATCAGTGAAGCGACCTCACCTCCCGCCGACTTCACCATCTTGCGCACCACGGGGTACGCCTCGGGGTGCACGCTGGAGGCGTCCAGAGGGTCGTCGCCGCCGCGGATGCGGAGGAAGCCCGCGCACTGCTCGTACGCCTTCGGGCCGAGCCTGGGCACGTCCTTGAGGCTCTTGCGGCTCTTGAACGGGCCGTTCGCGTCGCGGTGCGCCACGATGTTCTCCGCGAGGCCCGAGCCGATGCCCGAGACGCGCGCGAGGAGCGGGGCGGACGCCGTGTTCACGTCCACGCCGACGCCGTTCACACAGTCCTCGACGACCGCGTCCAGCGAGCGGGAGAGCTTCACTTCCGACAGGTCGTGCTGGTACTGGCCGACGCCGATCGACTTGGGGTCGATCTTCACGAGCTCGGCGAGCGGGTCCTGGAGGCGCCGCGCGATGGAGACCGCGCCGCGGATCGAGACGTCGAGGTCCGGCAGCTCCTGCGAGGCGAAGGCCGAAGCCGAGTACACGGAGGCGCCCGCCTCGGAGACCATCACCTTCGTGAGGTTCAACTCGGGGTGCTTGGCGATGAGTTCACCGGCGAGCTTGTCGGTCTCGCGGGACGCCGTGCCGTTCCCGATGGCGATCAGGTCGACGTCGTGCTCCTTGGCGAGCCGCGCGAGCGTCGCCAGGGACTGGTCCCACTTGTTCGCCGGGACGTGCGGGTGGATCGTGTCGGTCGCGACGACCTTGCCGGTGGCGTCGACGACGGCCACCTTCACACCCGTACGGAAACCGGGGTCGAGGCCCAGCGTCGCGCGTGTGCCCGCGGGTGCCGCGAGCAGAAGATCGCGCAGGTTCGACGCGAAGACCCGGACGGCCTCGTCCTCGGCGGCCGTCCGCAGGCGCAGCCGCAGGTCGATGCCGAGGTGCACGAGGATCCGGGTCCGCCAGGACCAGCGCACGGTGTCCTGGAGCCACTTGTCGGCCGGGCGCCCCCGGTCGGCGATGCCGAAGCGGTGGGCGACGATCCCCTCGTACGAAGAAGGGGTTCCCGGCGTGGCGTCGGCCTCCTCCGGCTCCAGGACGAGATCGAGGACGTCCTCCTTCTCGCCGCGCAGCATGGCGAGGATGCGGTGCGAGGGCAGCTCGGTGAAGGGCTCGGCGAAGTCGAAGTAGTCGGCGAACTTGGCGCCCGCCTCCTCCTTGCCCTCCCGCACCTTCGCCACGAGGCGGCCGCGCACCCACATGCGCTCGCGCAGCTCACCGATCAGGTCGGCGTCCTCCGAGAACCGCTCGGCGAGGATCGCCCGGGCCCCGTCCAGCGCGGCCTGCGAGTCCGCGACGCCCTTGTCGGCGGCGACGAACGCGGCCGCGGCGGCGTGCGGTTCCACGGTCGGGTCGGCGAGCAGCCCGTCGGCCAGCGGCTCGAGCCCCGCCTCGCGGGCGATCTGCGCCTTCGTGCGCCGCTTCGGCTTGAAGGGCAGATAGATGTCCTCGAGCCGCGCCTTGGTGTCCGCCTCGCGGATCCGCGCCTCGAGCTCGTCCGTGAGCTTGCCCTGCTCGCGGACGGATTCGAGGATGGCGGCGCGCCGGTCCTCCAGCTCGCGCAGGTAGCGCAGGCGCTCCTCGAGCGTGCGCAGCTGCGCGTCGTCGAGCATCTCGGTCGCTTCCTTGCGGTAGCGCGCGATGAAGGGCACCGTCGAGCCGCCGTCGAGCAGGTCGACGGCGGCCTTCACCTGCCGCTCCCGTACGCCGAGCTCCTCGGCGATCCTGCTCTCGATGGACGCTGGGGTGGACGTCTTCAAAGCTGCCACGTTCCGGTACCGCCTTCTCGCTCAGGTTGCCGGGCAATTGTGGCAGGTGGCGCCGACAGAGAGGGATCAGACCCGGCGGGCCCGGCCCATGCGCCCGGATCGGCGGCCGCCGCCGCGCCCGGCCCGCCCCGCGGTGCTGGAAGCTCCGCCGAACAGCCGGGCGACGGCCCGGAACGGCAGGGTGACGACGGTGGCGATGGCGCCGGCTATCTGGCGCAGGACGTCCGCGATGGCACGGAACATGAGGTTTCCCCTTTCGTCTCCCGACACGGCCGGGGTGGCGGCCAGGAGACGACCGGGTACCTCAGCTCGGCCGAGCCATGCCTGAACGGCGCTCAGCGCTTGCCGAGCAGATCCGCGGGGAACGCGCCGGCCTGCAGCGCCGTGCCGGTGATCAGGGTGCCGAGTTCGGTGAGACGCTCGACGCCGGCCGCGCCCAAGTGCTCGTACGGGGCCCGGTCCAGGTGGTCCGTCCGCGCCTCGATGTCCCTGCGCAGCGCCACGCCGTCCTCCGTCAACTCGCCCTCGCCGTCGAGCACTCCGCGTGCCCGCAGCCGCTCGGTGGCGGCCTCCCACTCCTCCTGGTTCCAGCCGCGGGTGGAGAAGACCCACTTGGGGCTGGTGCCCTTGCCGGTCGCGGTGTGGCTCACCAGGGCTTCGAGACCGTCGAGTCCGGCGTCGAGCAGCACGGTCAGGTGCCCGTCGCCGCGGTGCTCGCGCAGCAGCGTCGCCGCGTGCCAGTAGGCGAGGTGCGGCTCCTCGGGGACGGGCAGGTCGGCGTGGGCGGCATACAGCGGGCGGGCGCCGCGGGTGCAGGCCTCGGCGGCGCGCAGCGCGAGGCCCGCGGCCTCCGCCATCTCCGGCGAGGCGACGAGCTCGTCGCCGAGGAGGCGCCGCAGCGTCGTGTCGACGGCCCGCAGCCGCGCCGCGAGGACGTCTTCGGGGGAGGCCGTCCGCCAGATCCCTGGGACGTGCGCGGCGACGAGCTCGTACTTGTAGTTGTAGAAGGTGGCGGCCACGGTCCCGGGGCCGACGGCGCCCAGGGCCGCCGCGCGCACGGCGAAGTTGACGGCGTGCCGGTGGGTTATCCCGAGGGCGCCCAGCTCCCGCCCGACGTCGGGCGAGAAGTAGTGCGTCGAGTGGAGCGCGTTGAGCACGTTGTGGCAGCGGCGGCCGGCGCGCGGCTCCAGGGCGGCGGGCGCGGACGAGGTCGTCGAAGAGGTCATGCCCGCACGATACCTACTGGTTGGTATGGCGTCCCCAGGCCGGCTCACAGGCCGTCTCCCGGACCCGCTCCCCGGACCCGCTCCCCGGCCCCGCTCCCCGGACCGGCTCCCCGGACCGGCTCCCCGGTATGGCAGGAAAGGTGGGTTCTTCGTCATTGCGGACATCGGGCGGCGGGTCAAGACTCGGAGACATGGCCCAGCGAACCGTCCTGGTCGTCCTCTTCGACGGCGTCCAGAGCCTCGATGTCACCGGGCCCGTGGAGGTCTTCACGGGCGCGGACCTCTGCCGCGTCGACCCCAAGGGCGGCTATCTCGTCCGCACCGCCTCCCTCGACGGCGGCCCCGTCCGCACGTCCAGCGGCCTCACCCTGACCCCTGATTCCACCCTGGCGGACGCCCCGGCGCCGCACACCCTGGTGGTCCCGGGCGGTCTCGGCACATGCTCGGCTGACCCGGGGCTGACCGGCTGGCTGCGCGAGAACGGCCCGCGCGCGGAGCGCCTGGTGTCGGTCTGCACCGGAGCGACTCGGCTCGCCGAGGCCGGCCTGCTGGAGGGGCGCAGGGCGACGACGCACTGGGCGTACTGTGACCGCCTCGCCGAACAGCACCCGGGCGTCGAGGTCGACCCGGACCCCATCTACGTACGCGACGGTCATGTCGCGACGTCGGCCGGGGTCACCGCCGGCATCGATCTCGCCCTGGCGCTCGTCGAGGAGGACCTCGGCCGCGAGGTGGCGCTCACGGTCGCCCGCCATCTCGTGGTCTTCCTGCGGCGCCCGGGAAACCAGGCGCAGTTCAGCGCGCAGCTCGCCGCGCAGACCGCACGGCGTGAACCGCTGCGCGAGGTCCAGCAGTGGATCACCGAGCACCCGGCCGACGACCTCTCGGTCGACGCGCTGGCCGCGCGCGCCCGGCTCTCGCCCCGCCACTTCGCCCGCGCCTTCCTGGCGGAGACCGGGCTGACGCCGGGCAAGTACGTCGAGCGCGTCCGCGTCGAACACGCCCGCCGGCTCCTGGAGGACACCTCCGACGGGATCGAGGAGGTCTCACGCGCCTGCGGTTACGGCACCCCAGAGGCCATGCGCCGCGCCTTCGTCAAGGTCCTCGGCGCCGCACCCGCCGAGTACCGCCGCCGCTTCCACCCCGTTTCGACCGTTCCTTCCGCCGTTCCACACCGACAGGAGTCAGAGACCCCATGCAGATAGCCATCGCCCTGTACGAGCGCTTCACCGTCCTGGACGCCATCGGCCCCTACCAGACCCTGAGCGGCCTGCCCGGCGCCGAGACCGTCTTCGTGGCCGAGCAGGCGGGCCCGGTGCGCGACGACACCGGCAGCCTCGCCCTCGTCGCCGACAAGTCCTTCGCCGAGGTGCGGCGCCCCGACATCGTCGTCGTCCCCGGCGGCCCCGGACGGAGCGACCAGCTGGAGAACGAGCCGCTCCTCGGCTGGCTCCGCGCGGTCGACGCCACGACCACCTGGACGACCTCGGTGTGCACGGGCTCCCTCGCCCTGGCCGCCGCGGGCCTCCTCAAGGGCCGCCGCGCCACGTCCCACTGGCTCGCCCTCGCCGAACTGGACCGGCTCGGCGTCGAGTCGACGGGGGAGCGGGTGGTCTTCGACGGCAAGTACGTCACGGGGGCCGGCGTCTCCGCGGGCATCGACATGGGCCTCACCCTGGCCGGCCGGATCGCGGGCGACGAGCACGCGCAGACCGTACAACTGCTGACCGAGTACGACCCGCAGCCGCCCTACGACGCGGGGTCCCCGGAGAAGGCGCCCGCGCACCTCGTCGCGAAGTTCCGCGAGGAAAGCCCCTTCCTCCGGTAGGCGCCCGGCCCCGCCGGGCTCACCAGTGGGCGCCCGGCCCCGCCTGGCTCACTCGCCCCGCGCGGTCCAGGTGAAGTGCGGCTTTCTCCGCTCCAGGAACGCGGCGACACCTTCGGCGGTGTCGCCGCTCCCGCGTGCCTGCTCCGTCCAGTACGCGTCCCGGTCCGTGCGCCCCGCCGCGAACTCCTTGGCCGCCGCCTGCGTCAGCTGCGAGCGCGACGCGAGGACACGGGTGAACTCCGCGACGCGCTTGGCCAGTTCGCCGGAGGGCAGGACCTCGTCCACCAGACCGGTCCGCAGCGCCCGCTCCGCGTCGATCAACTCCCCGGAGAAGAGCAGGTACTTGGCGGTCGCGGGCCCCACCAGGGACACCAGGCGCCGGGTGGACGACGCCGGATAGACGATGCCCAACTTGGCGGGTGTGACACCGAACGAGGCGCCCTCGTCCGCGAACCTCAGGTCGCACGCCCCGGCCAGCTGCGCACCGCCGCCCACGCAGTAGCCCCGCACCGCCGCGAGCGTCGGCTTCGGGAAGGCGGCCAGGGCCTCCTCGGCCCGCACCGCGAGCTCCTGCGCGGCGCCCGGGGACTCACGCAGCGTGGAGATGTCGGCGCCCGCGCAGAAGGTGTCGCCCGCGCCGGTGAGCACGACGGCGCGCACGGCCGGGTCGGCGGCGAGCGCGGCGCAGAGCGGCGGCACCTGGCGCCACATGTCCGCGGTCATGGCGTTGCGCTTGGCCGGATGGTCGATGAGGACGGTGGCGACGCCGTCGGTGACGGTCTGCCTCAGCTGCGGCTCCATGCGCCGGATGCTATCCGCACCCCTCGAACGTACGATCAAGAAGGGGGCCGAGCGAGAGGGAGACGCCGATGGCCGGACCCAGGGACGACAGAGCCACCACGGAGGCCAGGACGGTCAGCCGCAGCTTCGGCTGGCTCGCCCTGCTCGGCGTGATCCTCGCGGTGGCCGGCGTCGTCGGCCTCGTCTACACCGGCTTCGCCACGCTGACCTCGATGCTCCTGTTCGGCTGGCTCCTGCTCGTCGGTGGCGTCGTCGGCCTGCTGCACGCCGTCCAGTCGCGGGGCAGCAGCTTCTTCTGGCTGGGCGTCGTGGTCGCCGCGCTGAACCTCGCGGCGGGCGTCGTGATCATCCGCAGACCCGAGGTGGCGGCGGAGGCGCTGACCATGTTCGCGGCCCTGCTCTTCCTCACCGGCGGGGTGTTCCGGCTGGTCGGCAGCCTGGTGGTGCGCGGCCCGCAGTTCGCCCTGACGCTCCTGCAGGGCGCCTTCGGCCTGCTGATCGGCATCCTGGTGCTCGCCGAGTGGCCCAGCAGCAGCCAGTACGTCATCGGGTGCTTCTTCTCCCTGACGCTGCTCTTCGACGGCCTCGGCCTGCTCGCCACGGGCATCGGCGGGCGCCGCATCGTCAGCCTCGTACAACCTGAAGAACACGCGAAGGCGAACCATGCACGGCAGGGCGAGCAGGACCAGTCGCACAGCTGACGGCGTCATGCGCCGTCGGTCAAAATCCGTCGATAGTCGCTGACTTCTGGTCAGTGGCGCGGTCCGGACCAGAGCTTTCCCAACACTCGATGTGTGGCGACAATCGAGCGCGAGGACGGCGACCGGACGATGCAGAGCGACGGGAGCGGGCCCGATCCACTCCCCAGAGGCGGCGGACCGGCGCCGTACGAGGGCGTGTGGCGCTTCACCGCCCCCGCCGTCGACGCCTCCGTCCCCCAGGCGCGGCACGCGGTGCGCGACCTGCTGGCCCGGCAGGGCGTACCGGCTCCGGACGACCTCTTGCAGGGCCTGCTGCTCATCGTCTCCGAGCTGGTCACCAACGCGGTGCGCCATGCGGCGCTGCTCTCGCCGATGCTCGCGGTGGAGGTCGCGGTCGGCGCCGAGTGGGTGCGGGTGTCCGTCGAGGACAACCACCCCTACCGTCCGACGGCCCTGGTGGCGGACCACGGCCAGACGGGCGGGCGGGGGCTGCTCCTCGTCCGTGAGATCACGGCGGAGGCGGGGGGCGCCTGCGACGTCGAGCACACCGCGAGCGGGGGCAAGGTCATCTGGGCGGCCCTGCCCCTCAAGCCCGGCCTCGGCTGACGACCGGCTACCAGCCCGCGGCGGGGCCGGTCAGCTCCTTGATCGCGGGCCGTGCCGCGTCGAGCACGGTCATGAACCATGCGGAGAACGGCTCCCGCTCGTGCCGCTCGGCCAGCTCCGCGGCCGTCACGAACGCGGTCCCGCCGATCTCGGCGGGGTCGGGGCGCAGCGGCGACTGCACCATGCCCACGAACAGGTGGTTGAACTCCTGCTCGACGAGCCCCGAGGCCGGGTCCGGGTGGTTGTAGCGCACCGTGCCCGCCTCGGCGAGCAGCGACGGCGACACACCCAGCTCCTCGTACGTACGCCTGGCCGCCGCGGCGAACGGCGCCTCGCCCGGGTAGGGATGGCCGCAACAGGTGTTCGACCAGACGCCGGGGGAGTGGTACTTGCCGAGGGCGCGCTGCTGCAGCAGCAGGCGCCCCTGCTCGTCGAAGAGGAAGACGGAGAACGCCCGGTGCAGCTGCCCGGGCGCCTGATGCGCGGAGAGTTTCTCCGCTGTGCCGATGGTCCTGCCGTCCTCGTCGACGAGTTCGAGCAAGATGGCTTCTCCGGTGCCGCTCGACGAGGTGTTCGCCGCGGTGGCAGGTGTGATCGGCATACGCATCCTTCGCTTCGGTCTTCGAGTCCCAAGTCTGCCGTACGTTCCGGACACCCCGGGCACTCATGGGACCCGCATGTCCCGCCGAACCGGAGCACGGCGGGACACACGCAGGGCGCTGTCAGACGTGCGCCCGCCGGAGCGTCAGACCCCGAAAGCGGCCGGGTACTGGATCATGCCCCGCGGCAGCCGCGCGGAATCGTCGGCTCCGTCCAGGACGAGCGCCATCATCGCCTCGTCGGGCACCTCGAAACCTGGCCGGATCCCGTACCCCGAAGCGGGCCTGAAACCGAACCGCGGATAGTACGAGGGATGCCCGAGCACGAGGACGAGCCGCTCTCCACGCGCGCGTGCCGCGTCGAGCACGGCCCGTACGACCGCCGAACCGGCCCCCGTCCGCTGGTACTCGGGCAGCGTGGCGACGGGCGCGAGCGCCAGCGCGGGCGCGCCGTCCACCCGGCAGCGGGTGATCAGCGCGTACGCGGCCACTGAACCGTCGGGCGCCTCCGCGACGTACGACAGGCCGGGAAGCCACGCCTCGGGGTCCGTGCGCAGGGCGTCGACCAGGTCGGCCTCCGCCTCCGTCTCGAAGGCGGCGGCGTTCACGGCGTGCACGGCGGCGACGTCGGCCGCGGTCTCCGGGCGGGTCGGCCAGGAGTCCGTCGGCCGCAGGACGTAGCCCGTGTAGCCGTACTCGCTCCCGTGTTCGCGCCGCATCGCGATCTCCTCGAGGGTGGCGGCGAGCGCCTCGGCCATGCCGGGAGCGCTCGGGTCCGCCGCGTCGGCCCGCGCGCCGAGCGGACCGTAGTACTCGTCCCAGTCGGACTCCGGCTGCGGGTGCACGCCGAGCACGGAGTACCCGGCGCCGGTCGCGGCCCGGATGTTCGCCTCGCCCGTGCGGAGCGCGTAGTGCCGCTCCCAGAAGGCGCGGGCCGCCGCGGACGGCTCGGCGGCCGTCCACTCGCACTCGGTGAGGACGAGCGCCCCGCCGGGCGCGAGCAGCCGCCGCCAGGCGCGCAGCGCGGTGTCGAAGCCGATGCCGTAGACCGAGCTCTCGGCCCAGACGAGGTCGAACGACCCGTCGGGGTAGGGGAGTTCGGCCATGTCGGCCTTGACGGTGGTGATCGATCCGCTGAGCCCGCGCGCCTCGGCGGACGCGTGGAGCTCGTCGAGGAACGGCTCGTGGAGATCGACGGCGGTCACCTCGGCGCCGGCCTCGGCGGCGAGCAGGAGCGCGGCCCGGCCGGGCCCGCAGCCCAGGTCGAGCACGCGCGGCCGCTCGGGCAGCGCCCCCGCGAGGGAGAGCAGCCGCCGGGTGGTGGCGTCGGAGCCGGGGCCCTGCCGCGGCAGACCGTGGTGCAGGGCGAAGAAGGCATGGTTGAAGGAAGCGTTGTCAGTCAACGTGGAAATCCTTGAGTGGAGGACCCGCGGACCTGACGTACGAACTGAGGGGTACGTGAGGTCAGACGCGCGCCCGGGAAGTGGGGATGCACGTGTCGCCGCGCAGAGCGGCGTCAGCCGTGACAGTCATCGACCCACCTCCGGGAACCCAAGAACTCCACCGACTCTAGCACCGGGGCCGGGGGAGGCGCCGTCAGTGGCAGAGCTTCGCCTCGTGCTCCGCGTGCCCGCTCGGCTCCAGCTGGAAGGTGCAGTGCTCGACGTCGAAGTGGTCTCCCAGGCAGCCCTGCAGCTCGTGCAGCATCTTCTCGTGCCCGATCGAGTCGAGGGTGTCGGAGCTCACCACGATGTGGGCGGAGAGGACGGGCATGCCCGAGGTGATCGTCCAGGCGTGCAGGTCGTGGACCTCCTCGACGCCCGGCAGGTCGAGTATGTGGGCCCGCACCTCCGCCATGTCGACGTCCTTGGGCGCCGACTCCAGGAGCACGTTCAGGGTCTCCTTGAGGAGCTTCACCGTCCGCGGGACGATCATGAAGCCGATGACGAGCGAGGCGATCGGGTCGGCGGCCTGCCAGCCGGTGAGCATGATCACGACCGCCGCGACGATGACCGTGACCGAGCCGAGGGTGTCCGCGACGACCTCCAGGAAGGCGCCCCGCACATTGAGGCTGTCCTTCTGGCCGCGCATGAGCAGCGAGAGCGAGACCACGTTCGCGACGAGGCCGAACACGCCGAAGTAGAGGGCGAGGCCGCCCTCGGTCTCCGCGGGCGTGACGAACCGCTCGACCGCCTCGAAGAGCACGTAGCCGCCCACGCCGAGCAGCAGCAGACAGTTCGCGAGCGCGGCGAGTATCTCGGCGCGGGCGTAGCCGAAGGTGCGGTTCTCGGTGGGCGGTCTGTTCGCGAAGTGGATCGCGAGCAGGGCCATGCCGAGGCCGACGGCGTCCGTGGCCATGTGCGTCGCGTCCGCGACGAGCGCGAGCGAGTCGGCGACGATGCCGCCCACGATCTGGGCCAGCATGACGGTGAGCGTGATGCAGAGCGCTGTCCGGAGCCGCCCCTTGTAGGCGTTGGCCGCGGTGCCCGTGGTGGGCGCCCCGTGCGTGTGTCCGTGATCGTGCCCAGCCCCCATGGAGCGGCCCTCCCGCGTCGGTCATCGGTCTGCTGTTCGCTGGTCGCGAGCCACAGTGAACTACGGGTGGGGGGTATCTGGCAACGCGGCACTGAACACCGTTATCACTCCACTGACCTGCGAAAATGGCAACGATTGCCGTCAAGCCGAGGGGTGCAGGTCAGGGGCCCGCGACGATCAGTCGCGGCGCGCCTCGGGGTGGTGAAGACACCATCCCGCCCAGGCCGACTCGACCATCTCGCGCACCCCGCGCCGGGCCGTCCAGCCGAGCTCCTCGGCCGCCAGGCTCGCGTCGGCCACCGCGCGCGGCGAGTCGCCGGCCCGGGCCGGCTCGACGAGCGCGGGCCGGGCGTCGCCGCTCACCTCGCCGATCAGCGTGACCAGTTCGCGTACGGAAACACCGCGGCCCCGGCCGATGTTCACGGTCAGATCGCCCTCGGCACCCGCCGCGAGCCGGCGGGCCGCCGCGAGGTGGGCCTCGGCGAGGTCCGAGACGTGCACATAGTCACGCACGCAGGTGCCGTCCGGCGTCGGGTGCGTGTCGCCGAAGATCCGCGGCGCCTCGTCGCGCCGCAGCCGGTCGAAGACCATCGGGATCACGTTGTAGACGCCGGTGTCCGCGAGCTCGGGCGCCGCGGCGCCCGCCACGTTGAAGTAGCGCAGACAGACGGTCGCGATGCCGTGCGCCCGCCCGGCCGCCCGCACCAGCCACTCACCGGCGAGCTTGGTCTCGCCGTAAGGGCTGACCGGGAGGCAGGGCGCGTCCTCACGGACGAGCTCGACGTCCGGCGGATTGCCGTACACCGCGGCCGACGAGGAGAACACGAACCGCTTGATGCCGGCCTCGGCGACCGCTTCGAGCAGCGTCGTCAGACCGCCCACGTTCTCCCGGTAGTAGCGCAACGGCTGCTCCACCGACTCCCCGACCTGCTTGCGGGCCGCGAGATGCACCACACCGGTGACGCCGTGCTCGGCGAAGACCCGGCGCAGCAGCTCCCCGTCCAGCGAGGAGCCCTTGACGAGGGGCATGTCCGCGGGCAGCCGCTGCGGCACCCCCGACGAGATGTCGTCGAGCACGACGACGTCCTCCCCGGCACCGGCCATGACCCGCGCCACATGTGCCCCGATGTATCCAGCCCCGCCTGTGATCAGCCATGTCATGGGCGCCCACCCTAAGCGAACTCGCTGTGCGGGCCCGGGGCGCCGGGCATGTGGCCCCTATCCGGGCAAGCCGGGCACGGGACGGGCGCGGTTTGTGGGCGCGGCCCCCCATCCACCATGATGATCGTGAAGGCCGAGGCCCTCGCAGGCCGCCCCAGGAGCCTGACACAGGCTCTATCAGGGCGTGAACGGGTGATGAACGCCCGCTTCCCATCATCCGATAGCCTCTGCCGACGTGCCGCCCGGCCGCCATGGCCAGGGGCGCTCCCCTTACGCATGTGCCCGGCGCGAGCCGCGCCGGTACTCAAGGAGTGAGTTCGTCTGTCGACCGCCATCCTCACCGGTCAGCCGGTCCCCGGGTCGCCGCTCGAAGGCGATCTGCGGTCCCTCGGCTTCGACGTGCGGGTCGCCTCCGACGCGGCGGACGCCGAGGCGCTGCTCGCCGCCGTCCCCGCCGACCAGCGGGTCGCGGTCGTCGACGCGCGCTTCGTCGGACACGTCCACGCGCTGCGCCTCGCCCTCACCGACCCCCGCTTCGCCGCCGCCGCGCTGCCCGGCGCCGTCACGGCCAAGCCGGCGGCCCGCGCCGCACTGACGCGCGCGCTGCGGGCCACCGTCGGCACGGCGAACGGCGTCGTGACGCTCGACGCGCTCCCGGACTCCGTCGCCGCGGCCATGGAGTCCGGCGCCACGGACGTGCACCGCCCCGAGCTCGGCACCCTCGTCGCCACCGTGCCCGGCGACCCCCAGACGCGGAACGAGGCACGTCAGGCCGTGGCGGCCGTGGACGACGAGGCGGTACGCCTGCGCACCGCGGTCAAGTCGCGGGACGGCTTCTTCACGACGTACTGCATCTCCCCGTACTCGCGCTACATCGCCCGCTGGTGCGCCCGCCGCGGCCTCACCCCGAACCAGGTCACCACCGCCTCGCTGCTCACCGCCCTGATCGCGGCGGGCTGCGCGGCGACCGGGACGCGCGGCGGCTTCGTCGCGGCCGGCCTGCTGCTGCTCTTCTCCTTCGTCCTGGACTGCACCGACGGGCAGCTCGCCCGCTACTCCCTGCAGTACTCGACGCTCGGCGCCTGGCTGGACGCGACGTTCGACCGCGCCAAGGAGTACGCCTACTACGCGGGCCTCGCGCTCGGCGCCGCACGCGGCGGCGACGACGTGTGGGCGCTGGCGCTCGGCGCGATGGTCCTGCAGACCTGCCGGCACGTCGTCGACTTCTCCTTCAACGAGGCGAACCACGACGCGACCGCCAACACCAGCCCCACCGCGGCCCTCTCGGACAAGCTCGACAGCGTCGGCTGGACGGTCTGGGTGCGCCGGATGATAGTCCTGCCCATCGGCGAACGCTGGGCGATGATCGCGGTGCTCACCGCGCTCACCACCCCGCGCATCACCCTTGTCGTCCTGCTCATCGGCTGCGCCCTCGCCGCCTGCTACACCACCGCCGGACGCGTCCTGCGGTCGCTGACCCGCAAGGCCACCCGCACCGACCGCGCCGCGACGGCGCTGTCCGACCTCGCCGACAACGGCCCCCTCGCCTCGGCCTTCTCCGCCCTCCGGCCACGGGTGACCTGGCTGCGTCCCGCCCCGGTGCTCGCCTTCGTCGGTGGTGCCGGGCTCGTCGGCACGGCGCTGGCCAACCCCTACGGCAGCCCCGTGGTCGTGGCCGCCGCGGCGCTGTACATCGCCCTGTCGGGCCTCGCCCTGATCCTGCCCCTCAAGGCCCCCCTCGACTGGCTGGTCCCGCCGTTCTTCCGCGCCGCCGAGTACGGCACGATCCTGGTCCTCGCGGCCAAGGCCGAGGTGAACGGAGCCCTTCCGGCGGCTTTCGGGCTGGTGGCCGCGGTCGCCTACCATCACTACGACACGGTGTACCGCATCAAGGGCGGCGCCGGCGCGCCTCCGCGCTGGCTGGTGCGGGCGATCGGCGGCCAGGAAGGCCGGATCCTCGTGGTCGCGCTGGCCGCAGCCCTGCTGCCCGCCACAGATTTTCCCGTCGCGCTCACGGCACTCGCCGTGGCCGTGGCACTCGTGGTGCTCGTCGAGAGCATCCGCTTCTGGGTCGCCGCCGAGAAACAGGGCGCACCCGCCGTACACGATGAAGGAGAACCCGCATGATCGGCCTCGTGCTGGCGGCCGGCGCCGGACGGCGTCTTCGCCCCTACACGGACACCCTGCCCAAGGCTCTGGTGCCCGTCGACGGTGAGACCACCATCCTCGACCTGACGCTCGGCAACTTCGCCGAGATCGGTCTGACCGAGGTCGCGATCATCGTCGGCTACAAGAAGGAGGCCGTCTACGAGCGCAAGGCGGCTCTGGAGGCGAAGTACGGCCTCAAGCTGACCCTGATCGACAACGACAAGGCCGAGGAGTGGAACAACGCCTACTCCCTGTGGTGCGGTCGTGACGCCATCAAGCACGACGTGATCCTCGCCAACGGCGACACCGTGCACCCGGTCTCCGTCGAGAAGACGCTGCTCGCCGCCCGCGGCAACGGCCAGAAGATCATCCTCGCCCTCGACACGGTGAAGCAGCTCGCCGACGAGGAGATGAAGGTCATCGTCGACGACGCCAAGGGCGTGCAGCGCATCACCAAGCTGATGGACCCCTCCGAGGCCACCGGCGAGTACATCGGCGTCACCCTCATCGAGGGCTCCGCCGCCGAGGAGCTCGCCGACGCGCTGAAGACCACCTTCGAGCGCGACCCCGACCTCTACTACGAGGACGGCTACCAGGAGCTCGTCAACCGCGGCTTCAAGGTCGACGTGGCCCCGATCGGCGACGTCAAGTGGGTCGAGATCGACAACCACGACGACCTCGCCAAGGGCCGGGAGATCGCGTGCCAGTACTGACGAGGCTCATCCCCTCGCCGGTCGTCGTCGACATCCGGCCGGGGGCGATCGACGACCTGGCCGGTGTCCTCGCCGACCAGCGGATCTGCTCGTCGACCGGCAAACTCGCCATCGCCATCAGCGGTGGCTCGGGCGCGGTGCTCCGCGAGCGGCTGATGCCCTCGCTGAGCGGCGCGGAGTGGTTCGAGGTCGGTGGCGGCACGCTCGACGACGCCATCAAGCTCGCCGATGCCATCAAGAAGTCCGGCCGCTACGACGCGATCGTCGGCCTCGGCGGCGGAAAGATCATCGACTGCGCCAAGTACGCCGCGGCGCGCGTCGGTCTGCCGCTGGTCGCCGTCGCGACGAACCTGTCGCACGACGGCCTCTGCTCGCCGGTCGCGACCCTCGACAACGACGCGGGCCGCGGCTCGTACGGCGTGCCGAACCCCATCGCGGTCGTCATCGACCTCGACATCATCCGCGAGGCCCCGGTCCGCTTCGTCCGCTCCGGCATCGGCGACGCGCTGTCCAACATCTCCGCGATCCGCGACTGGGAGCTCGCCGCCCGTGAGCGCGGCGAGGACATCGACGGCCTCGCGGCCGCGATGGCCCGGCAGGCCGGTGAGGCGGTCCTGCGCCACCCCGGCGGCGTCGGCGACGACGGTTTCCTCCAGGTGCTCGCCGAGGGCCTGGTGCTCACCGGCATCGCGATGTCGATCTCGGGCGACTCCCGCCCCGCGTCGGGCGCCTGCCACGAGATCAACCACGCCTTCGACCTCCTCTTCCCCAAGCGCGCCGCCAGCCACGGCGAGCAGTGCGGCCTCGGCGCGGCCTTCGCGATGCACCTGCGCGGTGCCCGCGAGGAGTCCGCGTACATGGCCCAGGTGCTGCGCCGCCACGGCCTGCCCGTGCTGCCGGAGGAGATCGGGTTCACCGTGGACGAGTTCGTGAAGGTCGTGGAGTTCGCTCCGCAGACCCGGCCGGGCCGCTACACGATCCTGGAACACCTCGACCTGTCCACCGACCAGATCAGGGACGCATACGCCGACTATGCAAAAGCCATCGGTAGCTGAGCTCCGCCCGGTTGTTCACCCCCCGGGGGTGAAGGACCGGCGCAGCGGCGAACACTGGGCCGGCCGGCTCTACATGCGCGAGGTCTCCCTGCGCATCGACCGGCACCTGGTGAACACGCGGGTCACGCCCAACCAGCTGACCTACGTGATGACCGTCGCCGGCGCCCTCGCCGCCCCGGCCCTGCTGGTGCCGGGGATCACGGGCGCCGTGCTCGGCGTGCTCGCGGTCCAGCTGTACCTGCTGCTCGACTGCGTCGACGGCGAGATCGCCCGCTGGAAGAAGCAGTACTCGATGGCCGGCGTCTACCTGGACCGGGTCGCCGCCTACCTGTGCGACGCCGCGGTCCTGGTCGGCTTCGGCCTGCGCGCCGCCGACCTGTGGGGCTCCGGGCGCATCGACTGGCTGTGGGCCTTCCTCGGCACCCTGGCCGCCCTCGGCGCGATCCTGATCAAGGCCGAGACCGACCTCGTCGGTGTCGCCCGGCACCAGACGGGCAAGGAGCCGGTCAAGGAGTCGGCGTCCGAGCCGCGCTCCTCCGGCATGGCGCTGGCCCGCAAGGCCGCCGCCGCGCTGAAGTTCCACCGGCTGATCCTCGGCGTCGAGGCGTCCCTGCTGATCCTGGTCCTCGCGATCGTGGACCAGGCCCGGGGCGACCTGTTCTTCTCGCGCGTCGGCGTCGCGGTCCTCGCGGGCATCGCGATGCTCCAGACCCTGCTCCACCTCGTGTCCATCCTCGTATCGAGCAGGTTGAAGTGAACACCCCGAGCACTCCGGCAGAGAAGCTGAAGGTCGGCGCCGTCATCATCACGATGGGCAACCGGCCGCAGGAGCTGCGCGCCCTCCTCGACTCGGTCGCCAAGCAGGACGGCGACCCGGTCGAGGTGGTCGTGGTCGGCAACGGCGCCCCGGTGCCGGACGTCCCCGACGGCGTGCGCACCGTCGAGCTGCCCGAGAACCTCGGCATCCCGGGCGGCCGCAACGTCGGCATCGAGGCCTTCGGGCCCGGCGGCACCGACGTCGACATCCTGCTCTTCCTGGACGACGACGGCCTCCTCGCGAACATGGACACGGCACAGCTGTGCCGCCAGGCCTTCGCCGCCGATCCGGAGCTCGGCATCATCAGCTTCCGCATCGCGGACCCGGACACGGGGGAGACCCAGCGCCGCCACGTGCCGCGGCTGCGGGCCTCCGACCCGATGCGCTCCTCGCGCGTGACGACCTTCCTCGGCGGCGCCAACGCCGTCCGTACGAAGGTCATCGCCGAGGTCGGCGGGCTGCCCGGCGAGTTCTTCTACGCGCACGAGGAGACCGACCTCGCCTGGCGCGCGCTGAACGCCGGCTGGATGATCGACTACCGCTCCGACATGGTGCTTCTCCACCCGACGACGGCCCCCTCCCGGCACGCGGTCTACCACCGGATGGTGGCCCGCAACCGCGTCTGGCTGGCCCGTCGCAACCTTCCCGCGCTCCTGGTCCCGGTCTACCTCGGCGTCTGGATGCTCCTCACCCTCGCCCGGCGCCCCTCGGGCCCCGCCCTGAAGGCCTGGTTCGGCGGGTTCAAGGAAGGCTGGACGACGCCCTGCGGACCGCGCAGGCCGATGAAGTGGCGTACGGTATGGCGGCTGACGCGACTGGGCCGACCTCCTGTCATCTGACAAGCTCGGGTCTGAGAGCATTCGGGCCATACCCCGGTCCCTGGCCCACGCCTATGCCCGACCGGCTGCGCATCTGAAGACGAAAGTTTCCACTCGTGAGTGAGACAACGCATGACGGCGGAGTCACGGTGACAGCATCCCCGTCGACACCGCCGCCCGATGACGGGCTCTCCCGCGCCGAACTCGCCGCCAAGTACGGTCTGACCGTCAGCGGCGCCCGGCCCGGACTTTTCGAGTACGTCCGCCAGCTCTGGGGACGGCGCCACTTCATCCTCGCCTTCTCCCAGGCGAAGCTCACCGCCCAGTACAGCCAGGCCAAGCTCGGCCAGCTGTGGCAGGTGGCGACGCCGCTCCTGAACGCGCTCGTCTACTTCCTGATCTTCGGTCTGATCCTGAAGGCGGACCGCGGCTTCGAGCGTGAGGTCTACATCCCGTTCCTGGTCACCGGCGTCTTCGTCTTCACCTTCACGCAGAGCTCGGTGATGGCGGGCGTCAGGGCGATCGCGGGCAACCTCGGCCTCGTCCGCGCGCTGCACTTCCCACGGGCCTCGCTGCCGATCTCGTTCTCGCTGCAGCAGCTCCAGCAGCTGCTGTTCTCGATGATCGTGCTGTTCCTCATCACGATCGGCTTCGGCAGCTACCCCAAGCTGTCGTGGCTGCTGATCCTCCCGGTCCTGATCCTGCAGTTCATGTTCAACACGGGCCTCGCGATGATCATGGCCCGGCTGGGCAGCAAGACCCCCGACCTCGCGCAGCTGATGCCGTTCGTGATGCGTACATGGATGTACGCGTCCGGCGTGATGTTCTCCATCCCGGTCATGCTGGAGGACCATCCCGCCTGGATCGCGGACATCCTGCAGTGGAACCCCGCGGCCATCTACATGGACCTGATGCGCTTCGCACTCATCGACGGCTACGGCAGCGAGTACCTGCCGACGCACGTCTGGGCGGTCGCGGCGGGCTGGGCCGTGCTGGTCGCCGCCGGCGGCTTCGTGTACTTCTGGAAGGCTGAGGAGCGCTACGGCCGTGGCTGACGACAAGAATGCCGACAAGGGGCACATCCCCACCGTCATCGCTGACGAGCTGCACATCGTCTACCGCGTCAACGGCGCGAAGACCGGCAAGGGCAGCGCCACCTCCGCCCTGAGCCGCATCCTCCGGCGCGGCGAGGAACGCGGTGTGCGCAAGGTGCACGCCGTCCGCGGCGTCAGCTTCACCGCCTACCGCGGCGAGGCCATCGGCCTCATCGGCTCGAACGGCTCCGGCAAGTCCACCCTGCTCCGTGCCATCGCGGGGCTGCTCCCCGCCGAGCAGGGCAAGGTCTACACCGACGGCCAGCCCTCGCTGCTCGGCGTCAACGCGGCCCTGATGAACGATCTGACCGGTGAGCGCAACGTCATCCTCGGCGGTCTCGCGATGGGCATGACCCGCGAGCAGATCAAGGAGCGCTACCAGGAGATCGTCGACTTCTCCGGCATCAACGAAAAGGGCGACTTCATCACCCTGCCGATGCGCACCTACTCCTCGGGCATGGCGGCCCGCCTGCGGTTCTCCATCGCGGCCGCCAAGGACCACGACGTCCTCATGATCGACGAGGCCCTGGCCACCGGCGACCGCAAGTTCCAGAAGCGCTCCGAGGCCCGCATCCGCGAGCTCCGCAAGGAGGCCGGCACGGTCTTCCTGGTCAGCCACAACAACAAGTCGATCCGCGACACCTGCGACCGCGTGCTGTGGCTGGAGCGCGGCGAGCTGCGCATGGACGGGCCGACCGACGAGGTCATCAAGGAGTACGAGAAGTTCACGGGCAAGTAGCCCGATCGAGCCACCGGGCGTGCACCCGTTCGGCAGCAGTGCCCCGCCGGGAGGAATCCGGCGGGGCACTGTCGTGACATGGTGTCCCCGAGGTCCCTCGCGCCCCTCAACTCACCGCTGGAAAAGGTAGTTTGACGCCAATCGGTGTGTTGTTGTGATGCGCCGAACACCCCGACGATGCGGGAGGGGTTGTACAACGTAAGCTGTACCGGTGCTGATTCGCGGCAAGTGGGGCGATATCGCGCAGCGCCCCGGCTCGGAGCACGGTCCACCTCGGAGAGTGCTGGGCGGCGTGTCCGAAATAGGATGTATTGGGTCGGCAGTGTAGAACGGGAGATGTGACGGCAATGGCTACGGATGATCTCCGGCTCCGCGATGCATCCGCCGTCCTCGACAAGGCCGCGGACGAGAACTTCCCGGTGGCGCCGTTCTTCCTGCCCCGGGCCTGGCGCGACGACCTCATGGCCGTCTACGGCGTCGTGCGCCTCATCGACGACATCGGCGACGGCGACCTGGTGCCCGAGGCCGCCCACGCCCGCCATCTGGGCCTCGGCGGCGGCGACGCCGATGACCCGGCGCGGCTCCTGGACGCCGTCGAGGCGGACCTGGACAAGGTCTTCGGCGGCGGCGAGCCCGGCCACCCGCTGGTGCGCGCGCTGCGGCCGGCCGCCGAGCGCGGCACCCTGACGGCCGCCCCCTTTCTCGCCCTGATCGCGGCCAACCGCCAGGACCAGTCCGTCACGCGCTACGAGACGTACGACGACCTCGTGGCGTACTGCGCGCTCTCCGCGAACCCGATCGGCCGACTCGTCCTGGCCATCACCGGCACGGAGACCCCCGAGCGAATCCGGCACTCGGACGCCGTCTGCACCGGGCTGCAGATCGTCGAGCACATCCAGGACGTCGCCGAAGACCTGCGGCGCGGCCGCATCTACCTGCCCGTCGAGGACATGAAGCGGTTCCACGTGAGCGAGTCAGACCTGGCCCGGCCGACAGCGGGCGCGTCGGTGCGCGCGCTGGTCGCGTTCGAAGCGGAACGCGCCCGCGGCCTGCTGAATGAAGGCACCCCCCTGGTGGGTAGCGTCCACGGCAGGCTGAAGCTGCTGCTGGCCGGATTCGTGGGAGGGGGCAGGGCGGCGGTCCGGGCGATCGTGGCCGCCGGGTACGACGTCCTTCCCGGACCGCCCAGACCCACCAAGCCCCGCATGTTCCGCGAGGCGGGCGCCGTGCTGCGAGGAGAGGGGTGAGCCGGGCCGTGGAGTCGGATCCGCGCGTGTCCGCGCCGGTGCTCGCCGCCTACAGCTACTGCGAGACGGTGACAGGCCAGCAGGCGCGCAACTTCGCGTACGGCATCCGGCTGCTGCCGGCGCCCAAGCGCCGGGCCATGTCGGCGCTGTACGCGCTGTCGCGGCGGGTCGACGACATCGGGGACGGCGCGCTCGCCCCGGACGTCAAGGCGGACCGTCTCGAGGACACCAGGGCGCTGGTCGCCCGGATCCGCGCGGGAGGGGTGCAGGAGGACGACACCGACCCCGTCGCGGTCGCCCTCGCGCACGCCGCCGAGCACTTCCCCATCCCGATGGACGGCCTCGACGAGCTGATCGACGGCGTCCTCATGGACGTACGCGGCGCGACGTACGAGACGTGGGAGGACCTGAAGGTCTACTGCCGCTGTGTGGCCGGGGCGATCGGGCGGCTCTCGCTCGGCGTGTTCGGCACCGAGCGGGGGGCGCTCCATGCCGAGCGCGCGCCGGAGTATGCCGACACGCTCGGCCTCGCGCTCCAACTGACCAACATTCTCCGCGACGTTCGCGAGGACGCGCAGGACGGCCGGACGTACCTGCCCGCCGACGACCTCGCCAAGTTCGGCTGCTCCGCCGGGTTCTCCGGCGCCGAGCCGCCCGCGGGATCCGACTTCGCGGGCCTCGTCCACTTCGAAGTCCGCCGCGCGCGTGCCCTGTTCGCCGAGGGCTACCGCCTGCTGCCGATGCTGGACCGGCGCAGCGGTGCCTGTGTGGCGGCGATGGCCGGCATCTACCGCCGGCTCCTCGACCGCATAGAGCGGGAGCCCGAAGCGGTCCTGCGCGGCCGCGTCTCGCTGCCGGGCCGCGAGAAGGCGTACGTCGCCGTGCGCGGACTGTCCGGCCTCGACGCGCGGAACGTGTCACGACAGACCGTCCGGAGGCGTGTGTGATGAGCGTCCGGAGTGATCGTGGGACAGCTGGGACAACGTTCGCAAAGCGGCGGGCAACCCTCCGCTCCGTGGTCGCGTCCCAGACTGCAACGGCCGAAGGGGTGGGTGCATGAAGAGGGAAGACATGCAGCCCGAGGGGCTGATCGAGAACGCCGGAGGCCGTCCCGCAGGGGCGGCCGCAGTGGTGGTCGGCGGCGGCCTCGCCGGCATCACCGCCGCGCTCGCGCTCGCCGACGCGGGACTGCGCGTGACGCTGCTCGAAGGGCGGCCGCGGCTCGGCGGGCTCGCGTTCTCCTTCCGCCGCGGCGCGCTGACCGTCGACAACGGCCAGCACGTCTACCTGCGCTGCTGCACCGCCTACCGATGGTTCCTCGACCGCGTCGACGGCGCGCACCTCGCGCCCCTGCAGGAACGTCTCGACGTGCCCGTCCTCGACGCCGACCGCAACCGGCTCGGCCGGCTGCGGCGCACCGCGCTGCCCGTGCCCCTGCACCTGGCGGCGAGCCTCGCGACGTATCCCCACCTGTCGGTCGCCGAGCGTGCCAAGGTGGGGCGTGCGGCGCTCGCCCTCAAGGGGCTCGACCCGGCCGATCCGGCGCTCGACGGCCAGGACTTCGGCAGCTGGCTGGCCAGGCACGGCCAGTCGCCGCGCGCCGTCGAGGCGCTCTGGGACCTGGTGGGCGTCGCGACGCTCAACGCCGTCGCGGGCGACGCCTCCCTCGGGCTCGCCGCGATGGTCTTCAAGACCGGGCTGCTCTCGGAACCGGGCGCCGCCGACATCGGCTGGGCCCGGGCACCCCTCGGTGACCTGCACGACACACTGGCCCGCAAGGCGCTCGACGCCGCGGGCGTCCGTACGGAACTGAAAGCCCGCGTCACCTCCATCTCCCGTACGGAGAACGGCGGTTGGCGCGTGGAGGTGCCCGGCGAGACCCTGGAGGCCGACTCCGTCGTGCTCGCCGTGCCGCAGCACGAGACGCACGACCTCCTCCCGGACGGCGCGCTCGACCAGTCCGACCGGCTGCTCGACATCGACACCGCGCCGATCCTCAACCTCCATGTCGTCTACGACCGGAAGGTGCTGAAGCGGCCGTTCTTCGCCGCCATCGGCTCGCCCGTCCAGTGGGTCTTCGACCGGACCGAGGCCTCCGGGCTCACCGAGGGGCAGTACCTGGCGGTCTCTCAGTCGGCCGCCCAGGACGAGATCGACGCGCCCGTCGCCGCACTGCGCGAGCGCTATCTCCCCGAGCTGGAGCGGCTGCTGCCCGCGGCACACGGCGCCGAGGTGCGGGACTTCTTCGTCACCCGGGAGCGGACGGCGACGTTCGCCCCCACCCCCGGCGTCGGCAGGCTCCGCCCCGGTGCCCGCACCAAGGCCCGCGGCCTGTACCTCGCGGGCGCGTGGACCGCGACCGGCTGGCCCGCGACCATGGAGGGCGCCGTCCGCAGCGGCCTCAGCGCGGCCGAAGCGGCCCTCTCCACCCTCGACCGCCCCCGTGATCACCTCTTCGCGTTCGAGGAGGCGGTGGCGTGAAGCTCGACCTGCTGGGGTCAGGTCCCCAGAGAAACAGCACCGGAACAAGAGGAGAAACTGTGCCGACTGTGCCCTCGGCCGAGAAAACGGCTGCCGACACGGTGGACGTGACCTCACTGCTCGAACAGGGAAGGACGCTGGCCACCCCGGTGCTGCGGGCCGCGGTGGACCGCCTCGCGCCGCCCATGGACACCGTCGCCGCCTACCACTTCGGCTGGATCGACGCCGAGGGCAACCCGTCCGACGGCGACGGCGGCAAGGCCGTGCGTCCCGCGCTCGCCCTGCTCTCCGCCGAGGCCGCGGGCGCGGCCCCCGAGATCGGCGTCCCCGGCGCGGTCGCCGTCGAGCTCGTGCACAACTTCTCGCTGCTGCACGACGACCTGATGGACGGCGACGAGCAGCGCAGGCACCGCGACACGGTGTGGAAGGTGCACGGTCCCGCACAGGCCATCCTCGTCGGCGACGCCCTCTTCGCGCTCGGCAACGAAATCCTCCTGGAGCTCGGCACCGTCGAGGCGGGCCGCGCCACCCGCCGCCTCATCACCGCCACGCGTGCGCTGATCGACGGCCAGGCGCAGGACATCAGCTACGAGCACCGCGACCGGGTCACGGTCGAGGAGTGCCTGGAGATGGAGGGCAAGAAGACCGGCGCCCTGCTCGCCTGCGCGGTCTCCATCGGCGCCGTCCTCGGCGGTGCCGACGACCACACCGCCGACACGCTGGAGAAGTACGGCTACCACCTCGGCCTCGCCTTCCAGGCCGTGGACGACCTGCTCGGCATCTGGGGCGACCCGGAGGCCACCGGCAAGCAGACGTGGAGCGATCTGCGGCAGCGCAAGAAGTCGCTGCCCGTGGTCGCCGCGCTCGCCGCGGGCGGCCCCGCCTCCGAGCGGCTCGGCGAGCTGCTCACCGCCGACTCCAAGAGCAGCGACTTCGAGAACTTCTCCGAGGACGAGTTCGCCGCGCGCGCCGCCCTGATCGAAGAGGCGGGCGGCCGCGAGTGGACCGCCAAGGAGGCCCGGCGCCAGCACGCCATCGCCATCGAGGCGCTGGACCACGTCCAGATGCCGGACCGGGTGCGGGCGCAGCTCGTCGCGCTCGCCGACTTCGTCGTCGTACGAGAGAAGTGATCACTATCGCGCGGATATCCGAGTTGCCCGGGGGGTGACCCCCGGGCTCCCAGGCAGTCGCCGGCCGGCGCCCCGCGCCGGCCGACGGCGGACCCACAGCAGACGTAGCCACCGCACTGCACGAAGGGGAAGCCATGACAGCGACGACCGACGGAAGCACCGGAGCGGCCACGCCCCGCGCAGCCTCGGCCAGCCAGCCCACCGAACCCATCGAAGCCCTTGAGCAGGTCGACGGCATCGACCGCGTCGACACAGCCGGCCCCATCGAGACGATCGCCGCGCCGGCGAGTACCCGCGAGGCCGCCGAGCGCGCCATGCGGCGCTCCACAGACTTCCTGCTCTCCCGCCAGGACGCCGAAGGCTGGTGGAAGGGCGACCTCGAGACCAATGTGACCATGGACGCCGAGGACCTCCTCCTGCGGCAGTTCCTCGGCATCCGGGACGAGCACACCACGCACGCCGCCGCGCTCTTCATCCGCGGCGAGCAGCGCGACGACGGCACCTGGGCCACCTTCTTCGGCGGGCCCGGCGAACTCTCCACCACCATCGAGGCGTACGTCGCGCTGCGCCTGGCCGGCGACCGGCCCGACGACCCGCACATGGCGAAGGCCGCCGCGTGGATCCGCGAGCAGGGCGGCATCGCCCGGGCCCGGGTCTTCACCCGGATCTGGCTCGCCCTGTTCGGCTGGTGGAAGTGGGACGACCTGCCCGAACTCCCGCCGGAGCTCATCTACTTCCCCAAGTGGGTCCCGCTCAACATCTACGACTTCGGCTGCTGGGCGCGGCAGACCATAGTGCCGCTCACCATCGTGTCCGCCAAGCGGCCCGTGCGGCCCGCGCCCTTCGCCCTGGACGAGCTGCACGCCGACCCGCGCGATCCGAGCCCCGCCAAACCCCTCGCGCCCGTGGCGAGTTGGGACGGCGTCTTCCAGCGGCTCGACAAGGCGCTGCACGTCTACCACAAGGTCGCGCCGCGCCGGCTGCGCAAGGCCGCGATGAACAGCGCCGCCCGCTGGATCATCGAACGCCAGGAGAACGACGGCTGCTGGGGCGGGATCCAGCCGCCCGCCGTCTACTCCGTCATCGCGCTGCACCTGCTCGGCTACGACCTGGAGCACCCCGTCCTGAAGGCCGGGCTCGCCTCGCTCGACCGGTTCGCCGTGTGGCGTAAGGACGGCGCGCGCATGATCGAGGCCTGCCAGTCGCCCGTGTGGGACACCTGCCTGGCGACCATCGCGCTCGCCGACGCCGGACTGCCCGCGGACCACCCGCAGTTGGTCAAGGCCGCCGACTGGATGCTCAGCGAGCAGATCGTACGGCCGGGGGACTGGTCGGTGCGCAGGCCCGAACTGGCCCCCGGCGGCTGGGCGTTCGAGTTCCACAACGACAACTACCCCGACATCGACGACACCGCCGAGGTCGCCCTCGCGCTGCGCCGGGTCGCACACCCGGACCGGGCGCGCGTGGAGAACGCCATCGAGCGCGGAGTGCGCTGGAACCTCGGCATGCAGTCGAAGAACGGCGCCTGGGGCGCCTTCGACGTCGACAACACCAGCCCCTTCCCCAACCGCCTGCCGTTCTGCGACTTCGGCGAGGTCATCGACCCGCCGTCCGCCGACGTCACAGGACACGTCGTGGAGATGCTCGCCGTCGAGGGCAGGACCCACGACCCGCGCACCCGGCGCGGCATCGAGTGGCTCCTCGCCGAACAGGAGCCCGACGGCGGATGGTTCGGCCGCTGGGGCGTCAACTACCTCTACGGCACGGGGTCGGTGGTGCCCGCGCTGATCACGGCGGGCCTGCCCGCCTCGCATCCCGCGATCCGCCGGGCCGTGCGGTGGCTGGAGTCCGTGCAGAACGACGACGGCGGCTGGGGCGAGGACCTGCGCTCCTACCGCGACCGCGGCTGGGTCGGGCGCGGCACGTCGACCGCGTCGCAGACCGCCTGGGCGCTGCTCGCGCTGCTCTCGGCCGGTGAGCGCGAGGCCAAGTCCGTGGAGCGGGGCGTCGCCTGGCTCGCCGCGACGCAGCGCGAGGACGGCTCCTGGGACGAGCCGTACTTCACCGGCACCGGCTTCCCCTGGGACTTCTCCATCAACTACCACCTGTACCGGCAGGTGTTCCCGCTCACCGCCCTCGGCAGGTACGTCCACGGAGAGCCCTTCGCCGGCGGCTCCGGCGCCCACGTCGGCAAGGGCAGCTGATGGACGGGACCCCGGCTCCGCGGCCGGGCCCCGCGCCGCTGCTGATCGCCTGTGCGCTCGGCATCGAACGCCTCGCCCTGCGCACCGGCGACCGCAGCGGCGCGCCGGACACCATGACCGTGCTGCGCACCGGCATGGGCCCCAAGAACGCCGAGCGCGCCGTCAGCGGTGCGCTCGGAGAGGAAACCCTGCGCGACGCGGCCGTTCTGGCCACCGGCTTCTGTGCCGGACTCGCCCCCGGCATGCACCCCGGCGACCTCGTCGTCGCCGCGGAGACCAGGGACACGCGCGGCAGCACGCCTTGTACGGGAACCGGTCTGCTGGTCGAGGAGCTGGCGCGGGCCATGCCCGGCCGCGCCGTGCACACCGGACCGCTCACCGGTTCCGACCACGTCGTCCGCGGACCCGAGCGCGGCGCCCTCCTGGCCACCGGCGCGATCGCCGTGGACATGGAGTCCGCCGCCACGCTGCACAGTGCCGTACGCGCCGGACAGCGGCCCGTTGCCGCCGTCCGGGTGGTCGTGGATGCCCCACAGCACGAACTCGTCCGCATCGGCACGGTACGCGGTGGAATATCGGCTTTCCGCGTTCTTCGTGCCGTGCTCCCCGCTTTCTTTGAATGGCACCGTTCTTCGCTGCTCCCCCGGAGGTGAGCCAGATGGCCATGCCGCTTCGTCAGTCCATCAAGGTAGCTACGTATCTCTTTGAACAGAAGCTGCGCAAGCGCGACAAGTTTCCGCTGATCGTCGAATTGGAACCGCTCTTCGCCTGCAACCTGAAGTGCGAGGGGTGCGGAAAGATCCAGCACCCGGCCGGGGTCCTGAAGCAGCGCATGCCGGTGGCCCAGGCCGTGGGCGCCGTTCTCGAATCGGGTGCGCCGATGGTCTCCATCGCCGGCGGCGAGCCCTTGATGCACCCTCAGATCGACGAGATCGTACGTCAGTTGGTCGCGAGGAAGAAGTACGTATTCCTCTGCACCAACGCCATGCTGTTGCGCAAGAAGATCGAGAAGTTCACGCCGTCGCCGTACTTCGCGTTCGCCGTGCACATCGACGGCATGCGGGAGCGGCACGACGAGTCCGTTGCGAAGGAAGGCGTGTTCGACGAGGCGGTGGCGGCCATCAAGGAGGCCAAGAAGCGCGGTTTCCGCGTCACCACCAATTCCACCTTCTTCAACACGGACACCCCGCAGACCATCATCGAGGTCCTGAACTTCCTCAACGACGACCTGAAGGTCGACGAGATGATGCTGTCGCCCGCCTACGCCTACGAGAAGGCGCCCGACCAGGAGCACTTCCTCGGTGTCGAGCAGACCCGCGAACTCTTCAAGAAGGCCTTCGCGGGCGGCAACCGGCTGCGCTGGCGGCTGAACCACTCGCCGCTCTTCCTGGACTTCCTGGAGGGCAAGGCGGACTTCCCGTGCACCGCGTGGGCGATCCCGAACTACTCGCTCTTCGGCTGGCAGCGCCCCTGCTACCTGATGAGCGACGGTTACGTCCCCACGTACCGGCAGCTCATCGAGGAGACCGACTGGGACAAGTACGGCCGCGGCAAGGACCCGCGCTGCGCCAACTGCATGGCGCACTGCGGCTACGAACCGACCGCCGTCCTCGCCACCATGGGCTCCCTCAAGGAATCCATCCGTGCCGCCCGCGAGACGGTGTCGGGGAACCGCGGGTGACGTCATGAACGGGCCGGCAGGGGGCGCTCCGACAGGGGTGCCCCCTGCCACCGTGAGCTGAGAACAATTCGGAGAGGGGGCTCGAGCATGACCATTCTCGACACCATTCGGGGGCCACGGGATCTGAAGAAGCTCTCCGGGGCCGAGCTCGACGAACTGGCGGGGGAGATCAGGGAGTTCCTGGTGCACGCGGTCGCCAGGACAGGGGGTCATCTCGGGCCCAATCTCGGGGTGGTGGAACTCTCCATCGCCCTCCACCGGGTCTTCGAGTCGCCGGTCGACCGGCTCGTGTGGGACACCGGCCACCAGAGCTATGTGCACAAGCTGCTCACCGGGCGGCAGGACTTCTCCAAGCTGCGCGGCAAGGGCGGCCTCTCCGGCTACCCCTCGCGCGAGGAGTCCGAGCACGACATCGTCGAGAACAGCCACGCCTCGACCGCGCTCGGCTGGGCCGACGGCCTCGCCAAGGCGCGCCAGGTCCTCGGCGAGCGGGGGCACGTCGTCGCCGTCATCGGGGACGGGGCGCTCACCGGGGGCATGGCCTGGGAAGCGCTGAACAACATCGCGGCCGCGAAGAACCGCCCGCTGATCATCGTCGTCAACGACAACGAACGTTCGTACGCCCCGACCATCGGCGGCCTCGCCGACCACCTCGCCACCCTCCGTACGACGGACGGCTACGAGCGGGTCCTCGCCTGGGGGAAGGACATGCTCCAGCGCACCCCCGTCGTCGGCCGGCCACTGTACGAGTCGCTGCACGGCGCGAAGAAGGGCTTCAAGGACGCCTTCGCGCCGCAGGGGATGTTCGAGGATCTGGGACTCAAGTACGTCGGGCCGATCGACGGGCACGACATCGGTGCCGTCGAGTCGGCGCTGCGCCGCGCGAAGCGCTTCCACGGCCCCGTGCTCATCCACTGTCTGACCGAGAAGGGCCGCGGTTTCGAACCCGCGCTCGCCGACGAGGCGGACCGCTTCCACACCGTGGGCGTCATGGACCCGCTCACCTGCGAGCCGCTCGCCCCCTCCAACGGCCCCTCCTGGACCTCGGTGTTCGGGGACGAGATCGTCCGCATCGGCGCCGAGCGCGACGACGTCGTCGCCATCACCGCGGCGATGCTCGGCCCGGTCGGCCTGACGAAGTTCGCGGCGGCCTACCCCGACCGGGTGTGGGACGTCGGCATCGCCGAGCAGCACGCCGCGGTGTCGGCCGCGGGACTCGCCACGGGTGGCCTGCATCCGGTCGTCGCGGTGTACGCCACCTTCCTCAACCGCGCCTTCGACCAACTCCTGATGGACGTGGCGCTGCACCGGTGCGGCGTCACCTTCGTGCTCGACCGCGCGGGCGTCACGGGTGTCGACGGCGCCTCGCACAACGGCATGTGGGACATGTCCGTCCTTCAGGTCGTGCCGGGGCTGCGGATCGCCGCGCCGCGCGACGCCGAGCAACTGCGGGCGCAGCTGCGGGAGGCGGTCGCCGTGGACGACGCGCCGACCCTCGTCCGGTTCCCCAAGGAGTCGGTGGGGCCCGAGATCCCCGCCGTGGACCGCATCGGCGGCATGGACGTGCTGTCCCGGGAACCGGACCCGGACGTGCTGCTCGTCGCGGTCGGGGTGATGGCGCCGGTCTGCCTGCAGGCCGCCGAACTGCTCAGGGCGCGCGGGCTGCGCTGCACCGTCGTCGACCCGCGCTGGGTCAAGCCGGTCGACCCCGAGCTGCCCGGGCTCGCGGCGGGGCACCGCGTCGTCGCCGTCGTCGAGGACAACAGCCGAGCCGCCGGGGTCGGCGCGGCGGTCGCGCTGGCGCTCGGCGACGCCGAAGTGGACGTCCCCGTCCGGCGGTTCGGCATTCCCGAGCAGTTCCTCGCGCACGCCAAGCGGGGCGAGGTCCTCGCCGACCTCGGCCTCACCCCGGTCGAGATCGCGGGCCGGATCAGCGCCACGCTGGCGGCCAAGGAGGACGCGCACACGTACGGTTCTGGCAAGGAGCACAGCGTATGACCAAGGAGTTCGACCTCGGCAGGCTCCTCGCCGAGCGGGGCGCCGAGCGGTACGACCTGCACGCCCGGCACCTCAACCACCAACTGCCGCGCATGCTGCACACCATCGGCTTCGACAAGGTCTACGAGCGGGCCGAGGGCGCGTACTTCTGGGACGCGGAGGGCGACGACTACCTCGACATGCTCGCGGGCTTCGGCGTGATGGGCCTCGGCCGGCACCACCCCGTCGTACGCAAGGCGCTGCACGACGTCCTCGACGCCTCCCTCGCCGACCTCACCCGGTTCGACTGCCAGCCGCTGCCCGGCCTGCTCGCCGAGCGGCTGCTCACGCACAGCCCGCACCTGGACCGGGTGTTCTTCGGCAACAGCGGCACGGAGGCCGTCGAGACGGCGCTGAAGTTCGCCCGTTACGCGACCGGGAAACCGCGGGTGCTCTACTGCACGCACGCCTTCCACGGGCTGACCACCGGCTCCCTCTCCGTCAACGGCGAGGACGGGTTCCGGGACGGCTTCGCGCCGCTGCTGCCGGACACCGCGGTGCCGCTCGGAGATCTGGACGCGCTGCGCCGGGAGTTGCGGAAGGGCGATGTCGCCGGGCTGATCGTCGAGCCCATCCAGGGCAAGGGCGTGCACGAGAGCCCGCCCGGATATCTGCGCGCCGCCCAGGAGTTGCTGCACCGCCACAAAGCGCTGCTGATCGCCGACGAGGTGCAGACGGGCCTCGGCAGGACCGGTGAGTTCTACGCCTACCAGCACGAGGAGGGCGTCGAGCCCGACCTGGTCTGCGTGGCCAAGGCGCTGTCGGGCGGCTATGTGCCGGTCGGCGCGACACTCGGCAAGGACTGGATCTTCAAGAAGGTCTACTCGTCGATGGACCGGGTGCTCGTGCACTCGGCGAGCTTTGGCTCGAACGCGCAGGCCATGGCGGCGGGCCTCGCCGTCCTGTCGGTGATGGAGGACGAGAAGGTCGTCGAGAACGCCCGGGTCACGGGGGAGCTGCTCAGGTCCCGGCTGGCCGCCCTCGTCGACCGCTATGAGCTGCTGAGCGAGGTGCGCGGCCGCGGACTGATGATCGGCATCGAGTTCGGGCGGCCCAAGTCGCTGAAGCTGCGCGGGCGTTGGAAGATGCTGCAGGCGGCCCGCAAGGGGCTCTTCGCGCAGATGGTCGTCGTACCGCTGCTGAAGAAACACCGCATCCTCACCCAGGTGTCCGGGGACCACCTGGAGGTCATCAAGCTGATTCCGCCGCTGATCGTGGGGGAGCGGGAGGTCGACCGGTTCGTGACGGCCTTCACCGCCGTGATGGACGAGGCGCACAGCGGCGGCGGACTGATGTGGGACTTCGGCAGGACACTGGTGAAGCAGGCGGTCGCGAACCGCTGAGCGGCCGGCCGAACGGCCGCGGGACGAGCGTTTTTGCCTCTCGGGCAAGAAAGTTGCCCGAGAGGCAAGGCTCTGGCTCAATCGGAACATGAGCCCTGCCGAGCCCGCCGGGGCGGCGGATCCGCCCGAGACGGCCGAATCGCTGCCCGCCGTCGCGCCCCAGCTGCGCGAACTGCGCCGCCGCGCGTCCCTCACCCTGGAGGCCGCCGCCCGCACTGCCGGGCTCTCGCCCGCCCATCTGTCCCGCCTGGAGACCGGGCAGCGCCAGCCGTCGCTGCCGATGCTGCTCGCGCTCGCACGTGTCTACGGTACGACGGTCTCCGAACTGCTCGGCGAGACGGTCGCCGACCGGGACGCGGTCGTCCGCGCGGCGGACATGGAACCGACCGCCGCCGGCGGCTGGACCTACTGGCAGGCGGGCGCCTCGGGCCGGGGCATGCAGGCACTGCGCGTCCACGTGCCGCACGGCGCGCAGGGGGACATCGTGCGCGTGCACCCCGGCGAGGAGTGGTTGTACGTCCTGAAGGGACGGCTGCGGCTGCGCCTCGGCGACACCGCGCACACCCTCGCCCCGGGGGACAGCGCGCACTTCGACTCGCTGACCCCGCACCGGATCGCCGCCGCCGACCGGGGCGGCGTCGATCTCCTCTTCGTCCACACGCTGCTGCAGAGCCCCGCCACCGCGCTGTGCCTCGGTGGCCCCACTCAGGGAGACCCGACATGACGGAACCGGAACAGCAGGGACCGGCCCAGCCGAAGCGGCCCTCACCCAGCACCATGGAGGAGAAGTTCCCCCGGGCGCTCTGGGTCCGCCTGATCATCTATGTGGCAGTGGGCCACATCTTCGCGGCCTTCATCTACCTGCTGTTCGAGCTGGGCGCGAAGAACCAGTAGGGGAAGGAACAGCCGATGGCGGGCGTCCGCTCAGTCGAGCAGGCGCTCGCGGAGACGCTCACGGGTCTCGGCGCTCACCTTGAGACCGTCCGAGAGATAGGTGTCGACGTCGCCCCAGGTCTGCTCGATCGTCTCGTAGGCCGCCGCCAGGTACTCGGCGCGGGCGTCGAAGAGCGGGTCGAGGAGCTCCATGACCTCGGGCGACATCGCGTTCGCGGAGCTGTCCGAGCGGTGCACCTTGTAGCGGCGGTGCTTCACGTTCGACTCGAGGTAGTCCGCCTCGATCGCGTCGCGCTCCACGCCGACGGCGAGGAGCGTGACGGCTATGGACAGGCCCGCGCGGTCCTTGCCCGCCGCGCAGTGCATGAGCGCCGGGACGCTGTCCTCGGCGAGCGCGTGCAGCACCTTGCTGTGCTCGGCGGTGCGCTCCTTGATGATCGTGCGGTACGCCGTCTCCATCCGGGCCGCACCCCGGCCGTCCGAGAGGATCGAGCGCAGCTGGTCGAGGTCGCCGTCGCGCACCATCTTCCAGAACTCGGCGCCGTCGGCCGGGTCGGTCAGCGGCAGGTTCACGTTGCGCACGCCCGGCAGCGCGATGTCCGGGCCTTCGAGGCGCTGGTCGGCGGCGTTGCGGAAGTCGAAGATCGTGTGCAGGCCCAGCGAGGAGAGGAACTCGGCGTCGGCCGCGGTGGCGTGCGCGAGGTGACCGCTGCGGAAGAGGCGGCCCTGGCGGACGCGGCGACCGTCCACCGTCGGGAGCCCGCCCACGTCACGGAAGTTGCGCACTCCGGAGAGCTCGGGCTCTGACAGCGCTGACACCTCTGACAGATCTGTCGGCGGGACCTGCTGCGTCACGGGCTCTCCTCAGGCTCTTCGGCCGGCGCGGCTCGCCGGTGGGTGCGCCTTTGACGATACGACATGCGTTCTTGGGACGATCACCCCTTCAGGCGAGGGGTTCGCCGGTCTCCAGGAGCGTCTTGAGGCTGGAGAGAATCGCCGGCCAGCCCTGGCTGCACATGGAGTGCAGGGTGCCGGACGGGTCGAACTCGTGCGTGACGGTGAGCTTGACCTGGTCGCCGTGGGGCTCCAGGTCGAAGGTGACCCGCGAGCGGCGCTCGCTCGCGAGGCGTGCGCGCAGCTCCTCGTCGATGCCGTTCGCCTCGGCCCACTGCGGGCTGAAGGTGTGCCAGGTGTAAGCGAGGCGGCGATGCGGTTCGTGGACCAGGACGATCTGCTCGGGGTCCTCGGTCGTGGCCCCCGTCTCGGTCCAGGTCATCGGGGAGCCCTGCGCCCAGTCCGTGCCGAAGCTGACACCCCAGTAACGGTGCGTGAAGGCCGGGTCGGTGAGCGCCTGCCAGAGCCGTTCCGGGGTGGTGCGGATGTACGTCGTATACACGAACGTCTTACTGTCCATGGGTGTCTGCTCCAATGCTCTCTTCAGGTCCGCGAGGGCGTTGACCCGGTCGCGGTCGAACTGGCTGATCCACCGCCCGGCGATGGCGTTGATCGGTGCGGCATTGAGGTAGTGCAGCTTTTCCCGCCCCTGCCGCACCGTGGTCACCAGCTGGGCGTCCTCCAGCACGGCCAGGTGCTTGCTGACCGACTGGCGGGCCATGTCCAGACCCGCGCACAGCTCCCGCAAGGTCTGGCCGTTCCGGTCCCGCAGCCGGTCCAGCAGCTCCCGCCGCACCGGATCCCCCAGCGCCTTGAACGCCGCGTCCACCTTCCGTCACCCCCAGTCAGGCAGCCAGGCGGCTGCATCTCAATGTTTGGCAGCCCGACGGCTGCATGTCAACCAGAGAGCTGACACGAGCAGAGATGGCACGATGGCGGACGAGCGCGTGCCCAGTGGAACTCCATGGATCGGGCGGGGGCCTGATGATCGAGACCGGTGCCGATGGCCGTACGTGGCTGCTCTCCGGACCCAGGAGCAGCTACGCCCTGCGGCTGACGGAACACGATGAACTCCTGCACCTCCACTGGGGGCCGCGGATCGCCCTCGCCGACGCGGAGGCGCTGGCCGCCGAGCCGCTGCCGCCCGAGCGGCCCTTCGAGTCGTGGCTCGACGGGCGTGAGGAGTATCCGGTGGAGGGCGGGCCGCGCTTCGTGCCGCCTGCCCTCTCGGTGCGTGGCGGCGGCGTGCGAGGCACCGAGTGGCGGTACGAGAACTCCGTGGCCGACGAGGACGAGCTCCAGCTCCACTTCCTCGACTCCGTGCACCAGCTGCAGATCACGCTCATCTACCGGCTGCGCGGGGACGTCGTCGAGCGACAGGTCGCCCTCACGCACCGGGGACGGTTCGGCACGCCGGACCTTGAGCTGCTGCGGGAGGACCCGGCGACCTGGACGCTGCCCCGGCGGGACCGCTGGCGCCTGTCGCAGCTGCACGGCCGCTGGGCGGCCGAGTCACGGCTGACGCGCGCCGACCTCACGTACGGCGAAAAGGTCATCGGCAGCCGGCGCGGCCACACCGGCCACCACCACCTGCCCTGGGTCGCACTCGACGAGGGTGACGCCACCGAGGAGAGCGGCGAGGTCTACAGCTGCGCGCTCGCCTGGTCCGGTTCGTGGCGCATCTCCGTGCACCAACTGCCGGACGGCGCCGTGCAGATCACCGGCGGCAGTGGGCACGACGACTCCGGCCAGCAGCTCCTCGCACCGGGCACGGCCGTCGCCACCCCCGTCTTCGCGGGCCTGTGGACCGACCGCGGCTTCGGCGGCGCCAGCCGTGCCTGGCACGCCTACCAGCGCGCGCACGTGATCCCGGACGCCGACACGCCCCGCCCCGTCCTCTACAACTCCTGGGAAGCCACCGGCTTCGACATCTCCGAGGGGCAGCAGCGCAGGCTCGCCCGACGGGCCGCGGCGCTCGGCGTGGAACTCTTCGTCGTCGACGACGCGTGGTTCGGCGAGCGGGTCAGCGACCGGGCGGGCCTCGGCGACTGGTTCCCCAACCCCGACCGCTTCCCCGGCGGCCTCGGCCCGCTCGCCCACGAGGTGCACGAACTCGGGATGCGGTTCGGCATCTGGGTGGAACCGGAGATGGTCAACCCCGACAGCGACCTCTACCGCGCCCACCCCGACTGGGTGCAGCACCAACCCGGCCGTACGCGCACGGAGTACCGCAACCAGCTCGTCCTCGACCTCACGCGGGAGGACGTCCGCGCGCACCTGTGGCGGCGGCTCGACGAACTCCTCTCCAGCGCGCCCATCGACTACGTGAAGTGGGACTTCAACCGCTCCTTCACCGACGTCGGCCGACCCGGCGCGCCCTACCCGCAACGGCTCTGGTCAGGTCATACGCACGCCCTGTACGACCTGCTCGACCGGCTCCGCGCGGCGCATCCCACCGTGGCCTTCGAGTCCTGCTCGGGCGGCGGCGGACGGATCGACCTCGGCATCCTCTCCCGCACCGACCAGGTGTGGACCTCCGACAACACGACCCGCTGGACCGGCTGGCCATCCAGCACGGCTTCAGCCAGCTGCATCCCGCCCGCGTGATGGCCGCCTGGGTCACCGACAGCCCCAACACCCAGCTGAACGGCCGGACCAGCTCGCTGTGCTTCCGGTTCGTGAGCGCCATGGCGGGTGTGCTCGGCATCGGCGGCGATCTCACGCGATGGACCGAGGGCGAGCTCGCCGAGGCGCGCGACTGGGTGGATCTCTACAAGGAGATCAGGCCCGTGGTGCAGCTCGGCGACCTCTACCGGCTGCGTCCGCCGGGGGAGGGGCTGAGTGCCGTGCAGTACGTGCGGGGCGACGAGTCCGTCGTCCTGGCCTGGCTGCGGGCGCAGGCGTACGGGGAGGAGCCGGCACCGGTGCGGCTGCGCGGGCTCGACCCGGCGGCGGCCTACTTCTGCCCGGACACGGGGGAGACCCACCGGGGTGCGGTGCTGCTCCACCATGGGCTGCGGACCGGGCTCAAGGGAGACCTGGACGCGGCGGTGTTCCGGCTGCGACGGGCGTGACGTGCGGCGAAAACAGGGGTGACGGGCGGCGCCTGCGGGCGTGACGTGCCGCGAAAACGGGCGTGACGTGCGGCAAAAGGTGGATCGTGCACTTATTCCGAGTTGGGTGAATCTTGACCGGTGGCTTATCTCACCCACCGTCAACCCCTCCCTACGGTGGCGTAGGTCACTTAGGGAGGTGAAGGATGTGACGTCGTGAGCGCAGAGTCGACAACCTTCATCCACCACCCCAACAACAACCGCGTATTCAACTCCTACGCAGCGGTCGGCGACAGCTTCACCGAAGGCGTGGGCGACCCGGGCCCCGACGGCACCTTCGTCGGCTGGGCCGACCGCCTCGCGGTCCTGCTGGACGACCGGGTACCCGAGCACACCTTCCGGTATGCCAACCTCGCCGTCCGCGGGAAGCTCCTCGACCAGATCGTGGAGGACCAGCTGCCGCGGGCCAAGGAGCTCGCCCCCGACCTGGCGACGTTCTGCGCCGGGGGCAACGACATCATCCGGCCCGGCACCGATCCCGACGAGGTCGCCGAGCGGTTCGAGCGGGCCGTCGCCGACCTCACGTCGGCGGTCGGCACGGTCATGGTCACCACCGGCTTCGACACCCGTGGCGTCGCGGTGCTCAAGCATCTGCGCGGCAAGATCGCCACGTACAACATGCACGTCCGTGCCATCGCCGACCGGTACGGGTGCCCCGTGCTCGACCTGTGGTCCCTCAAGACCGTCCAGGACCGCCGGGCCTGGGACGGCGACCGGCTGCACCTCTCCGCCGAGGGCCACACGCGCGTGGCGCTGCGCGCCGGTCAGGTCCTGGGCCTCGACGTGCCCGCGGACCCCGACCAGGCGTGGCCTCCGATGCCGCCGCGCGGCACGCTGGAGGTGCGGCGCGACGACATCCACTGGGCGCGCGAGTACCTGGTGCCGTGGATCGGGCGGCGCCTGCGGGGCGAGAGCTCCGGGGACCACGTGGAGGCGAAGGGCTTCCGCAACCTCGACACCCTCAAGCTGCAGATCGGGGCCGCTTCCTGAGCGGACGAGCCCGTACGACTGTGGAATGACAAACGGGGGCGGACCGCGGTCGCGGTCCGCCGCAGGGAGGGGGGACGGCGGCCGAATGAGCCTTCGTCAGTACGAGTACGCCCTGGCCGTCGCCGAGCAGGGGTCGGTGACGGCGGCGGCGGAACTGCTGCGCGTCGCACAGCCCTCGGTGTCCCAGCAGATCCGCGGCCTGGAGCGGGAACTCGGCGTGCAGCTCTTCGCCCGCACACCGACCGGACTGGTGCCCACCGTGGTCGGCCGCGCCTTCCTGCGGGAGGCGGAGGTCGCGGTGAGCGCGTCGCGGCGGGCGCGGGCGACGGCGCGGGCCGGTGCCGACGAGCTGGTGGGCGAGTTGGTGGTCGCGGTGCAGATGGGCTTCGGCACGCGGCAGTTGCCGGGCGCGTTGGGCGCGCTGCGCCGCCGCTTCCCCCGGCTGGAGGTCACCGTCTTCGAGGAGCCGAGCTCCGCCGAGCTGGAACGGCTGTGCCGCCGGGGCGTGGTGGACCTCGCCCTGATGGCGGCGTGCGAGCGAAGCCCCGCCGACGCCCACCATCTCGGCGACGAGGAGTTCGTCGTGGTCCTCGCCGACGGGCACCGCCAACTCGCCGCGGACCGGGTCGAGCTGCGCGCTCTGGCCGGCGAGCCGTGGGTGAGGTTCGACCGCGACAGCGCGCTCGACGGCGTGCTGCTGAGCGTGCTGCGGGACAACGACCTGGCCCCGGCCACGGCCGCCCGCGTGTCCCAGACGGCGACGGCCGTGCGGTGGGCCGCCCACGGGCTGGGCGTCACGCTCGTGCCGGCCTCCGCGGTGCCCCACGGTCACGAGCCCCTCGTCCGCCCGGTGTCGCCGGGCGTCTCCCAGCCCGTCATCGCCGTGCTCAGGCAGGGCGCGGGCCCGGCGGAAAAGGTCCTGCTCGAACTCCTGAGCCAGGAAACCTGGACGAATTCCGCTGCCTTTTCACCGGTGCCCTGACGGCCGGGAATCACCTCGGCGTGGAATCACCGCGGCGTGGAATCGCCTCGGCGTCACCCTCTGGGGAATTCACCTCCGTCCACGAAGAGATTGCTTCCGGTGAGCCAGCTCGCCCGGTCGGACATGAGGAACAGCAGGGCGTGGGCGATGTCGGCGGGCTGACCGTCGCGCCCCAGCGGCACGGGGCTGTCGCCCTGCCCCTTCTCCTGCGCCTGCCCCTGCCCCTGTTCCTGAGACGGGTCGAGGCGCGCCCACTCCGCGCGGGTCGCTTCGCCGCCCGGTGTGGCGACCCTGCCGGGAGACACCGTGTTGACCCTGATGCCGAACGGCGCCAGCTCCGAGGCCAGCCCCCGGCTGTAGTTCTCCAGCGCCGCCTTCGCCGCCGTGTAGGGCAGGAACGGCGGTGGCGTGGCGGGGACCGCGGCCGAGGAGACGTGCACGATCACCCCCGAGCGCCGGTCCCGCATCCCCGGTACCAGCAGCGAGTCCAGCCGCACCGCCGCCAGGTAGTTCAACTCCAACGCGTCCTGCCACTCCTCGTCGGGGATGGCGGAGGTGCTTTCGTACGGTCGCCCACCGCCCGCGTTGTGGACCATGACGTCCACCCCGCCGAGCTCCTTCTCCACGGACGCGGCGACTGCCTCCGCTCCGGCCCGCGTCCGCACATCGGCCGCCACGAAGGTGGCGCCCTCCGGCACGGTGCTCGCCGCCGACCTGGCGGTCGTGAGCACTTGGGCGCCCGCGTCCAGGAGCTGGCGTACGACGGCCGCTCCGATTCCGCGGGAACCGCCTGTGACCAGAGCCCGCTTTCCAGCGAATTCCCGCGTTTCTGTTCCGCTCTCGATCGTGGTCATTCCATCGGTCCTCTCAGTACGTGATTTTCCGCCCGACGGAATAGGGAAAGGCGTACGCAGCGTACGCAGTAAGCGAGTTCGGGGAATTCACTGCGGCGCGCCTCGTCGAGCTGTTTCACCGTACGGCCGCAGTGGAACGGGCGACAAAGACCAAATATCAGCAGGGCCCATAGGAGATCCCTATGGCAAAGTGGCCGGTTGCCGTCCGCGTCCGTGCGATGGTGAGGGGTGCAGCCGTTCTGCTGGCTCGGTGGAGCGCCGAGACGACCGCTGACGCAGGCTCGGCGCCTGCCCGAGGGGGCTCCCCGATGACGTACGACGACGACCTGCTCGTGACCGACCTCCTGCTGGAGACGGACTCCCTGGAAGAGTTCCTGGAGACGCTGGCCGCCCACGCGCTGAGTCTCACGGTCGCGGCGGACAGCTGCGGCATCACCATCAGCCGTGCGGGCAGGCACCTGACGGTGGCCAGCGCTGGCCGTGCGGCCAGTGAGCTGGACGAGAAGCAGTACGGCCTGGACGACGGGCCGTGCCTGCAGGCCCTGCGCAGCGGTGACGAGGTCGTCGTGGCGGACATGCTGGGCGAGCGGCGGTGGGGCGCCTATCCGGCCCACGCGGTGGCGTGCGGCACCCGTTCCTCGCTCTCGCTGCCCATCGCCGCCCACACCCACACCACGGGGGCCCTCAACCTCTACGCTCCCAAACCGGACGGCTTCACCGACGAGGACCTGACGGGGCTGCGTGTGGTGGCGGCCCAGGCCACCGGGGCGATCGCGCTGGCGCAGCGCATCGCGGACGCGCAGCAGTTCGCGAGCGAACTGGAGACGGCGATGCGCTCGCGCAGCGTCATCGACCAGGCCATCGGCGTCATCATGGGCCAGCAGCGCTGTGACGCCGAACGGGCGTTCGGCATCCTGCGCAGTGCCTCGCAGAACCGCAACGTCAAGCTCCGCGACCTGTGCCGCGAACTCATCACCAGCCTCGGCGGCCGACCCCCCGAGGACGACCGCCTGCGCCCCCGCCCCTGACGGGCGGTTCCCCCTGACGGGCGGTTCAAGGCAACACCCGCCCCCGCCCTCCTCCCGCCGGGCGGCCGCCCCTCAATCTGCCCGCGCAGCACTCTCCCGGAGGCGGTGGACATAATGGGGAGGCCTATCCACCCCCTTCAGGAGGTCCCGTGTCCCGGTCCCTGATTCCCGGGCTGCGCTCGCTGCGGTCCGCTGCCTTCGGAGCGGATCCCGCGGGTGCCCGGCTGGCCCGGATCCGCAGATCGCCGAACTTCTCCGTGGCCGAGGGTTCCTTCCAGAACCCCGTGGGGGCGCGGACCCGGCCGACCGGCTCGACCATGGAGTTCGCCAAGGTCTACTTCCGCAAGGAGGAGCGCGTACGCCGCGGGCCTGCCGGCACCGTCCCTGTGCACGCCACCACCCTCGCCGACCTCGCCAAGCCGCCGGTCAGCGGTCTGCGGGTCACCTGGATGGGCCACTCCAGCGTTCTGGTCGAGATCGACGGGCGGCGGGTGCTCTTCGACCCGGTGTGGGGCGAGCGGTGTTCGCCGTTCTCCTTCGCCGGGCCCAAGCGGCTGCACCCTGTCCCGGTGCCGCTGGAGGCGCTCGGTCCGGTCGACGTCGTCGTGATCTCTCACGACCACTACGACCACCTGGACATGCCCACGATCAAGGCGCTGGCCGGTACGGACACGGTCTTCGCGGTGCCGCTCGGCGTCGGCGCCCACCTGGAGCGGTGGGGCGTGCCGGCGGACCGCCTCCGCGAGCTGGACTGGCACGAGACGGCGAAGGTGGCCGGGCTGACCCTCACGGCCACCCCCGCACGGCACTTCTGCGGCCGGGGCCTGCGCAACCAGCAGCACACCCTGTGGGCGTCCTGGGTGGTGGCGGGGCCGGACCACCGCGTCTACCACAGCGGCGACACCGGCTACTTCCAGGGTTTCCAGGACATCGGCGCCGCGCACGGCCCGTTCGACCTCACGATGATCCAGATCGGTGCCTACAGCGAGTTCTGGCCGGACATCCACATGACGCCCGAAGAAGGCGTGCGGGCGCACCTGGACCTCCAGGGCGGCGAGCCGCGCGGGGTGCTCCTGCCGATCCACTGGGGGACGTTCAACCTCGCCCCGCACGCCTGGTCGGAGCCGGGGGAGGGCACGGTCGCCGCGGCGCGCCGCGCGGACGCCACCATCGCGCTGCCCTGCCCCGGCGAGCCCTTCGAGCCCGGGGCGGGGCCCCTGCCCGGCACGCTGTGGTGGCGCGGCGTCGCCGTCGAGCCGGACGGTGGCTGGCCGGGAGCGTCGACCATGGTCGTCCGCGCGATCGCAGGCCCCAAGGCGGACAACGGGGAGCACGAGACGACGTCCGTCGGATAGGCGGATAGGCGGATAGGCGGGCAGGTGGATAGGCGGGCAGACGGGTAGCGGGGCGGCTCAGGCCGTCCGGGCGCGGTGTCTGCGGACCGCGTCACGGTTCCCGCACCGCTGGGAGCAGTAGCGCTGCCGTCCGGTGCGTGAGGTGTCGGCGAAGATCGTGGTGCACTCGGCCACGGCGCACCGCCGCAGCCGGTGCATGCCCCGCCCCGCCAGGTGCAGCGCGGTGCCGACGGAGATCAGCGAGAACAGCAGGGCGCCGAGCGGCTGCCGGTCCTCCCGGTAGTGCAGGTGCCAGCCGCTGCCCGCGTGGTCGGTCAGCCGCGGGTGGGCGGTGGCCGCCGCCAGCATGGCGTTGACCAGTTCGGCGCGTTCGCTCTCGGCGGTGGCGTCGACGACCTTCTCCCAGGCGTCCAGGGCTTCCTGGGCGCGCGCCAAGTCGTCCGCGTCGACCGGGCGTTCGAGTGTGAGACCGGCGGCACGGCAGCGGTCCGCGAGCTCCTCCGCGCTGGCCGGGCGGGAGTTGGCGAGGTCGGCGGCCAGGTTCACGGCGTCCGCGCCGTAAGGGTTGAGGTGCATTCGGTCATTACAGCAGGGGAGCCATCCGCACATCGGTCCCGTGTTCGACGGTAATCGGACCCCCGTACGAGGCGTCATACCAGAGCGGGACGCTGCCCCGCTGACTTTGTCAACTGCCCACCGCACGTGATGCGTTGCCGACTACCGTGAGTGGCCGTCGGGCGACGCAGGGATGACGACACAGTGCTGACGTCGCGACCTGCCGGCCGGCACGGCGATGCCGCAACCACGCCGCAAAGAGGAGTCGGGCCGACCGCCGGACCCTCGTCGCAACGTACCGAGGACGAAGATGTCTCACCTACGCGCACCGGCCGCCCGCGCAGACCGCCGTGAGGGCGGCCGGCACGGCAGGCCCGGCAGCCGGACCGCCGCCGCACTGCCCGAGACGCACATACGCCCGCAGCTCCTGCGGATCGCTGTGCTGCCGGCCGTCGCCGTGGGCCTGAGCGCCTGCGCGGCCGTGCTGTTCACCCTCCGCTCGACCGGCTCCCGGCCGAGTCCCGCCCTGCTCGCCGTCCTCACCGCCGCCGCGCTGGTCGGCCTCGTGGGCATCGTGCTCGCCGCTGTCGCCGCCGAGCGCGCCGCCAGGTCCGTGCGCGACCGCGTCGGCGCGCTGCGTCGCGCCACCGCGCGCAGCCAGACCGAACTGCGCGGCGTCGTCGAACAGTTGCGCCGCGGCGACCAGCCGCCGACCCCCGGCACCCCGGCCCCTGGCACCCCTGCCCCCGGCACACCGGCTCCCCGCGCACCGGGCCGGGCGCGGCCCGGCGGCGACGAGTTCGACCTGCTCGCCGACGAGCTGAACCGCGCCCACGAGGTGGCCGTCGGCGCCGTCGTACAGGCCTCCCAGCTCTCCAGCCACGCGGGCAGCGAACAGAAGGTCGAGGTCTTCGTCAACCTCGCCCGGCGCCTGCAGTCCCTCGTGCACCGCGAGATCGCGCTGCTCGACGAGCTGGAGAACGAGGTGGAGGACCCCGAACTGCTCAAGGGCCTCTTCCACGTCGACCACCTCGCGACCCGCATCCGCCGGCACGCCGAGAACCTCGCCGTGCTCGGCGGCGCCGTCTCGCGCCGCCAGTGGAGCAACCCGGTCTCCATGACCGAGGTGATGCGCTCGGCCATCGCGGAGGTCGAGCAGTACTCGCGCGTCAAGCTGGTGCCGCCGATCGACGGCACCTTGCGCGGGCACGCCGTCGCCGACGTCATCCACCTGCTCGCCGAACTCGTCGAGAACGCCACGTTGTTCTCCGCGCCGCACACCCAGGTTCTGCTCCGCGCCAACCTCGTGACCGCCGGGCTCGCCGTGGAGGTCGAGGACCGGGGCCTCGGCATGCCCCTCGCCGAGCAGACGAAGATGAACCGGCTGCTCACCGACCCCGACCAGGTCAACGTCGCGAGCCTGCTGCAGGACGGCCGCATCGGGCTCTACGTGGTCTCCGCGCTCGCCCGCAGGCACGGTGTCGCGGTGCGGCTGCAGACCAACATCTACGGCGGTGTCCAGGCCGTACTGATCCTGCCGCAGGAGCTGTTGGGCGCCGAGCAGCAGGCGGTGCAGGTCACCCGGCGCCGACCGGCCGCCGAAGCGGCGTCGCTGGGCGCCGCCGGGCACGTACGAGAAGTCGTACAGGGCGGCGCACAAGGTGAAGCGCCGGGTGCAGCACTGCCCGAGCCCCGAACCGAGCCCCACCTCGCCCCGCGAACCCAGCCCGACCCCGCGCCGCGCACGGATCCTCACCCCGCCCCGCGAACTCAGCCCGACCCTGCGCCGCGAACCGATCCTGATTCTGCGCCGCGCACCGATCCTCACCCCGCGCCGCGCACCGATCCTCACCCCGCCTCCCGAACCGATCCCCACCCCGCGCCCGCCCCCGAACCCGTCCCCGTGCCGCCCCGCCCCCGCCCCGCGAACGGCACCCGGCCCGCCCCCCTCCCCGTGCGCGGCGCGCGCGAGGACCGGCCGACGCCCGCCGACGCGACGCCCGGCATCCGGCCCGAGGACCGGCAGGCCGCCGCCGAGCACGCGGCGGCACCGCCGACCCCGCGCAACGGCGCCGTGCGCGGCCGCGTCGAAAGGCCCCGGCTCCCCAAACGGCGCGCCCAGGAACACATCGCACCCCAGCTGCGGGACTCACCGGCGCCGCGGCCGGCCCCCGATCCCGACCAGGTCGTCGGCCACGACCCGGGCCTGATGGCCGCGTTCCAGCGCGGCATCGGCCTCGCCCAGGCGCAGGACGCGCGTGATCCCACCTCGCGGGAGCGCCCGGCCGACGCCCCGCACGACGGGCCGGGACCCGGCGCCTGACCAGCACCCCGGGCCGGGCCCCGGCCGACCACCCCCGCCCCTGCCCCCGCAGACCTACGTACGTCCGTACCTCAAGGAGTCGATCCACCATGGCGAGCGATGCGCCGACCGGCCATGTATCCGATCTCGACTGGCTGATGAGCGGCCTCGTGCAGCGTGTGCCGCACACCCACAGCGCTGTCCTGCTCTCCTCCGACGGACTCGTGAAGTCGGTGCACGGCCTCGACCCGGACAGCGCCGACCACATGGCGGCCCTCGCCTCGGGGCTCTACTCGCTCGGGCGCAGCGCGGGCATCCGCTTCGGCGACGGCGGTGACGTCCGCCAGGTCGTCGTGGAACTGGACTCCACGCTCCTGTTCGTCTCCACCGCGGGGTCGGGCACCTGTCTGGCCGTGCTCGCCGGCCGTGAGGCCGACGCGGCCGTCCTCGGCTACGAGATGGCGATGCTGGTCAAGAGCGTACGGCCGTATCTGATCACCGCCCCCCGGCAGCCGGCCGGCGAACCCGCGCCGATGAGGCGTTGAGGGTGGCGGCCCCGCACGACGGGCCCTGGCTCGACGACGCAGCGGGACGGCTCGTCCGTCCCTACACCGTCAGCAACGGACGGACCAGACCGACCAGCCAACTCGACCTGCTCTCCCTGGTGATGGCGACCGGCGCCCTTCCGCTCGGCTACCTCGGGCCCGAGCACGCCACGGCCCTCGGCCTGTGCGACGCGCCCACCTCCGTCGCCGAGATCGCGGCGCAGCTGAGGCTGCCCGCGGTCGTGGCCAAAGTGATCCTCTCGGATCTCCTCGACTGCGGGGCCCTCACCCAGAAGGCCCCGGACTTGTACCACAACCCGACTGACCGGTCCCTGTTGGAGGCAGTGCTCGATGGATTACGACGACAGCTCTGACCCCTTCCCCACCGCGCTGAAAATCCTGGTCGCGGGTGGTTTCGGGGTCGGGAAGACGACCTTCGTGGGCGCGGTCAGCGAGATCGCTCCGCTGAGCACCGAGGAGCTGCTCACCACGGTCAGCGAGGCCACCGACGACCTGTCCGGCGTGGAGAACAAGACCACGACGACCGTCGCCATGGACTTCGGGCGGATCACCCTCGATCCGCAGCACGTGCTGTACCTCTTCGGCACGCCCGGCCAGGAGCGGTTCTGGTTCATGTGGGACGAACTCTCCGAAGGAGCCCTCGGCGCGGTGGTCCTCGCCGACACCCGGCGCCTTGAGGACTGCTTCGCCGCCGTGGACTTCTTCGAGCAGCGCGGCATGGGGTTCATCGTGGCGATCAACGAGTTCGACGGCGCCCACCGCTACGAACCCGAGGAGGTGCGGTCCGCCATCGACCTCGACCCCCAAGTGCCGGTCGTGCGCTGTGACGCGCGGATCTCCAGCTCCGGCATCCAGACCCTCCTCATCCTTGTCAAGCACCTCCTCAACCACGCCCCGGCGGCCAGCCACGGAGCACACACGTGACACACGACCCGACGGGGCGGCTGCTGCTCACCCCGGTGGACACGGAGGCTCCGGCGCGGGTGCGGCGGCTGCGCGGGCTCGGCATCGGACAGCGCCCCGAACCGGCCTTCGACGTCTTCGCGGACCGGCTCGCCGAGCTGACCGCGGCGCCCTACTCGATGGTCAACTTCATCGACGAGAACGGACAGTTCTTCGCGGGCCTGCACACTCCGGAGCGCCCGGCCGGAGTCACGGGCCGCTACATGGCCCGCGATCACGGGTACTGCCCGCACGTCGTGGTGCGCCGCAAGGCCCTCGTCTTGGAGGACGTCCGCGACTATCCGCGGTTCGCGGGCAATCCCGTGGTGGAGGAGATCGGCATCCGCTCCTATCTGGGCGCGCCGCTGATCGACCGTACGGGGATGGCGCTCGGCACGGTTTGCGTCGTCGATGTCGAGCCGCGCCCCTGGGGCAGGGCGGGGCTCGACACGATCAAGCGCATGGCCGCGGAGCTGGTCGAGCAGATCCACCGGCGTGAGGAGGGCGGGATCTGACGGCGGCCGGTCCCGGGCTCAGAGGCCGCGTCCGGTCCGGTGGGCAGAGCACTTCACTCTGTCCGGTCAGGCGCCGGTGGGCGCCATGAGCCGAGCGGGCACGGTCAGCTTGGCGGCCGTCGCCGCTTCGATGTCCTGGACCGTCACGTCGGGCGCGAGTTCCACCAGCTCGAAGCCGTCGGACGTGACGTCGAGGACGGCGAGGTCGGTGATGACGCGCTGGACCACGCCACGGCCGGTGAGCGGCAGCGTGCACCTCTCGACGAGCTTGGGGCTGCCGTCCTTGGCCGTGTGCTCCATGAGGACGATGACCCGGCGGGCTCCGTGCACCAGGTCCATCGCGCCGCCCATGCCCTTGACCACCTTGCCGGGGATCATCCAGTTGGCGAGGTCGCCCGTGGCGGAGACCTGCATGGCGCCGAGGACGGCGGTGTCGATGTGGCCGCCGCGGATCATGCCGAAGGAGAGCGCGGAGTCGAAGAACGAGGCGCCCGGCAGCGTGGTCACTGTTTCCTTGCCCGCGTTGATGAGGTCGCTGTCGAGTTCGTCCTCGGTCGGGTAGGGGCCGACGCCGAGGATGCCGTTCTCCGACTGGAGGACCACTTCGACCCCGGGCGGCAGATAGTTGGGGATGAGGGTGGGCAGGCCGATGCCGAGGTTGACGTACGTGCCGTCGATCAGTTCCCGGGCGGCCCGGGCGGCCAGCTGCTCACGGGTGAGCGCCATGTCAGGCACCGACTTCCTGCTGGGTACGGACGGTGCGGCGTTCGATGCGCCGCTGGGCTGCGGGGTCGCCGGGGTGGACGCGGACCACGCTCTGGACGAACACACCGGGCAGGTGGACCTCGTCCGGGTCCAGCTCGCCGGGTTCGACCAGGTGCTCGACCTCGGCGACGGTGACCTTGCCGGCCATCGCCGCGAGGGGGTTGAAGTTGCGGGCGGAGGAGTGGAAGACCAGGTTGCCGTGGCGGTCGCCGAGGGTGGCTCGCACCAGTGCGTAGTCGGTGGTGATGCTCTCTTCCAGGAGGTACTCGGTGCCGTCGAAGACGCGGCTCTCCTTGGGCGGTGAGGCGACCACGACGGTGCCGTCCGGACCGTAGCGCCAGGGCAGTCCGCCCTCGGCGATCTGGGTTCCGGCGCCGGCCGGGGTGTAGAAGGCGGGGATGCCCGCGCCCCCGGCGCGCAGCCGCTCGGCGAGGGTGCCCTGGGGCACCAGCTCCACCTCCAGCTCCCCGCTGAGGTACTGCCGGGCGAATTCCTTGTTCTCTCCCACGTACGAGCTGGTCATCCGGGCGATCCGGCCCGCCCGCAGGAGCAGGCCGAGCCCCCAGTCGTCCACACCGCAGTTGTTGGAGACGATCCGCAGCCCGGAAGCGCCCTCGTGCAGCAGCGCGTCGATCAACGCGCTCGGTATGCCGCACAGACCGAATCCACCGACGGCGAGGGACGCCCCGTCAGGGATGCCTCTCACCGCCTCGGCGACGCTCGCAACTGTTTTGTCCAGACCCATTCGACTTCTCCCAGCGCTCCACTGCAGGCGGTCAGTCCGGCTCGTCGGGAACCCGACGTGTGGACGACCGTTGCTGCCTGCTCGGCCAACTCGGCGCTGAGCCTAAGAACCTCGGAGCATCCCTCACCATGGTTCTCACTCACATACCGAGCGCCTCCCCAGTGGGGGAGCGCACCGCGCGTACCGGACGTCCGCGGAGCGCCGGGGGCCGAGTTCCACTTCAGGCGTGGACATGGGAGAGTCCGCCACTCTTGGGCGAGGCATTGTGGTGTTCGCTGCCATAGGAGAGCCGGTCAGGTTTCTTTACTGTTTCCGGCCATGACCAGCGAATTCGCATCCTCACACCCCTCGGCGCTGGTAGCTTCGCTCTCTTCGACGGCCCGCGGCGTGGACTTGTCCGGGCGCGTGGCACTGGTGACCGGCGGTGGCAGCGGCATCGGCCTGGCATGCGCCGCCGCGCTCGCCGTCGCCGGCGCGGAAGTCCACGTGGTCGACCTGGACGCCGAGAAGGCCAAGACAGTCGCCGAGGCCATCGGGGGGCAGGCACACGCCGCCGACCTGGCCGACCCGGACGTCATCGACATGTTGCCCTCCGGCATCGACGTCCTGGTCAACAACGCCGGGCTGCAGCACGTCGCCCCGCTCCACGAGTTCCCGCCGGAGCGCTTCGCGCTCATGCAGCAGGTGATGGTCACCGCCCCGTTCCTGCTGATCCGCCGCGTGCTGCCGCACATGTACGCCAACGGATGGGGCCGGGTGATCAACATCTCCAGCGTCCACGGGCTGCGTGCCAGCGCCTACAAATCCGCCTACGTCGCCGCCAAGCACGCCTTGGAGGGACTGAGCAAGGTCACCGCTGTCGAGGGCGCCCCGCACGGGGTGACGAGCAACTGTGTGAACCCCGGCTATGTCCGCACCCCGCTGGTGGAAGCCCAGATCCAGGACCAGGCCGAGGCCCACGGCATCAGCCCCGACGACGTCGTCTCCGACGTCCTGCTCTCCCGCACTCCGCTGAAACGGCTCCTGGAGGCCGAAGAGGTCGCCGGCGCCGTCCTGTGGCTGTGCGGGCCGCACACCGGCTACATCACCGGAGCCTCGCTGCCCCTCGACGGCGGCTGGGGAGCGAGCTGACCCCCGGCCGCGCTCCGGCGCCCCGCGCACCCCTGTCCCCGCACCCACCCCGCTCCCGAAACTGGTGACACATGTCCGACGCCCCGGCCACCGGCCCCACCGTGCCAGGCAGCTCTCCCGGCATCGCCCGGATCGTCAGCGCGAGCCTGATCGGCACCACCATCGAGTGGTACGACTTCTTCCTCTACGGTTCCGCCGCCGCGCTGGTGTTCAACACCCTCTTCTTCCCCACCGCCGACCCGCTCGTCGGCACCATGATCGCCTTCATCACCTACGCGATCGGGTTCGCCGCCAGGCCGCTCGGCGGCGTGGTCTTCGGGCACTTCGGCGACAAGATCGGGCGCAAGAAGCTGCTCGTCATCAGCCTGCTCATGATGGGCGGGGCCACCTTCGCCATGGGCCTGCTCCCCACCTACGACACCATCGGCGTCGGCGCGCCGATCCTGCTCACCGTGCTGCGCCTCATCCAGGGTTTCGCGCTGGGCGGCGAGTGGGGCGGCGCGGTCCTCCTCGTCTCCGAGCACGGCGGCGACAAGAGCCGCGGTTTCTGGGCCTCCTGGCCGCAGGCGGGAGCGCCGGGCGGCAACCTCCTGGCCACCGGCGTCCTCGCCCTGCTCGCCGCCGTCCAGTCCGAGGAGGCCTTCGAGGCCTGGGGCTGGCGCATCCCGTTCCTGCTCTCCGGCGTCCTGGTCCTGATCGGCCTGTGGATCCGCATCTCCGTCTCAGAATCGCCCGTCTTCCTCGCTGCCCAGGCCAAGGCCCAGGCCGACGCCGCCCGCGGCGTCAAGGAGAAGCCGCCGGTGGTGGAGGTGTTCCGCCGCAGCTGGCGCGAGGTGCTGACCGCGATCGGCACCCGGTTCGGCGAGAACATCTCCTACTACGTCCTCACCGCCTTCCTCCTCGTCTACGTCACCAACCACCTGGACCTGCCCAAGAGCACCGCGCTGAACGCCGTCCTGATCGCCTCGGCCGTCCACTTCGTCACCATCCCCCTGTGGGGCGCGCTCTCCGACCGCATCGGCCGCAGGCCGGTCACCCTCATCGGCTCGGCGGGCATGGCCTTGTGGGCCTTCGCCTTCTTCACCCTGCTCGACTCCAAGTCCTTCGCCGTGATCACTTTCGCGGTGACCATCGGCCTGCTGCTGCACGGCGCCATGTACGGCCCCCAGGCCGCCTTCATCTCCGAGATGTTCGACACCAAGGTCCGCTACTCCGGTGCCTCCATGGGCTCACAGCTCGCCTCCATCGTGGCCGGCGCACTGGCACCGATCATCGCGGTCGAGCTGCTCAAGGAGTACGACTCCGCCACCCCCGTCGCCTGGTACCTCTGCCTGGCCGCGGTCGTCACCACCATCACCGTCGCCCTCGCCAGGGAAACACGCGGCCGGGACCTCACCGTCGCCATGACCCCCGACGGCACGGAGCAGGCCCGCCATGAGGTGTCCCCACCCGTCGGCGCCGACAGGGTCTGATCCGACGAGCCTCGCCCGCCCGACCGGGCAGCGAACGTACGGGCAATGGCCGGGCGCCCTCTCCCGTCCGGCCGGGCCCGGCCCGCACGTGTCCGGAGCCCCCGCCCGGAGGGAAGGAATGCCATCATGACCACCATGAGCGACCGCACGTACCGCGCAGCGGCTCACAGCGCGATGGCGGCCCTCAGACGACTGCTCACCCTGCTGGCCTCCGGAGCACCCGCCGACCAGTTCACCCGTCCCTCGGGCGACGCCTCCACCGCACAGCTCCCGCCCGAGGAGCGGTCCCTCCTGGACGACGCCACCCGGATCGCGCTGGAGATCCGCCGCACCCTCGACCAGCACCGCAGGCGCGAGGCCGAGCTGGCCGCACTCTTCGACACCGCCAGCGACCTCGCGGCCCTGCGCGACCTGGACGCCGTCCTGCGCGCCATCGTCCACCGGGCCAGAACCCTCCTCGGCACCGACGCCGCCTACCTCACCCTCAACGACCCTGTCGCCAAAGACACGTACATGCGTGTCACCGACGGCTCGGTATCGGCCCGCTTCCAGCAACTGCGCCTGGGCATGGGCGAGGGTCTCGGCGGCCTGGTCGCCCAGACCGCGCGCCCCTACACCAGCGCCGACTACCAGACCGACCCCCGCTTCAAGCACACCCGCCCCATCGATGAAGCGGTGCTGGAAGAAGGGCTCGGCGGCATCCTCGGCGTGCCCTTGCGCGTCGGCAAACGCGTCATCGGCGTGCTCTTCGCCGCGGACCGCAGCCCACGTGACTTCCCGCCGGAAGCCATCGCGCTCCTCACGTCGCTCGCCGACCACGCCGCGGTCGCCATCGACAGCGCACGCATGCTGGAGGAGACCCGCTCCGCCCTGGTCGACCTGAACACGGCCAACGAAACAGCCCGGGCCCACAGCATCGCCCTGCGCCGTGCCGCCGACGCCCACGACCGGCTCACCGACCTGGTCCTGCGCGGCGCGACCGTCGACGATCTGGTCCGGGAGATCGCCGCGCTGCTCGGCGGCGGCCTCGCCCTCCACGACACCGACGGCACCGAAATGGCCCGCGCCGGCACCGACCCCCTCACCCCCTCGTCCCACGGCGTCACGGCCTCCCGCACCGGCGGCCGCGCCGTCCCGGTGGACGGCACCTGGGTCTGCGCCGTGCTGGCCGGCTCCGAGCTCCTCGGCAGCATCGTCCTCACCGGCCGCGCGGACCTGACCGACGCCGACCGGCGCCTGTTCGAACGCGCCGCCCTGGTCGCCGCCCTCCTCCTGCTCCTGCGCCGCACCATGGCCGACGCGGAGCACCGCGTGCGCGGCGAACTCCTCGACGACCTGCTCACCTGCCACCGCCCCGGCGACCGCCACGACAGCGGAAGCCTGACCCTGCGCGCCCGCAAGCTCGGCATCAACCTCTCCCGGCCCCATGCCGTCCTGGCCCTGGACACGGACAGCGAACCGCGCTCCCACCTGTTCGCGGAAACCGTCCGCCGCGCCCGGTCGCTGGACGGGCTCGCGGGAATCCACGACGGCCACATCGTCCTGCTCGTACCGTCATCCGACCCCGGGACACTCGCCGCCGAACTGGCCGCTGAACTCGGCAAGGCCGCCGGTACGCCGGTGACCGTGGGATCCGCGGGACCGGTCACCGGCCCCGAACGCCTCCCGGACACCTACACGGAAGCCGGCCGCTGCCTGACCGCCCTGCACGCCCTGGGCCGCACCGGAGACGGCAGCGACATCGCCGGACTGGGTTTCCTGGGCGTCCTGCTCGGCGACCGGTCCGACATCAACGGCTTCGTCCAGCGCTACCTCGGCCCCGTCCTCGCGTACGACCAGCAGCGTGGCACCGAGCTGACCCAGACGCTCGACGCCTACTACACCCATGGCGCGAGCCTGTCCAAGGCCAAGGACGCCCTGCACGTGCACGTCAACACCGTGGTCCAGCGCCTGGACCGCGTCGCCCAACTCCTCGGCCCCGACTGGAACGCCCCCACCAGAGCCCTCGAACTACAGCTGGCCCTGCGCCTGCACCGCCTGAGCGACCACAAGCTCCGTACCACCGACGGCACTTGCTCCTGATCGCTGATCCGCACTCTGCGTATCACTGGGAGGGCCGGCGCCGAGCCGCGCCTCATGACCGTCGCTGAGACGTCTTTGCGCAGCCGGGGCGGTGCGTGTGGCTCGACACCACTCGGGCGATCGGCATTGTGGCGGCCCCACCCGGGGCGCAGCCGTCACGTGCGCCCCTAACCTCCACACCACCTCGTGAAGGCCGCAGCGGGATCGGTCAGCGCACGCGGTCATCGCAGAACTCGAACACGGAGGTCCCCCCATGTCCCATGCCCCAGCCACCGTCCGCCGCCGACCGGTCGCGGCACGCGCCGCCGGACCGGCCGCGGGACTGGCCATCCTGCTGCTGGCCGCGCTGTCCATCGTGGCCACATCAGGCCCGGCCCGCGCGGCGGGCACACCCCAGGAAGTGGCGGGCTTCGGTTCCAACCCGGGCAACCTGCGCATGTTCCGTTACGTGCCCGTGGGACTGCCCAGCGGGCGCCCTGTCGTGGTGGCCATGCACGGCTGCACCCAGAACGCCTCCGGCTACGCGGCAGGCACCGGCTGGACCGAGCTGGCCGACCAGTACAAGTTCTCCGTCGTCTTCCCGCAGCAGCAGAGCGCCAACAACGCGAACTCGTGCTTCAACTGGTTCGAGTCCGGCGACACACGGCGAGGTTCGGGAGAAGCACTGTCGATCAAGCAGATGGTCGACCGCACGAAGCAGGACGAGGGTTCGACGAAGGCGTACGTGAGCGGTCTCTCCGCGGGAGGCGGGATGACCTCCGCCATGCTGGCGGCCTACCCCGACGTCTTCTCCGGCGGGGGAGTGATCGCCGGTCTGCCCTACGGCTGCGCCAACTCCGTTGTCTCCGCCTACAGTTGCATGAGCCCTGGCGTCGGCAAGTCCCCCAAGGAGTGGGGGGACAAGGTCAGGGCCGCCTTCCCGTCGTACTCCGGGCCGCGCCCGAAAGTCTCGATCTGGCACGGCACTTCGGACGCGACCGTGAAACCGATGAACGCCACCGAGATCATGGAGCAGTTCACCGACGCCAACGGCACCGACCAGGCACCGGACACCACCGACAAGGTCGCGGGGTATCCCCACCGGGTCTACGGCGGCACGGTGGAGACCTACGACATCACCGGCATGGGACACGGCCACCCCATCGACCCCGGGACGGGCCCGGCCCAGTGCGGTTCGGCGGCCTCCTACATCCTGGACGTGAACATCTGCTCCGCGTACCACCTCGTCCGCTTCTGGGACATCGACGACAGCAACCCGCCGACGCCGACGCCCACGCCGACATCCACAAGCACGACTCCGCCGTACTCCGACAGCGTCATGGGCACAGCGACCGACCACTACGTGGCCCAGCGCGTCACCGTGACCGAGTACAACCAACTGGGTGCCGCCCACGGCTACAACACCCCCTTCACCCTCTACCGGTGCGCGGCGGGATGGACGGACAAGGCCGACTGCTCACCGATCTGAGCCGGGAGGACGACGCTCCCGCACACGCCGGGCGGGCGGGAGCCGCCCGGGGGTCAGGCGAGTTCCGCCGCGTGTGTACGGCCCCGGGAACCGCCCACCCGCACGGTGACGACGGGCCGGGACCCCGGCACGACCGTCACCGTGTCATCGGCACGGACCACCTCCCGCACGCCGAAGGGAAGTTCGACGCTCACTGTCGTCCCCGTGCGGCCGGGATCGGCGACGGCCACGGACACGCCTCCGCGCCCGCGGCGCACGAGCACCGTGCAAGGCCCGGACGACGTGAGGCCCCCGGCCCGGCCGGGGCCCCAGAAGTGCGCCGCGAGCACCCCGTCCCGCCGGGCCTCGACGGCCTGCACGGTCGCGTCGTTGGCAACGACCCGCACGGGCCGGCCCTGCGCCCAGGCCGCCGTCGCCGCCGCACTCGCGCCGGGCAGCAGGACGTAGGCGTACGAGGCGGAGGCGGGGGACACCCCGTGGTCGAGCCAGAGAGTGAGATAGCGGCGCCGCACCGGTGAGGCGCTCCCCCCTGTGTCGGCGCCGGTGTTGATGTCCCGCCACGCGCCGACGCGCTCCTCGCGCAGCGCGCGCAGGCCCGGGTCACCGGCGCGGCCGGAGAAGTCGGGAAAGACGTAGCCGCCCGTGCCGTCCAGGTGCGCCCACCGGGCAGCGCCGAGCCGGGCGGACCAGCCGTCGTGGTCCGGCTGCCGGCGGCCGTCGACGGTCAGCCGCCGCACCGGCCCGTCGGCGTGCAGATTGCGGTTCTCGACGACCGTCTCGATCGTGCGCCCGTCGCTCGCGCCGATGCCCGCGCCGAGCGCGACGACGGCGTTGTCGAGGAAGAACCACGCCTTGCGGGCCCGCAAGGTGCTGCCGTCGGCGATCAGCTCCATGGCCGCGGCGCCGTGCCGGGCGTCCAGGGCCGCGCCGCCCGCGACGGCGTTCTTCGGACGGTACGTGCTCGTGCCGCTGCCCGTGCCGATGTCGGCGCGGGCCCGGGTGTCCACGGTCGTGCCCGGCAGGCGGTACGGATCGACGGTCGCCCAGAAGGCGTCGCCGAACTGCCCGAGGTCGTCGCCGTCGTACAGGTAGGTCATGCCGTCACCGGTGTACCAGCCGTGCAGGTTCTCGCCGTTGCCCGCCTCGTACGCGGCGACGCGCTTCGACGAGAGCGACAGGGTGAGCGCCCAGCCGGGCCGCCGGTGCACCACCCGGTCCATGCCGGCGAAGACGAAGTGCCCCGTGAGCCGGTCCGCGGCCGGCACCGACCCGTCGTCGAGGACGGCCTTGGCGCGGACCAGAGCGGGAATGCCCACGAGACCCAGATACGGAGTGGTTCTGTTGCGGTGGATCCAGCCCTTGGCAAGGGCCCGCCACCGCCGCGCGTACGCGGCCGGCGCGCCCGAAGCCAGCTGCAGGATGTGCGAGAGCGCCGCCGCCCCGTCGTTGTGGTCCCGCGCCTTCTCCCTGGATATCGCCCGGCCGCGCACCGCGTCCATCATCAGCCCGTCGAAGACCACCGGCGCGAACGTCCGGTCCACCGCCTCGTACAGCACGGACGTCTTCGGATCGGTGACCGCCCACGGGGAGTCCGCGAGGAGCGCGATCAGCTGGCCCGCCGCGCCGAGCAGGACACTGCCGTACGTTCCCGTGTACGCGACGGAGCCGTGCTGCACGAACGACCCGTCCTCGTAGAAGCCGTCCCCCGAAGTGACGTACTGGAAAAGGCTGTTCCTGCCGCCGTCCCGGCGGTCGGAGAGCCCGTCGCGGGCCAGCGCCACCGTGGCGGTGTCCCGGGTGAGCAGGCCGCGCAGGGCCACGATCACGGCCTTGTCGGCGCGGTTGGCGCCGGTCTCGGCGAGCGAGGGGGAGGTGGTGCGGCGGTCCGGGTCCGGGCAGAACTTCGCGACCGTCGCCGTGTACGCGGCCAGGTCGTCGGCGGGCATGCGGGCCCGCAGCAGCACGCACGTGTCCATGAGCGCTCGGGGTGCGCCGATCTCCCAGAACCACCAGTTGCCGGACTCCGGGCGGTCGGGGCGGTAGCCGGTGGAGCGCAGGAAGCGGAGCGCGTCGAGCAGGGTGTCGACGGTCTCCGCGCTGCCGCTGAGCGAGGTGCCGGGGGTGGCCCAGGCCGTCGCGAGGGTACGCAGACGGGTGTAGCTCTGGCCGAAGTTGCCGGGGTCCGAGGCGGGGGAGAGGTCGGGCCACAGCGCGGTCCGGCCCGCCGACCGGTCCAACTGCCGCCACCAGCCCGACGCCTGGGCGTCCAGGGCTTTCAGGGCCGCGGCGAAGTCCGGGTCCGAGGCGTCGAAGTCGCCGCCGGTGAGCTGCGTGGCGGCGCGGGCGAGCAGCGTGTCGTACGCCTCTTCGGGCGCGCTCCCGGCCGTCGCGGCCCATGCGGTGCCGCCCGCGACCGGCGGTACGAGGGCGGACGCGGCGCCCGCGATGAGGAGTGTGCGACGGCGGGGCGCGGAGGAGGAGTCGGGCGTGGGCATGCGAACTCCCAGAGGTGTCGGGGCGTTCCGGGTGAGCCGATTCCGCGACAGCATGTAAGCGGTTGCTATGACACGCAAGGGTTCGGGACGGTTTTCTATGAGCTTTCTCCCCTGTGACGTCGGGAGGTGGGAGGAAAGCCCAGGAGCGCGACGCTCCGGGTCATGGTCAGAAGAAGTAACCGATTACTACGCTGAGGCGCCCCTCGCCCCTCGCCCCTCGCCCCTCGCCCCCCGTCCTCGACGTCGAGGATGTCCAGGACGGGTCGAGGACGTTCAGCAGCTGATCCCCTGCTTCTACTTCGAGCGCGGTCGGACCCGCCGACCCACAGGTTTGAAGGAAAGCTGCGGCGGCGCTTAAGAAATCCTCGATGGACCGGGGCGCCGCCGTAGGGAAGATTCCTGTGTCGTCGGGGGAAGAAGCGACGTACGACGGGAGCCGTGGCCGTGAAGGCGCTGGTCAAGGAGAAGGCAGAGCCGGGTCTCAGCCTGAAGGACGTGCCGGAGCCGGTCATCGGCCACGGAGACGTCCTCATCAAGGTGCTCCGCACCGGGATCTGCGGTACCGACCTGCACATCCGGTCCTGGGACGGCTGGGCGCAGCAGACGATCACCGCGCCGCTCGTGGTCGGGCACGAGTTCGTCGGCGAGGTCGTGGAGACCGGCCGTGATGTCGCCGACATCAAGGCCGGCGACCTGGTCAGCGGCGAGGGCCACCTGGTGTGCGGCAAGTGCCGCAACTGCCTGGCCGGGCGGCGACACCTGTGCCGCGCCACGGTCGGCCTCGGGGTCGGGCGGGACGGCGCCTTCGCGGAGTACGTCGCGCTCCCCGCGTCGAACGTGTGGGTGCACCGCGTCCCCGTCGACCTGGACGTGGCCGCGATCTTCGACCCGTTCGGCAACGCCGTGCACACGGCCCTGTCGTTCCCGCTGGTCGGCGAGGACGTACTGATCACCGGGGCGGGCCCGATCGGCCTGATGGCCGCCGCCGTCGCGCGCCACGCGGGCGCCCGCAACGTCGTGATCACCGATGTCAGCGAGGAGCGCCTGGAGCTGGCCCGCAAGATCGGCGCGAGCCTCGCGCTGAACGTGGCGAAGTCGACGATCGCCGACGGCCAGCGCGAGCTCGGCCTCCGCGAGGGCTTCGACGTCGGCCTGGAGATGTCAGGCAACCCGCGCGCGATGCGCGACATGGTCGCCAACATGACCCACGGCGGCAAGATCGCCATGCTCGGCCTGCCCGCCGAGGAGTTCGCCGTCGACTGGTCGCGGATCGTCACCTCGATGATCACCATCAAGGGCATCTACGGCCGCGAGATGTACGAGACCTGGTACGCGATGTCGGTGCTGCTCGAAGGCGGCCTCGACCTGGCCCCCGTCATCACCGGCCGGTACGGCCACCGCGACTTCGAGGCGGCATTCGACGACGCGGCGAGCGGCCGCGGCGGCAAGGTCATCCTCGACTGGACCGCCTGACGGCCGCCTTGCGCACTGCCCTTCGCGCCGCCTTTCGCACCGTCCTTTGCACTGCCTTTCGCACCGTCCTTCGCACCGGTCCAGCCCCTGAACTCCCCATCTCCTAAGGAACACGCATGTTCGACTCCGTACGCGAAGACCTCCAGGCCACCCTCGACGAGATCGTCGCCGCGGGGCTGCACAAGCCCGAGCGCGTCATCGGCACCCCGCAGTCCGCGACGGTGGCGGTCACCGCGGGGGGCCGCCCCGGCGAGGTCCTCAACTTCTGCGCGAACAACTACCTCGGCCTCGCCGACCACTCCGAGGTCGTCGCCGCCGCGCACGAGGCGCTCGACCGCTGGGGCTACGGCATGGCCTCCGTCCGCTTCATCTGCGGCACGCAGGAGGTCCACAAGGAGCTGGAAGCGCGCCTCTCCGCCTTCCTCGGCCAGGAGGACACGATCCTCTACTCCTCCTGTTTCGACGCCAACGGAGGCGTCTTCGAGACGCTGCTCGGCGCGGAGGACGCGGTCATCTCCGACGCCCTGAACCATGCGTCGATCATCGACGGCATCCGCCTCTCCAAGGCGCGCCGCTTCCGCTACGCCAACCGCGACATGGCGGACCTGGAGCAGCAGCTGAAGGAGGCTTCCGAGGGCGGTGCGCGCCGGAAGCTGATCGTCACCGACGGCGTCTTCTCCATGGACGGCTACGTCGCCCCGCTCCAGGAGATCTGCGACCTCGCCGACCGGTACGGCGCCATGGTCATGGTCGACGACTCGCACGCCGTCGGCTTCGTGGGCCCCGGCGGCCGTGGCACCCCCGAGCTGCACGGCGTCATGGACCGCGTCGACATCATCACGGGCACGCTGGGCAAGGCGCTCGGCGGTGCTTCGGGGGGCTACGTCGCGGCCCGTGCCGAGATCGTCGCCCTGCTGCGCCAGCGCTCGCGCCCGTACCTCTTCTCGAACACCCTCGCGCCGGTGATCGCCGCGGCCTCCCTCAAGGTCCTCGACCTCCTGGAGTCGGCGGACGACCTGCGCGAGCGCCTCGCCGCGAACACGGCGCTCTTCCGCTCCCGCATGACGGAGGAGGGCTTCGACGTCCTGCCCGGCGACCATGCGATCGCCCCGGTCATGATCGGCGACGCGGCCGTGGCAGCCCGCATGGCCGAACTCCTCCTGGACCGAGGCGTCTACGTGATCGGCTTCTCCTACCCGGTGGTCCCCCAGGGCGCGGCCCGCATCCGAGTCCAACTGTCCGCGGCGCACTCCACGGAGGACGTCAACCGCGCGGTAGACGCGTTTGTCGCTGCGCGGGCTGAGCTGGAGGGGTAGGGGGCTCGGGTCTCGGGGGGCCCTGGATGGCGCTTGCCTCTCTGGGCGGTCGGCCCGCGACGGGGGCCGGGGGGTGGGGCGCAGCCCCCGCCCCAGGGGCGCGGGGAACTGCGCGCTCAGCTATCCACCGGCCGGTGGACGCCCCTACGCCTCCGCCCCGGCGGCGAATGGGACGTCCCTCCTCGCTGGCCCCGCCGGGGGCGCGGGGAACGGCGTGCTGGACCCCCACCGGCCGGTGGACGCCCGTATGCCTCCACTGCGACCGAGACTCCAACAGGGCGCAACGCCTCAGGGGACGAAGGTGCGGCCTCTATGGGGGCGCAGCCCCCGCTATAGGGGCGCGGGGAACTGCGCGCTCAGCCCCCACCGGCCCGTGGGATGCCCCTAAGCCTCCGCTTCAGCGGCGAGGGGAACACCCCCCGGGGACGGGGGAGACTCCCGGCGGGGACGAAGCCCTGCCAGGGGGCGCGGGGAACGGCGCGCCAAGCCCCCACCGGCCGGTGGACGCCCCCTTCCTGTGCCCCAGCGGCGAGGGGGGAGCCCACCGCCCCCTGCGCAAGGGCGAGCCCCCGACCGGCGAGGGGCCGCCCCCCCAAGAACGGATGAGCCCCCCGTAGGGGAGAATCAGTGCATGATCGAAGCCCGGCGCCTGCACATCCTCCGTGCCGTGGCCGACCACCGCACGGTCACGGCCGCCGCCGCCGCGCTCTACCTCACCCCCTCCGCCGTCTCCCAGCAGCTCACCGCCCTGGAGCAGGAGACGGGCCACCGCCTGGTCGAGCGTTCCGCGCGCGGCGTACGGCTGACGGCGGCGGGCGAGATCCTGCTCACGCACACCAACGCGGTCCTGGCCCAGCTGGAGCGCGCCGAGGCGGAGCTCGCCGCGTACAGCTCCGGCGAGGCCGGCACCGTGACCGTCGCGGCCTTCGCCACCGGCATCGGCCTGGTCGTCGCCCCCGCCCTGGCCCGCCTCGCAGACTCCGCGCCCGGTATCCGGGTCCGCGTCCAGGACGCGGAGGGCGACGCGAGCCTGCCGATGGTCCTCGACCGGCAGGTGGACGTGGCCGTCGCCGTCGAGTACCGGGGCGCGCCGGGCGCGGACGACCCGCGGCTCACCCGCGTACCGCTCTACGCCGAACCCTTCGACGCGGTGCTCCCGCTCGGCCACCGCCTCGCGGACGCGGAACGGGTGGCCCTCGCCGAGCTCGCGAAGGACGCCTGGATCGGCCCCTTCGTGGGCAACCCCTGCCACGACGTGGTCGTCCTCGCCTGCGAACAGGCCGGCTTCCAGCCCATGCTGGAGCACTGGTCGGACGACTTCAGGGCGGTGGTGGCCCTCGCGTCGGCGGGTGCGGGAGTCGCCCTCGTACCCCGCTCGGCCCTGCGCGGCATGGACGTGTCGGGGGCGGTGGTACGCCCGGTGGAGGGCGTGGCCCCCACGCGCCGCGTCTTCGCGGCGGTCCGGTGCGGCGCGGAGGACCACCCGCTGATCCGTCCGGTACTGGACGCCCTGGGTGACGCGGCGACCTGAGACCCAGTCTCTGATCCCCGCCGGTGCCCCACGACGCCGGGTACGTGCTGCCCCGCTGAAGCCCAGAAACCTCAACGCCCTGGGCCGCTACAGCTCCGTCAGCCCGTCAGCCCGTCAGCCCGTCAGCCCGTCAGCCCGTCAGCCCGTCAGTCCGTCAGTCCGTCAGCCAGTGCAGCTCGTGCGCCACGGTTTTGGCGACGGCACGGACGCGGCGGTGCAGTGGCGACTGTTCGCGTGGGAGGACCAGGTGGATGGTCAGGCTGGGCGCGCCGTGCAGCGGGCGCCAGGTGATGCCGGGCGGTGGTGCCGTGGCGGCGGCCTCGCCGGCCGGGGCGAGGGTGCGCCCGTCGCGCAGGTCACGCTGTGACATGTCGAAAGAGACTGTGGGCGTGAGGAATTGGGGTTGTGGCCGGATGTCGCGGAACACCGCGGACAGCTGGTCGTGGATGACGGGGTTGGCCGCACGGTGGGGGAGGCGCAACGGATACGCGGCTGCGTCGGCGATCTCGATCTCCGGGTGTTCGGCCAGCGGATGGTGCTGCGCCAGCTGGACGCCGATCCGCGCCCGGCGCAGCAGGTAGCGGCGTACGCCGCGGCCCGGTTGTTCGCCGCGGGTGATCCCGGCATCGATGCGGCCCTCGGCAACGGCGGCGGTGATCTCGGGCGTCGCCATCGGGACCGCGTCGACCTCGAGTCCGGGACTGCTGTGCATCAGCTTGTCCACCAGGGCCGGTGTGGTCTCGGCGCCGGTGCTGAGGCTGTATCCGATGCGCAGCGTGCCCAGTTCACCGGCCGCCGCGCTCCGGGCGGTGTCCCATGCCCGGTCCAGCGCCGCCAGCGCGGGCGGCGCGGACTCCGCCAAAGCCGCACCGGCCGTGGTCAATACGACGCTCCGCGTGGTGCGGACCAGCAGCGGGGTACCGAGTTCCGTTTCCAGTCGGCGTATCCGGGCGCTGAGTGCGGGCTGTGCGATACCGATCCGGGCGGCCGCGCGGGTGAAGTTCAACTCCTGCGCCAGCACCAGGAAGTACCGCAGGCTGACCGTATCCGGCGCCATGCGCCCTCCCCGCCGATTGATAACGATCCGTTCTGAGCCTATCCCGTACCGATCTTTCCCCCGACCCCACATCAACTCATAACCTGCGCATACGACGATTCAACAGACCGCGGCCCTGGACATCGCACGCATACAGATCGCCACCGGCGGTTTGGTCGTCATCCTCTATCCGTTCGTTGTGCGAAAGGTGGGCCGATGTCCTGGCCGGATGTCACGGTGGTCGACGCGTGCGTGCGGCGCGACGGCCGGGGCGGCAGCCCCACGGCCGTCACCGACGACGACCCGGCGGCGACGGACGCGGACCGGCGTGCGGTCGCTGCCGCGGCCGGCACCTCACACGCGGCCTTCCTCGGACCGGGGCGGACGCCGGACGGTGGCCGGCCGGTCCGGTTCTTCACCGCCACCGCCGAACTGTCCGGCTGCGGCCACGGCACCGTCGCCGCGCAGGCCGTCCGGTTGACCCGCACCGCGCTGGGCGAGCTGCACGACCGCCAACACACCGGCGGGCGCACGTTCGACACCGTCGCGATCCGCCGCCCCGCCGCCATCGAGGTCTGGTTCGACCAGGGCCTCGTCGCACTGCGTCACCCGGCACCGGACGAGCGCGCCGCGATCGTCGCCGCGCTCGGGCTCACCGCGGACGACCCGCATCCGACGGACGCGCCACGGATCGCCGCGCCCGGCGCACCACGCGCGCCCGGCGCACCACGCATGCTGATGCCCGTCCGCGACCGGTCGGCGCTGCTCCGAGTCCACCCACACCTCGGCAGGCTGACAGCGGCGTGCCGCCGATACGGGCTCCTCGGCTGTTTCGTATACGTACCTCCGGTGGGCGACCGACCGGGTGCGGCGCGGATGTTCGCGCCGGCGATCGGTGTCGACGAGGACGTCGCCAACGCCAACAGCACCGGCTGCCTGGCCGCCCACCTGCTCGACACGACAGGGGCACAGACGGTCGCGATCGAGGTGGAACAGGGGGACAGCCTCGGTCGACCGGCCAGCGTGCTCGCTTCGGCCCGACGCGGGCCGGCGGGCATCACGACCCGGGTCGGCGGGTTGGCGGTGGTCCGCGACGGACACCGAGGCGACGACGAGACCGTCCTGTTCCGCGATCCGTGATCCACGATCCGCGCATGGAGATGGGGCTGCCCGCTGCGGGCAAGCGTTGGCATCCGGCAGCGGCCGCCACCGATACGCGGTGTCGAGGGCGCGGCTGAGTATTCACCGGGAGACGCGCAGCTTGGCGGCGACGACGGTTCGGGCTTGCACGAGGGCGACCGCCGACGCGCCGCACGGCGCCAATCCCACGCTGCCCCAAGCTCTAGGCTCCGCCCGAGCAGGGCAATCCAGGAGAGCCAAGGGAGGCCAAGGGAAGCCAAGGGAGGCCCCCACAGACAGGCTTGAGCATCGCCACACGTCCCGTCACACCGTCTTCACGGAGTTCCCGTCGATGACGTAGTCCGCCCCGGTGACACCGGCGGCGACCGGCGACCCCAAGTAGGCGACGAGCGCGGCGACTTCGTGCGCCTCCGCGAGCCTGCCGGTGACCATTCCCGCGGTGCCCGGGAGGCCGTCGAGCAACCGCTCGTGGGGCACACCCATGGACGCGGCGAGCTGGGCGCCGTAGCCGTCGGAACTCTCCCACATGTCCGTGCGCACGGGGCCGGGCGAGACGGTGTTGACCCGTACGCCTCGCGGCCCGAACTCCTCGGCCAGCGCCTTGCCGAACGCGGTCAGCGCGGCCTTGGCGGTGCTGTACGCGATCGGGCCGGCGTGTGGCGTCCGGGCGCTGGTGGAGGAGACGTTGACGATGGCACCGCCGCCGTCGGCGACGAGGTGGGGCAGCGCGGCCCGGGTGGTGCGCACCGAGGCGAAGAAGTTCAGGTCGAACGCGTCGCGCCACTGCTGCTCGGTGCAGGCGAGAAAGCCACCCGTCCAGCCCGCGTCCGCGTCACCGCCGCCGACGTTGTTGACGAGGAGGTCGAGCCCGCCGAGTTCTGCCTCGGCGCGGGCCACGAGGCGGGCGGGGCCGTCCACTGTGGACAGGTCCACGGCGACGCCCACGGCGCCGGTGGCCTTGAGCTCCGGTGTGAGCGTGCGGGCCGCCGCCACGACGCGCATGCCCTCGTCGATCAGCGCGGACACCGTGGCCAGCCCGATGCCCCGGCTCGCCCCGGTCACGAGTGCGGACTTGCCGGTCAGCCGCAGATCCATGAGTTCCCCTTTTTCATCTGTTCCGTGAGCCGGCGATACCCAGGTGCCCGCAGGCGGCCCATGGTGTGCCGGGACGTTCAGGCTCCCCCTCTGAGTCTCGGCGCAACATGACCCGCAGCTGGCGCGAGACCGGCACCCGCGAGGCGACGGGAGGGATCAGGGAGTTTCCCGGGACCGTCCCGACTTCCTCAACTTCTCGGCTGTCGCGGCTGTCGCGGCTGTTTCCACGCACGACCAGGGACGCCCGGCACAGGACCTGCTGCGTGCGAGGCGCGGCACGTATCCGAGATGTGGACCACAGTTGTCCGTCATCCCAGATGCGGGATAGCGTGCCAGATATGGAACACGATGGAGTCGACGCGCGCCTCGCCGCCCGACTGGCCGAGCTGCGTGCGGAACGCGGCTGGTCCCTGGGCGAGTTGGCCGAGCTGAGCGGGATCAGCCGCTCCACCCTGTCCCGTGCCGAGCGCGCGGAGATCAGCCCCACGGCGGCCCTCCTGAACCGCCTTTGTGCCGTCTATGAACGGACCATGTCGCAGCTCCTCAGCGAGGTCGAGGCGGAGCCCGCCCAGCTGGTCCGGGCTGTCGACCAAGCGGTCTGGGCCGACGACGAGGCGGGCTTCATGCGCTGGTCCGTCTCGCCCCCCAGCACCGGAATGCGCGCCGAACTGGTCGAGGGCCGACTGCAGCCGGGCGCCGACATCGCCTACGACCGGCCGCCGGTGCCCGGCCTCGAGCAGCACATCTGGGTGCTCGAAGGCTCCCTGGAGGTGACCTTGCAAGGCGAGGTGCACACCCTGCGCACAGGCGACTGTCTGCGCTTCCGGCTCTGGGGCGCGTCGCGGTTCCGCTGCCGGGGCGAGGAGGCCGTGCGGTACGCACTCGTGGTGGTGAAGCCATGACTGGAGCTCCCGCGACGACGACCGCAGTAGTCGAAACGCATCCTGTACGCCTCGACGCCGCCGCGCTTCTCGACGCCTCCGACGATCTGGCGGAGCTGCTGGTCGAGACGGTACGGGGCGGTTCCTCGCTCGGCTTCCTCGCAGGCCTGGACCGGACCACCGCGGCCGCCTGGTGGCGCGGCCTCGCCCCGTCGGTCGCGGACGGGTCCCTCGCCGTCTGGGTGGTCCGCGGCGAGGGGCCCGGCGCCCGGCGCGTCGCGGGCACGGTCGGCGTCGCCTTCACCGACAAGCCCAACGGCCGCCACCGCGCCGAGATCATCAAACTGATGGTGCACCCCTCCGCGCGCGGCCGGGGCCTCGCCCGCGCCCTCCTGGACGCCGCGGAGAGGGCGGCGGCGGAGGCGGGTGTGACCCTTCTCGTCCTGGACACCGAGACCGGCAGCCCCGCCGAGACCGTCTACAGGAAGGCCGGCTGGACCGTGGCCGGAACCATCCCCGACTACGCGGCGGACCCGACAGGAACCCTCCACCCGACGACCCTCTTCTACAAGCGGCTCGGCACCGATCGCGACTGCGTCGACGCCGAGCCGACCCGCGCGGCGCGTCAGTAGCGCAGCGCCGCCAGATCTGTACGGGGCATGGAGGCACATCGGCCCGCATGACGTCCCGCGCGCGGGGGAGGCTGCTCCGAAGAGATCCAGCGAAGAGCACCAGCGAAGAGAATCAGCCGCACCCCCAGGGAGCCCGCCGCGATGCCCGACCGAGCCGAAGAAGCCACCGCCCCCGCCGCGTACACCGCGGGACTGCTGAACGCGGAGGACGGCGTGCCCGTCGCCACGTACACCTGGCTGCCCGCCGACGGCAGGCCGCGCGCGTACGTGCAGATCGCGCACGGCGCCGCCGAGCACGCCCTGCGCTACGACCGCTTCGCCCGCCACCTGACCGCGCACGGCTACGGCGTGGTCGCCTCCGACCACCGGGGTCACGGCGCCACCGCGCAGGCCACGGGCGGCTACGGAGTGACCTCCGGGGCGGGCCCGGAGGGCGCCGACAGCTGGCGCGCGATCGTCGACGACCTCAAGGCCATCGGCGACCAGGTGCGCACGCTGCACCCCGGCACGCCGTTCTTCCTCCTGGGGCACAGCCTCGGCTCGCTCCTCGCGCGGGACTACGCCCAGGAGTACGCCGACGGGCTCGCCGGTGTGATCCTCTCGGGTACGTTCCGCTCGCTGCCCGGCGCCGAGATCGAGGGCTCGATCGCCCGCCTGGAACGAGAGATCGCCGAACGCGGCCGCGCGGCCCTCTCGTCGTACGTCCCCGACCTCTTCGCCTCGTTCAACGATCCGTACACCCACCGCACCGGCTTCGAGTGGCTCTCGCGGGACGAGACCGAGGTCGACGCCTACGTGGCCGACGAACGCTGCGGCTTCGCCTTCTCGGCCGGGCTCTCACTGGACTGGGTGCGCGCCGTACGGAAGATCAACGACCCGCGCAACATCGCGCGCGTGCCCACCGATCTGCCGATCCACATCGCGGTCGGCGAGGAGGACCCCTGCAACCAGCGGATGACGCTGGTCCACGAACTCCTGGAGGACTACCGGTACGCGGGTATCGAGGACCTGACATGGAAGGGCTACCCCGACGCACGCCACGAGATCCTCAACGAGACCAACCGCGACGAGGTCCAGGAGGACCTGACGGCCTGGCTGGACAAGCGAGTCCTCTGAGGTGACGGCCGAGGGGTGACTGTCAGTGGTGTTGGCTACGGTTCTGGCATGTCGAAGTCCAGATCCCGTGCCCGCGTCACCTCCGAGGACGTGCGCCGCATCGCCCTCGCCCTGCCGGAGACGGTGGAGAAGGTCGCGTGGAGCATGCCGACGTTCCGCGTGGCCGGAAAGATGTTCGTGACGGTCCCCGACGACGAGACGTCCTTCGCCGTGCGCTGCCCGAAGGTCGAACGCGACGAGCTGGTCCTCGCCGAGCCGGACAAGTTCTGGGTCGCGGCCCACGAGGCGGGTTCGGCCTGGGTCCGAGTGCGCCTCGCGGCCCTGGACGCCGACGAGCTCAAAGACATCCTGTCCGACTCCTGGCGCCAGGCCGCACCACCCCGACTGCTGGAGGAGCACCCGGAGTTGGGAGTGGTCTCCACGGGATGAGCGCGTAGAGAGCGCTGTCTGCACGCCGTGACATGATCCCCCCGTTACGCCGGTAGGTAGGGGGGACGGCGGCTGGGGCCCGCCGTTCCGGCCGGGGCTAGGGGAGCCGGGGTCGCGACAATCGGGCCCAGGGCCGCCGAGGTCGGGACCGGTGAGGGCAGGACCAGCCGGAGTCGCGACAGTGGGGGCCGCGACAGTCGAGGGATGGCCGACCGGCGCCCGGCCGACCGGCATCCGGCAGGTCGACACCCAGCGGGTGGGGGCAAGCCAGCAGCTATGCCGAGGTCGACCGGAGCATCTGGTCGCGGGACTTCGGGCTGTTCTTCGCGGCCCGTGTCGTGGCGAAGTTCGGGGACACCATGTTGCCGGCCGCTTTCGCCGCCGGGCTGCTGCGGCACGGGCACGGCGGAGGGCCGGTCGGGTGCTCGCGATGGCCGCGACGACCGTCTGCTTCGCGGCTCTGCTGCTCTTCGGCGGAGTCTTCACCGACCGATTCAGCCCCCGCCTGCTGATGACCGCCGCCGACCTCGTCCGGCTCGGCCCCAGGCGCTCGCGGCGGCCCTCTTCTTCACGGGCACGTCGTCCTCTGGCAGACCTGCGCGCTCGGCGCGGTAAACGGTGCGGCCGTCGCCCTCTTCCAGCCCGGTGCGGCCAGCACGGCACCGCGTCCCTCGCGGGCCAGGCCGCCGCCGGTGACCTGGTCGGCCTCGCCCCCCGGAGCGGTCTTCGCCGCACACGCGGGAACGTAGGGGCTGAGCGCCCTGTGCCTTCTCCCGCTCCGCCTGCCGCCCGCGCGCCCAGGATCGCAGCCGCCGCGCAAGGGCTTCCGCGCCGACCTGGTCCAGGGCTGGCGCGAATTCAGGTCCCGCACTTGGCTGTGGGGCGTCATAGCCGTCTTCGGCGTGCTGATGATCACGACTACGGGCCCGACTGTGCCGCTGATGGCCACACTCGTCGTCCAGGAGCAGGGCTCCGGCTCCTACGTACGGCCTGGTGAACTCCGTCCTCGGCGCGGGCACCGTCCTCGGCGGCCTCCTCGCCCTGCTCCTGCGCCCCCGCCGCATGCTCCGCGCCGGGGCCGTCGCCCTGGTCGCCTACAGCGCCTCCCCGGCGGCGGTCGGCGTCCAGCTGGGCGTTCCCCTGGTGGCGGCGGGCGCGGCCGTCACGGGCGTGCTACCGGTCGGCCAGGCCCTTGCTGGCCCGGCGGCAACCGCCTTCGGCGCGGATACGGTCCCGCCCTGCTGGGACCGCGCCCACCCAACCGAACAGGCGAACGAATGCCCGCCGAGCCCTCGAAGCGCCTGTGAGCGTGATACAGGTCGCGTCACAGCCGCTCCAGCAGCGGCTTAGAGCGTCACTCGCCGTGCGAGGCGGCCCGCACCCCGGAAAGGGGTGAGCGATCACCGGTCGGAGTGCGGTATTGTTTCGGTGCGCGTTCGGCCAGGGGAAACCCCAGGTCACACGGGCAACGGGACGTGGCGCAGCTTGGTAGCGCACTTGACTGGGGGTCAAGGGGTCGCAGGTTCAAATCCTGTCGTCCCGACTCGTAAGAGTCGCAGGTCAGGGCCGGTTTTGGAGGAATCCGAAACCGGCCCTTGATCATTTTTGGGGACCAGATGGGGACCGGCGTGCTTGACCGGGTTCAGCGGGCCATGACAATCGGGTTTGGCGGCGAGCGCGCAGCGCGCTGAGGTGAGCGCCGCCCCGCGGCCGTGTGTGCCGAAGGTCGTGGTAGCACAGGTGCTCGCAGCCGATCTTGGTGACCACCTCGTCCCAGTGTGTGGCGTCGCGCAAGACGGCGGTGGAGATACGTCCGCCGTGCGGGCCGGTGTGAAGGGGCGTGCCCCGGATGCGCCAGAAGCCCGCCACGGGATGATCTTGCTGGCTACTGTGCGACATCCCGCGAGTTCCCCCAGGTCGATGGACGCCGGTGGCCGGCCGGGTGTCGGGGCGCCACGGACGGCCCGGGTTGCGGCCGGCGGGGGTGGGGCGCCTGCGGTGCCTTCTTCAGCCGGGGCACCCGGGTGAAGTGGCGGGTGTGGTAGGCGGAGGCGACCGCGCCGCCTGAACCCTCGGCGGACGCGTGCGTGCCGGGGGGAGGAGGAGAGAGAGCCGGCCGGGCTCTGCGGGCCGTTCCCATGGGCGGCGGACGTCCTCGATGAGTGGGCGCCGAGTCGCAGTTGGGTATGGGCGGTGATGATCGGTCACGTCCAGCGGTCTGCGGCGTCGGGGGTGCGGGCCTCGGGCGGGTCCAGTCGAGCGTCTGCTTGGCCGCGGAGATCGAGTCCTCGTCGGTCATGCCCGTCCGGGAGGACCACAGCAGCACAGGCAGCGGGTCTCCGCCGCCGGGCAGGTGGTCGAGCTCCAGTCCGGATCAACGTGCCCTCGATGATGAGGAGTTCGCCGTCGGGGTCGACCCAGGCCGAGCGAGTGGTGAGCCGGAGGTGGATACGGTCCGAGGCCATTGTCCGCGCGGTGCCGTAGCGGTCGGTGACCTGCACGGTCGCCCGGTCCGGCTCGCCCCAGGTGTCCGGTTTGGCGAAGCGGAACTCCTTGCTTGTTTCGGGGGCCGGCCACCCTGCGGCGGACAGATCCAGGGGCGGGGCACGGGCCTGCGTATCGCCCGGTCTGAGCGCAGTCGGCCCAGTACCTCCACCGGCAGGCCGTCCAGGAGGTGAGTCATGCGCGGTGCGTCGTATCCGGCGTCGAAGACGGCCAGGATGCCCGCGTCGCCTTCGCGCCGCTGCCCACCGACGATCAGGTCCTCGGCGCGGCGGACCTGGACGGCAGTGACCTCGGCGACGTCGTCCTCGGGTCCGAGACGGGCCGCGTCCAGCAACTGGCACCAGGACGTGCGACCGGTCTCCAGTGCTGCGACGAGTGGGTATGGCCAGCCGGGATCATCAGGTGCTGGTCCCGTCCGCGGCCGTAGGTGTGGCAGAACAGCCGCTCCGTCTGCACGGCCCGTCCGGCCGCAGTCGGTTGCTGACGTCCCCACCCTCGTCGCTGCACCGACTCGCGCAGTCCCACTCGGTGCGGCCATCCTGGAAGACCTCGAGGAATACGGGCCCGCCAGCATCGTGTGGGTGCCGTTGAACGGGGCGGCCCCCGCTCCAGGGCCACCCTGTGAAGTGCCCCCGAGACTCGCTCTCGACGACTGTTCAGGTCAACCATGCGTGCGGCGACGCGGCGGGGGTGGGGGCGTCTCGGTCTCGGTCGCACCGCCCCCGGCCCGTGAAGGCACCAGGGGCGCGCATTCGAAGACTCAGGCCTTGTCGTAGTACCAGCCGCTGCAGTCGTACGGGCCGCTGGAATTGTGCTGACACGCCTTGTACCGCACCGGCGTACCCTCGGCGATCTCGTAGTTGACGACCACAGGAGGCGCGTTGTAACCCTTCGCATTGATGACGTCGTCGTATGCATACCAGACGCCGTTGACCTTGATGTCGATCAGGCCGATGGTGCCGACCCCGTTGGAGGCGTAGTCGTGGATGGTGAAGATCTCGCCGTGAGACTGGAACTCGACGTTGGCCTCGCAGCCCGGATTACACACCCCGCCGTCGGCCATCGCGGACGGCGCGCCGACCAACAGGCCCGCGCCGAGCGCCCCGGCCATACCGAGAGTGGCGAGGATTCCCTTTACGCGTGCATGCATGAATGTTCCCCTTTCCCGCTGTGTGACGTGAACGGCGTAGAACTGCATTGCGCGAGAACGACTCTTGCCGTGATCCTGTGAGGGGCCAACCCATTCGATCTGCTTCGAATAGCTGGACATTCGATAGAATCGGGGAACTGGGGGTGTACGAATCCACTTCAGTGGCGTCGATTTACGAAAAGTAACGATCGCTCGGCAATCCCCGCTGATGTGGGAGATCGAACGCAGCCTGCCCGAGGTTGCATGGTGAAGCCGCCGGTGCCGGGGGCGTGGCGGACGATTCCGAGGTCGATGCCGAGGCGGGCGGCGTGATCGACGAGGTATTCGCGATAGCCGCGGTCCGCCCAGCCCTTGCGGATGGCGGGGTGGGCGGAGGGATCCGTTCAAGGAGGGCCTGGCCGGCGGTGGAGTCCTGGGTGCTCGCGGCGCTGACCAGGACGGTCAACAGCCGGCCGGTCGCGTCGATCACGACGGACCGCTTGCGGCCCACGATCTTCTTGTTGGCTTCGGCGCCCTGTCCGTGCGACAGGGCGAAACCCTCAGCCAGAAGGTGCTTGGCTCATATGTGTCACGTCCTCAACCGCTTCGTGACGAGTTACTAGTGACGAGAGAGGGGCGTGGCGCCCAGGTGTGGGAAGGGGCCGCGTAGTCGTTGTTGCACCCCATCTGCTCCCGCTTCACCTCAAGGGGCGCCGGTTCGCGCCGGATGTCTCAGCTTCGTTCTCGTGTGCCCCGCCGGGCTGCCTGGGGCTGAGGAGCCCTGCGGGCGGCTCTGTCTCGCATGACCGCTGTGCGGCAGGTCCGGCCGAGCGCTGTGAGCCAGTCACTGCCAATGCGCGCATCTCAGCCACGAAAGCGTCAGCAAGTGGGCGGGCATAGGCGCGGTGCGAGTCATCCACGGCGATGCACAGGGAAAACTGCCCCCCGTATTGCACAAGCACCACACTGATACTCATGCCCGCAGAGAGGTTAGGGACGCCAAGGAGGGACGCGGCGCTGTGGCCATTGACTACCAAATCCTCGGTGCCGTCGCCGTATCGGGGAAAACTGCAGGAGAAGGTAGCCAGCGAGCCGATGTCCATCTGGCGAGCAATAAATCGCACCCCGACCCCGCCGAGACCGGCTAGGTAATCCCCGATCCGTGCCAGACCATGCGCTCTGCGCAGCCGCTTGTTGTCCTCCATCTGGCGCCCCACCTCGCGCAGCCGCATCACCGGATCAGCCATCTGCAGCGGCAACCGCACCCGCACACCCGACAAGAAATTGCCCAGCGCATGACGAAACTCCGGACCGCGCAGATCCACCGGTACCGCCGTATATACGCGGTCCAACCGCGGTGTCCTTCCCAGGAGGCCCGGGCAGGCGTGCACCGCCGAGGCAAAGGCGGCAAGGAAGACGTTGTTGGGCGAAGTGCGCCCTTCGGGGAGCGCCTTCCTGGCTGCGTCCATGACGTCAGCAGGAAAGCTGCTCCACGCCACCGTGCGGTCTGAGGCCGCCACCGACTCGCTGCACTCGTAACGTCCCGGGCGACGTCCCAAACCTCGCAGTGCCTGTGTCATCTCCCGAACGCCGCCTGTGGCTGCCGGTACAGCTTCAAGCTCCTGTGGCGCGGGTGGCACAGATCCCGCTGTGTCGTCGCCCAGCAGACGCATAACGGTGAACATCGAGGCGCCGTCCAACAGGGCGTGATGTGCGCGGAGCACCAACGCGAAGTGCCCTGGAGTGGCGTCATGCACGACACGAAGATCCCACAAAGGGCCCCCAGCCACGCGCGGCATGCTGCGGCCGACCAAATCGGCCGCCAAGTCCTCTAGGCACTGGCCACTTCGCAGGCGTTCGTGCGTCACATGGCAGGCAACGTCCAACTCCTCCGCAAGACGCCATACGTACGGTCGCCGCAGCATGCCCCTGGTATCGGTCTCCAGCCGCAGGCGCAGCCGCGTGACTGGCCCGAGGCGCTGCCGCACTCGATCATTCAACTGCTCAGGTGTCGGCGCAGGGCCTGGAAAGACAGCCACCAACGCGATGGTGGCCGGAAAGCCTGAGTTCTCCTGCTGCAACGCCAAAACCGCGTCCGCCATATGCATCCTCATGACCTGCATCCTTGGGATAAAGACCACCCGGGTCGGATCGGGCACGAACAGGATCGATCGAGGACGACCCCGGAGCGCGAGATTCGTAACTCAGTGTATCCTCTCCTGTTCGCAGGGTAGTGGGTGTGAACCTATGCGCAGGTGTGAATTGACGTCGCCGCACCTATCGCCGCGTCCCTCTTCCTAGGGGGATTTGGCATGGCCGCCTTGACCCGATGCCTGCGTGGGAAGGCAAGAGAACGCGTGGCGCGTGCGCCCCGCCCCGCCTTTTCCCGACTGCACGGTCACCGCCGTCCGCGTCGCGCGCCGGATGCAGGTCGCCAACCACCCGGCCCGCGGTCTGCTGCTGGCGGCCCCCGTCGAGAGCCTGGCCGATCATCATCGCTCCGGCAACAACCCTGCGCCCTCTCACCCACACCGCCGCACGCCGGCTGGAGGACCCGGCGTACGGCTGAGGTGTCTGGCAGGGCGCCCCCATCACACCGTCGCGCCCGCGGGCACGACGGCCCGCGAGGGCTCGTCGTTCAAGTCCCCGCCGATCGCCCCGTCGAGGAGGTCGCGGGCAGCCGTCCGGTCATCCCGGCCGGGCCGGCGGGGCGCACCATAATGGAACGCCCCGACTTCCCCTGGAGGTGCCGTGAGCGGCTCCCGTCCCACGAGCAACGGGCTGCGTGCGCTGCGGCCGGCGGCCCTCGGCGCCGACCCGGCCGGGGCGCGACTTGCGCGCATCCGCCGCTCACCCCACTTCAAGGACGGCGTGTTCGTGAACCCCGGCGGCGCCGCCGGCATCCGCCCGTCCGGCTTCGCGCTGGACTTCGCGAAGGTGTACCTCGACAAGGAGGCCCGCTCCCGGCGCTCCCCGACCGGCGCGGTTCCGGTGCACGCCACCACGCTCGCCGACCTCGCCCGGCCGTCGACCACCGGGCTGCGGTTGACCTGGATGGGACACTCCAGCGTGCTCGCTGAGATCGACGGGCGGCGGGTGCTCTTCGACCCTGTGTGGGGTGAGCGCTGCTCGCCGTTCCCCTTCGTCGGCCCCAAGCGGCTGCAGCCGGTTCCCCTGCCGCTGGCCGCGCTCGGCCCGGTCGACGTCGTCGTCATCTCGCACGACCATTACGACCACCTCGACATGCCCACGATCAGGGCACTGGCCGGCACGGATACGCTGTTCGCCGTGCCGCTCGGCGTCGGAGCGCATCTGGAGCACTGGGGCGTCGCGGAGAGCCGGCTGCGCGAGCTGGACTGGCACGAGGAGGCGAAGGTCGGCCCCCTCACCCTGACCGCGACCCCGGCCCGCCACTTCTGCGGGCGCGGCCTGCGCAACACTCAGCACGCGCTGTGGGCGTCCTGGGTCGTCGCTGGGGAGCGGCACCGGATCTATCACAGCGGCGATACCGGCTACTTCGACGGCTTCAAGGACATCGGTGCCGCGCACGGGCCGTTCGACGCGACGATGATCCAGATCGGCTCGTACAGCGAGTTCTGGCCCAAGAACCACACCGGCTATATGCCGCTGCCGGGTGCGTGGCCAGACAATCACATGTCGCCCGCGAAGGGGGTGCAGGCGCACCTTGACCTGCAGGGAGGTGGTCCGGGTGGGGTGATGCTGCCGATCCACTGGGCGACCTTCAACCTGGCCCCGCATGCGTGGGCGGAGCCGGGGGAGTGGACGAAGGACGCGGCGGAGGAAGCGGGGCAGGCGGTGGCGTTCCCGCGTCCTGGCGAGCCGTTCGAGCCGGCGGGGAAGCTGCCCGCGGATGCTTGGTGGCGTGGTGTGTCTCAGCCGATCGCTCATCCGTGGCGCCGGCCGAAGCCGGCGCAGACTCCTGCCGAGGCACCCGAGCATGATCTCGACCTGGCGGGTGATCGGTGACGTCGGGTGAGGAAGGGCTGGGCAGGGCCGTGGTTCTGCTGGCCCACCTTTCGGCCGAGGAGCGTGATCGCGCTGTGCGTTGACTGTTCGACACGACGAACGGCATGACCGAGGTCGCGCTGTGGCCGGCTGAGGCCGATGTGCAGGCGCTCGTCGAGAGCGCGATCGAGTCCGTGCTCGGGGTCCGCTTCCGGGCCACCGAGTACGGTCACCCCAGACCTCATCCGCACGCTTGTCAACAGCGGTGGGTGGCCTCGGCGAAGTGGGTGTCACCGCAGGCGGCAGAGGCCGCCAGGCGGATCTGCACCAGGGGAGGGTCGATCGCTGGTTCTTGGTGGACTCCCGCGTGGCCCGGGCCTACAAGTGCCTCGGACAGGCCCCTTGCGCTGAGCCGTGACGGGGCCCCGTATGGGTGAATGGCCTCTTTTATTCAGGTGTGCGGATGTTTCCCCTGACAGAATCGGCGGGTGCTCACCGATGGCAGCAGCCGACTCGAGCGACGCCACGAGGAGTTTGTAGTAGCCAACCGGCCCGTCACCAGTCTCGGACACCGGGCCGGTCGCTGTGCCGTGGACGTGCCTGATCGACGTGGAAGGCCATGAGTTCGGCCACTGCAGTGCCCGGCACCGGGGTTGTGTACCGACGGAAGACAGACAGGCGGTGTAACTCATGAGACTGTCCCTCGCCGACGAGATGCTCCTGCGCAACGGATGCTCCGGTGTCACGGGGCTGGCGGCGGTCTTCTCCGGGGAACCGCCTACATTGAAGGAAGTTCGGCGGCGGGTCGCGGAACGCTGGACGGGCCTGTCCCGGTTGAACCAGGTGCTTCGCTTCACACCTGGCGCCGACGAGGACGGGCGGCGCGCGCACTGGGCCGTCCCTGGACCGTTCCACCCCGATGAGCACGTTCTTGACGCGGACTGTGAGTTGCACGAGCTGTGGGCCCACCTCGTCAACCGGCCGCCGCCCGGCGGGGTGCCGCTCTGGCGGCTGTTCCTCGTTCCAGGGGGATCGGAAGGCGGCTTCGCGCTGGCGCTGGTGGCCCAGCATGTGCTGCTGGACGGGCGTTCCGTCACCGTTGCGCTGCGCGTGCTGATGGACGGCGCCGCCCCTGTACGGACCACCAGCCGGGCGCCCCGGCCCCCTCGCGTCCCGCTGGCCACGGTGGCTCGGGAGCTCAAGGCACTGACCTCACAAGGGCAGATCCTCCCCCTGCCCTCGCCGGACCAGGCGGAGCCCTCGGTCGCCGTGCGCCTGCTGCCTGTTCCCATGCTGCGTGCCGCGGGCCGGCACCCTCAGGGCACTCGCGGCGCCACCCCGAACGAGTTGCTGACCAGTGCGGTGGCCGGAGCGCTGCGCACCCAATTCGGTCCTTTGAAGGACTGGCCGTCCGCGCGGCCGGTGTACGCGTGTGTGCCGTGCGATCTGCGAACACGGGAGAACCAGGACGAGTTGGGCAACGTCGTCACCGCTATTCGGGTCGCGCTGCCCCTCGGCGTCACCGACCCGGTGGCCCGCCTGCGGGTCTGCCAGGGGGCGCTCCAAGCGGTGCCCGAACGAGCCGGCGTTCACGCCGCCGTGCTGCTCCCCCTTGCGGAGAGCCTTCGGCGGATGGCGCCGTGGGCAGGTGCGCGGCTGACCGGCAGAGGTGGCCGGCCGTCCTACATGGCGACGGTGACGACCACCGCGAAGTGGCGGGCCCGCTCGACGACCTTTCAAGGCCGGGAGCTGCAGCACATGGTGGGCCTGCCCCCGTTGTCCCGGCCGGGCGGTGCCAGCTTTCTGCTGATGCAGACTCCGGGCGCGTGCGCGCTGACCGCCGTGTGTCACCTGCTTCCCGGCAGCGCCGACCGGCTCGCCGACGCCGTCGCCCAAGAGATCGACACCTTGGCGCGGATGGCAGAGCCGGGCCACCACGCCGACCACGCCGTCGCGCATCGACCAGGCCCCTGATGACAGCACCAGAGCGAAGGAAGACGCCGTGAAGACAGCACACCTGGACCACTGGGATGAGCTGCGCGCACTGTGCGCGAGCTGCCTGTCCGTGCCGGTGCAGGACGTCGTGCCGCAAGCCCGGCTCGTGGCCGACCTCGGGGCCGACAGTTTGGACATCACCGAACTCCAGGCTGCCGTGGAGGACCACTTCAACGTGTCGTTCAGAGGCGTCGATCCCGCCTCGGTACGCACGGTCGACGACTTGGCCGGGCTCATCGAGCAGCTGCGCACCACCCGTGCCTCGGGAGTGGTCACCGGATGACTCACCCGAGCGCCGTCGCGGTCACGGGCCTGGGTGTCCGCTGCGGGGCAGGGACGAGTGCCGACGCGCTGTGGAAGAACCTGCTCACCTCCCGCTGCCCGGCCCAGATGCACGCCTTCGATGCCGAAGGCACAGTCGTACGCCCCGCATGCCCCATGCCCGATTTCACTCCGGAGGGCTACCTCACCTTCAAAGAAGCGCGGCGAACGGACCGTTCCGTGCAGCTGGCGGTGTGCGCCGGCATGGACGCGGTCGCCGATGCCGGGGGCCTCCGTGCCCCCGCGGACCGCAGGGCGGTCGTCACCGGCACCGGCTACGGCGGGGTGATCGCCCAGGAGGCCGGGATCGGAGGGCCCGACGTGCTGTACGTATCCCGGATCATGCCCAACGCCGGCGCACACTGGCTCAGTACCAAGCTCGGTGCCACCGGCCCCACGCTGACTCTCTCCACGGCCTGCGCCTCCGGCAGCCACGCGGTGGGCGAGGCGATGCAGATGATCCGGGCCGGGCGCGCCGATGTAGTCGTGGCAGGCGGCCACGAAAGCCCCATGACCGCGACGACCGCGCTCGCCTTCGGCCGATCCGGTGTCATGATCACCGAATGCGACGAACCTGCCCGTGCCTTGAGGCCCTTCGACACGGACCGGCAGGGCTTCCTGCTCGCCGAAGCCGCAGCCTTCCTGGTGCTCGAACCACTGGATGACGCCCGCCGCCGCGGCGCCCGGATCTACGCCACCCTCACCGGGTACGGGTGCGCCTCCGACGCCCATCACCTCACGGCGCCCCACCCCGAAGGCACCGGCGCGCGAGCGTGCATGGAACAGGCGCTCGCCGACGCCGGCACCCCTGCCGACGCCGTCACGCACATCAACGCGCACGGCACCGGCACCGCTTTGAACGACGTGGTCGAAGCACGCGCTCTCACCGCCTTGTTCGGCCCCGCTGCCGTCCCGGTGACCGCCAGCAAGGCGGTCACCGGGCACTCCCTCGGCGCGGCGGGAGCCCTGGAAGCCGTGATCACCTGCCTGTCACTGCACGAGGAGACCGTGCCGCCGACCGCGAACACCGTGCGCCTCGATCCGCAGTGCGACGTCGACCTCGTGACCGCCCGGCCCCGCAAACTGCCCGCCGGACCGGCCCTCAGCACCAGCTTCGCCTTCGGTGGCCACAACGCCTGCCTCGTCTTCGACACCCCCGAGATCTGACCCGCCGACCGCACCGAAACCAACGACCGTACCCATCGCGAGCCCAGGGAGATCCGCATGCGGCTGTCAGGGAAAGACGCAAGCTTCCTGCGCCCGGGGCTGCCCGGAACAATGGGCTCTGCCACGCTGTACACAGGCGAGCCGTTCGACCTGACCGAACTTCGCTCCCGTGTCGGTGAGCGGTGGGGTGCGCTGGAGCGGATGCACCACATCCTGCGGCCCCCTTCCCGGCTGGCGGCGCTGTCCGGCCACCGCTGGGCGTTCGCGGGGCCGTTCGACCCGGCCGCACATGTCACCGCCTGCGCACAGGAACTGCCCTCGCTCCTGGCCGCGGCGGCAGTCCGGCGGCTGCCTGCCGACCGGCCCCCGTGGCAGCTGCTGGTGCCCGAACCCGCACCGACCGGCGAACAGTCCCTGGTGTTGCTGGCCCACCACGCGCTTCTCGACGGCGGCTCCCTCGCCATCCTCCTTCGCCTCCTCATGGACGAGGCCGACATCCGCGTCCGCGCACCAAAACCCGCCTCGATGCTGCCGCGGCCCCGCGTCCCGATCACCGATCTGCTCAGGGAGTGGCATGCCAGCAGCGGCCAGGGACAACCCCTGCCACCGGCACCCGGCGAATGCCGCCCCTCCACCACCGTCGCCCGGCTCGACCCCGCCGTGATGCGCTCGGCACGGTGCCAGCCCACAACCGGACGGGGCGCGACGTTGAACGAACTCCTCCTCAGCGCCCTGGCCGGTGCCCTCCCCGCCTGCTACGACGCCCTCTCAACCCGGCCCTGCGGCGCCGCGCCCGTGTACGCGAGAGTGCCCGTGGATCTGCGCAGCCCGTCCGAGGCGCAGACGCTCGGCAACCTCAGCACTGCCATCCGCGTTCCGCTGCCCGTCGACATCGATTCCCCGGCCGATCGCCTGCGGACCTGCCAGCACCTGCTGTCGACGGCGAACCGGCGATGCCAAGCTCACCGAGTGGCCCTGCCCGTCCTGGAAGGCATCTCCCGCGCGGCACCCTGGCTGACTACTGCGCTGACCTCAGCGCTGACCAGGCGCATGATCCAGCCCGATGTGAGCACAGCGGTATGCACGGCGTTCAAGTGGCGAGGCGGTCCGAGCCGCCTGCACGGCCGCCGCCTGACCGGCATCACAGCCCTGCCTCCCCTCCCTCCACCCGGCACCGTCAACCTTGATCTCGTCCAGAAGGCGGAGACCTACACGCTCACCGTCGTCAGCCACCTCCGCCCCGGTGACTCCCAACTGATCGCCGACACCGTGACAGGCGAACTGACAACGCTGGCTCAGCTGAGCACTTCTAACGCCGCATGAACAGCCGGGGCAGCGGAGCGAATCGGCCGGCATAGGGATGGGCGGCACACGGCTGCTGCTCGTGTAACAAGCCGGTGCTACCGGTGTGCTGCTCCGTCCCGGCCGGGGACGACGACGGCGCCCTCCCGATCGGGGGGGGGCACCGTGATGCCCCTTTTGGCAGTTACCGGCGCCGGGCCCCGTAGCCCTCCATACCGGTGACTGCCACATGGTTACCTCACGGGTCCGTCCGCTCAGCAGGGAGCAGGCCGTGCGTGCCATCGACGGCGGTACCAGCGCTCGTCGGATTCACCACCTGCCGCGGGTAGTCCGGGCCGTGCATCGGTGGTCCGGTTCCGGTCCTTTGGGCTGGGCGTGGAGCAGGTTGAGGCCCAGAGGCGTGACGCAGTGGCGGACGCTGATTCCGGTGCGGTGGGTGGTGATGAGCCCCGCGTCGCGCAGTGCAGCGGTGTGGTGGCTGACGGTGGAGGGTGCGAGCGCGGCGATGTCGGCGAGTGCGGTGGTGGTGCTGCCGTCGGCGGCGGCGGCGATGGCGCGCAAGAGTGCGGCGCGTGCGCCGCCCAGCAGGGCGGCGAGTGTGTCGCGCGCGCCTGGGCGGCTGGGCCCTGGGTCCGGGTGCCAGGGCCGGCGGGGGACGATGGGGAAGACCACTGTCTTGGGCGGGGTGGAGTTGACGTAGAAGGCGTTGGCCGGGGCGAAGAACGAAGGCACCAGGTGCAGTCCCCATCCGTTGAGGTGCACGTCCTCGTCGTACAGGGCGTGGCCGACGCGCAGGACGGGCGGGTCCCAGCGGATCGAGGGATGCAGACTCGACAGGAGCGCGTCCAGACCACAGCGGGACAGAATCTGCGACAGACCGCCTGTGAAGGTCTCGAACTCGGTGGCCAGGTCTCGTTGCACGGGCTGGAGCACTGTTTGGTGGTAGTCGCGCATCGCGCGCTCCAGTGACCGCAGCGCCGGGAGGGCTCCGCGGCCCACATGGTGAGCCCAGGACGGGAGCCGACGGCGCTCGGCGAGCTGTCCCATGTCACGGTTCAGCAGGGCCCGCGGCGTGCTCAGCACCTGATCCAGACCGCTCTCCAGGTCGGCGGAGGTTTGGGCCGGAGACAGGAAGTCGGGGCAGGGGCCGCTGGGCGGCACCAGGGTCAGCAGGAGCTGCGCGGTCCGGGGCAAGCGCGTTTGCGCCCACGATCTCCAGGGTGCGGTTGCCGCACTGCTGTCCGTCAACTGCAGTGCGCGCAGGCTGCGTTCGATCTCCCACAACAGCGCCGGTTGCTGAGCGATGGTCACCTTGCGAACATCGTCGCCGCTGAAGTGGATCCGTACCCCCATGAGGCCCCCGTGCTGCCGGTCCCTGTCCAGCCTTTCCAGACCGATCGAAAACGTTGCTCGATCGGAGCTTCGCGGCAAAAGTTGGTCCCGCACAACGCACTTCCGAGCCGATGACGTCACGCAAGGCAACGGGCAGACGGACGTATGACTGGGTCCGCCGGATCTTGCATCTCAGCTCTGTTCATCCACCTGTCGAAAGGATGGGCTTCTCCTGAAGAAACTTGACCGTCTGGCCTTTCGCCTGGCGATGATGCCCCTCGCCTCAGCCGACGCATTGGCCAGCGCCACGGGAATATGCACGGGCGCGATGGCCGGATGTGCAGCGGTGGGGTGGGTCATGCGGCCTTTCCGAGCGAGGCGATCAGGGCGTGAGTCTGCAGCCGGTGGGGGGCCGTCCGACGTGGTGCTCTCGTCGTCCTTCGGGTGCTCGCCGCCGGCGTCGTCCGCCTCGTCGAGGGTTCACCGAGTCGATCGCGCACCGCGACCAGTCCAGCTCGGCCATGGCACCGAGCTCGTCCAAGACGAGGCGGTGGAGTTTGCCCCACACACGGGCCCGGATCCGCCCGGTGAAGCGGCGGTGCACGGTCGGCCCGGTCGGGCCAAAGCCCGGCGGCCTCACCGGAGCGGCTGGCTGCCGTGGGGGCCAGTTGGGGACCACGTCAGTTCCCCCCAACTGCCGCGCATAACGCCCCAGTTGACGGAGCATCACATTCACCTACACAGTCCCCGCATTGTCTTGCAGGCGCATTGCACCCACCCCGCGCCCGGGTCACACTGAAGGCCGGACCACGCAAGGAGTTGCGCGTGAGTGATCCGCCCATCGTGTTCCCGGATGTGGAACGCCTCGTCGTCGACCATCTCAAGAGCCGCCCCGAGCTGGCCGGAGTCGTGATCGACAATCGCACGCCGCCGGGATTCGACGGCACGCAGAAGGCCGTCCTGGTGTCCCGGGCGGGCGGGGCGTGGGTCGATGACCAGCGTCTCGACCAGCCCCTGATCGACCTGGAGGTCTACGGCCCCGACAAGCCGACCGCGCACACGGTCGCCACCGCGGCCCGTACGGCACTGCTGACCGTGCGCGGCACCACGTACGGCGGTGCGCACGTCACCGATGTCGTCGAGGCGGACGGGCCGCGCTGGCTGCCCGACTACAACCGGCAGGCGGCCAGCCGCTATCTGTCCACCACCCGGCTCTCGATCCGCCCGGCCTGACGGCGCCCGTACGCGTGCGAGGTCGGCGCGCCCTGAGCAGTTCGAAGGAGTCCGCATGCCCGGAATGAACCCGAACGAGATCCGCGTCGCCGGCACGGGGCGCATCCTTACCGCCCCGCTCGGTACGCCGGTACCCGCCGATGTGACCGGAAACTGGGCCGCTGCCTGGCGCGACCTCGGCTACACCAGCACCGACGGCATCCGCTTCAACAAGAAGGACAAGATCGACGCGGTGGACACCTGGCAGTCGGTCAGCCCCGCCCGGTTCGTGTACTCGGACCGGGACCTGACCGTGAAGTTCGCCCTCCTCCAGCTCAACGAGGACACCCTGCCGTTCTTCTTCGGGGGTGATGTGGTCAAGGAGACCGCGGAGGGTTCGAAGCTCTACTCGTATCAGGTGGCGTCCGAGCCCAAGAAGGACGAGCGGATGCTCGGCGTGGAGTTCGCCGACGGCGATGTCATCAAGTACCGCTTCACCATCGCCCGCGGCCAGGTCACCGAGACCGAAGAGCTCCAGCTCACCCGCACCGCGTCGGTCAAGCTCGGCATCACCTTCACCGCGCTCGCGGTCGACAACACCACGCCGCTCGCGACCTGGCTGATGAACGACCCGGCGTTCGCGAAGTAGCGGCGCCGGTCACCTGGCCGACCCGTCACCCATCGACCCAGGAGTCCCATGTCCGCGCCATTCAATGTCAATGCCGCCCGCGCCCAGCGGCTCGAATCGCTGGGCCTGAGCTGGGAGTTCGAGGTGGACGGCGAGACGTTCTCGCTCCCCACCGAGATCCCGCGTCGCTCCGCCCAGACCCTCTCCTCCCTGGAGGACAACGACCTGGACGGGCTGCTCGCCCTGCTGCTCGGCGACGAGCAGTACAAGCGGTTCGCCGAGCACGACGTCAGCGTTCAGGATGTGGCCGCCGTCCTGAACGCCTACGGCGAGGCGACAGGGCTGAGCGTGGGGGAAGGCTGAGCCTCGGCGCGCTCGTGGAGGAGCACGCCGAGGCGCTGGAGGCGGATCTGCTGCGGCACTACGGCGTCGACCTGCTCGGCTGGTACCGCGGCGAACTGTCGTCGCGGCGGCTCGCCGTGCTCGTCCGGCACCTGCCGCGGGACAGCGCGTTCCGGCTCGCGCACGAGGGCGAGGGGGCGCAGTGGTCACTGACCGACCATCTGCTCGCCGCCGTGGTCGATCACCTGGCCATCGCCAACTGGATGTTCGCCTCCGTCAACCGGGACGAGGACGAGCCGGCACCGGAGGCGCCGCAGCCGGTGCCCCGGCCGGGCGCGGACGACGCCGCGCCCGACGGGACGCCCGCGTCCGACGCTCCCGGGCCCGCCGAACTGGCCCGTTTCTTCGGTTGAGCTCGCGGACGCTGTCGAAGGAGGGCTCATGTCCGCAACACCCGGCCCGATGGGGCCCCTCGGCAGGGAGTACGCCGAGGCCCAGCGCGCCGTCTCCGCGTGGGTGGACAAGCAGGCCACGCGTCTGGTCACCGACATCGTGAAGGGTCTGCTCCAGCCGGCGGGTGCCAAAGGGGAAACCACCGGGGTCAAGGTGGAGGGGGTCGGCGTCGCAGCGGGTGTCAAAGTGGTCGGCGCCGAGAAGACGCTCATCGACCTGACGAAGCTGGCCGAGGAGGCCCGGCTTCGCGGCAAAGGCCAGATGCCTGACCAACTGCAGCTCTCCATCAAGGAATTGAAGAACACGCTCGACAGGACCCGGGCCACGGTCGGGCGCAACCTCAGGACCGTCGGCGGGCTCTCCAGAGAGGTCGGCCGAGTAGCCATGGCGGCCCGGAACGCGGGGACGGACGCATTCAAGGCCCGGGACATCGCCCTGCGCGCCCAAGCCCTGGCCCGCACGGCACTCGACCGCCGGCGTGCCGCCGCCGCGCGGCCCCAGGGCCGCGGAGCACAGCAACAGCAGGTCGACAGCGACAACATACGTGCGGCGGCGGACGCGATCAGACGCCTCGAAGAACGGGTCGACCAGCTCGTACGAGCCCTGTAGCCAGGAAGGCAACCCATGTCACTCGTACAAGCCCTCAACCGCTCCGCCTCCGGGTTCCGTGGTCTGCGGACGAGCGCGGGGCAGGCCGATTCCGGGGTCGGCAAGCTGCGGGCGACCGTGCAGCAGGCGGACCGGGCCGTCGGCCGGATCAAGAGCGGGCTCGACCGCACGGCGAGTTCCTTCCGCGGGGTCAAGACGCAGGCGGACGCCACCGCCCGCAGCGTCCGGCAGGCCGACCGGGCCATGGACGGAGCCGGGAAGTCGGCCACGCGCGGCGGCGGGCTCATGGGGCGGATGAAGTCGGGCCTCCAGGGCGTCACCACCGCGCAGCGCGGCCTGAACACCGCCATGAAGGCGAACGTCTTCGGCGCGATCATGGCGCTGCTGCTCCCGCTGATCACCAAGCTCATCGACATGGCGATGCAGTCCAAGACCGTGCAGCGCATCGTGCGGACGGCGTTCCGGATCATCGGGCAGGTGATCGGCACGACGATGCGGGCGGCACAGCGGGTCGTGCAGGCCACCTGGAACGCCATCAAGGTCGCCTTCCAGGTCGTCCTGCGAGTGATCTGGACCGTCGTGAAGACGTACTTCACGATCTACAAGACCATCATCACGACCGTGATCCGCGCGGTTCTCGCGGTGATCAGACCGGCGCTGAACTTCCTCCGCGAACGCGTCCCGGCCGCGTTCCGTGCCGTACGCGACGGCCTGCACCGGGCCTGGAACGGCCTGGCGAACTTCACCAAAGGCGTCTTCAACAGCGTCCTCGGTGCCGTGAAGGGGCCCATCAACGCGGTGATCGGCCTGGTCAACTCGGCCATCCGGGCGCTCAACAAGGTCAAGGTGTCCATCCCGGGCTGGGTGCCGGGCGTCGGTGGCAAGACCTTCGGCGTCAGCCTTCCGACGATCCCGACCCTCGCCCAGGGCGGCATCGTGCTGCCCCGCGCCGGCGGCACCCTCGCCCTGCTCGGCGAGGCGGGGCAGGCCGAGGCCGTGCTGCCGCTGAACAGGCTGGAGGCGCTGCTCGCGCGGGGCCCGCGGCCGGGTGCGGGGCCGGTCCGTGCGCTGGGGCCGCAGCAACGCGGCGGTGTGGTGATCGAGAACTACTACGAGGCGCGCGGCGGCAGCGCCCGGCAGACCGCCGAGGACCTGATGTTCCTGATGAAGGCCAGGGGCTGAGGGCCCGATGAGAACCGGGGGTGGCGCGGTGGTGAGCGGATGAACGCGAGGACGGCGGGGACGGTGAGGACAGCGGGGGCAGCGAGAACGCGGTACGCATCCGGCGCGTCCGGCGCGGCTGAGGGCGCCGCCGGACCCGGTGGGCTGATCGACACGGACGGGCAGGTGCAGTGGGCTGATCTCCTGATCGGGCCCGGCACCGCCTACTGGGTGGCGGCCGAGGGCCTCACCGGGTGGGAGGAACTGCCCGGCCTGGAGTCGTCCGACGCGAACCGTCCGGCCGGGCACGGCGGCTGGCCGGGCACCCAGTGGGCCCAGCCCCGCACCATCACCGCTCAGCTGTGGCTCGCCCCGGACCCGGACGGCGGCCCCGAAGCGGCCCTGGCCGCCCTGCGCGCGCTGCGCTCCGCCACCGGGATACGGGACGAGGAGGAGTGGCTCGCGGTGCGGCTGTACGGCGAGACGCTGGCCGTGAAGGCGCGTGTCACCCAGCGCGTCGTACCCACGGACCGGCAGTTCCTCGCCGGCCGCCTGGCCAAGGTGACGCTCCAGTGGAAGGCCATGGACCCACGGCGGTACGAGAGCGTCGTGCGACGGGTCGAGATCGGCCTTCCGCGCCGGGAGCCGGGTCTGACCTGGCCGTTGACCTGGCCCTTGAACTGGGGCACCCCGGGGTCCGTCGGCGAGGCGACGGTGGAGAACACGGGAAGCGCCCCGACCCACCCCCTGATCACCTTCACCGGGCCGTGTGTCCGCCCGCGCCTGGCCAACCACGACGACGGCACCTGGCTGGAGTACCGCCTGTCCCTGTCGTCCGGGGACGTGCTGGAGGTCGACACGGCCGAAGGCTCCGTGGTGCTGAACGGGACCGCGTCGCGCCGCCACACCGCGGTCGTCGGCAGTGTCCCCGAGGAACTGTTCACCCTGGCACCCGGTGCCTCCCGGCTGTCCTTCCGGGCCGAGTCCGGTGACGTGGCGCTGGCGTCGGCCACCGTCGCCTGGCGCTCGGCCGAGTGGTGAGCGACCGACCCATCGACCGGCGATCTTGGAGAGTTCCATGACGACACGTTCCGCATGGCATCTGCCCACCGGACAGACCCGGGAGGACACCCGGCTCGCCATGAGCCTCGGGATGGCGTCCTCCGGCCCGCTGACCGCCCGCGGCGGCTGTGCCGTGGGCGGTCTCCAGCTGACCGGCACCGCGGCAAGCAGCATGCAGGCCCGGCTCTCCCCGGGCCGCCTGTGGGTGCCCGGCGGCTCCGCGGCGGCCCAGGGCGGCTATCCGGTCACCGTGGACGCCGACGCCCAGCTCACCTTCGCCGACGGCCATGCCACGCTGCCGCGCATCGACGCGCTCGTGGTGCGGGTGTACGACGCGGACTACGACGCCTCGGGGCGCTACGAGGCCGTTCTGGAGATCGTCCAGGGCACCCCGGCGAGCGCGCCGGTGCCGCCCGCGCTGCCGAAGACCGCCGAGCTGCTGTACGAGGTGTCGGTCGGCGCGGGCGCCTCGGCCACGCGGGGCATCACCTGGGCGACGGCGGTCGCCGACCGGCGCCGCTACACCGCGGCGCTCGGCGGCATCCTGCCCGCCGGGGGCGGCCACGGCGCGCGCGGCAACTACGTCGGCGAGTACCGGGACGTCAACGGACGCCTCGAGCGCTGGGACGGCAGCCGGTGGCTGCTGTACACACCGAACGCCATGCTCAAGCACACCCCTGACCGCGGCTTCACCACCTCGGCGACCTACACCGAGACCCTCGTCGACGTCGTCTCGAACCCCTTCGGCCTCACCTTCGTCGCACCGGCGTCGGGCTGGGTGCACATCGCCATCGGCGCCCACATGTGGGGCGCGGGCGGGAAAGAGGCGTTCATGTCGGTGAATGTGCGTCCCGCGGCGGGCGGCACCCCGCTGCTCGGCGCCAGCGACGACCGGGCGGCCTCCCACAACGGGGCCGGCTCGGCCTCCACGTACAGCAACTTCCCGCTCGGCCAGCTCACCCCGGGCAGCCAGTACACCGCCATCGCCGCCTTCAGGTCGGGCACCGCAGGCAACGAGGCCGCCTTCGACAACCTCTTCGTCCGCGTCGACCCGGTGGTCTGACCCCGATGGACAGCCCCTACCTCGCCGTCTTCGCCGACCTGCGCACCAACGACCCCATCGACGCCCTTCCGCTGCAGGGCCTGGAGTTCGACGACTACATCGGCAAGCCGGGATCGCTCAGCGCCACCCTGCCGGTGCCCAACCGGCGGATGGCGCGGCGGGTCGGGGAGCTCCTGGAGGGCCGTACCGCCGTCTACCTCGAACGCGGTGACCAGGTGTGCTGGGGCGGCATCGTCTGGACGCTCACCCCGGCCATGGACGAGCAGGGCATGGTCACCGTCGCGCTCCAGGCCGCCACCTTCGACTCGTACGCGAGTCACCGCCGCATCCGGCAGAACCTCACGTACACCGCCACCGACGACCTCACCATCGTGCGCAGCCTGTGGGAGCACATCCAGAAGATGCCCGGCGGCGACATCGGCGTCGGCTTCGCGCCCGCGCCGGCGGGCACACCGCGCACGGTGACGTACCTCGACGGCGACGAGACGCTGGTGGAGGAGGCCATCGCGCAACTGGCGACGATGGAACCGGGGTTCGAGTACCTGGTGAGCGTGTACCGCGACCCGGCGACCGGCGAGCGCGCCAAGCGGTTGCTGTTCGGCGTCCCCCGCATCCACGTCGGCGAGGGCACCACGGTCCTGGACCTGCCGGGCGACATCCTCACGTACTCCTTCCCCCGCGACGCCACCCGCGGCGGCACCACCGCGCGCGCCCGCGGCGGCACCCCCGAAGGCGCGGACCGCCCCGTCGTCTCGGACGAACATGTGGCGCACGCGCTGATCGGCGCCGGCTTCCCGCGCCTGGACACCACGTCCGACCACAGCAACGTCACCGCCAAGGCCACACTCGACGCCCTGGCCCGCACCGAACTCGCCGCGCTCCGCGGCCCGGTCGTGATCCCGGCCGTCCGCATCCGCCTCGACGCGGACACCACGCCCTCGCTCCTCGGGACGACCGTGCGGCTGCGCATTCACGACGTGTGGTTCAGCGAGGGCCTCGACGCGACGTACCGCGTCATCGGAGTCAAGGTCACCGCCCCCGAGCGGGGCCGCGCCGAAACGGCGGAACTCTACCTCGAAGGCATGGAGGGCCCGTGATGCCGAATCTCCCCGAGGACATCCTGGACCGCATCAAGAACCTGGAACGGCAGGTGCGGCAGCTGACCACGTACGTCAACACGCGTGCGGCGGCGGCTCCCGCGAGGTCGGCGGAGGAAACCGACGACGAAGGTGTGGGCGGAGGCGAAGGCGGGGGAGCCGGAGGGGAGCGGTAGCAGCTCGACCCGTGAACACCGCGCTTCACCATGGTCACAAAGGTTCCCGAGGAGTTGGCCGACTCGTCCCTGACCCTGCCCGTTCAGGGCCTCTACGGTCCCCTGTGACCAGTCGGCGACGTGCGCCAACTCATCGTTCGCTTCTCGGGTAGGAGTATCCATGGACCGTCGCAACTTCTTGCGTGGTGCGGTGTTCGGCACCTCCGCCGCCGTCTTCGGCGGCACCCTCATGCACGGCGCCGCCTACGCGGCCCCGGCCCAGAACGGCACCAGCCCCTACGGCGGTCTGCTGGCCGCCGACGCCAACGGCATCATGCTGCCGGCCGGCTTCACCAGCCGCGTCATAGCCCGCTCGGGCCGCACGGTCTCCGGCACCTCGTACACCTGGCACGGCGCCCCCGACGGCGGCGCCTGTTTCGCCGACGGCACGGGCTGGATATACGTCTCCAACTCCGAGCTCTCCACCGGGGGCGGGGCGAGCGCCGTCAAGTTCAACTCCTCCGGTTCCGTTACGGGCGCCTACCGGGTCCTCTCCAACACCCGTAACAACTGCGCCGGCGGGGCCACTCCGTGGAACACCTGGCTGTCGTGCGAGGAAGTCAGCCGCGGCTACGTCTACGAGACCGACCCGTGGGGCACGAAGGCCGCCGTCCGCCGGGGCGCGATGGGCCAGTTCAAGCACGAGGCCGCCGCGGCCGACCCGGTCCGCAAGGTGATCTACATGACCGAGGACGAGTCGGACGGCTGCTTCTACCGGTTCGTCCCGACCACCTGGGGCGACCTCTCCTCCGGGACCCTCCAGGTACTCGTCGCGGGCAGCGGCACGTCCGGCTCCTTCACCTGGACGAACGTGCCCGACCCGGACGGCTCGCCCACCTACACCCGCGACCAGGTCTCCGGCGCCAAGATCTTCAACGGCGGCGAGGGCTGCCACTACGCCTCCGACACCGTCTGGTTCACCACCAAGGGCGACAACCGCGTCTGGCGCCTCAACCTGCGCGACAGCACCTACGAACTCGCCTACGACGACAGCCTCGTCACCAACGGCACCCCGCCCCTGACCGGTGTCGACAACGTCACCGGCAGCTCCTCGGGTGACCTGTTCGTCGCCGAGGACGGCGGCAACATGGAGATCTGCGTCATCACCCCCGCCGAGATCGTGGCGCCCTTCCTGCGCGTCAACGGCCAGTCGGGCTCCGAGATCACCGGCCCGGCCTTCTCGCCCGACGGCAAGCGGCTGTACTTCTCCAGCCAGCGCGGTACGTCGGGCAGCTCGTCCGGCGGCATCACCTACGAGGTCACAGGACCCTTCCGCACCACCGTCTGAGCACGCTCCGCGGGATCCGGGCGCGGGTCAGCGGACGCGGCGGATCCGGATGGGGCCGCGCGCGTCCGCCGGGTCTACGGGGCGGCCCCCCTGGGTGATCTCGACCTCGCCGGCCGTGACCAGTCGGCGGGCGGCTCGGCGCGCCGGTTCCATCAGGGCGCGCCAGCCGTCGTCGTCCCCTCCGTACACCGCACGTGCGGCGTCGGAGGGGCAGATCGTCGCGGACGGGCTGCGGCGCTCGAGCAGTTCCAGGATGGCCTGTTCCAGGCGCCGGTCCGTCCGCCGTTCGTCGTCCGTCACATCCGTCAGTGTCGCACCGCGGGTCAGATGACGCCCTGGGCGGACATCGCGTCCGCCACCCGCTCGAAGCCGGCGATGTTCGCGCCCGTCACGTAGTCCCCGGGGGCGCCATAGCGTTCGGCGGTCTCGTGGCACGTGCTGTGGATGTCGTTCATGATGCGCGTCAGCTCCTCCTCGACGCGCTCCGCCGACCACGACGTACGGGCGTGGTTCTGGGCCATCTCCAGCGCGCTGACGGCGACGCCGCCCGCGTTGGCCGCCTTGCCGGGCCCGAAGGAGACGCCCGCCTGCCGGAACAGGCGCACGGCCTCGGGGGTCGTCGGCATGTTGGCGCCCTCCGAGACCGCCTTCACACCGCCCCGGATCAGCGCGGCGGCGTCGTCGGCGTCCAGCTCGTTCTGCGTGGCGGACGGCAGCGCGATGTCGGCAGGCACCTCCCAGACCCGGCGGCCCGGCACGAAGCGGGCCGAGGCGCCGCGGCGCTGGGCGTAGGTGTCCACGCGGGCGCGTTCGACCTCCTTGACCTGCTTGAGGAGGTCCAGGTCGATGCCCTTCTCGTCGACCACATAGCCGGAGGAGTCCGAACACGTCACGGCGTTGGCGCCCAGGGCGGCGAGCTTCTGGATGGTATAGATGGCGACGTTCCCGGAGCCGGACACGACCGCCGTCCGGCCTTCGAGGGTCTCGCCGCGCTCACGCAGCATCGCCGCCGCGAAGAGGACGTTGCCGTAGCCGGTCGCCTCCGGACGGATCAGGGAGCCGCCCCAGTTGCGGCCCTTGCCGGTGAGGACGCCCGCCTCCCAGCGGTTGGTGATGCGCCGGTACTGACCGAACAGATAGCCGATCTCCCGGCCGCCGACGCCGATGTCGCCCGCGGGCACGTCCGTGTGCTCGCCGATGTGCCGGTACAGCTCCGTCATGAACGACTGGCAGAAACGCATGACTTCCGCGTCGCTGCGGCCGCGCGGGTCGAAGTCGCTGCCGCCCTTGCCGCCGCCGATGCCGAGGCCCGTCAGCGCGTTCTTGAAGATCTGCTCGAAGCCCAGGAACTTGATGACGCCGAGGTTCACCGACGGGTGGAAGCGCAGGCCGCCCTTGTACGGGCCGAGGGCGCTGTTGAACTCCACCCGGAAGCCGCGGTTGACCCGCACGCGACCGTGGTCGTCCTGCCACGGCACCCGGAAGACGATCTGGCGCTCCGGTTCGCACAGGCGCTCGATCAGGCCGGCTTCGGCGTACTCGGGGCGAGCCGCGATGACCGGCGCCAGTGTCTCGAGGACCTCGCGGGCGGCCTGGTGGAACTCCGGCTGGGCCGGGTTGCGGTGTTCGATCTCGGTGAGCAGCTGGGAGAGTGCTGTCTTCTGCGAGAGAGCTGTCTTCGTGTCGGGTCGCGTGGTCAAAGGAGCCCTTTCTGGCACGGCCGGCGTAGGCGCTCGGCGCCGTTGCCGTGCGCAGGGAGACGCTCGAGCCGCAAGTATGACGCGCATGTAAACACAGCGACCAGCCCCCCGGTCCAGGCGGTGACCACCATGCGAGACCGGGCCACCGGTCCGGCCTGCGGACCCCGTGTCACTTCTGGCTCGCGGCCAGGGGTGCCGCCCGGCGGACCGCATCGGCGGAGGCGGCCAGCAGCGGCATGCGGACGGCCGGGCTGGGAATGCGGTTCTGGGCGTGCAATACGCCCTTGATCACCGTCGGGTTCGGTTCGGTGAAGAGGGCGGCGGAAAGGCGGGCGAGGTCGGCTCCGAGAGCGCGGGCGGGTGCGGCGGAGCCGCGTCGCCACAGCGCGATCATCTCGGCGTAGTCGGCGGTACGCAGATTGGCCGACGCCACGATTCCGCCGTGGGCGCCCGCAGCGACCAGCGGCGAGAGGACGATGTCGTCACCGCCGAGCACGGCGAAGCCGGGCAGGGGCGAGTCGAGCAACTCCATGGTGGTCGGGTCGATCGAGCCGGTCGCGTGCTTGATGCCGACCACCTCCGGCAGGCGGCCGAGTGCGGTGATCGTGCCCGCGCCGAGCGTCTGCCCGGTGCGGTAAGGGATGTCGTACACGACCAAGGGGAGGCCGCCGTGCTCGGCCAGCGCGGCGAAATGCGCCAGGGTCCCCGCTTCCCCGGGGCGGATGTAGGGCGGCGCGGGGACCAGCGCGGCGGCGACGTCACCCCGGGCCGCCAGCTCTCGCAGTGCCGTGATGGCGGTGGCGGTGTCGTTGGTGCCCACCCCGACGATGAGCGGTGCCCCGTGTGCCCGGCACGCGGCCGAGCAGACGCGGATCACCGTCTCTCTCTCGTCGGCGGTCAGCGTGGCGGCCTCGGCGGTCGTACCGAGGGCGACGAGCCCGGAGGCGCCGGCCGACAGCGCCTCGTCGGCGAGTCGGGCCAGCGCCTCGGGGGCCAGGCGCAGATCGTCGGTGAACGGGGTCACCAGGGGGACGTACAGGCCGTTGAAGAGCGGTTCGGTGGTCGGTTCGAGGCTCGATGCGAGGGTCATGCTCTTACCCTGGCCCACACCACTCGGTAGATCCATTTCAGATTCCTGCCGTCACACCTAAGCTGAACTTATGCTCGATGTCCGTCGCCTCCATCTGCTCCGCGAACTCGACCGGCGGGGCACCATCGCCGCCGTGGCCGAAGCGCTGACCTTCACCGCGTCCGCCGTCTCCCAGCAGCTCGGCGTGCTGGAGAGGGAGGCGGGCGTGCCGCTGTTGGAACGCAGCGGCAGGCGCGTGGTCCTCACGCCCGCAGGACGCTCCCTCGTCGCACACGCCGACGCGGTGCTGAACCGTCTCGAACAGGCGGTCGCCGAGCTGGCGGGCGCACGGGACGGCATCGGCGGGCCGCTGCGCATCGGGACGTTCCCTTCTGGCGGCCACACCATCGTTCCCGGCGCGCTGGCCGAACTGGCCTCTCGCCACCCCGCGTTGGAGCCGATGGTGCGGGAGATCGACTCCGCGCGCGTCTCCGACGGTCTCCGCGCCGGTGAGCTGGACGTGGCCCTCGTACACGACTACGACTTCGTACCCGCGACGCCGGACACGACCGTGGACGAGGTGCCTCTGCTCGAAGAGCCGATGTACCTCGTCACCCATACCGCGGACACTGCTAAGGAATCCGGATCCGGGAGCACACTGGCAGCGCTGCTCGGGCCCTGTGCCGAGGTTCCGTGGATCACGGCGCGGGACGGCACGACCGGTCACGCGATGGCTGTACGCGCCTGTCAGGCCGCCGGGTTCCAGCCCAGGATCCGCCACCAGGTCAACGACTTCCGCACGGTGCTGGCTCTGGTCGCCGCCGGGCAGGGGGCCGGGTTCGTGCCGCGGATGGCCGCCGAGCCGAGCCCCGCAGGTGTGGTGCTCACGAAGCTGCCGCTGTTCCGTCGCTCGAAGGTCGCGTTCCGTGCGGGCGGTGGCGCCCATCCGGCGATCGCCGCTTTCGTGGCCGCGGCGACGACGGCGGTCGAACGCATGGCGGGTTCACGAGGCCCGGCCGGCGGCTCTGAGTGAACCGGCCGACCGTGGGAATGTGTGTGCCCTGGGCCCACCATTCGTGGCCTGGTGACGTCCTGACGACGTCCTGACGTCCTGATGTCCGAACGAGAAGGCGATTTTCCGCGATGGCCGATGACGCGTACCTGTTCCTCCTCCCCGACCGGCACCCCCGACTGGGAGCGGCCCTCGCCGCCGTCGGTGCCTTGGAATGCACGGAAACCCCTGCGGTGCACGCCTGGTTGCAGGCTCATGAGGCCTCTGTGTCCTCGGAACAGGTCAGGATTCTGCCCGCCGATGCCGAGACACTCATCCCGAAGGACGCCGAGCGGCTGCCGGTGCCGTTGAGCGAGGAGGAGGCGCTCAAGGTCGAGCAGGAGTGCGCGCCCCAGACCGTCACGGACATGGAGAGTGAACTGCTCGCGTTCCGGGAGACGACCCAGGACTGGCAGGCCCTCGTGCACCGGGCCCTGACCGCGGGCATCCCCGCGCAGCGCATCGCCCGGCTGACCGGACTCGACCCGGAGGAGATCGGCCGCCTGTAGGCGCTAGCGGCCGCCCAGTGCGGACACCAGGATGGCGACCGTGACGGTGTTGAAGACGAAGGCGATGACCGTGTTCGCCGCCACGGTTCGTCGCATGTCGCGTGAGGTCACGTCGACATCGGTGGTGCCGAACGTCGTCATCGCGGCCAGGGCGAAATAGACGTAGTCGGCCCAGGCTGGACTCCGCTCCCCGGGGAATTCCAGTGCCCGCTCGTTCTCCACGAGGTTGTCGGCCTGGAAGGTGACGGCGAAGGCCACGACCACGCAGATCCAGGCGGCGACGACCAGGGCGAGCGCCACCAGGGTGCGGGGGAGCGCGGAGAAGGTGGTGCTGAGGTGGCCGGGAAGCCACAGCACCGCCACCACCAGCGCGGCAGCCGCGATGAAGAGCGACCCCCCGGGGCCGGGCGCGGTTCCGAGGACGTAACGCTGCAGGAACGTGCCGCGGGCTTCGCGCCGCGCCCAGGAGCGGACCTGCTCCGGAGCGACGCTCACGAAGACGGTCAAGGTGATGGCGAGGTAGGGCAGCAGGTAGGCGAAGAAGACGAGCACGCCGACATCCGCTGCCGAAATCCGCACCACGGCGTCGAGGGGAAGGACCACTGTCGCGCACGCCGCGATGGCCAGGCTCACCGCCGACCGGCGCCGTTCGGAAAGCCAGCGATGCACGGACGAGCCTCTCTGGTCGGGCGTCGGGCCTTGTGTGATCGTGACCGGCTCCGCGCCCGCCGAAAGCGCGGTGCGATCACCTGCCCTCGAACGAGCGAAACGCTTGCGCCGGAAAGCCTCCCGGCCTGGCCGTGGTGGCTGCGGATGCGGATCGTGCGCTGTGCCCTGACCCTGGATGGGGGGAGGAACGCAGAGAGGCAGGTGCGCCCATGACGGTCATGGACAAGCTCAAGCAGATGCTCAAGGGGCACGAGGACAAGGCCGGCCAGGGAATCGACAAGGCGGGCGACTTCGTCGACGGGAAGACGCAGGGCAAGTACAGCGGTCAAGTCGACACGGCCCAGGACAAGCTCCGGGACCAGTTCGGCTCGGATCAGCAGGAGCCTCCGCAGAGGTAGGCAGCGTCAGGGCGGAAGCGGTCCGGGTGACCGCTGACCGCTGATGCAGATGCCGCAGACGTCGGCCCCGCACTCCTCCGGGTAAATCGGAGCGTAGGCGGGGCCGACGTGTGCGCGTGCGGCCTCGTCTCTGCCGCCCCTCTCCGCCCCGTCTCTGGCCCCTTGGTGCCAGCCTGACGGGAAAATGGCACCACGTGGTGCCACGCATGTGCCATGATGGCGTCATCGAGAGCGCGCTGCCCCGACTCGCGGGCAGGAAGGACGCGTTCCGCAGAGCCGGCCGTCGGAGGGGTTGCATCATGGGGACAGCACAGAGCCAGGAGCAGGCCGCCGCGCCCGGTGCCTGCGCCGCCTTCGTCCGCTTCGTGCTCTGCGGTGGCGGAGTGGGCCTCGCCTCCAGCTTCGCCGTCGTCGCCCTCGCCTCCTGGGTTCCCTGGGCGCTGGCCAACGCCCTGGTCACCGTGGTCTCCACCGTCGTCGCCACCGAGCTCCACGCCCGCTTCACCTTCGGTGCGGGTGGGCGCGCGACCGGGCGGCAGCACGCGCAGTCGGCCGGTTCGGCGGCGGCCGCGTACGCGGTAACTTGCGCGGCCATGGTCGTCCTGCAGCAGTTGGTGGCGGCGCCCGGCGCGATGCTTGAACAGGTCGTGTATCTGTCGGCCTCCGCGCTCGCCGGTGTCGCACGGTTCGTGGTGCTGCGCCTCGTCGTCTTCGCCCGGAACCGCTCGCTGCCCGCCGCGGCCGCCGTGCGCACCGCCCGTCCCGTGCCCGCGATCGTGGCCCGCGCTGCCTCGAAGTCGGCCGATCCCGCGGCGCTCTGCCCCGCCGCCTGACTCCGTGCCCGCATGTTTGTGCCCCCGGTGCTCCGTGCGTCCGGGGGCGGGGTGGGCGTCGTGCCCGGGTGGTCCAGGGGTCACGCGGTGGTGTGTGCCAGCTCCTGGCCGAGGTGGTGGGCGAGCTGTGCGGGCGTGGGGTTCTCGACGATGGCGACCATCGCGATCTCCATCCCGGTCAGCGTCATCAGCGTCTTGGTGAGTTCAAGGGCGGTAAGGGAGTTGAGACCGTTCTCGAGGAAGTTGCTGTCGTCGCTGAGGGTGGTGTTCAGAAGGGTGCCGGCCTGGGTGCGGATGGTGTCGGTGAGGAGCTTCTCGCGTTCCTCGGGGGTGGCCGCGGCGAGCTGCTTCTCCAGCTCGGTGGCGTCCTGGCCGGAGGTGTGGTCGGTGCTGGTCATGACTGCTCCTGTGTGAGTGAGGTGTTGGCGGGGGTCACACCGCGGCGTGCGCGGTGTGGTCGTGCAGCCAGTAACGCGTGGCCTGGAAGGAGTACGTCGGGAGGTCGATGGTCCGGGGGTGGGGCGTGCGCTGGACGAGAGGGGTCCAGTCGACGGTGCCGCCCGTGGTGTGAAGCCGCGCGAGGGCGGTCAACAGGGCGCGTACGGCGGAGGTTTGTGTGCCTTCCAGTGAGAGCGCGCCCAGGTGGAGAAGTGTGTGGGTCTCGGGGGTGGGGGGCGTGGTGGGGGCCTGCGAGGTGAGGTGGTGGTGCCAGTAGTCGGCGGAGGCGATGGGGGTGTCGGCCGGGGCGGTGCTGGTGAGCGTGAGCGTGGCGCGTTGGAACGTCAGCTGCTTCAGCACGGGCTCATAGGCGTCGGGCGGGGCCGGTTGTCCAGCCTCGGTGGCCTGGGCGGCAGCGGCGTGGGCGGCGGCCAGGCGGCACGCGTCGTCGAGGGTGAGGATTCCCGCGGCGTACGCGGCGGCGATGTGGCCGACACCGTCGCCGGTGAGGGTGTGGGGGCGTACCCCCGTTTCGAGGAGCAGCCGCGCGAGCGCGGTGTGGACCGCGAAGCGCGCCAGTTCGGGGTGGGGAGTGGGGAGGGGAGCCGGCAGATGGGTGTCGAGGAGAGCGCGCGCTTCGTCGAAGGCGGACGCGAAGAGCGGGAACGCCGAGTGGAACTCGGCACCTCCGAAAGCCGCGCCGAATGTCGCGCCAGGTTCGGCTCCGGGCGCCGTCTCCGGCGTCACCCCGTCGGCCGGGCGGCCGTCGAAGTGCCAGGCGATCTTCTTCGGGCCGGCCTCGGGCGTGGACCGGACCAGGTCCGGGTGGTCCTCTCCGGCAGCCAAGGCGCGGGCGGCGGCGAGGAGTTCGGCGTGGTCGGTGCCGGTGAGGATGGCGCGGTGTTCCAGGGGGCTGCGGGTGGCGGCGAGCGAGTAGGCGACCTCGGCCGGGGAGGGCGCGGGGTCGGTGGCCGCCAGGTGGGTGACGAGGGCCTTCGCCTGTGCCCGTAGGGCCTCGGGCGTACGAGCGGACAGGCTCCAGGCCACCGGGAGTTCCGGGGCAACGGTCGACGTCTGGGCGCGGGCGGCAGCCGGCACCGGAGCCTCGTCCACCGGAGGCTCTTCGAGGATGAGGTGCGCGTTCGTGCCGGACGTGGCGAAGGCGGAGATGCCGACCCGGCGGGGCTCCTCGCGGCGGGGCCAGTCGACCGCCTCGGTGAGCAGCCGTACCGCGCCCTTCTTCCAGGCGGCGAGGGGCGTCGGGCGGTCGACGTGGAGGGTCGGCGGCAGAGTGCCGTGCCGGAACGCCTGCACCATCTTGATGAGCGCGGCCGCACCCGCCGCCCCCTGCGTGTGCCCCGTGTTGGACTTGACGGAGCCGAGCCACAGGGGCCGGTCGGGGGAGCGGTCGGCGCCGTAGGTGGCGAGGAGGGCCTGGACCTCGATGGCGTCGCCGATGGGGGTGCCCGTCCCGTGCGCCTCGACGGCGTCGATCTGGTCCGGGGAGAGCCGTGCGTCGGCGAGCGCGGCGCGGATCACGTGCTGCTGGGAGGGGCCGTTGGGGGCGGCGAGGCCGTAGCCGGCGCCGTCCTGGTTGACCGCGGAGCCGCGGATGACGGCGAGCACCGGGTGGCCGTTCTTCCTGGCGTCGCCGAGCCGCTCAAGGAGGACGAGGCCGACGCCTTCGCCCAGGCCCATGCCGTCGGCCGCGGCGGCGAACGGTTTGCAACGGCCGTCCTGCGCGAGCGACTTCTGGTGGGCGAAGGCGTGGAAGGTGTGCGGCGTCGACATGACGGTGCCGCCGCCGGCGAGGGCGAGCCGGCACTCCCCGCGGCGCAGCGCCTGGCAGGCCAGGTGGAGGGCGACCAGGGAGGACGAGCAGGCCGTGTCCACACTGATGGCGGGGCCTTCGAGGCCGAGGGCGTAGGCGATGCGGCCGGAGACGAGGCTGCCGGACGTGCCGCCGCCCAGATAGGGCAGCAGCTCGTCGGGCGCGGTCTCGAGCCGTGTCGCGTAGTCGTGCCCGGTGGCGCCGACGTAGACGCCGGTGAGGGTGGAGCGCAGGGTGTGCGGGGCGATGTGGCCGCGTTCGACGGTCTCCCACGCGAGGTGGAGCATGAGGCGCTGGAGGGGTTCGGTGGCCACGGCCTCGGTGTCGCTGATGTCGAAGAAGCCCGCGTCGAAGCCGGCCGCGTCGTCCAGGAACCCGCCGAGCTCCGCGTACGGGCGTTCCTCGGGGAGTTCCCAGGCGCGGTCGTCGGGGAAGCCGGTGACGGCGTCGCGGCCCTCGGACACCAGATCCCACAGGTCGTCCGGGGTGCGGGTCTTGCCGGGCAGCCGGCAGGCCATGGAGACGACGGCGATCGGCTCGTGCTGTGCGGCCTTCATTTCGCGCAGCTGCTGCTGGGCCTGGTGGAGCTCGGCCGTCGTCCACTTGAGGTATTCGACGAGCTTCTCTTCGTTCGCCACGGGAATGGTCAGCCTTCCTGTTCTCGCGCGTGAAGCCTCAGGTGGGACGAGGTCGGGCAAGGTGGGCAGGCAGGAGCCGCGCGCTGTGGGTGCCAGGGTCGCCGCGGCTGCTTAAGCGGGTCTAACTCCCGCCTTGCCGCCGGGCATCGCCTCGCACGAGCGGGCCAGCAGCAGGAGGTCGGCGGCGATCTCGTCGGGTGCGCCGGCGTGCAGATCGTGGTCGGAGCCCGGGTACCAGCGCACGCTCACCTGCTCCAGGGCCGCCTCGGCGGCGGCCACCCAGGCCCGTACCTGGTCGGACAGTTGGGGGATGGCGGGGATGAGGGGCAGCAGCCGCACCGGCACGGTGATCTTGGGGTACCAGTCGGCCGGTGCCTCCCGTTGCAGGCCGGCGACGATCGACATGACCTGTGTCGAGGTCAGGCGGGGGATGAGCAGGCCGTCCGGCCCGACGCGGTAGTCCGCCAGGCGTGCCTCGATGGAGGTGGGCGACCAGTCGGGATGGGTGGCCCGCAGGTAGGCGCGCATGTCGGCGGCGCTGGTGGTGCCCTGCTGGGCGCGCCGGACCACGTCGGCGGTGCGCTCCCAGAAGGCACGCATCACCGGTCCGTCGAACTCGTACCAGCCGCCGTCGATCAGGGCGAGACCGGCCACCAGGTCCGGGTGCTCGGCCGCCAGGCGCAGCGCGAGGTGCGCGCCCCAGGAGTGCCCGGCCACCAGTGCGCCGGACAGGTCGAGGGCGGTGACGGCCGCCACCAGGTCGGTGACGACCGTCGCATTGTCGTACCCGTCGGGCGGGGTGTCCGACTCGCCGTGGCCGCGGTGGTCGACGGCGTAGGCCGGGTGTCCTGCGGCGGCGAGACGGGCGGCGACCTCGTCCCACATCCGGGCGTTCGACAGCATGCCGTGCAGCAGCAGGAACGGACGGCCCGGGGCTCCCGGCCCGTCCGCGGGCCGGTACCTGACATTGAGGGAGACGGTCTGCGACACGGGGATGCGGAGGTTCTTCACAGGCGGGCCCTTGTGATCCCTTGTGCTGGGGGAGGAAAGCGGAGGCGGCACGCTCAGGGGCGCTGCGCGGTCGCGAAGATGTATCCGAGCTCGGGCATCTTGCCGAGGGCCGCCTGGTTGTGCAGGAACAGCTCGTATCCCTCTACGCCGATGATGTCGACGTACTCGTCCCGGTGGGCGCGGATCCACTCGACGTAACCGTCGTAGGTCTTGGCGGTCTCGCGGGTGATGTCGGTCAGTTCGAGGACGGTCCAGCCGGCGGCGCGGAAGATGTCGGGGTAGTCCCCGATGTCGGTGAGCGCGGCGTAGATCGTGGTGTCGCTGACGGTGGCGGTCCGGGGCCGGCTGGGGTCGGGGTTGAGGTAGACCATGTCGGCGATCGGCATCCGCGCGCCGGGCTTCACGACGCGGTGGGCCTCGGTGAGCACCTGCTGCTTGTCCGGCATGTGCAGCATGGACTCCAGGGCCCAGCAGTGGTCGAAGGAGCCGTCGTCGAACGGCAGGTTCATGGCGTCGACCTGCTCGAAGCGGACCCGGTCGGCGAGGCCGGCCTCGCGCGCCCGGCGGTTGCCGCGCTCCACCTGGCGGGCGCTGACGGAGATGCCGACCACCTCGACGTCGCGGGCGCGGGCCAGCTGCATGGCCGGGGTGCCGTTGCCGCAGCCGATGTCGAGGACGCGGTCGCCGGGGGCCGGGTCGAGGCGGCGGATCATCTCTTCGGTCATCTGGACCATGGCCTCGTCGAACGTGGCCTGCTGCTCGCCGCCGTCGAACCAGTAGCCGTAGTGCAGATTGCCGTCTCCGAGCTGAGTCATCAGGTCGAAGACCTTGTGGTCGTAGTAGTGGCCGATGTCGCTGGGCTCGGGGGCGACGGTCTTGTTCACCGTCGGGGGCTTCTTGGTCGTCGCGTTCTTCGTCACGGCTTCAGCGTCACTGTGCGGCGGCGGGCGCCACAACCCCACCCCCGCCCCTCAAAAGCCCCTATGGGCCCGCCTCGACCGCCCCTAGAGAGCTGCTCTTGACGCGTTCCATACGGAACGGGTGGTACCCCTCCGAAAAAAATGAGAGTACGCTCCCACTAGATATTGAGCTCTCTTTAGGAGGTCGACTCCCATGTCTGCTGATCTGGGTGCGCGGCGGTGGTGGGCCGTCGGTGCTCTCGTGCTCGCCTCGATGGTCGTGGGCTTCGATGTGACGATCCTGAGCCTGGCGTTGCCTGCCATGGCCGACGATCTCGGCGCGAACAACGTCGAGCTGCAGTGGTTCGTGACGTCGTACACGCTGGTGTTCGCGGCCGGCATGATCCCGGCCGGCATGCTCGGTGACCGGTTCGGACGCAAGAAGGTCCTGCTCACCGCCCTGGTGATCTTCGGCATCGCCTCGCTGGCCTGTGCCTACGCGACGTCCTCCGGCACCTTCATCGGCGCGCGTGCGGTGCTCGGTCTGGGCGCCGCTCTGATCATGCCGACGACGCTGTCGCTGCTGCCGGTCATGTTCTCCGACGAGGAGCGGCCGAAGGCCATCGGAGCGGTGGCCGGTGCGGCGATGCTCGCCTATCCGCTCGGCCCGATCCTCGGCGGCTACCTGCTCAACCACTTCTGGTGGGGCTCCGTCTTCCTGATCAACGTGCCGGTGGTGATCCTCGCCTTCCTCGCGGTCTCCGCCTGGCTGCCCGAGTCCAAGGCCAAGGAGGCCAAGCCGTTCGACATCGGCGGCCTGGTGTTCTCCAGCGTCGGTCTCGCCGCGCTGACCTACGGCGTGATCCAGGGCGGTGAGAAGGGCTGGACGGACGTCACCACGCTGGTGCCGTGCATCGGCGGTCTGCTCGCCCTCGTGCTGTTCGTGATGTGGGAGAAGCGGGTGGCGGACCCACTGGTCGACCTCTCGCTGTTCCGCTCGGCCCGGTTCACCTCCGGCACCATGCTCGGCACCGTCATCAACTTCACGATGTTCGGCGTGCTCTTCACGATGCCGCAGTACTACCAGGCGGTCCTCGGCACCGACGCGATGGGCAGCGGCTTCCGGCTGCTCCCGATGGTCGGCGGTCTGCTCGTGGGTGTGACGGTCGCCAACAAGGTCGCCAAGGCCCTCGGCCCGAAGACCGCGGTCGGCATCGGCTTCGCCCTCCTCGCCGCCGCCCTGTTCTACGGCGCCACCACGGACGTCAGCAGCGGCACCGGCCTGGCGGCCGCCTGGACCGCGGCCTACGGACTCGGCCTCGGCATCGCCCTGCCCACCGCCATGGACGCCGCCCTCGGCGCGCTCTCCGAGGACTCCGCCGGCGTCGGATCCGGCGTCAACCAGTCCATCCGTACCCTCGGCGGCAGCTTCGGCGCGGCCATCCTCGGCTCGATCCTCAACTCCGGCTACCGCGGCAAGCTCGACCTCGACGGCGTGCCCGAGCAGGCGCACGGCGCGGTCAAGGACTCCGTCTTCGGCGGCCTCGCGGTGGCCCGGGCGATCAAGTCCAACGGACTGGCCGACTCGGTGCGTTCCGCGTACGTCCACGCCCTGGACGTGGTGCTCGTGGTCTCCGGCGGCCTCGGACTGCTGGGTGTGGTGCTGGCGGTGGTGTGGCTGCCCCGCCATGTTGGTCAGAGCACCGCCAAGACAGCAGAATCTGAGCATGAAGCCGCAGACGCAGTCTGACCAGGGCAAAACAGTGCCTGGTCTGAGAGAACGCAAGAAGGCCCGGACGAAGGCCGCGATTCAGCGGGAGGCGGTGCGCTTGTTCAGGGAACAGGGCTACACCGCCACGACCATCGAGCAGATCGCCGAAGCCGCCGAGGTCGCTCCCAGCACCGTCTTCCGCTACTTCGCGACCAAGCAGGACCTGGTCTTCTCGCACGACTACGATCTGCCCTTCGCGATGATGGTCCAGGCCCAGTCGCCCGACCTGACGCCGATCCAGGCCGAGCGGCAGGCCATCCGCTCGATGTTGCAGGACATCAGCGAGCAGGAACTGGCCCTGCAGCGCGAGCGGTTCGTCCTGATTCTCTCCGAGCCGGAGCTCTGGGGCGCCAGCCTCGGCAACATCGGCCAGACCATGCAGATCATGAGCGAGCAGGTGGCCAAACGGGCCGGGCGCGACCCGCGGGACCCCGCGGTCCGCGCCTACACCGGAGCCGTGTTCGGAGTGATGCTCCAGGTCTCGATGGACTGGGCCAACGATCCGGACATGGACTTCGCGACCACACTGGACGAGGCACTCCACTACCTGGAAGACCTGCGGCCCTGACCGAAGGGGCGGGCGCACACCACAGAGCCCGCCCCGGCCAGACGTCGTACGAGGCGCCATCGGCCGTCGCGTACGACCCCCGCGCCCCGGATTCCCCCGCGGGGCGCGGGGTCAAGAAAAAAAGAGACGACCGCACGCGGCCACTGTTCCCCCGGCTGCCGCGTCCGGTCCAACCTGGCGTGCTCCGGCTTCCCTCGACGGAGCACGCCAGGGGTCTGTCCGGCCCCCTCCCGGCGGCTCCCGTCAGACGCCCGGCCCCGCCGCCAGCGCCTCGGTCACGACGGCCGCCACCTGTTCCTGACAGTCGTCGAGGTAGAAGTGCCCGCCGGGCAGCACCCGCAGATCGAATGCCGCGCCGGTCCGCTCCCGCCACGTTGCGGCCTGCTCCGGCGACGTCCGCTCGTCGGCGTCCCCGATCAGCGCCGTGATCGGGCAGTCGAGCCGGCCGGGTCCCGGCGCCTCGTAGGTGGCCACGGCCCGGTAGTCGGCCCGCAGCGCGGGCAGGACGAGCTCCTGCAGCTCGGGACTGCGGAAGAACCGCTCGTCGGTGCCGCCCATCGCCCGCAGATGGGCCAGGATGTCCGCGTCCCCGAACGCCCCCGAACGGCCCGCGGGACGGTAGGGCCGCGCGAGCCCCCCGGAAACGAACAGGTGCACGGGAAGGCCGGGCCCGGCCGGTCCCCGCAGCCGCCGTGCCACCTCGAACGCCACGATGGCGCCCAGGCTGTGCCCGAACAGCGCGAACGGCTTCCCGTCGCACGGCAGGTGGGGCACGACGCCGTCGGCGAGCTCGGCCACCGACGCCAGACACGGCTCCGCATGACGGTCCTGCCGCCCCGGATACTGCACGGCGAGCACCTCGACGCCGGGCGCGAGCAGCCCGGAGAGCCCGAAGTAGTAACTCGCCGAACCGCCCGCGAACGGAAAGCAGACCAGCCGCACCGGCGCCTCGGCCGCAGCGTGGTACCGCCGCAACCACACCCCGTTTCCGGTGGCTGCACCGAACTCGTCACCGATCTGTGGTGCCCGCGCCGCCGTGCCCCTGTCCATCGCTCTCCCTCTCCTCGCGTCGCTCCGCGGGCGCTGTCCTGCCCCCGCCCCGAAAGCCCCGATGCTTGCCAAGTCCCGATGCTTGCCAAGCCCCGATGCTGGCCGCGGCCCATAGCGCCCGGCTAAAGCCGCAGGCGGCTAGCCGGGGTTTGGTTCGCCTTTAGACAGCCCGCCCACGATGAGCCCGGTACTCGAAGCGATCTCCGATTTCGGACCGGGAGCGCCGTTGATGTTTTGTGGCAGCCAGTTGTTCAGCGCCCGACCGCAGCTGACGTGATGGCCGCATCCGCGTCAGCGTCCCCCTCGGGACCGAGCGCAGGACCCGACCCGATCGCCGTCGTCGGGATGGCCTGCCGCCTGCCCGGAGCACCTGACCCCGACGCGTTCTGGCGGCTGCTGAGCGAGGGGCGCAGCGCGGTGAGCACCGCACCGCCCGAGCGGCGGCGAGCCGACTCCGGCCTCCACGGGCCGGGCGGCTACCTGGACCGGATCGACGGCTTCGACGCGGACTTCTTCCACATCAGCCCGCGCGAGGCCGTGGCGATGGACCCCCAGCAGCGGCTGCTCCTCGAGCTGAGCTGGGAGGCCCTCGAAGACGCGGGCATCCGGCCGCCCACCCTGGCGCGCAGCCGCACCGGCGTCTTCGTCGGCGCGTTCTGGGACGACTACACCGACGTCCTGAACCTGCGGGCGCCGGGCGCCGTCACCCGCCACACCATGACCGGCGTGCACCGCAGCATTCTGGCCAACCGCATCTCGTACGCGTACCACCTGGCCGGTCCGAGCCTCACCGTCGACACCGCGCAGTCCTCCTCACTCGTCGCCGTCCACCTGGCCTGCGAGAGCATCCGCAGCGGCGACTCCGACATCGCCTTCGCGGGCGGCGTCAACCTCATCTGCTCGCCGCGCACCACCGAGCTGGCCGCGGCCCGCTTCGGCGGTCTCTCGGCCACGGGCCGCTGCCACACCTTCGACGCCCGCGCCGACGGTTTCGTACGCGGCGAGGGCGGCGGCCTCGTGGTGCTCAAGCCCCTCGCGGCGGCACGGCGCGACGGCGACACGGTGTACTGCGTGATCCGGGGGAGCGCCGTCAACAGCGACGGTACGACCGACGGAATCACCCTGCCCAGCGGTCAGGCGCAGCAGGACGTGGTGCGCCTCGCCTGCCGACGGGCCCGGATCACGCCGGACCAGGTGCAGTACGTCGAACTGCACGGCACCGGCACGCCCGTCGGGGACCCGATCGAGGCCGCCGCGCTCGGCGCCGTCCTCGGGCAGGACGCCGCGCGCGCCGTGCCGCTGGCCGTCGGCTCCGCCAAGACGAACGTCGGCCACCTCGAAGCCGCCGCCGGGATCGTCGGACTGCTCAAGACCGCCCTGAGCATCCACCACCGGCGGCTGGCGCCGAGCCTGAACTTCACCACCCCCAATCCGGCCATCCCGCTCGCCGACCTCGGCCTGACCGTCCAGCAGGACCTGTCCGACTGGCCGCGACCCGAACAGCCCCTGATCGCCGGGGTGTCGTCCTTCGGCATGGGCGGCACGAACGGTCACCTTGTCGTGGCGGCGGCGCCCGATTCGGTGGCGGTGCCTGAGCCGGTGGGGGTTCCTGAGCGGGTGGAGGTCCCTGAGCCGGTGGGGGTTCCTGAGCGGGTGGAGGTCCCTGAGCGGGTGGTGGTGCCGACGCCATGGCCCGTGAGCGCTCACAGCGCTTCCGCGCTGCGCGCGCAGGCCGGTCGCCTGCGGACGCACCTCGCCGCCCACCGTCCCGCTCCCGACGCGGCGCGGGTCGGCCACGCGCTGGCCACCACCCGTGCGCCCCTCGCCCACCGTGCGGTCCTGCTCGGCGGCGACACCGCCGAACTGCTGGGCTCCCTGGACGCGCTGGCCGAGGGCGCGGAGACCGCGTCCGTCGTGCGCGGCGAGGCGTACACCGAGGGCAGGACGGCCTTCCTCTTCAGTGGGCAGGGAGCGCAACGCCACGGCATGGGGCGGGAGTTGTATGCCGCGTTCCCCGTCTTCGCCGACGCTCTCGACGAGGCGTTCGCCGCCTTGGACGTGCATCTGGACCGCCCACTGCGCGAGATCGTCCTGGGCGAGACCGTCCCGGGTGAGAACGTCCTCGGTGAGGGTGCCGACCATCAGGCACTCCTCGACCAGACCGCCTACACCCAGCCAGCGCTCTTCGCGATCGAGACGAGCCTGTACCGGCTGGCGGCCTCCTTCGGACTGAAGCCGGACTACGTCCTCGGCCATTCGGTCGGCGAGATCGCCGCCGCGCACGTCGCCGGCGTCCTCTCGCTGCCGGACGCGAGCGCTCTGGTGGCCGCGCGGGGACGGCTCATGCAGGCGGTTCGGGCGCCCGGCGCGATGGCCGCGTGGCAGGCCACGGCGGACGAGGCGGCCGAACAGCTCGCCGGGCACGAGCGGCACGTCACCGTGGCCGCCGTCAACGGCCCCGACTCCGTGGTCGTCTCCGGCGACCGCGCCACCGTCGACGAACTGACCGCAGCCTGGCGGGGACGCGGCCGCAAGGCCCACCGCCTAAAGGTCAGCCACGCCTTCCACTCCCCGCACATGGACTCCATCCTCGACGAGCTGCGCGCGGTCGCCGCCGGCCTGACCTTCCACGAGCCGGCCATTCCCGTCGTCTCCAACGTCACCGGTGAACTGGTGACCGCGACCGCGACCGGGAGCGGCGCCGGGCAGGCCGATCCCGAGTACTGGGCGCGGCATGCGCGCGAGCCCGTGCGGTTCCTGTCCGGGGTGCGGGGGTTGTGCGAGCGCGGGGTGACCACGTTCGTCGAACTCGGCCCGGACGCACCGCTGTCCGCGATGGCCCGCGACTGCTTCCCCGCCCCCGCGGACCGGAGCCGTCCGCGCCCCGCCGCCATCGCCACATGCCGCCGCGGGCGCGACGAGGTGGCCACGTTCCTGACGTCGCTGGCTCAGGCGTACGTCCGTGGCGCAGACGTCGACTTCACCCCGGCTTACGGCGCTCCCACCACCACGCGCCGCCTCCCTCTCCCCACGTATCCCTTCCAGCGCGAGCGCCACTGGCCTGCCGCCGCCGGGGTGGGGCAGCAGCCGGAGACCCCGGAACTTCCGGAATCCTCGGAGCCCTCGGAGCCCTCGGAGCAGGCAGGGCATGAGCGGGAGGAGGGGGTGCGCGCGTGGGGCGGGCCCGAGGGGCGGCTTGCCGGGCTCTCCGTGAACGACCAGGAACGGGTCCTTCTCGGCTTGGTCACCAAGCACGTGGCCGTCGTGCTCGGGGACGCCTCGGGCACGGTCCAAGCAGCGCGCACCTTCAAGCAGTTGGGCTTCGACTCGATGGCCGCCGCCGAGCTGAGCGAACGGCTCGGCACGGAGACGGGCCTGCCATTGCCCGCCACCCTCACCTTCGACCACCCGACCCCTCTGGCCGTCGCCGCGCACCTGCGCGCGGAGCTCACCGGTACGCACGCCCCGGCCGGCTCCGCGCCCGCCACGGGCGCCCTCGGCGCGGGCGCCCTCGGCACGGACGAGGACCCGGTCGCCATCGTGGCCATGAGCTGCCGCTACCCCGGCGGCGCAGGCTCGCCCGAGGACCTGTGGCGGCTGGTCGCGGACGGCGCCGACGCGATCGGCGACTTCCCCACCGACCGCGGCTGGGACCTGGCGCGGCTGTTCCACCCCGACACCGACCGGTCGGGCACCAGCTGCACGCGGCAGGGCGGATTCCTCTACGACGCCGCCGACTTCGACGCCGAGTTCTTCGACATCAGCCCGCGCGAGGCCCTGGCCGTCGACCCGCAGCAGCGGCTGCTCCTCGAATGCGCCTGGGAGGCCTTCGAACGGGCGGGCCTGGACCCGCGGGCGCTCAAGGGCAGCCCCACCGGCGTGTTCGTCGGCATGACGGGGCAGGACTACGGCCCCCGCCTGCACGAGCCGTCCCAGGCCACCGACGGCTATCTGCTGACCGGCAGCACGCCGAGCGTGGCCTCGGGCCGCCTGTCGTTCAGCTTCGGCCTTGAGGGGCCCGCCCTGACGGTGGACACGGCCTGCTCGTCGTCGCTGGTCACGCTCCACCTCGCGGCGCAGGCGCTGCGGCGCGGCGAGTGCGACCTGGCCCTCGCCGGCGGCGCCACCGTCCTGGCCACACCGGGCATGTTCACCGAGTTCTCGCGGCAGCGGGGCCTCGCCCCCGACGGCCGCTGCAAGCCGTTCGCGGCGGGCGCCGACGGCACGGGCTGGGCCGAGGGCGTGGGCCTGGTCCTCCTCGAACGGCTCTCCGAGGCCCGGCGCAAGGGACACGACGTCCTCGCGGTGATCCGAGGTTCGGCGATCAACCAGGACGGCGCGAGCAACGGCCTGACCGCGCCCAACGGCCCCTCGCAGCAACGCGTCATCCGTGCCGCGCTCGCGGCCGCCCGGCTCGCCGCGGACGAGGTCGACGTGGTGGAGGCGCACGGCACCGGCACCACGCTCGGCGACCCGATCGAGGCGCAGGCCCTGCTCGCCACGTACGGCCAAGGGCGTTCGGCGGAGCGGCCGTTGTGGCTCGGGTCGGTGAAGTCGAACATCGGTCACACGCAGGCCGCCGCGGGTGTCGCGGGCGTCATCAAGATGGTGATGGCGATGCGCCACGACCTGCTCCCCGCCACCCTGCACGTCGACGAGCCGAGCGGCCACGTGGACTGGTCCACCGGCGCGGTGCGACTGCTCACCGAGCCGGTCGTCTGGCCGCGCGGCGAACGTCCGCGCCGCGCCGCGGTGTCGTCCTTCGGCATCTCCGGCACGAACGCGCACCTGGTGCTCGAAGAGGCGGGACAGGACGAGTACGTTGCGGGAGCCGACGACGCCGGGCCGGTGGACGGTGCTGTGCTGCCGTGGGTGGTCTCCGGACGGACCGCAGCGGCGCTGCGCGAACAGGCCCGCCGGTTGGGTGAGTTGGTGACCGGCGGCTCGGCCGATGTCTCTGTGTCCGGGGTGGGCCGGTCGCTGGTCACCACGCGGGCGGTGTTCGAGCACCGGGCCGTGGTCGTGGGCCGCGACCGGGACACGCTGATCGGCGGCCTCGAGGCCCTTGCGGCGGGTGAGGCGTCGCCGGACGTCGTGTGCGGGGTCGCGGGCGATGTCGGCCCCGGCCCGGTGCTGGTGTTTCCCGGGCAGGGCTCGCAGTGGGTGGGCATGGGAGCCCAACTCCTCGCCGAATCGGCTGTGTTCGCGGCGCGGATCGACGCGTGCGAGCAGGCGCTGTCCCCGTACGTCGACTGGTCACTGACAGAGGTCCTGCGCGGGGACGGGCGCGAACTGTCGCGCGTCGACGTCGTGCAGCCCGTGCTGTGGGCGGTGATGGTCTCGCTCGCCGCCGTCTGGGCGGACCACGGCGTCACCCCGGCCGCCGTCGTCGGGCACTCCCAGGGAGAGATCGCCGCGGCGGTCGTCGCCGGCGCGCTCACCCTGGAGGACGGCGCCAAGATCGTGGCCCTGCGCAGCCGGGCGCTGCGTCAGCTCTCGGGCGGAGGCGCCATGGCCTCCCTCGGGGTGGGCCAGGAACAGGCAGCCGAACTCGTCGAGGGCCACCCCGGAGTGGGCATCGCCGCCGTCAACGGCCCCTCGTCGACCGTCATTTCAGGCCCGCCCGAGCAAGTCGCCGCCGTCGTCGCCGATGCCGAGGCGCGCGAGCTGCGCGGCCGCGTCATCGACGTGGACTACGCCTCGCACAGCCCCCAGGTCGACGCCATCACCGACGAACTCACCCACACCCTGGCCGGCGTCCGCCCCACCACAGCCCCGGTGGCGTTCTACTCGGCAGTGACCGGAACCCGCATCGACACGGCGGGCCTCGACACCGACTACTGGGTCACGAACCTGCGCCGCCCGGTCCGGTTCGCCGACGCCGTCACCACGCTCCTCGCCGACGGCCACCGGGTCTTCATCGAGGCCAGCAGCCACCCCGTCCTCACCCTCGGCCTCCAGGAGACCTTCGAGGAGGCCGGGGTCGACGCCGTCACCGTCCCCACACTGCGGCGCGAGGACGGCGGCCGGGCACGCCTGGCCCGCTCGCTGGCACAGGCCTTCGGCGCCGGATGCGCGGTGAGGTGGGAGAACTGGTTCCCGGCCGCCGGTACATCCACCGTGGAGCTGCCGACGTACGCCTTCCAGCGTCGCCGCTACTGGCTGGAGGCCCCCACCGGCACCCAGGACGCGGCAGGCCTGGGCCTCGCCGCTGCGGGGCACCCGCTCCTCGGGGCGGCCACCGAGATCGCGGACGGCGACATCCGCCTGCTCACCGGCCGGATCAGCAGGCACAGCCACCCCTGGCTCGCCCAGCACACCCTCTTCGGCGCCGCGGTCGTGCCCGCCTCCGTCCTCGCGGAATGGGCGCTGCGCGCCGCCGACGAGGCCGGCTGCCCGCGTGTCGACGACCTCACGCTGCGCACCCCGCTGGTGCTGCCCGAGACCGCGGGCGTGCAGGTGCAGATCGTGGTCGGCCCGGCCGACGCGCGGGACGGGCACCGCGACTTCCACGTCTACGCCCGCCCCGACGGCAAGGACACCTCTGAGGGAGAGGGCACCGCCGAGGGCGAGGGTGCCTCTGAGGGCGAGGGCGCCCCCGACGGCACCGACGCGCCGTGGACCTGCCATGCCGACGGCCGACTGGGCGCCGAGCCCACCGGCACGGCCGCGGAGGACGCCCCGGACACGGTGTGGCCGCCGCCCGGCGCCGAACCCGTCGACCTGGGCGACTTCTACGAACGGGCCGCCGCCACCGGAGTCGGCTATGGACCGGTCTTCACGGGGCTGCGCGCCCTGTGGCGGCGGGACGGCGAGCTGTTCGCCGAGGCGGTGCTGCCGCAAGAAGCCCCGGAAACCGCCGGGTTCGGCATGCACCCGGCGCTCCTCGACGCCGCACTGCACCCCGCACTCCTCGGCGAGCGGCCGGCCGAGGAGGACAAGGTGTGGCTGCCGTTCACGCTGACCGGAGTGACCCTGTGGGCCACCGGTGCCACGTCTGTACGCGTCCGTCTCACCCCGCTGGACGACGACCCCGACGCGTCGGCGGACGGGCGGGCCTGGCGGGTCGGCGTGAGCGACCCGACCGGCGCGGAGGTGCTGACCTGCGAGGCCCTGGTCGCGGTGGCGGCGGGCCGCCGCGAGCTGTGGGCCGCGGGGGAGCGGGTGTCCGATCTGTACGCGGTGGAGTGGGTGCCGGTGCTGGGCCCGGGGTCGGTGGGTGAGGGTGCTGACTTCTCGGGCTGGGCCGGTCTGGGGGAGTGCGGGGAGCGTAGGGAGTGCGTGGGGCGCGTGGAGCGCTGGTACGAGGACCTGGATGCTCTGGGCGCGGCCGTCGAGGGTGGGGCTTCGGTGCCGTCTGTCGTTCTCGCCACCGCGGCTGCCGTCCCTGGTGGAGCGGGCGACGGAGCCGCCGATGCGCTGAGCGCGGTGCGGTGGACCGGCGCGCTCCTCGATCAGTGGCTCGCCGACGCGCGGTTCGCCGACGCCCGGCTGGTGGTGATCACGTCCGGCGCGGTCGCCACGGGTGACGGTTCCCTTCCCGCCCCGGCAGCCGCGGCAGTACGAGGACTGGTCGAGCAGGCGCAGGTCAGGCACCCCGGCCGCATGCTCCTCGTCGACACGGAGGCCGGGGCCGGGCTCGGGGTCGGTGCCGGAGTGGATGACGCGCTCTTGGAACAGGCCGTGGCCACGGCTCTCGGCGCCGATGAACCGCAACTCGCCCTGCGCGCGGGGCGCGTCCTGGCGCCCCGCCTCACCGTGCCCCGGGATGTGGCCGTCACCGACGCGGCGCGTCCGCTCGACCCGGACGGCACCGTACTCATCACGGGGTCGGCCGGTGCCCCGGTGGCCGACCTCGCCGAACACCTCGTACGCACCGGGCAGTGCAGGCATCTGCTGCTCCTGCCTGGAGACGGTGAACTGGAGGAAATTGCAGAGGGGTTGCGCAGGCTCGGCGCCACCGTGGACCTGAGTACCGCCGACCCGGCGGACCCGACCGCCCTCGCCGAAGTGGTCGCCGCCGTCGACGGGGACCATCCTCTTACGGGGGTCATCCACGCCACCGGAGTCGTGGACGCGTACGATTCCGGCGACTCGGCGGGCGACTTGATGATCGACTCGGCGAGCGATTCGTTCGCCGAGGCATGGTCGTCGAGGGCAGGCGTCACCGCCGCCCTGCACACCGCGACCGCCCACCTTCCCCTGGACCTGTTCGCCGTCCTGTCCCCGGCGGGCGCGGACCTGGGCATCGCGCGGTCGGCGGCCGCCGCGGGCGCCGACGCCTTCAGCGCGGCACTCGCCCTGCGCCGGCACACGACCGTCACGACGGACACGACAGCCCCGCCCCGCACGTCAGCCTCGCCGCGCACGACAGCCCTGTCGTCGTCGCGCACGACGGGCGTGGCCCTCGCCTACGGGCCGCCCACCGCGCCGAGGCCCGGCATCAAGGGGGCGGCGCCCGGTCGGATCCCCGCGCTGCTCGACGCCGCTCGCGCTCACGGGGGCGGTTCGCCCCTGCTCGGGGCCCGCCTGGCCGCGCGTGCCCTGGCCGCCGAGTCCGCCGCCGAGGGCGTCGCCGGCCTGCCCGCGCCGCTGCGCGCGCTGGCCGTGGCCGCAGCCGCGGCCGGAGCACCGACCCGGCGCACCGCCGCCGACCGCAAGCCCCCCACGGACTGGCCGGCCCGACTGGCCGCCCTGTCCGCCCCCGAACAACTCCGTCTGCTCATCGACGCCGTACGCACCCACGCCGCCGCGGTCCTCGGCCGCACCGACCCGGAAGCGCTGCGCGGGGACGCCACCTTCAAGCAGCTCGGCCTTGACTCGCTGACCGCCGTGGAACTGCGCAACCGGCTCGTGGAGGACACCGGCCTGCGCCTGCCCACCGCCCTCGTCTTCCGCTACCCGACCCCCGCGGCGATCGCCGCACACCTCCGCGAGCGGCTGACCAGCCCGAGCGAGACGGCCGCCACACAGCGGTCCGGAGGGCAGACGCTTGCAGCGGGGCAGGCGTCGTCCGCGCGCGCCCCCGGCGGATCGGCCGCCGGACCGCCCGCCGCAGACACCGTGCTGAGCGACCTGACCCGCATGGAGAACACCCTCTCCGTGCTCGCCGCCCAGCTGCCCCACACCGAGACGGGCGAGATCACCACCCGGCTCGAAGCGCTCCTCACGCGCTGGAAGACCACGAACGCCACGGCGAACGACAGCGGCGACGGCAGCGACGGCGATGGCGACGCCGCCGACCGCCTCAAGGCCGCGTCCGCCGACCAGATCTTCGACTTCATCGACAACGAGCTTGGTGTCGGGCACGGCACCTCGCGCGTGACCCCCACTCCGAAGGCCGGGTGACCGCACATGGCGAGTGAAGAGCAACTGGTCGAATATCTGCGCAGGGTGACCACCGAGCTCCATGACACGCGTCGGCGCCTGGTGCAGGAGGAGGACCGCAGGCACGAACCGGTGGCCCTGGTCGGGATGGCCTGCCGCTTCCCGGGCGGCGTGGCCTCTCCGGAGGACCTCTGGGACCTGGTCGCCGCGGGCAAGGACGCCATCGAGGACTTTCCCACCGACCGGGGCTGGGACCTGGAGGCGCTCTACGACCCGGACCCGGCCGCGTACGGCACCAGCTATGTCCGCCACGGCGGGTTCGTGGACGACGCGGGCTCCTTCGACGCCGACTTCTTCGGCATCAGCCCGCGAGAAGCCCTGGCGATGGACCCGCAGCAGCGGCTGATGCTGGAGACGTCCTGGGAGCTGTTCGAGCGCGCCGGCATCGACCCCGTCTCCCTCAAGGGCAGCCGTACCGGCGTCTACGCCGGGGTGTCCAGCGAGGACTACATGTCCCAACTGCCCCGCATACCCGAGGGGTTCGAGGGGCATGCCACCACCGGCAGCCTCACCAGCGTCATCTCGGGCCGTGTCGCGTACAACTACGGCCTCGAAGGCCCGGCCGTCACCGTCGACACGGCCTGTTCCGCCTCGCTCGTCGCCATCCACCTGGCGAGCCAGGCGCTGCGCCAGCGTGAGTGCGACCTCGCCCTCGCGGGTGGCGTGCTCGTACTGTCCAGCCCGCTCATGTTCACCGAGTTCTGCCGCCAGCGGGGCCTTGCTCCCGACGGCCGCTGCAAGCCGTTCGCCGCCGCGGCGGACGGCACCGGCTTCTCGGAGGGCATCGGTCTGCTCCTCCTGGAGCGCCTGTCCGACGCGCGCCGCAACGGCCACAAGGTGCTCGCGGTGATCCGCGGCTCCGCCGTCAACCAGGACGGCGCGAGCAACGGCCTGACCGCCCCCAACGACGCCGCGCAGGAACAGGTCATCCGCGCCGCCCTCGACAACGCCCGCCTCACCCCGTCCGAGGTGGACGCCGTCGAGGCGCACGGCACCGGCACCAAACTGGGCGACCCCATCGAGGCCGGAGCGCTGCTCGCCACCTACGGGCAACACCGCGCCCGGCCTCTCCTCCTCGGCTCCCTCAAGTCCAACATCGGCCACACCCACGCCACCGCGGGCGTCGCCGGTGTCATCAAGACCGTCATGGCGATACGCAACGGTCTGCTCCCCGCCACTCTCCACGTCGAGGAACTGAGCCCGCACGTCGACTGGGACGCGGGCGCGGTCGAGGTCGTCACGGAGCCCACCCCGTGGCCCGAGACCGGCCACCCCCGGCGCGCGGGCGTCTCGGCGTTCGGGATCTCCGGGACGAATGCGCACTTGATCCTGGAGGAGGCGCCGCCGGAGGAGGTTGTGCCCGCCCCCGTGGTTGTGGAGTCGGGTGGGGTCGTTCCGTGGGTGGTGTCCGGGCGGACGCCGGAGGCGTTGCGTGAACAGGCCCGGCGACTCGGCGAGTTCGTGGCGGGCGACACGGACGCACTGCCGAACGAGGTCGGCTGGTCCTTGGCCACGACCCGGTCGGTGTTCGAGCACCGGGCTGTGGTCGTGGGGCGTGATCGGGATGCGTTGACGGCCGGTCTGGGGGCGTTGGCTGCGGGTGAGGCTTCGGCGGGTGTGGTGGCCGGGGTTGCTGGTGATGTGGGTCCTGGGCCGGTGTTGGTGTTTCCGGGGCAGGGGTCGCAGTGGGTGGGCATGGGTGCCCAACTGCTGGACGAGTCGCCGGTGTTCGCGGCGCGGATCGCGGAGTGTGAGCGGGCGCTGTCGGCGCATGTGGACTGGTCGCTGAGTGCGGTGTTGCGCGGGGACGGGAGTGAACTGTCCCGGGTGGAAGTCGTACAGCCCGTGTTGTGGGCGGTGATGGTCTCCCTGGCTGCCGTCTGGGCGGACTATGGCGTCACTCCGGCCGCTGTGATCGGGCATTCGCAGGGTGAGATGGCTGCCGCGTGTGTGGCGGGGGCGCTGTCTTTGGAGGATGCGGCGCGCATCGTAGCGGTACGCAGTGACGCGCTTCGTCAGCTGCAAGGGCACGGCGACATGGCCTCGCTCGGCACCGGTGCCGAGCAGGCTACTGAGCTGATCGGCGACCGGCCGGGCGTGGTCGTCGCGGCCATCAACGGACCGTCTTCGACGGTGATTTCGGGGCCGCCGGAGCATGTGGCAGCGGTCGTCGCCGATGCAGAGGCGCAGGGGCTCAGGGCTCGCGTCATCGACGTCGGGTATGCCTCGCACGGCCCCCAGATCGACGAGCTGCACGATCTGCTGACGGAGCGCCTGGCTGACATCCGGCCCTCGAACACGGACGTGGCCTTCTATTCGACGGTCACCGCCGAGCGTCTGACGGACACCACGGCCCTGGACACGGATTACTGGGTGACCAACCTCCGCCAGCCGGTCCGGTTCGCCGACACCATCGAAGCGCTGCTGGCCGACGGTTATCGCCTGTTCATCGAGGCCAGCGCGCACCCGGTGCTGGCCCTGGGCATGGAGGAGACCATCGAGCAGGCGGACATCCCCGCCACGGTCGTCCCCACCCTGCGCCGCGACCACGGCGACACCACCCAGCTCACTCGCGCCGCCGCCCAGGCCTTCACCGCCGGCGCCGACGTCGACTGGCGGCGCTGGTTCCCGGCCGACCCCGCCCCCCGCACGATCGATCTCCCCACCTACGCCTTCCAGCGTCGCCGCTACTGGCTGGCCGACACAGTGAAGCGGGACAGCGGATGGGACCCGGCCGGGTCGGGGCATGCCCAGTTGCCGACCGCGGTCGCCCTCGCCGACGGGGGAGTGGTGCTGAACGGCCGGGTGTCCGCCGAGCGCGGTGGCTGGCTGGGCGGGCATGTGGTGGCGGGGACGGTTCTGGTGCCGGGTGCGGCGTTGATGGAGTGGGTGTTGCGCGCCGGTGATGAGGCGGGATGCCCGACGATTGAGGAACTGACTCTCCAGGCGCCGTTGGTACTGCCCGCATCCGGTGGGTTGCAGGTTCAGGTGGTCGTGGGTGCGGCCGATGAGCAGAGCGGCCGTCGCGACGTACATGTGTATTCGAGGTCTGAGCAGGACGCGTCGGCGGTGTGGCAGTGCCATGCCGTCGGTGAGCTCGGGCGCGCGTCGGTGGCGCGGCCGGTGCGGCAGGCCGGGCAGTGGCCTCCGGCGGGGGCCGAGCCGGTGGAGGTGGGCGGCTTCTACGAGGGGGTCGCGGCCGCCGGTTACGAGTACGGTCCGGCGTTCCGTGGGCTGCGCGCGATGTGGCGGCACGGTGATGACCTCCTTGCGGAGGTCGAGCTGCCGGAGGAGGCCGGTTCGCCGTCCGGTTTCGGCATCCACCCGGCGCTGCTGGATGCCGCCCTGCACCCGCTGCTCGCGCAGCGGAGCCGGGCCGGGGCCGGGGCGGGGGCCCACGGCGGGCAGGTGCTGCTGCCGTTCAGCTGGAGCGGTGTTTCGCTGTGGGCCAGTGAGGCCACCACGGTGCGGGTGCGGCTCGCCGGGCTGGGCGGGGGCGACGACGAGACGGTGTCCCTGACGGTCACCGACCCCGCCGGTGGCCCCGTGGTGGACGTGGCAGAGCTGCGGTTGCGGTCGACGAGCGCCCGGCAGGTGCGGGGTTCGGCAGGCCTTGGTGCGGACGGGCTCTACGAGCTGCGGTGGACACCGTTGCCCGAGCCGCTTCCCGTACCGGTCCCCGCGAACGGTCGCGATGTGGCCGACGACCTGTCCGGATGCGCCGTGCTCGGCGAACTGGTCGCGGAACCGGGCCCAGGCATCGACCTGGAGGGCTGCCCGTGCTACCCGGGCGTCGACGCGCTCGCCGACACCGCCTCCCCGCCCTCCGTGATCCTCGCCCCCGTGCACAGCGACACCACAGGCGGCGACGGACTCGCCCTGACGGAACGGGTGTTGCGCGTCATCCAGGACTTCCTGGCCGCACCAAGTCTGGAACAGAAACAGACGCGCCTGGCCTTCGTGACCCGGGGCGCGGCGGACACAGGCAGCACGACGGGAGGCTCGGCTGCCCCGTCAGAGACAGTCGACCCGGCGGTCGCGGCCGTATGGGGCCTGGTACGCAGCGCGCAGTCGGAAAACCCCGGCCGCTTCGTACTACTGGACACCGACGCGCCCCTCGACCAAGCGTCCGTCGCCCCCCTCGTGGACGCGGTGCGGTCTGCCGTGGAGGCGGACGAGCCCCAAGTCGCCCTGCGCAGCGGGCGGTTGCTCGTGCCCAGGTGGGCGCGGGCCGGCGCGCCCGTCGAGCTGGCCGGGCCGGCCGGAGCGCGGGCATGGCGGCTGGTGGGCGGAGACTCCGGGACGCTGGAGGCCGTCGTGGCGGAAGCCTGCGACGACAGCGTGCTGCGCCCGTTGGCGCCGGGCCAGGTCCGCGTCGCCGTCCATACGGCCGGGGTCAATTTCCGTGACGTCCTGATCGCCCTGGGCATGTACCCGGACCCGGACGCGCTGCCCGGCACCGAGGCGGCCGGCGTGGTGACGGAGGTCGGCCCGGGCGTCACCCGCCTGTCGGTGGGCGACCGCGTGATGGGCATGCTGGACGGCGCCTTCGGCCCGTGGGCCGTCGCCGACGCGCGGATGCTGGCTCCGGTCCCGGCCGGCTGGGACACCCGGCAGGCGGCCGCCGCCCCCGCCGCGTTCCTGACGGCTTGGTACGGGTTGGTGAAGCTGGCCGGCCTGAAGGCCGGTGAGCGCGTGCTGATCCATGCCGCGACGGGTGGTGTGGGGATGGCGGCGGTGCAGATCGCCCGGCATGTGGGTGCCGAGGTGTTCGCGACCGCGAGTCCGGGCAAGCACGCCGTGCTGGAGGAGATGGGCATCGATGCCGCCCACCGCGCCTCCTCCCGGGACCTCGCCTTCGAGGACGCCTTCCGGCAGGCCACCGACGGCCATGGCGTGGACGTCGTCCTCAACAGCCTCACCGGTGAACTGCTCGACGCGTCCCTGCGGTTGCTCGGCGACGGTGGGCGCTTCGTGGAGATGGGCAAGAGCGATCCGCGCGACCCCGAGCTGGTCGCGCTGGAGCACCCCGGGGTGTCGTACGACGCCTTCGACCTCGTCGCCGACGCCGGGCCCGAGCGGCTCGGGCTGATGCTCGACAGGCTCGGCGAGCTCTTCGCCGCCGGATCGCTGGTGCCGCTGCCGGTCACCGCATGGCCGCTGGGGCGGGCGCGAGAGGCGTTCCGCCACATGAGTCAGGCGAGGCACACCGGCAAGCTGGTGCTCGACGTGCCCGCGCCGCTCGACCCCGACGGCACCGTCCTCGTCACCGGGGGCACCGGCACCATCGGCGCTGCCGTGGCCGAACACCTGGCGCGTACCGGGGAGAGCAAGCACCTGCTCATCGTCAGCCGCAGCGGGCCGGCCGCCGACGGCGCCGAGGAACTTGCCTCTCGTATAGCCGAGTTCGGGGCCGAAGCCACCTTCGTCGCTGCCGACGTGAGTGAGCCCGGCGCGGTCGCCGCCCTGATCGAAGGGATCGATCCGGCCCATCCGCTGACCGGCGTCGTGCACGCCGCCGGAGTACTCGACAACGCCCTGATCGGCTCCCAGACCACCGAAAGCCTCACCCGCGTATGGGCGGCGAAGGCCGCCGCCGCGCAGCAACTCCACGAGGCCACAAGGGAGTCGAGGCTGGGACTGTTCGTGATGTTCTCCTCCTTCGCCTCCACCATGGGCACCCCCGGGCAGGCCAACTACTCCGCCGCCAACGCCTATTGCGACGCGCTGGCCGCTCTCCGACGTGCGGAGGGGCTCGCCGGTCTGTCCGTGGCGTGGGGGCTGTGGGAGGCGACCAGCGGCCTGACCGGGACGTTGTCGGCGGCCGACCGGGCCCGCATCGACCGGTACGGCATCAGGCCGACCAGCGCGGCACGCGGCTGCGCCCTGCTGGCAGCGGCACGCGCCCACGGGCGCCCCGACCTGCTCGCCATGGACCTGGACGCCCGCGTACCCGCCGCGTCCGACGCTCCGGTGCCCGCCGTACTGCGCACTCTGGCGGCCGCCGGAGCGCCCGCCACCGCCCGCCCCACCGCGGCGGCGGCCGCTGACGGGGCGGCGGACTGGTCCGGCAGGCTCGCCGGCCTCACCGAGGAGGCGCGGCTCGAACTCCTCACCGAGCTGGTGTGCACCCACGCGGCAGGGGTGCTCGGGCACGCCGACGCGGGCGCGGTCCAGGTGGACGCGCCGTTCAAGGAACTCGGCTTCGACTCGCTGACCGCCGTCGAACTGCGCAACCGGATCGCCGCCGCGACCGGCCTGAAGCTGCCCGCCGCCCTCGTCTTCGACTACCCGCAGGCTCGCGTTCTCGCCGCCCACCTGGCCGAACGGCTCGTCCCCGAAGGCGCGGGCGCCATGGGCGGTGTGAGCGGTGCGGAGGGCGTGAGTGACGCGTACGGGGCGGGCGGTCCGGGCGGTGACATGACCGCCCAGGTCCTGCTGGAGGTGGCCCGCGTCGAGCACACCCTGTCCGCCGCCGTCCCGCACGGCCTGGACCGGGCGGCCGTCGCGGCCCGCCTGGAGGCGCTGCTCGCCCGCTGCACGGCGACGACGGCGGCCACAGGGGCCGCAGGAGCCGCGGTGGAGGGTGACGGCGACAGCGACGGTGACGGCGCCGTGGACCAGCTGGAGACGGCCACCGCCGAGCAAGTACTGGACTTCATCGACAACGAACTCGGGGTGTGAGCCGCGTGCCGGCCGCACACCAGGCGATCACGGGCGGGGAGCTGCAGCGCACATGGTGAGCGAAGAGAAACTGGTCGACTACCTCAAGCGTGTCTCCGCGGACCTGCACGCCACCCGGCAGCGGCTGCGCGAGGCGGAGGAGCGCGGCCAGGAACCCGTGGCCGTGGTGGAGGCCGCCTGCCGCTACCCCGGCGGCATCCGCACCCCCGAAGACCTGTGGGACCTGGTCGCTGCGGGGGGCAACGCCCTGGGCGCCTTCCCCGACAACCGCGGCTGGGACCTGCGACGCCTCTTCCACCCCGACCCCGACCACCCCGGGACGACCTACGCCCGCGAGGGCGGCTTCCTCCACGACGCCGACCTGTTCGACCCGGAGTTCTTCGGCATCAGCCCCCGCGAGGCCGCGGTCCTCGACCCGCAGCAGCGACTGCTCCTGGAGTGCGCCTGGGAAGCATTGGAGCGCGCGGGCATCGACCCGCGGTCCCTCCAGGGCAGCCGCACCGGCGTGTACGCGGGTGCCGCCCTGCCCGGCTTCGGCACCCCGCACATCGACCCCGCCGCCGAGGGCCACCTGGTCACCGGCAGCGCCCCGAGCGTCCTCTCGGGCCGGCTCGCCTACACCTTCGGCCTCGAAGGGCCCGCGGTGACGATCGACACCGCCTGCTCGTCGTCCCTCGTCGCCGTGCACCTGGCGGCCCACGCGCTGCGGCAGCGCGAGTGCGATCTGGCGCTCGCCGGCGGTGTCACCGTCATGACCACCCCGTACGTGTTCACCGAGTTCTCGCGCCAGCGCGGCCTGGCCGCCGACGGCCGGTGCAAGCCCTTCGCGGCCGCCGCGGACGGCACGGCCTTCTCCGAGGGCGCCGGACTCCTCGTACTGGAACGCCTCTCCGACGCCCGCCGGGCCGGCCACCGGGTGCTCGCCGTCATCCGCGGCTCGGCCGTCAACCAGGACGGCGCGAGCAACGGCCTCACCGCCCCGAACGGCCCCGCCCAGCAGCGCGTGATCCGGGCCGCCCTCGCCGGGGCGCGGCTCTCGCCCGCGGAGGTGGACGCGGTCGAGGCGCACGGCACCGGCACCCGGCTGGGCGACCCCATCGAGGCCGACGCGCTCCTCGCCACCTACGGTCAGGAGCGCCACGGGGGCCGACCGCTGTGGCTCGGCTCGGTGAAGTCCAACATCGGCCACACGCAGGGCGCGGCCGGTGCCGCGGGCCTGATCAAGATGGTCCAGGCGCTGCGGCACGAGACGCTGCCCGCCACGTTGTACGCCGACGAACCCACCCCGCACGCCGACTGGGAGTCGGGCGCGGTGCGCCTGCTCAGCGCGCCGGTCGCCTGGCCGCGCGGAGAGCACGGGGAGCACACCCGCAGGGCCGGCATCTCCTCCTTCGGCATCTCCGGCACGAACGCCCACCTCATCCTGGAGGAGGCGCCCGCGGCCGACGCCGAAGGAGCGGGCGGCGACGGCGATGGCGACGGGGGAGGGGCGCGGCCGGTGGTGCGGGTCGGCGCCACGGGCCCCCGCGAAGAGCAGGGCCAAGTGCAGGGCCGAGAGCAGGGTCAAGGACAGGGCCGAAAGCAGGGTCAAGGACCGGGCCAAGAGCAGCACCAACAGCAACGTCAGCAGCAGCGGTCGTCGATGATGCCGACGCCGCACCTCCCGTGGCTGCTGTCCGCCCGCAGCCCCGCCGCGCTCCGCGCCCAGGCCGACGCGCTGGCGAACCATGTCGCCCACGCGGACCACTCCATCGCCGACATCGGCGGCACGCTGTTGCGTCGCACCCTGTTCGAGCACCGGGCGGTCGTCCTCGGAGCCGACCGTGATGAGCGTGCCGCAGCGCTTGCCGCCCTCGCGGCGGGACGCGCACACCCCGCGCTGACCCGGGCCGCAGGGCCGGCGAGGAACGGCGGCACCGCCTTCCTGTTCACCGGCCAGGGAAGCCAACGCCCGGGCATGGGGCGTCAGTTGTACGACATCTTCGACGTCTTCGCCGAGTCGCTCGACGAGACCTGCGCCCGGCTCGACCCCCTGCTCGAACAGCCGCTGAAGCCCGTCCTGTTCGCCCCCGCCGACACCGCGCAGGCCGCCGTGCTGCACGGGACCGGCATGACACAGGCCGCGCTGTTCGCCCTCGAAGTCGCCCTGTACCGCCAGGTCACCTCCTTCGGGATCGCCCCCAGCCACCTGACCGGGCACTCCGTCGGCGAGATCGCCGCCGCTCATGTCGCCGGGGTGTTCTCCCTGGCGGACGCCTGCACGCTGGTCGCGGCCCGGGGTCGCCTCATGCAGGCCCTGCCCGCAGGTGGCGCCATGCTCGCCGTCCAGGCGGCCGAGGACGACGTACTGCCGCTGCTCGCCGGGCAGGAGGAACGTCTCTCCCTCGCCGCCGTCAACGGCCCCACCGCCGTCGTCGTGTCCGGCGAGGCCGCCGCCGTCGGGGAGGTGGAGAAGGCCCTGCGCGGGCGCGGACTGAAGACCAAGCGGCTCAACGTCAGCCATGCCTTCCACTCGCCGCTCATCGAGCCGATGCTCGACGACTTCCGCGAAGTGGCCCGCGGACTGACCTTCCACGCGCCGACGCTGCCCGTCGTCTCCAACCTCACCGGCCGCCTCGCCGACGCGGAGCTGATGGCCGACGCCGAGTACTGGGTGCGGCACGTACGCCGGCCGGTGCGGTTCCACGACGGGCTGCGCGCCCTCGGTGAGCAAGGCGTCGTGCGCTACCTGGAGTTGGGGCCCGACCCGGTCCTCGCCACCATGGTCCAGGACGGCCTCCCGGTCCCGGCGGAGGGAGAGGAGCCCGAGCCGGTCGTCGCCGCGGCGCTGCGCTCCAAGCACGACGAGGGACGCACCCTGCTGGGTGCCGTCGCCGCGCTCCACACCGACGGACAGCCGGCCGACCTCACCGCCCTCTTCCCCGCCGACGCCGGGCAAGTGCCGCTCCCCACCTACCGGTTCCAGCGCCGACGGTACTGGCGCGTCGCGCCCGACGCCGCCGCGCCGGCCCGCGCCGCCGGCCTCCAGGAGACCGGCCACCCGCTGCTGCCCGCCGTCATCCGGCAGGCCGACGGGGGCATCCTGCTCGCGGGACGCCTGTCCCTGCGTACGCATCCATGGCTCGCCGACCACACCATCGCGGGCGGCGTCCCGCTGCCCGCCACCGCCTTCGTCGAACTCGCCCTGCTCGCAGGGCGGCACGCCGACTGCGACACGATCGACGATCTGACGCTGGAGACGCCGCTGCTGCTCGACGACACCGGTACCGGTGTCGGGGCGGCTGTGGGTGCGGGCGCCGATGCCCTCGTCGATGCCATAGAAGTGCAGCTCGCCCTCGGTGCTCCCGACGGTTCCGGCCGCCGTACTCTCACCGTCCACTCCCGTCCTGCCGACGATGCGGCTGACGACGGCGACGCGGCCGACGCGGCCGATGCGGCAGGCCGGGGAGGCCCGGGCGGCTCGGGCGACCTGGGCGATCTGGGCGATCTGGGCGACGGCGGGGGCTCCCGCGGCTGGCGCCGTCACGCCACCGGCATCCTCAGCGCCGGCCCGGCCGCCGAACCGGCCGCCCCCGACGCCGCTCCCTGGCCGCCCGCCGACGCCACCGCCCTCGACGTCGACGCGCTGTACGCCCGGCTCGACGCGCAGGGCTACAGCTACGGGCCCGCCTTCCGGGCCGTGCACGCCGCATGGCGGCACGGCGACGACCTCTACGCCGATGTCCGCCTCGCCGACGAGCAGCGCGCTGAAGCCGACGCGTTCGCCCTCCACCCGGCCCTGCTCGACGCCGCCCTGCACGCCGTCGACGAGCTGTACCGCGGCAGTGAGGGGCGGGAGCAAGAGCGGGGGCAGGGTGGTCAGGAGCCGGAGCAGGGCCGTGGCGACGCGGACGCCCCGGTACGGCTGCCGTTCTCCTTCAGCGACATACGCCACCACGCCACCGGGGCCACACGGCTGCGGGTCCGTCTCAGCCCCCAGGGCGACGATCGGCTGCGGCTGTCCCTGACCGACAGCGAGGGCGGACAGGTCGCGACAGTCGACGCCCTCCAACTGCGGTTGATACCCGCCGACCGGTGGCGCGCGGCCCGCCCCACCACAGCCGCCCCCCTGTACCACCTGGACTGGCAAGAGCTGCCGTTGCCCGACCCGGCCGAGACGGACCCGGCCGCCCACTCCTGGGCTGTGCTCGGAGCGTACGACGCGGGCCTCGCTCCCGCCGCGCGCTACCCGGACCTGGCCGCCCTGAAAGCCGCCGTCGAGGCCGGCGAGCCCGTGCCGGACATCGTCTTCGCACCGTTCCCCGCGCAGGGGACGGAGACCGATGTCCCGGCTCAGGTGCGAGCCCACGCCCGGCACGCCCTGGAGCTGCTGCGCGACTGGCTCACCACGGACGCCCTCGCCGCCGCCCGCCTCGTCGTCCTCACGACCGGTGCGGTCACCACCCGCCCTGAGGACGGGCCCGCCGACCTGGCCACCGCGCCTGTATGGGGCCTGGTCCGAGCCGCCCAGGCCGAACAACCCGACCGTGTCGTCCTGGTGGACATCGACAAGGACACCGACGAGGAGACCGACCAGGCCACCGACGCGGGCACCGCATCGCGCCACGCTCTGCCCGCCGCCTTGGCCGCGGCGGTGGCCCAAGCCGAGACACAGCTCGCCCTGCGCGCGGGCACCGTGCTCGTGCCGCGCCTCGCCGTCGTCCCGCCCCGGACCGACACCCCAGCGCTGCACGCCGCCGCCCCGGAGAGCACCACGGACACTGTGGACTCCACGGGCATCGCGGGCGCCGCGGAATCCGGCGGCACCGTCCTGATCACCGGCGGAACCGGTGGCCTCGGGCAGGCTGTCGCCCGTCACCTCGCCGCCGCGCACGGCGCCCGGCACCTGCTCCTCGTCAGCCGCCGGGGCGAGGCCGCCGAGGGCGTCGCCGAGCTGCGCGCCGACCTCGCGGGCGACGGCGTCGACGTACGCGTCGCCGCCTGCGACATCACCGACCGCGACGCGCTGGCCGGGCTCCTCGCGGACATCCCCGCCGCGCACCCGCTCACCGCGGTCGTGCACACCGCGGGCGTCATCGACGACAGCCTCATCACGGCGATGACCCCCGAGCGGCTCGACGCCGTCCTCGCACCCAAGGCCGACGCGGCCTGGCACCTGCACGAACTCACCCGCGACAAGGACCTGTCGGCCTTCGTCCTCTTCTCCTCGGGCGCCTCCGTCCTCGGCAACGGCGGCCAGGCCAACTACGCGGCCGCCAACACCTTCCTCAACACCCTCGCCGAACACCGCCGCGCGGCCGGCCTCGCCGCCACCTCCGTGGCCTGGGGCCTGTGGGAGTCCGCGTCCGGCGGCATGGCCGCCCGGCTCGGCGACGCCGACCGCGCCCGCATCCACCGCACCGGCGTGGCGGGCCTGACCGACGAGCAGGCCCTGGCCCTCTTTGACGCGGCCCTGACCGCCGAGCACCCCACGGTCCTCGCCACCCGCTTCGACCGCGCCGTGCTGCGCGGCCAGGCCGCCGCCCGCACCCTGCAGCCCGCCCTGCGCGGCCTGGTACGCACTCTGCGACCCACCGCGTCCGCCGGGGCCACAGGGTCCGCAGCCACCGGGTCCGTCACGGACGAGACCGCGCCCTCCTCGTGGGCCGCCCGGCTCGCCCGGCTGTCGGCCGCCGACCGCGACCGCGCCCTGAACGAACTCATCCGCGAGCAGATCGCGACCGTCCTGGCGCACCCCTCACCCGACTCCATCGAACTGGGCCGCGCCTTCCAGGAGTTGGGCTTCGACTCGCTCACCGCCCTGGAGCTCCGCAACCGCCTCTCCACGGCCACCGGCATCCGGCTGCCCGCCACCCTCGTCTTCGACCACCCGAGCCCCACCGCCCTCGTACGCCATCTCCACAGCCACCTCCCCGACGAGGCGCAGCACACTTCCCCGACCACCCCCGGCGCCTCTGCGGAGGGCACCACCGCCACGGCCACCGGCATCGACGACGACCCGATCGCCATCGTCGGCATGGCGTGCCGCTACCCGGGCGGCGTGACATCGCCCGAGCAGCTGTGGCAGCTCGTGGCCACGGGCACCGACGCCATCGGCCCGTTCCCCGAGGACCGCGGCTGGGACACGGCCGGACTGTTCGATCCCGACCCCGACCAGGTCGGCCACAGCTACACCCGCGAAGGCGGCTTCCTCTACGACGCCGCCCGCTTCGACGCGGGCTTCTTCGGCATCAGCCCGCGCGAGGCCGCCGCCACCGACCCGCAGCAGCGCCTGCTCCTGGAAACCGCCTGGCAGGCGTTCGAACACGCGGGCATCGACCCCGCCGCCCTGCGCGGCACCCCGTGCGGCGTCATCACCGGAATCATGTACGACGACTACGGCTCCCGCTTCCTCGCGCGCAAACCGGACGGCTTCGAGGGCCGCATCATGACCGGCAGCACGCCGAGTGTGGCCTCCGGCCGGGTCGCGTACACCTTCGGCCTGGAGGGCCCCGCCATCACGGTGGACACCGCGTGCTCCTCCTCACTGGTCGCGATGCACCTGGCGGCGCAGGCACTGCGGCAGGGCGAGTGCGAACTGGCCCTGGCCGGAGGTGTGACCGTGATGGCCACCCCGAACACCTTCGTGGAGTTCTCCCGCCAGCGCGGCCTGGCCCCCGACGGCCGCTGCAAGCCGTTCGCCGCCGCGGCGGACGGCACCGGCTGGGGCGAGGGCGCCGGACTCGTCGTCCTGGAGCGCCTCTCCGACGCACGCCGCAAGGGACACCGCGTCCTCGCCCTGCTGCGCGGCTCGGCCGTGAACCAGGACGGCGCGAGCAACGGCATGACCGCCCCGAACGGCCCCTCCCAGGAACGGGTCATCCGCGCCGCCCTGGCCGGCGCGGGCCGCGGCCCCGAGGACATCGACGTGGTGGAGGCGCACGGCACCGGCACCACGCTCGGCGACCCGATCGAGGCGCAGGCCCTGCTCGCCACGTACGGGCAGGGGCGCACGGAGGACCGCCCGCTCTGGCTCGGCTCGGTGAAGTCGAACATCGGCCACACGCAGGCCGCCGCCGGTGTCGCGGGCGTCATCAAGATGGTCATGGCACTGCGCCACGAGCAACTGCCCACGACCCTGCACGCCGACGAGCCGACCCCCCACGTGGAATGGGACGGCGGCGGCGTACGCCTCCTGACCGAACCGGTCCCGTGGTCGCGCGGCGAGCGCACACGGCGCGCCGGGGTGTCGTCCTTCGGGATCTCCGGGACGAACGCGCACCTGATCCTGGAGGAGGCGCCGGAGGAGGACCTGCCCGAGCCCGTGGCGGCGGAGCCGGGTGGGGTGGTGCCGTGGATGGTGTCCGGGCGGACGCCGGAGGCGCTGCGTGAACAGGCGCGGCGGCTGTGCGAGTTCGTGGTCGGTGCCGGGGATGTGTCGGCAGCCGAGGTGGGCTGGTCGCTGGCCACGACGCGGTCGGTGTTCGAACACCGGGCCGTGGTGGCGGGCCGGGACCGGGACGACCTGGTTGCCGGGATGCAGGCACTGGCCGCAGGGGAGACGCCGACAGATGCCGTGTCCGGTGCGGCGGCTTCCTCCGGTGCGGGTCCGGTGTTGGTGTTCCCGGGGCAGGGGTCGCAGTGGGTGGGCATGGGTGCCCAGCTGCTTGACGAGTCTGCGGTGTTCGCGGCGCGGATCGCGGAGTGTGAGCGGGCCCTGTCGGCGCATGTGGACTGGTCGCTGAGTGCGGTGTTGCGCGGGGATGGGAGTGAGCTGTCCCGGGTCGAGGTCGTGCAGCCGGTGTTGTGGGCGGTGATGGTCTCGCTGGCTGCCGTCTGGGCCGACTATGGCGTCACTCCGGCTGCCGTCATTGGGCACTCGCAGGGTGAGATGGCTGCCGCGTGCGTCGCGGGGGCACTCTCGCTGGAGGATGCGGCACGCATCGTGGCCGTACGCAGTGACGCGCTTCGTCAGCTGCAAGGGCACGGCGACATGGCATCGCTCAGCACCGGTGCCGAGCAGGCTACTGAGTTGATCGGTGACCGGCCGGGTGTGGTCGTCGCGGCGGTCAACGGGCCGTCGTCTACGGTGATTTCGGGGCCGCCGGAGCATGTGGCAGCGGTCGTCGCCGATGCGGAGGCGCAGGGACTCAGGGCCCGTGTCATCGACGTCGGGTACGCCTCGCACGGCCCCCAGATCGACCAGCTCCGTGATCTCCTCACCGACCGGCTCGCCGATATCCAGCCGACCGCCACCGACGTGGCGTTCTACTCGACGGTCACCGCCGAGCGCCTGGCCGACACCACGGCCCTGGACACGGATTACTGGGTCACCAACCTCCGCCAGCCCGTCCGCTTCGCTGACACCATCGAAGCCCTTCTCGCGGACGGCTACCGCCTCTTCATCGAAGCCAGCGCACACCCGGTACTGGGCCTGGGCATGGAGGAGACCATCGAGCAGGCGGACATCCCTGCCACGGTCGTCCCCACCCTGCGCCGTGACCACGGCGACACCACCCAGGTCACCCGTTCCGCCGCCCACGCCTTCACCGCCGGCGCCCCCGTCGACTGGCGACGCTGGTTCCCGGCCGACCCCACCCCCCGCACCGTCGACCTCCCCACCTACGCCTTCCAGCACCAGCACTACTGGCTGGAGGAGTCCACCGGGCTCACCGGAGACGCCGCCGACCTCGGCATGGTGGCCGCCGGGCATCCGCTGCTCGGTGCCTGCGTGGAACTCGCGGAGAGTGACTCGTACTTGTTCACCGGGCGGCTCTCGCGCAAGGCTCCGTCCTGGCTGGCCGAACACGTGGTGGCGGGGACGGTTCTGGTGCCGGGTGCGGCGTTGGTGGAGTGGGTGTTGCGGGCCGGTGATGAGGCGGGGTGTCCGACGCTTGAGGAGTTGACGCTCCAGGCGCCGTTGGTGCTGCCCGAGTCGGGTGGGTTGCAGGTTCAGGTGGTCGTGGGTGCGGCCGATGAGCAGAGCGGCCGTCGTGACGTACATGTGTATTCGCGGTCGGAGCAGGATGCCTCGGCGGTGTGGGTGTGCCATGCCGTCGGTGTGGTGAGCTCCGAAACGCCAGAAGCAGCAGCCGAGTTGAGCGGGCAGTGGCCTCCCGCCGGGGCCGAAGCCGTGGATGTCGAGGACTTCTACGCGCGGGCCGCGGAGACCGGATACGCGTACGGTCCGGCGTTCCAGGGGCTGCGGGCGCTGTGGCGGCACGGGACGGAGCTGTTCGCCGAGGTGGTGCTGCCCGAACAGGCGGGTGCGCACGACGGTTTCGGCATCCACCCGGCGCTGCTGGACGCCGCCCTGCATCCGCTGATGCTCCTCGACCGGCCCGCGGACGGGCAGATGTGGCTGCCGTTCGCGTGGAGCGGGGTGTCGCTGAACGCGGACCGGGCGACCCACGTCCGTGTCCGGCTCTCCCCGCAGGGGGAGGCGGCCGAGCGTGACCTGCGGGTCGTCATCGCCGACGCGACCGGCGCGCCCGTCCTGACGGTCGACGCCCTGACCCTGCGCGCGGCCGATCCCGGCCGGCTGGGTGCGGCGGCCCGTGGCGGTGTCGACGGCCTCTACACCGTCGACTGGACCCCGCTGCCCCTGCCCCAGCCCCTTCCGCTGCCGCGGACGGATGCCGGGGGGAGTGCCGACTGGGTCATACTCTCGGACAACTCCAGTGCAGCTCTGGCTGATGCCGTGTCGTCCGCGACGGCGGCAGGTGGCGGAGCTCCGTGGGCGGTGCTCGCTCCCGTGGGTGGCGGCTCTGCCGATGACGGGTTGCCGGTGGTGCGGCGGACCCTCTCCCTCGTACAGGAGTTCCTGGCCACCCCGGAGCTGACCGAGTCCCGTCTCGTCATCGTGACGCGCGGCGCCGTGGCCACCGACGCCGATGGTGACGTCGCGGCGTCCGCGGCAGCGGTATGGGGCCTGGTCCGCAGCGCCCAGTCGGAGAATCCGGGCCGTTTCGTCCTGCTCGACGTCGAGGAGGAGCACCTTCGCCCGGACGGTCGGGAACTGCCGTACGCCGCCCTGCGCCACGCCGTCGAGGAGCTCGACGAGCCTCAACTTGCCCTCCGCAGCGGCGAATTCCTCGTACCTCGCATGACGCCCGCTGCCGCTCCCGAGGAGCTCGTCCCGCCGGTCGGTACGTCCGGCTGGCGCCTCGGCACCTCGGGTACGGCCACCCTGGAGAATCTGTCGGTGATCGACGCTCCCGAGGCGTTCGCGCCGCTGGAGCCCGGGCAGGTGCGGATCTCCGTGCGGGCGGCGGGCATGAACTTCCGTGACGTGCTGATCGCGTTGGGCATGTATCCCGACAAGGGCACGTTCGCGGGAAGCGAGGGCGCCGGACATGTGACGGAGGTGGGACCGGGCGTCACTCATCTGTCGGTCGGTGACCGGGTGATGGGTCTGTTCGAGGGCGCGTTCGCGCCGCTGGCCGTCGCGGACGCCCGGATGGTCGTCCCGATTCCGGAGGGCTGGAGCTTCCAGGAGGCCGCGGCGGTGCCCGTGGTGTTCCTGACGGCCTGGTACGGGCTCGTGGACCTCGGCCGCCTCCGGGCGGGCGAATCGCTGCTCATCCACGCGGGCACCGGCGGGGTGGGCATGGCCGCCACCCAGATCGCCCGCCACCTGGGCGCCGAGGTGTTCGCCACCGCGAGCCCCGCCAAGCACGGCGTGCTCGACGGCATGGGCATCGACGCGGCCCACCGCGCCTCCTCCCGTGACCTCGACTTCGAGGAGACCTTGCGGGCGGCGACGGGTGGGCGCGGCATGGACGTCGTACTCAACAGCCTGGCCGGGGAGTTCACCGACGCCTCGCTGCGGCTGCTCGCCGAGGGCGGGCGCATGGTGGACATGGGCAAGACCGACAAGCGCGACCCCGACCGGGTCGCCGCCGAGCACGCGGGCGCGTGGTACCGGGCCTTCGACCTCGTGCCGCACGCCGGACCCGACCGGATCGGGGAAATGCTGGCGGAGCTGGGCGAGTTGTTCGCCTCCGGTGTCCTGGCGCCGCTGCCCGTCCAGACCTGGCCGCTGGGCCGGGCGCGTGAGGCGTTCCGGTTCATGAGCCAGGCGAAGCACACCGGCAAGCTGGTGCTGGAGATCCCGCCCGCCCTCGATCCGGACGGCACAGTGCTCATCACCGGCGGGACCGGAGTCCTCGCCGCCGCGGTGGCCGAGCATCTGGTGAGGGAGTGGGGCGTACGACACCTGCTGCTGGCCGGGAGGCGCGGTCCCGAGGCGCCCGGGAGCGGTGAACTCGCCGCGAAACTGACCGAGTTGGGGGCCGAGGTGGCCTTCGTCGCGGCCGATGTCAGTGATCCGGACGCCGTGGCGGAGCTCGTCGGCAAGACCGATCCGGCGCACCCGCTGACCGGCGTGATCCACGCGGCCGGTGTGCTGGACGACGCCGTGGTCACCGCACAGACCCCGGAGAGCCTCGCGCGGGTGTGGGCGGCGAAGGCGACGGCCGCACACCTGCTGCACGAGGCGACCCGGGAGGCGCGCCTCGGTCTTTTCCTGGTGTTCTCCTCGGCGGCGGCGACACTCGGCAGCCCAGGTCAGGCCAACTACGCGGCGGCCAACGCCTATTGCGACGCCCTCGTCCGGCAACGGCGTGCCGAGGGCCTGGCCGGTCTCTCGATCGGCTGGGGTCTGTGGCAGACGGCGAGCGGCATGACCGGACACCTCGGCGAGACGGACCTGGCACGCATGAAGCGCACCGGGTTCACTCCGCTGACCACCGAAGGCGGCCTGGCCCTCCTCGACGCCGCCCGCGCCCACGGCCGCCCGCACGTGGTCGCGGTGGACCTCGACGCGCGCGCCGTCGCCGCGCAGCCCGCCCCGTCCCGGCCCGCGCTCCTGCGCGCCCTGGCCGCGGGTGCGACCCCGGGGGCCCGCACTGCCCGGCGCACCGCGGCCGCGGGCACCGTCGCCCCGGCGGACGGTCTCGCCGACCGGCTCGCCGGCCTGCCGCATCCCGAACGGCGCCGGCTGCTGCTCGACCTCGTACGCGGCAACGTCGCCGGCGTCCTCGGGCACAGCGACCACGACGCCGTCCGCCCGGACACGTCGTTCAAGGAGCTCGGCTTCGACTCCCTGACCGCCGTGGAACTGCGCAACCGGCTGGCCGCCGCCACCGGTCTGAAGCTGCCCGCGGCGCTCGTCTTCGACTACCCCGAGTCGGCCACCCTCGTCGACCACCTTTTGGAGCGTCTGTCGCCCGACGGCGCGCCGCCGCCCGTCAAGGACGCCGCGGACCCCGTTCTCAACGACCTCGGCAGGATCGAGTCCTCCCTGGACGCGCTCGCCCTCAACGCGGACGCGCGCAGCCGGGTCACGAGGCGTCTGAACACCCTGCTGTCGAAGCTGAACGGAGCCGCCACCGCCGGCTCCCCGGCGGGCGCGGCGGACGTCGCGGACCTGGACACGCTGGACGCGCTGGACGACGTGTCCGACGACGAGATGTTCGAGTTCATCGACCGAGAGCTGTGACCCCCCTGCCCGCCCCGTCCCCCTTCCTCGCCCCCACGTTCCCCGTGCCCTTCGCTGATGGAGAAGTGACGTTCGATGTCGAGTGCTGAAGAGTCGAGTCCTGATGTGTCCGGCACGGGTGTGTCCGGTACGGGAGAGTCCGCTACGGGTACGTCGAGTACGGCTGCATCGAGTACGGGTGCGTCGAGTGCGGGCGCGAGTACGGAAGCCAAGCTCCGGCAGTATCTGAAGCGGGTCACGGTGGACCTCGGCCAGGCCCGCCGGCGGCTGCGCGAGGTGGAGGAGCGGGCCCAGGAGCCGATCGCCATCGTCTCCATGGCGTGCCGCTTCCCCGGCGACACCCGCACGCCTGAGGCCCTGTGGGACCTGGTCGCCGAGGGCGGCGACGCCATCGACGACTTCCCCACCAATCGCGGCTGGGACCTGGAGAGCCTCTACCACCCCGACCCCGACCACCCCGGCACCAGCTATGTGCGACGCGGCGGGTTCCTGTACGACGCCCCCGCCTTCGACGCGTCGTTCTTCGGGATCAGCCCGCGCGAGGCCCTGGCCATGGACCCGCAGCAGCGGGTGCTCATGGAGACGGCCTGGCAGCTTCTGGAGCGGGCCGGCATCGACCCGGCGTCGCTGAAGCTGAGCGCCACCGGCGTCTACATCGGCGCGGGCGTGCTCGGGTTCGGCGGCGCGCAGCCCGACAAGACGGTGGAGGGCCACCTCCTGACCGGCAGCGCGCTGAGTGTCCTGTCCGGCCGTATCTCCTTCACGCTCGGCCTCGAGGGCCCGTCGGTCAGCGTCGACACGGCGTGCTCCTCCTCGCTGGTCTCCATGCACCTGGCGGCCCAGGCGCTGCGGCAGGGGGAGTGCGATCTCGCGCTGGCCGGCGGTGTCACCGTGATGTCGACGCCCGGCGCGTTCACCGAGTTCTCCCGCCAGGGCGCGCTGTCCCCCGACGGCCGCTCGAAGGCTTTCGCGGCCTCGGCCGACGGCACCGGTTTCTCGGAGGGCGCGGGACTGCTCCTCCTGGAGCGGCTCTCCGACGCGCGCCGCAACGGCCACAAGGTGCTCGCGGTGATCCGCGGCTCGGCCGTCAACCAGGACGGCGCGAGCAACGGTCTCACCGCCCCCAACGGCCCCTCCCAGGAACGCGTCATCCGCGCCGCCCTCGCCAACGCGGGCCTGGGCGCCGCCGAGGTCGACGCGGTCGAGGCGCACGGCACCGGCACGAAGCTCGGCGACCCCATCGAGGCCGGTGCGCTGCTCGCCACCTACGGCCGCGACAGGGACGAGGACCGGCCGCTGTGGCTGGGCTCGGTCAAGTCGAACATCGGGCACCCGCAGGGCGCAGCCGGCGTCGCGGGCGTCATCAAGATGGTGATGGCGCTGCAGCGCGAACTGCTCCCCGCCACCCTGTACGTCGACGAGCCCACCCCGCACGTCGACTGGTCCTCGGGCTCCGTCAGGCTCCTCACCGAACCGGTCCCGTGGACCCGCGGTGAGCGCCCGCGCCGCGCGGGCGTGTCCGCCTTCGGCATGTCCGGGACGAACGCCCACGTGATCCTGGAGGAGGCACCGCCCGAGGAGACACCGGCTGCGGAAACACCGGCGGAAGGGACAGGCACAGTCGTCCCGTGGGTCGTCTCCGGCCGGGGCGAGGAGGCGCTGCGGGCCCAGGCCGCACGGCTCGCCGAGCACGTGCGCGACGACGACCAGCGGCCGGCGTCGCCGCTGGAGGTGGGGTGGTCGCTCGCCACGACACGGTCGGTGTTCGAGAACCGGGCCGTCGTCGTCGGGGACGACCGCGACGCGCTCCTCGACGGCCTCCGGTCGCTGGCGGCAGGTGAGGCGTCGCCGGACGTGGTGTCCGGGGCGGTCGGCCCCACGGGGCCCGGGCCGGTCATGGTGTTCCCCGGCCAGGGCGGCCAGTGGGTGGGCATGGGGGCCCGGCTCCTCGACGAGTCCCCGGTGTTCGCGGCCCGGATCGCCGAGTGCGAGCAGGCCCTGTCGGCGTACGTGGACTGGTCCCTGACCGACGTGCTGCGCGGGGACGGGTCGGAGCTGGCCCGGATCGACGTCGTCCAGCCCGTGCTGTGGGCCGTCATGGTCGCGCTCGCCGCCGTCTGGGCGGACCAGGGCATCGAACCCGCCGCCGTCGTCGGCCACTCGCAGGGCGAGATAGCCGCGGCGTGCGTCGTGGGCGCCATCTCCCTGGACGAGGCGGCCCGCATCGTCGCCGTACGCAGTGTGCTGCTGCGGCAGCTGTCCGGACGCGGCGGCATGGCGTCCCTGGGGATGGGCCAGGAGCAGGCCGCCGACCTGATCGACGGACATCCGGGGGTGGTTGTCGCGGCCGTCAACGGGCCGTCGTCCACCGTCATCTCGGGCCCGCCCGAGGGCATCGCCGCCGTCGTCGCCGACGCCCAGGAGCGCGGCCTTCGCGCCAGGGCCGTCGCCTCCGACGTCGCGGGCCACGGCCCGCAGCTGGACGCGATCCTGGACCAGCTCACGGAGGGCCTGGCCGGTATCCGGCCCGCCGCCACCGACGTCGCGTTCTACTCCACCGTCACCGCCGGGCACCTCACCGACACCACCGAACTCGACACCGCGTACTGGGTGCGGAACGTGCGCCGGACGGTGCGTTTCGCCGACACGATCGACGCGCTGCTCGCGGACGGGTACCGCCTGTTCATCGAGGTGAGCCCCCACCCCGTCCTCAACCTCGCGCTGGAAGGCCTCATCGAACGGGCGGCCGTGCCCGCCACGGTCGTGCCCACCCTGCGCCGCGACCACGGCGACACCACCCAGCTCGCCCGCGCCGCGGCCCACGCCTTCGCCGCGGGCGCGGACGTCGACTGGCGGCGCTGGTTCCCGGCCGACCCCGCCCCCCGTACCGTCGACCTGCCCACCTACGCCTTCCAGCGCCAGGACTTCTGGCCTGCCCCCGCCGGCGGGCGGTCCGGCGACCCCGCCGGGCTCGGCCTCGCCGCCTCCGGACACCCGCTCCTGGGCGCCTCCGTCGGCCTCGCGAGCGGGGACGTACACCTGCTGAGCGGGCGGGTGTCCCGGCAGTCCGCCGCCTGGCTGGACGACCACGTCGTGGCGGGCCAGGCCCTGGTGCCCGGCGCGGCGCAGGTGGAGTGGGTGCTGCGGGCCGGCGACGACGCGGGCTGCTCCGCCCTGGAGGAGCTGACGCTCCAGACGCCGCTCGTGCTGCCCGACACCGGCGGCCTGCGGATCCAGGTCGTCGTCGAAGCGGCCGACGCACACGGCCGGCGCGACGTCCGGCTGTTCTCCCGCCCCGATGACGACGACGCCTTCGCGTCGACGCACCCCTGGACCTGCCACGCCACGGGCGTGCTCGCCCCCGCCCCGACGGACGGCACCAACGAAACGCGGGACGCCGCCGACACCCTGGACGGCGCATGGCCCCCGGCCGACGCCGAACCCGTCCCCGCCGACGACCTCTACGCGCAGGCCGACCGCACCGGATACGGCTACGGCCCCGCCTTCCGGGGCGTACGGGCGCTGTGGCGCCACGGCAAGGACGTCCTGGCCGAGGTGACGCTGCCCAAGGAGGCCGGCGACCCGGACGGCTTCGGCATCCACCCGGCCCTCCTCGACGCCGTCCTGCAACCCGCCGCACTGCTGCTGCCCCCGACCGACGCCGAACAGGTCTGGCTGCCGTTCGCCTGGAACGACGTGGCGCTGCACGCCGTACGGGCCACCACGGTCCGGGTGCGCCTCACCCCGCTCGGCGAGCGGATCGACCAAGGGCTGCGCATCACCGTGGCCGACGCCGTGGGCGCGCCCGTGCTCACCGTCCGCGACCTGCGCTCGCGCCCGACCGACACCGGCCGCCTCGCCGCGGCCGCGGCCCGCGACCGGCACGGACTGTTCGACCTGGAGTGGATCACGCCGGAGAACGCGGCGGACAACGCGGCGGGTCCGGCCCGGGACGCGTCCGAAGGGTGGGTGACACTCGGCGAGGACGCCGCGAGCCTCGCGGACCTGCTGGCGTCCGTCGAGGCCGGCGCTCCGGCGCCGCAGCTCGTGGCCGCCCCCGTCGAACCCGACCGGACCGACGACGGCCTGGCACTCGCCACCCACGTCCTCGACCTCGTACAGACCTGGCTCGCCTCGCCCCTGCACGACTCCCGCCTGGTCCTGGTGACGCGAGGGGCAGTGACGGATGCGGATGCGGATGTGGATGTGGCTGCCGCGGCCGTTTGGGGTCTGGTACGCAGCGCCCAGTCGGAGCACCCCGGCCGCTTCACGCTGATCGACCTCGGCCCCGACGACACGCTTGCCGCAGCCATGCAGGCGGCGCACCTGGAAGAGCCTCAACTGGCGGTGCACGGCGGCGAGATACGAGTGCCGCGACTGGTCCGCGCCACGACCGACCCGACCGCCCCGAACGGGACACCGGAGGCCGACCGGACGGCGGACCCGTCCGAAGGACTCCACCGGAACGGTACGGTTCTCATCACCGGCGGCACCGGCGTACTCGGCCGACTGGTGGCCGAACACCTGGTCACGGAGTGGGGCGTACGCCACCTGCTGCTCGCTAGCCGACGCGGCGACCAGGCGCCGGGCAGCGCCGAACTCCGCGCCCGCCTGAGCGAATTGGGAGCATCGGTCGAGATCGCCCCGGCCGATGTCGGCGACGCGGAAGCGGTCGCCGCACTGATCGCGTCGGTCGACCCGGCCCACCCGCTCACCGGCGTGATCCACGCGGCCGGTGTCCTGGACGACGCCGTGATCACCGCCCAGACCCCCGAGAGCCTCGCGCGGGTGTGGGCGACGAAGGCGACGGCGGCACGCCACCTGCACGAGGCGACACGGGAGACACCCCTCGACTTCTTCGTGGTGTTCTCCTCGGCGGCCGCCTCACTCGGCAGCCCCGGCCAGGCCAACTACGCGTCGGCCAACGCCTATTGCGACGCCCTCGTCCAGCACCGCCGCGCCCAAGGGCTCGCGGGCCTCTCGATCGCCTGGGGCCTGTGGCAGGCGACCAGCGGCATGACCGGGCAGCTGAGCGAGACCGACCTGGCGCGCATGAAGCGCACCGGGTTCGCCGCGCTGACCGACGAGGGCGGCCTGGCCCTGCTCGACGCCGCCCGCGCCCACGACCGGGCCTATGTGGTCGCGGCCGACCTCGACCCGCGCGCCGTGACCGACGGCCTGTCCCCGCTCCTGCGCGCCCTCACGGCGCCCGCCACGCGGCGGCGCGTGGCCTCCGAAGGCCTCGCCGACGGGGCGCTCGCGACCCGCCTGGCCGGCCTCGACGCGGACGGCCGCCTGCGGCTCCTCACCGATGTCGTACGCGAGTACGTCGCGGCCGTCCTCGGCCACGGTTCCGCCGCCCGGGTGGGCGTCGACATCGCCTTCAAGGACCTGGGCTTCGACTCGCTGACAGCGGTGGAGCTGCGCAACCGGCTGTCGGCCGCCTGCGACGTGCGGCTGCCCGCCACACTGATCTTCGACCACCCCACCCCGCAGGCACTCGCCACCCACCTGGTGGACCGCTTGGCGGGCAGCACGACGGCGACCACGACGGCGCCGGCAGCCGCCCACGTCGCCGCAGGGGCCGACGTCGAGGCAGACACCGACGACCCGGTCGCCATCGTCGCCATGACGTGCCGGTTCCCGGGCGGCGTCGCGTCCCCGGACGACCTGTGGGACCTGCTCGACGCGCGCAAGGACGCGATGGGCGCCTTCCCCGCCGACCGCGGCTGGGACCTGGAACGCCTCTTCCACCCCGACCCGGACCACCCCGGCACCAGCTACACCGACCAGGGCGGATTCCTCCCCGACGCGGGTGATTTCGATGCGGCGTTCTTCGGGATCAATCCGCGGGAGGCGCTGGCGATGGATCCGCAGCAGCGGCTGTTGCTGGAGGCGTCGTGGGAGGTGCTGGAGCGTGCGGGTATCGACCCGACGACGCTCAAGGGCACCCCGACCGGCACCTACGTGGGCCTCATGTACCACGACTACGCCAAGTCCTTCCCCACGGCTGACGCCCAGTTGGAGGGCTACTCCTACCTGGCGAGCACCGGCAGCATGGTCTCCGGCCGCGTCGCCTACACCCTGGGCCTCGAAGGTCCGGCGGTGACGGTCGACACCGCGTGCTCCTCCTCCCTGGTCTCCATCCACCTGGCCGCGCAAGCACTCCGGCACGGCGAGTGCGACCTCGCCCTCGCGGGCGGCGTGACCGTCATGGCCGACCCGGACATGTTCGCGGGCTTCTCGCGCCAGCGCGGCCTCTCACCTGACGGCCGCTGCAAGGCCTACGCCGCCGCGGCCGACGGAGTCGGATTCTCCGAGGGAGTAGGCGTATTGCTCCTTGAGCGGTTGTCGGATGCGCGGCGTCATGGGCGTCGGGTGTTGGGTGTGGTGCGGGGTTCGGCGGTGAATCAGGACGGTGCGAGTAATGGGTTGACGGCGCCGAATGGTCCGTCGCAGGAGCGGGTGATTCGTCAGGCGTTGGCCAGTGGTGGGTTGTCGTCGGTGGATGTGGATGTGGTGGAGGGGCATGGGACGGGGACCACGTTGGGTGATCCGATCGAGGCGCAGGCTTTGCTGGCCACGTATGGGCAGGGGCGTCCGGAGGACCGTCCGTTGTGGCTCGGGTCGGTGAAGTCGAATATTGGTCATACGCAGGCGGCTGCGGGTGTTGCGGGTGTCATCAAGATGGTGATGGCGATGCGGCATGGTGTGGTGCCGGCGAGTTTGCATGTGGATGTGCCGTCGCCGCATGTGGAGTGGGATTCGGGTGCGGTGCGGTTGGCGGTTGAGTCGGTGCCGTGGCCGCAGGTGGGGGGTCGTCCGCGTCGGGCGGGTGTGTCGTCGTTCGGTGCTTCGGGGACGAATGCGCACGTGATCGTGGAGTCTGTTCCCGATGGGCTGGGGGAGGACTCGGTATCGGTCGGCGGTGAGGCCCCCGAGACTGAGACTGAGACTGACGGGCGCTTGGTGCCGTGGGTGGTATCGGCCCGCAGCCCGCAGGCCCTGCGTGACCAGGCACTACGCCTGCGTGACTTTGCCAGTGACGCGTCGTTCCGCGCGCCGCTCGCCGACGTGGGCTGGTCGCTGCTGAAGACGCGTGCGCTGCATGAGCATCGCGCCGTTGTGGTGGGCGCGGAGCGGGCAGAGCTGATCGCCGCTCTGGAGGCGCTGGCGACGGGTGAGCCGCATGCGGCGCTGGTCGGCCCGGCCTGCTCGCAGGCTCGGGCGGGTGGCGATGACGTGGTGTGGCTGTTCAGTGGTCAGGGCAGCCAGTTGGTCGGTATGGGTGCTGGTCTGTATGAGCGGTTCCCGGTGTTCGCGGCTGCGTTTGATGAGGTGTGCGGCCTGTTGGAGGGGGAGCTGGGGATCGGTTCGGGTGGGTTGCGGGAGGTGGTGTTCCGTGGCCCGAAGGAGCGGTTGGATCACACTATGTGGGCGCAGGCGGGGTTGTTTGCGCTGCAGGTGGGGTTGGCCCGGTTGTGGGAGTCGGTCGGGGTGCGGCCGGATGTGGTGCTCGGGCATTCGATCGGTGAGATCGCGGCCGCGCATGTGGCGGGGGTTTTTGATCTGGCGGATGCGTGTCGGGTGGTGGGTGCGCGGGCGCGTTTGATGGGTGGGTTGCCTGAGGGTGGGGCGATGTGTGCGGTGCAGGCCACGCCCGCCGAACTGGCCGCGGATGTGGACGGCTCGGGTGTGAGTGTGGCGGCAGTCAACACCCCTGACTCGACGGTGATTTCGGGTCCGTCGGATGAGGTGGATCGCATTGCTGGGGCGTGGCGGGAGCGTGGGCGTAAGACGAAGGCGCTGAGCGTCAGTCATGCCTTCCACTCGGCGTTGATGGAGCCGATGCTCGGGGAGTTCACCGAGGCGATACGAGGGGTCAAGTTCAGGCAGCCGTCGATCCCGCTCATGAGCAATGTCTCCGGAGAGCGGGCCGGCGAGGAGGTCACGGATCCGGAGTACTGGGCGAGGCATGTGCGTAATGCGGTGCTCTTCCAGCCCGCCATTGCCCAAGTAGCGGATTCGGCAGGCGTGTTTGTGGAGCTCGGCCCCGCACCTGTGCTGATCACTGCCGCCCAGCACACCCTGGACGAGTCGGACAGCCAGGAGTCGGTGCTGGTCGCGTCTCTCGCCGGTGAGCGTCCTGAGGAGTCGGCGTTTGTGGAGGCGATGGCTCGTCTGCATGCCGCTGGTGTTGCTGTGGACTGGTCGGTGTTGTTCGCGGGTGGTCCTGTGCCTGGGCTGGTGGAGTTGCCGACGTATGCGTTCCAGCGGGAGCGGTTTTGGTTGAGTGGCCGTTCCGGTGGTGGGGATGCGGCGACTTTGGGGTTGGTGGCGGCGGGGCATCCGTTGTTGGGTGCGGCGGTGGAGTTCGCGGATCGGGGTGGGTGTCTGCTGACCGGTCGGCTGTCGCGGTCTGGGGTGTCGTGGCTTGATGATCATGTGGTGGCGGGTGCGGTTCTGGTGCCGGGTGCTGCGTTGGTGGAGTGGGCGTTGCGGGCCGGTGATGAGGTCGGTTGTGTGACGGTGGAGGAGTTGATGTTGCAGGCGCCTTTGGTGGTGCCTGAGGCGTCGGGTCTGCGGGTTCAGGTGGTGGTCGAGGAGGCGGGTGAGGACGGGCGGCGCGGTGTCCAGATCTACAGCCGGCCTGACGCGGACCCCGTGGGCGGCGACGACTCGTGGATCTGCCACGCGACCGGCGTACTGTCCCCCGAAAGCGCCCGTCTGGACGAGGAGTTGGGTGGCGTCTGGCCGCCGGCCGGTGCCGAACCGCTGGATGTCGACGGCTTCTACGCGCAGGCCGGCGAGGCCGGGTACGGATACGGTCCGGCGTTCCAGGGACTGCGTGCCGTGTGGCGGCACGGCCAGGACCTGCTGGCCGAGGTCGTCCTGCCCGAAGCCGCCGGCGCCCACGACGGCTACGGCATCCACCCCGCCCTCCTCGACGCCACCCTCCATCCGCTCCTCGCCGCCCGCTTCATGGACGGTTCCGAGGACGAGCAGCTCTACGTACCGTTCGGGTGGGCCGGAGTGTCTCTGCGGGCGGTCGGAGCCACGACTGTGCGCGTTCGCCTCCGTCCGGTCGGGGAGAGCGTCGACCAAGGGCTGAGCGTGACAGTCACCGATGCGACCGGCGGTCCCGTTCTGAGCGTCGACTCCCTCCAGACCCGCCCCGTGAAGCCGAGCCAATTGGCTGCCGCCCAACAGCGTGACGTACGGGGTCTGTTCACTGTGGAGTGGACGCCGCTGCCGCAGACGGATGCCGACGGGGATGCCGACTGGGTTGTGCTCTCGGACGGTATCGGTCGTCTGGCTGATGTGGTGTCGGCGGCGGGTGGTGAAGCGCCGTGGGCAGTGGTCGCTCCTGTCGATGCGTCTGTGGGCGACGGTCGTGAGGGGCTTGACGGTCGGCTGGTCGTGGAGCGGGTGCTGTCACTCGTACAGGAGTTCCTGGCCGCGCCGGAGCTGGCCGAGTCCCGGCTCCTCTTGGTCACGCGTGGCGCGGTAGCCACCGGCGTCGACGGCGACGGTGACGTGGACGCGTCCGCCGCAGCCGTATGGGGCCTGGTCCGCAGTGCTCAGTCCGAGAATCCGGGCCGCTTCATCCTGCTCGACGTGGACGTGGACGTGGACGTGGATGGCGACGGCACTGGCGGCGATCTGGACCCGGACCTGAACGGCCGGCATCTGCCCCACGCCACCCTGCGTCACGCCGCCGAGGAACTCGACGAGCCCCAACTCGCCCTGCGGGAAGGGACGCTCTACGTCCCCCGACTGACCCAGGCGCGCCAGTCCACCGAACTCGTCGCGCCTCCCGGTGAACCGGCGTGGCGCCTGCGGATGGTGCACGACGGCTCGCTGGACGCCCTGGCGGCAGTGGCCTGCCCGGAGGTCCTGGAGCCCTTGGCGCCGGGGCAGGTGCGTATCGCCGTACACGCTGCGGGCATCAACTTCCGCGACGTACTGGTGGCCTTGGGCATGGTCCCCGCGTACGGGGCCATGGGCGGCGAAGGTGCCGGTGTCGTGACGGAGGTCGGTCCCGAGGTCACCCATGTCTCGGTGGGCGACCGCGTGATGGGCGTGTTCGAGGGCGCGTTCGGCCCTGTGGTGATCGCCGAGGCGCGGATGGTCACACCTGTCCCGCAGGGCTGGGACATGAGGGAGGCGGCCGGTATTCCGGCGGCGTTCCTGACGGCTTGGTACGGGTTGGTGGAGCTGGCCAATCTGAAGGCCGGTGAGCGTGTGCTGATCCATGCTGCGACGGGTGGTGTGGGGATGGCGGCGGTGCAGATCGCCCGGCATGTGGGTGCCGAGGTGTTCGCCACCGCGAGTCCGGGCAAGCACGCCGTGCTGGAGGAGATGGGCGTCGACGCCGCCCACCGGGCCTCCTCCCGGGACCTCGCCTTCGAGGACACGTTCAGGGAGGCAACGGGCGGCCGCGGCATGGACGTCGTCCTCAACAGCCTTGCCGGCGAGTTCATCGACGCCTCTCTGCGGTTGCTCGGCGACGGCGGCCGGTTCCTGGAGATGGGCAAGACCGATGTGCGGTCCGCCGAAGAGGTGGCTGCGGAGCACGCGGACGTCTCGTACACGGCGTACGACCTCGTCGGTGATGCCGGACCCGACCGCATCAGCAACATGCTGGACAAGCTCGTCGAATTGTTCGCCTCAGAACGGCTTAAGCCGCTGCCGGTACGTTCCTGGCCGCTGGACAAGGCGCAGGAGGCGTTCCGGTTCATGAGTCAGGCCAAGCACACCGGCAAGCTGGTGCTGGAGGTCCCGCCTGCCCTCGACCCCGAGGGCACGGTTCTGGTCACCGGGGGCACCGGTGCGCTGGGGCAGGTCGTGGCCGAGCATCTGGTACGGGAGTGGGGCGTACGGCACCTGCTGCTGGCCAGCCGTCGCGGTCCGGAGGCGCCGGGCAGCGACGAACTGGCCGCGAAGCTTACCGGGTTGGGTGCCGAGGTCACCCTTGTCGCGGCCGATGTCAGCGACCCGGCCTCGATGGTGGAGCTGGTCGGCAAGACGGATCCCTCGCACCCGTTGACGGGTGTCGTGCATGCGGCGGGCGTGCTGGAGGACGGTGTCGTGACCGCGCAGACGCCGGAGGGGCTGGCGCGGGTGTGGGCGGCCAAGGCCACTGCGGCGGCGAATCTCCATGAGGCGACCCGGGGGATGCGTCTCGGTCTGTTCGTGGTGTTCTCCTCGGCGGCCGCCACGCTCGGCAGTCCGGGCCAGGCCAACTACGCGGCTGCGAACGCCTATTGCGACGCGCTGATGCAGCGCCGACGGGCGGCGGGCCAGGTCGGCCTGTCGGTCGGCTGGGGCCTCTGGGAGGCACCGGACGCCAAGCCGGGAGTTGCCGCCGACGCCAAGGCGAGTGCTCTATCCGACGGCACGAACGGCAGCGCTCCCCAGGGCACGAACGGCACCGCCCTCCAGGGCGAGACCGGCACCGCCCCCCAGGGCATGACCGGCGGACTCACCGACACCGACGTAGCCCGCATGGCACGCATCGGCGTCAAGGGCATGAGCAACGCACACGGTCTCGCCCTGTTCGACGCCGCGCACCGCCACGGCCGCCCCCACCTGGTGGGATTCAACCTCGACCTGCGCACCCTGGCCACGCACCCCCTGCACACCCGGCTCGCCCTCCTGCGCGGCCTGGCCGCCCCCACCGCCGGCGGGGCGAGCAGGCCGACCGCGACGGCGGGCGGACAGCCCGCCGACCTGGCTGGCCGGCTGGCCGCGCTGTCGCCGTCGGACCGGCACCACACGCTGGTGCGGCTCATCAGGGAACAGGCCGCCACCGTGCTCGGGCACCACCCGGACAGTCTCACCACGGGCAGCACCTTCAAGGAACTCGGATTCGACTCCCTGACCGCGGTCGAACTGCGCAACAGGCTGTCCGCCGCCACCGGTCTCCGGCTCCCCGCCGGCCTGGTCTTCGACCACCCGGACGCCGACATCCTGGCCGAACACCTCGGCGCGCAACTCGCCCCCGACGGGGACACCCCCGCCGGTGCGGAAGCCACCGACCCGGTCCTCCGCGACCTGGCGAAACTCGAGAACGCCCTCTCCTCCACCCTCGTCGAGCACCTCGACGCCGACGCGGTCACGGCCCGACTGGAAGCACTCCTGTCGAACTGGAAGGCGGCGAGCGCGGCGCCCGGCTCGGGCAGCACGAAGGAGCAGCTGCAGGTTGCCACGACCGACCAGGTACTCGACTTCATCGACAAAGAACTGGGTGTGTGAAACGACCGTGCACGGCGCGACAACCACGCTGAAGGCTGGGTGAACTCTCATGGCGAGTGAAGAGGAACTGGTCGACTACCTCAAGCGGGTCGCCGCCGAACTGCACGACACCCGGCAGCGTCTGCGCGAGGTCGAGGACCGGCGGCAGGAGCCGGTGGCCGTCGTCGGAATGGCCTGCCGTTTCCCCGGCGGCATCGAGACGCCCGAGGGACTGTGGGAGCTGGTCGCGGCCGGCGACGACGCCATCGAGCCCTTCCCCACCGACCGGGGCTGGGACCTGGAAGGCATCTACCACCCGGACCCCGACCACCCGGGTACCTGCTACGTCCGGGAGGGCGGGTTCCTCGCCGCTCCCGACCGGTTCGACTCCGACTTCTTCGGCTTCAGCCCGCGCGAAGCTCTGGCCAGCAGCCCGCAACTGCGACTGCTCCTGGAGACGTCCTGGGAGGCCCTCGAACGAGCGGGCATCAACCCCGCCTCGCTCAAGGGCAGCCCCACCGGCGTCTACGTCGGCGCCGCGACCACCGGCAACCAGACCCAGGGTGACCCCGGCGGCAAGGCGACCGAGGGCTACGCGGGCACCGCGCCCAGCGTCCTCTCGGGCCGCCTCTCCTTCACGCTCGGCCTGGAGGGCCCGGCGGTGACCGTCGAGACAGCGTGCTCCTCCTCGCTGGTTGCGATGCACCTGGCGGCCAACGCCCTGCGCCAGGGCGAGTGCGACCTCGCCCTCGCGGGCGGCGTCACCGTCATGTCCACCCCCGAGGTGTTCACGGGCTTCTCGCGTCAGCGGGGTCTGGCCCCCGACGGCCGCTGCAAGCCGTTCGCCGCCGCGGCCGACGGCACTGGCTGGGGCGAGGGCGCGGGCCTGATCCTCCTGGAGCGCCTCTCCGACGCCCGCAGGAAGGGCCACAAGGTCCTCGCGGTGATCCGGGGTTCGGCGATCAACCAGGACGGCGCGAGCAACGGCTTCACCGCGCCCAACGGCCCCTCGCAGCGCCGCGTCATCCGCCAGGCACTCTCCAGCGCCCACCTCTCCACGTCGGAGATCGACGTCGTCGAGGCGCACGGCACCGGCACCAGGCTCGGCGACCCCATCGAGGCCGAGGCGCTCATCGCCACCTACGGCAAGGAGCGCGAGGACGACCGTCCCCTGTGGCTCGGCTCGGTCAAGTCCAACATCGGCCACACGCAGGCCGCCGCGGGCGTCGCCGGAGTCATCAAGATGGTGATGGCGCTGCAGCGCGAACTGCTCCCCGCGACCCTGAACGTCGATGAGCCGACCCCGCACGTCCAGTGGGAGGGCGGCGGCGTACGCCTCCTGACCGAACCGGTCCCGTGGACGCGCGGCGAACGCCCGCGCCGCGCCGGAATCTCCTCCTTCGGCATCTCGGGCACCAACGCGCACGTGGTCCTGGAGGAGGCACCGCCGGAGGAGGACGTGCCGGCCCCCGTGGCTGCGGAGCCGGACGGGGTGGTGCCGTGGGTGGTCTCCGCGCGGACCGAGGAGGCGTTGAGCGAACAGGCGCGGCGCCTGGGCGAGTTCGTGGCCGACACAGATCCGTCGACCGCTGACGTCGGGTGGTCACTGACCACGAGCAGGGCGATCCTTGAACACCGCGCTGTGGTGGTGGGGCGTGATCGGGATGCGCTGACGACCGGCCTGGCGGCGTTGGCCGCGGGTGAGGAGTCGGCGGATGTAGTGGCCGGGGTGGCCGGTGATGTGGGTCCTGGGCCGGTGTTGGTGTTTCCGGGGCAGGGGTCGCAGTGGGTGGGCATGGGTGCCCAGCTCCTTGACGAGTCGCCGGTGTTCGCGGCGCGGATCGCGGAGTGTGAGCGGGCGCTGTCGGCGCATGTGGACTGGTCGCTGAGTGATGTCCTGCGCGGGGACGGGAGTGAACTGTCCCGGGTCGAGGTCGTGCAGCCCGTGCTGTGGGCGGTGATGGTCTCGCTGGCCGCCGTCTGGGCGGATTACGGGGTCACTCCGGCCGCTGTGGTGGGGCATTCGCAGGGTGAGATGGCTGCTGCGTGTGTCGCGGGGGCACTGTCTTTGGAGGATGCGGCGCGGATCGTAGCCGTACGTAGTGACGCGCTTCGTCAGCTGCAAGGGCACGGCGACATGGCGTCGTTGGGCACCAGCTCGGAGCAGGCGGCTGAGCTCATCGGTGATCGGCCCGGCGTATGCATCGCAGCGGTCAACGGGCCGTCCTCGACAGTGATTTCAGGGCCGCCGGAGCATGTGGCAGCCGTGGTCGCGGATGCGGAGGCACGTGGTCTGCGCGCCCGGGTCATCGACGTCGGGTACGCCTCTCACGGTCCCCAGATCGACCAGCTCCGTGATCTCCTCACCGACCGGCTCGCCGATATCCAGCCGACCGCCACCGACGTGGCGTTCTACTCGACGGTCACCGCCGAGCGCCTCACGGACACCACGGCCCTCGACACGGATTACTGGGTCACCAACCTCCGCCAGCCCGTCCGTTTCGCCGACACCATCGAAGCCCTTCTCGCGGACGGCTACCGCCTCTTCATCGAGGCCAGCGCCCACCCCGTGCTGGGCCTGGGCATGGAGGAGACCATCGAGCAGGCGGACATCCCTGCCACGGTCGTGCCCACCCTGCGCCGCGACCACGGTGACACCACCCAGCTCACCCGAGCCGCCGCCCACGCCTTCACCGCCGGCGCCGACGTCGACTGGCGACGCTGGTTCCCGGCCGACCCCACCCCCCGCACCATCGACCTGCCCACCTACGCCTTCCAGCGCCGCAGCTACTGGCTGCCGGTGGACGGTGTCGGAGATGTGCGGTCGGCCGGACTGCGGCGGGTGGAACACTCGCTCTTGCCCGCGGCGCTCGGTCTCGCCGATGGTGCGCTCGTGCTGACCGGACGGCTCGCGGCGTCCGGTGGTGGTGGCGGTTGGCTCGCGGATCACGCGGTGGCGGGCACGACGCTCGTCCCCGGTGCCACGCTGGTCGAGTGGGCGTTGCGGGCCGCCGACGAGGCGGGTTGCCCCTCCCTTGAGGAGCTGACGCTCCAGGCACCTCTGGTGCTGCCCGGCTCCGGGGGCCTCCAGGTCCAAGTGGTCGTGGGTCCGGCCGACGGACAGGGCGGCCGGCGTGAGGTGCGCGTCTTCTCGCGTGTCGACTCGGACGACGAGGCCGCGGGGCAGGACGAGGGGTGGTCGTGTCACGCGACCGGTGTGCTGAGCCCCGAGCCCGGTGCGGTACCGGACGGGCTGAGCGGACAGTGGCCGCCGACGGGCGCCGAGCCGCTGGAGATCAGTGATCTCTACGAGCAGGCGGCATCGGCGGGATACGAGTACGGGCCGTCGTTCCGGGGCCTGCGCTCCGTGTGGCGGCACGGGCAGGATCTGCTGGCAGAGGTGGAGCTGCCCGAACAGGCGGGTGCGCACGACGACTTCGGCATCCACCCCGTACTGCTGGACGCCGCGCTGCACCCGGCGCTGCTGCTCGACCAGAACGCGCCCGGCGAAGAGCAAGAGCCAGCCCAGCCCACCCTTCGCCTGCCGTTCGTGTGGAACGGCGTCTCCCTGTGGGCCACCGGCGCCGCGACCGTGAGGGTACGGCTGACCCCGCACGGGGGAGGGGAGACGGACGACAGCGCCGGGCTGCGCGTGACGGTCGCCGACGCCACCGGAGCGCCGGTGCTGAGCGTGGACTCCCTCGCGCTGCGCCCCGCCGACCCCGAACTGCTGCGCACGGCCGGTCGGGCGGGCAGCGGCACCAACGGTTTGTTCACGGTGGAGTGGACCGCTCTGCCCCCGGCGGACGTGGCGGAGCACGCCGCAGACGACGGCTGGGCGGTGCTCGGTCAGGACGTACCCGGCTGGGCCGGAGCAGACATGCCCCGGCATCCCGACATGGCATCCCTGTCGGCCGCGCTGGACGAGGGAATGCAGGCCCCCGCGACCGTCTTCGTGGAGACCACAACCACACCGCACGCCACACCGAACACCACAGCGGACGCGACGCTCGACGCGTCCGGCCGGGCGGTTGCCGAGCGCACCCTGCACCTGCTGCGGGACTGGCTCGCCGAACCCCGCCTCGCCGAGACCCGGCTCGTCCTCATCACCCACCACGCGGTGACGACCCCGGCGGACGACGACGTGAACGCCGCACCCCTCGACGTCCCGGCCGCCGCCCTGTGGGGACTGATCCGCAGCGCACAGGCCGAACACCCGGACCGCTTCGTTCTGTTGGACACCGACGCGAAGGCCAACGCCGACCCCGGCCCCAACACCGACACCAGTACTGACCACAGCACCGCATCGGATACGGACCGAACTGTCATCGCGCGGGCCCTCGCCGCCGGGGAGCCACAACTGGCCGTGCGCGCGGGAGAACTGCTGGCTCCCCGCCTCGCCCGAGCCGCCACCCCCGCACCCGAGACACAGTCCGACACCGGATCTGGACCCGGCGCGACCCTGGACCCCGACGGCACCGTCCTCATCGCGGGCGGCACCGGCATGATGGGTGGTCTCGTCGCCGAACACCTGGTCCGCGCCTGGTCAGTGCGGCACCTGCTGCTCGTCAGCCGGCAAGGGCCCGACGCGCCGGGCGCCCGCGACCTCGCCGACCGGCTGACCGGCCTGGGTGCGACGGTACGGATCGTCGCGGCCGACCTGACGGACGGGCGGGCCACCGCGGACCTCGTCGCGTCGGTCGACCCGGCGCACCCCCTCACCGGTGTGATCCACGCGGCCGGCGTCCTGGACGACGCCGTGGTCACCGCGCAGACCTCCGACCAGCTGGCCAGGGTGTGGGCGGCCAAGGCATCCGTCGCCGCCAACCTGGACGCGGCCACGTCGGAGCTGCCGCTCGGCTTGTTCCTGATGTTCTCGTCCGCCGCCGGTGTCCTCGGCAACGCGGGCCAGGCCGGTTACGCGGCCGCCAACGCCTTCGTCGACGCCCTGGTCGGCCGCCGTCGCGCCACCGGCCTGCCCGGCCTGTCGATCGCCTGGGGCCTGTGGGCGCGCGGCAGCGCCATGACCCGGCACCTGGACGACGCCGACCTCGCGCGGCTGCGCGCCGGCGGGGTCAAGCCCCTGCTGGACGAGCAGGGCCTCGCCCTCCTCGACGCGGCGCGCGCCACCGCCGCGCACACCTCGCTGGTGGTCGCGGTCGGTATCGACGTACGCGGACTGAACAGGGACGACGTACCCGCGATCCTCCGCGACCTGGCGGGCCGGACCCGCCGCAGGGCGGCCACCGACTCCACCGTCGACCAGGCCGCGCTGGAGCGGCGCCTCACCGGCCTGGACGAGGCCGAGCGCCGGGCTGTCGTCACCGACGTCGTACGCGAATGCGTCGCGGCCGTGCTCGGCCACCGGTCGGCGGCCGACGTACGCACCGAGGCCAACTTCAAGGACCTCGGCTTCGACTCGCTCACTGCGGTGCAGCTGCGCAACCGCCTCTCGGCGGCGAGCGGCCTCCGCCTGCCCGCCACCCTGGCCTTCGACCACCCCACCCCCCAGGCGCTGGCGGCGTACCTCGGCACGCGCCTGAGCGGCCGGACCACCACCCCCGCCACGCCCATCGCACCCGTGGCGCCTTCCGCAGCCACGACGGACGACCCGGTGGCGATCGTCGCGATGGCCTGCAAGTACCCGGGCGGAGCGACCTCACCGGAAGGCCTCTGGGACCTGGTCGCGGCGGGCGTGGACACGGTCGGCGCCTTCCCGACGGGCCGCGGCTGGGACCTCGAACGGCTCTTCCACCCGGACCCGGACCACCCCGGCACGAGTTACGCCGACGAAGGGGCCTTCCTTCCTGACGCGGGTGATTTCGATGCGGCGTTCTTCGGGATCAATCCGCGGGAGGCGCTGGCGATGGATCCGCAGCAGCGGCTGTTGCTGGAGGCGTCGTGGGAGGTGTTGGAGCGTGCGGGTATCGATCCGACGACGCTCAAGGGCACCCCGACCGGCACGTACGTCGGCGTGATGTACCACGACTACGCGGCAGGCCTCGCCCAGGACGCCCAACTGGAGGGCTACTCCATGCTCGCCGGCTCCGGCAGCGTCGTCTCCGGCCGCGTCGCCTACACCCTGGGGCTTGAGGGTCCGGCGGTGACGGTCGACACCGCGTGCTCCTCGTCCCTGGTCTCCATCCACCTGGCCGCGCAAGCACTGCGACAGGGCGAGTGCACTCTCGCCCTGGCAGGCGGCGTGACCGTCATGGCCACGCCCGAGGTGTTCACCGGATTCTCGCGCCAGCGAGGCCTGGCCCCTGACGGCCGCTGCAAGCCGTTCGCGGCCGCCGCCGACGGCACCGGCTGGGGTGAGGGTGTTGGTGTGTTGCTCCTTGAGCGGTTGTCGGATGCGCGGCGTCATGGGCGTCGGGTGTTGGGTGTGGTGCGGGGTTCGGCGGTGAATCAGGACGGTGCGAGTAATGGGTTGACGGCGCCGAATGGTCCCTCGCAGGAGCGGGTGATTCGTCAGGCGTTGGCCAGTGGTGGGTTGTCGTCGGTGGATGTTGATGTGGTGGAGGGGCATGGGACGGGTACCACGTTGGGTGATCCGATCGAGGCGCAGGCTCTGCTGGCCACGTATGGGCAGGGGCGCCCAGCCGATCGCCCGTTGTGGTTGGGGTCGGTGAAGTCGAATATTGGTCATACGCAGGCGGCTGCGGGTGTTGCGGGTGTCATCAAGATGGTGATGGCGATGCGGCATGGTGTGGTGCCGGCGAGTTTGCATGTGGATGTGCCGTCGCCGCATGTGGAGTGGGATTCGGGTGCGGTGCGGTTGGCGGTTGAGTCGGTGCCGTGGCCGCAGGTGGGGGGTCGTCCGCGTCGGGCGGGTGTGTCGTCGTTCGGGGCTTCGGGGACGAATGCGCATGTGATCGTGGAGTCTGTTCCCGATGGGTTGGGGGAGGACTCGGCGTCCGTCTGTGGTGAGGCTCCCGAGACGGAGACTGACGGGTACTTGGTGCCGTGGGTGGTGTCGGCCCGTAGCCCACAGGCCCTGCGCGACCAGGCACTACGCCTGCGTGATGCGGTGGCGGCCGACTCAACGGTGTCGGTGCAGGATGTGGGCTGGTCGCTGCTGCGGTCGCGTGCGCTGTTCGAGCAGCGGGCGGTGGTGGTGGGGTGTGAGAGGGCTGAACTGGTGGCGGGGCTTGCTGCGTTGGCCGCTGGTGAGGAGCACCCGGCTGTGACGCGGTCTCGTGAGGACGGGGTTGCTGCGAGCGGTGATGTGGTGTGGCTGTTCAGCGGTCAGGGCAGTCAGTTGGTCGGTATGGGTGCTGGGTTGTATGGGCGGTTCCCGGTGTTTGCGGCTGCGTTTGATGAGGTGTGCGGCCTGTTGGAGGGGGAGCTGGGGGTTGGTTCGGGTGGGTTGCGGGAGGTGGTGTTCCGTGGCCCGCGGGAGCGGTTGGATCACACGGTGTGGGCGCAGGCGGGGTTGTTTGCGCTGCAGGTGGGGTTGGCCCGGTTGTGGGAGTCGGTCGGGGTGCGGCCGGATGTGGTGCTCGGGCATTCGATCGGTGAGATCGCGGCCGCGCACGTGGCGGGGGTCTTCGACCTGGCGGATGCGTGCCGGGTGGTGGGGGCGCGGGCCCGTTTGATGGGTGGGCTGCCTGAGGGTGGGTCGATGTGCGCGGTGCAGGCCACGCCCGCCGAGCTGGCCGCCGACGTGGACGGTTCGTCCGTGAGTGTGGCGGCGGTCAACACCCCTGACTCGACGGTGATTTCTGGTCCGTCAGGTGAGGTGGATCGCATTGCTGGGGCGTGGCGGGAGCGTGGGCGTAAGACGAAGGCGCTGAGCGTCAGTCATGCTTTCCATTCGGCGTTGATGGAGCCGATGCTCGCGGAGTTCACGGAAGCAATACGAGAGGTCAAGTTCACGCGACCGAAGGTGTCGTTGATCAGCAACGTCTCTGGTCTGGAGGCGGGTGAGGAGATCGCGTCCCCGGAGTACTGGGCACGCCATGTACGCCAGACAGTGCTCTTCCAGCCCGGCATCGCCCAAGTGGCTTCCACGGCAGGCGTGTTTGTCGAGCTCGGCCCCGGCCCCGTACTGACTACTGCCGCTCAGCACACCCTGGACGACGTAACCGATAGGCATGGTACCGATCCGGTACTGGTGTCCTCGCTGGCCGGTGAGCGTCCTGAGGAGTCGGCGTTTGTGGAGGCGATGGCTCGTCTGCATACCGCTGGTGTTGGTGTGGACTGGTCGGTGTTGTTCGCGGGTGATCGTGTGCCTGGGCTGGTGGAGTTGCCGACGTATGCGTTCCAGCGGGAGCGGTTCTGGTTGAGTGGCCGTTCTGGGGGTGGGGATGCGGCGACTTTGGGGTTGGTGGCGGCGGGGCATCCGTTGTTGGGTGCGGCGGTGGAGTTCGCGGACCGGGGTGGGTGTCTGCTGACCGGTCGGCTGTCGCGGTCTGGGGTGTCGTGGCTTGCTGATCATGTGGTGGCGGGTGCGGTTCTGGTGCCGGGTGCTGCGTTGGTGGAGTGGGCGTTGCGGGCCGGTGATGAGGTCGGTTGTGTGACGGTGGAGGAGTTGATGTTGCAGGCGCCTTTGGTGGTGCCTGAGGTGTCGGGTCTGCGGGTTCAGGTGGTGGTCGAGGAGGCGGGTGAGGACGGGCGGCGCGGTGTTCAGATCTACAGCCGTCCTGGCGCGGACCCTGTGGGCGGCGACGACTCGTGGATCTGCCACGCGACCGGCACCCTCACTCCCCAGCACACCGACGCTCCGAACGACGGACTGGCCGGGGCGTGGCCCGCGGCGGGCGCCGTGCCGGTGGACTTGGCAGGCTTCTACGAGCGCGTGGCTGACGCGGGCTATGCGTACGGTCCGGGGTTCCAGGGGCTGCGTGCCGTGTGGCGGCACGGCCAGGATCTGCTGGCCGAGGTCGAGCTCCCCGAAGCCGCGGGTGCCCATGACGGCTACGGCATTCACCCGGCCCTCCTCGACGCCACCCTCCACCCGGCCCTGCTCCTCGACTGGCCCGGGGAGGCGCAGGACGACGACGGGAAGGTCTGGCTGCCGTTCACCTGGAACCAGGTCTCCTTGCGGGCCGCGGGAGCCGCCACCGTACGCGTACGTCTCTCGCCCGGCGAGCACGACGAGGCGGAACGGGAAGTACAGGTACTGGTGGCCGACGCCACCGGGACCGATGTCCTGAGCGTGGGGTCGGTGACATTGCGTCCCGCCGACATCCGGCAACTGCGGGCCGTGCCGGGGCACGACGACGGTCTGTTCTCGGTGGACTGGACGCCACTGCCGCTGTCGCGGACGGATGTGCCGCAGACGGATGCCGACGGGGATGCCGACTGGGTTGTGCTCTCGGACGGTGTCGACAGCCTGGCTGATGTGGTGTCGGCGGCGGGTGGTGAAGCGCCGTGGGCAGTGGTCGCTCCCGTCGATGCGTCCGCGGGCGACGGCCTTGCCGGCTTTGACCGCCGTGAGGGTCTTGACGGTCGGCTGGTCGTGGAGCGGGCGCTGTCACTCGTACAGGAGTTCCTGGCCGCGCCGGAGCTGGCCGAGTCCCGGCTCCTCGTGGTGACGCGCGGCGCCGTGGCGACCGGCGGCGACGGCGACGGTGATGTGGACGCGTCCGCCGCAGCCGTTTGGGGCCTGGTCCGCAGTGCGCAGTCCGAGAACCCGGGCCGCTTCATCCTGCTCGACGTGGACGTCGACGTGGACGTGGACGTGGACGTGAACGGCGACGGCAATGGCAGCGACTTGGACCCGGACCTGAACGGCCGGCAACTGCCCCACGCCACCCTGCGTCACGCCACCGAGGAACTCGACGAACCCCAACTCGCCCTGCGCGACGGACAGCTGCTCGTCCCGCGGCTGGTCCGCGCCACCGGCGGCGGACTCGTCGCGGCGCCCACCGAGCGTGCCTGGCGCCTGGACAAGGGAAGCGCCGAAACGCTGGAGAGCGTGGCACCGGTCGCGTACCCCGAAGTCATGGAACCCCTGGGCCCCGGCCAGGTCCGCCTCGGCATCCACGCCGCGGGCATCAACTTCCGCGACGTCCTGGTCAGCCTCGGCATGGTGCCCGGCCAGGTCGGCCTGGGCGGCGAAGGCGCCGGTGTCGTGACGGAGACAGGCCCCGGCGTCACCCACCTGTCGGTCGGCGACCGCGTGATGGGCGTCCTCCACGGCTCCTTCGGCCCGACGGCCGTGGCGGACACACGCATGGTCGCCCCGGTTCCGCAGGGCTGGGACATGCGGCAGGCGGCCGCGATGCCCGTCGCGTATCTGACGGCTTGGTACGGGTTGGTGGAGCTGGCCGGTCTGAAGGCGGGCGAGCGCGTGCTGATCCACGCAGCCACGGGTGGTGTGGGAATGGCGGCGGTGCAGATCGCCCGTCACCTGGGCGCCGAGGTGTTCGCCACCGCCAGCGCCGCCAAGCACGCCGTACTGGAAGAGATGGGCATCGACGCCGCCCACCGCGCCTCCTCCCGGGACCTCGCCTTCGAGGACACCTTCCGGCAGGCCACCGACGGGCGCGGCATGGACGTCGTCCTCAACAGCCTGACCGGCGAGTTCATCGACGCCTCCCTGCGGTTGCTCGGCGACGGCGGCCGGTTCCTGGAAATGGGCAAGACCGATGTGCGCACGCCGGAGGAGGTGGCCGCGGAGTACCCGGGCGTCACCTACACCGTGTACGACCTCGTCACCGACGCGGGGCCGGATCGCATCGCGGTCATGATGGGTGAGCTGGGCGAGAGGTTCGCTTCGGGTGCCCTTGACCCTCTGCCGGTGCGTTCCTGGCCGCTGGACAAGGCGCGTGAGGCGTTCCGGTTCATGAGTCAGGCCAAGCACACCGGCAAACTCGTACTCGACGTGCCCGCGCCGCTCGACCCCGACGGGACCGTCCTGATCACCGGAGGCACGGGGGCGCTGGGGCAGGTCGTGGCCGAGCATCTGGTGCGGGAGTGGGGCGTACGGCACCTGCTGCTGGCCAGCCGCCGTGGACTGGACGCCCCCGGCAGCAGCGAACTCGCCGACAGGCTGTCGGACTTGGGCGCCGAGGTGACCGTCGCGGCGGCCGATGTCAGCGACCCGGCCTCGGTGGTGGAGCTGGTCGGCAAGACGGATCCCTCGCATCCGCTGACGGGTGTCGTGCACGCGGCGGGCGTGCTGGAGGACGGGATCGTGACCGCGCAGACGCCTGAGGGACTGGCGCGGGTGTGGGCGGCCAAAGCCGCTGCCGCGGCGAATCTCCATGAGGCGACCCAGGAGATGCGCCTTGGTCTGTTCGTGGTGTTCTCCTCGGCGGCCGCCACACTCGGCAGTCCGGGCCAGGCCAACTACGCCGCCGCGAACGCCTATTGCGACGCGCTGATGCAGCGCCGACGGGCCACGGGCCAGGCCGGCCTGTCGGTCGGCTGGGGCCTCTGGGAGGCACCGGACGCCAAGCCGAGTGTTGCCGCCGACGCCAAGGCGGGTGTTGCCGCCGACGCCAAACCGGATGTTGCCGCCGACGCCAAGACGGGAATTGCCGCCGACGGCACTTCCCAGGGCATGACCGGCACCCTGAGCGGCACCGACATGGCCCGCATGGCACGCATCGGCGTCAAGGCGATGACCAGCGCACACGGTCTCGCCCTGCTCGACGCCGCGCACCGCCACGGCCGCCCCCACCTCGTCGCCGTCGACCTCGACACCCGCGTCCTGGCGCACAAACCCGCCCCGGCCCTCCCCGCCCTCCTGCGCGCCTTCGCCGGAGACCAGGGAGGCGGCCGAGGCGGCGGTCGGGGCGGCGGCCCGGCACGACCGGCGGCCGCCACCGCCCGGCAGAACGTCGACTGGGCCGCGAAGCTGTCCGTGCTGACCGCCGAGGAACAGCACCGCACCCTCCTCGACCTGGTACGGACGCACGCGGCAGCCGTCCTCGGGCACGCGGGCACCGACGCCGTACGCGCCGACGCCGCCTTCCAGGATCTCGGCTTCGACTCCCTCACCGCGGTCGAACTGCGCAACCGCCTCTCCGCCTCCACCGGCCTGCGCCTGCCCGCCACGTTCATCTTCCGGCACCCGACCCCGTCGGCCATCGCCGACGAACTGCGCGCACAGCTGGCCCCCGCGGGGGCCGACCCGGCCGCGCCGCTCTTCGGTGAACTGGACAAGCTGGAGACGGTGATCGCGGGGCACGCGCACGACGAGAGCACCCGGACCCGCCTGGCGGCACGCCTGCAGAACCTGCTGTGGCGCCTGGACGACACTTCGGCCCGCTCGGACCACGCGGCCGGCGCGAGCGACGCCGACGGCGACGCCGTCGACAACCGAGACCTCGAGTCCGCCTCCGACGACGAGCTCTTTGAGCTGATCGACCGAGAACTGCCTTCTTGATCAGGAGTGGAGAAGACATGCCGGGTACGAACGACATGCCGGGTACCGAGGACAAGCTCCGCCACTACCTGAAGCGAGTGACCGCGGATCTCGGCCAGACCCGTCAGCGCCTGCGCGACGTGGAGGAGCGCCAGCGGGAACCGATCGCCATCGTCGCGATGGCCTGCCGCTACCCGGGCGGGGTGGCCTCCCCCGAGCAGCTGTGGGACCTGGTCGTCTCGCGCGGTGACGCCATCGAGGAGTTCCCCACCGACCGCGGCTGGGACGTGGCCGGCCTCTACCACCCCGACCCGGACCACCCCGGCACGACCTACGTACGAGAGGCCGGATTCCTGCGGGACGCCGCCCGCTTCGACGCCGACTTCTTCGGCATCAACCCGCGAGAGGCGCTCGCCGCCGACCCGCAGCAACGGGTGCTCCTCGAAGTGTCGTGGGAACTGTTCGAGCGGGCGGGCATCGACCCCGCCACGCTCAAGGACACCCTCACCGGCGTGTACGCGGGGGTGTCCAGCCAGGACCACATGTCCGGGAGCCGGGTCCCGCCGGAGGTCGAGGGCTACGCCACCACGGGAACCCTCTCCAGCGTCATCTCCGGCCGCATCGCCTACACCTTCGGCCTGGAGGGCCCGGCCGTGACGCTCGACACGGCGTGCTCGGCATCGCTGGTCGCGATCCACCTCGCCTGCCAGGCCCTGCGCCAGGGCGACTGCGGCCTGGCGGTGGCGGGAGGCGTGACCGTACTGTCCACGCCGACGGCGTTCGTGGAGTTCTCACGCCAGCGCGGACTCGCACCGGACGGCCGCTGCAAGCCGTTCGCCGAGGCCGCCGACGGCACCGGATTCTCCGAGGGCGTCGGCCTGATCCTCCTGGAACGCCTCTCCGACGCCCGCCGCAACGGACATCAAGTCCTCGGCGTCGTACGCGGATCGGCCGTCAACCAGGACGGCGCGAGCAACGGCCTGACCGCCCCGAACGACGTCGCCCAGGAACGCGTGATCCGCCAGGCCCTGACCAACGCCCGCGTCACCCCGGACGCCGTCGACGCCGTGGAGGCACACGGCACCGGCACCACGCTCGGCGACCCGATCGAAGGGAACGCACTCCTCGCGACGTACGGAAAGGACCGCCCCGCCGACCGGCCGCTGTGGCTCGGCTCCGTGAAGTCGAACATCGGCCACACGCAGGCCGCCGCGGGCGTCGCGGGCGTCATCAAGATGGTGATGGCGATGCGCCACGGCGAGCTGCCCGCCTCCCTGCACATCGACCGGCCCACGCCCCACGTGGACTGGGAGGGCGGGGGAGTGCGGCTGCTCACCGACCCCGTGCCGTGGCCACGGGCCGACCGCCCCCGCCGCGCGGGGGTCTCCTCCTTCGGCATCAGCGGCACGAACGCCCACCTGATCGTGGAACAGGCCCCCGCCCCCTCCGACACGGTCGACGACGCCCCGGAAGGCGCCGAGGCCCCCGGCGCCTCCGAGGGCCTCGTGGTGCCGTGGGTGGTGTCAGCGCGTAGTCCGCAGGCTCTGCGCGATCAGGCACTACGCCTGCGTGACTTTGCCAGTGACGCGTCGTTCCGCGCGCCGCTCGCCGACGTGGGCTGGTCTTTGCTGCGGTCGCGTGCGCTGTTCGAGCAGCGGGCGGTGGTGGCGGGGCGTGAGAGGGCTGAACTGCTGGCGGGGCTCGCTGCGTTGGCCGCCGGTGAGGAGCACCCGGCTGTGACGCGGTCTCGTGATGACGGGGTTGCTGCGAGCGGTGATGTGGTGTGGCTGTTCAGTGGTCAGGGCAGCCAGTTGGTCGGTATGGGTGCTGGTTTGTATGAGCGGTTCCTGGTGTTCGCGGCTGCGTTTGATGAGGTGTGCGGCCTGTTGGAGGGGCCGTTGGGCGTGGAGGCGGGTGGGTTGCGGGAGGTGGTGTTCCGTGGCCCGAGGGAGCGGTTGGATCACACGGTGTGGGCGCAGGCGGGGTTGTTTGCGCTGCAGGTGGGGTTGGCCCGGTTGTGGGAGTCGGTCGGGGTGCGGCCGGATGTGGTGCTCGGGCATTCGATCGGTGAGATTGCGGCCGCGCATGTGGCGGGGGTTTTCGATCTGGCGGATGCGTGTCGGGTGGTGGGGGCGCGGGCGCGTTTGATGGGTGGGTTGCCTGAGGGTGGGGCGATGTGCGCGGTGCAAGCCACGCCCGCCGAACTGGCCGCGGATGTGGATGGTTCGTCCGTGAGTGTGGCGGCGGTCAACACACCTGACTCGACGGTGATTTCGGGGCCGTCGGATGAGGTGGCTCGGATTGCTGGGGTGTGGCGGGAGCGTGGGCGTAAGACGAAGGCGCTGAGCGTGAGTCATGCTTTCCACTCGGCGTTGATGGAGCCGATGCTCGGCGAGTTCACCGAGGCGATACGAGAGGTCAAGTTCAGGCAGCCGTCGATCCCGCTCATGAGCAACGTCTCCGGAGAGCGGGCCGGCGAGGAGATCACATCCCCGGAGTACTGGGCGAGGCATGTACGCCAGACAGTGCTCTTCCAGCCCGGAGTCGCCCAAGTGGGCGCAGAGGCGCGCGCGTTCGTCGAACTCGGCCCCGGCCCCGTACTGGCCACCGCCGCCCAGCACACCGTGGACCACATCACCGATCCGGAAGCCCCCGAGCCGGTCGTCACCGCGTCCCTCCACCCTGACCGGCCGGACGACGTGGCCTTCGCGCACGCCATGGCCGCCCTCCACGTGGCCGGTATCGGCGTGGACTGGTCGGCGTACTTCCCAGACGACCCCGCCCCCCGCACCGTCGACCTGCCCACCTACGCCTTCCAAGGGCGGCGCTTCTGGCTGGCGGACATCGCGGCGCCCGAGGCCGTGTCCTCGGCGGACGGTGAGGAGGCCGGGTTCTGGGCCGCCGTCGAAGGTGCGGACTTCCAGGCGCTGTGCCACACCCTGCACCTCAAGGACGACGAGCACCGGGCGGCTCTGGAGACGGTGTTCCCGGCGCTGTCCGCGTGGCGGCGCGAGCGACGTGAGCGGTCGATCGTCGATGCCTGGCGGTACCGGGTCGACTGGCGGCGCGTCGAGCTGCCGACATCTGTTCCGGGCGCCGGCGCGGGTCCCGACGCCGACACGGGCCTCGGGGCGTGGCTGATCGTGGCTCCCACGCACGGGTCGGGTACTTGGCCGCAAGCCTGTGCCCGGGTGTTGGAGGAGGCGGGCGCGCCGGTACGTATCGTCGAGGCCGGCCCGGACGCCGACCGGGCGGACATGGCAGACCTGGTCCAGGCATGGCGGGCAAGCTGTGCGGACGACACCATCCAGCTCGGAGGAGTGCTCTCCCTGCTGGCTCTCGCCGAGGTACCGGCCACCAGTTCCGACACCACTTCCAATACCAATACCAGTTCCGGTAGCAGCTCTCTTGCGTCCCACGGCCTCACCGGCACCTTGACGCTGCTGCACGGTCTGCTGGACGCGGGCGTCGAAGCGCCTCTCTGGTGTGCCACGCGCGGTGCCGTGTCGTGCGGCGACGCCGATCCGCTCGTCTCCCCGTCGCAGGCCCCGATCTGGGGACTCGGACGCGTGGCCGCTCTGGAACACCCGGAGCTGTGGGGCGGCCTGGTCGACCTGCCCACCGACCCGGAGTCGCTCGACGCGAGCGCGTTGTATGCGGTTCTGCGCGGAGACGGTGGCGAGGATCAGGTCGCGCTGCGCCGGGGCGCGGTCCTCGGCCGTCGCCTGGTGCCCGACGCGACCCCGGACGTGACCCCCGACGTGTCCGGAGGTGCAGCCTCCACCGACGCGACCTCCGGGGAGTGGCAGCCGCATGGTGCCGTCCTCGTCACCGGAGGCGTCGGCCACCTGGCCGATCAAGTCGTACGGTGGCTCGCCGCGTCCGGCGCCGAACACGTCGTACTCCTGGACACGGGCCCCGCCGACACCCGTGGTCCCGGCCGGAACGACGACCTCGCCGCGGAAGCCGCCGAACACGGCACCGAGCTGACGGTCCTGCGGTCCCTGAGCGAGCTGACGGACATATCCGTACGTCCCATACGGACCGTCATCCACACATCGCTGCCCGGCGAGCTCGCGCCGCTGGCCGAGGTCACCCCCGACGCACTCGGCGCGGCCGTGTCCGCCGCCGCGCGGCTGAGCGAACTGCCCGGCATCGGGTCAGTGGATACCGTGCTGTTCTTCTCCTCCGTGACGGCTTCGCTCGGCAGCAGGGAGCACGGCGCGTACGCCGCCGCCAACGCCTACCTCGACGCGCTGGCGCAACGGGCCGGGGCCGATGCCGCGAGCCCCCGGACGGTCTCGGTGGGGTGGGGCATCTGGGATCTGCCGGACGACGGGGACGTGGCGCGTGGCGCCGCCGGGCTGTCCCGAAGGCAGGGACTGCCTCCGCTGGAACCGCAGTTGGCGCTCGGCGCCCTGCGCGCGGCGCTCGACGGCGGCAAGGGGCACACGCTGGTCGCCGACATCGAGTGGGAGCGGTTCGCACCGCTGTTCACGCTGGCCAGGCCCACCCGGCTGCTCGACGGGATCCCCGCGGCCCAGCGGGTCCTCGACGCCTCCTCGGAGAGCGCCGAGGCCTCGGAGAACGCCTCGGCCCTCCGCCGCGAACTGACGGCCCTGCCCGTGCGGGAGCGGACCGGGGCACTTCTCGACCTGGTCCGCAAACAGGTGGCCGCCGTCCTGCGCTACGAGCCGGGCCAGGACGTGGCGCCCGAGAAGGCCTTCAAGGACCTGGGCTTCGACTCCCTCGTGGTCGTGGAGCTGCGCAACCGGCTGCGCGCCGCCACCGGGCTCCGGCTGCCCGCCACCCTGGTCTACGACTACCCCACACCCCGCGCGCTCGCCGAACACCTGCTGGACAGGGTGCTGCCCGACGGAGGCGCGGCAGAGCTTCCCGTGGCCGCCCACCTGGACGACCTGGAGGCGGCCCTCACCGACCTGCCGGCCGACGACCCCCGCCGCAAGGGCCTGGTCCGGCGTCTACAGACGCTGCTGTGGAAGCAGCCCGACGCCATGGGGGCGGCGGGCCCCGCCGACGAGGAGGAGCAGGCCGCGCCCGAGGACCTGTCGACCGCGAGCGCCGACGACATGTTCGCCCTGATCGACCGGGAGTGGGGCACGCGGTGAGCGCGGTGGAGCGGGGTGTGGGGTCGGCGGGCCCTGTGGAACAGGGTGACGGACTCGCGGGCCTGGTCGAGCGGGCCGAGGCGCTGGCCGCTCTGCGGGGCGCCTTCGAAGACTCCCCGGGCACCGGCGGCAGTCTCGTCGTGCTCAGCGGCGCGGTGGGCACCGGCAAGACCGCGCTGCTACGGGCGTGGGCCGACCGCATCGGCGCCGACACCGACGCCCTCGTCCTGACCGCCACCGCCTGCCGCGCCGAGCGCGACCTGCCGCTGGGCGTCTTGGAACAGCTGGTACGCAGCCCCGGCCTGCCCCCGGCCAGCGCTGAGCGCGCGCTGGCGTGGTGGGACGAGGAGGCCTCGGCCACCCCCGGAAAGACGGACGCTAACGGGACGAACGCCAACGGGAGGGCGGGCGTGGGGCAGACGGGTGTGGGGCAGACGAGCGCGGGCGGAGAGCCCGTCCTGGCCGCCTCCGCCCTGCGAGGCCTGTGCGACGTGCTGCGGGACCTGCTCGCCGAGCGGCCCGTCATGGTCGCCGTCGACGACGTCCACCACGCCGACGCGGCGTCGCTCCAGTGCCTGCTCTCCGTGGTGCGTCGGCTGCGGTCGGCACGGCTCCATGTGCTGTTCACCGAGTACGCCCATCAGAAAGCGCAGAACGCCCTGCTGAGCAGCGAGTTCCTGCACGAGCCCGCCCTGCGGCGGATCCGCCTGGAACCGCTGTCGAAGGCGGGCGTGGAGGGCTTGCTGGCCCGGCACCTCGACGAGCGGACGGCACAAGACCTCACACCCGCCGTCCACGGCATGAGCGCGGGCCACCCGCTCCTCGTACGGGCGCTGGCCGAGGACCACCGTGCGGCGGGCGGCGCCGGGGAGGCGTACGGCCGTGCCGTCCTCAGTTTTCTGTACCGGCACGAGACTCCGGTCATCCAAGTCGCCTGTGCCATAGCCGCGTTGGGCGCGCACGCCGGACCCGGCCAGGTCGGGCGGCTGCTCGATGTCGACGCGGCGTCCGTCGAGCGGGCCGTGCGACAGCTGACCGTCGCGGAGGTGCTGCACGAGGGCCGCCTCTGCCACCCGGCGTTCGCGGCGGCGGTCCTGGACGGCATGCCGCCCGAGGAACGCCGCGCCCTGCACGGACGGGTCGCCGACCTCCTGCACGAGGAGGGGGCACCGGCCACCGAAGTGGCCGCCCACCTCGTCGCCGCCGACCGGTCCGACGCCCCGTGGGCGGTACCCGTCTTCCAGGAAGCGGCCCAACTCGCCCTGGACAAGGACCGGGTGGAGACCGGCGTCGAATATCTGCGCGCGGCCCACCAGCGGTGCCGGGACGCCGCGCAGCGCGCCGCGGTCGTCGGCGCGCTCGCCGACGCCGAGTGGCGGCTCGACCCAGCAAAGGTCCTGCGCCACCTGCCCGACCCCGCAGCCGTGGCCCCACACACGAACCCCGCAGCCGTAACCCCACAAACGGACCCCTCACCCACAGCGGCACCCACAGCCACCCCCACCCCCACCCTCATCCCGACCACCCCGCCCCTCCCCACCCACCTGCTCTGGCACGGGCGGGTCGAGGAAGGCCTGGATGCCATCGGCACGCTCACCGGGCCCGGGCCCAACCCGGCGGGTGCGCCGCCGATGAACCCCGCGGACCTGGACACCCCATGGCTGTGGGGCGCCTACCTCTACCCCGGGCACGTCAAGGAGCGCCTGGGCTCCGGCGCCCTGTCCCCGCAGCGCTCGACCCCGCCGGCGGTCACGCCGGAGCTCCAAGGCGCGGGCACGCTGATGAACGACCTGCTGCACGGCGGCGAACGCGACGCCACCGAGGCCGCCGAGCGCGCCCTGAACCGCTACCGGCTCGGCCCCCGCACCATCGCGGTCCAGACGGCCGCGCTGGCCGCCCTCACCTACCGCGACCGGCCGCACCGCGCGGCCGCCTGGTGCGACGGCCTCGTCGCCCAGGCCGACGAGCGCAACAGCCCCACCTGGCGGGCCCTGTTCACCGCGTGGCGTGCCCTGCTCCACCTGCGGCAGGGTGACCCGGCCGCGGCGGAACAGCGCGCCGAAACCGCCCTCGCCCTGCTCGGACCGAAGGGCTGGGGCGCCGCGATCGGCCTGCCGCTGGCAGCCGCCGTACAGGCCAAGGCGGCCCTCGGCGATGTCGACGGGGCGGCGGCCCTCCTGGAACGGCCCGTGCCGCAGGCGGTCTTCCAGACCCGCACCGGACTGCACTACCTGGTGGCCCGGGGCCGCTATCACCTCGCCACCGGCTGCCACTACGCCGCACTGTGCGACTTCTACGCCTGCGGGACCCGCATGAGCAGCTGGGGAGTGGACCTGCCCGCGCTGGAGCCGTGGCGCCTCGGCGCGGCGGAAGCGTACCTGGCCCTCGGCGAAACGCTCCTGGCACGCCAACTCGTCGACGGCCAGCTGTCGTTGCCCACGCCCGCCGACGGCCGCACCTGGGGCATGACGCTGCGCCTGCGGGCGGCCACGTCCCCCGCGCCGGCCCGGGCCGAACTCCTCGACGAGGCCGTGGCGGTGCTCCGGGAGAGCGGCGACACCTTCGAGCTTGCGCGGGCGGTCGCCGACCAGGCTGTTGCCGTACGCGAAGGGGGCGAGGCGGAACGCGCCCGGCTGCTGGCCCGCAAGGCGGAGCTGCTGGCCCGGCGCTGGGGCAGCGCGCCCGCGCCCGCCACCGTCCTCGAACCGCCGGAGCGGCCAGGACCGGCCACTCCGGACGCCGAACTGACCAGTGCGGAGCGGAGGGTGGCCGAGCTGGCCGCCGAAGGGTTCACCAACCGGGAGATCTCCCGGAAGCTGTGCGTCACGGTCAGCACCGTGGAACAGCACCTGACCCGGATCTACCGGAAGCTCGACGTCAGGCGACTGGACCTCCAGGCAGCCCTCGGCTGACCTTCAGGCGGCCCTCGGCTGACCGCAGGCCATGCGCCTACGGTCAGCCTTCCTGAGTCAGGACCGTACAGCCGCCGTAGCTGTAGGCGCGGGCGTAGGCGTGGGCGATATCGTCGCCGCGTCCAGACCCACCACGGCCAGCTCCTCCGGGAGGAACGGGGGAGCGGTCAGCTCCGGGAGGCGTTCGTCGGCGCGCATCGCCATCAGGAAACGGTTGGAGCCCAGTTCGGCCTGCGGTGCGTTGAGGCTCATCACGTCCGTGACGATCTCGGACGCCTTCGGGGAACGGATCGACGCCGCGGTGATGGCCTCGGCGAACCGCAGGCGCTGCTCGGTGTCCACACCGATGAGCCGCGGATCCGTCGCCGAGACCCGGCAGTTGACGTAGTCGATGTCCTTGGTCGCGGCGAGGATCCACGGGTCGTCCACGGCCGCGCCGATCGCCTTCTGCAGGGCGCGGGTGCCGGCGCGGGCGGACCCCGTACCCTCCTGCACGCTCCGCTCGAACTCGCGGTCGATCGTGGTGGCGCAGCGCGCGGCCGAGCTCATGCCGTGGCCGTAGATCGGGTTGAACGCGGTCAGCGAGTCGCCGATGACGAGGAGACCGTCGGGCCACTGTTCGAGGCGCTCCGGATAGAGGCGGCGGTTGGCGCCGGAGCGGGAACCGAAGACGGGGGTGAGCGGTTCGGCGTCCCGGAGCAGGTCGGCGAGGATCGGATGGTTTAGGTTCTCGGCGAAGGGAAGGAACTCGTCCTCGTGTGTGGGCAGTTGTGCGCCCCGCGTGCAGGAGAGCGTCGCGAGCCAGCGGCCGCCCTCGATGGGGTAGACCACGCCGAAGCGGCCGGGTTCGCGCACCCGGTCGTCGGCGGCGATGTTCACGGCGGGGAAGTGTGTCGTCGCGCCCGGTGGGGCCTTGAAGAGCCGGGTGGCGTAGGCGACGCCGGCGTCCACGACGTCTTCCTCCAGTGCCGGCACGCCGAGCACGGCGAGCCACTGCTTGAGGCGGGAGCCGCGCCCGGTGGCGTCGATCACCAGGTCGGCCTCCAGCTGCTCCTGCCGACCGCTGTCGAGGTCGCGGACGACGACACCGGTGACCCGGCCGCCGCTGCCACGGTCACCGCTTTCGCCGTCCCCACCACTTCCCGTCAGCTCGACGGCCTCGGTGCGCTGCCGAACGGTGATGTTGTCCGCCGCCAAGGCCTGCTGACGTACCGTCAGGTCCAGTAGTGGGCGGCTGGCGACCAGGGCGAACTGGGTGGCGGGGAAGCGGTGCTGCCACCCCTGTCCGGTCAGCGTCACCAGGTCCTCGGGGAAGCCGAGGCGGCGGGCGCCGGCCGCGAGCAGGCGGTCGGTGGTGCCGGGCAGCATCTCCTCGATGAGGCGGGCGCCATTGGACCACAGGAGGTGCGCGTGGCGGGCCTGCGGGACCCCCTTGCGGTGCTGGGGCTCCTCGGGCAGCGCGTCACGTTCCACGACGGTGACGGCGTCGACGTGCCGGGCCAGGACGTGGGCCGCCAGGGTGCCTGCCATGCTGGCACCCAGGACGACGGCGTGTGCGGGGCGGGTGGTGGTCACGCGCGTATCCCTTCGGGGTGGGTGGTGTCGGCGGGCCCGGCCGGATCGTCCATGGTCACGTCCGTGACGCCCCAGAACGCCTGGACCCGGCGGCCGAGCCCGTTCTCGTCGAGCTCGACGATGCCGACGATGCGGAAGGTCATCGGCCGCGGCCGCTGCACGGTGACCGTGGTCGGCGTCACCACGAAACGGTCGTCCATCGACGTCATCGGCGGGTCCGGCACCTCGTGCGTACCGCAGGAGACGGCCAGTTCGAGATGGCGGCGGAGATCGTCCTTGCCCACCATCGGGGGCCGCCCCACGGGGTCCTCGAAGACGATGTCGTCCGTGAACAGGTCGAGGACGCCTTCGATGTCACCGGCGTTGATGCGCTCGGCGTAGTCGACGGCCATCTGCTTGCGCGCGGCCTCGTCGGGCATGGCACCTCCAGGAAGGGTGGGCAGACCTTGTGAACGTCATCGAGGGCCGTTCGGTTCAGCCGAGGACCGTGAGATCGGATGTGCCCCAGTACGACTTCAGATGCCGGATGAGGCCGGACGTGTCCATGCGGATCACGAGCATCGCCGTGCGGTGTATGCGGGCCGTCCCCGGGGCGTCGGGGGCCTTGAGCCAGCCCCGCTCCGCGTAGAGCGGGCCCACGGGCAGGTAGTCCATGACGGAGGAGATCTGGATCAGCGCGTGCGTGGCGTCCTGCCCGGCGACGGGCTCGGCCGCCTCCTCGCGCAGGTGCGCGGCGAGCAGCGGTTCGTAATGGGCGCGCAGCGCGTCGTGCCCGGTGACGGGCGGGGGGCCGACCGGGTCCTCGAGGACCGCGTCGGGCGCGTACAGCTCGATGATCGCGTCCAGGTCCCCGGCGTTGATCCGCCGGCTGTGCTCCAAGGCCCGCTTCTTGCGGGCGAACTCGTTCATCGCTGGCCCTCCACTGCCTGACCGTGTCCGTGTCCGTTGCCGTTGCCATTGCCGTGTCCGTTGCCCTGCCCGGTGGGCTGTGAGTTGCCCTGTCCGCTCGCGCCGTCCCTGCCGAGGTCCCGGTCGATGAACGCGAAGATCTCGTCCGCCGAAGCGTCCTGGATACGTGTACGAGTGGCCACCGCGACCTCGCCGGCCGTGTCCTGCGGCGCGTCGAGCCTGGCCAGCGTCGCGCGCAGCCGCCCCGCCAGTTCGGCCCGCGCCGAGCCGTCCTTCGAGGAGACCGAGAGCAGCGAGTCCTCGATGCGCTCGAACTCCGCCAGGACGTCGGCGAGCGGATCCGCCGCGCGCGGGGCCAGCTCCTGCCGCAGCTGCGCGGCGAGCTCCGCCGGGTTGGGATGGTCGAAGACGAACGTGGCGGGCAGCTTCAGCCCCGTCGCGGCCGAGAGCCGGTTGCGCAGCTCCACCGCGGTCAGGGAGTCGAAGCCGAGTTCCCGCAGCCCCTGCGTCGCGTTGACGGGCGTCGCCGCGTCGTAGCCGAGGACGGCCGCGATGTGGGTGCACACCAGGTCGAGCAGCGCCTCCTCCCGTTCGGGGTCGGACATCGCGCCGAGCGACTTGAGCAGCGCGGCCGCCCCCGCCGACACAGCACCGCCGCCGCTCTTGCTCCCCCCGCGCACCAGGTCGCGCAGCAGCGCCGGGGCGGGGTGGCTCTGGGCCTGCCGGCGCATCCGGGCCAGGTCCAGACGGACCGGCGCGTACAGGGGCAGTCCGCCGGCCCACGCCGCGTCGAGGAGGGCGAGTCCCTCGTCGGCGCCGAGCCCGACCACGCCGGCGCGGGCGTGGCGCGCCCGGTCGGCGTCGGTGAGCCGTCCCGACATGCCGCTCGCCAGCTCCCAGTAGCCCCATGCCAGGGAGGTCGCCGCCGCGCCGCCGTCGTGCCGGTGCCGGGCCAACGCGTCCAGGAAGGCGTTGGCGGCCGTGTAGCTGCCCTGGCCGGGGCCGCCGAGCAGCCCGGCGACCGAGGAGTACAGGACGAACGCGGACAGGTCCGCGTCCCGCGTCAGCTCGTGCAGGTGCCAGGCGGCGTCCGCCTTCACGCGCATCACCTCCTCGACCTGCTCGGCCGTGAGGTTCTGCACCACCGCGTCGTTCACGGTGCCCGCGCAGTGGAAGACGGCGGTCAGCGGGTGGTCCGCGGGCACCGTCGCGAGGAGGGCGGCGGCTTCGTCCCGGTCGCCCGGGTCGCACGCGGCGAAGGTGACTCGCGCGCCGAGCGCGGAGAGGTCGGCGGCCAGTTCGAGTGCGCCCGGCGCGTCGGCTCCGCGCCTGCTGGACAGCAACAGGTGCCTGGCTCCGTACCGTTCCACCAGGTGACGGGCCGTCAGCGAGCCGAGTGCTCCGGTGCCGCCGGTGATCAGCACGGTGCCCTCGGGGTCGAAGGCGGGAGGCAGCGAGAACACGGTCGTGCCCGCCGAGGGCGGGGCCGCCATCGCGGCGGGCGCCTGCCGGATGTCCCACACGGTGATGTCGAGCGGCGTCAGAGCACGGCTGTCACCCCGTTCCGCGGGCAGCCCGGGCTTCGCCGACTCCGTGACCTCGGCAAGCTCGGTCAGCTCCGGCAGCTCCGGCAGCTCGGTCAGCTCGGTCAGCTCCGCGAGGATTTCCCGTACGCGCCCGGGCTCGGGCGGCACGACAGCCTGTCCCTCGTCCGGACGACCGCCCGCACGGTGGACCACCAGGGCCCCCTCGTGGCGGAGGGTGACGTCGACCGCGCGCTCGCCGCCCGAACCGTCCGCCGTCGGCGCACCGTCCACGGCCTCGACCCGCCACCGCCCGGCGAGAGCGAGACGCAGCACGGCACGGCCGACGGAACCGGTCTCCTCCCCGACGAGCAGAGTCTCGCCACCGCGGGGCGCCATGACATCCGACAGCACGTGATACGCGGACACATAGGCCCCCAAGGACCCGGCCGCCTGCGCCCAACTCCAGCCCGTCGGAACCGGCATGAGCAGCGCGGCATCGGCGACGGCCACCGGGCCCACCGCGTCGAACAACCCCATCACCCGGTCGCCCACGGCCACCGACCCGACCTCGCCGCCGACCTCCGTCACCACACCGGCACCCTCGACCTGGCCCGCCGTGAGCGGCCCCGGCGTCGCGGCCCGCACCGCCACCCGCACCTCGTGCGGCTCCAGCGCCCGCCCGGCCTCGGGAGCGTCGACAAGCGACAACTGCTCTCCGCCACCCGCCTCTTGGCCACGAGCCAGCCGCCACGTGAGCGATCCGACCGGCGGCACCAGCCGCACCGACGCGTCGTCGCGCACGAGCCGTGGCACGTAGGCGCGCCCGCCACGCAGCGCCAACTCCGGTTCACCGGACGCCAGTACGCCGGTCAGCGCGGCCGGAGAAGACTCCAGTCCGTCCACGTCGAGCAGCGTCAGGCGACCGGGGTTCTCGGCCTGCGCGCTGCGCACCAGACCCCACAGCGACGCGCCCGCCAGATCACCGGCGGTCTCACCCGGCCGCGCGGCGACCGCGCCCCGGGTGACGACGACGAGACGGGTCGCCGCGAACGCCGGGTCGTCCACCCACTCCTTGAGCAGCGACAGAAGGGACACGGTGGCCAGCCGCGCGTACCCGGCTGCGTCACCGCCCGTGCCATCGGCATCCGCAACGTCCCCGGCACCTGCGCCGGGCGCGGCGCACACGGCGAGCACGACATCGGGCGCTTGGCCCCCGGCCGCCACTCCGTCCCGCAGAGCACCGAACGTGTCCCACACGGGGCCGGCGGCCAGCGCATCGGACAAGGCGTCGGCCAGCGCACCGGCCGACAAGGCGTCGGCCAGCGCACCGGCCGACGTACCGTCCATCGGGCCACCCTCGACCGGCGCGAGGACCGCGGCACGCGGGGTGCCGCCGCCCGTCTCCTCGGCCCGCGCGGCGACCTCCGCCCACACGAGCCGGAAGAGCGCGTCACGGTCCGCCGCGCGGGCGCCCGCGATCTGGTGGGCGGCCACCGGCCGTACCGTGAGCGACTCCAGCGTGAGAACCGGTTCCCCGCCTCCGCCCCCGTCCACGGCCGTGAGGGCCAGCTGGTCGGGTGCGGTGCGTGCGATGCGTACCCGCAGCTTCTCCGCGCCCGGCGCGTGCACCCGCAACCCGCTCCAGGAGAACGGCAGCAGCACTTGGTCGGTGTCGGCGGACGACGTGACCGCGTCAAGGATCAGCGCGTGCAGCGTGGCGTCGAGCAGCACCGGGTGCACCTGGTAGCGGTCGGCCCTGCCGCTCTCCGCCTCGGGCAGCGCCACCTCGGCGAAAAGGTCGTCCCCGAGCCGCCACGCGCTCACCAGTCCCTGCGAGCCGGGCCCGAAGTCATAGCCGTACGAAGCGAGTTCCCCGTACGGATCCTGCCCGCCGACCGGTGTGGCGCCCGGCGGCGGCCACGTCCCGCCGAACGAGGCGTCCCCGGCGTCGGGTCCCGGGGGAGCGACCACGCCCGCGGCATGCCGGGTCCAGACGGCCTCCTCGCCCTCACCCGTGGGCCGCGAATGGACGGTCACGGGACGCCGCCCGTCCTCGGCCACGGAACCGACCGCCACCTGCACGTCGACCGCGCCCGCGCCCTCGTCCCCGAAGGCGAGCGGAGTGTGCAGCGTCAGCTCCGCCAACTCTGCGCAGCCTGCCCGTACCGCGGCCTGCAGCGCGAGCTCCACGAACGCCGAACCGGGCAGCAGCACCGTGTCCATGACCCGGTGCTCGGCCAGCCACGCCTGGTCCCGCGGAGAGATCCGGCCGGTCAGCAGGTGACTGCCGCCGTCCGCGAGTTCCACGGCGGCCCCGAGCAGCGGATGCCCCGCGGAGGCGAGCCCGAGCCCCGCCGGGTCCCCGGCGAGCCCCCTGCGCCCCTCCAGCCAGAACCGCTCCCGCTGGAAGGCGTACGTCGGCAGATCCACCACCCGAGGCAGCGGCACGGCCGGGAACCAGCCCGTCCAGTCGACCTCCGCCCCCGCGCCGAAGGCCTGGGCGGCGGCGCGGGTGAGCTGCGCGGCGTCGCCGTGGTCGCGGCGCAGGGTGGGCACGACCGTGGCGGGCATGTCGGCCCGCTCGATGGTCTCCTCCATGCCGAGGTTGAGGACGGGGTGGGGGCTGGCCTCGATGAACAGACGGTAGCCGTCGGCCAGCAGCGCTTCGATGGTGTCGGCGAAACGGACCGGCTGGCGGAGGTTGGTGACCCAGTAATCCGTGTCGAGGGCAGTGGTGTCGTCGAGGCGTTCGGCGGTGACCGTCGAGTAGAAGGCGACGTCCGTGGTCGTGGGCCGGATGTCGGCCAGGCGCTCGGTGAGGAGGTCGTGGAGCTGGTCGATCTGGGGGCCGTGGGAGGCGTATCCGACGTCGATGACGCGGGCGCGCAGGCCTCGCGCCTCCGCATCCGCGACCACGGCTGCCACATGCTCCGGCGGCCCTGAAATGACCGTGGAGGAGGGCCCGTTGACGGCTGCGACACATACGCCGGGACGGTCGCCGATGAGCTCAGCAACCTGCTCCGAGCCGGCCCCCAACGACGCCATGTCGCCCTGCCCCATGAGCTGCCGGAGCGCGTCACTGCGTACGGCCACGATGCGCGCCGCATCCTCCAGTGACAGCGCCCCTGCGACGCACGCGGCGGCCATCTCGCCCTGCGAGTGCCCGATGACGGCAGCCGGGGTGATGCCATAGTCGGCCCACACCGCAGCGAGTGACACCATCACCGCCCACAGCACGGGCTGCACGACCTCGACCCGGGACAGCTCACTCCCATCCCCGCGCAAGACATCACTCAGCGACCAGTCCACATGCGCCGACAGCGCCCGCTCACACTCCGCGATCCGCGCCGCGAACACCGGCGACTCGTCAAGGAGCTGGGCACCCATGCCCACCCACTGCGACCCCTGCCCCGGGAACACCAACACCGGACCCGCGCCGGAGGCGCCCTGTACGGCGCCCTCGACGACGTCCGGTGACGGTTCGCCCGCCGCCAGGGACCGTAGCCCGGCGAGGAGAGTCTCGCCGTCCTTGCCCACGACGACGGCTCGGTTCTCGAACACCGACCGGGTCTTCACCAGGGACCAGCCCACGTCCAGCGGCGACGCGAGCCGCGGGTCCGCGGTGGCGCGGTCGGCCAGCAGGCGGGCCTGGGCCCGCAGCGCCTCCTCGCCGCGCGCCGACACCACCCAGGGCACCACTCTGGCCGGCGCCGCGGCGTCCTCCGCCGGAGCGGTCACGGGCTCCGGCGCGTCCGGGGCCTGTTCGAGGATGAGGTGCGCGTTGGTGCCGGAGATGCCGAAGGCGGACACCCCGGCGCGGCGCGGCCGTTCGCCGCGCGGCCAGGCGACTGGTTCGGACAGCAGGCGGACGCCACTGCCGTCCCAGTCCACGTGCGGCGTGGGCGCGTCGATGTGCAGGGAGGCGGGCAGCTGTTCGTTGCGCAGCGCCATGACCATCTTGATCACACCGGCGACACCGGCCGACGCCTGCGCGTGCCCGATGTTCGACTTGATCGAGCCGAGCCACAGCGGCCGGTCCGCGGGCCGCTCCTTGCCGTAGGTGGCGACGAGCGCGCTGGCCTCGATGGGGTCGCCCAGCATGGTGCCGGTGCCGTGCGCCTCCACCGCGTCGACGTCCTCGGCGGAGAGCCGCGCGTTGGCGAGTGCCTGCCGGATCACCCGCTGCTGCGCCTGCCCGTTGGGTGCCGTGAGCCCGTTGCTCGTGCCGTCCTGGTTGATGGCCGAACCCCGGATCACCGCCAGGACGTTGTGGCCGTTGCGCCGTGCCTCCGAGAGCCGTTCGAGCACGACCAGGCCGACTCCCTCGGCCCAGCCGGTGCCGTCGGCGGCGGCCGCGAACGGCTTGCACCGGCCGTCCTTGGCGAGCCCGCGCTGCAGCGAGAACTCGACGAACGAGCCGGGCGTGGCCATCACCGTCGCGCCGCCCGCGAGAGCGAGCGAGCACTCGCCCTGGCGCAGCGCGTGCGCCGCCTGGTGGATCGCCACCAGGGACGACGAGCAGCCGGTGTCGATCGTCATCGCGGGGCCTTCGAGGCCGAGTACGTACGACACCCGGCCGGAGGCGACACAACCGAGATTGCCGGTGCCGATGTAGCCCTCGACCTCGGTGGGCTGTTCACCGACGAGCGCGAGGTAGTCGAAGATGGTCAGGCCCGTGAACACCCCCGCGTCGCTGCCCTTGAGGGTCTCCCGGTCGAGGCCCGCGCGTTCGATCGCCTCCCACGCGGTCTCCAGGAGCAGCCGCTGCTGCGGGTCCATCGCGACGGCCTCGCGGGGGCTGATGCCGAAGAATCCGGCGTCGAAGTCGCCCGCGTCGTAGAGGAACCCGCCTTCGCGCACATAGCTGGTGCCGCGGCTCTCCGGGTCCGGGTCGTACAGCGTCTCCAGGTCCCAGCCCCGGTCGTCGGGGAAGGCCCCCATGGCGTCCTTGCCGGCCGCGACCAGATCCCACAGCTCCTCGGCGGAGCGGACGTCGCCCGGATAGCGGCAGGCCATGCCGACGATCGCGATCGGCTCGTCGTCGACGGCGCCTCCGGAGGCCCCGGCCGCCCGCACCGGGTCGGCGGAGGCCGCCGCGTCACCGGACAGCTCGGCCCGCAGAACGTCGGTGAGCGCGTCGGGGGTGGGGTGGTCGAAGACGACCGTGGTCGGCAGTGTCAGGCCGGTGCTCTTGTTCAGCCTGTTGCGCAGCTCCACCGCCGTCAGCGAGTCGAAGCCCAGCTCCTGGAACGGCTTGGTGGCGGGCACCGCGTCGACGTCCGAGTGCCCCAGCGTGGCCGCCGCCTGGGAGCGCACGTGCTGCAGCAGCAACTGCCGCTGCTGCGCCGGCTTCGCCTCCGTCAGCTCCTGCTGGAGCGACGATGCCTCCGTGGCGTCTTCCTGCTGTGCCGCGGGTGCGCTGGCCCGCCGGTTCTCGGGCAGATCGGCGAGGAGCGGGCTGGGCCGCTGCGCGGTGAACGTCGACGTGAACTGCGCCCAGTCGAAGTTCGCCACGGTCAGCGTCGTCTCACCCGCGTCCAGGGCCTGCTGCAGCGCCTTGACGCACAGCTCCGGGCTGAGCGGATGCAGGCCGAAGCGGCTGAAGAACGTCAACGCGGCCTGGTCCGCCGCCATGCCCGCCTCGGCCCAGGGCCCCCAGGCGATGGAGGTGGCGGGCAGGCCCTCGGCGCGGCGGTGCTCGGCGAGGGCGTCGAGGAAGTGGTTGGCCGCACCATAGGCGCCCTGCTGGCCGCTGCCCCACACGCCGGCGCCCGACGAGAACATCACGAACGCCGAGAGCGGCAACTCCCGTGTCAGTTCATGCAGATGGTGGGCGGCGAGCGCCTTCGGACGCAGCACCTCGTCCAGCTCGGCACCCGACACGTCGCCGAGACCGATGTAGTTCGGCACGCCGGCCGCGTGGATGACGGCGGTCAGCGGGTGCTCGGCGGGTACATCCTCGATGAGGCGGCGCACCTGCTCGCGGTCGCCGACGTCGCAGGCGGTGACGGTGACGGCGGCTCCCAACTCCGCCAGCTCGGCGGCGAGTTCCTCTGCTCCGGGGGCGTCGGGGCCGCGGCGGCTGGTCAGGAGGAGGTGCGGGGCGCCCGCACGGGCGAGCCACCGCGCGAGGACGGCGCCGATGCCGCCGGTCCCGCCGGTGATGAGAGTGGTGCCCTCGGGCCGCCAACCAAGCCCGCTGCCAACCAAGTTGGCGGGCGCGTGTGCGAGGCGACGGGCATGGACGCCGGACGGCCGGATGGAGATCTGGTCCTCGTCCTGCGGAACCAGCGCGGCGGCCAGCCGGGCCAGCGTCTGATGGTCGATACGAGCGGGCAGATCGACCAGCCCGCCCCACAGCCGCGGATACTCCAGCGCAGCGACGCGCCCCAGCCCCCACACCTGAGCCTGCACCGGGTGGGTGAGGGCGTCGCCGGCGCTCGTGGAAACAGCCCCCTGCGTGAGAGTGCGTACGGCGATGTCGGCGCCGTTGTCCCCGAGGGCCTGGACGAGAGCGGTCGTCGCGGCGAGTCCGGCGGGCACGGCCGAGTGCTCGGGATGCGGCTCCTCGTCCAGGGCCAGCAGATTGACGACTCCGGCAAACGCGGCCCCGTCCATCAGGACACGCAGCTCCTGCGCCAACTCCGTACGCTCCACGGCACGTGCGTCGACCACGTGCCGTCGCACCTCGCCACCATGGGCGGTCAGCGTCTGCGCGGTCGCGAGGACGGCCGGGTGGTCGGCGTGCGCGGCGGGCACGAGCAGCAGCCAGGCCCCGCTGAGCTCCGGCGCCGGCACGTCGGGCAGATGCTTCCAAGTGACCTGATAACGCCAGGAGTCGACGGTGGACTGCTCGCGGTGCCGACGCCGCCAGGCCGAGAGGACGGGCAGCGCGGACTCCAGCGCTCCGACGCTCTCCGCCTGCCCCTCGATCTCCAGGCTGCCGGCGAGGGCGTCGATGTCCAGGTCCTCGATCGCCTGCCACACCCGGGCCTCGACCGGATCGTGCCCACCACCCACGGCTGCGACCGCCGCGGGCGGCTCCACCCAGTAGTGCTTGTGCTGGAAGGCGTAGGTGGGCAGGTCGACGGTACGGGGGGTGGGGTCGGCCGGGAACCAGCGCCGCCAGTCGACGTCCGCGCCGGCGGTGAAGGCGTGGGCGGCGGCGCGGGTGAGCTGGGTGGTGTCGCCGTGGTCGCGACGCAGGGTGGGGATGGTGACGGCCGTCCCCGCAGCACCGGCCTGCTGCTCGATGGTCTCCTGGATGCCGAGGTTGAGGACGGGGTGGGGGCTGGCTTCGATGAACAGGCGGTAGCCGTCGGCCAGCAGCGCTTCGATGGTGTCGGCGAAGCGGACGGGCTGGCGGAGGTTGGTCACCCAGTAGGCGGTGTCGAGGGCCGTGGTGTCGTCGAGGCGCTCGGCGGTGACCGTCGAGTAGAAGGCCACGTCGGTGGTGGTCGGCTGGATGTCGGCGAGCCGGTCGGTGAGGAGGTCGTGGAGCTGGTCGATCTGGGGGCCGTGCGAGGCGTACCCGACGTCGATGACGCGGGCCCTGAGCCCCTGCGCCTCCGCATCGGCGACGACGGCTGCCACATGCTCGGGCGGTCCCGAAATCACGGTCGACGACGGCCCGTTGACCGCCGCGACGACCACTCCCGGCCGGTCGCCGATCAGCTCAGTGGCCTGCTCGGCACCGGTGCTGAGCGAGGCCATGTCGCCGTGCCCTTGCAGCTGACGAAGCGCGTCACTGCGTACCGCCACGATCCGCGCCGCATCCTCCAGCGAGAGTGCCCCCGCGACGCACGCGGCGGCCATCTCGCCCTGCGAGTGCCCGATGACGGCAGCAGGAGTGACCCCATAGTCCGCCCAGACGGCAGCCAGCGAGACCATCACCGCCCACAACACCGGCTGCACGACCTCGACCCGGGACAGCTCACTCCCGTCCCCGCGCAACACCGCACTCAGCGACCAGTCCACATGCGCCGACAGCGCCCGCTCACACTCCGCGATCCGCGCCGCGAAGACGGGGGACTCGTCAAGGAGCTGGGCACCCATGCCCACCCACTGCGACCCCTGCCCCGGGAACACCAACACCGGCCCAGGACCCACATCGCCGGCAACCCCGGCCACCACATCCGCCGAAGCCTCACCCGCGGCCAATGCCTCCAGGCCGGCACGGGCCTGAGCCAAGTCCCGCCCCACGACCACGGCCCGCTGATCGAACAACGCGCGTGTCGTGGCCAGCGACCAGCCCACCTCGGCCGCCGACGCATCCCCGGCCCCGACCACGAACTCGCCGAGCCGCCGCGTCTGTTCACGCAACGCGTCCGGCGTCCGCCCGGACACCACCCACGGCACGACCCCACCCGGCTCAGCCGCCACGGGGCCCGGCGCGTCCTCTTCCGGCGGCGCCTCCTCCAGAATCAGATGCGCGTTCGTCCCGGAGATCCCGAACGCCGAGATGCCTGCCCGCCGCGTGCGCTCCGCCGGCCAGTCGACGGGCTCGGAGAGCAGTCGTACGCTGCCCTGTTCCCACTGGACGTGCGGTGACGGGGCGTCGATGTGCAGGGAGGTCGGGAGGAGACCGTTGCGCATCGCCATGACCATCTTGATGACGCCCGCGACACCGGCGGCGGCCTGCGTGTGGCCGATGTTGGATTTCACCGAGCCGAGCCAGAGCGGGCGGTCATCCGGTCGCCCCTGCCCGTACGTGGCGATCAGGGCCTGCGCCTCGATGGGGTCGCCGAGCGTGGTGCCGGTGCCGTGGGCCTCCACGGCGTCGATGTCCTCGGCGGAGAGCCGTGCGTTGGCGAGGGCGGCCCGGATGACGCGTTCCTGGGAGGGGCCGTTGGGGGCGGCGAGCCCGTTGCTCGTACCGTCCTGGTTGGTGGCCGAACCCCGGATCACCGCAAGGACCTTGTGGCCGCGGCGCCGCGCTTCGGAGAGCAGCTCCAGCGCCACCACCCCGGCGCCCTCGCCCCAGCCGGTGCCGTCGGCGGCGGCGGCGAACGGCTTGCACCGCCCGTCGGGCGCGAGCCCCCGCTGCCGGGAGAACTCGGTGAACGAACCCGGCGTCGCCATCACCGTCGAACCGCCCGCCAGCGCGAGTGAGCACTCGCCCTGCCGCAGCGCCTGACTGGCCAGATGGATCGCCACCAGGGACGACGAGCACGCCGTGTCGACGGTGACCGCTGGGCCTTCGAGCCCCAGCGTGTAGGAGATCCGGCCCGACACCACACTGCCGAGGTTGCCGGTGCCGATGTACCCCTCGACGTCGCTGGCCGTCTGACTGATCAGCGTCAGGTAGTCGTGGGCGCTCACTCCGGTGAAGACGCCGGTGTCGCTGCCCTTCAGCGCGTGCGGGTTCATGCCCGCGTGCTCGATCGCCTCCCACGCGGTCTCCAGGAGCAGCCGCTGCTGCGGGTCCATCGCCGTGGCCTCGCGCGGGCTGATGCCGAAGAACTCGGCGTCGAAATGGCCGGCGTCGTACAGGAAGGCGCCGTCCCGCACATAGCTGGTGGCCGGATGCTCCGGATCCGGGTGATACAGCGACTCCAGGTCCCAGCCCCGGTCGTCGGGGAACCCCGCGACCGCGTCACCCCCGTCGCGCACGAGCTCCCAGAGGTCCTCCGCCGACCGGGCGCCGCCCGGATAGCGGCAGGCCATGCCGACGATGGCGACCGGCTCGGTCGATTCCTTGTCGTGGAGCCGTTGCCGGGCCTCGCGCAGCTCCGCGGTGACCCACTTGAGGTGATCGAGAAGCTTCTCCTCGTTCGACATCTGACCCAGGCTCCTTGGCGCTACGTGGTGATCGGGGCGTATGAGGTTGGGGGAGGGCAAGGGGGCCGGTGTGGCCGGGCTCATCGCGCTCAGGACTGATCGCTGCTCAGGACTTCCCGAACTCGCTGGAGATGAGGTCGAAGATGTCGTCCGCGCTCGCCGCCTCCAGATCGGCATGGGCCGAATCAGTGCCTTCCGGCCCGTCCTGCGCCGGACTCCACTTCGACACAAGGACCTGCAGCCGGCCCACGATGCGGCGCCGGGCCGCCTCGTCCACCTCGGCCGCGCCGAACGCCGTGTCCCACTTGTCGAGCGCCGCGAGCACGTCGCCCTCACCTGCGGCCTCGGCGCCGTCGCCGAGCTGTCCGCGCAAGTGCGTGGCGAGGGCCTCGGACGTGGGATGGTCGAAGATCACGGTGGCGGGGAGCGAGAGCCCGGTCGTGGTGTTGAGCTGGTTGCGCAGCTGGACCGCGGTGAGCGAATCGAAGCCCAGCTCCTGGAACGGCTTCGCGGCGGGAATGTCCTCCACCGTGCGGCCGAGCGTCGCGGCCGCGTACGTCCGGACCTGCTGGACCAGGAAGCCGAGCCGCTGCGACGCGGGCGTCTTCGCCAGCTCCTCGCGGAACGCGCTCGTCTCGGCGGCGGTCCCCGTCTGCTCGGCCTCCCGCTGGTTCTCCGGAAGGTCGTCGAGGAACGGACTGGGCCGCTGCGCGGTGAACGTCGGCGTGAACTTCGCCCAGTCGAAGTTCGCCACGGTCAGCGTGGCGTCACCCGCGTCGACCGCCTGGTGCAGCGCCTTGACGCACAGGTCCGGAGCGATCGGGAGCAGACCGAAGCGCTTGAAGTACGTCAGTGACTCCGGGTCGGCGGACATGCCCGCCTCGGCCCAGGGCCCCCAGGCGATGGAGGTGGCGGGCAGGCCCTGGGCGCGGCGGTGCTCGGCGAGGGCATCGAGGAAGTGGTTGGCCGCACCATAGGCGCCCTGCTGGCCGCTGCCCCACACGCCGGCGCCCGACGAGAACATCACGAACGCCGAGAGGTCCAGGCCGCGCGTCAACTCGTGCAGATTCCAGGCCGCGTCGGACTTCGACCCCAGCACCTCGCCGAGGCGCGCGGTCGTCAGATCACCGATCGCGGTCAGATCGGTCATGCCCGCCGCATGGATGACGGCTGTGAGGGGATGCTCGGCCGGCATGTCGTCGATGAGGCCGCTCAGTTGACGGGGATCGCTGACGTCGCAGGCGGTGATGGTGACGGTGGTGCCGAGGCCGTCGAGCTCGGCGGCGAGTTCCCGGGCGCCGGGCGCGTCGGGCCCGCGACGGCTGGTGAGGTGAAGACGGGGGGCGCCTTGCCGGGCCAGCCAACGGGCGAGGACGGCACCGATGCCGCCGGTCCCGCCGGTGATCAGGGTGGTGCCCCGGGGCCGCCAGGTGGCCTCGGTGTGCACGGGATTCTGAGTGCTTCCGACGGCGTGCGTGAGGCGCCGGTGGTGGATTCCGGTGGGGCGGACGGCGGTCTGGTCCTCGTCCTGGGGGAGGAGAGCGGCGGCGAGGCGGGGGAGGGTGTGGCGGTCGATACGAGCGGGAAGGTCGACGAGTCCGGCCCAGAGGCGCGGGTGTTCGAGGGCGGCGACGCGGCCGAGCCCCCAGACGTGAGCCTGGAGGGGATGGGTGAGTGGGTCGGTGGCGCCCGTGGACACGGCACCCTGGGTGACGGTGTGCAGGGGTGCGGTCGTGCCGTTGTCGCCGAGGGCCTGGAGGAGAGCGGTCGTCGCGGCGAGCCCCGCGGGCACGGCCGGGTGCTCGGGGTGCGGCTCCTCGTCCAACGCCAGCAGATTGACGATTCCGGCAAGACCAGCCGTGTCCACCGCGGCCAGCTCCTCACGTCCCGCCCGGCCGGTCTCGACCGGCTGCAGCCGGACAGCAGCCGCCCCGTGTTCGCTCAACGCCTCGGCGGTGGCTCGTACGGCGGGGTGCTCCGCCTTGTCGGCAGGGACGAACAGCAGCCAGTCGCCGCCGAGTTCCGGCGCGGGCCCGTCGGACCGCTGCTTCCACGTGACGCGGTACCGCCAGGAGTCGATGGTCGCCTGGTCCTGGTGCCGACGCCGCCAGCCCTTGAGCACCGGCAGCGCGGGCTCCAGCGCCCGGACGGCCTCCTCGCTGCCCTCCTCCGACCCCAGCGTCTCGGCCAGCAGCCCGAGATCGAGCTCCTCGACGGCGTGCCACAGCTGGGCCTCGGCCGCACTCTGCTCACCGCCGGCGGCTCCCGGGGCGGACGCGGAACGTTCGAGCCAGTAGTGCTGGTGTTGGAAGGCGTAGGTGGGGAGGTCGACGGTACGGGGGGTGGGGTCGGCCGGGAACCAGCGCCGCCAGTCGACGGGGGCGCCGGCGGTGAAGGCGTGGGCTGCGGCGCGGGTGAGCTGGGTGGTGTCGCCGTGGTCACGGCGCAGGGTGGGGACGACGGTGGCGAGGATGTCCGCCTGCTCGATGGTTTCTTCCATGCCCAGGCCCAGCACCGGGTGCGCGCTGGCCTCGATGAACAGGCGATAGCCGTCGGCCAGCAGCGCTTCGACGGTGTCGGCGAAACGGACCGGCTGGCGAAGGTTGGTCACCCAGTAGGCAGTGTCGAGGGCCGTGGTGTCCGTCAGGCGCTCGGCGGTGACCGTGGAGTAGAAGGCCACGTCGGTGGTGGTCGGCTGGATATCGGCGAGCCGGTCGGTGAGCAGATCGTGCAGCTGGTCGATCTGGGGGCCGTGGGAGGCGTACCCGACGTCGATGACGCGGGCCCTGAGCCCTTGCGCCTCCGCATCGGCGACGACCGCTGCCACATGCGCAGGCGGTCCCGAAATCACGGTCGAAGACGGTCCGTTGACGGCCGCGACGACCACTCCCGGCCGGTCACCGATGATCTCAGCGGCCTGCTCGGCACCGGTGCTGAGCGAGGCCATGTCGCCGTGCCCTTGCAGCTGACGAAGCGCGTCACTGCGTACGGCTACGATGCGCGCCGCGTCCTCCAGTGACAGCGCCCCCGCGACGCACGCGGCGGCCATCTCGCCCTGCGAGTGCCCGATGACGGCAGCCGGAGTGACCCCGTAGTCCGCCCAGACGGCAGCCAGCGAGACCATCACCGCCCACAGCACCGGCTGCACGACCTCGACCCGGGACAGCTCACTCCCATCCCCGCGCAGGACATCACTCAGCGACCAGTCCACATGCGCCGACAGTGCCCGCTCACACTCCGCGATCCGCGCCGCGAACACCGCAGACTCGTCCAACAGCTGGGCACCCATGCCCACCCACTGCGACCCCTGCCCCGGAAACACCAACACCGGCCCAGGACCCACATCACCGGCCACCCCGGCCACCACACCCGCCGAAGCCTCACCCGCAGCCAACGCCCCCAGACCAGCCGTCAACGCACCCCGGTCACGCCCCACGACCACAGCCCGGTGCTCGAACACGGACCGGGTCGTGGTCAACGACCAGCCCACATCAGCCGCCGACGCATCCGCCACCCCGGCCGCGAACTCGGCGAGCCGCCGCGCCTGTGCACGCAGCGCGTCCGGTGTCCGCCCGGACACCACCCACGGAACGACCCCACCCGGCTCCTCGACCACGGAGCCCGGCACGTCCTCCTCCGGCGGCGCCTCCTCCAGGATCAGATGCGCGTTCGTCCCAGAGAAGCCGAACGAGGACACCCCCGCCCGGCGCGGGCGCTCGCCCCGGGGCCACTTCGCCGGGTCGGTGAGCAGGCGCAGCCCGCTGCCGTCCCACTCCACGTGGGGCGAGGGGGCGTCGACGTGCAGGATGGCGGGCAGCAGGTCGTGCCGCAGGGCCAGGACCATCTTGATGACACCCGCCACGCCCGCGGCGATCTGCGTGTGGCCGATGTTGGACTTCACCGCTCCCACCCACAGCGGCCGGTCCTCCGGCCGTTCCCGGCCGTAGGCGGAGATGAGAGCCCCGGCCTCGATGGGGTCGCCGAGCGTGGTGCCGGTGCCGTGCGCCTCCACGGCGTCGATGTCCTCGGGGGTGAGGCGGGCGTCGGCGAGGGCGGCGCGGATGACGCGTTCCTGGGCGGGGCCGTTGGGGGCGGTCAGGCCATTGCTCGCGCCGTCCTGGTTGATCGCCGAACCCCGGATCACCGCGAGGACCTTGTGGCCCTTCCTGCGGGCGTCGGAGAGACGCTCAAGGAGCACCACCCCCGTACCCTCCGCCATGCCCATGCCGTCGCTGCTCGCCGAGAACGGCTTGCACCGTCCGTCGGGGGCCAGGCCGCGCAGTTCGCTGAAGCCGATCAGCGGGGCGGGCGACGACATCACGTACGTACCGCCCGCCAGCGCCAGCGAGCACTCCTGTGTGCGCAGGGCCTGGGTGGCGAGGTGAAGGGAGACCAGCGACGAGGAGCACGCCGTGTCGACCGTCACCGCGGGGCCTTCGAGGCCCAGGGTGTAGGCGACGCGGCCGGAGGTGACGCTGCCGGAGTTGCCGATGGTGAAGTATCCGGCGGTGCCCTCGGGGACCTCGGACGCGCCGAGGGCGTAGTCGAGTCCGTCGCAGCCGATGAAGGTGCTGGTGTCGCTGGAGCGGAGGCTGAGGGGGTCGATGCCGGCCCGTTCGATCGCCTCCCACGCCGTCTCCAGGGCGAGCCGCTGCTGCGGCGCCATGGCCGCGGCCTCGGTGGGTCCGATGCCGAAGAAGGTGGGGTCGAAGTCACCGGCGTCGTAGACGAAGCCGCCTTCCCGGACGTAACTGGTGCCGGTGCTCTCGGGGTCCGGGTCGTAGAGGGAGTCGAGGTCCCAATTGCGGTTGCCGGGTAGGGGCGCGACGGCGTCGCCGCCGGTGGAGACCAGCTCCCAGAACTCTTCGGGAGACCGGACTCCGCCGGGCAGCCGGCAGGCCATGCCGATGACCGCGACCGGTTCGTGGCCCGCCGACTCGACGTCCTGCAGCCGGCGTTCCGTCTGACGCAGGTCCGCGGTGACACGCTTGAGGTATTCCAGAAGTTTCTCTTCGGTGTGCGCCATCCCGGTGACAACCGCCCCTCTCCGCGAGAACAGACCGCAGACTCGTCGACGGCGCTAAAGCCCTCCTAATACTCGGCTGTGTACCGCTCGCTGCCATGGGTGTCCGCACTGGTCGGAGGCTCGGGCCCAGGGAACAGGGGCTTTCTTAGGGGCGCTTAAGCGGTGCCTGCCAGGGTGTGCCGGTGTCAGGCCGTCACGCCCTGATCAGCGGCGTCGCCCGTGCCGTGCCCGTGCGGTCGGTGGGCCTGACCGTCGGGTCCGGACAACGCGAAGCGAGGCATCGTGCCCATCACGGATAGCAAGCCGGCCGCCACATTCCCCGACCTGGTCGACCCGTCGTTCTGGGCGCGGCCGCACGCGGAACGCGTGGCGCTGTTCGAGGAGATGCGCGGGCTGCCGCGGCCGGCGTTCATCCGGCAGGACATGCCCGGCGTGCCCTGGACGTTCGGCTACCACGCGCTGGTCAAGTACGCGGACATCGTGGAGGTGAGCCGCCGCCCGCAGGACTTCTCCTCGAACGGCGCGACCACCATCATCGGTCTGCCGCCCGAGCTGGACGAGTACTACGGCTCGATGATCAACATGGACAACCCGGAACACTCGCGGCTGCGGCGCATCGTCTCGCGTTCCTTCGGCCGCAACATGATCCCCGAGTTCGAGGCCGTGGCGACCCGCACCGCCCGCCGCATCATCGACGAGCTCGTCGCGCGGGGGCCCGGCGACTTCATCAGGCCCGTCGCCGCGGAGATGCCCATCGCCGTGCTCAGCGACATGATGGGCATCCCTGCGGAGGACCACGACTTCCTCTTCGACCGGTCCAACACGATCGTGGGCCCCCTCGACCCGGACTACGTGCCGGACCGGGCGGACTCCGAACGCGCGGTGATCGAGGCGTCACGCGAACTCGGCGACTACATCGCGGGCCTTCGCGCGGAACGGCTCGCCGCCCCCGGCAACGACCTCATCACCAAGCTCGTGCAAGTCCAGGCGGACGGCGAGCAGTTGACGCGGCAGGAACTCGTCTCCTTCTTCATCCTGCTCGTCATCGCCGGGATGGAGACCACCCGCAACGCCATCTCGCACGCGCTGGTACTGCTGACCGAGCATCCCGAGCAGAAGCAGCTGCTGCTCTCGGACTTCGACACGCACGCGCCGAACGCGGTCGAGGAGATCCTCAGGGTCTCCACGCCCATCAACTGGATGCGGCGCGTAGCCACCCGCGACTGCGACATGAACGGCCACAGGTTCCGCAGGGGCGACCGGATCTTCCTGTTCTACTGGTCGGGCAACCGGGACGAAGCCGTCTTCCCTGACCCGTACCGGTTCGACATCACGCGCGGGACGAACGCGCACGTCACGTTCGGCGCGGTGGGCCCGCACGTCTGCCTCGGGGCCCACCTCGCCCGTATGGAGATCACCGTCCTGTACCGGGAGCTGCTCGCGGCGCTGCCCCAGATCCATGCCGTGGGGCAGCCCCGCAGGCTGGACTCCAGCTTCATCGAAGGGATCAAGCACCTGCACTGCGCCTTCTGAGCACATACGCTTCCCTCTGCGCATGTGCGCCTCACGACGCTCCGATCAGCGACTGCCGACGACTGTCAGCGACCGGACAGGGCCAAGGGCGGTGGGGACATCAGGTGCATGTCACCCGCGAGTATGGCCCGCTGCAGCTCCTGGAGCGGGCGCCCGGGTTCGAGCCCCAGCTCGTCGTTGAGCGTCTTGCGCACCGACTGGTACACCTTCAGCGCGTCCGCCTGCCGCTCGGAGCGGTAGAGCGCCAGCATCAGCTGGCGGTAGAACGCCTCGCACATCGGGTTCTCCGCGGTGAGGGCGTACAGCATGCCCACGGCCTCGCGGTGCCGGCCGAGCTGGAGCTGGCACTCGACGAGCATCTCCTGACACTCCAGGCGGATCTCGGTCAGCCAGGTCGAGAAGCCGTCGATGATCGGGCCGTTGGTGCCGGGACCGTTCCCGCCCTGCCCGAGGATCGGGCCGCGCCACAGCGCGAGTGCCTGCCCGAAACAGGAGGCCGCCTCGTCGAACCGCTTCTCCCTGAGCAACGACCGCCCCACGTCGACCAGTTCGGGGAAAATCTGGGCATCGATCTGGTCGTCGTCCCGCTTGTGCAGGACGTACCCCGGTGCCCTGGTCTCGACGGGGTTGCCCGCCGAACCGGGCACCTTGAGGAACTTGCGGAGCTGGGAGATGTACACGTGCAGTCCCGCCGTGGCGCGCCGCGGCAGGTCCTCGCCCCAGATCTCCCGCATCAGCTGCTCCAGAGAGACCACCCGGTCGGCGCGGATGAGGAGCACGGTGAGGACGATCTCCACCTTCTGGGCGTTGATGGTGGCGTAGTCGTTTCCGTCCTTGATGCGGAGCGGGCCCAGCATTTCGTATCTCACCGAGCGTTCCCCCTTGCTGTCGCACGCTGCTGCGCACTGTCGGCCAGCGCCTTGGAGATGACTTCCGTGACGCCCTGCTGGTGCGTGTTCAGATAGAAGTGGCCCCCGGCGAAGACCTTGAGGTCGAAGGGGCCTTCCGTGTGCTGCTGCCAGGCCTCGACCTCGTCCAGCGGCGCCTGCGGGTCCCGGTCGCCCACCAGGGCGGTGATGGGGCAGGACAGCGGCGGCGACGGGTTCCACCGGTACAGCTCGACCGCCCGGTAGTCGTTGCGGACGACCGGGATGATCTCCGCGAGCAGTTCCTCGTCGTCCAGGAACCGCGGGTCCGTGCCACCGGCCCGCCGCAGCTCGGCGGCCAGCTCGGTGTCGTCGAGGAGGTGTACGGTGCCGCGCCGGAAGCGGGACGGCGCGCGGCGTCCCGAGACGAACAGCCGGCAGGGCTGCTTCCCCGTGCGCTCGCGGAGCCGCTGGGCGACTTCGTAGGCGAGGACGGCGCCCATGCTGTGGCCGAAGAACGCCAACGGGCGGTCGTCGAACGGGCCGAGCGCATCGGTGATGAGGTCGGCGAGCTCCCCGATGTCGTCCAGGAGCCGCTCTCTGCGACGGTCCTGTCGCCCGGGGTACTGCACCGCGAGGACCTCGGTGTCGGTCGGGAGAGTGGGGGATTGCGCAAGGGGGTGGTAGTAGGAGGCCGAGCCGCCCGCGTGGGGGAAGCAGACCAGGCGAACGAGGGCTTCCGGTCGGGGCCGGAAGCGACGTATCCAAGGGTCCGACATATCGGGTGGGGGGAAGGCAGACAAGATCTTTCCCTTCGCCAGGAACGCTGACAACGGTGTGTCGCCACAACACATAGCCGCTCCTGATCATGCGCAGCTCAAAGTTTAAACGGCAACGTCGCTAACGGGGGAACAGGGCGGAATCAGACATTCCCCATCCTTTATTCCGCGATTCTTACGTGATCGAATCCCGGCGGCCAAGATGGAGTAAATTTCAATATGAATGCTTAACGCCGCACAGCTTGTACGGCGGGCCGCCTGGGCGGTGACTGGCCCCCCTGCCAGCCGTGATGACCCGACGAGGCCTCCGGGAGCCGTCCCCCCGCCCACTGTCGCCGAGGTCTTTGCGGGATTATTACGTTGCATTGGTTTGCTTCGCGGCCCCGGCCGTTGGCCTGCGCTAGCTGTCAGCCTTCCGTCATGGGTGGTAAAAGATCGCCTTTCCCCTCTGGGGTGCCGGTCGAGCCGGCCTCGACCGCGATTGTGGCTTGTTGTTTTCTTGTGGCGCCGCGTGTGAAACAGCGGCAGTTGGCCACTCGCTCTGACAGGGTCCGGGGACGGGGTTGTCACCTTTTGGGGTGACTGGCCTCGTTCAAGGCGTCCTGGCCCGTGGTGCATCCGCGATCGTCGTGCCATGGGTGAAGTGGGAAGGAGCACAGAACGATGAGCGAGAGCATGGCGTGGCTGACGCGGGACGTCCGCAAGGCCCGCAAGGAGGGCAGTGCGGGGACCGCGCGGCGCCGAGCCGACCGGCTGGCGGACCTGGTCGCCCACGCCCGCTCGGCGTCGCCGTACTACCGAGAGCTCTACCACGGCCTGCCCGAGCGGATCGAGGACCCGACACTGCTGCCGGTCACGGACAAGAAGCAGCTGATGGACCACTTCGACGACTGGCCGACGGACCGCGACATCACCTTCGAGAAGGTCCGCGCGTTCACCGACGACCCCGAGCTGATCGGGCGGCGCTTCCTCGGCCGCTATCTGGTGGCCACCACGTCGGGCACCAGCGGCAGGCGCGGCCTGTTCGTGCTCGACGACCGGTACATGAACGTGTCCTCCGCCGTCTCCTCCCGGGTGCTCGCCTCCTGGCTCGGCCCCCTCGGCATCGCCCGGGCCGTCGTCCACGGCGGCCGCTTCGCCCAACTCGTCGCCACCGAGGGACATTACGTCGGCTTCGCCGGATACTCCCGCCTGCGCCAGGACGGCGGAGCGCGCAGCAAGCTCGTCCGCGCCTTCTCCGTGCACGAGCCGATGTCACGCCTGGTCGCCGAACTCAACGAATATCGCCCTGCGTTCGTCATCGGCTACGCCAGTACGATCATGCTGCTCACCGCCGAACAGGAAGCGGGCCGGCTGCACATCGACCCGGTGCTGGTCGAGCCCGCGGGCGAGACGATGACCGAGAGCGACACCGACCGCATCGCTGCGGCCTTCGGCGCCAAGGTGCGCACGATGTACAGCGCGACCGAGTGCACCTACCTCAGCCACGGCTGCGCCGAGGGCTGGTACCACGTCAACGACGACTGGGCCGTGCTCGAACCGGTCGACGCCGACCACCGGCCCACCCCGCCGGGGGAGTTCTCGCACACCACCCTGATCAGCAACCTCGCCAACCGCGTCCAGCCGTTCCTCCGCTACGACCTGGGCGACAGCGTCATGCTCCGCCCCGACCCCTGCCCCTGCGGCACCCCCTCGCCCGCGATCCGGGTCCAGGGCAGGTCGGGCGACATCCTCACCTTCCCCTCGGGCCGGGGCGACGACGTCAGCCTCGCCCCGCTCGCCTTCAGCAGCCTCTTCGACCGCATGCCCGGAGTCGAGCTCTTCCAGATCGAGCAGACCGCGCCGTCGACCCTGCGCGTCCGCGTGGTCCAGGCGCCCGGCGCCGACGCGGACCACGTGTGGCAGCGGGCCCACGACGGGCTGACCCACCTCCTCGCCGACAACAAGCTCGACAACGTAACCGTCGAACGGGGCGAGGAGCCGCCGCGGCAGGCGTCCGGCGGCAAGTACCGGACGATCATCCCGCTCGCCGCCTGAACACTACTCGCCGACTATCCGCGCGCCGCCTGAGCTGCTCTCACCGCGCGTACGGGCGCAGCGGAGGCTCCTCGTCGACCCACGGCTGGCTGTGGATCAGCAGCTCGATCGGGAAGTTCAGCAGGCCGGGCAGGGCGTCGACGGCCTCCTGGCTGTTGAGCGGCATGACCGGCTTGGCGCAGTGCGCGCGGTCGATGCGGCTCGTGTCGGCGGGACCGGGGTGTTCGATCGCATCGGCGACCAGGTCGTAGCTGACCTGGTCGACGACCATGGCGATGTGGGTCGGCCACGGCCGACCGGGGCAGATGTCCTGGACGCCGATGCGGTGGGCGCCCGGCAGCGACGGCGCCTCCCCGTCGGCCACCACGGACTCGTCGGCGTACGAATGGATCGTGGTGTACGACGGTCCTGCGGGCATGGGCGTGCCGTCGGCGCCGAGCGCCTTCGACCAGTTCGAGTCGCGGGCGAACTGCAGGACCGACGCCGGGCAGCCCGCGACCTCGGCGATCGGGCGGCAGGGTGAGGCCAGCCGGGTCCCCTGGAACGGGGAGCCGAGGGTCACCATGTCGTCGACCTTCCCCGGCAGGTCCGGCCAGAAGCGCAGGGCCCACGCCGTGAGGAGGCCGCCCTGGCTGTGCCCGACGAGATCGACCTTCCGGCCGGTGGCCTCATGGATCGCGCGGGTCGCGTACACCACGTACTCGACGGACTCCTGCATGTCACGGAGCCCACGACCGGGAGAATCCACCCAACAGGACTGGTAGCCCTTCTTCTTCAACTCGGCCATGTAGTTCCAGGCGTAGTTCTCCTCGCCCTTGAGGCCGGTCCCGGGCACGAAGAGGACGGTCGGCTTGTCACCGGCCTCACGCAGGTCCCCCAGCTCCGTCCCGCAGTGCAGCGCCTTGGCGAGCTCGGCCGCCGGTATCTCCAATGGGGGAGAGGAATCGTCCGCCGCCGAAGCGGCGGAGACCGGAAGGACGGTGGCGGCCAGCACGGCCGCCACGAGTCCGCCGAGCCATGAGGACAAGCGCACGGTGACCTCCACAGGAACCTTCACGAGTGAGCGGAAGCTCCCTCCGGAGGGAGCACCTCATCGTGCGGCGGCGCCACAGTAGCCGTCAACTGCCCCACGGAGCCAAGTAGTTGACAGTTTGCCGGGCTCGGCCGGCGAGGCTCCCGGGCCCCGCGTCCCGCGCCGTGCGCGAGGGGTCCGTGACCTGGGCGGACGGTCCGGTTGGACATCCCGGGGGAGCCTCTGGCATGGTCGCCCGTCCGTCCCCCTCAAGAACCGAAGGGAGCGTCACGATCACGATGATCGAAGTCAGCACGCGCAGCATGAAGGAAGCGGCTGCCGCCGAGCAGCTCCGCGCGGAGACCACGACACTGGACATTCCAAAGGGTTTCGACCTGTGGACGGCCGACGAGATCGCGGAGTGGCTCGACGGCGTCGAGGACGACCCGGCAGTCTCCGACGCCGACTTCTACGCGGCCCAGCAGGCGGTGCGACGGGTCCTCGGCACCGAGGGCGCCTGACCCGCCGGCGGCCCTGTGCGGCCCTACGTGTGCAGCGCCCCGTCCTCCTCCACATGCCCCTCCGGCTCCAGCTGGATCGTCGAGTGGGCCACGTCGAAGTGACCCCCGACACACCGCTGAAGGCGCCCCAGGAGCTCCCCGTACCCGCTCGCGAGAGCCGCCTCCGTGACCACCACGTGCGCGGTGAGCACCGGCATCCCCGAGGTGACCGTCCAGCCGTGCAGATCGTGCACGGCGACCACGCCCCGCTCATCCAGCAGGTGCCGGCGCACCTCGCCGAGGTCGACGTCCTGCGGGGTCGCCTCCAGCAGGACGTGCAAGGAGTCCCGCAGCAGGCCGTACGCGCGCGGCACGATCAGCAGGCCGATGACGATCGACGCGACCGGGTCGGCGGCCTGCCACCCCGTGAGCAGGATGACCAGGCCGCCCACGATCACCGCGACCGAGCCGAGCGCGTCGCCCAGCACCTCCAGGTACGCGCCCCGCAGATTGAGGCTCTTCTCCTTGGCGTCCCGCAGCAGCCACAGGCCCACCAGATTGCCGGCGAGCCCGCCCAGCGCGACCACGAACATCAGGCCGCCCTTCACCTCCACCGGCTCGCTGAACCGGCCGATCGCCGACCACAGGACCCAGGCGAAGATGACGACCAGGAGCAGCGCGTTCAGGACCGCGGAGAAGATCTCCACGCGGTAGAACCCGAAGGTGCGCCGCGGCGTCGGCGCCCGCTGGGCGAGGGTGATGGCGCCGAGGGCCAGCGAGACGCCGACCGCGTCGGTCAGGCTGTGCGCGGCGTCGGCGAGCAGCGCGAGGCTGCCGGACAGGAGCGCGCCGACCACCTGGATGACGGTGATCGAGCCGCTGATGCCGATGGTCCACAGCAGGCGCTTGCGGTACGTGCCGCTGAGAGTGCCGCCCGCCGCCCCGGCGGACGGACCGTGGTCGTGCCCCATGCCCGCGAGTGGACCACGGCGGCGCGGCACCCGCCACCGAGCGGCCGCCGGTCGGCTCAGTGCAGCCGGGCCTGGGTGGAGGTGTCGCGCTGGTGCGGGATGCCGAGCGGCGGCGGCAGCTCGCCCTGCTGCACCCTGACCGTGCGTACGGGGGCGGGGACCCGGATGCCCTCGGCGCGGTACCGCTGGTGCAGGCGCTTGATGAACTCGTGCTTGATGCGGTACTGGTCGCTGAACTCGCCGACGCCGAGGATCACCGTGAAGCTGATCCGCGAGTCGCCGAAGGTGTGGAAGCGGATCGCCGCCTCGTGGTCGGGGACCGCGCCGGTGATCTCGGCCATCACCTCGTCCACCACCTCGGTCGTGACCTTCTCGACCTGCTCCAGGTCGCTGTCGTAGCTGACCCCGACCTGAACCATGATCGACAGTTCCTGCTCGGGGCGGCTGTAGTTGGTCATGTTGGTGCCGGCGAGCTTCGCGTTGGGGATGATGACGAGGTTGTTGGAGAGCTGGCGGACCGTGGTGTTGCGCCAGTTGATGTCGACGACGTAGCCCTCCTCCCCGCTGCTGAGCTGGATGTAGTCGCCGGGCTGCACGGTCTTCGCGGCGAGGATGTGCACGCCCGCGAAGAGGTTGGCGAGCGTGTCCTGCAGCGCGAGGGCGACCGCGAGACCTCCCACGCCGAGCGCGGTGAGCAGCGGCGCGATGGAGATGCCGAGGGTCTGCAGGACGATGAGGAAGCCCATCGCGAGCACCACGACGCGGGTGATGTTCACGAAGATGGTGGCCGATCCGGCCACTCCGGAGCGGGACTGCGCCACGGCCTTCACCAGGCCGGTGACGATCCGGGCCGCCGTGAGCGTGGCGGCGAGGATGAGCAGCGCGGTCAGCGTCATGGTTACGTTGCGTCCGGTGCGCGGCGTGAGCGGCAGCGCGCCCGCCGCGGCGGCGAGCCCGGCGGTGATGGCCGCGCAGGGCACGAGGGTGCGCAGCGCGTCGACGATGACGTCGTCGCCGCTCCACCGGGTCTTGCTCGCCCGTTCGCCGAGCCACCTCAGAAGTGCGCGGAGCAGCAGCCCGGCGACGACGCCGGCGACGACCGCGATACCGGCCACGATCCAGTCGTGCAGTGTGAGGGCACGGGTCATCAGTTCGCTCCCGTCGTACGGGGGGAGTGCGCCTGTGAGGGGCGTATGTGATGTGACGTCACCTTGTGATACCTGCTCGATTCCGGGGAGTGCGGTCACGCCGGGACGAGAGCTCGGTTCCGGCGCGGACGTCATCCTGCCCCATCCGCCCACGGCAGGCGTGCATACCCCCACCTGGATCTTCACAGACCGGCCACGTCTGTCCATGCGCCGATGAGCGCGCTGCCCGTGGTAAAGCATTGAGTCAGGCGATTTGGCCACTCGGCACTCGGCGGACCGGTCGAGCCGGTCGATCTACGTGAGCGGAGGCGGTTGAGCATGGCGCCCATGTGCAGACCCGGAATGTCACCCGTCAATTCGCACAACGAGTGGGATCCGCTGGAGGAGATCATCGTCGGGCGGCTGGAGGGCGCGACCATTCCCTCCAGCCATCCGGTCGTGGCGTGCAACATCCCGACCTGGGCGGCACGGCTGCAGGGTCTCGCCGCCGGGTTCGAGTATCCGCAGCGGCTGATCGAGCCGGCGCAGCAGGAGCTCGACCAGTTCATCGCTCTCCTGGAATCCCTCGACGTCACGGTGAGACGGCCGGCGGCCGTCGACCACAAGCACCGCTTCGGGACCCCCGACTGGCAGTCGCGCGGCTTCTGCAACTCCTGTCCGCGGGACAGCATGCTCGTCGTCGGCGACGAGATCATCGAGACCCCGATGGCGTGGCCGTGCCGCTATTTCGAGACGCACTCGTACCGCGAACTCCTCAAGGACTACTTCCGGCGCGGCGCGCGCTGGACGGCGGCACCGCGACCCCAGCTCACCGAGGCGCTGTACGAGAAGGACTTCCGCCCTCCCGAGGAGGGCGAACCGATGCGCTACATCCTCACCGAGTTCGAGCCGGTATTCGACGCGGCGGATTTCGTGCGGGCGGGCCGCGACCTGTTCGTGACGCGGAGCAACGTCACCAACCTGCTGGGCATCGAGTGGCTGCGCCGTCACCTCGGGCCGGAGTACCGCGTCCACGAGATCGAGAGCCGCTGCCGGGTACCCATGCACATCGACACCACGTTCGTCCTGCTCGCGCCCGGCAAGGTCCTCGTCAATCCCGAGTACGTCGACGTCGACCGCCTGCCCGACGTGCTGGACTCGTGGGACGTCCTGATCGCCCCGGAGCCCGACCCCATCGACGAGCGTCTGCTCAAGATGACCTCGATGTGCGGCAAGTGGCTCAGCATGAACGTGCTGATGATCGACGAGAAACGGGTCATCGCGGAGCGGCACCACACGGGAATGCTGCGGGCCCTCGAATCGTGGGGGTTCGAGCCGATCCCGTGCGACCTGCTCCACTACGCGCCCTTCGGCGGCTCGTTCCACTGCGCGACGCTCGACGTCCGGCGCCGCGGCACCCTCGAGACGTACTTCGACTGACCGTCGCCGGAGGGGTTCCCCCACCGCGACGGTTATGCAAGTCTCCTCCCTAATTCCGCGGGCCGGTGGACATCACAGCCCGTCAAGTGGGCTGCCGCCGCGCGGATACGGGGTGAAGCACTGATGCGGAACAGGGCTCGTGGGCACGACCTGAACGCGCTGCGGCGGCTCAACACCACCGTCGTGCTGCGCGCCCTGCACCACCGCAGCCCGCGGACCCTCGCCGAGCTCGCAGCGAGCACCGGCCTCTCCCGGCCCACCGTGGAGGCCGCCGTCGAGGAACTGTCCGAGCGCGGCCTCGTCGGCGAGTCCACCGAGGAGTCGGCCGAGCGCACGCCGGGCCGGCCCGCACGCCGCTTCCGCTTCCGCACCGAGGCCGGCCATGTGCTCGGCGCCGACATAGGCCTGCACAAAATGGTGCTGCTCCTCGCCGACCTCGGCGGCACCGTGCTGGCCGCCCACCGCCGCGACATCGACCCGGAGCTCGGCGGCGGCGCCCGCCTCGACCTGCTGCGGCACGGCACGGAAGCCTTCCTCGACGCCCACGCCCCGCGCCGCGCCGCCGTGCTCGCCCGCTGCGTGGGCGTGCCGGGAGTGGTGGACACGGGCGGCGTCCTGAACTCCGTGGTGGTGCCCGAGTGGTCCGGTGTCGACATCGGGCGGCTGCTCCAGGACGGGCGGCCGGCCCACACCCTCGTCGAGAACGACGTGAACCTCGCGGTGCTCGCCGAGCGCTGGCAGGGTGCCGCCACCCTCGCCGGCGACGTCGTCTGCGTACTCACCGGGCACCGCGTCTCGTGCAGCCTCACCATCGGCGGCCGGCTGCACCGGGGCAGACGCGGCGGCGCGGGCGAACTGGGCATGCTGCCGCTGCTCGGCATGAGCACCGCGCAGGAAGCCCTGAAGTGGCCGGGTGCGCGGCGCGCCGGGGAGTCCGAAGTGACCGCCCTGGCCCGCGCGGCGGACGCCGGAGACCCGCGCGCCCGGGCCGCCGTCGCGGACTTCGCCGACCGCATCGCCCCGGGCATCGCCGCCCTCGCCCTCGCCGTCGACCCGGAACTGATCGTGCTGACGGGCGGGGCGACACCCGTCGGCCGACACCTCGTGCCGCTCCTCGAAGAGCGGCTGCGCCCCATGACACTGCACGTCCCGCGCATCGCGCTGAGCTCGCTCGGCGAGCGGGGCGTGGCCATCGGCGCCGTACGCAAGGCGCTCGACCTGGTGGAGGAGGACCTGCTCGCGGACAAGGCGCCGTAGCGGCGGGCCCGCCACGCGCGGGGGAGCCGTGGGGCGTCCGACGACTCATCGGGAGGCGAAGGCGCACATGCGCAGAAGGACTCTGCTCGGCGGGGCGCTGGCCGCCCCCTTGCTCGCCGCCTGCTCCGGAGGGAGCGACGGCACGGACAGCGGTGGCAGGACCACGCTCTCGTACGGGATGTGGGATCCGGCGCAGGCGCCGGGCATGGAGAAGATCATCGCCGCGTTCGAGAAGCGCAACCCGCGCATCTCCGTGCGGATCCAGCTGACGCCCTGGGCGAGCTACTGGACCACTCTCAAGACGTCCATGCGCGGCGGCACCGCCCCCGACGTCTTCTGGATGAACGCCGTCAACTTCCAGCTGTACGCGTCCAACGGCGTCCTCGAACCGCTCTCCGGGCACATCGAGGCCGACGCCACTCCCGTGGACCGCCACCCGGAAGCCCTGGTGAAGCTCTACGCCTACCGCGGCACGCAGTACGGCCTGCCCAAGGACTTCGACACCATCGGCCTCTGGTACAACAAGCAGCTGTTCGACAAGAAGGGCATCAAGTACCCGGACTCCACCTGGACCTGGGACGACGTGCGCGACGCGGCGGCCGAACTCACCGATCCCAGCCGGGGCGTGCACGGCTTCGCCGCCGAGATGCACCGGCAGATCAAGATCTACCCGGCGGTTGTCGGCGCCGACGGCTTCATCCTGCGGGACGGCCGCTCCGGCTTCGGCGACGAACGCACCATCGAGGGCCTGCGCTTCCTGACCGACATGATCGACCGGGGCTGGTCACCGCCGCAGAGCGCCATGACCGAGTCCGTCGGGCGTGTGCGCTACTGGTCGGAGAAGGTCGCCATGAACTACGACCTCTCCGCGATGGCCGGGCAGATGTACGCCGTACCCGCGATCAAGGACCACGGCGGCATCACTGTCCTGCCCAAGGGACGCCGCAGGGCCACCATCATCCACGGCCTGGCGAACGTCATCTCCGCCAAGAGCGACAAGAAGGCGGCCGCCTGGAAATTCGTGCACTTCATGGCGGGCCGCGAGGCGGCCGAGATCCAGGCACAGGCGGGCGTCACCATCTCCTCGTACGAGGGCACGCAGGACGCCTGGCTCAAGTCGATGCCCGAATTCGACCTCAAGCACTTCATCGAGATGCAGAAGTACGCGGTGCCCTATCCGAGCTCCGAGAACACCGCCGTCTGGGAAAACCTGCAATACCCGCTGCTCGGCGCCGCTTTCAGCGGCAAGGGCGGCATCGAGAGCGCAGCCCGCACCCTGGGCGAGCAGATGGACCGGGCCCTGAAGGAGGAACGCGCCTCATGAGTGTCTTTCCCGCCACGGCGGCCGCGAAGTCGGCCGGGCGCGGCCGGGCGTCCGCGTCCGGCGCCCGGCCCGGGGCCCGCAACCAGCGCTCCGCCTACTGGTTCATCGCGCCGCTCGGCCTCGGCTTCGCCGTCTTCTACTTCTGGCCGCTGCTTCAGACCTTCTACTACAGCTTCACCGAATTCGGCGCGTTCGGCGGCCACACCTTCATCGGCACCGACAACTACGTCCGCGTCGTCAAGGACGTCACCGTCTGGCAGGCCCTCGGCAACACCCTGATCTACAGCGCCATCGGGCTGATGGCGCTGCCGGTCGCCATCGTCGTCGCGTCCCTCCTCAACCGGCGCGGGCTGCGCGGCGTCGCCCTCTACCGCGCCCTGTACTTCGTACCGTTCGTGACACTGCCCGTCGCCGTCGGGCTCGTCTGGAACTGGCTCTACAACGGCGACTTCGGCCTCATCAACGAAGTCCTTGGCTGGGTCGGCGTCGACGGCCGCTACTGGGTGTCCGACCCCTCCACCGCCGTCTACGCGATCGGCACGGTGATCGTCTGGTCGACCACCGGCTACTACCTGGTCATCTTCATGGCGGGCATCAAAGGAATTCCCCGTGACTATTACGAAGCCGCGGAACTCGACGGGGCCGGGGCGCTGCGCCGCTTCTTCACCATCACGCTCCCGCTGCTCAGCCCGACCATCTTCTTCGCCTCCGTCATCTGCATGATCAATTCCCTGCAGACCTTCGACCTGATCTACATCATGATGGGCGAGTCGAATCCCGCGATCGGCGATACGCAGTCGATCGTCGGCCTCTTCTACAAATGGGCCTTCGTCGAGAACGCCCAGGGCGCCGCAGCCGCACTCGCCTTCCTGCTGATGCTGGTCATCGCGGCCCTGACGTACCTCCAATTCCGGATCCAGAAGAGGTGGGTGCACTATGCCTGAGCGCCGAAGGCGCATCGACGCCGGATCCGTCGCCACCCACGCCGTGCTCTCCCTCGGCGCACTGGTCATGGTCTTCCCGTTCCTGTGGCAGCTGCTCACCGCGCTCAAGACCCTCGCGGAGACCTCACGGGTGCCGCCCACCTTCCTGCCCGACAACTGGAACTGGGCCGGCTTCGAAGAGGTCTTCACCGCGCTGCCGTTCCGCGAAATGCTGACCAACAGCCTGATCAACACCGTCGGGCGCACCCTCGGCCAGCTCGTGTTCTGCTCCCTCGCCGCCTACGCCTTCGCGCGCATGCAATTCCGCGGCCGCAACGTCCTGTTCGCGCTCTTCCTGTCCGTCCTGATGGTCCCTAGCTCCCTGCTCGTCCTGCCGCAGTACGACATCATCCAGTCGCTCGGCCTGCTCAACTCCGCGCCCGCGCTCTTCCTGCCCGGCATGTTCAGCGCGTTCGGCACCTTCATGCTCCGCCAGTTCTTCCTGACGCTCCCCAAGGAGCTGGAGGAAGCCGCCCGCATCGACGGCGCGGGGTCCTTCCGCATCTTCTGGTCGATCATGCTGCCGCTGATCCGGCCCGCGCTCGCCGCGCTCGCCGTCATCACCGCCATGTGGTCCTGGAACGACCTGCTGTGGCCCCTGATCGTCAACACCGACCCGGAGAAGATGCCGATCAGCGCGGGCCTCACCTCCCTGGAGGGCCAGTACGAGACCAACTACCCGGTCATGATGGCCGGTTCGCTCGTCGCGAGCCTGCCCATGCTGCTCGTCTACGTCTTCCTCCAGCGGCACTTCGTGCAGAGCGTCGCCCTCTCCGGCTCCAAGAACTGACCGGGCCCGGCCCCGTCACCCGTCCCCCCCCACGGAAAGGCAGCCCCTCTCTATGCCACCGCTTCACATAGGCCTGCTCGGCGCCGGCGGCATCGCGCGCGCCCACCTGCCCGGCTGGCTGGCGCTCGGCGCCCGGGTGAGCGTGTACACCGTCGACGGCTCCGCGGAGAAACTCGCGGCGGAGTACGCCGAGCGCGGACACGACGTCCGGGCGGTCGACACCCTGGACGCCCTCCTCACGGACGCGTACGCCGTCGACGTCTGCACCCCCACCCCCACCCACAAGGAACTCGTCCTCGCGGCCGTCGCCGCGAGGCGGCACGTCGTCTGCGAGAAGCCGCTCGCCCTCACCGCCCACGACGCCGAGGAGCTCGCCGCCGCGGCCGCCTCGGCAGGCGTACGGCTGCATCCCGCCCACGTGGTCCGCTACTTCCCGGCGTACGCCGCCCTGCACAGGGCCGTCGCCCGCGGCGACCTCGGCGCCCTCGCCGTGCTGCGCTTCACGCGCGGCGGGGCCAGGCCCCAGTGGGCGCCGTGGTTCGGCGACCCGGCCCAGTCCGGCGGCGTCATCATGGACCTGATGGTGCACGACATCGACATCGCGCGCTGGCTCGCGGGCGACGTCGTCCGCGTCCACGCCAGGACCCGCGGCGTCGAGCACGCCACCGGCGCCCCGCCCGAAGTCGTCACCGCGACCGCCGTCCTCACCCACGCGTCGGGCGCCGTCAGCCACATCAGCGGACTGTGGGGCCAGCCCGACCAGCCGTTCCGCACCACGTTCCGCGTCGCGGGCGCCGACGGCCTGCTGCACCACGACTCGACCGCCGTGCCCGGCTTCCGGATCACCGCACAAGGAGTGCGCGCCGCCAACGAGGGCATCCCGTCCAGCCCCATGACCGAGAGCCCCTTCCTCACCGAACTCCGCGAGTTCGCCGCGTCCTGGCACGACGGCGGGCCCGAACCACGCGTGAGCACGCGCGACGGCGTCGAAGCGGTGCGGATAGCCGAGGCCGCGGCGGAATCCAGCCGCACCGGCGAAGTCGTCGAGCTGCCCGCACCCACACACTCCGACCGGACCGAGGAGGCAGCGCGATGAAGGTCGCCGTCCTGTCGTTCGCCCACGTCCACGCGGCGGGCTACCTGCGGCTCCTGAACCGTATGCCCGGCATCGAGGTCCTGGGCAGCGACCCCGACACGGACCTCGCGGCACCCGGCGAGGTACGGGGCCGCGCGCTCGCCGACCAACTCGGCGTCGCGTACGCGGGCACGTACGAGGAAGCCTTCGCCCAGCACCCGGACGCGGTGATCGTCTGCTCCGAGAACGCCCGGCACCGCCCGCTCGTGGAACGCGCCGCCGCGCACGGCGTGCCCGTCCTCTGCGAGAAGCCGCTGGCCGCCACGGTCGAGGACGGCGAAGCGATGGTCGCCGCCTGCCGCGCCGCGGGAGTACGGCTCGCGGTCGCCTACCCCGTGCGGTTCAGCCCGGCGTACGCCGCCGTGAAGGCCACCGTCGACGCGGGCGACGCCGGACGGGTCCTCGCGGTGTCCGGCGCGAACAACGGCGCCATGCCGACCCGCGACCGCCGCTGGTTCGCCGAGCCCGAACTCTCCGGCGGCGGCGCCCTCATGGACCACACCGTGCACATCGCCGACCTGCTCGACGACCTCTTCGGACAGGCCAGGCCCGTCGAGGTGTACGCGCAGACCAACAACCTCCTGTACGCCGACGAGGTCGCCGCCGAGACCGGCGGCCTGGTCAGCGTCACCTACTCCAACGGCGCCGTCGCCACCATCGACTGCAGCTGGTCCCACCCCCGCTCCCACCACTCCTGGGGCGGCCTGGAACTCATCGTCGTCGGCGAACGCGCCACCCTGGAGATGGACGCCTTCGACCAGAAGGTGCACGGCTTCAGCGAACGCGAAGGACGCGGCACGGAACTGCCGTTCGGCGTCGACCTGGACGAACTGATGCTGCGCGCCTTTCTCTACGGGCCGGGGGACGGCGGCATGACCGTCGCGGACGGCGAGGGCGGCCTGCGCACACTGCGCATCGTCGAGGCGGGCTACGCGTCGGCCCGCAGCGGAGTCCCGGTCGCGCTGGGCCGGGACCAATAGACGCGTACGTCCTTCGGACACGTACGCCCCTACCGCCACCTACAGTTGACGCCGTGGACGAGCGGACGCGGAACAGTGTGAGCGGGCAGGCGCAGGTCGGGACGGCCGTCCAGACGGGCCCGGTAGAGGTGCTGAATGTGTACGGCGCCCCGGGCGCGCCCGAGGACTCCCTCCTGCCGCATCAGATGCCCCCGGACGTCCGGCACTTCGAGGACCGCGACGATCAGCGTTCGCGCGTGCTCGACATCGCCGCCCGCCCCCGGGCGGCCGGGCGCCCGCTGGTCGTCTCGGTCACCGGGGTGCACGGCGTCGGCAAGACCGCGCTCGCCGTGCACCTCGCCCACCGCCTCGCCGACGAGCACGCCTACGTCGTGCGCTACGTCGACCTCGACGACCACCGGCCCGACGGCGGCGCCGACCTGGCCGACGTCATGGGCGAACTGCTGCGCTCCTTCAAGGTCACCGACCTCCTCGAAGGGGCACCGGCGCGGCGCCGCAAGCAGTACTGGGAGCAGACCGGCAAGCGGCGCCTCGTCCTGGTCCTGGACAACGCCCGCTCCGGCACCGAGATCACCCAGCTCCTCCCGTCGTCGGCGGAGAGCGTCGTCGTCGCCACCAGCCGTCAGACGCTCTACGACGTCGAGGGCGGCGTCGACCTGGAACTCCCCGTCGGCCCGCTCGAAGAACCGCACGCCGCACGGCTGCTGCGCCGCATCGTCGACGACCCGCGCCTCGCCACCGACCCCGCGTCGGCCGCCGAACTCACCCGGATCTGCGGCGGCCTGCCCGCCGCCCTCCACGTGGCCGCCGAATGGCTGCGCAAGCACCGCACCCGAAGGCTCGCACGCCTCACCGCGCAGCTCGCCGCCGAACTCGACGTGAAGGGGGTGCCCACGGTGGAGGCCGTGTGGGACGCCGCGTACCAGGACCTCACGCCGGGCGCCGGCACGCTCTACCGGCTGCTCGTCGAGCACCCCGGCCCCTGGATCGACCCCGAGGCGGTCACCGCGCTGCTCGGCAGGGGAGAGGACGCGGCCGAGGACGCCCTGGACGAGCTGGTCCGGGCGAGCCTCCTGGCCCGGGAGCGGGACGGACGGCTGCGCCTGCACGACCTGCTGCGCGCCCACGCCGCACGCCGGGCGGAGCGGGAACGCCGCGCCGGGGGCGGCGCCGAGGCGGCGGAGGGACGGCGGCGCGTCATCCGCTGGTACCTCCGCCAGGCCCAGCGCGCCGACGCGCTGCGCGCGGGCCCGCGCATGACCTTCGCCGAGCCGGTCCCGCCCCTCCCGGACGCGCCGGACACCCCCGACACGGAGTTCGGGATCACCGCCGACGACAGCGAGAAGCAGCGGAAGGCGAAGGCACTGCACTGGCTGGAGGCCCAGCGGCTCGCGCTCCACGACTGCGTACGCGTCGCCCACGCGCACGGACTCGACACGGAGGCCTGGGCGCTCTGCGAACCCCTGTGGACCCACTACATGGACCACCCCCGCCTCACCCAGGTCATTGACACCTTCACCAAGGGACGCGACGCCGCGCTGCGCGCCGGAGGCCCGCTCACCGCACTGATCCGCATGCGCTGCCAGCTGGCGCGCCCGCTGTGGGAGCGGGGACGCTTCGACGACGCGGCGACGGAACTCCGCCTCGCGTCGGCGGCCGCCGAGACGCTGGGAGACAGCACCCGGGAGAGGAAACTGCGCGCCTCGGTCATCGAGTTCCGCGGGCTGCTCAGCTCCGCCCGGGGCGACTGGGCGGCAGCGGCGACGGACTTCGAGGCGTCCGGGCGCATCCACACGGAGATCGGCAACGCCTACGGCGCCATGCTCCAGACGTACCTCCTCGGCAAGGCCCTCACCGAGCTCGGCGAACTCGACCGCGCGGCAGGCCTGTTGACGGCCGCGCACACCCAGGCCGAGGACCTCGGCCGGGCCCGCCTGACCGCCCGTACAGGTTTCGCGCTCGCCCGGGTGCTGCGGCGCGTCGGACGACCCGCCGAGGCGATGGCGCTCTACGACGAGTCGCTCCGGGAGGCCCGCCTCAGCAAGTCCCCCCGCGAGGAGCTGCGGGCCCTGGAGGCCTTGGCCGACCTGGCCGCGGAGACCGGCGATGAGACCGCCGCCACGGAGTTCCGCACCGCGGCGCGCGCGGTGCGGGAGCGGGGCGGCGGCCTGGACGACGTCGGTGAGGCCTCAGCTCAGCACGGGTAGGTGCTGCCACCGTTCGTCAGGTTTCCGTCGTACACCCAGCCCTCGGCTCCGGTCGAACGGACCGTCAGATAGGTCCACGTGTTTCCGGACTCGTTCGTCGTGTAGCAGTGGTAGTTGACCGCTGTGCTGTGGACGGGATTGCTGCCGCACGTGTTGTGGGGACCGCTGCGGCGCAGCGTCTGGGTGCTGACCGTCTCCCCGCCGCCGGGGTCGATGTCGCGGTGGGAGTGGGAGGAACAGCTCTGGACTCCGCTGGGGGTCCAGCTGGGCGGTTCCCCGCCGGCGGGAGCCGCCTGCGCGGTGGTGACCGAACCGCCGGCCAGCAGGGCGGCACCCGCCGAGAGTCCGACGAACCAGGTGCGAGTACGCATGATGCTCCTTGGAGATCGATGGGCCGGACGATGACAATGACTTGATGAAACCTGCCGACCGGCAGCGGTGGTGCGTAAGTTGGCCGCCTGCCTGTGCACAGGCGTCGAAGGGGGCGGCAGCATGGCGGTCGGAACCGGTCGGGGCAGACGCTGCCCGTTGCTCACCGCGCCGACAAGGCCGAACGGCGTTCGAGCCTGTTCGGAACGGTGCTCATCGTGTTCCGTACACGTCCGAACACGAGTGCGCCGCCCGATGGCGAGGGCTCTCGGTCGGCCCAGGGCGATGCCGTGACGAGCCGGGACGAGGGTGTCCAGGCCGGGCAGCCGGCCGAAGCGCCGCAGCCGGGCAAGGTCAGCACCGCGACCGAGTTCGCGGCGGCACTCCGCGTGATGCGGACGTGGTCCGGACTGACCTACCGCCAGCTCGAGAGCAAGGCCGCCGCGCGCGGCGACACCCTGCCCGCCAGCACGATCGCGACCACCCTCGGGCGCGTCACCCTGCCCCGGGAACGGTTCGTCGAGGCCTTCACCCGCGCGTGCGGCCTCGGTGACGAGGAAGTACGCCAGTGGTTGGCGGTCCGCCGGCGCCTCGCCACCGACGGGGCCGCACCGACCGGCGACACCGAGGGCGGCGACGACCGGACCGCCGCACCCGCCCCGGGGCGCGCCCCGCGGTGGCACGCGGCTGCCGCTCTGGCCGCCGCCGCGGGCTTCGGGGTCGCCGGCACCCTCGGCGTCGGCAACCTCGTCGACGCCTCGGAGCCGACGGCCGTGTCGGTCGCGATGCCGGTGACCGGGGTGCGCATCCCGGCCGTGGGCAGTTGGGCACGCATCCACCCCGCCCGGACGCCGGAGTTCTGCGTGACGGAGGGCAAGGACCGCACCGGCGCCTACCGAACCGCTGTCGCCGCCCAGCAACCCTGCGGGAAGGCGGTCCAGCCCCGCGTGTTCCTCGAACCTCTGCGCAAGGACGTCGTGCAGATCCAGTGGCACCACCCGAAGTACGGCATCGGCTGCCTGACGGTCCTGCGGAAGGGGCCGGGCCGCGACCTGCTCGAACCGCGCGACGACTGCTCCGACGAAGACCGGGCCCAGCAGTTCCGCATCAGCCCCCTCGGCCCGGCCGCCGCGGCGCACTTCCGCCTGCACCCCGTCCTCACCGACCGGTGTCTGAGCCTGCGCGACCAGGACACCGAAGCCGGTGCGGAGATCGTCCAGGGCCGCTGCTCCGGCGCCCCCGACCAGGAGTTCCTGATCGAACTGATCTCGCCTCCGTGAGGCACTTCCCCGGGAGCGGGGCCCTAGATCTCCTGCTGCGCCTCCGCAGGGGTGGCGGGGGTCAGCGTCGCGTGGTGGGTGCGGTCCGCGATGAGGCAGGGGATCGACACCGGGGCGGTGGGCGTCCCGGGGTGGTCCACGAGCCACGCGTGGACGCCGGAGAGCACCGCAGCCGGGTCCGCGCGGATGACGCGGCCGTCCGGCTCCCGGTGCGGTTCGACGCGGACGGAGAGGAGCGCGCCACCGGTCCGGCGCAGCACGCAGTGCGAGGCGCTCAGGGCGACGGCGGCCGTGCGCGGGCCGCCGTACTCGTCGAGCGCGTGCCGCGTCCAGCCGTCGACGGTCCAGGTCTCGCCCCGCACCGGGTAGCCGGCAGCGTGCCCGGCGCGGCGGAACAGGAGCCCCGCGCTCTGCAGCTGGGTGTCCGACGCCCTGCCGTCCTCGGCCGCCAGGTGATGGGCGGGCGTGTCGGAGCGCGCGGGCCGTCGTTCGATGTGCAGGTGCGGGCCTCGCCGGTCGATCTGTACGGCGAAGGCCGCGAGGGAGCGGGCGGGGGGTGCGGGGTCCGGCAGGACGCGGGGCTCGGCGGGCGCGTCGGGCGGCGTCAGGCCGAGGACGCGGTACAGCTCCTCGCGCAGCCGGCGTACGGCATGGCCGCGCTCGGCGAACGCCTGCCCGGCCGCCGCGGCCGGAACGCCGGGTCTGTGCGCCGCGACGGCGCGCTCCAGATCGGCCGCGGTCGGCCGGGCCAGCGAATTCAACACCGGTACGCGGGCGAGGAGTTCGGCCATCGGGGTGCCCGGTATCAGCTCGCCGCCGCCGTCCCCCGCGGCGATCACGGGAACGTCGCGGGCCGCCGCCGCGTACAGCGCCGCCGAGCCGTGGTCGGTGACCACCGTGTCGGCGGCGACGAGCAGCGCGGCCCACTCCTCGTGGGGCCGGGCCAGGACCATGCCCGCGTCCAGGGCGGGCGCGAGAGCCTGGGCGAGGTCGAACCCGCCGGTCCTGCTGTGTTCGTTGGGGTGCAGGACGAGCCCCAGCTGGTACGTGTCGTGGGGGAGCTCGGCGGCCAGCCGGGCCGGGAGCCCGGGGTGGCGCCGGATCAGGGAGTGCGGCCCCCACGTGGAGGTGAGGACGACGAGCCGCCGGCCGTGGGTGCGCAGCGCGGCCCGGTAGCGCTCGCGCAGCGGGAGGGAGGCGAGGACCCGGTCGAGCGTGGGATCGCCGGTCACCGTGGCGCGTGCCGCGGCGGGCGGGCACTCGGTGGCGAGGCGGGCGACCTGGGAGGGGTGGGCCAGGGCGTGGAGGCGGGCCAGGGGCCGGCCGCCCCGCATCAGGAGCGCCGGGGCCATACCGGACGCGGAATCGGCGGGGCCGTCCGATTCCGATTCCTTCTTCTCCCCGAGGGCCTTGTTGTAGCCCGCGCCGTGCGGCAGGAGGACGCGCGGGCCGCGGAGCTCGGCGAGTCCGCCCTTGGGACTGGCGGCCAGGATCAGGTCGTGGGGGCGGGTGACGGCCTCGGCCCACGGAATGGTGCGGCCGCCCGCCCGCTCGACGGCCGCGAGGGCGTCGGCGTCGAAGTCGGAGCCGGGGACGAGGGTGAAGCGGCGGCGGATGCGGTCGTCACCGGCGAACACGGGGAGCACGTCGAGGAGCCGGTGCAGGGCGGTCGCCGACCGAACGGCGAAGAGCACGTGCTTCTCGGCACGGGAGGCACCCGCCACGGGACCCGCTGCCCGCTGCCCGCTGCCCGCTGCCCGCTGCCCGCTGCCCGCTTCGGGAGTATTCATCCTAGTCTGCGGCGAGATGGCGTGGGGCCCGTTTCCGCACTTCGGGGCGGGTATGTGAGGGTCGGCGGGCGGCATGCCGGAGATCGTACCCGGATCGCCCGGCCGGGCCCGCAGGATAGACCTGCGGCGGATGCGTCCTGCGACCGGAGTCGGATCCGGAACGGATCGGCAGGGTATTAGCGTGGACGGAACAGATCGATCGACAGGATCCGAGGTGCCCTGCCCATGGCAAGCCGCAGCGAGAGCCGTACCCAGCTCATCGAGTCACTCATGGAGCGGTTCCCGCACGTCCCGCGGGAAGCCGTGATCAAGGAGGATCTGCTGCGTGGCGGCATCGCCTTCGACGAGTCGGCGCTCAGCGACAACGAAGGGGGTGACGTCAAGCCGAAGTCGTACTTCATCTTCTCCTTCGACCACGGCACGCTCCCCGAGCTGGGCGCCGCCGCCCTGCGCCGCCCGCCGGAGGAGATCGTCCTCACCGGCGGCCCGTACGAGCTGCGCCGCACCGTCGTCTCGGTCCGCGTGAACCCGGCGTCGCCGTACCGCGTGGCCGCCGACGACAACGGCGTGCTCGGCCTCTACCTGGACGGCGTGCGGATCTCCGACGTCGGCCTGCCCCCGATGCCGGACTACTACCGGCACACGCTGGAGAACGGCAAGTCGGTGATGGAGGTGGCGCCCACCATCCAGTGGGGCTACCTCATCTATCTGACGGTCTTCCGGGTCTGCCAGTACTTCGGCGCCAAGGAGGAGTGCCAGTACTGCGACATCAACCACAACTGGCGCCAGCAGAAGGCGGCGGGGCGCCCGTACACGGGCGTGAAGCCGATGGACGAGGTCCTCGAAGCCCTCGCCATCATCGACAAGTACGACACGAACAAGTCGTCCACCGCGTACACGCTCACCGGGGGCGCCATCACCACGCAGCTCCAGGGCAAGGACGAGGCCGATTTCTACGGGCAGTACGCGAAGGCCATCGAGGAGCGCTTCCCGGGCCGCTGGATCGGCAAGGTCGTCGCCCAGGCCCTGCCCAAGGCGGACGTGCAGCGCTTCCACGACTACGGCGTGCGGATCTACCACCCCAACTACGAGGTGTGGGACCCGTACCTCTTCGAGCGCTACTGCCCCGGCAAGGAGCGCTACGTCGGCCGTGACGAGTGGCACCGCCGCATCCTGGACTCCGCGGAGGTCTTCGGGCCGCGCAACGTGATCCCGAACTTCGTGGCGGGCGTGGAGATGGCGGAGCCCTTCGGCTTCAAGACCGTCGACGAGGCCATCGACTCGACCGTCGAGGGGCTGCAGTACTTCATGTCGCGCGGCATCACGCCCCGCTTCACCACCTGGTGCCCGGAGCCGACGACCCCGCTCGGCAAGGCGAACCCGCAGGGCGCCCCGCTGGAGTACCACGTGCGGCTCCTGGAGGCCTACCGCGCCACCATGGAGGCCAACGGCCTCTCGTCCCCGCCCGGCTACGGCCCGGCAGGCCCCGGCAACGCGGTCTTCTCGGTCAGCTCCTTCATGGACAGCCTGCCCGCGGAGAAGGCGGCCCCGGAGGACGCCGTGATCCCGGCGGAGGCCCAGTAGCCCCGCAGGGCAGTATCGACGGCGCCCCTCGGCCCCGACGAAGATCACCGCTTCGTAGGATGACGGCGTGATCCGGACGCGGGCGACCCCCGCGTCCGGGCGGCGCGACAGTCAGCCACCCACAGCCGGAGGTCCCCCGTGCAGCCCCACCCCGTCACTGTCGTCACCGGCGGCAGCCGCGGCATCGGCGCCGCTGTCAGCGCCCGTCTCGCCGAGGACGGCCACGACGTCGTCATCGGCTACCGCTCGAACGCGGCCGCCGCGGAAGAGGCCGCGGAGGCGGTCCGCGCGGCCGGCCGCCGCTGCGTCACCGTCCAGGTCGACACCGCCGACGAGGCCGACGTCGACCGTCTCTTCGACACCGCCGCAGCCGAGCTCGGCCCGGTCACCGGACTGGTCAACAACGCCGGTGTCAGCGGCCCCGTCGGCCCCCTCGCCGACGCCGACGCCGAGGGCATGCGCCGGGCCCTCGACGTGAACGTACTCGGGTATCTGCTCTGCGCCCGGCGCGCGGTGCGGGACATGCGGGCCACCGGCGGCGGTGCGATCGTGAACCTCTCGTCCGCCGCGGCCACCCTCGGCGCACCCGGCGAGTACGTCCACTACGCCGCCGCCAAGGGCGCGGTCGACACGATGACGGTCGGCCTGTCCAAGGAGGTCGCGGCGGACGGCATCCGCGTCAACGCCGTCGCCCCCGGCGTCATCTGGACCGACTTCCACGCCGACCCCGAGCGCCCCGCGAAGCTCGCGTCGGGCATCCCGCTGGGCCGCGCCGGCCAGCCGTCGGAGATCGCGGCGGCCGTCGCCTGGCTGCTCTCGGACGACGCCTCGTACGCGACGGGAACGGTGCTGCGGGTCGCGGGCGGCCGCTGACGCTCCCGCGCGGGCCCTCTCGTACGCTGGTTCGCATGATCGGCGGAGAGGCAGCACTCACGGGGGACGTCCTGATCCGGGCCGTCTCGTACGACGACGCGGCGGCGCTGGCCCGCGCCTACCGGCGCAACCGCGCCCACCTCGCCCCCTGGGACCCCGAAAGGACCGAGGCCTTCTACACCGTCGAGGGCCAGGCGGACCGGGTCCGGGGGCAGTTGGAGGAGATGCGGGCGGGCCGGGCCGCGCACTGGGTGTTCGTCGAGGGCGGCGAGATCGTCGGTCACGCCGCCCTGTCGAACATCGTGCTCGGCCCGGCCCGCAGCGCGGCGCTCGGCTACTGGACCGACGCGGCGCTGGTCGGCCGGGGCATCGCGTCCGCCGCCACGCGCCACGTCTGCGAGGTGGCCGACACCCGGCTCGGCCTGCACCGCGTCGAGGCGGGCACCCTGCTCCACAACACCGCCTCGCAGCGTGTGCTCACCAAGTGCGGCTTCGAGGAGTACGGGATCGCGTCGAAGTACCTGCACATCAACGGCGCCTGGCGCGATCACCGGCTCTTCCAGCGGATCCTCAACGACCGCCCGGCCGGCTAGCTCAGACGATGTTCTCCGCGACCTCGGCCTGTTCGCGGTCCGAGCCGTACGCCTGCGGAGTGCTGTAGGAGCGGCGCGCCACGAACCACCACACGGTGGCGAGGAGCAGCACCACGGCGAGCGCGATCGACGCGTAGTTCATCGTCTCGGCCGTCACCGGCGAAGCCTGCGGGAGGCAGAACAGGACCGTCACGAACGCCACCCAGACCACGGCGATCCAGCCGATGGGCCTGCTCCAGCGGCCCAGGTTCCACGGCCCCGGCCGGAACCGGTCGCCGGCGCGCAGACGCAGATAGATCGGGATGGCGTACGCGGGGGTGATGCCGATGACGTTGATGGCGGTCACGGCGGTGTACGCGGTCGCCGAGTACAGGGACGGCAGGGCGATCACCGCGGCGAGGCCCACCGACAGCCACACCGCGGGCACCGGCACCTGGCTGCGGGCGCTGACCTTGCGCCAGAGCGCGGACCCCGGCAGCGCGTTGTCGCGGCTGAAAGCGAAGACCATGCGGCTCGCGGCGGCCGTCTCGGCGTTGCCGCAGAACAGCTGCGCCACGATCACGATGAGCAGCAGCGCCGTCGCCCCGGACTCGCCGAGCGCGTCGATCATGATCTGCGCGGGCGGCACCCCGGTGTCGGTGGCGAGTGTGCCCGCGTAGTCCTGGATCGCGAAGGTCAGCCCGGCGAGCAGCACGAAACCGGCGATCCACGACGCCCAGATGGCGCGCACGATGCCGCGGGCCGCGGACACCGACGCGTTGGAGGTCTCCTCGGACAGGTGCGCGGACGCGTCGTAGCCGGAGAAGGTGTACTGCGCGAGGAGCAGGCCGATGGCGGTGACGTAGAGCGGGTTGTCCCAGCCGGTGCCGTCGAAGAACTCGCCGAAGACGAAGGACGGCGACTGGTGGTGGTCCGGCACGATCGCGAGGACACCGACGATCACGGTGACACCGGCCAGGTGCCACCACACGCTGACCGAGTTGAGCAGGCTCACCAGGCGGACGTTGAAGAGGTTGAGGACGGCGTGCAGCAGCAGGATGCACAGGAAGATCAGGAACGTCTTCTCCGGGGTCGGCGTGAAGCCGAACTTCAGGTTCAGGAACGCGCCGGTGAACAGGGCGGCGCCGTAGTCGATGCCCGCGATCGCGCCGAGCAGACCGAGGAGGTTCAGCCAGCCCGTGTACCAGCCCCAGCGCCGCCCGCCGAGCCGGTCGGCCATGTAGTAGAGGGCGCCCGATGTGGGATACGCGCTGGTGACCTCGGCGAGCGCGAGGCCCACGCAGAGCACGAACAGGCCGACCCCGACCCAGCCCCAGAGCATCACGGCGGGGCCGCCGGTGAGCAGGCCGAAGCCGTACAGAGTCATGCAGCCGGACAGGATGGAGATGACGGAGAAGCTGATGGCGAAGTTGCCGAAGCCGCCCATGCGGCGGGCCAGGACGGGCTGGTAGCCGAGCTCTCTGAGCCGTTCCTCCTCGTCCTGGCGTGGCGCTGGGACGGAGCTCGACGACCAGGTGGTGCGGGACACGGTGGGACCTCCGGTGGGGTGGGGGAAGGACGGGGTCCGCGGGGCTACCCGGGGCCCCGGGCAGCGCTGAAGCAGCGGGCGCGGGCCTGGACGAAGACCTCGGCGGCGGCGTCCGCGTCGCCGGGGGAGTGGGTGCGGTACGTCCACGGCACGGTCGTGTAGAAGGGGTCGAGGGCCTGGAACACGCGGGACGCGTCGTGGAACTGGTGGGCGCCCCACAGGGCGTGCGCCAAGTGGTTCAGGTCCAGGAGCGAGGTCGTGGCGGGCGTCGCGTTGTCGAACCACAGCTGCAGGGCGAGGAGCGCGGCGCGCGTGGCGTCCTCGGAGATCCAGTGCAGATCGAGGGCCTGTTCCTGCCCGGACTCCCTGCGGTACCGCTCGACCCGCACGTACAGCGGCAGCAGATGCAGGGCGGAGCCCGCGGGCGCCGCCGCCGACGCCCACTGCACGAAGTTGTACGCCTCGGTGAGCGGCCCTTCCGCGCGGCGCCCGTACACGAACTGCAGCATGCGGTGGTACGCCTCACGGTTGCCCGGGTCCCGCTTGTCCGCCTCGGCGAGGAGCTGCCAGGGGCCGGGGAAGAGCATCGGCTCCGGAGGTGCCACCCGGTGCTCGTCCCACCGCTGCCCCACGTCCAGCTGGGCCAGGGAGAGCAGGCAGATCCACGGCACGGGGTCCTCGGGCGACATGGCCGAGGCGTCGGCGCACGCCGCGACCGCCTCGCGCCACAGGTCGTTGGTCCTGCGGTGCCCCGTGCGGTGGGCGCGCAGGGCCCGCTCCACCAGGACGCGGGTGTGCAGCACGGCGGCCGACGCGCTGCGCGGTTCCTCGGCGCGCCAGGTCCGCACCACGTCCGACCCGGCGACGGCGGCCCCCAGGATCTGCGTGCGCTGTGTCCACAGCCCCCAGTCGGGTGTCTCGGTCAGCAGATTGCGCGTGGAGACCCAGCGGCCGGTCCTGAGGTCCTGGAGCACCGCGCGCAACGCTTCGTCGTGGCCTGCCGGGTGGTACACCGGGCGGCCTAACGGCATGGGCATGAGACCTCTGTCGGGGGAAGAGTGGAGGTTGAACGCTTAAAAGGGCGCATTGGTACGGGAGTTGACGACTTGGGCGGGGGGTGACGGGTGGGGCTCGGCGGACAGTGTAGATCCGGCCCTTCCGGTTCCAGGACACTTCACCGATCTTTTATGACCCCGTTCTGTCAACACGGCGCGCCGAGCGCTCATTTGACGGACGTCATCTGTCATCGCGATCCCTTGACGCCCTCCGGGCCGCTGTAGCAGTCTTCCCGCGGTGATCACCTATCAGCGGCCCCCGGCGCAGCGCCCCGTGCTCGCCGTGGACCAGGGCACCTCCGGGACGAAGGCCCTCGTCGTCTGCCCGGAACGCGGCGTGATCGGATCGGGCGCGGCGCCGGTGCGCCCCCGCTTCCTGCCCGGCGGCCTGGTGGAGGCCGACCCCGCCGAACTGTTCTCGTCCGTCGTCGAGGCGGGCCGCGCGGCGCTGGCGGACGCGGGCGAGCCGGTCGCCGCCGTCGGCCTCGCCAACCAGGGCGAGACCGTCCTCGCCTGGGACCCGAAAACCGGCACACCTCTCACCGACGCCCTCGTCTGGCAGGACCGCCGCGCCGAGTCGGTCTGTGCCGAACTCGCCGACCACGCAGAGGAGTTGCGGGACCTCACCGGCCTGCCCCTCGATCCGTACTTCGCCGCTCCCAAGATGGCGTGGATACGCCGCCACCTGACCCGGCGCGGTGTGGTCACGACCAGCGACGCCTGGCTCGTCCACCGCCTCGCCGGCGCCTACGTCACGGACGCCGCGACGGCGGGCCGCACCCAGCTCCTCGACCTCGACACCGTCGCATGGTCACCGCGCGCCCTGGAGCTCTACGGCCTCGGTGACGAGCGCCTGCCCCGCGTCGTCGACGCCGCGGGACCGGTCGGCACGACCACCGCGTTCGGCCCCGAACTCCCCCTCACCGGACTCCTTGTCGACCAGCAGGCCGCGCTGCTCGCCCAGGACGTGACCACCCCGGGCAGCGCCAAGTGCACCTACGGAACCGGGGCGTTCCTGCTCGCCCAGACCGGCGCGCGTCCCCGGCGCGGCAGCTCGGGGCTCGTCAGCTGTGTCGCCTGGCGGCTCGCGGGCAAGAGCAGCTACTGCCTCGACGGGCAGGTCTACACGGCCGCGTCCGCCGTCCGCTGGCTCACCGATCTCGGCGTGATCGCGGGCGCCGAGGACATCGACCCCGTGGGTTCCGCCGTCCCGGACGCCGGGGGCGTCACCTTCGTGCCGGCGCTCGCCGGTCTCGCCGCGCCCTGGTGGCGCGGCGACCTGCGCGGATCGCTGACCGGACTCGGCCTCGACACCACCGCGGGCCACCTGGTGCGCGCCCTCTGCGAGGGCATCGCCGCGCAGGTCGTCTCGCTCGCCGACGCCGTCGCCGCCGACCTCGGGCAGCCCCTGACGACCCTGCGGGTCGACGGCGGTCTGACCCGCTCGGCCCTGCTCATGCAGACCCAGGCCGACCTGCTGCAACTACGAGTCGAGGTATCGGCGTTGCCCGACGTCACGGCCCTCGGCGCGGCCGCCGTCGCCCGCATCGGCCTCGATCCCGCACTCACCGTCGCCGACGCCGTCCCGGAGTGGCGGCCCGCCACCGTCTACGAACCGCGGATCGACGCGGACCGCGCCGCCGAACGCCTCGCGGGCTTCGACGCGGCGGTGACGGCACTCCTGGAACGTACGCCCTGATGGCGCTGACCAGGCGTGGCACGCCGCCCGACGTGACGTACGACGTGACCGTCATCGGCGCGGGAGTCATCGGCTCGGCCGTCGCACGCGAACTGGCCCGCCACCCCGGCCTGCGCATCGCCCTGGTGGAGGCCTCGAACGACGTCGGCGAGGGCACGTCGAAGGCGAACACGGCGATCCTGCACACCGGTTTCGACGCGGTGCCCGGGTCCCTGGAGTCCCGCCTGGTCCGCGAGGGCCGACGGCTGCTCGCCGCGTACGCCGCCGAGTCCGGGATCCCCGTCGAGCCGGTCGGCGCACTGCTCGTCGCCTGGGACGCCGACCAACTGGCAGCCCTGCCAGAGCTTTTGGCGAAGGCGGAGCGCAACGGCCACGACGCGGCACGGATCATCGGACCCTCGGAGCTCCGGGCGCGCGAGCCGCATCTCGGCCCCGGTGCCCTCGGCGCACTCGACGTCCCCGGCGAGAGCATCATCTGCCCCTGGACCACCACCCTCGCCTACGCCACCCAGGCCGTGCGCGCGGGCGTCGACCTGCTCCTCAACTGCCGCGTGGAGAACGTATATACGTCGGATGGCGTCCACCTCCTGACTACGAGCCGCGGTCCCGTGCGGACCCGGTATCTCGTCAACGCCGCCGGCCTGCACGCCGACACCGTCGACCGGCTGCTCGGCCACGACGACTTCACCGTCACCCCGCGCCGCGGCCAGCTCCTCGTCTTCGACAAGCTCGCCCGCGACCTGGTGCGGCACATCCTGCTGCCCGTTCCCACGGCGCTCGGCAAGGGCGTCCTCGTGGCCCCGACCGTGTACGGCAACGTCCTTCTGGGCCCCACCGCAGAGGAGTTGGACGACAAGGCGGCGACCGGGTCGACGGCCGACGGCATCGCCGCGCTGCGCGAGAAGGGCCGCCGGATCCTCCCGGAGCTGCTCGACGAGGAGGTCACCGCGGTCTACGCAGGGCTGCGCGCCGCCACCGAGCACGACGACTACCGCATCAGCGCCCACAAGGAACAGCGCTACGTCACCGTCGGCGGCATCCGCTCCACCGGCCTCACCGCGTCCCTGGCCATCGCGGCACACGTCACCGAACTCCTCGCCGCCACCGGCCTGGAGCTGCCCGGCCCCCGCGACCTGCCGCCCGTCCGCATGCCGAACCTCGGCGAAGCCTTCCCGCGCCCATATCAGCGCGCCGATCTCATCGCCACCGATCCCGCGTACGGTGACGTGGTCTGCCACTGTGAACGGGTGACGCGCGGCGAGATCCGGGACGCCCTCGCGGCCACGGTGCCGCCCGGATCGTTGGACGGCCTGCGGCGGCGCACCCGGGCGCGGGGCGGTCGCTGCCAGGGCTTCTACTGCGGTGCCGAAGTGCGGGAACTCTACGAACGGGGTGCGGAGTGGGGTACCGGATGAGGCGCGAGCGGATCGTCGACGTGCTGGTCGTCGGCGCCGGACCCGCGGGCCTCGCCACGGCGGTCGGACTGGCCGCGGCGGGCGTCGGCGAGGTCGAGGTGGTCGACCGCGAGCGGCAGGCGGGCGGGGTGCCGCGGCACTGCCTGCACGGCGGCTTCGGACGCCTCGGTATGACGGGGCCGCAGTACGCGGAGCGGTGCGTGGCGGCGGCCGTGGGCACCGGCGCGGTCCTGCGGACCGGCGTCACCGTCACCTCCTGGGCGGCACCGCTCACCCTGGACACCACGAGCCCCCGGGGCCTGGAGCGGATCACCGCCCGCGCGGTGGTCCTCGCCACGGGCGCCCGGGAGCGGCCGCGCGCCGCACGCCTGGTGCCGGGGACACGGCCCGCCGGGGTCTACACCACCGGCGAGCTCCAGCAGGCCGTCCACCTCCACCGGCAGCGGATCGGCACGCGGGCCGTCGTCGTCGGCGCGGAACCGGTGAGCTTCACGGCGCTGGACACACTGCGCCGGGCCGGGGTCTCCGTCACCGCGCAGGTCACCGAACACCGGCGCCACCAGGCGCCGCACGCCCGCGCCCTGGACGCACGGCTGCGGCGCGGCGTGCCGCTGCTCACGGACGCCACCGTGGCCGAACTCCTCGGGCGCGGCCGCCTGTCGGGGGTCAGGCTGCGGCACCGGGACGGCAGAACGGCGGACGTCCCCTGCGACACGGTCGTCTTCACCGGTGACTTCGTCCCCGACCACGAACTGGCCCGCCTCGGCGGCCTGTTGCTCGACCCCGGCACGCGGGGCCCCGCCGTCGACAGCGCCTTCCGCACTGACGAACGCGGCGTCTTCGCGGTGGGCAACGTGCTGCACGCCGCCGAGCCGGCGCGCGTGGTGGCGCGCGAGGGAGCCTTGGCGGCCGCGGCCGTGCGGCGCTACCTCTCCGACGGGGACTGGCCCTCGGCCTCGGTGCCGCTGCGGGTCGCGGCCCCGCTCGCCTGGATCGCCCCGAACCGGCTCTGCCTGGACGAGCCGACGGAGGAATTCACCCTCCGCAGCACGGAGTTCGTCCCGCGTCCCACGCTGGTCGTCACGCAGGACGGCAGAACCCTGCACCGCGCCCGCCCGCGCCGCCCGGTCGTCCCGAACCGGCCGTTCCGGGTCTCCGGAAGCTGGACGGCGGGGGTGGACGCGCGGGGCGGCGCGGTGCGGGTCGCCCTCGGCTGATGTCGCTTGATGTCGCCTGATGTCGCCTGATGTCGACTACAGGGAGGCGCCGACCAGCCGGGCGAGGTCGATGAGGCGGTTGGAGTAGCCCCATTCGTTGTCGTACCAGCCGACGACCTTGACCTGCGGTCCCGTGACGCGCGTGAGCTCGGCGTCGAAGACGCAGGACGCGGGGTCGGTGACGATGTCCGTGCTCACGATGGGGGCCTCGGTGTAGGACAGCACTCCCTTGTACGGTCCCGCGGCCGCCGCCGCGTACGCCTCCTTGATCTCCTCGACGCTCGTGGGCCGTCGCGTGGTGACGGTGAGGTCGGTGACCGAACCGGTGGGGACGGGGACCCGCAGTGCGAACGCGTCGAGGCGGCCGGCCAGTTCGGGCAGGACGAGGCCGATGGCCTTGGCGGCGCCGCTGGAGGTCGGGACGATGTTCAGGCCCGCGGCGCGGGCGCGGCGCAGGTCCTTGTGCGGGGCGTCCTGGAGGTTCTGGTCCTGGGTGTAGGCGTGGACGGTGGTCATCATCCCGGAGTCGATGCCCACGGCGTCGTGCAGCACCTTCGCCAGGACACCCAGGCAGTTGGTGGTGCACGAGGCGTTGGAGATGATCGTGTGCCGCTCGGGGTCGTAGGCGTCGTCGTTCACGCCGAGCACGATCGTGACGTCCTCACCGCTGGCCGGGGCCGCGATGATGACCTTCTTCGCGCCGCCCTCGACGTGCGCGCGGGCCCGGTCGGCGTCGGTGAAGACGCCCGTCGCCTCGATGACCACGTCCACGCCGAGTTCGCCCCAGGGCAGGCCGGCGGGGTCGCGTTCGGCGAATACCTGGACCGTCCGGTCGCCGACGCGGATCGCTCCCGGTTCGGCGGTGACCTCGCCGGGGAAGCGGCCGAGGATCGAGTCGTAGGCCAGCAGGTGCGCCATGGTCGGCACGTCGCCCAGATCGTTGACCGCGACGATCTCCAGGTCCGCGTCCCGTGCTGCCGCCGCCCGGAAGACGTTGCGGCCGATTCGCCCGAAGCCGTTGATGCCGATACGAACAGTCATGGAACTCTCTCCTTGCGCCGCCGAGGCGCGGTCGAGAACAATATAAGCAGCTTACATAAGTGAGCAATGTAATTCTTCAGGGTGGCTGACATGCACGACGATCAGAGCGACGGCAACCGGGATCACGGCGCCGGTCATGGGGGCGGTCGGCCCGGCGAGCTGGACGTGGAGGAGTTCACCGCGGCGATCGAGAACTTCAACCGCTTCTACATCCGTCTCCCGGTGCTGGAGAAGCTGCCGTTCACGACCCTGTCGGTCCTTGACACCCTCGCGTTCGGCGGCGGGCCCAAGCGGCTGACCGAGCTGGCGAAAACAGAGCAGGTCAGCCAGCCCGGCATCACTCAGCTGGTCACCCGCCTGGAGCGCGACGGCCTGGTGGAGCGCCGCCCGGACCCGAGCGACGGGCGTGCCGTCCTCGTCCACCTCACCGAGAAGGGCCGCCGGATCGGCCGCTCCCGCCACGAGGACCGGACGCGCCATCTCGCGCCGCTCGTGGATCAGTTGACCCCGGAGCAGCGCACGGCGGTGGCGGAGGCCCTGCCCGCGCTGGCGCGCCTGGCGGAACTGGGGCGGGGTGAGGCGTAGGACACCCTTCCCATGGCCCCCACCTCGCGCATAAACTCCAAAACTAGCAGCGCTAATTTACGCAGCGAGACCTCGCAGAACGATCCGGAGCCGTATCGTGCGCACCGTCCACTTCGCCGCCGCCCGCCGCACCCCCATCGGCAAACTCCGCGGCGCCCTGTCCTCCGTTCGCCCCGACGACCTCGCAGCGGGCGTCGTGCGGGCACTCCTCGCCGACATCCCCCAGCTGGACCCCGCCCGGATCGACGACATCTACTGGGGCGCCGCCAACCAGGCGGGCGAGGACAACCGCAACGTCGCGAGGATGGCCGCCCTCCTCGCGGGGCTCCCCGAGTCCGTGCCCGGCGCGACCGTGAACCGGCTCTGCGCCTCGGGCCTCGAAGCCGTCACGACCGCCGCGCGCACCGTCGCCGCGGGTGAGGCCGACATCGTCCTCGCGGGCGGCTCCGAGTCGATGAGCCGCGCGCCCTTCGTGCTGCCCCGCCCCGACGAGGCGCTGCCGCACCGCATGGAGACCGCCGACACCCGCCTCGGCTGGCGCCTCACGAACAAGAAGATGCAGGAGCTGCACGGTGTCCTCGCGATGGGCGAGACCGCCGAGGAGGTCGCCGAGCGGTACGGCGTCCCGCGCGAACGCCAGGACGAGTTCGCGCTCCGCAGCCACCAGCGCGCGGCCGCCGCCCGCAAGAACGGCCACTTCGACGACGAACTCCTCCCCGTCACGCGCCCGGACGGCGTCGTCGTCGACGCGGACGAGTGCGTGCGCGAGGACACCTCGTACGAGAAGCTCAGCGGTCTGCGGCCGGTCTTCCGCAAGGACGGCACCGTCACCGCGGGCAACGCGTCGCCGATGAACGACGGCGCGGCCGGGCTGCTCCTCGTCAGTGAGGAGGCCCTCAACGACCTCGGCCTCGAATCCCTCGGGCGGTACGCGGCCGGGGCCTCGGCCGGCGTCCACCCCGACGTCATGGGCATCGGCCCCGTGCCCGCCACGCGGAAGGTGCTCGCCCGGGTCGGCTGGGAGATCGGCGACCTTCAGGAAGCGGAGTTCAACGAGGCGTTCGCGGCCCAGGCGCTCGCCTGCGTCGACGCCCTCGGCATCGACCCGGAGCTGGTCAACCCGTCCGGCGGGGCCATCGCGCTCGGCCACCCGCTCGGCTGCTCCGGCGCCCGCATCCTCACCACCCTGCTGCACAGAATGCGCCGCACCGGCGCCACGCGCGGCCTCGCCACGATGTGCGTGGGCGTGGGGCAGGGCAGCGCGCTCCTGGTCGAACGCGACTGAGCCGGCGCGCGCGTCCGCGCCGGGGGAGGGGCGGGGAGGGCAACGGGTGCGTGCCGCTGCCGCAGGGGTGCCCCGCCCGGGGCGTGACCGTCCTCGGGCGTGACCCGCCCTCTCCGGTGAGACAGGACGCACTCCTCCGGCGAGGCGTGCCCTTCGGGCAGGCACGGCCCGATACCCCGGCGAGGTGCGGTCCCACACCCTCCGGTGAGGTACGCCTCAGCCCCAGGCGAGGCGCGACCCAACCCCTCCGGCGAGGCGACCCAACCCTGAACGCGCCGTCGCCCTCTACCTATGGGGGCGAACCCAGCACGCCCCCGGCGAGATGCCGGTCCGACTCGCCGTCGACTCAGGCAAGGCTCCGCGAACGACTTACCGCCCGCCCCGCGTAAAACCCACCCGCCCCAGCCCCGCGTAAACCCCACCCCCGGCCCCACATAAGCCCCACCCCCACGAAAGACTCGCGCAAGCCCACCGAAACGGAGCATCCTCCCTCATGGCCACGCTGTCCCTCGCCGCGATCCTCGCCGAGCCCGCCCGCCGCCACCCGGACCGCACCGCCCTCGTCGAGGGCGAACAGCGGTTCTCCTTCCGGGAGTTGTGGCGCGAGGCCCGCGCTCAGGGTGCGGCTCTCGCGGAGCTCGGTGTGCGGCCGGGAGACCGCGTGGCCCTGATGGCGCCCAACACCGCCGAGTTCCCGAAGGCGTACTACGCCGTCCTCGCCGCCGGCGGAGTCGTCGTACCCGTCCATCTGCTGCTCTCCGCCGAGGAGGTCGAGCACGTCCTGCGGGACAGCGGCGCGACCCTGCTCCTCTGTCATCCCGCGCAGGCCGCGACGGGCGGGGCGGCCGCCGAGGCCACCGGCGTGCGGATGCTGCGGCTCGGCCCCGAGGGCGAGCTGGAGACCCTGGCCCGCACCACCGAGCCCCTCACCACCTACGTCACCCGCGACGCCGACGACCCGGCCGTCGTCTTCTACACCAGCGGCACCACAGGCGTTCCCAAGGGCGCCGTGCTCAGCCACTTCAACCTGGTGATGAACGCGACGGTCAACGCCTTCGACGCCAACGACATCCGCCCCGACGACACCGCCCTCGGCGCGCTCCCGCTCTTCCACGCCTTCGGCCAGACCGTCTCCATGAACTCGACGTGGCGGGCGGGCGCCACCCTCGTCCTGCTGCCCCGCTTCGACGCGGCGCGGGCCATCGAGCTGATGGTCGCGGAGGGCGTCAACACCTTCCACGGCGTCCCGACCATGTACGTGGGCCTGGTCGCCGCCGCCGAGGCCGCCGAGCGGCTGCCGCGGCTGCGGATCTGTATCTCGGGCGGTGCCTCGCTGCCCGTCGCCGTGCTCGAACGCTTCGAGAAGGCCTTCGGCACCCCCGTCTACGAGGGATACGGGCTCTCCGAGACCTCCCCGACCGCGTCCGTCAACCAGCCCGACTTCGGTACGAAGCCCGGCAGCATCGGCCACCCGCTGTGGGGCGTCGACGTGGAGATCGCCCGCGCCGACCTCGACGACCGCGTCGAACTGCTGCCCGTCGGTGAACTCGGCGAGGTCGTCATCCGCGGCCACAATGTCTTCTCCGGCTACCTGGGGCGCCCCGAGGCGACCGCCGAGGCCCTGGTCGACGGCTGGTTCCGCAGCGGCGACCTGGGCACCAAGGACGCCGAAGGCTTCCTGACCATCGTCGACCGCAAGAAGGACGTCATCATCCGCGGCGGCTTCAACGTCTACCCGCGCGAGGTCGAAGAGGTCCTGATGCGCCACCCGGCCGTCGCCCAGACCGCCGTGATCGGCCTGCCCGACCCCGTGCACGGCGAGGAGATCTGCGCCGTCGTCGTCGCGGCCGCCGACGCCACCCCCGAACAGGCGGCGGCGATCATCGAGTGGTCCAAGGACCACCTGGGCCGTCACAAGTACCCGCGCCTCGTGGAGTTCATCGACGAGCTCCCGCTCGGCCCCAGCATGAAGGTCCTCAAGCGGGAGCTGCGCGCCCACTACAGCGCGTAGGAAAGCCTTGGCCGCGGCGGCGCTGTTGGTCGGCTTCTCGAAGACGGCCGTCAGCGGCGCCAACGCCATTCAGCGTGCGCCGACCGTGGCGCCCGTCGTCTCGGGTGAGAGCCCGTGCTCCAGATCCTCCGCGAGCAGCCGCTTGGCGATCGCGTCGACCGCCGCGGCGAGCTCCTGGTCCGGCGGCCGGCCGATGTCCTTCGTGATCTCCTCGCCCAGCCACGCGGACCACGCCCTGGAGATGACCTCCGCCTCGCGCTCCCCGGCGGGCGTGAGCGAGAAATACGCGTCCGTACGGGTCAGATAGCCCTCCTCGACCATGCGGTCGAAGACGGGCACGAGCACCTCGGGCGGAATCCTGCGCCGGGCCGCGATCAGCCCCAGACTGGCGTGTCCGACCATCCGGGTGAAGAGCGAGACCTGCATGACCGCCCAGGCGCCCGCGATGTCCAGACGGGTGTCGGAGTCCCGGATGATCCCGCGAGCCGTGGTCATGCCCACATTCCGGATGATGTTGGCGACGCCCCGCTCCAGCAGATGCCCGGAGTCGCCGCTCGACGGCTGCGCGAAGCCCTCGCCCATGTCCGGAGCGCCCATGCGCGCGCTGTCGCGCAACTGCACCTGCTTGAGGAAGAGCGCCACCAGGAACCCGAGAAGCGCCACCGGGACGGTCCACAGGAAGACCGTCTGCAAGGTGTCCGCGTACGCCTTGATGAGGGGCTCGGCGCTCGCCGCCGGCAGTTCGTGCAGTCCGCCCGGGCTCTGCGCCGCCTTGCCGAGCACGGCCGGATCACCGCCGGCCCGCGCCGCCTCGGCGACCCCGTCCTTCAGGTTCGGCGCGAGGGTGTTGGCGTAGATGGTGCCGAACACGGCGGTGCCGAACGAGCTGCCCAGCGTACGGAAGAAGGTGACTCCGGACGTGGCGGTGCCCAGGTCCGTGTACGCGACGGTGTTCTGCACGGCGATCGTCAGGACCTGCATGCACAGCCCGATGCCGGTGCCGAGCACGAACATGTACAGCGACTCCAGCCAGGTGCTGGTGGTCCGCCCCATCAGCGAGAGCAGGTAGAGCCCGAGAGCCATCACCAGCGCGCCGACGATCGGGAAGATGCGGTACGTGCCGGTCTTGCTGACGACGTTGCCGCTGAAGACGGACGCGATGAGCAGCCCGACGACCATGGGCAGCGTGCGGACACCCGAGACGGTGGCCGAGTCCCCGTCGACGTACTGGAGATAGGTCGGCAGGAACGTCATCGCGCCGAGCATCGCGAAGCCGACGATGAAGCTGAGGACCGAGCAGACCGTGAAGACGGGGTTGGCGAAGAGCCGCATCGGCAGCATCGGCTCGGCGGCCCGCGTCTCGACGACGCAGAACAGCGCCAGCGCGACCAGCCCGCCGACGAAGAGGCCGATGATCGTCGGCGACCCCCACGCGTACTGGTTGCCGCCCCAACTCGTCGCCAGGATCAGCGCGCTCGCGCCGACGGCGACGAGGGCGATGCCCAGATAGTCGATGACGGGCCGCACCGCCGACTTCACGACGGGGATCGTGCGGGCGGCCGCGAGGACCACGACGATCGCGATGGGCACGTTGACGTAGAACGCCCAGCGCCACGTCAGATGGTCCGTGAAGAGCCCGCCCAGCAGCGGCCCGATCACCGTGGCCACCCCGAAGACGGCCCCGATCGCCCCCTGGTACTTGCCGCGCTCCCGCAACGGGATCACATCGGCGATCAACGCCATCGACGTGACCATCAGGCCGCCCGCGCCGATGCCCTGCATCGCCCGCCAGGCGATCAGGAGCGTCATGTTCGTCGACAGACCGCACAGGAACGACCCGGTGATGAAGACGACCGCCGACACCTGGAAGACGACCTTGCGCCCGAACAGGTCACCGAACTTGCCGACGAGGACCGTGGCGACGGTCTCCGCGAGCAGGTACGACGTGACGACCCACGACATGTGTTCCGCGCCGCCCAGATCCGACACGATCGTCGGCAGCGCGGTGCCGACGATCGTCTGGTCGAGGGCGGCGAGCAGCATCCCCAGCATGATCGTCACGAAGACGACATTGCGGCGCCGCCGGTCGAGCACGGGCGGCGCCTGCGCCTCGACGAAAGCGGAAGCAGCCGACTGATCGGTGGTCGTCGTCACACGCCCACCCTCACACCGCCCCCGACCATGTGCATGCGGGGCGAGTCCGGTGCGGTGACGGACCCCGCTCCGCACCCACCGAACCCCCTGCTTCCTCCCCCCCCGCCCCTACCCCGCTCCGCCGCGCAGCCGCGGCGCGTGGGACGCCGCGTCCACCGCGGTCTCCTCCCGCTCCAGCCGCCCGGCCAACGTCTCCGCCCAGGTGACCAGTTCGGCGACGCCGATTCCGTACGGCCGGTCCTGTCCGGTCTGCGCGCTCCAGTCGGAGACGGCGGCGGCGCCGCGCGACAGCAGGCGCGCTCCGCCCGTGATGTTGCCGCGGGCCGAGTGCGTGAGGCCGACGGCGAGCTGGGCCAGCCCCTTCCACAGCCCGCGCTCCGTCTCGGGCCCGGACTTCCACGCGTCCTCGAAGACCTCGTGCGCGTGGAAGGGACGCCCCGCGTCCAACAGCGCCTGCGCCTCGGCCACGGACTCCTCGGGCGCGCGCACGACCCCCTCCGGCTGCCGTGGCACCCCGTCGGTGCCGTAGGGCAACGGCCGCCCGAGCCCGTCGCGAGGCCGCTGGTTACGGGCCCGTCCCTCCTCGTCGCGGTCCCGCTCGCGGCCACTTCCGTACGGTCCAGGTGCAGAGCTCATACGACGATTGTCGCGCGTGCCTGACGGCGGTCACCGGAGGACGAAGCACCCGTCCACGTGGGGTAGAGTTCTACCTGTGATCACGCGGGACACCGCGCCGAACACCACGGGACGTGGCGCAGCTTGGTAGCGCACTTGACTGGGGGTCAAGGGGTCGCAGGTTCAAATCCTGTCGTCCCGACTCGTAAGAGTCGCAGGTCAGGGCCGGTTTTGGAGGAATCCGAAACCGGCCCTTGATCATTTTTGGGGACCAGATGGGGACCGGCGTGCTTGACCGGGTTCAGCGGGTCATGACGATCGGGCTCGGCAGCGAGCGTGGTGCGCGCAGCGCGCTGAGGTGGGCGGAGAGCGCGGTGCCGGCAGCCGTGATCTTGTGTACGTCTGGATGCAGGTAGCGCTGCGTGGCCGTCAGCGAACCGTGGCCGGCGATCTTGCGGAGGACGTGTACCTGGACTCCGGCATCGGCGAACCAGGTCAGTCCGGTGTGCCGGAGGTCGTGGCGGCGTGGGTGTTCGTAGCCGAGCTTGGTGACCACGGCGTCCCAGTGTGTGGCGTCGCGCAGGACGGCGGTAGAGATGCGTCCGCCGCGCGGGCCGGTGAGCAAGCGGGCGTCGGGGTTGCGGCCGACAGACAGGATGCGCTGGGCGATGAGGGGGCGGATCTCCTCGATGATGGGAACTTTTCGGGCCCGCTTGTCCTTGGTGCCCCTGTCGGTCACCCCCCAGGTGCGGGTGCGGGTGTGGTCTGATGCCGCACGATCCAGATCCACTGGGCGGTGTCGATGTCCCCGACCCGGCAGCCTGAGACCTCGCCGATCCGTGCGGCAGTGCACGCGGCGAAGAGGACCACATCTCCCCAACCGCGGTACTGGTCGTGGGAGGCGGCAACGAGGGCGTCGGCCAGTGCAACGAGGGTCTCCCAGTCGGGCAGAGCCAGCGCCCGTGGGTCGAGGAGTTCGTCCTCGGCCTGCTTGTAGAGCTTCTGCCAGCCGGTCACCCGGGCGGGGTTGACCTTGATGATGCCGTCACGGACGGCCTGTTCCATGACACGGACCAGGACGGCGATCGTGTTCTTCATCGTGGAGCGGCTGTGCTCGTCGGCGATCCAGTTCTGCACGGTGCGGTCGACGACACCGTTGGTGGTTATCCGCACCGCTATGTGACCCAGGGCGGGGACAACACGTATCCGCCACCCCCACAGGTAGGGGTCGAGCGTTTTCAACTCCAGGCCGCGCATGGCGAGGTCCATGTTCGCTTCGCCGTATTCGCCGAGCTTCATGGTGGTCAGCGACGGGGTCAGGCCCTGAGTGGGGCGGTCAGGACGGTGCTCGATATCAGTGGAGAGCCGGACACCGACAGGAACGATGGTCTTATCGGCCATTGAGCCCCTCGGTGGGGACTGTACGTCGGCGGCGCAGCCATTCCTCGACGTCGAGGCGCTATACGTGACGACGCGTTCCGAGACCGGGACGAAAGGGGGCCCTGAGGGGCTGAGCGGTGCACCGGCGGCGCAGGGTCGAGGCATCCACTCTCAGGCGCGCGGTGAATTTCGAGTGGGTAGTGGCGACGCGTCAACTGTCGCTTAGGGCCGTGGTTGTGCTCGGGGGTGGACGTTGGCGACATAATCGTCTCTAGAAATGCCGGTGTGGCTAACCGGCGTTTCCGGTCTATGTTGCTACCGCGTCGAATGACAGCAGCACACTAGGCTGCGTAGATGGCCATTCGGCTGTTTCGCCGCCATGTTTGTCCACGCAGCCGGAAGTTGAAGTGGGCCCCGCGGGACTCCCACCGCCGACGGTCGCTCTTTCGGTCCCGCGCAGGGTGAGTGGGGTGTGGGCGGAGCTTCGTCCATCGGCGGTCCGCCTTGAATATACGTTGGCGCCAGTTGCTGTGGCTCGTGGGAGGGCCTGAAGGCGGGGCGCCAAGAGATGATGTTCGGCTTATGGCTTGCTGACGGTCAGCTGGAGGGGGCGGGCCCATGCGGTGTCACTGATGTCGGGCCCGTTCCTGTTCGCGGCATGGCGACGTGGGTCTGGCCGTATGGTGGGGTTCAACATGCGGTGGGGCGTGTGGGGAGGTGGAGGTGCCTGTGCGAGGTCATCGGCGCGTGGCCCTGGTCGCGACCGTGCTGGTCCTGGCGGTCTTCGCTGGTGCGCTATCGCTGCTGAGCTGGGACCGGGCGAACCAGGTGGCTGGGGTGGTCTCGGCGGTGGTCGGAGTGGCCGCCCTTGGGGTCGGCGTCTGCGCGCTGCTAGGCCCATCCGGGAGCGCTTCTATACAGGTTTCCAGGACCGGACGTGCTACGGCCACCGGCGGCGGGGACGCCAATACGGGGGCCGTCGCCTCTTCGTCTGCCGGTGTGATCGTTGTCGAGGAGACTGGTGACGCGCGGGCGGACGGCGGCAGTGCGAACACCGGTTATCAGCGGCGGGACTAGGGGCGCATCCGTGTTCTTCCGCAGACGCGCCGCGGTGCGCAAGTCGGGTGGTTCCTCCGCTGAGGGAGCTGGAGCCTTCGCCAACAGCGGCGTAATGATTGACAGCTCTGTGCAGGTGGTCGCAGGGCGCGCTGCTGTCTCCGGCTATCTCCTGCAGGTGCAACAGGCCCCCACCGCTACCAAGTTCAAAGGGCGTGAGAGCGAACTCGCCGAGCTGGCCGCCTTCTGCGAGCACGACGCCCCCGCAGACCGGCCTGGTGCCAGTTACTGGCGCTGGGTGGCCCCGGCGTGGGCGGGAAAGTCCGCTCTGCTGGCGCACTTCGTCGTGCATCCTCCACCCGGCATCGACGTCGTGTCGTTCTTCATCACCTCCCGCATGGCCGCGCAGAACGACGCCGCGGCGTTCTGCGAGGTCGTCCAAAGGCAGCTGTACGCCTTGCTGGGTGAGGAGGAGCCGCTGAGCACCCCCGCCACGCGCGCCGAGCAGATGCTGCTTGCGCTGCACCGCGCCGCACAGTGGTGCGAGGCGCGCGGCCGGCGGCTCGTGCTCGTGGTGGACGGGCTGGACGAGGACCGCGGCGTGACCGCCGGTCCCGACGGCCATAGCATCGCGGCGCTATTGCCCCGCTTTCCCTCGCACGGCATGCGGGTCGTCGTCGCCGGCCGTCCCCATCCGCCAGTACCGGGAGACGTGCACGCGGACCATCCCCTTCGGAGCGCACGGATCGACCACCAGTTGGAGCCATCCCCGCACGCCCGCGCGGCGCGCGAGGAGGCGGAGCGGGATCTGCTGAGACTGCGAGATGGCGGCGGGCTGGGCTGGGACTTGGCCGCTCTCACCGTCGTGGCTGGAGGCGGGCTGAGTGCGTCCGACTTCGCGGGGCTGACCGGGAGCCCGGCGAGGCTGGTTGAGCGCGAGCTGTCTGCGGTGAACGGCCGTAGCTTCCGCCGGCGCTCAGGGCACTGGACGCCTGCCGGTCCGTCCGTCTTTCTCTTTGCGCACGAGGAGATCCGGCGCGCCGCAGCCGAATTGGTCACGGACCAGGAGCTGGCGGCCCACCGCAGTCGTCTGCACCGATGGGCAGACTCCTACCAGCACGTCGGGTGGCCGGAGAAGACACCTGAGTACCTGCTGCGCGGCTACACCCAATTGCTGCGCGAACGGAGGGACGTCCCTCGGCTGGTGGCGCTCGCCTGCGATATCCGGCGCCAGGAGCGGCTGTGGCGGGTGTCCGGGGCGGACCTGGAGGCGCTCAGCGTAGTGTCGGCCGCGTTCGACCTTCTGCTCGCGGACGGTGAGCGACGCGGCGATCAGGACGTGTCTGTGGCCCTGCGGCTCGCGGTCGCGCGGGACGGGCTGCACGAGCGAACAGCGCCTCTTTCCCCTGGCCTTATCGCCCTGTGGGCTCGGTGCGGGTACCCGGCACGCGCCGTTCACCTGGCCGAGTCGCAGCGCGGCGCTTGGGAGCGGGTGGCCGCCCTGAGCGCCATCGCCGGCGCCTTGGCTGCAGCGCGGCCGGAGCAGGCGGCCGCTCTGCTCGGCAGAGCGGACAGCACTGAAGAACGGGACCGCTTCCTGGCGGCGATCGCCAAGGGCCAGGCGGAATTCGGTCGGCCCGCCGAGGCCCTGCTGCTGGCCCGCCGCATCAGCGACCCGGAGCGTAGGGCGGAAGCTTTCGTCGCCGCCGTCGGGGCCCTGGCCGGAGTGACGGGAAACGCGGCGACGGCTCAGGAGGAGGCAGGGGCACAGGGCGCCGAAGCGGTTTCCTGGGCGTTGGAAGCCGTCGACGCGGTCATGGCGGTGCCCAACACTGTCTCCCAGAGCGCTCTGGGCGCCTCGTTGGCCGCCGCGCTCTCCCGGCTCGGCGAGCATCGCCGGGCCCTGGCGCTGGCGGAGCGTGCTGTATCGCGTTCAGCCAACTCCGATGACCCGGTCCGGCACGTGCAGTACCTCGCCCTGTTCGCCCGGGGGATGTCCACGGCGCCCGGTCTCGCCGCGCAGGCCGCCGAGTTCGCCGTGACGTCGGCCCGGCTGGCAGGGGACATCGACGACCCCTACGGTGCGGACTGGGTCTACCCTCACGTCGCTGCGGGCCTGGAGGCGACCGGACACCACCAGCAGGCGATCGACTTGGTCAGCCGCTTCCTGGACGATCCGGAGGATGGGCTGGTCGAGATCGGCATCGCGGCCGCAGAAACCGGTGACCTTGACCGAGCCCTCGAGTTGGCTGAACGGATCACGGAACCCATCTACCGGGCGCGCGTCCTCAACGCTGCCGGCAAGATGGCGACAAACTCTGGTGACCCGGCGTGGACGCTGCACCTGGCCCAGCAAGCCTGTGACGCCACCGACGAGGTGCCCTACCTCCATTGGCGGGTGACGCTGTCAACTGACACCGCCGACTTCCTGCTGCGGGCAGGCCATGAAGAACACGCTCACGCCGTGGTCAAGCGGGCGACGGACATGGTGCGAAGAGACCGGGGGCCCGGTGTGGGTGCCCTCGTCAGCTTGGCCGTCGCAGCTGACCGGTCCGGACACCGAGGGGATGCAGCTCGCCTCATCCACCGGGCCGAACAGACTGCCGACGCGTCCGACGGTTACGCACGCATTATCGGCCTCGCGGAGGTAGCTGAAGGCTTGCACCACACAGGTCGCCCAGCGGAGGCGGACCAGCTCCTACGGTGTGTACTCCGCGAGAGCCGGACCTTGACAGATCACGCCGAGGGCCTGCGACGGGCAGCCGAGGCGTTCGGCCGCATCGGGAAACCAGACAAAGCGGCAGAGGTGGCTCAGGAGATCCTGGACTTGGCGGGTGCCGCTGACAGCCCCGACCAACGGCGCTGGGACACATACGCCGCCGCCGGTGCGCTCCTCGCGGCGGGTGATGTCGACGCGGTGCTCGCTCTGGAGCCTGACGTGCCGCCGGACGCGGTTGACGAGATGCTCGCCAGTGTGGTGAAAAGACTCGTGGCCGCCGGTGATCTGGCCACAGCGGAGGGGATCACCGACTGGCAAGGAGACGACCACGCCATCGGCCACCTCGCAGCGGGGGCCGCCGCCACGGGGGATGTCCGTGCCGCCGCGCTCCTGGAGGAGATCAGCCACCCTGTCCGGCGCGAGGCGGCCACACCGGCCGTCGTCAAGGCACTCTGTTGGAGGGGCGCTTGGGAGGCGGCCCGCGTCTTGGCCGATGCTCTCACCGCGCCCGAGCACCGCGGTAAGGCGATCGCAGCGATCGCCCAGGCACTCGGCCCCAGCCCGCAGGGGCGCCTCGTACTGATCGAAGCGCTGAGCTGGGGCCCGTGGGAGCAGATGCATGAGGAGATCGCCGACGTGGTGCCGGAACACCTGCCCCTCCTGGCGGACCTCATGCTGAGGGAAGGCTTTAGCCGAGGTGACGATCCTGCCCGAGGGGGCGACTCCGCCGTTGCCTACGGGGGAGCCCACCACCTGTTTGATTAACGAGATGGTGTTACGTGCTTAGAAGGCACGTGCTCTATCCACTGAGCTACAGGGGCTGACCTGCGAATACGCAGCTTCCTACGCTGTCCTCCGGGGCGCGGGGGACACAAGGGGGACTCGTAGATCCCTGGTGACTGGGGGACGCGAGTTGCCTCCAGCCAGGCCGTACGCAGGGTCTGACGCTATCTTGACGACTCCGAAGCCCCTCGTGGAAACAATCCTGCCCCATATCGGCGTTGGTGATCTCCGAGCCGAGGAGGGGAAGGTGTCGGGTCTGAAGCTGTTTCACGCGACCAGTAGCGGTGTGACTGAGGTTACGCCGCGTCTTGCTGAGGTCGAGGCGGATGTGCAGGACCCCGAGGCGCACATGGAGACGATGCTGGGCGTCACCTTCCTGGCGAGCGAGTACGTCATCGACTGCGTCGACGGCGGGCGGATCGACTCGCTGGGCCTCGACGAGAACGGCGCACCCGTGACCGTCGAGTACAAGCGCGGCGCCGACGCAGGCGTGATCAACCAGGGCCTCTACTACATGGCCTGGCTGACGAACCACAGGGACGCCTTCCGGAACCTGGTCCGCGACCAGCTCGGGGTGACAGCCGCGCCCCAGCCTGTGGAGCGAACCCCGGCTGATCTGTGTGGCCGGCGACTTCACCCGCTACGACGCGCACGCCGTGCGCGAGCACCGGCGATCGATCGACCTCATCCGCTACCGCTACTTCGGCAGCGACCACTTCGGCCTGGAGACCGTAGCCTCCGTCACTGGGCACTCGGCTCTGACCGAGCGGGTACGCCGACGAGCGACCGGGGTGTCAGCCCGTAACCAGGACCGTGCGATGGTCGAGCTGGCCTAGGCGGTCGACGAGGTCCTGGTCGGACTCGAGGCCGGCGTCCCCCGGGTACAGCGCAAGCAGTACCGCGCCTACCGACGGCTGCGGAACTTCGCCAGCGTCTGCCCGCCGCAGCAGACCAAGCTCCTCGTCTACCTCAAAGCCGACCCGAGCGAGGTCGACCTCGCTCCCGGCTTCACCCGGGACGTGACCGGGCTCGGCCACCACGGCACGGGCGACTTGGAACTGCAGCTCCGTACGGAGCGCGACCTGGAGCGCGCTGGAGACCTTCTCCGCCTCAGCTACGCCGCGGCATAGAGGTCTCCCGCTAGGGCATCGGCCCACGTGGAGTGTGGGGTTGTGAGCCGTTGTCGTGATGCTGCCTTTCGACGTGATGGGCAGGGAATGGCGGTGGACCACTAATGGTGCGGAGGATCCCCGGTTTCGCTAACCGGGGGATCCGGTGCTAGGTCCCAGGGGCCTCAGCCGCCTCGGCGTCAGCGTCCGAATGCGGCGTTAGCACAGCGGATCGTTCCGCAGGTGCGCAGGCAGCTGCCGGTAGAGCCGCCGTTGTGCCGCGTAGCCATCCTGGCCATCTGTGAACTCGCGGGCCTTACTCCCGTTGCGGTGGGAGAAGCGCACCTGTAGTCCGCCGGAGCGGCCAGTGGTGCTGTGTGCGTAGACACGGCATCCGTACCTGTTGGCGGGCGGAAAGTGGCAGCCGCCGTCCAGTCTTGTCACGTTGACCGGTAGCCCACACTCCGGGTCGGTTAGCAAGGTGATGAAGTCGTGATGGTGATAGGGGGCTCGAACGAGTGGTTCGTGGATGTGGTCGATGATCCACTCATAACCGCCGTGTTTCCGGGCCAGGCTGGTCCAACCGGTGGTCCACAGGGGTGTGCCGATCGTTCGCAGGAGCGGGGCACGGCGCAGCATCCCGCTAGCTACCCAGGCTGAGGCACGGAGTAGACGGTTGCGTCGGGCGGACACGGTGTGGCCTTGGGTGCTGCGATACGGCTTTTCACTGCAGTGCCACTGGTCGGGAGCCTTGGTGGGGCACATGAGGGTGCCGCCCGCGTCGTAGTCGCGCTCTTGCAGTAAAGACGAGTGATGGTCCCGGATCAGTCCGAAACCATCTACCTCTTCGACCGCGAGGTATATCGCAGCACCCAGCGCAGTTCCATTGCGTGCTCTGCAACAGGCGGCGAGGCGGCATGCTTGGGCACGGATGAGCCACAGAATGGCGGGATGCTGCTCAACCGTGGCGTCAATCACAGTCAAGTATGCGGCATTAATAGGTGCATTAGCCACTTGGTGGCATTGTCCCAGCATGCTCAACCCGCATAAAACAGCTCACGGCGAGGACCGCACAACTCGCCTCCTAGTGAGGAGACATGGGTTGAGACACAGGCAGATGGCGAAGTTAGTACGGAGGGCAGCCATAGGCGCTGCCCTCGCTCTTCTTCTAGGCTCCAGTCCGGCACTGGCCGCCGGAGTCGAGGCAAGCATCGACCCCAATGCGGCACCTTCCAGCCGCCCGGCAGCAGGGCCCGAGTCGCGCACCGTGACTGCAGGCAGCAGGCCAGAGTCCGGCAAGACCCCAAAGGCCGGACCGGAGTTCAAGAAGGTCGGCGACGTATGGGCCGTCACCAGTCCCCAGACGGTCCTCCGCAATACGGTGACCGATGCGGATGGCGACAAGAGCACCCAGACTTTCGAGGTCTGGACGACTGACGCCGACGGCAAGCCGAAGGAACAAGTCAAGCTGAAGGACGATGAGTTCGGTGTCATCGTCTCCCCTGCTGTCCCTTCCGGAAGCACGGCCGAGATCACCGTTCCCGCCGGGAAGCTGAAGCCGGGCGTCACCTACACCTTCCACACGTCCGCGTTCGACGGCTCTCTGTATGAGACCAAATGGTCTCCGTGGGCCAAGTTCCGCATCGCGCCGTACGCGACCTTCCCGGCTCCGCAGACGAGTTCAAACATCGATACGGTGGCCCAGAAGGCACAGGAGATCTTCCGCAGTGACCCCGGCGCGTTGGCGATCCGCAAGGCCGGGGGAACGAACTGCTCGAAGGCCGACGCTCAAGGCCGCCAGGTGTGCCTCAAATTCCACCCGGCATCCGAGAAGCAGAAGTCTTTGCTCTCCCCCGAGGCGGCGGTCCCGGACCTCGTGCCGTGGTGCTCCGACAAGCCGTCGGGCCACGACTACATCAACCGCGCGGACGCCTGCCTGAATGATGTCGGCAGCGCCTCGTTGATCTTCACTTCCGGCGGAGACCCGGACAAGCCCCCCTTCGGCGTGGCGACGTTCAACTTCCAGCAGCGGCTGAAGGCGTACCCGAACAAGACGTCCGGCGGCAGTGACTTCGCGGAGTTCGACCAGCAGCTGTTTGTCACCCCCACCTCCATCGATCCACAGCTTCTCGGCGTCCGCCTCACCTGGAACGCAGGAACGGTCTGTGACCACTGCACCAGTACCCGGGTGGCATGGAAGGACTACAAGACGGGGGAGGCCGAGAGGGGGTACTGGCTGGACAGCGAGGTCGGCCAGACGCAGGTGGCCAGCACCACCACGAAATGGACCGGCACTGGTAAGGAGACCATCGGCCTGACGTGGGACATGGTCGGCGCTGTCGATGTCGATCTTGACCTCGCCGCGCGCGCCAACTTCGGCACCAGTGGCAACGAACTCAAGGTCCGCTGCGACGATCTCAGCAAGAGCAGCCTTACACCCGGGTGTGTACTTCCGTACTACACCCCGACCTACACGATGGACACCAACCTCTACCCGGCAGCCGGCGCCTATTACTGGTTCATGCAGCAGCGCATGACCGGAAGGCCGGGTACCGGCGACACGCCCATGCACTACCTCGGCCCGGACACCGCCAAGACCACCCCAAGCGGCGCGCCGTGGACCAGTGACGACAGTCGAAGAGTGGTCTGCCCGACCGCGTGGCCGAGACATCCCATGGACGCTTCGATGGGGTCGCCGACCTGCGACGAGTTCGCTATGGCCTCGACCCACGAGAGTGGCGGCTACCCCGACGCCGGCAACAAGTACCAGGTCTCCTCAGGAGACAAGTGCGCACAGCTCTACGCCAACCCCTCGGGGAGCTCCTTCGGTCTTTTCGCCGACACACGCGAGAACAAGAAGGGCCCCTCCAACGCCGAGAAGTGCGGCCGCGCCACGATCCCAAAGGTTCAAAACGAGAAGGCCTTCACCACGTTTCCGGCCCCTGCCTGGCGCATGCTCGACAATGACGCCTTCTACCTCAGTAACCCTGGCTTCGAACACTGCACCACCACCAGCAGTACCTGCGCGTGGAAGAAGATCAGCTAAATCCTCGTGACGTGTGGGGTGAGTACGCACGCTCACCCCACACTTCTCACCCAGCCAACGGCTGCCACGCCGCTCGCTCGGCTTCATCCACCGGCACCCCCCACACCAGGAACCCGTTCATCAGGCCAACCCCTGCCTGTCCTGCGAGCTCCGGAATTTCCAGGACGTCAGCCATCTCCTCCAAGTAGTCCGCCAGCGACTCGAACTGGACACTGCGCTCCGCATACCTACACCAGTACCAGATCCTGCCGGTCTCAGCGTCCACACACAGACCAGACAGAGCATCTGAGTCCTTCGCAGCGAAGGGAATCCAGGAGGGCCGCCACACCGTGATCTCTTCTGTACTACCAGTCCGCTGCTGCGCCTCTAGAACTTGCTGACGGAGCAGCATCTTTCCCTGATAGACGGAGCGGACGTCCTCGAACGACATCAGTACACACTCCTGCGGCATGAACTGAGGCATTGGATCCGGTCCCGCACCCGCCCGACGGCTCCACAACGCCCTCAGCCCCATGGGCAGACGCACACCCAAAGTCGCCTGCAGTTCGTCGAGCTCCGCCTCGGAAGCGCCAGGCAGCAGGCTCGCGAATGTCGCCGGAGCGTTCCGCTCAAGCCAGGACTCAATACGCTGCCAGGCGTCGTCTATCTGCCGCCACTCAATGCTCTGCTCGCGTGCCGTATGACCATCCATACCCAACACGCTACCCGTCGGCTGCTCACGAGCTCAGTGCGGGACGCAAGGTCCAAGTGTGCTCAACTGCCCCCGCTGTGACCAGATGCGGATTGGCCAGCAAGGTCTCCCCAAGGGCGCCAAGTTGATCGGGAACGAAGAAGAGCAGTCCCAGGGCGTCCCCGACACAGAGACCACCAAAGCAGACGCGCCACCAGACGCGACAGGCCCGAGCGCGACGATTGCCACCCTCGACCAAGAAGTAGAGGGAGTGAACCCGGCAGCTGGCGAGGAAGTCCCCGACGAAACCGTTCCGCCCAGCGACCCGGTCGCCACTCCATAAGATGCTGACGCTGATCCGGTGCCGGGTTCAGAAGACGACGCACGCCCGTGGTGCGGCGACATGCACGACGAAGGCAACGAAACCGACTGCTCGCCGCTGCACACTGAGACCCGCCTGGGTGGCACGCAGCCCCGCAAGGGAGACGCGCTTGCGGGGCTGCGGGTACGGCCGATGGCTAGGAGACGGCCGTTGCCTTGGCGAACGCCTTGTTCAGATGCGTGTCCACGAGGCCGGGCGAGCCGGAGACGATGACTAGGACGCTGCTGCTGCGGATCGCCGTCTACTTTATGACGTTGCGCTGGCCGCCGACGGAGTAGGTGAGCAGCTGGCTCCACTGGTCCTCGCCGAGTGGGGGAGCAGTGGTCGTCTGGGTGGTCACGGCGGTGGTGGTGCTGCCCGAGACGATCTGGTACTTCGGGCAGGAGGCCATCGCGTCGAAGATGCGGCCGACGCCTGCGGAGAGCTTGCTGGCGGTGTCGCTGTAGAGCTCCTCGCTCACCTCGGAGTTGCTGCCGCCGCTGTAGGTGAACACGGCCTTCGCCTTGTTCCGGAAGTCAAGGCTCTGGTCGTTCGCCGCGTCCCCGCCGAGCTCGTCGAGGGCGGGACACCCGATCACCGTGACGTCGTCGTTGTGCTGAGTGCGCTCGGGTTTGGGTACGTAGCCCTTGCCCAGCTCCCTTTCGGCCAGGAGCTGTTTGCCCAGTGCGGCCGAGGACAGCGGTTTGGCGCCGACGGCGTCGCTTCCACCGCGGGGTGTGGACGTCGCCGTCGGGGAGGTGGCGGAGCTGCCTGCGGAGCAGGCGGTCAGGGCGAGTGCGGCGAGTGTGGTCAGGGTGAAGGCAGCCGTGGTGTGGTGACGCATGCGAAACCCCTTGGTGTGCGAGCGGACGGTCTGACCTGGGCCGACACGCGATCCGCTGCCGGCACGAGGGGCTGCGGGGGTCAGCGGCCCAGGTGGCGCAGGCCGTCGTCCAGGGTGGAGTGGAAGTGGTCCACGGGACCGGAGTTACGGTTGTACCAGGCCGGGTCCAGCCGCGGCTCCGCAGTGTTGTGGCCGGCTCGGCAGCGCAGCCAGATCGTGTCGTCGCGCATGCTGAAGACGATCCAGTCCCGGTACGCCGCACTGCGGGCACTCACGAACCTCGCCGTCGATGACGAGCGGCTGTTCCCAGCGCATCATCAGTCCCTCGACCTCGTGGCGTGAGGGCATGCGACGGTCGGGCGGCAGAAAGTCGGGCACCTCCTGGACGCCCGTGCCGTTCTGCGCGGCCGGCGTCGGCTCGGCGGCCGGGCCGACGAAGTCGGGCGCCGCCCAGATCGCGTGCATCTGCAGCAGAGCCTGGCCGGCGAGCTGGGCGTCACGGAACTCGCGGTCAGCACGTCGTCGAAACATCTGTCCCCCTCTTCGTCGTTGATCGGCACACGGAGAGTGCCCCAGTCGCTGACCTGCTGCAACTTGCGGATTCAGTAATCACCTCGCCCTCTGGACCGGGTGTTGAGCCCGTTGGAAGGCCGCTTCGGCCGCCGGGCGCTCTGCGGCGTGGAGGTGCCCGGCTCGGGCATGGCGGAGGCGTCAGGGGGCAGATCGGCCAGCCGCCGCAGCCGCCGGACCAGGACGTCGCTGACCGACTCGGCGGTATCGAGTTCGCGGCGTGCGACGGCCTCGGCGAGCAGGGTGGCGGGCTCGTGGCCGGCGGCTTCGACGTCAGCGAGGGTGGCGGCGGGCGCGTGCCAGCCGGGCTCGGCGAGGATCTGCTCGGCCAGCTCCGGAACCGCCTGCCGCAGGTGGGCCACCTGGCGGCGCTGCAGCGGCTGGGAGAGGCGGCGGCCACGGTGGCGCAGCGCGGCTATCGGATGCTGGGCGGCGGACTGGTAGGCCGCGCGCAGGTGTTCGGCGGCCTGATGGGCGGCAGCGGCCTGCTGGGCGTGGTTCTTCCGGCCGTGCCAGTGGGCCGCGGCGATGACCAGGAAGGCGACCATGTCGATCACCATGGCGGTGATGGCGCCGTCCTCTCCGCGCCCCAGGGCAGGTCCGCCGTAGATGAGGTGGCGGGCGGCCTGGCGCAGCGCGTGGTCGTGTCCGCGCTCGGCCTGTACGTGGGAACGGGATGCCCGCTCGCAGGCCCGTGCCGCGTCACGGAGTTGTCTGCGGGTGTGGGCGGCGGAGGTCTTGGCCAGGGCATCAAGGACCTCCCCGGCCGCCGCGATGTACGCGGCGACCTGCTGGTCGTTGCCGTGGTCGATGATCAGGACCGCCTGCCAGGCAGCGGCTGCCGCGCGGCGCCGAGCCTGCGCCGGACCGCTCGGCGCGCCGGCGCGGTCATCGGCGGAGGGAACTCCTAGCGGCCGGACCAGCGTTCGCGGATGCGGGGCAGCGAGAGGTCGGGGGCCAGCGTGGAGCCCGCGAAATAGACCGGTTCGTCGTCCTCGTTACGGTCATTGACCAGCGCGACCTTGTAGCCGAGCAGGTCACCGGAGGGCGCTTGGCGCTTGCGGATGAGCAGGCCGGCGGCGGTCAGCCGGTCGAAGAACTCCTCCTCATTCTGGGCGCCGGCCACGGCGCGGCGGACGGTCTCGCGCTCCCTTCGCGGTGGGCGGCGCGCCGACCGTCGCCGAGCTGGTCGCGTGGATCGCGGCCCGAGCCCTGGCCCGGCGGCCTCTTAAGACGTCGTTTCCTTTGGCCAGTCCTATCGGCGCCTCAGCAGGCGAGCCTGCTCTGCCTTCAGGTGAGTGAATCCCTCTCGGGCATAGGCTCCGAGTTCCTCGCCCGGAAACGCCACCACTGAGAAGTGCTTGTCGTAGTTGCCCTGCGCCCAGCGAGCTGCCGTGATCTCGTAGCCCGATACATGTGCGCACAGTTGGAGCAAGAGCGGCGGCATTTCTGACTCTCGCAGGAGGTCTGTGTGCTTGAGGACGAGGTCGCGCATGGCTCGGATGTTCGGGATGAAAACGGTGGTGGCCCACAGGCGCCACTCGGCGACTTCCTCCTCGGTGGGCGGAGTCTCGTGCGCGAACGGGGATATGCCGTCGGGGCGAGCATGTCGCTCCATGAAGGTGCTGTAGGTGCGGCTATTGGATTCTGTGAGGGCGAAGAGAGGCCCGTACAAGTCGCTGAGCTGGCGGTTCAGGCGGGAGAGACGTTCTTGGCGTTGGGATAGTCGAAGGCTGTTGAGATAGGCGGCGACGTAGCCCAGGAGCGCCAGACCGACCGTGACGGCTGCTGCGATCATGGAGGGCGATACTAGTGAACGGCGGGCCCATGGGGCAGTCGGCAATAGCAGATGATCATCGCTGCGATACCGACGAAGGCCAGGAAGTGCAGCAAGTGTTCGGGCTTGCGTTTGTGGCGACGGTGCAGGCGTCGGCAGCCTGCCAGCCAGGAAACGGTTCGCTCCACGACCCAGCGGTGTCGGCCCAGCCGCTGTGAGGACTCGACGCCTTTGCGGGCGATGCGGGGTGTAATGCCGCGTTCGCGGAGCCATCGGCGCAGGTGGTCGTAGTCGTAGCCCTTGTCGCCGTGGAGTTTGGCCGGCCGCCTTCTACGAGGCCCGCGGCGTGAGCGGATGGGCGGAATGCCGCGGACCAACTACGCCAGGCCCTGACTGTCGTGCAGGTTGGCGCCTGAGATGCCGATCGACAGCGGCAGACCGTTCCGGTCGGTGATCAGGTGGATCCTCGATCCCAACTTGCCACGGTCGGTCGGATTCGGTCTGGTCAGTGGCCCCCCTTACTGCCCGGAGGCTGACCGAGTCGATGGAGCAGCGCGACCAGTCCAAGGCGCCGCAGGCGCCCAGTTCATCAAGCACGACACGGTGGAGCCGAGCCCACACCCGATCTCGGCTCCACTGGGCGAACCGCGGTAGACCGTCTGCCAGCACGGACCGAACACGGGTGGCAGTTGCGCCACGTGCATCCTGAAGTGGCTACGAACACGATTGCCGTCAGGACCTCGCGATCCCCGGCCCGACGCCGGCCGCCGCCCTGCGGACGTAACACCTCCGTCGGCGGCACCACCTGCCGGAACATCTCCCACAGCTCATCTGGCACCAGACGCTCAGCAAGACTCACCACACCAAGCAAAGTAGCCGGGACAGCCATCAGAAACGATGTCTAAAGCAAAGCTGCGGAACGGTTCCTATCCGCATCGGCCGAGTGGGGCTGGCCGTTGCGACAGAGGCGCGCTATTGAGTACGCACGCGGGGGGCGAGCGAGGTGGGTTTCCTGGTCCTGGAACGCACCCGCACCATCCCCACCTCGACCGTCAGGGTGCACGACGCGGAAAAGGCCACCACCGACGTCCTGCCCTGGAACCAGGCCAAGCAGCACAAGAACGGTGGACAGTCGTGACTGCGGAGGCATCAGGCAGGACAGGAGTGCCGGCCGCGCCGCTATCTGAGCGGATAGCGCAAGATCCTGGTAGGCGGACAGTTCGGGTCCTAGCCGGTGGACAGCTCATCTCCCTAGCAATTGGGCCATCCGTGGATGTTCCGAACGCCAATTCCGAACAGATGATCCCTCTGGGGATTTGCTCGTGATTGCCCATCACATGTGAGCCAGTCCTCCCGGAGGGATCGTGAAGAACAATGCCAGGGAAGTCATGCAGATCTTCGAGGCGCTGGACGCGACCGAGTGCGTGTACTCGGCGGCTCAACTGGCCGGAGTCGACCCGAAGACGGTGCGGAGATACGCACGGATGAGGGACGCTAGGCAGCCCTTGGATACTCCGTCGGTACGCACGAAACTGATCGATCCGTACATGCCGAAGGTCGAAGAGTGGGTCGAGCGGTCACAGGGCAGGGTCCGCGCGGACAAGCTGCACGAGCGTCTGGCGCTGCTCGGCTTCGCCGGGGACGAGCGCACGACGCGGCGGGCGGTGGCCAAGGCGAAGGAACGCTGGAAGGCCGGGCACCGCCGCACGTATCGGCCGTGGATCACCGAGCCGGGCTTGTGGGCCCAGTTCGACTGGGGTCAGGGCCCGAAGGTGCCTGGTCCGGGCGATGGGGAGCCGCGCGAGACGCTGTTGTTCTGCGCCTGGCCGGCCTGGTCGAGGTTCCGGGTGGTGATCCCGACCTGGGATCGCACCTTGCCGACGGTGATCTCGTGTCTGGACTCGACGCTGCGGCAGTTCGGCGGTGCCCCGACCTACGTCCTCACCGACAACGAGCGCACGGTCACCGTCGACCGGGTCGTCGGCGTCCCGGTCCGCCATCCGCAGGCGATGGCCGCGGGCCGGCACTACGGGCTGCAGGTTCATACGTGTGTCCCGTTCGATCCGGAGTCCAAGGGCGGCTCGGAGTCGACGGTGAAGATCGCGAAGGCGAATCTGGTGCCGACCGAGGCGAATCTGCTGGATCAGTACGCCAGCTTCGTCGAACTGCGCACTTTCTGCGCTGAGTTCGGCAAGAAGGTCAACAACCGGGTCCACCGGGAGACCGGCAAGACCCCGGCCTCGATGCTCGACATCGAGAAGGTGCGCTTGCACCCGCTGCCCGCCGGCCCGCACACGCTCGCGCTCGGTGAATCGCGGCTCATCTACTCCGACCAGACCGTCCGGTTCGGGTCGGTACGTTACTCGACGCCGCCGGGCCTGGTCGGCCAGGAGACTTGGGTGCGTGTCGACGGCGACGAACTCGTCGGCGTGGCCGATCTTTCGCACCTTGTCCGCCGTCCGGCCTGGCTGCACGGCCACGCCGGGCTGACCGAGGTGGCCCGGCACCAGATCGTGCTGCCGGGACGGCCGGTGATCGAGCCGGCCCACTACCCCACCGAGGTCAAGGAAGCCTTCCTGCGTCTTGGGCCGGGCGCCGAGTCCTGGCTGGTCGAAGCCTCGGCCCGCGGAGTCACACGGATCCGCACCAAGATGGCCGCCGCCGTCGAGCTCGCCGCGCTGATCGGCGTTGGCGAGGTCGACCTCGCCCTCGGCCTGGCGGCGACCGGGGACCGCTTCGAGGACGAAGCCCTCATGTCGATCGTCCAGCACCGTCGGCCCGGGTTCCGCGCCGATGACCTCGTCGTCGCCGACGAGGCCCATTCCGTCCAGCCGGGCACCTCCGTCTGGGCCGACTTTGGCCGCATCAACAGCGGTCCTGACCAAGGGAGTTCATCGTGGTCGACACTGCCGTACTCGACCCCGCGTCCATCCCCGCCGTCACTCCGCCCGGAATTGTCCCGCCGCCGCCCGCGGCGCCGCCGATCCCGGCCGAACTCGAAGCAGTCCTCAAGTGAATGCGGTTCCCCTACCTGCGAGACGCCGCCCCGGACATCCTCGCCACCGCCCGTTCCCAGAGATGGGACCCCGCCGAGGTAGTCCGCGTCCTGCTCGAAGAAGAGATCAAGGGACGCGACGCGGCCACCAAACGCAACCACCGCAAGCAGGCGAACCTGCCCAGCGGCAAGACTTTCGGCTCCTGGAAAGAAGAGCTCTCCTCGATCCCGGCCCCGACCCAGCAGGCACTGATGATGCTGGAATGGGTCCACAGCGCGGAGAACCTCACGGCCGCGGGCCCCTCTGGGACGGGCAAGAGCCACTTCGCCGAGGCCCTGGCCCACAAAGCGATCGAACAGGGCATGCAGGTCGCCTGGTTCACCCTCGAATCGCTCACCGCCTACCTCGGCAAAGCCACCGTCGACAACACGGTCGCCAAGGCCGTCGCGAAGATCACCCGCTGCCACCTCATCGTCATCGACGACATCGGCATGCTGCCCTGCGGACAAGCCGCCGCCGAAGCGTTCTACCGCGTGATCGACGCCGCCTACGAGCGTCGATCCGTGCTCGTGACCAGCAACCTTCATCCCTCAGGCTTCGATTCGATCATGCCGAAGACCTTGGCCACCGCCGCTGTCGACAGGCTCCTGCACCATGCTCACGTCGTCCTGACCGAGGGCTCCTCGCTCCGGCTGGCTCAAGCCGCCAGCGGCCAGGGCGTCGTCCCGCTCAACCGCCCGGACTGATGCCCAAGCCGTCTAAAGAGCAGGCTCGGGCAGCGAACCGAGATGCCCGATGACCCGCTCGCGAAGGAGGAGGTACTCGTCCCAGCGGCGCAACGGGCCAGGTGGACGTTCGACGACCCAGCCCTCGGTGACCGTCTGGCCGCGCTGGAACTGCTCACGCGTCAGATCCATCTCGACACCGCTGGGCAGCCGGTTCCACATGTGGAATCCGTGCTGGACTCCGTCTAGGTGCACTTCGCCGGCCATGAGGTCGCCGCCGAAGATGTCATGGACGATCAAGGCCGTGATGTCGCAGTGGCCCCAGGCCGGATTCTCCGACTGCCAGCCCGAGCGAGCAAGGTCATCCGGAGAGCAGGTGTCAGCGGCCCAGCTGGCGCGCAGGGCACGGTCCAGATCGATCAGGTTCCAGGGGATCATGCCGGCAGCATCGCAGTCACCACTGACATCGAGCTCCATCTGAGGGACGAAAAGTCATACCGGACAAGGAGATCAGCTGTCCGCCTACGGAGAGATCAACTGAGCGCTCACCCAGATGTCCCACTGTCCGTGGACACTATCTGCAGACCAATAGATGTCAGTGGTTTGCCCTACGGTTCCGTCTCATGGGCTATGACGTGCACATCGCTCGTCGCGAAGACTGGTGGGACGAGAGCGGGCCGGAGATCACTGAGCAGGAGTGGAAGGCGGTGGCCGCCGCTGACCCCGACCTGCAGTTGGCCCTCGCCGTCACTGGTGAAGACCACCCCTGTCAGTGGACCGCGGACATGGTCATCCATCCGTCCGAGAAGCGCTACGGCGCGGCTAGCCAGTGGTTCTCGCCAGCAGATATCAGCGCCAAGAACCCACCGACATCCTGATCCTCAAGATGCAGAACTGACACGGGTTGTTGACGCCTGAGTCCAAAGCGACGATGGCGAGCACTACGACGGACCCCACCTCAGATGCCGAGGTCGAAACGAGTCGGCCCCCGGGGCCCGCTTCAGCCGGAACAGACGACATCCGATCTTCCACTGGCACCGCTGCAAGCCATAAGAGTGGAGCCACCACCGGCCGTTGGAGCCAAGCCGGGCCTACTCACAGAGAGAAAGGGATATGGTCCAGGCATATCAGCGTCGGGAGGGGGCTCTCGTGGCAATTCGAGCATTCGGTGAGAAGAAGTCACCGTCGGAGTGGGCAGCCGATGAGCGATGCGTGGTCTCAAGTGCCGTCTTGCGGCGTCGGATTGGTGCGCGTTGGGAAGCGGAGAAGGCAATCACCGCCCCGTTCGTGGGCCCTACGGAGGAGTCGGCCCAGAAAGGCATTGGGGAAAAGGGCATGGACTCCGCAAAGCGGGTCTACGTGCCTCCACAGCCGGAGAAGCCAAAGAGGAAGCGGCGGGCGGCGGCACGCGGGCAGATCAGGCCGGTGCCGAAGCTGGAGGAAGGGTGGGACGACAAGGCCCCCTCCGCTGGGCAGCTCTCGACACAGCGCAGCAGCAGTGTCCGTACGGTTGGTGGCGGCCTGCCTTCTCTCGGGAAGCGCCGCTGACCTTTTGCTAGTCGTGAACGGGACGGAGTTTCACGCCTCCGTGCGGTGAATCTCGTGTGCGTGATGCGGCAGGGTGCCTCGGTGGGGGGAGGAGGAGCGGCGCGGTAGCGCAGGCGGCAATGGCAGTTGAGCGTGAGGTCGGCGGGGGCGAATGGATCACCGGGGTAGCGCATGGCCGAGCCGCGAACCGTGTAAGGCTCCGACAGACAGGGCTACGCCGTTCAACTCCAGGTGAGCGGGCCGCACTCGGGCATCCTTTCGCGTGTTCCACGTACGCAGGACGGCCGGGCCAGCCTTCTCGGCAGCAGCGTCGGCTGCGCCGTTCACGGTTGTGACGGAGCAGGACTCGGTGAGTAGAGAGACGAAAGTCGGAGTGGGCGCACGGTAGAACGCGGTGACTGCATTGGTGGGGTCGTCGAGCGTTCAGTCTCGTGTTGCGCGGTATCGAGGACGTCGGCTAGGAGCTGTTGGGGTGGCCATGGTCCTGTCGGGTCTCCGAAGCCGGTTGCCCAAGTTCCGTTTGCCGCGGGACCCTCACTGAATGGATGAAGTTGAGGGTCTGATGCTGGTGCGGGTTGTGCAGACGTCTTCCGCCCACCCGTCCCAGTGGGATGCTTGGACGGCGGAGGGCCAGTACCTGTATCTCCGGTACCGGCATGGCGCAGGCTGCGTCGAGCGGCACCCTGGCCCTGACATCGACACACCAGATTCCTGGGACGAGGGCCTCTCGAAATGCCTGGTCGAATGGGACGACGGCACGGGCAGCGGAGTCATCAGCCTTGAAGGCTTCCTCGCGGCCTCTGGCTTGGCGTTGGCTACTGACGCATTGGTGAGCTGACGCGGTAAAGCGCTGTTATGTACGGAGCCAGATCGTTAGGGCCGCTGCGGTGGCCGTGCGAGGAAGACGACGCGCCTGCACAGTCTCAGCCATCACACCTCAAGTGGTCGGAACGAACGTGACCACTCATCCAACCGTCCCAGCCGCCAATCCGGCGAACCTTCCCGGTCAGAGCACTAGTCACTTCTGGATGAGTCCTGGGGGGCGATGAGGAGCGCACTTTTCCGCCTTCGATGTAGGCCGTCTCGCCGGTGGCGAGGGCCTGCAGACCGGCCAGGACCCGTAGCCGTCCTGGTGTCGGAAGCTCGTCGATGACCCGCATGGTGGGCAGTACGCACGTCAGCCCGTGGGTCGATGTACAGGAGCTGTCCGACGTCCTCCCGGGTCATCGGATCCGTTGCCAGTACGTGCGTGATGACCTTCCTGCGGCGCGCCTGTACCCAGGCCAGGGCGACGCACCGTAGAAGGGGGAGCCCGCCCGGGGCGCCGCGAAGGACGTCCTGGGCGGCCTGCTGCGGGGTCTGACCGTCGTGCACGGAACCCGTGGGGATCATGAGGCCGCCGAGAAGGTCGACGACGACCAGCGCGTCCGCGCCAACCGGGACGAGTACGGAAACTCCGATGACCGGAGGCCGCCAGTCCTCGTACGGGGCTGTCGTCCGCGCAGGGAGGAGTGCCGGTGCCGTGATCGTCGGCATCAGGCATCGCCTGCTACAGCAGCAACGATCTCTTCGAGGTGCTGCGGCTGGCTCGTGCTCGAGATGGGGGCGACGTGACTGCCGAGGTTGAGGAGCCAGAACAGAGGGGCGAGGACTCCATGTGTGCGGGGCAGGGCGCCGGCGTCGAAGGGGCGGTACGGCACATACGGGATGTCGAGGTCTCGGCAGAGTTCCAGGGCCGGGTCGTATGGGTCGCTGATGTTGAGGACGCCATGGCCTCCCTCAGCTTGGCCTCCGTGGCAGCGGACACCGGCATCAGAGATCGCCTCCGTTCTCCTTAAACGACCGGGTGATCAGCCGGACGTCTGTCGGCCGCAGTTCCAGGGACTCCCGGCGAGGAGGCGCCATACGCTTCTCAGCCAGGGTGGTGACCAGGTCCTTCTCCTCGGCCAGCCAGATCGGAGCGTGAGCGCGGGTGATCGTCGAGCTGCAGCACTTGGCGGGCTGTGGCAGGCTCCCAGCAGTGGCCCCTGTCCGCGTTGCGCGTCCGGAAGTCCTTCCTGGCATTCGGCCTGCAGGGCGTCGAACAGGCAGTGGTTGAGGGTGCCCCAGTGCAGTTCGGGGAACTGCGAGTGCAGCAAGGTGGCCATCATGGTCTCGTCCGCAAGTTGGGCTCGAAGCTGCGGGTCGGCCTCGATCGTTGTCAGGACGCGGTCCAGCCAAGCATGCAGGCGGGCCGCCCCGGGGCCGACCGCGACCGGCTCGCCGCGGTGCCGGTCCTTGAGCAGGCTCACCAGCTTACGGGCGGCCGCGAACTCCAGTTCTCTGTCGAATTCCTTGGCTCAGCCTGCGTCCATCTGCCCGTAAGCCGGGGTGGACCAGTTCGACACTGCTCGGCGGGCAGCATGCTTGAGCCAGTGTCAGATCCACCGGCGAGGTCACCGGACCTCCGTGCAGAGCAACGCGTCGCCAAGGTCGAACAGTTCGTCCCCGCGGACGGGCAGGCAGTCAAATAAGTCCTTCCGGAAGCATGACGCTTGCGCGAATGCAGCCCCGGGACCGGCGTCAGGCCGCAGACTCACTTTCACGTGCCTTCAGAGCGATGAGGCGATACAGAGGGTCCGGACGCGGTACATCCTGGTCCGGTAGCTCGGAGAGCCGCCGACTGACCTCCGCAGCCTGATCCGGGTCGGCACGCGTGCACCACGGGAAGCGGCCTGCGCCGATCACCTGGCGCCACCTGCGCGGGCTGCGGCCCTGACCAGTACCTGGGAACACAGCCTCGCCGAGCAGCCTCAACCCGTGCCCGGCCGTCCAGTCGAGCACCCGGGCGACGTGATCAGGCCCATGAGGCGCGTACTGGCGTCGCAGCTCCGCTGTGATCTGGGCTATGTCGCTGTCCTCGACGAAGTACGCATCATCCTTGTCGACGGTAGTGATCAGCACACCGCCGGGCCGCAGCACCCTGGCCGCCTCAGCCAGCACCGCGGCAGGGTCCGACAGCAGATGCAGCAGCCAGACCATCACCACGGCATCCACACGGTCCGACGCGACAGGAAGCTGCGTGGCATCGCCGCATGCCGTGGCTCCCGGCATTCGCTGGGCGGCCAGGCCAAGCATCCCGGGTGAGCGGTCGACCCCCAGCACCGTGCGCTCCGGCCGCAGCAGTCTCCGGGTGACGATGCCCGTGCCGCACGCGATGTCCAGGAGTGTGCAGGGGCCTTGAGGCAGCAACTGTCCCAAGGCGTCCGCCTGCTATCTGGGCAGGATGCAGGTCTGCACTGTTCATCACCGGGGGACATCATGCCGCCCTGGCTCCGCGCCCTGGAGCCCGGGCGCACCAGCCGTTCATCGCGGGGCAGCCCTTACTAGGTGTTTCTCAACCTCGCAGGCACGTGTGGGACAGATCCGTCGAGGCTGCCGTTTTGGATTCGGTGCATGGCCAGGCCCGGGTGCGTTGCCAAGGCCACCGCGCCGTTGGGCACGCGCTGCCGCGAGGTTGCTGCGGCTGGCGAGGCATTGAGCCCCGCCAGCCATCTGGCGGGGCTCGTCGTGGGCCACGGTCTAGAGAGTGACGCCTGACATGCCTGCGAGTGCCCCCAAGCCGACGGGGAGCACCAGGGCGATCTGCTGCGCAGGGCCCCAGCCCTTTCGGCGCGCCAGTGCTGGCAGACCAGCTGTCGCGATGCCGAAGACAGCCGAATGCAGCGTCAGTTCATGCCAGCCCAGGGTGCTCCACTTACGCGTGACAAGCCCCAGGATGGTCATGGAACCAGCAAACAGCAGGCCTGCGGTGACGACGTCCGTGCCCGTGAGCACCCACGGCTCGGGACCGTCCTTTCGGCTGTGGCGCACCATCTGATAGATGAAGGCCACCACCAGCGCGGACTGTGTCACTACGGCGATGACGAACGAGATGAGGAAGGTGGTTTGCATGGCCCCTCCTTCGCTTGAAAGGAGGTTAGCTGCAGCTCTTGACGAGACCGGTGACACCGGTGACTTCACCGAACATGGCGATGACCAGCTTGAGCCGCTCTTCCTTGTTGCCCGCCTGGACGATGAGTTTGGCGCCCTTGACGACACCGCCGAACTTCTTCGCCTTCATGACCAGCAGGGCGTTGCCGGCGACGAACGCGCCGAGCGCACCGACGCACTGGGTGACCTTCAAGGTCTTTTTCCAGGACCAGCCGTACATGACGGCGCCACCGTCGTTGGCCTGTCCTGAAGCGATCTCTGTCGCGGGGCGCTCAAGAATGGGCAGTGCGGCCTCTTGACCCTCCTTGTTGCCCGGGTACATGACTTCGGCGACCTGCTCGGCGGAAGGGTTCTTCGGAAGGGCCAAGAGGCGTTCTTCGAAGCCGTCTTCCTCTACAGCGGCCAGCAGGTCGATGCCGTCCTGAGCGTTTGTGACCTGATCGGTCTGCTGAGCGTGGTGTGCCTTGACGGCCCCCTCCACCTGAGCGGCGGACGCCACTGGGCCGGGGATCGCCACTGCCATGGCGGCGCAGGCGCTGATCGTGGCAATACGTATGGACTTGCGATTCACGTAGAATCCCCCTCTGTGGAAACAGTGCGGGCACGCTGGCGCACTAAGTGGCCTAGGAACCATGCGCGGTGTGCCCGCACTCCGACTGGTCCGGATCTCAAGGCCAGGTCAAGGAATGTGACCCACTTCACCTTTGTTTCCATGGGCATATCGATCTCGCATTGTCTTGATGCAAGGTCTGGTGGCGATGTCTCCTTCAGCTCGATGGTCCCGTCCGAGGTGGTTCAAAGGGTGGCATGCGTCGATCATTTGACGCTTCAAGTCCTGTTGGCGTGACCGAGCTCAGGCGGCGACTCGCGACTACTCATGCCGTGACCGGCCCTGGCGAACCGCCTCCTGACCTGACGGCGGCCCTTGGGTGTGCGTCGTTGCTACCCCGCCGACGGTGACACGAGCATCTCCTCCAACTGAGAAGCTCAACTTCGTTGCCTTGGGGGCCGGCTCTGGAGACCAGTGTTTGGTACACGGATCTGCATCGCAGTGTCGACTATGGTGAGATCCGTCGACTATCGCCACCTGATTGCTATCCAGTGGCCCCATGTACGACAGCGGTACTGGAGACTTCGCGGTCGATGTGTATGGCGCCGCCCTGACGGGATCACGGCGCCCGGCTTGACGCCGCGCGTGCGACCGGCGCCCTTCCTGAATCCGTACTACGTGCTGGACACAAGCTTCCTCTGAATCGCACCCGGTGAGTCCCCGCACATTCACCTCGGTCCGGGGTAGCCAATCCAACAGTGGGGCGCTGGGGGAAGTCTCTGGGGCCAGGACCTGGAGTCAATGCTGAATTTCGGTGAAGGTGCCTCTTGAGTTGTCTGATTGTCTGAGGGGAACGCCTCTCTGTGCAGGCCGCGACGTTCGTCGTCCCCTGGTCCTCACTCCTGGGGGTCAAGGGGTCGCAGGTTCAAATCCTGTCGTCCCGACTCGTAAGAGTCGCAGGTCAGGGGCCGTTTCAGGGAAATGTGAGACGGCCCTTCGGCCGTTTTCGGGCACCTGGTGGCACTGTGAGTCGGGGACCCGGGCCGCCTCCACCGCCGTGTCCGAGCACGGCAGCCGCCACCACACCCACCACTGACGCCGCGTAAGGCGCCCTCGCCAGGGCACGTGGGAATGTGAGCCGTGTGGTGCGGTGCAACCCATGTGAAGTATGGGTTGAGGGTCATGGAAAGGACAGGCACAGCACAGTGACGCTTGCCGACGGCGTGTTCGTGTGGCTGGGAGCGGGAGCGCTGCTCGCGGCGGTGCTTCCCCGGGTGGTGGCCGGGCGGCCGCTGTCGCTGCCCGTGGTCTTCCTGGTGGGCGGTATCGCCGTATATCTGCTGCCGCTGCCCTTGCCGACGGTCGACCCCATGCAGCACCGGCTGCTGACCGAGCACGTCACCGAAGTCTGCGTCATCATCGCCCTGATGGGTGCGGGGCTGGCCCTGAACAGGCCCGTCGGTCCACGGCTGTGGTCCTCGACCTGGCGGCTGCTCGGCATCACGATGCTCCTGACCGTCGTCGTCACCGCACTGGCGGCATGGTGGCTGCTGGACTGGCCGCCCGCCGCCGCCCTGCTGCTCGCGGCCGTCCTCGCACCGACGGACCCCGTGCTCGCCTCGGAGGTGCGGGTGGGCGAGCCCACCAGGGACGAGCACGACGAGGACGAGGTGCGCTTCGCCCTCACCAGCGAGGCGGGGCTCAACGACGGTCTCGCCTTCCCCTTCACCTACGCGGCCATCGCGCTCGCCGCCGCCGCGGGAGCCGGCTGGTCGGCCGACTGGGTCGGCGCGTGGGCGCTGGAGGACGTCGCCTTCAAGTGCGTCGTCGGCGTACTGAGCGGACTGCTGGTCGGGCGGCTGCTGGGCTGGCTGTTCTTCCGGACCCGGGCGACCGCGCTGCGCCTGTCCGAGTACAAGGAAGGGTTCGTGGCGCTCGCCGCCACGTTCCTGTCGTACGGGGTGACCGAACTCGCCGGCGGCTACGGCTTCCTGGCGGTCTTCACCACCGCGTGCACCGTCCGGGCGGCCGAGCGCGCGCACGGCTTCCACAACGTGCTGCACGACTTCGTCGAGCAGGTCGAGCGCCTGCTCACCGCTGCCCTGCTGTTCCTCCTCGGCGCTTTCGTCGCGCTGGGCGGCCTGGCGCCGCTGACCTGGCAGGGCGCTGTCACCGGGCTGTTGCTCCTGCTGGTGATCAGGCCGCTCGCCGGCTGGGCGGGGCTGCTGGGCGGCCGGGTGCGAGGCCGGGAGCGCTGGGTGGTCGCCGCCTACGGCATCCGCGGCATCGGGTCGCTGTACTACCTGGCCTACGCACTGGGCCAGCAGAGTTTCCCGGTGCCGGAGCGGGAGCTGTGGGCGGTGGTGACCTTCACCGTGCTGGTCTCGGTCGTGGTGCACGGCCTCACGGCCGGGCCGGTCGTCTCCCGGCTGGACCGGCGCAGGACGACCACCACGACCTCGCGGGAGGGGGAGCCGGCGACGGACCACGCGGCGGACGGTACCGGGCGCGGTTCGTAGCGGGGTGCTGGGACCGGTCCGCTACGCGGTGCCGGCTCCCTCCTCGTCAGGGCTGCGCGGGACGGAGGCGTACGGGCAGGGTCTGGTGGCCGTTGCTGAGCAGGGAGCCGAGCGGCTTCAACTCGTCGGCCGGTACGGCGAGTTCGAGCTGTGGGAAGCGGTCGAACAGGAGGCGCAGGGCCGTGATGACCTCGAGGCGGGCGAGCGGGGCCCCGAGGCAGAAGTGGACGCCGTGGCCGAAGGCGAGGTGCTCCTTGACCGTGCGGGTGATGTCGAAGTCGTCCGCGCTCTCGCCGTGCCAGTCGGGGTGGCGGTTGGCGGCCGCGTAGGAGGCGAGGATCGCCTCGCCCTGGGCGATGGTCTGGCCGTCGGGCAGGGCGATGTCGGTCACCGCGTACCGCAGGGGCAGGTGCCTGACGGCCGGTTCGAGGCGCAGCGTCTCCTCGACGGCCTCGCTCCAGTCGACCTGACCCGACCGGAGCAGCGCGAGCTGTTCGGGGTGGGTGAGCAGCTGGGTGATCGCCTGGTCGATGACGTTGACGGTGGTCTCGTACCCGGCGCTGATCATCAGCAGCAGCGTGTCGCGCAGTTCGTCCTCCGACATGCCGCCCTCCTCGTCTTCGTCGCGCGAGGTGATCAACAGGGAGGTCATGTCGTCGCCGGGTTCGCTGCGTTTGGCGGCGATGAGCAGGTGGAGGGCTTCGTAGAGCGCCTTGGTGTTGGCCTCGGACTGCTCGGCGGTCAGGGTGGTGTCGAAGACGCCGTCGACGACCCGGCGGAAGGAGTCCTGCTGTCCGGCCGGTACGCCCATGAGCTGGCTGATGACCGCGATGGGCAGCGGATACGCGAGCTGTTCGCGCAGGTCGACGATCTCGCCGGGCGGGAGCGCGGCCAGCCGGTCGAGGATGCCGGTGACGAGCGTGTCTATGTTCTCCTGCAGCGCGGTGATGCGGCGGTGGCTGAAGGCGGGGGCGACCATGCGCCGCAGCCGCCGGTGGTCGGCCCCGTACGCGGTGAACATGTTCTCCACCGCGACCCACAGCGCGAGCGGCCATCGCTGGACCGTGTCGTTGAATTCCGGCCAGTGGGCGCGGGCGTCCTTGGAGACGTTCGGACTGGTCAGCAGCTCCTTGAGGAGGGCGGGGTCGGTGACGGACCAGGCGGTGACGCCCAGGATGTCGACGCGGACGGCCTGGCCGTGCGCCCGCAACCGGTGGTGCTCGTCGTGTGCGCGGGCTCCGGTGGGGTCGAGGATGATCGGCTGCGTGGGCACGGCCATGGTGGTGGTCCCTTCAGACGGATGCGGCGGTGGGGAACAGGACGGGCAGGGCGGACAGCGCCCGGTGGAAGGGCCCGGGGCGCCAGGCCAGGTCGTCGGGGGCGGCGGCGAGGTCCATCTCGGGCAGCGCGTCGAGCAGGTGGGTGATGGCGGTCTCGGCGATGAGGTAGGCGTGCGGGCGCGCGGGACAGGCGTGCGGGCCCGTGCTCCAGGACAAGTGGGCGCGGTTGCTCGCGATGCGCTGCTCCCCGAGGGCGGGGTCGTTGTTGCAGGCGGCCATCGAGATGACGACCGGCTGGTGCGCTGGCAGCAGGAAGCCGTCCACGTCGACGGGGTGCGGCGGGTAGCTGATGCAGTAGTTCGCCAGGGGCGGGTCGGTGTAGAGCACCGTGTCGAGCGCCTCGCGCACGGAGGAGCCGCCCGCGTGCAGGTCACCGGAGAACTGGTCGTCGACGAGGATCCGCAGGACGGTGTTGGCGATGAGGTTGGTCAGGGGTTCGATGCCGGCGCCGTAGAGCGTGACGAGCTGGTGCGCCATCTCCACGTCATCGAGCTCCGCGGCGTGCGCGAGGAGCCGGGAGGTGATGTCGTCCCCTGGCTGCCGCCGGCGCAGCGCCACCAGGTCGGCGACCGCCAGGGCGAGGATCTCGTTGCCGCTGGCGGCGTCCACCCCCTCGAAGATCTTGGCCATGCCGTCGGCGATGCGGCGGCCCACCTCGTCGGGGCAGCCGAGCAGGGCGCTCAGCACCCGGAAGGCGATGGGCCAGGCGTACTGGGAGAGCAGATCGGCGCCGTCGGAGTCGCGGAACTCGGCGATGGTCGCGTCGGCGACCCGCTCGACCACCGTGCGCAGTTCGTGCTGGTCGACGGCGTCGATCGCGGCGGTGTTCGCCGACCGGTAGCGGGTGTGCTCGGGGCCGGTCGAGCGCAGCGCGTTGGGGCGGTGCTCCATCATCGGGCGCACCGGGCACGTCTCGGGGACGGACTGTTCCCACACCCGCGGGTCGGCCGGGAACCGCAGGGGGTCGTTGAGGATGCGCCGGGCCTGGGCGTAGCCGACGACGAGGGTCGCGGGGACCCCGGGAACGAGGTCCACCGGGACGAACGGCCCGAACTCGGCCCGCATCCGCGCGTACGCCGCGTGCGGATCGGCCGCGAACTCGGCGTCGTACAGGGCGATCCGGCGCTCGGTCGCCGCGTCGGTCGTGGTCGGGCTGGTCACGGGCGGGGCTCCAAAACAGGTGCGTGCAGGTCGGACAGGTACTCGCAGAGGGTGATCAGGGCCAGCACGCTGGAGGTGCTCTCCCGCGCGTCGCACGTCGTCAGGGGCGTGGCCGGGTCGAGGTCGAGGGCCTGCCGGATCTCGTCCAGGTCGTAACGCGGCGCTCCGTCGAACAGGTTGACCGCCACGGCGTACGGAGTGCCCTGCTCCTCGTGCAGCGCGAGGATCTCGAAGGAGGCCTCCAGATTGCGGGTGTCGACCAGGACCAGCGCCCCCAGGGCCCCCTCGGTCAGCCCGGCCCACATGGGACGGAACCGCCCCTGACCGGGAGTGCCGAACAGATACAGCACCAGGGAGTCGCTCAGGTGCAGGCGGCCGAAGTCCATGCCGACGGTCGTGGTCGTCTTCCGCGGCGTCCGCGCCAGATCGTCCACCCCGGCACTGGCCTGGGTGATCCGCTCCTCCATGCGCAACGGCGGGATCTGGGAGACGCTGCCCACGAACGTCGTCTTGCCGACGGCGAAACTCCCCGAGATCACGATCTTCGCGGACCGGGTCACGCCGGGTGGCACATAGACGAGGCCGTCAGACGAGGGCGCGGAGACCACGCAGTACCTCCTGGAGCAGATCGGTTTGGGGTTGGTCGTCACCGGCGGCGACAGGGCGGGTCAGCAGGCCTTCGTCGATGAGCGAGGAGACGAGGATGCGAACCGTCGAAGGAGGGAACTCCAGGGCGGCCGCGATGTCCGCGACCGCCAGGCCGCCGCCCCCGGCGTGGGTGAACAGGCCCATCACCCGCCGGGCGTCCGCCCCCAGGCCCTCGCTCGACCCGCTCGCGGCGATCACCACGGTCTCCAGGCGCACCGCCGGATCGGCGCGGACCCGCCCGTCGGTACGGACGTACGGCCTGACCAGGTCCGGGTCCCGCCGCGGTCCGCTCACGTCGCCGGCAGGCCGAACTCGGAGGGCTGCCGCGGCGCGACCTTCATCTCGTGACCCACCCGCTGCGCCAGCTCCAGCATGTGATGGGTGATCAGGCCGATGTCCGCGTCGGGGCCGCTGGTCTGCACCGACAGCATGGTGTTGCCGCCGGCCTGGGTGATGAGGCCGACGTGGTTGGTCAGCTCGATCAGCGCCTGCCGGGTGCCCCCGCCGCCGGTCTCCTCGTCGTAGGCGAGCGCGGCGGCGCGGACGGCCGCGGTGATCGCGGCGAACTTCTCCGCCTCGTCCTGTCCGATCCCGGACGTCCGGGAGTGCAGCAGACCGTCGGAGCTCATCAGCACCGCGTGCCGGACGCCGTCGAGGGACCCCAGTGAGCGGTCCAGCAGCCAGCCAAGTTCGTTGCCGGTGGTCACGGTCAGGCTCCTTCGTGCGTGGTGGTCGGGTCTTCGGTGCGTGCGCTGCGGGTCCCCTGCGCCCAGGCGGCGGCGATCGAGGGCCGCCCCGGCGCCGCGGCCTCGGGCGCCGAAGCCCGCGGGCTCGCGGCGGCGGACGTCCGCGACCGGCCGGCCGCGGACCGGGACCGGACGGTGAGCCCGCTCGCGGTGGTGCGCTTGGCGGGGGACGGCTCGGCCGCCGGCGGGGGAGCGGGCGAGGGCGCGGCGGACGCGGTCAGCAGGCTCTTGGGGATGAACATGTACACGCGCGTGCCACCGAACGGGTTCGGCGCCTCCAGGTCGATCCGGAAGCCGTAGTCGGCGGCGAGGGCCGCGGCCGCCCGCAGACCGGTCTGCGGGTGCGCGCCCAGCTGGTTGATGTCGTCGCGCTGAGTACCCGTCAGGATCTTTCGGGCCCAGGTCAGCTGCTCCTCGTTCATGCGTAGACCGGCGTCGTCCACGATGACCGAGACGCCGTGGTGGCCCTCCTGGAAAGCCACGTGGACGCGCGCGGAGGAGGGGGAGTAGCGCACGGCGTTGTCCAGGAGCACCGCCAAGGCGTGGACGACCGGTCCGACCGCCCGGCTGGTCAGCGTGACGTCCAGCTCCTGGTGCTCGACGCGCTCGTACTCCTCGATGCTGCCCATCGCGGCCCGCACCACATCGGTCAGCGGGGTGGCCGGCCAGCGACGCGACAACTTGCCTCCGGACAGGACCACGTAGTTCTGGGCGACGAGCAGCATCTGCTGGGTGGGGTGGTCGATACCGACCAGCGTCTCGTACGCCTCGTCGCCCTCGTGCCGCCGCACGCCGTGACTGACCCGCTGGCTCAGCTTCGAGGCCATGCCCACCATCGCGGAGGAGACGGCACGCACCGCCGCCCTGCTGGACTCCTCGGCGCTCTGCCGCGCTCGGGCGACCTCGTCGTGAGCGCTCTCCCGGGCCTCGGCGATCTGGGCGCTCGTGCTGGTCTGCGCGTCGTACTGGACCTTGCGCACCGTGTGGGCCGCCGAGTCGGCCAGCTCCGCGAGGCGCTGCGCGAGCACCGTGTTCACCAGCGCCTCGGGCAGTTCGATGTCGACCCCGTGGCCGGTGCCGAGACGCTCCGCCTCGGCCCCCAGCCTGGGAATCACACCGCCGGCGAACTGCGCGAGGACCTCCTCGGTGGCGCGCTGCCGCCTGGCGATCTCCTCGGCCTCGGCACGGAGGCGGCCGCTGGTGGCGCGCTCGCCCCGGTACTGGTCCCAGAACCGCCAGGCCGCGCCGCCGGCGGCCAGGGCGAGAACCGAGGGCACCACGGTGGTGGCCTGTATCAGGTCTGTCATCACGTCCTCTAGAGGTCTCAAGGGGGTGAGGCGGACGGGTGCCGCCGACTGGACGGGGTGACTGTGGCAGGTGCGGGACGTGCCGCGGGCCGCGGTCCGCCCGGCGGCATCCGGTGCGCTCGGCTGCCACGACGTGTGGGGCCCGTCCGGAAGCCGCGCGGGCACATGGCCGGGCCCGTCACGGGCCGGGCCGCCACGGGGCGGGTGCCGACTAGGGCGTCTGTGGGAAGCCGAGCCAGTGGGCGCATCGAGACCGTCTCGAGGGCCCGGCCTGTCTCACTGCACTCATCAGCACTTCCTGGCTTTCCTCGGTCGTGGCAGACTTCCCACGGCATACGTTTTCAGCCAATTGGCTTCTGAAAAGAGCCAGTTGGCGTCGCTCGTCAACGATATCTTGTCGTGTTCACCGCTCGTGGTCCAGATGAGCAGGGGCCACGCCGGGCGACCTGGTCACCGCCCGTCCAGCAGCGGGCGCAGCGCCGCCGCGAGGCGTTCGTACTCCGCGGCTACGTTGTAGATCTGTCCGCAGACGCGGATGCCGCCGCCACCCGGCCACGACCAGACCAGCACGCGGAAACCGAGGCGGGCGGCTATCTCCTCGCGCAGCGCCGCCGCCTCGGCCTGGGTGCGGGCGAGGCCCGGCGGCAGCCGCAGCGCCCGCATGGCGAGCCGCTCGTCGGCGGGCAGGGGCTGCAGCCCCGGCAGCGCCGCGAGGAGTTCGGCGCCGTAGCCGGCGAGGGCGCTGTTGTGGGCGCGTACGCGGCCGGGCCCGAGGGAGGCGAGGAGGTCAAGGCCGTCCGGGGCGGCGAGCAGGCCCGTGTAGTCGGCGGTGGCCCGGTACTCGACGGCGCGGGGGAAGCCGCGGTCGTCCTCCCAGGAGGGCACGGGGGCCGGCACCCGTGCCCGGTGGGCGGGGGCCACGGCGAGCACCGCGCTGCCCGGCGGGGCGTACGCCCACTTGTGGAGGTTCCCGAACCAGAAGTCGGGTGCTCCGGCGAGGGGATCGGGGAGCATCCCGGGGGCGTGGGCGCCGTCGACCACGGTCGTCACGCCCCGCGCCGCGAGGTCGGCGAGGAGCCCGGGCGTGGCGATGGGCCGGGCGGTGGGCGAACTGATCTGGTCGAGCAGCGCGACCCGGGTGCGGGGGGTGAGGCCGGCGAGCACGGCCTTGCGCACCGCCTCTCCGTCGGCGAGCGCCGGGTCGAGGGGGACGGTGACGACCCGGGCCCGGCGGGCGGCGGCCGCGACGACCGTGCCGTAGCCGTGGTCGGTGACCAGCACCTCGTCGTCCGGCGCGAGCCGCAGGGTGTCGAGGGCGAGCCCCGCGGCCTCGGTGGCGTTGGTGACGAGGGCCATTCCGTCGGGGTCGGCGCCGAGGTGGACCGCGATACGGGCGCGGGCCTCGGCGAGCCGGTCCGGGACGGCGAGGAAGAAGGCGTCCGGATCCGCGGCGGCCTCTTCCGTCAGGCGCCGGTGGGCGCGGGCGACGGGGACGGGGACGGCTCCGAAGGACCCGTGGTTGAGATGGGCCACGTCGGCGCTGAGCCGGAACAGCTCGGCGCCGCCGGGGAATTCGGCGGGGGAGGTGGGGGTGATTGCGGGCACGCCGACGATCGTCTCAGGGGGACGGTGGCATGCGCAGGCGTCCGCCGACACCGCTTCCGCGGATGTCGCGTTCTCGCCTCCGGATCCGGCCTCGTCGGCGACGCGTCTCGTCAGAGCCGCGTATGGAATGCGGCCCTGGACATGAAGGACCCGTAAGGGACGGGCTCCCGTCGGCTCGAACGGACGGAACCTGGGCGCACCTGCCCATGATCTGCCCGAGAGGGCGCGTGAAGGAGTACGCGTACATGTCCGCTCCGACTGTCGAGTCCAGCACCGTCCCGGCCGCGGAGGAACCGCCGGATACCCCGGACACCGGCGAGAAGCACCGGCTGACCGCCCTCACCGGACTCGCCGCCCTCTCGCTCGACGCGATGGCGTCCGTGGCGTACGGACCCGAGGCGATCGTTCTCGTGCTCGCCGCGGCCGGCGGGCACGGCCTCGGGTTCACGCTCCCCGTGACCCTCGCGATCGCCGGCCTGCTCGCCGTCCTCGTCGCCTCGTACCGTCAGGTGATCGCCGCGTTCCCGGACGGCGGCGGCTCCTACGCCGTGGCCAAGGTCCACCTGGGGCGCCGGACCAGCCTGGTCGCCGCGGCCTCTCTCGTCCTCGACTACGTGCTGAACGTCGCGGTCGCCGTCACCGCCGGCGTCGCCGCGCTGACCTCCGCCTTCCCGGCGCTGTACGACGACCGGCTGGTCCTCTGTCTGGGAGTGCTCGTCCTGATCACGGCCGTGAACCTGCGCGGCATCGTCGAGTCCGCGAAGGTCTTCATCGCGCCCACCGCGGTCTTCGTCGTGGCGATCTTCACGCTGATAGCCGTCGGCCTGTTCCGGGACTCGCCCGTCTCGACCGCCACCGCCGAAGGCCATGCCGCCGTCCTCACGGAGAACGCCACCACCGTGGGTGCCCTCCTCCTGCTCAAGGCCTTCGCGTCCGGCTGCTCGGCGCTGACCGGCGTCGAAGCCATCGCGAACGCCGTGCCCTCGTTCCGCGAGCCGCGGGCCAGGCGCGCCCAGCACGCGGAGATCGCCCTCGGCGGTCTGCTCGGCGCGATGCTGATCGGACTCGCCGTGCTCATCTCCCGCTTCGGCCTGCGGCCGGTCGACGGCGTCACCGTCCTCGCCCAGCTCGCCGACGCCTCCCTCGGGCACAACTGGGCCTTCTACGTCATCCAGTTCGCGACCACGGTGCTGCTCGCGCTGTCCGCGAACACCTCCTTCGGCGGCCTGCCCGTCCTGCTCAAACTGCTCGCCCGCGACCACTTCCTGCCGCACGTCTTCGCCCTGAAGGCGGACCGTCAGGTGCACCGGCACGGTGTGCTCGCGCTCGCGGGCGTCTCGGCCGCGCTCCTGCTGTTCTCCGGCGGCGACACCAACACGCTCGTACCGCTCTTCGCGATCGGCGTCTTCGTCGGCTTCACCGTCGCGCAGACCGGCATGGTGCTGCACTGGCGGCGCGAGCGCGGCCCCCGGTGGCGGGCCAAGGCGCTGCTCAACGGCCTCGGCGCCCTGCTCACAGGGGCCAGCGCGATCGTCGTGACCGCCACCAAGTTCCACGACGGTGCCTGGCTGATCGTGGTCGCGCTCCCGCTGCTCGTGCTCTCCTTCGAGACCGTCCACCGCGCGTACGCGAAGATCGGCGAGCGGCTCGGCATCGGCCGCGTGCCCGAGCCCCCGCACCGGGACCACTCGCTGGTCGTCGTCCCGGTCGGCGGGCTCTCGAAGCTCACCGGTGAGGCGCTGAACGCGGCGGTGTCCCTCGGCGACGAGGTGCGGGCGGTGACCGTGACGTACGACGAGCCCGAGGACCGCGAGGCGGCGGCCGCGCTGCGCCGCGACTGGGAGCTGTGGAACCCGGGTGTCGACCTGATCGAGCTCAGGTCCCGGCACCGCACGGTGGGCCGCCCCGTGGCGGAGTACGTCAGGAGGATCTACGACTACCACCCCGGCACCCGCGTCACGGTCCTCATCCCCGAGACGGAGCCGGCCCACCTCTGGCAGCGCATCCTGCAGAACCAGCGGGGCGCGGTCGTCGCCCACGCCGTACGCCGCGACACGGACGCGGCGATCTGCCGCCTCCGCTTCCGGCTGACCTGAGGAAAATTTTCTCCGAAACGTTGGGCTCCCGGTCGGGCAATATATGAGACCGCCGTATGAGGGTTTAACGATCCCCGCGGTGAGGGTTTTTGGCACAGCGGAGGAGCGGGATTTTCCGCCGTGTGCAGGCCCCCTTAAGCGTGCTACTGTCGATCTCAGTTGCAGTTGTGGTTCCCGAACTTCAAGTGCCCCTGACCGGCCCTGCCGGTGGGAGCACTCTTGTATTTCCGGTCATTTTTCCGGGCGGGGTTAATCATCGCGGCGACACGGTGTCCGCACAGTGTGGACACCGATGTACTGCCCCAAGGAGATATGACATGGCTACTGGCACCGTGAAGTGGTTCAACGCGGAAAAGGGTTTCGGCTTCATCGAGCAGGACGGTGGCGGCGCTGACGTGTTCGCCCACTACTCGAACATCGCCGCCCAGGGCTTCCGCGAGCTGCTCGAAGGCCAGAAGGTGAGCTTCGACATCGCGCAGGGCCAGAAGGGCCCGACGGCTGAGAACATCGTTCCCGCCTGACGCGAACGCGCACTTGCAGCTGGGGCCCGCATCCTTCGGGGTGCGGGCCCCAGCTGCATTCTTTTACCGTAAAGCATTTTCGCTTTTACGTTCCATTCGGTCCATTTCTTGTGATTCTCTGTGCCGCTCATCGCCGGAAGAATTCCTTGGTATGCACCGCGTCGAGGAAGGTTCCGCATGAACCGCACACGTACGAACGACCGATTTTCCCGCAGCCGTAATGGCGGCGCCGACGCCGGAAAGAGCGGTAGCCGCTTCGGAGCGGCGGCCCCGCGCCGATCCGGTGGGTCCGGTGGCTACAGCCGCCGACCCGCCCCCGTGCAGGGTGAGTTTGCCCTCCCCAAGACGGTCACCCCGGCGCTGCCCGCCGTGGAGGGCTTCGCCGATCTCGACATGCCCGCGCCGCTCCTGGCCGAGCTCGGCAGGCAGGGAGTGGCCGTGCCCTTCCCCATCCAGGGGGCGACGCTGCCGAACTCCCTCGCGGGCCGTGACGTGCTCGGCCGCGGGCGCACCGGCTCCGGCAAGACCCTCGCCTTCGGCCTCGCCCTGCTGGCCAGGACCGCCGGACAGCGCGCCGAGCCCCGCCAGCCGCTCGGTCTGATCCTGGTCCCCACCCGTGAGCTCGCCCAGCAGGTGACCGACGCGCTCACCCCGTACGCCCGCGCCGTCCGGCTCCGCCTTGCCACCGTCGTGGGCGGCATGTCGATCGGCAGGCAGGCCGGCGCGCTGCGCACCGGGTCCGAGATCGTCGTGGCGACCCCGGGCCGGCTCAAGGACCTCATCGACCGTGGCGACTGCCGTCTGAACCAGGTGGCCATCACCGTGCTCGACGAAGCCGACCAGATGGCGGACATGGGGTTCATGCCGCAGGTCACCGCGCTCCTCGACCAGGTGCGGCCCGAGGGGCAGCGGATGCTGTTCTCGGCCACCCTGGACCGCAACGTCGACCTCCTGGTCCGCCGCTACCTGACCGACCCCGTCGTCCACTCGGTCGACCCCTCGGCCGGCGCGGTCACGACGATGGAGCACCACGTGCTGCACGTCCACGGTGCCGACAAGCACACGGCCACCACGGAGATCGCCGCCCGCGAGGGCCGCGTGATCATGTTCCTGGACACCAAGCACGCCGTCGACCGGCTGACCCAGGACCTGCTCAACAGCGGTGTACGGGCCGCCGCGCTGCACGGCGGGAAGTCGCAGCCCCAGCGCACCCGCACCCTGACGCAGTTCAAGACCGGACACGTCACCGTGCTCGTGGCGACCAACGTCGCCGCCCGCGGCATCCACGTCGACAACCTCGACCTCGTCGTCAACGTGGACCCGCCGACCGACCACAAGGACTACCTGCACCGCGGCGGCCGTACCGCCCGTGCCGGTGAGTCCGGCAGTGTCGTCACCCTGGTCACCCCGAACCAGCGCCGCGGCATGGTCCGCCTCATGTCGGACGCCGGGATCCGCCCGCAGATCACCCAGGTCCGCTCCGGCGAGCAGGAGCTGCACCGCATCACCGGCGCCCAGGCCCCCTCGGGCATCCCGGTCGTCATCACCGCGCCGGTCACCGAACGCCCCAAGCGCGGCACCGGCGCACGCGGTCGCCGCCGCCCCGCTTCGGCGGCCCGGCGCGCCGCTTCGCAGCGGTCCGCCGTCGACGCCGCGGCGTAGCCCCTTCGCGCTCCGGACACCAACCCCGCTTTCAGGAGGCACCTTTGACGCTGGTTCAGACGCATCCCCGGCCGGTGAACGCCGAGCCCGTACGCGGTCCTTCGGGCGACGCCGCGGCCGAGGCGGGACCGCGGGTATGGGACGACATGACCGTCGAGGTGGCGTTGTCCGTCATGGCCGGCGCCCGCGTCGGGCACCTGCTCGTCTGCGACGAGGACGGCCGGCGCACCGGTCTGGTCACCAGGGCCAGGCTCACGGCTGTCCGTGACGGCTCCGGCTACACGGACCTGATGCGCCTGCGGGACCTCACCGCCGCCCCCGTCCACTGAACCAGCCCGTCACGGGCCGCCCCGACCTTCTTCCCCACCCCCTCCCCATGCGAGGTCTCATGCGCTGTGTCATCGCTCGCTTCCCGTTCGACCTCACCAAGAGCGGGGTGCTGGAAACGATGAAGGGCGTCAAGCCCGAACCGGTCACCGGCCAGTCCGTGATCATCGGGCGCCGCCACTACCCCGTCAAGCAGGTCGGCCGGGTCATCACCCGCCAGGATCCCCGTGATTTCAGCGCGGGGGAGGTCCTCCGGGCCATGGCCCAGCTCGGCTTCACCTGCCGGACCCTGCCCGCGGCCGCCCCGGTCGCCCCGACCAGGATGGGCAGTCCGTTCGAGCGGGCGTCCGCCCTGTTGGGCGCTCCGCTGCCGGCCTGACCGCCGGAGCAACCACCAGAACAGCAGTGAGGGCCTGACCGGCACGTGCCGGTCAGGCCCTCACTGCGTTCGGCATCCATAGATCGGCGGGTCCGATTACCTCATCGAGGGAAGGCGAAAAATCTGCTCTCGCTGGAGTAGACATTGGGTGCTCGCCCGTCTATGGTTTCTGCTGTAGTCGAGATTGAGCATCGAGAAAGGCCCGGCAGACACGAACTGCCGGGCAGTGGTACGGCGGCGGGGCTCGGAGCCAGAGTGGATCGGGATGGGCGACGGGCCGGCTGTCGAAGTGGCGCTGTAAGAGGCCACAGTTGAGTACAGAGAGGGAAGAACGGAGGAAATAGAGCGCCGTCAGGATCGCCCGGGCGGAAGTCTGCACCCGGGTACCGCAGGACATCGATAGGCAGGTGGTCTCCGGTCACGCATCCGCGATCCCCGCACCCCCGTCACTGCGACGGACGGCCGTGCGGATACGGAAAGCCGACGCAACACTGAGGTCGGCAGATGGTGTTGTAGTTCCTTCGGGGCCCCGGTGCCACACGCGCCGGGGCCCCTCCACATGCCCGGCGTCTCTCATCCGCCCGTACGACCGCGCGCCATGGGCGGCGTCTCTCATCCGCCGTACGCCCGCGCGTCATGACCGGGCTATCGCCCCTTCGAGGAACGGGACCACCGCCTCGATGAAGTGCTCGTTCCGATCGCCGACCACCATGTGTCCCGCACCGGCCACCTCCACGCACCGCGCGAGGGGGACGCCGGCACAGAACTGCTCGGCGATGTCCTGACGCACCACGTCACTGCTCCCGCCGCGGACGAGCAGGATCGGCACGCCGGCGCCGCGCGCCGCGTCGAGGAGGCGCTCCGCCATGCCGGGCGGATCCATCCGGTCCTCGAAACTGTCCAGCAGCCGCGGGTCCCAGTGCCAGACCCAGCGATCGCCGTGGCGGCGCAGGTTGTTCCGTATCCGCTCGGGGTCGTCCGGGCGTGGCCGGTGGGGCAGGTAGGCGGAGACCGCCGCGGCAGCTTCGCCGACGTCGGCGAAGCCGTCCGGCCGTCGGCGCATGAAAGCGAAGATCCGATGGGTGCCGTGGAGGTCCGGCCGATGGGCGACGTCGACGAGAACCAGCGCGCGAACCGCCGCCCCGGGTGGCTCTCCGGCGGCCAGCAGTGAACCGAGACCGCCGAGCGAGGCGCCGACGAGCACCGGGCGGCCGCCGATGCCGGTGACGAGCGCCCGGATGTCGTCGGCGAACAGGTCGAGGTCGTAGTCGCCGTCGGCCGACCACTCGCTGGCGCCGTGCCCGCGCAGGTCTGGGGCGACGACGTACCACCCCAGGGCGGCCAGTCGAGGGCCGGTCCGGTCCCAGGCGTGCCGTGTCTGGCCGCCGCCGTGCAGCAGGACGAGGGGTGGCGAGGACGCCTCGCCCCATACGTCCGCCGTCAGGCGGATGCCGTCGCGGCCCACGAACCGTCGGGACCGTGGCGCGGCGCCGGGTGTCATGCCGTGCCCCGGGTCCGTAGCGGCGCCAGCAGCTCGTCGCGGCAGGGGTCCGAGGCCGCCGCCGCGAGCGCGACGTCCAGTGCGAACAGGGCGCGCGCCAGGAACCGCTCGTCGTCGATCAGGTCGGCGACCCACTGATGCAGCGCGCCCACGCACGAGGCGGCGACAGTGGCCGCCAGCGCGTCGGTGTCGACGTCGGCCCGCAGCAGGCCATGCGTCCGGGCGTCCGCCATCGTCCGGCGGAGCTGGACAAGCGGACTGCGGTCGAACACGAGACCACTGGCCTGCCACTCCCGCACCATGCGCCGCGACACGACCGGGTCGTCCACGAACAGCTGGACGGTCGACCTCACGACGTCCCGCGGGTGACCGGCCCCCGACACCGCGAGCCGGCGCTCCAGCTCGTCCATGAACCCGGCGGCGAGCGCCTCCCAGACCTTGTCGCGCGGCCCGATCAGGTTGTACACGGTGGCCGGGGCGACCTGCGCCCGCTCGGCGATCCGCTCGGTACTGATCACCGATTCCGGGCCCTCCCGAAGGAGTGCCCGCGTCGCCTCCAGGATCAGGGACCGCCGCCGGGCCTTGTTCTGCTCACGCAGGCCACCCTCTTCGACCTTCCGCATACGCGTGCACCCCTCCGCCATGACATGGAGAAAACTAGAGACCCCTCTAAAAATAGAGGGGTCTCTAAAAGAGTCAAGAGCGCGGGAGGCCCATCACGTCAGCTGTGTGCGGCGGACGCACTCCGTGACCACGTCCCGCAGGCTGCCCGTCCGGTGCAGCAGGTCGCGCTGGATCTGGGCTCCATTGCCGTTCTTCAGGAGGTCCGCCGTGGCCCTGCGCACCAGGTCGAGGTCGCCGGTGTCCTCCAGGGCGTCCCGCACGTGGTCGACGAGCACGCGCACCACCTCGGCGCTCGTGGCGGGCCGCATGGTCACGGGGTGCAGCAGCGTGTCGTCGAGGCCGGAGCGCGCGGCCCGCCACGCGGCGAGCCGCAGCAGGTCGATGCCGTGCGCCAGCGGCGGCCGGCCCGCCCGCCACTCCCGTGCGGCCGTCTCGACCAGCGCCCGCGCCAGCGTCGCGACCAGGACGGTCGACGAGGCTTCCAGGCAGACGTCCGCGACCCGGATCTCGACCGTGGGGTAGCGGTGGGAGAGCCGGGCGTCGAAGTAGACCATGCCCCGGTCGCGCAGCACCCCGGTGGCGACCATCTGGGTGACCTGTTCCTCGTACCGGGCGGCGGAGCCGAAGAGCTCGGTGGGGCCCGCCATCGGCCAGCGGCCCCACACCCTGCTGCGGTAGCTGCTGTACAGGCTGTCGTTCCCCTGCCAGAAGGGCGAGTTAGCGCTGAGCGCGACCAGGACCGGGAGCCAGGGGCGGATGCGGTCGATGACGGCCACGCCCTCTTCGTCCGAGTCGACCGACACATGGACGTGGCAGCCGCACGTCAGCTGCTCCTGCGTGGTCAGGCCGAACTGTGCCTCCATCCACTGGTAGCGGCTGCCCGTGTTGATCGACGGGCTCACCGGCAGGGGAGAGGTGGCGAGGGCGGCGATCGCGGCGCCCACGTCGCCCGCGTGCCGTGCCGCTTCCCCGCGCCACCGGACGATCTCGTCCGCGAGGCTGTCCATGCTCGTCCGCGGCTGCGTCGCGAACTCGAGCTGCTGACTCTGGAGCTCCTTCTCGAACGCCTCGTCCTCGGGCTCGCGGTAGTCGTCGGCGTGCTTCTCCGTGCCGGGGCGCTCCTCCGTGTCCCTGGCCGCTCGCGCCAGAACCGCGGAGGACAGGGCTCGGGGTTCCCCGCTCTCGCGGTCGACCAGGAGGAGTTCCTCCTCCACTCCTACAGTGCGCAAAGGAGCCTGCCTCTCTGTCCGTGACCGTTCGGGCTGTGGTTGCCCCGGTACCCCCGCTCGCCGTCCGCATCCGTACGGTGGAGCAGTGGTTCGTCGGATGTTTCAGCGGGAGCAGTTCGGCAAACCGATCCATTATGGTGCAATTCGGCTACACAATGATGACCGAGCAGGCGGGACCGCGCGCCCTCGTCGACGACGTGGTCGCGGCGGAGCGGGCCGGCTTCGACTTCTCGGTCACCTCCGACCACTACTTTCCGTGGCTCGACACGCAGGGGCACTCCCCGTACGCGTGGAGCGTGCTCGGCGCGGCGGCGCAGGCGACCTCGCGCATCCCGCTGATGACGTACGTGACCTGCCCGACGGTCCGCTACCACCCCGCCGTGGTGGCCCAGAAGGCCGCGACGATGCAGCTGCTCTCGGAGGGCCGCTTCCGGCTGGGGCTCGGCTCGGGCGAGAACCTCAACGAGCACGTCGTCGGTGCCGGCTGGCCCTCCCCGCGCGTCCGCCTCGACATGCTCGAAGAAGCGGTCGGCATCATCCGCGCGCTCTTCACCGGCGACAACGTCAACCACCAGGGCGACCACTTCGACGTGGCGAACGCCCGCCTGTGGGACCTGCCCGACGAGCTGCCGCCCATCGGCATCGCCGTGTCCGGCGGCCGGTCCTGCGCGCTGGCCGGGCGGCTCGCCGACCTCGTCATCGCCACCGAGCCCAAGGCCGACCTGCTCACGTCCTTCGACGAGCACGGCGGCCGCGGCAAGCCCCGGGTCGGCCAGCTGCCCGTCTGCTACGACACCGACAAGGACGCGGCGGTGGCCCGCGCCCACGAACAGTTCCGCTGGTCCGTCGGCGGCTGGCCGGTCAACTCCGAACTGCCGGGACCCTCCGGCTTCGCCGGTGCCACGCAGTTCGTCACTCCGGAGGACATCGCTCAGCAGATCCCGTGCGGAGACAGCGTCGACGACTTCGTCGAAGCGGTACGCCCCTTCGTCGACGCGGGCTTCACGGAGGTCGCCCTCGTACAGGTGGGCGGCGACCAGCAGCGCCCCTTCATCGAGTGGGCCGAGAAGAAGCTCCTGCCCGCGCTGCGGGAGCTGTGACGTGCCGGAGACCGGAGAATCCCGTACACCGCACGCCCCGTCCGCCGACCTCGTGCAAGTGGCCCTCGGCGAGTGCTCACCGGCCGACGCGGACACCGTCTTCGACGTCCTGCGCACCCACTTCGCGTCCGACCGCGGAAGCGACGCGCCACGCCAGACCGGAGAGGAGTGTCCCGCCGTGTGGACCGGCGAGTTCCGCGCCGCCCACAGCCCTGACTCCGTACCGGGCGTCCTGCTCGCGGGCTCGGTGACCGCTGACCTGCAGGGCGGCCCGGTCGCGGTCGCGCGCCTGCGCAGGACGCTCGAATCGGCCTTCGTCGTGTCGACCGTCGGCAGCGTCTCGGGCGACCAGGAGATCGAGGTGCAGCTCAGGCTGACAGGACCCGAGCACGGGGCGCCGCCCGGAGACGGCTGAAGGGGACGGCTGACGGGGCGGCCGGACGGGTGCCGTCCGTTCGGGTGCACGTCAGCGTGTCCGGCGCGCGGGTTCTCCGTCCCGGGACGGAGTCGCGGCATCGTCGGAGGGCCTGCACCCTGACGGACCACCGTCGCGGTGCGGCAGTCACGAGCCGACGGGACCGCGAAGGAGAGCAGAACTGGTGCGCGGAACGAGGTGGGGCGTGGCCGCGGCACTGTTGTGCTGCACCCTCAGCGGTTGCGGCGACGTCGGGGCGCGGGAGGACGGCGCCGCCCGGGCGGTCACCCGGTTCGAGGCCGGCCTGCGCGCCTCGGACGCCGCGCGCGGCTGCGTGGCGCTCGCCCCCGGCACCCGCGACGAGCTGGAGCAGTCCGCCGAACTGCCCTGCGCGCGGGCCCTGCCCGACGCGGGGCTGCCCACGGCGGCCGAGGTGCGGCACGTCGACGTGTACGGGCGCCAGGCACGCGTCGTGACCGACCGCGACACACTCTTCCTCTCGTCCTTTCCGGACGGCTGGAAGGTCACGGCCGCCGGCTGCACCGAGCGCCCCGAGAAGCCGTATCAGTGTCTGATCAAGGGTGGTTGACCGGTGCGGACCATGTTCACGGTGTATCTCCTGATGGTGGCCGCGGGACTGGCCTACTGCACGGTGCTGGGGCTGATGCAGCGATGAGGCCGGGGCGCGCGAAGGGCGCTCGTGGCTTCCTGCACGACAACAGCCTGACCCTCGCCTTCGGCGCGGGCTTCCTCCTCACCCTGGCCGGGCAGGCGGTCGCCGGGCACGCAGACTTCAACAACCACCTCGCCGCCGAGGACCTGGCCCCGATGAGTTTCGGCGGCTATCTCCTGAGCTCCGACTTCGCCGTGGACGTCATGGAGAACTGGCAGTCCGAATACCTGCAGTTCTTCCTCTACATCTTCGGCACGGTCTGGCTGCTCCAGCGCGGCTCGCCCGAGTCCAAGGAGCTCCACAAGGCGGGCACCGAGTCCGACGAGGACCAGAAGATCGGCGAACACGCGCAGCACGACTCGCCGCGCTGGGCCTCCGTCGGCGGCGGGCGTCAGGCCTGGTACTCCCGCTCGCTCGGCATCCTCATGTGCGCCCTGTTCCTGCTCTCCTGGCTGGCCCAGTCTGTCGCCGGCACAGCCGCGTACAACGAAGAGCACCTGCGCGAACTCCAGGCCCCCATCGGCTGGTTCGAGTACCTCGGCGCCGCCGACTTCTGGAGCAGGACCCTGCAGAACTGGCAGTCCGAGCTCCTCGCCGTGGGGTCGATGGCCGTCTTCTCTGTCTATCTGCGCCAGCGCGGCTCCCCGGAGTCGAAGCCGGTCGGTTCCCCGCACGGCGCGACCGGCGTCGAAGGCGGCTGACCCTGAAGCGCGGGACCGGAGGGGCCGCGGCCGAACGCCACGTCACCGTCACGGTCGCCCTGGCCGTCCTGGGTGTGTTCGCCGTCTACCTCCCCATCAACGGCGTCGCGGGAGCGCTGCACGACATCGCCGCGTCCACCGGCGCCGACACCTCTCAGCTGCAGTGGGTCTCCGACGCCTACGTCCTGCCGATGGCGGCCTCCGTCCTGTCGGCCGGCGTGTTCGGCGATCTCTACGGCCGCCGTCGGATCTTCTCCATGGGCCTGGCCCTGACCGGCGTCGGAGGGCTCGTGGCAGCCTTGGCGGGACTGCTGGGGAACGGTGCGACGATGCCCGTCCTGTGGGCCGGTCAGGCCGTTTCGGGCCTCGGCGCCGGGCTCCTGCTCCCCACCACCCTTGCCCTGATCGCCCATGCCGTCCCCGACCCGCGCGACCGTGGCCGCTCCATCGGCCTGTGGGCGGCCGGGGTGGCCGCCGGACTCGCGCTCGGCCCCCTGCTGTCCGGCGGCATCCTCGAATCCGGCGCCTGGGGTTGGATCTTCGTTCCCGCCGCCGCCCTGTCCTTCGGCACGCTCGTGTGCGGCCACTTGTGGCTGCCGGAGTCGAAGAGCCCGGAGGGCCGCCACCTGGACTGGCCCGGTCAGATCACCGCCGCCGTGGCCATGGCCGGCCTCATCTTCGGCGCCATCGAAGGCGGCTCCCGGGGCTGGACCTCCGCCCTGACGCTGACCGGCCTCGCCGTCGGCGTTCTCGCCCTGGCCGCCTTCCTCGCCGTCGAGCGCCGCGCCGCCGCTCCGCTGATGGATCTGCGGCTGTTCACCTCGCCCGGCTTCGCCACCGCCGCCTTCGCGTCCGTGATCGCCCTCTTCGCGACGGTCGGCTTCACCTTCCTGATCAGCCTCTACCTGGGCGAGGTCCACGACTTATCCTCCCTGCAGATCGGCACCCGGCTCTTCCTCTTCGCCGGGGTCAGCGCGGTCGCCAACGTGCCGGTCGGGCTGCTGATGAGCCGCGTACCGCCGTTGGCACTGCTCACCGCCGGCCTCGCGCTCGGCGCAGCCGTCGCCCTTCTGTTCCTCCAGGTCGGCCCCGACACCAGCTTCCTGGACCTCGCCTGGCGGCTGGCCCTCTTCGGTGTCTCCGTCTCCCTGATGCTCACCTCCGTCACCGTCGTCTCCGTCAACGCCGTCCCCCGGAACCTCGCCGGCATGGCCTCCGCCACCAGCACCGCACTGCGCCAGTTCGGCGGCGCCCTCAGCCCCGCCGTGGTGGGCTCCGTGTACGCCGCCGGCCTCACCGGCGACGGCACCCCCACCGCCGCCTTCCACCTCGCGCTGGCCGGCATCGGCGGCCTGCTGGCCATCGGCTTCCTCGGCTGTCTCGCCGTACTGGCCACCGGCCTGCGCCGCACACCCGGAGCCGGGTTGCCCGACGCCTGACGGCTCCGATAATGGAATGGTCCATTCACGCCCGATTCGTTCGCGTATGCCCGGGTGTGTGAGTGCGGTGCGCAGCCGTGCGGCGCCGGGCGCGGAGCTCCGGGAGGATGTGTGCGTGCTCACGAGGTTCCTGCCGGTGGAGAGGCGCCCCCTGTCGGGCGCCGCTCTCTCGCCGGCACCGATGAACTACTCGTCATCAAACAGACGGAACACCCGGGAGAGCCCGCGGTCCTGCACCGGTACGACACCCCCGCGGGCCCCCACCCCCGCCCCGTCCCCGGAAGCGAGGGCATGTGGCAGACGGCGGCCACCGGCACGCCGGACCAGGAGAAGGCGGTCAGGCGCGCGTTCGAGCGCGTGCGCACGCTCGGCGAGTACTTCGGCGAAGGCGAGTTCGGCACCGGAGCCGACGCGCTGATCGTGCAGAGCCGCAGGGACCGGGCGCACAAGGCGGTCTTCGCCGGGGCCGAGCTCTGCGGCAGCCGCCACCGCCTGCACATCAAGGGGGCGCGGAAACTCACCGGAAGCGCCGACGACGCCGACCGTGCCGAACTGGTCAGCGGTGTCTGCCTGTTCAGTCACCAGAACCTGCGCTTCATCGACGAGCACGGCCGCGGTACGGAGCTGCTGCGCGCCGACGCCGCTCCGTCGGCCGCTCGGCTGCGGTCCATCGTCACGGAGGGCGAACTGTCGCTCTACGAGTACGAGACCGTCCTGCGCCAGTCACGCGTGATCGGCGACGTCGCCGCCCTGCTGCCCTCCTCCCTGGCCCTGACGGTCACCGTCGACGTGCCGCGAGTGCAGTACTACCTCTACCTCCTCGACGCCTTCCAGAGCGGCCTCGTCGCCGCCGAACTGGCGCAGCGCTATTTCCGCCTGGTCGACGGCCGCTACACCCGTGTGCTCGACCTGTTCCGCCGGCACATCCGCCGGGCACTGGACGCCGCGGGCCGTCCGGACGTCCCCGTACGCACCGCACCCGGCCTCGACCCGCTCGCCGAGTGCCTGTGGGACGCGGTGACCACCGGGGACATACCCCGCGACGACGACCTCCTCGCCATGATGATCGTCGGCGGCGACCCGATGTGGAAGGAACTGCGGGAACTCGACGTCCCGCGCGACCGCCACTGCCTCGGTTACACCAGCTACCTCGTGGAACTCCTGCGCGCGGCCGGGCTCTCCGACGACGGCAAGGGCGCCCTGAGCATCAACGTGGACAGCTTCGGCGAAGCGCTGCTGTTCGACCAGGCACGGCAGTTGCGACAGCGCCTCGGCGCCCCGGAGGACGACCCGCCGTCCCTGGGCATCTACGCCGCCGAGACCGTACAGACGCTGCGCCCCGACGGCCACGCGGCCTCCCTGTACCTGACCGACCCCGGCCGGTACGCCGTGGACGAGGACGGCACGCCCGTGGACCTCTTCCGCCTGATCGACGCTCTGTACGCACAGCCCGCGGCGTGATGTGAGGCAGAGTCATATGAGCCGGCGTCATTTGAGATAGGCGACGAGCAGGGACCACAGGGCTTCGGGAACGGGAGCCTGCTGCCACGTACGCCGGACCGCCGCACCGCGCGGGTCACCGCCGTCTGTGGCCAGCCCGCGCAGGCTCTGGTGCAACAGATCGGCCAGTACGCCCTGCATGGAGGTCGGCGTTCCCTGCGGCGGAAGGAAGAGGTCCACCAGTTCGGGCAGCCAACGCTCGAGCGTCTGCGGCAGGGCGCTCGGCGTGATCGTGCGAGTGGGGTCGAAGGGGTGCTCGGCCACGGTGTCACGGGTGAGGTGATCGGCGATCATCTCGGCGAGGCGGGGAGCCAGCAGCATGCCATTGCGGTAGGTGCCCGAAGCGATGAGGACCCGCGGATCGGCGGTGGGGCCGACCAGCGGAAGGTGGTCGAGCGTGAAAGGGCGGTACCCGACGCGGGCGCCGACGAGCTCCCCTTCGTACAGCTTGGTGCTGAGCTCCTCGCCCGACTCCCGCAGCAGGTCGTTGAGTTCCATGACCAGCGGGTAGGGGACGGCCCCCGAGGGGGAGAGGCGGTTGGTGGCCCCCACGTAGACCATGCCGTCGGCGCGGGGCACCAGGTGCATTCCGCAGGCGAAGTCGCGCATGGGGGTGCGGATCGCGGTCGGCAGCGACATGGGAACGTGGCGCACCACCGCGCTGACCCCCTTGCCGGCCAGTATCGGCGGCAAGGACAGTTCCAGGTCCGGACTGTTCGCCAGCAGGTCGTTCAGGCCGACGCCCACGGCCAGGACGACGCGCGGCGCACTGATCCGGGGCCCATCGGCACAGGTGATCGTCACCTCCTCACCGGCCGACGGATGCAGGCCGGTGGCTTCCGATTCGGTCCACGTCACGTCCGCGTGGGCGAGGAGCGCCTCGGTCAGGGCGCTCATCAGCTCGCCCGAGTCGATGGTCGCCTCACCGGGCAGCCACAGCGCGCCATGGGCGGTGCAGGACCGGGCCGGAGACAGGCCCGGCACATCGCCGGGGTCGTGGCGCTCCGCACGGTGGCCGTGGGCGACGGCCGCATCGGCGATGGCGTTCAGTTCTGTCGCGTCCCCGCGGCCGCCGGTGGTGGCCACCACCCACAGTCCCGGCGTGAGGGTGAGGGGCCGGCCGCTCGCCTGCCGCAGCGGCGGCAGCCAGGAGTCGTACAGCTCCCGGGCGGCGGCGCGTTCGCCGACCTCCAGGGCGACGCGTTCGGGACTGTCGGAGGCCGCCACCTCACTGAACGGCGCCAGCATCGCGCCCGCCGCCCGGGACGCCTGCCCCCGGTGCTCTCCCGAGCGCGGCCCGATCAGACGCACCCGCAGCCCTCGGCGGGCCGCCTCCCAGGCCGTGGCCAGGCCGATGACGCCGGTGCCGACGACCGCGACGTCCATGTCACTGCGTAGCATCAGCCGGCTGTCCTTTCGGGTGGTACGCGGGAGACGGAGCGGGCAGCGCACCGGTTTCAGGCGGCTGCCGCGCACAGGGAACGCGCACGCTCCGCCACCCACCATCCGCACGGGCCCGCCCGCCCGCACGCCCGGTTGCGCCGTCCGAGGCCCGCACGCCGGTGTCCGGCGAGCCGCCGGAAATGGTCCGCACGGCTGACTGTCACGGTCCGCGGTGGCGGGGTGCCGACGGCGGACGCGCCCCCTCGGGTTGTGTGACCACCGCGGCAGCCGGCCGGACGCACCGGCGCCGGTCACCGCCCAGGCGCGACAGAAGGAGCCCCCTGTGGAAGACGTACCGGCGGACGCCTGGAAACAGCGGATCGACCGCACGGGCGACCCGGGACGCGAGCCCGGCCCGATCAACCTTCAGCGGTACGCGTTCGCACCCCCGTACGCCGGTATCGCCACGCTGTTCGGGCTGCCGCTCTGCCTCAACCAGGACGACCTGCGCGCGGGCAACGTCGACGTGGCGGTGCTGGGGGCACCGGTCGACATGTCCACCGGACACCGGGGCGCCGCCTTCGGCCCGCGCGCCATCCGGGCGGACGAGCGGTGCCTCCCGAACACCCCGAACCTGCTCGTCAACCCCACCACGCGCATCAAGCCCTTCGAGGAGCTGACGGTCGTCGACTACGGAGACGCGGCCGTGGACCTGTTCAGCATCGACAACTCCATGGAACCGATCCGTGCCCTGGTCCGCGAGATCGCCGAGACGGGCGCCATTCCGATCGTGCTCGGCGGCGACCACTCGATCCTGTGGCCCGACGCCGCCGCCATGGCCGATGTCTACGGACCGGGCAAGGTCGGAGTCATCCACTTCGACGCGCACCCGGACTGCGCGCCCCACCTGGCGGGCCATCTCGCCTCGCACGCCACGCCGATCCGCCGGCTGATCGAGGACGAACACGTCCCCGGGCGCAACTTCATCCAGATCGGCCTGCGCAGCGCGATCGCACCCGACGAGGAACTGTTCGACTGGATGCGCGACAACCAGCTGCGCGCGCACTTCATGGCCGAGATCGACCGGCGCGGCTTCGACGCGGTCCTCCAACAGGCCCTCGAAGAGGCGCTCGACGGTCCCGAGTACCTCTTCGTGTCCTTGGACATCGACGTGCTGGACCCGGCCTTCGCGCCCGGCACCGGCACCCCCGAACCGCCGGGGCTGACCAACCGCGAACTGCTGCCCGCCATCCGCCGCATCTGCCACGAGCTGCCGGTCGTCGGCATGGACATCGTCGAGGTGGCACCCCACCTGGACCCCGGCTGCACCACCACGATGAACGCCCGCCGGGCCATCTTCGAGGCGGTGTCCGGAATCGCCATGCGGCGCAAGGGTCTGCCCGGCCCGGACTACGTGGATCCGCGCGTCTCCGGACCGGCGCCCGACCGGCAGGGACCGGGCGGGTGAGCGGGGGAATCAGTCGCCCGCGCCGGCCCCGGCGGGCTGTGTCACGGCCACGGCCACCTGCTCGCACAGGTTCTCCAGGAGATCGCTGGTGTGCTCGTGGTTCTGCGGCCCGGTGAGCACGTCGTCGATCCTGGTGCGGACGGCGACCAGCCGCGGCTCGCTCGCGTCCGCCTCTTCGAGGAGCTCCAGTACCCGGCCGGCCGCACCCAGGCAGCGCATCGGCCCGTAGTTCTTCGGCTCCTCCAGCAGCCCGCGGGCGCTGCTCAACAGGTTCGCGGCGAGCAGGACGAGATCCTCACGCACCGACGGCGGGAGTGTGCTGTCCGAAGACTTCATAGCTGATCACTTCGCTCCGGGGTCGACGCTTGGACATCTGACGTTCGCCTGCCGGGTGGCCCATCGGCACCATGAACACCGGCTCGATGTCGGCGGGAATGCCCAGCAGGACCCGCAGGACACCGGCCCGGAAACTGGTGACGGGGCACGCGCCGAGCCCGTACGCGTGGGCCGTCAGCAGGAGAGTGTTGACGGCCATGGTCACGCACAGCTCCGGCGCGCCGTCGTGCGAGGCCAGATCGAGGCGGCCGCCGTCCACACAGGCGACCACCACGACCCGGGGCTTTCCCACCAGCCCGGGAGAGAACGCCCTCAACCGCCGCAGGGCCACCGCGTCGCGCACCACGACGAAGGACCACGCCTGCGCGTTGCTCCCGGTGGGGGCCGACAGCATGGCGTCCAGCAGTTCCTCAAGGACACGGTCCTCGATGGGATCACTGGTGTAACTGCGCACGGCACTGCGGGTACGCACGATCTGCGCGAAGGACTCCGGCGACAGGGCGTCACCATCTCGACCATCAGTCACATCTCAGATATAGCTTTCCCTCAGTCCCGCGGCCACCCGGGAGATCCGCCGGGGGAGTCGGGCAGGGGGACGCGCAGCGCGCTGCTCCCGCGCCGCCACGCGTCGAGGAGCCGGGCGCCGAGGCGGTCCTCCAGGAAGCCGGTGGCGCGGACCCCGAAGGCGACGTCGGCCTCGAGTGCGGGCTCCGCGGCCAGGAGGCCGCCGACGACGTCGCGGCGCACCACCTGCTCGTGCACGGCGTCCGCCTCCACGTGTTCGTCGTAGAACCGCTGGGCGGCCGGCCCCGCGCCCGCCCGGCGCAGCGCCGCCGCCAGCCGTCGCGAGCCGGGCGAGGACGTCACCTCGACCCAGGCGAAATGCCCGACGAGCGCCCCGCGATGGGCGCGGTGCAGGCCGAACAGGGACATGAGGTTCACGGTCGCGAGGACGTCGGCGGGGGCGGCCTCCACATAGTGGCCGTAGGACGTGTCCAGGTCGAGGTCGGCCATGAGTTCGGCGAAGAGCCTGGCGTGGATGTCGTCGGCGCGGCCCGCGCCGAACTCGTCGTACTCGATGGCGACCATCGCCGCCTTGGCCCGGCCGTGCAGCCGGGGGATGACCCAGGCGTGCGGGTCGGCTTCCTTCAGGTGGTACAGGGAGCGCAGCGCCGCGTACTCCCTGAGTTGCCAGAGCTCGCCGTCGCGCTGGAGGTGGTGGCTGACGCTCGCGTCGTCGTGCCCGACCGGTTCCACCAGGAGCTCGGACAGGGCCTGTTCCGCGTCTTCGGACGGGGGTACGTCGGCGCGCAGGGCGTCCAGGAAGCGGCGCTCCATCGCGCGTCGCAGGGCCAGCAGGGCCGGGTCCCACTCCCACTCGTCGGTGACCTCCGCGAATCCCTGGTAGTGGAGTTCGTAGAGGACGTAGAGGGCGAGCTGGAGATCGTCGCCGTACGGGTCCGCGTGCTCGGCGTCCCGCGGGGAGGGGGCCGGGCCGCCGTTCCGCAGGGCGGCGAGCACGCCGCCGGACAGCTCGCCGCGGGGGGACGGCAGTCCGGGGCTGCGGTACCGCGATTCGGCGTGGGGCGGGACGGTGGGGCGCACTTCGGCGGGGGCGGTCATGACGAGGCCTCCGGCTCCTCGGTCTCGGGCGCGGACGGCTTGTCCGCGTGCTGCTTCACCCGTCGGCGATGGCTCGTGTCGCACCACGGGTACGTACGGCTGCGGCGGCAGGTGCAGATCGCGACCGCGAACCGCCGTGAGACGGAGACGGTCCCGTCGTCACCCACCACCTCGACCGGGCCCTCCACCAGGAGCGGCCCGTCGCGGTCGACCGTGACGCGGCGAGGTCGGTCAGCGGCGTTCGGCACGGATCACCACCAGCTCCTCGCAGGTCTCGTCCTCGCCGATGAGGTTGCGCCGGCGCAGCCACGTCTCGCGGGAGCGCATCACCGGGCCGAAGGGAATGAACTCCCTGTCCACGACGGCGGGTTCCATGCCCCGGCTCGCGAGCCGCTCCAGTGAGGCGTCCACGTCGCACAGCGCGGAGTGCACCATGAGCAGGACACCGCCGACCCGCAGGGCGTCGGGAGCGGCGTCACAGACGCGGTCCACGACGGCGCGGCCGGCGGGTCCGCCGTCCCACGCGCGCGCCGGGCCGCGCCGGGGGAGAAGCGGTGAAGGAGAGGGAACGTAGGGCGGGTTGCTGACCACGACGTCGTACGGTCCTGCCGGCACCCCGGTGGTCATGTCGCCGCGGCGCACGGTGACCGACTGCCTGGACAGCCGCGCGTTCAGCCACGTGGACAGCACCGCGCGCCGGGAGATGTCGAGGGCCGTCACCCGCGCGCCCTGCCGGGCCGCCGTCACGGCGAGCGCCCCGGAGCCGGTTCCCAGGTCCAGTACGGAAGTGCCGTCACCGATGCGCTCGCGGTACAGGGCGCGGGCCAGCATCTCGGTGTCGTACTGCGGTGCGTATACGCCGGGCAGAGCGACCAGACGCGCCGGACGTGCCGGACGCGCCGGAGTCGGCATGGGCGACCGCGTGTGCGTGGTCATGTGGCATCTCCCGTCTGTGGGAACTGCACTAGAGGCTCCTCCTCCCACACTCCGCCCGTTCGTCACCTGCCACCACCCAGAGCGTGACAGGTAGTGATTTACAGTGACTTATTGCGAACAGTGTGGATTTGCTGCCTGCTTGGTCCTGACACTGGGTGCCCCCGGCGCGGTGATCCACACCTGCTGCCTGTCCGAACGCGGCTTGCCGCCCGCTGCCGGGCCGTACGGGCTCAGTCCGCCGTCGTGTACCTGTGTCGCGCCCACGCGGGCAGCACGAACCAGCACAGCAGGTACCAGGCGACGACGCCGGTCACCAGCCAGGGCACCACGGAGTCGTCGGTGGCGACCCGCAGGATGAGGAGGAGGGCGGTCGTCAGGGTGCCGAGGAGGAGGATCAGGCCGACGAAGGTCAGCCGGGACGCCCACACCACCGCCTGCGGTTTGATCTTCCGGCCCGAGACGACGCGGTGGAACGAGACCGGCCCGATGAGGGCGCCCGTCGTCGCCGAGCCGAGCAGCACCGTCACGATGTAGATCGTCCGGTCGGTGTCGCTCAACTCCGTGAACCGCGGCGTGAAGACGACCGTCAGCAGGAAGCCGAAGAGGATCTGCACGCCGGTCTGCGCCACCCGCACTTCCTGGATGAGCTCGGTCCAGCGGCGGTCGGCGCGTTCGCTCTCGGTCTCGCGGCGGTCGTCGTCCCGGGTCTCCGGTTCGGGCCGTCCCGCGGTCTTGCTGTTCGACGCGTCCACATCACAGAGTCTGACCACGAACCGGCGGATCGACAAACGGAAGCAGTCATGGTGATTCGAGTCGACGCGCGGGGGCAGGCGGGACGTTGAGCAACCGTTGTACCCGACCCCGAGGGAGGCACCCCCGTGCTGCTGGCGCACCCCGTCGTACTGGAAGACCTGCTGGAGCGCTACAAGGCGCTGGCCGTGCTCCGCGCCGACCAGGGAAGTGCCGAGAGCCGGCAGGCGTACGAGGACATCGCGTACAGCCTGTGCCTGGCCACCGGCACCAGCGACATCGACGCCGCGGTCGTCGCGGCGGGCCACCGGCTGCCGGGTGCCAGGACCCTGGACGACTCGGTGCTTTCGGCGTGAGGGTCACCGCCCCGGGGTGCCCGCGGGCACCCCGGGACTCCGTGGTTCACTCCGCGGCGCCGTACCAGACCGTCGTGGCGTTGCAGAACTCGCGGATGCCGTGGCCCGACAGCTCCCGGCCGTAACCGGAGCGCTTGATGCCGCCGAAGGGCAGGCCCGGGTGCGAGGCGGTCATGCCGTTGAAGAAGACGCCGCCCGCCTGGAGGTCGCGTACGCACCGCGCGATGTCGGCGTCGTCGCGGGTCCACACGTTCGAACTCAGGCCGAACGGCGTGTCGTTGGCGAGTTCCACCGCCTCGTCGAGGTCCGCGACGCGGTAGAGCGTGGCGACAGGCCCGAACGTCTCCTCGTGGTGGATCCGCATCTCGGGAGTGACGTCCGCGAGGACCGTCGGGGAGTAGAACCAGCCCCGCTCCAGCTCCTTGGGGCGTTCGCCGCCGCACAGCGCCGTGGCGCCCCGGTTCAGCGCGTCCTCGACGAGCTCCTCCAGATCCGCCCGCCCCTGCTCGCTCGACAGCGGGCCCACGTCGGTGTCCTCGTCCATCGGGTCGCCCACGGTCAGCTCCCGCATGCCGGCGACGAATCGGTCGCGGAAGGCGTCGTAGACGTCGGCGTGCACGATGAAGCGCTTGGCGGCGATGCAGGACTGGCCGTTGTTCTGGACCCGGGCGGTCACCGCGGTCGCGGCAGCTCGCTCGACATCGGCGCTGGGCAGCACCAGATACGGGTCGCTGCCGCCCAGTTCCAGCACCGTCTTCTTGATCTCGTCGCCCGCGACGGACGCCACCGAGCGTCCCGCCGGCTCGCTGCCGGTGAGGGTCGCCGCGGCCACCCGCCGGTCGCGCAGGATGTCCTCGACCTCGCCCGACCCGATCAGCAGCGTCTGGAAGCAGCCTTCCGGGTAGCCGGCGCGGCGGAAGAGGTCCTGGAGGTAGAGGGCGGTCCTCGGCACGTTCGAGGCGTGTTTGAGCAGGGCGACGTTGCCCGCCATGAGGGCGGGGGCGGCGAAGCGGATGACCTGCCAGAGCGGGAAGTTCCACGGCATCACGGCCAGGACGACGCCGAGCGGGCGGTAGTGGACGACCGCCCGGGACGCGCCGGAGTCGGACACGTCCTCTTGTGCGGGCTGCTCGTCGGCGAGCAGCCCCTCGGCGCGCTCCGCGTACCAGCGCATGGCCTTGACGCACTTCGCGGCCTCCGCCCTGGCGGCCTTCACCGGCTTGCCCATCTCGGTCGTCATGGTGCGGGCGATGTCCGCGGCGTCCTCCTCCAGGAGGTCGGCGGCGCGGTTGAGCAGCCGCGCGCGCTCGGCGAAGCCGGTGGTGCGGTGGTGGGCGTACGCGGATTCCGCCGCCGCGAGGCGTTGCCGGATCTCGGCGGCGGACAGCGGCTCGAAGGTTTCGAGGGTCTCACCGGTGGCCGGGTCGACCGTGGCGATGGGCATGCGGTTCCTCCTCGGGGTGCCCGGGGCTCGGCGGGACCGGGGCGGAGCGGCTCCGAGCGACGGGGCCCCGGAATGTTCACCGTAGGGCGACCCGCGTGCGGGGGCATGCCGGAGGGGGCCGCCCGGTGCCGTGGGGCGGCTGCCCGCCCCACGGCGAGGTGATCGATCGGTACGGCGGGGTGGTCAGTCCGTGGAGAGCGCCTCCAGGAGCTGGCCCGCCTTGGGGTCGGTCAGCGCGCGGGCGGCGTCGGCGAGCGCGACCATGCCCACCAGGGAGCGCCCGTCGATCACGGGGAGCCGGCGCACCTTGTGCGAGGTCATGGTCGCGAAGACCTCGTCGACGCTGTCGTCCGCGCCGATGGTGACGGCCTCGGCCTGCGCGAGCTCCCCCACGAGGACCTTCGAGGGGTCCTTGCCCTTGCCCAGGACCTTCACCACGATGTCCCGGTCGGTGATGACGCCCTTGAGCCGGTTGTCGGTCCCGCAGATGGGCAGGGCACCGACGCCCAGCTCGGTGATCTTGGTGGCCGCCTGGAGCACGGTCTCCTCGGCTCCGGCGCACTCCGCGCCCGGCGTCATGATCTCGCGTGCGGTGGTCATGTGGATCTCCTTGGCGGTCGGCGTACTGTTCGGCCTCGTCGTCCACGCGGTGGACCGGGCCGTTGTCGCCGACCGGGTGCCCAGTGTGCGCGGGGGTAACACCCTGTCGCGGCAGTGCTTTCGGCCGCTCAGAGACCGAGGTCGGTGAGGCCGGGGTGGTCGTCGGGGCGGCGGCCGAGCGGCCAGTGGTACAGGCGGTCGGATTCCCGGATGGGCAGGTCGTTGATGGAGGCGTGGCGGGTGTGCATCAGGCCGCTGTCGTCGAACTCCCAGTTCTCGTTGCCGTACGAGCGGAACCAGTGGCCGGAGTCGTCCCGCCATTCGTAGGCGAAGCGCACCGCGATGCGGTGGCCGTCGTGCGCCCACAGTTCCTTGATGAGCCGGTAGTCGAGCTCGCGGGCCCACTTGCGGGACAGGAGGCCGACGATGGCCTCGCGTCCCGTGACGAACTCCGCGCGGTTGCGCCAGCGGGAGTTCTCGCTGTAGGCGAGGGCCACCTTCTCGGGGTCGCGGCTGTTCCAGCCGTCCTCGGCGAGGCGCACCTTCTCGATCGCGGTCTCCCGGGTGAAGGGCGGGACAGGGGGACGGGTGGTCGTGGCTTCTGTGACTTCCGTGGCCGTCGTGGCTGGGATCGCGTTCATGAAGGGTGTGCTCCTCGCTGAAGCCGGTGGGGAGAACGGGCGTTCTCCGTCGGGCTCGCCACGATAGGAGAACGGTCGTTCTCGCGCAATGGTGCGAGGGTTCCGTGGCGCGTAGTACGGTTGGAGAACGCACGTTCTCGACCGGTGGGAAGCCTCCATGGATCACGCGGAAGCGGAAGTCAGACTCCTCGACGCCGCCGAACGGCTCTTCTACGAGCGCGGCATCCAGGCGGTCGGCATGGACGAGGTCCGCACCGCATCGGGTGTCTCGCTCAAGCGGCTCTACCGGGTCTTCCCCTCCAAGTCGCAGCTGGTCCGTGCCTGCCTGGACCGCCGCGACCGCCGCTGGCGGGCCCGCCTCGCCGCCCATGTGGAGAGCCGCCCCGAGGGCCGGGAGCGCGTCCTCGCGGTCTACGACTGGCTGTACGAGTGGTTCACCGAACCGGACTTCCGCGGCTGCGCCTTCATCAACGCGTACGGGGAGCTGGGGGCCGTCGACCCCGCGGTGACCGACACCGTCCGGGCGCACAAGGAGGCGTTCGCGGAGTACGTGGCCGGTCTGGTGGCGGACGCGGGGGAGCCGGAGTCGGCCGTGGGTCCTCTGGTCCTGCTCGCGGAAGGAGCCATGACGGCCGCCGCGATCTCCGGCTCACCCGAACCGGCACGCCGAGCCCGGGACGGCGCGGCCCGGTTGCTGGCGGCGTAGCGCCGGGCGGGCCCCAAGGAAGGGGACCCGCCCGGGCCGTACCGGCAAATCGAGCTCGGTCGTGGGTCAGCAGCTCAGGTTGGAGCCCGGGGTGGTGCCCAGGATCTGCGTGAAGGCCTTGTAGCGGTCGATGCGGCTCTGGACCTGGGCGGGGTTGCCGCCGTTGCACTCCAGGGTGCCGTTGATGGCGCGGATGGTCTCGCCGAACCCGGCGCCGTTGACCATGGCGTTGTGCGGGGTCATGGTGCCGGGGCCGCTCTGGGTGTTCCAGTACCAGAGGCCCGTCTGCCAGGCGATGGCCGGGTTCTGCTCGACCAGGTAGGGGTTGTTGAGCAGGTCGATGCCGAGCGCGTCGCCCGCCGCCTTGTAGTTGAAGTTCCAGCTCAGCTGGATCGGGCCGCGGCCGTAGTACGCGGCCTGTCCCGCCGGGCAACCGTAGGGCTGGGTCTTGTCGCAGTAGTGGGGGTAGTTGTTCTGGTTCTGCTCGACCACGTACTTCAGGCCGCCCGTCTCATGGCTGACGTTGGCGAGGAACGCCGCCGCCTCCTGGCGCTTGACGGTGTCGCTGCCGGTGTTCGCGAAGCCCGGGTAGGACTTGAGCGCGTCGGTGAGGCCCTTGTACGTGTAGAACGAGTTCCGGCTCGGGAACATCTGGTTGAACTGGGACTCGCTGACGACGAAGCCGGACGGGTCGGGGTTGCCCGGGTCCGTCCCGCCGCCGCAGGTGCCCTGGTCGGCCCAGACGTCTGAGCGGCCCGGGGTCTCGTTCTGGGTCCACCACTTGGCGGTCCAGTTGTGTCCGTTGTACGAGGCCGACTTGCCGCCGGTGTAGACGGACGAGGAGCTCCAGGGCGCGGCGCACTCGGCGGCGGACGCCGTGGTGGCGGCCGGGCCGAGGACGATCAGCGCGCCGAGCGCGGCGAGCGCGGCCGCGAAGCCGGTGAAGCGTCGGATCATGCCAACTCTCCTTACAGGCGGCGCGGTTTGCGGGGGGCCGCGCCTCCAGGGGTCCCACGAACCCAAGCGAAAATGGTCTGAACCTGTCAAGGTCTAGACCAGAGCTGGAAGGTAAAGCCTCGTTTGACAGCTGAAAACATGGGATGTTCCCATGTCTCCACGCCCGAGAGAAGAGAAGGTGCCGACCGATGCCGTTGCGCAGCGCCGCCCGGACCAGCCTCGTCGACCTCGTCATCGCCCAGATGGAGAGCCTCATCGCCGACGGCGAGTGGCGGGTCGGCGAGAAGATCCCGGCCGAGCCGCTGCTCGTGGAGCAGCTCGCCGTCGGGCGCAACACCGTCCGGGAGGCGGTCCGCGCGCTCGTGCACACCGGCATGCTGGAGCCCCGGCAGGGCGACGGCACCTATGTCCGGGCGAGCAGCGACTTCGGCGCGGCCGTGCAGCGCAGGGTGCGCAGGGCCGGCGTCCTGGAGGCGTACGAGGTCCGCGCCAGTCTGGAGCGGGACGCCGCCCGGTACGCGGCGGAGCGCCGCACGGACGAGGACCTCGCGACGCTGCGGGCCGCTCTCGCCGAGCGCAACCTGGCGTGGGAGAGCGGGAACACGGCCGCGTTCGTCGACGCGGACATGGCCTTCCACCGGACGGTCGCCGACGCGGCGCACAACAGCGTCCTCGCCGAGCTGTACGGACACCTCAGTGACGCCCTGCGCTCCACGGTGCAGTCCGTCATCGGCGCACCCGTCCCGGACTCGGTGCGCCACCAGCTCGCGGGCCACGAGGCGATCGTCGACGCCATCGAGGCGCGGGACCCCGAGGCCGCGGAGGCCGCGGTGCTCGCCCACCTCGACGAGGGCATGGCCGCACTGCGGGAACACCCGCCCGCCGCCGACCCCGCGCCGGACGCCACCCCCGACACCGCGTTCGGTGCCGACAAGGCAGACGAGGCCGACAAGGCCGACAAGGTCGACAAGGACGAATCAGGAGCAGCACATGAATGAGCCGGCACCGGCGCCCGCGGAGGCCGCGCACGTCGGCACGACCACGGCGACCGTGGCCCCGCCGGGCCCCGCGGCCTCCCCGGTGACCCGACGCGGCGCCCTCTACCTGGCCATCGGTGTCGTGCTCCTGGCGCTCAACCTGCGCCCCGCCCTCGTCGCCGTCTCCCCGCTCGCCGACACCATCCGCGACGACAGCGGCATGTCGGCCGCCGCGACCAGCCTGCTCACCGCGCTGCCGCTGCTCTGTTTCGGGCTGCTCGCGCCCGTCGCGCCCCGGCTCGGCCGCGGGCTCGGCATGGAGCGGTCGCTGCTCGGCACGATGGTGCTCATCTGCGCGGGCACGGCCCTGCGCATGCTCGACTCGGTCGTCGCGCTCTTCGCGGGCACCGTCGTCATCGGCGCGGGCATCGCCGTCGCCAACGTCCTGCTGCCCGGTCTCATCAAGCGTGACTTCCCATCGAGGGCGGGCCTGATGACCGGCCTGTACTCGATGTCGCTGTTCGGCGGCGCGGCGCTCGCCGCCGGTGTGACGCTGCCCGTGCAGCAGGCGAGCGGCATGAACTGGCGGACCACGCTCGCCTGTTGGGGCGCCCTCGCGGTTATCGCGCTGCTCGTGTGGCTGCCGCAGATCCGGTCGCGTACGCGGGTGGGCGCCGCGGCGGCACGGCAGGCCGCACATCCCGTGCGCGGCCTGTGGCGCTCCCCGCTGGCCTGGCAGGTCACCGCGTACATGGGTCTGCAGTCCCTCAACTACTACGCGGCCGCCGCCTGGCTGCCGACCGTCTTTCAGGATGCGGGGATGGACGCGGGCGACGCGGGCTGGATGCTCTCCTTCTCCTCGCTGCTCGGCATCGCGGGCTCCTTCCTGGCGCCTGTGATCGTCGGCCGCAGGCTGCGCTCCGGCACTCTCGCCGTGCTCGGCGCCGTCCTGTGCGCGCTCGGCTTCGCCGGACTGCTCGCCGCGCCGGTCGGCGGCGCCTATCTGTGGATGACGCTGCTCGGCCTCGGCCAGGGCGCGGCCATCAGCCTGGCGCTGCTCTTCATCGTGCAGCGGGCGCCCGACGCCCGGCACGCGGCACAACTCTCCAGCATGTCGCAGTGTTTCGGGTACATCCTCGCCGCCACCGGGCCGACCCTCCTCGGCGCCGTCCACGACGTCTCGCACAGCTGGACCGTGCCGCTCGTCCTCCTGCTCGTCCTGCTGGTGCCCCAGGTCGTGGCCGGGCTCGGCGCCGCACGCGACCGGCACGTGGCGGGCATCGGCTGACACCGAGTCGGGCAGGATGCATCCGGTGCGGTCCTCCACGGCCCGCCGTGTCGGATCGAGAAGGGTGCAGCGATGACGGATTCGGCCCCCGGGCGGCTCGCGGTCTCACGGGCGACGCCCGACGACTGGCGCGTGGTGACGGGCTGGGCGGCGGACGAGGGCTGGAACCCCGGCCTCGCCGACGCCCCCTCGTTCTTCGCGCAGGACCCCGACGGGTTCTTCCTGGGACGCCTCGACGGCGAACCGGTCTCCGCGGTCTCCGTGGTCAACTACGGCGACAGCTATGCCTTCCTGGGCTTCTACCTGGTCCGCCCCGACCGGCGCGGCCGCGGCCTCGGGCTCGCCACCTGGCGGGCGGGGCTCGCGCACGCCGGGGGCAGGACCGTCGGCCTGGACGGCGTCCCCGCCCAGCAGGACAACTACCGCCGCTCCGGCTTCGAGTGGCGGCACGGCACGCTGCGCTACCTCGGCCCGCTGCCGGCCGTCGACGCGCCCGACCGGCACGTGCGCCCCGTCGAGGCCGCGGGCCTGCGGGCGCTCCTGCCGTACGACAGCGCATGCCTGCCCGCCGACCGGCCGCGCTTCCTGGAGTCCTGGCTCGCCGCCCCCGGCCACCGCGCCCTCGCCCGCATCGTCGACGGCAGACTGACCGGGTACGGAGTGCTCCGGCCCGGCCGCGACGCCCTGCGCGTGGGCCCGCTGTTCGCCGACACCCGCGCCGACGCCGAGGCGCTCCTGGACGCGCTGGCCGCGGAGACGGACGGCGCGCCCGTCGCGATGGACGTGCCCGAGACCAACCCGGAGGCGGTGGCGCTCGCCGAGGCGCGCGGCATGAAACCCACCTTCGACACCGCCCGCATGTACACGGGACCGATCAGGGAGTACGCGGAACAGCGCGTCTTCGGCGTCACCTCGCTCGAACTCGGCTAGGTGAAAGCGGCGGTCGAGGCTTGACCTCAAGTTTAGTTGAGGTTCTAACCTTCCGGTATGAGCATGGAAACGACCGCGTGGACGCAGATGTACAGCGTCATGACCGCGCAGCAGGACCGCCGCCCCTTCGCCCGGGCCACGCTGCGCCGCATCGGCGCCTTCGCCCGTCCCCACCGCCGACGCATCTGGCAGTTCGTTCTGCTGAGCGTCCTCACCGCACTGCTCGCCGTGGCAACTCCCGTCCTCGCGGGGCATGTTGTCACGGCCATCGTCAAGGGCTCCGACTCCTCGACCGTCGTGCGGTACGCCGTGCTCATCGCCGTGATCGCCCTCGCCGAGGCCGGCCTCGGACTGCTGAGCCGCTGGCTGTCGGCGAACCTCGGCGAAGGGCTCATCCTCGATCTGCGGACCGCCGTCTTCGACCACGTGCAGCGGATGCCCGTCGCCTTCTTCACCCGCACCCGCACGGGCGCGCTGGTCAGCCGCCTCAACAACGACGTGGTCGGCGCGCAGCGGGCGTTCAGCAACACCCTGTCCGGCGTTGTCGGGAACATCGTCACGCTGCTGCTGACCCTCGTCGTCATGCTGACACTCTCCTGGCAGATCACCCTCCTCGCGCTGGTGCTGCTGCCCGTCTTCGTCGTGCCCGCGCGCCGCATGGGCTCCCGCATGGCCAGACTCCAGCGCGAGGCGGCGCACCACAACGCCGCGATGGGCACCCGCATGACCGAGCGCTTCTCGGCGCCCGGCGCCACCCTCATCAAGCTCTTCGGCCGGCCCGCCGACGAGTCCGCCGAGTTCGCCGCGCGGGCCCGCAGGGTGCGGGACATCGGCGTACGGACCGCCATGGCGCAGTCCGCGTTCATCACCGCGCTCACCCTGGTGTCGGCCCTCGCGCTGGCGCTCGTCTACGGCCTCGGCGGGTACTTCGCGCTGGAAGGGACGCTGGCCGCGGGCGACGTCGTCGCGCTGGCCCTGCTGCTCACCCGGCTCTACGCGCCGCTGACCTCGCTGGCCGGGGCGCGCGTCGAGGTGATGAGCGCGCTCGTCAGCTTCGAGCGGGTCTTCGAGGTGCTCGACCTGAAGCCGCTCATCGAGGAGAAGGCCGAGCCGGTGCCGGTGCCCGACGGGCCCGTGGCCATCGAGGTCGACAACGTCCGGTTCGGCTACCCGTCCGCCGACAAGGTCTCCCTCGCCTCCCTCGAGGAGGTCGCCTCGCTCGACACCCGTGGCGGCGACGAAGTCCTGCACGGACTGTCCTTCCGCGCCGAGCCCGGCCAGACCATCGCGCTCGTCGGCTCCTCCGGAGCGGGCAAGTCGACCATCGCGCAGCTGCTGCCGCGCCTGTACGACGCCGACGAGGGCGCCGTCCGGATCGGCGGCGTCGACGTGCGGGACCTGTCCGCCGAATCGATGCGGGCCACCCTCGGCATGGTGACGCAGGACGGCCACCTCTTCCACGAGTCCGTCCGCGACAACCTGCTCCTCGCGCGGCCCGGCGCGAGCGAGGACGAGCTGTGGGACGTGCTGCGGCGAGCCCGCCTCGAAGACCTCGTACGCTCGCTGCCCGACGGCCTGGACACCGTGGTCGGCGAGCGCGGATACCGCCTCTCCGGCGGTGAGCGGCAGCGCATGACCATCGCGCGGCTGCTCCTCGCCGGGCAGCGCGTCGTCATCCTCGACGAGGCGACGGCCCACCTGGACAACACCTCCGAGGCCGCCGTGCAGGAGGCGCTGGCCGAGGCGCTCGAAGGCCGTACCGCCGTGGTGATCGCGCACCGGCTGTCCACGGTCCGCTCCGCCGACCAGATCCTCGTAGTCGAGGCGGGCCGGATCGTCGAACGCGGCACGCACGACGAGCTGCTGGCCCTGGACGGGCGGTACGCGGAGCTGTACCGGACGCAGTTCGCCAAGGGCACCGAGCCGGTGGACCCGCCGGAGGTCGTGACGGCGGCCTGAGTGCCGGGTCAGTCGTGGCGGCGGCCCGGGGTCGGGCCGCCGCGTCGCGGGCCACGAGCCCGTGTCCATTCGTCCACCAGGAGTTCATTGGTTCCCCACCAACCGCACGCGCTCCCGTGAGAGAAACCCTCCATGTGCGACGACGAGTTGATACCACCGGGCGCGGATCTGACGGAGGACCAGTGGCTGCGGGCCGATCCGGCCCTCGTCGAGGGGCCGGTGGGGGAGCGGGTCAGGGAGATGCGGGCGCCGCGCCGCAGGACCGTGCTGGGCGGTGTGGTGGCGGGCGCGGCCGCGCTGACCGTGCTGCCGGGCGGGGCGCAGACCCCCGCGGCGGCGGCCTCCCGCACCGGCAAGTTCCCCTTCCCCACCGCCCCGAACAGGTCGGGGGAGTACGCGGTGCTCCTCACCGGTGACGCCGGCACCGGCGAGGAGGGCCAGCACGCGGTGGCCGCCGCCGCCCGCGAGGTGTGCCGCGCCGAAGGCATCGGCCTCGCGGTCGGCCTCGGCGACAACATCTACGAGAACGGCCCCGAGTCCGCCGACGACTCGGAGTTCCGCACCAAGTTCGAGGACCCCAACTCCGGGGTGGACATGCCGTGGCTGATGGTCCTCGGCAACCACGACTGCTCCGGCCTGATACCGGGCAGCGGCGGCGACCCGTCCCGCGGCGACCGGGAGGTCGCCTACGCCCGACGATCGCCCCGCTGGTACATGCCGAGCCGCTACTACAACGTCGCGCTGCCCGCCACGGCCGGCAGCGACCCGGTGGTGGAGTTCTTCGCCCTCGACACCAACCCCGTCTCGTCGTACGTCGCTCAGCTCGACCCGCACTACCGGTGGAACGGCCCCTACATGCGCGCGCAGCGCGAGTGGCTGGACGGCGCGCTCAAGGCGTCGCGGGCACGCTGGAAGATCGTGCTCGGCCACCACCCGTACCTGAACAACGGCAAGCACGGCAGCGCCGGTTCGTACGACGGTTTCGTGATCGGCCACTACACCAGCGGCATCCACCTCAAGGAGCTGTACGAGGAGGTGGTGTGCGGGCGCGCCGACCTGATCCTGTCCGGGCACGACCACACGCTGCAGATCCTGGAGCCCACCGCACGCACCGGCGGCACCCGGCAGATCGTCTGCGGCGCCGCCGGAAAGGCCGGCGACGGAAAGGCCCATTTCAACCATCCGTCGACCTGGCAGAACTTCTCCGAGCACGGCTTCATGGTGCTGAAGGTGTCCGAGCGGGCGATGGCCGTCGAGGCGTACACGGTCGACGTCGCCACGCGCAGGGCCCGCCTCGCCCACCGCATGCGTACGGCCACACCCGTGGAGTAGCAGGCGCGGAGGGGCAGCGGGGGATAAACCTGGACAGAGTCCGCGAAAAGGGCGATTTAAGCTATTTTTCGGGCCAGGCGGGTACATCCCCTATATGGAACCAATGGAACTGGCTGTCCCGCACACCGTGGCCCTGCTGATGTGGGTCGCCGGCATCGTCGTGGCCGGCGTGCTCCTGGCCGCATTCTTCTGGGGCCGGCGTGCCCAAGCGCGTGAGACGCGTACGCCGGCCCCCGAAGAGCAGCCGAAGCGGCCGTACGACGGACCGGTGCGGGAGGAGCGGGAGTACCGCGAGGCGGACGAGATGCCGCACGACGGCGGGCGTCTCCTGCCGCACGAGCTCAACGGCGGATACGGCAAGCCCGGTACGCACCCCAGCCCCTCCCAGGACCCGGACGACCACAGGAAGGGCAACAGCGGCAGCTTCGGCAGCGGCGGCCTCGGCTGACTCGGCAGAAAGACCCGTACGGCGGCGATACACCCCGTGCCGCTCCCGGGAACCCATAGGGCTGCCCCAGCGGACCGACCCACGGAGTGACATGACCACCGCCAGAGACATCATGACCGGCGGCGCGGAGTGCATCGGCGCCGAAGAAAGCGTGCTGCTCGCCGCCCGGAAGATGACCGAGCTCGGCGTCGGGGCGCTGCCCATCTGCGGCACCGACAACCGGCTCAAGGGCATGCTGACGGACCGCGACATCGTCGTGAAGGTCCTCGGCCAGGGCAAGGACCCGGCGGACACCAAGGCCGGTGAGCTCGCCCAGGGCGAGGCCGTCACCATCGGCGCGGACGACGACGCCGACGAGATCATGCGCACCATGACGTCCCACAAGGTCCGCCGACTGCCCGTGATCGACGGCCACGACCTCGTCGGCGTCGTCGCCCAGGCCGACGTGGCCCGCAGCCTCCCCGACCCCTCCGTGGGACAGCTCCTCGAAGCCCTCTCCTCCGACTGACCACGGCAGGCGGGCCCCGCGTTCCAGATGCCCGCCCGCGACGCTCCCACCGGCGTCGCGGGCGGGCATTTCGCGTGGTCGAACGGCGTGCACGCGTCACCCGTATGCCGTACACCACCGAGCCGTCCGCGCTCACCTGACAGAGGCTGATCGGGAACTCGGCGGCCCCGAAAGCCGCCGGCGACCGGCGGTCGGCACCGGATCGGGTACGCCGTCCCGCGTACGGAGGAGTCCTGGATGACCACAGCTCTGTCAGGAAAGTGGGAGCACGCCGTCGTCACCGGCGGCGGAGGCTTCGTCGGTTCGCACCTCTGCACCGCCCTGCTGGCCGCAGGCACCGCCGTGACCTGCGTCGACGACTTCAGCACCGGGCGGCCCGAGAACCTGACGCCGCTGCTCGACCGGCCCGGCTTCCGGCTGATACAGGCGAACGTCGCCGAGGGACTCCCCGTGGAGCGGCCCGTCGACCTCGTCCTCCACTTCGCCTCCCCGGCGTCGCCCGCCGACTACCTGCGGCTCCCCCTGCACACCCTGGACACGGGCAGCCTCGGCACACGCCACGCCCTGGAACTCGCCCACAGGTCCGACGCCCGCTTCGTGCTCGCCTCGACCTCGGAGGTCTACGGAGACCCGGAGCAGAACCCCCAGGACGAGCGGTACTGGGGCCACGTCAACCCGGTCGGACCGCGCAGCGTGTACGACGAGGCGAAGCGGTTCGGCGAGGCCCTGACCACCGCACACGCCGACGCCGAAGGCACCGACACCGGCATCGTGCGCCTCTTCAACACCTACGGCCCCCGGATGCGCGGCCACGACGGCCGGGCCGTGCCGACCTTCGTCCGGCAGGCGCTCGACGGCGAGCCGCTCACCGTCACCGGCGACGGCAACCAGACCCGCTCGCTGTGCTACGTCGACGACACTGTGCGCGGCATCCTCGCGGCGGCCGCCCACGGCATGCGCGGCCCGGTCAACATCGGCAACCCCACCGAGATCACGATGCTCGAACTGGCGCGCCTGGTCATCGAACTCACCGGCTCCCGCTCGGAGATCCGCTTCATCGACCGGCCGACGGACGACCCGGCCGTGCGCTGCCCGGACATCACCCTGGCCCGCGACAAGCTCGGCTGGGAACCGGAGGTCGCCGCCGAGGAAGGTCTGCGGCGCACCATCGACTGGTTCCGCGCCACAGCGGACCACTGAGCGCCGCGCGGCGCGACCACGGCGCCGCCCCTCGCGGCGCCACAGCGGACCACTGAGCGCCGCGCGGCGCGACCACGGCGCCGCCCCTCGCGGGAGACCCGCCTGCCCAGACCAGCTTGGTCATGTTCCCGTACCGCCGTCGCCCGTGCGCCCACGCACCCACGACCGCGGCACCGGACACGGGCCAAGGACCGCCGACAGAATCTCGGACACTCCATGCGCGTCCTCGGAATCAACGCCCTCTTCCACGACCCCGCCGCCGCCCTCGTGATCGACGGCAGGACCGTCGCCGCCGCCGAGGAGGAGCGGTTCTCCCGGCGCAAACACGGCAAACGGCCCCTGCCGTTCTCGGCCTGGGAACTGCCCGAACAGGCCGCCGCCTGGTGCCTGAGCAGGGCCGGTCTACGGCCCGAGGACCTCGACGCGGTCGCCTACTCCTACGACCCCGAACTCGCCAGGCCCGCCGAGTCCATGGGCCTCGACGACCCCTGGGACCACCTGCGCCAGACCTACGCCCGCGAGGCCCCGAACTTCCTCAAGGCCGCACTGCCCGGCCTCGATCCCGGCATCGTCCGCTTCGTCCCGCACCACATGGCCCACGCCGCGTCGAGCGCCTTCGCCGCGCCGGACGCGGAGGACTCCTCGGTCCTGGTGCTCGACGGCCGCGGCGAGCGGGCCTCGCACCTCGCCGCACGACGCGTCCGCGACAAGCTGGAACCGCTGTACGCCCAGGACCTGCCGCACTCCCTCGGCCTTGTCTACGAAGAGCTCACCGAGCACCTCGGATTCCTGCGCTCCTCCGACGAGTTCAAGGTGATGGCCCTCGCCTCCCACGGCACCCCGCGCATGCTCCCCGAGCTGCGCCGGCACGTGTATCCGACGGGCGACGGAGGGTTCCGCGCGACCGCCGTGCCGTGGCACGAGCTGTGCCCGCCGCGCGGCGCGGACGAACCGTGGACCCAGGACCACGCGGACGTGGCCGCCAGCGCGCAGGCCGTCCTCGAAGAGACCCTGCTCGACCTGGCGCGCTGGCTGCACGGCAAGACGCACCACCGCGTGCTCACCCTCGCCGGCGGCGTCGCGCTGAACTGCGTCGCCAACTCCAGGATCGCCCGCGAAGGCCCCTTCTCCCGGGTGTGGGTGCAGCCCGCGGCCGGCGACGCGGGCACGGCACTGGGCGGCGCGCTGCTCCTCACCGCGGGCGAGGGCGTCACGACGGAGCCCATGACCGGCGCCGACCTGGGCCGCGACTGGTCGGACGCCGAACTCGGCGCCTGGCTGAAGACCGCCGCCGTCACCTTCGAGCGGCCGGCGGACATCGCCGCGACGGTCGCGCGGGCGCTGGCGGAGAACCGGATCGTCGCCTGGTTCCAGGGCCGGTCCGAGTACGGCCCCCGGGCGCTCGGCCATCGCTCGCTCATGGCCCACCCCGGGCACGCGGGCAACCTGGAACGCCTCAACGACGTCAAGGGCCGCGAACAGTTCAGGCCCGTCGCCCCCATGGTCCTCGCCGACCGCGCCCCGGAGATCTTCGACGGGCCGATGCCCAGCCCGTACATGCTCTTCGTGCACGACGTGGCACAGCCCTGGCGGGACCGGATCCCCGCGGTCGTCCACGTCGACGGGACGGCCCGCATCCAGACCGTGGACCCGGCGCAGGAGCCCCTGGTCGCCCGCATGCTCGGCGAGTTCGAGAAGCTCACCGGGCTGCCGGTCGTGGTCAACACCAGCCTCAACACGGCGGGCCGGCCCATGGTGGACGACCCGCGCGACGCGCTGGAGTGCTTCGGCTCATCGCCCGTCGACCTGCTGGCCATCGGCCCGTACGCGATCCGCCGCCAGGACCTCTTCCGCGGCTCCGAAGGCGGCGGTGCCTGATGGCCGCGGACAGGAAGCGAAACGGAAACACGCCCGAAGGCACGTACGCCGTCGTCGTCCCGACCCTCGGCCGGCCGAGTCTGGACGTGACCCTGCGCGCGCTGGCCGATGCCGTGGGACCCGCACCGGAACGGGTGATCCTCGTCGACGACCGGCCCGACGCGGACGGCGCGACCCCGCTGCCGGTCGAGGTCCCGGCCTCCCTGCGCCGCGTCACCACCGTCGTGAAGGGCAAGGCCCGAGGGCCCGCCGCGGCCCGCAACACGGGGTGGCGGGCGGCCGGGTGCGTGCCGTGGATCGTCTTCCTCGACGACGACGTCGTCCCCGGCCCCACCTGGCGCGACGACCTCGCACTCGACCTCGCGGCGGCGGCCCCGCGCGACGCGGCGGTCACCGCCCACATCGACGTGCCGCTCCCCGAGGACCGCAGGCCCACGGACTGGGAACGCAACACCGCGGGGCTCGCCACCGCCCGGTGGATCACCGCGGACATGGCGTACCGCCGCGAGGCGCTGGAGGCGGTCGGCGGCTTCGACGAGCGGTTCCGGCGCGCCTTCAGGGAAGACGCCGACCTCGCGCTGCGGGTGCTCGCCGCGGGCTGGACGGTGGACGCGGGGACACGCACCACGGCACACCCCGTACGCCCCGCCGACCGCTGGGTCTCCGTGCGCGTGCAGGCAGGCAACGCGGACGACGTACTGATGACGCGGCTGCACGGGCCCGACTGGTGGGCCCGCGCCGCCGCGCCGCGCGGCCGGCTGCACCGCCACATCGCCGTGACCGCGGCGGCCGCGGGCACCCTCGCCTGCGCCGCGCTCCGCAGGCCGGGGGCCGCCACCGTCTGCGCCGCCGCCTGGCTGGCAGGCACCGCCGAATTCGCCCTCGCCCGGATCCTGCCCGGGCCGCGGAACAGGGAGGAAGTCACCGCCATGGCCCTGACCAGCGTGCTCATCCCGCCCGCCGCGGTCTGGCACTGGCTGCGCGGCCAGGCCGTGCACCGACGGGTCGAACAGCTCGGCCCGCACCCGGCCCCGCCCGGCCACGGCTCGCCCCCGCCGGTCCGGCCGGCCCACGAGGAACGGGTGCGCCGATGAGTCGGCGCCCTCCGGAAACCCCGCGTACGGACACCATCGCTTACGGCCGCGAAGGCCCCTGGCTGATCGACGGCCCGCGAGGGGCGGTGACGACCCCGCGCGGCCACCCGGACCTGCCCGCGGCGATCCTCTTCGACCGCGACGGCACCCTCGTCGAGGACGTGCCCTACAACGGCGACCCCGCGCTGGTACGGCTCGCGCCGACCGCGCGCGCCGCCGTCCGGGCCGTCCGGGCGGCGGGCATCCCGGTCGGCGTCGTGAGCAACCAGTCCGGCGTGGCCCGCGGTCTGCTGACCCGCGCCCAGGTCGACGCGGTGCGGCGGCGCGTGGAGGACCTCCTCGGCCCGTTCGCCGTCTGGGCCATCTGTCCGCACGGCCCCGGCGACGGCTGCGACTGCCGCAAACCGGCGCCCGGCCTGGTGCTCGCCGCGTGCGCGCGGCTCGGCGTCCCGGCCGCACACACCACCGTCATCGGCGACATCGGAGCCGACACGGACGCCGCCCGCGCCGCCGGGGCCCGCGGCGTCCTGGTCCCCACCCCCGTCACCCGTGCCGAGGAGATCGAGGCGGCCGACACCGTGGCCCCCGACCTGATCACCGCGGTCCGCCTCGTCCTCGGCCCGAGGGGCAGGGACCGCGCGGCGGCGACCGTCTGCGTGCCCGGGACGGGCCCGGGCGCGGGGGAGGGGGAGCGACGATGACCGGCACCCCGACCCTTCCGCGCACTCTCGTCGTACGCCTCGACAGCGCGGGTGACGTGCTGCTCGCCGGGCCCGCCGTGCGTGCCGTGGCGGCCGGCTCCTCGTACACCGCGCTGCTCTGCGGGCCGCAGGGCGTCCGCGCGGGCGAGCTGCTGCCCGGCGTGGACGACGTGCTGGTCCACGACGCGCCGTGGGTGGGCCTGGAACCCCCGCAGGTGTCCCGCGAGGCGACCCGCCAGGTGCTCAACACGGTGACGGCAGGCCGTTTCGACCGGGCCCTGATCCTCGTCTCCTACCACCAGAGCCCGCTGCCCGTCGCGCTGCTCCTCAAGCTCGCCGGGGTCACCTGGACCGCCGCCGACAGCGAGGACTACCCGGGCGCCCTCCTCGACCTGCGCCACCACCGGCTGCCCCACCGCCACGAGGCCAGGGCCGCCCTTGACCTCGCCGAAGCCGCCGGCTTCGCGCTGCCGCCCGGCGACGACGGGGCCCTGCGGGTGACGACACCGCCCGACACCACGTCCCTCACCGGCGGCGAACCCTATGTGGTGCTCCACCCGGGGGCCGCCGTACCCGCCCGCGCCTGGAGCCCCGACCGGGCACGGCGTGCCGTGACGGCCCTTGCCTCCGCAGGGCACCGGGTCGTGGTCACCGGCGGGCCGGGAGAGCGGGAACTGACCGCGCGGGTCGCCGGACGGCACGGCCTCGACCTCGGCGGCGCCACCGACCTGCGGCAGCTGGCGGGCGTGCTCGCGGCGGCCCGGGCGGCGGTGGTCGGCAACACCGGGCCCGGTCACCTCGCCGCCGCCGTGGGCACCCCCGTCGCCAGCCTGTTCGCGCCGGTGGTGCCGGCCGAGCGCTGGGGCCCGTACGGCGTACGCCACGTGCTGCTCGGCGACCAGCGCGAGCGGTGCGCGGCCAGCAGAGCGCGGACCTGCCCGGTGCCCGGCCACCCCTGCCTCGACGGTGTCGGCGACGCCGAGGTGCTCGCCGCCGTGGCGGCACTCACCTCCGACACCGCCGGCACCGCCGGTGGTTCGGATGGCGCCGGTACCTCCGATGCCTTTGCTGCCCCCGAAACCGATACCGATACCGACTCCGACGGCACGAGCGACCGCCGGACGCGTCCACGCCCGGTGGCCGCCCTGACCCGCCCGCCGGCCGGAAAGGGCCGCACGCCCGGAACCGAACGAGGAGCGACCGTATGAACATCCTGCTGTGGCACGTGCACGGCTCCTGGACGACCTCGTTCGTGCAGGGGCCCCACACCTACCTCGTTCCCGTCACACCGGACCGCGGCCCCGACGGCCTCGGCCGGGCCCGTACCTTCGCCTGGCCCGACTCGGTGCGCGAGGTCACGCCCGAAGAGCTGCGCGACGCCGAGGTGGACCTCGTCCTCTTCCAGCGGCCGCACGAACCCGAGCTGGCCGAGCGCTGGCTCGGCGGCCGGCGCCCCGGGCGCGACGTGCCCGCCGTGTACCTGGAGCACAACACACCGGACGGCGACGTGCCCGACACCCGGCACCCGTGCGCAGACCGCGACGACCTCACGCTCGTCCACGTCACGCACTTCAACCGGCTGTTCTGGGACAACGGCACCACCCGCACCGAGGTGATCGAGCACGGCATCGTCGACCCCGGCCACCAGTACACCGGCCGCCTCGCCCGGGCCGCCGTGGTCGTCAACGAACCGGTGCGCCGCGGCCGCTACACCGGCACGGACCTCCTCGCCGACCTGAGCGAAGCGGCCCCTCTCGATGTCTTCGGCATGCGGACCGAGGGCCTGGCCGAGCACCTGGGCCTCCCCGAGGACCGCTGCCGCACCGCCGACCTCCCGCAGAGTGAGCTGCACGCGGCACTCGCCGAGCGCCGCCTGTATCTGCACCCGGTGCGCTGGACGTCCCTCGGCCTCTCCCTGCTGGAGGCGATGCACCTGGGCATGCCGGTCGTGGCGCTCGCCACCACGGAGGCGGTCGAGGCCGTGCCGCGCGGCACGGGCACCCTCTCCACCCGCCCCGAGGTCCTGGCGCAGGCCGCCCGGCACTACCTGCACGAACCGGAGGCCGCGGCCGAGGACGGCGCACGCGCCCGCCAGGCCGCTCTCGAAAGGTACGGACTCAAGCGCTTCCTCGACGACTGGGAGCGCGTGCTGACGGAGGCGATCTCATGACCTCGACCCTCGGCCCCCTCGACTCCGGCGTCCTCGGCGCCGAACCCGTCGGCCCCGGCGTGCTGTCGATCGCCCTCGTCTCGGAACACGCGAGTCCGCTCGCCGCCCTCGGCGGCGTCGACGCGGGCGGCCAGAACGTGCACGTGGCCTGCCTCGCCGGCGCGCTCGCCGACCGCGGCCACCGGGTGACCGTCTACACCCGCAGGGACGCACCCGACCTGCCCGAACGCGTCGCGCTGCGCGCCGGCGTACAGGTGCACCACGTGCCCGCGGGCCCGCCCGAGCAGATACCCAAGGACGAACTCCTGCCCCACATGGGCGAGTTCGGCCGCTACCTGGCACGGGTCTGGCGCGGCCGGCCGCCCGACGTGGTGCACTCGCACTTCTGGATGTCCGGGCTCGCCTCGCTGCGGGCCACGCGCGAGGTCGGCCTGCCCCTGCTGCACACGTACCACGCCCTCGGCACGGTGAAGCGGCGCCACCAGCAGCTCGCCGACCCCAGCCCGCCCCGGCGGATCGCGCTGGAGACGGAGGTGGGCCTCGGCTGCGACAGGATCATCGCCACCTGCCGCGACGAGGTCGCCGAACTGGGCAGGATGGGCGTCCCCGCCGCCAAGGTCGGCATCGTGCCCTGCGGCGTCGACACCGAACTGTTCACCCCACGGGGACCGGTCGCCGAACGCGGCGCCCAGCGGCACCAGCTGCTCCAGCTGGGCCGCCTCGTGCCGCGCAAGGGCGCGGCGGTCTCCGTCGCCGCACTGGCCCGGCTGCCCGAGACCGAGCTCGTCGTGGTCGGCGGCCCGCCCGCCGACCGGCTCGCCGGCGACCCCGAGGTCCGCAGGCTGCGCGGGCTCGCCCGCGAGGCGGGCGTCGCCGACCGGGTCCGCTTCACCGGCGGCGTACCGAGCGGCGACGTGCCCGCGCTGCTGCGCGCGGCCGACGTCGTGCTGTGCCCCGCGGACTACGAACCGTTCGGCATCGTGCCGCTGGAGGCGATGGCATGCGGCAGACCGGTCGTCGCCAGCGCCGTCGGCGGGCAGCTGGACACGGTCGCCGACCCGGCCACCGGCCGCCTCGTGCCGCCCCGGGACCCCGAGGCCCTGGCCCGCGCCGTCGCCGAACTCCTCGCCGACCCCGCGCTGCGCGAGGCGAGCGGCGAGGCGGGGCGGCGCCGGGTCCTGCGCCGGTACGGCTGGGGCCAGGTCGCGGCGGCCACCGAGGCGGCCTACTGCGAAGTCCTCGACGCCAAGTCCCTCGTGACGGGGGTCGGAGCGGTGTGAGGCACGCACCGGACAGCCCGGTGACCGGTGCCGGTCACCGCGGGCGCTCCCGACCGCCGCCGGCCTCCGCCGGCCGATCGCGCAGCACCGACACCCGAAGGAGGTGCGGGCCCCCGGCGTCCTCAGCGACGCCGCACGCCCGACCAGCATGAGCGAATCCCCCGCACTCGACGCCGCGCAGCTGCACTGCCGGTCACTGGAGCAAGCGCTCGGCCGGCTGCGCCGGGACGGCCTCGGCCGCATCGCGGACTGGGGCGGCAGGCTCGCCGCCGCACTGCCCGCAGGGAGCCGGCTCCTCGCCGCGGGCAACGGCGGAAGCGCCGCCCAGGCCCAGCACCTGACCGCCGAACTCGTGGGCCGCTACCGGCACGAACGGCCGGCGTACTCCGCCATCTCCCTGCACGCCGAGACGTCCAGCGTGACCGCCATCGGCAACGACTACGGCTTCGACCACGTGTTCGCCCGCCAGGTCTCCGCCCATGGCCGGCCCGGCGACATCCTCGTCCTGCTGTCCACGTCCGGCCGCAGCGCCAACCTGATCACGGCGGCGGTCGCGGGCCGGGCCGCCGGACTGCGCGTCTGGGCGCTCACCGGCCCCGGCCCGAACCCGGTCGGCGAGGCCGCCGACGAGGTCCTTTACATCGACGGCGACACCACGGCGACCGTGCAGGAAGCCCACCTCGTCGCCGTCCACCTGCTGTGCGAAGCCTTCGACGCGGCACTCTCCGAACCCGTCGTGGCCGGCGCGGGACGCATCACGCCCCGCAACGCGGTCCCCGTCAACGGGAACCTCTCGTGACCGCGCCGAAGCCGCTCGTCGTCGTCGGGGACGTGCTGCTCGACGAGGACATCGAAGGAGTCGCCACCCGGCTCTCCCCGGACGCCCCCGCGCCCGTCGTCGACGTCACCGTCGACCGGCGCCACCCCGGCGGCGCGGGTCTCGCCGCCGCGCTCGCGGCACGCGGCGGCCGTGCCGTGACCCTGGTGACCGCGCTCGGCGACGACCCCGCGAGCGAGGCGGTGCGCCGCGAGCTCAGCGGCCGGGTGCGGCTGGTGGAGCTGCCGCTGAACGGCACCCTTCCGGTGAAGACCCGCGTCCTCGCGTCCGGCCGCCCGCTGGTGCGCTTCGACCGGGGCGGCGGCACACCCGGAGAGCCCGACGCGGCGGTACGTGACGCGCTGGCCGGAGCCCACGCGGTCCTGGTCGCGGACTACGGCCGGCACACCGCGAGCGCCGTACGCGAACACCTGGCGGCCGTCGCCCCCCGCACCCCGCTGGTGTGGGACCCCCACCCCAAGGGCGACACACCCGTACCGGGCGCGCGGCTCGTCACCCCGAACGCCGCGGAGACCCGCGCCCTGTGCCCCGGCGGCGACGAGACGCTCCGCGCGTACGCCGGGCGGGGCCTGGAACTGGCGGACCGCTGGCAGGTCGCCGGAGTCGCCGTCACCCTCGGCGAGCGCGGCGTCCTCCTCACCCGGCCCGGTTCCGGTACGCCGATGCTCATCCCCGCGCCCTACCGCGCGAGCGGCGACCCGTGCGGCGCCGGTGACTGCTTCGCCGCCGCCACGGCCGCCGCCCTCGCCGACGGGGCACTCCCGGAAGAGGCCCTGCAGCGGGCCGTCGCGGAGGCCGCCGCCTTCGTCTCCGCCGGCGGCGCCACGAACCCGGCCCTGTGGCGGACGACACCCGCCGACCGTGCCGAGGAAGAGCCCCGCACCGACGCGTTCGCCCTCGCGGAACAGGTGCGGGCGCGCGGCGGCACGGTGGTGGCGACCGGCGGCTGCTTCGACCTCCTGCACGCGGGGCACGTCGGTCTGCTGGAGAGCGCCCGGCGCATCGGCGACTGCCTGATCGTCTGCCTCAACTCCGACGCGTCGCTCACCCGCCGCAAAGGCCCGGGGCGCCCCCTCAACAAGGAGGCGGACCGCGTCCGTGTCCTCGAAGCGCTCGGCAGCGTCGACGCCGTGGCCGTCTTCGAGGAGGACACCCCGCAGGAACTGCTCGGCAGGCTGCGGCCCGACGTGTGGGTCAAGGGCGGCGACTACTCCGTCCAGGACCTGCCCGAGGCCGCCACTCTTCGCGCGTGGGGCGGACAGGCCGTCGTCCTGCCGTACCTCGACGGCCGCTCCACGACCCTGCTGGCCCGCAGGGCCGCCGCAGCCGCGTCCCCAGCCGAGAGGCGCCCCTGAACGTGACCGAAGAGACCACGCGACCGCAGTTGTCCGCATCCCCGGTGCCGGACCGCCCCCGAGTGCTGGTGCTGCGCGCGCTGGGCCTCGGGGACCTGCTGACCGTCGTACCGGCGCTGCGCGCCCTGCGACGGCGGCTGCCGACCCACGAGATCGTGCTGGCCGCGCCCGAGCGGCTGACAGGACCCGCCCTGGCCACCGGCCTGGTGGACCGGCTGCTGCCCGCGTCGGCCCCGGGCCGGGCGGTGCCGTCCGACCTGCCGTGGCCGGGCCCGGCCCCCGACCTCGCCGTCGACCTGCACGGCAACGGCCCCCCGAGCCACCTGCTGCTCCAACGGCTTCGGCCCCGGCGGCTCATGGCGTACGCGCACCCGGACACGCCCGGCATCGAGGGGCCCGCGTGGCGGGACGACGAGCACGAGCGGGACCGGTGGTGCCGGCTGCTGTCCTGGTACGGCATCGACGCGGACCCGGCGGAGGTACGGATCCCGTCGCCCGCGGCGCCGTCACCGGCACCCGGCGCGGTGGTCGTCCACCCGGGCGCCGACGCCGGCGCCCGCCGCTGGCCCCCGGAGCGCTTCGCCGCCGTGGCCCGCGAGCTCGCCGCCCGCGGGCACCGGGTCGTGGTGACGGCCGGGGCGGGGGAGGAGATGACGGCACGGTACGTGGCGGCGCACGCGGGACTGCCGGCGGACGCTGTGCTGGGCGGGGCCGCGGATGTGCCCTTCGACCAGCTGACGGCGCTAGTGGCCCACGCACGCTGCGTCATCGTCGGCGACACCGGCCTGGCTCACCTGGCAACGGCCCTCGGCACCCCCTCGGTCGTCCTCTTCGGCCCCGTGGCCCCTCGCCTGTGGGGCCCACCCGCGTCCCCCCTACACCGGGCGCTGTGGCACCCGGACGCCGACGACGCCGCCCGCCCGGGCGACGCCCACGGCACGCAGCCGGACGAACGCCTCCTCCGGATCACTCCGGAGGAGGTGCTCGCCGCGGTGGGGTCCTTGCCGGAGCCGGATCAGCCCTGGTTCCCGTCGTTCCCGACCGCGGGCAGTGGTCCGTCCTCGCGCAGTTCCCCGCGCCCCTAGGGGGGCGCTCCGCGCCCCGTCAGGGGCGCGGGGAACTGCGCGAGCAACCACAGAGCCGCCGCACTCGGCCGGGCGGGTCAGGCCGCCGTTTCCAGGGCGGGCCTGGCCGTGATGTCGCGCGTGCTCTTGCGCAGGAGTACCGGCTCGGCGGTCCCGCGCCTGCGCAGCAGGAAACCCGCTCCGATGGAACCGGCGATGATCAGGCCGCCGGAGACCAGGGCACCGCGGGCGCCGGCCAGTTCCATGAGGAGGCCGAGCGCGGGCGGCCCGCCGAGGCCCCAGGCGGTGCTGATGCTGCCCCACACGCCGAGCACGCGGCCCCGCAGATGGGCGGGCGGATCGGTCTGGAGGACCGTCGTCCCCGCGGTGTCGGAGACGGTCTCGACGACGGCCATCGGCAGGACGAGGATCAGCAGAACGGCGAAGGACGGGGAGAAGCCCGCCACGACCTGGAGCAGCGCGCCCGCGGCGGCCAGCGTGCCCACGAGCCGCACGGACGGCTTCCGCAGCCGGGCGCCGAGGACCGCGCCGATGATGCCGCCGACGGCGAGGACGGTGGAGACCGTGCCGAACGACCCGGCGCCGCCGGCCAGCGGCCCGGTGACGAGCACGGCCAGCGTGAGGTTGTAGTTGCGGCCGAAGACCGCGCTGACGCCGGTCACACCCGCCAGGGCCACGAGCCGGGGCCGCCGCATGAAGTACGCGAGGCCCTGCCGGACGGTCATGTGCTCGCCCACCGGGGCGGGCCCGGTCGGCGCCGGTCCTGTCGGCACCGGAGCGACGGCCCGGTCGGCCCCGGCCTGGCGCACCGCCCCGTAGGCGGGACGGAGGAAGGGGATGACGGAGGCGACGAAGAGGAACGACACTCCGTTGGCGGCGTACGCGGCGGCCGTACCGAGGAAGCCGACCGTGACACCGCCGAGCGCGGCACCGGCGAGCCGGCCCGAGCTGTGGACCAGCGAGCCCACGCCGATGGCGGAGGGCACGTCCTCCGGCGGCACGAGGTCGTTGCCCAGCAGGGCACACGCGGGCCCGTCGACCGTGGCGATGATGCCGGTGACGGCCGCGAGCACCATGAGGATCGTGAGATCGAGCCCGCCGGTCGCCACGAGGACGGCCGTCGTGAAGGCGACGGCGCCGAGCAGGGCCTGGCTGACGGAGGCGGTGAGCTTGCGCGGCCAGCGGTCGACGGCGGCACCGCCGACCAGGCTCATCAGCAGCGCGGGCGCGGCCTGCACGGACATGGAGAGACCGGTGGCGGCGGCGGAGCCGGTGATCTGCAGGACCAGCAGGTTCTGCACGGTGAGCTGCATCCAGGTGCCGGCGTTCGACACGAAGTTGGCGACGGACCACCAGCGCATGCTCCGGTACCGCAGGGACCGCCACGGCGACCGGGAGACGGACGCGGAGGCATGAGCGGACACCGACGGGGCAGGAGAGGAAGGGGAGGAAGACACAGGGGCACTCGAAGACTCGGGGTGGGTCCGGCGGGACGGACTCAGGCGGAGGTCTCGGCGGGAGCTCGGAACACCGGCAGCACTGCGCGGTCACTCCACCGGATCTGTCTGGGGGCGCCGCGCTGCGGGAGGTGCGTCGGCGGGGTGCGCGAAGTGGCGCGTGGACGCTCCGGAAGTACGGCGATGACCATGGTGGCAGACCGGTTCGCCGCGCTCCGGGACGGCTCTGTCGTACGTGACGCCGGGCGGCACCAACCCCGCTCCCTCGCAAGGGATTTGGCGCTTCTGGTGTGCTTGCTCACACGGTCTTCCGGCGCCCCCGTGACCCCGCCTCCGGGCCCTTCGCGCGTGACGGGCGACACAGCCGCACGCAGTCGGCCCGGTGCCCGGCCCGAGGTGCCGGACTCCCCTCCGGCCGTCACAGTGGGAAGCGGGGCGGTCGCGGAGCGCACCGCCGTCAACCGGAACGACGGAAGGCACACGCATGGGCGGCGCACCGCAGGTCGACCTGCACGGCAAGCAGGCTCTCGTGACCGGTTCGGCCAGGGGCCTCGGCGCCTCGATCGCCAGGAGACTGGCGGCGGCGGGCGCGACGGTCCTGGTCGCCGACGTCCGCAAGGAGATGGCCGTGGAGCTGTGCGACGAGCTCACCGCCGAGGGCCTCGACGCCCGGTTCCTGGAGATGGACGTGCGGGACGCCCCGGGAGTCGCCGCGGCCTTCCGCGACCTCGACGAGGCGGGCCGGCCCCTCGACATCCTGGTGAACAACGCCGCCGTGGACGTGTCCAAGCCGATCGAGCACCTGACGGCCGACGAGGTGACGCGCGTCGTCGAGACCAACCTGCTCGGGCCGATGTACCTGTGCCTGGAGACGTACCGGCGCATGATCGCCCGCGGCGGCGGCCACATCGTGAACATCCTGTCCACCGCCGCGAACCGCACCTGGACCGAGGCGGGGCCCTACGCGGCGGGCAAGTCGGGGCTGCGCGCGTTCACCCACACGCTGTTCAAGGAGGCCCAGCGCGACTGCGTGGGGATCGGCGTCACCGGGATCATCGCGGGCGGCATGGAGACGCCGTTCATCATGGAGCGCTTCCCGGACGCCGACGTGACCATGCTGCAAAGCCCGGACATCGTCGCCGACACGGTCCTGTACGCCCTGTCGGTCCCGGCAGGCAGCGTGGTGGGCGAACTGGTCGTCGTACCGCGCAGGGAGCCCTCCTGGCCCTGAGGGGCCCGCTCGCGGCCGCGGGGGAGTGCCGGACGTCCGTGTCTGAAAGCCGCCCGGGTGGGCACCTGAGGCGCTGCCCACCCGAGGCGCTGCCCACCCGGAAGCGGAAGGAAGGTTCAGCCCATGACGCCGACGATGTTCTCCATGGCGCCGCAGCCACCGCCTCCGTGGGAGAGGGCCATGGTCACCGCGGGAGCCGGCTTCCTCGGCTCGCACGTGTGCGAACGGCTGCTCGACGCGGGCGTGGCGGTCGACTGCGTGGACGACATGCCGAGCGGCTCGTCCGGGAACGTGGAGCACCTCGCGGGCCGGCCCGGGTTCCGGACCGTCCGGCTGGACCTCGCGCGGCCGGGCTGCGCCGACGCCCTCCCCGGCCCCTACGACCTGGTCGTGCACTTCGCGTGTCCCGCCTCGGCGGCCGCCGCACGCCCCCTGGAGACGCTGGACGCCGGCAGCCTCGGCGCCCGCAACGCCCTGGCCGTCGCCGAGCGCGACGGGGCCCGGTTCCTCCTGGCGTCCACCTGCCCGGTCCACGGCGACCCGTCCGGGACCGCCGACGAGACCCAGCGCTTCTCGGAGGCGCTGACCACCGCGTACGTCAGCGCCAAGGAGGCGGACGCGGGCATCGTGCGCGTCTTCCCCGCGTACGGGCCGCGCATGGACGCCGATGACGGCCGGCCGATTCCCACCCTGATCCGGCAGGCGCTGAACGGGGGACCGGTGACCGTGCCCGGAGACGGCAGCGGTACGCCCTCGCTGTGCTGCGTCGACGACACGGTCGACGGAGTGCTCCTGGTCGCCGCGAGCCGCTCCGTGCGGCCCGTCGACATCGGCGGCGACCCCGGGCCGACCCTCGCGGAGATCGCCCGCCGGGTGCTGGACCTGACCGGCTCCGACGCGCGCCTGGAGTTCACCGGGCCGCGCGCCGACGCCCCCGAGCCCCCCGCACCCGCCACCGGCTTCGCCCGCGAACTCTTCGGCTGGACGCCCAAGGTCTCCCTGGACGACGGGCTCAAGCGCACCATCGCCCACTTCCAGAACGGCGGACAGGGCGCGCCGAGCGCCGAGGGAGGCGCACGCCATGCGTGCTCCTGGTGACGACCTGCGGGGGAACGTGGCGAAGGCGCTCGTCGTCTGCCTGGACGGCATGAGCGGTGTCCTCCTGGCAGGACCCGCCGTCCGCGCCGTCGCGACCAGGGCCGACCACGTGGCGATGCTGTGCGGGCCGCGCGGCGCGCCCGCCGCCGGACTGCTGCCCCATGTCGACGACATCCTCGTCTGGGAGGCGCCCTGGGAGGGCGACCGGCCGCCGTCGGTGGACGAGGCGGACGTCGAGGGCCTGCTGGCGCGCATGAGGGACGCGGCGTACGACGTCGCCCTCGTCGTCACCTCCTTCGAACAGAGCCCGCTGCCCATCGCGCTGCTGCTGCGCATGGCGCAGGTCCCCCGCATCGGGGCCGACAGCGCCGACCACGCGGGCAGCCTCATCGACGTGCACCATCGGCGGCTGCCCGGCCGGCACGACGCCGAAGCGGCGCTCGACACGGCCGCGGCCCTCGGCTTCTCACCCCGGACCGGCGACGACGGCCGGCTCCGCGTCCTCCCGGCCCCCGACACGACGGGCCTCACCGGCAACGGCCCGTACGTCGTGCTGCACCCGGGCACCGCGGCACCCGCCCGCGCCTGGGACGCCGGACGCGCGGCCGAGACGGTCGCCCTGCTCGCCGACGCGGGCCACCGCGTCGTCGTCACCGGCGGCCCCGAGGAGACCGCCCTGACCCGCCGGGTCAGCGGCGACACGGCCGTCGACCTCGGCGGCCGCACGGACCTGCGGACCCTGGCCGGCGTCCTGCGCGCGGCCGACGTCGTGGTCGCGGGCGACACCGGGCCGGCCCACCTCGCCGCCGCGACCGGCACCCCGGTCGTCTCCGTCGGCCCCCAGGACGTGCCCGCGGAACGGCGGAGCCCCTACGGCGTGCCCGCCGTGCTCCTGGGGGACCAGGACGACCCGGGCGCGGACACCGGCCGCCCGGGCACGACGGCGGCACCGCCGGACGACGTGGTGCGCGCGGTCCGGAAACTTCCGAAGGAGAGCACGTGAGCGCAGGTCCCCCGCGCACCACCGTCGCCGTGATCACCCGCAACCGCCGCGAGAGCGTGCTGCGCACCCTCGACCGGCTCGCCGCGCTGCCGGAGCGGCCGCCCGTCGTCGTCGTGGACAACGGCTCCACCGACGCGACGGCCGACGCGGTGCGCGCCCACGCCGTCGGCGCCCACGTCGTGGAGGCCGGGCGCAACACCGGAGCCCTCGGCCGCAACCTCGCGGTGCGGCACGCCACCACGCCGTACGTGGCCTTCAGCGACGACGACTCCTGGTGGGCCCCGGGCGCCCTCGACACGGCCGCCGACCTCCTCGACGCGCATCCACGCCTCGGCCTCCTGGCCGCCCGCACGCTCGTCGGCCCCGAGACCCACGAGGACCCGCTCAACCGCGTGCTCGCCGACTCGCCGCTGCCGCCCGTCCACGACCTCCCCGGCCGCCCCGTCCTCGGCTTCCTCGCCTGCGCGGCGGTGGCCCGGCGCGCGGCCTTCCTGGAGGCGGGCGGCTACCACCGGGTGCTGTTCTTCGGCGGCGAGGAGACCCTGCTCGCCTACGACCTGGCGGCTCGCGGCTGGGGCGTCACCTACGCGCCCTCCGTGACGGCCCACCACCACCCCGACCCCGCCACCCGGCCGGGCCGCTCCGCGGTGCAGCGGCGCAACGCCCTCCTCACCGCCTGGCTCCGGCGGCCGGTCCACGTCGCCCTGCGTGGCACGGCGCACCTCGCCGCGGCGGCCGCCCGCGGGGAACGGGACGCCGCGAGCGCCCTCAAAGGCGTCCTCGTCCGCCTCCCCGCCGCCCTCAGCGCCCGGGAACCGCTGCCCGCCCGCATCGAGTCAGCGGCCCGCCTGCTGGACCGGGTCCCTTCATAGACCCGTACGTGAATCCCTCATCCCTTCACGCGTCCCTTCATGACCACCACCTTTCGCCAAGAGGATCAGCGCAGATGACGCACGAGACCGCCCTCATACCCGGCACGCCCACACAGGACGGGCGGGACGCAGGGCCCGACCCCCGTACGACCGTCGTCGTGATCACCAAGGACCGCCGCCGCGAGCTCCTGCGGACCCTGCGCACCCTGCGGGACCTCCCCGAACGGCCCCACGTGATCGTCACCGACAACGCGTCGAGCGACGGCACGGCGGAGGCGGTCGCCCGGTACTTCCCCGAGGTCCAACTGCTGCGGCCCGGACGGAATCTGGGGGCCGTCGGGCGCAACCTCGCGGTCCGCCACGTCCGCACGCCGTACGTGGCGTTCTGCGACGACGACACCTGGTGGGACCCGGGCTCGCTGCGGTGCGCCGCGGACCACCTCGACGCGCACCCGGCGCTCGCCGCCGTGACGGCCCGCATCGTGGTCGAACCGTCGGGGGAGGAGGACCCCGTCGTCGCCGAGTTGCGCGACTCCCCGCTCTCGGGGCCCGACTGGCTGCCGGGACCCGCCCTCGGCTCGTTCCTGGCCGCCGCGACGGTCATCAGGGCCGACGCCTTCCGGGACGCGGGCGGCTTCCACCCCGGGCTGTGGCTCGGCGGGGAGGAGGAACTCCTCGCCACCGACCTCCTGACACAAGGGCACTGGCTGAGCTACGTGCCGGAACTGACCATCCATCACGCGGCGTCGACGGTCCGGGACAGCACCGACCGGCGCGTCCTCGGGCTGCGCAACACCCTGTGGTTCACCTGGCTGCGCCGCCCCTGGCCCTCGGCGCTGCGCCGCACCGGCCGGCTGCTGTGCACCGTGCCGCGCGACCGGCCGTCCCTGCGCGCCGTCGCCCGAGCTTTGGCCGGGCTGCCCTGGGTCCTGCGGCAGCGGGCCCCCGTGCCCGCGCCGATCGAGGACCGCCTCGTCGCCCTGGAGAAGGCGCGCCGGCACTCCACGGCCCGCCGCTACGTCGGCTGAGAGGTGCGCCCCGGGAAGTCGTGGGAACTTGGATCACATGAGTCCTTCCCAGAAACCGGACCCGGGCCCCGACCCCCGAGACCCGGATCCGGACCCTGACCCGCGGAACGCCACAGGACTGGAACCCGGCGGAAGCGTGCCGCCGGGGGAGACCCCGCCCGCCGAGAGCAGCATGTCGGGGGCGGGGCCCGAGGAGACGTACAACCCTCCCAAGGGCTGGGGGAAGGGGCCGCTGGCCCTGATCATCGGCCTGGGGTTGCTGATCGCCGCGTTCTTCCTCGTCTACGCGATCGTGCTGCTGCTGTGACGCGGGCGCGGTCGAGGGCGGGCAGCAAGGGTGACAGGGGCGGCGGCAGGGCCGTCACCCCACCCGCCGTCACCCCACCCCCGCACCCGCCGTGACCCGCATGTTCAGCGCGTCGTCCGCGACCTCCACCAGGACCCGGCTGCCCGCGGTGAGCCTGCCGTCCAGGAGCAGCCTGGAGAGCCGGTTGTCCACCTCGCGCTGGATCGTGCGGCGCAGCGGACGCGCACCGTACTCCGGCTGGTGACCCCGCCGCGCGAGCCAGTCCACCGCCTCCGTGGTGAACTCGATGGCGACGTCCTGCGCGTGCAGCCTGCGCCGGGTCTCCTCAAGCAGCAGATCCGTGACCTGCCGCAGCTGCTCGCCCGTCAGCCGCCGGAAGATGACGATCTCGTCGACGCGGTTGAGGAACTCGGGCCTGAAGTGCTCGCGCAACGGCCGCAGCACCTGCTCGCGCCGCCCCTCCTCGTCGGCCTCCGACCCGTCGGCCCGGAACCCGAGGGTCGCGCCGCGCCCCGTGAGCGCCTCGGAGCCGAGGTTGCTCGTCATCACGATGACGGTGTTGGTGAAGTTCACCGTCCGGCCCTGAGCGTCGGTCAGCCGCCCGTCGTCGAGGACCTGGAGCAGGGTGTTGAAGACGTCGGGGTGGGCCTTCTCCACCTCGTCGAGCAGCAGCAGCGAGTACGGGTGACGGCGTACGGCCTCGGTGAGCTGTCCCGCCTCCTCATGGCCCACATAGCCGGGCGGCGCTCCGACGAGCCTGCTGACGGTGTGCCGCTCCTGGAACTCGCTCATGTCGAGGCGGACCATCCGCTCCTCACTGCCGAACAGCGCCTCGGCCAGGGCCCGCGCCAGCTCCGTCTTGCCGACGCCCGTGGGGCCGAGGAAGAGGAAGCTTCCGATGGGCCGGTCGGGGCTCGCCAGACCGGAGCGTGAGCGCAGGACCGCCTCCGCCACGGCGCTGACCGCCTCCTCCTGCCCGACGACCCGCTCGTGCAGGTGCTCCTCCAGGCCGAGCAGCCGGTCCCGCTCCTCCTGCGTGAGGGTGCTGACCGGAATGCCCGTCTGCCGGGAGACCACCTCGGCGATGTCCTCGGAGGTCACCTCGACGATCTGCCCGTCACCCGGCTCGCGGTCCCGGCCCGCCCCGATCTTCCTGACCAGGTCGTTGATGCGGTCCCGCAGCTCGGTGGCCCGCTCGTACTGCTCCGCCGCCACCGCCTGGTCCTTGTCCCGGGCCAGCTGCTCCGCCTCGCGTTCCAGCGCCCGCACGTCCGTGCCCTTCGTGCTGGCCCGCAGCCGCACCCGGGCCCCGGCCTGGTCCATCAGGTCGATCGCCTTGTCCGGCAGGAAACGCTCGGTCAGATAGCGGTCGGACAGCTCCACGGCGGCGAGCAGCGCCTCGTCGGAGTAGCGCACCTGATGGTGCGCCTCGTACCGGTCGCGCAGGCCGCGCAGGATCTCCACCGCGTCCGCGGCCGTCGGCTCCGCCACCAGGATCGGCTGGAAGCGGCGGGCGAGCGCCGCGTCCTTCTCGATGTACCGCCGGTACTCCTCCAGGGTGGTCGCCCCGATGACGTGCAGTTCGCCCCGGGCAAGGGCGGGCTTGAGCATGTTGCCCGCGTCCATCGACCCGCCCTCGGAACCGCCGCCGCCGGCCCCGACCACGGTGTGCAGCTCGTCGATGAAGACGATCAGCTCGTCCGAGTGGGCGCGGACCTCCTCGATGATGCCGTTCAGCCGCTCCTCGAAGTCACCGCGGTACCGGGTGCCCGCCACCACTCCCGACAGGTCCAGCGCGATGACGCGCCGCTCCGCGAGGGTGTCCGGCACGTCACCGTCGGCGATCCGCTGGGCCAGGCCCTCCACGACGGCGGTCTTGCCGACGCCCGCGTCACCGATGAGCACCGGGTTGTTCTTGCCGCGCCGGGAGAGCACCTCGATGGTCTGCTCGATCTCCTCCTCACGGCCGATGACCGGGTCCACGCCGCCCTCCGCGGCCCGCGCGGTCAGATCCCGGCCGAACCGGTCCAGCGTGGGCGTGGCCGTGGCACCGCCACCGCTCTGCCGCTGCTCGGCCGGGCCCGGCCGGCCCTGCGGCGGCTGCGGGGCAGGACCGGGGTCGAAGCGCGCCGCGTTGAGGATGTGGCCCGCCGCCGAGTCCGGGTTGGCGGCCAGCGCCATGACGATGTGCTCGGGCCCGATGTACCCGGCGCCGACCGCCCGGGCCACCTCGTGCGCGTCGAGCAGCGCCCGCTTCACGGCCGGGGTGAGCGCCACCGCCTGGGTGGGAACGGCGCCTTCGGTCTCCGCGGAGTGCCGGTCGATCTCCTCGGCGATCTGCTCGGGATCGGCCCCGGAACGCGCGACAAGACCGCGGGTCGGCTCGATGGTCAGCGCCGCCCGCAGCAGATGCTCCGTGTCGAGGTTGCTCTTGCCGTGCTCCGCCGCGTACGCGGCCGCCGCGGCCACCAGCTCCCGTGCGGGACCGCTCATCAGCCTGCCGATGTCGATCTGCCGTCGCCCGCTGCCGAGGAACCGCGCGAAGAGCTCCCCGAAGGGGTCCTGCCCGAATCCCTCGGGCCCGATGAAACCGCTGCTCATAGCCGTCCGTTCCGGTGTCCCGGCCCGCCGGGACAGCCTCGTGCCTGATCGTGTCGTGCCCGCTTCGGGTTCCCAGTCGTCCCCCTCGTCACTCCTGGCGTCCCGCTCCCCGATCGTCGCCCGTGGCGGCCCGGCGTGCCCGCGGCACGCTCCGCCGAACGGGCTGCTCCGAAGTCTGCCGCCACGCTTTGGGGGCACTCCTGGGACATGGGTGAGAAGCGGCGACTGAGAACGAGCCACATCGACGGACCCGGGATCACCCGCGTCCGTTCGGGACGCGGATTCCGCTATACGGATGCCTCGGGCCGCCCCGTCACCGACCCCGCGGAGAAGGAGCGCCTGCGGCGGCTCGTCATCCCGCCGGCCTGGCGGGACGTCTGGATCTGCCCGTGGCCCAACGGACATCTCCAGGCCGTGGGCACCGACGCCGCGGGCCGGCGCCAGTACCTGTACCACCCGCGGTTCCGTGAGCGGCAGGAGGCGGCGAAGCACGAACACGTCCTGGAGGTCGCCGCCGCCCTCCCCGACGTCCGCGCGCACGTGGCCGAGGACCTGGCGGGCCGCGGCCTCAGCCGTGAACGGGTCCTCGCCTGCGCCGCCCGCCTCCTCGACCTCGGCTTCTTCCGCATCGGCAACGAGTCCTACCGGCGGGACAACGGCACCTACGGCCTCACGACCCTGCTCAAGGAGCACGTGTCCTGCCGGAGCGGCGAGGTCTGCGTCACGTATCCGGCGAAGTACTCCAAGACGCAGACGCGCGCGCTCGTCGACCCGCCCGCCTGCAAGGTCCTGCGCGCCCTGCTGCGCCGCGACACGGCGGACCCGCGGCTGTTCGCCTACCGGCAGGGCGGAACCTGGCACGAGCTGCACGCCGCCGAACTCAACGACTACCTGCGGGACCGCGCGGGTACCGACATCACCGCGAAGGACTTCCGCGTCTGGCACGCCACCGTCCTCGCGGCGGTCGCCCTCGCGGTGTCGGTGCAGGTCGCCGACGAGTCCCGGACGGCACGCAAGCGCGCCGTCACGCGGGCGGTCCGCGAGGTCAGCGAATACCTCGGCAACACCCCTGCCGTCTGCCGTGCCTCGTACATCAACCCGCGCGTCATCGAGCTCTTCGAGGAGGGCCGCACGATCGCCGACGCCCTGGACCGCCTCGGCGACGGCGCCACGTTCGGCCGTCCGGCGACGCAAGGGGCCATCGAGGAGGCGGTACTGCGGCTGCTGACGTGAGATGGGCGCGCAGGCGGAACGCCCGACAAGGAAAACAGCGGCGACAAGGAGAGTGACCACACGCATGAGCGGTTCGGACGACGACCTGCCGGTCCTGCACACGCTGCAGGAGCTGGCCCGTCTCGTGGAACGCCACGACGGTCTGTACGTGCGCTGGTCCCGCGGCCCCGCCAAGGACCTCGGCAGGGTGATGAGCAGGGACGACCTGACGGGCGTCCGCATGCCGGGCCTGTCGGCCAACCCGCTCGGCGTCGAGCCGTGGTGGGAGGACCGTCCCGTCGAGCTGTGGGTGGCCCGGCGGCTGCACGACTACTCGCATCTGCCGCGCGACAAGGGCCCGGGGGTCCGCCCCTGGGTGCTGCTCGGGCACGAGGCCGCCCGCGGCCCCGACAACGAGCCACTGGTCGACGAGGTCGAGCCGATGGCCTGGATCGACACGAAGATGATCGACGCGGCCCGCGAGAAGGTGGCCCGCGAGGCGGGCGGCTGGGGGCCGCTGCGGCGTACGAACGGGGTCGACGGCTGAACCGGCACGACCGCGCCCCGCGGCGGGTGTGCCACGGGGCGCGGTCGTGGAGGGGGCGACCGGTCGGCGGTGGAGGACTGACCGGCCGGTCACGGTCGGCCGGTCAGTCGTGACCGGCGCGGCTCATGCCCCTCCTGCCTTTCCCGCTGTTCCTTCCGTGCGACGCCTCGGACTTCTCTCCCGCCCGGGCGGCCGCGCTGGCGGCCAGGGCGAGGAGGGCGGCCACGGCACCGGTGATGACGTTGCTCACCACGGTCCTCGTGGTGGTGGCGTCACCCGCGATGACCCACGGCGCGACGATCGTCCAGACGCCCAGCGCGCACGCGGCCCACGCCATGCCGTGGGTGCGCTCGTAGGCCCGGCCGAAGCCGCCGCTCATCAGGAGCGCGTACGCGATGCCGACGATCAGGTTGACGATCGACAGCCGCGTGAACTGGTTGAAGCCCGCGATCCAGGGAGAGGCGGCCAGGTAGAGACCGGTGAGGAAGGCCAGCGCGTCGATGGCCTGCACCTTGGGTGTGCTTGCCGCGCGCTCGGCACTCTCGTGGCGGGCGCGCATGTCGACGATGTCGGGGTGCGTGTCCATGGAGGACGGCGCCCCGGACATCGGGGCGTGGGCTCCGGACATCGAAGACGGGGCTCCGGACGGCATTCCGGACGGGGACCTGGGGGACGTTGTCACTGCGTCCACCTCCAACTAGGTGTTCTTGGTGCGGACGGGGCCGCGTGTACCGATGGGGCCACGTGTGCCGGGGGCACGCGGGCGGACTCGGCTGTCAGATCGCACTCGGTTCGTACGTCCAGCGCAGCAGGGCGCCGAGTCCTCCTGCCGGGATGTCGTCGCTCACCTCCTCGAACGGGATGATCAGGACGTCGGCGGACGTGGCCGCCGCCGAACGCAGCAGCGCGTCGTCGGCGCGTACGGGGACGGGGGCGCCGTCGCCGAGGGCCTCGGCGTCCGTACGCCGCACCGCCACCTGGCCGGGTTCGGCGCCGGCCCACATCTCGCGGTGCAGGTCGGGGCCGTCCGGCCGGACCAGGAGAGTGCCGATGCGGTGCTCGCGCGCGGCGTCCACCACGGCGGGCACGCCCTCCACGGCGTCGGTGGGCCGGTCGGTGCCGACGCGGCCCGCCCGGAAGCGGTCGAGCGCGTCGTCGACGCGCCGGTGCAGATGCTCCTGGCAGGCGTTCCCGATGGCCTCTTCCAGCGCCGCGGAGCCGGAACCGGCGGCGCGGCCACCGTGCTCCGTCTCGACCGTCACGGCGCGCAGGGCCTCCGGCAGCTTGTCGCGCACGGCCGGCCGCTCACGGGGGTCGCCGACCAGCACCACGAGGTCGGCGCCGGACTCCTCGTAGGCCTCGGCCAGCGCCTCCGCGATCTCCGCGGCGTTGCGCTCCCAGGTGTTCTCCACCTTGAGCTGGAAGTGCCGCTCGGACCAGTCGGATGTGGCGGTGCGGTGCACCGGCCACTGCTCGCCCTCCACGTGCCCGGAGTCCTGCGGTCCTGCCGCGGCCCGCAGTTCGAAGTCGGCGCCGGTGCGGTCGATGTAGGCGACGAGGCTCACCGGGTCCTGGCCGCACAGCTCCAGCAGGGGCGTGAGCCGCGGCAGCGGGGCCCAGCAGGCGAACTCGCCCTGGGGGCGCCGGGACAGCCGGTGGCTGAGCACGACCTCGCCGCCGGTGGCGAAGACGACGCGTCCCGCCGGGTCCTCGGCGGGTGAGAGCGCGGTCAGGTTGTCGCGGACCGCCGCGACGGTGGCCTCGTCCGCGCCCTCCTGTGCCAGGGTCCTGCACACCTCCCGTACGGACAGTTCACGGCGCTTGGCGCCCGACTCGTCCGCCTGACCGGGGTCGAAGTACACCGTGGCCCAGGGGCCCGGCCGGTCAAGAAGTGGTTGCAGAAAAGAAAGACGCATGGTGACTCGCTCCTTGTGGGCCGTGTTTCCGTGCGGCCCACGTTCGGGTTCGTCGGTTCAGTCGGTGGGCTCGTTTTCCGAGCTTCGCGCACGCCGGATGTCGTATTTCCTGCTGTGGGGTTCAGGCATGGCGATCACCTCTCGGCTCTGCGGGTCCCCTGGCGCAAAAGGGAGCAAACTTCCCTCTTGCTACGAAGTCGGAGCTCGGAGTCCGAATGCGTATGGGGGGCAGGCGTGGTGGTGGCTCTCGGAAGAGAGACGGGCCCTGGGAAGAGAGACGGGCCGCAAGGTGGGGCTTGTCGCCGCGGTCGGCGGCGGAACCGTGCGTTCTTGCCCACCAGAATACGCGTCGAACCCGTGCGCCGCTTCAGGACTCATTTCCCTTGTGCCACGGGGCCGGACGGGCCACGCGACTGCTCGATGGGACCGGAGCGCAGTGCCGTGGCAGCATGGAACAACCGGCCGTGCGAGCGGACGAACCGCACCAGGCCGCACCGGCGGCACCGGCCGCCGCAGCCGCACCACGTGAGGCGAGGGAGCGAAAGCGATGTCGAACCCGCAGCAGCCCGAACAACGGCGTAGCGACAAGGGCGGGGCGACCCCCCAGGACAGCGCCGAACTCAAAGCACGACAGCCGGGCACCTCCCGCGGGGCCGGTGCGCACGCCCACGGAACGGACAAGGGCGGCAAGGGCGGCGGCCGCGGTGGCGGGACCCCGCCCGAGGAGCGCCCCAACCACCCGTGACTCCGGTGTGTGCCGCGGAGCCCCGGAACGGTGTGACCGCGGAGCCCCGGAACCGGACTCAGCCCTGCCGAGGTGCCACGCGTGCCGTCACGGTGAAGATGCCGCCCTCGGGATCGCAGAGGGTGATGGCCGGGCTCTCCCCGCCGTCGTCGCGGCGCACCACGGACCCGCCGTGGCGGAGCGCCGTACGCACCGTGGCCTCGGGATCGGCGACCGTGAAGTGGACTTCCCAGCGGGGCAGGTCGACCGGGTTGCGGGCCGCCTCGACGGCGCCGGAGCGGAGCCGGGCGAGCACCGTGCCCTCCTGGCTCAGGACGACTTCGTCGTTCTCATAGTCGACGTCGCAGCAACCGGGCCGCCCGCAGGCCCAGTCGAGGACCTGGCCGTAGAAGATGGCCGCCTCGAAGGCGTCCGGTGAGCGCAGCCGCAGCCAGACGGGCGCCTGCGCGCGCCAGGAGTGCCAGTCGGAGACGAGCCGACCCTCCCAGATGCCGAAGACGGCCCCGTCGCGGTCCGCCGCGAGTGCCCCGCGGCCCACAGGGAAGCGGAGCGGTCCCACGGCGACGGTGGCACAGCGCTCACGGATGCGCGCGGCCGTCTCATCGGCGTCCTCGACCGCGAAGTAGGGCGTCCACGCGACAGGAACCCGCAGCGCGGAGGCGAGAGAGCCGATGCCCGCGACGGGTTTGCCCTCGTGCACGGCGACGCGGAAGTCCTCGCCGAGCGGTGCGGGACGGAACGTCCAGCCGAAGACCGCGCCGTAGAAGGACTCGGCGGCGGCCAGGTCGTGCGTCAGCAGGGTCGCCCAGCAGGGCGCTCCGACGACCTCTCGGCTCGTCGTCGCGTGTGCGGCGGGGGTGGCTGATCTGTGGTGGGTCATCGCACTCAACGTCCAGGTGGGGAGGCTTGTCGTGCCGAGCCGCAGAACCGGTGCATATGCCCGGAATCCCGGCGTTTGCCATGCTACTCGGCATGGCAAACGACGACCCGGGTCGCCTGCCCCGGGCGGGGCCCCGTCGCCGGACCCCGCACCCTTGCGCCGGATGCTGCCCGTGTAGTCGGCTGGGCCGCATGGGGAAGAGAAGTGTTGCCGCAATGACCGCCGCCCTCGTCGCGGGGTCCCTTCTGACCGGCGTACCGCATGCGGGCGCGCAAGCAGCCGAGTCCGGCACCGACGGTTCGGCACCGTCACCCGGGTCGCCTTCCGCGCTCGGATTCGACCTCGACACCGTGACCATCCCGGAGTTACAGACGCGCATGGCGCGCGGCTCGCTGACCTCGTCGGCGCTGACCCGGGCCTATCTGCGGCGGATCGAGAAGGTCGACCCGAAGATCCACTCGGTGCTGCGCACCAGCCCGACGGCCCTGCGCCAGGCGGCCGCCAGCGATGCCAGGCACCGGCGGGGCGAGACCCTCGGGCCGCTGGACGGCATACCCGTCCTGCTCAAGGACAACGTGAACACCCGTGACATGCCGACGACGGCCGGGTCGCTCGCCCTCGCCGGAAGCCCGCCGAAGACGGACGCGGTGCTGGTGACCCGGTTGCGCGAGGCGGGGGCGGTGATCCTCGGCAAGACCAACCTGTCGGAGTGGGCCAACTTCCGTGCGGCGAAGCCGACGTCGGGGTGGTCGGCGGTGGGCGGGCAGACCAACAATCCGTACGTCCTCGACCGGAACCCGTGCGGTTCCTCATCCGGTTCCGCCGCCGCACTCGCCGCGTCGTTGTCCCAGGTGGCGATCGGCACCGAGACGGACGGCTCCATCGTGTGCCCGGCAGGGATGAACGGCGTCGTCGGCCACAAGCCCAGCCTCGGCCTGGTCAGCCAGTCGGGCGTGGTGCCGATCTCCGCCGAGCAGGACACGGCCGGGCCGATGGCGCGCAACGTGATCGACACCGCGCTCACGTTCTCGGTACTGAGCGGCGGCGAGGGCCCGCGTGGCGGGGGCGACCGCGCGGCCGGTCCGCACGGCAAGCGGATGGGACCGGACGAGAAGCGCATCGGCCTGCGCGGCAAGCGCATCGGTCTGTGGCGTCTGCCGTCGCTCGGCCCCGACGTGGACGCGGTGATGACCCGTACGGCTAAGAAGCTGCGCGACGCCGGCGCCGTGGTCGTCGAGGTGACACCTCCCTACCAGGCGCGGCTCGCCGAACTCGAGTTCCCGGCCCTGCTCAGCGAGTTCCACCGGGACATCGACGCCTACCTCGGCACGCGCGAAGGCCCCGGGAACCTCGCCGAGCTGATCGAGTTCAACCGTTCCCACCCCGCGGAGCAGACCTGCTTCGCCGGCCAGGAACTGTTCGAGCAGGCCCTCGCCGCGCCGCCCACCACCGACCCCGGGTACCGGGCGATGCGGGCCGAGTTGAAGGACCTCTCCCGGCGTTCCCTCGACGAGACCATGGCCGGCCACCGTCTGGACGCCATCGCCGCCCCCACGAACCCGCCCGCCTGGACGACCGACTGCGCACGCGGCGACAACGACGTCATCCCGTCCTCCACCCCCGCGGCCGTCGCCGGATACCCGTCCCTCTCGGTACCCGCGGGCTCCGTCGGCGAGCTGCCGGTGGGCGTGCTCCTGATGGCAGGCGACCGCCAGGACACCAAGCTGCTGGCACTGGGTGCCGCGGTGGAGCACCGGCTGAACGCCTGGCGGGCGCCGCGCTACCTGCCGACGGTGGAGGGCGGCGCGCCGCCGGGTGGTGCACAGCCCCGCCGCTAGGGCGTCCGGCGTGTGGGCGGCACGGCCGCGTCGGCGTGCGCTTTGATCTGTGGGTCAGCCCCTGCGAACACCGACGGCCCCTTCAAACACCGGCCGACCCTGCGAACACCGGCCGGCCCCGTGCACTCCGGCCGGCTTCGCGCACACCGATCGGCCGTGCGGCGCCTGCGCGCGGAGAGGAAGCCCCATGGAGCAGCCGGTGTCAGGACCCGCCTCGGGAGAGCCCGAGCAGCCGGCGCTGTTCGGCTGGCCGGACGAACCTCCGGCCCAGCCGGCGCACGGGACGTTCCGGGACAGCCCGGAGGCGCGCCGGCTGCTCGATGTGCGCGAGGTCTACGCGGAGCCGGCAGCCCTCGACTCGCCGCGCGGCCGGCAGATCATGGCCCGGCTGCCGGGGGTGCGGGTGACCGAGGTCGACAGCCACTGGCGCATCCCCTCCCTGCACGGGAACGACGGCAACGTCGCCCGCTGGGTCCGCGTCAAGACCGAGACGCTCGTCCTCGGGGTCAAGCGTCAGCTCGTGACCCGCCCCAACGGCAGATCGGCCGACTGGATCGCACCGGGGCCCTCCAACGGCTGCGCGATGGCCTGCGCCTACTGCTACGTCCCCCGCCGCAAGGGTTACGCCAACCCCATCACCCTCTTCACCAACATCGAGGCGATCGTGGCGCACGTCCGGCGCCACGTACGGGCCCAGGGGCCCAAGACGACGCCCAACCAGTGCGACCCGCAGGCGTGGGTCTACGACATCGGCGAGAACGGTGACTGTTCCGTCGACGCCCTGGTCTGCGACAACACCGCCGACCTCATCGCGGCGTTCCGGGGCATGCCGACGGCGAAGGCCTCGTTCGCGACCAAGTTCGTCAACCCCGACCTGCTCGCGCTCGACCCTCAGGGGCGGACCCGGGTGCGCTTCTCGCTCATGCCGCCCGAGGACGCCCGGCTGCTGGACATCCGCACCAGCCCGGTGGCCGAGCGGATCGCCGCGGCCGCCGACTTCCTCGACGCCGGTTACGAGATCCACTTCAACCTGTCGCCCGTCGTCCTGCGGCCGGGGTGGGAGCGGGACTGGGCCGATCTGCTCATCCACCTCGACGACGTACTGCCCGCCCGCGTGAAGGAGCAGGCGGCGGCCGAAGTCATCATGCTGACGCACAACCAGGCGCTCCACGACGTCAACCTGGGGTGGCACCCCCGCGCCGAGGAGGTGCTGTGGCAGCCGGACATCCAGGAGACCAAGCGTTCGGAGAACGGCGCTCTGAACGTGCGCTACGCCCTGGACGTCAAGCAGCGTTCCCTGACGCGTCTCCGTGAGCTGCTGGCGACGCACGCACCGTGGCTGCGCGTCCGGTATGCCTTCTGATCCGGTACGCCTTCTGATCCGATACGCCCTCTGCCGAGACCCGCGCACCACCACCGAAAATGGTGGCGGAAAATATGGGCGTCGCACAGAACGACCGATCAACCGACCAGAAGGGAAGTCATGAGCACCGAGACGCTGGAGTTCCAGGCCGAGGCGCGGCAGCTGCTGGAGCTGATGGTCCACTCGATCTACTCGAACAAGGACATCTTCCTTCGCGAACTCATCTCCAACGCCTCTGATGCCCTGGACAAGCGGCGCCTGGCCGGCCTGCAGGACGACAGCCTCAAGACGGACGACCCGCACATCGAGATCGAGGCCGACAAGGAGGCCCGCACGCTGACCGTGCGGGACAACGGCATCGGCATGACGCGCGACGAGGTCGTGGGGCTGATCGGCACCATCGCCAAGTCCGGCACGGCAGAGACGCTGCGCCGGCTCAAGGAGAACAAGGGGAAGGACGGGAAGGGCGGGAAGGACGGGAAGGAGGCGAGCAAGGAGAGCGCGGATTCGGCCGAGCTGATCGGCCAGTTCGGCGTCGGCTTCTACTCCGTGTTCATGGTCGCGGACAAGGTCACCCTGGTCACCCGCAAGGCCGGTACGCCGACCGGGGTGCGCTGGGAGTCGGACGGCGACGGCACGTACACGATCGAGACCGTCGAGGACGCCCCGGAGGGCACGTCGGTCCACGTGCACCTGCGGCCCGCCGACGAGGAGGACGCGCTCTACGACTACACCGATGAAGGCAAGATCCGGGAGATCGTCAAGCGGTACTCGGACTTCATCTCCTTCCCCGTCCGGATGGGGGAGTCGACCCTCAACTCGATGAAGGCGCTCTGGGCCCGCCCGCGCTCCGAGGTGAGCGAGGAGGAGTACCGGGAGTTCTACCGGCACATCAGCCATGACTGGACGGACCCGCTCGACATCATCCAGATGCGGGCCGAGGGCACCTTCGAGTACGAGGCCCTGCTGTTCCTGCCCTCGAGGGCCCCGCACGACCTCTACCAGCGCGACGCCCGCCACGGCCTCCAGCTCTACGTCAAGCGGGTGTTCATCCTGGACGACAGCCGCGAGCTGCTCCCCGATCACCTGCGCTTCGTCAAGGGCGTCGTGGACGCCGCCGACCTGTCGCTGAACATCTCCCGCGAGATCCTCCAGCAGGACCGGCACATCCAGCTCATCCGCCGCCGCCTGGCGAAGAAGATCCTGGCGTCCATCAAGGAGCTGATGAGCAAGGACGCCGAGAAGTACCGCACCTTCTGGCGCGAGTTCGGGCCCGCCGTCAAGGAGGGCCTCCTCGACCGGACGGAGGACCACAAGGCGATTCTCGACATCGCGTCCTTCGCCTCCACCGCGGGTGAGGAGCCCACCACCCTGGCCGACTACCTCGACCGGATGCCGGAGGGCCAGGACAAGATCTACTTCATGACCGGTGACAGCCGCGCACAGATCGAGAACTCCCCGCACATGGAGGCGTTCCGGGCCAAGGGGTACGAGGTCCTGCTGCTCACCGATCCGGTGGACGAGATCTGGGTCGAGGCGGTCCGCGACCACGAGGGCAAGGAGTTCCAGTCCATCGCCCGCGGCGCGGTGGACCTGCCCTCCGAGGAGGAGCCGTCGGAGGAGGAGGCCGGGGAGTACGCGGCCGTCCTCGCCTGGCTCAACGAGACGCTCGACGACGTCAAGGAGGTGCGCCTGACGACCCGGCTCACCAGCTCACCGGCGTGCCTGGTCAGCGACACGGACGGCCTCACGCCGGCCCTGGAGAAGATGTACAAGGCGATGGGCCAGGAGCTCCCGCCGGTCAAGCGCATCCTGGAGCTGAACCCGAAGCACCCGTTGGTCGGCGCGGTCAAGGCGGCGCACGACAAGCGGCCCGACGACCCGGAGCTGAGCGGGACGGCCGAGCTGCTGTACGGCACCGCGCTGCTCGCCGAGGGCGGCGATCTGGCCGACCCGGCACGCTTCGCCGCTCTGCTGGCCGACCGCCTCAGCAAGACGATCTGAGCCCGGCGCCCGGCGTCTTGTGACGACGACTGCTGCGCGTACGGATACGGACGTACGCGCAGCAGTCGTGCCGTAAATGCCCTGCGTATACGGGTTTGGGCTGCGGATGGGATGGCGTCACGCAGGGACGACGAGCGGCGGGTGCTCGAGCACGCGGGGCTTGTACTCGACCAGTTGGGTGCGGCCGTCGAAGGTGCGGTGGTCGATCATCTCGAGGGCGATGTCCGGATAGCCGTCGTAGATGCGCTCGTCGCCCGTGGCCCCGGTGATCACCGGGAACATGACGACCCGGAAGCGGTCGACGAGTCCGGCTCGCAGCAGGGACCGGCACAGGCTGAGGCTGCCGATCGTGCTGAGGAGCCCCGAGCCGCTCGACTTCATGGCGCGGACCGCCTCGACGGCGTCGTCGCGGACGAGCGTGGAGTTGGCCCACGTCAGCGGCTCCTCCAGGGAGGAGGAGAACACCACCTTGGACGCCCGCGTGAGCTCGTCGACGGACGCCTCTTCCTCGGGCCTGAACTCGTCCTGGCCGTCCGGGACCTCGCCCGCGGCGAAACCCGACATCAGACGGTAGGTCTTCGCTCCCATCAGGTAGGTGGCCTCGGGCTGTTCGCCGAGCCACGCGAGGTATTCCGGGCCCTCGAGGCCCCAGAACCCGGACCATCCCTCTCCCGATGCGTAGCCGTCGAGGGAGGTGATGAAGTCGACGAGAAGCTCCGACATGGCACTGTCCTTTCCTGAGGTGTCATGAGCTTTGACCGCCCGGAAGCCACAAACTCATCGGCTGGCGCCGCCGGAGGGGCGGGTCGCCGTACCGGATAGGCTCATGCGACTCGTTGTAGAGTGTCGAAACAGCCCTTGACCTGCATAAACGCAGGCAGGGAGCCTACTCTTGGGAGTGTCCGATGCTGCGTACCATGTTCAAGTCCAAGATTCACCGCGCCACGGTGACCCAGGCCGACCTGCACTACGTGGGGTCCGTCACCATCGACGCGGAGTTGCTCGACGCCGCCGATCTGCTGCCCGGTGAGCTCGTCCACATCGTCGATGTCACCAACGGCGCGCGTCTGGAGACGTACACGATCGAGGGCGAGCGGGGCAGCGGTGTCATCGGGATCAATGGCGCGGCCGCCCACCTCGTGCACCCCGGCGACAAGGTGATCATCATCAGCTACGCCCAGGTGGAGGATGCCGAGGCCAGGGCGCTGCGACCGCGCGTTGTGCACGTCGACGAGGGCAACCGCGTGGTGGCTCTCGGCGACGACACGGCGGAGCCGGTGCCCGGCGGGGCCGACATGGTGCGCAACCCGCTGAGCCGCGCGGTCTCCGCGTGACCGGCCGCCCGGTGACGCTCGGGCTCCTCCACACGTCGTCCGTGCACGTGCCCGTCTTCGAGGAGCTGCGGGACGCCGGACACCCGGAGCTCGGGCTGCGCCACCACGTGGTGGAGGACCTCCTGGCGCGGGCACGGCAGGAAGGACCGGACGCGGTCGCCACCGACGTGCGCGCCGCTCTCGTGCGGGCCGCGGAGGGCGGGGCCGCCGCCGTGCTGTGCACCTGCTCCACCATCGGGGGTGTCGCCGAGACCGTGGGCGCCGACATCGGCGTGCCCGTGGTGCGGGTCGACCGGCCCATGGCGGCCGCGGCCATCGCCGCGGGGCCCCGGGTCGTCGTGCTCGCCACGGTCGCCTCCACGGTCGGGCCGACCTCGGCGCTCGTCAAGGACGAGGCCCGGCGCGCAGGGCGGGACGTGTCGGTGCGGGCCGAAGTGGTCGACGGGGCGTGGGAGCGGTTCGAGGCCGGCGACTCCGAGGGGTACGCCGAGGGCGTGGCCCGAGCGGTGCGCGGGGTGCGGAACGCCGACGCGATCGTGCTGGCGCAGGCCTCCATGGCGCAGGCGGAGAGACTCGTTCCGGACGTCCGGGCCCGGATACCGGTGCTGTCCAGCCCTCGCCTCGGCCTCGCATCGGCGGCCGCGCTGGCCGCCGGCTAGGCAGCACGGGGGCGGCTGGGCACGGCCGGGGCGTGCCTGGGGCCGACCCAGGTGGCCGTCCGCCGCGGGCACGGTGGGAGGAACCGTGGAAGGCTTGGGTCCGGGGGTGTCGGGTACGCGGGGAGGAGCCGTTGGCGTACCACTGGCTGGAGGAGTGCAATGACTCAACCGTTCCCCGATCCCGCACCGAAGCCGGGGCCGGTCAGGCCCTTCCCGGACCCTGACCCGGTGCCGCCGACGGAGCCGGGGAGGCCCTTCCCTAACCCGGACCCCGTGCCGAATCCAGAGCCCCGGCCCAGCCCGGAGCCACCGCCGTCCCCGATCCCGCAGCCGCCGGGCCCCGACCCGGCGCCGGAGCCCCAGCCGGGGCCGATGCGCTGAGTGGAGAGGGTGGGCGTGGGCCGGTGGGGCCACGCCCACCCGCGTTTCCCCCCCGGGGGGCGGGTCCCGGCCCGCGGATGTGTTGCCGCCCCCCGCGGTCACAGACCCTGGCCGGGAATACACCCTGTCGGGCCGAGATCAGCTGGCATAGCGTGAACCCTCCCAGGACATGACCCCAGGAGGAGTCGCCCGTGCCTCAGTTCGACCTGCCCCTTGATGAACTGCGCCGATACCGCCCCGACTTGCCCGAGCCCGACGACTTCGACGCCTTCTGGGAGAAGACGTTGCTGGAGGCGCGGGAGCACGAGCTGGACGCGCGGTTCGAGGCGGTGGAGCTGCCGTTGACCGGCGTGCGGGTCCTCGATGTGACGTACGCCGGGTTCGGGGGCCATCCCGTCAAGGGGTGGCTGGTTCTGCCCGCCGGCGCCGAGGACGGCGAGCCGCTGCCCGCCGTCGTGGAGTACATCGGGTACGGCGGTGGCCGGGGCCTGCCCCACATGCACCTGCTGTGGGCCGCGGCCGGGTACGCGCACTTCGTGATGGACACCCGCGGGCAGGGCAGCGCGGGGTGGGCGCAGGGCGACACCCCGGACCCGGTGGGGAGTGGACCGGCGCACCCCGGGTTCATGACGCGCGGCATCGAGGACCCGCACGACTACTACTATCGCCGCCTGTACGTCGACGCGGTGCGCGCCGTCGAGGCCGCCCGCGCCCATCCGTTCGTGGACGCCGCACGGGTCGCCGTGCTCGGCGTCAGCCAGGGCGGCGGACTCGCCCTCGCCGTCGGCGGACTCGTGCCGGACCTGGCCGCCGTGCTGTCCGACGTCCCCTTCCTCTGCGACTTCCCGCGCGCGACGACCCTGACGGACCGGCTGCCCTACAGCGAGATCGCGTCCTACCTGAAGGCCCGCAGGGACGGCCGGGAACGTGTCTTCCAGACCCTGTCGTACTTCGACGGCGTGCACTTCGCCGCCCGGGGGCGTGCGCCCGCGCTCTTCTCCGCGGCCCTGGAGGATCTGACCTGCCCGCCGTCCACGGTGTTCGCCGCCTTCAACGCGTATGCGGGGAGCGAGCGTTCGATGGAGGTGTACGCCTTCAACGATCACGAGGGTGGTGGCCCCTACCAGCAGGGCGTGCAACTCCGGTGGGTTCAGGAACACTTGAGGGGCTGACGGGTATCACCGTCTGTTCAACTCCCCCTCGGCTCCATGCCCTTGTCACGGATTGGTCAACCGGCTAACTTGCGGGCTTGTCGTGTGTCCGCTGTGTGCAATCCGTGATGACGTGTGTCCGAGGGGGCTCCCAATGGCCGTACGGGGCCGGCACCGCCGGTATCAGCCGAACCGCATCAACCGTGCGTCGCTGACCGTCACGGCGGGCGGCGCGGGCATGGCGCTCCCGCTGACCGTCGCGGGCACCGCGGGCGCCGCCGACGTCGACACCTGGAACAAGGTGGCGGCCTGCGAGTCCGGCAACAACTGGAGCATCAACACCGGCAACGGCTACTACGGCGGCCTCCAGTTCAAGCAGTCCACCTGGGAGGCGTACGGCGGCACGGCCTACGCCTCGCGGGCCGACCGCGCCACCAAGGCCCAGCAGATAGCCGTCGCCGAGAAGGTCCTCGACGCGCAGGGCCCCGGCGCCTGGCCCGTCTGCTCGGCGAAGGCCGGTCTCACCCGGGGCGGCGGCACGCCCGACGCAGGCCCCGGCAAGGCGGCACCGGCCAAGGCCCCGAGCAAGCCCGAGCGGCCCGGACGCGACGTCAGGGACGTCAAGCCCGAGACGACCCCGCAGTCCGCCGCGGGCAGCGCCGAGATGTACACCGTGGTCCACGGCGACACCCTCTCCGGCATCGCCGACGAACGCCGGGTCCGGGGCGGCTGGCAGCGCCTGTACGAAACCAACCGGCGCGTCATCGGCGGCGACCCCGACCTGATCACACCGGGGCAGCGCCTCTCCGTCCATGGCCAGGGCGGCGGCACCAAGGAGCGGGCCCCACAGAAGGCGTCGGACCGGAAGGCCACCGAGAACAGGGCGGCCGACAGGAAAGCCGCCGAGAGAAAAGCCGCCGAGAAGAGGGCCGCCGAAAGGCAGGCGGCCGAGAAAGCGGCCGCCCAGAAGAAGCGCGAGAAGCAGCGGGCCGCGGCCCCGCAGGCGGAGCGGGCCACCTCCGGTGCCTCCGCCCCCGTCGCCGCCTCGCCCAGCACGCCGTACCGTGCCGCGGGCAGCTCCTGGTCGAAGGGCTATCACACGGGCGTCGACTTCGCCGTGCCGACCGGGACGGCCGTGAAGTCCGTCGCGGCGGGCCGGGTCGTCTCCGCGGGCTGGGGCGGCAGCTACGGCTACCAGGTGGTCATCCGCCACACCGACGGGAAGTACAGCCAGTACGGGCACCTGTCGGCGCTCTCCGTGAAGGCGGGGCAGCAGGTCGGCGCCGGGCAGCGCATCGCCCGGTCCGGATCCACCGGGAACAGCACGGGCCCGCATCTGCACTTCGAGGTGCGGACGGGGCCCGGCTTCGGTTCCGACATCGACCCGCTCGCCTACCTGCGGGCACGCGGCGTACGGATCTGACACGCCCCGTACGGATCAAAGCCGTCAGGACACCATGCGCTCGCGGCGCCTCGGCTGCCGCGGGCGCGTCCGGCGGTGGGGCGGCGCCGGCTGCTGCGAGGGCACCGCGGGCAGCGCGTCTGTGGGGCACGGGCAAGGGTCGCCCCCCGCCTCCGCAGCGGTCTCGGCGGCGTCCGGCTGCGGCGTGGACGGGCCGCCTCGCGCCACCGGACCGGCCTCGGCCGCGGTGGTGAGGGTCGCCGCCTCCCGGGCGATCCGCTCGGTCGTCAGCAGGATCAGACCGCAGGCGGCCACGACGCCGCTGCCGAGCGCGAGGACGGTGCCCGTGGCGCCGTGCCGGAAGGATTCTCCGAAGAGGGTCAGGCCGACCGCTGCCGCGACCACCGGGTTCACCACGGTCACCGTCGACAGCGGTGCCGCGAGCCCCGCACCCCGGTACGAGGCCTGCGAGAGCAGCAGGCCGGCCGCCGCGAGCACCGCGATCGCCCCGAGGGTGGGGAGCTGCTCGAGGAGCCCGACGCGGTGGTCCCAGTCCACCGCCACCGTCTTCGTGAACACCGACGCGATGCCGAACGCCGCACCGGCCGCGCAGGCCAGCAGCACGCTGCGCACCACCGGGTGCCGGTGCGCCGCGTGCGCCGCCAGCGTCAGCACGGCCACGCCGCCGCCCGTGACGAGGCCGAGCATGACGCGCTCCGCGTCGGCGAGCGTCTGCGAGTCGGACGTCGAGGTGAGCGACAGGAGCCCGGCGAGCCCCACCGTCGCCATGAGCGCGCCCCGCCAGGCGGTGGCCCCGGCCCTGCGCCGTACGAACAGGGCCGCCATCGGCAGGGCGAACACGATGGTCAGGGCGCCCAGCGGCTGGACCAGGCTGAGCGGGCCGTAGGCGAGCGCCACCACGTGCAGCAGCGCGCCGAGACCGTTCAGGGCGATCGCGGTCCACCAGGCGCCGCGGCGCAGCGGCGCGTACTGGTCCGGCGTCGTCGCCGCCACGCGCTCCTGCAGGATCGCCCCGCCGGCGTACGCCACGGCTGAGACGAGGGACAGCACCACGGAAAGCGCCAGAGCACTCATGACGTGCTCCGCGGGGTGCGGTGCTCCCGGTGATCCCGGTCGGGCGAACGGTCTGCTTCCATACTGACAACGATGACGCGGGAATCCCTTTAAGTCGTCGTACCTGAGCAGGCAATTGGTCCTACTGCCGATGGAGTACTGCCTTTGCCGTGTCCTCCCCAGGAGGGGTTACCTCCTGGGCGCGGAGAGTGACCCTCATCGGCACCCCAGGGGTGGGCGGCGCCGCGCGGCTTGCTGTACTTCTCCCGTGACCACCCACATTGACCTGGCAGAACTCGGCTCCGTCGGCGGATTCTTCGCCCTGCGCGTGAGCCCGGCGCACGACCGCGGCGTCCGGCCGCTGGCAGCGGTGTACAGACTTCCGGAACCCGGTGATCCGACCGGTTCGGAATCCGGTGATCCGATCGGTTTCCGGGTCGACAAGGTCGCGCGGCGGCTCGGCGCCCCGGAGGACCGCGTCGCGGTGTCCGTGGCACAGCTGGGGCTCGCGGCCCGCCTCTGGTCCGTGGCGCTCGGCTCCGCCGCACTGTACGGCCGGGTGCCCGACCTCGACCCCGAGCTGCTCGGCTGGGACGCCGACGGCACCTCGCCCGACGACCTGTGGCTGACCGGCGTACGCCCGCTGCCGGGCGATGCCGGGACCATCCGGGACGTCGTGCAGTACGGCCATCTGGCGCCGCTGTCCGAGGCGTTGCGGGCCCGGTACCGGATCTCCGCGGGGCTGCTGTGGGGCAACGCGGGATCCGCGCTCGCGGGCGCGGCGCGCGAACTGCACGGCTGGGCCGCGCGATCGGGACGCGCGGATGTGGGGGAGCGGGCCCTGAGCCTGGCCGCCGAGCTCTTCGACCACCCCGACCTGCGCGGCACAGGCACCCTGCGGGGCACGGCGTTCCGGCGCCGCAGCTGCTGCCTCTACTACCGGTGCCCCGGTGGCGGGCTGTGCGGCGACTGCTGCTTCGACCGCCCGCCGCAGCGGTCTTCCCCCGGGGCCGCGTCTGGGTGACCATGAAGGTGGCGCGGCCGGCATCGGACGGACGACGGAGGGTGCTACGTGAAGGTGGGCCTGCTCACCCGGGAGTATCCGCCGGACGTCTATGGAGGCGCCGGCGTGCACGTCGAGTTCCTGGCACGGGAGTTGCGGTCCCTCACGGACCTCGAAGTCCACTGCTGGGGCGAGGGCGCGGCCGACGGGCTCGTGCGGCACGGCGCGTGGCCCGCGCTCGACGGGGCCAACGACGCGCTGCGCACCTTCTCCGTGGACCTCGCCATGGCCGCGGCGCTCGCCGACCGCGAGCTCATCCACTCCCACACCTGGTACACGAGCCTCGCCGGCCACGTCGGCAAGCTCCTGCACGGCATCCCGCACGTCATGACCTCGCACTCCCTGGAGCCGCTGCGCCCCTGGAAGGCCGAGCAACTGGGCGGCGGATACGCCCTGTCGAGCTGGGCCGAGCGCACTGCGGCCGAGGCCGCCGACGCCGTGATCGCGGTGTCCGGCGCGATGCGCGAGGACATCCTCGCCTGCTATCCGGCCGTCGACCCGGCGAAGGTCCACGTCGTGCACAACGGCATCGACACCGAGCTGTACCGCCCCGACCCCGGCACCGACGTCCTCGAGCGGCTCGGCGTCGACCCGGGGCGGCCGTACGTCCTGTTCGTCGGCCGCATCACCCGCCAGAAGGGCGTGCCCCATCTGCTGCGGGCGGCACGGAAGCTGGACTCCGACGTCCAGCTCGTCCTGTGTGCCGGAGCGCCCGACACCCCCGGCATCGACCTCGAATTCCGCACCCTCTTCGAGGAGCTGAGCAGCACCCGGGCGGGTGTCCGGTGGATCCCCGAGATGCTGCCGCGCCCCCAGGTCGTCCAACTCCTCACGCACGCCGCCGTGTTCGTCTGCCCTTCCGTGTACGAACCGCTGGGCATCGTCAACCTGGAGGCGATGGCGTGCGGCACGGCCGTCGTCGCCTCCCGGGTCGGCGGCATCCCGGAAGTCGTTCGGGACGGCACGACGGGGGTACTCGTCCCGTACGACGAAAGCGACCCCGAAGGCTTCGAACGCGAACTCGGACTGCTCCTGAACGAAGTGGCGACCGACCCGGAACGGGCCGCGGCGATGGGCGCGGCCGGACGCGACCGCGCACTCGGTGAATTCGGCTGGGACGCGGTGGCCCGGCGCACGGTCGAGGTGTACGAGAAGATCCTGCACGCCGACAGATAGCCGATAGCCGACCAAACAGGGGGCTGGGATGCGCGGTGGACCTTCGGTGCTCGGAATCGTGCTCGCCGGCGGGGAGGGGAAGCGGCTGCAGCCGCTCACCGCCGACCGGGCCAAACCAGCGGTCACGTTCGGCGGCACCTACCGCCTCGTCGACTTCGTGCTCTCCAACCTCGTCAACGCCGACATCCTGCGCGTCTGCGTCCTCACCCAGTACAAGTCGCACTCCCTCGACCGGCACGTGACGACGACCTGGCGCATGTCGAGCCTCCTCGGCAACTACGTCACCCCGGTGCCGGCCCAGCAACGCCTCGGCCCCCGCTGGTACTTGGGCAGCGCCGACGCCATCCTGCAGTCCCTCAACCTCGTCCACGACGAACAGCCCGACTACATCGCCGTGTTCGGCGCCGACCACGTCTACCGCATGGACCCGCGGCAGATGCTCCAGCAGCACATCGAGAACGGCGCGGCGGTGACCGTCGCCGGGATCAGGGTGCCGCGCGCCGAGGCGCCGTCGTTCGGCATCATCACGCCCGGGCGCGACGGCACGAAGGTGGAGCGCTTCCTGGAGAAGCCGACCGACCCGCCCGGGTTACCCGACGACCCGGACCAGGTCTTCGCCTCGATGGGCAACTACCTCTTCACCACCAAGACCCTCGTCGACGCCCTCCAGCAGGACGCCGAGGACGAGGAGTCCGCACACGACATGGGCGGCTCCATCCTGCCCCTGCTCACCGAGCGCGGCATGGCGCAGGTGTACGACTTCGACGACAACCACGTACCCGGTGAGACCCCCCGCGACCACGGCTACTGGCGCGACGTCGGCACGCTCGACTCGTACTACGAAGCCCACATGGACCTCATCTCGGACCAGCCCGTCTTCAACCTGGACAACCGGCGCTGGCCCATCTACACCCACTCCGGCGGCCTGCCGCCCGCCAAGTTCTGCGCGGGCGGCATCGCGGGCGAGTCGATCGTCAGCCCCGGCTGCGTCATCCGCGGCCAGGTCACCCGCTCCGTCCTCTCGCCCGGTGTGACCGTCGAGGAGGGCGCGGTCGTCCAGGGCTCCGTGCTGCACGACAACGTACGGATCGGGCGGGGTGCGGTGGTGCGCGGCGCCGTCCTCGACAAGAACGTCGACGTACCGCCCGGCGCCACGATCGGGGTCAATCCGGAGCGGGACGAGGAGCTGTACACGGTGTCCGCGGGCGGGGTGATCGCCCTCGGGAAGGGGCAGGTCGTACCGATGTGAGGCCCGCGCTCACAGCACGCGGCGCCTGCGGCCGAGCCACGTCTGCGCGATCACCACCACGGCCAGGAAGGCGCCGCTGACCACCTGTTGGTAGGCGGAGTCGAGCGAGCCGATCTGGTTGATGACGTTCTGGATGACCTTGAGGAGCAGGACGCCGACCAACGACCCGCTGATGAAGCCGAACCCGCCGGAGAGCAGCGTGCCGCCGATGACGACCGCGGAGATCGCCTCCAGTTCCATGCCGGAGCCGAGGATCGTCACCCCGGAGACCAGCCAGGCCGCGTTGAGGGCCCCGGCGAGCCCCGCGCAGAGTCCGGAGACCGTGTAGACGGCGATCTTCGTACGGGCCACGGGGGCGCCCATCAGCGCCGCCGCGTCCTCGTTCCCGCCGACCGCGTACACGTACTGGCCGAACCGGGTGCGGCGCAGCACGACCGCGCCCGCCACGAAGAGCGCGACCGTGATCCACACCGGGGCGCCGATGCCGAGCACCTTGCCCTGCCCGAGCGTGGCGAAGAAGGAGTCCTTGTCGACGAGGTACGTCCTGGACCCCTCGTCGGTGACCGACAGGAGGATGCCGCGGGCCGCCAGCATCGCCGCGAGCGTCACGATGAACGGCGCGAGCCGCGCGCGGGCGATCAGCAGGCCGTTGACGAGGCCGATGAGACCGCAGACCGCGAGCGGCAGGAGCAGCGCCACGGCCGTGCCGTACTGCGACCCCCAGGCGGCCAGCACCCCGCCGAGGGCGAAGAGCGAGCCGACCGACAGGTCGATGCCGCCGGTCACGATCACGAACGTCATGCCGAGCGCGACCACCGCGAGGAACGCGGAGGACACTGCCATGTTCTCCAGGTTGTCGCCGGTCAGGAACGTGTCGAAGCTCAGCGACGCGACGAGCACCGCGACGATCAGCGTGACGAGCGCGCCGTGCTGCTGGGCCAGCGCGCCGAGCCGATCGGAGCGGGCAGGGCCCGCGGTCCGCTCCTCCCGGACGGCCTGACCCATGGGATCCGCCGGACTCTTCGTGTCGATGGTCATCACTTGCCCCTCTCGCGTGCCGCGCAGACCGCCAGGACGATCACCACGGCCTGGGCGATCTGTGTCCACGACGGCGGCAGGTCGTGCTTGATGAGCGTGGCCGTGAGCAGCTGGATGAGGACCGCGCCCGCCACGGTGCCGCCGATCCTGATGCGGCCGCCGCTGAGCGGGGTGCCGCCGACGACCACCGCGGTGATCGCGGAGAGCTCCATCAGACTGCCGAGCGACGTCGGGTCGCTTGCGGACAGACGGGCGGTCGCGAGGACTCCGGCGAGTGCGGCGAGAGCGCCGCAGACCACGTACACGACGATGAGCACGCGGCGCACCGGCAGGCCCGCGAGGAGCGCGGCCGGGCGGCTGTCGCCGATGGCGAGGAGCTGCCGGCCGAACGTGGTGCGCCGCACGACGAAGGCGGTCAGCAGCGCGAGGGCCGCCGCGATCAGGACCAGGTACGGGACGCCGAGCACGGCACCGGAGCCGAGCGACGCCATCGCCGGGTCGCGGACGTCCTTGAGCTGCGGGAGGAGGACCAGGGCGAGGCCCCGGCCCGCGACCATCAGCGCGAGTGTCGCGACGATGGGCTGGACGCCGATGAACGCGACGAGGGAGCCGTTGGCCGCGCCGACCGCCATCCCGCCGAGCAGCGCCACGGCAAGCGCGATCCACATGCCGTACCCGAGGTAGAGCGAGACGAGGGAGGTGGAGAGCGCCATCACCGAGCCGACGGACAGGTCGACGCCCTCGCTGCCGATGGCCAGCGCCATGCCGAGCGCCACGACGAGGACGGGGGCGACCTGGACGGCCTGGGTGCGGAAGTTCTCGCCGGACAGGAAGTGCGGGGTGAAGAGGATGTTGACCAGGAGGAGGACGGCGACGCCCGCGTAGACGCCGTAGTTCTGGAGGAGGCGCAGGAGACGGTCGCGGTCGGTGGCCGTGCGGCCGAGGGCGAGGTCGGTCATGGGGAGCTCCGTGGGTGCGGGGCCTGCCGTTCGTGGTGGGTCATGGGCCCGGCTTCGCGGGGGCCGCCGCCATGGCGCGCAGCAGGTTCTCCTCCGTCACCGAGGCGCCGGTGAGTTCCGCGACGGCCGTGCCGTCCTTGAGGACGATCACCCGGTCCGAGCCCTCGACGAGCTCCTCCATGTCCGAGGAGATGAGGAGGACACCGAGCCCGTCGGCCGCCAACTCATCGACGAGTGACTGGACTTCGGCCTTCGCGCCGATGTCGATGCCGCGTGTGGGCTCGTCGAGCAGCAGCACCTTCGGGTGCATCGCGAGCCAGCGGGCGAGGAGTACCTTCTGCTGATTGCCGCCGGACAGCTCGCCCACCTTCTGGTGGGGGCTCGACGCCTTGATGCGCAGGCGCCGGACGAAGGTGTCCACGATCGCGTCGATGCCGCGTTCGTTCACCAGGCCGAGGCGCGAGAGACGGGGGAGTGCGGCCAGCGCGATGTTGTCGCGGACCGAGAGGCCGGGGACGATTCCCTCCGCCTTCCGGTCCTCGGGGAGGAGGCTGATGCCGGCCCGGATGGCGGCGGGCGTGGAGCCCGTACGGATGCGGGTGCCGCCGATCGCGACGGTCCCGGAGTCCGTCGGCAGGGCCCCGGCGATGGCCTTCGCCGTCTCGCTGCGACCCGAGCCGAGTAGCCCGCCCAGACCCACCACCTCCCCGGGCCGGATGGTGACCGACACCCCCCGAATCCGATGCCGTACCGTCAACTCCGCGGCGCACAGCACGGGTTCGCTTGTTGCCTCGTGCGCTCCCGTGAAGCGGGTGAGGCCCTCGTCCTGCACCTCGTCGGTCTCGCGGCCCAGCATCAGCGCGACCAGGCGCAGCCGGTCGAGGTCGGCGAGGGCGCCCGTGTGGACCACCTTGCCGTCCCGCAGCACGGTGACGGCGTCGCAGATCTCGTACAGCTCGTCCAGGCGGTGGCTGACGTAGACGACCGCGATGCCGCGCTCCCGCAGCATGCGGATCACCCCGAACAGGGTCTGCACCTCCCGTGGTTCCAGGGATGATGTCGGCTCGTCCATCACGACGACGCGCGCGTCGACCGCGACCGCGCGGGCCAGCGCCACCATCTGCTGCGCGCCGAGGCCGAGTTCACGCAGCGGGCGGCGGACGTCGACGCGGACGCCGAGCCCGCTCAGCGCCTCGTCGGCCTCGCGGTGCATCCGAGTGAAGTCGATCAGCCCGAGCCGGCCGCGGGGCTCACGGCCGAGGAAGAGATTGCGGGCCACGCTCATCAGGGGGACGAGGTTGACCTCCTGATAGATGGTGGAGATGCCTGCGTGCTGTGCTTCGAGGGGGGTGGCGAAGCGGACCGGGCGGCCGTCGTACGTCACCTCGCCCGCATCCGGCTCGTACACGCCCGTCAGGACCTTGATGAGGGTGGACTTGCCCGCGCCGTTCTCGCCGATCAGCGCGTGCACCTCGCCCGCGCGTGCGGTGAAGTCGACCGCGTCCAGGGCGCGCACGCCCGGGAAGGTCTTGGTCAGGCCGGTCACCGACAGCATGTCAGTAGGCCTTGCCGAGGTCGGCCTTGGCGTTGTCCTTCGTGTACGCGCTGTCCTTGATGACGATGTCCTGGGCGACCTGCTCGCCCTTGGTGAACGCGTCCAGCGTCTTGAAGGCGAGCGGGCCGAAGCGGGGGTTGGACTCGATGACGCCGTCGATCCAGCCGTCGACGATGCCGCGCACGGCGCCCTTCGTGCCGTCGATCGTCACGATCTTCACGTCGCCGGCCTTCTTGCCCGCGCCCTTGAGCGCGTTCACGGCGCCGAGGCCCATCTCGTCGTTCTCGGCGTAGATCCCGGTGATGTCGGGTTTGGACTGGATCAGCTGCTCGGTGACCTGCTGGCCCTTCTCGCGGGCGAACTCGCCGGTCTGCTTGAAGACGACCCGGAGGTCCGGGGCCTTCTCCTTCAGGCGCTCCTCGAAGCCCTTGGTGCGCTCGGTGGTGACGTTGTTGCCCGCGGCGCCGAGCAGAATCGCGATCTTGCCCTTGCCGCCGGTCGTCTCGATCATCCGGTCCGCCGCGCGCCTGCCCTGTGCGACGAAGTCGGAGCCGATGAAGCTCACGTAGTCCTTGCAGGCGGTCGCGTTGATCTTGCGGTCGACGGTGACGATCGGGATGTGCTTGGCGCCCGCGGCGCGCAGCACCGGCTCCCAGCCGTCGGAGTTGAGCGGCGCGATGACGAGCAGGTCGGCGCCCTTGGCGATGAGGTCCTGGACGTCGCTGATCTGCTTGGAGAACTGCGACTGGGCGTTGGCGGTGAGGAGCTTCACGCCGCGCTTCTCGGCCTCGGCCTTGATGGAGGCCGTCTCGGCGATCCGGAAGGGGTTGGCCTCCTTCTCGGACTGCGAGAAGCCCACGGTGGCCGTCTTGAGGTCCAGCTTCTTTCCGCCGTAGGTGTCGATCGCGCAGGTCTTGCCGCCCTTCGACTCCGAGACGGCCTGGCCCGCGCCGCCGCCGTCGCCGTTCTTGCCGTCGGACGCGTCGTCCTCCGACTTGGCGCACCCGGCGGTGAGGGCGAGGCTCGCACCGAGGCCGACGGCGAGCAGGGTCCTGACGGAGGTGCGGAGGGTGATCGGCTTCATGGAGTCCCCAAAACGGCACGGCCCCGGCGCTGAGAGCGCTCACGGCAGGATCGGCACTTGCGGTCAACTCGCGTTACGGGGAGCTTTTTACATCGTTGAAAGTGGGCTGTAAACCCTCTGCGCAGCGGCCGACGGCTCCCCGGGTCAGCGCCGGCCGAGCGTGCTCTCCCGCTCCACCAGCCGGAAGTCCGCGGTGAGTTCACGTCCGCCGGGCCGCTCCGGATGGGCCAGGCTGCCGAGGAGCGACTCGACCGCGAGACGCGCGATGGCCTGCTTGTCCGGCGCCACTGTGGTGAGCGTGACCGCCCCGAACTGCCCCTCCGCGATGTCGTCGAAGCCGACCACCGCCACGTCCCACGGCACCCGCAGTCCGCGCTCGTGCAGGACCCGCATCGCACCGATCGCCACCAGGTCGTTGTACGCGAACACCGCGTCGGGCCGCACCCCCGCGTCCAGCATCCGCGCCATGGCCTTCGCGCCGTCCCACCGGTCCCAGCCGCCGACCGGCCCCACCAGGCTGTCCGGCGCGGGGATTCCGGCCGCCGTCAACTCCTCGCGCCAGCCCTGGAGTCGGAGGTGGGCGGGGCGGTTCGCGGAGTCCGTACGGGCGCCCAGATAGGCGATGGTGGTGCGGCCGCGCCCGATGAGGTGCCGTACCGCCGTGCGGCTCGCGGCGATGTTGTCGATCGCGATGTGGTCGTGGGGCAGGTCGTACTGGCGCTCGCCGAGCAGCACGAGCGGCACGTCGTCCTCGCGCTCTCGCAGGTCCTCCGCCTCCAGCTCCAGCGGGCTGAGGATGAGGCCGTCGATCACCCGGGCCCGGAAGCCCTGGCTGACCAGGACCTCCTGCTCGCGGTCGCCGCGGGTGTGGTCGAGGAGCACCGTGAAGTCGTGCTCGGCCGCCGCGTCGATGACGGCGCCCGCGAGCTCGGCGAAGTAGGGGTTGCCCAGCTCGGGGACGGCGAGCGCGATGATGCCGGTGCGGCCCTTGCGCAGGTGGCGTGCCGTCAGGTTCGGGCGGTAGCCGAGCTCGTCGATGGCTTCCTGGACGCGGGCCCGCATCGCCGGGGTGACGTGCTGGTACTTGTTCACCACGTTCGAGACGGTCTTGATCGAGACGCCCGCGCGTTCCGCGACGTCCTTGAGGCTTACCCGCACTGCTTCTCCCTGCGTCGGTGACCGCACCGGACGCCCGGGGCGGATGTCGTGACCCTGGACAGCGCGCCGGAGTGCGTGCTGTCATGCCAACTGCCGTTCCTTCCAACGTTGTACAGATTCGTTGTACCGACTGCAGCGACGAGCCGCCACCCTTCCTCACCAAGGAGGATCCGTGCGCATCAGACGACATCCCGGAAGAAACCCCGGCCGCCCCGGACGATTCGGCAGACACCTCGCCGTACTGCTCGCAGGGGCCCTCGGCATCGCGGGACTCACCGCGGTCCCCGCCGCCACCGCGGCCGACGAGCCCGTCGAGATCCACGGCCTCAAGGGGGAGTACTACACCCAATCCGCCCCCGGAGCCTTCGACTTCGACGAGCTCAAGGCCACCGGACTCGACCCCAACATCGACTTCGGCAACCTCGAACCACGGCTCAAGGCCACCACCGGACAGGCCGACGACGTCAGCGTCCGCTGGACCGGCCGCATCGTCCCCGAGAAGACCGGCGCCACCACCTTCTCGATGATCGGCGACAACGGCTTCCGCCTCTGGGTGGACGGCAAGATCGCCATCGACCACTGGCAGGACGACTGGGACAAGGAACAGACCTCTGCCCCCGTCGAGTTGACGGCGGGCAAGGCCCACGACATCAAGGTCGAGTACTTCGAGCACTACGGCGGCTCCAACCTGCGCCTGAGGTGGACCCCGCCGGGCGGCGAGAAGAAACCGGTCCCGCGCTCCGCCCTCCGCATCCCCGAGGACTTCGACTACGACGGCGCCATAGCCGCCACCGTCCTCAAGGACGGCCGCAGCCTCAAACTCGACTTCGCCCAGAAGCTCGCCGCCCCGCCGGCCGGCCTCACCGACCACCTCGACGCTGTCATCGGCGGAGCCAAGTGGCCGCTCGGCACGGTCAAGGCCGACCCCTCCGACGACCGCAGCCTCCTCGTCGGCCTGAAGGAACCCGTCGTCGGCAACAAGGCGGGCAACGCCCCGGGCCTCGCCGACATCCGCTACGACGGCGAGGGCGGCCTCACCGGCACGGACGGCGACGCCGTCGGCCGGTTCTGGACCAGCGGGCCCAACCACTCCGAGTACCAGCTGCGCACCAAGTGGGCCGAGGACGTCACGCCGGGCAACGCCCACCGCGAGTACCCCCGCCCGCAGCTCATGCGCGACAACTGGCGGAACCTGAACGGCTCGTGGCAGTTCGCCGCCGCCGAAGCGGGCGAGAAGCCCCCGGTCGGCAAGACGCTCAAGGAGAAGATCCTCGTCCCCTACCCCGTGGAGTCCCAGCTCTCCGGCATCGAGCGGCACGAGGACCGCATGTGGTACCGCCGCACCTTCACCGTCCCCGAGAACTGGCGCATCGGCCACGGCAAGCGGCTCAACCTGAACTTCGGCGCCGTCGACTGGCACTCCCAGGTGTACGTCAACGGCCGCAAGGTCACTGAGCACAAGGGCGGCTACGACAAGTTCAGCGCCGACGTGACCGACGCGCTGAAGCCAGGACGCACCCAGGAGCTCATCGTCGGCGTCCACGACCCGACCGACGCCGACAACGGCGCGAACCCGCCCGTCGGCAAGCAGCGCCTGGACCCCAGCGGCATCTGGTACACCCCCTCCTCCGGCATCTGGCAGACCGTGTGGATGGAGCCGGTGGCCGCCGACCACGCTGACTCCCTCAAGATCACCCCGGACGTGCGGAACGAGCAGGTCACCGTCGAGACCCGGGGCGTGCGCGACGGAGTGCCGGTCACGGCCGCCGCGTACGAAGGCCGCAAGAAGGTCGCCGAACTCAGCGGACGCACCGGAAAGCCGCTGAAGATGGAGATCACCGACCCGCGCCTCTGGTCACCCGACGACCCCTTCCTCTACGACCTCAAGGTGCGCGTCGGCGCCGACCGCGTCACCAGCTACTTCGGCATGAGGTCCATCGCCGTCGACAAGGTGAACGGCACCCCCCGCACCCTCCTCAACGGCAAGCCCGTCTTCCTGATGGCCACCCTCGACCAGGGCTTCTGGCCGGACGGCCTGCACACCGCGCCGAGCGACGAAGCGCTCGCGTACGACCTCAAGGCGCACAAGGAGATGGGCTTCAACTCGGTCCGCAAGCACATCAAGGTCGAGCCCGACCGCTGGTTCTACTGGGCGGACAAGCTCGGGCTCCTCGTCTGGCAGGACATGCCCTCGATGGAGGCGGGACGCACCCCGGACGCGGCAGCCCGCGCCCAGTACGAGCACGAGATGAAGCAGATGATCGACGAGCACGCGAGCAGCCCCTCGATCGTCATGTGGGTCACCTTCAACGAAGGCTGGGGCCAGTACGACGTGGGCCGCGTCGCACGGCAGGCGAAGGCCTGGGACCCCACCCGGCTGGTCAACAACCAGTCGGGGCTCAACCTCGGGGCCGACGGAGGCGCCGGCGACATCATGGACGAGCACGGCTACCCGAGCCCGGCGCTCCCGCCGCGCCCCGACGGCGAACGGGCCCTGGTGAGCGGCGAATACGGCGGCCTCGGCCTCGCGGTGCCCGGCCACGCCTGGGCCGTCCAGCAGAGTTACGTCGACGTGGACCCGGCGACGTACACGGACGACTACATCGCCAAGCTCGCCGAGGTCCGCGCGCTCGCGTGCAAGGGAAGCAACGGCGCGGTCTACACGCAGATCACCGATGTCGAAGGCGAGTTGAACGGCCTGCTCACCTATGACCGCAAGGTCGTCAAACCCGACGTGAAGCGGGTGAAGGCGGCACACGAGGCGCTGATCCGCGACGCTTCACAGGCCACGGTGCCGGGCTGCGGCGGCTCCTGATCCGAAGGTCTCCGGTCCGCCGCCCGGGCTGCGGACCGGGGACTCCTGCGGGTGTCCCTCGTGTGGGGGATGGCGGCTCAGCGAACAGATCAACAAGCTTTGGGTCACAAAGGTTGATCTGCAGGTGGAAGGCGACTGTGATGAAGAAGAAGCTCTCTATGGCGCTCGTGGCGATGGCCGCCGCGGCCGCCACCGTCGTGCCGGTCTCCACGGCGCACGCGGCCGATGGGTACGACCGGTGCCCCGACGGCTATTACTGCATGTTCTCGGGCCTCGACGGCACCGGCGACATGATCAAGCTCAGGGGGAACACCCCGGACCTCGCGGCACTGGGCATGGACGACCGTGCCAGGTCGGACTGGAACCGCACGGCCTCGACCATCTACCTCTGGTCCGACGCGCACTACAGCGGCTGTACGGCCGTGACCTCCGCGGGACCGACGGGCAAGGGCAACTTCTTCCCCACGTACCAGAACTTCTTCAGTTCGGTGCAGTTCGACGGGCCGGGCGGCCCGAGCTGCGGCACACCGCCGGGCGAGGGCCGCTGAGCGCGCTCACCGCAGCTGTCGCCGCACCAGTTCGTGCAGCCGCCCGTCCGCATCGGCCAACAGCTGGGCGGGCGGGCCCTCCTGCACGATGCGGCCCTCCGACATGACGACGACCCGGTCGGCGTCGAGGACGGTGGAGAGGCGGTGGGCGATGACGACGCGGGTGGCGTTCAGGGCGCGGGTGCTGTCGATGACCGTGCGCTGCGTCTCGTTGTCCAGGGCGCTCGTCGCCTCGTCGAAGAAGAGGACACGGGGGCGCCGGATCAGGGCCTGGGCGATCATCAGGCGCTGGCGCTGGCCGCCGGAGACCGCACCGCCGCCGGAGATCATCGTGTGCAGCCCCATCGGCATGCGCTTGATGTCCTCGGCGAGCCCCGCCATCGCGGCAGCCTCCCACGCCTCCTCCTGCGTGAAGGACTCGGCGCCGCAGATGCAGTCAAGGATCGAGCCGGTGAGCGGCTGCGCGTTCTGCAGGACCACACCGCACTGCCGGCGGACCGCCGACTGGTCGAGCGCCGACAGGTCCTGCCCGTCATAGAGCACGCTGCCCGAGACCGGTTCGTCGAAGCCGATCAGGAGGCGCAGCAGCGTCGACTTGCCGCAGCCGCTCGGGCCGACGACGGCGACGAATTCGCCGGGCCGGACCGTCAGTGAGACGTCGTCCAGGACCAGCGGCCCGTCGTCGGTGTAGCGGAAGGAGACGCCGCGTGCCTCGATGCCGCCCCGCAGCTCGCCCGGCTGCGTGCTCCCGGCGCGCACCTCGGGCGCCGCGTCGAGCACCGGCTTGATCTGCTCGAACATCGGGAGCACGGCGGCCGCCGAGATCAGCGCGCCGGTGAGCTGCGTGACGGACGTCAGGAGCATCGTCACGGCGGTGCTGAAGGTGAGGAATTCGCCCGCGGTCAGGCTGCCCCGGGCCGGGCCCGCGAGCAGGACGAACATGACGAGCGTGCAGAGCGGCAGATACACCGCGTTCAGGACCGTCGTGATGTTCTTGATGCGGCCGGCCCGCCGCTGCAGCTCCCGGCTGCGCGCGAACTCGCCCGCCCACGCCGCGTACGCGAAGCTCTCCGCGCCCGCCACCCGGAGCTTGGGCAGCCCGCGCAGGCTCTGGAACGCCTGGTTGTTCAGCTTGTTGGCGAGCTCCACCAGGCGCCGCTGCCAGCGCAGTTCCCACAGGCCGAGCGTGAGGAAGACGCCGGCGATGACGGTCAGCATCGCGAGGGCGGCCAGGGCGAGAGGGACGCTGTAGAGCAGCAGCAGGACGAGGTTCATCGCGCCGACCGAACCGGCCTGCAGGGCGACGGGACCGATCCCCGAAAGGACCCGGCGGATCGCGCTGACCCCCATGGCCGCGCTCGCCAGCTCACCGGTGGAGCGGGACGCGAAGAAGCGCGTGGGCAGCCGCAGCAGCCGGTCCCACACCGCAGGCTGGAGCGTGCTCTCCATGCGGCCCTCCATCCGCAGGACCGTGAGGTTCTGGAGCAGCATGAACGCCGCCGACACGACGCTGGTGATCATCACGGCCAGGGAGACCTGGACGATGAGGCTCTTCTCGCCGTTCGGCACGAACACACCGAGCACCTGCCCCGTCGCGATCGGCACCAGCGCGCCGATCACGACCGTCACCAGACCGGCGAGCACGAGGTTGCGCACGTCGCCGCCGGTGCCGCGCAGGCTGAAGCGGAACAGCCGCCAGGGCGTCAACGGCCGCTCGGGCAGCGGCCGGTAGAACATGACGCCCTGCGGCTCGAACTCGTCCGCGTTGGCCGCGTCGACGCGGGTGCGCCGCCCGGACGTGGGGTGCACCGCCTCGTATCCGCCGCGCCGCCACAGCAGCGCGACCGGTGTGCCGCTCGCGGCCCGGTGCCCCACCAGCGGGCCCGCGTTCTCGCGCCACCAGCGGCCGTCGAGCCGGACGGCACGGGTGCGGATGCCCGATGCCACCGCGACCTGCTCCACCGGATCGATCCGGTCGCTCACCGCACCGCCCTCGGCGGCGCCGGACAGCGTGATGCCCGCCGCGTCGGCGATCAGCCGGCAGGCGGCGTACGTCGCGTCGTGACCGCCCCCGGAGTCCGTACGGCGCACACCGCGCGCGCCCGAGCGGCCGATGGAGGCGATCAGCGTGCGGTCGGCCTGCTCGCGGACGCTCTCGCCCGCCTTGATGCCGGCCGCCGTGCGGTCCTCGTGGGCCCGCTCCAGGCGTTCGATCCAACGGTCGAGAGTGGCGAGCAGCCGGTACTGCTGGTTGACCATGCGCTGCCACATCGCGGCGTCCACGAGCAGGTCGCCCGCCGCTTCCGCGCTGTAGGCGGAGCCGTACTGCACGCTGCCCGGCGCGACCGGCATCCAGAGGATGTCGTCGTCGGCCACCACGTCGTCGCCCACCGTGCGGCCGTCAAGCGGCGCCTCGAACAGGACCCGGTGGCCGCGTCCGATGCCGAGCGCGAAGGCGTGCTCCAGCAGGCTCAGGGCCGCGTCCTGCGTGTCGTACTGGGAGGGGTACTGCTGTTCGTACGACCAGGTGTCGCCGTAGTCGGGGCGGTAGAGCTCGCGCAGCGGGATGCGGCGCAGCTCGCAGCCCTGGAGGGGGCGGCCCACGAGGGTGTGCTGGGGTCCTTCGACCGGGCCGAGGAGCAGCGCTCCCGGTTCGAGGCGGCCGAGGTAGTGCCAGTGGCCCTGCTGCACCGCGTCGACCGCGAACAGGTCGAGCGCGCCGGCCACGACGAACCACAGCACCTGTGGCCCCTCCAGGTGCACGCTGCGCAGCCCGGCGCAGTCGGCCGGGGTGCCGAGCGCGCCGAAAGCCGCACCCACCGCGTCGTACGCGTGCTGCTCGGGTGGTGAGGTCACCTCAGTGCTCCTTGACCAGGTCGGCGTAGGGGCCGCCGGCGGCGACGAGGTGTTCGTGACGGCCGCGCTCCACGATCCGGCCGTGGTCGAGCACCACGATCTCGTCGCTGTCGCGCACGGTGCTCAGCCGGTGGGCGATGACCACGCAGGCGCAGCCGCGGCGGCGCAGGTTGTCGATGATGACCTGTTCGGTCTCGGCGTCCAGGGCGCTGGTCACCTCGTCGAGCACGAGGATGCTCGGGCGGCGGACCAGGGCCCGCGCGATCTCCAGGCGCTGGCGCTGCCCGCCCGAGAAGTTGCGCCCGTCCTGCTCCACGCGGCCGTGGATGCCGCCTGGCCTGCGGGCCACGACCTCGTACAGGCAGGCGTCCTTGAGGGCGGCGACGACGTCCTCATCGGGGATCGACGGGTCCCACAGGGCGACGTTGTCGCGGATGGTGCCCTCGAAGAGGAAGACGTCCTGGTCGACGAAGGAGACGGAGGCGGCGAGCGCGCCCCGGGGGATGTCCTCCAGACGCTGTCCGTCGATGCGGATCGTGCCTTCCCAGGGGCTGTAGAGCCCCGATATCAGCCGGGACACCGTCGACTTGCCGCTCCCGGAACCGCCGACGAGCGCCACCTGCTGCCCCGGCCCGACCGACAGCGAGAAGCCGGTGAGGAGCGGCTTGTCGAGCGGGCTGTAGCCGAAGGTGATGTCGTCGAGGGTGACGTGGCCCTTGAGGCGGCGGGTGCTCGCGGCCGGTTCGGGGCGGGAGTAGAGCGGGTCGACGGGGAAGTTCTCGACGTCCTTGAGGCGGGCGACGTCGGCGGCGAAGTCCTGGATGCGGCCCGCGACACCGTTCAGGCGGGTGATCGGCGCGGTGAAGCGGGTGACGAGGGCCTGGAAGGCGACGAGCAGCCCGATCGACAGATGCCCCTCGACCGCGCGCAGACCGCCGATCCACAGGATCAGCGCGCTGTTGAGGGTCGCCAGCGTCGGCGCGACGACACCGAGCCAGGCGCTCGGCACGCCGAGGCGCTGCTGCTCCTCCAGGGTGGTGGCGTGCTGGCCTGCCCAGCGCCGGAAATAGCCGTTCTCACCTCCGGTGGCCTTCATGGTCTCGATCAACTGGAGGCCGGTGTACGAGGTGTTGGTGAGCTTGGCGCTGTCGGCGCGCAGCTTCTGGGTGCCGGTGGCGCGCAGCCGGATGACGACGCGCATCGCCACGATGTTCAGCAGGGCGATGCCGACACCGACGAGGGTGAGCTGCGGGTCGTACGTCCACAGCAGGGCCGCGTAGAGGAGCACGACGACGCCGTCGACCCCGGCGGCCGTGAGGTCGCGGGCCAGCGTCTCGGCGACCGCGTCGTTGGAGGCGAGGCGCTGCACGAGGTCGGCGGGGCTGCGCTGGGCGTAGAACGTGACGGGCAGGCGCAGCAGATGGCGGAAGAAGCGGGCGCTGCCGAGGGTGGAGGAGATGATGCGGCCGCGCAGCAGGTTGGCCTGTTGCAGCCAGGTCAGGACGACGGTGAGCGCGACCATGGCGCCCATCGAGGCGAACAGCGCCCCCAGCAACGAGGTCTGATGGCCTATCAGAAACAGATCGATGTACGTCCGGCTGAGCGCGGGCAGCGCCGCGCCGACCGCGACGAGCAGCAGGCTGGCCAGGAGCGCGGCGAGCATCGTGCCGGTGGTGCCGCGCAGCCGGGCGGGGAGGGCCTTCAGCACGCCGGGCCTGCGGCCTCCGGGACGGAAGCCGTCACCGGGTTCGAGGACGAGGACGACTCCGGTGAAGCTGGTGTCGAAGTCCTCCGACGGCACGAAGCGGCGGCCCTTGTCCGGGTCGTTGATGTACACGCCCCGGCGGCCGAGGCGGCGCCCCATGCCGTCGTACACGACGTAGTGGTTGAACTCCCAGAAGAGGATCGCGGGCGCCCGGACCTCGGCGAGCGCGGCCGGCTCCATCTGCATGCCCTTGGCCGTCAGACCGTAACCGCGCGCCGCCTTCAGGACGTTGCTGGCCCGTGAGCCGTCGCGGGAGACGCCGCACGCGATGCGCAGCTCCTCCAGGGGGACGTGCCGACCGTGGTGGGCGAGGACCATGGCGAGGGCGGCGGCGCCGCACTCCACGGCCTCCATCTGCAGGACGGTGGGCGTGCGGACGGTCCGCGGGCGCCTGCCCTTCGACGCGGGGCGCGGGGCCGCGCGGCGGCCGCGCCGCGGGGGCTCGGGGCGGTGCCTGCGGCGGCCGCCGGGGGGCGGCAGCTGCTGCTGGTGCGCGGGGGAGGGGTGCGGTGCTGCGGTCACGGAAGCAGCCAATCGATCGGGCGCTGCTCGGCGAGGTGGAAGGCGCCGGTGGCCAGGGTCATGGAGTCGAGCGCGAAGGGCGGCCCGTCGGCGGTGGACCAGGCGTAGCCGGACGTGGTGCCGGCGGACTCGTCGAGCCGTACGAGGACGGCGACGGGCGGCCCGTCCTTCGTGAACTGCCCGGCCAGCTCCTTGTCGCCGAGGAACCCGGCGATCTTCTGCCGGGTCTGCGCGGCACGCCCGACCGCCTTCACCTTGCCGCGCAGGGTCCCGTACTGCTGGGTGGGCACGGACTGGACGGTGAGGTCCACCGACGCGCCGACGGGGACGGTGGCCGCGCTGTCGGCGGGTACGTAGACCGTCGCGAGCAGCGGGTCGTCGCTGCCCGCCACCCGCTCCAGGGTTGCGACGTCGGCGCCGGTGGTGACGACGGTGCCGATCCTGGCGGCGAGTGAGGTCACGCGGCCCGCGGCGATCGCGCGTACGATCTTGTCGCCCTGGTCCGTGCGGACCTCGAGCACGGGAGCGCCTGCGGCGAGGCGCTTGCCCTCCTCGGCCAGGACGCGGGTCACCTGACCGGTGACGGGGCTCTGCAGGACGTAACTGCCCTGGCCGTGCGTGAGGATGCCCGGCGCGCGGAGCGTGGAGGAGACCGAGCCGGTCACGGCCCAGACGCTCGCGGCGGCCATGACGACGAGGGTGACGGCGAGGACGAGCACGCCCTGGGGGCGGGCGTAGCGCACCGGAAGGTCGAGTTCCTCGGGCGACTGCAGCTTGGACAGGGCCTGCTGGCGGAACTGCACGGAACGCTTCCCTTACTGTGCCTGTGGCGACTGTGCCTGTGCCGGAACCTGTGGCGACGGTGCCTGTGGCGTCCGTGAGCCCCGGAACCAGAGGCTCCGGGGCTCACGAATCATGGCGTCTCAGTGAGCGAGAGGCTCAGAGACCGGCGGTCAGGCCGGAGGCCAGGCCGGTGACGGCACCGGTGTTGATGCCGGTGGCACCCTCGACCGTGCCGACGACGCCGGCGACGACGCCCGAGACGGGGGCGATGGAGTCAACGGTGCTGGTGACGTTGCCCGCGACACCGGCGACGAGGCCACCGGAGACGTTGTCGAGGTCGGCGTCGGAAATCTCGAGGGTCTCGACCTGGGGGACGTTGTTCATGGTGTGAGCTGCCCTTCTCATGAATGGTGCATAGGTGTTTCCAACTCCGCGGAACCTGGGGATTCGAATTCCGCGGCGAGCCAGGATCAAAGCACGTTCGCAGCTCGTACATCCAATCGACGGAGCGGCCGTCGGGCACGGTTGCGGCGCCGAATCACCGCTGCGTGCAGGCGGTTTCACCGCGTGACGGCAGCTCCTTCACAAGATTCACAGAAGGAAATCGAGGGCACGGCGGGACTCCCTTCAACAAAACGGACATGCGCGCGCCGGAAAGTCGGCCCGGTGGTCGATGCAGGGAAATTCACGCGGGGCGCGGGTCGAATTGCGTGACCGGACTGCGCATTCGATGTGCAGGTTTTTTGAAGGCGTGCGCCGGGTGCTCCCGGGGCGGGGCCTTAATCCGTTGTTAACTCTGCGTAACTCGATCGTACTTGACCGTAGTTGCTCGGGAAGGTTGACTTCTCGTTCGCCGGCACCGCACCGCACCGCACTGCCCCGCCCCGTCCTCGACGCGAGAGCGAGTCCGTGACTTCATCGTCTGTGCAGAGCTCCGACCTGCTCGTACCTCTCGATCTGGCTTTCTGGAACATCGAGACCGCCGAACACCCCATGCATCTGGGCGCGCTCGGCGTCTTCGAGGCCGACGGGCCCGGCGCGGCCGACCGCGCCACCGACCTCCTCGCGACCCGCGCGGCGGCCGTCCCGGGACTCCGCATGCGCATACGCCCCGTCCTGGTGCCCGTCGGCGGGGCGGTACGCGTACCGGCGCCCGCCTTCGACCCCCTGGAGCACATACGCCTCGCGGCGCCCGTGGCGGACTTCCACGCCGCCGCGGGGGAGCTGATGCGGCGGCCGGTGGAGCGTGGGCGGCCCCCGTGGGAGGCGCACGTGCTGCCGGGTGCGGACGGCACGTCCTTCGCGGTCCTCTTCAAGTTCCACCACGCGCTCGCCGACGGGCTGCGCGCGCTGACGCTCGGCGCGGCCCTCCTGGACCCCGTCGACCTCCCCGCGCCCCGGGAGCGGCCATCGGCCCCCGCGGCCTCCCGCTGGTCGGTCCTGGACCCGCGCACCCTGCCCGACCGCGTCCGCGGCACGGTCGCGGAGGTGGGCCGGGCCCTCGGTATCGGCACGTCCGTCGCACGTGCCACCTTGGGCGTACGCTCCTGCGCCGCGCTCACCGCGGCCGCCTCCGGCACCCGCCGCACCGCCGGGGTCGTCCTCGACCTGGACGACGTGCACCTGGTGCGCAAGGCCGTGGGCGGCACCGTCAACGACGTACTGATCGCGGTGGTCGCCGGCGCCCTGCGTCGCTGGCTCGACGAGCGCGGCGACTGCAGCGAGGGCGTCGAGCCGCGCGCCCTCATCCCGGTCTCGCGGCGCCGCCCGCGCTCCGCGCAGCCCCAGGGCAACCGGCTCTCCGGTTATCTGGTCCGGCTCCCCGTCGGCCACGAGGACCCCCTGGACCGGCTGCGCGCCGTACGCGCCGCCATGGACCGGAACAAGGAGGCGGGCCCGGAGCGGGGCGCCGGAGCCGTGGCGCTGCTCGCCGAGCACGTGCCGCCGCTCGGACACCGGATCGGCGGGCCCGTCGTCGCGCAGGCCGCGCGGCTGCTCTTCGACATCCTCGTCACCAGCGTCCCGCTGCCCGGCACCGGCCTGCGGCTCGGCGGCTGCCGGCTCACCGAGGTCTACCCCTTCGCGCCCCTCGCCCGGGGGCAGTCCCTCGCCGTCGCCGTCTCCACCTACCGGGGCCGGGTCCACTACGGACTGGTCGCGGACGCCGCCGCCGTACCCGATCTGGAGCTGCTAGCGCAGAGCGTGCGGGACGAGATCGACAGCCTCGTCGCGGCCTGCGCCGAGCAGGCGGGTTTGGCGACAGGGCCCGCCGCTACGTAAAGTTCCGCTTTTGGAGCTTCCGCGGACGACCCGACGCACCGCGGCACGGAATGACATGAGGACAGCGGCGATGACGGTGACAGACGAAAGCCAGGAGGAGACCGTTTCCTACGGCCCGGGCATCGACCCGGACCGTCTCGCCGTCTGCCTCAGCGTGCTCGACGAACTCGACAAGCTCGACGTCGACCACCCGGACGCGATCGCCGTGCGCCGGGCCACGGCCGGGATCTACCGGACGGTGAAGCAGCGCCGCCGCCAGGAGCGCCGCGCCGCCAAGACCGCCCACGACAAGGCCGTCACCGAGGCCACCGCCACCGGTTCCGCGCAGCGCATCGACGACGAGACCGAGGGCCTGCTGCCCTCCTCGCGGACCGAGGAGGGCAGGATCGCGGGGATACTCCAGCGCCCGCGCTCCTGCTACACCTGCAAGACTCGGTACGTGGAAGTCGACTACTTCTACCACCAGCTCTGTCCGGAGTGCGCCCACCTGAACCGGAGCAAGCGCGACGCCCGCGCCGACCTCACCGGCAAGCGCGCCCTGCTCACCGGCGGCCGCGCCAAGATCGGCATGTACATCGCGCTGCGGCTGTTGCGTGACGGTGCTCACACCACCATCACGACGCGGTTCCCCAAGGACGCCATCCGCCGCTTCAAGGCGATGGACGACTCGGCCGACTGGCTCCACCGCCTGGAGGTCGTCGGCATCGACCTGCGCGACCCGGCGCAGTCCGTGGCCCTCGCCGAGCAGGTCGCCGCGGCGGGCCCGCTCGACATCCTGATCAACAACGCGACGCAGACCGTGCGCCGCCTGCCCTCCGCGTACGCCGCGCTGGTGGACGGCGAGAGCGCGCCGCTGCCCGCCGGGGAGCTGCCCGCCCACTCGGTGATCGGCGCCTTCAACTCCGGAGCGGTGGACGGCCTGGCCGCGCTGCCCGTCGGCACCAGCAGCCTGGACGCGCAGCAGGTCGCCGACCTCGCCCTCGTCGCCGGTAACGCCAGTGTCGCCCGGCACCTCGACGGCACCGCCATCGACGCGGGCGGCCTGGTCCCGGACGTCGTCGACAGCAACACCTGGGTGCAGACCATCGAGCAGATCTCCCCGGTGGAGCTGCTCGAAACCCAACTGTGCAACTACACCTCGCCGTTCATCCTGATCAGCGCGCTGCGGCAGGCCATGGCCGACGCCGCGAAGAAGGCGCCGAGCGGCCGCGCCTACGTGGTCAACGTCTCCGCGATGGAGGGCGTCTTCGGCCGCGGCTACAAGGGTGCGGGCCACCCGAACACCAACGCCGCGAAGGCCGCGATGAACATGGTGACGCGGACCAGCGCCCAGGAGATGTTCCAGACCGACGGCATCCTCATGACCTCGGTGGACACCGGCTGGATCACCGACGAGCGCCCGCACTACGACAAGCTGCGCCTCGCGGAGGAGGGCTTCCACGCCCCGCTCGACCTGATCGACGGCGCCGCCCGCGTGTACGACCCGGTCGTGCGCGGCGAGGCGGGGGAGGACCTGTACGGCGTCTTCCTGAAGGACTACGCGCAGGGCAAGTGGTAGTCAGCACGTCGTAGCCGAGAGTCGTCTCAGCTTTTGGACAGCCGGTCCGGGTGTCGCGCGGTGCGCGTCCCGGACCGGCTGTCTGTTTCTCGCCAGTCGTGGCCCGTCCCGCACCCCCGGCCCCCGCAGCCGCAGGCCGCCGCGCGGGGTCCGTTGTCCGGAATCCACCCCGACTCAGCTCCCCATCGAGCGCCGCGCCGCTCATTTGGTTAATGTAGGGCGAACGGGCGGCCACGAGAGATCCACAAGCATCCCTCGGCCGCTCCGGGGACAGGCCGGCACCACGGCTGCGGTCCCGCCAGAGAACGGCGCCACCGCGACCGAACTGCCCTTGTCCTTCCGTTACGCGACACAAAGGAGTGCGCGGTGACACCAGATCTGACGAAGCACGAAAAGCGACCGGCGGAACGCGGCGGCGAACGGGCCGGCAGGCCCAAGAAGCTCCGCAACCTGGAGGCGTGGTCCAAGGCGGCCCCCATCCGTCTGGCCGGCTACGAGGACGACCTCGCCGAGCCGCACATCCTCCCCGGCATCGACTGAGCCGCCGCCGGGCCCGGTTATCGCACCGGTGCACTTCGCTCTTCGCCCTGTGCCCCCTGCCGTCGACGGCAGGGGGCGCCGGTGTGTCCGGGCCCGTCGACGTGAGACGCATTGACCCCCACAGTGTCAGCACGATTGCATGCTTGTGGTCCTCCGGTGGGGAGCCGGAGGGGAGACCATGTCCTGGCTGGGGGGAAAATGAGTGGAAATGCGAACCGGAGCACCGTCAGACGGGTGCGGACCGCGCTGAGCGCGGCGATCGTGGTCTGCGCGGTCACAGCGGTCCTGCCCGGAGCCGCCGCGGCCGAGCCCATGAGCGCCGCGGCCGAGCCCACGACCACGGCGGGCGTCGAGAGGATCAGCGTCGCGGGCGACGGCACCCAGGCCGACGGCGACTCCGCCGGCGCCTCGATCACCCCCGACGGCCGCCGCGTCGTCTTCTCGTCGGCGGCGAAGAACCTCACCACCGACACCCCGTCCGAAGGCGACAAGGTGTACGTCCGCGACCGGCAGGCGGGGCAGACCCACCGGATGGGGCACCTGACCCCGGTCCAGCCCCCGGTGATCAGCGGCAACGGAGAGTACGTCGCCTATCCGCTGCAGTGGATGAACAACGTACGGATCCGCCACTACGAGGTCAGCACCGGAAGGACGGCCTCCGGCAGCTGCGCGCTCTTCACCTGCAACCAGCCGTCGATGAACGCGAACGGCCGCATCACCTCGTATGCCAGCATCTCCTACCGGCAAGCGACGTACGGACAGCGCGTCCAGGTCGAGAACTGGGACACCAACACCGTCGAGACCGTCGCCACCTTCGACCACACCGTCCCCTCCCGGCCCTCCCTCAGCGGCGACGGCCGCCACATCGCCTACCAGGACGGCAAGGCGCAGGACGTCTTCGTGCGGGACCGGACCGGCGGCACCACCTCGGGACCGATCGAGGGCCCGGCCAAGGACGCGACACTCGTCCAGCTCAGCGAGGACGGCGGCACGGTCCTCTACCTCTCGGGCTCCGACACCTACGTCCACGACCTGGCCTCCGGCACCGCGCAACAGGTGCCCGACGTCCGGGGCGTCGCCATCGACCCCACCGGCCGCTATCTGCTGTACGCCCCGCACGACACGACCGGACCGTCGCTCGTGCTGCGCGACCTGACCACCGGCACCGACAGAATTGTCTCCGACCGGCCCGCATCGGCCGTACCCGACGCGGTCAGCGCCGACGGGCGCGACGTGGTCTTCCAGTCCGCGGTCGACGACATCGTGCCCGGCGACACCAACGGCAAGTCGGACGTCTTCGTCCGCCACTTCGACTGATCGTTCCGCGTTGACATGTGAGGGAGTGAGTGTCTGTAATGGTGCTCGTGCCGCGTGGCGCCGACCAAAGAGCAGTGGGCAGGCCGGCGATCGGGCGAGCACCATCACTCAAGGACGACGCCGATGACCACGTCGTGAGTTCACACCGCGCGTAACGGCCCATGCCGTTCGCGGTCTTCGCGCCCCAGGGCTTCCGCCCGATCCGCGCGCCCTCGCGCGCCCCGGCCACGCCTCATCCGCGTGACCCTCCCTCACTTGACCGCGCCCGACGCGGACTTGAACATCCGTACGGAGACCTGACACCGTCATGCCCACACCCTTCAACCAGTCCGTCATCGACGAGTTCCGCGCCAACGGCGGCAAGGTCGGCGGCCCCTTCGAAGGCGGCGACCTCCTGCTGCTCACCACCACCGGCGCGAAATCCGGCAAGGAGCACACCACCCCGCTCGGCTTCGTCCGGGACAGCGAAACGCTCCTGGTCATCGGGTCGAACCTCGGCGGCCCCAGGCACCCGGACTGGTACCACAACGTCCTCGCCCACCCCACGGTGACCGTCGAGCTCGGCACCGACACGTTCGAGGCGATCGCCGTCCCGGCCGAGGGGGAGCGGCGCGACCGGCTCTTCGAGCGCGCGGTCGCCGCCGAACCCGGATACGGCGACTACCAGACACGCACCAGCCGGATCCTGCCGGTCGTCGTCCTGGAACGGCCCGCGCACGCGGCCGACATCCCCGAAGAGGCGGCCACCTTCGCGGACAAGATGGTCCAGGTCCACCGCTGGCTCCGCGGCCAGCTGCGGCACGTACGCGACGAGACCGACGCGTACTTCGCCGCGCTCGCCGCACACCGGGGGCCGGGGGTGCCTCCGTCGCCGGGCCTCGGGCTGCAGATCCGCCAGCACTGCCTGGCGTTCTGCGACGCCCTGGAGTTCCACCACACCGGCGAGGACGCCCACCTCTTCCCCGTCATGGCGGGCCACCACCCCGAACTGCGCGAGACCTTCGACCGGCTCGCCGAGGAGCATCGGGCCATCGGCCGCGTCCAGGGAGACCTGGCCGCACTCCTCGCGGCCGTCGGGGGTGCGGAGCCCGAGCGGTTCCGTGCCGAACTCGCCCGGATGAGCGAGGAGTTGACCGCTCACCTCGATTACGAGGAGGAGGCTCTGCTGCCGGTCCTGGCCGGGCTCCCGTGGCCTCCCGTGCCCCCGGACGGGGAGTGAGCCCAAGCCGGAGCGGGCTCAGGCCCGCGCAGGCCCCGTGCTCTCCCGTTCGATGAGCCGCGGCAACGGCACCTGAACCGTCGCCGCGGGGCCGCCGTCGAGGAGGGCGAGGAGCTCGCGGGCCGCCGTCCGGCCGAACGACAGCGTGTCCCGGGACAGGGCCGTCAGCCACGGATGCACCATGCGGCACAGCGCCGAGTCCTCCCAGGCGACGACCGAGACGTCCTCCGGGACCGCGAAACCCAGGGAGCTCGCGGCGGCGACACCGGCGACGGCCATCACGTCGTTGTCGTACACGAGCGCGGTCGGCGGCTCCGCGGACTCCAGCATCCGCCGGGTGGCCGCGGCGCCCTCGGCGTCGGAGTAGTCCGTCGTCACCGAACGCACCCCCGACAGGCCCCGGCCCGCCGCCTCGACGCGCAGCGTCCTGATCCGCCGCTCGGTGTGCGCCAGCCCCTCCAGGCCCGCGATGTGCACGATGCGGCGGTGCCCGAGCGCGTACAGATGGCCCACCACCGAGGCCATCGCGCCCGCGTCGTCCGCCCACACCGTGGACAGGCCCGGCGGCCCGGCCTCCGGGTCCGGCACGCCGCCCGTCACCACCGCGGGCAGCCCCAGCTCGTCGAGGAGCGCGGGGCGCGGGTCGTCCGTGCGCGGGTCCACCACCAGGACGCCGTCCACCCGGTGCTCGGCCCACCAGCGGCGGTAGACCGCGCACTCGGCGGCCACGTCCTCCACCACCTGGAAGAGCAGCCCCAAGTGCCGCTCGGTGAGCACCTGCTGGATGCCCGAGATCAGCTGCAGGAAGAACGAGTCGACGCCCAGCGTCGCCGCCGGGCGCGCCACGACGAGGCCCACCGTCGCCGAGCCCTCGCCGGACAGGGCGCGCGCCGCCGTGCTGGGCCGCCAGCCCAGCTGCTCCGCGACCCGGCGCACCCGGTCACGGGTGATGTCGGAGACGCCGGGCCGGCCGTTGAGCGCGAAGGAGACGGCGCTCTCGGAGACCCCGGCCCGGCGCGCGATGTCCTTCATGGTCGGCCGGCGCGCCGGTGACCGCTTGCCTTGCACCCGTTGCCCCTTTCCTGGCTGCCGGATACTAATGCGCTTGAGCGGTGAGACTCTAAAGCGCATTAGTCAGCGACTGCAAGGCTTTCAACACACCCATCTGACCTGGGGAGTTGTCCCCCAGGTCGCCCGGTCTTCGAATTCGGTTCCCCGAATCCATTGACTTTGCGCCACCGTTCCGTGCAGGGTCTGCCTCGGCGTGGATTGCCCGGCTCGGACGGTCGCAGTCACCGCCGCCTCACGCTGGGCCGAGCAAAGGAGCCGTTTCACCGTGCGTATCTCCCGTATCCCCCGCAGAGCGGTCGCCGCAGGCGCCGTCCTCGCCGTCCTGCTGCCGCTGAGCGCCTGTGGCGACGGAGGTGACGACAGCGGTTCCACGGACGCGTCGGGGAAGATCGAAGGCAAGATCACCTTCCAGACCTGGAACCTGAAGGCCAACTTCAAGCCCTACTTCGAGGGGCTCGTCGACGAGTTCGAGAAGAAGTACCCCGGCACCGAGGTGAAGTGGGTCGACCAGCCCGGCGAGGGCTACGCCGACAAGATCAGCGCCGACGCCGCCGCGGGCACGCTCCCCGACGTCGTCAACGTCTCGCCCGACCTGGTCGCCCCGCTCGCCAAGGCCGGCCTCGCCCTGGACCTCGGCAAGGCCGCCGGGAAGTACGAGAAGGAGTACCTCCCGGGCGCCTGGAAGAGCCACCAGATACCGGGCATGGACGGGACGTACGCCTTCCCCTGGTACCTCAACACCGGCCCGCTCTTCTACAACAAGCGCCTCTTCAGGGACGCGGGTCTCGACGAGAACAAGCCCCCGAAGACGTACGACCAGCTCTTCGACAACGCCCTGGAGCTCGCGGAGAAGAGCGACGGCAAGGTCGCCACCCTCGCCAACGTCCCGACCATCGAGGACTTCGGCCGCTACGGCGTGCCGCTCATGAACAAGGAAGGCACCGGCTTCACCTTCAACGACGCCAAGGGCGTCGAACTCCTCACGAAGTACAAGAAGTTGTACGACGCCAAGGCGCTCGACGGGCAGGCGCTGACCGCCACGCCCGAGTCGACGGGCAAGAAGTTCCTCACCGAGGCCGTCGCCATGAACCCCGGCAGCGCGCTCGACCTGGAGAAGTTCAAGAAGGACGCGCCGAAGCTCTACAAGAACATCGGCATCACCCCGCAGATCAGCAGCACCGGCAAGGACAACATGTACGTGATGGGCGTGATGGTGAACGCCCGCACCAAGCAGACGCCGGCCGCCGTCGCCTTCGCGCACTTCGTCACCGACGCCAAGCACCAGATGGAGTTCGCCAAGAAGGTCGCGATCTTCCCCAGCACCAAGGGCTCCCTCGACGACCCGTACTTCACGAAGCAGGACGGCAAGGAGGAGACCCGGGTCCGCGTCGCCGCCGCGAAGTCCATCAAGACCGCGGTGAACTACACGCCCGTGCTGTTCAGCGAGCAGATGAAGGTCGAGCTGCGCAACGCCGTCGCCAGGGCGCTGCAGGGCAAGGAAAGCCCGAAGGAAGCGCTTGACAACGCTGTCAAGAACTGTGACCGGCTGTTGAAGACCAGCTGAGGCCAGGGACCCGTACGACCATGAAGAGCCCCACCGCCGCCACGGCGGCCACATCCGACACCGGCGCCGCCAACCCCGCGCTCGCGCTCAAGGGGCCCGGCCCCGACGGGCGCGGCGGCCGCCGCCGCATCCGCCGCCAACTGCCCACCAGCCCCTGGCTGTTCGCCGCCCCGGGGCTCGTGATCGTCGCGGTCTTCATCCTCTATCCGTTCGTCAGCACCCTCAACAACGCCTTCACGGACAAGCGGACGCTGATACCGGGGGAGTACGTCGGCCTCGCCAATTTCCGTGAACTGCTGCACGACGACATGTTCTGGATCGGCCTGCGCAACAGCACGATCTACGTCCTCGTGGTCGTCCCGGCCCTCGTCCTGCTGCCCCTGCTCCTCGCGATGCTCGTCCAGAAGCACATCCCCGGCATCACCTTCTTCCGGTCCGCCTTCTACACCCCGGTGGTCGCCTCGATCGTCGTCGTGGGCCTGATCTGGGTGTGGATGCTGGACGAGCGCGGCCTGGTCAACGCCGTCCTCGAAGCGGTCGGCGTCGGGAAGGTCGGCTTCCTCAGCGACCAGTGGCTGCTGCTGTTCAGCGCCATGGCCGTCACGGTCTGGAAGGGCCTCGGCTACTACATGATCATCTATCTCGCGGCGCTCGCCAACGTGCCGCGCGAGCTCCACGAGGCGGCGGCGGTCGACGGCGCCGGGGCGTTCCGCCGCTTCCTCACCGTCACCGTGCCCGCCGTGCGCTCCACCATGGTCCTGGTCGGCGCGCTCTCCTCGGTCGCCGCCTTCAAGGTGTTCTCCGAGGTCTATCTGATGGCCGGGCCCACCGGCGGCCCGGCCGGCGAGGACACCACGCTCGTGATGCTGGTGCAGCGCGTCGGCACCGGCCTGACCGGACGGGTCGGCTACGCCTCGGCCATCTCGGTCGTCGTCTTCGTCGTCACCGTCGCGCTCATGCTGCTCGTGCTGCGGGCGGACCGGAAGGAGGACGCGTGACCACCGTCGACAAGATCCCCCCGACGGCCGCCGAGCGCGCCGCGGCCCCAAAGCCCCGCCGCCGCCGGATCACCGACGAGAACGGCCGCCGGATGCCCGTGTGGGAGATCGTCCTGCGCTACGGACTCCTCCTCGCCGTACTGGCGTTGATGATCGGCCCGTTCCTCTGGCAGCTCTCCACGTCCCTGAAGGGACCGCACGAGGACATCTTCAGCTCCCCGCCGAAGTTCCTGCCGTCCGACCCCACCTTCCACAACTACGAGCGGGTCGCCGACACCATCCCCGTCTGGGACTACGCCCTCAACTCCCTGAAGGTGGCCGCCGCCAACGTCGTCACCAACTGCGTGGGCGCGACGCTCGCCGGATACGCGCTCGCCCGCCTGCGCTACCGCGGCCGCAAAGCGGCGACCGTCGTCTTCATCCTGGCCATGCTGGTCCCCGTCGAAGGCATCATCATCGCCCAGTTCACCACCATGCGTGAGCTCGGCCTGAACAACACCCTCGTCGGCGTGCTGCTGCCCGGCTGCGTCTCCGCGCTCAACGTCCTGCTGATGCGCAACGCCTTCCTGAACGTGCCCTACGAGATCGAGGAAGCCGCGTTCGTGGACGGCGCCAACGTCTGGCAGCGGTTCCTGCGCATCGCGCTGCCCGCCGTCAAGGGCACCCTCGCGGTCGTCGCGATCTTCGCCTTCATGGGGGCCTGGGACGACTTCCTGTGGCCGCTCATCGTGCTCAGCGACCCGGAGCGGTTCACCCTCACCATCGGCCTGAACTACCTGCACGGCACCTTCGCCAACGACGAGCGCCTCGTCGCCGCGGGCACGGTCATCGCCGTGCTCCCGCTGATCGTCCTCTTCGCCTGCCTCCAGCGGTACTTCTTCCGCGGCGTCGGCGAAGGCGCGGTCAAGGGCTGACCCCGCTCCTCCTCGACGGCGCTCCTCCTCGACGGCGCTCCTCCTCGACGGCGCTCCTCCTCGACGGCCTCACCAGAACCAGGATCCGCATTTGCCTTCCGCATCGCCTTCGGGCACGCCGCGCTTCGGCGCCAACTACACGCCCGCCCAGGGGTGGTTCCACCACTGGCTCGACTTCGACATCGACGCCGTACGCACCGACCTCGACGCGATCGCCTCGCTGGGCCTCGACCACATCCGGGTCTTCCCGATCTGGCCGTACTTCCAGCCCAACCGCACCCTGATCCGGCCGCGCGCCGTCGACCAGCTGGTCCAGCTCGCCGATGCCGCCGCCGAACGCGGACTCGACGTGAACGTCGACGGCCTCCAGGGGCACCTGTCCAGCTTCGACTTCCTGCCCGCCTGGACGCAGACCTGGCACCGGCGGAACATCTTCACCGACCCCGAGGTGGTGTCCGGGCAGGCCGCGTACCTGCGCACGCTCGCCGCGGCCCTCGCCGACCGGCCCAACTTCATCGGCATGACCATCGGCAACGAGATCAACCAGTTCGCCGCGGGCCCGCACCCCGACCCCGACCGCATCACCCCGGAGCAGGCGGAGAGCTGGCTGCGCACCGTCCTCGCCGCCTGCGAGGAGGGTGCGCCCGGCAAGCTGCACCTGCACGCCGAGTACGACGCCGCCTGGTACCAGGACGACCAGCCCTTCACCCCGGCGCAGGCCGCCCGGCTCGGCGCCGTCACCGCTGTGCACTCCTGGGTGTTCAACGGCACGGCCCAGCGTCACGGGCGCACCGGCACGGCCACCCGGGCCCACGCGGCGTACATGATCGAGCTGTCCAAGGCCTGGGCCGACGACCCGCGCAGGCCCGTCTGGCTCCAGGAGGTCGGCGCGCCCGCACCGCTGATTCCGGCGGAGCACGCAGCGGAGTTCACCGAGGAGACCGTCGCCGCCGCGCTCGACTGCCAGGACGTGTGGGGCGTGACGTGGTGGTGCTCCCACGACGTCTCGCGCGATCTCGCGGACTTTCCCGAACTGGAGTACAGCCTTGGTCTGTTGACCAATGGCGGTGAGGTCAAGCCGGCGGGGGCCGCGATCGCCCGCGTGGCGAAGGAGTGGCGGGGGCGGGAGTACGCTCCGGCGGCCCGGACGACCGCGCTCGTCGTCGACGACGCCGTGGGGCGGCGGTCCGCGTGTGCCCCCGGGGGAGCGGTCTTCGAGGCGTTCGCCCGCCTTGCCGCGGACGGGGTGCGACCCGCGGTGGTCCTTGCCGGACGGGTGGGGGACGCCGAGTACCTCGCTGCGCGAGGCATCAGCGATGTGGTGCTGCCGGCCGACGTCGGGTAGCGCCCCGTCGCGCACGGGGCTCCGCCCTGGGCCCTCGCCTCCTCGCCACGGGGCTCCGCCCCGGACCCCGCTCCTCAAACGCCGGAGGGGCTGAATTTGCCCCCCCTCACCGACCGACCCTCCTTGGAGAACCCTCATGCATGACGACCGCACCCTGGTCGAAGCCCGACTCAAGCGCGTACTGGACGAGCGCATCCGGCCCGCCGTATATCCCGCCTCCGTACCGCTGGACGTCGCGGTGTGGAACGCGCCGGGTGAGCCGGTGCCGGTGGCCGAGGGGCTCGCCGCCGAGCCGTCGCCGACGGCGGTCGGCGAGAAGTGGGGCGCGCCCTGGGGGACCAGCTGGTTCCGGGTGACCGGGACCGTGCCGAAGGAGTGGGCGGGGAAGACCGTCGAGGCGATCCTCGACCTCGGCTTCGACGAGAACATGCCCGGTTTCCAGTGCGAGGGCCTCGTCTACCGGCCCGACGGCACCCCGGTGAAGGGCCTCAACCCGCGCAACCAGTGGGTGCGGATCGCCGCACCCGCCGAGGGCGGCGAAGACGTGCGGCTGCACATCGAGGCCGCGTCCAACCCCGTCATCCTCGACTACCACCCCTTCCTGCCCACCCAGCTGGGCGACAAGGAGACCGCGGGAAGCGAACCCCAGTACAAGCTGGAGCGCATGGACCTCGCCGTCTTCGACGAGACGGTGTGGCAGCTCGTCATCGACCTGGAGGTCCTCGGTGAGCTGATGCAGGAGCTGCCCGAGGACTCCGGGCGGCGCTACGCCATCGTGCGCGCGGTCGGCCGTGCGCTCGACGCCGTCGACCTCCAGGACGTGAACGGCTCGGCCGCCGCCGCACGGGCCGAGATCCACGACGTGCTCACCACCCCCGCCGAGCCCTCCGCCCACCGCATCAGCGCCGTCGGCCACGCCCACATCGACTCCGCCTGGCTGTGGCCGCTGCGCGAGACGGTGCGCAAGGTGGCGCGGACGACGTCGAACATGACCGCGCTCATCGAGGACGAGCCCGACTTCGTCTTCGCCATGTCGCAGGCGCAGCAGTGGGCGTGGATCAAGGAGCACCGGCCCGAGGTATGGGCGAAGGTCAAGAAGGCGGTCGCGGACGGCCGGTTCGTGCCGGCGGGCGGCATGTGGGTCGAGTCGGACACGAACATGCCGGGCTCGGAGGCGATGGCCCGTCAGTTCGTGCACGGCAAGCGGTTCTTCCTCGACGAGTTCGGCGTCGAGAACGACGAGGCGTGGCTGCCCGACACCTTCGGCTTCGCCGCCGGGCTCCCGCAGATCATCAAGGCGGCGGGCTCCAAGTGGCTGCTCACGCAGAAGATCTCCTGGTCGCAGACCAACCGCTTCCCGCACCACACCTTCAACTGGGAAGGCATCGACGGCACCCGCATCTTCACGCACTTCCCGCCCGTCGACACCTACAACTGCTCGATGAAGGGCAGCGAGATCGCCCACGCGGCGAAGAACTTCAAGGACAAGGGTGTCGCCCGGCACTCCCTCGCACCCACCGGCTGGGGCGACGGAGGCGGCGGCACCACCCGCGAGATGATCGCGAAGGCCGCGCGGATGCGGGACCTGGAGGGCTCGGCGACGGTTCAGTGGGAGACGCCGCAGGAGTTCTTCGAGAAGGCCGAGGCCGAGTACCCGAACGCCCCCGTCTGGGTCGGAGAGCTCTACCTCGAACTGCACCGCGCGACGCTCACCAGCCAAGCGGGCACCAAGCAGGGCAACCGCCGCAGCGAGCACCTGCTGCGCGAGGCGGAGCTGTGGGCCGCGACGGCCGCCGTCCGGTGCGAGGAATTCACGTACCCCTACGAGCAGTTGGACCGCATCTGGAAGACGGTGCTGCTCCACCAGTTCCACGACATCCTGCCCGGCTCGTCCATCGCCTGGGTGCACCGCGAGGCCCGCGCGACCTACGCGGCGCTCGCCCAGGAACTCGACGGCATCATCGCCAAGGCGCAGCGCGCACTCGCCGGTGACGGGACCGACGCCCTGGTCTTCAACTCCACGCCGCACACCCGCGACGGCGTCCCCGCGGGCGGTGCCGGGGCCGCCGAGACCGACGGCGAGGCGACGGTCACCCCGCGCGCGGAGGGCGGCTTCGTCCTCGACAACGGCCTGCTGCGGGTGGAGATCGACGGGCGCGGTCTGATCGTCTCCGCGTACGACCTCGTGGGCGGCCGGGAGACCGTCCCGCCCGGGCAGGCGGCGAACCTGCCGCAGCTCCACGCCGACTTCCCGAACATGTGGGACGCGTGGGACGTCGACGAGTTCTACCGCAACACCGTCAGTGACCTCACGGACGCCGACGAGGTCGTGGCGGGCGAGGGTGCGTCGGTCCGGGTCGTGCGCACCTTCGGCGACTCGCGCCTAACGCAGGTGCTCTCGCTCACCCCCGGCGGTCGGCGCCTCGACATCGACACCGAGGTCGACTGGCACGAGACGGAGAAGTTCCTCAAGCTCGCCTTCCCGCTGGACATCCACGCTGAGCGGTACGCGTCGGAGACCCAGTTCGGCCACTTCTACCGCGCCACGCACACCAACACGAGCTGGGAGGCCGCCAAGTTCGAGGCGTGCAACCACCGCTTCGTGCACATCGAGGAACCGGGCTGGGGCGTCGCCCTGGTCAACGACTCGACGTACGGCCACGACGTGACCCGCACCGTCCGCGCCGAGGACTCCGGCACGACCACGACGGTCCGCGTCTCGCTGCTGCGCGCCCCGCGCTTCCCCGACCCCGAGACGGACCAGGGCGTGCACCGCTTCCGGCACGCGCTGGTGCCGGGCGCGGGGATCGGCGACGCGGTGCGCGAGGGCTACCGCGTCAACCTGCCCGAGCGCCGGCTCACCGGTGGCTCCGAGGTGGCGCCGCTGGTGACGGTCGACGACGACGCGGTGGTCGTCACGGCGGTCAAGCTCGCCGACGACGGGAGCGGTGACGTGGTCGTCCGCTTCCACGAGGCACACGGCGGCCGGGCCCGCCCCACCCTGACGGCGGGCTTCCCGGTCGGCTCGGTCACGGTGACCGACCTGCTGGAGCGGCCGCTCGACGGGGTGCCGGCACCGGACCTCGCAGCTGGCGCGGTGTCGCTGCGGCTCCGGCCGTTCGAGCTGGTGACGCTGCGCTTCACGCGGGCCTGACGCGCTCCGGTCAGTCCCTCACCCGTCGGCCCGCAGCCACACGCGCAGCGGGCCGACGGGTTCGAAGCCGTGGCGGAGCGCGGCGGTCAGGTCGTCCCCGTGCTCGTAGCCGACGACCGGCACACCGGGCCAGAGCCGGGCCGTGGCGTCCAGACAGGAGCGCCATGCGGTGTCGAGACCGTCGTCGGCGGCGAAGAGATTGGAGATGCCGACGACGCCGGCGCCGGGGTAGGCGACGGCGCCCGCATGGATGCGGCCCTCGCCCGTGCCCGCCAGGAACACCGCTCCGTCGTCGAGCAGCGGCGGCCGGAACAGATCGCCGCTCTCTCCGTCGCCGCTCCACGCGGCTTCCCACGCGGCGAGCCCGTCGGCGTCTTCGACGGGTCGCCAGCCTTCCGGCCCGGGCATGGGTTCCCCCGCGGGCCGGTGGATCCACCGCGCCTCGAACAGCACCTCGAAACTGGCCCCGGACAGGTCCAGCGTGCCGAAGCTGTCCTTGACGGAGGCGCCGGGGGAGGCGAGATCGATGCGGGGGAGTACGTCGTCGGGCGTCACGTCGGGCGAGAGCGTCACGGCGTCGGGGTACAGCGGGGGAGTACGCCGGGGACTGGCCCACACACCGCCTTCGACGGCACCGGGCACGCCGTGGGACCGGCAGACGGCGTCGCACCAGGCGGCGTTGTTGCGGACGGCCGCGGTCAGGAGCGGGGTGGCGCGCGAGTCGGTGATCACGGGGGGATGGTGCCAGAACACCTCGCGCCCGTCGCGCGCTTTTCTTTCGGCCGCCTTGCCGCCGAGGGGTGCCCGGGCGGTGGGCAGGTGGCACATGATGAGCCCCTGGGGCTGTCGAGCAGCGGGGGTACGGCATGGGGTCGACGGAGCTCGCGGCCATGGCGGTGGGTGTGGTCACCGCCGTGGCGACGGGGGCGGCGAGTGGCGTCGGGGAGGGGGCGGGGGTCGCCGTCACCGAGCTGGTGCGGGCCCGGCTCGCCGGAACCGAGCGGGGGCGGGCGGCGCTGGCCGGACTCGACGACGCGGGAGCGGGCGACTCCGCACGCGCGGCGGCGCAGGCGGTCCTGCGGGAGGAGATCGACGGCGACCCGGAGCTGGAGCGTCAGCTGGCCTTCCACCTCCACGCGCCCACGACGTACTACCGCGACTCCATGGTCATCGACCGCAGCACGATCTCGCGCAGCCAGATCTCGTTCGGCCCCCTGACCATCACGAAGTCCCCGGGTCCCCTCGCGGTCCTCGCGCTGACCGGCGTACTGCTGCTGGCCCTGGTGGCGCTCGGCGTGTACGGGGGGACGCGGCTCCTCACCGACGACGGCCCCCGGGACACCGCGGCGCAGCGGAGCGCTGAGAGAGACGGCAAGGGCGTGTCGGAGGGGAAGGGGACTGCCGGCGCGGACATCGGCAGCGGCGCGGCCGACCGCACCCGCGCGCTGACCGTGGCGCAGACGCGCGGCGCCCTGCCCGCCCGGCAGGACCTGCGGCCCGGCTGGGTCCCGCAGGGCAGGGCCGGCGCCAAGGAGGCCGAGCGGTCCGGCGGCTGTCACGAGGGAGGCGTGCTGTACGCGTTGGCGTCGCCGGGGTCCGGCTACGTCCGCGCCGAGTTCCGGATCTTCGCCTGCACCTCGCCCGCCCAGGCGGGACGCGCGCACCAGCAGCTCGTCGAGGATCAGTCCGGCTACGACAGGACGACACCGCTCTCGCTGCCGCCCCTCGGCGACAAGAGCTCGACCTTCACGTACTACAAGGAGCCCGAGGACAGCACGAACGCCATGGCCGTCGTCCGGGTGGGCAGCACCGTGGCCTGGCTGCGGCTCGGAGAGGTGGGCGACCTGCCCGGATACGAGGCACAGCTCGAAGAGCTGGCCCGGGCCTTCGTCGGGCGGATCGAGCAGACCCTGGCCGACGACTGACCGCGCCGACCAGCTGGGTTCACCCCTCCCACTGCGCCCACAGTTCACCCCTCCCACTGCGCCCGCAGCCAGTCCTCCACCTCGCCCACATGTGCCGCCGCCGCGGCCCGGGCCGCCTCCGGGTCGCGTGCCACGAGTGCCCGGTGGATGCGGGCGTGTTCGCGGCGGGTGCGTTCGAAGGCGCCTTCCTCCTGGTAGCCGCGCCACACCCGTGCGCGGAACGTGCGCGAGGAGAGGCCCTCCAGTATCGCGGCCATCGTGTCGTTGCCCGCCGCGAAGGCGATCGTGCGGTGGAACGCCAGATCGTGGGAGAGGATCTCCTCCGGGTCGTCGGTGGCGTTCATGGCCTCCAAATGCTTCTCCACGTCGGCCAGTTGGGTCTCCGTGATCCGGGCCGCGGCCAGTGCGGTCGCCGTGGACTCCAGGACGCGGCGTACTTCCAGGAGCTCGACGAGTTGCGGTCCGCGGGACAGGTCCGCCACCACGCCGAAGGTCTCCAGGAGGTCCCCGGCCTCCAGCTGCGTGACGTAGATGCCGGAGCCGTGCCGTGCTTCGAGGACGCCGAGCACCGTCAGCGCGCGGATCGCCTCCCTCATGGAGCTGCGGGAGATGCCCAGCTGGACGGCCAAGTCCCGTTCCGTGGGCAGACGTTGGCCCGGTTCGAGACGTCCCTCGCCGATCATCGCCTTGATCTGCTCGATGGCCCGCTGCGTCACGGTGCCCTTCTGCGGGGCGGACTGCTCTGGCTGGTCCACGTAACGCTCCTCTGCTGGCCGAGTGCGCCGCAGTCTAGCCAGAGATGTGGTCTGACCACTACGGCCGGAGACCGCGAAAAGTCGGCGTCGAGGGGTGTTGTGGGCGGCAAGTGGTCTGATAAATATTCGCGTCATCAGGCCCCGGAAACCCGCTCGATCACTCTCGATCACGCTCCACCCTTCTTCGTTCACCTTCGGTGAGGAGCCGTCAGATGGCCGGCAGGAAAGTGCGCAACAGGCCCAGCAGCACGCGGACGTCGCGGGCGGTGCGCGCCGCCGCCGCGGCCGCCTGCGCGTCCCTCGTCCTCGCCGCGTGCGGCAGTACGAAGGACGCCGCGTCGCCCGGCGGCGGAGGCGGCGGGGAGGGCAAGGTCGGGGTGATCCTGCCCCTGCTGACCTCGCCGTTCTGGCAGTCGTACAACGACTACGTCCCGAAGATGGCGAAGTCCGAGGACGTCGACGCCATGAAGACGGTCAACTCCAACAGCGACCCCTCGCAGCAGATCACCGACATCAACAACCAGCTGAACCAGGGCGTGCGGGGCCTCGTCGTCGCGCCGCTCGACAGCGCCGCGATCGCCGCGGGCCTCGACCAGGCCGAGCGCAAGGGCGTGCCCGTCGTCGCCGTGGACGTCGCGCCCGAGAAGGGCAAGGTCGCCATGGTGGTGCGGGCGAACAACGTCGCGTACGGCGAGAAGGCCTGTGACTACCTCGGCGGCCGGGTCAAGACCGGCAAGGTCGTGCAGGTCATGGGGGACCTCGCGTCCGTCAACGGCCGCGAGCGGTCCAAGGCCTTCCGCGACTGCGTGAAAAAGAAGCACCCGAAGCTGAAGATCCTTGAGATCCCCGCCAAGTGGGAGTCCGACACGGCCGCCGCCAAGCTGGACACGCTGCTGAACTCCCACCCCGACATCAAGGGCATCTACCTCCAGGCGGGCGGCGTCTACCTCGCGCCCACCCTGCAGACCCTCAAGTCCAAGGGAATGCTGAAGAAGGCGGGTGAGAAGGGGCACATCACCGTCGTCTCGAACGACGGCATCCCGCAGGAGTTCGACGCCATCCGCAAGGGCCACATCGACGCCACCGTCTCGCAGCCCGCCGACGCCTACGCCAAGTACGGCATGCACTACATCAAGGCCGCGATGAAGGGCGAAAAGTTCAAGCCGGGCCCGACCGACCACGGCTCGACCATCGTCAAGCTGCCCAGCGGCATCCTCGAGGACCAACTGCCCGCCCCGCTCGTCACCAAGGAGAACGTCGACGACGCCGAGCTGTGGGGCAACACGGTCGAATGAATGCGCACCCGAGGAACATCCCGCTCGTCGAGGCGTCCGGCATCGTGAAACGGTACGGGCCCACCGTCGCGCTGCGGGACGGCCGCCTCACCGTCCTGCCGGGCGAGTCGCACGCCCTCGTCGGCCGCAACGGCGCGGGCAAGTCCACCCTCGTCACCGTCCTCACCGGCCTTCAGGCACCCGACGCGGGCACCGTCCGCTTCGACGGGGAACCCGCGCCGCCGCTGACCGACCGCGACGCCTGGCGCCGCAAGGTGGCCTGCGTCTACCAGAAGCCCACCGTCGTACCGGACCTGACGGTCGCCGAGAACCTCTTCATCAACCGGCAGCCGACGGGCCGCGGCGGCTTCATCAGCTGGCGGCGGCTGCGCACCGAGGCGGCGCGGGTCCTCGACACCTGGGACGTCCGCGTCGACCCCGAGGCCCGCACCGCCGACCTCAAGGTCGAGGACCGCCAAATGGTCGAGATAGCCCGCGCGTTGAGCTTCGGCGCGCGGTTCATCGTCCTCGACGAGCCGACCGCGCAACTCGACAACCGAGAGATCGAGCGCCTCTTCACCCACATGCGCGCCCTCCAGGAATCCGGCGTCACCTTCCTGTTCATCTCGCACCACCTCCAGGAGGTGTACGAGGTGTGCCAGACCGTCACCGTGCTGCGCGACGCCCGCTGGATCACCAGCGCACCCGTCGCCGAGCTGCCGCGCGCCGCGCTGGTGGAGGCCATGGCCGGCGAGGTCATCGCGCGGCAGGCCGACGCCGAGGACGCCGTCGCACGCGCCGGGGTCCCCGCCGACGCCCCCGTGGTGCTCGACGTCAAGGGCCTGACCGGCGAGTCGTACGCCGACATCGACCTCACCGTGCGCCGGGGCGAGGTCGTCGGCCTCGCGGGATCCAGCGCCAGCGGCAAGGTCCACCTCGCGGAGAGCTTCGCCGGACTCCACACCCCGACCGCGGGCTCCGCCCGACTGGGCGGCGAGCGACTGCCGTTCGGGGATGTGCCCGCCGCCCTGCGCGCCGGAGTGGGCTGCGTCCCGCGCGACCGCCACGTCCAGGGCCTCGTCCCCGGCATGACCGTCGGGGACAACGCCACGATGAGCGTCCTCGACCGGCTCGGCCGCCACGGCTTCGTCGGCACCGACGCCAGACGCCGCTTCGCCGATGACCTCATCGAGCGCCTCGACATCCACGCCGACGGCCCCGACCAGCCCGTCTCCGACCTCTCCGGCGGCAACGCCCAGAAGGTCGTGATGGCCCGCGCCCTCGCCTCCGACCCGCGTCTGCTCGTCCTCATCAACCCGACCGCCGGCGTCGACGTGAAATCCAAGGAGTCTCTGCTCGCCCGCGTGGACCACGCCCGCGAGGACGGCACCGCCGTGCTCGTCGTCTCCGACGAACTCGACGACCTGCGCCGCTGCGACCGCGTGCTGGTCCTCTTCCACGGCCGGATCGTCGCGGAGCACGCGGCGGGCTGGCCGGACCACACCCTGATCGCGTCGATCGAGGGCGTGGACCGGACGAGCCCCGTCAGAGGCGCGGAGAACGGCGCGACCAGCCACAACACACTCTCGGGCGAACCACAAGGAGACCACCATGGCTGACCTCAAGGCCCCGGCCGTGACGGCGGCCACCCCCGGACGGACGGGCCGCGACGCGGCCTCGGCCAGATCCGTACTCCTGCGCCGGGCCCGCGAACTGGCCCTGGTTCCCGCCCTGTTGCTGCTCGTACTGCTCGGCGCACTGCTCAACGACACGTTCCTGACCGAGCGGAACCTCATCTCCGTCCTCGGCGCGTCCGCCGCGCTCGCGATGGTCGTCCTCGCCGAGTCGCTCGTCCTCATCACCGGCAAGTTCGATCTGTCCCTGGAGTCGGTCGTCGGCATCGCGCCCGCCGTCGGCGCGCTCCTCGTGCTGCCCGCCGCCCAGGCCGGATTCGGCACGGACCTGCCCGCCGCCGTCGGCATCCTCGCCATCCTGCTCGTCGGCGCGGCCATCGGCGCCTTCAACGGCGTCCTCGTCGTCAAGCTCAAGCTCAACGCGTTCATCGTGACGCTCGCCATGCTGATCGTGCTGCGCGGCCTGCTCGTCGGCGCCACCGAGGGCAAGACCCTCTTCGGCATGCCCGAGGCCTTCTACACCCTCGCCACCTCCACCTTCCTGCACGTCCCCCTGTCGGTGTGGCTCGCGGCGGCCGCCTTCGGCATCGCGGGCTTCGTGCTCAAGTACCACCGCGTGGGCCGCGCCCTGTACGCGATCGGCGGCAACCCGGAAGCGGCGCGGGCCGCCGGCATCCGCGTCGAACGCGTCATGCTCGGCGTGTTCGTCGTCGCGGGAGCGCTCGCCGCGATCGGCGGGCTCATGCAGACCGGCTACGTGGGCGCCATCAACGCCAACCAGGGCCAGAACATGATCTTCACGGTGTTCGCCGCCGCCGTCATCGGAGGCATCAGCCTCGACGGCGGCAAGGGCACCATGTCCGGCGCCCTCACCGGCGTCCTGCTCCTCGGTGTCGTACAGAACCTGCTCACCCTCGCCCAGGTGCCGTCCTTCTGGATCCAGGCCATCTACGGCGGAATCATCCTGGTCGCCCTGATGATCGCGCGCGTCACCACGGGCCGCGCACAGGACTGACCCCGCAACGGTCCGCCGCCCCCTGCCTGCGCGACCCGCCCCTTCCGGAAAGGCCTCCTGTGTCCCCGACCACCACCCGCATCACCGCGGTCGACACCTACGACATACGGTTCCCGACCTCACGGGAACTGGACGGGTCCGACGCGATGAACCCGGACCCCGACTACTCCGCCGCCTACGTGGTGCTGCGCACCGACGCGGGCGACGGCCTGGCGGGGCACGGCTTCACCTTCACCATCGGCCGCGGCAACGACGTCCAGGTCGCCGCGATCCACTCCCTGCGCCACCACGTGATCGGCCGCCCCGTCGACGAGCTGTGCGCCGACCCCGGCACGCTCAACCGCGACCTCGTCGGCGACAGCCAGCTGCGCTGGCTCGGCCCCGAGAAGGGCGTGATGCACATGGCCATCGGCGCCGTCGTCAACGCCGTCTGGGACCTGGCGGCCAAGCGGGCCCGCAAGCCGCTGTGGCAGCTGCTCGCCGACGCCACGCCCGAATGGCTCGTCTCCCAGGTCGACTTCCGCTACATCGCCGACGCCCTCACTCCGGACGAGGCCCTGGGGCTGCTGCGGTCCGGCCGCGCGGGCGCGGCGGACCGCACGGCCCGGCTCAAGGAGCAGGGCTTCCCCGGCTACACCACGTCGCCCGGCTGGCTCGGCTACAGCGACGAGAAGCTCACCCGGCTCGCCCGGCAGGCCGTCGCCGACGGCTTCACCCAGATCAAGCTGAAGGTCGGCGCCGACCTCGCCGACGACATCCGCCGCTGCCGCACCGCCCGCGAGGCCATCGGCCCCGACATCCGCCTGGCCGTCGACGCCAACCAGCGCTGGAACGTCGACGAGGCCGTCCGGTGGACGCGCGCCCTCGCCGAGTTCGACCCCTACTGGGTCGAGGAGCCCACCAGCCCCGACGACGTCCTCGGCCACGCCGCGATCCGCACGGCCGTCGCCCCCGTCAAGGTCGCCACCGGCGAACACGTGCAGAACCGCATCGTCTTCAAACAGCTCCTCCAAGCCGGCGCCATCGACATCCTCCAGATAGACGCGGCACGGGTCGGCGGGGTCAACGAGAACCTCGCCATCCTGCTGCTCGCCGCCAAGTTCGGCGTGCCCGTCTGCCCGCACGCGGGCGGCGTCGGCCTGTGCGAGCTCGTCCAGCACCTGTCGATGTTCGACTACGTGGCGCTCGCGGGCACCACCGAGAACCGCGTCATCGAGTACGTCGACCACCTCCACGAGCACTTCACCGACCCGGTGCTGATCCGCGCGGGCCACTACACGGCCCCGACCGCACCGGGCTTCTCGGCGACCATGCGGGCCGAGTCCGTCGCCGAGTTCACCTATCCGGACGGCACGTTCTGGGCCGCCGACCTCGCACAGGACGGCCCCGTAGAGGACGGCCCCGCACCTGACCACCTCGCACAGGACAAGGGAGCAGCCGCATGACCGACTTCCACGGGCTCAAGGCCCTGGTCACCGGCGGGGCGTCCGGCATCGGCCGGGCCACCGCCGAACTCCTCACCGCGCGCGGAGCGGACGTGGCCGTCCTCGACCTCGACCCGAGCGGGGTGCACGAGCCCCTTCGCGCGTACGTCGCCGACGTCAGCGACGACGCGTCCGTACGGGAGGCCGTCGCCTCGGCCGCGGCCGACCTCGGCGGCCTCGACGTCCTGGTCAACAACGCGGGCATCGGCGCGCAGGGCACCGTCGAGGACAACGACGACGCCCAGTGGCACACCGTCCTCGACGTCAACGTCCTCGGCGTCGTCCGCACCAGCCGCGCCGCCCTGCCCCACCTGCGCGTCTCGACGAGCGCGGCCATCGTCAACACCTGCTCCATCGCCGCGACCGCCGGCCTTCCGCAACGCGCCCTGTACGCGGCGTCGAAGGGAGCGGTCCTCTCCCTCACCCTCGCCATGGCCGCCGACCACGTGCGCGAAGGGGTGCGCGTCAACTGCGTCAACCCCGGCACCGTCGACACCCCGTGGGTCGGCCGGCTCCTGGACGCCGCCCCCGATCCGGCCGCCGAACGGGCGGCGCTCGCGGCCCGCCAGCCCACCGGCCGCCTCGTCACCGCGGAGGAGGTCGCGGGCGCCATCGCCTACTTGGCGAGCCCCATCTCCGGAGCCACCACGGGCACCGCGCTCGCCGTCGACGGCGGCATGCAGGGCCTGCGGCTCCGGCCGGTGAACCGGTGAGCGGCCCGGTGCGGCGGCGCGCCCTCGGACGCAGCGGCGTCGAGGTGACCGAGCTGTCGTTCGGCGCCGCCGGTATCGGCAACCTGTACGCGCCGGTCACCGACGAACAGGCGGCCACCGCCCTCGACCGCGCCTGGCACGTGGGCATCCGCTACTTCGACACCGCCCCGCACTACGGCCTCGGCCTGTCCGAGCGCAGGCTGGGCGAGGCGCTGCGCGGCCGGGACCGCTCCTCGTACGTCATCTCGACGAAGGTCGGCAGGCTCCTGGCGCCCGCCGACGAGGTGACCGGCGACGACCTCGCCGACGGCGGCTTCGCGGTGCCGCGCACGCACCGCAGGATCTGGGACTTCAGCGCGGACGGCGTGCGCCGCTCCCTCGAGTCCAGCCTCGACCGGCTCGGCGTCGACCGCGTCGACGTCGTCTTCCTGCACGACCCCGACGACCACGCCGAAGAGGCCTTCCGCGAGGGCTACCCGGCGCTGGAGAAGCTTCGCTCCGAAGGCGTGGTCGGCGCGATCGGCGCGGGCATGAACCAGGCGGAGATGCTCACCCGCTTCGTCCGCGAGACCGACGTCGACGCCGTGCTCTGCGCCGGCCGCTACACACTCCTCGACCACCGGGCCCTCACCGAACTGCTGCCCGCGGCGAGCGAACGCGGCACCTCGGTCGTCATCGGCGGCGTCTTCAACTCCGGCCTGCTCGCCGACCCCAGACCCGGGGCACGCTTCGACTACACCGAGGCGCCGCCCGGACCGCTGGCGCGCGCCCGGGCCCTGCGGGCGGTCGCCGAACGGCACGGCACCACGCTCCGGGCCGCCGCGCTCGCCTTCCCCTCCGGCCACCCGGCCGTCGCCAGCGTGCTCGTCGGCGTCCGCGCGCCCGAGCAGGTCACCGACGCCGCCGAACAGTTCGCCGCCGAGGTGCCCGCCGGTTTCTGGCAGGAGGCGAGGGAGACCGGACTGCTGCCGCCGGAGGTGCCGGTCCCCGGAGAGACAGGGGAAGCCGGGCCGGAAGACATACCGGGGGACGTACGGGGAAGGCACCGGCTGTGAGAGTCGCCCTGCACACCAAGGTCCGCGCCGACCGCGTCGACGCCTACGACGCCGCGCACCGCGAGGTGCCCGCCGAACTCACCGCCGCGATCCGTGCCGCGGGTGTGTCGTCCTGGACGATCTGGCGCAGCGGCACCGACCTCTTCCACCTCCTGGAGTGCGAGGACTACGGTCGCGTGCTCGCCGAACTGGAGCGCCTTCCGGTCAACATCGCCTGGCAGGCGCGGATGGCCGAGCTGCTCGACGTGGCCCACGACTACTCCGCCGAGGGCGCAGGCGCCGGACTGCCCGTCGTGTGGGAGCTGCCGTGACCGGGACCGGGCCGCTCCTCGTCGACGCCCACCACCACGTGTGGGACCTCTCCGTGCGCGACCAGGAATGGATCACCGGCGACGCCCTCGCACCGCTCCGCAGGAACTTCACCCTGGCCGACCTCGCGCCCGAGGCCCGCGCGGCGGGTGTCGGCGCCACGGTCCTCGTCCAGACCGTGACCGTCCCGGAAGAGACCCCGGAGCTGCTCGCCCTCGCGGCGGACCACGACCTCGTCGCGGGCGTCGTCGGGTGGACGGACCTCACCCGCCCGGACGTGGCCGACCGGCTGGCCGCGCTCCGCGAACTGCCGGGCGGGCAGCACCTGGTGGGCATCCGCCACCAGGTGCAGGGCGAGCCCGAGCCGGAGTGGCTGCTGCGCCCCGACGTCCGCAGGGGTTTGGCGGCAGTCGCCGCCGCCGGCCTCGCCTACGACCTCGTCGTCCTGCCGCATCAGCTGCCGGCCTGTGCCAAGGCGGCGGCCGACCTGCCCGAACTCACCTTCGTACTGGACCACTTGGGCAAGCCGCCCATCGTGTCGGGTGCCGTCGAACCCTGGGCGTCCGCGGTCCGCGCGCTCGCCGCGCGTCCCAACACCGTGTGCAAGCTCTCCGGCATGGTCACCGAGGCGGACCACGCGACATGGACCGTCGACGATTTGCGGCCCTTCGCGGACACCGTGGTCGAGGCGTTCGGGCCCCGGCGGCTGATGTTCGGCTCCGACTGGCCCGTCAGCACGCTCGCGGCCGGTTACGGCGAAGTCCTGGACGCCGCACGGCTGTTGACGGGCTACTTGGACCCGGCTGAGCGCGTCGAGGTGTTCGGTGGCACGGCCCGGCGCGTCTACGGCCTCTGAACGGGCGGGGCGAGCCGCGTCGGCGACAGGAACTCCCGGACGTACGTACGCTCCCAGCAGGCGCCCGTCTCGCGCAGCTCGCGCCGGGTCGTGTACCGGTAGCGGTAGAGCCGGGCGCGGATGTACGCGGGCGGTGCGTCGGGCGGGAACGGCGAACTCCGCAGCAGCCGCAGCGTGTCCCGGTCACCGTCCAGGAGGCGCTCCACGAGCGGCCCGAACCACGCTCGCGCGTACGCGGGGGAGAGCCCGGCGAACCACATCATCCAGTCGAGCCGCAGGTGGTACGGGGCGAACTGGCGCGGCCAGCGGCGCACGTCACCGGGTTTTCCCTTGAACTCGTACGCCCGCCAGTCGCCGTCCTCGCGCGGCACCTCGTCCGCCGTGCCCTCGATGACGACCTCCTGGCGGACGCGGCTGACGCTGCCGAACGCGCCGTACGCGTTGACGAGGTGCAACGGGTCGAACGAGCGGTTCATGACCTGCCGCCGGGACAGCAGGTTGCGCACCGGGCGGTAGCTCAGCGCCAGGAGCAGCGCGGAGACCGCGGTCACCACCACCACGTACCAGAGGGGTGCCTCCCCGACAGGGGGTGCCGCGTGCCAGGCGGACAGGTCGAGTGCGGACGCCGCGAGCACGATGGTGAGCCAGTTCAGCCAGGCGAAGTTGCCCGAGAGGACCAGCCACAGCTGGGTCACGATCATGAGGGAGGCCGCACCCGTCGCCACCGGCTGCGGCGTGAACAACAGGACCGGCACGGCCAGTTGGGTGACGTGGTTGGCCGCGACCTCCACCCGGTGCACGGGCCTCGGCAGATGGTGGAAGAACCAGCTCAGCGGGCCGGGCATCGGCTGCGTCTCGTGGTGGAAGTACAGACACGTGAGCTTGCGCCAGCACACGTCGCCGCGCATCTTGATCAGCCCGGCGCCGAACTCCACGCGGAAGAGCACCCACCGCAGGAGAAGGAGCACCAGAACGGGCGGCGCCACCCGGTCGTTGCCGAGGAAGACCGCGAGGAACCCCACCTCCAGGAGCAGCGACTCCCAGCCGAAGCCGTACCAGGTCTGGCCCACGTTCACGATGGAGAGGTACAGCGCCCAGGGCACCAGCCACAGCAGCATCGCGCCCCACAGCGGCAGCAGCCCGTCCGCACCGGCCAGCAGCGCCACCGCCACCGCGCAGCCCGCCCAGGCACAGAGCGCGAAGAAGCGGTCCGAGTAGTGGAGCTGGAAGAGGCTCGGCGCCCGCCGGAACGGCACCTGTGCCACGTACCGCGGCACCGGCAGCATTCCGCGCTCACCGATGAGCGCCCGGAACTGCAGGGCGGCTCCCAGGAAGGCCACGAAATACAGCGCGGCCAGGGCCCGCTGGAAGATCAGCCGGCTCAACCAGTACGCGTCCGCGGTGAACCACTCCACGTGCCCATTGTGCCGTCGGCCAGGCGGTTCGGCCGTCCCGCGCGGGTGCCTCCCCTCGGTCTGCGGGTCCGCCGGGGGCGACCCGAACCGGTCAGACGCCGGGTGAGGGAGCCATGCGGAACGGGCCAATCGTTCCCCGGCCCTCTCGTCGCTGCCGTCCCATTCGCCACGGTGGTCTTTTCGTCCGGTCGGCAGCAGCCTTCCCGAAATTCGCCGAGTTCCGTCATCAGGCAAATACGCAAGAGTTTCCGAATGATATGGAGCGGCTGCGTCCGATTGCCGGGGATGTGGCGCATTCGTGACGGTAATGGCGTCGCATTGAGTCAAATAACGCTGGTAGTTGATTTTCAGATATGGCAGAGTCGTCCGTCGGGTGGCCGGTTCAGTCGATGGAATTGATCCAGCTGGTCTTACGGCCGCTCACGGATCAGCCGTCAGCCGCGGGGGAGAAGTCGGCTCATGAACTTGGTGGAACGCGGTGAAGAACTCTCGATCATGGAACACATGCTCGACTCGTGTGCGAGCGGGCATGGCGGAGTCATTCTGGTCAGCGGCGCGGTCGCCAGTGGCAAGACCGCGCTGCTGCGCGCTTTCGAGGCGCGCGTCCACGCCTCGGGTGCACTGCACTTGCAGGCCACAGCGTCGGATGCGGAGAGCGACCTGCCCCTCGGGGTGATGGGACAACTGCTCCTCGGCGCCGATCTGCCCGCCGCGGACGCCCGGCGCGCGGCCCGGCTCGTGGAGCTCATCGCCGGCTCGGCCCAGTCGCGGCGAGCAGCGGGGGAACTGCCCGCCGTGGCCATGAACGAGATTCCCGAGCTCTGCGGGATTCTACTCGAAAAAGCCAGGGAAAGGCCCCTGGTGCTCAGTATCGACGACGCGCGGCATGCCGACGAACACTCCCTGGAATGCCTCCTCTTCCTCGCCCGCCGACTGGCCGTCAGTCGCATTCTGGTCGTGCTGGGCGAGAACAGCGGCTTCCTGGCGGGACACGCGAGATTGCGTGTCGATTTGCTGCGTCTGCCGGGCTGCCGAAATATCAGGCTCGGCCCGCTCAGGCGCTCCGGAGTCGCAGAAATGATCTCCCTATTCGGTGAGCCCGGGTGGCGGACGCGCAAGCTCGTCTCGGAGATCCACCACATCGGCGGCGGCAGCCCGCTGCTGACCCGCGCGCTCATCGAGGACCACCGCGCCGCGGGCGCCGGAACCACACCGTCCGCAGGTCTGGTGCCGGGTGAGTCGTTCGTACGGGCCGTCGCGACCTGCCTGTACCGCAGCGACCTCGCCACGCGGCGCACCGCCTGGGCCCTCGCGGTGGCGGGCGCCGACATGTCCCTCGCCGAACTGGTGGAGGTCCTCGGCACCAGCAGGGAGTCGCTCCTGCGCAGCCTGCGGGCACTGAACGAGGCGGGTCTCCTCGACGCGGGCTGGTTCCGCCACGACGCCGGGCGCGCCGCGGTGCTCAGGAGCCTGGAGCCCGCCGACCGGGCCCGCGTCGAGGCCCGCTGCGCCCAGGTGCTGCACGAGCACGGGGCGGCCTCGGCCGTCGTCGTGCGGCACCTCATCGCGGCGGAGACGGCCGACGCGCCCTGGGCGCGGCGCACCCTGATCGAGGCGGCCGAGCGCGCCCTCGCCGACGACGAGGTCGACCTCGCCCTCACCTGCCTGCGCATCGCCCGCGACAGCGGCACCGACCCGGACCAGGCCCTGGAGATCCGGGCCGCGCTCACCCGGGCGGGCTGGCGCGTCAACCCGGCCGGTGTCGCCCAGCACCTGCCCGAGCTCACCACTGCGGCGCTCGACGGGCGCCTCGGCACCCGGGACGCCGACGAACTCGTCGGCCACCTGCTCTGGTTCGGCCGGGCCGAGCGCGCCCTCGACGTGCTCCGTGCCGTCGAGCGGCAGAGCACCGCGTCGCCGGGACGGTCCGGCCCCGGCGTCCGGTACCGGCACGACTGCCCGCGCCGCTGGATGACGTACGCCTATCCGGGACTGCCCGCCTCCGCCGGGGCCTGCCTGGGCGGCACACCGGAGCACACGACGGCGGAGGACACGAGTCCGCAGCACGCGGCGGCGCTCGCGCGAAGCCCCCATCAGCGGGCCGCCACCCTGGTGAAGGCCCTCCTCGACGGGCCGGGCGACGACGTGGTGGTCCGGGCCGAGCAGATCCTGCAGAGCACCCGCCTCGACGACGGCACGCTGACGCCGCTCCTGGTCGCGCTCAACTCCCTGCTCCTCGCCGACCGCCTGGACGCGGCGGGCTTCTGGTGCGAGACGCTCCTCAAGGAGGCCGTCGAGCGGCGCGCCCCCATGTGGCAGGCGCTGCTCGCCGCGGCCAAGGCGCGCATCGAGCTCAGGACGGGCGCACTCGTCGCCGCGCGGGAGTCGGCGCGCTCCGCGCTCGCCCTCGTCCCCGCGGACGGCTGGGGCGTGGCCGTCGTCTCGCCCGTGGCCACCGCCGTGTTCACCAGGACCGTCATGGGCCGGCTCGACGAGGCCGCCGCCCATCTCAGCATTCCGGTACCGGACGCCGCGTTCCAGACCGCCGACGGCCTGCTCTATCTGCGCGCCCGCGGCCACTACTACCTCGCGGCCGGACGCCCCTACGCCGCACTCGACGACTTCCTCACCTGCGGGGACCTCATGCGACGCTGGGACTTCGACCTGCCGGCCCTTGTGCCGTGGCGCACCGACGCGGCCGAAGCCCACCTGTCGCTGGGCGACCGCGACCGCGCCCGGGCCCTGGCCGAGGAGCAACTGGCCCTGAGCGACCGGAAGAACGACTGCGCGCGAGCCGTCTCGCTGCGGATGCTCGCCACCACGCTGAACGCCGCGCACCGGCCGCCGCTGCTCGGCGAGGCCATCGACATCCTGCGGGACCGCGGGCACCGCCTCGAACTGGTCCGCGCCACCGACGAGTTGGCGCGCGCGCAGCGCGAGCTCGGCAAGGTCGGCCAGGCGCGCGCCCTGGCCAGGAAGGCGCAGCGGCTCGCCGGGGAGTGCGGAGTGCCCGTGCCCAGCATGCCGGCCGCGGCCGACGCCGGCAGCCCGCACCCCGCCGAACAGCCGTGGTCCTCCGGGAACCGCCGACATCCCGAGGAGCTCAGCAACGCGGAGCTGCGTGTGGCCACGCTCGCCGTCCGTGGCCACACCAACCGCCAGATCGCCGACAAGCTCTGCATCACGATCAGCACCGTCGAGCAGCATCTGACGCGGGCGTACCGCAAGCTCGCCGTCCAGCGGCGGGCGGACCTCGCGGCCAAGCTGAACCCCCTCGCGGGACCGGGGGAGGAGGACCGCGAGGGGGCCGCGTCGCACGACGCCTGTGACCGGCTGCACGTGGGCTGACGACCGGACGTCGGTCATGTCCGTCTCCCCGTTGGTGAGCACGGCCGGCATCTCCTTGTCGAGGTGTCGCGAGGTGTCGCGAGGCCCTGGCGCAGTCGCGGTGGTGCGGTTCCGTTTCTACGCGGCGGTCGGTCACACCGCGGTCCGAAGATCTGTGACCGGCTCACAGGAAGCCCGGGCGCGTCGGGCGTGCCCGGGCTGTGACCGGTGCGTGACGACGGTTCGGGCACCGTGGACTTCATGATCAGTTCCCCGATGAGGCCCCCGCGATGAGGGTCCTGGTGGTCGAGGACCACGCCGAGCTCGCTCAGTCGGTGGCGCGGGTGCTGCGCCGCGAGGGCATGGCGGTCGACGTCGCCCCCGACGGCGCCGACGCCCTCGAACGCACCTCCGTGGTCGACTACGACGTGGTCGTGCTCGACCGGGACCTGCCCGGCGTGCCCGGCGACGAGGTGTGCCGTCGGCTCGCCGAACAGAGCGTCCAGGCGCGGGTGTTGATGCTGACGGCCACCGGCACGACCACCCGCCGCGTGGCGGGCTTCGGCCTCGGCGCGGACGACTACCTCCTCAAGCCGTTCGCCTACGCCGAGCTGGTGTCCCGCATCCGGGCGCTCGGCCGCCGCTCGCGGGCGGCGCTGCCCCCGGTCCTCGTCCGCGGCGACCTCAGACTCGACCCGGCGCAGCGGGTCGCGTCGCGCGCCGGGGAGCGTCTCGCGCTCACGCCCAAGGAGTTCGCGGTCCTGGAGTACCTGCTCGCGGCCCGGGGCCGGGTCGTGTCGGCCGAGGAGCTCCTGGAACGGGTGTGGGACGAGGCGACGGATCCGTTCACCACCACGGTCAAGGCGACCATCAACCGCCTGAGGCCGAAGCTCGGCACCCCGCCCGTCATCGAGACCATTCCTCGGAGCGGCTACCGGATTTGAGGGACCCATGCGCCTGCCCTCGCTCACCACACGCCTCACACTGCTGTACGGCGCGCTGTTCGTCGCCTCGGGGGCGGTCCTGCTCGCCATCACGTATCTGCTCGTCGCCCGGTTCCCGGCGGACCGTGTGGTCGTCGAAGGAACCGGAACCGGAGCGGGTCCCGGAGCCGGGCCCGGCGCCCGCACCGCCGCCAGGACCGGCGACGTCGTCGGCCGGCTGCACGAACAGGCGGTGCGTCAGCACGCTGACCTGCTGCGGGAGTTGCTCGTGCAGTCCGGGATCGCCCTGGCCGTCATGGTGGTGGTCGCCGCCGTGCTCGGCCGTCTTGTCGCCCGGCGTGCGCTGCGCCCGCTGCGCGCGATGACCGGCGCCATCCGCCGCATCTCGGCGCACACCCTCCACGAGCGGCTGGCCGTCCAGGGGCCCGCTGACGAGATCAAGGACCTCGCCGACACCGTGGACGGGCTCCTCGGCCGCCTGGAGACGGCGCTCGACTCCCACCGGCGCTTCGTCGCCAACGCCGCCCACGAACTGCGCACCCCGCTCACCCTGGAACACGCCCTGCTGGAGGAGGCGCTCATCGACCGCGACGCCACCGCGGAATCGTTTCGCGCCCACTTCGAGCGGCTGTTGCAGGTCAGTGAACAGCAGGCCCGGCTCCTGGAGTCACTGCTGACGCTCGCGGGCAGTCAGCGGGGCCTCGGACACCGGGAGCGGCTGGACCTCGCCCGCGTCACCGAGTGGGTCCTGCACGCCTCGCGTCCGCGGATCGAGGGGCTCGGGCTGCGGGTGGAGACCGCCATCGGTTCCGCGGCCGTGCTGGGCGACCCGGCCCTGGTCCAGCGGCTGGTGTCCGACCTCGTGGACAACGCGGTGGGTCACAACACCCCGGGCGGGCAGGTGCGGATCACCACCGGCGGCCGGGGCGGGCACGCGGTCCTCGCCGTGGCCAACACCGGCACGCGGGTGCCGCCGGATGAGGTGGAACGGCTCTTCGAACCCTTCCAGCGCCTCGGCCGCACGGCGGCCGACGGCCATCACGGCCTCGGCCTCTCCATCGTGCACGCCATCGCCCTCGCCCACGACGCCGTGATCAGCGCCCGGGCACGGCCGGACGGCGGGCTCGCGGTGGAGGTCGCCTTTCCGCCCTGGCCCGGTGAGCACGGTGAGTTCGGTGCGTCCGGTGAGTCCGCTGAGTTGAGAAAGTCGGTTGAGTCGCACGGGCCGGGCGAGGGCGTCATCGATATTGCGCAGTTGGACAAGAGTGCCGGTCTTCATTGAGGAAATGGCCCCGGCGCTTCTACCGTGGTCGCCCGACGTATTTCCCCGACGGTTCCCTGCGCTTTCCGCGGTTTTCCGGAGTGCGGACGGATTTCGGTCCGGTCGGGGAATATCACGTATTCGCGATCAGTCCCGCCCCGCCGGGACACCGTTCACGGGAGGCACCCCTTGGTTGTCGTGATGGCCCCGGAGGCCACGCAGGAAGACGTCGACGCGGTCGTCGAACTGGTCCGCACGGCCGGCGGGGACGCCTTCGTCAGCCGAGGCGTCACCCGGACGATCGTCGGCCTGGTGGGAGACGTGGCGGCGTTCGGCGCCCTCAACCTGTCCCACCTGCGCGGGGTCCTGGACGTCGTGCGCATCTCGGTGCCGTACAAGCTGGTCAGCAGGGAACACCACCTCGACCGCTCCGTCGTGACCGTCGGCGGCGTGCCCATCGGCCCCGACACCCTGACCGTGATCGCCGGGCCCTGCGCGGTGGAGACCCACTCGCAGACCCTGGCCGCCGCGCGGATGGCACAGACGGCCGGGGCCGCGCTGCTGCGGGGCGGGGCCTTCAAGCCGCGCACGTCGCCGTACGCGTACCAGGGGCTCGGCGAGACCGGGCTGCGCATCCTCGCCGACGTACGGGAGGAGACGGGCCTTCCGGTCGTCACCGAGGTCATCGACCCGGCCAGCGTCGAACTGGTCGCCCCCTACGCGGACATGCTGCAGATCGGCACCCGCAACATGCACAACTTCGCGCTGCTCCAAGAGGTCGGCGCGGCCGGCCAGCCCGTGCTCCTCAAGCGCGGCTTCGGGGCCACGATCGAGGAGTGGCTGATGGCCGCCGAGTACATCGCGCAGCGCGGCAACCTCGACATCGTGCTGTGCGAGCGCGGCATCCGCACCTTCGAGACCGCCACCCGCAACACCCTGGACATCAGCGCCGTGCCGGTGGTCCAGCGCCTGTCCCACCTCCCAGTGATCGTGGACCCCTCGCACTCGGGCGGCCGCAAGGACCTCGTCCTGCCGCTGACCCGTGCCGCCCTCGCGGTCGGCGCGGACGGCGTGATGATCGACGTGCACCCCGAGCCGGGCAGGGCCCTCTGCGACGGCGACCAGGCCCTGACCCGGACGGAGATCGGTTCGGTGGCGAGCGCCGTCGACACGCTGACGCCGCTGATGGGCCGCACCCTCGCGCGGCCGGTCGCCGGTGCGCGGGCCGGTAGGGGTGAATAGGGGTGGCGGAACCCGTGGCGCGTTATTAGTGAGGGGTTCCAGGGCGGAAAGCACGTTGTTAGGGTGAAAGTGCCCGGTCGGGGGAAATTCTCCCGCGGCCGGGCGCGCGGATTCCCGCCGAAGGGACCGGGGTGCGAGCGCGGGTGAATTCTGTAATCCGGGAGAACACACCCGCGGGGCACGCGACGCATTCACTTCAGGGGCCCTCGACCAAGGGCAAATGCGTACGTGACCGTGACGCACGGCGGAGCGGACCGACGGCGGCAGGGGGACTCGGCGCTGGGGCGCGGCCGGGCGGTGTGCCGGGACGCGCGCACGGGGGACAACAGAGCTTGAGGGGGAGTTGAGTTGGCAACACCTGAGCACGCAGAGATCGACCGGCTCATGGTCGTCGAAGTCGAGATCGGCTCGCTGTCGACGACGGACTCACCACGGACGACCGGAGTCGATCCGGAGCACGTTCAGGCACTCGCGGTCGTACAGACGCCGCTGCCGCCGATCACCGTGCACCGTCCGACGATGCGGGTCATCGACGGCCTGCACCGCTTGCGCGCCGCCGAACTCCAGGGGCGCAGCAAGATCGCGGTGAAGTACTTCGACGGCGCGGAGGACGACGCCTTCGTGCTCGCCGTCGAATCGAACGTCACGCACGGTCTGCCGCTGACGACGGCGGACCGCAAGCGGGCGGCGGCGCGCATCATCGCCTCCCACCCGCAGTGGTCGGACCGGATGATCGCGTCGGTCAGCGGCATCGCGCCCGGCACCGTCGCGGACCTCCGCAGGCGCGCCCCGGGCGGCCGGCAGGGCGACGAGAGCCGGATCGGCCACGACGGCCGGGTCCGGCCCATCAACGGCGCGGAGGGGCGCAGGCTCGCCGGTGAGCTGATCGCCCAGAACCCGGGCCTGTCGCTGCGCCAGGTGGCCCGGGTCGCGGCCATCTCGCCGGAGACGGTGCGCGACGTGCGCAACCGCATGATGCGGGGCGAGGACCCCGTGCCGCAGCGCGGGAAGCAGACGAACCGCGACGACCGGGGCACCGCCCCGCGCGTCGCCCGGCCCTCGGCCGTGCCCGACCGGGACGCGGCCCAGGACCGGGCCACCGCGGTCAAGCGGCTCAAGGCCGACCCGGCGCTGCGCTTCAGCGAGATCGGCCGCACCTTGCTGCGGCTGCTCAGCATCCACACGATCAGCAGGGAGGAGTGGGACCAGATCATCGACAAGGTGCCGCCGCACTGCAGGGGCGTCGTGGCCTACCTCGCCGGCGAGAGCGCCGAGATGTGGACGGAGGTCGCGGTACGGGTCCAGAGCAAGGTCGCCGAGTCGGCGTAGCGGGGGCGGTGCTCACACGTAGCAAGGGCGGTGCCCGACACGTAGCGGGGGCGGTGCTCACCAGTGGGGCACCGCCTCTCCCGCGTGCGCGCCCGGGGGCCTCCGCCTAGCGTGGGCCCATGGAGCACGACCCGGCGGGGCAATGCCGCTGCGGACAGCCGGCCGGGGAGCCGGCCGGCTGTTTCCTCGCGCTGTACGGGGCCGCGCTGCGCATGGGCCGCTTCGACTGGGACCTGGACACGGGCCTGATGACCATGGACGCCACGGCCCACGAGGTCTTCGACGTGCGCCCCGAGGAGTACGACAACCGGCCAGAGACCCTCGCCTTCCGCGTCCCGACCGTCGAGGGGCACCGCCTGGACCAGATCGTCTCGCACGCCCTCAAGGACGGCAGCGACACGTACGGCGCGTACTTCCGGATCCGCTGCCGCACCGGCGCGCTGCGCTGGACCCACACGCAGGGCTGCATCCAGCGGGACGCCACCGGCCGGCCCCGCCGCATCGTGGGCATCGTCAGAGACGCCACCCGGGAGCTGGGCGACAGCCCCGCCGCGCTGCGCGAGCGGGCCGACGAGGAGGCCGAGCGGCGCCGCACCACCAGCCTCGTCCAGGGCACCACGGCGGCCCTCGCGCACGCCCGCACGGTGCGGGACGTCATCGACGTGCTCCGGGACACCCACGGCCTCGCCCACCTGGGGGCGTCGAACCTCGTCATGGGGCTCGTCGAGGCGGGCCGCATCCGCCTCGTCGCCGAGGGGCCCGCGGGCAGCTTCGTGCCCGGCACCCGTCTCACGGGCATCGACGAGGAGTACCCGATGAGCGAGGTCGTCCGCACCCTCGCGCCGCGCTACATCGAGACGGCCGACGACTTCGCCGAGTCCTACCCGCTGCTCTGGCCGCACATCGACGAACTCGGCATCACCGCGGCCGCCTACCTCCCGCTGATCGCGCAGGCCCGCCCCATCGGCGCGCTCGGCCTGCTCTACCAGGACAAGACCGGCTTCACCGAGGAGGAGCGCAACGTCCTGGTGGCGCTCAGCAGCAGCATCGCGCAGAGCCTGCAGCGCGCCATGTTCTACGAGCAGGAGAAGGACCTCGCCCAGGGCCTCCAGCAGGCCATGCTGCCGCGCACCATCCCCGGCGTGCGGGGTGCGGAGATCGCCGTCCGGTACCGCTCCGCGGCGCTCGGCCGGGACATCGGCGGCGACTGGTACGACGTGATCCCGCTGCCCGGGGGCCGCGTCGGCGCCGTCATCGGCGACGTGCAGGGCCACGACACCCACGCGGCCGCCGTCATGGGCCAGCTCCGCATCGTCCTTCGCGCGTACGCCGCCGAAGGACACACGCCCGCCACCGTCATGGCCCGCGCCTCCGGCTTCCTGCACGAGCTGGACACCGAGCGCTTCGCCACCTGCCTGTACGCGGAGGCGGACCTGTCGACCGGTGTGGTGCAGCTGGTGCGGGCCGGACACCTCGACCCGCTCGTCCTGCTCGCCGACGGATCCTCCCGGCGGGTGCCGGTCGACGGCGGCCTGCCGCTCGGCCTGTCCGCCGAGTTCGGGCGGCTCGACTATCCGGTCACGACTCTCGATCTCGACGCGGAACAGACCTTGCTGCTGTGCACCGACGGCCTCGTGGAAGTACCGGGCGCCGACCTCGACGACGGCATGCGGGCCCTGGCGGAGCTCGCCGCCGTCGGCCCCCGGGACCTGCAGCGGCTCGCCGACCGGCTCTGCGGCATCGTCGACGGCCGCGGCGGGGACGACGACGCCGCGCTCCTCCTGCTGCGCCGCCGCCCGGCCGACGCGCCCCGCTCGGGCGGCCGCCTGCGGCAGCACGTCGCGCCGAGCGACCCGGAGGCGCTCGCCGAGGCCCGGCACATGATCCGGGCCGCGGTGCGGGCCTGGGGCGCGGGCGAGCGGGCCGACGAGATCGAGCTGGTCGCCGACGAGATGATCACCAACGCCCTGATGCACACCGACGGTTCCGCGGTCGTGACCGTGCGGGTCCTGAGCGGCACCGACCGGCGGCTGCGCGTCGACGTGGAGGACTCGTCCAGCGCTCTGCCGCGCCGCCGCGACGCCGGCGAGTCCGGGGTGTCGGGCCGCGGCCTGCTCCTGGTGGACCGGCTCGCGGACGTGTGGGGCGTGGACGCCCGCGGCAGCGGCAAGTGCGTGTGGTGCGAGTTCGTCGTGCCCGCGGGCAGAGCGCGGAGGTGAGGGAGAACGATGCCGGAACTGCCCGAAGTGGAAGCGCTGCGAGAGTTCCTGACGGTCCATCTGGTCGGCCGGGAGATCGTGCGCGTCCTGCCCACCGCGATCAGCGTCCTCAAGACGTACGACCCACCGCTCACCGCCCTCGAAGGACGCGCCGTCACCGCCGTGGAGCGGCACGGCAAGTTCCTGGACATCGACGCCGACGGCACGCACCTCGTCACGCACCTCGCCCGGGCGGGCTGGCTGCGGTGGCACGACCGGCTCCCCGACGGCGTACCGCGCCCCGGCAAGGGCCCGCTGGCGCTGCGCGTGGCCCTGGAGACGGGGGAGGGCTTCGACCTCACGGAGGCGGGCACCCAGAAGCGCCTGGCGGTGTACGTCACGCGGGCGCCGGGGGAGCTGCCGGGCATCGCGCGCCTCGGCCCCGACCCGCTGGCCGCCGACTTCGACGAAGAGCGGTTCGCCCGCCTCCTGGCGGGTGAACGGCGCCAGATCAAGGGGGCGTTGCGGGACCAGAGCCTGATCGCGGGCATCGGAAACGCGTACAGCGACGAGATCCTGCACGCGGCCCGCATGTCCCCGTTCCGGCTCACGTCGAGCCTCACCGAGGAGGAAGTCCATGGGCTGCATGTGGCGCTGCTGGCTACGCTGACCGAGGCGGTGGAGCGCTCGCGCGGGGTCGCGGCGGGCCGCCTCAAGTCGGAGAAGAAGAGCGGTCTGCGCGTGCACGGCCGCACCGGCGAGCCGTGCCCGGTGTGCGGCGACACGATCAGGGAGGTCTCCTTCGCCGACTCCTCGCTGCAGTACTGCCCGACGTGCCAGACGGGCGGGAAGCTGCTCGCGGACCGGCGGCTGTCCCGGCTGCTGAAATAGCGGCGCCGGTCACGGGCGCGGCAGGGTCAGGAGCGGCTCCCCGTCGGCGGTGCGCACTTCGTACCGCTCCGTCTGCCCGGTGCGCAGGGCAGCGGCGCCCCGGGTGCGCACGGTCGGCGCGGGGACCCGCCACGTCGTGACGGTCTGCTCGGAGCCGTCGGTGCCGACGGCGACCAGTTCGCAGACCCGCCCGTCGGCCGCCGCGTCCCGCACCGTGAGCCCGATCTCCGCGCCCCAGGCCCGGTCCCGGGCGGTCAGCGTGGCCGAGACCCCGCTGCGGGCGTCCCGCGCGCTGATCCGCACCGGGCTCGGCTGGTTCGCCGTCACGACGGTCACGGCGGGGGCGCCGAGGGCCAGCACGACCCCGACGGCGACGCCGCACAGCCGCCGCCCGCGCCGCGCGCCGTGCAGCCGCCCCGCCTCTCGCAGGAGGCGGTCCAGCAGGCCCGGAGAGGGCGCGGCGAACGGCTCGACGGGCGTCGGTGTCACCCGCCCGTACAGCTCCAACTGGAGGGCTGCCGTATGGAGTTCGTCGAGCGAGAAGAGGCAGGCGGGGCAGCCCACGAGGTGATCCTCGAAGCGGAAGGCGTCCGCCTCGTCCAGTACGCCGAGCGCGTAGGCGCCCGCGTCACGATGCCGCTCCAGGGGCCTCATGGCGATCCTTGCCGTTCGGTGTCGCTGCCGGGTGCTGGTGTTCCTCCTCCGGTACGCAGCGGACCGCCGAATCATTCAAGGCCACGGCCCGCTCAGAACAGATGGATCGCCAGGTGGCTCAGCGGCAGCCCGAGCCGCCACGCGGGCGTCCACACCTTCGGCCCGTCCTCCTCGCCCTGCCCGCCGCGGCCGGGCACCGCGTCCAGGTCGGGGGCGAGCAGCTCGGTCTCCTGCAGCCAGCGCCACGCCCGGTCGGCGAGCTCCAGGTCGGGCCGGGGGCCGCCCGTGGCGACGGCGTCCGCCGTGCGGAGCGCCATCCGCTCGCGCACCCAGTCCTGCCACGGCTGGCCGTACGCGGTCAGGCTCAGCCAGGTCTCCAACTGGGAGATCACGCGGATTCCGGACAGCTCGCCCTCGCTGTCCGACAGGAAGATCGTCAGCGCGAGGGCGTCGCGCCCCGCCCGGTACTCGAAGGACGTGGGCGGCATCAGATCGCCGGTGCGCAGCAGCTCGTCGGCGATGTACTCGGCGTACAACCACGCCATGGGGACAGCCAGTCCGCCCTCCTTGGGGCCGTCCGCGTTCCCTCTGCTCTCGTGCCGCATCCGTTCCGCCTTCCTCCGGTCCGCGCGCGCTCCGGCTCTGGCCCCCCAATCCGGCACACGGTGAGGACAGCCGATTACCCGCAAGGGGTGCGGAGCAAGGGGCTTTACGGAGGCTTGACCCGGGCCCCGGTTTCACCGCAGGTGAGCCGCTGTGTGTTGTTCGCGTCACAGGCGGTGCCGTTTGACGCCGTTTCAGCGACTACAGCGGCCTTGCTGCTTGATTATCCGATAATTCCGTATGTGGATTCGTCTGGCTGGATATCGCCCCCACCGACGGAGCCCGAGCATGAAGCAGCACGCACGGACCACACGGCACACACGAACCACCGTCACCTCGAGAAACGGACCGCGGGCACTGCGCCCGCGCCCCGCGACAGCCGCCGCTGCGGCCCTCCTGATCGCGGGCGCCGCGGGCACGACAGCGTGCTCCTCGGTCCCGGCCCCGGCCCACTCCCCGGCCGGGATGGCCGCGGCCGACCGGCGCGGCTTCACGCTCGCCGCCTCCGGAGACGTCCTGCCGCACGCCTCGGTCATCCGCAAGGCCCGCGCCGACGCGGACGGCGACGGCTACGACTTCGCCCCGATGCTCGCGGGCGCCAGGCCCGTCATCCGCAAGGCCGATCTGGCGATCTGCCACATGGAGACCGTCTACGGAGCGGACGGCGACTACAGCGGCTACCCCGCCTTCAAGTCGCCGCCCCAGGTGGCCCGCGCCCTCAAGGCCACCGGGTACGACTCGTGCTCCACCGCCTCCAACCACACCCTCGACGACGGCGCGGCAGGGGTGCGCCGCACCCTCGACGCGCTCGACAAGGCGGGCGTCAAGCACGTGGGTTCGGCCCGCTCGGCCGCCGAGGACAAGAAACCGGCGTGGCTCCGCGCGGGCGACGCCAAGGTCGCGCAGCTCGCGTACACCTACGGCACGAACGGCTATCCGCTCCCCAAGGGCAAGCCCTGGTCGGTCGACCTCATCGACCGCGCCAAGATCGTCGCGGATGCCCGGCGGGCCCGGAAGTCGGGCGCCGACGTCGTGGTCGTCAGCCTGCACTGGGGAACGGAGTGGCAGGACGAGCCCGACCGGCAGCAGCTGCGGCTCGGCAAGCAGCTCACGGCGTCGCGGACGGGCGGGCGCCCGGACATCGACCTCATCCTCGGCACGCACGCCCACGTCCCGCAGGCCTACGAGAAGGTGAACGGCACCTGGGTGATCTACGGCATGGGCGACCAGATCGCCGGCGAGATGGTCAACCACGAGGGCGACGACGACCCGCGCGGCAACCAGGGCACCATCGGCCGCTTCACCTTCGCTCCGCCCGCGCGTCCCGGCGCCCGCTGGCAGGTGACGAAGGCCGAGTTCCTGCCGATGTGGTTCGACCCGGACGACATGCGCGTCGTCAACCTCAACCGGGCGCTGGACCGCGGCGCCGACGTACGCGACGTACGCGACCGCATCCGCCGTGTCGTCCTGAGCCGCGGCGCGGGCAAGCACGGCCTCGTCATGGGCAAGTAGACCCGCGTCACGCCCCGGTGCCGCGCTCCGCCTTCGCCAGCTCCGACTTCCGGTAGGAGTACCCGAAGTACACGACGAGACCGAGCGCGAACCACACGGCGAACCGCGCCCAGGTCTGCCACTGCAGGAACGTGATCAGCCAGATGGAGAAGATCACTCCGATCGCGGGTACCACCGGCATCCCCGGGCAGCGGAAGGTGCGCGGCAGATCAGGGCGCTTGTAGCGCAGCACGATCACCGCGACGCACACCACGACGAACGCCAACAGGATGCCGATGTTGGTCAGTTCGGCCGCCTCGCCGATCGGCAGGAACCCGGCGATGGCGGCCGACGCGATCCCCACGATCCAGGTCACGCGCGTCGGCACGTGCCGGGTCGGGTGCGTCTTGGCGAACCACTTGGGAAGGAGGCCGTCGCGCGACATGCTGAACCACACCCGGGTGCAGCCCAGCATGAACGTGAACATCACCGTGAGGATGCCGATGATCGCGCCCACCGCGATGACGTCCGCGAGACCGCCGAGCCCCACCGACTTGAACGCCGTGGAGAAGCCGCTCTCCGGGTCGACGTCCTTGTAGCTCTGCATGCCCGTCAGGACCAGGCAGGCGAGCACGTACAGCACCATCGAGATGGCGAGGGAGTAGAGGATCGCCTTCGGCATGTGCCGCTGCGCGTCCTTGGACTCCTCCGCGGCCGTACTCATCGCGTCGTAACCGAAGACCGCGAAGAAGACGGTCGCCGCGCCCGTGAACGCGCCGCTGATCCCGTACGGGAAGAACGGCTCGTAGTTGCCGGTCTCGATGTGGAAGAAGCCGACCGCGATCACGAGGAGCACCACGATCACCTTCAGCACGACCACGATCATCTCGAAGCGCGCGGCGTTCTTGATGCCGAGGGTCAGCAGATACGCGATGAACAGGCACAGCACCGCGGCGAACAGGTCGACCTTGTGCCCGTCGCCGGTGCCCGGCGCGCCCATCATCCAGCTCGGCAGCTCGGCCCCCAGCTCCTCGACCAGGAAGCCGAAGTAGCCGGAGATGCCGATCGCGACGACCGCCACGATGGCGGTGTACTCCAGCAGCAGGTCCCAGCCGATGAACCAGCCGGTCAGCTCGCCGAGCACCACATAGCCGTAGGTGTACGCCGACCCGGCCTTCGGGATCATGCCCGCGAACTCGGCGTACGAGAAGGCGGCGGCCGCGCTCGCGACCCCCGCGATCAGGAAGGAGATCAGCACCGCGGGGCCCGCCGTGCCGTTCGCCACGGCGCCGGCGAGGCTGAAGATGCCGGCACCGATGATGCCGCCGACACCGATCGCGGTGAGCTGCCAGAGTCCGAGGGTCTTCGCGAGCCCGCCGCCCGCCCCCGTCTCCGTCTCGTCGATGTGCTCGATGGGCTTGCGGCGCAGTACGCCCTGTCCCATCCGGAGTCCCGACATGATCTCCACCTCTTCGCAGACGGCAGTCGGCTGATGGCGGATCATGATGGCCCAGCCCGGGGCGCGACGGAAGACGCCACACCTCGGGCGTCCGCCGGGGCGTCACGGCGGGGGCCATTCAGGTGCGCGCGCGGCTCACGGCACCACGGTCACCGGCCACCGGCCGGCCTTCACGAGGCGGACGGCGACCGAACCGACGATGCGGTGGCCCGCCTGCTCGGAGGCGCCGACCACGACGGCGTCGGCCTTCAGGTCGTCCGCTGCGGTGACCAGGCCGGTGTAGGGGTCGCCGCGGAACGTGTGGAACTCCCACCGGACGTCGAATATGTCCTTCACCCGCTCCGTCGCGGCCCGGATCTCCGCGATCAGCCCCTCGGCGATCTCGTCGGTGGTCTCGGCGACCGGCACACCGAACGCGGCGCCCGCGGCGAGCACCGGCTGGATGTATACGACGGCGAGCAGCGCCCGCTGCCGCCGGGCCAGGCCGCCGGCATATGCCGCCGCGCGGAGCGATGAATCGGAACCATCGACTCCGACCACGATCACCTTGGGCCCGTCGGTGCCGCGTTCGAACTGCTGGGACTGGTCTGCACTCACGCCGAGAGGTTAGCGGAGGCAGTCGTACCGCCTGTGTTCCGGGCGGCCGTGCCCCGTCCCGCCGCTCTCGGCGCGCGCCCCGGCGCACCTCTTCCTAGAGTCGTGCCCATGACGGTCAGCACGGAGGCGCCCGCGTCCGGCGGGCGGATACGCTCCCGAGACGGCTTCCTCGGCCGCGTCCCCGAAGGGTTCGCCGCCTTCTTCGGAGCCCTCGGCGTCTTCTGCGCGGTCCTCGCCGTCATCGCGCCGCTGCGCCGCCTGCTCATGCCCGTCATTCGCTTCTTGGACCTCGTCACGGTCCCGGTCAGCGCGAACCTCGCGTACGCCGTCTTCCTCTTCCTGCTCGCCGCCGCGACCGCCGCCCGCAAGAAGGTCACCTGGTGGCTCATCGTCACCTATTTGGGCCTTCTCCTCGCCTTCGACGTGCTCGGCGCGGCCCTCGGCTACTGGGCCGAGTCCCTGCCCTCCTTCGTCGTCTGCGGCGCCGCCTTCGTCCTGCTGATCCTGGCCCGCAAGGAGTTCTCCGCGGACTCCCGGCGCGGCGCCGTCCGGCGGGCCCTCGCGGTGCTCGTCGCGGGCCTCGGCCTCGCGATCCTGCTCGGCTGGGGTCTGGTGGAGCTGTTCCCCGGCACGCTGGTGCGCGGCGAGCGGCTGCTCTGGGCGGCGAACCGGGTCTGCGGCGGGCTGATCCACGGCCACGACTACTTCGACGGCACACCCTCGCGCACCCTGTACTTCTGGCTCGGCCTGTTCGGCGCCCTCGCCCTGCTGAACGCCGCCGCCACGCTCTTCCGCTCCCAGCGCATGGAAGCGGCCCTGCACGGCGACGAGGAACCCCGCATCCGCGCCCTCCTCGGCGCCTACGGCGACCAGGACTCGCTCGGCTACTTCGCCACCCGGCGCGACAAGGCCGTCGTCTTCTCGCCCAGCGGCAAGGCCGCCGTCACCTACCGCGTCGAGGCCGGCGTCTGCCTGGCCAGCGGCGACCCCGTCGGCGACCGCGAGGCCTGGCCGCACGCCATCGCCGCCTGGCTGGACGTGGCCCGGCGGTACGCCTGGGCCCCCGCGGTGATGGGCGCATCCGAGGACGGCGCCACCGCGTACGCCCGCGCCGGGCTCGGCGCGCTGCAGCTCGGCGACGAGGCGATCCTGCACGTCGCCGACTTCGACCTGGACGGCCGCGACATGCGCGTCACCCGCCAGGCCGTGAACCGCGTCCGCCGCACCGGCGCCACCGCCCGCATCCGCCGCCACTCCATGCTCACCGACGAGGAGATGGAGGAGATCGTCGACAAGGCCGACGCCTGGCGGGACACCGAGACCGAGCGCGGCTTCTCCATGGCCCTCGACCGGCTCGGCGACCCCGAGGACGGCGACTGCCTCCTCGTCGAGGCCCTGGACGCCGACGGCAGGCTCCTCGCGCTGCTCTCCCTCGTCCCGTGGGGCAGGGACGGCATCTCCCTTGACCTGATGCGCCGCGACCGCGCCGCGCCCAACGGCGTCATGGAGTTCATGGTCGCCGAACTGTGCGCGGCGGCGCCCAGGTCCGGCGTGCGCCGCATCTCCCTGAACTTCGCGGTGTTCCGCTCGGTCTTCGAGGAGGGCGGCCGGATCGGCGCGGGCCCGGTGCTGCGGCTGTGGCGCAGACTGCTCCTGTTCTTCTCCAAGTGGTGGCAGCTCGAAGCGCTCTACCGCTCGAACGCCAAGTACCACCCCGAGTGGTACCCGCGCTTCATCTGCTACGGCGACAGCGGCGCCCTCGCCCGCATCAGCCTCGCCTCCGGCATCGCCGAGGGCTTCGTCTCCGTGCCGTCCCTGCGCAAGCTGTGGGGCAACGGCCACAAGCCCCGCGGCGTCAACCGGCCCGCCACCACCGAGGGCCTCCCCTCCATCGCCGCACTCGGCCTCGCGGGCCGGGACGACACCGCCGACGCCGACCCCACGTCGAAGCTCCCGGAACAGATCCGCATCCGCCACCGCAAACTCGACCGGCTGCGCTCCGCGGGCATCGACCCCTATCCGGTCGGCCTGCCCCCACGCACCCACGAACTCGCCGGCATCCACCCCGGCATGACGGGCGATCAGGTCACCGTCGCCGGCCGCGTCATGCTCGTACGCGACTTCGGCGGCGTCGTCTTCGCCGTCCTGCGCGACTGGTCCGGCGACCGCCAGCTCGCCCTCACCCGCGCCACCTCGGGCCCCGGGACCCTGAACCGCTTCACCACCGGCACCGACATCGGCGACCACATCACCGCCACCGGCACGGTCGGCACCAGCGACCGGGGCGAGCTCACCGTCTTCGTCACCGACTGGCGGCTCACCGGCAAGTGCCTGCGCCCGCTGCCCGACAAACGCCGGGGCCTGACCGACCCCGAGGCCAAGGTGCGCCGCCGCTACCTCGACCTCATCGCGAGCCCCGGCGCACGCGACGTGGTCCGGGCCCGCTCCACCGCCGTCCAGGCCCTGCGCCAGGGCCTCCTCGACCGCGGCTACCTGGAGGTCGAGACGCCGATGCTCCAGCAGATCCACGGCGGCGCCAACGCCCGTCCCTTCACCACCCACATCAACGCCTACGACCTCGACCTCCACCTGCGCATCGCCCCCGAGCTGTATCTGAAGCGGCTCTGCGTCGGCGGCATGGAGAAGGTCTTCGAGATGGGCCGCACCTTCCGCAACGAAGGCGTCTCCTACAAGCACAACCCCGAATTCACGATGCTGGAGGCCTACCAGGCCTTCGCCGACTACGACGTGATGCTCGACCTCACCCGCGAACTCATCCAGGGCGCCGCGACCGCCGCCTTCGGCAGACCCGTGGCGTACAAGGACGGCGTCGAGCACGACATCTCCGGACCCTGGCCGGTCAGGACCGTCTACGGCGCGATCTCGGAGGCGCTCGGCGAGGAGATCGACGCGGACACCCCGACGGAGACCCTGCACCGGCTCTGCGACCGGGCCGCCGTCCCGTACACGGCGGACGACGGCCGCGGCGACGTCGTCCTCGAAATGTACGAGCGGCTCGTCGAGGAGAGGACGGAGCTGCCCACCTTCTACAAGGACTTCCCGACCGACGTCTCCCCGCTCACCCGCCGGCACCGCACCGACCCGCGCCTGGCCGAACGCTGGGACCTCGTCGCCTTCGGCACCGAACTGGGCACCGCCTACTCCGAGTTGACCGACCCCGTGGAGCAGCGCCGCCGCCTCACCGCGCAGTCACTGCGCGCCGCCGGGGGAGACCCCGAGGCCATGGAGCTCGACGAGGACTTCCTCGACGCCCTGGAGTACGCGATGCCGCCCACCGGCGGTCTCGGCATCGGCGTCGACCGGCTCGTCATGTTCCTCACCGGCCTGACCATCCGCGAGACCCTCCCCTTCCCCCTCGTCCGCCGCGTCTGATCGGGTGCTTTCGGGGCCCGCCGCGGGTGTTGATGTTCCGGGTGGGCTGTCGCCCATGCGACGGATTAGTCATGAAAGACGATCAGCTGTCGCCAGGGCGTCGGGTGCTGCTCCGCGCCGCCGCGGTCCTCGGGCTCGCCACGACCGCGGGCTGCGCGGGCACGGAAGGACCGGCCACGCCCGGTCCCACCGCCACCGGGCGGGCGCCCGCCGGGGGCCCGCAGGCCGCACGCGCCCTCAAGCCCTCCGCGTACCGGCTGCGGCCCATCGCGGGCAGCGGCCCGCAGCGCCACACGAGGGCCCTGTCCCACGTGCGCAAGGCACCGATCCTGCGCATGCCGGGCCGCGACCGGTCGATGGTCCTCACATTCGACGACGGGCCCGATCCCAGCTTCACCCCGGGCATCCTGCGGACCCTGCGCCGGCACGACGTCCGCGCGATGTTCTTCGTGTGCGGCGAAATGGCCGCCGAGAGCCCGGACCTGCTGCGCGAGATGGCCGACGACGGGCATGCGATCGGCAACCACACCTGGAGCCACCCGCTGCTGCCCCGCCTCGGCAGGGCCACGATGCGCGAGGAGATCGAGCGCACCTGCGACGTCATCGAGGACGTGACCGGTACGCCCCCGGAGTGGTTCCGGGCCCCCTACGGCGCGTGGAACCGCAACGCCTTCCAGCTGGGCGCCCAACTCGGCATGGAGCCGCTGGCCTGGACGGTCGACACCCTCGACTGGACCGAACCCGGCGCGCGGACCATCGTGCGCCGCGTCCGCGCGGGCGCGGGCCCGGGCGTCGTGGTGCTCTCGCACGACGCGGGGGGCGACCGCTCGGGCAGCGTCGAGGCGCTGCGCAGCTACCTTCCGGAACTCCTGGACTCCGGGTACCGCATCACGCTGCCCCACCCCCACCTGGTCTGAACCGCGGACCGGCACACCGGCCCGGCCCGGTCCCGCGTCAGCTTCCGGCGACCAGGCGGGCGAACACCACGACATTCCCGTCGTATCCCGCGTGCTTCGAGAAACCGCCGCCGCAGGTGATGACGCGCAATTCCGGAGTTCCGCTGTTTCCGTAGACCCGCTCGCCCGGGAAATTGTCCTTGTCGAACACTTCGACGCCGTAGATCTCGAAAGTGGCCGTCTTCTTGTCCCTGCGCTCGACCTCGACGCGCTGCCCCTTCTTCAGCGAACCGAGGCCGTAGAAGACGGCGGGGCCCTGCTGGTTGTCCACATGGCCGACCACCACGGCGGTGCCCGTCTCACCCGGTGACACGGCGCCCGTGAACCAGCCGGCGAGATTAGGGTCCCCCGGCGGCGGCGCGTCCACCCAGCCCTCGGAGTCCAGCCCCACCTGCATGATCGGCGCGTCCACCTGGATGCCCTTGATGCGGATGCGCTCCGCGGGCGAGAACGTCAGGGGCGCGGGAGCGCCGTCGCCCGACTCGGGAGCGCGGTCCGCGGCAGCGGCGGACGCGGGCTGCGGCGGGCCCACGTCGAATTCCCCCGAGCCGTTGCGGATCAGCGCGAGACCGGTCAGCAGGACAAGCGCCATCACGCCCCACGGGGCGCGCTTCCGCTGCTTTTCGTCCTCCTGAAAACCCTGGAGATCCTGGGATTCGAAATCGTCGGCCGGCTGGGGCGAAGGCATTCTCTATCCCCTCTCGACGCGGCAGACGTGCCGCGTCCGTAGCGCGTACCAAAACGCTAAGCGCGGGGCACGCGGCGTGCGAAAGGGCGGGAGCGAACGGGTGGCTCCGGGGCCGGGGTGCGCCATCCGAGTCGCCCCGGGCAGGAAATTTCTGACGGTCCGTGACCTGCGGCGATGCCGGGTTGCGCGGACGCGCCCCGGCGTGTCGTCTCACCAGGACGGCCGAGCGCCGAAATGCGGGCCTGACCTCGGCATCTGAGGGTCAGTCTGGGAGGCGCTCTCGCCGATCGACCGGGGACGGTATCCCCGGGGCGCCTTCCGCGGAGGATTGCCATGCGTACTTCTCGTATGCGGACCACTCGTGCCGTCGCGGTCGCCGCCGCGGCCGTCGGGGCCCTCGGGCTCGCCGCCCCGACCGCGTCCGCGTGGGCCGACCCGACCAACATCGTGGCGATGCCCAGCGTGATCCCGAGAGGCGGCCACCTGACGGTGACCGTCGACGGATCCTCCTGCCAGTCGCCCGGCAGCAAGATCACCTCGCACGCCTTCCCGGACGCCAAGCTGCACAGCATCGCGGGCGGCACCACGGCGAGCGCCACCGCGGTCGTCCACTCGCACGCCCACCCCGGCGCGTATGACATCACCGCTCACTGCGGCGGCAAGACCCTGACCCGCCCCGCGGCGTTCACCGTCATCCACGGCGGCGTGCGCGGCGGCTTCGGCGGCAGCACGAACTCCGGGGCCACCGGCACCGACATGGCCATCGGCGGTGCCCTGGTCACGGCGGCGCTCGTCGGCGGCGGCGTCTTCTGGATGCGCCGCCGCTCCGAGAACAAGATCTGAGTCTCCGCCGGGCCGGCGCGACCCCTTCCGCCCCGTGCCCGGCGTACACCCTGCTCGCACGGCAGGTGACCGCCCTTCGCCCCCGGGACCTGGAGACGCCCGGGGGCGAAGCGCCGCGGCGGGCGGGTCAGGAGTTGCCCTCGCCGGTGCGGCGGCGCGTCTTGTAGTACGCGGCACCCAGGGTGCCCAGGATCAGGGCGCCGCCGAGGGCGATCTCATGCAGGTCGAGTCCGCCCAGGCTGCCGCCGACGCCGGCCTTGACGCCCTTCTGCGGGTTGTGGTGCGTGTTGCCGTCAGGGCGGGTGTTGCCGTCGGGGCGGCCGGTGGCGATGGTGAGGTCGGTCTTGTCGCTGCCGGGGTTGCTGCCGTTACAGGTGAACGTCACCTCGTACATCGCGCCGGGCTTCGCGTCCCAGAACACGTGGGCGGTGGCGGACTTCTGCCCCTTGGGGATGGTCGTGTCGTCGAAGACGCCTGAGGTGACCTTGGTCTCGCCGTCGCAGCCGTCGACGTTGAGGGTGACCTGTCCGCCGGCGGCGACCGTCTTGGGGGTGATGCTGAAGCCGAACGCGGTCACGTTCTCCTCGCCCCTGGGGGCGGTCGCGGACGCGGTCGGGGCGGTGAGGGTGAGGGCGGAAGCGGTGAGCAGGGCGGCCGAAGCGACGCGTATCGCGCGCATGATCAATCCTCCGGGTCCACGAGGAGCAGTTGCGGACCTTCTTCCGCTGATGCCTGAAATGCACCTCGATGCCCGAAACGCTAGATAGTGGCCCAGGTCCGCGCGATCCGTGTCGCGCGAACGGGGCAATGGTGTGGGCCGGTCGGGGGACGGGGACGGCGTGGCGGCTTCACGTCCTCGGCGAGGACCGCGGGTTCACGTCCTCGCCGCCGACGACGGCTTCATGACTTCGTCCACACGTGCGGTCCGCCCCGCCACTCGACGAGGTGCGGGTCGTCGAGCGCCATGTCGGCCTCGCCGAGCCCCGCGTGCCGCAGCAGCTCGGTCAGCTCGTGGTCGCTGTGTGCGACACCGACCTCCCGTCCGCGCACGGTGACCCGCCGTCCGCCGTCGGCGTCGGCGGGCGGATGGACGACGATCGGTGACTGCCAGGCCATGGCACCAGAGTGCGCCGTGCGGACGCGCGGCGCAGCGCGGTTCACGGCCAACGCGCGTCGGTTCGCGTCACCCCGCGCACCGACCGGGCACGCGCGGCAGGGCCGTTCCCGTGCCTCAACAGGCCGCCCACGCCCGGATGTTGGCGTACTTTCAAGATCCCTGTCGTACTGTGGTGCCGACCGCACGGAGAATCGCACGGGGGAATGATCGTGGAACAGGCGTCCCGGGCTGCTGACGCGGCCTCCCCGAAGGTCGTGGTGGTCGTCCCCACGTACGACGAACGGGAGAATCTGCCCCGCCTCGTCGGGCTGCTCAAGGAGCTGGAGCTGCCGAACCTGCACGTTCTCGTGGTCGACGACAATTCGCCCGACGGCACCGGCGACGTCGCCGACGGGATCGCGGCGGAGTCGGCCGGAACGGTCACGGTCCTGCACCGCACCGAGAAGGACGGCCTCGGCCGTGCCTATGTGGCCGGCATGACCCGCGCCCTCGCCGACGGCGCCGACGTGGTCGTCCAGATGGACGCCGACCTCTCGCACCCCGCGCGGGCGCTCCCGCTCATGGTGCGCACCCTGCTCGCGGGCGGCGACGACCTGGCCGTCGTGCTGGGTTCGCGGTACGTGGCGGGCGGCGCGCTCGCCACCGAGTGGGCCTGGCACCGCAAGGCGCTGTCCGCCTGGGCGAACTTCTACGTCAACGCCGTCCTGCGGCTCGGCGTCAAGGACGCCACGGCGGGCTTCAAGGCGTGGCGGGCCACCGCGCTGGCAGCGATCGACCTGCCGTCGGTGCGGAGCAACGGCTACTCCTTCCAGGTCGAGACGAACTACCGGGCGATCCGCCGCGGTCTGCGCATCGTCGAGGTGCCGATCACCTTCGAGGAGCGCGCCAGCGGCGAGTCGAAGCTCAGCCTGCGGGTGCAGGCGGAGTCGGCGATCACCCCGTGGAAGCTGCGGTTCGGCCGCCGGGGCGCGGGGAGCTGACGGGCAGGCCCGGCTCCCCGCGTCGAGGGGCGGGACCCGGTCAGCCGCCGAGATCCGGGAACAGCGCCCTGAACGGTTCCGCCGTCGCGGCGACGCCACGGCTGTAGGGCGCGTCGAAGTCCCAGATGAGGAAGAGCAGGAAGGCGAAGAGGGCGGAGAAGAGTCCGGCGAGGACCAGTTCGCGTGGGGTGCGGCGGATCTGCAGGGCGAAGAGCATGCCGATGGTGACCAGGCCTCCGGTGATGAGGCCGAACCAGACCACCGCGGGCATGGTCGCGCCGACGCTGTCCGCGCGGGCGCTGCGGGCGTCGTCCGCGGCCGCCACCGAGTCGACCAGCGGCTGATAGGCCTGCGCCTCGAAGTCCGACTTCGGCTCGTAGTCCGTCACGTCGTGCCGGATGCGGGCCAGCAGCTCCGCGCCGCGGTCGGTGAGTTCGTTCTTGGACCTCATGGTGTCCCACTCGGTGGTGACGACATGGCTGACATAAGTGTGGACATCGGCGCGGATACGGTTCCGGACCTCCTCGGGATAGATCCGCGCCCGCTCCGAGACCTCGTGCAGCGCCTGGGCCTCGAGGCGTACGTGTTCCTGGGCGGCGCCGCGCGCCTCCCACACTCCCGCGATGGCCAGACCGAGGACGATGGCGTACACGACACCGATCATCATCGTCATGTACTCGATGACGTCCGGGGTCTCGGACGCGTCGTAGTCCGCGCCGGTCCTGCGGTGGCGCAGCAGAGTCACGATGAGCACAACACCGCAAGCGGCCACCATCGCGAGGGTGAGAACAAGCCATTCCGACATGGAAACCTCCGGCGGTCAGCGCGGGCGGAGCGCGGCGACGGCGAGCACCGCGGGCGCCGTGATGAGCAGGGTGAGCGAGACGAGGGACGGGCCGTGGCGCGGCGGCTGCTTGCGGGGCGGGGCCTTGTACTCCGGATATTTCACGGCCGCGGGGGGCTTCGGCTTCGGAGGGCGGGCGGAGGGCTTGGGCTTGGGCTTGGGTTCGGGCTTCGGATCGGGTGCTGGGGCGGCGGACGGGGGTGGCGGGGGCGGCGGTGCCGCGGGCCGCGCGGACGGCTCGGGCGGTGGTGCCGGAGCGGGCGGCGGGGGTGGCTCCGGGGCGGGCGGCTTCGGAGGTGGGGGCGGTGGCGGGGGAGGCGGTGGCGGCGGCGGTGGCTTCGGGTGGTGTGTGGGCCCGGCCCAGCAGTCGCCGTCGCCCGAGACGGCCACGTTGTCGCCGCCCGAAGCGCCACCGTTCTGATTGATCGACGCGTACCCGCAGTTGTCGGCGGAGGCGGAGCCGGCGGCCGTCGACGCGGCGAGCAGCAACGCCAGCGCGACGAGCGCCAACACGCGTGCGACTAGGGGCGACAAGGCTCGTGGAGTTCCGTGCACGACGGGGAGCATGAGCCGCGTACGCCCTCGGCACGCCCGCGAAGCCCATGAATGACCCGAAGGAAGGACCCGCCCCCGACAGGGGTTCGACCGTGGGCGTCCCCGGCTCCGCCGCTCCCCGGTGCACAAAGAATCTTGCGGCGGGGTTGAACGCGACGGCCGTCCCGGCCCGTACCTAGGGCCATGTGTGACGCAACCGGGCGCCACAACACCTGTGCTGACACTGGGAGTCAAGGATGCTGCATCCAAGTGGGGGTTCCCCCCGGGCCAGGCGGAACGCCTCGCTCGTAGCGACAGCCGCGGCCCTGCTGGCGCTGACGACGGCGTGCGGTCAGGAGAAGGGCGACCAGTCTCCGAACGGGCAGAACGTGGGCAACGAGGCACCCGCGAAGAGCGACGGCTACGGCGCGGGCGACGGTTACGGGGAGGACTCCGGCGCCGCCGACAAGGGCGCGGGCGCCAAAGCGAAGTCCGCGGGCCAACTCGCCGTGTGGGACAGCAAGAAGCTCGGCAAGGTCGTCACCGACAGCGCGGGCTTCACCCTCTACCGCTTCGACAAGGACACCGCCCAGCCACCCAAGTCCAACTGCGACGCGGCCTGTCTGAAGGCGTGGCCCGTCGTCGCGGCCGACGGCTCCAAGGCCCCGCCGGGAGTCGACGCGTCCCTGCTCGGCGAGGTCACCGCCGCCGACGGCACCAAGCAGCTCACCATCGACGGCTGGCCGATGTACCGGTACGCGAAGGACACCCGGCCTGGCGACGCCAAGGGGCAGGGAGTCGGCGGCACTTGGTTCGCGGCCGCCCCCGACGGCAAGAAGGCCGCACCGGCGGCCGACACCGCCCCCGTCGACCCCGCGGGCCTGTCCACCCGCAAGGACCCGAAGCTCGGCGAGATCGTCGTCGACAAGAACGGCATGACCGTCTACCGCTTCACGAAGGACTCCGCCTGGCCGATGAAGTCGGCCTGCACCGGCGCCTGCCTCGACAAGTGGCCCGTCGTGGAGCCCGTGGACAAGAGCGCCACTCGAGGAATCCTCAAGAAGGGCTTTACCGTCTTCGACCGGCCCGACGGCAAGAAGCAGCAGACGATCGACTGCTGGCCGCTGTACACCTTCGCCGGTGACAAGAAGCCCGGGGACACCAACGGCCAAGGCGTGGGCGGCACTTGGTACGCCGCGAGCCCCTCGGGGAAAGCGGTGGGCGCTCCCTAGCGGCCAGAGCGGCAATCGGACAGACCGGCCCGTCCCCTCCCATATCACAGGGAGGGGACGGGCCGGTCCTTCGTGTGGGATAAGGCACTTGCCAAAGGCAGTGACCGAGAACGGACGACCAATTTCCGGTTTGACTCGCTCCCTTGGCGGACGATCAGTAGCCTCACCCTCGAACACCGGATCGCCCGTTCCGCCCCCTACGCCTTGGAGTCTTGATGGAGCGTCCCGCCTGGGCACCGCCGGGCATCGACATCTCGATGCCCAGCGTGTCCCGCATCTACGACTACTACCTGGGCGGTTCGCACAACTTCGAGGTGGACAGGGAGGCGGCCCGCGAGGCCATGGAGCACATGCCGGGCCTCCCGAAGATCATGCAGGCCAACCGCGCCTTCATGCGGCGCGCGGTGCGCCACGCCGTCGCCGAGGGCGTCACCCAGTTCCTCGACATCGGCTCCGGCATCCCGACGTTCGGCAACGTCCACGAGGTGGCGCAGGAGGCCAGCCCCGAGGCCCGCGTCGTGTACGTGGACCACGACCCGGTCGCCGTCGCGCACAGCCGCAGCGTGCTCGAAGGCACCGAGCGGACCGCGGCCCTCGCCGGCGACCTGCGCAAGCCCCGGGACATTCTGGGCAGTTCGGAGCTCGCTTCGGTCCTCGACCTGGACCGCCCGGTGGCGCTCCTCCTCGTCGCCGTCCTGCACTTCGTCGAGGACGCGTACGATCCTTGCGCGGCGGTCGCCGAGCTGCGGGACGCGACTGCGCCCGGCAGCCTCGTCATCCTCAGTCACGCCTCGTACGAAGGGATCCCCGTTCCCCCCGAGCAAGCCGGCCGGACGGTCGGTGTATACAAGAACATCCGCAATCCACTGATCATGCGCTCGCGCGACCAGATCGCGCGGTTCTTCGAGGGATACGACATGGTGGAACCCGGCCTGGTGCCGATGCCGCACTGGCGGCCCGACACCGCGCCCGAGGAGGAGGACCCGTACTCCTTCTCGGGATTCGCGGGCGTGGGACGGAAGCGTTGAGCGGCGAGCAGGACGGACCCGAGGGCAGACTCCGCAGGTTCGCCACCATCTGGAGCCGTGCGATCTTCCCCGTGACAGCCACCTCGCTGACCCGTCCCGAGTTCGAGCAGCAACTGGTGCCGCTCGCCAGGCGGTTGAACGACGCGCTCCAGGAGCGGGTCTTCGACGCGGCGAAGAGCCGGGCCGTCGGCGCCGCGCTCATCGGCACGCACTGCACCGACCCCGAGGCCCTCAGCCGCACCCTCGACTGCGTCGACGCCTATCTGGTCCTCTACTGCGGCGGCGAAGGACCTCAGGAAGCGCTGCGGGCCCGCTCCGCGCGCATCCAGCACGCCATGGCCGCGGGCTTCGCCCAGGCGCTGCGGGAACGCACCCTCGCCGAGCAGGAAGCGATCTCCCGCGCCGCCCTGAGCGCGCGCAGCGCCGTCGCCGAGGCCCTGCACGCCAGCGAGGCCCGCTTCCGCGCCGTCTTCCACGGCGCCGCGATCGGCATCGGGATCGCGGATCTCGAAGGCCGGATCCTCGAGGTCAACGACGCGCTGATCCGCATGTTCGGCGGCCTGGAGCACCAGCTCCGGGGACGCAACGTGGGGGAGTGGACCCACCCTGACGACTCGCCGCACGTCTGGAAGCTGTACGAGGAGCTCGTGCGCGGCGAGCGTGAGCACTACCGCGTGGAGAAGGCCTTCTACCGCCCCGACGGCACGGTGCTGTGGACGAACCTGACCGTGTCGCTGCTGCGCGACGCGGACGGCGCCCCGCAGTACCAGCTGGCGCTGATGGAGGACACCACCGAGCGCCGCCTGCTCAACCTCCGCCTGCGGTACGAGGCGACGCACGACGCGCTCACCGGCCTGCCCAACCGCACCCTGTTCTTCGAGCGTCTGGAGAAGGCCCTCGCGGCGGGCGCGGACGCCCGCTTCGGGCTCTGCTACCTCGACCTGGACGGCTTCAAGACCGTCAACGACAGCCTCGGGCACGCGGCAGGCGACCGGCTGCTCGTCGAGGTCGCCGACCGGCTGCAGTCCTGCGCGACCGCTCCCGGCGAGATGGTGGCCCGGCTCGGCGGCGACGAGTTCGTGGCGCTCACCACGGGACCGGACACCGAGACCGAGGTGGACGAGCTCGCCGGACGCATCATGAACGCGCTCGCCGCCCCCATCCGCGTCGACGGCCGCGAGCTGACCGTGCGCGGCAGCATCGGCATCGTGGAGGGCCCCGCGGGCGAGCGCGGCGCCGCGGAGGTCCTGCGCAGCGCCGACATCACGATGTACCGCGCCAAGTCCGCGGGCGGCAACCGCTACGAACTCGCCGACCCCGAGGCCGACGCGCGCGCCATCACCCGGCACGGCCTGACCACCGCGCTGCCCGCCGCCCTGGAGCGCGGCGAGTTCTTCATCGAGTACCAGCCGCTCGTGCACCTCGCCGACGGCAGCGTGCGCGGCGCCGAGGCGCTGGTGCGCTGGCTGCACCCGCAGCACGGCGTCATCGGCCCGGACCGCTTCATCCCGCTCGCCGAGCACACCGGCCTGATCGTGCCGCTCGGCCGCTGGGTCCTCGCGGAGTCCGTACGCCAGGCCCGCCTGTGGGAGGCGCGCACCCTCGACGGGGCGGCCGCCGCCGGGCCCCTGCGCGTCAACGTGAACCTCTCACCCATGCAGCTGACCCACCCCGGCCTGGTCTCCGACACGGTCGACATCCTGGAGCGCGAGGGCCTGGAGCCGGGCGCACTCTGCCTGGAGGTCACCGAGTCCGCCCTGATAGGGGCCGACGACGACCTGCTCAAGCCGCTGCGCAGGCTCGCCGAGATGGGCGTGGACATCGCGCTCGACGACTTCGGCACGGGCTACTCCAACCTCGCCAACCTGCGCCGTCTGCCGGTGAGCGTGCTCAAGCTGGACCGCTCGTTCACCCAGGGCATGCAGCACTTCCCCGCCGACCCCGTCGACCTGAAGATCGTCGAGGGGATCGTCGCGCTCGCGCACAGTCTCGACCTCGCGGTCACCGTCGAGGGCGTCGAGACGGGCGCGCAGGCGGACCAGCTGCGGGAGCTCGGCTGCGACACGGCGCAGGGCTGGTACTACGCCCGCCCGGGCCCGCCCGACCGGCTGCACGAGCTGGCCCTCGCCGACGCGACGGGCTGACCCGTGATCCGCTGGACGTACGCCTTCATCGACCGGCCCCGCGACCGCTTCGCCCGGGCCTGCGCCTTCTGGACTGCGGTCACCGGCACGCGCCTGTCCGAACTCCGGGGCGCCGACGCCGAGTTCGCGACGCTGCTGCCGCGCGCCCCCGCCGACGCGTGCGTGAAGGCGCAGGCCGTGGCGGGGCCCGCCGGCGCACACCTCGACCTCGCGGTGGACGACGTCGCCGCGACGGCGCGGGAGGCTCGCGGCCTCGGCGCCGCCCCGGTGCACGCGGAGGAGGGCCTCGAAGTCCTGCGCTCGCCGGGCGGGCAGCTGTTCTGCGTCGTGCCCTGGGCGGGGGAGACGGCCCGACCGGCGCCGGTGGAGGTGCCCGGCGGTGCCACCAGCCGCCTGGACCAGGTGTGCCTGGATGTGACCCCGGAGGCGTACGAGAGGGAAGTCGCCTTCTGGGTGGCGCTCACGGGGTGGGAGTCCGTAGCGGGCAGCCGTTCCGAGTTCCATGTCGTGCAGTCGCCTCCGGACCTCCCGGTCCGGCTCCTGTTGCAGCGTCTCGGCCCGGACGGGCGCACCGGGGCCCACCTCGACCTGGCCTGTTCGGACCCGGACGCGGTGCGCGCCCGGCACGAGAGCCACGGGGCGGTCTTCGTATCGCGTGGCGCGCACTGGCTCGTGATGCGGGACCCGGCGGGCGGCACGTACTGCCTGACGGGCCGTGACCCTTCGACGGGCACGCTGCCGCCCAGGAAAGAGGCACGTTAACGCGCTGCCTCAGCGGGCCAGCAGCATCCGCTGGAGTTCCCGCGCCGCCCGCGGCGGTGCCACGTCGCTGCGGTGGGCGAGCGCGATCGTGCGGTGCAGGCTCGGGCTGGCCAGGGGCGTCATCCGCAGGTCGGGTCCGGAGCGCTCCGCGACCATGCGCGGGACGACCGCCACCCCGAGCCCGGCCCGCACGAAGCCGAGCACCGCGTCCATCTCGCCGCCCTCCACCGCGAACTCGGGCTCGAACCCCGCGGCGCGGCAGGCGGTGACGGTGAGCTCCCGCAGGTCGTAGCCGTGCCGGAACATCACGAGGCGCTCGCCCTGCAGATCCGCGATCCGGACCGCCCCGCCGAGGCCCCGCCAGGTCGGCGATGACACCACGACCAGGTCCTCGCGGAGCAGCTCCACGGTCGTCAGGGCGGGTGACGGCGACGGCAGCGGCAGCACCACAAGGGCCAGGTCGAGGGCGCCGCGCGCCAGTTCGCGTACGAGATCGTGGGAGCCGCCCTCCTCGATGAGGAGCTGGATGCCGGGGTGGCGGTCGTGGAAGGCGCGGAGCACGTCCGGCAGCAGACCCGTGCACACGCTCGGCGTGGCACCGAGGCGGATGCGGCCGCGGCGCAGCTGCGCCAGCTCCTGCACCTCGATCCGGGCGGTGTCCGCGTCGGCGAGGATCCGGCGGGCCAGCGGCAGCAGCGCCTCGCCCGCGTCGGTGAGGGTGATGTTGCCCCGGGCCCGGCTGAAGAGCTCCGCACCCAGCTCCTTCTCCAGCGCCCGGATCTGCTGCGAGAGCGACGGCTGCGAGACGTGCACCGCCTCCGCGGCCCGCGTGAAGTGCCGGGTCTCGGCGACCGCGACGAAGTAGTGCAGCTGCTGGAATTGCATACCCGCAGGATACGGCGGCCGATAGGCAGAGGCTATGGAGATGAGCCGAACCATCTCTTGGACCGATGGGGACTTTCGGCCGTAGCGTCTCAGACATGGCTCTGGCAACGCGGACGGACAAACGACCGTCCATGACCCGCACGCTGTGGGACTCCACCATCGGCAAGAAGACGGTGATGGCGGTGAGCGGCTTGATCATGCTGCTCTACCTGTTCCTGCACATGATCGGGAACCTGAAGATCTTCTTCGGCCCGGCGGAGATCAACCACTACGCGCACTGGCTCCGCACGATCGGCGAGCCCTTCATGCACTACGAGTGGACGCTCTGGCTGCTCCGCGTGGTGCTCGTCGTCGCCGTCGTCGCGCACGCCACCGCCGCGTACCAGCTGAGCCGCCGCGACATCAGGGCGCGCCCCACCCAGTACGTGCACAAGAGGCGCGAGGCGAGCTTCGCGACCCGCACCATGCGCTGGGGCGGCATCATCCTCGCCCTCTTCATCGTCTGGCACATCCTCGACCTGACGACCGGCACCGTGCACCCGGGGAACTACCAGCACCTGCACCCGTACCAGAACATCATCGACACCTTCTCCACCTGGTACGGCAACGTCATCTACATCGTCGCCGTGGTCGCCGTCGGCTTCCACGTGCGGCACGGACTGTGGAGCGCCGCACAGACCCTGGGCGTGGGCACCGCGACCCGCGACCGCGTCCTCAAGCCCCTGGCCAACGGCCTCGCCGTCGTGCTGACCGTGGGCTTCGTCTCCGTACCCGTCGCCGTCATGACCGGACTGGTGAGCTGACCCATGAACCACTCCAGTGAGTACTCCGCGTACACGACGGGAGAGCCGCTCGTCGACACCAAGGCCCCCGGCGGGCCGATCGCCGAGCGCTGGGACACCCGCCGCTTCGAGGCGAAGCTGGTCAACCCGGCCAACCGCCGCAAGCAGACCGTGATCGTCGTCGGCACCGGCCTGGCCGGCGGCTCCGCCGGAGCCACCCTCGCCGAACAGGGCTACCACGTCGTCCAGTTCTGCTACCAGGACTCCCCGCGCCGCGCCCACTCGATCGCCGCGCAGGGCGGCATCAACGCCGCGAAGAACTACCGCAACGACGGCGACTCCATCCACCGCCTCTTCTACGACACCGTCAAGGGCGGCGACTTCCGCGCCCGCGAGTCCAACGTGCACCGCCTCGCGCAGATCTCCGTCGAGATCATCGACCAGTGCGTCGCGCAGGGCGTGCCGTTCGCCCGCGAGTACGGCGGGCTCCTCGACACCCGCTCCTTCGGCGGCGTCCAGGTGTCCCGCACCTTCTACGCCCGCGGCCAGACGGGGCAGCAACTGCTCCTCGGCGCCTACCAGGCGCTCAGCCGGCAGATCGCCGCGGGGAACGTGGAGATGCATCCGCGTACGGAAATGCTCGACGTCATCGTCGTCGACGGGCGGGCGCGCGGCATCGTCGCCCGCGACCTGATCACCGGGAAGATCGACACGTACTTCGCCGACGCCGTCGTCCTCGCATCCGGCGGCTACGGCAACGTCTTCTACCTGTCGACGAACGCCATGAACTCCAACGCCACCGCCGTCTGGCGGGCCCACCGGCGCGGCGCTTATTTCGCCAACCCCTGCTTCACCCAGATCCACCCCACCTGCATCCCGCGCACCGGCGACCACCAGTCCAAGCTCACCCTGATGAGCGAGTCGCTGCGCAACGACGGCCGCATCTGGGTGCCGAAGGCGCGCGGCGACCAGCGGCCGCCGAACGAGATCCCCGAGGACGAGCGCGACTACTACCTGGAGCGCATCTACCCCTCCTTCGGCAACCTCGTGCCCCGCGACATCGCCTCCCGCGCCGCGAAGAACGTCTGCGACGAGGGGCGCGGCGTCGGGCCCGGCGGGCAGGGCGTCTACCTGGACTTCGCCGACGCCATCCGGCGCATGGGCAAGAAGAAGGTCGAGGAGAAGTACGGCAACCTCTTCGACATGTACGAGCGGATCACCGCGGAGAACCCGTACGAGGTGCCGATGCGGATCTACCCCGCCGTGCACTACACGATGGGCGGCCTGTGGGTCGACTACGACCTCCAGACCACCGTCCCCGGCCTCTTCGCGGTCGGCGAGGCCAACTTCTCCGACCACGGCGCCAACCGGCTCGGCGCGAGCGCCCTCATGCAGGGCCTCGCCGACGGCTACTTCGTCCTGCCGTCCACCATCAACGACTACCTCGCGCGCAACCCGCACAAGGACGAGGTGAGCGACGAGCACCCCGTCGTCCAGGAGGTCCTCGCCGAGACTGAGGACCGGCTGAACCTCCTCCTCTCCGTCGACGGCGACCGCACCCCCGACTCCTTCCACCGCGAACTGGGCGAAGTCATGTGGGAGTTCTGCGGCATGGCCCGCACGGAGGCGGGGCTGCGCAAGGCCCTGGAGCGCATCCCGCAGATCCGCGAGGAGTTCTGGCGCCGCATCAAGGTGCCCGGCACCGGCGAGGAGTTCAACCAGTCCCTGGAGAAGGCCAACCGCATCGTCGACTACCTCGAACTCGCCGAGCTGATGTGCCTCGACGCCCTGCACCGCGCCGAGTCCTGCGGCGGTCACTTCCGCGAGGAGTCGCAGACGCCCGACGGCGAGGCCGCCCGCCGCGACGAGGAGTTCTCCTACGCCGCCGCCTGGGAGTTCACCGCCACCGGCGAGGCCCCCGTCCTTCACAAAGAAGACCTCGTCTTCGAGTACGTCCACCCCACTCAGCGGAGCTACGCATGAAGCTCACCCTGCGCGTCTGGCGCCAGAAGAACGCCGACGCCGACGGCGCGATGTCCACCTACGAGGTGGACGGCATCTCCTCGGACATGTCCTTCCTGGAGATGCTCGACACCCTCAACGAAGAGCTCATCGTCAAGGGCGAGGACCCCGTCGCCTTCGACCACGACTGCCGCGAGGGCATCTGCGGCGCCTGCTCGCTCGTCATCAACGGCGACGCGCACGGGCCCGAGCGCACCACCACCTGCCAGCTCCACATGCGGTCCTTCAAGGACGGCGACACGATCGACATCGAGCCGTGGCGCGCCGCCGCGTTCCCGGTCGTCAAGGACCTGGTGGTGGACCGCTCCGCCTTCGACCGCATCATCCAGTCCGGCGGCTACATCAGCGCCCCGACCGGCTCCGCCCCCGAGGCCCACGCGGCCCCGGTGCCGAAGCCGGACGCCGACTTCGCCTTCGAGCACGCCGAGTGCATCGGCTGCGGGGCGTGCGTCGCGGCCTGCCCCAACGGGTCGGCCATGCTCTTCACCTCGGCCAAGGTCAACCACCTCAACGTGCTTCCGCAGGGTGCGCCCGAGCGGGAGACCCGGGTCCTCGACATGGTCGCGCAGATGGACGCGGAGGGGTTCGGCGGCTGCACGCTGACCGGCGAGTGCGCCACCGCCTGCCCGAAGGGCATTCCGCTGCCGTCCATCGCCGCGATGAACAAGGAGTGGCTGCGGGCCACCCGGAAGGTGAGCCGGTAGCTCCGGCGGTGGGGCCGGGTGGGACCCGCGGGTCCGATGTGGCCGGTCGCGCAGTTCCCCGCGCCCCTGAGAGGCGCGTACCTTGCGCCCCATGTATCCCGGAGCGTACGACCCCGCGAGGACGGCCGTCGTCAGCGCCGACGGCACACGGACCCTCACCTACGGACAACTCGAAGAACGCTCCCTGCGGCTCGCGGACCATCTGCGGGCCGCGGGTCTGCGCCGGGGCGACCACCTCGCCCTGCTCTGCGACAACGACCCGCGCGCCATGGAGGTCTACTGGGCGGCCATGCGCTCCGGGCTCTATCTCACCGCCGTCAACCATCACTTGACGGCGGAGGAGGCCGCCTACATCGTGCGCGACTGCGGGGCGGGCGCGCTGATCGTCGCCGGATCGCTCGCCGAACTGGGCGCGCAGGTAACGGAGTTGGCGGGCGGGCCGCAGCTCGTGCTCGGGCTCGACGACGGGTCGTACGACAAGGCGCTGGAGGCCGCCTCCGCCGTGCCGCCCGAGCGGCAGCCGCTCGGTACCGACATGCTCTACTCCTCCGGCACCACAGGACGGCCGAAGGGCATCGAGCCGGCCCTCCCCGAAGGAGACGTGCGGGACGGGCCCACGACGTACACCGTGGTCTTCCAGGCGATGTACGGCTTCGGCGAGGACACCGTCTACCTCTGCCCCGCGCCGATCTACCACGCGGCACCCCTGCGCTTCTGCGGTGTGGTGACCGCGCTCGGCGGCACCGTCGTCCTGATGGAGTCCTTCGACGCCGAGGCGGCCCTCGCGGCCGTGCAGCGGCACAGGGTGACGCACAGTCAGTGGGTGCCGACCATGTTCGTGCGCATGCTGAAGCTCCCCGCGGAGGTGCGCGAGCGGTACGACCTGTCGTCGATGAAGGTCGCCATCCACGCCGCCGCGCCCTGCCCCATCGAGGTCAAACGGCGGATGATGGAGTGGTGGGGGCCCGTCCTGTACGAGTACTACTCGTCGACGGAGGGCAACGGCATCACCTTCATCTCCCCGCAGGAGTGGCTGCGCAAGCCCGGGTCCGTCGGCCGGGACGGGTTCCTCGGAACCCTGCGGATCTGCGACGAGGAGGGGCGGGTCCTGCCGCCCGGCGAGACCGGGACGGTCTACTTCGAGCGCGACGAACCGTCCTTCCGCTACCACAAGGACGAGACCCGCACCCGCGAGGCCCAGCACCCCGAGCACCCGAACTGGACGACCACCGGCGACATCGGCCACGTCGACGAGGACGGCTACCTCTTCCTCACCGACCGCAAGGCCTTCATGATCATCTCGGGCGGTGTGAACGTCTACCCGCAGGAGGCCGAGGACGTCCTCGTGCTGCACCCGGCCGTCGCCGACGTCGCGGTCGTCGGGGTGCCCGACCCGGAGATGGGCGAGGCGGTCAAGGCGGTCGTCCAGGTCGAGCCGGGCGTCGAGCCCGGACCCGGACTGGAGCGCGAACTCATCGCCTTCGCCCGGGACCGCCTCGCGCACTACAAGGCTCCCCGCAGCGTCGACTTCACCGCGTCCCTGCCGCGCACACCCACGGGCAAGCTGGCGAAGTCGCGGCTGCGCGACGCTTATCGGAACGGGTGACGCGTGTCGGAACGGGTGATGGGCCGGGCCCGCGCCGCCGGTGCCGTGCCGCCGGTCATCCGCCCGGCGTGCCCAGCGCACGGGCCAGGTACGGCGCCGTGCGACTGTTCTCCGCGCGGGAGACCTCCGCCGGGGTGCCCGTCGCCACGATCCGGCCGCCCCGGTCGCCGCCGCCCGGGCCCAGGTCGATCACGTGGTCGGTGACCGCCACCATCGCCATGTCGTGCTCGACGACGACCACGGAGTTGCCCGCGTCGACCAGCTCGTGCAGGCGGTGCGTGAGGAGTTCGGCGTCGGCCGGGTGCAGGCCCGTCGTGGGCTCGTCCAGGAGGTAGAGCGTGTGGCCCCGCCGGACGCGCTGCAACTCGCCCGCCAGCTTGATGCGTTGGGCCTCACCGCCGGACAGCTCCGTGGCCGGCTGGCCGAGCCGCAGGTAGCCGAGGCCGACGTCGAGGAGCGTGCGCAGGCTGCGTACGACGGGCGGGGTGTCGGCGAAGAACTCCGCGGCGGACTCCACGGTCAGGTCGAGGACCTCCGCGATGTTCCTGCCCCGATACGTCACTTCGAGCGTCTCGGGGTTGTACCGGGCGCCCGCGCAGTCGGGGCACGGCGCGTACGTGCTCGGCAGGAAGAGCAGCTCGACGCTGACGAACCCCTCGCCCTGGCAGGTCTCGCACCGCCCGCCCGCCACGTTGAAGGAGAACCGGCCCACGCCGTAACCGCGCTCCTTCGCCGTCTCCGTGGCCGCGAAGACCTTGCGGACGACGTCGAAGAGACCGGTGTAGGTGGCGAGGTTGGAGCGGGGGGTGCGCCCGATCGGCTTCTGGTCGACGCGGACCAGCCTGCCGACGCCCGGCAGGTCCTCGGTGATCTCGCCGACGAGCGTGGACTTGCCCGAGCCCGACACGCCGGTGACGGCCGTGAACGCGCCGAGCGGGATCTCCGCCGTCACCTCGCGGAGGTTGTGCCGGGTGACCGGGCCGACCTTCAACCAGCCCTGGGCGGCGCGCACTTCACGTGCGGGGACGGGTGATGCGTCGAAGAGGAAGCGGGCCGTCGCCGACTCCCGGACGCCCGCGAGCTCCGCCACCGGGCCGCTGTGCAGGATCCGCCCGCCGTGCTCGCCCGCCTGCGGGCCGACGTCGACGAGCCAGTCCGCGTGCCGCATGACATCGAGGTGGTGCTCGACGACGAAGACGGAGTTGCCTGCCTCCTTGAGCCGGTCGAGGACCGTCAACAGGGCCTCCGTGTCCGCCGGATGGAGTCCCGCCGACGGCTCGTCCAGGACGTACACCACACCGAAGAGCCCCGAGCGCAGCTGGGTCGCGAGGCGCAGGCGCTGCAGTTCGCCCGCCGACAGGGTGGGCGCGGCGCGGTCCGGGCTGAGGTAGCCGAGGCCGAGCTCGGTGACGGTCGCGATGCGGGCCAGCAGGTCTTCGGTCAGGACGCGCGCCGTCTCCGACGAGCCGGCCGCGCCGGCGAGGACGTCGGCGAGCTCGGAGAGCGGCAGCGCGGCGAGCTCGGCGATCGTACGGCCCGCGAACGTCACCGCCATCGCCTCCGGCCGCAGCCTGCTCCCGCCGCACGCCGGGCACGGCGCGCTCGCCAGGAACCGCTCGGCCCTGGCGCGCAGCGTCTGGCTCTTGGAGTCCGCGAAGGTCTTCAGCACATAGCGCCGGGCGCTCATGTAGGTGCCCTGGTAGGGGCGGTGGATCCGGCCGGCCTCCCGCACCGGGTGGACCGTCACGACCGGCTGCTCGTCCGTGAACAGGATCCAGTCGCGGTCCTCCTGCGGCAGTTCGCGCCAGGGGCGGTCCACGTCGTGGCCGAGGGCGTCGAGGACGTCCCGCAGGTTCTTGCCCTGCCAGGCGCCGGGCCAGGCGGCGATGGCGCCCTCGCGGATGGACAGCGAGGGGTCGGGGACCAGCAGCTCCTCGGTGGTCCGGTGGACGCGGCCCAGGCCGTGGCACTCGGGGCACGCGCCGGCCGTCGTGTTGGGCGAGAAGGCGTCCGAGTCGAGCCGTTCGGCGCCCTCCGGGTAGCGGCCCGCGCGCGAGAAGAGCATCCGCAGGGAGTTGGAGAGCGTGGTCACCGTGCCGACGGAGGAGCGGGAGGTCGGCGCCGAGCGGCGCTGCTGGAGCGAGACGGCCGGCGGCAGCCCGGTGATCTCGCCGACCTTCGGGGCGCCCACCTGGTGGATCAGCCGCCTGGCGTACGGCGCGACGGACTCGAAGTAGCGCCGCTGGGCCTCGGCGTAGATCGTGCCGAACGCGAGCGAGGACTTCCCCGAACCCGAGACGCCCGTGAAGACCGCGAGGACGTCGCGCGGGATGTCCACGTCGACGCCCTGGAGGTTGTGCTCCCGGGCACCCCGGACGCGTACGAACGGATCGTGGGGGCTGTGCATGGTGGGACTCCGTACGCGGCTCGGGGGCAAACCCCACAATTCTAGGCCGCGGGCGGCCGCGCGAGCCGGTAGGGGTGAATAGGGGTGTCGCAATAGGGGTCGGAATTGTGGTACGCCGGCGTCGGCAGTCGATCCGGGCGCTTTCTGGAAAGGCACGGGGAACGCATTCCGTGGATATTGCGCAGCCGTTCCTTCACGCGGTGCCCCAGGAATTCCAAGGTCCGCCCCGCGACGGATTCACCAGTCCCGTCGGACCGCCCGCAGTGCGCGCGCCGCAGTCACGTCCGCGCATCCCGCGAGCCCCAGCGCGTCCCGGAACTCGTCCGACAGGAGTTCGAGGACCCGCCGCGCCCCGTCCTCACCGCCCACCGCGAGACCCCAGAGCGGCGGGCGCCCCACCAGCACGCCGGACGCGCCGAGAGCCAGCGCCCTGAGCACGTCCGTACCGCTGCGGATGCCGCTGTCCAGCAGGACCTCGCACCGGCCGGCCAGCGCCGCCACCACGTCCGGCAGCGCGTCGACGCTCGGCACCGCGCCGTCCAGCTGGCGGCCGCCGTGGTTCGAGACCACCACGGCGTCGACCCCGCACTCGGCGGCACGCACCGCGTCCTCGGCCGCGAGGACACCCTTCAGGACCAGCGGCAGCCCGGTCCGCTCCCGCAGCGCCACCACCGACGACCACGTCAGCGACGACGAGAACGCCGCCTCGGTGTGCGCGGCCAGCGCGGAAGCCGCGCCGGAAGGAGGCCGGTGGGCCGCGGAGGACCCCGCCGCGAGGTGGGCGGCGCGCACGTGGTCCGGCAGAGCGAACCGGTTGCGCACGTCGCGCAGCCTGCGGCCCATCCACGGCACGTCGACCGTCAGCACGATCGCCTCCGCGCCGGCGTCCTCGGCCCGCCGGACCAGGTCGAGGGAGCGCCCCGGCTCCCGCAGCCAGTACAGCTGGAACCAGACGGCACCGCCGACCGCGGTGAGCCGCTCGACCGGGACGCTGCTGAGGGTGCTCGCGGTGAACGGCACCCCGACCGCCTTCGCCGCCCGGGCGGCGGCCAGTTCTCCCTCGGGGTGCACGAGCCGCTGGTAGGCGACCGGCGCGACCGCGAGCGGCAGCCGGGCCGGTCGCCCGAGCAGGGTGGCCTCCGTCGTGCACCGCGACACGTCCCGGAGGAGGCGCGGCACGACGAAGACCCGGTCGAGGGCGGCGCGGTTGGCGCCGAGTGTCACCTCCGCGCCACTGCCGCCGCCCACGAAGTCCCGGACGGCGGCGGGCAGGACCGCGTCGGCGGCGCGTTCCGCGTCGGCCAGACAGTGCAGACCGTCGGCCGAGGCCGTGGTCGGGGCCGTGGCCGACGTCGGGGGATTCGCCTCAGCGCTGGTCGAAGCCACGCTGCTTCGTCCGCTCCAGCTCCACCGCTTCGTAGAGCGCCTTGATGTTCGCGCTGCCGAAGGTCGCCGCTCCCTGGCGTTCGATGACCTCGAAGAACAGGGTCTTCCGCGGGTGGGTCGACGCCGTGAAGATCTGGAAGAGCCGCCCGTCGTGGTCCTCGTCGGCGAGCACGTGCGTCGAGCGCAGGTCGGCCAGCCGCTGCTCGCCCAGCTCGACGCGCCGGCCCAGCAGGTCGTAGTACGACGACGGGGTGCGCAGGAACGTCACGCCGCGCTCCGACAGGGCCCGCACCGAACCCACCGCGTCCCGCGAGGAGAACGCCAGGTGCTGGACGCCCGCGCCCCCGTGCCCCTTGAGGAACTCGTCGATCTGGCCGGTGGCGGCCGACGTGTCGGGCTCGATGAGGGTCAGGGTCACGGTCCCCGAGCGGCTCTGCACGACCTTCGACTCCATGGCCTGCGTGCCCACGACGATGTGCTCCTCGAAGACGAACCGGAAGCCGAGGGCGTCGCGGTAGTACGCGACCATCGCGTCGAGGTCGCCCGCGGGCAGGCACACCGCGACGTGGTCGAGCTCCAACAGGCCGACCGCGTCGGACCGTTCGCCGCCCGGCGCCTCCACAGGGACGTGGCCGACGGGCAGCCCGGGTCCTTCCCCGGGGGCGCGCCGGACGAGCGTGTGGACCAGGTCACCGAAGCCGCGGAGCGCCGCGGTGGTGCCGGGCCCCTCCTCGGTCCGTGGCGTCGGGTGCCGGTGGGCCCGGGCGCCGCGCGCGAGCGCCGCGTGGAAGGCCGCTTCCGGGTCGGCGGTGCGGAGCGCGATGTCCGCGACGCCGTCGCCGTGGGCCAGCACGTACGCGGACGCGGGGTGCAGCTCGGAGGTCGCCTGGGTCAGGACGAGCGTGATCTCCCCTTGGCGCACGGTGATGCCGCGGTGCTCCGCGGAGGCGCTGGTGCCGATCACGGTGAAGGCGTACCGGTCGGTCCAGTGGGCCACCGCCGCGTCCAGGTCCTCGACGTACATCTCCACGTAGTCGATGGAGAGATCCGCGAGCGGATCCGCTGATTCTGCTGATTCCGGTGATTCCGATAATTCCCTCATGAGTGTCTCCAGATCCGGAGAGAAATGAGCTCCTGGGACTCTACGAGCCCGGTCGCGAATCTGGCTACGGCAGATATGGACGCCGGACTTCGCCGTCCAGCGAGGCGACTTCGCGGGGCCGCGGATAAAACCCGCGGCCCCTTATCCTTCAGCTTTCGGTTTATGGCCGATGGCCTTTTGGACGGGTGATGACTTGTGATGCGCACCATGGCCGTCATCGGGACGGGCCTGATCGGCACCTCCGTCGCGCTGGCCGTGAGCCGGCGGGGCGTGACGGTGTACCTGTCCGACCGTGACCCCGCCGCGGCCCGGACGGCCGCCGCGCTCGGCGCCGGACTCGCGAGGACGCCGGCCGAACCGGTGGACCTGGCCGTGCTCGCCGTACCGCCCAGCCAAGTGGGCGCCGTGCTCGCCGAGGCACAGGAGCGCCGCCTCGCCGACAGCTACACCGACGTGGCGTCCGTGAAGGCCGAGCCGGAGCGGGCCGCGCTGAGCCACGCCCCCGACCCGGACCGGTACGTCGGCGGCCACCCCCTGGCTGGACGGGAGCGCTCGGGCCCGCTCGCCGCCCGCGCCGACCTGTTCCGGGGCCGCAGCTGGGTGCTGACCCCGTCCCCGCTCACCTCGGACGAGACCTTCGACCGGGCCCTGGAACTGGTCGCCCTGTGCGGTGCCGCCCCGGTCGTGATGCGCAGCAAGGAACACGATGCCGCCGTCGCCGTGACCTCCCACGTACCCCACCTCATGGCCAGCCTGATGGCCGCACGGCTGTGCGAGGGCCCGGCCGACCTGCCCCGACTCGCCGGGCAGGGCCTGCGCGACGCCACCCGGATCGCGGGCGGCGACTCGCGGCTCTGGGGCGACATCCTCCAGGCCAACGCCCCGGCGATCGCCGGCGTCCTCAGGGACCTGCACAGGGACCTCTCCCGCCTCGTTCCGGCACTGGACGCGCTCGCCACCCCCGGCGGGCGGGAGCGGGACGTCGGCATGCAGACCCTGGTGGACCTGCTCGACCGGGGCATCTCCGGCCTCGCGGAGATCCCGGACGCCCGGTCCGGCGCCTCGCCCGAAGACCTGCGCGTACGGGTCGCCGTCTCGGACCGTCCCGGCGAACTGGCGCGGCTCCTCGCCGCCGTGGCGGACCTCGGCATCGTCGCGGACGACGCGCGGGTCGAGGACGCCCGGGCCGGGGGTGACGCGGACGGCGGAGGGTTCGCCGTACGCTTCACCGTCCCGCCGCGCACCGCGGACCGGCTCGTGGCCGTGCTCGGCGCCAGGGGATGGGACGCCGTTGTCGTACGGGACACGACCGTCCCGGCGGGCCCGTCGGACCGTCGCCCCGCGTGACCGCCGCCCGTCGTGTTGAAGCGTGTCCGCGCCTGTCCAAGTGTGCGAATCGGCCGGTTGGACGCGGTGGTGAACCGTCGGGAACCGTGTGACTCTGAGCGACGGATGACACTTTCCCGACAACTTCCGGACGCCTGGGGGAAATCGATGCCGGACCTGACGGCCGACGGCTCCGCACACTCCGCCACGAACCGAGCGGCGTTCGACCGCAGGGGACTGCGCCAGGGCGCACCGGGAAACCCCGGGCCACCCGAGACCACCGTGAAGATCCTCGGCCGCGTCTGGGCGGCGCCCCTGGTCGTCGGGCCGCTCTCCGCCCCGGCCCGCCCCGGCGGCGAGCTCGCCGTGGTCCGCGCCGCGGGCGCCGCCCAACTCCCCGCCGTGGTCGGCGCCTTCGCCGAACGCGCCTTCAGCGAACTCTCCTCGGCCACCGACGTCCCGCCGTGGCTGCGCACCTACGCCTTCCGGGACCGCGACACCGGCCGCCGGCTCGCCGCGCGGGCCGAGGACGCCGGATTCGGAGCGGTGCTCCTCGCGCTGGGCAGCCACGACGACATCCGCCTCAGGAAGGTCGCCGCCCCCGCCAACCTCACGCGGCCCACACCGTCGAACGACGTCCGCACCCTGCTCGACACCCACGCCGACTGGGCCCACGTGACGGATCTGCGCGCGGCCACCGCGCTGCCGCTCCTTGTCGCGGGCGCACCCACCGCGTCCGACGCGCTCCGCGCCGTGGACAGCGGCGCCGACGGCATCGTGGTCACCTCCCTCGACGCGCTTCCCGCGATCGCGGAGACCGTGGCGGGCCGCTGCCCGGTCCTGCTGAGCGGCGGGATCCGGCGCGGCGCGGACATCCTCGTGTCGCTCGCGGCCGGTGCCGACGCGGTGTTCGCCGGGCGCCCCGTCCTCGACGGGCTGCGGGCCGGCGGGCGCGCGGGTGTGGCGGAGGCGCTGGACGGCCTCGTCCGGGAGCTGGGCGGCGCGATGACGTTCACCGGCACAGCCACCGTCGCGGACATCGGCCCGGGCCTGGTCCGCACCGGGCCGCCCGCCGCGGACACGGCACCGCCCGCGGCCGCGCGGCCGCTGCGGAAGGCCGAGCTGCACGCCAGCGTGTCCGCCCCGGTCCTGGACACGATGACCTTCCTCAACGAGATCACCACCCGCTACCCGGAGGCGATCTCCTTCGCGCCGGGGCGCCCCCACGACGGCTTCTTCGACACCGAACAGATCTTCACCCACCTCCGCCGGTACCTGAACCACCTCGAGGAGCAAGGGTTCTCACCGCAGCAGGTGCGCACCGCCATGTACCAGTACGGGCCCACCGCGGGCCAGATCCGCGAGATCATCGCCGACTCGCTGCGCGCCGACGAGAACATCGACGTCCCGGCCGAGTCGATCGTGGTGACCGTCGGCGCGCAGGAGGCCATGCTCCTCGTCCTGCGCGCCCTGATCACCAGCCCCGACGACGTGCTCCTGGTCTCCAGCCCCTGTTACGTGGGCATCACCGGAGCGGCCCGTCTCCTGGACATCGCCGTCACTCCCGTCGAGGAACACGAGGACGGCGTCTCCTGCGCCGACTTGGAAGCGGCGATCAGGAACGAGCGGGCCCGCGGGCGCCGCCCCCGCGCCTTCTACGTCGTCCCCGACCACTCCAACCCGTCGGGCACCACGATGGGACCGCAAACGCGGGCCGAACTCCTCGAACTCGCCGCCCGGCACGGCATCCTCATCCTGGAGGACAGCCCCTACCGCCTGGTCAGCCCCGGCCCGCCGCTGCCGACGCTGAAGTCCCAGGACCGTGCGCACACGGTCGTCCACCTGGGCTCCTTCTCCAAGACCGTGTTCCCGGGCGCCCGCGTCGGCTTCGTCGTCGCCGACCAGCCCGTCGTCGACGAGTCCGGGCACACCGGCCTGCTCGCGGACGAACTCTCCAAGATCAAGAGCATGGTGACGGTCAACACCTCATCGCTCAGCCAGGCCGCCGTGGCGGGCACGCTCCTCGCGGCGGGCGGCCGGGTCTCGGAGCTGAACGCGGCGGCGGCCACGTATTACGGCGACGCCATGCGGGCCACGCTCAGGGAACTCGACGTACACCTGCCCGCGGAGCGGCGGGAGGCCCTCGGGGTGCGGTGGAACGAACCCACCGGCGGGTTCTTCCTCACCCTGCGGGTGCCCTTCCGCGCGGACAACGCCGCGCTGATCCGCTCGGCACAGGACTTCGGCGTCATCTGGACGCCGATGACGTACTTCCATCCCGGCGGCGGGGGCCTGCACGGCATCCGCCTGTCGACCAGCTATCTGACGCCCGCCCAGATCCGGGAGGGCACCGCGCGACTCGTGCGGTTCATCGAGGCGGAGAGCGCGCGAGCCACGACCTGACACAAGGAAGGACAGACAGTGACCGGCACCGAGACCATGCGGCACCTGCGCAGCAAGCCACGAATGTGGGGGTGGACCTTCCGATGACCACGGGGATCGCAGCATCGACGACCACGGACCTCGCACCGCCCGGCACCCTCGACGACGTCCTGACACCGGGGGGACCCGCCACGGCGGTCGCCCACCCCCGCATCGTCGGCGTGGGCACGGCCGTGACCGCCGCGTCCTACTCGCAGCCGGAGGTGCTCGACGCCTTCGGGATCACCGACCCCAAAGTGCGCTCGGTGTTCCTCAACAGCGCGATCGAACGGCGCAACCTCGCCCTTCCTCCGGAGGACGCCCACGGCGTCCGCGCCCCCGAGTCCCAGGGCGACCTCCTCGACAAACACAAGGCACTGGCCCTGGAGATGGGCGGCGAGGCCCTGCGCGCCTGCCTGAAGAAGGCCGGCGCCGACCTCGCGGACCTGCGCCACCTGTGCTGCGTGACCTCCACCGGACTGCTCACGCCCGGGATCAGCGCCCTTCTCATACGCGAGTTGGGCATCGACCGCCACTGCAGCAGGACCGACATCGTCGGCATGGGCTGCAACGCGGGCCTCAACGCCCTCGGCGTGGTGGCGGGCTGGTCGGCGGCCCACCCCGGGGAACTCGCCGTCGTGCTCTGCGTGGAGGCGTGCTCGGCCGCGTACACCGTGGACTCGACGATGCGGACGGCGGTCGTCAACAGCCTGTTCGGCGACGGCGCGGCGGCCGTCGCACTGCTCACGGGACCGGGCACCGGCACGCATATGGGCCCGGACCCGGAGGACGTGGACCCCGAGGCGCCGGCCGTCCTGAAGTTCGCTAGCTGCGTCATCCCCGAAGCGGTCGACGCCATGCGCTACGACTGGGACCGCGTCCAAGGCAGGTTCAGCTTCTTCCTCGACCCGCAGATCCCCTACGTGGTGGGCGCGCACGCCGAACTGGTCGTCGACCGGCTCCTGGCGGGCACCGGGCTGCGCAGGAGCGACATCCGCCACTGGCTGGTGCACTCAGGCGGCAAGAAGGTCATCGACGCGGTCGTCGTCAACCTCGGACTGACCCGCCACGACGTCCGGCACACCGTCGGTGTGCTGCGCGACCACGGGAACGTGTCCAGCGGCTCGTTCCTGTTCTCGTACGAACGCCTCCTCGACGAGGGGGTGACCCGGCCCGGCGAGTACGGAGTGCTCATGACCATGGGGCCGGGCTCCACGATCGAGACGGCGCTGATCCGATGGTGAGGACGGAACGGACCATGTACGCACTGGAGTTGGACGGATCCGAACCCCTGTCGGCCACGGCGGTCAAGGCCGTCGCCGCCCTCTGCGACCGCACCGAGGACGGGGGAGACGGTGTCGTCGCCCTGCACGTCACCGGGGCGCCGAAGGACGGCTGGGCCGATGGCCTCGACGTCATGCTGGTCACCAAGTGGGAGCGGGCGCTGCGCCGCCTGGAGCGGCTGCCCGCGGCCACGGTCGCGGTGGCGCGCGGCGACTGCGGCGGGACCGCGCTCGAAGCGTTCCTGGCCGCCGACGTCCGCGTCGCCTGCCCGGACACGCGGCTGCTCCTCCCGCGCGACACCAAGGCCACCTGGCCCGGGATGGCCGGCTACCGCCTGGTCCGGCTCGCCGGGGTCGCCCGGATCCGCAAGGCCGTCCTGTTCGGCCGGACCATCGAGGCGGCCGAGGCGCTGGCGCTGGGCGTCGTCGACGAGCTGACGGACGATCCGGAGGCCGCGGTCGCGGGCGTCGCCGAGCTGGCCGGCGGGCTTTCCGGCAAGGAGGTCGCGATCCGGCGGCAGTTGATGTTCGACGCCGCGACGACCGGCTTCGAGGACGCACTCGGCGCGCATCTCGCGGCCTGTGACCGTGCGTTGCGGCACGTGGCGGCCGGAGCGGCGGAGGAGGCCTCGTGACGGCCACGCTCCCGAGCCAACCGCCGCACCCGGGACAGCCGTCAGCACCGCAGCAGCCGGTGCACCCGTCCCCGCCCGGTCGCGCCGACGTGCGGGACGCCTGGGCGGAGCTCGTCGCGGGGACCGGCGTCGTGGCCCGCGTCGACGAGCTGGTGGCCGGTCTGCCGGAGCCGCCCGCCCGCACTGCCGAGCAGCGCGCCGAGGTCGCCGCGGCCAAGGACGCGGCGCGCGCACTGCGGGTCGCCTTTCTCGACACGCACGCGGACGCCGTCTACGACCGGCTGACCGCGGACCGCACCCAATCCCCGCGCATCGAGGAACTCCTCGCCGCCGCGGCCGTCGCCTTCCCTGGCCTGGTGCCCGGCGAAGCCCGGCTCGCGGCCGAGCGGAGCAGGACGCAGGCCGCCAAGGAGGGGGACGAGATCGACCAGGGCATCTTCCTGCGGGCCGTGCTCCGCTCCCCGTCCGCTGGCCCGCATCTGCTCGACGCCATGCTGCGGCCGACCCCTCGCGCGCTGGGGCTCCTCGAGGAGTTCACCCGTACCGGAGTGGTGGAGATGGAGTCGGTGCGCGTCGAACGGCGCGCCGACGGTGTGGCGCGGCTGACCATGTGCAGGGACGACTGCCTGAACGCCGAGGACGTCCGCCAGGTCGACGACATGGAGACCGCCGTCGACCTCGCGCTGCTCGACCCGGCGGTCCGGGGCGGACTGCTGCGCGGCGGGGAGATGACGCACCCCCGCCACCGCGGCCGGCGCGTCTTCAGCGCGGGCATCAACCTCAAGAGCCTGAGCGCCGGTGACATCCCGCTCGTCGGGTTCCTGCTGCGCCGCGAGCTCGGCTACCTCCACAAGATCGTGCGCGGGGTGCGCGCCGACCACCCCGGCCGGTGGCACTCGCCCCTCGCGGAGAAGCCGTGGGTCGCGGCCGTCGACGGCTTCGCCATCGGGGGCGGCGCCCAGCTCCTGCTGGTCTGCGACCACGTGCTCGCCGCGTCGGACGCCTACCTCAGCCTGCCCGCCGCGAAGGAGGGGATCATCCCCGGCGTCGCCAACTTCCGCTTCAGCAGGTACGTCGGGCCGCGCCTGTCCCGGCAGGTGATTCTGGAGGGCCGCAGGATCAGGGCCGCCGAGCCCGACGCGCGGCTGCTCGTCGACGAGGTCGTGGAGCCCGAGGACATGGACGCCGCCGTCGAGGCGAGCCTGGCCCGGCTCGACGGCGCCGCGGTGCTCGCCAACCGGCGGATGCTCAACCTCGCGGAGGAACCGCCGGACGCGTTCCGCGCGTACCTGGCGGAGTTCGCCCTCCAACAGGCCCTCCGCATCTACGGCCAGGACGTCATCGACAAGGTCGGCCGCTTCGGTGCGACACCGCACGGCTGAGGGGACACCGCCATGCCGATCGCCCGGATCAACGGGACCAACCTCGGCTACGACGAGTACGGCACCGGAGAGCCGGTCGTCATGGTCACCGGCACCGGTGCCCCCGGCCGGATGTGGCGGACCCACCAGGTGCCCGCCCTCACCGGCGCGGGCTACCGGGTCATCACGCTCGACAACCGGGGGATCCCGCCGAGCGACCCGTGCCCCGACGGGTTCACCCTCGTCGACATGGTCGCGGACGTCGCCGGACTCATCGAGCACCTGGGCGCGGGTGACGGCGCGTGCCGGGTCGTCGGCTACTCCCTGGGCGCGATCGTGGTCCAGGAACTGCTGCTGACCCGGCCCGACCTCGTGCGCCAGGCCGTCCTGATGGCGACCAGCGGACGCACCGACGCCCTCACCGCCGCGATGACCGCGGCCGACGTGGAACTCAGCGACGCCGGAGGCAAACTCCCGCCCCGCTTCGCGGCCTACGTACAGGCCCTGCAGAACCTCTCCCCGCGCACGCTCAACGACGAGGAGCGCCTGCGGGACTGGCTCGCGGTCCTGGAGATGTCGGCCGTGGACGCCACGGCGACGGGCGTGCGCGGCCAGCTCGGGCTCCAGCTCATCCCTGACCGGCTGGCCGCGTACCGCCGCATCGACAGGCCGTGCCTGGTCATCGGGTTCCAGGACGACCTGGTCATCCGCCCGCACCTGTCCCGCGAGGTCGCGCGGAGCATTCCCGGCTGCTCCTACACGGAGATCCCGGGCTGCGGCCACTACGGATATCTGGAGAGGCCCGCGGCGGTGAATTCGGCGATCACCGAATTCTTCGCAGGCCGCCTGGACAACCTTGTCGGCCCCGAATCACCCCGCTAGCGTGAAACACGTCCTGCCGACGGAAATTGAGCCGACGGAAATTGATCGGAGTGGTTATGCCGAACCCGTTCGACGACGAAAACGGCACCTTCCTGGTTCTCGTGAACGACGAGAACCAGCATTCGCTCTGGCCCGCCTTCGCCGAGGTGCCGGCCGGCTGGAAGGCCGTGTTCGGAGAAGACACGCGCAAGGCCTGCCTGGACTACATCGAGGAGAACTGGACGGACATGCGTCCCAAGAGTCTCATCGACGAGATGGAGAAGTCCGAAGCCGCCGGCTAGGCGCTCCCCGACCGAAACGACAACGAAAACAGGAGGTTTTCGTGGCCATGATCGGCGGCCCGGGGCCGGTACTGATGCGGGGGATGGGTCCTGACGAGTCGGTGACCAAGCAGAAGATAAAGCCTGGCACGGCCAAGCGAATCCTCCCCTATACGAAACCGTATCGCTTCAACATAGGCGTTCTCCTGGTCGTCACCGTGCTCAACGCGGGCAATGTGGTGGCCACGCCCCTTCTCTTCAAGTACCTGATCGACGACGGCATCGTCGAGGGCAACACGTCGGTGGTCGTGTGGATCTCGGTGATCGTCGCCGTCCTCGCCCTGCTGAGCACCGGCTTCGGCTTCGCGGAGGCCTGGTACTCGGGCCGGGTCAGCGAGGGGCTCATCTACGACCTGCGCACCAAGATCTTCGACCACGTGCAGCGACAGCCGCTGGCGTTCTTCACCCGTGCCCAGACCGGGTCCCTCGTCAGCCGCCTCAACACCGATGTCGTCGGCGCCCAACAGGCGGTCACGGCACTGCTGTCCACGGTGGTGTCCGCGGGACTGACCCTGCTCCTCGTCCTCGGCGCGATGTTCTACCTCTCCTGGGTGGTCACCCTGGTCTCCCTCGTGGTGATCCCGCTCTTCATCCTGCCGGGCCGGGTCGTCGGCCGCAGGCTGCAGCGGATCATGCGGGAGCACATGCAGGTCAACGCCGAGGTCGGCTCGTTCATGAACGAGCGCTTCAACGTGACCGGCGCCCTGCTGAGCAAGCTGTACGGCCGCCCCGCGACCGAGACGGGCATGTTCTCCCGGCTGGCGCGCAAGGGCCGCGACCTGGGGGTCCTGACCTCCGTCTACGGCAAGATGCTCTTCCTGACGATGACGCTCGTCGGCGCCATCGCCACCGCCCTCGTCTACGGCATCGGCGGCGCCCTCGTCATCGAGGGCACGTTCCAGATCGGCACGCTGGTGGCCCTCGCGACGCTGCTCACCCGGCTGATGGGCCCCATCAACCAGCTGTCGAGCGCGCAGACGAGCGTGCTGACCGCCCTCGTCAGCTTCGACCGGCTCTTCGAGATCCTCGACCTGAAGCCGCTGATCTCCGAGAAGCCCGACGCGGTGCCCCTGCCGGCCGCCGCGGCCACGGCCGCCGCCGACGGGAGTTCCAGGGCACCGGAGGTCACGTTCGAGAACGTGTCGTTCCGCTACCCGAAGGCCTCGGACGTCTCCCTCGCCTCGCTGGAGTCCATCGCGCTCCCCTCGCAGGAGCGCGCGCAGAACACCTGGACCCTGCGCGACCTCACCTTCACCGTGCCCGCGGGCAAACTCACCGCCCTGGTCGGCCCGTCGGGCGCGGGCAAGACCACCATCACCCACCTGGTGCCGCGGCTCTACGACCCCGTCGAGGGCGTCATCCGGATCGGCGGCCACGACATCCGCGACGTGACGCTGAAGTCGCTGAACGACACCGTTGGCATGGTCACGCAGGACGCGCACCTCTTCCACGCGACCATCCGCGACAACCTCACCTACGCGCGGCCCGACGCCACCGAGCAGGAACTGATCGACGCGTGCAAGGCCGCGCAGATCTGGGACCTGATCGAGTCGCTGCCCGACGGCTTCGACACCGTGGTCGGCGACCGCGGCTACCGCTTCTCCGGCGGCGAGAAACAGCGCGTGGCCATGGCGCGGCTGCTGCTCAAGGCCCCGCCCATCGTCGTACTCGACGAGGCCACCGCCCACCTCGACTCGGAGTCCGAGGCGGCACTGCAACGGGCCCTGAAGACCGCACTGAAGGGCCGCACCTCGCTGGTGATCGCGCACCGCCTGTCCACCATCAGGGACGCCGACCAGATCCTCGTCATCGACAAGGGCCGCGTCCAGGAACGCGGCACGCACGAGGAACTGATGCAACTGGAGGGCATGTACGCGGAGTTGTACCGCACACAGTTCTCCCGCCAGCCCTCGAAGAACGGCGACGGGCCCGTGCCCGAGCCGGTCGGCGGTCCGCACGGCCCCGGCCCCGTCCTGACCGGCGGCCCCGGCGGCCCCGGCGGACCGATGCCGGGCGGCCCGCACGGAGCCTTCCCCGGCGGCCCGGGAGTCTTCCTGGCCGGCCCTGGCGGACCCGGCGGACCCGGAGGCCCCGGCGGACCGGGTGGACCGGGCGGTCCCGGCGGCCCACCGCCCCAGGGCCACGGATGACCCCTGGTCACGGATGAGATGAGCCCTGCCCCTCCCACGGCATCCGCGATGCGGCACCCCGCATCGCGGATGCCGTTCCGTCACACCGGCCCGCGCTCGGCGCCCCGCCGGTACGCTGAATCGTGGCGGCGGGCTGTGACCAGTGTGTGACCCCCGCTCGGAGATCCTGTCAGCCATGATCCATCGGGGGGTGGGGCTGTGAGGGTGCTGGTGGTAGAGGACCAGGCCGAACTCGCGGATTCCGTGGCCAGAGTGCTGCGCCGCGAAGGAATGGCGGTCGACGTCGTCTACGACGGCGAGGGCGCCCTGGAGCGCGCCTCCGTCGTCGACTACGACGTGGTCGTACTCGACCGCGACCTGCCCACCGTGCACGGCGACGAGGTGTGCGGCGCCCTGATGTCGGAACCCGCCCGCACGAGAGTCCTGATGCTCACGGCGTCCGGGACGATCGCGGACCGGGTGGAAGGACTCAGCCTCGGCGCCGACGACTACCTCCCCAAACCCTTCGCGTACGCCGAACTGGTCGCCCGCATCCGGGCGGTGGCCCGCCGCGCCCAGCCTGCCGTGCCGCCGATCCTCGTCCACGGCGACCTGCGGCTCGACCCGGCCCAGCGGATCGCGACCCGCGCCGGGCAGCGGCTCTCGCTCACCCCCAAGGAGTTCGCGGTCCTCGAATACCTGATGGCGGCCCGCGGCCGCGTCGTGTCCGCCGAGGAACTCCTCGAACGGGTGTGGGACGAGGCGACCGACCCGTTCACCACGACGGTCAAGGCGACCATCAACAGGCTGCGGCCGAAGCTCGGTTCACCACCGGTGATCGAGACCGTGCCCCGCGGCGGGTACCGGATCCGACGATGACCTGAGGATGCGAAGCGAGATGCCGATGCGTCTGCGAAGTGCGGCCCGCGCGGCCCTGTCCCGAGCCGGACTCGTCTCGCGCCTCCTGCCCCGACGGGTCCGCATGCGGCTCACCCTGCTGTACGGCCTGCTGTTCGTCGTGTCCGGCGCCGTCCTGCTCACGATCACCTACCTGCTGGTCAACCGCCCCAACAGCACCGTGCTCGTCAGCCGCCGCGGCGGCTCGGGCCCACCCGGCGACGCCGGCGTCCACATGTACCGGCGCGACCAGGTCCCGGGAGCCGTCGACAGCTTCGCCCACGCACAACAGCAGCAGGCGATGCGTCAGCACGCCGCCGAGATGCAGCACCTGCTGACCCAGTCCGGCATCGCGCTGGCGATCATGGCGGTGATCGCCATAGGTCTCGGCTGGCTGGTCGCGGGGCGCGTACTGCGACCGCTGCGCACCATCACCACCACCGTCCAGCGCATCTCCGCGCACAACGTGCACGAGCGCCTCGCCGTCGAAGGGCCGGGCGACGAGCTGAAGGACCTGGCCGACACCGTCGACGGCCTCCTCGGCCGGCTGGAGGCCGCGCTGGACTCCCACAAGCGCTTCGTCGCCAACGCCGCACACGAACTGCGCACCCCCCTGACCGTCGAACACGCTCTCCTTGAGGAGTCCCTGATCGACCGCGAGGCGACCGTCGACTCCTTCCGCGCCAACTTCGAGCGGCTGCTGACCCTCAGCGAACAGCAGGCCCGCCTCCTGGAGTCACTGCTGACCCTGTCCGGCAGCGAGCGCGGCCTCGACCGCAGGGAACCGCTGGACCTGGCGGAGCTGGCCGACGACGTGGTCCTCGCGTCCCGGCCGGAGGCCGACCGGCGGGGGCTGCGCGTGGAGACGCACATCGAACCGGCGTTCACCTGGGGCGACGACGCGCTCGTCGAGCGTCTCGTCGCCAACCTCCTGGACAACGCCATGGGTTACAACGCGCCCGACGGCTGGGTGGCGGTCGTGACCGGCGTCAGGAACGGGCGCGCCTTCGTCCGCGTCTCCAACACCGGCCCGCAGATCCCGCCCGCCGGAGTGAGCCGCCTCTTCGAGCCGTTCCAGCGCCTCGGCCGGACGGCCGACAACGGACACCACGGTCTCGGCCTCTCCATCGTCCGCTCCATCGCGGTGGCCCACGACGCGACCCTGAACGCGCACGCGCGGCCCCAGGGCGGCCTCGTCGTCGAAGTGGACTTCCCCCTGCGGACACCGGCACCACCGCCCCCGCACCAGGCACCGCCGCCCCCGCACCAGGCACCGCCGCTCCCGCACCAGGCACCGGCGGAACGTTCAGGAATGACCACCGCGGACGGTCGCGCCCATTCCCCCCTGGGTCATAGCATTTAATTCTCCGTGCGAGGCCACGCGCCTTTTCCTTTGCATGCCCGTCCGGCATGCCTGAGCGCGTACCCGTATCTCTGTCCAAGTGCGAAAAGTGCGCGGTTGGACGGCTCGTACGGCCTTGACAGACATAGCTGGTAAGCCGAGGGGGATTACTCGGCCAGGGGGAATGATGAACGGCAACGCTGCTCATGCTCTGCCCCTCCTTGACGCCCAGGAGGGAATATGGCTGGCGCAACGCGTGGCGGGCTCGCGCCGGTTGTACAGCGTCGGGCAGTACGTCGAGATATTCGGGCCCGTCGACGAGAACTTATTCGAGCGCGTACTGCGGCAGTTGACGGACGAGACGGAAATCCTGCACGCGTGCTTCGAGGACGACGGCGCCGGCGGATCACGAATGATCTTTCCTGATCCGGCGAGCAACACATCGAAAGACGCCGAAGAGGCGGACGGCGCGGTCACCGAATTCCTCGACCTCACCGCCGAGGAGGACCCGAAGGCGGCCGCAGAAGCGTGGATGCGGGCGGAACTGAACCAGGAGATCACCGCCCACGCCGACCGCCCCTTCTCGCACGCCCTCTTCCGCCTGGCACCCGACCACCACATCTGGTACCAGCGCTACGACCACCTCCTGATGGACGCCTACGGCTGCTCCCTGCTCGCCCGCCGTGCCGCGGACGTCTACACGGCTCTGCTCGACGGGAAACCCTTCGCCCCGGCGGACCACGCCCCGCTGCGCGAACTGATGGAGCAGGAGTCCGCCCACCGTGCCTCCGGGCGCCACGAGGCCGACCGGAGGTACTGGCACGAGCGCTTCGGGGACCGCCCCGACGTGACCGTGGTCCCCGGCCACAGGACGACGCCGGGCCCTGCCAATCCCGAAGCATCCGAAGACTCCGAAGCTCGCGCCGCATCCGACGCGCCCGGAGCGGTTCTGCGTGAGACGGGGCACCTGCCGCCACGCGCCGTCGCGGCACTGCGCGCGGCGGCCACCCGGGCCGACGTGAGCTGGCCCCGCCTCGTCGTCGCGGCGGTCGCCGCCTTCGTGGGCAGGCTGAGCGGTTCCGGCGAGGCGATCCTGAGCCTCCCGGTGGCCGGCCGCACGAGCCACCAGGCCCGGCGCACCCCGTGCACGATGGCGAACATCCTGCCGCTCCGCCTCCCTGTGACCGCCGACACGAACCTCCTCGACCTCGCGCGGACGGCGGCCGGAGAGATCGGCGACCTCATCGACCACCAGGACTTCCGGGGTGAGCGCCTGCGCCGCGAGCTCAACTGGCCCACCGGCGACCGCTGGTACTTCGGCCCGTACGTGAACGTCATGCCGATGGCCGGCGAAACCCTGTCCTTCGGCGGCCGACGGGCCGTCGTGCGCGACCTGTCCAGCCGCCGCGTCGAGGAGTTCGGCGTGCTGGTGAGCGGCGCGTCCGCCGACCGGGGCATGGAGATCACCTTCGAGGCCGACGCGCACACCTACGACCGCGACTGGCTCCGCGGCAGCCACCGCTCCTTCCTGCACTTCCTGGAACAGCTCACGGCCGACCCGGCGCAGCGAGTGGGACACGTGCCGCTGATGGCCGAGCCCGAGCGAGGCGTGACGCTCGCCGCCTGGAACGCCACCGCGCGCCCGACAGCGGCGGACACGGTGCCGAAGCTGCTGGCTCGCCAGCTCGGCTGGTCGGCGGACGCGGTGGCGGTCGCGGACGGTGAACGGTCCATTTCCTACGGGGAGTTGGATGTGGCGGCGGGTCGTCTGGCGTCGTATCTGGCGGGTGTGGGGGTGGGGCGTGGTGATCGTGTCGCGGTGGTGATGGAGCGGTCGGTTGATTTGGTGGTCGCTCTGTTGGGGGTGTGGCGTGCGGGGGCGGCGTATGTGCCGGTGGATGTGGAGTATCCGGCGGAGCGGGTGGCGTTCCTGCTGGAGGACTCCGAGCCGGTAGCGGTCGTGTGCACAGAAGCACACCGGGACGCCATCCCCGTGGGTATGGGGGCGCAGGTCGTGGTGCTGGACGACCCGGGGGTCCGTGCGGACGTCGCGGCGTGCCACGCCGATGGTCCGGCGGTGTCGGTGGGTGCCGGGGACGTGGCGTATGTGATGTATACGTCGGGCTCGTCGGGGGCGCCGAAGGGTGTGGCGGTTCCGCACGGGGCTGTGGCGGGGCTGGTGGGGGATTCGGGCTGGTCAGTGGGTGCGGGCGATGCGGTGTTGATGCATGCGCCGCATGCGTTTGATGTGTCGCTGTTCGAGGTGTGGGTGCCGCTGGCGGCGGGTGGCCGGGTGGTGGTTGCCGGGCCGGGTGTTGTGGATGCCGGTCGGATTCGTGCGGCGGTCGATGGCGGTGTGTCGGTGTTGCATGTGACGGCGGGGATGTTCCGGGTGCTTGCGGAGGAGTCCCCGGAGTGTTTCACCGGGCTGAGGGAGGTGCTGACCGGTGGTGATGTGGTGCCGGTCGGTGCGGTGGCGCGGGTGCGGGAGGTGTGCCCGGGCGTGGCGGTACGGCATCTGTACGGGCCCACCGAGATCACTCTGTGTGCGACATGGCATGTGCTGCCGGCGGGGGTCACCGGTCGTCCGGCCCTGCCGATCGGGCGCCCGCTCACCAACCGGCAGGTGTACGTCCTGGACGCGGCGCTGCAGCCGGTCCCGCCCGGAGTGGTGGGGGAGTTGTACGTGGCGGGGTCCGGCCTGGCACGCGGTTACCTGCGGCGCCCCGGTCTGACGGCGGAACGCTTCGTGGCGTGTCCGTTCGGCGTGGGGCGCATGTACCGCACAGGTGACTTGGCCCGGTGGTCGGGCGAGGGCGAGCTGCTGTTCGTGGGGCGTGCGGACGAGCAGGTGAAGGTGCGTGGCTTCCGGGTCGAGCCGGGTGAGGTCGAGTCGGTGCTCGCCGGGTACGCGGGGGTCGGGCAGGCCGTCGTGGTGGCCCGGCAGGACGGCGCTGCGGCCGGCGACAAGCGGCTGATCGGCTATGTCGTGCCGGACGAACGGCAGCGGGAGCGGGGTGCCCTCGACCCCCGAGCCGTACGCGAGTACGTGGCGGATCGCCTGCCGGAGTACATGGTTCCGGCGGCCGTTCTGGCCCTGGACGCACTGCCGATCACGGCCAACGGCAAGCTCGACCGCGCCGCCCTCCCGTCCCCCGACTTCGCGGGCGTGGGCGCTGTCCGTGGTCCGGCGACGCCCATGGAGGAGGTGCTGTGCGGCCTGTACGGCGAGGTCCTCGGCCTGGGACGGGTCGGCACCGACGTGTCCTTCTTCGACCTGGGCGGGGATTCGCTGCTGGGCATGCGGCTGGTGGCGCGGGTGCGTGCGGTGCTGGATGTGGAGGTGGGGATCGGGGAGCTGTTCGGGGCGCCGACGGTGGCGGGGCTCGCCGGGCTGATCGGTGGGCGTGCGGGCGTGGTCGGGGAGCGGGTGGAGCTGCGGCCGTGGGTGCGGCCGGATGTGGTGCCGCTGTCGTTCGCGCAGCAGCGGATGTGGTTCCTGAACCGACTTGAGGAAACGGTTCCGGGCGCGGCATCGGCGTACAACTTGCCGTGGGCGCTTCGGATTTCGGGCGTGCTGGACGTGACCGCGTTGGAGGCCGCGGTGGGTGACGTGGCCGACCGTCACGAGAGCCTGCGCACCGTCCTGCCCGAGGTGAACGGCGTACCCCGTCAGCGCGTCCTGGACGGCGCAGCGGGCCGGCCACCCCTGCTGACCGGCGAGTGCACCGAGCAGCAGGTCGACGAGGTACTGGCGCAGCAGGCGGCACGCGGCTTCGACCTGCGCACCGACCTGCCGTGGCGGGTGTGTCTGATAACGGTCGACACGTATGAGTACGTGTTGTCGGTGGTGGCGCATCACGTGGCGGTGGACGGCTGGTCGATGGGTGTGCTGGCACGTGATCTGGAGGTGGCGTATGCGGCGCGATGTGAGGGGCGGGCGCCGGGCTGGGATGCGTTGCCAGTGCAGTACGCGGATTACGCGCTGTGGCAGCGTGAGGTGCTGGGGGAGCTGGAGGATCCGGCGAGTGTCTTGAGTGGCCAACTGGCGTACTGGCGTGATGCGTTGGAGGCCATCCCGCAGGAGTTGGTGCTGCCGGTGGACCGGGCGCGGCCCGCGGTGCCGTCGTTCCAGGGGCGACTGGTGCCGGTGGCGGCGGACGCGCTCACGCATGGCCGGCTGGTGGAGGTGGCCGGACAGGGCCGGGCGACGATGTTCATGGTGGTGCACGCGGCGGTGGCGCTCCTCCTGTCCCGCCTGGGAGCGGGCGACGACATCCCGCTGGGCACGCCGGTCGCGGGCCGCGGGGACGCGGCGTTGGAGGAGCTGGCCGGGTTCTTCGTCAACACCCTTGTCCTGCGCACGGACGTGAGCGGTGATCCGACCTTCGCCGAACTCCTTGAGCGGGTCCGGGCCGCGGACTTGGCGGCGTACGCCCACCAGGACGTCCCCTTCGAGCGCCTGGTCGAGGAGGTCAACCCGGCCCGTTCGGTGTCCCGCAACCCGCTGTTCCAGGTGATGCTCTCCCTGGACAACGTGCCCGAGCCGCAGTGGCGGTTCCGCGGCGCGGAGGTGCGCTCCGCGTCGATGGTCTCCCCGGTCGCCCGCTTCGACCTCGCGGTGACCCTCACGGAACGGCGCGACGAACGCGGCGCGCCCGCCGGCCTCGGCGGCGAGCTCCTCTACGCGACCGACCTCTTCGACGACCGCACCGCGCGGGCCCTGGCGGACCGGCTGGGCCGCGTCCTCGCGCAGGTCGCCTCTGATCCGGACCTCCGCCTCAGCGAGATCGACATCCTGACGCCCGCCGAGCGCTCGCAGACCGTGGAGCGCTGGAACGATACGGCGGCCGCTGCCCCGGACGCGTCGGTGCCGGAACTGTTCGCCGCACACGCGAAGCGCACGCCCGACGCCGTGGCGGTGCGGTCTGGCTCGGACGCCCTGTCCTACGGGGAGTTGGATGTGGCGGCGGGTCGTCTGGCGTCGTATCTGGCGGGTGTGGGGGTGGGGCGTGGTGATCGTGTCGCGGTCGTGATGGAGCGCTCGACCGATCTGGTGGTCGCTCTGTTGGCGGTGTGGCGTGCGGGGGCGGCGTATGTGCCGGTGGATGTGGAGTATCCGGCGGAGCGGGTGGCGTTCCTGCTGGAGGACTCGGAACCGGTGGCGGTGGTGTGCACCGGGGCACATCGGGACGCGATCCCTGCGGGCACACAGCTCGTGGTGCTGGACGATCCGGGGGTGCGTGCGGCGATTGCAGGGTGTCCGGTTGGCCGCTCGGTTGTCGGTATCGGCGCGGAGGACGTGGCGTATGTGATGTATACGTCGGGGTCGTCGGGGGTGCCGAAGGGTGTGGCGGTTCCGCATGGTGCTGTGGCGGGGCTGGTGGGGGATTCGGGCTGGTCGGTGGGTGCGGGTGATGCGGTGTTGATGCATGCGCCGCATGCCTTTGATGTGTCGTTGTTCGAGGTGTGGGTGCCGCTCGTAGCAGGCGGCCAGGTAGTGGTGGCCGGGCCGGGCGTGGTCGATGCCGGTCGGATTCGTACCGCCATTGCCGGCGGTGTGTCGGTGCTGCATGTGACGGCGGGGATGTTCCGGGTGCTTGCGGAGGAGTCCCCGGAGTGTTTCGCCGGGTTGAAGGAGGTGCTGACGGGCGGCGATGTGGTGCCGGCCGGTGCGGTGGCACGGGTGCGGCAGGCATGTCCCGGCATCGCGGTACGGCACCTCTACGGCCCCACCGAGATCACCCTCTGCGCGACGACACACTTGCTGCGGCCCGAGGAAGAGGCGGGTCGGACACTCCCCATCGGCCGCCCGCTCGCGAACCGGCAGGTGTACGTCCTGGACGCGGCGCTGCAGCCCGTCCCGCCCGGCGTCACGGGCGAGCTCTACATCGCCGGGTCCGGCCTGGCACGCGGGTATCTGCGACGGCCTGCTCTGACGGCGGAACGCTTCGTGGCCTGCCCGTTCGGCGGCGACGGTGGCGGACGGCGGATGTACCGGACCGGCGACCTGGTCCGGTGGACGGCTGACGGCGAGCTGCTGTTCGTGGGGCGCGCGGACGAGCAGGTGAAGGTGCGCGGCTTCCGGGTGGAGCCGGGTGAGGTCGAGTCGGCGCTCGCCGGACACGCGTCGGTCGGCCAAGTGGCGGTGGTGGCCCGCGAGGACCGCCCCGGCGACAAGCGGCTGGTCGCCTACGTCGTGCCCGCCACCCGGCGGAGCCTCGACCCCCGGGAGATACGGGACTACGCGGCGAGGACACTGCCCGAGTACATGGTCCCGGCAGCCGTTCTGCTCCTCGACGCCCTGCCGATCACGGCCAACGGCAAGCTCGACCGCGCCGCCCTCCCGGCACCTGACTTCACCGCCCGGGTCTCCCGGCGCGAGCCGCGCACGCAGACCGAGGAGATCCTGTGCGGCCTGTTCGCCGAGGTGCTCGGCCTGGAGTGGGTCGGGATCGAGGACGGCTTCTTCGACCTGGGCGGGGACTCGCTGTCAGGGATGCGGTTGGTGGCGCGGGTGCGTGCGGTGCTGGATGTGGAGGTGGGGATCGGGGAGCTGTTCGGGGCGCCGACGGTGGCAGGGCTCGCCGGGCTGATCGGTGGGCGTGCGGGCGTGGGGGAGGGGCGGCTGGAGTTGCGGCCGTGGGTGCGGCCGGATGTGGTGCCGCTGTCGTTCGCGCAGCAGCGGATGTGGTTCCTGAACCGCCTTGAGGAGACGGTTCCGGGGGCGTCTTCCGCGTACAACTTGCCGTTGGCGCTACGGATTTCGGGCGTGCTGGACGTGGCCGCGCTGGAGGCCGCGCTGGGTGATGTGGCCGACCGGCACGAGAGCCTGCGCACGGTCCTGCCCGACGTCGACGGTGTTCCGCATCAGCAGGTGCGGCACGGCGATGCGGGGCGGCCGCCGCTGGTCGTGGTGCGCGCCGACGAGGCCGACCTCGACCGGACCCTCGCCGGACAGCTGGCCACCGGCTTCGACCTGCGCACCGATTTGCCGTGGCGGGTGTGTCTGATAACGGTCGACACGTATGAGTACGTGTTGTCGGTGGTGGCGCATCACGTTGCGGTGGACGGCTGGTCGATGGGTGTGCTGGCACGTGACTTGGAGGTGGCGTACGCAGCGCGGTGTCAGGGGCGGGCGCCGGGCTGGGATGCGTTGCCGGTGCAGTACGCGGATTACGCGCTGTGGCAGCGCGAGGTGCTGGGGGAGCTGGACGATCCGGCGAGTGTCCTGAGCGGCCAACTGGCGTACTGGCGCGACGCATTACGCGGCGTCCCTCAGGAGTTGGTGCTGCCGGTGGACCGGGCGCGGCCTGCGGTGCCGTCGTTCCAGGGGCGGCTGGTCCCGGTGGCAGCCGATGCGTTCACGCACGGCCGGCTGGTGGAGGTGGCCGGGCAGGGCCGGGCGACGATGTTCATGGTGGTGCATGCGGCGGTGGCGCTGTTGCTGTCTCGCCTGGGTGCCGGGGACGACATCGCTGTGGGAACCCCGGCGGCGGGCCGCGGGGACGCGGCGTTGGAGGAGCTGGCCGGGTTCTTCGTCAACACCCTCGTCCTCCGTGCCGACGTGAGCGGTGATCCGACTTTCGCCGAGCTCCTTGAGCGGGTCCGGGCCACGGATCTGGCGGCGTACGCCCACCAGGACGTCCCCTTCGAGCGCCTGGTCGAAGAGCTGAATCCGACCCGCTCGCTCTCCCGCAACCCGCTCTTCCAGGTGATGCTGGCCCTCCAGAACGTCCCCGAAGTCGCCTGGGAGCTGCCGGGCGTCGACGTCCGGCCCGCACCGCTGCCGCCCGAACTCTCCGCCCGCTTCGACCTGGCGGTATCTATGGTCGAGCGGCGCGACGAGCATGGCGCGCCCGCCGGCCTCGACGGCGAGATCCTCTACGCGACCGACCTCTTCGACGACCACACCGCGCGGGCCTTGGCGGAGCGCCTGACCCACGTACTCGAACAGGTCGCGGCCGACCCCGGCCTCCGCCTCAGCGAGATCGACATCCTGACGCCCGCCGAACGCATCCGCATCGTCGAGCACTGGAACGACACGGCGTCCCCGGTCCCGGACGCGTTGGCACCCGAGCAGTTCGGCCGGCAGGTGGCGGCGTCCCCGCACGCGGTGGCGTTGGTGTCGGGCGAAGAGCGGCTCACGTACGGCGAGTTGGGTGGAAAGGTGAGCCGTCTTGCCCGGTACCTGATGGGTGTCGGGGTGGGGCCGGAGGTCCGGGTGGCCGTGGTGGGTGAGCGGTCGACGGAGCTGGTGGTGTCACTGCTCGCGGTGTCGTCGGCGGGTGGCGTGTTCGTGCCGGTGGACGCGGGATATCCGGCGGAGCGGCTCGCGTATGTGTTGAGTGACGCGGATCCGTCGGTGGTGGTCTGTACGACGGCCTCGCGGGGTGTGGTGCCCGACGGTTTTGCCGGGCGGGTCGTGGTGGTGGACGACCCGGTGGTGGCGCGTGAGATCGGGCGGCTTCCGGCGGGTCCGGTGCGGGACGCGGAGCGGTCGGTGCCGCTGACGGCTGCCCACGCCGCGTACGTCATCTACACCTCAGGTTCCACCGGCACACCCAAAGGCGTCGCCGTGTCGCACCACGGGCTGCGGAACCTCGTGGCGGAGAACGTGCGGCGGTACGCGATCGGCCCGGACAGCCGTGTGCTGCAACTGGTCTCGCCGAGCTTCGACGTCTCCCTCGCGGACATCTGGCCCACCCTGTGCGCGGGCGGCCGGCTCGTGCTCGCCCCGACACGGCTCGACATCTCCGGCGAGGAACTGGCCCGCCTGGTCCGCACCCGGCGCATCACCCACGCCGCGATCCCGCCGACCTTCCTCTCGCAGATGCCCCCGGAGGAACTGCCGGACCTCCGCCTGCTGATCACCGGCGGCGAGGCCATGCCCGCGGAGGTGCGGCGGCGGTGGTCGAAGGGCCGCGCCATGTACAACCAGTACGGGGTCACCGAGTCGACGATCATCTCCACGGCCGGCCTCATCCGGCACGGCGCCCCCGACGGCGAAGGACCACCGCCGATCGGCGCCCCCGTCACCAACACCCAGGCGTACGTACTGGACGCGTCCCTGCGCCCGGTGCCGGTGGGCGTGCCGGGGGAGCTGTACGTCGCCGGTGCCGGACTCGCCCGCGGCTACCTCGGGCGACCGGGGCTCTCCGCTCAGCGCTTCGTGGCGAACCCCTTCGCACCGGACCCCTTCGAACCCGGCCGGCGGATGTACCGCACCGGCGACGTCGTCCGCTGGACCAACGACGGCCGGCTGGTCTTCGCGGGCCGCGCCGACGACCAGCTCAAGATCCGCGGACACCGCGTCGAACCCGGCGAGATAGAGGCGGCCCTCGCGGCCTGCCCCGGCGTGCGCCATGCCGCGGTGACGATCAGGGAGGACCGGCCCGGCGAGCGCCGCCTCATCGGCTATGTGGCCGCCGACGGGCGGACGGTCGACGGCGGGACGGTCCGCGAGTACGTCGCCGGGGTGCTGCCGGAGTACATGGTGCCGACGGCGGTGCTGGTCCTGGACGCCCTGCCGCGCACCGCCCACGGCAAGGTCGACCGGGCCGCGCTGCCCGCCCCCGACTTCGCCGGGCGCGCCACGAGCCGGGAGCCGCGGACGGCGACCGAGCGGATCCTGTGCGACCTCTTCGCCGACATGCTGGGACTCGACCGGGTGGGCGCCGAGGACAGCTTCTTCGAGCTGGGCGGCGACTCGATCAGCTCGATGCAGCTGGTGTCGCGGGCCCGCCGGGCAGGTCTCGTCGTGACGCCCCGGCAGGTCTTCGAGGAGAAGACCCCCGAACGCCTCGCGGAGGTGGCGGAGCCCGCCGGGGACGAGGCCGCGGCGGACGACACCGGCGTCGGCGAGGTGCCGTGGACACCGGTGATGCGAGCCTTCGGCGAGAAGGTCGCGGGCCCCGGGTTCACCCAGTGGATGACGGTGGGCGCACCGGCCGGTCTGGGCCTGGACGTTCTCGCGGCAGGCCTGAACGCCGTCCTCGACACGCACGACATGCTGCGGGCCCGCACCGTGCCCGGCGAGCCCAAACTGATCGTCGGCGAGCCTGGATCGGTCGACGCGACGGGGTTGGTGTCGCGCGTCGACGCGACGGTCACGGCTGCGGTCCCGGGGAACGCCATCGCCGCCGAAACACTGGACGTGGACGTGGACGTGGACGTGGACGCGGACGCGGTCGCGGACAGGGCGGCACGGGAAGCCGCGCGGCGGATCGATCCGGCGGCCGGGGAGATGGTGCGGGCCGTGTGGATCGACGCCGGCCCCGGGCGCACAGGACGTGTGGTCCTGGTGGCCCACCACCTCGTGGTCGACGGCGTGTCCTGGCGCGTGCTGATCCCGGACCTGCGGACCGCGTGCGAGGCCGTGGCCGCGGGGCGGACACCGCGACTCGACCCGGTGGGAACGTCGTTCCGTCGCTGGTCGGAACTGCTGGCCCAGGAGGCGACCGACGAGCGGCGCGTCGCCGAGCTGCCGGACTGGCTGAACCTGCTGGGTGAGCACCAACCACCCTTGACCCACCGCGCGTTGGACCCGGCAATGGACACCGCACGAACCTTGCGCCGCCGGTCGTGGACCGTCCCCTGCGAACAGGTGGAGACCCTGGTGAGCCGGACACCGGCCGCCTTCCACTGCGGACCGCACGAGGTGCTCCTCGCCACCCTGGCTGGCGCGGTGGCGCACTGGCGCCCCGCCCGGGCAGCCGGGCTGCTGCTCGACATCGAGCGGCACGGGCGCGAACCCCTGGACGGAACCGACCTGTTGCGGACGGTGGGCTGGTTCACGAGCGCGCACCCGGTGCGGCTCGACGTGACCGGCGCCGATCTGGACGACGCTATGGCGGGCGGCCCGGCTGCCGGTACGTTGGTGAAGGCCGTCAAGGAGCAGGTGAGGGCGGTCCCCGGCGACGGCCTCGGCTACGGCCTGCTGCGTCACCTCAACGCCCGGACGGCTCCGGTCCTCGAAGCCGCCCCGACGGCACAGATCGGCTTCAACTACCTGGGCCGGTTCGCCACAGGGGCGGGAGCGGGCGCGGGCGCGGGGCCAGAGACGGAGGCGCAGGAGGGGTCTGCGACTCAGGTCGGGCAAGACGCGCAGGCCGGGCAAGACGAGCAGGCCGGGCAAGACGAGCAGGCCGGGCAAGGCGAGCAGGCCGGGCAAGGCGAGCAGGCCGGGCAAGACAAGCAGGCCGGGCAGGCCGGGCAGGCCGGCCAGGCCGCGGAGGCCGGGCACGTCGGACCCTGGCAGCAGGCAGGACCCGCCGCCGCCGGCGGCACGGACGCCGTGGACACCCCCGCACCACACGCCCTGGAAGGAATCGCGGCCGTCCGGGACACACCGGATGGCCCCGAACTCACCGTCACGCTCAGCTGGCCGGGCCGGCTCCTTGCCGAGGCCGACGCGGAACGTCTCGGCCGGACCTGGGTGCGCATGCTGACCGGCCTGGCCGCGCACACCGACGACCCCACCGCGGGCGGGCACACCCCGTCCGACTTCCACCTCCTCCAGCTGGAGCAGGACGAGGTCGACCAGTTCCAAGCGATCGCAGCGAACCTCGAGGGAGGTCTGTCCCGGTGAAGTCTTCAACCGCCGCGCACGGCTCGGCCCTGGCCGCAGTGTGGCCGCTGTCCCCGCTGCAGGAAGGGATGCTGTTCCACGCGGACTTCGACGACCGGGGCCCCGATGTCTACGCCGTCCAGTTCCTGCTGGACGTGACAGGACCGTTGGACGCCGGCCGCCTGCGCGCCTCCTGGGAGGCGCTGCTCGGCAGGCACGCGGCGCTGCGGGCCAGCTTCCACCGCAGGAAGTCCGGCGAAGCGGTGCAGCTCATCACCCGGACAGTGACCCTGCCCTGGCGAGACATCGACCTCTCGGGCCTCGCCGAGCCCGACATGACCGACCAGGCGGAGAAGCTGGCCGCACAGGAACGGGCCCAGCGTCTCGACCTGACGGTGCCCCCGCTGCTCCGCCTCCTCCTCGTACGGCTCGGCGAGCGACGGCACCGCCTCGTCGTGACGTCCCACCACCTCCTGATGGACGGCTGGTCGATGCCGGTCCTCCTGAACGAGCTCTCCCAGGTGTACGAGGCGGGCGGTGACTCGTCCGTACTCGGGCGCGCGGCCTCCTACGGCGATTACCTGGCCTGGCTGGGACGCCAGGACAAGGAGGCCGCGCGCGCCGCCTGGCGGGCCGAGCTCGCCGGGGCCGACGAGCCGACGCTCGTGGCACCGGCGGACCCGAGCGGCGCCCTCGTCCTGCCGGAAGAGACCTCCCTGTGGCTCTCCGAAGAGGAGACGCGGGCATTGACGGAGGCGGGCCGCTCCCACGGACTCACGGTGAATACGCTGGTCCAGGGCGCGTGGGCGCTCGTACTCGCCCGTCTCGCCGGCCGCACGGCGGACGTCGTCTTCGGCGCGACCGTCGCGGGCCGCCCGGCCGAACTGCCGGGCGCGGAGTCGATGATCGGCCTGCTCATCAACACGCTGCCGGTCCGCGTACGCCTCGACGGCACGCAGCCCGTCGCCGACATGCTGGCCCGGCTGCAGGAACGCCAGTCAGGCCTGATCGCCCACCAGCACCTGGGCCTCGCCGAGATCCAGCGGCTCACGGGACCCGGAGCGGTCTTCGACACCCTCGTGGTCTACGAGAACTACCCCGCGCCACCCGCCCGCCCGACGACCGGCGACGTGCCCACCTTCTCCGCATCCGCGGGCCACCAGGCGACCAACTACCCGGTGACCCTCGGCATCCTCACCACCGACCGCCTCCACCTCCGCGTGACCTCCCGGCCGGACCTGATCACCCGGGAGGATGCCGCCGCCATGGGCCGACGGCTCATCCGGGTCCTCCAGCAGATCGTCGCCGACCCGTCGACGCCGGTGGCCCGCATCGACGTACTCGGCGCACCGGAGCGCGGACTGGTCGTGGACCACTGGAACGACACGGCGGCCGCAGTACCGGACGCGTCGGTGCCGGACCAGTTCGCCGCGCAGGCGGTGCGCACGCCGGAGGCGGTGGCGGTGCGGTGTGGTGCGGATGTCGTGGCGTACGGGGAGTTGGAGGCGCGGGCGAATCGGCTGGCGCGTTATCTGACTCGGCTCGGGGTGGGGCCGGAGTCGCGTGTGGGTCTGTGTCTGCCGCGTGGTGTGGACATGGTGGTGGCGGAGCTGGCGGTGTGGAAGGCGGGTGGTGCTTTCGTCCCGCTGGATCCGGAGTATCCGGTGGACCGGTTGTCGTTCATGGTGGCCGACAGTGGTGCGGCCGTGGTGCTGGGCGTCGCGGAGAGCCTGGCGGAGGTGTCGCTCGGCGAGGCGCAGACGGTGAGGCTGGACGATCCGGAGGTCGCCCGGACCCTCACCACGGAGAGTGCAGCCCCCTTGGGCCTGCGCGTGGCGCGGGAGCAACTGGCGTATGTGATCTACACGTCGGGTTCGACGGGACGCCCCAAAGGTGTGGGGGTGGCGCATGGTGGCGTGGCGAACCTCGCTGCGGCGATGCGTCCGGTATTGGGCGTCTCCGAGGGGACTGTCGTCCTGCAGTTCGCGTCGTTCAGTTTCGACGCGGCGGTGCTGGATGTGGCGGTGACGCTGTCGGGCGGCGGCACGTTGGCGATCGCCTCGTCGGAGGAGCGTGCCCAGCCTTCGGCGCTGGCGGAGATGATCGAGACGGCCGGAGTGAGCACGGCCAGCGTCGTGCCCTCCCTGCTGGGCGTCCTGGACCCGCCGGCGGTGCGAGGCGTACGCAACTGGGTCCTCGGCGCGGAGCTGCTGACCGGTGAACTTGCGAGCCGTTGGGTCGGCCGGGCGCAGGTGTGGAACACCTACGGCCCCACCGAAGCCACCGTGATGTCCACCGCAGGACCGGTGGACGCCACGACCGGCCCGTCCGACGCCCCACCACCGATAGGCCGCCCGCTCGGGAACGTACGCACGTACGTCCTGGACGCCTTCCTGCGGCCGGTCCCGGTGGGCTCGACGGGGGAGCTGTACGTCGCGGGGCCGGGGGTGGCCCGGGGGTATGTGGGCCGCCCTGGACTGACGGCGGAACGTTTCGTGGCGTGCCCGTTCGGCGCGGGCGGCGGCCGGATGTACCGCACCGGCGACCTGGCCCGCTGGACGGCCGACGGGCAGCTGGCCTTTGCCGGCCGGGCGGACGAGCAGGTGAAGGTCCGCGGATTCCGCGTCGAGCCGGGCGAGGTGGAGGCGGCGCTCGTGGCGCACCCCAGCGTGCGGCAAACGGTGGTGGTGGCCCGCGAGGACCGTCCCGGCGAGAAGCGCCTTGTCGGTTACGTCGTACGCGATGGTCAGAAGGATGTAGATCCGGAGCTGTTGCGTGCGTTCGTGGCGGGGGTGTTGCCGGAGTACATGGTGCCGGTGGCGGTGGTGGTGCTGGACGCCTTGCCGTTGACGGTGAACGGGAAGGTGGATCGGGCGGCTCTTCCCGCGCCGGACTTCGCGGAGCGGGTGTCGGGGCGTGAGCCGCGTACGGAGGTGGAGCGGATCCTGTGTGGGCTGTTCGCCGAGGTGTTGGGGTTGGAGCGGGTCGGGGTCGAGGACGGGTTCTTCGAGCTGGGCGGTGACTCGATCAGCTCGATGCAGTTGGCATCCCGGGCCCGCCGCGCCGGACTGGTCATTACGCCTCGCCAGGTGTTCGAGGAGAAGACTCCGGAACGGCTGGCGGCTGTGGTGCAGACGCCCGGCGAGGCGCGCCCCGCAGTCGATGTCGGCGTGGGCGAGGTGCCCTGGACCCCGGTCATGCGGGCGCTGGGTGAGCGGGCCGCACGGCCGGGGTTTGCGCAGTGGGTGGTGCTGGGTGCCCCGGCCGGACTGGGCCTGGATGTTGTTGCGGCAGGCCTCGCAGCCGTTCTCGATACGCATGACATGTTGCGGGCGCGCGCTGTTCCTGGTGAGGCGAAGCTGGTCGTGGGTGAGCCGGGGTCGGTCGATGCCGGGGCTTTGGTCTCGCGTGTCGACGCGGTGGGCGCCGATCCGGATGTGTTGGGGGAGATCGGGGTGGCGGCCGCGCAGGAGGCGGTGGGGCGGCTGGATCCGGTGGCCGGGGTGATGGTGCGGGCCGTATGGGTGGATGCGGGGCCTGAGCGGCTGGGTCAACTCATCGTCGTAGGGCATCACTTGGTGGTGGATGGTGTGTCCTGGCGGGTGCTGGTTCCGGACCTGCGGGCCGCGTGTGAGGCGGTGGCCGAGGGGCGTGCGCCGAAGCTGGAACCGGCCGGGACCTCGTTCCGCCGCTGGGCCGAGCTGCTGGTGGCCGAGGCGACCGAGGAAAGTCGGGTCGCGGAGCTGGACGAGTGGTTGGGTCTGCTGGGCGACCCCCAACCCGCTCTCGCGCGACGGAGGTTGGACTCGTACATCGACACCGTAGGCACGCTGCACCACAAGGCGTGGTCCGTGCCGTCGGCGCAGGTCGCGACGTTGCTGGGCGGCACGGCGACCGCATTCCACTGCGGCGTCGACGACATCCTGCTGGCAGCTCTGGCCGGCGCGGTCACGCGCTGGAGGCCTGAGGTGGCAGCACCAGCGACTTCCGGTCCAGCTGCTTCCGGATTCCTGGTGGACGTCGAGGGACACGGCCGCGAGCCGATCGGGGAAGTCGATCTGTCGCGCACGGTCGGCTGGTTCGCCAGCACCCACCCGGCCAGGGTGGACACGACTGGTATCGATCTCACCCGGGTCATGGCAGGCGGACCCGCAGCCGGCGCGCTGCTGAAGACGGTCAAGGAGCAGTTGCGCGCGATACCTGGCGACGGACTCGGCTACGAACTGCTGCGCCACCTCAACCCGGAGACCGGTCCGGTACTGCGCGCCCGGCCCACCCCTGAGATCGGCTTCAACTACATGGGCCGTTTCGCGGCCGAAGCGAACCAGGGGCAGCCTGAGGCCTGGCAGTTGTCGGGTGAGACCGCCATCGGCGGTTCGATCGATCCGGACATGCCCCTTCACCACCTCCTTGAGGCGGGCGCGATGGTTCGGGACACGCCGGGTGGGCCGGAGCTGACGGTCACCCTGAGCTGGCCCGGCCACCTCGTGACGGACGCCGAGGCCGAGCGCATCGGCCGGACCTGGGTGGAGATGCTGGGCGGCCTCGCCGACCACACCGAAGCTCCCGCAGCGGGCGGCCACACGCCCTCCGACTTCCCTCTCCTCGACCTCGCGCAGGACGAAGTCGACGAGTTCGAAGGCCACTGATCCCGACTGACCGACCCTTCCGCTGTTGCCGCTGTGAGGAGACAGAGACGATGACCCGATCCCTTGTCGAGGATGTCTGGCCGCTGTCGCCGTTGCAGGAAGGGCTGCTGTTCCACGCCGCCTTCGACGACCAGGGGCCGGACGTCTACCAGGGGCAGCGCATGCTGGAGCTGGTCGGACCTCTGGACGTGGAACGGCTGCGACGGTCGTGGCAGGCACTGCTGGCCAGGCACGGCGCGCTGCGGGCGAGCTTCCGGGGCCGCAAGTCCGGGGAGGCGGTGCAGGTCATCGCGCGCGAGGCCGTGCTGCCGTGGAACATGGTGGACGCTTCCGGCCTGCCGGAGGACGCGGCCCTCGCAGAGACCGAGCGGCTGGCGGCTCGGGAGCGGACGCAACGCTTCGACCCGGCGAACGCCCCGCTGCTGCGGCTCCTCCTGGTCCGGCTGGGCGAGGAAAGGCACCGGCTGGTCGTCACCAGTCACCACGTCGTGATGGACGGCTGGTCCATGGCGGTGCTCTTCAACGAACTGCCCGCCGTGTACGCGGCGGGCGGCCACACCCGGGCCCTGCCCCGCACGACGTCCTACCGCGATTACCTGGCCTGGCTGAACCGGCAGGACAAGGGTGCCGCGCGGGCCGCCTGGCGGGCGGAGCTTGCCGGGGCCGACGAGCCGACGCTGGTGGCACCGGCGGACCCGGGCCGGACGCCCGTGACCCCCGAAAGCCTGATCACCCACGTCTCAGAGGAGCTGACGCAGGGCCTCGCCCAGGCGGCCCGTGCCGTCGGAGTCACGGTGAACACGGTGATCCAGGGCGCGTGGGCGCTGGTCCTTTCCCGCCTCGCCGGGCGTACCGACGTCGTCTTCGGTGCCACAGCGGCCGGTCGCCCGGCCGAACTGCCGGGCGTGGAATCGATGATCGGCCTGTTCATCAACACGCTCCCGGTACGCCTACGCCTCGACGGCGCGCAGCCCGTCGCGGAGCTGCTCACCGCCCTCCAGGAACGCCAGGCCGGCCTCATGGCCCACCAGCACCTCGGACTGCCCGAGATCCAGAAACTCGCGGGCCCCGGAGCGGTCTTCGACACGATCGTCGTGTACGAGAACTACCCGCGCCCCCCGGAGGAGGAACCCGCCCCCGGCACCTTCGCCATCCGGTTCCTCGGCGGCGAGGAGGCGGCGCACTACCCGCTCACGCTGGTCGTGGCGCCCGAGGCCGACCGGATGGGCTTCAAGCTCGACTACCGCCCCGACCTGTTCGACCGTGCCGCCGCCCAGTCGGTCATCGACCGGCTCACACGGGTCCTCGAACAACTGGTGGCCGATCCGTCGCTGCCCGTGGGACACGTCGACGTGGTGGGCGCGGCGGAGCGGTCGCTGGTGGTGGAGGGCTGGAACGCGACACAACGGCCGGCACCGGTGGGGACCGTCCCTGAACTGATCGCCCGCCAGGTGGAACGCGCACCGGGCACGGTGGCGATCGCGGACGGTGAACGGTCCATTTCCTACGGGGAGTTGGATGTGGCGGCGGGTCGTCTGGCGTCGTATCTGGCGGGTGTGGGGGTGGGGCGTGGTGATCGTGTCGCGGTGGTGATGGAGCGGTCGGTCGATCTGGTGGTTGCGCTGTTGGGGGTGTGGCGTGCTGGGGCGGCGTATGTGCCGGTGGATGTGGAGTATCCGGGGGAGCGGGTGGCGTTCCTGCTGGAGGACTCGGCGCCGGTAGCGGTCGTCTGCACGGAGGCCTATCGGGGCGTGGTTCCCGCGGATGTCGGGGCGCGGCTGGTGGTGCTGGACGATCCGGGGGTGCGTGCGGCTGTTGCGGGGTGTCCGGTTGGCCGCTCGGTCGTCGGGATCGGGGCGGAGGACGTGGCGTATGTGATGTATACGTCGGGGTCGTCGGGGGTGCCGAAGGGTGTGGCGGTTCCGCATGGTGCGGTGGCGGGGCTGGTGGGGGATTCGGGCTGGTCGGTGGGTGCGGGTGATGCGGTGTTGATGCATGCGCCGCATGCCTTTGATGTGTCGTTGTTCGAGGTGTGGGTTCCGCTGGCGGCTGGTGGCCGTGTGGTGGTGGCTGGGCCGGGCGTGGTCGATGCGGGCCGTATTCGTACCGCTATTGCCGGTGGTGTGTCGGTGTTGCATGTGACGGCGGGGATGTTCCGGGTGCTTGCGGAGGAGTCCCCGGAGTGTTTCGCCGGGCTGAAGGAAGTGCTGACCGGTGGTGATGTGGTGCCGGCCGGTGCGGTGGCACGGGTGCGGGAGGTGTGCCCGGACGTGGCAGTACGGCACCTCTACGGCCCCACCGAGATCACCCTGTGTGCGACATGGCATGTGCTGCCGGTGGGTGCGCCCAGCCGTCCGGCCCTGCCGATCGGGCGCCCGCTCGCCAACCGGCAGGTGTACGTCCTGGACGCCTTCCTGCGCCCGGTCCCGCCCGGTGTCACGGGCGAGCTCTACATCGCCGGGTCCGGCCTGGCATGCGGTTACCTGCGACGGCCTGCCTTGACGGCGGAACGCTTTGTGGCGTGCCCCTTCGGCGGGGCCGGGCGTATGTATCGAACCGGCGACCTCGTGCGCTGGTCCGGTGAGGGTGAGTTGTTGTTCGTGGGGCGTGCGGACGAGCAGGTCAAGATCCGTGGGTTCCGGGTGGAGCTGGGCGAGGTCGAGGCCGTACTTGCCGGACATGAGTCCGTGGGGCAAGCAGTGGTGGTGGCTCGCCGGGACACCCCGGGCGGTGAGAAGCGCCTCGTGGGTTACGTCGTGCTTGATAACCGGCACGACGTGGATCCCGAGCAGATACGTGCGTACGTGGCGGGAGTGCTGCCCGAGTACATGGTGCCAGTGGCGGTGGTGGTTCTGGACGCCTTGCCGTTGACGGTGAACGGGAAGGTGGACCGGGCGGCACTTCCCGCGCCGGACTTCGCGGAGCGGGTGTCGGGGCGTGAGCCGCGTACGGAGGTGGAGCGGATCCTGTGTGGGCTGTTCGCCGAGGTGTTGGGGTTGGAGCGGGTCGGGGTCGAGGACGGGTTCTTCGAGCTGGGCGGTGACTCGATCAGCTCCATGCAGCTGGCATCCCGGGCCCGCCGCGCCGGGCTCGTCCTCACACCCCGCCAGGTCTTCACCGAGAAGAGCCCCGAACGGCTGGCACTGGTCGTTGAGACGGCGGCCGACCGTGATGTGCGGACTGCGGACGTCGGTACCGGCCCAGTTCCGTGGACGCCGGTCATGCGGGCGCTGGGTGAGCGGGCCGCACGGCCGGGGTTCGCGCAGTGGGTGGTGCTGGGTGCCCCGGCCGGACTGGGCCTGGATGTTCTTGCGGCAGGCCTCGCAGCCGTTCTCGATACGCATGACATGTTGCGGGCGCGCGCTGTTCCCGGTGAGGCGACGCTGGTCGTGGGTGAGCCGGGGTCGGTCGATGCCGGGGCTTTGGTCTCTCGTGTCGACGCGACGGGTGCCACTACGGATGTGTTGGGGGAGATCGGGGTGGCGGCCGCGCAGGAGGCGGCGGGGCGGCTGGATCCGGTGTCCGGGGTGATGGTGCGGGCCGTATGGGTGGATGCGGGGCCTGAGCGGCTGGGTCAACTCATCTTCGTAGCGCATCACCTGGTGGTGGACGGTGTGTCCTGGCGGGTGCTGGTTCCGGACCTGCGGGCCGCGTGTGAGGCGGTGGCCGAGGGGCGTGCGCCGAAGCTGGAACCGGCCGGGACCTCGTTCCGCCGCTGGGCGGAACTCCTGGCGACGGAGGCGACCGACGAGAGCCGGGTCGCGGAGCTGGACGAGTGGCTTGAACTGCTGGGCGAGGCTCAACAGCCCATCGGACAACGGGCTGTCGACCCCGACGTCGACACCGCTCGGACCCTGCACCAGCAGACCTGGGTGGTGCCGCCGGAGCAGGCCGAAGCGTTGCTCGGTCCGGCACCTGCTGCCTTCCACTGCGGCGTCGACGACGTCCTGCTGGCGGCCCTGACGGCCGCCGTCGCGCACTGCGGGCCGGAGGCAGCGGCGGCGTCCGGCCTACTGGTGGACGTCGAGGGGCACGGTCGTGAGCCGAGCGGCGACGTGGATCTGTCACGCACGGTGGGCTGGTTCACCAGCGCACACCCGGTCAGGGTCGACGCGAGCGGTATCGATCTCACCCAGGTCATGGCGGGTGGACCCGCAGCCGGGACGCTGCTGAAGACGGTCAAGGAGCAGTTGCGCGCGGTCCCGGGTGACGGACTTGGCTACGAACTGCTCCGCCACCTCAACCCGGAAACAGCCCTGCTTCTCCGCGCCCGTCCAGCCCCTGAGATCGGCTTCAACTACATGGGCCGCTTCGCCGGGGGCGCGCCCAGGGAGCATCAAGGGGAATCGCGCGCCTGGCAGTTGGCAGGCGAGACCGCGATCGGCGGCACCGTCGCCCCGGATCTTCCCCTGCCGCACGCCCTGGAGGCGAACGCGTCCGTTCGTGACACGGCCCACGGGCCCGAGCTGGAGATCCGGCTCAGCTGGCCGGGCGGAGTGCTGACGCGGGACGAGGCCGAGCGGTTCGGCCGTACCTGGGTGGCGATGCTGGCCGGCCTTGCCGCGCACACCACCGCCGACCCCACCGTGGGCGGACACACACCCTCCGACTTCCCCCTCCTCGGCGCTGCCCTCACGCAGGCCGACGTCGACAGGGTGGAGGCGGCGGTGCCGGGCCTGGCCGACGTATGGCCGTTGTCGCCGTTGCAGGAAGGCATGCTGTTCCACGCCACGTACGACCGGGAAGGCCCCGACGCCTACCAGAGTCAGCGTGTGCTCGCCGTCGACGGCCCGCTGGACGCCCGGCGGCTGCGGGCGGCCTGGGAAGCGCTGGTCGCCCGGCACGACGCGCTGCGCGCCGGCTTCCACCGCCTCGCCTCGGGCGAGGCCGTGCAGGCGGTGGCCCAGCGCGTTGAACTTCCTTGGAGCGAGGTCGACTTGACGGGCCTCGCCTGGGAGGACGCCCTCGCCGAAGCGGACCGACTCGCCGAGAACGAGGCGGCGGCGCGGCTTGACCTGACAGTTGCGCCACTGCTGCGCCTGCTGCTGATCCGCCTCGGCACGGACCGGTACCGGCTCGTCGTCACCAGCCACCACATCGTGGCCGACGGATGGTCGACGCCGGTCATGCTCAACGAGGTCTCGGCGACCTACGCGGCAGCCACCGCGACCGACACCGTCATCGCCGTCACTGCCAAAACGACCGCCACGCCCCCGACCCGGTCGGCCTCGTACCGGGACTACCTCTCCTGGCTGGGCAGCCAGGACAAGGAAGCCGCGCGGGCCGCCTGGCGGGCGGAGCTCGCCGGGACCGACGAGCCGACGCTCGTGGCGCCCGCGGATCTCGGCGGCGGCCTCGTCCTGTCCGAGGAACGTTCGGTGCGGCTGTCCACGGAGGCGACGCGGGCCCTCACCGAATGGGCCCGTTCCCAGGGGCTGACCGTCAACACCGTCGTGCAGGGCGCGTGGGCGCTGGTCCTCGCCCGCCTCGCCCGGCGTACGGACGTCGTGTTCGGTACGACGGTGGCGGGGCGGCCACCGGAGATTCCCGGCATCGAGTCGATGATCGGCCTGTTCATCAACACCCTGCCGGTACGCGTACGCCTCGACGGCGCGCAGCCCGTCGCGGAGCTGCTCACCGCGCTGCAGGAGCGACAGGCCGCGTTGCTCCCCCACCAGCACACAGGCCTTGCCGAGATCCAGGCGCTCGGCGGGCCCGGCGCGGTCTTCGACACGATGCTGATGGTCGAGAACTACCCCCGGAACACCTCCCGGCTCACGGACACAGCCACCAGCACCGACACCACTGCCAGCACCCATACCACTGCCGGCACCGACACCACCGCCGGCACCGCCCCCACCCCCGTCACCCTCACCCAGCTCAGCAGCCAGGCGGGCACCCACTACCCGCTGGCCATAGGCGTCGTCCCGGACGACCGCATCGAGGTCCGGGTGACGTACCGGCCGGACGTGTTCGACGGGCAGCGGGCCCTTCAGGTAGGCCGGCAGCTCATGCGGGTGCTCGAGCAGATCGCGGCCGACCCGGCGTTGCGCGTGAGCGACATCGACGTACTGGAGACGGCCGAGCGCACCTCGGTCGTGGAGCGGTGGAACGACACGGCCGGCCCGGTCCGCACAGGGACATTGGGTGCGCTCTTCGACGAGCAGGTGCGCCGCTCCCCGGACGCGCCGGCCGTGATCGGGGCGGGCCGGCAGTGGACGTACGCCGAACTCGGCCGGGCGGCCGACCGTGTGGCGCACGAGCTGGTGACGCGCGGCGTACGCCGGGGGCACCTGGTCGGCGTGATCATGGAGCGGTCCGTGGACGTGGTCGCGGTGCTGCTGGGCGTGGCCCGGGCCGGGGCGGCGTTCGTACCGGTCGATCCCGCGTACCCGGCGGAGCGGATCGCGCACGTGCTCGCCGACGCGGACCCCGCACTGGTCGTGTGCACGACGGCGACCGAGCCGGTGATCCCCACGGGCACCACCCGCGCCCCCCGCTGGGTGCTGGACACCCCGGTGTCCGCCTCCGCGCTCGCCAGGAGTGCAACCTGGCCGGTTCGGCCCGCGTGCCGCGTGGAGGACCCCGCGTACGTGATCTACACCTCGGGTTCGACGGGTACGCCCAAGGGCGTGGTCGTCACGCACGGCGGCATCGGCAACCTCGCCACCGGCCAGATCGAACGCTTCGCCGTACGACCGGACTCACGTGTCCTGCAACTGGCCTCGTGGAGCTTCGACGCCGCCGTCTCCGAAATGTGCATGGCGCTGCTGTCAGGCGCCGCACTGGTCGTGGTCGACGGTGAAAGGCTGCCGCCGCACGGCAGGCTGGAGGAGGTCGCCGCCGAGTTCGGCGTCACCCACATGACCGTGCCCCCGTCGGTCCTCGGGACCGTCGACGCCCTGCCGGACACCGTGGAGACACTGGTGGTGGCGGGCGAGGAGTGCCCCTCCTGGCTGGCGCGGCGCTGGTCGGACCGTCGCCTGGTCAACGCGTACGGCCCCACCGAGGTGACCGTCTGCGCGGCGATGAGCGAACCCTTGCGGCCGGCGGCGGGGGTGGGCCCCGTCCCGGTTGGCCGCCCCTTGGTCAACACCCGTGCCTACGTGCTCGACGTCTTCCTGAAACCGGTGGCCCCGGGGACCGTGGGCGAGCTGTACGTCGCGGGGCCCGGCCTCGCGCGCGGCTACCTGCACCGGTCCGGCCTGACGGCGGAGCGCTTCGTGGCGTGCCCCTTCGGCGCGGGCGGGCGGATGTACCGGACCGGCGACCTCGTGCGCTGGTCGGCCGAGGGTGAGCTGCTGTTCGTGGGGCGCGCGGACGCGCAGGTCAAGGTCCGTGGGTTCCGTGTGGAGCTGGGTGAGATCGAGGCCGCACTCGCCGGACACGAGTCGGTCGGTCAGGCGGCGGTGGTCGCCCGCGAGGACCGCCCCGGCGAGAAGCGCCTTGTCGGATACGTCGCGCCTCATGACCAGGAGGACGCCGATCCCGAGCAGCTGCGCGCGTTCGTGGCGGGGGTGCTGCCGGAGTACATGGTGCCGGTGGCGGTGGTGGTGCTGGACGCGTTGCCGTTGACGGTGAACGGGAAGGTGGACCGGGCGGCTCTGCCCGCGCCGGACTTCGCGGAGCGGGTGTCGGGGCGTGAGCCGCGTACGGAGGCGGAGCGGGTCCTGTGTGATCTGTTCGCCGAGGTGTTGGGGTTGGAGCGGGTCGGGGTCGAGGACGGGTTCTTCGAGCTGGGCGGTGACTCGATCAGCTCCATGCAGTTGGCATCCCGGGCCCGCCAGGCGGGCCTCGTCCTCACGCCCCGCCAGGTGTTCGAGGAGAAGACGGCGGAACGGCTCGCGCTCGTCGTGGAGACGGCGGCCCGTGAGGTCGCGCCCGCCGATGTCGGTGTGGGCGAGGTGCCCTGGACGCCGGTCATGCGGGCGCTGGGCGACCGCGTCACCAGCGCCGAATTCGCGCAGTGGGTGGTGCTTGCCACCCCGGCCGGGCTGCGCCCGGACGTCCTCGCGACGGGGCTGAACGCCGTACTTGACACGCATGACATGCTGCGGGCCCGCACCGTCCCGGGCAAGCCGAAGCTGTTCGTCGGTGAGCCGGGAACGCCGGACGCCGAGAGCCTGACCATCCGCGTGGACGCGTCGAACATCGGCGCGGACGGCCCGGACCTGGGCGAGCTGGCCCGGTCCGCTGTGGGCCGACTCGACCCGGCAGCGGGTGTGATGCTGCAGGCGGTATGGGCCGACGCGGGCCCCGAACGAACCGGTCAACTCATCCTTGTCGCCCACCATTTGGTCACGGACGGTGTGTCCTGGCGCGTCCTGGTCCCGGACCTGCGGGCCGCGTGCGAGGCGGCGGCCGACGGGCGGACGCCCCGGCTCGACCCGGCCGGCACGTCGTTCCGCCGCTGGGCTGAGCTGCTGGCCTCCCAGGCGACCGACGAGAGCCGGGTCGCAGAGCTGGAAGACTGGCTGGCCCTACTGGGCGAGGCCCAGCAGTCACAACAGGCTCGGCAGAGCCAACACCCCGTCGCGCGACGAGCGTTGGACCCCGACATCGACACTGCCCGGACCGCGCGCCGCCGTACCTGGGTGGTGCCACCGGAGCAGGCCGAGGTGCTGCTCAGCCGTACGGCGACCGCCTTCCACTGCGGTGTCGACGACGTCCTGCTGGCGGCACTGACAGCCGCCGTCACGCACTGCGGGCCGGAGGCGGCGGCGTCCGGCCTCCTCATCAACGTCGAGGGACACGGTCGGGAGCCGATCAGTGACGTGGACCTGTCGCGCACGGTCGGCTGGTTCACCAGCGCACACCCGGTCAGGGTGGACGCGAGCGGTATCGATCTCACCCAGGTCGTGGCGGGCGGGCCCGCGGCCGGGACGCTGCTGAAGACGGTCAAGGAGCACCTGCGCGCGGTCCCGGGCGACGGACTCGGCTACGAACTCCTCCGCCACCTCAACCCGGATACGGCGCCTCTGCTCCGCGCCCGCCCCGCCCCGGAGATCGCCTTCAACTACATGGGCCGCTTCACCGGGGGCGCGCCCAAGGAGCACCAAGGCGCGCCCCACGTGTGGCAGTTGACCGGCGAGACCGCGATCGGCGGAACCGTCGCCCCCGACATGCCCCTGCAACACGCCCTGGACGCCGGGGCCGCGGTGCGCGACACCCCGGAAGGACCGGAGCTGACGCTCACGCTGAGCTGGGCGGGCGAACTGGTGCCGGAGGCCGAGGCCGAGCGGCTCGGCCGGACCTGGGCGGCGATGCTGGACGGCCTTGCCGCACATACCATCGCCGACCCCGCCGCGGGCGGGCACACACCCTCCGATTTCCCCCTCATGGGCGCCGCCCTGACGCAGGGCGATGTGGAGGACCTCGCTGCCGCGGTGCCCGGACTGACCGACGTATGGCCGCTGTCGCCTCTGCAGGAAGGCATGCTGTTCCACGCCACCTACGACGAGGACGGCCCTGACGTCTACGAAGGCCAGCGGGCCCTTGAGCTCGACGGCCCGTTGGACGCGGCCCGGCTGCGCGACGCGTGGCGGGCCCTGGTACGTCGGCACCCGACCCTGCGCGCGAGCTTCCACCGCCTGGCATCGGGTGAGGCCGCGCAGGTCGTGGCGCGAGACGTGGAACTTCCCTGGCGCGAGGCCGACTTGACGGGCCTCGCCCAGGACGAGGTGCAGGCTGAGACCGAGCGCCTCGCCGCGAGCGAACGCGCGGAACGGATCGATGTCACGCGGGCGCCGCTGATGCGGCTGCTCCTGATCCGCCTCGGCGAAAACCGTCACCACCTGGTCATCACCAGCCACCACATCATCATGGACGGCTGGTCCCTGCCCGTCCTGATCGGCGACCTGTCCGCCGCCTACGAGGCCCTGGCGACGGGCGGCGACGAACGGGACCTGCCGGCGGTGACGTCGTACCGCGAGTACCTGGCCTGGCTCGACCGTCAGGACAAGGAGAAGGCGCGGCAGGCCTGGCGCACGGAACTGGCGGGTCTGGACGAGCCGACGCTCGTCGTGCCCGCGGACTCGGTGCGCGTGCCTGTCGTGCCCGACCGGGTGCGCTTCGCGTTCCCCGAGGAACTGTCGCGGAGCGTCGCCGCACTGGCCCGCGACCGCGGACTGACGGTGAACACGCTGGTGCAGGGCGCGTGGGCGCTGCTGCTCGCACGCCTCGCCGGGCGCACCGACGTGGTGTTCGGCGCCACCGTGGCGGGGCGGCCCCCCGACCTGCCCGGCGCGGAATCGGCGATCGGCCTCTTCATCAACACCCTCCCCGTGCGGGTCCGCCTCGACGCCCGGCAGCCCGCCGCCGAGATGCTGGCCGGACTCCAGGAACGCCAGGTCGCCCTCATGGCCCACCAGCACGTGGGCCTCTCCGAGATCCGCCAACTCGCCGGAGTGGGCGCGGACTTCGACACGCTCGTCGTCTACGAGAACTACCCCCACCCGCCCGCGACCGACGCGTCCCCCGGGGCCCTCACCATCCGCCCCGCGGGCATGCCGCAGGACATGGGCCACTACCCGCTGACCTTCGTCGTCTCACCGGGCGAACGCATGCAGGGCGACTTCGTCTTCCGGCCGGACGTGTACGACCGCGCCCGCGCCGAGCGGATGGTCGCCTCACTGGTGCGGGTCCTTGAACAGCTGGTCGCCGACCCGTCGGTTCCCGTGGGCCGCGTCGACGTCGCCGACCCCGACGTGCGCGACCGGGTCCTGCGCCAGTGGAACGCCACAGGAGCGCCGGCGGCCCCGGCGCCACTTCCGGAGCTGCTCGGCCGACAGGTGGTGGCATCGCCGGACGCGGTGGCGCTGGAGGCGGGTGAAGAGCGGCTGTCCTACGCCGAGTTGAGCTCGGAGGCGAGCCGTCTCGCCCGGCACTTGGTGGCCGCGGGCGTGGGGCCCGAGGTCCGGGTGGCCGTGGTGGGGGAGCGGTCCGCCTCCCTGCTCGTCTCCCTGCTTGCGGTGTCGCTGGCGGGAGGTGTCTTCGTGCCGGTGGACGCGGGATATCCGGCGGAGCGGGTCGCGTACGTCCTGCGTGACGCGGATCCGGCGGTGGTGGTGTGCACGACGGCCTCGCGGGGTGTGGTGCCCGAGGGGTTCGCGGGGCGGGTCGTGGTGGTGGACGACCCGGTGGTGGCGCGTGAGATCGGGCGGCTTCCGGCGGGTCCGGTGCGGGACGCGGAGCGGTCGGTGCCGCTGACGGCCGCCCACGCCGCGTACGTCATCTACACCTCGGGCTCCACCGGCGCGCCCAAGGGTGTCGTCGTCACCCACGCGGGCCTGGAGAACCTCGCGCGGGCCCAGATCGACCGCTTCGGCGTGCGGGCCAAGTCGCGTGTGCTGCAGTTCGCGTCGCTGAGCTTCGACGCCGCCGTCTCCGAGCTGTGCATGGCGCTGCTCTCGGGCGGGACGCTGATCGTCGCGGGGGCGGACGAACTGCCGCCGCGGGTGTCGCTGGACGCGGTGCTGCGGGAGACGCGTGCGACGCATGTGACGGTGCCGCCGAGCGTACTGGCGGTCGAGGACGCCCTGCCGGACGAGCTGGAGACGCTGGTGGTGGCCGGGGAGGCGTGCCCGCCAGGCCTGGTGGACCGGTGGTCGCCGGGCCGGCGGATGGTCAACGCGTACGGGCCGACCGAGACCACGGTCTGCGCGGCGATGAGCGAGCCGCTGACGCCCGGCCGCGACATCGTCCCGCTGGGGCGGCCGATGACCGGCGTACAGGTCTACGTCCTGGACGAGTTCCTGCTGCCCGTGCCTCCGGGAGTGACCGGCGAGCTGTACGTGACCGGCGCGGGACTCGCCCGCGGCTACCTGGCACGTGCGGGACTGTCGGCGCGGCGGTTCGTGGCCTGCCCGTTCGGGGCGGGGGAGCGGATGTACCGCACGGGTGACCTGGCCCGGTGGACCGACCGGGGCGAGCTGCACTTCGTGGGCCGCGCCGACGACCAGGTCAAGATCCGGGGCCACCGGATCGAGCCGGGCGAGATCGAGGCGGTCATCGCCGCGCACCCGGACGTCGCGCAGGCCGCGGTCGTCGCGCGCCGCGACGGCCCCGACGACGCCCACCGCTTGGTGGCGTACGTGGTGGTCACCGACGGCGAGCGGCCTACCCAGCCTCCTGGCCCCGAGGGACCTCCCGGGTCCAGCGCCCTCCTTGAGCCCCCCGGGCTCCCCGCGTACGTCCGCGACCGGCTCCCCGAGTACATGGTGCCGACCGCCTTCGTCCCCCTGGAGCGGCTGCCGCTCACCCCCAACGGGAAGGTGGACCGGGCCGCCCTTCCGGCCCCCGACTTCGCCGGGCGGGTCACCGGCCGTGCGCCGCGCACCGCGACCGAGCGGGCCCTGTGCGACCTGTTCGCCGAGGTGCTCGGCCTTGAACGGGTCGGCGTCGACGACAGCTTCTTCGAACTCGGCGGCGACTCGATCATGTCGATGCAGCTCGCGTCACGGGCACGCAGGGCAGGATTGACACTCACCTCGCGGCAGGTGTTCGACGAGAAGACGCCCGAACGCCTCGCGCAGGTGACGGTGGCCGCCGAACCGGAGACCACACCCGACGACATCGGCGTCGGCGAGGTGCCCTGGACCCCCGTGATGCACGCGCTGGGCGAGCGGGCGACGAGCCCCGCGTTCGCGCAGTGGGTGGTCGTCGGCGCCCCGGCCGGGCTCGGCCTCGACGTCCTCTCGACGGGCCTCGCCGCCGTCCTGGACACGCACGACATGCTGCGCGCCCGGACCGTGCCCGGCGAGCCGAAGCTGGTCGTCGGGGAACGGGGGTCGGTCGACGCGGCGGCCCTGGTGTCACGCGTCGACGCGACGACGACCACCACCGCCACCACCGCAGCCGCGAAAGCCACCGCCGCCGTCACCCTCGACGAGATCGCCGGCCGCGCGGCCCAGAAAGCGGCGCGACAGCTCGACCCGTCCGCCGGAGTGCTGGCCCGGGCGGTCTGGGTCGACGCGGGCCCCGGCCGCACCGGCCGGATCGTGCTGGTGGTGCACCACCTCGTCGTCGACGGCGTGTCGTGGCGCGTCCTCGTCCCCGACCTGCGTGCCGCCTGCGAAGCGGCAGCGGCGGGCCACGCGCCCCAACTGGAGCCCGTCGGGACGTCGTTCCGCCGCTGGGCGGAGCTGCTGACCGCCGAGGCGGCCGACGAACGGCGGGTCGCGGAGACGGACGACTGGCTGGCCCTGCTCGGCAAGGACGAACAAGCCGTCGCCGCCCGCGCGTTGGACCCGGCCGTCGACACCGTACGTACCCTGCGCCACCGCTCGTGGGCCGTGCCGTCCGAACACGCCGCCACCCTCGTGGGCCGCACGCCCACCGCCTTCCACTGCGGCGTCGACGACGTGCTCCTCGCGACCCTCGCGGGCGCGGTCGGGCAGTGGCGGCCGGAGACCGCGTCCGGACTCCTTGTCGACATCGAGAGCCACGGCCGCCAACCCCTCGGCGACGTCGACCTGTTGCGGACGGTGGGCTGGTTCACCGGTGTGCACCCGGTGCGGCTCGAGGTGACCGGCGCCGACTTGGACGCCGCTAGGGCCGGCGGGCCCGCTGCCGGTACGTTGGTGAAGGCCGTGAAGGAGCAGGCCAGGGCGGTGCCCGGCGACGGACTCGGCCATGAACTGCTGCGCCGGCTCAACCCCGGGACGCGTCCCGTGTTCGAGGCCGCGCCGGCCGCGCAGATCGGCTTCAACTACCTGGGCCGGTTCGCCGCGGGCGGCGGCCGCGCCGCGGGACCGCCGGGGCCGTGGGAGATGACCGGTGAGACCGCGATCGGCGGCTCGGTGGACCCGGACATGCCCGCCACCCACGCACTGGACGCGAGCGCCGTGGTCAGGGACACCGCCGACGGGCCCGCACTGACCATCACGCTGAGCTGGGCGAGCCGGCTGCTGGAGGAGGCCGACGCCGAACAGCTCGGCAGGGCCTGGCTGGCGATGCTGGCCGGCCTGGCGGACCACACCGCCGACCCCACGGCGGGCGGACACACCCCATCCGACTTCCACCTCCTCAACCTCGCACAACACCAGATCGAGGAACTAGAAGCCGGATTCGCCGGCGAGAAGCCATGGCCCACAGCCACCAGCCGTTATGAGGAGACAGACCGATGACGACCCGATCCCGATCCCTCGTCGAGGACGTGTGGCCCCTCTCGCCGCTGCAGGAGGGGATGCTCTTCCACGCCTCCTACGACGACCAGGGCCCGGACGTCTACACCGTGCAGTCGGGCCTCGACATCGACGGGCCTGTGGACACGGATCGGCTGCGGGCGTCGTGGGAGGCGCTGCTGGCCCGGCAGGCCTCGCTGCGGGCCTGCTTCCGCCCGGTGACCGGCGCCCGGATGGTGCAGGTCATCCCGCGCGAGGTGGCGCTGCCCTGGCGGGAGGCGGACGTCAGCGGGCTCGTGGAGCCCGAGGCCCTCGCCGAGATCGACCGCCTCGCGGCCCGCGAGCGCGCCCAGCGGTTCGACCTCGCCGTCCCGCCGCTGCTGCGGCTCCTGCTCGTGCGGCTCGGCGACCGGCGGCACCGGCTCGTCATGACGTTCCATCACATCCTGCTCGACGGCTGGTCGATGCCGGTCCTCCTGAACGAGCTCTCCCAGGTGTACGAGGCGGACGGCGACGCCTCCGTCCTCGGGCGCGTGGCGCCCTACGGCGAGTACGTGGCGTGGCTGGCCCGCCAGGACAAGGACGCGGCACGCGCCGCCTGGCGCGCCGAGCTGGCGGGCGCCGACGGATCGACGCTCGTCGCACCGACGGACCCGAGCCGGGCCCCGGTGCTGCCCGACCACGTGCTCACCGACCTCCCAGCGGAACTCACCACAGGTCTGGTGGAGTTGGCGCGCGGCCGTGGCCTGACCGTGAACACCGTGGTGCAGGGCGCGTGGGCGCTGGTCCTGGCCCGGCTCGCCGGGCGCACCGACGTCGTCTTCGGCGCGACCGTCGCGGGCCGCCCGGCGGAGCTGCCGGGCGTGGAATCGATGGTCGGCCTGTTCATCAACACGCTTCCCGTGCGCGTACGCCTCGACGGCGCGCAGCCCGTGGCCGACCTCCTGGCGCGGCTGCAGGCCGCCCAGTCCGGCCTGATCGCGCACCAGCACGTCGGCCTCGCCGAGGTGCAGAAGCTCGCCGGGCCCGCCGCGGTCTTCGACACGCTCGTCCTGTACGAGAACTACCCGCTGCCGCCCGCGGGCCCCGAGCCCGGCCCGGACGCCGTGACCATCAGGCCCTCGGGAGCGTCGCGCGACGCCTCGCACTACCTGCTCACCCTGGTCGCCGTGCCCGGCGGCGACCGCATGCGCTTCAAGCTGGACTACCGGCCCGACCTGTTCGACCGGGCCGCCGCGGAGTCCGTCGTCCAGCGGTTCGTCCGCGTCCTCGAACAGGTCGTGGCCGACCCGTCGGCCCGCGTGAGCGACATCGACGTACTGGAACAGGCCGAGCGGACCTCGGTGATCGAGCACTGGAACGCGACCGGCCGCCCCCTGTCGGCCGGCTCGGTCGTCGAGGCGTTCGAGGGACGGGCCCGCCGGGCGCCCGACGCGACAGCCGTGCGATGCGGCGAAGACGCCCTCACCTACCGCGAGTTGGACGAGCGGGCGAACCGGCTCGCCCGGCACCTGACCGGACTCGGCGTCGGCCGCGAACACCGCGTGGGCCTCTGCCTGCCGCGCGGCACCGACATGATCGTGGCGGAGCTCGCGGTGTGGAAGGCGGGCGGCGCCTTCGTCCCGCTCGACCCCGACCACCCGGCCGACCGGCTCGCCTACATGATCGCCGACAGCGGCACCGACGTCGTCCTCGCCACCGGCACCGCCGTCGCCGGAGTACCCGTGGGCGCCGCCCGAGTGGTTCTCCTCGACGAGCCGGGGACCGCGCGGGCCATCGCGGCGGAGCCCGCCGGGCCACTGGGCATCCCGGTCGGCGCCGACCAACTCGCCTACGTCATCTACACATCGGGCTCGACCGGCCGCCCCAAGGGCGTCGCCCTCGCCCACCACGGTCTGCTGAACCTCGCCGAGGCGATGCGGCCCGCGCTGGACCTGCGCGACGGCGTCGTGATGCTGCAGTTCGCGTCCTTCAGCTTCGACGGAGCGGTCCTGGACGTCGCCGTCACCCTGGCGGCCGGCGGCACGCTCGCCATCGCCTCCGCGGAGGAGCGCACCGAGCCGACCGCCCTTGCGGACATGATCCGCACGACCGGCGTGGAGGCCGCGAGCGTCGTGCCGTCGGTGCTGCGCGCCCTGGACCCCGACACGGTCCCTGGCGTACGGAACTGGGTCCTCGGAGGCGAGTGGCTGACCGCCGACCTCGCGAGCCGGTGGACGACGCGGGCCCGGGTGTGGAACACCTACGGACCCACCGAGGCCACCGTGATGGCGACCGTCGGCCGGGTCGACGAGGGAATCAAACCGGTGGACGCCCCGCCGGCCATCGGCCGCCCGCTCGGCAACATGCGGACCTACGTCCTCGACGGCTTCCTGCGCCCGGTGCCCCCCGGCGTGACCGGCGAGCTGTACGTCGCAGGGCCGGGCGTCGCGCGCGGCTACGTGGGACGGCCCGACCTGACGGCGGAACGCTTCGTGGCGTGCCCCTTCGGGGACGCCGGGCGCATGTACCGCACCGGTGACCTGGCCCGCTGGACCGCCGACGGACAGCTGTCGTTCGCGGGGCGCGCGGACGAGCAGGTGAAGCTGCGCGGCTTCCGGATCGAGCCGGGCGAGGTCGAAGCCGTCCTCGCCGGACACGCGGCCGTGCGCGAGGCGGCGGTGATCGCCCGCGAGGACCTGCCCGGCGACAAACGCCTCGTCGCGTACGTCGTCCCCGCGACGGACGCCCCGCAGCCCGTGCAGGGGCAGGACGGCGCCGAGGGCCCCGCACTCGACACCGAGGCGCTGCGCGCCTTCGCCGCCACCCGGCTTCCCGAGTACATGGTCCCGGCCACGGTGGTCGTGCTCGACGCGCTGCCGCTCACCGTCAACGGCAAGCTCGACCGCTCCGCGCTGCCCGCCCCCGAACTCGCCGTGCCCGGCGGCCGTGACCCGCGGACGCCCGTCGAGGCCGTCCTGTGCGATCTGTTCGCCGAGGTGCTCGGCGTCGAGCGGGCCGGTGCCGAGGACTCGTTCTTCGCGCTCGGCGGCGACTCGATCTCGTCGATGATGCTGGTGTCCGGCGCCCGCCGCGCGGGCCTCGCGATCACCGCCCGGCAGGTCTTCGAGCACCGCACCCCGGCGGCCCTGGCACTGGTCGCCGTCCCGTCCGACACCGTCGGCACCGGCGTCGGCGACTCCGGCATCGGCGAGGTGCCGCTGACGCCCGTGATGCACGAACTGATCGACCGGGTCGGCGCCGACGCGGTGGGCCGGGTCGTCCAGTCCGCCGTGGTCGAGGCCCCCGCGGGCCTGCGCACCGAGACCCTGGCCGACGCGGTGCGGGCGCTGGTCGACCACCACGACGCGCTGCGGGCCCGCCTGGAGACCGGACCGGAGCGCCGCCTCGTGGTGTCCGGGCCCGGCACCGTGCCCGCCGGATCGTTCGTCCGCCGCTTCGACGCGACCGGTACGGCCCCCGACGACCTGCCGCGCACCATCGCCGAGGAGACCCGGGCCGCCGTGGAGCGGCTCGACCCGCGGGCCGGCGTCATGCTGCAGGTGGTCTGGCTCGACCTGGGCCCCGACACCGCCGGACGCCTCGTCCTGGTCGTGCACCACCTCGTGATGGACGCCGTGTCGTGGCGGATCCTGCTGCCCGACCTGGAGCAGGCGTGCGCCGCGACGGCCGCGGGCCGTACGCCCGAACTGGCGCCGGTGCCCACCTCGTTCCGCCACTGGGCGCGCGCCTTGGCGGAGCAGGCGACGGACGCGGCACGGACGGCGGAGCTCGACGCGTGGACCGAGCTGCTCCAGGGACCCGACCCGCAGCTCACCGCGGTGCCCATGGACCCGGCGCTCGACCTCGCCGACACCGTGCGGCGGGTGTCCGTGACCGTCCCCGCCGACGTCACGTCGGCGCTCCTGACCGGTGTGCCCGAGGCGTTCCACGCGGGCGTCGACGACGTGCTCCTGACCGGGCTCGCCGCCGCCGTCGCGGAGTGGTGCGACGGCGGCACGCCGGACGGCGGGTTCCTCGTCGACGTGGAGGGCCACGGCCGCGAGGCCCTGACCGAGACCATGGACCTCTCGCGCACCATCGGCTGGTTCACCGGCACCCACCCGGTACGCATCGACGTGGGAACGGCCGACGCCGACGACCTCGAAGACCTCCGCGACGGCGGCCCGGCCGCTGGCGAGGCCATCAAACGAGTCAAGGAACAACTGCGCGCGGTGCCCGGCGACGGGCTCGGCCACGGCCTGCTGCGCCGGCTCAACGCGGACACCGCCGCCGGGCTCGCGGCCCTGCCCACCGCCCGGATCGGCTTCACCTACCTCGGCCGGGTCCCCGGCGGCGCGCCGGACGACACCGGGGCACCCGCGGGCGACCCGGCGGGCGGCCGTTTCCCCGTGGCGCATCCGCTGGAGGTCACCGGCGTCGTCCACGACGCCACCGGCGGACCGCGGCTCACACTGAGCCTGGCCTGGCCGCGGCGGCTGCTCGACGAGACGGCGGCACGGGCACTGGTCGAGGCCTGGGCGGCGATGCTGACCGGCCTGGCCGCACACGTCGACGAACCCACCGCCGGCGGCCACACCCCCTCCGACTTCCCGCTGGTCACCCTCGACCAGGCACAGATCGAGAAGCTGGAGACGGCGGCCCCGGACCTGGTGGACATCTGGCCGCTGTCGCCACTGCAGGAAGGCCTCCTCTTCCACGCCCTGTTCGACCGGCAGAGCACCGACGTGTACGTCGAGCAGATGATCGTCGGCCTCGAAGGACCGCTCGACACGGCACGGCTGCGCGCGTCCTGGCAGGCGCTCCTCGACCGGCATGCCAGCCTGCGGGTGGGATTCCGTCAGGTGGCGGGCTCCGGGCAGTCCGTGCAGGTCGTCGCCGAGCGCGCGACCCTGCCGTGGCGCGAGGAGGACCTCTGCGGGCTCGACGAGGACGCGGCGTGGGAGGAGTCCGAGCGGATCGGCAGGGAGGAGCGGGCCAAGGGCTTCGACCTGGCGAAGCCGCCCCTGGTGAAAGTGCTCCTCGCCCGGATCGGTGAGGACCGCTACCGCATGATGGTGACGCTCCATCACATCGTGCTCGACGGCTGGTCGTTGCCCGTCCTGCGGCGCGAACTGTGGGCGTGCTACGAAGCCGGCGGCACAGCGGCGGGACTGCCGCCCGTGACGCCCTACCGCGAGTACCTGGCCTGGCTGGCACAGCAGGACAAGGAAGCGGCACAGGAGGCCTGGCGGGCGGAGCTGGCCGGCACGGACGAGCCGACGCAGGTCGTCCCCATGGCACCGGGCGCCGTCGCGGGGACGGACCCGAACGCGACGTCCGGCGAGGTCTTCGCCGTGGCGGGCCCCGCGCTCGACCGCGCGCTCGGCGAGCTGGCCCGCGCCCGCGGCGTCACCCTGAACACGGTCGTCCAGACCGCGTGGGCGCTGGTCGTCGGCCAGCTGGCCGGCCGCCAGGACGTGGTGTTCGGCGCCTCCGTGGCCGGCCGGCCCGCGGACCTGCCCGGCATGGAGAACATGCTCGGACTGTTCATCAACACCGTCCCCGTACGGGTGCGGTTCGACCCGGCGACGTCCGTCGCCGACGTCCTCGCGGACGTACAGACCCGGCAGTCCGTCCTGATGGACCACCAGTACCTGAGCCTGGGCGACATCCAGCGCGTGGCCGGCCGCGGGGCGACGTTCGACACCCTCATGGCGTTCGAGAGCTTCCCCACCGGCATGGACGCGTCGACGGAGGACGACGGGAGCACCCGCGAGCCGGGACCGGCCGGAGTGGAGCTCACCGAAGCCGGCATGCGCGAGTCCATCAACTACCCGCTCGGCCTGGTCGTGGACCCCTTGAACGGGCTGCGGATGCGGCTCACCTACCGCCCGGACGCCTTCGACGAGGAGACGGCCCGCGCCCTCCTCGACCGGCTGCTGCGCGCCCTGCGACAGATGGCCGCCGACCCGCAGGCCCCCGTCGGCAGGCTCCACATCTCCGACGCCGCGGAACGCACCCGCGTCCTGGAGACCTGGAACACCACGGACGTCCCCCACCCGGACACCTCCGTCCCCGAACTGTTCGCCGCGCAGGCGGTGCGCACGCCGGAGGCGGTGGCGGTGCGGTGTGGTGCGGATGCCTTGGCGTACGGGGAGTTGGAGGCGCGGGCGAATCGGCTGGCGCGTTATCTGGTCGGTCTTGGGGTGGGTCCGGAGTCGCGTGTGGGTCTGTGTCTGCCGCGCGGGGTCGACATGGTGGTGGCGGAACTCGCGGTGTGGAAGGCGGGTGGTGCTTTCGTCCCGCTGGATCCGGAGTATCCGGTGGACCGGTTGTCGTTCATGGTGGCCGACAGTGGTGCGGCCGTCGTGCTGGGCGTCGCGGAGAGCCTGGCCGAGGTGTCGCTCGGCGAGGCACGGACCGTACCGCTGGACGCTGCGGACATCGCGGAGGCCCTGGCGGCCGAGTCCGCCGAACCGCTGGCCGTGGCCGCGGGACCGGATCGACTCGCCTACGTGATCTACACATCGGGCTCGACGGGACGCCCCAAGGGTGTCGCGGTGGCGCATGGTGGCGTGGCGAACCTCGCGGCGGCGATGCGTCCGGTGTTGGGCGTCTCCGAGGGGACTGTCGTCCTGCAGTTCGCGTCGTTCAGTTTCGACGCGGCGGTGCTGGATGTGGCGGTGACGCTGTCCGGTGGCGGTACGTTGGCGATCGCCTCGTCGGAGGAGCGTGCGGAGCCTTCGGCGCTGGCGGAGATGATCGAGTCGGCCGGAGTGAGCACGGCCAGCGTCGTGCCCTCCCTGCTCACGATGCTCGACCCCGCCTCCGTCCCCGGAGTGCGCAACTGGGTCCTCGGCGCTGAGCTCATGACCGCCGGCCTCGCGAGCCGCTGGACGACGCAGGCGCGGGTGTCGAACACCTACGGCCCCACCGAAGCCACCGTCATGGCCACCGCCGGGCCCGTCGACGAGAACATCAGGCCGCAGGACAAGCCCCCGGCCATCGGACGCCCGCTGGACAACGTACGGACGTACGTCCTGGACGGCTTCCTGCACCCCGTCCCGGCCGGGGCGACGGGCGAGCTGTACGTCGCGGGGCCCGGCGTGGCCCGCGGATATGTGGGACGGCCCGACCTGACCGCGGAACGCTTCGTGGCGTGCCCGTTCGTCGAGGGCGGCAGCCGGATGTACCGCACCGGCGACCTGGCCCGCTGGACGGCCGACGGACAGCTGTCGTTCGTCGGCCGGGCGGACGAGCAGGTGAAGGTCCGCGGGTTCCGCGTCGAGCCGGGCGAGGTGGAGGCGGCGCTCGCGGCGCACCCCGGCGTGCGGCAGGCCGCGGTGATCGCCCGCGAGGACCGGCCCGGCGACAAACGCATCGTCGGCTACATCGTGCCGGAGACCAAGGACCTGGAGATCCAGTCCGTCCACGACCACCTGGCGAAGGAACTGCCCGAGTACATGCGGCCCGCCGCCGTGGTGGTCCTGGAGACACTGCCGCTCACCGCCAACGGCAAGGTCGACCGCGGCGCGCTGCCCCGGCCCGACTTCGCAGGACGCATCTCGGGCCGGGAGCCGGAGACCGAGCTCGAAGCGACCCTGTGCGCGCTGTTCGCCGAGGTCCTCGGCCTGGAGCGGGTCGGCGTCGACAACAACTTCTTCGACCTGGGCGGCGACTCGGGCCTGGCCATGCGCCTCTCCGCGCGGATCCGCGAGGAGCTCGGCCTCGAACTGAGCATGCGGCGGTTCTTCGGCGAATCCACCCCGCTGGGCGTGGCCCGCATGTTGACCTCGAAGGAGCTCCCGGAGCTGCGGCCGGTCGACCACCCCGACGAGATCCCCGTCACCGCCGGCCAGTTGCGCACCTGGCGGCTCGCCAAAGCCAACCCCGGTTCCGCCGCCCAGCGGACCTCGATCGCGCTGCGCCTCGGCGGCAGGCTCGACCGGGAGGCGCTGGAGGCCGCGCTGGGAGACGTCGCGGCACGGCACGACATCCTGCGGACGACGTTCGTCGGCACAGGTGCCGACAGCGCGGGCGATGACGTACGCCCCGAGAACGCCGGCCAGGACGACGTGCGCCAATGCGTTCTGGGCACCGAAGCCGCCCGTCCCGTCCTGCCCGTGACCTCCACGACCGAGGACGAGCTGCCGCGTCTCCTCGCCGACCATGCCGCGCACGAGTTCGACCTCGCCAGGGAAACGCCTTGGACGGCGCGCCTGTTCGCGCTCGCGGAGACCGACCACGTGCTGCTCCTCGTCGTGCACCGCATCGCCACGGACGACGCCTCGCTCATCGTCCTGGTCCGCGACCTGGCGGCCGCGTACGGCGCGCGCAGGGAGGGCCGCGCACCCGAACGGGCCCCGCTGCCCCTGCAGTTCGCCGACTACGCGCTCTGGGAGCAGGAGATGCTCCGGGACGAGGAGGACCGCGACAGCCTGATCGGCGAGCAGTTCGCCTACTGGAAGAAGGCCCTGGCGGACGCCGCCACCGAACTGGAGCTGCCGGCCGACAGGCCACGGCCGCCCCTGCCGTCCCACCGCGCCGACGAGGTGCCGCTGGCCCTCGACAGCGCCACGCACATCCGGCTCACGGAGATCGCCGAGGCCGACGGCGCGACCTTCTTCATGGTCGTGCAGGCCGCGCTCGCGCTGCTCCTGTCCGGGCTCGGCGCCGGCACCGACGTCACGCTCGGCACGGTGCTGCCGCGCCGGGACGAGGAGGGCGACCTGGACGGTCTCGTCGGCCCGTTCGCCGACCCGCTGGCCCTGCGCACGGAGACCTCCGGCGACCCCACGTACCGCGAACTGCTGCGGCGCGCACGCGACACCTATCAGCGCGCGGTCCAGAACCCCGACGTGCCCTTCGGCCGCCTCGTGGACGCGCTGGCGCTGCCCGAGGCGGGTCATCACCCCGTCTTCCAGGCGGTCCTCGAGATCCTCGGCGACTCCGCCGAGATGTGGGAGTCGCCGGAGCTGCCGGGCCTGCGCACCACCCGCCTGCCCGTCGGAACACCGGCGGCCGAGGCCGACCTCGTGGTCGGTCTCACCGAACGGCACGGCTCCGACAGCGGTCCGAACGGCGTCGACGGCACGATCCGCTACGCCACCGAACTGTTCGACCGGTCCACCGCCACCGCTCTCGCCCAGCGGTTCACCCGCGTCCTCCAGCAGGTCGCCGACGATCCCGAACTGCGGCTGAGCCAGGTGGAACTCCTCCTGGACGAGGCGGAGCGCCGCCGGGTCCTGGAGACCCACGACGCCACGGCGGCGCGGGTCCCGGACGGAACCGTCGTCGAGCTGCTCGCCGAGCAGGCGGCGCTGGCACCCGACGCCGTCGCCGTCATGGACCACGACGGTCTGCTCACCCACGGCGCGCTGGACGACGCGTCCGGCCGGCTCGCCCGGCGCCTCGCCGACCGGGGCATCGGCGCCGAGGACGTGGTCGTCCTGGCGCTGCCGCCCACCACCGGCCTCGTCGTCGCGCTGCTCGGAGTGCTCAGGTCAGGTGCCGCCTGCCTGATCGCCGACCCGAACCGGCCCATGGAGGACGTCGCCTCCTGCCTGCGGCAGGTCACCCCCGCCGCCCTGATCTGCGCGACGGCCCTGGCGCCGCTGCTCGGCGACGGCGTGACGGTGCCCGTCCTGCTGCTCGACGACCCGCGGCTCGCCGCGACCAACGGCGCCTCCCCGCAGGCCGGTCCACCGCTCGCGCCGCCCCTGCCCCGGCAGGCGGCACTCGTGCTCGGCGCCACCGCGGCGGACAGCGGCGACGGGACCGTCGCGGGCGCCGTCGTCGAGCACCGCACGCTCGTCGACCACGCGGTGCACCACCAGCACGCCGCCCCCGCACACCACGGGGTGACGCTCCTCGACGTACGGGCCCCGGTGTCCGCACTGCTGACACCACTGCTCTCCGCCCTGTGCGCGGGCGGCGGTGTCCGCCTCGGCACACCCGGCGAGGCCGCCGCGCCGGCCGCGGGCCCCACCGGCGCGCAACACCTCGTCACCACAAGGGAGTTGCTGCCGACCGCGCCGGACAGGGCGGCCGGTGAGGCGCCGTTCGCGGAGGTGACGGTGGTCGACACCGGCGGCCCCGCGGCCGTCGACGACACCCGGGCATGGCTGGCGGACCACCCCGGGACCACGCTGGTCGGCGCCCACGGCGCCGCGGAGACCGGTGGCCCGTGGCTCGGCCACCGGACCGGGCCCGGCGAGTCCCTGCCCGACCCGGCACCCGCCGGCAGGCCCGTGCCCAACACCCGCGCTCTCGTCCTCGACGACTTCCTGCGACCGGTCCCGCCGGGCGCCACGGGAGACCTGTACGTCGCAGGATCGTCCCTCGCCCGCGGCTACGCCGAGGCGCCGGGGACGACCGGTGAACGGTTCGTCGCCTGCCCGTTCGGGACCGGGGGCGAACGGATGCTGCGCACGGGCGAACGGGCCAGGCGGACCGCCGACGGCCTCCTCACGCTCCGCGGCAAGGGCCGTGCGGGCACCCGCACCGCCGGGCGGCGCGCGGGCGGCGACCACGGCGACCTGGAGATGCTGCTGCCGCTGCGTCCCAAGGGCAGCCTCCCGCCGCTGTTCTGCATGCACACCGGTACGGGACTGAGCTGGGCGTACGCCGCCCTGCTGCGGCACCTGCCGCAGGACCGCCCCGTGTACGGCGTGCAGGCCCGTGGGCTCGCAGAACCGGAACCGCTGCCGCAGAGCCTCGCGGAGATGGCGGCCGACTACGCGGAGCGGATCAGGACCGTCCAGCCCACCGGCCCCTACCACCTGCTCGGCTGGTCCCTCGGCGGCCTCATCGCCCAGGCGGTCGCCACCCACCTGGAGGAACAGGGCGAACAGGTCGATCTCCTCGCGGTGATCGACGGTTACCCCGAGGGCTTCGGCGGGGCCCAGTACAGCAACGTCGAACCCGCGGCGGGCCAGGACGACACCTCCACGCCCAGGGCAAGCGACCTCGGGCTGCCGCCCGACGAGAACATCGGCCAGGACATGGACGAAGGACTCAGGGCGAACATGCGCCAGGTCATCGACAACGTCGGACGGCTCACCCCGCACCACACGCCCCGCCGCTTCCAGGGCGACCTGCTGCTCTTCGTCGCGGCCGAGGACCGGCCCGCGGACACCCCGGCAGCCGTCTCCGGCGAGAGCTGGCGGCCGTACATCGGCGGCGACATCGAGTCCCACGAAATCGCCGCCGGCCACTACACCATGCTGCAGCCCGCGCCTTCGGCACAGATCGGAGGAATCGTCGCGGAAAAGCTCAGGGCCGCGACCGGCGCCGGAAAGGAGTGACACCGGAATATTGCCGTGGATTTCACAGGGCAAATTTCACAGGGCAAGGGCGAAAGGGACCCTGAATGTCGAAGGCAGTGAGCACCTCCGCGCACACGCGCAGGAACGGACTGGAACCCGTACCCGAACTGACGGAACTCAGCGCCCGCACACCGCTCGTCGAACTGGACACCGGCGGGCGCGCCCCGGCCCGCCACTGGCTCGCCACCGGCTACGACGAGGTGCGGGCGATCCTCGGCGACGACCGGTTCAGCATGCTGCCGCTCGACGACGGCAGGGGCGGCGGGAAACCACAGATCGAGGTCGGCAACCTGCGCCAGTACGACCCGCCCGAGCACACCCGGCTGCGCAGGATGCTCACCCCTGAGTTCACCCTCCGGCGCATCCGCAGGCTGGAACCCTTCATCGAGGAGATCGTGGCGCACTGCCTCGACGCCCTGGAGGGCGCGGGGCAACCCGCCGACCTCGTGCGGCACTTCGCCTGGCCCATCCCCGGCCTGGTGGGCTGCGCACTGCTCGGCGTGCCCCGCGACGACGCGGCGGAACTCGCCCGCAACCTGAATATCAGCAGGACCGGCACCGGCTTCGGCCGGCACACCAGCCGCGAGCAGCGGGAGCGGCAGCGGGCGGCCGTGAACGCGTACATGATCTACATGCGCAGGCTCGTCCGGCAGAAGCGCCGCGACCCCGGCGACGACCTGCTGGGCATGGTGATCCGCCGGCACGGCGCGGAGCTCACCGACGAGGAACTGACGGGCATGGCCGCCGCCATCATGGGCTCCGGCCTTGAGGACATCGGCGGCATGCTGGGCCTCGGCCCGCTGGCCCTGCTGGAGAACCCCGACCAGCTCGCCCTGCTCCAGGAGCGGCCGGACCTGATCACCTCGGCGGTGGAGGAACTCATCCGCTACGTCTCGTCCGTGCAGAACGCCACACCCCGTACCGCCCTGGTGGACGTGACCGTCGGCGGGCACCTGATCCGGGCCGGCGAGTCCGTGATCTGCTCCCTGCTCGCGGTGAGCCGCACCCCGGTCGACGGCGTGCCGCAGGACACCCTCGACATCACCCGCGACAACTCCGGACACCTCGCCTTCGGACACGGCGTCCACCACTGCCTGGGTGCCGTTTTGGCCCGGGTCGAGCTGCGCATCGCGATCGCGGCCCTGTTCCACCGGTTCCCGAAGCTGAGCGTCGCGGTACCCGCCGAGGAAATCCGATTCCGCACCTGGACACCGAACTACGGAATAGACGAACTCCTCGTCCGGTGGTGAGACTTGGACATCCTTGACGGTTGTGCGGCACCGAATTCAGACTCGTAGGAAAGGGCGAAAGGATTCCGAGAATGCCCAAGCCATTGGACGAAACCGAACAGTCGCCGCTCGTCGAGATGACCCCGCCGGGAACCATGGAACGCGCCTGGCTCGCCACGGGGTACGAAGAGGTGCGGGCGGTGCTCGGCGACACGGAGCGGTTCACCACGCTGCCGCCCGCGGACACCATCGAGGACTCCCGACGCCTCGTCCAGCCCGGCAACCTGCTGCACTACGACCCGCCCGAGCACACCCGGCTGCGGAAGATGCTCACCGGCGAGTTCACACTGCGGCGGGTGCGCACCCTGGAACCGCTCGTCGAGAAGATCGTGACCGAGCGCCTGGACGCCATGGAGGGCGCCGAGCAGCCGATCGACCTCGTACCGCACTTCGTGTGGCCCACCACCAGCCTCATCGGCTGCACGCTGCTCGGCATACCCCGGGACGACCAGGCCGAACTGGCCCGCCACCTCGACACCAACCGCATCGACAACCCCGACCGGGAGCAGCGGGACGCGGCGGGCAACTCGTACCTGATCTACCTGAGCAAGTTCACCGCGCGAAAGCGCCGCGACCCCGGCGAGGACATGCTCGGCCGGCTCATTCAACGGCACGGCGCCGACCTCAGCCCCGCCGAACTGACGGGCACCGCCGCGACGCTCCTCGCCTCCTTCATCCAGAACGTGGGCGGCACCCTGGGCCTCGGCATCCTCGCCCTGCTGGAGAACCCCGACCAGCTCGCCCTGCTCAAGGAGCGTCCCGAGCTGATCGACCACGCGGTGGAGGAGCTGATCCGGAGCGTGTCGATCATCTCGCACGCCTCGCCCCGCACCGCCCTTGAAGACGTCACCCTCGCGGGCAAGACGGTCAAGGCGGGGGAGTCCATCGCCTGTTCCCTGCTCGGCGCCAACAACACCAGCTCGCCGGGGGAGCCGCAGGAGCCCATCGACATCACCCGCGACAACAGCCGTCACATGGCGTTCGGGCACGGCATCCACTACTGCCTCGGCGCACCGCTGACCAGGATGGAACTGCGCATCGCCATAGCGGAACTGCTGCGCAGGTTCCCCGAGGTGCGGCTCGCCGTGCCGCGCGACGAACTCCGCTTCACGTCGAAGGCCGTGGAGACGCTGCCGGTGGCCTGGTAAGGGGCGACATGCCGCACGAGACCGCAGCCGTACCGCTGCACACCCGCCGCACCCGCTTCGACCCGGCCGACGACCTGCGCCGCCTCGCCGCCGACGGGCCCGTCACCCGCGTCAGCCTGGCCCCCGGCGCCGGTGGCGAGCCCCTGTGGCTGGTCACGGGCCACGAAGAGGTGCGCAGGGTCCTCGGCGACCACGTCCGGTTCTCCACCCGCCGCCGCTTCGGCTCGCGCGAGCCGGCCGGCGAGGACGACCGGCGGCCCGACGAGGGCGTCGGACTCCTGATGGACTACGATCCGCCCGAACACACCCGGCTGCGGAAGATGCTGACGCCGGAGTTCACGGTCCGACGGATGCGCAGACTCCAGCCGCGCATCGAGGACATCGTCGCCGAGCGCCTCGACGCCATGGAGCGCGCCGGGCGCCCCGCGGACCTCGCCGAGCTGTTCGCGTCGGCGATCCCGGGGCTGGTGCTGTGCGAACTGATCGGCGTGCCCCGCGACGACCGCGACGACTTCCTGCGCCGCTGCCACGCCCACCTGGCGACCGGCAGCGGACGCCAGGAGCGCACCGCCGCCGGCTCGGCGTTCACCCGCTACCTCGCCGCACTGGTGGCCCGGCAGCGCAAGGACCCCGACGAGGGCTTCCTCGGCATGCTGGTGCGCGACCACGGAGGCGAGTTCACCGACAAGGAACTGCGGGGCATCTGCATCCTGCTGATGCTCGCGGGACTCGACAACATCTCCGGCATGCTGGGCCTCGGCGCCCTCGCGCTCCTGGAGAACCCCGGCCAGCTCGCCCTGGTGCGCGACGACCCGGCGGCCCTCGACCGCGCCGTCGAGGAACTGCTCCGCTATCTGTCCGTGCCGCACGCGCCGACGCCCCGCACCGCCGTCGAGGACGTGACGCTCGGCGGCAGGCTGATCAGGGCCGGGGACACCGTCGTCTGCTCGATCCCGCTGGCCAACCGCGACCCGGCACTGACCCCCGAGCCCGACCGGCTCGACGTGACCCGTGAACCCGTGCCGCACGTCGCGTTCGGGCACGGCATCCACCACTGCATCGGTGCCGCGCTGGCCCGGATGGAGCTGCGCATCGCCTACGCGGCGCTGCTGCGGCGCTTCCCCGGCCTGCGGCTCGCGGTGCCCACGCGGGACGTCGAGTTCCGCATCCGGTCGACCGCGTACGGCGTGGAGCGGCTGCCGGTCACCTGGTGAGCCCGGGACCACCCGGCGAGAGGGGCGAGAGATGGAGGTACGTGTCGACCGCGGCAGGTGCGCGGGCTCCGGCCTGTGCATGAGCTACGTACCCGCTGTGTTCGACCAGTCGGAGGACGACGGGAAGGTGCTGCTCAAGGCGGCACGGCCCGGGCCCGGTGCGGCCGCCGCGGTACGCGGCGCGGCCGCGAGGTGCCCGGCCGGCGCGATCACGCTGAGCGGTCAGGACGAACGCGACCGGTAGGCCGCGGCGGGTGCATCGGTACGCCGACACACCGGCGCATCGGTGCATCCGCGCACCGGTGCTCAATCATCAAAGTGGGGTGGGGGAAATGACGCATGCTCCTGTACGTAACGTCGTCATCGTCGGCGGGGGCACGGCAGGCTGGATGACCGCCGCGTATCTGACGGCGGCCTTCGGCGACCGGATCAAGATCACGCTGGTGGAGTCGGCGGACGTCGGCACCATCGGCGTCGGCGAGGCCACGTTCAGCGACATCAGGCACTTCTTCGAGTTCCTGGGCCTGGCCGAGCGGGACTGGATGCCCGCCTGCAACGCCACGTACAAACTCGCCGTCCGCTTCGAGAACTGGCGCGAGCCCGGGCACCACTTCTACCACCCCTTCGAGCAGCTCAGGTCGGTCAAGGGCTTCCCCCTCACCGACTGGTGGCTGCGCCACCCCACCACCGAGCGGTTCGACGTGGACTGCTTCGTGATGGCCTCGGTGATCGACGCCGACCGCAGCCCCCGCTACCTCGACAACCGCCTCCTGGAACAGGACTTCGTCGAGGGTGAGGCGCCGCCGAACACGATCGCCGAGTACCAGGGCGCGCAATTCCCGTACGCCTACCACTTCGAGGCGCACCTGCTGGCCAAGTACCTCACGAAGTACGCCACACAGCGCGGCGTGCGGCACGTCGTCGACAACGTGGTGGACGTCGGCCTCGACGAGCGCGGCTGGCTCTCCCACGTGCGGACCGCCGAGCACGGCCTGCTGGAGGGCGACCTCTTCGTCGACTGCACCGGCTTCCGCGGCCTGCTCCTGAACAAGGCGCTCGAAGAACCCTTCGTGCCGTACCAGGACACCCTGCCCAACGACAGCGCGGTCGCCCTGCAGGTCCCCATGGACATGGACAAGGACCCGATCCGCCCCTGCACGACGGCCACCGCCCAGGACGCGGGCTGGATCTGGACCATCCCGCTGATCAGCCGCATCGGCACCGGATACGTCTACGCGCGCGACTACATCGACCCCGACGAGGCCGAGCGCACGCTGCGCGAGTTCGTCGGGCCCGCCGCGGCCGACGTGCCCGCCAACCACATCCGGATGCGGATCGGCCGAAGCCGCCGCTCCTGGGTCAACAACTGCGTGGCCATCGGCCTGTCCAGCGGCTTCGTCGAGCCACTGGAGTCGACCGGGATCTTCTTCATCCACTACGCCATCGAGCAGCTGGTCAAGTACTACCCGGCGGCCGACTGGGACCGTTCGCTGCGCGAGCAGTACAACAGCGCCCTGACCCATGTGATGGACGGCGTACGCGAGTTCCTCGTCCTGCACTACCGGGGCGCGAAGCGGGCCGACAACCAGTACTGGCGGGACACCAAGACCCGGAAGGTGCCCGACTCGCTGGCCGAGCGCCTCGAACTGTGGGAGAGCAAGGTCCCCGACACCGGCACGGTCTACCCGCGCTACCACGGCCTGCCGCCCTACTCGTACAACTGCATCCTGCTCGGCACCGGCGGCATCCCCGTGAAGCCGTCACCCGCACTCGACCTGGTCGACGAGAAGGAGGCGCTCGCCGAGTTCCAGGCGATCAAGGACAAGGCGCGGTCGCTGGTGCGCACCCTGCCGACGCAGAACGAGTACTTCAAGCGCATGCGCGACGGGGTGTGAGCGAGGCACATGGACACCGAGTTCCGCGACATGATGGCGTCGTTCCCGACCGGCGTGTCGGTCGTGACGGCCCGGGACGACAGCGCGGAGCCCCGCGGGATGACGTGCTCCTCGCTGTGCAGCCTCAGCGTGAACCCGCCGACGCTCCTGACGTGCCTGCGCAGCGGCAGCCCGACCCTGGGCGCGGTGCTCGCCAGCGGCGCGTTCGCCGTCAACCTGCTGCACGGGGAAGCCGACTGGGTCGCCGCGCTCTTCGCCTCCGGCGCGCCCGACCGGTTCGACCGCGTCGCCTGGCGGCCGTCCCGCCGCACCCGCAGCCCCGCCCTGATCGAGGCCGCGCACGCCGTCGCGGAATGCACCGTCGAACGCACCCACCCCTCCGGCGACCACGTGATCGTCGTCGGGGCGGTGCGTTCCGTCGAGCGCTTCCGCCACGAGAGCGCGCTCCTCTACGGCTTCCGCAGATACAGCGAACTCTCCCCGGGCGTCCCGGCCGCGGCCGGTGAGCGGGGCGCCGGATCCAGACCCGGGAGGTGAACACGGTGCACAGCACCGGGCCGACCGCGGCCGCCGACCTGGTGTGGGCGGCCGCGCCCGTGCCGCCGATCGCGGCGCACGCCCTGCTGGTCTTCCTGCTGCAGGTCGGCGTGCTGCTGCTGCTCGCCATCATGCTCGGCAGGCTGGCGGCCCGCTGCGGACTGCCCGCGATCGTCGGGGAGTTGAGCGCCGGCGTCCTCCTCGGCCCCTCGCTCTTCGGCTGGGTGGCGCCGGACGCCGCGGCCTGGCTGCTGCCCTCCGATCCCGGGCAGGTCCACCTCCTCGACGCGGTCGGACAGCTCGCCGTGCTCCTCCTCGTCGGCCTCACCGGCATCGAGATGGACCTGCGGATGATCCGTCGCCGGGGCGCCACGGCGCTGCGCGTCAGCCTCGCGGGGCTCCTCGTGCCCCTCGCCCTCGGGGTCGGTCTCGGCTTCCCGCTCGCGCGGATGCTCGGCATCGGCGCGGCCGACCGGCAGATGTTCGCGCTCTTCCTGGGCGTGGCGATGTGCGTCAGCGCCATCCCCGTCATCGCCAAGACCCTGATGGACATGGACCTCATCCACCGCGACGTGGGCCAACTGACCCTCGCCGCCGGGATGATCGACGACACCTTCGGCTGGCTCATGCTCTCCGTGGTCTCCGCCATGACCGTCGGCGGACTGACCGCGGGCGTGTTCGCCGAGGCCATCGGCTCGCTCCTGCTGGTCCTCCTGCTCGCGCTGCTGATCGGCCGCCCGGTCGTCCGAAGAGCCCTGCGGCTGTGCAGGGGTTCGGACGAGCGGACCGTCTCGGCGGCCGCCGCTATGATCCTGCTCGCTTCGGCCGGCACCCAGGCACTCGGCCTCGAAGCGGTCTTCGGGGCGTACCTCTGCGGCATGCTCATCGGTTCGAGCGGGGAGTTCGACCGGGCCCGCACGGTGTCGCTGCGCATGGTCGTCCTCGCCGTCCTGGCCCCCGTCTTCTTCGCCACCGCGGGACTCCGCATCGACCTGCGGGCACTGCGGCACCCGCCGGTGCTCGCGGCCGCGCTGCTCGTCCTGGCTGTCGCGATCCTCGGAAAGTTCGCGGGCGCCTACATCGGGGCGCGGCTGAGCAGACTGAGCCGCTGGGAGGCGCTGGCACTCGGCGCGGGGATGAACGCGCGCGGCGTCATCGAGGTGATCGTCGCCATGGTCGGGCTGCGGCTCGGCATCCTCGACACCAGGACGTACACGATCATCGTGCTGGTCGCGGTGGTCACCTCCGTCATGGCGCCGCCGCTGCTCAAGGCCGCCATGAAGCGGATCGACTCCACGCAGGAGGAGGAGCACAGGCTCACGGCGTGGCGCGGCGCACCACAGGCCCGGGGCAGCCCGGAGCGCGCCGAGCCCTGACCGGCCCCCGCGCACCGGGGGCGAACCGGAACGGCCGCGCGCCCTCGGCACGCGGCCGTTCCGGCCTGCCCCGGCGCGCTCTGCGCCACCCATGGCGGCACTGTGCGGACGCCCGGCTTTGTGCCCGCCGTGTGACCGCCCGCCGCGTAAAAGTTGGGTCCATGTTCACCACACAGAAGCGGGCATTCGCCCGCAAGCGAACCATCGCACCCGTACTCGTCGCCGCATCCGCTCTCGTCACCGGGTCGCTCCTCACGGGCTGCTCGGGAGACTCCTCGGCCGCCTCGTCGGACAAGGACCCGTCCGCCTCCCCGACCAGCCCGTTCGACCAGGGCCTCGCGTACTCCAAGTGCATGCGCGAGAACGGGGCGGCCGACTACCCCGACCCGCAGCAGGACACGGGCGGCGTCAGGCTCACCCCCGGAGACGGGGTCGACGTGAACTCGGAGTCGTACAAGAAGGCCGAGGAGGCCTGCCGGGACAAGGCCCCGCAGGGCCTCGGCGGCGGGGGCGGGGGCAAGGCCCTGGACTCGAAGAAGGTCTCGGCGTGGGCCAAGTGCCTGCGCGAGAACGGGCTGGACAAGTTCCCCGACCCGGAGATCGAGGGCAGCAACATGAAGATCGACATCAACGGCACCGGCATCACCCCGGGCGGCCCTGAGTTCACCAAGGCCATGGGCGCCTGCCAGAGCAAGTACCCCGGTGGCGGCATGATGATGAACAACGGTCAAGGGGGAGGCGTCCCCGAGTGACCGGCCGCGACGAGACCGAAGCACCACCGCTCTCCGGCGAGCCGTCCGGCGCGCTGGAACGCCACGGATCCGGCGAGGTGTCGGCGAACCGTACCGGCGGCGCCGCGCTCGACACGACCGCCGCGCCGGACACCGCCTCCGAGCTGGAGACCGTCTCCGCGGAGAACCGCGTCTCCGCGGCGGGTGCGGACGAGGAGGAGCCACCGGCCGGCAGCGGCCGCAGGCGCCGCCCGCTGCGCACCTCGCTGATCGCGCTCGCCGCGATCACCGTGACCGCGGCGGCCGGCGTCGCCGCCACCGGCACCATCGGCGGCGACAGCGGTGACTCGGGGGGCTCCGCGCCCGCGGGCCCGCCGGCCACCGCGAAGGTGGAGCGCACGACGCTCACCGACACCGAGAGCGTCGACGGCAACCTCGGCTACGGCGACGCGACCACCGTGCAGGCCCCGGCCGCGGCGGCCGGCACGGGCGACGGACAGTCCGCGCAGTCAGGACAGTCAGGGCAGTCGGGCCAGTCCGATCAGTCGGGCCAGGAAGGAGCTTCCGGCGGCAGCGCGGGCGACGGCATCGTCACCTGGGTGCCCGAGGAGGGCACCGTCGTCGAGCGCGGCGAGACCGTCTACCGCGTCGACCAGCAGCGGGTCCCGCTCCTGTACGGCTCGTTCCCCCTCTACCGCACCCTGCAGTCGGGCAGCGAGGGGGACGACGTCGAGATGCTGGAGAAGAACCTCCGCGCCCTCGGCTACAAGGGCTTCACCGTCGACGAGACGTACAACTCCGCCACGGCCGAAGCGGTCAAGGACTGGCAGGACGACCTGAACCGCGAGGAGACCGGCACGGTACGGGCCGGGGACGCCGTGGTCGCCCCCGACGCCCGGCGCGTCGCGGACGTGAAGGCCTCGCCGGGCGCCGCCCTGAGCGGCGACGTCCTCTCCTGGACCGGCACCGAGCGGATCGTCAGCGTCGACCTCGACGTGCAGTTCGAGGACCTCGTCGAGAAGGGCACCAAGGCCACCGTCCAGCTCCCGGACGACAACACGGTCGAGGCCGAGGTGACGGACATCGGAACGCCGTCCACCGGGCAGAGCGACGATTCCGCGGGCGGCTCCGGCGACGCGGGTTCCGGGGAGTCCGACGACAAGGCCACCCTGCCCGTCGAGCTGACGGTGAAGGACCAGAAGGGTCTCGGCCGCTACCAGGCCGCCGCCGTCGAGGTCACGCTGAAGGCGGAGTCCCGCAAGGACGTCCTCGTCGTCCCCGTGGCCGCCCTGGTGGCACAGCGCGGCGGAGGGTACGCCGTGGAGGTCGTCACCGCCGACGGCACCGAGTACCGGCCGGTCGAGCTCGGCATGTTCGCCGACAGCAGGGTCGAGGTGTCCGGGAAGGGCATCAAGGAAGGCACCGTCGTGGGGGTTCCCAAGTGAGCCTGGCCAGCCGCGAGCTCCCCGCGCCCGCCACGGACCGGCAGGACCGGCCGGTGGTCGAGCTGACCGGGGTCTCCAAGACGTACGAGGACGTCGCCGCCCTGCGCGGCGCGGACCTCGTCATCCGGCGCGGCGAGCTCCTCGCCATCGTCGGCCCGTCGGGGTCGGGCAAGTCCACGATGCTCAACATCATGGGCACCCTGGACCGCCCCTCGTCCGGACGGGTACGCATCGACGGACACGACGTGGCCGACCTGTCCGACCGTGAACTGTCCGCGCTGCGGGCCGACACCATCGGCTTCGTCTTCCAGCAGTTCCACCTGGCGTACGGCGTACCGGCGCTGGACAGTGTGGCGGACGGGCTGCTGTACAGCGGCAGGCCGCGCGGCGAGCGACGCCGCCTCGCCGAGCGCGCACTGCGCAGGGTCGGCCTCGGCCACCGGCTCTACCACGAGCCGCACCAGCTGTCCGGTGGCGAGAAGCAGCGCGTGGCCATCGCCCGCGCGGTGCTCGGCGACCCGCCGCTGCTGCTCGCCGACGAGCCGACCGGCGCCCTTGACTCACGGTCCGGAGCGGTCGTCATCGAGCTCCTCCACGAGCTGCACGAGGCCGGGACGACCGTGGTGGTCATCACCCACGACCGGGACATCGCCGCGACCCTGCCCCGTGAGGTGCGCCTCAAGGACGGTCGGATCGAGCACGACTCGGTCGCGGGCGGCGGCTCCTCGTCCCTCGTTCCCCACCAGGAGGCCGTGCGATGACCGGCATCAAGGAGCTGGAGCGGTCCGCCGCTCCCGAACCCTCCGAACCCGTGCGGCGGCCCCGGCCGGCCCGGATGAACCCGGCCGACGTGCTGCGGGTGGGCGGCTCCGGCCTGCGCTCCCGTCCCATGCGGGTCTTCCTCTCGGCGCTCGGCATCGCCATCGGCATCGCCGCGATGGTCGGCGTGGTCGGCATCTCCACCTCGTCCACCGAGGACCTCAACCGCAGGCTGCAGGCCCTCGGCACCAACCTTCTGACCGTCACCCCGGGGCAGAACTTCAGCGGCGGGGAGGCCCGGCTCCCCGTGGAGTCGGTCGACATGATCGCCAACATGGACGACGTCGAGTCGGTCTCCGCCATCGGCAAGACCGACGCCAAGGTCTACCGCAGTGACCACACGCCCGAGGAGGAGACCGGCGGCCTCAACGTCTCGGCCGCCAGGACGGACCTGCCGAAGTCGGTCGGCGCCGAGATCGTCGACGGCCGCTGGCTCAACGCCGCCAACAGCCGCTATCCCTCCGTCGTCCTCGGCCCCAAGGCCGCCGAACAGCTCGGTGTCCACCAGGCGGGGGAGGACGTGAAGGTCTGGCTCGGCGGCCGCTGGTTCACCGTCGTCGGCCTGCTCGCCCCCAACGAACTTGTGCCCTCGCTCGACTCGTCGGCCCTCGTCGGCTGGACCGCGGCGGAGCGCGAACTGGGCTTCGACGGCTCCCCGACCACCATCTTCACGCGGGCCGAGGAGTCGGCCGTCAACGACGTCCAGGCCGTCCTCGGCGCCACCACCAACCCCGAGAGCCCCAACGAGGCCAACGTCTCGCGCCCCTCGGACGCGCTGGCCGCCAAGGAAGCCACCGACGACACCCTCAGTGGACTGCTGCTCGGCCTCGGCGGAGTGGCGCTGCTCGTCGGCGGCGTCGGAGTGGCCAACACCATGGTCATCTCCGTCCTCGAACGCCGCTCCGAGATCGGCCTGCGCCGCTCGCTCGGCGCGACGCGGGGGCAGATCCGCACCCAGTTCCTGGCCGAGGCGCTGCTCCTGTCCGCCCTCGGCGGCCTCGGCGGCGTCCTGCTCGGCATCGCCGTCACCGGTGGGTACTCCGCCTACCAGGGCTGGCCGTCCGTCGTCCCGTTCTGGGCGATGGCGGGCGGCGTCGGCGCCACGCTGGTCATCGGCGGACTCGCGGGGTTCTACCCGGCCGTACGCGCCGCCCGGCTGCCCCCGACGGAAGCACTGGCGACCACGTGAGCGCCTTCGCCCGAGCCCACCCCCGAGGGCCCTGGCGAAGCAGCCGCGAGGGCCACTGGGACCGCGGTGCTTCCGCTGGAACCGTCCCCCGTGCCACGGGGGCACCGCGCCCGTCCGCGCCGCCTCCGGGCCGATCCCGGACCGCGACGCGGGCGGGACCCGAGCGGTGAACCGGGGGAGCGGGGCCCGAGCAGCGGGACCTGCCTAGGCGTCCCCGGCCGGCGCAAGGCCCGCCACCCGCGCCAGCCGCCTGAAGGAGTCCAGCAGGCCGGCGCGGTCGTACGTACTGGTCGTCACAAGCACCTCCTGCGCGGCACTCTCCTTGATCACCCGCCGCAGCGCGTCCGCCACCTGCTCCTCGGTGCCGTACACATGGCCGCTCAGCCCCGACTCGTAGAAGCCGCGCTCCTTGTCCGTCATGGCCATCGCCTCCACGCGCTCGGCCGGCGGGAGCGGCGGGAACGTGCCGTGCGTCCGGGAGTACGCCATCGACCAGGCCTCCGGAAGCAGCAGGCGACGGGCGGCCTCCTCGCTCTCGGCCACCGCGACGGTGCCCGAGATCATGACGTACGGCTCGGCCAGCCACGGCGAGGGCCGGAACCCGTCGCGGTACCGCTCGATGCCGCGCAGCATCTTCTCGCGGCCCCGGAGGTCGCCGATGACCAGCGGCAGACCCGCCTCGGCGGCGATCGCCGCGCCCTCGCCCACGGCCAGGACGTACGGCGGGACGCTCAGGCCCTCGGCGGGGCGGGCCCGCACCCCCGTGCCGGACGTGCCGCGGAACCAGTCGAGCAGTTCGGCCAGCTGAGCCGCGAAGTCCTCGGCGTCGTGCTTGTCGCGCCCCAGCGCCTTGCGCACCCCGTCGGTGAAGCCCACCGACCGGCCGAGTCCCATGTCGATCCGGCCGGGGAAGAGCGATTCGAGCACCCCGAACTGCTCGGCCACGACGAGCGACTGATGGTTCGGCAGCATCACGCCGCCCGTGCCGACCCGGATGGTGCGGGTGGCCGCCGCGACGGCGGCCGCGAGGACCGTCGGCGCGGACCCCGCGACACCGGGCACACCGTGGTGTTCGGAGACCCAGAACCTGTAGTAACCGAGAGCTTCCAGGTCCTGGGCGAGGCGCACGGTGTCGCGCAGGGCCTCCGGACCGTCGTGCCCCTCACGGGTGCGCGAACGGTCGAGGACAGAGAACCGGACTGCTTCCACAGGAGACCCCTTCACCTGGCCGGAAACCAACCTTGACCGCGTCTGGCCGAAGTCTATGGTCTGGACTAATCGGCAGCCGCGAACCCCCGGCCCCGCTCGACCGCAACGCCCGCATCACCCCCACCATTCCCCACCCACTCGCTCACCCCCACGAGAGCACTTCACGCCGCACCCCCCCATGAAGCAGCGCCCCGTGAAGGAGTACGCATGGACAAGAAGCGGAAGATAGCCGCGGCGATCGGCGCCGGGATGGCCCCCGTCCTCGCCCTCACCCTGCCGACCGGTTCGGCCAGCGCGCACGGCTACGTCAACGCCCCCGCGAGCCGGCAGGCCCAGTGCGCCGCGCGCACGGTGCCCTGCGGCGACATCAAGTACGAACCGCAGAGCGTCGAGGGGCCCAAGGGCCTGCGCAGCTGCAGCGGCGGCAACGCCCGGTTCGCGGAGCTCGACAACGACAGCAAGGGCTGGAAGGTCAGCGACGTCAGCAGGACGCAGACCTTCACCTGGACGTTCACCGCCCGGCACCGCACCGCGAACTACGAGTACTTCGTCGACGGCACCAAGGTCGCCACCATCGACGGCGGCAACCAGCAGCCACCGGCGACCGTCTCGCACCAGGTCAACCTCGGCAACTTCACCGGCAGGCACAAGGTCCTCGCGGTGTGGAACATCGGCGACACCGCCAACGCCTTCTACGCCTGCATCGACGTCAACATCCGCTGACCGGCGGCCCCGTCAGACAGCGCTGAGCGGATGGGCCGCCGTGGCGGAGCGCGGCGGCCACGCGCACGGGGCCAGGATGCCGAGGACATAGGCGCGCGCGACGAGAGCCGGCCGGGTCGCCGCGCCCAGGAGCTGCCGCAGGCGGCTGAGGTGATAGTCGACCGTCTGCCGGGACAGCTTCAGCGACGTGGCGATGTCGCCGTTGCTGCTGCCCTCCGCCAGCAGGGAGAGGATGCGGATCTGCGCGGCGGTGAGCGACGGGTGGGCCTCGTGCGCGAGGCTCTGGTGGGTCACGACGGCCCAGACGTACCGGGCCCGTACGGCGGAGTGACCGATCGTCGTCAGATGGAGCCGCGCGCGGCGCCTGAGCCCCTGGGCGTCCACGAGCACCACGGACGTCTCCATCCGTCTGGTGCGGCGGGACAGCAGGCCTTGCCAGCGGCGGTGCAGCAGATCAAGCCCCGGCTCCGGGGCGAGCAGCGTGTGCGCGCGGCGGCCGACCAGGTCGTGCGGGTCGAGCCGGAACAGCTCCGCGGCCGCCGCGCTCGCCTCGACGACGCGCCCGTTCGCCGAGAGCAGCGCGCAGGGCAGCCCGCTGTGGTCGCGCAGAGCCTGCAGATTCTCCTCCGCCTCCTGCCACCGGACCGTGACGCGCGCCTGATCCGTGACGTCCACGTAGATCCCGGCGACGCAGGTCCGCGCGTTCTCCCGGACGGGGAAGCGGTGGCCCACCGCCCGGCCCGTGCTGCCGTCCCTGCGCCGGTAGCCGAGCGTGTGCCGCACCGGCGCGCCCCTGCTGAGGACCTCCTGGTCGAGGGCGCGGAACCGGCCGGCTTCGGCGGGCGCGTCGAGATCCTCGATGTACTTGCCGACGACGTCTTCCGGGACCGTGCCGTAGAGGTGCGCGTAGGCGTGGTTTGCCCACAGGTAGCGTCCGTCGCCGTCCCGTATGAAGGCGGCGGCCGGGGCGAGATCCACCAGGTCCGCGAAGCTGTGGGCCCGGCTCTCGCTCGGGGGAAGTGCCTTGAGGCTGGAATCGTCCACAGCGGTCTCCGTCCGTCGTCTCTGACTCTCCGACGCGCGGTCACTCAGGCATTTGCCTGAGTCGTGGGCGCCCATCGAGGCGTCACGGGCGTCTGTGGCCTGGTCCCCTTGAGTGAGCGGGTGAACACGCCCCGCGATGTGGACCGGCTGATTCCCACGGCCTTGTCCCTCATCACGCACGGAGTACGGCGATCCGTGGCAACCGAGACGAATGGAGACGAACTTCCGTGAGCAAGGTGCTGTTAGTGCATGCCAAGGGTGGTCCGCCCCTCGGTCACGTCCTCTCCCGGACGGCCGCGAAGGCGGAAGTGCACCTGCTGGCGCTCAGCGCTCTTCCTCCCGCCGTGGCAGGTTCCGCCCACAGACTGTGCGCCTCGGTCGTGACGCCCGACGACGCGCACCACCCCGATCTCGTGTCCCTGATCGTCCGGCGGGCCGAAGCCGTGGGCGCGGACGCGGTGCTCACCTTCTCCGAGTACGCGGTCGTGGCCGTTGCCGAGGCGTGCGAGGCGCTCGGACTCGCGGGGGCGGGCGGCGCCGCCGCGCTCGCCCGCGACAAGCGGCTGATGCGGCACACCTGGCACCAACACGGCCTGCCGCAACCCGCGTTCCGCCCCGTCGCCACCGAGGCGGACCTGCACGCGGCCGCTCGCTCCCTGCCGGGACCGCTGCTGCTCAAGGCCGCCTGGAGCGCCGGGTCCACCGCCCACCAGATCATCCGCTCCCCGCACGAGGCGTCGGCCGCCTGGGCCCGCTCCCGCGACGTCATGGCCGAATCGGCGCAACTGGGCTACGCGGAGCTGCATGTGGCCGAGGCCGACGCGGACTTCGTGGTCGAGCAGATCGTCACCGGCACCGCGTCCGACTGGTTCGACGAGCCGGGCTGGGGCGACTACGTCAGCGTCGAGGGCGTCGTCACGGACGGCACCTTCCACCCGGTCTGCCTCAGCGGCCGGATGCCCACGGTCGAGCCGTTCACCGAACGCGCGAGCATCACCCCCGCCCCGCTGGGCCGGGACGCCCAGGACCGGATCGTGGAGCTCGCCCGGCGCGCGGTCGACGCCCTCGGCCTGCGCGACTGCGGAACCCACACCGAGATCAAGCTCGGCGCCGACGGCAGGATGTGGCTGATCGAGACGGCCGCGCGGTTCGGCGGCGCGATGACCGTGCCGCAGATCGAGGAGGTCTTCGGACTCGATCTGGTCGGCATGCTCGTCGATCACCTCCTCGGACGCCGGGTGGAATGGCCCGAGGAGGCTCTCACCCCCGCGCGGGCGCGCGGCGCGGCGGGCTCCCTCGTCGTCCTCGCGGTCGACGGGCGTGGCCGCGCCTGGCCGGACCGCAGGATCTGGGACTTCCCCGCCGTCTCGGCGAACACCTCCCTCAGCCGAGGCAGCCGCCTGTCGGTGGTCGCGGAGAGCTCGCTCCCCGACGGGAGTGCCGTGCCGGTCTACGAACCGGCCGCGGGCGCCAACACCATGGCGGCCCTGTGCCTGCTCTCGGCCACCGACGCGCGGACCGTACTCCGCGACTTCGAGACCCTGGTGGACGCCCTGCCCCAGGTCCTGCCCGCCGCCCGGCCCTCTGTCGTGGAACCCGAGGAGGTCTCGGCATGACCGCCCACCTGCTCACCGGCGCCGCCGAACCGGCCACGGACCGCACGGTCGTCGGCGAGAACCTCTCCCTGCCGCTCTTCCGCACCCTCTCCGGGGTCCTCGCGGGACACCCGTACCTCAAAGTCGTCGTCGACCGCGCCGAGAACACCTGGCACCTGCTCGACACCGCGGCCCACCCCTTCCACGTCGACTACGTCGCCACGCGCGTCCTGGGCATGGACCTCACCGCCCTCGACGCGGACCTCGACGCGTTCAACGCCTCCGTCTACATGGACCCCGAGCGCCGCTTCCTGCTCGGTGTGCTCTCCCTGCACACCGACGAGGAGGCCGACGGCCGCGAACGCACCTTCCTCGTCCTGGAGACGACCGAGGCCGACACCATGCACGGCGAACTGCTCGTCTACTTCTACGAGTTCGTACGCTCCCGGGTCGACGGCAGGCTGCCGCTGCTCCTCAAACCCGCCAACCACGGGCAGGAGGAGGAGCTTGCGGCGATCAGCGACCAGCGCGTGCCGCGCGTTCTCAGCCACGAACTCTTCGGCTCCCGGACCCGGACGCCGCTCAACCCCGGCGAGGCCACCGGCCGGCTGCGGTTCTTCCGCACGACCGAGGAGTACGAGGCAGCGGCGGCCCAGCTCGGCTGGGCGGACATCGTGGCCATGCCGTGCCTGCCCGACGACGTGCCCCGGGTGGCCGGATTCCTCAACACCGCGCCGATCACCCCGCTCTCCCACACCAACGTCCTCGCCTCCGGCTGGGGCATCCCCAACGCGATCGTGCGCGACCTCGAACAGCTCGTCGAGAAGGACGGCCTGGACGGCGCGTGGGTCCGCTACCGGGTCCGCGAGGACGAGATATCCCTGGAGCGGCTCGACCACGACCCCGCCCTGCGGGCCCCGGCCTGGCACCAGCAGCGCATCCGCCTCGAACCGCCCCTGCTCGACGACACCCCCGTCCTGTCCCTGCACCGGCTGCGCGCCGCCGACCGCGACCGCTACGGCACCAAGGCGGCCAACCTCGGCGAGCTGCACCACGTGCTCGACAGCCGTACGGCCGACCTGACCGCCTTCTACGGACGGCCCCGCCCGCCGCGCGAGCACCTCTACGGACACTTGGCGGCCCGCCTCGGCCTGACCGCGCCCGCCGAAGGCGAACTCCGCGCGCGTGCGGCCGAGTTCGTGTCCCGGACGGTCGGCGCCCCGGACGGCGTCGCGCTGCCCTTCGCGCTCCAGCAGCACTTCCTCTCCTCCTCGCCCGCCCTCCAACAGGGCATCGGCAAGCTGAAGATGGCACTCGAACTCGACGCGACCGACGTCCTGGACTCGCTCTGCCTGCAACTCCAGCACCTGATCCGGCAGGCCCCTGTCCCCGAGTCGGTCACCCGGCAGATCAGCCAGGCCTTTCCCGCCCCCGCCGGCTCGCGCGGCCGCCTGGTGGTGCGCTCCTCGTCCAACGCCGAGGACCTGCCGGGCTTCTCCGCCGCGGGCGTCTACGACTCCGTCACCACCGTCCACGGCACCGGCGAACTCCTGGAGGCCGTACGCCAGGTGTGGGCCTCACTGCTCTCGCCCCGCAGCGTGCGCCTCCGCCACCAGGTCGGCATCTCCCTGGACGACACCTACATGGGCGTCATCATCCAGGAGTACGTGCCCGCCTCCCTCGGCGGCGTCCTGGTGACCTGCAACCCCACCCGCCGCGAGGACTTCCGCAACGTCTACCTCAACTGTTCCCCCGGCTCCCCGGAACAGGTGGTCGAGGGCTCGGTCCTGCCGCAGCAGTACCTGTACAACACCGTGGAGGGCGGCGGCCGCACCGTCGCCCTGGGCTCCTGGGGCGACGCGCTCTCCGCCGCCACCCGCGCCCGGCTCGCCGACCTGTCCCTGACCGGGCGGCTCCTTCAGTCCCACTTCAGCGCGGACGACGTGGACCGGCCGCTGGACATCGAGTGGCTGATGACCGACCGGGGCGACTTCCGGCTGGTCCAGATCCGCCCGTACGCACTGTGAAGGCGCCCTCCGGCAAGGCGGCGCCAACCGGTCTCACGCCGACCGCCCAACGCATCATCCGGCTCAACTACGGCTTCCAGCTGCTGTTCAACCTGCTGTGGTGGATGCCCGTCTTCTACGCTTACCAGAAGGAGGCCGGGCTCTCCGACGGGCAGATCTTCGGCATCCAGAGCATCTACTACGTGGCCTTCTGCCTGTTCGAGATCCCGACCGGCCTGATCGCCGACCGGATCGGCACCCGCAACTGCCTGCGGGCCGGCGCGGTGGTCATGACGGCGGCGAACCTGGCTCCGGTGTTCAGCGCCTCCTACACCGGCTTCCTCGTCCACTTCCTGGCCATCGCCGCGGGCCGCTCCCTCACCTCGGGGGCGGCCAGCGCCTACCTGTACGACGGGCTGCGCGCCGAGAAGTGCGACGAGCACTACCTGAGGGCGGAGGGCACCGCACGGGCGCTGGGGCTGGTGGCGAAGGTCGTGTGCTGGCCGCTGGTCGGACCCTTGATGGCCGTGGCGCACCCGACCCCGTACGTGCTCAGCGCCGCGAGCGCGGCGGGCTCCCTCGCCTGCGCGGTCGCGCTGCCGCGCCTCGCGGGGGCGGACGGCGGCACGGGGAAGAGGGCGGGCGGGGGAGGCGCGTTCCTGCGGGACGCGGGCACCGCGCTCCGCTGCGTCGCCGCCTCGCGGTGGCTGGCCCTGGTGATGGTGCAGGGAGTTGCTGTCTTCACGCTCTCCCGGATCTGCCAGGTCAACCTCTTCCAGCCGATCCTCCTCGACCACGGCATCGCGGAGGCGTCGCACGGCGGTGTGATGGCGGCGATGACGGTGGCGGAGGCGGTGGCCTCGGCCCGCCCGCAGTGGCTGAGCCGCCGTCTGCCGCCGGTCGCCTGGGTCTCGATCCTCAGCCTCGCCCTCGCGGGCAGTCTGACGGCCATGACCCTCGGTGGACCGTGGGCCGTCGTCGCGCTGCTCTGCCTGTTCGCCGCCGCGACCGGCTTCGCGTACCCCATCCAGCGCAAGCTGGTGAACGACGCGGTGCCCGCGCACGCCCCGCGCGCCACCCTGCTCTCCGTCGAGAGCATCGTGGACCGCGCGGTGTGCGCACTGGCCGCGATCGCCGTGGGCGCCTATCTCGCCGCCGGGCGCCTGGACGCACTGCTGTGGCACAGCGCGCTCGCGACGGTGGTGCTGCTCGGCGTCTTCCAACTGCTCCTGCGCAGCGGGATGGTCAAGCAGGGGAGTGGTGCCGGTCCCCGAGCAGTTCCACCAGCCGGACCGGAAGAAACGCGGGCAGGTGCGGCCGGCCGACCTGATACGGCACGAAGCCGACCGCGGAAGCGGCTCTGACCTCCTCGGCGGTCTCCGCCTGATGGACGACTCGGCACCCGTCCGAACCGGCCTTCGCCCGCTGCCACAGGGCGGGGGCCGGTTTGCGCTCCGCCTCGGTACGCGGGGTGAGAATACGGTCGCCGAAGTCCTGCCACGCGAAGGGCGTGGACCCGCGCCACGTGGCGTCGACCTCCCGCTTCAGCCGGGCGGCACGCTCCGCGTCGGTCGCGCCCCAAGCGGACGGCACATTGGTGATCAGACCGACCCGGATGTGCCGTTCGCGCAGTTCACGCAGGTAGGAGGCCGCCGAGGGCCGATAGCTGGTGCCGCCGTCCTCGGCGGTGTGCACGAGGGTCTCGCCCAGGTCGAAGTACACGATGGGGCAGGCGGGCGCCGCCGCGCGCGCCGAACCACAGAGCACGGCAGGCGCCAGCGCCACGCTCAACGCGAGGCTCCCTCGCACGAGCCCCCTGAAGGCAGTTCGCTTCCATACGGCCACAGCCTTGTCCCCCCAACTTCCCTCACGCCCACCCAAGCACACTGCTCCACTGTGCTCTACCCCCGTTCTAGGCTGTCCACGTGACCGAAGACAACAGACCCCTGGCCGTGTTCGACCTGGACAACACTCTCGCGGACACCGCGCACCGGCAGCGGTACCTGGAGCGCAAGCCCCGCGACTGGGACGCGTTCTTCGCGGCGGCACCCCAGGATCCGCCGCTGGCCCGCGGCGTCGAACTGGCCCTGGCGAGCGCGGAGGAGTGCGAGGTCGTCTACCTCACCGGACGCCCCGAGCGCTGCCGCGCGGACACGGAGGAGTGGCTGGCCCGCCACGGCCTGCCTGCCGGACGCATCTGGATGCGCCGCAACGACGACCGCCGCCCCGCACGCCGCACCAAGCTGGAGATCCTCCGCGGCATCGCCCGCAAGCGTGAGATCCGCATCCTGGTCGACGACGACGAACTGGTCTGCGAAGAGGCAAAACGAGCAGGCTTCCCCGTCCACAGAGCCGACTGGGCAACACCATCAGCCCCCCTGAAGGACGCCCAAGAACGAGAGGGCCGCACCTGACCACTCCGCTGGGGGGCGCCCCGCCCAGGGGCGCGGGGAACGGCGCGAAATCCACGAACGCGCCTGCAGCAGACGACACACCAGAACGCCCCGTTCAGGGGCGCGGGGAACTGCGCGAGCAACCACAACGCACCCGCAGCAAACAACGCACCGTCGTACCCCGCCCCGCGAAGCGCTACTCGTCCTCCAGACGGAACCCCACCTTGAGCCCCACCTGATAGTGCTGGATCTCCCCGTCCTCGATGTGGCCCCGCACCTGCGTGACCTCGAACCAGTCCAGCGAGCGCAGCGTCTGCGCGGCGCGCGCGACGCCGTTGCGGATCGCCTGGTCGACGCCCTCGTGGGACGTGCCGACGATCTCGGTGACACGGTAGGTGTGGTTCGACATGAGGGTGATTCCTCCGGGCCGTCGGGAGTGAGGTCGCACGACCGATGTCGTACGACTCCGTGCAGTACCGTCACTCCACCGTGCCCCAACCCGCCCAGGAGCGCGAGATGGCACGCAAGATGACCGCTGCCCCTTGACCAGCGCATTGGTACGGACCAAACTCCAAGCCAGTAACCCGTTCGAGCCACGTGCTCACCCCCCCGCGTCGGGCTGACCTTCCCCTGTCCGCAGGCAGAAAGCGACCCACGTGAAACCGCACCGCCGCGCCACCGCGTCCCTGGCGCTCACCCTCTCCTCCACCGTCCTGCTCGCCGGCTGCGGCGTGCTCCCCGGCGGGGACGACAGCAGGACCGTCACGGTCTGGCTGATGCGGGGCAGCGCGTCGCCCGAGTTCGTGGAGCGCTTCACGGCGGACTTCGAGAAGGAGCACGACGGCATCGACCTGGACATCCGCGTCCAGGAATGGACCGGCATCGGCGCCAAGGTGAAGAAGGCGCTGAAGGAGGAGGGCGGCGACGGACCCGAGGTGATCGAGGTCGGCAACACCCAGGTGGCGCAGTACGTCGACGAGGGCGGCCTGTACGACCTCACCCTGGAGTCCGCACGCGACCTCGGCATGGACGACTGGCTCCCCGGCCTCGCCGAGCCGGGCCGCTACCGAGGGGCGCAGTACGGCATCCCCTGGTACGCCGCGAACCGCGTCGTCATCTACAACAAGGACCTCTTCGCCCAGGCGGGCATCACCGAGCCGCCCCGCACCCGCGAGGAGTGGATCACGGTCACCGAGAAGCTCAACACCGGCGGCAAGCAGGGGATCTACCTCGCCGGCCAGGACTGGTACACCCTCGCCGGGTTCATCTGGGACGAGGGCGGCGACCTTGCCAAGGAGACCAAGGAGTCGTCCGGCGACTGGCGCGGCGCCCTGCACACGCCCGCGGCGCTGCGCGGCATGGAGTTCTACCAGCGGCTGCAGGCGCTCGGGGACGGCCCGCGCGACGCCGACGAAGAACATCCGTCGCAGGCCGGCGTGTTCGCGGGCGGCGACGTCGCCCAGATCATCGCGGTGCCCGGCGCGGCCCGCGCCATCGAGGAGAAGAACCCCGAACTGAAGGGGAAACTCGGCTACTTCCCGATCCCCGGCAAGAAGGCCGGCAAGCCCGGCGCGGTCTTCACCGGCGGCTCCGACCTCGTCGTGCCCGAGCACAGCGACGACCACAAGGGCGCGGTCGAGGTCATCGAGGCGCTGGCGGGCAAGAAGTGGCAGATCGATCTCGCGCGGACCATGAACTACGTCCCGAACAAGGCGAAGCTGGCCCCCGCGGTCACCGGTGAGGAGGGCGTCGCTGCGATGGCCGTCGGCGCCGCGAACGGCCGGGCGACGCCCAACTCGCCGCGCTGGGCGGCCGTCGAGGCGGACAATCCCATCAAGGGCTACATGACGAAGGTCCTGACGGGCGGCGACCCGGCGACCGAGGCCCGTGCGGCGTCGCGCCGGATCACGGAGGCGCTGGACGTCGGCGGCCTGTGACGGGTGCCCGGCCCCGCCGCAGGGGGGCGGGGCCGGGCACCCGTCGGCACGGCTCTACGCCACCGTGCTCAGCGAAAGGGCGAAGCGCGCCCTCTCGTCCGTCCACCAGTGCGTCATCTCCAGGCCGGATCCGGCCAGTTCGGCGCGCACGCCGTCCTCGCGGAACTTGGCCGAGATCTCCGTGCGGAGCTCCTCGCCCGCGGCGAAGTCGACCGCCAGGTCGAGCGCGTGGATCTTCACGGTCTGGTCGGCCGTGGAGCGCAGCCGCATCTCGATCCACTCGCGCTCGCGGTCCCAGACGGCGACGTGCTCGAAGGCGTCCGGGTCGAAGTCCCCGGCCAGTTCGCGGTTGATCACCGCCAGGACGTTCTTGTTGAACGCGCCCGTCACGCCCGTCGCGTCGTCGTACGCCGAGACGAGCACCGACTCGTCCTTGACGAGGTCCGTGCCGAGGAGCAGCGCGTCGCCGGGGGCGAGGAGGTCGCGTACCGAGGCCAGGAACGTGGTGCGTTCGGCGGGCAGCAGGTTGCCGATCGTGCCGCCGAGGAACGCGACCAGGCGTGGACCCGGCGTGCCCGGCAGCGCGAGGCCGCGGGTGAAGTCGACGATCAGGGCGTGCACTTCGAGCCGGGGCCGCTGCGCGAGCAGGGTGTTCGCGGCGCCGGTCAGAGCGCTCTCGCTCACGTCCACGGGGACGTAGGTGTGCAGATCTGGCAGGGAGTCGATCAGGTGGCGGGTCTTCTCCGAGGATCCCGAACCCAGCTCGATCAGCGTGCGCGCCTTCGTGATCTCGGCGATCAGTGCCGAGCGGGCGACCAGGATCTCGCGCTCGGCGCGGGTGGGGTAGTACTCGGGCAGGGTGGTGATCTCCTCGAAGAGGGCGCTGCCGCGCGCGTCGTAGAACCACTTGGGCGGCAGGGTCTTCGGGGTGCGGGTGAGGCCGTGCAGGACGTCGGCGCGCAGCGCGGCGTCGGTGGCGTCCTCGGGCAGGGTGCGGGTCAGCAGGAACGGGCTCACGCAGGGGGCTCCTTGAGCGGGGTCAGCAGTACGTCGGTGCGGCTGGCGGCGAGCAGGGTGCGGTCGGGCACCTCGCGCCAGTGCGGGTCGTCGTCGTAGGGCTCGGAGGCCACGACGGTGCGGCGGCCGGGCTCCGCGAGATACCAGAGGGTGTCGCCCCAGGCGGTCGCGGTGATCGTCTCGCCGTTGGTGAGCAGGAGGTTGAGGCGGGAGGCGGGGGCCGCCTCCGCGACCTCCAGGACGGTGTCGGCGAGCGCCTGCCCCTCCTCGTCGCCGCGGCGCAGCCGGTGCAGGACGAGCGCCCACACCAGCGCGGAGTCGCAGCGCGCCTCCATCGAGAGCAGCTCGTCGGGCGGCAGGGTCGCAGTGAGCGGGGCGAGCGAGCGGGGCCAGCCGGTGACCGCGCCGTTGTGGCTGAACAGCCACGGCCCGGAGGCGAACGGCGCCGCCGCGGCCTCCCCGTCCGCGCCCGCCAGGGTCGCGTCGCGCACCGCGCCGAGCAGCGCCCCGGAGCGCACGACCCGGGCCAGGTCGGCGAAGGACGCGTCGCCCCAGATGGGCCCGGAGCGGCGGTACCGTCCGGGGACCGGGTCCCCTTCGGCGTACCAGCCCACGCCGAAACCGTCGGCGTTGACGGTGCCGTAGCGCTGTCTGCGGGGCGCCCACGACTGCCGGAACAGGCTGTGGGCGGGCGTCACGAGGACGCCGCCCAGCGGCTTCGGCGGGCCGAGATAGGCGAGATGACGGCACATCAGGCGGTCTCCGGTTCCGGCGCGTCGGCGGGCCCGGCGTCCCGTGCCGTGCGGAACCCGGCGAATATCTGCCGCCGCACCGGGTGGTCCCAGTTGCGGAACGTGCCGCGGCAGGCCACCGCGTCGACGGAGAAGGCGCCGCCGCGCAGCACCTTGTAGTCGCCGCCGAAGAAGACGTCGGAGTACTCGCGGTAGGGGAAGGCGGAGAAGCCCGGGTACGGCAGGAAGTCGCTGGCCGTCCACTCCCAAACGTCGCCGATCAATTGCCGCACGCCGTAAGCGGATTCGCCCGCCGGGTAGCTTCCCGCCGGGGCGGGGCGCAGGTGGCGCTGCCCCAGGTTGGCCCGCTCGGGCGTGGGGTCGGCGTCACCCCACGGGTAGCGCATCGACCGGTCGGTCACCGGGTCGTGCCGGGCCGCCTTCTCCCACTCCACCTCGCTGGGCAGGCGCCGGCCGGCCCAGCGAGCGTAGGCGTCCGCCTCGTACCAACTGACGTGCAGCACCGGCTCGTCGGCGGGCACCGGCTCGACGGTGCCGAAGTGCCGCCGCAGCCACTGGCCGCCCTCGCGCCGCCAGAACAGCGGCGCCCGGAGCTCGTGCCGCCGGACCATCGCCCAGCCGGCCGGATCCCACCACTGGATCCGTTCGTAGCCGCCGTCCTCGATGAAACGCTGGTACGCGGCGTTCGTCACCGGAGTCGTGTCGATGAAGAACGGCGGGACGAGGCGGCGGTGCGCCGGACGTTCGTTGTCGAGCGCCCAGGGCTCGGTGGAGGTGCCCATGGTGAACGGGCCGCCGGGCACGAGGACTTCGGAGGGTCCGGCGAAAGGCTCCCCGACGGGAGGTTCCGGCGCGGTGAGAGCGGTCGGGCCCGACCGCAGCTGATGCGTGATCAGCATTGTCTCGTCGTGCTGCTGCTCGTGCTGCGCGATCATGCCGAAGGCGAAACCCGCGTCGGTGAGCGGCGTGCCGCGGAACGGCGTCTTCTCCAGCACGTCGAGCGCGCGGCCGCGCACCTCGGCCGCGTAGCCGCGGGCCTCGGCGGGCGCAAGGAGCGGCAGGCTCGGGCGCTCGGCGCGGGGATGCTCGAAGGCGTCGTACAGCGGGTCGATCTCGGGCCGCATGGCGTCACGGCCGGCGACCGCGCGCAGCAGCCACTGCTCCTCCTGGTTGCCTATGTGCGCGAGGTCCCAGACCAGCGGCGACATCAGCGGGGAGTGCTGCGCGGTGAGTTCGGCGTCCTCCACGCAGCTGGTGAGGAGGGTCGTACGGTCCCGTGCGGCCAGGAGCGCGGCCAGGGCGCGCTCCCGCAGGGCTTCCGGGTCGGCGGTGGGGCCTGTCATCGGCGGGAGTCCTTCCCAGGTGTGTCAAGGGGGCGACGGCCGTCACGCAGGCCGTCCAGCAGGTCGTCGGCCGGGCAACGGCCCCGCGCGACGTACTGCGCGGCATACGTCGCCACGGCGTCCCGCACGGACGCGGGCGCGCCGAGCCGGGGCAGCGCGTCGACGGCGGCGGCGAAGCAGAGGACGGCGGCCTCGCGCAGTTCGGGGTCCGCCGGGCCGTGGCGCGCCGCGTCCAGCCAGAGCGGGCTGTGCGGCGCGGCGGGCGAGCCCGGCGGCCCGGACCGCTCGGCCAGCGGCTTCACGGCGCGGTAGGCGGTCTCGGCCGCCTCCGGGTCGTCGAACAGCGCGCTCGTCACGGCGAGCGGCACGATCCAGCCGTCCTCGCCGGGCTGCGCGTCGACCATCCGCAGCTCCAGGTGACCGCGCGGGCGGACCGGCGGAAACAGCGTGGTCAGGTGGTAGGCGAGGTCCTCGCGGGTGGGTCTGCGCGGCGCGCCGCGACGGGCCCACGTACGGAAACTCATCCCCTCCGGGACGCTCCAGGGCCCCTCGCCGGGCTCTCTCCGCACGCACATGACCGGCGCGTCCAGGGCGTGCCGGGTCCAGGCCTCCCGCGGCTCCACGTCGAGCGGCGGTGCGCCGGATCTGCCGGGCTCGATGCCCGCCCACACGGCCTGCCTGGTCGAACGCCAGCCGGTGGGCCGGCCGTCCTGCAGCGGCGAGTTGGCGAACGCGGCGACCAGGACGGGCCCCAGCAGATGCGCGAGACGCCAGCGCCGCGCGTAACCGAGCGGGCCCGGCTCCTCGTGGCCGGCGTCGAGACAGATCTGCACGGACGCCGTCGAGCACATCATGCGGCGGCCGGCCGGGCCCCCGCGGTCGAGGCAGGACTCCAGCGCGTCATAGCGGGGCTCGCGCAGCACCCGCGACGGCGGCCGCCACGGATCGGCGCCGACACCGCTGAGGGTGAGGTGGTGGGAACGTAATACGTCGCGTACGACGGCGAGATCGGCCTGCATGGCCGAGATGCACTCCGTCAGCGAGGCGGCGGGCAGCGAGCTGAGCTCCAGCTGACCGCCGGGTTCGACGGTGACGGACGAGTGCAGGGGCAGGGCCCGCAGTGCGGCATAGGCCGCTTCACGGCGGGCGGCCGGCACGGGCAGGTGGGGCGCACCTGGCGCGTGGACGAGCCACTCCAGCTCGACACCGGTGGTGCGAGGTGGTCCCGTCTTGAAGCAGATGCCGCGGACCAGCGCCTCCACTTCGGCTTCCGACACCGTGTCGCGCGCCTTCGTGCGGCGCGCGGTGCGGTGTTCCGTACAGTCTCCCTCAGGCATGCCGGGATCCTTCCTTCCGATGCTGCTCGTCACACCCAAAACCTTCACGGGCGTCCGCACAAGAGTGCCCCTCAGGCCGTTCCCGCACCAGGAATTTCCGTGACGCCGCCCACCGCACGAGGCTCACGACGCGTTCGCGACCGGACTCGGCCACTCCTCGTACCACCGCCGGTCCGCCTCCAGCTGGGCCGCCAGGGAGATCAGGAGAGGCTCGCTGCCCGCCGGTCCGAGGAGCTGGGCGCCGACGGGGAGGCCGCCCGGGGTGCGGCCCGCGGGGACGTTGACGCCGGGCCAGCCGAGCACGTTCCACGGCCACGCGTAGGGGCACGCGGCGATCATCGCCCGGTCGGTGCGCCAGCCGCTCATGGCGGCCAGCGTGCCGACGCGCGGCGGGGGAGCGGCCGTCGTCGGCGCGATGACCACGTCGTACGTCGAGAAGATGGCGCCCACCCGGCGGTGCAGCGCCGCCTCCGAGCGGCGCGCGAGCCGCAGCGGGGCGCCCTGCAACAGCCGCCCCATGCGGGCCGCTTCCCGGGTGCGCCGGTCGAGGAGGGAGACGTCCGGCACCTGCCGCGCCCACTCCGCGATGCCCGCCGTGGCCCGCGGCACGAACGCCAGGCCGATCTGCCCGTACCGCGGATCCGCCTCCGCCACGTCGTGCCCGAGCGCGGCGAGCCGTTCCGCGAGCGCCACCACCCGGTCCCGCACCACGGGGTGCAGGTGCTTGGGCGTCGCCGTGAACGGCATCCGCAGCGACAGGGCGATCCGCAGCCGCCCCGGATCGCGGGTCGCGGCCTCGGCGGCCCGCACGGCGGGCGGCCTGTGCAGATCGCCCGCATGGCTGCCGCTCGCCGCGTCGAGCAGCAGCGCGGCGTCCGCGACCGTCCTGGCCAGCGGCCCGTTGACGGTGATGCCGTGGAAGGCCTCCGGCCACGGCCACGTCGATATGCGGCCGCGCTGCGGCTTGATGCCGACCAGGTGTGTCCAGGCGGCGGGGATCCGCACCGAGCCGGCGCCGTCCGAGCCCAGCGCCGCGGGGACGAGCCCCGCCGCGACCGCGGCCGCCGAACCGCCCGACGAGCCCCCGGGCGTGTGAGCGGGGTTCCACGGATTGCGGGTGTCCCCGAAACCGGGACCCTCCGTGAACGGCCACTGCCCCAGCTCGCACGTGTTGGTCTTGCCCACGATCACGGCCCCAGCGGCGCGCAGCCTGCGTACGGCCTCCGAGTCCGCCGCACTCGGCGGGAATTCACCCCTGCATCCGAACGCGGTCGGCTCGCCCGCCACGTCCATGTCGTCCTTCACGGCCAGCGGCACCCCCAGCAGCGGCCGCTCCGAAGAGGCACCGCCCGCCGCCAACTCCCGGTCGGCGGCGTCCGCCTCCGCCAGCGCGGCCTCGGCCCGCACCCGCTTGAAGGCATTGAGCACGGGCTGCGACGCCTCGATCCTGGCCAGCGTCCGCTCGGTCAGCGCACGCGCGGACACTTCTCCCTCGGCCAGCGCGCGGGCGGTGCGCGCCAAACCCTCAGCCCGGTCGGCACGGTCGGCAGTCATGTGGGGGGCACCTTCGCTCGACGAACGGATGCCCGAACGTTAACCGGCGAGTAGCCCAACGCGGAATGCGTCAGGGGGCGTTGCCGCGCCCGACGGTGTCCCGCGCGAGGGTGCTCCGCCCGCCTCGGGGCCCCCGACGCCGGTCTGCGAGGATGCCCATGTCATGGCGCAGATACCGAAGCAGCAGATACCCGAGCAACAGACACCGAAGCAGCGGCCCACGCAGCCCACGCAGCGCTCCGTGCCGACGAGCGCCGACGTCGCCCGCCTGGCGGGGGTCTCCCGCGCGACCGTCTCGTACGTCCTCAACAACACCAGCGCCGTCCGCATCAGCGAGCCCACCCGGCGTCGCGTCCACGAGGCGGCCAGGGAACTCGGCTACGTCCCGCACGCGGCCGCCCGCAGCCTCCGCGCCGGACACAGCCGCATGGTCCTCATGCCCACGTCGGAGATCCCGCTGGGCCCGCTCTTCAGCCGGTTCTTCAACGAACTGCAATGGGCGCTCAGCCGGTTCGACTACACCGTCGTGCAGTACGCCAGCCTCGGCCTGACCGGCGAGGACGCCGCACGCGCCTGGGCCGAGCTGCGCCCCGTGGCGGTCCTCGCGCCCGACGCCTCCGCGCTCAACCCGCGCGGGGTCGCGGTCCTCAAACGGTCCGGCGCCAGGGCCGTCTTCACGCTCGGGCCCCACCGCGTCGAGGGAGCACACGCCCTGCTCATGGACGGCCGCAGGGTCGGCGAAGCCGCCGCCCTGCACTTCCTCGCCCGCGGACGGCGCAACATCGGCGTCGTCGTCCCCGCGGAAGGCGGCCTGGAACACTTCTCGCGGCCCCGCCTCGAAGGGGTCCGCCAGGCCGTGGCGAGCGCGCGCACCACCGGCGCCTCCGTCACCGAGCTGCCCCTCGCGTACGACGAGGAGTCCGCCGCCCGGCTCGCGACGCGCTGCCGCACCCTGGGGATCGACGCCGTCTTCGCCTACAACGACGAATACGCCATGCTCCTGATGCGCGCCCTCCAGGACGAGGGCATCGACATACCCGGCGAGACCGCCGTGCTCGGCTCGGACGACCTGATGCTCGGCAGGCTCCTGAGGCCCCGGCTCAGCACCGTCCGCATCGAGCTGCCGTCGGGCCGCGGCCTCGCTGAACTCGTCGACCGAGTGGTGCGCGACCCCGGCGCGGAACCCGAGGTACACGACGTGCTCGGGGCCGACGTCGTGCACCGCGAGTCCAGCTGAGTCCAGCTGACGGCTACGGCCCTTCTTGCTCCACGCCCGCGCTCACTGCCCCTGCTGCTTGGCCTGCTCCTCGGCGACCTGCCGGCGCACCTCGTCCATGTCCAGGTTCCTCGCCTGGCCGATGACGTCCGTCAGGGCGGCCTCGGGCAGCGCGCCAGGCTGGGCGAACACCGCCACCTGGTCGCGGACGATCATCAGCGTCGGGATGGACTGGATGTCGAAGGCCTGGGCCAGCTCAGGCTGGGCCTCCGTGTCGACCTTGGCGAAGACCAGGTCGGGATTGGCTTCGGCGGCCCGCTCGTAGACGGGGGCGAACTGCTTGCACGGCCCGCACCAGTCAGCCCAGAAATCGATCAGAACGAATCCGTTGTCCGTGACCGTCTGGTCGAAGTTCTCCTTGGTGAGCTCCACTGTCGCGCTGCTCATGGTGTTCCCTACTTCCTGCTGTCGGGCGTAGCCGCTGTGCACAACGGCCGATGGTGCGAACGTATTCCGCACGCCGCACGCGCGGACGGTGCCGTGCGTGCATGGGCGTGTTCCGCGCGCGTACCCGTGTGGCCACGGCGCACACCTGCCGACAGACTGTCCTCATGACGGATGCCATCACGTACGACGTAGTAGTCATCGGAGCAGGTCCCGTGGGGGAGAACGTGGCGGACCGGGCCCGCGCCGCGGGGCTCAGCGCCGCGATCGTGGAGAGCGAACTGGTCGGGGGCGAATGCTCCTACTGGGCGTGCATGCCCAGCAAGGCCCTGCTGCGCCCCGTGATCGCCCGCGCCGACGCCCGCCGCGTCCCCGGCCTGCGCCAGTCCGTGCAGGGCCCCCTCGACGCCCCGGCCGTGCTCGCCCACCGCGACGACTACACCTCGCACTGGAAGGACGACGGCCAGGTCGGCTGGCTGGACGGCATCGGCGTCGACCTCTACCGCGGCCACGGCCGCCTCGCGGGCCCCCGCAAGGTCACGGTCACCGGCACGGACGGCACGGAGCACACGCTCCAGGCCCGCCATGCCGTGGCCGTCTGCACCGGCACCCGTGCGGCCCTGCCCGACCTGCCGGGACTCGCCGACGTCAAGCCCTGGACCAGCCGCGAGGCCACCGCCGCCGACCACGTGCCCGGCCGCCTCCTGGTGGTCGGCGGCGGCGTCGTCGCCGTCGAGATGGCCACCGCATGGCAGGCGCTCGGGTCGCACGTGACGGTCCTCGTGCGGGGCGACGGCCTGCTGCCCCGTATGGAGCCGTTCGCGGGCGAGCTGGTGCAGGAGGCCCTCACGGAGGCGGGCGCCGAGGTCCGCTGCGGCGTCTCGGCCACCGCCGTCAAGCGCGAGAACGGCACCGTCACGGCGACCCTGGACGACGGCTCCACACTCCAGGCCGACGAGATCCTCTTCGCCACGGGCCGCGCCCCGCGCACGGACGACATCGGCCTGGAGACCGTCGGCCTCGAGCCCGGCTCCTGGCTGCCGGTCGACGAGAGCCTGCGCGTGGAGGGCAGCGACTGGCTGTACGCGGTCGGCGACGTGAACCACCGCGCGCTCCTCACCCACCAGGGCAAGTACCAGGCCCGCATCGCGGGCGCCGCCATCACCGCCCGCGCCCAGGGCGTCCCGCTCCTGGAAACCGACCGCTGGGGCGTCCACTCCGCCACCGCCGACCACGCCGCCGTCCCGCAGGTCGTCTTCACCGACCCCGAGGCGGCCTCCGCGGGCCTCACCCTCGCGGAAGCGGAAGCCGCCGGCCACCGCGTCCGCGCCGTCGACTACGACATGTCCGGCGTCGCGGGCGCCGGCCTCTACGCCGACGGCTACCGCGGCCGCGCCCGCATGATCGTCGACCTGGACCGCGAGATCCTCCTCGGCGTCACGTTCGTCGGCCCCGGAGTCGGCGAACTCATCCACTCGGCGACGATGGCGGTAGCGGGCGAGATCCCCCTGGACCGCCTGTGGCACGCGGTCCCCGCATACCCGACGATCAGCGAGGTGTGGCTGCGGCTGCTGGAGACGTATCGGGGCTGAGGCCCCGCCGCCCCCCTGCCGCTCCGGTCGCGGGCGGTCCTATGATCGTCACTCAGCGTAGGAGGGGGCTGGGTATGGCGGCAGGCTGGTCGGCGTCGCGACGGGCGCAGGAGGCGCGGCGTCAGGAGCGGCTGCTGCGTGAACAGTGGCAGGCCGCCCGCCGCCAGGCGCACCGGTGGGAGGCGGCGAGCGAGGGAGAACGCCGGGTCGCCGCCCAGCTGCTGGTGCTGACGGAGCGCGGGTGGCGGCTGCTGGTGGACCGGCGGTGGCCCGGCACGCGGTCCGCCAATGTGGACATGCTGCTCGTGGGGCCCGGCGGGGTCTTCGTCATCGACGTCAAGAACTGGCGTGCCGCTCCCGAGACGTCGGGCGGCAAGCTGAGCGCCGGAGGCCGGCCGTGCGACGAACACGCCGCCAAGCTCCTGGCCGTCACGAAGGCGGCCGAGGGCGCGGTGGCCTCTCTCGGCATGTCTCCCGTGGCGGTCCAGCCGCTCATGGTCTTCGCGGGCAGGCGGCTCGACGCCGGACTGGGCAGGATACGGCTCCTCGGCGAACACGAGGTCGGGCCCGCGCTCCTGGCGGAGCGCCACCGACTGCGTGCGGAGTCTGTCCGCGCGGTCGCCGACCATCTGGAACGCGTCTTCCCCGATTACGAGGGCTCGGCGGTCGGCGGACCGCCTGCCGCCACGCCCCCGCCCCAACAGGCCGAACCCGACGGCCTGTTCGACCTCGAAGGGCTCCGGGACGCCGCACTGGAGGAGGCGTTACGCGCCCCGATCGAGCAGTGGATGACCTTCCTCCACCCCGACCAGGTCGCACTGGTCCGCCGCAACTGGTCGGGCCCGGCCCGTATCAGCGGTCCGGCCGGCACGGGTAAGACGGTCGTCGGCCTGCACCGCGCGGCCCACCTGGCCCGGCGTACCGGCGGCCGGATCCTGTACGTCACGTTCGCCAACAACCTGCCCCGGGTGCAGGGCACCTTTCTCAGGACCATGTCCCCGGCGGTCGCGGACCGGGTGGACTTCAGCAGCCTGCACTCCTGGGCGCAGGAGTTCCTGCAGGAGCATGGCGTGCCGGTCCGCCTGCACCCGGACAAGGCCGAGACCGCCTTCAGTCTCGCCTGGAAGCACGTCGGACGCGACAGCCGACTGGCGCAGATCGACGCCGCGCCGACCTACTGGCGCGACGAGATCCACCACGTCATCAAGGGGCGCGGCATCACCACGTTCGAGGAGTACGCCGTCGTGCCCCGGCGCCGTCGCAGGACCATCCTCCGTCGACCGCACCGGCAGGCGGTGTGGGAGCTGTACGAGGCGTACGAATCCCTGCGTATCGAGCGGGGCGTGCACGACTTCAACGACATCCTCTCCCTCGCCCTGGCGGAAGCGACACGGCACAAGAGCTCGCGCCGGTACGCGGCCGTGATCGTGGACGAGGTGCAGGACCTCACCCTCGTCGGAGTGCGGCTGCTGCACGCACTGGTCGGAGACGTCCCCAACGGACTGCTGCTGGTGGGCGACGGCCAACAGGCCGTCTATCCGGGCGGTTTCCGCCTCACCGACGCGGGCATCGACATCCGCGGCGACCGCGGACAGGTGCTGCGCACCAACTATCGCAACAGCAGGCAGGTCCTCGATGCCGCCCTCGCGGTCGTCGCCGACGACGCCTTCGAAGACATCGACGGCCTGCGCACACCGGGCCGCAGGGACGTCGATCTCACCTACCACGACGGGCAGGTCGTCCGGGTCGCGAAACCCACCGTGGCCGACCACGACGAGGCTCTGCTGGACGCCCTGCGCGCCTTGTCCGCCGCCGAGCGGGGCGACGCCGCGGTGTTGTGCCCCTCGAAGCGGGCCATCGTTCACTATCAGCGCCTGCTCGCCCGAGCCGACATCCCGGTCTGTCAGCTGGAGCACTACGACGGCCACCCGGTGGAGGCGGTCAAGCTGGGCACGTACCGCAGGGCCAAGGGCCTGGAGTTCAAGCGTGTGTACCTGCCCCAGCACGATGCCGCCCTGCGGCACGAACCCCCAGCCGGCCCGGGGGCCACGGACCCGCCCGAAACGGCACGGGAGCACGAAGAGCTCCTGCGCAGCCAGCTTTTCGTGGCGATGACGCGAGCGCGTGACGTCCTGTGGCTAGGGAGCGTCACGCGCTGACACCGGGCCGAGCGGGTGCCCCGCCCCTCAGGCGCTCACATACACGTCCTCCACATATCGCCCCTCGGCGACCAGCTCCCGCCACCACGCTTCCGCGTCCGAGGCGTCGCCGCCCGTGTGCTTCATGTGGAGGTGGTGGAAGGCCTCGCGGACGCCGGGTGCCATGCGGGCGCCGTCGCCGCAGACGTAGACCCGGGCTCCGGTCTCCATGAGGCGCCAGACCTCCTCGGCCTCCGCCGCGATCCGGTGCTGGACGAAGAGGAGATCGCCCTCGGGGGACTTGGAGTACGTCGGGCGCATGGACACCGCTCCCGCGCGCTCCGCGGCTTCGAGTTCGGCGCGGTGGAGGTAGTCCACGTCGGGGTGGTCGCAGCCGAAGTAGCAGAGGGCGGGGGCGAGGCCGGCGCCGCCCCGCAGGAGTTCCAGGCGGTCGGCGATCGCTCCGCGGAACGGGGCGAGCCCCGTGCCCGCGCCGATCATGATGACCGGGCTCGTCGCGTCGGCGGGGATCCGGAAAGCGTCGCGGCAGGGCTGCACGCGCGCGTGGAGCGTGTCGCCGGGCCGCAGGCTGTGGAGGTACGACGAACCGGTGCCGCGGAACGTCCCGCGCCCGGAGCGGTCCGGTGCCGACAGGAGCGAGACCATCAGGTCGGCGTGGCCCGGCGAGGCGGCGGGTGAGGACGAGATCGAGTAGTGGCGGGGGCGCACCGCCGGCAGCAGTTCGAGCAGAACGGGCCAGGGGACCTGACCGCGCAGCGCCGGGTGGTCCTCGAAAAGGTCGAGGATGCCGCCCTGTCGTGCCGCCAACGCCGTCGGGTCGGCGGCCAGGTGCTCCAAGGCGGTCCGCTCGGGCGGGCACGGGTTGTGCTCGGCGAGCAGGGTGACCTGCGCCGCGGTCGGGGCGTCCCGCAACTCGGCGTACCGGCTGAGGAGTTCGCGTACGGTGACCGGCCGGTCGAGCGGCAGGGTGGACCGTCCGGGCCGGTGCGCACGGATGTTGAGGAGCACGTCCAGGTCGACGCCGAACAGCGCCGCCGCGCGCTCCACCGAGCGGGGGTCGTTGACCGGGAGTACGGACAGATGGTCGGCGGTGCGGTAGGTCACCCCGTCGGGAAGCGCCACGCGCAGGAAACGCTTCGGGCGGGCGAGCGGATGGGTGAGGTCGGCGAGGTCGGCGGTCTCCGTCACGGTCATCGGCGCCGTGCCGTACCGGGCGTCCAGCGCGTCCAGCGGCCCACCGGAGACCTCCGCGACGTCATAAGCCCTGGCCGGCGGCGTGCTCTCGGCGGCGGCTCCCGCGCTCTCCGGGTCCCCGTACTGCCGCAGCAGGGCGTGACGCAGCGCTGACGTGAAGCGGTGTACCGACCCGGCGAGGTCCCCGGAGGCGTCGGCCTCGGCGCGCTCCAGGAGGCGGGTCGCGCCTGAGGCGGCCAGGCCGTCGTCGATGAGGGTCGGCACCTGCTGGTAGGTGCCCGCCCAGTTGCGGTCGCCGACACCGAGGACCGCGTACCGCACCCCGTCGGCGGCGTCCGGCGCGGCCCCGGCCAGCCAGGACACGAACTCGCCCGCGTCGTCGGTGGGCCTGCCGTTGTAGGAGGCGGCGACGATCACCACGGGGGAGTCGGCGGGCAGCGCGTCGGCGGCTTCGTCGAGCGGGGCGACGCGCACGTCGAAGCCCAAGTCGGTGCCGAGCTCCCCGAGTTGCTCGGCGTACCCCCGGCAGGTTCCGAAGTTGGAGCCGTGCAGCAGCGTCAGGGCGGTGCCCGGCACGGCCCGCGTGGGCAGGTCGCCCTCCGGCCGGTCGCCCCCGCCCTGCTGCGCGCCCGCGGAACCGGGCCCCGACGTGCCGCCCAGCGCACTCAACCCCGCGAGGGCGGACCGGCTGCGCTCACGGTCCCGGGGGGTGCGCGCGGCCAGCGTCATGGTGAAGCCGTCGGGCTTGAGGGTCAGAGTCTCCTTGACCTTCAGGCGGTAGTCGGCGTGGTCGATGAACCGGTAACGGTGCACCAGCATGCCGAGCAGCATGGTCGCCTCGTGCAGCGCGAACTGCCGCCCGATACAGGCGCGTTCACCCGTGCCGAACGGCTTGTACGCGTGCGGGGACCGGGCCGCCTCCACCTCCGGGGCGAAGCGCTCGGGGTCGAACTCCTCGACGTTGTCGCCCCAGACCGGGTCCCGGTGCAGCATCGGCGTCAACACCACCACGTACTGCCCCGCCTTGATCGGATGCCGCCCGCCGATGACGGTGTCGGCACGGGCCCGGCGCTGGAACGCGGGCGCGGTGGGCCACAGCCGAAGCGCCTCGTTCAGCACCTGGCGTACGTAACGCAACTTGCCCACGTCCTCGTACGTCGGCTCGGGGTCGGGATCGTCGCCCCACAGCGCGTCCACCTCGGCCTGCGCGAGGTGCAGGACCGCGGGGTTCTTCACCAGGTGGTGAAGGGCGAAGGCGAGCGTGCCCGAGGTCGTCTCGTGCCCGGCGATGAGGAACGTGATGACCTGGTTGCGGATGTTCGCCTCGTCCAGCGTCTCTCCGCTGTCGGGGTGCGGGGAGTTGAGCATCAGGCCGAGCAGGTCGTCGGCGGAGGTGTCCCCCGACGCCTTGCGCGCCTCGATCACCTCGTCGACGACCCGCGCGAGGTAGGCGGCGTCGGTCTCGAACGCCGCGTCGTCGGCGGCGTAATCACCGGCGGGGTCCCGCGCCAGCTTCGCCTGACTGTGCGCCAGACCCCGTACGAGCGCCTGGACGAAGGGGTGCGGATCGGTGCGGCCGAACGACTCGAAGTCGTAGCCGAAGCCGGACAGGCCGATGGTGTCCAGCGTCATCCTGGTCATGTCCTCGGAGACCTCCACCGGCGCGGACTCGGCCGCGCCCGGCGTGAACCGGCCGTCCCAGGAGGCGATGAGGCGCCGGGCCACGCGCAGCATGTGCGGGTGGTACGTCCGCATCGAGTTCATGGCGAACGCCGGGAGCAGGATGTCGTGCGCCTTGGCCCAGTTGGGTTCTTCGTCGTACGCCGTGAACAGGCCGTCACCGGCGATGCCGCGGACGTTCTGCAGAGCAGGACCGACGCCCTTGGAGAACCGCGTCTCGTCGGACAGTTCCTCGACCAGCTCCAGCGAGCTGACCCAGACGGTCTCACGGCCGTGGTAGCGGCGGACGTAGAGAGGGCCGTGCCGCCGCGCGAGCTCCACGGACTGCTGGACCGGCGTGCTGGTCGGCCCGGCCGCCGTCACATCGACGGTGGGCAGTACGAGGTCCGGGTAGTCCCGGAGACCGCAGACCTCGACGGGGTGTTCTTCGCTCATCGGGCAGTGCCTCTTCCCATGGACGCGGGGGAGTTGAGCGCCCGGTACGCGGGGCGCCGCATCCACGGTGGCCTGCCCGGGGCGGTGGCCCCGCGCGAGAACTACATAATCTTGTAGGGCTCTTTTGCGCGTTGCCGGTTGCGCGATGAGCGACGAGGTGTGAGGCGGCGTGTGGGCGGCCTGGAGTGTGAAGGACTGGGGTGTGAAGGAGGTCAGAGGTGTGAAGGAGGCCGGGGGTGCGCAGGAGGCCGGGGGTGCGAAGGACGTCAGGGGTGCGAAGGGGGCTAGGGGCGTCGAGGGAGCTGGGGGCGTGAACGAGGTGAAGGAGGCCGAAGAGGCGGACGCGGCGATATGGCGCGGCCGTTTCCTCACCCTGCTCGACCGTTCCCCCGTGCCGACCGCCATAGCCGGCACCGGCGGCCTCGTCTCCGTCGCCAACCCCGCCTTCGCGTCGGCCCTCGGCCTCCAGCCGGGCCGGGTGGCGAACCAGCTCCTGCTCGACCTGCTCACCCCCACCAACAGACAACAGCTCCGCAAACTCGACGAGGCCATGCGCTCCGGCCGCAGGTCCCGCTACCCGGTCGAAGTGAGCTGGACGGCACGGGGAACGGCCCGCCACGGGCAGGTCACCGTCGAACCCGTCACCGACCCGCTCGCTGACACACCGCCCCTGCTGGTGACGCTGCGCGTCGCGGAGGCGCGAGCGGAGACGCCGGGAAACGACACGTCAGCCCGCGCCGACAGCACGGGGGAGGAGTTGGCCCACCCGGCCCTGAGCGCACAGGAGGCCCGCATCCTGCGGCTGGTCGCGGGCGGCGCCACGACATCGGTCGTGGCACGCGCGGTGGGAATCGGCGTCGACGGCGTCAACTACCACCTGACGCGGCTCTGCCGCCGCCTGCGGGCCCAGAACCGGACGGCGCTGGTGGCGAGGGCGTACGTACTCGGGCTCCTGGACCCCGAGGCGTGGCCGCCGCGGGTGGCGGGGCCGGCCGGACGCCGCGGCGGCGCCGCAGGGAGCGGGCCCTGAGCGCCTAGGCCCCTAGGACTCCAGGAGACTCCAGGCTCCTGACAGGCCCACGTATCCTTCCGGCGTGACGATGCGCGAGACGGCCGACGTAAGTGACGTACATACCGTAGGTGACGTACATACCGTAGGTGACGTACATACCGTGAGCGACGTGAATGTCGACGCGATGATCGAGGACCTCAGGACTCTCGTCGAAGTCGAGTCGCCGTCGCGCGACCTCGACGCCCTGACGGAGTCGGCGAAAACCGTCGCGGCGGTGATCGAGAGCCGGCTCGGCGGGCGGGCCGTCCTCGTCGCGAGCGAAGCAGGCCCGCACGTCCACTGGTCGGGCGGCGGCGACCCTCGTGTGCTGATCCTCGGTCACCACGACACGGTGTTCCCGCTCGGCACCCTCGAACGCCGCCCGTTCAAGGTCGAGGACGGTCGCGCGACCGGCCCCGGCGTCTTCGACATGCTGGGCGGACTGGTGCAGGCCGTGCACGGCTTGGCGGCGCTCGACGACCGCTCGGGCGTCGAGATCCTGGTGACCGCCGACGAAGAGGTCGGTTCCCGCTCCTCCCGCGCCCTCATCGAGGAACGGGCCCGCGCCTGCGGTGCCGTCCTGGTGTTCGAGGGTGCCGCTGACGGCGGCGCGCTGAAGACGGGACGCAAGGGCTGCGGCACGTTCGAAGTCGTGGTCACGGGCCGCGCGTCCCATGCGGGCCTCGAACCCGAAGCCGGCATCAACGCCCTGGTCGAAGCGGCCCACCAGGTCCTGGACATCGTGGCGCTCGGCCGCCCCGACATCGGCACGACGGTCACCCCGACCGTCGCGTCCGCGGGAACCTTGGACAACGTGGTCCCCGCGGAGGCGACCGTCGTCGTCGACGTCCGGGTCGAGTCGGCCGAGGAGAAGGAACGCATCGAGACCGCGTTCGCGGCGCTGACTCCACACCTGGCAGGGGCGGAGCTCACGGTCCGGGGATCCGTCGGCCGTCCCCCGATGCCCGAGTCGGCGGCGGCCGGGCTCTTCGCGATGGCGGAGCGACTGCTCCCCGGCGTCGGGAGCGAGGCGGTCGGCGGCGGCAGCGACAGCAACTTCACGGCCGCGATCGGCGTGCCGACGCTCGACGGCCTCGGCGCGGTCGGGGGCGGTGCGCACGCCGACCACGAGTACGTGCTGGTCGACGCGATGGCCGAGCGGGCACATCTCGTCACCGGCCTGGTACGCGCGATCCGCGACACCGGGACTGGGCGGTGACCCTTCCCCGCCGGTGAGCGGGGCGGATGACGCGGGGCCCGGGCACCCCGGTTAATGTGGACTGAGCGGTGATCTTTCCCGGGTGCTGCCGAAAATTCTCGAGGTTCTCGGGGTTCCGGGGCTTTCCGGGGCGCCGCGCGGCGGTGGGGCTCGCCGTACCCGAACCGCGGCGAAGGATGCCGCCAACAGTCCCTACTTGCGCACGAGTGCGCCCGAGGACGGGCGACGGCGAGTAGGAGGAGTGGTGACGCGGACGCGGCACGAGTGGCAGGTCGTCGCGGCGGTCGCCGTCGGCGGCGGCATCGGCGCGGTGGCCCGGTACGCGGCGTCGCTGTGGTGGCCGGTGGCCCCCGGCGGATTTCCCTGGACGACCCTCGCGGTGAACGCCGTGGGGTGCGCGGCGATCGGCGTCCTCATGGTGCTGGTCACGCGGGCGCGGCCCGTCCACCCCTTGGTGCGGCCCTTCTTCGGCACGGGCGTCCTCGGCGGCTTCACCACGTTCTCGACGTACGCGGTGGACATCGAGCACCTCTTGAGCGGCGACCACGTCCGCACGGCCCTGCTCTACCTGGCCCTGACGCCACTCGTGGCGCTCGCGGCCGTCTGGGGCGCGACGTGGGCGACGCGCCGCGTGGTGACGCGCCGTGCGGTGCAGGGGAGGCAGGCATGACGTGGCTGCTCGTCCTCGCCGGCGGAATGATCGGCGCCCCGCTCCGTTATCTGACCGACCGCGCCGTGCAGGCCCGGCACGGCACCGCCTTCCCCTGGGGCACCCTCACCGTCAACATCATGGGCTGCCTGATCCTCGGAGTGCTCACCGGCGCGGTCGCGGCGGGCGCCGCGTCGTCGCACGTCCAGCTCTTCCTCGGCACGGGGCTGTGCGGGGCACTGACGACGTACTCGACGTTCTCGTACGAGACACTGCGGCTCGCCGAGAGCGGCGCGCGGCTCCACGCGGTGGCGAACGTGCTGGTGAGCGTGGGTGCGGGCCTCGGCGCGGCGTGCGCGGGGGTGGCCGCCGCCGAGGCCCTGTGGCTGTGAGGGGAGGCGTCCCCCGGGGGGCCTGAGCAGGCCTGGTCAGGCCCGCTCAGGCCTGCTCACGCCTGAGCGAAGTGCCCGTTCAGCGCGGCGGCCATGCGCAGATGGGGCGCCGCGTCGTCCGGACGGTTCTGCCGCTCCAGCGTGCGGCCCAGCATGAGCCGGGCGTAGCTCTCGACTGGATCGAGGTCGAGCACCTTGCGCAACTCGGCCTCGGCGCGCCCGAGTTGGGCCGAGTGGTAGTAGGCGCGGGCGAGCAGCAGACGCGGGGCGACCTGCTCGGGCACCTCGTCGGCCAGGGCGTCGAGGATGCGCGCCGCTGTCGCGTACTCCTTGGCCTCGAAGAACTGCCGCGCGCGCTCCCAGCGCTCCGCCGCGGTCCCGTGGTCGTAATAGGTCATGTCCACTGTCTGCCTCCTTCGGGGGCTGCAACGACCCGGATTAGTTGAATATTCCACCATGCCCCCTCCATCTCTGTGGCGGTCGGGCGGCTGCCGTCGGGCGCCCCGCGGGGCTAGGTTGTGCGACATGAGCAATCTTGATCGCGAGGCGGTTCCTTCCTTGTGCGGCGGGCGAGGGTTCGTCGTCGCGGAACCGGTACGGGAACTCCTCAGTCCCCGCCGGGTCAAGCTCGGCGAGTCCACGGAGGTCCGTCGCCTGCTGCCGAATCTCGGCCGCCGCATGGTCGGAGCCTGGTGCTTCGTCGATCACTACGGCCCCGACGACATCGCCGACGAGCCCGGCATGCAGGTCCCGCCGCACCCGCACATGGGCCTCCAGACCGTCAGTTGGCTGCACGACGGGGAAGTGCTGCACCGCGACTCCACCGGCAGCCTGCAGACCATCCGCCCCCGCGAACTGGGCCTCATGACCTCCGGCCGGGCCATCTCCCACTCCGAGGAGAGCCCCAGGTCCCACGCCCGCTTCCTGCACGGCGCGCAGCTGTGGGTGGCCCTGCCCGACAGCGACCGGCACACGGCTCCACGCTTCGACCACCACGCGGAGCTGCCGCAGGTCACGGCACCGGGGCTGACGGCGACACTGATCCTGGGCACGCTGGACGGCACGACCTCGCCCGGCACGACGTACACGCCCATCGTCGGCGCGGACCTCGCCCTGTCCGACGGCGCGGACGTACGCCTCCCCTTGGACCCGGACTTCGAGTACGCCGTCCTCTCCATGTCCGGCGAGACACACGTCGACGGCGTACCCGTACTCCCCGGCTCGATGCTCTACCTGGGCTGCGGCCGCACCGAACTCCCCCTGCGCGCAGCATCGGACGCGTCCCTGATGCTCCTGGGCGGCGAGCCGTTCGAGGAGGAACTGGTGATGTGGTGGAACTTCATCGGCCGCACGCATGCGGACATCGCGCAGGCGCGAGCCGACTGGATGACCGGCAACCGCTTCGGTGTGGTGAAAGGATACGACGGGGACCCACTCCTCGCCCCCGAACTGCCGAACGTGCCGCTGAAGCCGCGGGGGCGGGTGCGCTGAGCTGGGGTTTGCGTCAGCAGTCCGACGGGGGAGGGCACGTGTGCCGGGGCGGACCCGCGATGGTAGGCGGCACCCTGCTCGATGTCGCCTCCACCAGCGATCGGCAGTCCAAGTCGAACTACATGGCCACCGCCGCGTACACCAACTGGATACAGTCCGCCGCCTCCAACAGCTGACGACAGACAGCGGGTAAGCATGCGCCGCCGCCTTGGTTCGGCACTGCGTCGTCGTCACGGGCCCTCAACCAACCAGTTGACACGGTTGGCATGTTCGCGACACTCGTCTTGGTCCCCTCTTTCGGTCCCCCAAGGGTCCGAGAGCCCCCACGTGTGAGAGGACAGTGATGGTGCACTTTTTACGGTTGGGTATAGCCGGTGCCGCGGCCGGGATGCTCTTGACCGCGGTCCCGGCGGCACACGCCGTGTCCGCGGCCGAGCCCACCATGCCGAAGCACGTGGCCGCGCAGGTCACGCTCCGCTACGACGCCAGCCGAGCGGCAGGCTGGGAGCAGGCGATCTCTGCCGGGGTCGCCTCATGGAACGGCAACGTCGGCAACGTCAAGCTGGTCAAAGCCGCCCCTGGTAGCCGAGCAGAGATCCAGATCGTGGCTACCACCGGCTGGCCGCAGGCCACACTCGGACCGGTCCGGCCGGGCGGCCGGGCACGGGTCGAACTCGGCAGCCAGGCGGTCTCCCAGGGCTACGACAAGACCCGCATCGTCGCCCACGAACTCGGCCACAACCTGGGCCTGCCGGACACCAAGCCCGGCCCCTGCTCGCAGCTGATGTCGGGCTCCAGCGCCGGTACGAGCTGCCGTAACGCGGTGCCCGACGCGGCCGAGCGCTCGCGCGTCGAGAACGCGTACGCGGGCGGCGCCGCGGCACACACCCGGACCGGCGGCCGCGTGCTGGTGGACGCGCCCTAGTCGGCAAGGGCCACCCCGACGTGACGATGCCTGCCCCAGCTATATCGCGGTCAGGCATCGTCACCCGCGCGTGTGCGGCGGTAAGCGACCATGCCTCCGACCAAGGCCGGCCTCCGGCAGGCCCACAGCTTCTCCCTCAACGTCTCCAACTGCCTGACCACGGCCGAGAACACCGCGTACGGCAACGCCATCAAGCGCGAACTCGGCGCCCGGTACGGCTGCACCAAGCCGTTCGTGGTGGACACCAGCCGCAACGGCAACGGCTCCAACGGTCAGTGGTGCAACCCCTCGGCCCGCCGCATCGGCACCCCCACCCAACTGGGCGGAGGCGCCGAGATGCTCCTGTGGATCAAGGCCCCGGGCGAGCCCGACGGCAACTGCGGCGTCGGAACCGGCTCCTCGGCCGGGCAGTTCCTCCCCGTAGTCGCCTACAAGATGATCTACGACTGCTGATCCGGGGACCCTTGTCCGAGGATGAGCATCGCCTCGGCGATCTCACCGGCCGCCGCCCCGGGGATCGCGGTGGCGGCCTCATCGAGGACGAGCAGCCGCGCCCCGGGGATCTCGCGCGCGATCGCCTCGCCGTTGCCGACGGGGAAGAACGGGTCGCGGCGGCCATGGACGACGAGCGTCGGGACGTCGATCCCGGGCAGGCGCTCGCGCCAGCGGGGGGCGCAGTCGAGCCGGGAGAACACCATGCCCAGCTGGTTGGCCGTCTGGACCGGGGGCGTGGTGTCGGGCGTGCGGTCCCAGACGCGCGCGGCGATCTCGCGCGCGGCAACGGGGTCGTCGCCCCGGATCTCCGCGCCGGCGGCGGCGAACTCCGCGACCGCCTCGCGGTCGGTCCAGTCGGGCTGCGGGCGGGCGAACAGCCGGCTCATCGTCGCCCGGTCATGGTCGGGCAGGTCGGCGTCGGGCGGGCCGGGGGCCACCGCGCGGGTGCCGACCAGCGTGAGCGCCGAGAACACGGCCGGATGGTCGAGCACGGCCACCTGTGCGACCATCCCCCCGACGCCGATCCCCGCGAGGTGCGCGGGCCGCCCGCCGAGCGCGCCGGCGAGGGCCACCGCGTCGGCGGCGAGGTCGCGCAAGGTGTAGGAGGGTGCCTGCGGGTCCGCGCTGGTCGACTCCCCGCTGTCGCGCAGGTCGTAGCGCACCACGCGGCGCCCGCCGGCGGCGAGGCGCTCGCACAGCGCGTCGGGCCAGGAAAGCATCGTCGTCCCGCCCGCGAGCAGGACGAGGGGTGCGTCGTCGTCACCGAACGACTTGATGCAGATGGCGACCCCATTGGCGTGGACAGTGGTCACAGTGGTCACAGTGGTCATCGGGTCGCCGGGAGTACGTCGTCGTGGGACGGCCACGTCGCGCGGTCGAGGTCGGGCGCGGCAGCCACCTCAAGCATTCGCCTCTTGCCTGGGCAGATCTTGCCTGGGCGGAGCCGATCCACTGCCGAACTCATCGCCCATGCGCTGATCGCCCTCGTGCTCACCGGCCCGGCGTAGGCCGGTGGTGGCGACCTCAGGCGGAGATTCGGGCGAATGGGTAGAATTCTGGCATGGGGAAGCGGCCTGTGGCGCCGACTGCGCCCGAACTCGTGCTGGAGACCGACACCGGCTCCACGGTGATGAGTCCGAGCCGGGATTATCACGTGGGCCGCGACCCGCTGAGCGACATCGTCATCGACGACATCCGCGTCTCGTGGCATCACGCCGTCCTCCACGCCGAGCTCGATCACTGGACCATCGAGGACGAGCACAGCACCAACGGAACGTACGCCGATGGGCGGCGCGTCGAGGAGGGGGAGATCGGGCCGGGCAGCGTCATCCGCTTCGGCAGCGTCACCGACGGCCCGCGCGCGGTGGTCGTCGGCCGCACCCCGCCCGAACCCCGCGCTCCCGAACGCCCCTCCTCCGTCAGCACGCCCTCGGCCACCGGCACCTTCCGGCAGCCGACGACCGTGCGCCCGCTGCCCACCCGCACCGTCCGCATCGGCCGCGCCGACGACAACGACGTGGTCATCGACGACCTGGTCGTCTCCCGCCGGCATGCCGAACTGAGGGTCCTCCCGGACGGTACGTACGAGATCGTCGACCTCGGCAGCCACAACGGCACCTACCTCAACGGCCAGCCGGTGGACCGCGCCCCTCTGGCGCCGGGGGACATCGTCGGCGTCGGCCACCGCGCGTACTGCCTCGTCGGCGACCAGCTGCAGGAGTACGTCGACACGGGCGAGGTGTCTCTCGACGTCCAGGGCCTGACGGTCACCGTCGACCGGGGCCGCAAGACACTCCTCGACCAGGTCTCGTTCCCCGTCGGCGAGAAGTGCCTGCTGGCCGTTGTCGGACCCAGCGGCGCGGGGAAGTCCACCCTGCTCAACGCCCTCACCGGACTGCGCCCCGCGGACGGCGGCACCGTCCTCTACGACGGCCGCGACCTCTACCGCGACTACGCGGAGCTGCGCCAGCGCATCGGCCTCGTACCGCAGGACGACATCCTGCACGTCCAGCTGACCGTGCGCCGCGCCCTCGGCTACGCCGCCGAACTCCGCTTCCCTCAGGACACCGAGCGCGCGGAACGCCGGGCCAGAGTCGACGAGGTCATCCGCGAACTCGGCCTGGAACAACGCGCCGACCAGCCCATCCACAGCCTCTCCGGCGGCCAGCGCAAGCGCGTGAGTGTCGCACTCGAACTGCTCACCAAGCCCTCGCTGCTCTTCCTCGACGAGCCCACGTCCGGGCTCGACCCCGGCATGGACCGCTCGGTGATGCACATGCTGCGCGGCCTCGCCGACGACGGCCGCACGGTCATCGTCGTCACGCACAGCGTGCTCAGCCTCGACGTGTGCGACCGGCTCCTCGTCCTCGCCACGGGCGGGAAGATCGCCTATTACGGGCCGCCGCGGGACGCGCTGCCGTTCTTCGGCTTCCCGCAGTGGCCGGAGGCATTCGAGGCCTTCGAAGGCGACCGCGACCGGGACTGGGCACGGGACTACCACCTCTCTCCGCTGCACCAACGCTACATCGTCAACTCCTCCGCGCAGCCGTACCTGACGTCCCTCCCGCAGGACGGCGCGGCCACGCCCGGCTCCTTCGCGCCGCCGCCGAAGCCGCAGAGCTGGGGTTCCCAACTGCGCACGCTGGTGCGGCGGTACGCGGCCGCGCTCGGCGCGGACCGCACGTTCCTCGCCATCATGATCGCCCTGCCGTTCGTGATGGGCGCCATGGCCCGCGCGCTGGCCGGAAGCCGGCTCACGCAGGAGACGGCGATGAACGCGCTGCTCATCCTCTGCGTCGGCGGAGTCCTGACCGGTGCCGCCAACGCGGTGCGCGAACTGGTCAAGGAACGCGTCATCTACCGGCGGGAACGGGCGGTGGGGCTCTCCAGATCGGCGTATCTGCTGTCCAAGGTCGTCGTCCTCGGCACGGTCACGGTGCTCCAGGCCGTCGTGCTGACCCTCGTCGCTCTCCTCGGCGTCGACCTCAACGCGCCCGGCGGCGACGGGGTGTTGCTGCCACCGCTGGTGGAAGTCACCCTCGCGGTGGCCCTGCTGGCGTTCACCGCCATGATGCTGGGCCTCCTCGTATCGGCGCTGGTGCGCAAGGAAGAGGTGACGATGCCGCTGCTCGTGTTCCTCGCCATCGTCCAGGTGGTCTTCTGCGGCGCTCTCCTCAAGCTGAACGGCGTGCCCGGCGTCGAACAACTGGCGTGGCTGGTGCCCTCGCGCTGGGCGCTGGGCGCCATGGCGGGCACCATCGGCCTCGGCAGGATCGTCCCGGGCGAACTGACCACCGACCCGCTGTTCCGGCACTCCGCGGGTGTCTGGCTGCTCAACATGGGGATGCTGGTGGTCCTGTCGGCCGTCTTCGGATACGTGGTCGCCAGGCTGCTGCGCCGCCATGAACCCGCCGTGATGCGGAAGTAGGGGCGCCGACGATGACCCCCGCGGGCTTCCGCCCCACCCATGTGGTTCCCCAGGACGGACTGCCCGCCTGGGAGGCACCCGACGTGGAGCGTCCGACGACCCCTCTCGACGCGCTGCTGCCCGTGCAACTGGTCGACCGGCTCGGCGACTGGGGCCGGATCGTGTGCGCCAACGGCTGGTCGGCATGGGTCGACGGCCGGCTCCTGGTCGCCGTGCCGCGCGATCCACCGGGCGCGAGCGGCCCCCTGACCCGCACGGCGGACCCGCGCCCGCTGTTGACCAGGACCGAGGACGCCCTCGGCCGCTACCGGAGTGCGGTGGAGGAACTGGCGGGCGGGGGCGACGGGGAGTCTTTCCGGCGTGGGACGCACGGGCTGCGGGTGGGCGTGGTCGTGGAGGGCGAATCGTTGTGGCTCTACGATGCCGACCACGAGCGGTGGGTGTACTGCGACGGAACGAGGCTCAGTACGTACGCGGCGACGGAAGGGCCCGCCACCGAGGGACACGGCGAGGACCACGAGGCCGCCGAACCCCCACGGGCAGCCGCCACCGGCCCCGGCGCTTCCCCTCCGCCTGACGAGGAACCGACCCGCCTCGTCCCCGCAGCGCAGGAACCGACCGACGGAACCGACCGTTCGACCGCCGGGACGGGGCCGGGGGAGACGCAGGTGGTACATGAGGTGGCAGGGCCTGAGCCGACGCGGGTGGGGGGCGAGGCGGTAGGGCCGGGGGAGACTCAGGTGGTCGATGAACTGCACACCCCTGAACTGCACACCCCGCACGGCGGACACCCCGCCCCGTTTCTCCCGCCCGAGGGGGACGAACCCCATCAGCCGCTCCGGCCCGGTGACGCCTGATGGCGGCCGCGCCGGGCGAGGGCGGCCCGAGCCCGCACTCCGGGCGGCCCTCCGAGCTGATCGGACAGCGGATCGCGGACTACCAAGTCGAGGGCGAGATCGGCCGCGGCGGCATGGCCGTGGTCTACCGCGCCAGGGACCTGCGCCTCGACCGGACCGTCGCTCTCAAGCTGCTCGCCCCCGAACTCGCCCGCAACGACACCTTCCGGCGGCGCTTCACACACGAGTCCCGCGTCGCCGCCGCGATCGAACACCCGCACATCGTGCCCGTCTTCGAAGCCGGCGAGACGGACGGGGTGCTCTACATCGCCATGCGGTACGTCCCCGGGAGCGATCTGCGCCACCTGCTCGACCGTGGCGGCCCGCTCTCCGTCACGGCCGCGCTCCGCATCGCCACCCAGATCGCCTCCGCGCTCGATGCGGCGCACGACCACGGCCTGGTCCACCGGGACGTAAAGCCCGGCAACATCCTCATCGCCAAGGGCACGGACAGCGACCACCCCGAGCACGCCTACCTCACGGACTTCGGTCTTACGAAGAAGTCCTTGTCGCTGACCGGATTCACGACCGTGGGCCAGTTCGTCGGGACCCTCGACTATGTGGCGCCGGAGCAGATATCGGGCCGCCCGGTGGACGGCCGATGCGATGTCTACAGCCTCGCCTGCGTCGTGTACGAGACCATGGCGGGCCGGCCGCCGTTCCAGCGCGACGACGACTTCGCCCTCCTCTGGGCCCATCAGTACGACCAGCCGCCCCGGCTGACGGAGAAGCGGCCGGGTGTCGCCCCCGGCCTCGACGGGGTCCTCGCGAAGGCGCTGGCCAAGAGCCCGGAGGACCGGTACGGGTCGTGCCTGGAATTCGCCGCCACGATGCGGGCCGCGGCCATGGGCAGCAGTACGGACGGCCATCCCCCGACGCGGGTGGACCGCCGCGTCGAGCAAGCCCCGGCCCACCCGGGCGCGCCCCCCGACCCACCCCGCTGGGCCCAGCCGGTCTTCCGGCAGCTGACCGAATAGAGCGGCCGGTCTCCCGACGGCCGACCGCACAGCCCGCGCCAGGCCAGGACAGCCCGCTCAAGGCCAGGACAGCCCGCGCCAGGTCAGGCCCCGGGCCGCACCTCGCCCCGCCGATGGACCCGCCGCGCCAGCATCCCGCCGAGGAACCCCGAGACCAGACCCCAGGCAACGGCCAAGAGCAGCGCCTTCCAGAGGTGCGGCCGCAGCTCCACGAGGCCGGACAGGCCCCCGCCGAGATCCCCGATGCCGAGGAGCGAGAGCCCGTAGTGGGCCGACACGCCCGCCAGGAGACAGACGGCGAGCACGGTGAGGGCCAGCGCCACCGCCATGTGCACGGCGTGCTGCCAGGCCCGCATCCGTGCCGGGGAGCGGGCCGCCATCAGGAACGCCGCCGTCGGCACCAGGACCGCCGCGACGACCAGCAGCCACCACACCCGCCCGTCGTGCTCGGCGAGAGTGCGCAAACTGAGCGTGGAATCGGCCGGCGTACGCAGCACCTCGTCGAGGACCCGCGGCATGGGCAGGCCGAACGGCCCGTCGACCCGGCCCTCCCAGGACGCGCCGAGCCCCAGGGTGAAGGCGAGCCAGACGAGGTTGGGCAATCCGAGCAGCAGCACCGCGAACGTCTCGGCGGCATGGCCGCGGGTCGCCGCCACGACGAGGCCGGCCGCGAGCCCCAGGGCGGCGTACGACAGCAGCAGGAACACCATGGCGTACGCCGCGGGACGCACCGATTCCTGGAAGCGCAGCAGGCGCGCGGGGAGCGGGGCGCCGCGCGAGACGGACAGTGCCACGACGAGGATGCCCGCGAGCCACAGCAGTCCGAAGACGAGGGTCAGCGGCACGTCCGTCTTGAATCCGACCTCGGGCGAGGAGTCCAGCAGATCGCCGATCTCCCCGGCGGGCCCGTCGCCGGGCGCGATCGCGAAGCGGTGCCGGGCCAGCAGGCCGAGGCCGGTGAGCAGCAGCACCCACAGCACCGCGATCCGGGCGGCCCAGCCGGCGAGTTCCCGCACGTCGGCCACGGCCCGGTGCCGCAGCGGCCGGAGGAACCCGGCGGCGACCACCAGAGCGCCGACGAGGCTGACGGAGAGCGGGAGCACGGAGAGCCCCGCGTCCGTCTCGGCGATCATCCCGGCGTCGCCGGAGAGCCCGACGGAGCCGCCGACCGCCATCACGACGACGGCCGCGACGACACTCGGGAACGCCCCGCCGGGCAGGTCGGCGGCTCCCGCGGCCCACAGGCCGAGCCCGGCGACGACGGCCATGGCCGCCAAGGAGGCGAGCACGGCCGCAAGGGCATGGGGCCAGCCATGAGGGGCCCGTCGGCCCTGCTCCGCGCGTTGCGCCCCGGCCCGCCGCGGCGGTGTCTGCTCGCTCACGGTGCCACGCTAAGCAGCGCGGGACCGGTCCGCCTTTCGAGAGGGACTTCGGGAGGGCTTCGAGAGGGCTTTCGGAAGGGCCGACCGGCGTCGGCTTGCGGGGCCCCGGACGTCGGGGCACACAATAGGCGCGTACCGGAATAAAAGGTACGTCGCCGATCCCCCCCCACACAGGGAAGTGTTCGTGAGCGTCGAACCGCCGTCGTCAGGACGCCCCACAGGACCCCCTTCGGGCCCGCTCTCGGGTCCTTCGCAGCCGAGCCCTTCGGGGCCGGGCGAGACCCAGGCGGGCGCGAGCGCCGCCGGCTCGACGCCGCCTCCGGGTGGTGCGCGGCCCTCGGGCCCGCCGAGCGGCGGCCCGCCGAGCGGTCCGGCCGGTGGCGGGGGCCGCGGCGGAGGGTCCGACGGCCCGGGCGGGGGCGGCGCCGGTGCCGGTCGCGGAGGAGGTCGCCCGTGGTGGAAGTCGGCGCCCCGCGTCGCGGCGATCTCCGCCGCGGTGGTGGCCGCGGTGATCCTGGCCGTCGTCCTCACCCGCCCCGAGGGCTCGTCGGAGTCGGGCGGCGAGGTCCTCCTCCAGCCGGCGGGCAAGTCGGGGCCCGACCCCTTCACCCAGTCGACGGCCCGCGAGGGCTCCACGCCACCCTCCCCGAGCGGGCTGCCCAGTTCGTCCGCCTCGGCCAACGTGACGCGCGGCGTCGACGGCGCGGCGCCCGGTCTCTACGGCGGGACGCGGAAGGTCGGCAGCTGCGATGTGGAGAAGCAGGTCGGCGCGCTCCAGAAGGACCCGGCGAAGAACAAGGCGTTCGCCTCCGTCCTCGACATCGAACCGTCCGCTGTCCCCCGCTACCTGCGCTCGCTCACGCCCGTGCACCTGCGGCTGGACACCCGCGTGACCAACCACGGCTACCGCGACGGCCGTGCCACCGGCTACCAGGCGGTGCTGCAGACCGGCACCGCGGTACTGGTCGACGACCACGGCGTGCCGCGGGTGCGCTGCGCCTGCGGCAACCCGCTGCTGCCGCCCGTCGCGCAGAAGAGCACACCGCGGCAGACGGGCGACGCGTGGCCCGGGTACCGGTCCTCGAACGTCGTGGTCGTGGCGCCCGCCGCCCAGGTCGTGAACCAGTTCGTCGTGTACGACCCGGACAGCGGTGACTGGTTCACCCGGGCCAAGGGCGACACGGGCACCGGCGACAAGAAGACGAAGCCTCCGGCGACCAGGCCTCCCTCACTGCACCCGGACACCCCGTCCCCCGACGAGTCGACCTCGACGGCCAGTACGCTGCCGTGCGACGCGCGGTCCCCCGGGGTGCCCCCGGCAAGCTCGTGCCCGCCCTCGTCGGTCCTGCCGCCCTCCTCATCGGCGCCGCCCTCCTCGCCCGCCACGCAGCCGCCCTCCTCGGTCGAGGAAGAATCGCCCGCGTCCGAGCCCGTACCGCCGCCGTCGTCCCCCGAGGCGGACGGGAGCCCGTGAGCGAGTGGATGTCGCCGGGCCGGCGACGGCGGGACAGTACTCTCCTCGCATGACTGACAATGCACTGCGTTCCGTCACCATCGAGCGGGCAGGCCCCGGCCGGTTCACCGCGACCAACGCCCAAGGGAGCACGCTGACCTTCGGCACCGGCGGGGGTGCCGACTTCACGCCGGTCGAGTTGTTCCTCGCGGCGATCGGCGGTTGCAGCGCGGCCGACGTGGAGGTCGCCACGAGCCGTCATGAGGAACCGGCCGCGTTCACCGTCACCGTGACCGGCACCAAGGTCGAGGACGAGGGCGGCAACCGGATGTCGGACCTCGGGGTCGCCTTCCACGTCACGTTCCCGGACGGCCCGTCGGGGGAGCGCGCCCGCACCATCCTGCCCCGGGCCGTGAAGACGTCGCACGACCGGCTGTGCACGGTGAGCCGCACGGTCGAGGCGGGCACCCCGGTCACCGTGACCGTCTCCGAAGGCACCGACGACGCCTGACACACCCGTCAGGCGCGCACCGCCTTCGCCATGCGCTCGACGAAGGCCGCCAGGTACGTGGTCAGGCCGGTGTGTCCGCTCTGGGCCATGCGCACAGCACGCAGGCGCAGGCTGCGGCGGGCGTGATCGGCGCGGATCATCCGGGCATACGTGGCCGCGTGGCTCGGCCAGGGGCAGACCTGGATAAGGGTGTTCGGGTAGGAGGCGGTCAGTCCGGGGGCATGGGGGCGGGTCGCGGCAAGGACGGTGTTCAGCCAGCCGGGGCTCGTGCGGTGCTGCTCGGCAGCGGGGGCCGGTGCCGAGCGCATGGCACGGAACAGCTCGCCGTACGTGTGGTTGGAGAAGTGGCCCGGCTCCAGCAGGCTGATCTCGTCGAGGCGTTGGACACCCTGCGTGGGCGTCGCCTGGGCGGCGGGGTGTTCGGGGTGGACGGTTCTCTCGGCCCAGCCGTCCACCACACCGACACTCGAGTTGGCGGGCGGATGCGGCTTCCAGATGCCATGGTCGCGGGGTCGCTTGGGGTCTTGCGGGAGCCGGAGGGGAACGGCTCGGGCTCGCCGTCGGCGCACACGGTCGGTACGCGGCGGTCGGTGGCGCCCCGGCCGAGGGCCTCGGCCATGGAGATCCAGCGGGCGCAGCCCGGGTTCAACAGCGAATCGCGCCACCTCATGCCTGGCTCGATCGGTTGGGCGGCGGACCTCCTTGATGCCCGTCTCGATGCCAGAGGGGTATCGCCGCCACACGGCAAGGGTCGCGCGAACGTCAGGTGGGCGATGCTGACCCTTCGCAGCGAACAAGGCGGCTGACCTGTACGAACGTCCTGTCTGCATGAGATGTGGTGGAACTTCATCGGCCGCACGCACGAGGACATCGCACAGGCCCGCAACGACTGGATGACCGGCGACCGCTTCGGCGTCGTGCAGGGGTACGACGGGGCCCCGCTGTCGGCCCCCGAACTGCCGAACGTGCCGCTGAAGCCGCGGGGACGGGTGCGCCGACCCGAGGCTTTGCGTCTGGGGCAGGCGAGCGGGACGTCGCTCGGGAGACGTCGTGATCGCCCGCGGCGGGCGTACCGGAAGGGCTGGACCGATCCCAGATGTGATCGGTCCGACCGCGGGTCGCGGCTTGCGGGTGTCGGCGCGTGCGACCAGGTCTACTCGTACTCATGCTGACCCTTTGCCGAATCAATTGACGAATAATCAGGTCGGTGGTCCCTTGGCTGTGCTGGTGGGAGGGCAGGCACCGCCATGCTTCGAGCGGTGATAGCGGCATTGCTTCGCTTGCTGGCCGTCTGGCGCTGACTGGTCGAGGAGGCTTGTCCACGGCCCAAGACGGCGCCACGGGCTGAGCCCTGCGCGGCGTTGAGCGAGAAAGCTCACCTTCCGCACGGGCGCACCGCTTCCGACGTGGCATCGGTTCGTGGTGCGCTGTGTCTCACCGACCTGTGCGAGCAGCACCCAGGCAGTCCGGGTGAGTAGGTACACAGACTCGCACCGGTTGCCTTCGGCCAGGCCGGGGCCGGGCAGCGGGCATCGACCGGGTCCGGGCTGTTGCCCGCCAGGGCGGTGGTCACCCCGCACCCGGCCCGATCACCTGGGCGGAGCCAAGACGATCTACGAGCGCCGCAACGAAGTTGAACGGATGATCAACGCGCTCAAGAACTTCCGGGCAGTGGCCGCCAGATACGACAAGCGCGCCTACGTCTTCCACGGCACGGTCACCGTGTCGCGCTGCGACTATGGCTTCGCTGAGGCAACGCAGAACTCATTGCCCTCGGGGTCGGCCATCACAACGTGGTGTCCGTCGCACTCCTCCAAGACCCTCCCGCCCGCCTTTACCAAGCGGCCTGACTCTGCCTTGATCCGCGCCCACCGCTCCTCGGGGCTGCCGTGTCCAGGCACCCGGACATCGATGTGGAGCCGGTTCTTTGCCGTCTTGGACTCCGGGACTTTGAGGATGGACAGGCGAGGGCCGACGCCATCGGGATCGCAGAGCCACGCGCCATCGTCCTCGGTGTCGTCTTCCGGGAGGTCGAACTGCGCAAGCCACTCCTCGCGTGTCTTGAAGGGAGCGGGCGGTGGCTCGTCGATGTAGCCCAGTGCCGTTTTCCAGAATGCAGCAAGGAGCTGTGCATCCGCGCAATCAAGCGTCAGATCGATTTTGGCTGCCATGGCAGGACCGTACCGCGCGCCTCTGACAAGGTTTTATGGCCAACGGAGCGGCTATCGCCGGTCTCTCGTGATCCGCTGGACAGGACCCAGCCCGCGCTCCAGCTCCGAGAAGTCAGCCGGTCTCAGTGGTCAGCGCACTCTCATCACCGCCACCGCCACCGCCAACGTCGCATGCCGCGTTGTCCCGCGGCTGCCTCCACCACCAGCCCGGACCCCCGGCGTCGTGTACGGCTTCCCGTCATCCGTCGGTGCCGCCCGCCGGACTGGGCAACCAGGCGCGCAACCGCGGCCGCGAGCGGGGCCGTCGGCGGTGGGACAGCAGGCGGCGTCCGTTGGGCAGGGGCAGCCCCACGGTCAGCCGGCGTCCGGCAGCGGCCCGAACCCCTCCTCATCCGCCTTGCGCTGCGCTCGCCGCTCGTTCTCCTGCCGCCAGACCGTCAGCCACGGCCACGGGTCGGGCCGCTCCGACGGGGCCAGGCCTGGGAAGACCAGGCGGTGCGCGATGCGGCATACGGCGCCCGGCGTGGGTTCGGCGTCGTGGGTGTTCCAGGCGTGCCCGTCGCTCTCGATGAGCCACCGTTGGCGGGCGGGCACCATGTGCGCGGGCAGTGTCTCGGCCGGATCGACTGGCTCGAGGAGCACCCACGCGTTCGTCCATGTCGGGTACCGGTCGCCCTTGAGCCCGCAGTCGGGGCAGACGGGCGGTGCCGGTCCGGTCGCGCCGTCGTCGGCGGCCTGCGCCCGGTCCACGTTTTCCCACGGCCGGTCGGGCTCGGGTACGGACTGGATGTGCGGGTCTTCCCCCATGCCCTCCACAGTCGGCAGGAGGGTCGTGGCGGCGCCAGGGAGTGAACTGGGCGGACGAGAGGGGCGCTGCCGGGCCTACCGCGTCACGGGCGCCACACGGGCCGTACAGCGGCCCGGCCGCGGTGGGCCCGGGCGGCCTGTTCACAGCGCCTTCGGGTCCGTGTCCGGCCGCCCCTTCACCAATTGTCGGACCACGGCGTCGTCCTGAGCGCTCAACACACGTCATGCGCGTGTCAGGGAACGATCCTCCGGTCGGACAGGTCGGAGCCGGTTTCGCTCTTCGTCAAACCCCTGGCGCCCCACACCTTGTGAACCTTAAGGTTCGAGTATGGAAGAGAAGGAACTCGGCATCGAGGAAGTGCGCGCCCAGATCGGAGACTTGGTCGACGATGCCCACTACGAAGGCACTGTCACCCACATCACCCGACGCGGCCGCCGCCTGGCCTCCATCGTCCCCGCAGGCATGAAGGCCACCAGCATCCCCGACACGGCCATCGACGCAGCCTTCGACGCAGTCTGGCCCGCCCTGCCCGAAGGCGTCCGCATCGGTGAGGCCCGGCGCCGCACCATCGCAGCGCTCAATGCCGCCTACCCGCACATGGTGGTCTCGGCTGAGCCGGAAGTCCTCCCCGACGTCGACCGGTTGAAGGAAGTCAGCCGGAGCATCGAACAGCAGCTCGCGGGCGGCGCCCTCTCACCCGAGCAGACAGAACGCATGCGGAAGGCGGCCGAAGGGCTAGCGCAGACCATCCGAGACACCCGCGTCCGAATGACACACCAGCAGATCGTCACCAAGGCCATCGAAGAGGAGGGTGGAGTCTGGGACGCCGCCCGGACCGTCACCACGCTGGGCTTGGCCGGACACGGCGTAGACGACAAGCGCGCCAGGGCCGTCCTGCGCAGGATCGCCACCACAGGCCTTCTCACCCGCACGTCCCAGACCCGCGCCATCTATGACACCACCGAGAAGTCAGGACACCGACCATGAGCGATGGCACCGACCTCGGGAACGTGCAGTAGTTCGACCAGACCATAGGCGTGTACACCAACCTCGGCTCTGGCTCAGGTTTTGTGACGGGTGGCGCTCTGTTACCGCTCGACATCGAACAGCGGGATGGACGGGGATGGCGGAGCAAGGACTGTACGAAGGCGGTTGAGTTTGGCTTGCCAGTGCTTCCGGTCTTCCGGGTCGACCCAGGTTGAGGCTGTCCCTGCCTCGTGGCTGATGATGCGAGCGAGGGCCCTGTCCGCGAGCGTCCGGAGATCGCTAGGGAAGGCGGGCATGGGTTCTTCAGGGCCGTAACTTGTATCGATTGGCTCGCCGTCAGGGCATTGCGCGGCAATCAGTGCGGCTGCAGCTATCGCTTCATCTCCTTCAGCGAGCCAGCCGGTGGCGTCGAGGGTGCGCGTGAGGACGCCACGGATCAGTGCCTCGCGTTCCTCTGGCTTGGCGTCGTCGAGATCGTCGGCGAAGTCCGCGGCCGTGTCGTTGTCGAAGGGGCCGGTGTCCCAGGTGCCCATGCTGATCTCCTCGTGTAGTTGCGCCGGGATCTTCGCATCAGCTGCTGACATTGCGATCACTGTGCGAGCAGTACGCGTTTCCGCAGAAGGGCGAAGCCAACACGTCGGAACATCTGGCGCTTGAGCTTTTTTATCTCTCCGGCGCCGAGACTGAGCCGGTGGAGGAGCTGTTCGCCGGGACGGACGTGGCGACGCGGGTCCTGGGGGAGCGGGTCCGGCAGGCGAGCGCGCTCAAGCTCCTCTCCTACGGCGCGTACCAGAAGGCGTCCCGAGTGCTGGCCGCCGTTTCCTACGGCCTAGCCGCCGACCACGGTGTCGACCAGGAACTGCTCGCCGTCGCGGGCAAGAGGCCCGGCTCGTACGTAATGGAGACCGACTACATCCCCAAGGCCGCAGCGAGCGCCTGGCGGTGGGCCTCGGAACTGATCGAGGCCGCCGACATGCTCCATAAGGCCGGACTTCCCGACGACATGCTGCGCGCGGCCGCCGCCATCCAGAACCACTGGATGGACGCGACAGACACCCTGGGCCTCTCGCTGACCTCGCCCTGACGCATTCGAAGAAATCCGCCAGGTGAGGCCATGTGGCCAGGAGCACCGTCACGCATCGCCTCTGCCCTGGGGAGCACGAAGCGGCCCTTGTTGCCCGGTCCTGAACCGGGCAACAAGGGCCAGCGGTATGTTGTGTCTTTGCGGACGGATTCCAAGACCGTCTCCCGAACCGGGAAAAACGGTCTCGGTTACCGCAACTGGTCGCCCTCCGGGCAGCATTGTCCTCACGGTGGAGCCCCCGCATCTGGCGAGCTCTGCTGCAATGCCAGACAGGCTCAGCTACTGCCCCTGGCGGCAGCTCAGGAACACCGGCGTCCCATCTTCGCGATGCGGCGGTCGTACCCCTTGGTATCCCACCACTCTTCCAAGAGGACATGAACCAGACGAACCAGTTGTCGAAGACGCTCGGGATCAGGGACAGACGAGGTGAGCAGGTCCAGAAAGGACTTGTCGCCCCACGGGAGCGTGAACACCCAGCACTCCTCGGCATGCCCCTTCCGCTCGACGTTGAGCCGATAGGTCAACGTGGCGCTGCGGTCCGGGTGGTGGTCCACCGTCAGGTCGGTTACACCGAACCTGGTCGTGCCGTCATCGGACGTGAATGAGCTTGCCAGGACGCGCTCAGCCGGCGTGTGAGTCACCATCTGCACTCCTCATTCCGTCTACGAGTACCCCACGCTAGTCGCTGGCAGCTGGCAGCGGAGAGGCGCGTAACCCTGTAAGCGGTCAGCGCATCGTTGCTCCCCGCAGGCGGTACGGAACACCTCGCGACTCGGACAAGAAGTGCTCCAGGTTGAGTACCCGCCCCCCTTCAGCCGCGATCAGTACCTCTTGCCCCTCTTCATTCTGCGGGTTCGCCAGACTCCGATCGATCCGGATATGAGCGTGATGACGACGAGCATGATTGCCCCCGTGGGCCAGAACGGCGTGGGGTTATCGGCGGCTAAGTACATGTGCTCCACAGCCTGGCCTCCTCCGTCGGTTGAGCCACGCTCCGTTCACCGTGGCCGCTGCTGGTCGGTTACCCGCGTTCCGTCGCGGCACATCACCAGAGCAGCGTCAGGCTGCCTCGTAGTGGTGCGCCCGCCCGGCCCGCCACGTCACCCACGCCGGCCTCCCGTGCCGGATGGCGGGTGCACGACGATCAGGGCACCGTCCATGTCCCCAGCGTCCGCTGCGGGAGATCCTTCGCACGCGCAGGCCAACCGGCACATTCCGCAGCCAAGTTGGCCATCGACATCGTCGCTGCGGGCTCTGTATAGGCTGATGCGCGTGGACGTAACGGGGTGTCTTGGGTGTGACCTTCTGACCGGGCGCCGGGAGTTACCCGGGGGTGTCCTGCATGAGACCGCCGCTTGGGTGGTGAACCACGTCGTCGGCCCGATGAACCTCGGCACCCTGATCGTCGGTCCGCGGGAGCACGTCGTGGCCATCGCGGAGCTCGACGACACGGCAGCGGCAGAACTCGGCCCCCTGCTGCGCGATACCGCTCGTGTCGTGGAGACGTTGTGCCGGCCCGAGCAGACCTACGTCTGCATGTGGTCACACGGCCGCGACGCGCGCAAGCACCTGCACATCGCGGTCCAGCCGGTGACCGCTGAGGTGCGGGCCCGCTACGGCGGACTGCGGTCCGAGCAGCTCCAGGCCCGCATGCTGGCGGACGGAGACGAGCCGGACATCACGGAGGTCGAGCAGTTCTGCGAGCGGGCTCGCCAGCTGTTCCGAGCGATCACCGACAACAGCGCCGCAGACCACAGCTGATCACCCGCACGCCGATGTCACGCGCAGTCCGGCAACGTATGCGAGGAACACTGCAGTCTCCTCCATCACGTGCCCCCAACGTGAGGTTGGAAAGGGTTCACAGTTGAAGAGCCGGTGTTCGGCGGGACAGACCTGCATTTGGGAGTGCGGCCCCTCAGTCAGGGCGTTGAGGCGTTCCTGCAGGAGCACGCGCCGCAACTGCTGCCTGACGAACCCACCGAGGCGGTCGCGCCTGCAGGCCAGGCGATAGCGTGCGTGATGGTGCTGACGTGACTTCGGGCTGAGCTCGCGACCGGCAGTACAGACTTTGCGAACGTACAAAACGGTGCGATGGCGCCGTCACGAAGGGGAAACTCGATGCGCAAGATCACCGCCGGGATAGCACTGGGGCTCTCCGCCATGCTGCTGAGCGGCTGCGGCGGAAGTGACTCCAAGGACGACGAGGACAAGAAGCCGGCCGCCCAGAGCAGTAAGAGGCCGCAGCAGGAGGAGAGGAAGAGCGCCGCTCCGGAAGCCGCCGGCATGGACGGGACGTGGAAGCCGATCAATAAGAGCCCGATCGCGACGATGACGATCGCCGGAAACAAGGTCACTACCACGGGCAAGCTCGCCTGCCCGGGCACCCTCAAGCCGAACAAGAACAAGAAAGAAACGGTCATCACCCTGAACTGTCAGACCAAGGCACCCGATCGCTCCCGAGGAACCCTCGAGTTCAAGGACGGCACCCACGTCATCATCTCGTGGGACGGCCCCGCATGGGGCGGGCTCATCGACTCACTCATCCGAGCCTGACCCAGGTCATCCCGCGGCTGTCCGACGGCCTCCCCCCGGGGGGGGGGGGGGGGGGGACCGGCGCACCGGTCGCGTGCGGCGGGTTTTGCAAGTTCGGAGGTTGCTGACCTTTCTGACGAGTAGTCAGGAAGGTCGGCGACAGCGGCCTCGGCACGCGCCCTGCGTCGCCCACCGTGGGCTGGGGGCTGTAGGCGCCGCGGCCCCGGTGGCGCGGGCGCTGTCGAACCCAGCCCGTCTCGGTTTCACGGCGAACGGCGGCCTGATCAGTGAACCCTCGCGACGTCCCGGAGGCGCATCGGCTACGCGCCGGGGAAGTACCGGTTGAAGGATGAGGAGTCGACCGCCATGAGGCCGGTGAAAGGCTGGTCCAACTGGTAGACGAGCAGAACAGTCAGGGTGATCAGGCCGGTGAGACCCATCACCATGACGACATGGGAGACGCTGCGCTGGATCCCGAACATGAACATGAAGGCGATGGTGAGCAGCCCGCCGCTCAGCAGGCCGAACCACAGGACCGGTGACAGACCGTTACGTGCGTCAGCTTCCCGGCCCCGGCGCGCGTCCCCCATGACCGAGACCTGGTTGGCCACCTCTTGCACGGTGACCTGCTCCACCGCCTTCGCGTCGGCGGGAGCCCGGTTCGCAGTGCGCACATTCTGCAGGAGACGCCAGCCCTCCTGCCCCGGAGGTTCTCCTGCCGCCATGGCAGGGAGCTCGGTGCGCACCGCGTGGTGTACGTACTGCGTCACACTCTCGCGCAGGCGCACCGCTTCGGCCTCGGGCAGGCCCCCGGCGAGCTGGTAGATCTCGTGGGCCGCGTTCGCCTCGTTCTGGACGTGCTCCTCCGCGCTGGACCTGCCTTCCCAGACCGACACCAGCGACAGTCCCAGCAGCAACGCGTACAGGACGCCGACCATCATCGCGATGTACTCGGCCACGTCCTCCCGCGGCTCGGCGTCGTCGTTCGGCCAGTAGCGGTGACGCAGGAGCACGCTCGCGGCCGCGAGCATGGACACACCCAGGACCAGCGCGATCGTTTCGGTCATGAGCGCTCCTTCTGCGTACGGCGCGGCTACCGGGGCGTCCGTGCGTCACTTCAGGCGCGAGCCGAGCAGGACTGCTGCCAGGACCGCCGGAAACACGATCAGGAACAGGAGGGCCACCAGGCCGGTCCCGGTGGGCCCGTGTCCTGGACGATAGAGGCGGTCCAGGAGCTCCACATCTTGAGCGGTGTGTTCGGGGCGCACCGGTGTCACGCTGGAGGTATCGGGGTCCAGGAGAGGCGGCGGGACCACTGGCCGCAGCAGCGGTGGCCGGACCGCAGCGGCTGGAGGTCGCGCAAGACCCGGTGGCGCGAACGGGGCCGTGCCCGGAGGCAGGGGGAAGAGACCCGGTGGCGCGAACGGGGCCGTGCCCGGAGGCAGGGGGAAGAGACCCGGCGGCGCGAAAGGGACCGCACCTGGGGGAACGGGGAAGAGACCCGGCGGGGCGAGCGGCGGCCCGGGCGGCCCCGGGGGCCCCGGCGGAGCGGGTGGCGCCGCTGGTGGCGCGAGGAAGAGACCCGGCGTGGTGCGTGGGATCCCCGGGGGCGCGACGAAGAGACGCGGTGGTGCGAGCCGGGCCTCCGGGGGAACGGGGAGCGGGCCGGGCGCGGGCACTGCGGGGACAGGACGCGCGCCGGGAGGAAGAGGAGCGGTCCGCTGCCCAGTCCGGGCTCCGGGCGGAGGGGGTGGCGGGGGCCGAACAGCAGCGGCCCGCAGGGTGAACCGCACCGAGGAGTGTGCCGTGAGGCGCGGGGGAGGGGCCAGCGCGCCGGTACGTCCCAGCGTCCGCGTGAGGTCGTTGGCCTCGGCGAAGCCCCTGCTCTCATAGATGCCCGGCGCCGCATGAGCGATGGAACGGCATGAAGCGGAGCGCCCGGGAGCGATCTGGGGCACCACCGGCCGGCCGGCCCCGCAGTCGACGGCCTTGGCCTGCGGCAGCGCGTCACTGACGCGGACTTGGTGAACGGTGAGGTCTCCCCGATTCGTCACCGTGTAATTGATGATGCCCCGCTGCGGGGCCACCTCGACCGTCTGGACGAGGGCCAGGACTCCTCCCACCCCCCGGTATCCCGCGCGTGCGCGGGCCCGGGACTCCGTGTTCATGGCGCGGACAGCACCGACGGCGGTGACGTCCGTTGCCTGGACGCCCGGGGCGGCCCGCGTCTCGGCCGTGCACGTGGCCGAGCTGAGACCACGCAGCATCGCCACCGTGTGCCGTCCCCCGCAGTTGACGGCCACGCCCCGGGGGAGGGCGGGGTCGGTCACCCGCACGTTCAACAGGTCGGCCCCCGTACGATTGATCAGGCGGTAGACCTTGTGAACGGGGTCACCGACCCGGATGCCGGGATGCATGGCCCCGGTGCCCGGCCGGGAGTTGACGTTCACTTGCAGTGCCAGGCCGCCGTTCCCCGCGCCGTCGGCCTTCGCGCGTCCTCCACCGGGCACCGCGACAGCGCAGGCCAGAATCAGCAGTGCGGATACGTGCAAGGGCCACACCAACGCCTTCCTCCAGCGGATACGCATGCCGCCATGCTCGACGAGGACCGCATTTCCCACGGAAAGGAACGCGCCTGCTGTCTCCGTTGCGGTATGACAATCACCCTTGTGGCCTCGTGCCGACCTCACCTCACCGGCGTGGGAAAGTGCCGGTCGAACGTTTTCAGAGCCGTCAGGTAGCGCATCAGGGGCCCTTCGGGAGGCCCCCCGTCTCCGTGCCCGGCCCCGGCCGGTCACCCGAACGGCCCGGTCCGAGGGTCGGGGGTGCCGACAGCCGGTCCAGTGCACCGCTGCCCCCCCCACGACTCCAACGGGGTCGCCACGCGGTCGGCCTCTCCGTCGTCGGTGTGGGGCGGATGGATGAACGACATCGTCCGAGCGGGCGATCGTGCCCCTGCCGGATGATCAAGCCTCGGGGTGGGGCGCAAGCTGGGCTGAGCTCGGGTGGCGGAAGAGACGCGGGCCGGGGCCGAGGTCGAGGGGCGACGTTGCTTCAGCGGTTGCAGTACAGATTCGACAATGTCATGGCGCGCGGAACGCCGGCACTCATCGGAGTGCTGGCCATTGCCTGCTGTGTACTCGTGTTGCTCAATGGGGCGCTGCTGTTGTTGCTCGCTCCGACGGGGGCGTTTTCGCAGGGTGGGGACTCGTGGCTGTGGTCCGGTTTCCTGCGGGTCATCAGCCCAGCGGTGATTGCCAGGGACAGGGGTCCGGCTCCGTTCCTGGCCGTCGCGGCGCTGATGGCTTTCGGCGGGATCTTCCTGATGAGCACGCTCATCCCGGTGATCAGCGCGGGGCTCCAGAACCAGCTGGCCCGCCTGCGCCGCGGCCGTTCGCCCGTCGCCGAGAGCGGGCACACGGTCGTGCTGGGCTGGTCTCCCCATGTCTACACCGTGCTCGGCGAGTTGGTGGAGGCCAATCGCAGCCGGCGCCGTGCTTGTGTGGCCATCCTCGCGGAGAAGGACCGCCCGGAGATGGAAGCCGCGATCCGGGAACGGGTGGGACATACCGCCACCACCAGAGTTGTGTGCCGCAGCGGTGACCCCACCGACCCGGTCGACATCGCGATCGTCAATCCTTCGACCGCACGCGCGATCATCGTGATCCCGCCAGAGGGTGACGACCCTGACATCGCGGTCGTCAAGTCGCTGCTGGCCGTGGGGAGTAGCCAGGCTCCTCAGGGGCGGAGCGGGGCCAGTGCCGCACCGGTGATCGTGGCCAGCGTCCAGGAGGCACAGAACCTGTCCGTGGCGCGTCTGGCCGGCGGTGCCACCTGTCATGTCATCAGCGCTCAGGGGTTCATCTCCCGGTTGATGGTGCAGATGAGCCTTCAGTGCGGGCTGTCCGCGGTCTATACCGACCTGTTGGACTTCGAAGGCGATGAGATCTACATGCAGCCGCAGCCCGAACTGGTCGGACGGACGTTCGGTGAGACGCTGACGGCCTACCGGACCTCGTGCGTGATCGGGCTGATGGACGCGTCCGGCCGCGTACGGCTCAACCCCCGCCACGACACAGTGCTTCGAGCGCAGGACCAGATCGTCGCCATCAGCGAGGACGACGGCACAGTGGTGTTGTCCGAAACGGTGCCCGTCGTCGACGAGACGGCGGTCTCACCCCCCGATGTCCCCGAGCGGCCGGGCCGCCGGGTCCTGATGGTGGGCTGGAGTCGACACGCGCCTGACATCGTCCGCCAGCTTCAGACGCAGCTGCCTGCCGGATCCCGGGTGGACGTGATCGCCGATACCGACCTCACCGGCGCCGCGAAAGTTCTCACCGGCGCCGAGAAAGTGCTCACGGGCGCGGGCGACAGCGTCCCCGAAGTGTCCTTCCGCCAGGCCGACACCACCCGTCGGGAGGTTCTGGAGTCCGCCGGCCTCGGCGCCTACGACCACGTCATGGTCGTCTGCCCGAACGAGCGGGACCCCCGCGGCTCCGATGCCCGCACCCTCACCACCTTGCTGAAGCTACGCGATCTGGCGGCCCGGCACTCCCACGATTTCTCCCTGGCCACGGAGATCGCCGACGACCGCAACCGCGCCCTGGCCCGGGCGGCGAAGGCGGACGACTTCATCGTGAGCAGCGAGCTGGTGAGCCTGTGCCTCGCCCAGCTCTCCGAGAACCCCCGACTGGGCCAGATCTTCGACGAGTTGTTCGGACCGCGGGGCGTCCAGATCAGCCTGCGTCCCATGGCCTGCTATGTACGGGCCGGGGCGGACACCGACTTCTTCACGGTGACCGCCGCGGCCGCCCGGTGCGGTGAGATCGCCCTCGGCCACCGTATTCGCGCCCGGGCCCAACTGCCTCCCGACTACGGGGTTCTGATCAACCCTGACAAGGCGGAACGCGTCAGCTACACCAAGGACGACCAGATCATCATTCTGTCGGCCGGCACACACGACGAGTCCTGAGCGCCGGGGAGGCACTCTGCGCCGCTCGGGTCCCAAAGAAGCGAGATGGCCGGGAACACGGCCTTTTTGCGTTGCGGGTCGGCCCGGTTGACGGGCGGGATCCTGCCCGGAGTCAGGCCCGTGGGGAGGGACATGTGTCCGACCGGGTGACCCGCGCTCTCCGGCGCGGTGTCCCGGCCAGGACAACACGGTCGCCGGGCGAGGCTGTGACCATGAACGCACAGCCTCCCAGGCGCACCGTCATGGCCGCGGCCGGCAGCACCACCCTGACTGCCGGCCTCATCGGCTCCGCCCCGCAGGCGGCCGCCGCGCCCGCTCTCGCGCCCCTGGCCGCACCTTCCACGCCGGCCGGGGGCGCCGACTGGCAGACCTGCCTGGCAGTCGCCCGGGCCATCCTCGTCCTTGACGAACACAACAGGCCCCTCACCCCCGCGTACACCGACATCCTGCTCCGCAAGGGCCTGCCCCGTGGGGGCGTGAGAAGGAAGGTTCTGGTCATCGGGGCCGGCCCAGCCGGCATGGTGGCCGCCCACCTCCTGCGCGAGGCCGGGCACCACGTCACCGTGCTCGAAGCCAACGCCAACCGGGTCGGCGGGCGCATCAAGACGTTCCGCACCGGTGGCCATGAGAATGCCGACCAGCCGTTCGCCGACCCCGCTCAGTACGCGGAGGCCGGAGCGATGCGGATCCCCGACAGCCACCCTCTGGTCACCGGGCTGATGGAAGCGCTCGGCCTCGAACGTCGCCGTTTCCACCTCATCGACATCGACGCCTCGGGGAAGCCCGCGAACCGCACATGGATCCACGTCAACGGCATCCGGGCCCGCCGCTCCGACTATCAGGACAGGCCCCGGCGCATCAACCGCTCCTTCGGCGTCCCCGCGCGGCACGAGAACACCCCGGCGGCCGACCTGCTGCGCGCCGCACTGGCACCGGCCAGAGCACTGGTCGACGGCAAGAGCGGCCGCGAACTCGTCGAAGGCTGGGCGAGAGTGCTCCACACGTACGGGCACTGGTCGATGTACCGCTACCTCAAAGAACGAGCCGGACTCGACGAGAACACCATCGACCTGATCGGCACCGTCCAGAACCTCACCTCGCGCCTGCATCTCTCCTTCCTCCACAGCTTCCTCTCCGCGGCATTGATCAGCCCGGGCACCGCCTTCTACGAGCTGCCCGGAGGCACCGCCACTCTCGTCGACGCCCTCTACGAGCAAGTGAGGGATCTCGTACACCTGGACCGGCGCGCCGTGCGCATCGACTACCGGCCCGGCGGCGGCGTCACCGTGCACACCGTCTCCGAGAGCCGCACGAGCCGGCCCGTGACCGAAGAGTTCACCGGCGACGAGGCGATCATCACCGTGCCCTTCTCCGGGCTGCGCCACGTCACCTTCACACCCGCCATCTCCTACCGGAAACGGCGCGCCATCACCGAACTCCACTACGACGCGGCCACCAAGGTGCTCCTGGAGTTCTCACGCCGCTGGTGGGAGTTCAGCGAACGGGACTGGAAACGCGAACTCGACGCCGTACGCCCCGGTCTGTACGAGGCGTACCGTGCCGGGAAAGCGCCTACGGACGGCTCGTTGCTCGGCGCCCACCCCTCCGTCCCCGAGGGCCAGGTCTCCGAGCGCCAGCGCATCCACTACGCAGCGCACCGTTCCCCCCAGCGAAACCAGCCCGAAGCGGCGCGGGTCATCGGCGGCGGCTCGATCACCGACAATCCCAATCGCTTCATCTACGAACCCTCCCACCCCGTTCCCGGCAGTCCGGGTGGAGTTCTGCTCGCTTCCTACACCTGGTCCGACGACGCCCTGAAGTGGGACGCCTACGACGACGAGGAGCGCTACCCCCTGGCGCTCACCGGTGTTCAGGAGGTGTACGGCCAGCGCACCGAAATCTTCTACACGGGAAAGGGCCGCACCCAGTCCTGGATGCGCGACCCCTACGCCTACGGGGAAGCATCCGTCCTCCTTCCCGGTCAGCACACCGAACTCTTCCCCGACATCCCTGCCTCCGAGGGCCCCTTGCACTTCGCGGGCTGCCACACTTCCCTCAAGCCCGCATGGATCGAAGGAGCCCTCGAATCCGCGATCCGCACAGCACTGAAAGTCCACACCAGATGACAGGGGCCATGTGTCGACGGGGGTCGGATCGGCTCGCTTAGGCACGAACAACTTGGTGTGCGGGGCCGACGGAACCAGGTAACGTCTTGGTCATGTTCTTCCAGACGCCGATTTACGAGTGAGAGCGTGACGGGCTTCCGCTGACGTCCTTCGACGGGGCCGCGCCCGTCCCCTCCGATGAACACTTAGGCACTTCACACCATTTTGGGAGAACTTGTGAGCAAGAACATCAACAACCCTGTGGGCATGGGCGGCGGCAAGCGCAAGAGGCTGTCCCGCGCCGAGCGGCAGAACAACGGTCCGCACCGGAACCTCGACCGCCAGGGTGCCGCCGACCAGAAGGCGGAGCTGGTGCGCAAGATGCGCGAGAAGGTCGGCGCGGCCGAGGGCGACGCCGGGCAGGCGGGCGACGACACCGTACAGAACTGACGCACCGCCGCCGCGGGGCGGCACCACATGGGGCAGGGCCCGGACCGCGACGCGCGGTCCGGGCCCTGCTGCACTACCGGGCCGGCTGGTCCCGGTCAGCTCGACGGAGCCCCCCGGCGCGCCCCGAAAGTCCGGGAACCGTCGGGCGCTGACGGTTTCTCGGTCGTTCCCTTTCAGCCGCGATGCGCCCGATGGACGCTGACGGCATAGCCGCCGCCCTCGTAGGGGTGGGCGTCCCACGTGGCGAAGCGGTCGACGAAGGTGAGGCCGGCCGTGGCGCAGTGGGCGTCGTACTCCGGCAGGGTCAGGGTGGGCGATACCGGCAGGTGGGCTTCGTCCAGGCCGAAACCGGCGACCATGAGGCCGCCCGGGCGCAGGCTCCGCGCCAAGCGGCTGACCACCGCGGCCTCCGTGCCCGCGGCAAGGAGCGGGAAGATGTTGCCGGCGGCCACCACGAGGTCGAAGTCCGCGCCACCATGCAGTTCAGCCGGGTCGAACGTGGCCAGGTCGGCCTGGATCCAGGGCAGGTGGGGCGCCTGTTTGCGCGCCACGGCCAGCATGGAAGCGTCGAGGTCGACTCCGACACAGTCATACCCGAGCTCCGCCAACCGGATCATGACCCGGCCGGTACCGCACCCGGCATCCAGCACCCTCGCTCCGGCGGGCACCAGCGTGGCGCACAGCCGTGCCTCACCGTGCATGTCCCTGCCGCTGCCGGCCAGGGCGGCAAACCGGGCGGCGTAGTCCTCTCCGGACGTCCCACCGGTCAACTCTTCCCAACGACTCATGACCGACAGCGTAGGCGAGCAGCAGGAGTGGCTACCGACGTTCAGCCGGTCGCAGCAGAGCTCCGGGCCCGAGCGGGGAGCATCGCGGACGAGGCCGCCGATCTTCACGCTGCTTTACTTGAAAGTTCAAGGCTAGTAGCGTGTCCGCCATGAGCCAGAGCTGCCCGCGCCGTCCCCGCACCGGCCGGGGCATGACGACGCGGACGGCACGACCCCGGGGGCGCGCCGTCCGCGTGGCGCTGATCGCCCTGATCTTCGTCTTCCTGGCTCCCCTGTTCGGCATCGACGGGGCAGCGGATTCCGCTTCTGTCGGACCCGAGACCGCAGCCCGCGCGACCGCCGTTTCCGTCGCGCCTCGGGCCGACTCCCCGGCCGAGGACCGCGGCTGCCACGAGGGGCAGCCGGCGGATCCGAGGGGCGGGGTGGTGCCGTGTCCCGACCCGCCGGGGTCGCACACCCCCAAGTCGACGTCCATGCCGCCGAGCCCTCCCCACGTCGTCCCGGCCCTCGCCGGAACCTCGCACCAGGACGTCACATCGGTCGACCTGTACGGAATCCAGATCATCAGAACGTAGACGGGTCTCTCCACCCGCAAGCCGACAGTGCCCGACAGCGCTGGTCGGCGTCGCTTCGCTGCGCCTCCGGGAGCAGCAGCCTCACGTACGCCCTTCCCTACAGGAGAGACACCCATGTCCGTTTTCACCAGTAACAGCACCCCTGCCGGCGCCACGTCCCCGAACGACGCCACATCCCTTCCCGCGCCTTCCTGGTCCGGCAGTGACCTCGGGCTCCTGCTGCTGCGCTGGACGGTCGGCCTGACCATGGCCGCCCACGGAACCCAGAAGCTCTTCGGCTGGTTCGACGGCGGCGGCCTGGACGGCGCCGCGGGGTTCTTCGCGGGCAGCGGTTACGAGGCCGCGCACACCATGGCCGTGATCGCCGGGCTCACCGAGACCCTGTGCGGCCTGGGGCTCGTCATCGGCCTGCTCACCCCGCTCGCCGCGGCGGGCGTCGTGGGCGTCATGCTCAACGTCGTCGCCGTCAAGTGGGGCGGCGGATTCTTCAGCCCCGCCGGCATCGAGTTCGAACTGCTGCTCCTCGCCGCCGCCGCGAGCCTGGCACTGACCGGACCCGGTAGGTTCGCGGCCGACCGGTTCCTCCCCGTACTGCGCGCACACCGGCTTTCCCACGGTCTCGCCGCCGTGGCATTCGGCGCCGCGGCGGCCGGCATCGTTCTGGTGACCCTCCGCGCCTGAGATCCCTGTGGGGTAAGGGGTCTTCCGGCGCGGACCGGTGCCGGAAGATCCCGCCTGCAAGTACTGGTCCTGGATGGCCATGGCTGGAACGGCCTTACGGGGCCTAACGAGTGACAGATCGTTCCCTCCACCCGTCGCTGGTGTTCACACAGTGGCGCGCAGTTCAAGCTGGGTGCGGCCGGGCGGCAGGCGTTGGACCGGCTCGGTCGGCACGTGGGGTGGCTTGAGACGCAAGGTTCCCGCGCGTGGCCTTCAGACGGATGTACGCGGGCAGCGCGCCGCAGGGCCCTCTCGCGGCGAGGAACAGGAGACCCAGGCATGACGCAGGCGGCGGAGAACGCGACGGAGTCGGACCTTCCCGAGGAGTTGGTGGCCCTGCTGACCGGCCACCTTGATGTGAAGGCGGATGCCGGTGAGCTCTCCGGCAGGACGACGTTCGAGAGTCTCGGCCTGGACTCGCTGTCGCTGTTCGAGCTGGTGGTGGCGGCGGAGGAGGAGTACGGGATCGTCCTGCCCGAGAACACCCTGGACCTGCGCCCGTCTTCGACCCTGGGCGAGGCGGCTCGGGCGTTCGAGCATGCGCGCTGAGATCGCGGTCACCGGGCTGGGGCTGGTGACTCCGGCCGGGCACACGGCGGAGGCGAACTGGGCGGCCCTGTGCCGGGGGCGCTCGCTGGCCGCGACGGACCCCGACCTGGCGGGGCTGCCGGTCGACTTCTCCTGCCGGGTGACGGACTTCGACGCCGAGACGGAGCTGGGCCGGGCGCCGGCGCGGCGCCTGGACCGCTTCATCCAGTTCGCCCTCGTCGCCGCCCGGCGGGCCGTCGCCGACGCGGGCCTCGATCGTCGTACCTGGGAAGCGGAGCGGGTCGGTGTCGTGCTGGGTGTCGGGTCGAACAGTTTGAGTACCTACGTCACTGAGTTCGGCCACCTCGGCGCCGGGGTGCCGGAGCGGGTCTCGCCGCTCGCGCTGTCGCGCAGCGTGCCGAGCATGGCCGCGGGCGAGGTCGCCATCGACCTGGGCGTGCGCGGCCCCAACTTCACCACGGCCAGCGCCTGCGCGTCCGGTGCCACCGCGCTCGGAGTCGCCCGTGACCTGCTGCGATCCGGTACCTGCGACATCGTGCTGGCGGGCGGCAGCGAGTCGGCTCGCTCACGCATGACGGCCACGTGCTTCACGCGGATGCGGGCACTGTCCCGGCGCAGGACCGAACCGGCCCTGGCCAGCAGGCCGTTCGACGCGCAACGTGACGGCTTCGTCCTGGGTGAGGGCGCCGGCATCCTCGTCCTCGAACGCGCGTGCGCGGCTCGGGCCCGCCGGGCTCCCGTCCTGGCACTGCTGCGAGGTTACGGTGCCGGCGCCGACGCGCACCATCCCGTCGCCCCGCACCCGCAGGGCGACGGCGCGGTCCGCGCCATCCACACCGCTCTCGCGGACGCCGGGTGCGGGCCGGGGGACGTCGGCCACGTCAACGCGCACGGCACCTCCACCCCGCTGAACGACGCGGCCGAGGCACGCGCCCTCGTCCGCGTCTTCGGTGACGACGGGCCGCCGGTCACCGCGTCCAAGGGCGTGATCGGGCACGCGCTGGGGGCGGCCGGGGCGATCCAGGCGGCGTACACGGTTCTCGCGCTGCGCCATGCGGCCGTGCCGCCCGTGGCGAACTTCGACGGTCAGAACGGGGACGACAAGCTGGACATCGTCGCCGGGCGTCCCCGCCCCACGCGCGGCGACGTGGGCATCAGCTGCTCCTTCGGCTTCGGCGGCCAGAACGCCGTTCTGCTGTTCACGGCTTCCTAGTGGGAGCCGGACGCCGTCTCCGGCGGATGCGGGACGGAGGCACACGGATGGATGCGGTGCGGCGCCGGGCCTGGCTTGTGGTGGTGAGCGCCCTGCTGGCGGCGGTGTGCGCGGGGGCACTTGCCCCGGTCGCCTTCTCGGCGCTGAGCACGGGTGGCGCCGTCGCGACGGACACGGAGGCGACACGTGCCGGACGGCAGGCAGAGCGGTTCGGCGTGCCCACGCCCGATCTGCTCCTGGCCGTTTCGCAGCGCAGCGGCGGTGAACGCGAGGCCGGCGTCCGGGACGGCACCACAGCGGTGACGGAGAAGCTGGCCGGTCAGCGCGACGTCAAGACCGTGTGGTCGGCACAGACCACCGGTGACACATGGCTGCGCTCCAAGGACGGACGGACCCAGCTGGTCGCCGTACGGCTGAAGGGCACGGACAAGGAACGCAGACAGGTGGCGCCCGGTGTGGTGGCGGCGGCCCGCTCGGCCGTCCCGGGGATGCGGGTGGAGCCCAGCGGCGAGGTGTGGGCCAACCGGGAGATCGACGAGACCATCGAGCGCGATCTGAGCCGGGCCGAACTGCTGGCCGCGCCGGTGCTCTTCATCGTCCTGGTCTTCGCCTACGGGTCCGTGGTGTCCGCGCTGCTGCCCGTCGTCGTGGCCGCGCTGGCCATCGGCTGCACCATCCCGGTCCTGGGCCTGCTCGCGCAGGTGGCCGACGTGTCACGGGTCGCGGTGAACGCCGCCTCGGCGATCGGCTTCGGCCTGGCCGTCGACTACAGCCTCTTCCTGCTGGCCCGCGTACGGGAGGAGACCGCGCGGGGCGCGGACCTGCACACGGCGCTGGCGGCCGCCCGCCGCTCCAGCGGCCGTTCGATCGCGTTCTCCGCCGCCGCCGTCACCGTATGCCTCGCCACCGCCTTGGTGGTGCCGGTGCCGATGCTGCGCGCACTGTCCCTGGCGGGCATGATCGTCACCGTACTGGCGGCGCTGGTCGCCCTGACCGTGCTGCCCGCCTGTCTGCGCCTGCTCGGCCCCCGGGCCCAGGCGTGGGACCCGCTGGCGCGGTGGCGGCGTGCCCGTACCGGGGACGTCAGTCGCTTCTGGCATCGCACGACGTCCACGGTCACCGCACGGCCCCTCCTGGCGGGCGGCCTCGCGGTGCTGCTGCTTGCCCTGCTGGCCCTGCCCTTCACCCACGCACAGCTCGGCGTCGTGGATGAACGCACGCTGCCTTCGTCGGCTCCGGCCGCCGTCGCGGCCGAGCGTGTACGCGCCGAGTTCGCCGCGCCACCGGAGCGGCTCCTCACCGTGGTCGTCACCGGACCGCGGGCGACGGACGGTGCCCCGGCTTACGGCGACCGACTCAGCCGTGTCCCGGGCATCACCGGTGTCCGTGTGGTGCGTGTGGCTCCGTCCGGTGAGGCCCTCGTGCTGCTGGCGGCGACGTCCGCCGCCCCCGGCACGCCGGAGGCGAACACCGTGGTGCGCGAGGTACGACAGATCTCCGCCCCGGGCAGCGTGGCGGTAGGCGGGCGAGCCGCCGAGGTCGTCGATACGTCGGACGCCGTCCTCGACGCCCTCCCGTGGTGCCTGTTTCTGCTGACGGTGGGGCTTCTGGCCCTCCTCGGCGCCTTCACCCGTACGCTGGTCGCGCCCCTGAAAGCCCTGCTCGTGGCCACCGTCAGCCTCGGGGCGAGCCTCGGCGCGCTCGTCGTCCTCTTCCAGGACGGCCACGGCAGCGCGGTACTCGGTCACTTCACGGCGACGGGAACACTGGACGCCTCGACCCTGCTGTTCGTCCTGTTCATCACGCTCGCCCTGTCGGTGGACTACGAGGTCTTCCTGCTCGGCCGTATCCGCGAGGAGTACGACCGCTGCGGCGACAACCGCACCTCGATCGTCGAGGGCGTCGCCCGCACCGGCCGGCTGATGACGTCCGCTGCGGCAGCCGTGGCGATCTCGACCGCGGCCATGGCCACCTCCCACGTCGCCCTGCTCAAGTTCATCGGCATCGGCGTCGCACTCGGCGCGCTCGTGGACGCCGTGCTGGTGCGGGGAGTCCTGGTGCCCGCCGTCATGGCGGCCCTCGGCCCGGCGAACTGGTGGGCCCCGGCCCGCATCAGGTCCCCGTTGTTGATCACTACACCTGTGAAGAAAGGCGGAAGCTGATGCCGACGCGTCAGGCGACGCATGACCGCACCCGGCAGTCGGAGGCCGCCGGCCCACAGGTGGTGGCGATCCGGACGGCTTTCCCGCCGTATCAGTACCGGCAGGAGGAGATCCTGGCCGCGCTGGCCCGCACGACGCTGCTGGAGTCCGAGACGGGCGCTCTGGTACTCCGAAAGATCCACGCCAACTCGGGTGTGGAGACCCGCTCGCTGTCCCTGCCGTTGGAGAAGCTCGTCGAGCTCGCCCACCGGGAGGACTTCACCGAGCAGAACCGCATCTGGCTCGACACCGCCATGGAGCTGGGGGAACAGGCGCTGACCGGCGCACTGCGCACCGCAGGCGTCCGGCCTGAGGAGGTCGACGCGGTGATCAGCACCACCGTCACCGGCCTTGCCGTGCCGTCGCTGGAGGCCCGGCTCGCCCACCGGGTCGGGCTCCGGCCTGACGTCAAACGCATCCCGCTGTTCGGCAACGGCTGCGCAGGAGGCGCCGCAGGTCTGGCCCGGCTCCATGACTACTTGCTGGCCCACCCCGGCCAAGTGGCCGTCCTGCTCGCCGTGGAACTGTGCACACTGGCGCACCAGCGCGCGGACGGCTCCGTCGCGAACATCGTCGCCGGCAGCCTCTTCGGGGACGGTGCGGCCGCCGTCGTGGCCTTCGGAGCCCGGCGGGGCGGCCGCACCGCCGGGCCCGAGCTGGTGGACACCCACAGCCTGCTGGTCCCCGGCACCGAGGACGTCCTCGGCTGGGACATCGGCTCCCACGGCTTCCGGATCCTGCTGTCGCCCGAGGTCCCGACGCTCACTGAGAAGCACTTGCCCACGGCCGTCCAAGGGCTCCTCGCGCGGCATGAACTGTCGCCGGACCAGATCGCGAGCTGGATCATCCACGGTGGCGGACCGAAGGTCTTCACCGGTGTGCAGCGGGCCCTGGGCCTGCAGCCCAGCGCCTTGGAGCTCACCCGGAGGTCCGTGGCCGAGCGGGGCAACCTCTCCTCGGTCTCCGTACTGGACATCCTGCACGCGGCCATGGAGACACCGCCGCCTGCGAACACACCCGGCCTGGTCGCCGCCATGGGACCCGGGTTCGCCATCGAACTGGTCCTCCTCCGTTGGTAGGGGCCGCCCGCCGCCACCCAAACCTGCCGACCGCCTGATTAGAAAGGTGTCACGGACCGTGCCCGCCATCCCCGCAGACGTACGCATCCTGATCGACCTCGAACCGGTGGTCGCCGACGCTCTCGACACGCATTTCCGGACGACCGTCGACTGGTACCCGCACCAGTACGTCCCGTGGAGCCAGGGCCGTGACTACGACGGTCTTCTCGAAGGAGAGCCATGGGACTCCTCCCAGCAGAAACTGAAGGCGGCCGCTCGGGACGGCCTTCTCTACACTCTGCTCACCGAGGAAAACCTGCCCAGTTACCACCGGGTGATCGGGGACATGCTGTCGCTCGACGGCCCTTGGGGTGTCTGGGTCAATCGATGGACCATGGAGGAGGCCAGGCACGGCACCGCCATCCGTGACTACCTCGTGGTCACCCGCAGTGCCGATCCGGTGCTTCTGGAGGACGCCCGCGCCGCCCATGTGCAGCACGGCTACGACATCGACTACCGCGGCGACCTCATCGCCTCTCTGGTCTACGTCACCCTCCAGGAACTCGGCACCCGCGTCAGCTACCAGGGAATCCGCCGACTGTGCGACGAGCCGGTGTGCGGGGCTCTGATGCAGCGCATCGCCCACGACGAGAACCGGCACATGCTCTTCTACCGGACCGCCCTCCAGGCATGTATGCGCATGCACCCCGACCGCACGCTGCAGGCTGTGGCCACAGTCCTCAAGACATTCCGTCCCCCCGGCCACGCCGCACCCGGCTTCGGCCGGCTGGTCAGCTCCCTGGCCAGGTCGGGCATCCTCTCACCGGAGACGTACTACAAGGACATCGCCCTTCCCTTCGTCCGCATGCTCGGCGCTCTCGACACCTCCGGACTCACACCAGTCGGACAGCGCGCCCAGGAGGAGATCGCCGTGCACATGGACGCATCAGAGGACCGTGCCGGCAGATACCGCGCCCTGGCCGAACGCCTCGACCGGCTCGCGAACGCGTAAGACGAAGATTCCGCTGTCCGGGAGTGAGAAGGACGATCCGACATGCCCCTGGGTTGGGAGACGATCCCCGTAAGTCTGTACGTTCTCGTGACCGCGGTGACCGTCGTGCGCCTGGTCGTACTGACAACTGCCCGCCGCAACGCGCGATGGGCCATCGACTGCGGCGGCATCGAGTACGGGCAACGCCACCACCCCGTCATGATCGCCCTCCATGTCTGCCTGCTCGTCGGGACCGTTGCGGAGGTGGCCCTCGCCGACCGTGCCTTCGTCCCTCTGATCGGCTGGCCGGCGCTGGCCGTCCTCGTCCTCGTGCAGGCAGGCCGCGCCTGGTGCATGAGGGCGCTCGGCCCCCGATGGAACACCCGCGTCATCGTCGTGCCCGGGCTGCCGCTGGTCACCACCGGCCCCTACCGTTGGATGCGGCACCCCAACTACCTCATCGTCCTGTTCGAAGGCGTCGCCCTGCCCCTCGTCCACACCGCATGGATCACTGCCGTGCTCTTCACCATCGCCAACACGCCTTGGCTCGCCGTCCGCGTCCGCACGGAGAACGCGGTGCTGTGGCCAGTGGCGCGGGCCTGTTCGCGGTGCGGGTCCGACGCTACTTGAGCATGTCGGCCGCCTTCACCCGGTGAAGGTGGATCAGGATGTCGTGGGTCTTCGCGAGCCGGATCTTGGCGGCGTTGCCGTTCCAGGGGTAGGTGGCGCCGATGTTCTTGACGGTGCGTGACTCGGCGAGCCAGGCGCGGGCCGGGGCGGGGGCGTTGCGCAGGTCCACCATGAAGTCGCGGTGGCGTACCCGGTCCAGGGTGTGCTCGGTGGTGCCGGGTGCGGCTGGCCCGACGGCGAACCGGTGGACGCCGCCGTCCTGGCCCAAGGCGTTGAACGAGCCCCGGTCGAAGGTGAGGCCCACACTCAGGTAGTGGCGGCCCAACTGTTCGCGAAGGAAGTCGCCTTGGGCCTTCGGATGCGTATTCGGGACGTACGTCTTGAGGGCGATGTGGCTGTTGTGGGCGGAGAGCAGGATCTTGTCGCCCGTCTGCCGCTGCCACCAGGCGACGTTCTGTGCCATGACCTGGTCGCGGTAGCGCATGGCGTCAGGGACGGCCTTTGGGTCGTCCCAGTCAAAGGCGTACATGGTGGTCATCTGGTGGATCGCGGTGGCGTGCTGGACGGCCCAGGCGTGCCCGTCGGCGTCCTTGCCGGGCCGCTGTTCGAGCAGGTTTAGTGCCCGGCCGGTCCGCTCGGCGAGATCCTTGCGTTCGGCCAGCGGCTTCGACAGGTAGTCATTGACGTACGTCTCGGCGTCGGTGGTGGGCCGCAGGCCCCGGTACAACTCAGTGAGCCGCGGGCTGAGTTCGGGCCGGGCCGCGGCCGCGTAGGCGCTCACCTTGTCGTACAGCTCGGCACCGGCGAACCCGTTGTCGTCGCCGACGAAGCGGAGGGGGTCCTTGGGGTGCTTGACGTTGTACGCGCGCATCCATTGGAGCAGATCGCGGTACTCGCTGGTGTTCCAGAACTGGTAGGTGCCCTGGAACTCCTCGTCCATGATCTGCTTCAAGTCGCCCTCGCCGCGGGTGAGGTAGGCGTCGAGCCGCAGTCCGGTGCTCCAGGGGGCTTCGAGAGCGAAGGCCCGGAAGCCCTTCTTCTCCACCAGGTACCGCAAGATTCGGTGCTTGACGGTGAAGAACTCGTGCGAGCCGTGGGTGGCCTCGCCCAGGCCCACCACCCGGGCGTCGCCGACCATCTGGCCGAGCGGGCCGAGATCGGTCAGGCCACCGCGCGGCTCGGTGGTGCGCAGCGGGTGGGCCGCCCGGCCAAGGGCCGCCTCCGGGGAGCGGAACGCGGCGGGCGCGGCCCCCTTCGGGCCAGCCGGCGCGGCGGCATCGGCGGAGACCGATGCGGCGGTCGAGGCGGCGGGCGAGGCGGGCGGAGTGGCAGCGGAGGCGGCCGGGATGACGGCCAGGGTGGCACCGAGCGGGACGAGGAGGGCGGCGAGCAGGGTCTTGTGCGTTCTCATGAGCCCAACTCTCGCCGCGCGGGCATGCCCCGGACCATCCAGTGCGCCCCCCGAACCGCCCGGGAGTTAGCTCCACCCGTTCAGGAACGAAAACCAGGACCCTGGTCCTGGTCCTGGTCCCGGGTCCTGCTCCCCTGGTCCTGGACGGGAATGAGACGTGGGGTTCCATATGGCGTGCGTAGTCAACCCTCATCCGGCGAGAACCGTTGTGCAGTTGGCCCGGAGCGCGTGGCTGCTTGCCCAAGGCGGGCAGTGGCCAGGGGCCACGCGTCGATGTCGCGATAGCGCCGCGGGCCTGAGTGGCCTCTTATCGTGCTGCCGACCAGGTGGAGGCGCTCGGCCTGCCAAGGGCGTCCGGTGAAGCCGTCGAGGCAGGCGGCCGCCGCCTTCACGGACGCGTTGTCGTTGCGACGAGCGCGGGCCAGCGTGAGGTGGGGACGCAGCGGACGCTCGGGAAAGTCGACATCACAGTCCCTGACCAACGCCCTTACTGCTTCGGCCAGGTCGTGCAGTTGGTCGAGGTCGCCCTCGATGCCGCTCCACAGCACGCGCTCGTCGAAGTGTCCACCACCGATCAACGCCAGTTCGAGTGAGGGGCGGGTGGCCGCCAGGTCGGCGAGGGGCGAACGAAGCCGCTGGACGACCCGCACCGGCAGCTCGCCCAGGAAGGCGAGGGTGATGTGCCAGTCCTCGATGCGGTTCCAGCGCAGGTCGGGATAGGCGGCATAGGCCGGGCTCAGGGCAGCCGCCAGTTCCTTCTTCGCGCCATCGGGCGGCGCAAGGGCGATAAAGGCGTGCTGGGTGGCGGTCTGGGGCGGTTCGGTCACGGACGTCTTCATACCTCATGCGTCCGAGCCCCTCATGCGCGTCACAGCGAGGGCGGTACCGAAGAGTACGGCGTGTGGCTACGCACCCTGCTCCGGCCCGCCTCCGCCACTGGGTCGTCGCTGTTCGTGGTGGCCACTGTCAGTCGTCGGGCGTGGGGCGGTTCGGTGAGACCCGCAGGAGTGCGCCCTTGTGCGAGGACAGATCGGCCAGCGTGAGCCAGTCCTACCGAGTGGAGGGAGACGACCGTGACCGGCCCCTCTGTGCGGACCTCGCGCTCGTACGGGGTGGCGGGCGCATGCTGAGGATGCGGACTCGACCGGCTCGGCCTCGGGCAGAGTGCGCGCCACGGTCCAGCCGTTCACCCAACGTCGTAGCAGCTCTGATTCGGTCTTCGTCATTCAGCGATGTAGGGGTACGACGGTGACCCCTCTGGGGAATGTCGGGGTTGCCTGGTCTAGGGGACCGGGAGATTCATGTCCACAGCATGAGCCTTCCGGCAATGCGGAGTTGACGCGAGCTCAAAGGTTTTCGCTGGCTGTAGCGGTGGCGATACAGTCCGGCAGAGACAAGGGAGGGCCTGACGTGCTGGAGACCGTAGCGTTGAGTGCGCTGACTGCCTTTCTCACTGCGGCGTGGAACGGCGCCGCGGGAGAGATAGGCAAGCAGACGCTCCTGTCGGCCGGGGCGATGGCGAGAAGGACCCTGGGAAGGGAAACACCGCTGCCGACAGGGCCGGAGGAGTGGCAGACCCTGGCGGGCCAGGTTCACGCGCGCCTGGGCCATGACCCCCAGCAGGCAGGCGAGTGGGCGCTCCTCGTACGTAGCTTCCCCGGGCAGGCGATGGCGCTGACCCCAGCAGCCGGACTTCCGCCCGCGTCAAGGGACTTCACCAATCGCCAGAGAGTCTTGAAACAGCTGAAGCGGGAGGCGACGCGCCGGGCCGATGGGCGGCCGCGCGTCGCGTTGCTCCATGGACCGCCGGGGATCGGCACCACCGCGGTGGCCCTGCATCTGGGCGCGGCGCTGCACGCCCAGTTCCCCGACGGGCAGTTCTACGTCGACCTGCGGGACACCGCCGGCGGGCACGGCCCGGAGCCCGCCACTGTGCTGCTGCGTCTGCTGCGGCAGATGGGAGCCCCGCCGGATCGGATGCCTCCCACCGCCTCAGGCCGCGAACAGCTCTACCGTCGGCTCACCGCTGGTCGCAGGGCTCTGGTGGTGGTCGATCATGCTTCCTCAGCCGCCCAGGTCCGCAGTCTTGTTCCGGCCACTCCTGACGTATTCCTGCTGGTGATCGTCTCCGGTCGGCCCTTTGCGCTGGAGGCGGAGCGCGTCGCTGTTCCTCCCCTGAGCGACCGGTACGCGGTGCAGATGATGAGGAAGGTGGCCGGGCCGGAGAAGGTCGCGCGCGCCAAGGCCCGGATGCCGCGCCTGCTCGCGCGGTGTGAGGGGAACGCTTTTGCGCTGAAGGCCGAGGCACTGCGACTCCAGACAGAGGCAACCGAGCCGTCCGAGCAGGGTGCTCCGGAGACAAGGGCCGGAGCACCGGGGCGTGATCCTGTGCGGGACACCGTCCAGGCCGCCTGTGACGTCCTCCGGCCGGAGACGGTGCGGCTCATCAGGTTGACGGCGCTGGGCGGCTGGCCCTCCATCGACGCACGCCTCGCTGCCGCAGCCGCAGACACGACGCCCGAAGAGGCGGCCCGGATGCTCGCTGAGGCTTCGGAGGCCCAGCTGCTGGACGCGGTGGGGGACGAGCGCTACCGATTCCGTCCCCAAGTGCGGCGCTGTCTGGCCGACACCGCAGGCCCCGCGCACGGCATCCCCGAGTGCTCCGCCGCCGTGGAGCGTGCGCTCGACTTTCTCCTCAACCGCGCCCTGCACGCGGCCCATGCCGCACTGCCGCAGAGCTGGCGCACCGAACCTGCGCCGGAGGACGGGGACGCCTACCGTGACGAAGCGGAGGGTGTCGCGGCGCTGGTGGCGGAGACCGGCAACGTGGTCCGAGCGGTAGCTGTGGCCGTGGAGTATCAGCATTTCACGACGGCGCTGCGGCTGGCTCGGGCCCTGTGGCCACTTCAGCTGAAGGCCGGATGTTGGGACGAGGTGCTGCCCGCGCTGCGCGTGGCGGCCAGGTGCGCCGACGAACGCAGTCCGCACTCCCGCACAGCGGCCGGGCTCCACTTCCAACTCGGTCACTGCCTGGGGGAACTTCAGCAGTGGGAGGAAGCCGCGCGTGAGGTGCGCGCTGCCATCGCGTGCGAGCGCGCGGATGGGCACGTACGAGGTGAGGCTTCGTCCGTCGAGCTGCTAGGGCTCTTGTACCTCTACCAATGGCGCTACGAGGCCGCTTTCGAGCAGTTCGGAGAGGCCGAGCGCATCTACCGCCGGATCACCGCTGGACAGGAGGGGGCGCGGGACGTGGCGCGCGCGCTCGCCCTGATCGAGCGCCACCAGGGGCGTGCCCTGCGAGGGATGGGGCGGTTGGCGGAGTCGCGACACCAGCTGGAGTCTGCGACGGACTTCTTCAAGGACCAGGGGGAGAGCTACAACCGCGCACGTGCTCTCACCGACCTGGCGGAGACTCTCCTCGACGCGGGGGAGAACGCCGAAGCGCTGACGAAGATCACCGAAGCGGAGCATCTCCTGACACCGGCGGCCGCTCCGCACCTGCGGTACCTCGCCGGGCTCCGGCTGCGCTGCGAGGGCAACGGCTAGCTGTACTGGTCGGGGACGTTGATCAATGGTTGTCTTGCTCGGCGATATCCGGGGTCGTGAGGATCCAGACTGAAGGGCCGACCATCGTGTGTGGCCGGCCCTTCGACGACTAGACGTGTGGGTAGGGGCGTGCAGATCAGTCCACGGGGGAGACTCGGATGAGGTTGCCGTCGGGGTCGGTGATCACAAACGTGCGGCCGAAGACAGCGTCGTGCGGCTCCTCCACGACATGGACTCCCTTCGAGACCCAACTCGTGAAGATCTCGTCAATCGCAGTCGCTGCTCCGGAGACCATCAGCCCGACTTCGCTGGTGCGAGGGGTGCTCGGGACCGTTTGCTCGCTGTAGCCCGTCCACAGCGCGAACAGGACACCGGGGGCAACCTCGAATGCTACGTAGTGGGGACTGGTGAAGGTCGGTTCGATCTCGAACAGGTCGCTGTAGAAGGCGGTAGCGGCCTCGGCGTCGCGGACGCCGATCAGGAACAGGTTGGGTGCGGGCATGGAGCGCTCCTCAGATCGTTGAAGTCTCGGTACCGCTCCAGTTGATCGCCTCATCACGACAGAACCTGTCACCTTTTCTGCGAACATCAGTCAGCATGAAGGCTTCGAGGCTGTTGCACCTCTTGCTGCTCCTGCAGACCCGTCAGCGCATCACCACCACCGAGCTCGCCGAGCGTCTGGAAGTGTCTCGGCGGACCGTGCTGCGGGATGTCGAGGCGCTCTCGACAGCAGGTGTGCCCGTCTATGCCGAACGCGGGCGGAACGGTGGGATCGTCTTGCTCCCCAGTGCACGGCTCAACGCATCCCATCTGGAACCGCCAGAGCTGGAGGCCCTCTCCGTAGCCGGCTTGGACAGCGCGCAACTTGAGCGTATGGGCCTGTCTGCGGTGTGGGAGTCGGCCGCGCGCAAGATGGCCGCCCGGCAGGCTGTAGCACCTGGGTCGCCGAGCCTGCTGCAACTGGCGGACCTGGTGCTGGTGGACAGCACCGGGTGGTTTGCTGACTCAGAGGCAGCGGTCGACGTAGCGGATCTGGCATCGGCCCTGCGACGCCGACGTCGGCTGCGAATCCAGTACCGGCGCAGCGCCGAGAAGCAGGCCTCAACGCGGGTGGTCGACCCGTACGGGATCGTGGCGAAATCAGGCCGCTGGTATCTCATCGCCGATGACCAGGGGGACGGTCGACTGTTCGCTCTGGAACGACTCTCGTCCTACGAAGAACTCGACGCGCCCGCTGCTCTCCGACCAGGCGAAACCCTCCGCACCAGATGGGCCGCATTGAAGGAACGAACCGAGGGGCAAGGTCGCGTGAGCGTGACCGTCCGTCTGCCAGAAAATGGCATCGACCTGGCATGGCGCATTCTCGGCAACCGCATTCACGACATCTCCGACGCGGAGAACGGCTGGTGCATCGTCATCGTCCGCTACCCCGACATCGAGTCAGTGCGCCAGCTCCTCCAGTTCGGCGACCACATCGAGATACTCGCCCCAGAGACAGCCCGCGAACGCATCAGTCAGCTCGCCAGAGACCTGGCTGAAAGGCACTCAACCCCGGCCTCATGATTGCCGATCGGAACATCCTGCCCTCCATCAACGTCTCCGGTCAGTACAGCTGGCGGGCCGTCACGGTCACCGGGTGCACGTCGCCGGCGGCATGCACCTGGAGTGTGATGGAGCCTTCGCACGGAACGCTGCCGCCGTCGGCCAGCCACGCATACAACGCCGAGGCATACGCCGCCGGATCAGCATCCGCCCCCGGGTGCGCGGACAGGCGGAGCAGACCGTGTCCGCGGCTACGCACGGTGCAGGTGTCCGGGCCGGTCACGTATGCGGCAACTGCGCAGTGCTTGTGCCGCGCCAGGGTCTCGGCCGTCCACACCTCCGGGCCGCCGAGGCGCGGGTCTTCTGCCGAGTCGTCCCGCAGGATCACGTCGGCCAACTCCAGGCAGCCCGGATCCCTGGTCTCCTCGTGCACCGCCAGATGCACGTCACCGTCGGCGTCATAGGGGTGCTCGGTGGCTCGCTCGACCACGATGTCGGTGGCGGCAACACGCGTGAGCACGCGGAGTGGAACGGTCCGCCGTGGTGGGTCGTAGGGAGGCAGGGGCAATGGTTCCAGCAGAGCGGGGGCAGCGGGCTCCGGGAGGTCCAACAGAGCATAGAAGTGCTGCCGCAGGAGCGCCGCCGAGGCTCCCGGTGCTGAGGTGACGAACTCCCCGGGATCAGCGGCCGAGCGGTGCTCGGCCATCAGCCGCTCCACCTGGGGACGCAACGGGGCGTACGGATCGAGCCGCGGTGCGTCCCGGACGAACGCGGCGAGCGGCGTTTCGGGGTCCAGCCGGTCCTGACCTCCGGCCGCCAGCAGTACCGGGAGGCCCAGAGCGGACGCATAGTAGGAGACGGCGCCGAAGTCGCCGACGACGGCATCGGCTGCCAGCAGGGCCTGTCGCCAGGCGTGCGCGGGGTCGATGAGAGTCAGCCCGCTGCGCAGGGCCTGGTCCAGCCAGGCGCGGACCTGGCCGGGGCCGTGGCCGTACCAGATGTTCGGATGCAGCACCGCCGCCAGCCGATAGTCGTCGGCCGGCAACTCCGCGGCAAGTCGGGGGAGGAGGCCCGGAAGGAGGTCTTGGCCGCCGCCGCTGCCGAAGAAGCCCTCGGGGTTCCACGTGGAGTTGAGCACGACGAGCCGCTGGCCCCTTCGCACGCCCAGGGCCCGTCGGAAACGGTCGCGGTACGGGCGCGCTGCGAGCATCCGGTCGAAGCAGGGGTCACCGGCGAGCACGGAGACATCCACGGCCTCCGGACATGCGCGACGCAACCGGTCCAGTTGTTCTGGATGCGACAGTACGAGGCCGTCCATGAACGGTTTGCCGTCCGCCAAGAGCCACTCGGGAGACAGCCCGCTCCCGGCTCCCGGCTCCCGGCTCCCGGCTCCCGGCTCCCGGCTCCCGGCTCCCGGCTCCCGGCTCGGCTAGCTTCTTAGTATATCCAACACCGTGCGAAATAACGGATAGTTTGCCCGGAATGGAAGCGAGCTGTCCGCCGAAGCTCGCAGATACCGCAAGATCTACCGGTGTCGAAAGCGCTTGGTCCCAAGGCAGTACGGGAAGGCCCAAGCCGGCGGAGAACTCCTCGATTCCATCCTGGAAAGCGGAGGACCCCGTAGAGGTGACGAGTAGCTGCACGCGGAAGTCGTCATGGAAGAGCGGCAACACGTCCATGAGGCGGCCGGCGGACGTCACGTTGTGAATCACCAGCAGAACCCGACGGAGAGCTGTACGGCTGGTCCAACGTTCCGACTCGAACCCGACCGGCACGCGTATCGGCAGGGGTTCAGCCCGCACTTGTGCCCCTCCTGAGCGTGTGTGGTGCTATCGCACGATGACTGTAACTGTGCGTGATTCAGGCAGGCCCGGCCTGAGCCGGCACGGCCCGTTTCTCAGTTGCACGCGTCGCCTGGGTGACAAGGGACGAAGCGTCGAACTCGGCGAATCTCGGCATGGTGTGCACTCTAGTACCGCTCATGCCCACGGGGTGGGCGAGGGCTACGGGCTGCTGCAGGACGGGCCGGTGCCGCCTGGAGCAAGTCCTCGATTGCTCAAGACACCGAGTGGGCGTCCAGCAGTGTCTCAGTCGGTGATGTCGACGCCGTACCCGCGTGCGAGGTCGGCCAGCCGTGGTCGTAGCCCTGCCCGATGGCGCGGAAGCGCCAGACGGGTCCGCGGCGGTAGATCTCACCGAGGAGCAGGGTGCGTTCCGATGTGGCAGCGTCCAGGGTGGCCCTTGCCAGTGCGGAGGCGCCGCTGCCAGGTGTGACGGTCATCTGAACCGCGCCCACATCCCCGAAGGTCGCGTCGCCGTCGATGGCGGCCGCGATGACGACCTTGTGGGAGGAGGGTGGGAGCGAGGCGACGTCGATGGTGATGGTCTGCTCGGCCGGGCGAGTTCTGCCGGGGCGGGCAGGTCACCAGTGGCAGCGGCAGGTCGAGCCGGGCGGCCTCCCAGAGTGTGGCGCGGACGATCCCGGCGAGTACACGGGTGTCGTCCAGCGCGTCATGTGCCCGAGTCTGCGATATGCCGTAGTGGGCCGCCAGCGTGCCCAGCTTCATGTCTTCGAGCGGTAGGTCCACTTGTCGGTTGAGCGCCAAGGTGCACAGCCGCTGCGAGACCGGCAGGTACATGCGGGCCCGCGCGAACTCGTGGGCCAGGAAGTCGTAGTCGTGGCGACGTCTTCGAAGGTCGGTGCCCCGCGCAGCCGCTCGGCAGTCAGGCCGTGGACATGTACGGGCCCGGGCTCGCACCCGGGATTCAGCAGCGCCGAGAACTCTCCGGTCTGCTCACCATCCGGCCCCATGGTCACTACGGCGATCGACAGCACACGGTCCCGTCGGGCGATGAGGCCCCAGCAGGGAAGGGATCCGGTGGCTCGTTGTGGGCCCCTGCTCTCAGCAGAACAGGGACGCGGTGGTGGCCTGTCCATGTTTGAGTGCGCTGATGAACATCTTGGTGTTGGGCGGAACGGCGTGGGTGGGCCGCGAAATCTCGCGGCAGGCACTGGAACGTGGGCATCGGGTGACCTGTCTGGCCCGTGGAGAGAGCGGCAAAGTGGCCGCCGGTGCGGTGCTGGTTGCTGCGGACAGGCGTGACCCGACGGCGTACGAAAGTCTGGCGGGCCGGGATTGGGACGCCGTGGTCGAGGTGTCGTGGCAGCCGGGGTTCGTCCGCAAAGCGCTCGCGGAGCTCGGTAAGCGAGCTGGCCATTGGTCGTACGTATCGTCGGTCAGCGCATACGCCTCGCATGCGCAGCCACACGCTGACGAGTCGGCGGAGCTGCTCCCGGCGGCCAAGCGGGACGAGGTCGACCACCAGGAGTTCGGGGAGGCCAAGGTCGCCTGCGAGGAGGCTGCGGCGGCCTCGGTGGGCGACCGGCTTCTCATCGCGAGAGCAGGACTGATCGGCGGTCCCGGTGATCACAGTGGACGCTCCGGGTACTGGGTCGCCCGCGCGGCCCGCGAGCCGCTGGCACCGCTTCTGGTCCCGGCTGCCCCAGGCATCCCGACGCAGGTGATCGATGCGCGAGACCTCGCAGCATGGCTGCTCGACTGCGCGGAGAAGGGAACGACGGGAACGTACAACGCGGTCGGCCCCATCGTTCCCTTCGGGGAATGGGTCGCCCTGTCGCGGCAGATCGGCGGGCACACCGGCCCGGTGATGGAGGCCGACGACGCCTGGCTGCTCGGCCAGAACGTGGTCCAGGCCATGGGCCCGGAGTCGCTCGCGCTGTGGGTGGCCGACCCGAACTGGGTCGGCTTCAGCGCTCGCAACGGCGCTGCGGCAAGCGCGGCAGGTCTGCGACACCGGCCACGGGCGGAGATGCTGGCGGACACTTTGCGTTGGGAGCGGGAGCAGGGCCTGGACCGGCCCCGCCGGGCCGGCCTCAGCGGTGAGCGAGAGCGCCAACTCCTGAAAGCGCTCGCGCCCGAGTCGGACGGGACGCCAGGGCGGCCTGGCGGGCGGCCAGGCGATGCGCCCGTCAAGGTGTCCCGTACGCAGTGCCGGTGACAGCATGCAGCAGGTGACGCGCGGAGACCTTGGAGGCCGCAGGGCGGTCCGTGCCGGTCACGCACGGGAGGCGAGGTGGCGCCATTCGTCCCACATGTCGAGCCGCTTCCGATAGGCCGACTCGACAACCGGATAGGGGTAGGTGCCGAGAAAGAGCCGCAGGGGCGGTTCGTCGGTGTCGACGAGGTCAAGGACGACGGTGGCGGTGCTTCGCGCGTCCTGGGGCGCGCGGGCGGACGCGCCGGCCCGGCGCGCGGCGCGGACGGGTTCGTAGGCGGGGAGCGGCTTGGTGTGCACCGCGGAGGCGCCCGACCAGTCGGTGCCGTAGGGGCCGGGTTCGACGAGGGTCACGTTGATCCCGAACGGAGCGACCTCCTGGGCCAGGGCCTCGCTCATCCCCTCAAGGGCCCACTTGGAGGCGTTGTACAGTCCGAGCGTGGGGAAGGCGGCGAGGCCACCGAGGCTGGAGACCTGCAGGATGTGGCCGCTGCCTTGGGCCCGCAGGTACGGCAGGGCCGCCTGCGTCACCCACAGTGGGCCGAACAGGTTGGTGTCGAGCTGTGCGCGGGCCTGTTCCTCGGTGGTTTCCTCGACCATGCCGAACAGGCCGTAACCCGCGTTGTTGACGACCACGTCGAGGCGGCCGAAGACTTCGGCGGCCCGTTGCACCGCGGTGGTCGCGGCGGCGCGGTCGGTCACGTCGAGGGGGAGTGGGAGGACGTCGTCCCCGTGGGTGTCCACGAGGGGCTGCAGGGTCTTGGGGTCGCGTGCGGTGGCGGCGACGCGGTCGCCGCGTTCGAGAGCGGCTTCGGCCCAGATACGGCCGAAGCCGCGGGACGCGCCGGTGATGAACCAGGTCTTCATGGCATCGAGCCTGCGTCGTTTCCACCTCGGCAGCCAGCACCCTCGCAGGGTTACCCTCGCACCATGGCGGCCGACAATCTTCTGGGAGATTTCCTCAAGGCCCGGCGCGGAAGGGTCGCTCCGGCGGACGTGGCGGGACCCGCCGGCGGACGTCGCCGGGTGTCGGGACTGCGCCGGGAGGAACTGGCCCGGCTCGCCGGCATCAGCGAGCCGTACCTGGTCCGGCTCGAACAGGGCGTCGACCGGCACCCTTCGCCCCAGGTGCTGCGCTCCCTCGCGCGGGCGCTGCAGCTGGACGCCGACGCCTCCGCTCACCTGCACGCACTCGTCGACGCCGTCCCCGTGCCGCCGTCGCGGACCGAGGCCTCTGAGGACGTGCACCGGCTGCTCGACGCGTGGACGGACCACCCCGCGTACGTCCGCGACCGGTGTTTCGACGTGCTGGCGGCGAACAAGCAGGCCCGTGCGCTCGCCCCGATGTACGAGCCCGGGAGCAACCTGGTCCGAGCGATGTTCCTCGACCCGGCGTCCCGTCGGCTCTTCCCCGACTGGACGGAGGTAGCCGCGCAGACCGCAGCGGCCCTGCGGGCCGAAGCCGACCCGCGCGACCCCAGAACCGTCCGCCTGGTCGCCGAACTGGAGACGGACGAGGAGTTCCGTCGTCTGTGGTTGCGGCACGAGACGCGACCCGCCCGTGACGAACTCAAGCGCTTCGCACACCCGGTCGTCGGCAGCCTCGCCCTGCGCAGGCAGGCACTCACCGTCGGCGGCGCCGAGCAACAGGTGATCGTCGTGTACCAGGCGACGGCCGGGAGCCCGTCCGAGGCGGCCCTGTCACGTCTTGTGTGACGCGCCAGACGCCTCCGAGTTCGCCGACGTGCAGTCAGCACAGATGCATCCAGGTGCGGCCCGTATTCGTATCTCCGCCGGGATACGGGCTGTCGTGATCTGCCGTGATGCGGTACCGGAGCGGGAGCCTGGGAGGTGAAATGCCGGGAGGCGGGGGCACCGTTAGGGCATGACGACGACGCTTGGTGCCTTTGTGCTCGGTACTCCGGATCCGCCCGCGCTTGCCGACTTCTACCAGGCCCTGCTGGGCTGGCGCGAAGTGGATCGCCGGCCGGAGTGGGTCCGCCTGCGCAATCCGGAGCGGGAACGGCCCGGTCTCAGCTTCCAGTTGGAGACCGACCACACGCCCCCGGTCTGGCCGCAACGCCCGGGTGTACAGCAGATGCAGGCCCACTTGGACCTCCAGGTCGACGATCTGGAGGCGGAGACGGAGCGGGCCCTCGCTCTGGGCGCGACGCTGGAGGAGCATCAGCCGCAGAAGGACGTACGAGTTCTGCGGGATCCGCACGGTCATCTGTTCTGCCTCTTCCTGCCGGGGGCATGATCCCCAGTACGGGCCCTGACAGGTAGCCATGAGTGCCCGGGACGGCCGACGCGCCGTCTCCGGGCCTTTTCGGTTTTGTGGTCCTCCCCTTGACCTGCGGCGACGCAGCCACTACGTTCCCAAGCCACTGACCCGTGGTGACGAAAGGAGGCGACCAGCAGATGTGCACCAGCTCTGACCTCGGTCGTCTCGCCCAGTGCACCGCCTGGGTACCGGGTCGGATCGCACACGGCTGCTGAGTACGCCGTCCTGATGTGCCCCGCTGCGGCACTCTCCGGGTTTCCCTGCCCTTCACCGTCTTCCGGCACGTCGCTGTCCCGTGCCCTGCCGCGCCCGCCGCTTTGGGTGAGGCGCGTCTGAACACAGAAAGCTGCCTGAAATTGGCGAACATGAATGTGACCGATCACGCGCCGGAACGGACACCGGAAACACCTGAAGCGATGCCCGGCACGACCGGGGCGCGGATGACGGTGAACGGGACAGAGACACCGATCTCACCGTGCGCACCCCACACCACGGCGCTGGACTTCCTCCGCGAGCGCGGCCTCACCGGGACCAAGGAGGGCTGCGCGGAGGGCGAGTGCGGTGCGTGTTCCGTCATGGTGGCCCGGCCCGGAGTGCACAAGCCCACCGACTGGGTGGCGGTCAACGCCTGCCTGGTGCCGGCCGCGGCGCTCGACGGCCAGGAGATCATCACCTCCGAAGGGCTCGCGACGGCCGGTGCGCCCGGCACGGCGCCGTCCCTGCACCCCGTACAGGAGGAGATGGCGGTCCGCGGCGGCTCCCAGTGCGGCTACTGCACGCCGGGATTCGTCTGCAGCATGGCCGCGGAGTACTACCGCCCCGGCCGTTGTGAACATTCTGGTACGGGGGCGGCCGACCGTACGGAGACGGGCCCGAGCCCCGACCCCGAGCACGGCCCGAACGGCTTCGACCTGCACGCCCTCAGTGGGAACCTGTGCCGCTGCACCGGCTACCGACCCATCCGTGACGCCGCGTTCGCCGTCGGTGCGCCCACCGATGACGACCCGCTGGCCCGGCGCCGCGAGCTGCCCCCGCCCGCGCCGGTCGCCACCGAATACGCCCTCGACGGCCGAGTGTTCCTGCGTAAGAACACTCTCGCCGAGACCCTGAGGGTGCTGCGCGAGCGGCCCGACGCCGTCGTGGTCGCCGGCTCCACCGACTGGGGCGTCGAGGTCAACATCCGCTCCCAGCGGGCGGATTGCGTCATCGCCATCGACCGGCTGCCCGAACTGCGGGAGCTGCGCGTCGAGTCCGACCACATCGAGATCGGCGCGGCTCTGACGCTCACGGAGATCGAGCGCCGCCTCGACGGCGACATCCCGCTGCTCGCCGAACTCTTTCCGCAGTTCGCCTCGCGGCTCATCCGTAACGGCGCGACCCTCGGCGGCAACCTGGGTACCGGATCGCCCATCGGCGACAGCGCGCCGGTCCTGCTCGCCCTCGACGCGTCGCTGGTGCTCGCCGACGCCGAAGGTGAGCGCGTGGTACCGCTGGCGGACTACTTCACCGGATACCGGCAGAGCGTGCGCCGTCCCGGGGAGCTGATCCGCGCGGTGCGCGTCCCGCTGCCGCTGTCACCCGTCACCGCCTTCCACAAGATCGCCAAGCGGCGTTTCGACGACATCTCCAGCGTGGCCGTCGCCTTCGCGCTCGACGTCGAGGACGGGATCGTCCGCAAGGCACGCATCGGCCTGGGTGGCGTGGCCGCCACGCCCATCCGCTCCCTGGCCACCGAGGCCGCCCTGGAGGGCAAGCCGTGGTCGGCGCGGACCGCCGAAGCCGCGGCCCGGGTGCTGCGCGGGGAGGGCACACCGATGAGCGATCACCGCGCCAGCGCCCTCTACCGTTCCGCGATGCTCGGCCAGAGCCTGCTCAAGCTGCACGCACAGACCACCGAGGCGGTGTCGTCATGAGTCATCTGTCCCAGCGTCCCGAGAAGCCCGTCGTCGGAATCTCGATGCCGCACGAGAGCGCCGTCCAGCACGTCACCGGCGCCGCCCTCTACACCGACGACCTGGTCCAGCGCACCAAGGACGTCCTGCACGCCTACCCGGTCCAGGTCATGAAGGCCCGCGGCAGGATCACCGCGCTGCGCACCGAGCCCGCTCTCGCCGTGCCCGGCGTGGTCCGCGTCCTGACCGGTGCCGACGTGCCCGGCGTCAACGACGCGGGCATGAAGCACGACGAACCGCTCTTCCCCGACGAGGTCATGTTCCACGGCCACGCAGTCGCCTGGGTACTGGGCGAGACGCTGGAAGCTGCCCGGCTCGGCGCGGCAGCTGTCGAGGTGGACCTGGAGGAACTGCCCTCCCTGGTCACGCTGCGGGAAGCCATCGAGGCCGGCAGCTACCACGGGGCGCGGCCCCTGATGGAGACCGGCGACATCGACGCGGGCTTCGCCGACAGCGCGCACGTGCTCAGCGGCGAGTTCCAGTTCGCCGGGCAGGAGCACTTCTACCTGGAGACGCACGCGGCGCTGGCCCAGATCGACGAGAACGGACAGGTGTTCGTCCAGAGCAGCACCCAGCACCCCTCGGAGACCCAGGAGATCGTCTCGCACGTGCTCGGCGTGCCCGCGCACGAAGTGACCGTGCAGTGCCTGCGGATGGGCGGCGGCTTCGGCGGCAAGGAGATGCAGCCGCACGGCTTCGCGGCCGTCGCCGCGCTCGGCGCGAAACTCACCGGCCGGCCGGTCCGCTTCCGGCTCAACCGGACCCAGGACCTCACCATGTCCGGCAAGCGGCACGGCTTCCACGCCACCTGGAAGATCGGGTTCGATGCCGAAGGCCGCATCCAGGCCCTGGACGCCACCCTGGTCGCCGACGGCGGCTGGAGCCTCGACCTCTCCGAGCCGGTCCTCGCCCGGGCGCTGTGCCACATCGACAACACCTACTGGATCCCCAACGCCCGCGTGGCGGGCCGTATCGCCAGGACCAACACGGTCTCCAACACCGCCTTCCGCGGCTTCGGCGGCCCCCAGGGCATGCTGGTGATCGAGGACATCCTGGGCCGCTGCGCGCCGAAGCTCGGCCTTGACCCCATGGTGCTGCGGGAACGCAACTTCTACCGCCCTGGCCAGGGCCAGACGACGCCGTACGGACAACCCGTCACGCAGGCCGAGCGGATCTCCGCGGTCTGGCGGCAGGTGCAGGAAAGCGCCGGTGTCGCCGACCGCCGGCGCGAGATCGACGCGTTCAACGCCGCGCACCCGCACACCAAGCGGGCGCTCGCCGTCACCGGCATCAAGTTCGGCATCTCGTTCAACCTCACCGCCTTCAACCAGGGCGGCGCCCTGGTGCTGATCTACAAGGACGGCTCGGTCCTGATCAACCACGGCGGCACCGAGATGGGCCAGGGCCTGCACACCAAGATGATGCAGGTGGCCGCGACCACGCTGGGCATCCCGCTGCACAAGGTGCGCCTCGCCCCGACGCGCACCGACAAGGTGCCCAACACCTCCGCCACCGCCGCGAGCGCGGGCACCGACCTCAACGGCGGGGCGATCAAGAACGCCTGTGAGCAGCTGCGCGAGCGCCTGCTGCAGGTGGCCGCCACCCAACTGGGCGCGAACGCCTCGGACGTACGCATCGTCGAGGGCGTCGCACGGGCCCTGGGCAGCGACAAGGAGGTGGCCTGGGACGACCTGGTGCGCACCGCCTACTTCCAGCGGGTCCAGCTGTCGGCCGCGGGCTTCTACCGGACCGAGGGCCTCCATTGGGACGCGAAGTCGTTCCGGGGCTCGCCGTTCAAGTACTTCGCCCACGGGGCAGCCGCCACCGAGGTGGAGGTCGACGGCTTCACCGGCGCCTACCGCATCCGGCGCGTGGACATCGTGCACGACGTCGGCGACAGCCTCTCCCCGATGATCGACATCGGTCAGGTGGAGGGCGGCTTCGTGCAGGGCGCGGGCTGGCTGACGCTGGAGGACCTGCGCTGGGACACCGGCGAAGGACCCCACCGCGGACGCCTCCTGACCCAGGCGGCGAGCACCTACAAGCTGCCGAGCTTCTCGGAGATGCCCGAGGAGTTCAACGTGACGCTGCTCGAACACGCCACCGAGGAGGGCGCGGTCTACGGCTCCAAGGCGGTGGGCGAGCCGCCGCTGATGCTGGCATTCTCGGTGCGCGAGGCGCTGCGCCAGGCCGCCGCCGCGTTCGGGCCGAGCGGAGTCAGCGTCGAACTGGCCTCGCCCGCGACACCGGAGGCCGTGTTCTGGGCGATCGAGGCGGCGCGCGGCGCGCCCGCCGCCACCCCGGACGGTCACGCACCTGACGCGCCGGCCGATGCCGGGAACGCCGACACCGGGAACGCCGACGCCGGGAACGCCGACGGCCGGGACCGGGCGGCCGAGGCCGCAGCGTTGAACGGTGCCTGACATGACGTGGATCGCCGCGGTCGCGCGGTTGCGGGCACGCCGGGAGCCCGGCGTGCTGGTCACCGTCGCGACCGTGCGCGGCCACGCCCCGCGCGGCGCGGGCGCGAAACTCGTGGTGGCGCGCGGCGAGACCTGGGGCTCGATCGGAGGCGGCAATGTGGAGGCCGTCGCGATCGACCGGGCCCGGGAGATGCTCGCCGCGGACACGGCGGAGCCGGAGCTGATGGACTTCGCCCTGAACGACAAGGTGACCAACCGGCACGGTGTGCAGTGCTGCGGCGGCACGGTCTCGGTACTGCTCGAACCCCTGCCGGTGGTACGGGCGGTGGCCGTCTTCGGCATGGGGCACGTCGGCCTCGAACTCGCGCGCATCCTGGCCCGCCAGGACCTCGACCTCCATCTGGTCGACAGCCGCGCGGACATGCTCGCGCCGCAGCGGCTCGACGCACTGGCGGACGCGGTGGCGCACGTCCACGTACACCACACGCCGCTGCTGCCCGAGGAGGTCCTTGAGGCCCTGCCGCACGGCACGCACGTCCTGATCATGACCCATGACCATGCCGAGGACGCGGCTCTGTGCGACGCGGCCCTGCGCACCACCCACCTCGGCTCCATAGGGCTGATCGGTTCGGCGGCCAAGTGGGCGCGCTTCCGCAAGCGCCTCTCCACGGAGGGCGGCCACGACGACGCCACCATCGACAGGATCAAGACCCCGATCGGGCTTGCGGACATCACCGGCAAGGAGCCCGCGACGATCGCCGTGAGCGTCGCCGCGGATCTCCTGCGCGCCTTCGAGGGCGCACGGTGACCTATCGCGCCGAATAAGGGTTACGTCAGGCGCACGCCAATTGGCCGAATTTGTGTACTGGTAGAGAGGGGTGTCTTCCGGACGTTCGTGGAGTGGGCGAGCGGTGCGGCGGTGGCGCATATCCGACCGGAGAGCGTCGGCCGCGGATCGGATTCGCCCACACCGTGTTGAGCCACGGTCCTTCGGGCGGGGCACGGGGTGTCCGCTGGCTCAATCATCACCCCAGATCGGGGAGATCCCGCCCGGAATGCCGACGGCGCGGTGGCGCGTCCATCCGGTCCGGTCCGGCGGTGTTCGGCGTGCCTGTGCGCGCACTGGCCGCGTTCTTTTCCGCGCGGTCCGGTTTGCGGCCGAGTTGCCGGGGCACACGCGGCGGTGCGGCATTCGGCGATCGGCCTCGATGCGCGGTCGGCCGGACGAATTGGCTGAGTGGTGACGCAAAAGCACCGGCGGAACACTCTCCGTTCAACCTCAGGGGGTTGCTTGCACGTGACTCGCCGTGAAGACTGTGGCCGAGTTCTGCCGAGTTCTATCGAAACGAAGGTGTTCCGAGGGGACGCATCATGCCAATCGAGGCACGGCACGTGCCGCGATTGCGTACTCTCACACACTGTTTCGAACGGCCGGGACTGGAGGTCCGCTGTCCGTCCAGGACAGGGAGGGGCCCGCGCGTATCCGGTGCGCGGGAGGTATCGCCGAGGGGGATGGTTATGTCGGGTTGGCGCGCCGCACGACTGGGCCGACTGCGGGGCCGTGGTCGACCGTGCAGCCGCGGCGGCACCCTGCACCGCATGTGTTGAGGGCACCGCATGTGCTGAGGCCCGGGGGTCCGTTCCGGCGTCGGACTGACGCCGATTGACCGTCCCGCCGTACGAGGACTCCGCGGGGCACGTGCCGTTCTGATTCAAGTCCAGGCGACAGTGACACAGCTGTGCCCGGGGCCGTGCTGCCCTGGCCGACCCGGACCACCACACCCCTGTGCGCGTGACTCCAACGTGCCCGCACGCGCCAGCCGCTAGCAAGGGAGACAAGGTGATCAGCAAGCAACCGACGGGCGAGCGACCCCTCTTGGAGGAGTTACCCGACCGCTGGCGGGGCTTACGCGATACCGGGCCGGTGCGGTACGACGAGACCCAAAGCGTCTGGCAGGTGCTCGACCACGAGACCGTCTCCGCCGTGCTCGCCGACCCGGCGACGTACTCCTCGGAGCTCTCCACTCTCGCACCCACCCAGTCCGACTTCGAGACCTTCACCCAGGGCAACTTCGTCGGCATGGACCCCCCGGAGCACCGGAAGCTCCGCACCCTGGTGAGCCAGGCGTTCACGCCGCGTGTCGTACAGGGCCTCGAACCCCGCATCGAGGCCGTCTGCGCCCGGCTCCTCGACGCCGTGACCGACCGCGACCGGTTCGACCTGGTCGACGCGCTGGCCTACCCGCTGCCGATCATCGTCATCGCCGAACTCCTCGGCATCCCCGCGGAGGAACACCGGCGCTTCCAGGAGTGGGCGAGCGTCCTCTTCGGCGGCGACCAGCTCGGCGAGGCGCCCGACATGGCCGACCTGGAGCGCGCGCTGGAAGCCATCGCCCCCACGGTGCGCGAGATGAACGGCTACATGCTGGAGCACATCCGCGCCCGCCGCGCCGACCCCGGTGACGACCTCACCAGCAGACTCATAGCCGCCGAGGTGGACGGTGTGCGCCTCGCCGACCAGGAGATGGTCGGCTTCGTGGCCCTGCTCCTCGTGGCCGGGCACATCACCACGACCGCGCTGCTGGGCAACGCGATCGTCACCTTCGACCGGCATCCCGACACGGATGCCGCGCTGCGCGCCGACCCCACGCGCGTCCCGGCCGCCGTCGAGGAGGTCCTGCGCTGGCTGCCGCCCTTCCCCGAACTGGGCCGCAGGGTAACCCGACCCGTGGTCCTCGGCGGTCACGAGATCCCGGCCGACACGATGCTGATGGCCCATCTCGGCGCCGCCAACCGGGATCCCGCCCGCTTCACCGCGCCCGACGTCTTCGACGCGACCCGAAGTCCCAATCCCCACTTGACCTTCGGGCACGGCATCCATTTCTGTTTCGGCGCGCCGCTGGCCCGGCTGGAAGCGCGGATCGCTCTTCACATGTTGCATGAACGATTCCGCGAACTGACGATCCCCTCCTACGAGGACGTCGTCTACCAGAACCCGGCCGTCCTCATCGGCGTACGACATCTGCCTGTAGAGGTCGCAAGACCGTAGTCCCCGGCGCACGCAGCGCCCCCTCCGGCCGGCCCGCACCGCTCGTGCCCGGGCCGGATCGGCACACCCGCACATGAGACCCACCCAACGGGAGTCCCCTTCTCATGCCGTACAGCATCCCGCTCGCCCCGGTCGCCTTACGGGAACCGGCCCTATTACGCCGCGAGCTGCAAGACCGTCTCGACGACCTGGCCCGGACCCACCGGGTACCCGGCGCCCAACTGGCGGTGGACACCGGCAGCGACGTCGTCGCCGTGCACACCGGTACCGCCGACGTCACCATCGGCAGCCCCTTCACCGCGGACACCGCGGTTCCGCTGGGATCGCTGACCAAGCCCTTCACCGCCGCGCTCGTCATGCTCCTCGCCGACGACGGCGACCTCGACCTGGACGAGCCGGCCGCTGAGCACCTGGCCGAACTGGCCGGCACTCCGGACGTGACGATCCGTCAACTCTTGTCCCACACCGGCGGATTGCCCACAGGCCCCGACTCCGACACCGCCGCCGCGACCACCCCCGCGCGCTACTTGACGGCCGTCTGCACCGCCCGCGATCTGCTGTTCACGCCAGGGACCGACTTCTCCTACTCCAACGCCGGCTACGTCGCCGCCGGACGGCTGGTGGAGACGGTCACCGGCATGCCCTGGCCCGAGGCCGTGCGAGCGCTGCTCCTCGAACCCCTCGGTGTCCTCCCGGTGTTCGTCGGCGACGCCGCGCCCCTGCGGCCGGTGGCCGCGGGGCACGCCGTCAACACCGTCACCGGGCAGTCTGTCGCCGCCCGGCAGAACCTGGCACCGCTGGAGGCACCGGCCGGCGCGCTGCTCGCGAGCGCCCTGGACCTGGTCGCCTTCGGCAACGCGCTGACCGGCCGCTCGGATCTGCTGCCGCCCGCCGTCGCCAAGGAGATGCGCCGGGCCGAGACCGCCGCCGACCCGGGGACGCTCGCCGACGGCTGGGGCGCCGGACTCGCCCTGTACCAGCGGGACGGCCGGGTGTGGTGCGGCCACGACGGCAACGCCCAGGGTACGTCGTGCCACCTGCGGGCCGACCCGGAGAGCGGAGTCGTGGTGGCCTTCACGGGCAACGCCGGGGGTGCCACCGCTCTCTGGCGCGACCTCGCCGAGTTTCTGGCCCGGCTCACCGGCATCCGGGTGCCCGCCGAGGCGCTCACCACGGACCGCGGCCGGCCCGTCGGCCTGCCCGGCTGTGCGGGCACGTACCGCAACGGAACCACGACCTACCGCGTCGCGCCCGGACCGGACGGTACGCCGGCCCTGTCCGTCGACGGGGACCTGGCCCTGCCGCTGGTCTGTTACGCCGACCTGTCCTGCGATCTGCGAGATCCGGCCACCGGGCGTGTCGAACCCGGTGGCCGGTTCCACCGCGATCCGGCCACCGGCACGATCGATCGGGTGCAGATATCCGGGCGCACCGCGCGCCGCGCCGACGACGGCTGAGCACGGTCGTCGCCGTCGCCGCGGGCTTCGACGGGCGAGCCTTCTTCCGGCCGGGGGGCGGGTTGTCGGCTGGTGCCGGTGCCGGTGCCGGTGCCGGTGCCGGTGTCGGTGCCGGTGCTGGTGTCGGCGCCCGTCTGCTCCGGTTCGGTCTAGGGCTGACGGCGTGTTGGTCCCGGCTCCCTCGGGGGTCGGCCGCGGGCCCAGCACCCGTTGCCCGGGGGCTGGGGCGTGTGGCCGCCTTGCCGTGCGGAACCGGTTCCGGTGGCGGTTCGCCGTGGCCGGTCCGGACCGGTGGGTCGCTGTCGCCAGTCCACTTCGGTGGCGTCCGGTGGGGCCGTTGCCGGGCCACGGCGGCGGCACACCCGTCCACCGGTCTGCCGGGCGCCGTTCGGCTCCGGCGTATTCCGGTCACCGGACCGCTGACCGGGCCCGCAGGCGGGGCCGGTGGCGGGTCGGGGGATCGGAGTCGCCGGGAGGTGGTGGTCGGTGGCCTGGGCGGCGGGTCGGGTGGCGGATCGGGCGGTGGTTCGGGTGGCGGGCCGGTCGGTGGGCCGAGCGGTTTCGGTCCTCGGGCCCTGCCGGTCCGGTCACCGCGGCTGGGTGGTTCGGCTGCCGGTGCCGGTGCCGGTGCCGGTGCCGGTGCCGGTGCCGATGCTGGTGTGTTGGCTTTCGGGGTCCGTGGTCCGGCCGCGGGGCTTGGTGGTTCGGCCTCCGGGCTTGGTGGTTGGGTCACGAGGCTTGGTGGTTCGAACGCCGGGTTGGGTGGTTCGGGCACGGGGTTCGGCGCTCCGGCCTCCGGGCTTGGCGGTCTGGCCTTCGGGCTTGGTGGTCCGGTCATCGGGTTCGGTGGTTTGGCCACGGGGCTCGGCGGTCCGCTCTCCTGGCTCGGTGGTCCGGCCGCTGGGTTCGGTGGTTGGGCCTCCGGGTTCGGTGGTTGGGCCTCCGGGCCTGGCGGCTCGGCCAACCGGCTCGGGGGCTCCGCCAACCGGCTCCGGGGCCGGACCGCCAGGTCGCGCGCGCTCGGGCGTCGCGGTGGCCCCGGTCGCCGGATGCCGTGGCTCTCCCGGCGGCCCGGGTGGCTCTGGCGGTCCCGGTGGTGGGCCGCTCGTCGGGGTGGGTCACCACCGGGACCGGCGAGTCACTCGTCGCAGCCTCGGCTCAATCACCTGCCCACGCCCGTCGGTCACCGCACCACCCCGCCCGCTGTATCCCGTCCGTTCCGCATCACGCCGCCACCGTCCGGTTCCACCGCACCGCCGCGCACACCCGCCGTATCCCGTCCACTCCGCACCATGCCGCCACCATCCCGTTCCACCGCACCGCCGCGCACACCCGGTGTGTCACGTCCGATCCAGCGCACCGCCCACGAGGCGGGGCCGGGATCGTCCGCGTGGCGCGCGCCGCATCGCCCCGCTCTCCAGAAGGACTTCACCCATGACGGACCTGCACGACAAGCCCGCGCCGGCGTCCTCCCTTCCGCAGGGCGGCCCCGCCGCCGACACGCCGGAGGACTCGGCGTCTCCGGCGCATCCGACGCTCGGCGAGCTGTTCACCGCCTGGGTGACCCGAACCCCGGACGCACCGGCCCTCACCGACGGCCGACGGACCTGGACGTACCGTGAACTGGCCGCACGTACCGACCAGTTGGCCGCGCATCTGATAGCCCGGGGAGCGGGGCCGGACCGGGTGGTGGCCCTGGTCCTGCCACGCTCCATGGAGCTGATCGCGGCGGAGCTGGCCGTCGCTCGGGCGGGCGCCGCCTTCCTGCCCGTGGACCCGGCCTACCCCGCCGAGCGCCGTGCGCTGATGCTCGCCGACGCCGCGCCCGCGCTCACCCTGGACGATCCGCGTCAGGTGCGCGAACTGCTGGAGACCGAAGACGCAGCGGGACACGGGGGCAGCCCCGGCGACGACGCGGACCGCGCGGCGGACGGCCCCGGCGTCGACGCGGACCACGCGGCGTACGTCATCTACACCTCCGGTTCCACCGGCACCCCCAAGGGCGTGACGGTGACCCACCGCGGCATCGGCGGGTTCACCTCGGCCGCCGCCGAGCGGTACGCGGTGGGGCCCGGCGACCGGGTGCTCCAGTTCTCCTCGCCGAGCTTCGACGCCTCCGTCCTGGAGCTGTTCATCTCCGTCCTGTCCGGCGCCACCCTCGTCGTACCGCCGCACGGGCCCTGGCTGGGCGACGAACTCGCTGCGGTCCTGGACGAGCACCGCATCACCCACGCCCTCATCCCGCCCGCCGCGCTGGCCTCTCTGCCCGACCCCGCGCGGGGCACCGGCCGCCACCTGCGCACGCTGATCGTCGGCGCCGAGGCCTGCCCTGCCGGTCTCGTGGACCGCTGGGCACCCGGCCGTCGGATGATCAACTCCTATGGTCCGACCGAGACCACCATCGTCGCCACGTGGACCGGGCCGCTCACCGCGGGCAGCGGTACGCTGACGATCGGCGGCGCTCTGCCGCACACCCGGGTGTACGTCCTGGACGCCGCGATGCGGCCGGTTCCTCCCGGCGCCGACGGCGAGTTGTTCGTGGGCGGTGACGCGGTGGCCCGCGGCTACTTGGGGCGCCCCGGGCTGACAGCGGCGCGGTTCGTCGCCGATCCCTTCGGCACACCCGGAGCGCGCCTGTACCGCACCGGTGACCGGGTGCGGTGGACCGCCGAGGGAGAGCTGGAGTTCCTGGGCCGACTGGACCGGCAGGTGAAGATCCGCGGCTTCCGGATCGAGCCGGGCGAGATCGAGGCGGCGTTGCGCCGGGCGGGCGCCGACACCGTCGGCGAGGCCGTGGTCGTCGTACGCGAGGACGTGCCGGGCCATCGGCGTCTCGTCGCCTACGTCACGGCGGCCACCCGGACCACACCTAACGTGCCACCGGGCTCTGTCGGCCTTGCCAGGCCTAGTCGTTCCGCCGTCTCTGACGGTCATGCCCGCGCCGCGCACTCCCTCGACCCCGCCGCCCTGCGCGCCGCCGTCGCGGCCGTGCTGCCCGCGCACATGGTGCCGTCCGCCGTCGTGGTGCTCGACCGGATGCCGCTCACCCCGCAGAACAAGATCGACCGGCGGGCCCTGCCCGCGCCGGAGCGGACGGTATCGGCCGGTCATGTGGCGCCGCGGACGGCCGAGGAGCGGATCCTCGCCGGGATCTGGGCGGATGCCCTCGGCGTCGAGGAGGTCGGGGTCACCGACGACTTCTTCGACCTGGGCGGGGAGTCGATCCTCGCCGCCCGTGTGCTCGCCCGCGTCCGGGACGACCTGGGCGTCCGGCTGACCGTACGGGACGTGTTCACCGCGCGGACGATCGCCGCGCTCGCGCCCCTGCTCGCCGACCCGTCGGCCGCCGCGCCGCCGGAGCCGATCCCACCGGCCCCCCGCGAGGGCGGCCTGCCGCTGTCCAGCGCGCAGCGGCGCCTGTGGTACATGGACGACCTCACCGAGGGCGGCACCGAGTACAACACCGGCGTCTCCCTCAGGCTGCGTGGCGCCCTGGACCCGGACGCGCTGCACCGCTCCCTGCTCCGTCTCGCGGCCCGGCACGACTCCCTGCGCACCACGTTCCCCACGGTCGACGGCCAGGGCGTCCAGCGTGTCGCGCCGGAGCCGGACGTACCTCTGCGGACGGCCGATCTCACCGGCGTACCCGACGCACGGCGTGATGCGGCCGCCGAGGAACTGCTCACCGAGGAGCTGGGCCGCCGCTTCGACCTGGCGGCCGGACCGCTCACGCGGGCGCTGCTCGTCCGGCTCGCCGACGACGACCACCTGCTGCTCCTGGCCCAGCACCACATCGTCACCGACGGCTGGTCGGTGGGCATCCTCACCCGCGAACTCGCCGCCCTCTACCGCGCGGAGACCACCGGTGAGCCGGACGGACTGACACGACCCGCCGTCCAGTACCCGGACTTCGCGGTCTGGGAGCGCCGGCAGCGGGCCGGTGACGCGGACGCCGCCGATCTGGCGTACTGGAAGCGGCACTTGGCGGGCCTCCAGCACTTGGAACTGCCCACGGACCGGCCGCGTCCCGCCGAGCGCACCACCGTCGGCGCGGCCCACCGGCACGTGCTGCCCGCGGAGTTGACGTCCCGGCTGCGGCAACTGGCCGCGGGCCGCGGCACCACGGCGTTCACCCTGTACGCGGGCGCCGCCGCGCTGCTGTTCTCCCGCTACTCGGGCCAGCGGGACATCGCGTTCGGCACCGTCACCAACGGGCGCGGCCGCCGGGACCTGGAAGACGTGCCGGGCTTCTTCGCCAACACCGTGGTGCTCCGTGGCGACGTGGACGAACGGACGACCGTGGACCGGTTCGTGGAGACGATGCGGACGACGGTCCTCGACGCCTTCGCCCACGACGGGGTTCCGTTCGACCGGGTGGTGGAGGAGCTCGCCCCGCCCCGCGACCCGAGCCGCACCCCGCTGGTGCAGGTGCTCGTCGTGCAGCAGACCGCCGCGCCCGCACTACCGCCCGCCGGTGGTCTGCGCGTCACAGGACATCCGCTGCCGCGCCCCGCCGCCCGCTTCGACCTTGTCCTGGAGTTCACGCCGGACGCGGACGGCGGCTGCGTGCTGACCGCGGAGTTCAACAAGGACCTGTTCGACGCGGCGACCGTGACCCGGATGACCGCCCACCTGCACCGGCTGCTCGAAGGCATGGCGGAAGGGCCGGGTCGCAGGCTGGCCGAACTGCCCATGCTCACGGCCGAGGAACAGCGCACGCTGGTGGACAGCTGGAATCCGCCCGCCCGCGTGATGCGGAAGAACGAGTACGGCACGCTGCCCGCACTGCTCCACGCCCAGGCGGCGAGGACCCCGGACCATACCGCCGTCGTCTGCGGCGAGATCCGGCTGGACTACGCCGAAGTCGCCCGGCGGGCGTCCCGCCTTGCCCGGCTGCTCGTCGCGCGCGGCGCCGGTCCCGAGACGCTGGTCGCGCTCTGCCTGCCGCGCTCCGCCGACCTTGTGCCCGTGCTGTGGGCGGTGCTCGCCTCGGGCGCCGGCTACCTCCCGGTCGACCCGGCCTATCCCGCCGAGCGGGTCCGCTTCATGCTCGACGACGCCCGGCCCGCCCTCGTCCTCGCCACCCGGGAGACCGCCTCCGCGCTGCCCCCGGAGTGCGTACCACTGCTGCTGGAGGACTGCGCCGCGCCGGATGCCCCCGACACCGCGGTGACCGACGCCGACCGGATCCGGCCGCTGCTGCCGGACCATCCCGCGTACGTCATCTACACCTCGGGGTCCACGGGCCGCCCCAAGGGCGTGGTGGTCAGCCATCGCAGCGTCGCCGCGCTGGCCGAGTGGGCGGGGGAGCGGTTCGGGACCGAGGGCCTGGCCCATGTGGTCGCCTCCACCTCCCTCAACTTCGACGTCTCGGTGTTCGAACTGCTCTGCCCCCTGGTGGCCGGCGGCACCGTCGAGGTGGTCGCCGATCTGCCGGCCCTCACGGACGGCGCCGGGCCCCGGCGCACCACTGTGCTCAGCGGCGTGCCGTCCGTCGTCTCCCGGCTCGTCGCGGACGGCACGGCTCCCCTCACCGCCGACACCGTCGTCCTCGCCGGTGAGGCCCTGCCCGCGCAGACCGCGCAGGACGTGCGGGCCGCCATGCCCGGCTGCCGGATCGCCAATGTCTACGGCCCCACCGAGGCCACCGTGTACGCCACCGCCTGGTTCGCCGGTGACCGGCTGCCGGAGCAGGCCCCGCCCATCGGCGACCCGGTGGCGCTCACCCGCACCTACGTACTGGACACCTCCCTGCGGCCGCAGCCCGTCGGCGTCCCCGGCGAGCTGTACCTCGGGGGCGGCGGCCTGGCCCGCGGCTACCTGAACCGGCCAGGACTGACCGCCGCCCGGTTCGTCGCGGACCCGTTCGGCGCGCCGGGAGAGCGCATGTACCGCACCGGCGACCTGGTGCGCCGACGTCCCGACGGCGGACTCGAATACGTGGGACGCACGGACCAGCAGGTCAAGGTGCGCGGCTTCCGCATCGAACTGGGCGAGGTGGAGGAGGCGTTGCGCGGCTGCGCGGGCGTCGCCGAGGCGGCGGCCGTCGCGGCCACCGACGGCGACGGCAACCGCCGCTTGGTGGGTTACGTCGTCCCGGCCGCCGGGCAGCACACCGAATCCGATGCGGTGCGCCGGGAACTCGGCCGGACGCTGCCCGACTACATGGTCCCGTCGACCGTCGTCGTGCTCGACGCCCTGCCGCTCAACCCCAACGGCAAGCTCGACCGCGCCCGGCTCCCCAGCCCGGGTCCCGCCGTGCGGGCGGTGCGCCACGTCGAGCCCCGCACGCCCACCGAGCGCACTCTCGCGCGGGTCTGGGCGGAGGTGCTGCGGGAGGAACGCATCGGCGTCGACGACAACTTCTTCGAACTCGGCGGCGACTCGATCCTCAGTATCCAGGTGGTGGCCCGCGCCCGGCAGGAGGGCCTGCCGCTCACTTCCCGGGACCTCTACCAGCACCAGACCGTGGCCGCCCTCGCGCACCGCGCGGACGCGTCGGCGGGACCGCGCGAAGCCGCGCCCGCACCGCAGGCGCCCACCGGCACGGCACCCCTGACCCCCATCCAGCACTGGCTGTTCGGCGCCGTCGGCGAACGCGCCGGGCACTTCTCCCAGGTGCTGTCCCTCCGGATGCCCGCCGACCTGGACCCGGCGGCGCTGGAGGACGCGCTGAACGACCTGGTCGCCCACCACGACGCCCTGCGCTCCCGCTTCACCGACGGCGAACCGGCCGGCTGGCACATCGACGAGCGGGCACCCCGCCTCCAACTGGCCCACCACACCGGCCCGGAGACGGACACCCCGCACCTCGGCCCGTTCGACCTCGCCCGAGGGCCGCTGCTCCGCGCCGTGCTGCACGCCCCAGACGACGGCGTGTCCCACCTGCTGCACCTCGCCGTACACCACCTGGTGGTCGACGGAGTCTCCTGGCGGCTGCTGCTCGAGGACCTGGATCGCGCCTACCGGGCGCGCCGCGCGGGTGAGGACGGCGCCGCGGCACTGCCCGCGAAGTCCTCGCCGCTGCGACAGTGGGCCCGCAGGCTCAACGCCCACGCGGCGGACGGCGGCTTCGACGACGAACGCGCGTACTGGGCAGAGGCGGTCCCCGCCACCGAGACCGTCCTGCCCGCCGAACTGCCGGGCGGCCCCGGCACCTACGCCGAGCAGAGGTCGCTCACCGTGCGCCTCGGCGCCGAGGCGACCGCGGCCCTGCTGCGCACCCTGCCCGACACCTACCGCACCCAGGCCAACGACGTGCTGCTCAGCGCGCTCGGCCGGGCGCTGTGCGGCTGGAGCGGCCGCGAACGGGTGGTGGTCGACGTCGAGGGCCACGGCCGTGAGGAGCTCTTCGGCGAGCTGGACATCAGCCGCACGGTCGGCTGGTTCACGACCCGGTACCCCGTCGCGCTCGCCGTCCCGGAAGACGCCGGCTGGGACACCGTGCTGAAACAGGTCAAGGAGCAGTTGCGCGCCGTACCCCGCAACGGCCTCGGCCACGACGTGCTGCTCCGGCTGGCCGGCCCCGGGGCGGCACCGCGCACCGCGGCCACCCAGATCAGCTTCAACTACCTGGGCCGCATGGACGCGCCGGAAGACCCCGACAGCCTCTACCGGGGCACCGTACGCCCGCTGGAACTGGACGCCGAGCCGGCCGCCGAGCGCCCGCACGCCCTTGAACTCGTCGGACAACTCGTGGGTGAAGCACTGGAGTTCACCTGGTTCTACGCCGACCTGCCGGGCCGCAAGGACGCCGTCGCGGACCTCGCGGGGCGTTTCTCCGACGCGCTCAGCGACCTGGCCCGGCACGCCGTCCGGCCGGGCACCGCCGGACGCACCCCGTCCGACTTCCCGCTGGCCCGCCTCGACCAGGCTGCCGTGGACCGGATCACCGGCGCCGACCCGGCCGCGGTGGCCGACGTCCTGCCGCTCACACCCACCCAGGCGGGCATGCTCTTTCACGGCCTGTCCCAGGACGACCGCGGCGTCTACGTCCAGCAGCTGACGTTCGTTCTGGACGGCGTGTCCGACCCGGCGGCCCTCGCCGCGGCCTGGCAGCACGTCACCGACCGCACCGACGTGCTGCGCGGCCGAGTCGTCTGGCAGGACGTACCCGAACCGCTCCTTGTGGTGGCGCGCCACGCGGCCGTACCCGTCACCCACCTGGACTGGCGCGACCTGACCGAGGACGAGCGCCGCGCCCGACTCGACGACCTGCTGGTCCGGGACCGCGCCGCCGGCATCGACCTCGGGCGGGCCCCGCTCCAACGCCTCCTGCTCGCCCGCGTCTCCGACACCGCCGTGCGCGTGGTGTGGTCCTTCCACCACCTGCTCCTCGACGGCTGGAGCATGTTCCAGGTGCTGTCGGACGTCTTCGCCCACCACGCCGGACCCGACACCGCCACCCTCCAACACCGCCCGCCCTACCGGGAGTACGTCTCCTGGCTGCGGCGGCGCGACCAGGACGCGGCCGAACGGCACTGGCGACGCCGCCTGTCCGGCCTGACCGAGGCCACACCGTTGCCGTACGACCGCGAGCCGCGCGAGGCCCACCGCGCCGAGTCCACGCACGCGGTCCACGGCACGCTGCCCGCGGCCGCCACCCGGGCACTGGAAGAGCTGGCCCGCACCTCGGGCCTCACCCTGAACACCCTGGTACAGGGCGCCTGGGCGCTGCTCCTGGCCCGGCAGGCGGGCCGTGATGACGTGGTGTTCGGCACCACCGTGTCCGGCCGTCCCGCCGAGCTGCCCGGCGCCGAGGCCATGACCGGCCTGTTCATCACCACCCTGCCCACCCGGGTCACCGTCCCCGGCCACGGCACCTTGCTCGACTGGCTGCGCGCGCTCCAGCACGACCAGAGCGAGGACCGGCGCTTCGACCACCTGCCGCTCACCCGCATGAAGACGTTCACCGAACTCCCCGAGCGCGTCGGTCTTTTCGACAGCATCGTCGTCTTCGAGAACTACCCGGTGGACGACGACCTCGCCGCCACCCACGGGCTGCGCCTGAGCGGCCTGGAGGGCGTCGAGACCACCAACTACCCGCTGAGCCTGACCGCTTACCCGGGCACGGAGCTGGGGCTGCGCCTCGGCTACGACCCCGAGCTGTTCGACGCCGACACGGCCGGGCGCATGGCGGAGTACCTCACCGTCCTGCTCACCGGCATGCCCACCGGCTCACTGCGCCCGCCCGCCCGGCTGCCGCTGCTCGGCCAGGACCGCCGCGAACAGGTCCTGCGCACCTGGAACGACACCGCCACCGACCTGCCCGACAGCACCGTCGCCGACCTTTTCGCCGCCCAGGTGCGCCGCACGCCCGACGCCGTGGCCCTTGAAGCGGGGGTCGAGCACCTCACGTACCGTCAACTCGACGCACGCGCGGAGGAGTTGGCGGCGCAGTTGGCCGATGCCGGGGTGTGCCCGGAACTTCCCGTCGGCGTCCTCATGGACCGTTCCGTCGAGCTGATCGTCACCCAGCTCGCGCTCGTGCGCACCGGCGGCGTGTACGTGCCGCTGGACGGCAGGGCACCGGCCGAGCGGCTGCGCAGGACCCTGGCCGAGGCTGGGGCCGACCTGCTGCTCACCGACGCCGCCTGGGAGGCGACGGCCCGCGAGGTGCTGCCGGGCGACGGCGTCCTGCGCGCCGACGGCACCTTCGAGCCGCCCACCGGCCCGGTGCCCCACCATGCCGTGCACCCCGACAACATCCAGTACCTGATGTTCACCTCAGGGTCCACCGGCACCCCCAAGGGCGTCGCGGTACGCCAGCGGGACGTCGTCGCGCTCGCCCTCGACCGGTCCTTCGTCGGGCACGACCGGGTCCTCGTCCACTCGCCGCACGCCTTCGACGCCGCCACCTACGAGGTGTGGGTGCCGCTGCTGCGCGGCGGCACCGCCGTCCTCGCCCCGCCCGCCGATCTCGACGCCGCCCAGGTCCGGCACGCCGTCACCGAGCAGCGGGTGAGCTGCCTGTGGCTGACCGCGGGCCTGTTCCGCCTGCTCGCCCAGGAGGACCCCGCTTGCCTGCGCGGTGCCCGCGAGGTGTGGACGGGCGGCGAGGCCGTGCCCGGCGCGGTGGTGCGCCGGGTCCTCGACGCCTGCCCCGGCCTGACCGTCGTCGACGGCTACGGCCCCACCGAGACCACCACCTTCGCCACCCGCCGCGTCTTCCGCTCCGGCGACCCGCTGCCCGCCGTACTGCCCATCGGACGCCCGCTCGACAACACCCGCGTGTACGTCCTGGACGGCACCCTCCAGCCGCAGCCGCCCGGCATCCCCGGCGAGCTGTACATCGCCGGCGCCGGACTGGCCCGGGGCTACGCGGGGCGGCCCGGCGCGACCGCCGCCCGCTACCTCGCCGACCCTTACGGCCCGCCCGGCACCCGCATGTACCGCACCGGCGACGTCGTGCGCTGGAGCGCCGACGGCGAGCTGCACTTCGTCGGCCGCGCGGACGACCAGATCAAGATCCGTGGCTTCCGCGTCGAACCCGCCGAGATCGAGGCACGGCTCACCGCGCACCCGGCCGTCGCCGAGGCCGTCGTCTCCCTGTACGAGGACGGCGGACGCAAGCGGCTCGCCGCCCACCTCGTGCCGTCCTGCGCCGCCGAACTGCCTTCCGCCGCCGGGCTGCGCACCCACCTGGCGGCCGGGCTGCCCGACTACATGCTGCCCGCCGCGTTCGTCACCGTGCCCGAGCTGCCCCTGACGGCCAACGGCAAGGTCGACCGGCGGCGGCTGCCCGCGCCCGACTGGGCGGCGGGCGGCGAACAGGCCCACCGCGCCCCGCGCACCGAGGCGGAGCAGGTCCTCGCCGGGATCTGGGCCGAGCTGCTCGGCGTGGCACGGGTCGGCGCGGACGACAACTTCTTCATGCTGGGCGGCGACTCCATCCTCAGCATCCAGGTGGTCTCCCGCGCCCGCGCCGCAGGGCTCGCGATCAGCCCCCGCGACCTCTTCCGGCACCCCACCGTGGCCGAACTGGCCGCCGCCACCGAGGGCGCCGCGCGCGCCGTCGCCGGTACCGCACCCGTCGCCGGAGCGGCCGAACTCCTCCCCATCCAGCACTGGTTCCTCGACCCGTGCCCCGCACACCCCGCCTTCTTCAACCAGTCCGTCGTCATCGAGACGCCCGGCCCCGTCGACCAGGACGCCCTGCGCACCGCCCTCACCGCTCTGTGGACGCACCACGACGCCCTGCGCGCCCGGTTCCTCGTCGACGACGTGGGCGCCTGGCGGCAGGACATCGCCGCCGCCGACGGACCGACACCCGAGCTGCTCCACGTGCACGACCCGGCGGACGAGGAACGCGTCACCGCGGAAGCGCACAGCGGACTCAGCCTCGACACCGGCCCGTTGTTCACCGCCCGCCTCTTCGCCGCCGACAGCGCCCGGCTGCTCCTGGTCGCCCACCACTTGGTGGTCGACGGCGTGTCCTGGCGGATCCTGCTCGAAGACGTGGAGACCGCCTACCGGCAGGCCGCATCCGGCGAACCCGTACGGCTGCCCGCCCGCACCACCTCCGTACGGGAGTGGGCCGACCGGCTGCGCGACGACGACCGCTTCGCCGCGCGGCTCGGCCACTGGGAGCGCACCGCCCGGGTCTGCGCCGACCCGCTGCCCGTGGACCTCGACGGCGGCAACAACACGGCCGACGTCCGCGAGGTCACCGTACGCCTCGACCGGGAACACACCGACGGCCTCCTGCGCCGCGTCCCCGGCGTCTACCGCACCCGCGTCGACGACGTCCTGCTCACCGCCCTTGGCCGGGTCCTCGGCGACTGGGCCGGACGCGACACCGTCGCCGTCGGCCTGGAGGGGCACGGCCGCGAGGACCAGCTGTTCGAGGACGTCGACCTGTCCCGCACGGTCGGCTGGTTCACCTCGCTCTACCCCCTCGCGCTGTCCGTCCCGGCCGGCTCCTGGGGTACCGCGCTGAAGTCGGTGAAGGAGCAGCTGCGGGCCGTACCCGACCGAGGGATCGGCTACGGCGTGCTGCGCCACCTCGCCCGAGACGAACGGCTCACCGGCGCCCCCGAACCCGGCATCAGCTTCAACTACCTGGGCCGCTTCGACTGGTCCGCCGACGAAGGCACCCTCGTCGCGGCCGTGCCCGGCGGCCTGGGCGGAGCCGAGGCACCGGACACCGAACGGCCGCACCTGCTGGACGTCGTCGCCCGGGTCGAGGACGACCAGCTGGAGATCACCTGGTACTACAGCGCCGGACGCCACCGCGAGGAGACCGTCAGCGCGCTGGCCGACGCCATGCTGCGAGCGCTCGGCGACATCGTCGCGCACTGCGCCCTGCCGGACGCGGGCGGCCGGACCCCGTCGGACTTCCCGCTGGCCCGCCTCGACCAGGCCGCCGTGGACCGGATCGCCGGGGACGGCAGGGACGTCGCGGACATCTACCCGCTGACGCCGATGCAGGCAGGCATGCTCTTCCACAGCCTGCTCGACGCGGACAACCGCACGTACGTCAACCAGGTGCAGCTCGTGCTGTCCGGCGTCACCGATCCGCACGCGCTCGCCGAGGCATGGCAGCACACCGCCGACGCCAACCCGGTGCTGCGCACCCACCTGGTGTGGCAGGAGACCGCGGAACCCCTCCAGGTCGTCCGGCACCGGGCCACCGTGCCCGTCACGCACCACGACGGGTCCGGCTGGTCCGCCGAGCGCGGCGCGCGGGAGATGGACCGCCTGCTCGCCGAGGACCGGGAGACCGGCGTCGATCTGGGCACCGCGCCCCTGATGCGGCTGACGCTGATCCGGCTGGCGGCGGACCGCGTCCGGCTGGTGTGGACCTTCCACCACGTCCTGCTCGACGGCTGGAGCGCCGCCCAGGTCTTCGAAGAGGTGTGTGAGCGGTACGCCGCCCTGACCGCGGGGCACCGCCCCGAACTGCCCGACCGGCGGCCCTTCGCCGACTACCTGCGCTGGCTGTCCGAGCAGGACGCCGACCGCGCCGAACAGTACTGGCGCACCACCCTCGCGGGCTTCCAGGCGCCCACCGAACTGCCCCGCGACCGGCGGCCCGCCGAGGCCCACCGCGCCTCCTCCTCCGGATCCGTGCGGATGGCGCTCGGCGCGGACGTCTCGGCACGGCTGCGGGAGACCGCCCAAGGGGCCGGACTGACCCTCAACACGGTCGTCCAGGGCGCGTGGGCGCTGCTCCTGTCCCGGTACGGCGGCGGCGACGACGTCGTGTTCGGCACGACCGTCTCCGGCCGCCCCGCCGACCTGCCCGGCGTCACCTCGATGGTCGGCCTGTTCATCAACACCCTGCCCACCCGGGTCGGCGTCGACGGGCGGCGCGCGCTGCTCGACTGGCTCCGCGAACTGCAGGACGCCCAGGCGGAGTCCCGGCGCCACGACTTCGTCTCGCTGGCGCAAGTGCAGTCGTGGAGCGAGGTGCCCGGCGGCACCAGTCTGTTCGACTCGATCGTCGTCTTCGAGAACTACCCCTTCGACGAAGGCGCCATCGCCCGGCACGGTCTGGCGATGGAGGCGGAGCGGGACCTGGAACCGACGAACTACCCGCTCAGCGTGGTCGTCGCGCCCGGCGAGACCCTGGCCGTGAACCTGGACTACGACCCGGCCGCCTTCGACACCGGCACGGTGGAGGCGCTCGGCGAGAGCCTGCGTGCCCTGCTGACCGGCATGGCCGACGCGCCGGACCGCCGCCTGGCCGACCTGGCCCTCCTCGACCCGGCCGAGGGCCGCGACCTGGTGGCCCGGTTCGGCGGGCGGGTGGGCGACGCGCGGTACGCCGCTGTGTCCGAGGTACCGTGCGACGCCCGGTCCGAGGCGCCGCACGACACGCTGCCCGTGGCGCCGTACGACACCCTGCCCGAGGCCTTCAGGCGGCAGGTCGAGCGCACCCCTGACGCCCCGGCCGTCCGCCACGGCGACACCTGCCTCAGCTACCGCGAACTCGACACCCGCTCCAGCAGGCTGGCCCGGCTGCTCATCGCCGCCGGCGCCGGACCCGAGCACTTCGTCGCCCTCTGCCTGCCCCGCACCGCCGACCTGGTCGTGGCGCTCCTCGCGGTCCTGAAGAGCGGCGCCGGGTACCTGCCGGTCGACCCGCAGTACCCCGCCGAGCGTGTCGCGTTCCTCTTCGACGACGTACGGCCGGACGCCGTGATCACGGCCGCCGAGACCGCGGGTCGGCTGCCCGAAGGGCCGTACACCCGGATCCTCCTCGACGAGGAGCCGGGCACCGACCTGCCGGACACCCCCGTCGGCGACACCGAACGCCACACCACCCTGCTGCCCGCACACCCGGCCTACGTCATCCACACCTCCGGCTCGACCGGCCGCCCCAAGGGAGTGGTCGTCAGCCACGCGTCCGTGCGCGCCCTGACCGACTGGGCGGCGGCCGAGTTGACCGGGCGCGGCCTGGAGCACGTGGTGGCGTCCACCTCGCTCAACTTCGATGTGTCGGTGTTCGAAATCTTCTCGCCGCTCCTGTCGGGAGGCTGCGTGGAGATCGTCCGCGATCTGCTGGCCCTCGCCGAGCGCTCCGGGCCCTGGCGGGCCGGACTGCTCAGTGCGGTGCCCTCTGCCCTGGACCGGCTGCTCGCCGAGGGCGCCGTCCAGGTCACCGCGGACACCGTCGTCCTCGCGGGGGAGGGGCTGCCCGCCCGGACCGTCGGCCGGGTCCGCGAGGCCGTGGCCGGCAGCCAGATCCACAACATCTACGGCCCCACCGAGGCAACCGTCTACGCCACCGCCTTCACCTGCGACCCAGCCGACCCCGACCGCGATCCGCCGATCGGCCGCCCGCTCGGCGGCGCCCGCGCCTACGTCCTGGACGAGCGGATGCGCCCGGTGCCCGTCGGCGCGCCCGGCGAACTGTTCCTCGCCGGAACCGGCGTCGCCCGCGGCTACCTGCGCCGCCCCGGCCTGACCGCCGCCCGTTTCCTGCCCGACCCGTTCGGCCCGCCCGGCAACCGCATGTACCGCACCGGCGACCGGGTTCGCTGGACGGCCGACGGCGACCTGGTCTACCTGGGCAGGGGCGACGACCAGGTCAAGGTCCGCGGCTTCCGCATCGAACTCGGCGAGGTGGAGGCGGCGTTGGCCCGCCACCCGGGGGTGGCGGCAGCAGCGGCGCGTGTGGTGGAGCAGGACGGGCATCGGCGTTTGATCGGGTACGTGGTGCCTCATGCGCGGGCTCTGCCTGTGTCCTCCGATGGGGGAGGAGCTGCGGAGGCTCTGCCTGTGTCCTCGGGGGGAGGGGGAGTCGCGGCGGTTCTGCCTGGGGCTTCTGGTGCCGTCGGCGGTACGTCGGTTCTGCCCGGGTCCTCCGGTGATGCGGGTGCCGTCGGCGATACGGCTGTTCCGGCCGGCCCTCTCGGCGAAGCGGGAGCCGACGACTCGTCTGCAGGCCCCACCAACCGGCCGGTGGCCCCCGCCCTCCCCGACACCGGTGAGCTCCGCGCCTTCCTCGCCCGGAGTCTTCCCGACCATCTGTTGCCCGCCCTCGTCGTCCCGCTGGAGCGGCTGCCGCTCGGGGCCACCGGGAAGCTGGACCGGCGGGCGCTGCCCGTGCCCGGGTGGGCGGCGCCTACCGCCGGCACGGGTGGCCGGGCGCCGCGTACCGAGGCAGAGCAGACCCTCGCGGCCATCTGGTGCGAGGTGCTCGGCGTGCCCGAAGTCGGCGCGGACGACAACTACTTCACGCTCGGCGGTGACTCCGTCCTGGGCATCCAGATCGTCTCCGCCGCCCGCCGGGCCGGACTCGCCCTCACGCCGCGGCATCTCTTCACCCACCAGACCCTCGCCGAACTCGCCGCCGCGGCCGAGCCGGTGCCCGAGGCCGCCACAGCCAACGCCGAACAGGGGCCTGTCACCGGCGACGTCCCGCTCACTCCCGTACAGCACTGGCTCCTCGACACCCTCACGGGCGACCCCGCCCACTTCAGCCAGACGGTCTCCTTCGAGCTGGCCGTCGACCCCGACGAGGCACTGCTGCGCGCCGCCCTCTCCGCCGTACTGGAGCACCACGACGCGCTGCGGATACGCTTCGAGCCGCTCGGCGACGGACGGTGGCGGCAGTACGGCACTCCGCCCGGTGACCATGACGTACATCTGGAGGTACACGACCGGACGGCGCCGAAGGAGGTGGCCGACGCCCTGGGTGCCGGCTTCGATCTGGCCTGCGGGCCGCTGCTGCGGGCCGCGCTGTGCCGGCCGGGTGGCGACGGCAGGCGGCCGGTGCTGCTGCTCGCCGCCCACCACCTGGTCGTGGACGCTGTGTCCTGGCGGCTGGTTCTGGAGGATCTGGACGCCGCCTATGACGCGCTGCGGGACGGCGGGCGGCCCGCTCTCGCCCCGAAGAGCACGTCGTTCCGGACGTGGGCGCGGCGGCTCGCCGAGCACACGGAGGCGGGCGGTTTCGATGGCGAGCTCGCCCACTGGCGCGGCGTCGACGACGGCGCCACCGCGCTGCCCGCCGACCGCCCCGGCGGCGCCAACACCGTCGCCGACGAGGAGAGCGTCACCGCGGGACTCGACGCCGAGGAGACCCGCCGACTGCTCCAAGACGTGCCGGACGCGTACCGCACCCGCGTCAACGACGTCCTGCTGTGCGCCCTTGGCCGGGTCTTGGCCCGCTGGACCGGGCAGGACCGGGTGGCGGTGACCCTGGAGGGGCACGGCCGCGAGGAGTTGTTCGAGGACACCGACCTCGCCCGGACCGCCGGCTGGTTCACCGCCATGTACCCCGTCGCCCTGGACGTGCCGCGGGACGCCGTCACCGGCACCGTGCTGAAGGCCGTCAAGGAGAACCTGCGGGCCGTGCCGCACGGCGGACTCGGCTACGGCGCCCTGCGCTTCCTGCACCCCACGGCCGGCCGCGAGCTGCCCGCCCTGCCGCCGGTCTGCTTCAACTACTTGGGCCGACAGGACCGCACCGGCACGCCGGGCGGCCTGCTGCACGCGCCCTACAGCGGTCTGGCCGGCGGCATGGACCGCTCGGCGCAGCGGCCGTACCTCCTCGATGTGCTCGGCCAAGTCAGCGCGGATCGACTTGAGTTCACCTTGTCGTACTCCCGCCAGGTGCACAGCCGGGAGACCGTCGCCCGCCTCGCGGACGAGCTGACCGACGAACTGCGCGCGATCGTCCGGCACTGCGCCGAGCCCGGCGCCGGCGGCCGCACCCCCGCCGACTTCCCGCTCGCCCCGCTGGACCAGGCGGGCGTCGACCGGCTCGTCGGCACCGGAGCGGACGTGACGGACGTGGTGGACATCTACCCGCTCACGCCCACCCAGACCGGCATGGTCATGCACGCTCTGGACGAGGCGGAACACGGTCTGTACGTCGAGCAGATCACCTTCGTGGCGGACGGTGCCCACGCCCCCCGGACCCTGGCCGCCGCCTGGCAGCACGTCGTCGACCGCACCCCCGTGCTGCGCACTTCCGTCGCGCTGCGCGGCGTACCCGTGCCGCTCCAGGTCGTCCACCGGGACGTGACGCTGCCGGTCACCGAGCATGACTGGAGTGCTCTCCCGGCCGACCGGTGCGACGCGGAGCTGGAGCGGCTGCTCACGGAAGAGCGGGCCCGAGGCGTCGCCCTGGAGAGCGCCCCGCTGATGCGGCTCGTCCTGGTCAGGCTCGGCCCGGACGCGGTCCGCGTGGTGTGGACCTTCCACCACGTGCTGCTGGACGGCTGGAGCGTCTTCCACGTCCTGTCCGACGTCACGGCCGCGCACGCCGCCCTCACCCGCGGTGAGCGGCCCCACCTGCCCGAACGCAGGCCATTCGCGGATTACGCCGCCTGGCTCGCCGCCCGCGAGACCCGCCGGGCGGAGGAGCACTGGCGCGCCGCCCTCGCCGGGCTGCGCGGCCCGACCCCGCTGCCGTACGACCGACGGCCCGCCCCGGACGCCACCGCGCGCTCCGGCACCTGGCTGTCCCAGCGGCTCGACGCCGAACGGACCGGCCAGCTGCAAGAGTTCGCGCGCAGGCACCGCCTCACCCTCAACACCGTGGTGCAGGGTGCCTGGGCGCTGCTCCTCGCACGGTGGAGCGGGGAGCAGGAGGTCTGCTTCGGCACCACCGTCTCCGGACGGCCCGCCGATCTGCCCGGCGCCGACACCATCACAGGCCTGTTCATCACCACCCTGCCCGCCCGCACCGAGGTCGACGGCGGTGCCGGCTGCGGCGCCTGGCTGCGCGCCTTCCAGGAGGCCCGCGCGGAGGACCGCCGCCACGACCACCTGCCCCTCACCGCCCTGAACGCCCTCGGCGAACTGCCGCCGGGTACCGCCCTCTTCGAGAGCCTGGTGGTCTTCGAGAACTATCCCGTCGGCGACGCGACCGCGGGTGCGCACGGACTCGCTCTGCGGGACCTGGACGCCCGGGAGGCCACCAACTACCCGCTCACCGTGGTCGTCTCGCCCGGCGACCGGCTGACCGTCGAACTCGGCTACGACCCACGGTACTTCGACGAGTCCAGCGCCGAATCGCTGGCCGGGCAGCTGCTGCACACCCTGGACGCCCTGGCCGCCTCGGACGGCACCGTCCGCCTGGACGACCTCGACGTCCTGCCGCCCGCGCAGCGCGACCGGCTGCTGCACGGCCCGGCCAGGCCCGAGACCGGCCCGGTGCCCGCGGCCACCCTGCCCGCCCTCGTCGAGGCCGCCGTCGACCGGTGGCCGACCGCGACCGCGCTCGAAGAACTCGCAGGGCCCGACGCGGCCGGCGCGTCGATGGGCTTCGCGGAGGCGGAGGACCGGGCCAACCGGCTCGCGCACCGGCTCATCGCCCGGGGCGCCGGGCCCGGCGCCCTCGTCGCGCTGCTCCTGCCCCGCTCCACGGACATGGTGCTCGCACAGCTGGCGGTGACCAAGGCCGGTGCCGCGTTCCTGCCCGTCGATCCGGCCTACCCGAAGGAGCGGATCGTCCTGATGCTGAGCGACGCCGCCCCCGCCCTCACCCTCGACGCCCAGGAGGTCGCCGACATGCTCGCCGCCCCGCCGGACGGCGTCCCCGGACACCGGCCCACCGACGCCGACCGGACCCGCCCGCTCGACCTGGACGACCCGGCGTACGTCATCTACACCTCCGGCTCCACCGGTACGCCCAAGGGAGTCGTCGTCACCCACCGCGGGCTCGCCGCGTTCAGCGCCGCCGAGGCGGCCCACTACCAAGTCGCCCCGGGGGACAGGGTGCTGGTGTTCGCCACGCCCAGCTTCGACGCCAGCGTCCTTGAACTGTGCGCGTCCCTGCCGCACGGTGCCCGACTCGTCGTACCCCGGCCGGGGCCGCTGCTCGGCGCCGAACTCGCGAACGTGCTGCGGGCCGGGCGCATCACGCACACCCTGCTGCCGCCCGCCGCGCTCGCCACGCTGCCGCCCGACACCCCCGGCACGCTGCCGGACCTGAAGACCCTGATCGTCGGCGCCGACGCGTGCGGCCCCGAACTCGTCGCACGCTGGGCGCCGCACCACCGCATGGTCAACTCCTACGGCCCCACCGAGGCCACCGTCGTCGCCACCTGGTCAGCACCTCTGACCGCGGGCGGCAGCGCACCGCCGATCGGCCGCCGGCTGCCGGCCACCGGCGCCTACGTCCTCGACTCCCGCCTGCGGCCGGTTCTCGACGGCGTCACCGGCGAACTGTGGCTGAGCGGACCGGCGTTGGCGCGCGGTTACCTCGGCCGGCCCGGACTGACCGCGTCGCGCTTCACCGCCGACCCGTTCGGGCCGCCCGGCACCCGCATGTACCGCACCGGCGACCTGGTGCGCCGCGACAGCGCCGGCGAACTGCACTACCTGGGCCGCACGGACCACCAGCTCAAGCTGCGCGGCCACCGCATCGAGGCGGGCGAGGTCGAGGCGACCCTGGTCCGCCACCCGGGCGTGCTGGACGCCGTGGTGACCGTACGCGAGGACGAACCGGGCCTGCCGCGCCTGGTCGCCCACCTGCTCACGGCCCCCGACGCGGAACCGGCGACGCCGGCGGAGCTGCGCGAACTGGCCGCACGCTCGCTGCCGGCCACCATGGTGCCGTCCGCGTTCGTGGTGCTCGACCGCTTCCCGCTCACCGAGAACGGCAAGACCGACCGGGCCGCCCTGCCCGCCCCGGCACCGGCCGAGGAACGTGAAGGGGAACGGGAACGGCCCGAGTACGTGGCACCCCGCACCCCCACCGAGGAGGCGGTCGCGGCCATCTGGGAGGAGACCCTGGAGACGGCCGTGGGCGCCGAGGACGACTACTTCCTGCTCGGCGGCGACTCGCTGCGCGCCCTGCTCATCGCCTCCCGCGCCAACGACGCGTTCGCCGTCACGCTCACCCCTCGCGACGTCCTGGTCTCCCGCACCGTCGCCGCCCTGGCGGAGCTGGTGGAGGAGCAAGTGCTGAGTGAACTCGAACAGAGCGCGTACGGCGAGGACGTCGCGTCCGGCGACGTCGGGTACGACGAAGACGCCGCGTATGGCGGCCACCACTCCGAAGACGCCGCGTCCGGCGGCCACGACCACGACCACGAACGGTGAGGATCCGACGACCATGACGTCTTCGACCCCTTCGAACCCCGCTTCGAACTCGGCCTCGGGCCCCGCCGACTCCGCACGGCCGTCCCGGCGGGCCCGTGCCGAGGCCCTGCCCGAGGAGATGCGGGAAGCGCTGCGACGGCGGCTCGCCGGCCGGGCGGCCGGTGGTGCCGTCCCCGCCGCCCGGCAAGGCATCCCGCGCGCCGACCGGGAGCACCCCCTCCCGCTGTCCTTCGCTCAGCAGCGGCTGTGGTTCCTGGACCAGCTGCGGCCCGGCGACGCCCGCTACAACAGCGCGGTCGCGCTGCGCCTCACCGGTGCGCCGGACCAGAAGGCGCTCGGTGAGGCCCTGACCGCCGTCGTGGCCCGGCACGAGGCGCTGCGCACCACCTTCGAGGAGACCGACGGCCGCCCGGTGCAGCGCGTCCACCCGGCGGGCCCTGTGCCGCTGCCGGTCCGGGACGTCGGTGACCTGGACAAGGACCTCCTGTCGGAGTACTCCCGGCCCTTCGACCTGCGCAACGGCCCGCTGCTGCGCGCCCTGCTGCTGCGCGAGTCCGCGACCTCCCACGTCCTGCTGCTGATGGCCCATCACATCATTACGGACGGCTGGTCGATGGGCATCGTCCTGGACGAGCTGTGCACCGCCTACGACGCCCTCGCGCAGGGCGGCGCGCCCGCCCTGCCGCCGGTGGCCACGCAGTACCCGGACTTCGCGGTGTGGCAGCGCGACCGACTCTCGGGCGCGCGCCTCGAAGGCGAACTGGCCCACTGGCGAAAGAAGTTGGCCGGGGCGGTGGCGCCCGAGCTGCCTCTAGACCGGCCACGGCGCGGCGAGGAGGCGGGCGAAGGGGCCGTGAGTTCCTTCGCCATCCCTGCCCCGCTGACCGCGCGCCTGCGCGACCTCGCGAGAGAGCGGCACACCACCCTGCACACCGCCCTCGTCGCCGCCGCCCAGGCGCTGCTTGCCCGCTGGTCCGGGCAGGACGACATCACCGTCGGCTCCCTCACACCCGGCCGCTCCCGCACCGACCTGGAACGCACCGTCGGGTTCTTCGTGAACACCGTCGTGCTGCGCACCCCGGTCGACGCGTCCGGATCCTTCCGCGAACTGCTCGCCCGGGCGGCCGAGACGGTGGGCGACGCCTTCGCCCACGGCGACACACCGTTCGAGCGGATCGTGGAAGCGGTGGGCGCGCCCCGCGAGGCGGGCCGCAACCCGCTGTTCGACGTACTGGTCCTGCTGCACCCCGAACCGCCCGCCGCGACCGCCCCGCGAGGGCTCACCACCACCCCGGTCACCGTGCCCCGGCACGCGGCCACCTTCGACCTGAGCATCGAGTTCGTACCGGACGGCAACGGCCTGACCGGTCTCCTCGAGTACCGCACCGACCTGTTCGACGCGGCCACCGCCGAGCGCATGACCGGACAGCTGATACGCCTGCTCGAAGGCGCCTGCGCCGCGCCGGATCGCGCCCTTGGCAGCCTCCCGCTGCTCTCCGAGGAGGAGACCCGGCGCGTCGTCCACGACTGGAATCCCGCCCCGCTCCCCGTCACGGACACCACCTACCCCGAGCTGTTCGAACGCCAGGCGGCCCGCACCCCCGACGCCCTCGCCCTCGTCGCGGGCGGCGAACGCCTGGACTACGCCACGCTCAACGCCCGCGCCAACCGGCTCGCCCACCACCTCATCGCCCACGGCGCAGGCCCCGAACAACTGGTCGCCCTGCGGCTGCCGCGCACCGCCGACATGATCGTCGCGATCCTCGCCGTCTGGAAGTCGGGCGCGGGCTATCTCCCTCTGGACCCGGCTCTGCCCGAGGAGCGGGTCCGGTTCCTGCTGGACGACGCCCGCCCGGCCCTGGTCCTCGACGAACCGGCCCTGCGTGCCCTGCCCGCCGACGCCCCCGAAACCGACCCCACCGACGCCGACCGGCGCGTCCCGCTGCTGGCGGACCACACCGCGTACGTCATCTACACCTCCGGCTCCACCGGCCGCCCCAAGGGCGTCGCCGTCACCCACCGCGCGGCGGCGCACCTGCTCGCCGCCCACCGGGCCGGCTTCGTCGCCGAGGCGGGCGGCGGCCCGCTGAGGGTCGCGCTCACCGCGTCGTTCTCCTTCGACACCTCCCTCGAAGGCGTGCTGCTTATGGCCGACGGCCACCCATTGCACCTGGTCGACGAGACGACCCGGATGGACCCGGCCGCGCTGGTCGAGTACGTCGTCGAGCACCGCGTCGACTTCCTCGACGTCACCCCGTCCTACCTGCGGCAACTGCTGCCCGCCGGACTGCTCACCGACCCTCGGCACCACCCCCGCGTCCTCATGCTCGGCGGCGAGGCGGTCGGCCCCGCGCTCTGGCGCGAACTGGCCGCCCACCCGGACGTGGCCGCCCACAACTTCTACGGCCCCACCGAGTGCACGGTCGACGCGCTGTCCTGCCGTATCGACGGCGGGGACCGCCCGCTGGTGGGCCGCCCCCTGCCCGGAGTACGGGCGTACGTCCTTGACGACCGGCTCCGGCCGGTGCCGCCCGGTGTCGGCGGCGAGCTGTACCTCGCGGGCGGCCAGCTCGCCCGCGGCTACGCCGGCCGGCCGGGGCTGACCGCGGCCCGCTTCCTGCCCGACCCGTTCGGCGGGCCGGGAGAGCGGATGTACCGCACCGGCGACCTGGCCCGCTGGACCGCCGACGGCCGCCTGGACTACCTCGGGCGCGCCGACGACCAGGTCAAGGTGCGCGGCCACCGCATCGAGCCCGGCGAGATCGAGGCCGCCCTGCTCGCGCTGCCCGCCGTCGCCGCCGCCGCGGTCGTCGCCCTGCCGGACCCGCACGGCCACACCCGTCTCGCCGCCTACGTCGTCCCCGCGACCGACACGCCCCGGCCCGCCCCCGCCGACCTGCGGGCGGCCCTGCGCGAGGTGCTGCCCGACGCCCTTGTGCCGTCCTCCTTCACCTCACTGGACGCGTTGCCGCTGACCACCAGCGGCAAGCTGGACCGCCGAGCCCTGCCGACGCCGGAAAACAGTGCGGAGGAGCGGGAGTTCGTAGCCCCGCGCAACCCTGGCGAGGAGACCCTGGCCGGAATCTGGGCCGAAGTGCTCGGGGTCGCCCGGGTCGGCGTCACGGACAACTTCTTCGAGCTGGGCGGCGACTCGATCCTGAGCATCCAGGCCGTCTCCCGCGCCCGCGCGGCGGGCCTGCACATCGGCTCGCAGGACGTCTTCCGCCACCAGACGGTCGCCGACCTGGCCGCCGCCGCGTCCCGCCGTACCGCCGCCGTGCCCGCGCCCCGCCGCGCCCACCAGGACGGACCCGCCCCGCTCACCCCTGTCCAGGAGTGGTTCTTCGCCACGCATGGGCCGCTGCGGCACTTCGCCATGTCGATGCTGCTCGACCTTCCGTACGACCTCGACGAACGCGCCCTGGACCGGGCGCTGCACGCCGTCGTGGCCCGCCACCCGGCCCTGCGCACCCGCTTCACGTGCACCGATGGCACCTGGCGGCAGCACCCCGGCACCGGCCCCGCGACCGGACTGCTCACCCGCCGCGACCCTACGACCCCGCCCGCCGAGGCTGCCGAAGCGGCCCGCGCCGCCCTGGACCCGACGACCGGCGACCTGCTGCGCGCGGCCCTGCTCACCGGCGGCGAACGGCCGCAACTCTTCCTCAGCGCGCACCACTTGGCGGTCGACAGCGTCTCCTGGCGCGTCCTCCTCGCCGACCTGGAGCACGCCTATCGACAGGCCGCTGCCGGCGAGGAACCCGCGCCCGAGCCCGAGCACACCCCGTTCGCAGACTGGGCGCGGACCCTGACCGAACGGGTCCGGGCCGGTGACCTCGACGACGACCTGCCCCACTGGACGCAGGAGCTGGCGACGCCGCGCACCCCGCTCCCCGTCGATCTGCCCGGCACCCCGCTCGCCGGGTCCGTGCACACCGTCAGTACGCGCGTGGACCGGGACACCACCGAGGCACTGCTGCGGCGGATACCGGGCGCGTACCGCACCCAGGTCAACGACGTGCTGCTGAGCGCACTGAGCCGCGTACTGGCCGACTGGACGGGCGCCGAGCACGTGACCGTCGCACTGGAGGGCCACGGCCGGGAAGAGGAATTGGACGAGGGCGCCGATCTGTCCCGTACGGTCGGCTGGTTCACCACCCAGTACCCCGTAACCCTCACTCCGGCAGGACCGGACGACTGGGGGACCACCCTCAAGTCCGTCAAGGAACGACTGCGCGCCGTGCCGCGCCGCGGTCTGGGCTACCAGGCGCTCGGCCACCTCGGCTCACCGAGCCCCGAGGCCCGCGCGCTCGGTCAACTGCCGCTGCCCGACGTGTGCTTCACCTACCACGGGCAGTGGGAGGCGGCTGCCGGAGGCGACTTCGCGCCCGTCGCCGACGTGCCCGGCCGGGACATGGACCCCGACGCGCCGCTGGACCACCTCCTCGACGTGTCCGCCCTGGTCACCGACGGCCAACTGGAGATCACCTGGCACTACAGCGACCAGGTCCATCAGGAGGGCACAGTCCGGAACTTGGCCGACGGCATGGTGCGGGCGCTCGCCGCCATCGCCGAGCACTGCGCCCGGCCCGGCACGGGCGGACGTACGCCCTCCGACTTCCCGCTGGCCCGCCTGGACCAGGCCGGTGTGGACCGGCTCGTCGGCGACGGCCGTGACGTCGAGGACCTGCTGCCGCTCACTCCGCTCCAGGAAGGCATGCTCTTCCACCGGCTGGTCGGCGGAGACGACGACGTGTACGTCGACCAGGCCGCCCTGCTCCTCGAGGGCGTCAGCGACCCGGACGCCCTCGCCCTGGCCTGGCAGCGGGTGACCGACCGCACTCCCGCCCTGCGCACCTCGGTGGTGTGGGAGGGCGTCCCGGTGCCGCTCCAGGTCGTGCACCGGCGCGTCGAGGTACCCGTCGTCCAGTTGGACTGGCGCGACGTGGACGCGGGGGAGCGGGCCGAGCGCCTCGACCGGCTGCGCGCCGACGACCTCGCGCGCGGCCTCGACCTCGGCACGGCACCCCTGATGCGGCTCACCCTCGTCCGCCTCCCCGATGCCCGGCTGCACCTGCTGTGGACCTCCCACCACCTGATCCTGGACGGCTGGAGCCTCGCCCAGGTGCTCACCGACGTATCCGAGGAGTACGGGGCACTCACCACCGGCGCCGAGCCCCGGCCGTCGGCGCGGCGGCCGTTCGGCGACTACGTGCGCTGGCTGGCCGACCGGGACACCGAGGCCGCCCACGCGCACTGGCGGACCGTCCTCGACGGGTTCGCGACCCCGACCCCGTTGCCCGCCGACCGCGTCCGGCGCCCCGGGCACGAGACCCGGTCCGCCGACGTGCACACGGGCACCCTGTCCGACGACATCTCCGCCCGCCTTGCCCACACCGCCCGGATGGCCGGACTCACCCTCGGCACCGTGGTGCAGGGCGCCTGGGCGCTGCTCCTGTCGCGCTACAGCGCCGAACGGGACGTGCTGTTCGGCACCACCGTCTCCGGGCGGCCCGACGACCTGCCCGGCGCCGAGTCGATGGTGGGCATGTTCATCAACACGCTGCCCACCCGGGTCCGCGTGGACGGCGACCGCACGGCCGCCGTCTGGCTCCGGGCACTCCAGGAGGAACAGGCACAGGCACGCCGGTTCGCGGCGGTGTCCCTCGCCGAGCTGACCTCGCTGAGCGACGTACCGGCCGGCAGCCCGCTCTTCGACAGCATGGTGGCCTTCGAGAACTACCCCTTCGACGAGGCGCGTTCGGCCACCACCGGGATACGCCTGGCCGACGTCTCCTCCCGCGACGCCACCAACTTCCCGCTGGTGCTGCGGGCCTACCAGGGCGAGCGGTTCGGCTTCGACCTCGCCTACGACCCTCAGCTGTTCGACGCCACGACCGTACGCGCCCTCGCCGACCGGCTCTGCCTGCTGCTCACGGAGCTGGCCGACGACCCGGACCGGCCCGTGCGCTCCCTGGCCTGGACCACCGCCGAGGAACGGCGGCGGATGCTCACCGACTGGAACGGCACCGAGGAGGGCAGGCCCGCCGACACCCTGGACGCGCTGTTCGCCGCCCAGGCCGCCCGCACCCCGGACGCCGAGGCCGTCACCTGTGGCGAGGAACGGCTCGACTACGCCACCCTGGACGCGCGGGCGGGCCGTCTCGCCCACAAGCTCGTCGAACTCGGCGCCGGGCCCGAGACGTTCGTCGCCCTCGCGCTGCCCCGCTCCACCGACCTCGTCGTGGCCGTCCTCGCCGTCCTCAAGACCGGCGCCGCCTACCTGCCCATCGACCCCCGGCTGCCCGAGGAGCGCGTCCGGCACCTGCTCGCCGACGCCGGACCGGTCGCTCTGGTCACCACGCAGCAGACCGCGCCGGTCGTCCCGGACGTGCCCCGCCTGCTCCTCGACGACCCGGAGGTGTCCGCCGACCTGGCCCGCCGCCCGGCCGCAGGACCGACGGCCCGGCGCGCGCTGCCCGAGAGCCCCGCCTACGCCATCTACACCTCAGGCTCCACCGGCCGCCCCAAGGGTGTCGTCGTCCCGCACGCCAACGTGGTCCGGCTGTTCACCCGCACCCGGCACTGGTTCGGCTTCGGAGCCGACGACGTGTGGACGCTGTTCCACTCGTACGCCTTCGACTTCTCGGTGTGGGAGCTGTGGGGTCCGCTGCTGCACGGTGGCCGGCTCGTGATCGTCCCCGAGGACACCGCCCGCTCCCCGGAGGACTTCCTGCGCCTGCTCGTCGATGAACAGGTCACCGTCCTCAACCAGACGCCGTCCGCGTTCTACCCGCTGATCCGCGCGGACGCCGAACTGCCCGGCGTGGGCGACCGGGTGGCACTGCGCACCGTCATCTTCGGCGGTGAGGCGCTGGACGTGGGCAGGCTCGCCGACTGGTACGCCCGCCACCCGGACACCGCGCCCCGCCTGGTGAACATGTACGGCATCACCGAGACCACCGTGCACGTCACCTACGCGGACCTCGGCAGCTCGAACGCCCACACCGCCGCCGCCAGCCCCATCGGCACCGGCATACCCGACCTGCGGCTCTACGTCCTCGACGACACGCTCCAGCCGGTGCCGCCGGGCGCCGTGGGCGAACTGTTCGTGGCCGGTGAGGGTCTGGCGCGCGGTTACCTGAACCGGCCAGGGCTGACCGCTACCCGCTTCCTCGCCGACCCCTTCGGTCGGCCGGGCACCCGCATGTACCGCACCGGGGACCGGGCCCGCTGGCGCGCCGACGGCACCCTGGAGTACCTGGGCCGCGCCGACCAGCAGGTCAAGATCCGCGGCTACCGCATCGAGCCGGGCGAGATCGAGGCCGCCCTGCACGGCCACCCCGGCGTCGGCGCGGCCGCCGTCGGCGTGTACGAGGACACCGCGGGGACGCGGCGGCTTGTGGCTCATATCGTCGGCACCAGCGCTGGGGGGCAGGGGGAGTGCGCCACGCCGCCGCCCGCCGCCGAACTCCGCGCGTACCTCGAAGGACTGCTGCCCGCGCACATGGTGCCTGCCGCCTACGTGCCGCTGGCCGCCCTGCCGCTCACCGCCAACGGCAAGCTCGACCGCCGTGCCCTGCCCGCACCCGGCCCCGACGGCTTCGCCGCCGACGGCACGCGGACCCCGCCGAGCACCCGTGCCGAGCGGCTCGTCGCCGCCGCCTGGACCGACGTCCTTGACACCGACGAGGTCGGCGCCGACGACGACTTCTTCGCCCTCGGCGGCGACTCCATCCTCGCCGTCCGCGTCACCTCCCGGCTGCGCGCCGCCTTCGGCACGGACGTCTCGCCCCGCATGCTGTTCACCCACTCCACCCTCTGCGACCTCGCCGCCGCCCTGGGCGAGCCGGGCGGCGCGGACACCGCCGACGTCATCCCGGCCGCCGACCCGGACGCCCCGGCGCCCCTGTCGTACGCCCAGCAGCGCCTGTGGTTCCTCGACCGGTTCGAGCCGGGCAGCACGGAGTTCACGACCCTGTCCGTGCTGCGGCTGCGCGGTCCGCTGGACTGCGCAGTCCTGCGCACCGCCCTGGACGGCCTGGTCGCCCGGCACGAGGTGCTGCGGACGACGTTCGCCGAGCACGACGGTCAGGCCCGGCAGATCGTCCACCCGCCCCGGCCCGTGGACCTGCCGATCCTTGACCTCCCGGACGACGCCGCCCTGGACACCCTCGTGGAGCGGGTCGCCGCCACCCCCTTCGACCTGGCCACCGGCCCCCTGCTGCGGGCCCACCTGGCGCGCTTCGCCCCCGATGAGCACGTCCTCGTCCTGGCCGTGCACCACATCGTCACCGACGGCTGGTCCGTCGGCGTGCTTGCCCGCGACCTGGGCGAGCTCTACGCGGCCGCCCTGGAGGACCGCCGCCCGCAGCTCCCCGAGCTCCCCGTCCGCTACGCCGATTACGCGGCCTGGCAGCGTTCCCGCGCCGACCGCTCCGACGCCGAACTCGCGTACTGGCGCCGGGCCTTGGACGGCGTAACCCCACTGGAGCTGCCCACCGACCGGCCGCGCCCCGCCGTCCGCACCCGCGACGGCGCCCTGCTGACCTTCACCCTGCCCGCCGCGCTCACCGAGCGGCTGCGCGAGCGGGCACGGGAGGCCGACGCCACCCTCTACATGACCCTGGTGACGGCCTGCCAGACCCTGCTCGCCCGGTGGGCGGGCCAAGAGGACGTCACCGTCGGCACCGTCACCGCCGGCCGCGAGCGAGCCGAACTGCACGACCTGGTCGGCATGTTCGTCAATACGCTGGTGCTGCGCGCCCGGATCCGGCCCGGTGTGCCCTTCCGGGAACTGCTCGCCGAGGTGCGCGACACCGCCCTGGAGGCGTTCGCCCACCAGGAGGTGCCCTTCGAGCGCGTGGTGGACGCCCTCCAGCCCGAACGCGACACCAGCCGCACCCCGCTGTTCCAGGTCATGGTCGCCCTGCACAACCTCGGCGCCGAGCCACTCCGGCTGCCCGGCCTGACGGCGGAGCCGGTGACCCCGCCGGTGCGCGTCGCCACGTACGACCTCGCCTTCGACTTCGTGGAGGGCGACGACGGACTCACTGCCCACCTGGAGTACAACACCGGCCTTTTCGACACCGACACCGCCGAACGCCTGGCCACCCGGCTGCGCGTTCTGCTTGAGGCCGTCGCCGAGGACCCGGGGCAGAGCGCGGACCGGCTGCCGCTGATGACCGACGACGAGCGGCACCGCGTACTGCGCCAGGGTGAGGGCATCCGCCTGCCCGAGCCGGACACCACCTTCCCCGCCCTGTTCGAGGCCCAGGCCGCCCGCACCCCGGAGCACACCGCCCTGGTCGCCCGCGACGCCACGCTGGACTTCGCCGCGCTGAACCAGCGCGCCAACCGGCTCGCCCACCACCTCATCGCTCAAGGCGCGGGGCCCGAAGATGTGGTCGCGGTCCGGCTGCCGCGCACCAGCGACCTGATGGTGGCGGTGCTCGCCGTCCTCAAGGCGGGCGCCACCCTGCTCTGCCTCGACTTCGAACTCCCCGCCGAACGGCAGGAGTTCCTCCTCGCCGACGCCCGCCCGCACACCCTGCTGACCGGCCTCGACGCAGTGCCCTGGGACCGGCTGCCCGCCCACGACCCGACCGACGCCGACCGCGTCCGGCCCCTGCTGCCCGAGAACACCGCGTACATCATCTACACCTCGGGCTCCACCGGCCGCCCCAAGGGCGTCACCGTCGAACACCGCAATCTGGTCAACCTCTGCCACGACCACCGCGCGGGCCTGCTCGCCCCGCACACCGCCGACGGGCGGCGGCTGCGCGCCGCGCTCAGCGCCTCCTTCTCCTTCGACACCTCCTGGGAAGGACCGCTGCTCCTCGCGCTCGGCCACGAGGTCCACCTGATCGACGAGGACGTACGCCTGGACCCGCGGGCGTTCTGCGCCCAGGTCGCCGAACACCGCCTCGACCTGGTCAACGTCACCCCGTCCTACCTGCGCGAACTCACCGCCGCCGGGCTGCTCGCCGCCGACCGGCACCCCCCGCGCCTGCTGCTCGTCGGCGGCGAGGCCGTCACCACGGCCGACTGGCGCGACCTCGTGCGCGCCGAACAGGAGCTGGGCGTGGCGGTGTACAACATGTACGGCCCCACCGAGACCACCGTCGACGCCGTCTACGGCCGCTGCGCCGACCAGCCGCACCGTCCGCTCATCGGCCGCCCCGGCGGCAACCTGCGCGCGTACGTCCTCGACGGCGCCCTGCGCCCGGTGCCGCCCGGCACGCCCGGCGAGCTGTACCTGGCCGGGGCGCAGGTCGCCCGCGGCTATCTGAACCGGCCCGGCCTCACCGCGGCCCGCTTCCTCGCCGACCCGTTCGGGGTGCCCGGCGAGCGGATGTACCGCACCGGCGACCGCGCCCGCTGGGACCGCGACGGACTCCTGGAATTCCTGGGCCGCGCCGACGAGCAGGTCAAGATCCGAGGGTTCCGCATCGAACCAGGTGAGGTGGAGGCCGCCCTCCTGGACCACCCGGACGTCGCCGACGCGGCGGTGGCCGCCCGCGAGAACGCCGGCCGCCTCATGCTCGTCGGCTACGTCGTGCCCGCCACCGCCGACCGCGTGCCGTCCCCGGACGCCCTGCGCCTCGCGCTGCGCCGCACCCTGCCCGACCACATGGTGCCCGCCGCGTTCGTCCCGCTGGCCCGCATACCGCGCACCACCAGCGGCAAGACGGACCGGCGCGCCCTGCCCGCCCCGCCCGCACAGCCCGACAGCGGCACGCCCTACGTCGCTCCCCGGGCGGGCACGGAGGAACGGCTGGCCGCGATCTGGGCGGAGGTGCTCGGCGTCGAACGCGTCGGCGCCCGCGACAACTTCTTCACGCTCGGCGGCGACTCCATCCTGAGCATCCAGATCGTCTCCCGCGCCCGGCAGGCCGGACTCGCCCTCGCCACCAAGGACGTCTTCCGCCACCAGACGATCGCGGAACTCGCTCTGTGCGTACGGGAGTCGGCCCCGCAGCAGGATGCTGTCGAGGAGCCTGCCGAGGCGCCGCTCACCCCGATTCAGCACTGGTACCTGGACGGCCGCGACCCGGGGGAACGGCGGCTCCGCTTCACCATGACCCAGCGCCTCGAACTCGCCCCTGACACCACAGAACCGACGCTCCGGGCCGCCACCGACGCCCTCGTACGCCACCACGCCGCCCTGCGCACGCGGTTCCGCCGCACAGCCGACGGTTGGCGCCAGGATGTGCTGCCCGAGGCGCCGGACGGCGTCTTCACGCGGCACGACGCGGTCGGTCTGGACGATGCGTCGTTGGAGGCCGAGGTACAGCGGCTGACGGACGAGGCGCAGGCCGCCCTCGACCCCACCACTGGACGGGTGGTCCGCGTCCTGTCCTTCGGCCGCGGCCCCGGGCGGCCCGGGCAACTGGTCGTCACTGCACACCACTTGGTGATCGACGGCGTGTCCTGGCGCATCCTGCTCGCGGACCTGGAGGCCGCCCAGCGGGCGGCGGCGGACGGCCTGCCGGTGGAACTTCCTCCCACCGGCACGTCGTACGGCCACTGGGCGACCCGACTGGACCGGCACACCCGCTCCGGCGGGCTCGACGCCGACCTGCCGTACTGGACACGCACCGGCACGGCACCGGCCGAACTGCCCGCAGGCCGACCCGGCCCGAACACCCACGGCACCGCCACCACCCTCACCGTCACTCTTGACGCGCGGACCACCGACGCCCTGCTGCGCGAGGTTCCTCCGACCTACCGCACCCAGGTCAACGACGTCCTGCTCAGCGCTCTCGGCCGCACCCTGGCCCGCTGGTGCGGACGCGACACCGTCCTGCTGGGTGTCGAGGGCCACGGGCGCGAGGAACTGTTCGCGGACGTGGATCTGTCGCGGACCGTCGGCTGGTTCACCGCCGAGTTCCCGCTCGCCCTGTGCGTCGCCCCGGACGGCGGCTGGCACGACACTCTCCGCTCGGTGAAGGAGCAGCTGCGCGCGGTGCCGCTGCACGGCCTGAGCCACGGCGCCTTGCGCCATCTCGTGCCCGGCAGCCCGCTCGCCGCGGCCCCCGCCCCGCAGGTCGGCTTCAACTACCACGGCCAATGGGACACGGACACCGCCGGCGGCCTGTTCCGTGGCGCCCTGCCACCGGCGGGCCGGGACACCGACCCGGAAGAACCCCGGCCCTACCTCCTGGACATCACCGGCGTGGTCCAGGAGGGTCAGCTCGAACTCGGCTGGACCTACCCGGCCGCCGTCTACGACCACGCCACCGTCGAGCGGCTCGCCGAGGACATGCTCGCGGCCCTGCGGGAGATCGTCGCGCACTGTGCCCGCCCCGAGGCGGGCGGCCGCACCCCCTCCGACTTCCCCCTCGCCGACCTCGCCCAGAAACAGCTAGACCAGCTCCTGGGCACCGGCCAACACGTCGAGGACGTCCTGCCGCTCACCCCGCTCCAGTCCGGGATGCTCTTCCACGGCCTCGTGGACACCGAGCACGCCTACTTCGACCGCACGGCCGTACGCCTGTCCGGCGTCGCCGACCCGCAGGCCTTCGCCACCGCCTGGCAGCAGGTCGCCGACCGCACCCCGGCGCTGCGCACCAGCGTCCACTGGCACGGCCTGCCGCACCCGGTCCAGGTCGTCCACCGCCACGCGGAACTGCCCGTCCGCCACCTCGACTGGCGCGCGCTCACGCCCGCCGAACGCGCCTCGGCCACCGAACAGCTGCTCGCCGAGGACCGCGCCGCCGGCATGGACCTCGGCACGGCGCCGCTCACCCGGCTCGCCCTGGCCGCCCTGCCCGGCGACGAGGTGCTGCTCGTGTGGTCCACCCACCACATCGTCCTCGACGGCTGGAGCACCGGGCAGCTGCTCACGGAGGTGTGCGAACGTTACGCCACACTCACCGGGGGACCTGACCAGGCGCCCCCGCTGCGGCGGCCCTTCGCGGACTTCCTGCACTGGCTGCGGGAGCAGGACGAGGCGGCGGCGGAGCGGCACTGGGCCGACGCCCTCGACGGGTTCACCGTCAGGACCCCGCTGCCGTACGACCGTACGCCCACCGAGGCCCACCGGGCCCGCTCCGCGGCGGCCGTCCACCACGAGCTGGACGACGGTCTCTCACGGCGACTGCGGGAGACCGCCGCCCGCGCCGGACTCACCGTGAACACGGTGGTGGAGGGCGCCTGGGCGCTGCTGCTCGCCCGCTCCGGCGGACGCGACGACGTGGTCTTCGGCACCACCGTCTCCGGCCGCCCGGCCGAACTGCCCGGTGTCGAAGGCATGATCGGCATGTTCATCAACACGGTGCCGACCCGGGTCCGCATACCCGCCGGGCCGGTGCTGCCGTGGCTGCGCGACCTCCAGGAACGGCAGAGCGACGCCCGCCGCTTCGACTTCCTCGCCCTGCCCCGCATCCAGGCCGTGAGTGAAGTCCCGTCCGGCGAGGCGCTGTTCGACAGCATGGTGGTGTTCGAGAACTACCCCGTGGACGAGTCGGCGACGGCCCGCACAGGGGTCCAGGTCGAGGAGGTGCGCGCCGACGACGCCACCACCTTCCCCTGGTGCCTCCGCGCCCACCTGGCCGAACGGCTCGGCTTCGACCTGGCCTACGACCCCGACCTGTTCGACCCCGCCACCGCCGAGCGAGCAGCGGCCCGCCTGGCCGGACTGCTCACCGCCCTAGCCGACGGATTCGACACCGACCTGACCGACCTGGACGTGCTCGCCCCGGCGGACCGCGAGCTGCTGGCCACCTGGAACATCGCCGCCCGCCGGACCACGCCGCGCAGCCCCGTCGACCTGTTCACCGAACAGGCCCGACGTACCCCGGACGCATCCGCGATCCACGACGGCGACCGCCGACTGACCTACCGTCAACTCCATGACTGGGCACACTCGCTGGCCGCCAGGCTGCGGACCGACGGGCTGGCCCCCGAGGACCGGGTGGCGCTGCTCCTCGACCGCTCCGCCGAACTGGTCGTAGCCCAGCTCGCCGTCCTCATGGCCGGCGGGGCCTATGTCCCCGTCGACACCCGAGCCCCCGAGGAACGCCGCCGCACCTTGCTCGCCCAGGCGGGCGCGACCCGCCGGCTCACCGCCGTGGAGGTAGCCGCTGCCCGGCCCGGGACCCCGCGGCGAGACGGTCGGCCCGCGCTGTCCACCGACCCCGACCAACTCGCCTACGTGATGTTCACCTCCGGGTCCACCGGGCTGCCCAAGGCGGTCGCGGTGCGGCACCGGGACGTGGCGGCGCTGGCAACCGACAGCCGGTTCACCGGCGGGGTGTGCGACCGTGTGCTGCTGCACTCGCCGGTGGCGTTCGACGCCGCCACCTTCGAGGTGTGGGCGCCGCTCCTCAACGGCGGCTGCGTGGTCGTGGCCCCGGGCGGCACCGTCGACGCGGCCTCGCTGCGCCGGCTCGCCGCCGACGGCGGACTGACCGCGCTGTGGCTCACCGCCGGACTGTTCCGGCTGCTCGCGCAGGACGCGCCCGACTGCTTCCGCGGCCTCACGCAGCTGTGGACCGGCGGTGACGTGGTACCGGCGCAGGCCGTACGCCGGGTGCTCGACGCCTGCCCCGGCCTGACTGTCGTGGACGGCTATGGCCCCACCGAGACCACCACCTTCGCGACCTCCTTCGCCCTCACCGACCCTGCGGCGGTGCCCGGCACGATCCCCATCGGCCGGCCGTTGGACGACATGCGGGCGCTGGTCCTCGACTCCCGGCTGCGGCCCGTGCCGCCGGGCTGCCCGGGTGAGCTGTACCTGGCCGGGGAGGGGGTCGCCCGGGGATACCTGGGGCGACCCGGCGACACCGCAGGCCGCTTCCTCGCCGATCCGCTCGGCCCGCCCGGCGCCCGCATGTACCGCACCGGCGACCTGGCCCGGCGGCGCCCGGACGGCACCGTCGAGTTCCTCGGCCGCGCCGACGACCAGGTGAAGATCCGGGGCTTCCGGGTGGAGCCAGGCGAGGTCGAGGCCGTGCTCGCCGCCCACCCGGACGTCGTCGACGTGGCCGTCCTGGCCCGCGAGGACCGCCCCGGCGCCAAGCGGCTCGTCGCCTACGTCGTCGGACCGGCCGGTGAGGACGGCGATGCGCTGCGGGCGTACGCCGCCCGTACCCTGCCCGACTACCTCGTGCCCACCACCGTCGTCCCGCTCACCGCGCTGCCGCTCAGCCGCAACGGCAAGGTCGACCGGGCCGCCCTGCCCGCGCCGGACGCCGACGCCGCGCCGGGCCGCGAGCGGGTCGAGCCCCGCACCGAGGCCGAGCGTCGCACAGCGGACGTCTTCGGCGAGGTGCTCGGCAGCGAACCGCCCTGTGTGGAAGACGACTTCTTCCAGCTCGGCGGCGACTCGATCCTCAGCATCAGGCTCGCCTCCCGCCTCGCCGAGACCTTCGACACCGACCTCACACCGCGCGCGGTCTTCACCCACCCGACACCGGCCGCCCTGGCCCGCCTGCTCGGCGAAGAGCGGCAGGGCTCCGGCCGCCCGGCGCTCGTCCCGGTCGCCCGTGACGCGGTCGCACCCATGTCACATGCCCAGCAACGCCTCTGGTTCCTGCACGAGTTCGAGCCCGACAGCGCCGAGTACGTCACCACCCTCGCCCTGCGGCTGCGCGGCACCCTGGCCACCGACGCGCTGCGCGCCGCCCTCGGCGCCGTGGTGGCCCGGCACGAGTCGTTGCGCACCACTTTCGACAGCATCGACGGGCATGGCATTCAACGCGTCCACCCGCCCCAGGGCGTGCCCTTGCCCGTGCACGACATGTCCGGGCTCGACGCGGGGGAGCGGGACACGGCCGTGCGCCGCCTGCTCGCCGAGGAACGCCTCCGCCCCTTCGACCTGCGTGAAGGACCGCTGCTCCGCGCCTGCCTGCTCCGGCTCGCCGAGGACGACCACGTACTCGCCCTCACCCTGCACCACATCGTCACCGACGGCTGGTCGACCTCCGTCCTGCTCGGCGACCTCACGCACTTCTACCGGTCCGAACTCGGCGTAGAGGTAGGTGAATTGGCGCCTCTGCCGGTTCAGTACGCCGACTACGCCCACTGGCAGCGCACCACCGGCGACACCGAGGCCGACGAGCACCTCGCCTACTGGAAGCAGCAACTGGCCGACACCGCACCGCTGGAGCTGCCCACCGACCGGCCCCGGCCTGCCGTCCGCACCAGCGCCGGAGCGAACACCCGGCTGGTCGTGCCCGCCTCCATCGCCCGGCGGCTCACCCGGATCGCCCGCGACCACGGCACCACCCTGTTCACCACGCTCGTGGCCGCCGCCCAGAGCTACCTCGCCCGGCTCTCCGGCAGCGAGGACATAGTCGTCGGCACTGTCAATGCCGGCCGCGACCGGCCCGAGACGCAGGCCCTCGTCGGCTTCTTCGTCAACACCCTGGTGCTGCGCTCCCGGGTCGAGACCGACCGGCCGTTCACCGCGTTCCTCGGCGACGTACGGCAGACCGTCATGGACGCCTTCGCCCACCAGGACGTGCCGTTCGAACGGGTCGTGGACGAGGTGCAGCCCGTCCGCGACACCAGCCGCAGCCCGCTCTTCCAGGTCATGGTCGTCCTCCAGAACACTCCGGCCGTCGCCCTCGACCTGCCCGGCCTGGACGTCACCGACGTCGAACCGGAGTCGGAGCAGACCGCGTTCGACCTCACTCTGGAGTTCGCCGAGACCGACTCCGGTGAGCTGCACGCCCTGCTCACCTACAACACCGACCTGTTCGACACGGCCACGGCCGACCGGATGGCGGCCCAGCTCGGCACCCTGCTGCACGCCGTCGCCGAGGACCCCTGCCGCCCGCTCGGCGCGCTGCCACTCGCCTCCGACTACCAGCGAGGGGACCTGCTGGCGCAGGGCCGGGGCACTTTCCGCCCGGTGCCGGAAGCCACCCTGCCCGCCCTGTTCGAACGGCAGGCGGCACGTACCCCTGATGCCGTGGCGCTGATCGACGGCGACCGGGAGCTGACGTACGCCGACGTCGACCGGGCCGCCAACCGGCTGGCCCACCGGCTCGTCCGGGACGGTGTCGGACCCGAGCGCGTGGTGGCCCTCGCACTGCCGCGCTCGGCGGCGGCCGTGGTCGCGCAGCTCGCTGTCACCAAGGCCGGTGGGGCCTTTCTGCCCGTGGACCCCGACTACCCGCCGCAGCGAAGGGAGTTCATGATCCGGGACGCGGGCGCCCACCTGGTCCTCGACGACCCGGCCGAGGCGTGGTCCACCGAGGGGCCGGGCACGGCACTCACGGACGCCGACCGCACCATCGCGCTCACCCCTGCCCATCCCGCCTACGTCATCTACACCTCAGGCTCCACCGGCACGCCCAAGGGCGTCGTGGTCACCCACCGGGGCCTCGCCTCCTTCGCCGCTGCGGCCGCCGAGCAGTACGCGGCGGGACCCGGCGACCGCGTGCTCCAGTTCGCCTCCCCGAGCTTTGATGCGTCCGTACTCGAACTGTGTGTTTCCCTGCTCAGCGGGGCCGCGCTGGTGACGGGCGAGGAAGGGCCACTGGTCGGGGAGCGGCTCGCGGAAGTGCTTGCCGAACGGCGCGTCAGCCATACGCTGATCCCGCCGGCGGCCCTGGCCACGCTGCCGCCGGAGAGCGCCGCTGCCCTGCCCGACCTGCGCACCCTCATCGTCGGCGCCGAGGCCTGCCCGGCCGACCTGGTCGACACCTGGGCCCCCGGCCGCCGCATGGTCAACTCCTACGGCCCGACTGAGGCCACCGTGGTCGCCACTTGGACCGGCCCGCTGGTCGCGGGCACCGGTACCCCGACCATCGGCCGTCCGTCCGGCGCCACGCGCGTGTACGTGCTCGACGCCGCCCTGCGCCCCGTACCGCTCGGCGTGACCGGCGAGTTGTACATCGCGGGGCCCGGCCTCGCCCGCGGCTACCTGGGGCGGCCGCAGCTCACCGCCCAGCGGTTCCTGCCCGACCCGTTCGGCGCGCCGGGGGAGCGGATGTACCGCACCGGGGACCTGGTCCGCTGGACCGCCGACGGGCGGCTGCGGTTCGCCGGCCGCGCCGACGACCAGGTCAAACTGCGCGGCTTCCGCATCGAGCCCGGGGAGATCGAGAGCGCGCTGCGGCGCAGCCCGCTGGTGCGGGACGCGGCCGTGGTCGTCCGTGCGGGGGAGGGGGCCGGCGCGCCGGCCCGGCTTGTCGCCTACGTGGTACCGACACAGCCGTCCGCTATGGCACCGGCTCACCCTGATCCGTCGGGCACCGGCTCCTCAGGCTCCGAACTGTCGGGCGCAGGCCCGTCTGGCACCGGGTTCTCGGGCGCCGATCCGTCAGGCGCCGGCTCGTCTGGCGTCGGCTTCTCGGGCACCGATCCGTCCGGCACCGGCCCGTCGGGCTCCGATTCGTCTGGCGTCGGCTTCTCGGGCACCGATCCGTCCGGCACCGGCCCGTCGGGCTCCGATTCGTCTGGCGCCGGCTCTTTGGGCACCGAACCGTCCGGCACCGACCCGTCCCGCACGGGCTCCTCGGGCACGGATCCGTCAGGCACGGATCCGTCGGGCGCCGGCTCGTCTGGCACCGGCCCGTTCCGCACGGGCTCCTCGGGCACCGACCCGGCCGCCACCGGGCCGTCGGGCGCTGAACCGCCCGGCACCGCCACCGCCCACCCCGACCAGACCGGAACCGACCCCTCGCGCACCGACCCGTCCAGGACGGGTTCCCCGGGCGCCGACCTGCCAGGGGCGGGTTCCCTGGGCGCCGACCTGCCCGGAACCGGTTCCCCGGGCGCCGACCTGCCTGGGACCGGCTCCCCGGGCACCGACCTGCCTGGGACCGGCTCCCCGGGCGCCGACCTGTCCGAAACAGGCGCCTCACGCACCGCGTCGCCCGCCCCCGCGCTCCCCATCGCCGAACTGCGGCTGCACCTGGCCGGGTCGCTGCCACCGCACATGGTGCCCTCGGTCTTCGTGCCGCTCGACCGGTTGCCGCTCACCCCGAACGGCAAGACCGACCGTCGGGCGCTCCCCGCGCCCGGGCCCGCCCAGGCCGCCCACGGTCCGCGAACCGCGCCGCGCACCGACACCGAACGCCGTATCGCCCGGATCTGGGCCGATGTGCTCGGCATCGAGGAGGTCGGTGCCGACGACAACTTCTTCGCGCTCGGCGGCGACTCCATCCTGAGCATGCAGGTCGTCTCCCGGCTGCGCCGCGACGGTCTGCACGTGGCGACCCGGGACCTGTTCACGCACCAGACCGTCGCCGAACTCGCCACCGTGGTCCGCACCGCGCCCCGGCGCTCCGCCGACGGCCCCGTGACCGGCGAGGTACCGCTCACCCCGATCCAGGAGTGGTTCCTCACCACACCCCGTGCGGCCCACCACCACTTCAACCAGTCGGCACTGCTGGAACTCGACGGCCGCCCCGACCCGGGGGCGCTGCGCGCCGCGCTCGACGCCCTCCTTGAGCACCACGACGCCCTGCGCATGCGTTTCACCCAGGACGAGCACGGCTGGCGGCAGTTCAACCCGCCGCCCGCCGCAGGCGACGACATCCTCGTACGTCACGACCTGACGGGTCTGGCCGCCGATGAGGCCGACGCGGCGATGGCGAAGGCCGCCGACGAACTCCACGCGGGCTTCGACCTGGCCCGCGGCCCGCACCTGCGGGCGGCCCTGTTCACCGGGGACCCGGACCGGCCCGCATACCTCCTCCTCGTCGCGCACCACTTGGTCGTGGACGCCGTCTCCTGGCGCATCCTGCGCGACGATCTGGAGAGCGCCTACCGACAGGCCCTCCAGGGAGACCCGGTCGCGCTGGGCGAGCGCGGCACCAGCTTCCGCACCTGGTCCCGGCGCCTCGCCGAACACGTCGCCGAGGGCGGCCTCGACCACGAACTGCCGCACTGGGAGCAGACGACAGGCGCCGAACCGGCCCCCGCCACCGCCCCCGCAGACCCCGCCACCGCCACCGGCGACGAGCCGGCCGCCACGGTGAGCGTCGAACTCGACGAGGACGACACCGCGGCCCTGCTACGCTCCGCGCCCACCGCCTACCGCACCCGCGTCAACGACGTACTGCTCGCCGCGCTCGCCCTGGCACTGGCCCGCTGGACCGGCCACGACCGGGTCCGCCTGGACCTGGAGGGCCACGGCCGGGAGGACCTGCTCGACGACGTAGACCTCTCGCGCACCGTCGGCTGGTTCACCACCGTGTACCCGGTCGCCATCCAGGTGCCCGGCCCCGGCGACCTCGGCCCGGACCGCGACTGGCGATCCCTGGTCAAGGCGGTCCGCCGCCAGCTGCGCGCCGTCCCCGGCAACGGCATCGGTTACGGCGCCCTGCGCACCTTCGGCTCGCCCGAGGTCCGCGAACGCCTCGGCGACCGGGCCCACAGCCAGGTGGTGTTCAACTACCTCGGCCAGTGGGACGCGCGCCCCGAGACGGCGAACGGCGGCCTGGTCCGCGCCGAACACGGCTCCTTCGGACAGGACCACGACCCCCGGGACCCCGGCTCCCACCCGGTGGAAGTCGTGGGCGCGGTGCAGCAAGGCCGGCTCGCCTTCACGTGGCACCACCGGCCGGGCCTCCACGACACCGCGACCGTGCGCCGGGCGGCCGAGGACTTCGCCGAGGCCCTGCGCCACCTCGCCCGGCACGCCCGGGGAGGCAGGTGACGACACTCCGCTCCCGCGAGGCACCGTCCCGGCGGACCGCCCGGCATAGCCCTCGCGCACCCCGCGCCCCGACCGCCCACCCCTCGACGACTCATCGATCAACCGAACCGAACGACGAAAGAAGGCGACATGGACGAGAACACCCGCTACCAGGTGCTGCGCAACGACGAGGAGCAGTACTCGCTCTGGCCCGCCGACATCGAGGTGCCCGCGGGCTGGCAGCCCGTCGGAAAGGAGGGCACCGAGGCCGAGTGCTCCGCCTACGTCGACGAGGTCTGGACCGACATGCGGCCCAAGAGCCTGCGCGAGCGCATGGAGAACGCCGGGGCCTGACCGGCCGCCCACACCCACACCCGCATCCGCACCCGTACCCGCGAACGCACGCCGGGCCGACCGCACCCGCGGCGGCCCGGCGCCCCCGCCCCCCACGCGTCGCCGTTCCGGCGCCCCACCGCCCTCGGCCCACCACCGCACGGCACCACTCCCGAGGAGCCCGCCATGACCCCCGTCCTGCGCACCGAACGCCTGGACTTCCTCCCGTACCGACCCGAACACGAGGACCACTTCGTCGCGCTGCTGCGGGACGCGGAGGTGTGCCGCTGGATGGGCCAGGACCTCGTGCCCGAACCACAGCTGCGCGAGGTGTTCCGCGCCATCCTCACCGACGTCTACCCCACGCACCGGTTCGACGTGTGGGGCCTGTGGCTGGCGGGCGCCTACGTCGGGCACGCGGAGGTGAAGCCCACCGGCAACGTCGACGGCCATGAACTCGTCACCGCGCTCGCCCCCGCGTACTGGGGACAGGGACTGGGCGGCGAGGCCGTGCGCGGCCTGCTCCGGCACGCCGCCGACAACCTCGGGCTCAGCGAGGCCTACGGCATGGTCGGCGCCGAGAACACCGCCAGCCTCGCCCTGTGCCGCCGCCTGGGGTTCCGCCACGTCCGGGACGTCGTCGGCGACGACGGCTCCGTCACGAAGATGATGGTCATTCCGTGTCCGGACCCGAATGAGGCGGCATCCGACGCCGGACGCCGGGAGTCCGGAAACGAGCGGAGTGCCGGGGAGCCGGACGGCGCGAAGTCGGTACGAGGCGGGGCGGCAGGCGCAGGTACGTCCGATACGGCCACAGCCGGGACGGCCGAGGCCGGGTCTGCCGGGACCGGGCCCGCCAGGGGACCGGTATGAGCCGGCCGTCCGTCGGCGGGGGAACCGCCGCGACGGCGGACGGCGACCGGTCGCCGGGGCTGTGGCGCAACCGCGACTTCAATCTGCTGTGGTCGGGGCAGTGTCTGTCCGACCTCGGCGGCGCCATGGTGGAACTGGCACTGCCGCTGCTGGTGCTCCAACAGACCGGGTCCCCTGCACAGGCCGGGCTCGTCGGCACCGCCGGACTCGTCGCCACCCTCGTGTGCCGACTGCCGGCCGGCGTCCTCGCCGACCGCCTCGACCGGCGCCGCCTGATGATCACCTGCGACGTACTGCGGCTCGCAGGGTACGCCCTGCTCGGGTGGGCAGTGGCCACGGACACCGCGAGCCTGCCCGTGATCGTCGCGGTGGTGATCGCCACTGCCGCCGCCACGGCCGTCTTCAGCACGGCTGAGCACGCCTCGATACGCAGCCTGGTCCGCCCCGACCAGCTCACCGCGGCCGTCGCCCGCAACGAGGCACGCGCGTACGCCGTCTCACTGAGCGGTCCGCCGCTGGGCGGCCTGCTGTTCGGACTAGGCCGCGCCCTGCCCTTCCTCGGCAACGCGCTGAGCCACCTGCTCTCCCTGGTGGCCGTCGCCTGTATCCGGCGGCCTCTTCAGGAGACCGAACGGGAGGCCCGGCGGGAGGCGGCCCAGCCTGTCACCGTCTCCGCGGCGCAGGGCCTGCGCTTCCTCCTCGGCCATCCCTTCCTGCGCGCCCTGCTGCTGATCGCCGCGCCGCTGAACATGGCCTTCACCGGCATGATTTTCGCGATGACACTCGCGCTGCTCGACGCGGGCGTCTCCCCGGCCCTGGTGGGCCTCGCCTCCACGATCTTCGCGCTGGGCGGCTTCCTCGGCGCCCTCGTGGCGCCCGCGCTGCAGCGGCGGTTGCGGCTGCCCGTCCTGATGAGGCTGCTGTGCTGGACGACCGCCGCGCTGATGACGGTGAGCACGCTCCTCGCGGGCAGTGTGCCGGCCGCCGTACCGCTGGCCGCCGCTGTCTTCCTCGGGCCCACGGCGAACGCGGCGCTCTTCGCCCACCAGGCCGCCGTCACACCGGACCACCTGCAAGGCCGCGTGGTCAGCGGCGTACTGCTCGCCGCGGGGTCCGCCGCCGCACTCGCCCCCGCCCTGGCCGGTGCCCTCCTGGCCCGCTTCAGCCCGACACCGGCCATGCTGGTCTTCCCCGCCCTGGTGGCCGTCGCCGCGGTGACGGCCACGCGCAGCAAGGGCATCCGCGACATGTCCGGCCAGGCTCCGGAGGCGGGACGGGGCTCGTCGACTTCCTGAGAAGTTCGCGGTCACTGCCAGCTCGCCGAAGGGAGTTCGGGCCTTGACGATGCGGGCTCCGCCGGGGTCGCGTGGGGGGTCTGCCCGGCCCGCCCCTTGCCGCGGTGGCGGTCCATCTCCCGCCATTCCGGGCGCAGGCCCGTGAGGTTGGTCGTCAGGAAATACACGGCGCCCGCGGCCAACAGCGCGGGGGTGAGGCCCACGCCCGCCACGACGGCGCCCGCGAGCAGACCGCCCAGGGGAATCCCGGCCCACGTGATGGCGTCGCCGATGCCTTGAGCTCGCCCCATCATGTCGGGGGGTATGCGTTCGTACGTGACGGCACCGATGATCGGGTTGATGAAGCCGCCCCCCAGGCCACCCATACCGATCACCATCGCCACGCACCACAAGGGCGCGTCCGTCGTCAGGATGAGGAACCGCGGCGCGCCCGTGACGAGCCAGCCGAGGAAGAACACCGGCCGGCGCCGCAGCCGATGGGCCACCGCCGCGGCGACGAGGCTGCCGACGGTCGCCGTGACGCTGAACGATGCCAGCACCAGTCCGATCGTGCCAGGGCCGTAACCCGACTCCGAGGCCCAGACGGGAACGAGCACGGCCACATATGCGGCGTCCAGCAGATTCGTGATGCCGAGCATGGTGTAGAGGGCGAGCAGTATCGGTTGCCGGCGCAGGAACGCGAAGCCCTGGCGCAGGCTGTGCCAGTAGCCGTCCCGCGCATCGTGGGTTCCCGCAGCCTCCGCTGCTTTTTCAGCTTCCGTTGCTTCTTCGGCTTCTCGCGTGCCCTCCCCAGCAGGGTGCTTCTGCGGTTGCCCCATACCGCCGGGCAGCGCGACGGCGATGATCAGCGAACCCAGCGCGAAGCAGGCGGCGTTGACGCCCAACCCGACCATGGGGCCCACCAGCCCCACCAGCGTGCCACCGGCGGCAGGCCCCACGGTTCCTGCCAGGCGATCGAACACGCCCTGGAGTCCCGTCGCCCGCTCCAGCGGCACCCGGCTGCGTTCGGCCGCCTCCGGGATCATGACGTCCTTCGCGAGATCCCCGGGGCTGCGGACCGTGCCGATGACGGCCACCAGGGCCAGCAACACGCCGAAGGACAGCAGGCCTTCGGTGTGCAACAGGGGGATCAGGAGGGCGGCGGCCGCGCTGACGACATCCGCGATCCAGGAGATCCGGCGGGGCCCTGCCCGGTCGACCAGTGGGCCGGCGAAGGCCTTGACCACCACATAGGGCGCCATCTCGCAGAACGCGACCAGACCGGTCTGCGTGGCGCTGCCGGTCGTCACCAGCACGAACCACGGAATGGCGATGGCCGAGATCCTGGTGCCGCTGTGCGCGACCAGCAGCGCCGCGAGTACTCCTGCGAGCGGCCGTAACCGGCCCCGGTCGGTCTCCGCTGTCTTCTCGTACCGCATCAGCCCACCTCGTGCGAGGGTATGTCGGCTTCCGGCAGGACTTGGAAGTTCACCCAGACCCGCTCGGTGGCTTCGGGGTCCTCGTCAGCCGCAGCGCGCGGGTAGCGGTCGATCACCGCCAGGATCTCGGTACGCAACTCCTGGGCCTGCGCGGGGGTGAGCCGGAGCGTGGCGTCGCTCATGTCGAAGACTTCCCGCCACGGCCGGGGCAAGGTCTGCAAACCGTTGAGCCCTTGCTGGGTGCGCAGGACGTGCGCGTTGTGCACCGACCGCAGGTAGGCAAGCGCCGCCTCCGGTTCCCGCTCGGCGAGGTCCTCGTGGTTGAAGCGCGTCAGCTGGTGGACCGAACGCCACCACCGTTCCCGCGCGTTCCCTCTTCCGGTGTCCTCGGCCACGAAGCCGGCCGCGGCGAGCTGCCGCAAGTGGTAGCTCGCCGTACCGGAATTCACGTCCAGCCGCTCCGCGAGGCGGGTGGCCGTCGACGGGCCGTGCTTGCGCAGCAGTCCGACCAACTGCACGCGCACCGGATGCGCCAGGGCGCGCAGCCCCTTGGCATCCAGGACAACTGAATCGTCTTCCTCGTTCGGGCCGTTCGGCCTCTCCACTGCATCAGCCATGACCCTCACGGTATTCCACGAAGAACTCTTCGCAAAGAGTTCTTCGCAAAGAATCCTCTGCGAAGAGTTCTCTGGGGTTCGGGTCGACTCAGCGGCCCACTGCGGTCACCCGGCTGATACGTGACAGCTTCTCGGGGTTGCGGACGGCGTAGAGCCCGGCGATGAGGCCGCCTTCGAGGTGTACCGCCAGGACGGTGTCGGTTTCGCCGCCCGTGCGCAGGATCAGTGCGGGGTGGCCGTTGACCTGTGCCGGCTGCAAGGTCGCGGACGTGAGCCTGCACAACACGTCGGCCACCGCTTCGGCTCCCACGACGGGCTCCAGCGCAGCCCGTACGACTCCGCCGCCGTCGGTCAGCAGCACCACGTCCGGAGCGATCACGTCGAGCAGGCGCCGCAAGTCCCCCGTTTCGACGGCCCGTTGGAAAGCCGCGAGCACACTGCGTGTCTGATCAGGGGAGACGACCTCGCGCGGCCGGCGTGCCGCGACGTGGGCCCGTGCGCGGTGGGCGATCTGCCGGACCGCGGCGGGGGTCTTGTCGACGGCCTGCGCGATGTCGTCGTACCCGAGGTCGAAGACGTCGCGCAGCACGAACACGGCCCGCTCGGTCGGCGTGAGCGTCTCCAGCACGAGCAGCATCGCCATGGAGACGCTGTCGGCCAGCTCGATGTCCTCGGCGACATCGGGCGCGGTCAGCAGGGGTTCGGGCAGCCAGGGTCCGACGTAGGACTCCTTGCGCCGACGCAGCGTACGCAGCCGGGTCAACGCCTGGCGCGTGGTGATGCGAACCAGGAAGGCGCGCGGGTCCCGCACCGTGTCGTGGTCGACGTCCGCCCAGCGCAGCCAGGTCTCCTGAAGGACGTCCTCCGCGTCGGCGGCAGAGCCGAGCATCTCGTAGGCGACGGTGAACAGCAGATTGCGGTGGGCGACGAATGCCTCGGTGGCGGAGTCCGCCTCATCGGCGTGAGGGCTGTGCCCCGTCACGCCGGTCGCTCGCTCGGTGTCCTCGTCCATCGTGGCTCCCGCCTATCGCGTCTCTTGCCCCTGTCGCGCACAAGACGCCGCCCGCCACGCCCCTGTGACACCCAACCCCGGTGGCCCTCATCACACAGCCGAACTGTCACAACCCCACGGCGACCGGCGCCTTATGGGCGTCAGGACGCCGCGCGGACGATCCGCGCGGCACACGCTTCCACAAGCGAGGACGTTGTGATGGAACCCCGTATGAACCTGTTCGCCCACGAGATCGGCGCCAAGATCGGCAAGCGGATCTTCGCCGTCAGCCAGGTGATCCAGGAGTCGCCGCTGCCCAAGCCGACCCAGGAGCTGGTGCAGCTGCGCGCCAGCCAGATCAACGGCTGTGGCTTCTGCGTCGACATCCACACCAAGGACGCCGCGGCCGCCGGTGAGACCTCGGCCCGGCTGAACCTGGTCGCCGCCTGGCGCCACTCCACCGTGTTCACCGAGGCCGAGCGGGCCGCGCTGGCCCTCACCGAGGAAGGCACACGCATCATCGACGGCTACGAAGGTGTCTCCGACGAGACCTGGGCCCGAGTGCGCAAGCACTACGACGACGACCAGGCCATCGCCCTGGTCTCCCTGATCGCCATGATCAACGCGACCAACCGGCTCGGCGTGATCCTCAACAACCAGGGCGGCACCTACGAGCCCGGCAACCTCGCCACCATCGCCGTCTGACCAGCCCCGACGCCGCCGGACGCGGCTGCGGCCGCAACGCAACCGCAGCCGCCGCCACCGGACGACACGACAGCTTGATCAGCCGGGTCCCTCAGGTGAGGGTCCAGCGTTGGTTGCTGCCGTTCGAGCAGGAGTAGAGCTGGATCAGGGTGCCGTTGGCGGTGCCGGCCCCGGTGGCGTCGAGGCAGCGGCCGGACTGGACGCCGACGATGGTTCCGTCGGAGTTGATACGCCACTTCTGGTTGTCGCCACCCCAGCAGCTGTAGATCTGGACCTTGGTGCCGTTGGCGGTGCCGGCGGCGTCCAGGCACTTGTCGCCGTGGATCCTGAGCTCACCCGCGGCGGTGCGGGTCCACTGTTGATTGGTGCCGTTGTGGCAGTCCCACAGCTGGAGCTGGGTGCCGTCGGTGGTGCCGGTGCCGGGCACGTCAAGGCAGCGGCCAGAACCGACGCCCTTGATCTGTCCGGCATCACCGGGGGGTGTGGGGGAGGCGGCGTTGAGTGCGTTGAGGACGGCGGTGTACGCGGGCTTCTTGCTGCCGTCACCGTTGAAAAGGAGCGGCGAGTGCTCCGGCCGCCAGGAGTCGGTGTCGCGCACGCCCCAGACGGTGATGCCGAGGCAGCGCGGGACGGCCAGGCAGTCGTTGGTCACGGCGGCATAGGTCGAGGCCGGGGCGCCCTGGATGTCGAGTTCGGTGATGGCGACGTCGACGCCGAGGGCGGCGAACTGCTGCAGTGTGGTGCGGAAGTTGCTGTTGTACGGGCTGCCGCTGTTGAAGTGCGACTGGAAGCCGACGCAGTCGATCGGTACGCCGCGCTGCTTGAAGTCCCGGACCATGGAGTACATCGCCTGGGTCTTGGCCCAGGTCCAGTTCTCGACGTTGTAGTCGTTGTAGCAGAGCTTGGCGGCCGGGTCGGCGGCGCGCGCGGTGCGGAAGGCGACCTCGATCCAGTCGTTGCCGGTGCGCTGCAGGTTGGAGTCGCGCCGGGCTCCCGAACTGCCGTCGGCGAAGGCCTCGTTCACGACGTCCCACTGGGCGATCTTGCCCTTGTAGTGGGACATCACGCCGTTGATGTGGCCGACCATCGCCTGGCGCAGGGAGCTGCCGCTGAGGCTCTGCATCCAGCCGGGCTGCTGGGAGTGCCAGGCCAGGGTGTGGCCGCGCACCTGCTTGCCGTTCCGCACCGCCCAGTCGTAGACGCGGTCACCGGCGGTGAAGTCGAACCGGCCCTGCTGGGGTTCGGTGGCGTCGATCTTCATCTCGTTCTCGGCCGTCACCGAGTTGAACTCGCGGCCCGCGATCGTCGTGTACGCCGAGTCGCCCAGCCTGCCCGAGGCGATGGCGGTGCCGAAGTAGCGGCCGCTCTGCGCCGCCGCGGCGCCGAGCGTGCTCTCGGCCGCACTCTCGGCGGCGTGTGCGGCCGGCGGCGCGACCGGTGCGGCGACCGCACCGAGGACGCCGACGATCAGCGCTATGAGGAGACCGCCGAACCTCCGGCGGACGGCGGGTGCGGGCGCAGCAGACGTAGGTGGGGGAATGGCGTGCGAAGACATGACTGTGCCTCCAAGGTAGACATCACGGAAGGACTGAAGAGCAGCGGGACGCGTCACGGCCGCTCGGCGGCGTACGCGGCGAGCCAGGCAAGCGGGGCGTTCCAGTTGACCGCCACCTCGTTGGTGGAGTACGAGCCGATGTCGTCGATGTAGCAGGCGGCGGGCGCGCAGCCGGCCAACTTCTCCTGCGCCACCGGGTCCTGGAGCGCGCTGTTCGGACCGCCCGCCAGGGACCCCGCCGGAGGATGGGGCAATGAGGCGTCCGCCTGGTGTGCCCAGAAGCGGTGATGCTGGTTGCGCGAGGACGTCTCGCCGTAACCGGATACGTAGGACTGGCCGATGGCGTTGCGGCCCAGCAGGTAGTCCATCACCTCGAGCGCGCCGGCGCGGTAGCGCCGCTTGCCGGTCAACTCCCCGGCGACGGCCAGGACGATCGCGTCGTTGGCGACCTCACCGTTGGAGCCCCAGAAGTAGCCGTCCGCAGGGACGGGCACCGCGTAGCCCTGGCCGGCCATCCTGGACAGATAGCCGTCGGCGGCGGAGGTCACCGACGAACGGACGCGGGCCAGGTCCGCGGTGGGCAGCTCGTTGGGGACCGTGGCCAGGGTGAGCCGGCCGAGCGCCGCTGTGTCCGCCCAGCCGAATCCGTAGGCGGAGAAGGCAGTTGGGGAGGTGTGCCAGGACGACTCGGTGATCGCGTCCCGGTAACGGCTGTCGCCGGTCGTGGCGTACAGCTCGGCGGCCGCCCAATAGAACTCGTCGGTGACCTTGGTGTCGCCGTAGGCTCCGCCGCCCGTGCTGTCCGAATCCGGCGCGTACAGGGCCGGGTTGGTCCGGGCCGCCGTCCACGCCCGGCGGGCGGCCGACAGGCAGCGGTCGGCGAACGCGGCGTCGTAGGGCCGGAAGACGCGGGCGCACTGTGCCGCGGCTGCCGCGAGGTTCAGGGTCGCCGCCGTGGACGGACGGTGCAGCTCGCGGGGCTGGGCGTCCTCTTCGGGGCGGGTCGGTATGCCGGTCCACTCCGCGTCGTGGATCTTGTGGAACGCCATGCCCGCGTACGGCTTGTTCCGCGGCACCTGCATCCGCATCAGGAAGTCGAGCTCCCAGCGAGCCTCGTCCAGGACGTCGGGAACGCCGTTGTCCCGCTCGGGGACCCGCAGGGTCGAGTCGCCGAGTGCCGCGTCCTTGCCCGCCCGCTCGGCCCGCTCGAAGGAGTTGACCACCAGCCAGGTGGAAAGGCCGCCGTTCACCACGTACTTGCCGTGGTCACCCGCGTCGTACCAGCCGCCCCTGACGTCCCGCTTGTAGTCGCACACGGTGGCCTGGCACGGAACGGAGGTGTCGCCCTGGTTGGGCGCGACCCCGAGGTGTCCGGCCGGGCGCGCGTAGGCGGAGCCCCCTAGGGAGGCGTCGATGGGGATGCCGCTGCGCTGGTGGTAGAAGAACGCCATCGCGTCGGAGCGCAGAGCGTCGTACAGGTTCGCGCGGATGTCGAAGGGCACGCTGCCGCTGCCGTCCACCGCCAGGACATATCCCGAGCCGGACCCTCGGTACGAAGAGAAGTCGGCCACCTGGACGGACTGCCCGGACGGGGCATCCGCGCCGCGCGGGACCGTCGCACCGGAGGCGACCACCCTTCCGGACGCGTCGCGCAACTGCCAGGCGAGCGACTGTGTCGCCGTGGTGACCACGGTGGCGCGCTTGGGTCCGTCCGGCAGGTAGCCGACCTGGTTGACGCGCACGGCCGTGGTCGCGGCCGCCGCGGAGGGGACGGCTGCCGCTGCGGGCGCGGTCAGGAGGCCCCCGACGAGGAGGGAACTCGTCAGCAGGGTGGCGGCGACGCGTCTGGGTCGGCGTAACGAAGTGGCGGGGGTGGGGGCGGGGGACATGAGCGGCTCCGGTGTTGGGAGGAGGGGGGAGGGGGAGGGGCGCGGCGCCGGAAACTGGGAGCGCTCCCAGTCGAAATATCGAACCACGGTCGGTACGTCGAAGATTCGAGGCGGACAGTAATGAGGGGCGGGACGGTCGTCAACAGGTGCGGGTGCATAGAGGAGTTGACGATGTGACGGCCAGAGTCTGACCTGCCTGGTCACAAACTTCCGAGAGTTTTCCGGTCGGCCCGGCATGCTGATCGAGCCCGAAAGGGAGCCGCTGCTTGGGGATAGCCGTTGTTTGCGGACAGCTCGGTGACAGGTCTTGACCGAGAGGTCCCACCTACCTAGCTTGTGGCGTCAGTTGATTCGAGAGTTTTCCGAAAGTTTTCGGGAGGTCTTCCGATGTCGCTCCGCCATCCGCCCATGACCCACCTGAGACGCTTACTCGCCGTCCTGGCGCCCTTGCTGCTCGCCGCCACGTTCCTCGGTGCCCCGCCCGCCGCCGCGGCGCCGACCGTCGACACCAACGCCTGGTATGTGCTGGTCAACCGCAACAGCGGCAAGGCCTTGGACGTCCACAATCTGGCGACCCACGACGGCGCGCGCATCACCCAGTGGACCAGGAACGACCAGAACCAGCAGCAGTGGCAGTTCGTCGACTCCGGTGACGGCAACTACCGCATCAAGTCCCGCCACTCCGGCAAGGTGCTGGACGTCTCCAACCGGTCCACCGCCAACGGCGGCTCCATCGTCCAGTGGGCCGACTCGAACAGCACCAACCAGCAGTGGCGCCTGGCCGAGAGCTCGGACGGCTACGTGCGGTTCATCGCGCGCCACAGCGGCAAGGCCCTCGAAGTGCAGGGCGCCTCCACCGCCGACAACGCGAACATCGTCCAGTACGACGACTGGGGCGGCGCCAACCAGCAGTGGCAGCTCGTCAAGGTCGGCAGCGGCAACCCCGGCCCGTGCGACCTTCCGTCGACATACCGCTGGAGCTCCACGGGCGCGCTGGCGCAGCCCAAGCCGGGGTGGGTCTCGCTCAAGGACTTCACCGTCGTCCCGTACAACGGCAAGCAGCTCGTCTACGCGACGACGCACGACACGGGGACGCGTTGGGGTTCGATGAACTTCGGCCTGTTCACCAACTGGTCGGAGATGGGCTCGGCAAGTCAGAACGCGATGTCGACGTCCACCGTCGCGCCCACGCTCTTCTACTTCGCGCCGAAGAACATCTGGGTGCTCGCCTATCAGTGGGGCGGGACCTCCTTCTCCTACCGGACGTCGAGCGACCCCACCAACCCGAACGGCTGGTCGTCCGAGCAAGTGCTCTTCTCCGGAAGCATTCCCGGCTCCGGCACCGGCCCCATCGACCAGACGCTCATCGGTGACGGGACGAACATGTACCTGTTCTTCGCCGGTGACAACGGCAAGATCTACCGGGCCAGTATGCCGATCGGGAACTTCCCGGGCAGCTTCGGCGCGACCTCGACGGTCGTCATGAGCGATACGACGAACAACCTGTTCGAAGCCCCGCAGGTCTACAAGCTCCAGGGCCAGAACCGCTACCTCATGATCGTCGAGGCGATCGGCTCTCAGGGCCGCTACTTCCGCTCGTTCACGGCCACGAGTCTGAACGGCACATGGACACCCCAGGCGGCGACCGAGAGCAACCCCTTCGCCGGCAAGGCCAACAGCGGCGCCACTTGGACCAACGACATCAGCCACGGCGAACTGCTCCGCACCGGCGCCGACCAGACCATGACCGTCGACCCCTGCAACCTGCAACTGCTCTACCAGGGACGCAGCCCCAACTCCGGCGGCGACTACGGCCTCCTGCCCTACCGCCCGGGGCTGCTGACACTGCGCCGCTGACGGCTTGGCCATCTGGACCGGGCGCGACGTGAGCACCGCTTGCGTCATGCCGTAGGACCCCCGCACCTAGGGGGATTTGACCGTCTCTGGCGGTATATCGGCCGCCGTTCCCAAAAATATCTCAGGAATCTTCCGCCTCCCCAGAACCAAACGCCTGCAAGATCACGTGTTACGGGCGACCACATCAGGCACGCTCAAAAGACAGGCAAATCGGGTGGCAGTCATATCGAGGGTGGGGACGGCGGCGATAGCCGCCGTGGTGTCCGGCGCTCTGGTCGCGGGGGTGGCCTCGGCCGACTCCGGGACAGGACCGGACCGCACCGCGGACACACGGACCGGTACCAGTGGGGAGACCAAGACCGGCCGGGCCGCGCAGGGCGGGAAGACGAAGACCGTCACGCTGGTGACCGGCGACCGCGTGGTCGTCCGGGCAGGGGGCAAGCAGGTCGTCCGGCTGATCCGCGGCGAGGGCCGCGAGGAGGTCGCGATCGCGGTGCGGCGCGAGGCCGGGCACACGTACGTCGTGCCGCAGGACGCCCAGTCGCTGATCAGCGCGGGCAGGCTTGACCGGCGTCTCTTCGACGTCACACGGCTCGTCAGGGACAAGTACGACGACGCCCACCGCGCGTCGCTGCCGCTGATCGTCAAGTACCGGCCGGGCCGCGTCAACAGCCGCTCCGGCGGCACCTTCCGGGGCCTCGCCCGCGACCGCCGTACGCTGCCCGCCATCGGCGGCGAGGCGTTCGACGCGCCCAAGTCCGGTGCGGAGAAGGTCTGGGCTGAGCTCACCGGCGGTACGGGCAGCGGGACGGGGAGCCGTACGAACGCGCGTGCCACCGCGGCACCGGCCATCGCGCACGTCTGGCTGGACGCCAAGGTCCGCCCCGCCCTCGACAAGAGCGTGCCGCAGATCGGCGCCCCCACCATGTGGCGGGCCGGCTACACCGGCAAGGGCGTCAAGGTCGCCGTCCTGGACACCGGGGTCGACCAGACGCACCCGGACCTCAAGAACGTCGAGGTCACCGAGAAGAACTTCACCGAGTCCTCGCCCGACGCCAAGGACCGCATGGGCCACGGCACGCACGTCGCCTCGACCCTCGCGGGCTCCGGGGCCAAGTCGGGCGGCAAGTACAAGGGCGTGGCGCCCGACGTACAGGTCCTGGACAGCAAGGTCATCTCCGAAGTGGAGGGCACGGGCACAGAGTCCAGCATCGCCGCAGGCATGCAGTGGGCGGTCGACAGCAAGGCCAAGATCGTCAACCTGAGCCTGGGCAGCCTCGACTCGCCGGGAGTCGACCCGCTGGAGGAGGCCGTCGCACGGCTCTCCGGCAAGGCACTCTTCGTCATCGCGGCGGGCAACGACGGCCCCGAGGCCGGCACGCTGAACTCGCCCGGCAGCGCCCCCGACGCCCTGACCGTCGGCTCCGTCGACAAGCAGGACAACATCGCGGAGACCTCTAGCAGGGGCCCGCAGGCCGACGGTGTCACCAAGCCCGACCTCACCGCACCCGGCGACGACATCACGGCCGCACGCTCCACGCAGATGTCCGACGGCTCCGAGGGCGACCCCTATGTCGCCATGTCGGGCACCTCGATGGCGACCCCGCACGTGGCCGGTTCCGCCGCCCTGCTCCTCCAGCAGCACCCGAAGTGGACAGGACCGCAGCTCAAGGCCGCACTGACCGGATCCGCCAAGCCCCACCCCAAGCTCAACGCCTATGAGCAGGGAGCGGGCCGCGTCGACCTGACGCGCGCCGTCACCGCGTCCGTCGTCCCCGAGCCCGGCACGGTCGCCTTCGGCACACAGGCCTGGCCGCACACCGACGACAAGCCGGTCACCAAGACCGTCACCTACCGCAACCTCGGCACCGAGCCCGTCACCCTCACGCTCTCCGCCGACGCCCTGGACCCCAAGGGCCGCCCGGGCCCGGCGGGCATGTTCACCGTCAAGGACGCCAAGCTCACCGTCCCTGCGGGCGGCACCGCGAAGACCACCGTCACCGCCGACACCAGGCTCGGCACCGCCGACGGCATCTACGGCGGGACACTGCTGGCCGCCGGTGACGGCCAGGAGGTGCGAACCGGCCTCGTCGTCGACCGTGAGGTCGAGTCGTACGACCTCACGCTGAAGCATCTCGACGTCAACGGCAGGAACTCGTCCAACTACACCACCACGCTCACCGACCGCACGCAGCGGAAGATCGAGGTGCCCTTCCGCGAGGGGCCGGTCACCCTGCGGGTGCCGAAGGGCACGTACGCGCTGGAGAGTTCCGTCTACGGCGCGAGCAGGAGCTTCGCGGTCTTCGTCCAGCCGAAGCTGAAGATCGGTGCGACCGCCACGGTCACGCTCGACTCGCGCAAGGCCAAGCCGGTCGCCGTCACCACCCCGGACGCCGGCGCGCGTCTCGCGCAGTCGCAGATCAGCTACGACGACACGGCGCTCGGCATCGCGAGCAGCTGGAGCCTCGGCGACGGCACCGTCGTCCGCACCCTAGGCATCGGCGCCGAATCGCCGACCCTGAACGCCCAGTACAACGGCGTCTGGAAGGGATCGGGCACGGCGGCGAACAAGGTCGACTACCGGCTGGCCTTCAGCCGCAGCGGCAGCTGGTTCTCGGGCCTGAAGCACGCCGCCACCAAAGCCGAACTCGCCGAGGTGAAGTACGGCGTCGGCTCCTCCGCCGCCGGACGCAAGGGCACGCTGTCCGCCATGCCGATCGGCAAGAACGACTACTACCCGCCTCTCCAGCCGGTGACCGCGATGAAGCTCCCGGCCTCCGGCACGAGCTTCGTCAGCACCAAGGACATGCGCTGGACCTGGGCCATGGCGCAGCTCGACGACGCGGGCGAGTCCACCATCGACTACGGCACCGACACGGTCGCGTACAAGGCGGGCAAGCGCTACACGCTGAACTTCAACACCGGCGTCGTCGGCCCCGACCTCGACGCCGATGACGGGCAGGGCGCGCGCCGCGCGGGCAACGCCATGGACGCGTACGTCCAGCTCTTCAGCGACGGCGCGGGGCACGCGGGAAGCTCCGTGACGACCGGCGGCTTCACCCGGCTCGAGTCGGGCGGCCGCGTCCTCGCCGAGGGCGGCCCCGGCGCGGTGAACGCCGAACTCCCGGCCGCCTCCGCCTCCTACCGCCTGACCATGGAGGCCACCCGCGCGGCCAAGGTCGCCACGACCAGCACCAAGGTGGCCGCGGTCTGGACGTTCAAGTCGGCGAAGACGCCCGACGAGCCGCCCACCACACTGCCCCTCTCCACCGTCCGCCTCGCCCCGAAACTGGCACTGAACGGCACGGCCCCGGCGGGCAGCACGCTCAAGGTGCCGCTGAAGGTGGCCGGCGCGGCGGCGGACTCCGACAGGATCGCCTCCCTGACCGTCAAGGTCTCCTACGACGGCGGCAGCACATGGAAGTCGGCCCCCGTCACGACCGGCACCACGGGGGCGCACACGGCGAGCGTCAAGCACCCGGCGACGGCCAAGGCCGTGTCGTACCGCGTGTACCTGAAGGACACGGCGGGCAACACCGTGACCGAGACGATCACCAACGCGTACCGGCTGGCGCCGTGACGCGACGTCCACATCAGTGACGGGCCCAGCGGCCACGTCATGAGGCCGGGCCACGGGAACACTTCCCGTGGCCCGGCCCTTTTTTGGCGCGCCGTCACGCTGTTGTCGGCAGAGTCCGAAGGGTGGCTGGAGACAGGCGGGCCGGCCCCCGTGGTCCCGGCGTCCCGCTCCGTCGGCCCCGGCATCGGTGTGCCTTCCGTTTCTGTCGGAGAGCGGACGGACCCACGTGGTCGACCGCCTCTGCGAGAAGGCAACCATCCGCACCATCGCTGCCGAGCTGGGCCGTAGCCCGTCGACTATCAGCAGGGAGATCCGCCGCAACAGCACCGCACTGCCAGACGGCCGCACCCACTACCGGCCCTACGCCGCTCAACGCCACGCCGAGGCTCACAGACTGCGGCCCAAGCCCGGCAAGATCGGCCAGAGCCCGAGGCTGAGGGGCTTCATCCAGGAGCGCCTCCCAAGGCGATGGAGCCCCGAGCAGACCTGCCATGTTCTGCGCAGGAGCTTCCCCAACCGGCCGGCGATGCACGTGGTCCACGAGACGATCTACCAGGCCCTTTTGCGGCCAGGGCCGCGGTGAACTGCGCCGGAAACTGGCCCATGCACTGCGCACAGGACGGACCATGCGCAAGCCGCACCGGCAGTCCAACAGGCGCAAGCCCCGCTACACCACACCCATGGTGATGATCAGTGACCGTCCAGCCGAAGCCGCCGATCGGGCCGTCCCAGGACACTGGAAGGGCGACTGCATTATCGAGACCGGCCACCGCTCCGCCATCGGCACCCTCGTCGAACGGACGACCCGCTTCGCCATGCTGGCGCTCGCCGAAACCATCGGACACCTGCCGCCCCACCTGCGTCGATCTCTCACCTGAGACCAGGGCAACGAGATGAACCCCAGCCGAGCGCCTCGCAAAGCTCCGGGAGACAGCCAGTTGATCACTGTGACGCGAAGACCGCCCGAATGCGCCTCTCGGCGGTGGGAGGTGTCACGCGGGTAGCGTCACCCCCAGCAAGCTGACGCGCTATAGCCGGAGTAGTTGGCGGTGTAGACGTAGAACCACGTATTGCCGTTCGATGTTCCGCAAGCGGTATACCGGCCGCCCAGGAAGGGGCTGGATGAGCCACAGGCCCACGTCTGCCCCTTCAGGGCAGTGGTCACCACAGCGGCACTGGTACTGGTACTGGTACTGGTGCGGACGACCACGTTTTCGAATGTTGTCGCCTTTCCGTCGTTACAGGCCGTGTCGGTCCTGAGCTGGGGCGAGCCATCCGCCGCACCCGCCACTCCCGGAAGGGCGAGGCCGACGACGGCGGCAATCGTCAGCGTGACAGTCAGCCTCGATCGCATGATCTTTCCCATTGAGTCCCCTTTGATCGGCATTTACGCAGTGAGCACCGACAAGTAGCGCCGGAGCTGCGCACCCCGTCAAGCGCCCTGTATGAGGTTGACCTGTTATCCACGTGAGCTCGTGCTGGAGGGACTGCAGGCGCTCGGCTGCGGAAACCCAGCCGAGCCTTATGAGTGGACCGTTGTTGAATTCGGCGGCAGCGGTATCCAGTTCCCGGCGGCTGCACCCGCCGAGGCGTCAGCAAGCGGATTCCGGGATCGTCGCGACACACGATCACTGACATGTGGTGGCGAGCAGTGGGGCCGTCCTCCCCCGCACGAGGGCGCGAGTCGGCCGTCCGTATCCAGTCCGGTCAACGTGTCGGCCACATCGCCGCCTTCACGGCATGGCGGGCGTACGCCACGAAACACGCCAATTCTTCGGCCTGCCCTTCACGCGACGAGACGCCCCAACTACGTTCTGCGACGCAGGAGCAGACAGTGAATCGCATGCCTCACCCGCCAGCCGGGTGTGGGCCGGGAGGGAACGCGATGGGTTCATGGCACTGGAGCGACCAGGAACAACCCACCACCACAGTCGGTGTCCGGGCCACGATGGGCGCCGTCACGATGAAGGACGACGCCCAGGCCGCCCAGCGGCCGTACGTCTTCGTGCGCGGCTACGACTCGCGCCTGCACGTCAACTGGTGGGACGGCAAAGCGTGGCACTGGAGCGACCAGGGCACGCCGGCCGGGCGCACGATCACCGAGAAGGTCGGCGCCGTCACGGTCCAGGACGGGCCGAACACGCAGCAGCGGCCGTACGCCTTCGTCATCACCGACGACTCGAAGCTGCACGTCAACTGGTGGGACGGCAGCAAGTGGCACTGGAGCGACCAGGGCGCACCGAGCGGGCGGCTGGTCCGTGAGGGCGTCGGGGTCGTCTCGGTCCAGGACAACCCGAACGCGAAGCAGCGCCCGTACGTCTTCGTCATCACCGACGACTTCCGGCTGTGGGTGAACTGGTGGGACGGCTCCAAGTGGAACTGGAGCGACCAGGGCGCGCCGCCGAACCACACCATTTCCCGCCCGCTCGGCGTCACCGCGATGAAGGACGGCCCGAATGCCTTCACGCGCCCGTACGTGTTCGTCATCACCGAGGACTCCCGGGTCTGGGTGAACTGGTGGGACGGCTCCAAGTGGAACTGGAGCGACCAGGGTGCGCCGTCGGGACAGCCGGTCAAGGAGGGCGTCGGTGTCATCAGCGTCCAGAACGACCCGAACGCACAGCAGCGCCCCTATGCCTTCGTGCAGGGGTACGACTCGAAGCTGTACGTGAACTGGTGGGACGGCGCCAAGTGGAACTGGAGCGCGCAGGGTTCGCCCAGCGGCCGCCTCATCCTGGACTCCGTCGGCGTGGTCACGATGAAGGACGACCCGAACGCCTTCACCCGCCCGTACGTCTTCGTGATCGCCGACGACTCGAAGCTGTACGTCAACTGGTGGGACGGGAAGGCGTGGCACTGGGCCGCCCAGAACACCCCGCCCGGCCGCGTCATCGAACGCCCCGGCGAGGCACTCACCATGCAGGACACCCCGAGCGCCAAGGAACGGCCGTACGCCTTCGTCATCACCGATGACTCGGACCTCTGGGTCAACTGGTGGTCGTTGGCGTAAGAGGTTGCGCGGACAGCCGCGCCGGAGGCTCCGGCTGCGGACGGGCACAGGTCACAGGATCATGGAGTCGTGACGCTCCTTGATGGCTGGGGCCCTGTGCCCGGTTGTCGTCATGGCTGACTGAACCGCTCCGGTGTCCGTCGGCGGTATCAACCGCGCCAACGAAGCCGCCGACCACGAGGTCGACGGGGGATAGGCAGGCCGGTTCCACCCGTCCGGTCTGTCGGTCCGTGTGTTGCCGAGCGAGCCGCGCAACGCCCGTGTGCCGCACACGCGTTGTTGGTTAGGGTGGGCTCGGAACGCGATATGCGCGGCATGGGCCCGGGCCGCCAGGGAGGCGCTGGTTCATGACTGTCCACCGGTCGGACGAGGATGCGCAGCCTTGCCTTGCCCCGGGAAGTCCGGGCCGGGAGTCGGCCGGCCGGCCCGCGTCCGCGCCGCTGCTGCCGCCGTCGCTGCGCGCGTGGCTCGGGCTGGTCGCCGGTCTCGCCGCGCTGGGAGTCCTCGTGCTCGGGGTTCTGTACGCGGGGCACAGCGAGCCCGGCCGGGTGGACGGGTGGCTCGTCGAGCCGACGGCGGACAGCGTGCGGCCTCCGTGTCGGTACGCCGCTCTGGCCACGGACTTCCTGGGGGAGCCCGGGGGAGCGGCGGCGCTGGTCGTGGCCGCCGTGACGGGCTGTCTGCTGTTTCGGTGGACGCGCGCGGCGGTGCTCGTCGTCGCCGGCGCGGCCCTGACCGTGGGGGCGACGACGCTGCTCAAGCCCGTGGTGGGACGCACCATCCACGGTGAGGGCAACCTGTCTTATCCGAGCGGGCACACCGCCTTCCTCACCGCGCTCGCCCTCGTGGTGGCGCTGCTCGCGGCAGGCCGGCTCGGCCTCGGCCGGGCCGCCGCCCTGGCGCTCGTGCTCGCCGCGGCGCTGGTCGCCGGTGCCGCCATGGGCTGGGCGCAGGTCGCTCTGGGCGCGCACTACCCGACCGACGTCCTCGGCGGCTGGTGCACCGCGCTGGCGGTGGTACCCGCGACCGCGTGGCTGGTCGACCGGGTGGCCGACTCCCGTCGGCACGGCCGCCGCTGACGTCGCGTCACGCCAAGCGGCGGAACACGGGCTTCACCGGCCGTCCGGCCAGCCAGGGCGTGGGGTCGGCGACGTCCAGCGCCTTCCGGTACACCGCACACGCCTCGGCCACCACCTCGACGGTGCGGTCGATGTCGGCGTCGTCGAGCGCGCTGCTCACCACGAACGACGGGGCGAGCACCCCGCCCGCGAGGAGCCGGCGCAGGAACAGGGTGCGGTACTCCTGCGACGGCCGCCGGTTCTCGTCGAGGGTGGCGAAGACCAGGTTGCTGGCCCGGCCCCGGACGACGACGTGATCGCCGACGCCCATGCCGGCCGCGGCCTCGCGGACACCGGCGGCCAGCCGCTCGCCGAGCGCGTGCAGCCGCGCGGTGATGCCCTCTTCGACGTAGGTGGTCTGCACGGCCATCGCGGCCGCCAGCGCGTGTGTTTCCGCGCCGTGCGTGGTGGAGAGCAGGAACACCCGCTCATCGGAGTGGCGCAGTCCGCCCCGCTCCATCAGCTCGCGGCGCCCGGCGAGCGCGGAGACGGCGAATCCGTTGCCCAGCGCCTTGCCGAACGTGGACAGGTCGGGCACGACGCCGTACAGGCCCTGGGCGCCCGCTTCCGACCAGCGGAGGCCGGTGATCATCTCGTCGAAGATCAGCACGCAGCCGTGCCGGTCGGCCAGTTCGCGCAGGCCCGCGAGGTAGCCGGGCGGGGGCTCGGTGTGGCCTGCGGGTTCGAGGATCAGGCAGGCGATCTCGTCCTGGTGGCGGGTGAGCAGCTCCTCCGTCGCGGCCAGGTCTCCGTAGGGGAACGACACCGTGAGTTCGGTGGTCGCCGCCGGGATGCCGGCGGACATCGGTGTGGTGCCGATGAACCAGTCGTCGACGGAGAAGAACGGATGGTCGCCGCAGATCGCCACGCGCGGACGCCCGGTGACGGCGCGGGCGAGGCGCACCGCGGCGGTGGTGACGTCGGAGCCGTTCTTCGCGAACTTCACCATCTCGGCGGTCGGCACGGTGGCCAGGAAGCGCTCCGCGGCATCGACCTCCACGATGGAAGGCCGGACGAAGTTGCCGCCGCGGTCGATCTCCCGCCGCACCGCTTCGAGTACGCGAGGATGGGCATGGCCGAGGCTGACCGACCGCAGGCCGGAGCCGTACTCGATGTAGCGGTTGCCGTCGATGTCCCACACATGGGCACCGTGGCCGTGGCTGATGACCGGGGCCAGGTTCTCGGGGTACTGGTCGTCGCCCTTGGCGTACGTGTGCGCGCCTCCGGGGATCAGGGCGTGCAGCCGCTCGTTCGCCGCCCACGACCGGGGCAGGGAGAACTCTTCGTCGTCCACGGTGGGTTCAGCTCTCCTTCTGCTTCAGGACCTCGGCGAGGCTCGGCGCCTCCCGGTCCCGCTGGGACATCGAGGTGACCGGCAACGGCCACGGAATGGCGAGCTCCGGATCATCGAAGGCGATTGTCACGTCCTCGGCCGGATCGTGCGGGCGGTCGATCCGGTACGAGGTGTCGGCGGTCTCGGTCAGCGCCTGGAAACCGTGCGCGCACCCCGCCGGGATGTACAGGGTCGTCTGCGTCTCGCCGGACAGCTCGAAGAAGGCGCGGCCCAGGTACGTCGGCGAGTCCGCCCGCAGGTCCACGACGACGTCGAAGACCTTCCCGTACGAACACCGCACCAGCTTGGCCTCGCCGGCGCCGGAGCGCAGGTGCAGGCCGCGCAGCACGCCCCGGACCGAGCGGGACAGGCTGTCCTGGACGAAGGCGTGCGGGTCGAGGCCCACCGAGCGGAGCACGTCGGCGTCGAAGGTGCGGCAGAAGAAGCCGCGTTCGTCGGCGTACGGCGTCGGCTCGAAGAGGTATGCCCCGGCGATCGCCGGGACTTCGGTCGCTTTCATCGGGTCTCCTGCGGGGCGGTCGGCGGGAACAGGGCCGTGGTCAACGCGGCGAACTGGCGGGCGAGTTGCCGGGCGGCGGCCTCGTTGCGTTCGGTGAGGGTCCGGCGCAGCTCCGCCGCGTGTTTCTCCAGGGCCCGGAACTGTTCGAGCAGCCGGTCGGCGTCGACCTCGAGGGCCGGATGGCAGTACGCGCCGAGGCCCATCCGGTCCATGAGCGCGTCGCTCTTCGCCGCATAGCTGACGGCGAGCGTCGGGGTGCCGGCCCTCAGCGCGCAGACCAGGTTGTGGTAGCGGGTCGCGACGACGCTGTCGGCGGCCGCCGTCTCCCTCAACAGGTCCGCGAGCGAGGCCGCTTCGGCGGCGGTGACCAGCGGCGAGTCCACCGCGGCGAGGATGGCCTCGGCCACCGGCGCGTCGCACGCGTCGCCGGTGAGCAGCCGGACCGTCCTGCCGTCCTCGACCAGGGCGCGCACGAAGGCGGTCGTCCCGGCGAGGTAGCGGCGGTGGATCTCCTCGGCCCTGGCGCGGTCGTCGTTGCCGCCGTGGAAGTCCATGACCCCGACGCAGACCGTGCCCGGGGACGCGGCGGCGGCCGGCGCGGGCAGGGCGAACGCGAGGTCCGGGTGGACCTCGTCGCGCGCGGTGTCCACGCCCATCGCCCGCATCGCGTCGCGGGACAGGGTGTCCCGGTACGAGCGGTAGGCGGCGAGCCGTGCCGCCCGGCGCACCAGGGCTCGGGTCGGCCGGTCCGCGATCGGAGCGGCGCCGACCCCGACCAGCGCGACACGGGTCCCCAGCAGCCGGCCGCTCGCGCAGAGCAGGAACAGCGAGTACGGGAAGCCCCACGGCCGCAGCGGCAGCGTGGCTTCGAGAACACCCATGCCCGGCACGATCACCACGTCGTGCCTGCGCACCCAGGCGGCGGTGCGGAAGACGTCGACGAGCTTGCCGAGCCCCTTCCCGGCGATCGCGCCCGCACGGGAGGCGGTGCGGTACTCGCCGCGGTACCAGTGCAGCCGCGTCGCGGGGATCCCGTACCGGGATGCGACGACCTCCGGCCCACCGCACAGCGCGTCCACGACCGCCTCCGGGTGCTCGGCGCGGAGGTATCCGAGCACGGCTTCCAGTGATCCGTCGTTGCCGAGGTTTCCGGAGCCGAGCAGGCCGAACACCCCCACCCGCACCGGGGTCACGGCCGCCTCCCCTCGCGCCCCGCGACGAGGGCGTCGACGGAGACGGCGAGCTCGGCCGGGTCGACCGGGGCGCGGTCCTCGACCCGCTCGCCGGCGCCCGGCCTGGCCCGGCTGGTCATCCACGCGGCCAGGTGGCCGTAGCAGGCGCGCCGGTCGGCGGGGGACAGCGGCGCCCGCCGGATCGCCGCGACGAAACCCCAGACGTACTCGGCGAGCAGCCGGGGCGTCGGGTGCAGCGGGCCCGCCCGGCGCGGGTCCAGGTTGACGCACCGGGAGCGCTTGGAAGGGTTCGCACGCTCGGCGCGGGTGGGGTGGTCGCGGCGGAAGTACAGCAGCTCGGGCACCTGGTGGAAGGGGCCGTGCAGGGTGATCTCGGCGACGAACGTGCGGTCCGCGTGGTGGTAGCTGTCGTGCGGCTTCACCCGGCGCAGCACGTCGGCCCGCATCACCCCGTAGAAGTCGTCGCCACCGGGCTCGAACAGCAGACTGCGGAAGCGCTCGGGCGCGTGCGGCGAGTCGGTGGCGAGCCCGTACTCGTACGGCACCTTCACCTGACCTTCGCCGTCGATGACCGCCTGGCCGGAGTGGGCGAGGACCAGCTCGGGCCGCTCGTCCAGCGCCTCCACGCAGCGCCGCAGCAGGTCCCGGGCGTACAGGTCGTCGTGCGAGGCCCACTTGAACAGCTCGCCGTGGCACTGGGTGAACACGTAGTTGTGGTTCGGCGCGGCACCGATGTTCCGGAGCAGCCGGATGTAGCGGATGCGCGGGTCCAGCGCGGCGTACCGGCGGCAGATGTCCTCGGTCCCGTCGGTCGAGGCGTTGTCGGAGATGACCAGCTCGAAGTCCTCGTACGTCTGGCCGAGCAGGGCGTCGAGCGCCTCGGCGAGGTACTCCTCGCCGTTGTAGACGGGCAGGCCGATGCTCAGCCTGGGGTGCGCGGTCATGAAGTCCTCACTTCGGGAATCGAGTTGCGGTGGTGCTCACGCAGGGCGGCCCGCAGCTGCAGCCACCACACGGCCGAGCCGACGACGGTGGCGGCGGCGACGCCCCAGGCCGAGCCGACCGTGCCGCCGGCGGCCGCCCCGCCGAGCCCGCCGCCCACGTAACAGGCGGAGGCGAACAGCTGGCTGCGCAGGCTGCGCCGGGCCGCGCCGAGCGCCCGGAGCCCGGCCGCCGCGCCGGTGCCGAGCCCGGCGCCCGCGACACCGAGCGTGACGGGCACGATGAGTTCGGATGCGGCGCCCCAGACGCCGCCGAGCACGAGCTCGCCGAGCCGGTCCGGCACGAGGAGCAGCGCCCCGCCCCAGAGCAGCGCGGCGGCGGCCTGCCCGCCGCCCAGCAGGAGACAGAACGCGCCGAGGCGGTGCGGGGCCCGCCGCAGCACCCGGGCCGCCTCCGCGACGGTGACGAGGGAGAGACCCATCAGCACGGCCATGAACGGGCCGAGCAGGAGCTCGGCGCCCCTGATCACACCGACCGCGCCGACCCCGACGATCGCGCCGAGCCCGTAGGCCCGCAGCTGGCTCGCGCCGCTGTTGCTGACGTTCTCGACCAGATACCGGTAGCCGAGGTCACGGTGCTCGCGCACCCACGCGCGCGCTCCGGCCGGGTGGGGCCGGATGCCGGACTGGAACCAGCCGTACGCTGCGGCCACCGCGGCGGACCCGCCCCAGGCCAGCACGAAGGCGGTCACGGTGCCCACCTGGGCCGCCACCACCATGGCGGGGACGAGCGCGGCGCCCCACACGAGGTCGTTGACGAACGCCTTCCGCCCGGCCCCGGCGGCGAAGAACGCGAACCGCCACGCGTCCTGCAGCAACAGCCCCGGCAGGACGACGCCGAGGCAGGCGAACGCGGCCCCAAGCCGGCCGCCGAGAGCGAGCCCCGCCACCACGGACACCACACCGAGGGCGGCGCCGACGCCGAGCGCCGTACCCGACGAACGGGCCACCGCCCCCCGCCAGGACGCGTCCGACACGCCGCTGAAGCGCACCACGAGCGGGTCGGTGGCAACGCCGCGGGAGACGTTGAGCACCACGCCGTAGGTCACCCAGGCCAGGCTGAACACGCCGAACGCGGTCACCCCGAGCGAGCGGGCCACGTAGACCCCCACCACGAAGTTGCTCATGCTGGAGGCCGCCTGGTCGGCAAGGCCCCAGGACAGCCGGCCTGCGAGGGCACGCCGGGCGGATCCGGCCGGCGGCGTCGGCGCCGCCGGACCCGGATCCTTCCCCTCGGTGGGCATCGGCGTCATGGCTTGATCAGCCCGGCGCCCCGCAGGGCGTCGGCCGCGCCCGCGACGGTGTCGAACGACAGCCCGGACCGCTCGGCGACGTCCAGCAGACTGTGCTCGCCGTCGGAGAGGTTGAGCACCCACAGCATGGCCATCTGGGCCTGCTTGGTGTCGCTGCGGCCGCCGAGCGCGTCGTACAGCCCGCGTCGGCCCAGCTGGGGTTCGCCGTAGGGGCTGAGGTTGACGTACCGCCGGTTGCGGTCGAGCACGGCGAACGCCTCGCGGCACACGGCGAGCGTGTCCGCCATCGCCTCCGGGGAGACGAAGTCCAGGTTGTCCGCCGAGGTGTGGTACTCGGGATATCCGGCGTACGGCGTGCGGGTGAGCGAGCCCACCCCGAGGTTGAAGCCGGGCGAGCAATACTGCCGCTCGTCGTAGCCGTACGGAGTGAACTCGGTGACGCGGTGCGGGCGTTCGGACGCGGTGAGCACATGCCGCATCACCCGGTCGATCTCCGCGTCGCCGCGCCTGCTCCGCTTGTACGTCAGGTCCCCCCGGTCGCCGGCGCAGGCGAGCACCACCCCGTGCTTGACCCGGTCGATCCGCTCGGCATTGCGGGCCAGCCAGGTGATCGCGCCGATGGTGCCGGGCGCGAAGACGAACCGGTAGGTGTAGTACGGCGTCGTCTCCGCGAGCGCCCGGGCCAGGAACGTCGCCACCGCGATGCCGGCCAGGTTGTCGTTGGCGAGCGACGGGTGGCACACGTGGCAGGAGACGATCACCTCGTCCGGGACCTGCCCGGGTACTACGTGCTCGGCGTAAGTGAGGTGACCGTCGGCGAGTGTGGAGTCGATGCGCACCTCGTAGTCGCCGTCCGGCAGCGCGTCCAGGGTCTCCTGGGCCAGGCAGAAGCCCCACTCCGGCTTGTAGTAACTGGTGCGGTAGGGCACCCAGGCCGGGTGGTCGGGCAGGGTGTGCAGGTGTGCGCGCAGCTCGGCCAGCGGCATGGTCGTCGACACCGGCACGCTGTAGCCGAGCACGTGCAGGCTGGACGCGGCGAAGTCGACGACGCGGTTGCCGTCGGCGTCGGCGACGTACGCGTCCCGGATGTTCCACTCCTGCGGCACCGTCCAGTCGAGCACCTGCGTCCCGGTCGGCACCTCGTGCACCTGCAGCGGGATGTACTCGTCGACGATGCCGAGGGTGGCGCGGACACCGTCGCCCGTGATGCTCCGGCAGAGGGGGTACAGCCGCTCCACCAGTTCGTACATCTTCTCGCCGGACATGCTCACGGGCGCCACCGCAGGGTGTCGTCGACGGCGCCGGAGTCGGACGCCGCGCGGAGCACGGCGAGGCGGGTGAAGCGCTGCTCGAAGTCCTCTCGCGTCAGCCCGTGTTTGCGGTAGGCGTCGGCGAGTTCGAGGGCGCCTCGCTTCACTGTCCACTCGCAGTCGAAGCCGGGCACCGCGGTGCGGAAGCGGGAGAAGTCGACCCGGTAGGAGCGCGGGTCGGCGCCCGTCTCCCCGGTGATCACGACCTTCGAGCCGGACACCGCCTCGGCGACCTGCTCGGCGATCTCGGCGACCGTGACGTTGTTGGTCTCGCTGCCGATGTTGAAGGCCCGGTCGTGCACCGCGTCCCGCGGCGCGGTCAGCGCGGCCGCGAAGGCCCGTGCGATGTCGGCGGCGTGCACCAGCGGGCGCCACGGGGTGCCGTCGGACATCACGAGGACCTCGCCGGACAGCAGCGCGTGGCCCACCAGGTTGTTCAGGACGATGTCGGCGCGCAGCCTCGGCGAGTAGCCGAAGGCGGTGGCGTTGCGCATGAACACCGGGCTGAAGCCGTCGTCGGCCAGGGCGTGCAGGTCGTCCTCCACCCGCACCTTGGACTCCGCGTACGGCGTCACCGGGCGCAGCGGGGCGTCCTCGCCCACCAGGTCACCGCCGCCGGCGGCGCCGTACACCGAGCAGGTCGACGCGTACAGGAAGCGCCGCACCCCGGCGTCGTGGGCCAGCCGGGCGAGGTGCACGGACGCGTGGTGGTTGATGTCGTAGGTGAGTTCCGGTGCCAGTGACCCCAGCGGGTCGTTGGAGAGCGCGGCCAGGTGGATCACGGCGTCCACCCCGGCCAGGTGTTCGGCCGTGACGTCGCGCAGGTCCACGCGGAGCCCCGGCGGGTCCGCGGGCGGCGGACCGAGGACGCAGTCGGCGAACAGACCGGCGTCGAGACCGACGACCTCGTGTCCGGCGGCCGCGATGACCGGGGCCATCACGGTGCCCAGGTACCCCTGGTGTCCGGTGAGCAGTACGCGCAAGGTTCATTCCCCCAGAGTGGAAGTGCCGAGATCGAGCGTGAGTTTGGTGACGGCGAACGCCTCGGCGTACCGCGCGTGACATTCGATGCCGCGGATCCGTGCGAGGCCGAGGAAGGCCTCCCGGTCGTACCAGGGACGGTGCCGCTGGGAGGGGTAGTGCTCCTGCAGCAGCCGCACCTTCTGTTCGGCGGTCTCCGGTGACAGCGGCTGATACGCCGCCATACGGCCGAGGTCGCCGTCCCACTTGACGATCTCGTAGCCGAGTACGAGATGGTCGCGGAACGCGGTGGGGATCAGCCGGGCGAGGCCGCGGTGGTCCTGGTGCGCGTCGTCGGTGCGCGGGGCCAGGACCAGATCAGGATCGGTCCGCTCGCGCAGCTCCTCGACGGCGGCCTTCGCCTCGTCCCAGTGCACGGGCAGCCGGCCGTCCGGCAGCTTGAGCACGGTGAGGCGCAGGTCGGCGCCGGGACAGAAGGCGGCGAGCGCGGCCTGCTCCTCCTGCTCCCGCTCACCGCCGCCACCGGAAAGCACCAGCGCGTCGACGCGGATGCCCGGGTGTGCGAGGCACATGGTGAGCAGCGTGCCGCCGGCGCCGATGGCGATGTCGTCGCAGTGCGCGCCCACCGCGGCGATCCCCTCCAGGCGCCCCGCGCCGAGCCGGATCACGCGCCCACCCCGGCGGCGTCCCGCTCCCACACGGCCCACGGGCGCTCCCCGCGGGCGTACGCGTCGTCGAGTGCGGCCCGCTCCTTCACGGTGTCGGTCGGCTTCCAGAAGCCGCGGTGCTGGTGCGCCACCAACCGGCCGCGCTTGGCCAGTTCGGTGCATCCGTCGGCGACCAGGTCCCCGTTCTCCGGTATGTGGTCGAAGACCTCCTGACGGAGCACGAAATAGCCGCCGTTCTCCCACAGCGGCAGGTCGCTCACCGCGGTGATGCCGCCGACCAGGCCGTCCTCGCCCAGGTCCACGCAGTGGAAGGAGGACTGCGGCGGCACCACCATCATCGACGCACCGGCGTCGCGCCGGGTGAAGTTGTCGATCATCTCCGGCAGCGGGGCGTCGGTGAGCACGTCGGCGTAGTTGGCGAGGAACATCTCGTCGCCGTCCAGGTGGTGCCGCACCCGGCGCAGGCGTTCCCCGATCGGTGACTCGATGCCGGTCTGCGCGAACGTGATCGTCCAGTCGGCTATGTCGGTGGAAAGGAGTTCGGTCCGCCCGCCCCGCAGCACGAAGTCGTTGGACGTCGTCTCCTCGTAGTTGAGGAAGAAGTTCTTGATGTGGTGGGCCCCGTACCCCAGGCACAGGATGAACTCGGTGTGCCCGAAGTGCGCGTAGTAGCGCATGACGTGCCAGATCAGCGGGCGCGGCCCGACCATCGCCATCGGCTTCGGCACGTCGTCCGCGGCGCCGCTCCGCATCCGCATCCCGTAACCGCCGCAGAACAGGACGACCTTCATGACTTCACCTCGACGATGCTCAGTTCCGGGATGGGGAAGACGAGCCGGCCGCCCCACTCGTGCACGAACGACAGCTGCTCGACCAGTTCGGCCCGCAGGTTCCACGGCAGGACGAGGACGTAGTCCGGCCGGTCCGCGGCGATCTGCTCGGGCGGCAGGATCGGGATGCGGGTGCCCGGGGTGAACCTGCCGTGCTTGTAGGGGTTGCGGTCGACCGTGTACGGGAGCAGGTCGGGCCGGATGCCGCAGTGGTTGAGCAGGGTGTTGCCCTTGCCGGGCGCGCCGTAGCCGACGACCGTCTCGCCGCTCTCGGCCGCGGTGACGAGGAACTTGAGGAGGTCCCTGCGCACCTTCGCCACCCGGGCGGAGAACTCGTTGTACCCGGACAGCTCCCGCAGCCCGGCGGCCTTCTCCCGGTCGAGCACCTCGGCCACCCGGCGGGACGGCTCGCCCGCCACCTCGGCCGGCCGCGCCCACAGCCGGATGGACCCGCCGTGCGTGGGCAGCAACTCGACGTCCACGAGCGCGAGTCCACCGCTCGCGAGGGCCCGCATCGCCGAGGCGACCGTGTAGTACTGGAAGTGCTCGTGGTAGATCGTGTCGTACTGGTTCTCCTCGATCAGGGTCAGCAGGTGCTGCACCTCGATGGAGACCCAGCCGTCGTCGGCGACCAGAGCGCGCAGCCCCTCGGTGAAGCCGACGACGTCGGGGATGTGCGCGTACACGTTGTTGGCCACGACCAGGTCCGCCGGGCCGTGCTCGGCGCGGACGGCCGCCCCGGTGGCGGGGGAGAGGAACTCGGTGAGCGTCGGCACACCCGCCTCCCGCGCCGCGGCACCGACGTTCACCGACGGCTCGACGCCCAGGCAGCGGATCCCCCGGTCCACCACGTGCTTCAGCAGATACCCGTCGTTGCTCGCGACCTCCACCACGAACGCGTCGGGGCCAAGACCCACCCGCTGCACGGCGTCGGCGACGAACGTGCGCGCGTGCTCCACCCAGGAGGTCGAGAAGGAGGAGAAGTACGCGTACTCCTTGAACGTCTCCTCCGGCGTGATCAGCGGCGGAAGCTGCGCCAGCCAGCACTCCGTGCAAACCCGCAGATGCAGCGGGTACGCCGGTTCCGGCTCGTCCAGTTGCTCCGCGGCGAGAAAGCTCTCGCACGGTGGTGTCGCCCCGAGGTCGACGACGCTCGCCATCGCCTCCGAGCCGCAGAGTCGGCATCGTGTCATGTGTTGCCCCCCATTGATGTGTTGCCCCCCATTGATTCGGTCCGCCCGGCGATCGCGGTGCGGTACCCGTCCACCAGGCGCTCCAGCCCGACGGCCGGGCTGAAGTCCTGGTCGTAGCGGCGCCGGGCCGCCTGTCCCATCTCCCGGTTGCGGGCCGTATCGGCCGTGATCCGGCGCAGGCAGGACGCGAGCGAAGCGGCCTCTCCCGGCCGGTGCAGCAGCCCGGTCACCCCGTCCTCGACGAGCTCGACGAAGGCGCCGTGACCGGCGGCGACGGCCGGCACCCCGGCCGCCATCGCCTCCGCGACCACCAGGCCGAAGGTCTCCAGCCACGTCGAGGGAGCGACCACGGCGACCGACCGGGCGACGGCCCGCCGGCACTGCTCCGGGTCGTACAGGCCGACGTACCGCACGTCCTCCCGGCCCGCCGCCCAGGCCGCCACCTCCCGCTCCAGCGGGCCCGTACCGGCGATCACGAGCGGCACGCCCACCCCGCCGTCCGCGGCGAGCTCGTCCCACGCGGTCATGAGCAGCCGCAGACCCTTGGCCTCCGCGAGCCGGCCGAGGTAGAGCAGGTGCTCGCCGGCGCCCGTCCGGCGGGCGCCCGGGTCGGGCACGAAGTTGTGCTTGACCGCCAGCCGCCCGGCCGGCATGCCGGCCCGCACCAGGACGTCGCGCTGCGCCGCGGAGATGCAGAAGAACCGGTCCACGCCGGACCACCACCGCCGCCGGTTGACCGACAGGCTGACCGCGAGCGGCACCGTCGCGAGGCGGGAACCGCGGTAACAGCCGTGCCGGACGGCGGGCAGCGGCCCGGAGCCGACGCACTCGGTGCACGGCCGGCCGTCCCGCTGCAGCGTGCCGGGCGGACAGACCTGGCTGTAGTTGTGCAGCGTCGCGACGGCGGGCACACCGGCGTCGGCACAGGCGGCGAGGACCGCGGGCGACAGGAGCGGGAAGACGTTGTGGACGTGCACCACGTCCGGCCGCTCGGCGCGGAGCCGGGCCGCGAGATCCTTGCGGACCGCCGGATTCCACGGCACGAGCAGCGGCACCGCGACCTTGTCCGGCAGGGACATGGCGGCGATGTCGTCGCTGCGCCGCTCGAACACCTCGACCTGGTGACCGGCCGCGCGCAGCAGCCCCACCTCCTGGTCGACGACCTTGTTCTCCCCGCTCGGCTGCGCCGAGGAGTAGCGGTTGTGCACCACGAGCACACGCATGGTGGGGGTCACCTCCTTTCCTGGGCCCAGCGCGGGACACGTCGTCGGGGCAGTGCGGGCGCCGCGAGGGGCGCGGGCGCGGCGGGTGTCGCGAGGAGCGAGGCGGCCACGGCCAGATGCAGCAGATACGGCGAGGCGTCGCCCAGACCGGCCTCGGTGTACGACGCGATCCCGCAGTAACTGATCAGAAAAATCGCGCAGGCCCTCGCGAGCGACGGCGGCCGCAGCAACGCGACGCCGGCCAGGACGACGATGATCGCCGCCACCAACGTGATGCCGGCCCAGCCCTGTTCGTGGTAGACGGCCAGCCAGCTGTTGTCGATCGGAAGACCGCCGAACGACTTGTCGCCGAGGCCCGTGCCGAACAACTTCTCCGAGGTCGACCGGGGCGCGGCAAGGAGAGCGTCCCAGACCTTGGCCCGGCCGGTGAGGCTCGTGAGGTTCTCCTCGCTCTGCCCGCGCAGGAACCACGCCCGGAGCGCTGAGGCGAACCCCACCGCGGCCACCGCGGCGCACAGCACCGCCCAGGTGAAGAATCGGCGGGCCGCCGAACTGGTCAGGACGAGCGAGCCGATCGCCAGGGCGAGGCCGATGAGCAGGCCGAGCGTGGCCGTACGCGTATGGGTCAGCGCGAGCAGGACGAGTGAGGGCACGACGATGACGGCCGCACTGGTCTTGTCGGTCCTGCGGCCGAGGACAAGCAGCACGGTGAGCCCGATGATCACCGCCGCGTACTGTCCGATCTGCGGCGGGGTGAGCGGCCACAACGCGCCGACGAGGCGCCCGCCGTAGAGGTCGGGCATGGCCGCGCCCGGTGAGATGAGCGCTCCCGCGGCGACCGACCCGAGCACCGCGAAGTACATCCGGATGTGGTGCCGCACGAACGTCACGCCGCCGTCCCACCAGCGGCTGAGCAGCCAGAGCGTCGCGACGAAGAGAGCCAGCCTGGCGCAGCGGAACAGCGCGCCGAACCCGGACTCCAGCTGCAGGCTGGAGATGAGGCTCGGCACGAGGAGCAGGGTGAGCAGGAGCACGAAAGCGCTCGCCCGGACGCGCAGCCGGAGGTTGAGCGCGAGCGCCAGCGTGAACGCGACGACGAGCGCGCCCATGGTGACGAGCTGGATGAGGGAGCGGGGGAGCGGGACGATGGTCTTCGCCCCGGCGGAGCCGAGGGTGTTGAGGATCAGCAGCCCCCAGACGATCCCGACGAGCCTCGGCGTGCCGGTGGAGTACGGGTCTTCGCGCATCTCAACCACCGGCCCGCAGGTCGAGGGTGCTGCCGGCGTCCTGCTCGTAGGGCGTGCTCTGCCACTGCCCGAAGTCCAGCACCCGGCTCGGATCGTGGGCGACGAACTTCCACGGGCCGCGGTAGACGTTGTCGTGCCAGCGGTTGTGCTGCTTGTGGGTGATCGCCTCGGCCACCCGATCGCCCTTGTACGGCGACCACTTCGGATAGGTGCCGTAGTTGGCGAGGACCGCCATCCGGTCGCACTTCTCCGAGCACTTGACGACGGACTTGTCCAGGACGAAGCGGTTGGCGCGGATGTCCACCCGCTGGGTCCGCCACCGGCAGTCGGCGTACAGCGGCGCGGTGGCGATGGCCGGCCGCGCGCAGCGGTCGGTGTCCGGCACCAGCAACGTGCAGTCGCCGGACGAGGTGTTGGCCGGGCTGTTGCAGAACCGGTCGGCGTTCTCCCACAGGGTGATCCCGGACCAGTTGTTCTCCAGCACGTTGCGGTAGACCTCGATCTTGTCCGTGCGGGCCTTGACCCGTGGCTCGCCGCCGGACTCGGACAGATAGATGGTCGCGAACGGGAAGCTGTCGCCGCGGTCGGCGTACTTGCGGCCCTCGACCCAGTTGTTCCGCCGGAACGTGTTCCGTCGGATGACCGCGTTGTAGCTGGTCTCATAGATCAGCGCGGCCCCGTCGTTCGCCTCCAGCACGTTGCCCTCGATGCGGAAGTCGTTGTTGTTGGTGTCCGCCCACAGCCCGACTCCGCGGTTGTCGTGCACCCAGTTGCCGCGTATGTCGGCGCCGTCGACGGCCCAGAACTTGACGCCTCCCGTGCAGCCGCAGCCCTTCCGCCGCCGCTCCCAGTCGCCGGTGTTGTTGCCCACGATCTCGTTGCCGTCGAGCACCAGGTCGCGCAGGGGGCCGGTGCCCTTGTAGGCGTTCATGCCGTACTGACCGTTGCCGCGCAGGCAGCTGGCGCGGACCCGCTGGCGGGCACCGGCCATCAGCCCGGCGCCGGAGTTGTACTGGATCTTGGCGTGTTCGATCACCCAGCCGTCGGCGGAGTCGTGGTTGACCACGCCCTCGTCGTGCGGCGCGACGAAACCCTGCACCGTCAGATGGCGGATGGTGACGTCGCGGGCGGCGCCTCCGAACGCGTACTGGTTGGTCTTCCGGCCGTCGAACACCGCGCCCGGCGCGCCGAGGTAGCGGTTCCCCTTCTTGGGGATGACCTGGGCGTGCCGGTCCGGTTCGAGCCTGTGCCTGCCGGGCCGGAGCCAGAACGTGGTGCCCGAAGGGTTGCTCTTGGTCTTCGCGGCCAGGTCACCGACCACGGCGGGGTCGACGGTCACCGCTCCCGCGGGCGCCTTCGCCGGTCCGGCCGCCGGTTTGGCGCACACGCGGGCCACCGGCCGGGTCGCGGACGTGGACGGCGCGACGGTCGGCTCCGCCTGGGCGCTCGGCGTGCTCTCACAGCCGGTCGCCAGGAGGGCCAGCGCCGCCGTCGGCACCGCCCACTTCCGCCACGTGATCCCCACGCGTCCCCCTAGCCCCGGAACCTGAGTACGGTGGTGAACCCCTCCGCGCCGTCGGCGAAGCCGGTGCCGATCAGCGTGGTGGACGGTTCCTTGCGGCCGAATCCCGCGGAGTACCAGCCGAGCGGCGGGCTGGTCTCGCCGCGGTGCGCCCGCCACGTCAGCTGTCCGGGCAGGTCGAGTTCCGCGGAGCGGCCCTCGCCGTCCCGGGTCCAGGTGAGCACGGCCCGGTTCCCCGTCAGGTCCGCGGTGATGGCGGGACCGAGGTGGAAGGCCAGACGCGCCGCCCGGCGCGGGCCGCGCACCTCGTCGACCACGCGCAGCTCCTGACGCGCGGCGGTCAGCTCCACCCGTCGGCGGTGCACGGTCCGCTGGTAGCCGTCGTGCTCGGCGCACCAGCGGGCCACCGACGCGTCGGAGGTGTCCGCGACCAGGACGCGGCTGCGGGCGTGCCGGGTCCACAGGAACGGCCCGCCGGAGACGGACTGGTCCTCACCGTCCAACTGCAGGGTGTTGTGGCCGAGCGTCGACCGGAAGTACTGCCGCCACTCGGGCTGCCCGTGGTAGCAGTACGTCCCCGGGTCGGCGAGCACGTCCACCCCGTCGTGCCGGACCTCCACGGACAGCGCGTCCGCGTGGGCGTGCGCGGCGATGGACAGGAAGCCGTGCGGTCCTCCGTCGCAGCGGCACCAGATGTCTCCCGGGCCGCGCAGGATCGTCATGCCCGCGCCGGCGAAGTGGGCCGGCCGGTGTGCGGGGCGGGTCACTCGTGGTGCGGTGCCGTCCTTCGCGTACGGCCGGATGAGCGCGGCGAGGAGCGGGGTGCGCACATCGGTGCCGGTCACCGTCGGCCACCAGGCCAGCCGCCCGAACACGGCGTCCCCGGTGGCGAGGAGCGACGCCCAGCGGTCGGTGCCCGCGCCGTCCAGGACCAGCCCGTGCCCGTCGTCCGCGTCCCCCTGGCGCGGCGGCCGCAACCGGTTGTCCACCATGGCCGCCAGCGCGTCGGTCATGCGGAGCAGCACGAGGCGGACGGTCGGCGGGACCGGCACACCGGCGGCGTCCGCCTCGGCCACCGCGGCCAGGCCGAGTTCGAGGACGAGTCCGTGGTACTCGGTGGCCAGTTCGCGGTTGAGGCCGGAGGGGAAGGTGTTGGCGCGCAGCTGCCGCTCGAGGGAGCGCAGCGCGTCGGCCCGCCAGCGGGCCGACTCGGGGAACCAGCCGAACGCGCAGGCCGCGGCGGCCTGTCCGGCGGTCTCCGCGATGACGTGGTTGTTCGCCGACGACCCCCGGCTGGGGAAGGCGGCCAGCCACCGCTGGTGGTGCCAGATCTGGTTGCGCGCCACCGGGTTGTCCTCGAAGAGGGCGGCCGCCCCCGGCCAGCCGTCGAGCAGCCGGCGGATCCACACCCAGGACAGCAGCCGGATCCCCAGCTCGATGCCGCTGATCCAGTGCACTCCGTGCAGCGGCGCGTTGGCCGACCACCACGAGTGCAGGTGCTCGGCCACGCGCTCGGCATACCGTTCGTTCCCGGTGATCGCGTAGGCGGCGGCGAGCACGGTGAGGTACTGGTGCCGGGAGGGCTCCCAGATCTGCTTGATGTCCCCGACCGTGTCCTCGTCGCGGTACGGCAGGCCGAAGGCGTAGCCCCACGGGGCCCGCAGCCCGGTCTTCGGGTCGTACCACCAGTCCGGGTCGACCAGGTCGTCGCGGACCACCCCGAAGAACTCGGCGTGCCCGGCCATCAGCCGGTCCGCCTCGGCGACGAGACGCTTCGCGGCGTCCGGCGGCACCGCGGCGAGCGCCCCCGCGGGCAGCACCGAGGTGAACCGGGCGCCGCTCACGTCCGGGCAGTCCGGCAGCGCCGACCGCCACCGCCGCCTGCGCACCGCATCACCGACCCGCCCCGCCGCCTCCCGCGGCCCCATCCGGGACAGCCGCCGCAGGTACCAGCCCGCGCTCATCGTCATCGCACGCCCGCCAGCGTCACCGGCGCGCCACCGGCCAGACCGGCCGGCACGGCGAGGGTGGCCGCCGTGGTGGCGACCAGCGACTCCAGCGGCACCGGCATCGGCCCGCCGGTCCGCACGGCCCTGACGAACGCGGCCAGTTCGGCGTTCTGGCCCTTGTCCCTGGCCTTGGGCAGCCGCGAGCTGACCCACCGCTTGCGGCCGCCGTCGTACACCGAGGCGCGGACGAAGTCGTCGAGCCGCAGCGCCTTGCCGTCCGCGACCAGGTCCAGCGTCTCCTTGGGGAAGCCGGCCGGCCCTGTGGTGACGTAGCTGATGGTGGCGGTGGATCCGTCCGGATAGCGCAGGACGACCTGGAGGTCCTCGTTGCCTGCCGGGGCGACCGCGTACACCGAGACCGGGTCGGCCGCGAGCAGCCAGCTCGCCGTGTCGATGAAGTGCCCGCCCTCCCCGGCGAACCGCGAGCCCTCGGTGCCCTGCTGGAGGTACCAGCTGCCGTGCTGGAGCCGACCCGCGTTGACCAGGTAGCGCAGGCTCGCCGGGCCGGTCCGGGCGCCGAACCGCTGCCTGGCCTCCTGGAGCAGCGGTGCGAACCGGCGGTTGAAGCCCACCTGCAGCCGGTCGTTGCCGGACTCCTCCACGGCCGCGAGCACGCCGGCCAGCTCGTCCTCGGAGAGGGCCAGGGGCTTCTCCACGAACACCGTCTTGCCTGCGAGGAGTGCTCGCCGGGTCAGTTCGGCGTGCGAACTGTGCCGGGTGACCACGAACACCGCGTCGATGGACTTGTCGCCGAGCACGGCGTCGAGATCGGTGGTCGCCTCGTCGAAGCCGAACTTCCGCTTGGCGTTGGCCGCGGACAGCGCCGTCGTGGTGACGACGGTCGACAAGGTGACGCCGTCGCGCCCCACCAGGTGCGGCAGCAGCATCGACGTCGCGTAGTTCCCCGCGCCGACGAACGCGAGGCGCACCGGTGCCTTGGCGGTGCGGGCCGGGGCGGGCGCTTTGTCGCCGCGTCGTGTCACCGCGGGCACGGTGACCGTCAGGGCCACCGCTTCCGTCGGCTGCTCGGTGCGGCCGGGGTACCGGAACAGGACGGCCACGGCCTTCAGATCGCCGTCCTTCAGGCGCTGGTACGTGTCGACCGCGTCGTCGAAGTCGGCGATGTGGGAGACCAGGGGCGCCACGTCGACGCGGCCGCGGGCGACGAGGTCGAGGAAGCACGCCAGGTTGCGGCGCTCGGTCCAGCGCACGTAGCCGATCGGGTAGTCCCGTCCTTCGAGCTCGTACGCCGGGTCGTAGCGCCCGGGGCCGTACGACCGGGAGAACCGGACGTCCAGCTCCTTCTCGTAGTACGCGTTCCACGGCAGGTCCAGGCGGCACTTGCCGATGTCGACGACCCGGCCGCGGTCCCGGCTCAGGTGGGCGGCCAGCTCGACGGGCTGGTTGCTGCCGCCGCCGGCGGCCAGATACACCTGGTCCACTCCGTGCCCGCCGGTGAGTTCGGCGACGGCGGCCTCCACGGCCCCGGACGCGGGATCACCGCAGGCCACGGCGCCCAGTCGTGCGGCGAGCTCGCAGCGCGCCGGATCGGGGTCGGCCCCGACGACACGGACCCCCGAGGCGGTGAGCAACTGCACCACCAGCTGCCCGATCAGGCCGAGGCCGATGACCAGCGCCACCTCGCCGAGCTGCGGCTCGCCCTGGCGGACGCCCTGCAGCGCGATCGACCCGACGGTGCCGAAGGCCGCGTGCTGCGGCGCGAGGTCCTCCGGCACCGGGGTGTAGAGGTTCTTCGGCACCCAGTTCAGCTCGGCGTGCAGCGCGTGCTCGTTGCCCGCGCAGGCCACGAGGTCACCGACCGCCACATCGTCGATCCCGGCGCCGACCTGCTCGACCACCCCGCACAGCGAATAGCCGAGCGGCGTGTAGGAGTCCAGCTTGCCCATCACCTTGCGGTACGTGGCGGGCACTCCGTTGGTGGCCACGCTCTGCATGACCTTGGCGACCTGGTCGGGCCGGGAGCGGGCCTTGCCCACCATCGACATGCCGGCCTCGGACACCTTCATGAGCTCGGTCCCGGTGGAGATCAGCGAGTAGGCGCTGCGGACCAGCACGCCGTCCGGCTTGCACCCCGGCGCCGGCACGTCGAGCAGCGCCAACTCGCCGCTCTTGTAGTTCTGTACGACCTGTTTCACCCGAGCTCCTCTTGTTTCCACACTGTCAAGCCGCCTGGCTCTGGCCGGAGCCAGAAGTCGCGCCGCGGTACCAGTACTCCAGGGTCAGCACGTGCCACAGATGCTTGGAGAAGTCCCGCTGCCCGGCGGCGTCCTCGGCGACCATCCGCGCCAGCGCGTCGCGGCGCAGGATCCCGGTGCTGACGAGCACCCCGTCGTTGACCACCTCGCGCACCAGCGGTGCCAGGTCCCGGCTCATCCAGGCCCGCAGCGGAGCGCTGAAGAGACCCTTGGGCCGGTACACGATCTCCCGCGGCAGGACCGAGGCGGCCGCCTCCTTGAGGACGGCCTTCCCCTGCCGTCCGGCGATCTTGCGGTCGCCCGGCACGGTGAACGCCGCCTTGACCACCTCGACGTCCACGTACGGCACCCGCACCTCGGTCGACGCGGCCATGCTGGAGCGGTCCGTGTAGGCGAGGTTCAGGCCCGGCAGGAACATCCGGGCGTCGCCCAGGCACATGCGGTTGACGAAGTCGTCGAGGTCGTTGTCCTCGTAGACGTCCGCGTGCTCCGTCAGTACGTCGTCGACCGTCCCGGCCAGATCCGGATCGATCAGGGCGAGCAACTCGTCCTGGTCGTACATGGTGTAGCTGCGCCGGAACGCGGTCTCCTCCGGCAGATCGGCGAAGGAAAGGAACCTTTTCGCGAAGCGCACCGACCGGTACCCCCGGCGGGCCGTGGCGACCGGCAGCCGGTCCACGGCCGCGGACAGGCCGCGCCGCAGGGGCCGCGGGACGCGCTGATAGCGCAGCGCGAGCAGGTTGGCCAGGTGCTTGCGGTACCCGGCGAACAGCTCGTCGGCGCCCATCCCCGAGAGCATCACCTTGACCCCGGCCTCCCGGGCGGCCTCGCAGATCAGGAACGTGTTGATCGCGGCGGGGTCGCCGATCGGCTCGTCCAGGTGGTGAGTCATCCGCGGCAGCAGGTCGAGCACGTTCGGAGCGATCTCGATCTCGTGCAGGTCGACACCGAACCGCTCGGCGACCTGCCGGGCATAGCGCAGGTCGTCCGGCATCGCCTCGAACTTGGCGTCCTCGGCGCGGAACCCGATCGTGTAGGCGGAGATCCCTGGCCGGTCGCGGGCCGCCAGCGCCGTCAGGTAGCTGGAGTCGAGACCGCCGGAGAGGAAAGTCGCCACCGGCACGTCGGAGAGCAGGTGCCGCCGGGTCGACTCCTCGACAATGGCGGCCACGTCCGGCAGTTCGCCGCCGCGGGCCCGCTCCTGGGCCTCGCGGGCGACGTCCTTGAGGTTCCAGTACCGGCCGCGCTCGATCCGGCCGTCCGGCCCGCACCGCAGCCAGCTCCCCGGCGGCAGCTTCTCCGCCTCGCTGAACGCGCAGCGCGAGTCCGGCACCCAGTAGTAGAGCAGCGAGGCCACCAGGGCCGCATGGTCCACCCGCAGCGACCCGCCGGTCACCGCGGCGAGCGCCTTGAGCTCCGAGGCGAACATCAGGCCGCCGCCGCGCCGGAGCAGGAACAGCGGCTTGACGCCGAGCTGGTCGCGGGCGAGCACCAGCTCACCGGTGCGCTCGTCGAAGACCGCGAACGCGAACATGCCACGCAGCCGGGGCAGGCAGTCCGTGCCCCAGCGCCGCCAGGCCTCCAGGAGCACCTCGGTGTCGGAGGTGCCGCGGAAGCGCACCCCGGCGGCCGTCAGCTCGGCGCGGAGTTCCGGCGCGTTGTACAGCTCGCCGTTGTACGTCAGGGCGAGGCCGTCCGAGACCATCGGCTGGGCGCCGGTCTCGGACAGGTCGATGATGGCGAGGCGCCGGTGCCCGAGCTGCACTTCGCCGTCTCCGACGGAGTGGCCGTAGCGGCCCGCCCCGTCCGGGCCGCGGTGGGCGAGGACATCGGTGAGCCGGTCGGTGACGGCCTTCCCGTCCGGCCAGCGGTAGGTTCCTGCGATGCCACACATGATCTAGCGCGCCTCCTGGTCGCTGTACGGGACCCGTGCGGCCGGCCTCGACGGCCGTTCCGTCCGCGGCCGGCCCTCTCCCACTGCCTCAACGGCGTGGGCGCCGCCCCCACCGTTCTGCCGGGCCGGCCGCTCCTGATGTCCGCGCAGCGCGGTGTGCGGCCCGTCCCACAGCGTGCCGTCGGTCCGGTCGCGCGGGTCGGGGTCGATCAGCACCACGCCGATCACCGGAATGAGCTGGTCCGCGAGCTGTCGCGCCACGGTGTGCAGCCATGCGGCGCTGCCGTGCCCGGCACGCACGACGAGCACGGTCTGGCCGCCGAGGTACTGCAGGTCGGTCCACGCCGTGCCGGGCGCGACCGAGCCGACACCGATCCGGCGCGTCCGATGCGGCACGGCCGCGGCACGCTCGCCGCTGACCACGCTCGGATCTCCCTGTTCGCGGCGGCTGTCGGCCAGTTCCGGTCCGGGCAGACCGTCGATGACGACCACCGGCTCCTGTGCCGCCAGTGCCCTGGCGACGTCCATGGCGATCACGCTCGTGGTGTGCGCGCAGCCAAGTTCCAGCAGCGACACCGGTTCCGAGGAACCGCGCACGGTACGGGCCAGCGTCGCGGTGAGCCGTTCGCGCGCCGCCCGGGTCCGTCGGCGCTGCCACAGCCAGGCCGGCCGGCGGGGTGCGCGGCGCAGCTCCGCGATGACCGAGGCCCCCAGGTTCGCCGCTATCTCCCGGCGCAGCACCGGCCGGTCCGCGACCACTGTGCCGACCGCGGCAACCACGAGCCCGAGGACGAGCCCGAGGACGAGGCCGATCGCGGCGTTGGTGGCAGCGGTCTTCGGCAGGGAGTGCCGCACCGCGCGCGGGGCGTCCACGATCTGCGTGCCTGCGATGAGCTTGGGTGTGCCGGTGCGGGCCTCGGCGGCGCGCTCGTCGAAGTCGGCGATCCGCGAGTTGAGCTCGGCCCGGCGGGCGAAGAGCGACTCGATGCTGGCCGACGCCGTCGGGTCGGTGTCCGGCGACCGGCCTCCGATCGCCTTGTTGACCTGCTCCAGTTCGTCCCGCATGCGGTCACGCTGGTCGAGCAGGGCCTTGGCCTCGGCCTTCGCGGTCTCCCGCATCCGCCGCACATGGTCCGCGACGAACGCGTCGGCCAGCGCCTCGGCCCGGGCCACCGCCGCCGCGTCGCTGTCGGCCGTCACTTCGATCTGCAGCAGGTTGTTGGTCAAGCCGGTGCCCCGATAGTCCTGCATGAAGTCTTCGGGCTTCTCCGGGGACTTGAGGGCTTCCAGGGCCTTGCCGGCGATCCGTGTGGTCCCGAGCAGCTCGACGTCGGTGCGTATCAGCGTTCCGGTGTCGTTGGGCTGATCGTCCTGGTGCACGACAAGCACCTTGGTCACCGCGGTCGGCGCGGGCGGCAGCAGGACGGCCACCGCCACCCCGGCCATCAGTCCAAGGAGCGCCATGACGCACCAGAGGCGGCGGCGCCTGCGCACCGCGACCACCAGCGCGTGCAGGTCGAGCAGCGGAGTGGCCGCGGACGGCTCCGAAGTCGTGCTTGTCGTCACTCCGGACCTCCCGGCGCGTGGCCGCGGACCGCGAGCGCCGGCGTGGCGTTCTCGGCGGGCTGGTCGGCGGACCGCGACGGACGGACTCGGACCGTGCCGGCGACCACTATGCCGACGACCTCGTGTCTGGCTTCCGCGCACGCCTCGGCGAGTCCTGCGAGCTCGCCCGCGGTCCAACTGCCCGCGCTGAGCACGACCAGGGCCCCCGACTCGGTGTCGCGGTCCGGCACCATCGGCCGGTCCACCGGCACGTCCACCACCCGCAGCAGCGGATCGCTCTTGGCCTCCGTGACGAGCTGACCGGCGGCCCGGCGGGCGGTCTCGTCGCCGTCCGGTACGACGACCAGCAGCCGCCGGGGAGCCGGCAGCCGGGTCCGGAGACGGGCGCACACCCGCCGGTAGCGGATCCGCCGGCCGGCCTCGTCGCCGGAGGCCTGCGGAGCCGGCACGTCCCACCGGGTGTCGAGGCCGAGGAACCGGCGGAGCCACGCCCACGGCCCCTGGCCCGTCGGCCGGCGCGCGGCCCGTTCCGCGGGCACGTCGACGGTGCCGAGCAGCGTCGAGCCCAGCGCCGCGGCGATCTCCGGTTCGGTGCGCGCCCGGCGGTTCATCCGTGCCGCCGCGAGATGGCCGACGACCGCGAGCAGGAAGGACAGCAGCGCCCCGGCGACGATGAGCTGCGTCCTCGTCGGCGGCGCCTCGCCGGTGGGCCGGGGCGCCGGGCCCATGACGACCATGCCGGCCGTGTCGGACGCCGGGTCGGCCTCGTCCAGCTTCTTCATGGCCTCCTCCAGCGAGGTCCGCAGCTTCTCCAGCGAGGTGCGGGCCTGCACGCTCTCCACGGTCCGCCCCGGATCGGCCGCGTCGGCCAGGTCGCTGATGCGGCGGTTGGTCTCCACCACCTTCTGCCGCAGCTCCTCGGGCCCCGTGGCCGCTTCGGAATCGGAGTTTCCGCCCGCGATCCGCGCGGAGAACGCGACGAACTCCTTGGCCACCCGGTCGGAGAGGCGCTGCGCGCGCTCCGGGGAGCCGGCCGTACCCGAAATCTTGATGATGTTCCCGTCGGTGGCCTTGGCGCTCACCCGGTCCCGCAGGTCGCCGCCGCTGACGTCCTTCCAGTCGAGCGAGGCGGCCGCACGGTCGACCACCGCGGAACTGGTGGCGATCTCCGCCTGGGTGAGCAGCTCGCGCTCCTCCCACTGCCCCGGCAGCAGCACGGACGCGGAGGCCGTGTACCGGGGCGGGAACACCACGGAGGCGCCGTAGCCGACGAGCGCGCCGACCACGGCGAGGGCGGCGAGCAGCCGCCAGCGCCGACGGAGGATCCGCCCGACCATGACCAGGCGTATCGGGTCATCACTCAACGGAGGGGCCTCCTCCGCTTCCGCCCCGGGCCGCCCGCCGACACCGCGGCCCGGCCACGGCAGGCGGCGGCGTAGGCGGCGAGCAGCGCCGCCTGCGAGTTCCGCCAGGAGAGCGGCCCGCTGATCCGCTCCCGGCCGATCTCGCCCATCCGGGCCCGCTTCTCCGGGTCGTCGAGGAGCTCCGTGATGAGCTTGGCGAACGCGGCCTCGTCGTTGGCGGGCGCGTACACGGCGGCGTCACCGGCGGAGACGCGCGCCTCCCGGAGGTCGAACGAGACGATGGGCCGGCCCATCGCCATGTACTCCAGGACCTTGTTCATCGTCGACACGTCGTTGAGCGGATTGCGCGGGTCGGGGGAGAGGCACACGTCCGCGGTGGACAGGTAACGCACCAGGTCGGCATCCGGGATGCGCCCGGTGAACTGCACCTGGTCGGAGAGCCCGAGCCGCCCGGCCAGCTCCACCATCGCGTCGAAGGCGTCGCCGGAGCCGACGAACACCGCGTGCCAGTCGGTCCGCCCGAGCTCGTCGCGCAGCTTCGCGAGGGCCCGCAACGCGTAGTCGACACCGTCCTGCGGGCCCATGACGCCGAGGTAGCACAGCAGATGAGACTTGCCGCGCTTCAACTCCGGCTCAGGCGCCACCGGTTGGAACCGGTCGACGGCGGGCGCGCTGCGCACCACGAAGACGTCCTCCGGCCGCTTGCCGCCACGGCTGACCGCGACGTCCCGGTAGCTCTCGTTCGTGGCGATCACGACGTCGGCGGCCCGGTACGTCATCCGTTCGAGGGCGCACACGCCGCGGTAGAGCAGGTCCTTGCCGCGGTCGAAGCGGGACAGGTACAGCTCGGGCACCAGGTCGTGCTGGTCGAAGACGAACCGCGCGCCGCGCCGCGTCAGCCACCGCGCCGGCAGGAACAGCAGGTCCGGCGGATTGCAGGCGTGGACCACGTGGACCGGGCCGACCTCGCGGACGAGCCGGGCCGTGTGCCACAGCGCCGATCCGTACTCCCGCAGGTAGCCGGCCGGACCTCCGGTGGCCGCGCGCAACGGGTAGCGGTGGATCCGCACCCCGTCGATCTCCGCCTCCGCCTCCGTGTCCCGCTTGCTCCCTTGCGGGCAGATGACGTCCACCCGCCAGCCCGCGTCGCGCAGCGTCGTGCACTCCTGCCACACCCGCCTGTCGAAGGGCACCGACAGGTTTTCCACGAGGATCAGTGCGCGTCGGTTCGGCCGGTCGCCGCCGGCCGTGTCACCGACCGATATGTCACCAAGCAAGGCCCACGTACCCCGATTCGGTCCGGCGCGCGTCGGCGTCGGGAAGATGGATGAGGTCGATGAGGACCGGTCCTTCGTCGCCGTGCGGCAGCGCCGAGAGCACGGCCGGGTCCTTCGTCCCGACCAGGCACACCTCGGCGTGCTCGAGCACCTCTTCGACGGAGCCCGCGAGCAGCTGCGCGAGGTGCGGAAGGCGGGTCTCGATGTACTCGCGGTTGGCGCCGAGCAGCCGGGAGAGGCTGACGTTCGCGTCGTGGATCCGCAGGTCGTACCCCTTGCCGAAGAGCCTCTCCGCCAACTCGACGAGCGGGCTCTCGCGGAGGTCGTCGGTGCCGGGTTTGAAGGAAAGACCGAACATTCCGACCCGGCGCTTGCCGGTCCGCTCGACCAGGTCCACCGCGCGCTGCAGATGGTCGGAGTTGGAGGGCAGCACGTGGGACAGGATGGGGACCGAGACGTCGGCCCGCTGCGCCGCGTGGACCAGGCTGCGCAGGTCCTTGGGCAGGCAGGAGCCGCCGAAGGCGAAGCCGGGCCGCAGATAGGCGGGGCTGATGTTCAGCTTGCGGTCGGCCAGGAACACGTCCATCACCTGGTGCGAGTCCACCCCGAGCGCCTGGCACACGGCGCCCAGCTCGTTCGCGAAGCCGATCTTGAGGCCGTGGAACGCGTTGTCCGCGTACTTGATCGCCTCGGCCGTCGGGACCGGCACCCGGAACACCTCGCCGGGCAGGCCGTCGTAGAGCGCCGCCACCGCGTCGCCGCTCGCCGGGTCGAGCTCGCCGATGACGGTCTTGGGCGGGTCGAAGAAGTCCCGCACGCTGGAGCCCTCGCGCAGGAACTCCGGGTTGACCGCGACCCCGAAGTCCACCCCCGCCGTGCCGCCGACGTACTTCTCCAGGATCGGGACCAGCAGGTTCAGGCAGGTGCCCGGCAGCATGGTGCTGCGGAACACGACGGTCTGGCGGCCGCCCCGCTCGGCCACCACGGCGCCGATCTGCTCGGTGACCCGCTCCAGATACGTGGTGCACAGGCTGCCGTTGGGCTCCGAGGGCGTGCCCACGCAGACCAGCGACACCTCGCTCTCCATGATGGCCTCGCGGACGTCGCCGGTGGCGCGTAACGCCCCGGTCCGCACGACCTCGGCGATGAGCTCGCCGATGCGCTCCTCGACCACGGGCGCCTTGCCGTCGTTGACCAGGTCGACCTTCACCTGGTTCACGTCCACCCCGATGACCTCGTGCCCCATGCTGGCCAGGCACGCGGCCGAAACGCAGCCCACATAGCCGAGCCCGAAAACGCTGACCTTCATGACTTCTCCCTCCCCCCAGGCAGGCCCTTGCGGCCTGCTGTCCCCGCGTCGGCCGGACAGCCGAGCCGCCGCCCGCCGCGCATCAGTAGGCCCCGTGCCCGGAGAGCACCGCACGCAGCGTCTTCCACAAGATCACCGCGTCCAGGGCGAGCGACCAGTCCTCCACGTACCGCAGGTCGAGGCGGACCGCCTCCTCCCACGGCAGGTCGCTGCGTCCGCTTATCTGCCACAGGCCGGTGAGGCCGGGCTTGACGAGCAGCCGCCGCCGGATGTCCGGGCCGTACGCGGCGGACTCCTCCGGCAGCGGAGGCCGCGGACCGACGAGCGACATCGATCCGGTGAGTACGTTGAAAAGCTGCGGGAGTTCGTCGATCGAGTACCGCCGCAGCACCGCTCCCACCCGGGTCACCCGCGGGTCCCGGCGGAGCTTGAACAACAGGCCGGCGCCTTCGTTGAGGTCGGCCAGCTCGGCACGTGCCCGGTCGGCCCCGGGGACCATGGTGCGGAACTTCAGGATGGTGAACTCGCGGCCGCCCTTGCCGACTCGGCGCTGGCGGTAGAACGCCCCGCCCCGGCTGTCCACCAGCACGAGCAGCCCGACGAGCACCATCAGCGGCGCGAACAGCAGCAGCAGGATCGCCGCGCCCAACCGGTCGACGACCGCCTTGACCGCCCGCCGGCCCCCGGTGAAGGCCGGCATGCTGACCCGCAGCAGCGGGATCCCGAGCACCGCGTCGACGTGCAGCCGCGGTCCGGCCACCTCCATCAGCACGGGGGCCACGACCATCTCGGCATCGCTGCCCTCGAGGTTCCAGGCGAGCCGCTGCAGCCGGTCCGGTGACCAGTGCGGGTCCGGTGTGACGGCGACGACGCGGTAGCCGTCGCGGCGGACGTGGCCCGCGACGTCCGACAGTTCTCCGACGACCGGCACTCCGTCCAGGTGGTCACCGTCGAGCCCGGCGCCGTCCGTCGTGCACACGGCGTCCACCCGCCAGCCGAGGTGCGGCAGCTTGCGGGACCGGGTGATCAGGTCGCGCACGGTGGCCGGACTCCCGGCGGCGAGAACCGGTATCAGGCACCGCCCCTCTTTCCGCTGTCTGTGCAGCCGGAGGCGGAGCAGATACCGCGCGGTCATGGTGACGAGTGCGATCGCGGGGATCGCGACGAAGATCCAGAGTTTGATATTGCGCGAGGTGAGGGCTATTCCGCCGAGCGCCAGTACGACGACCGCCGCAAACAATGAACGTCCGAGTCGGCGGAATTCCTCGGCTCCTTGGCCGAGAACAGCCGGAGCCCACGCCCGGTTCACCGAAAGTGCCCCCAGCACCAGCAGCTCGGTGCCGAATGCGAGAATTCCCCACTTCTCATGCCAGTTGGCCGCGTCCCGGGCCCCGAAGAAGATACCTATCGCCCCCACTACGAAGGCGGTGGCAACGGTATCGCTGGTGATCACGGTACGTCTGTACCGCTGCTCCCAGTCGATCGCGGGCCGGTCGATCGTCCCGTCCGCCAGACGCCCGCGCGCCGACGGAATCGGGCTGACTAATCCCCCCTGCCGCACAGAACCCCCCAGGTCCCCAGTGGTTGGGCGTGTTCGCCCACACTTCCCCCCGGGAGACGACCGTCCCCCGCGCCGCACCGTTCTCCCCCACGGAAGGCCCCCGCCTCCCGCGCATGCAATTCCGGCCACTCAAGCGCTATTCGGTCAACCCGCCGTCGAGGCCCCGGGTGCTCCCCGCATCCGAGGCCCGCTCTCGGGCCACAAGGAATTGATCACCCCGCGCAGGGCGCGGGGAAGCGCTTTCTTGCTGGTTGTGGCGCCGAACCCATAGATCATTACTCGTTGCTTCAGGTCCGAACAGCTGAAGCACGGTCAATCTAGACCATCGCGACGGCTATGGAGAGGGGATGTGTGGAATTTGTGCTCGAGGTTTGATGCCGGTTCAACGAACCGGTGTCCGCGCAGGGAATAGCGGGGTGAAAGCCGGGGCCCGGCAGGGTGGTGCCGCCTGGGGTCAGCGGGTGGTGCGGCCTGCGGTCAGAAGGCCGGCCCGGAGCCCTCCCAGCCCGCGACCGGTGCGCCCTCCAGGCGTCGTGTGCGGTAGCTGTCGGCGTCGAGCGCGACGACCTCGGCGTGATGGGCGAGACGGTCCACCGTCGCGGAAGCCGTGGCGCTGTCGCCGAACACCTCGTCCCAGCGGCCAAGCGGCCGGTTGCTGGTGACGATCAGTGAGGCACGTTCGTAGCGGTGCGAGACGAGCTGGAAGAGGAGGTGGGCGACCTCGGAGTCGAAGGGCACGTAACCGACCTCGTCCACGACGAGCACCGCGTACGCGTCGAGCCGGGCCAGCTCCTTGCGCAGCCGCCCCGCGGCCTTGGCCTCCGCGAGCCGGGTGCCCCACTCGGCGGCGGTCGCGAACAGCACCTGGTGGCCGGCCTGACAGGCCCGTACTCCCAAGGCGACCGCCAGGTGCGTCTTGCCCGTGCCGGGGCCGCCGAGCAGCACCACGTTCGCCTTGCGGGTGACGAAGTCGACCTTCCCGAGGCGGGTGATCACATGCGGCTCGGGCGCCCGCAGATGCCCCTCGTCGAACATTTCGAGGACCTTCCTGGCGGGAAAACCGGCGGCCTCGATGCGCTCCTCGGCACCGGTCCCCGGCTCCGTCAGCGCCCCGCCGCCTGCCGCCCCGCCGCCGTCCGCGGCGCCGCCGTCCCGCTGGGCGGGAATGACCACGGCGTGGGGACCCTCCTTCACGGTGCGCGCCCTGGTCTCGTGCGCCGCCATGGGCCCGGACATGTACGCGAGGATGGCCGCGGAGGCGATGAACGCCATGTGGATGACCGTCCCCCACAGCAGATCGTGCCGAGGCGTGTGGTGCACGTCGACGAACATCTGGAGCAGATGCACCGACGAGATCCCCACGATGGCCGTGGCCAGCTTGACCTTCAGCACGTTGGAATTGACGTGCGAGAGCCACTCGGGCTGGTCCCGGTGGCCCTGTAGGCCGATCCGCGAGACGAAGGTCTCGTACCCCCCGACGATCACCATGATCAGCAGATTGGCGATCATCACCACGTCGACGAGTTTGAGGACGGCGAGCATGACGTGCGTCTCGTCCGCGTGCCCGCTGATGACGTGGTGGATGAGGTGCCACAACTCGTTGAAGAACTTGTAGACGTACACGCCCTGCGCGGCCACCAGGCCGAAGTACAGGGGCGCTTGGAGCCAACGGGTCGCGAAGAGGGCGCACCCCAGGGTGGTCATGTTCGACGGGGGCGAGGCGGAGCGGGACACGAGACCTCCAACAGCCGTGAGGTCCGTCATTCTTGTGGTCCGCTCCCGACAATCTGAATTCGAGCCACTCGTTGGGGTTAATAGAAATCCAGTCGGACAGGTCCTCCCATCCGACCTCCTATGCGTAGAACCGGGTGAATCCGCGCGGTACGTCCCGTCCGTCGGTTCCTTCGACATCCGCGCCCCGGGTGCCGGGCAGGGCGGTGGTGGCGTCCGGTTGCCGGCCATAGGGTGACGGACCATGGAAGACGCCAGAGACGATCTCGGCCACCTCGTGTGGTCCCAGGCCGAACAGCGCGCCGCGCAAGGTGACACGGCGTACCTGGGCGAGCTGGGGTCGCTCCTGGCCGACCGGTACGCGGCCGCCGCCGAGCAGGTGCGGGAGTACGAGCGCCAACTCGCCCACGTGGTCAGGGTGCTCGCCCTCACCCCCGGCCGGGACAGCCTGATCCAGCTGCTCCAACTCCTCGACGAGAAACGCCCGTCCGGCCACGGCGCCCAGCCGCGCTTCGTCGCCTCCCTCCTCGCGGAGCACCATCGGGTCACGGACCTGGCGGAGACCGTCTTCGAACGCTCCGAATGGGAACGCCTTGACGAGCTCCGCGCCTGCCTCTTCCACGAGTTGCTGCTCCGAGGCGTGGACGTCGACGCCTTCCCGCCCCTGCGCTCCTGGCCGCTCGTGCGCCCCGGCTGGCATCCGCTCGCCTGGCTCCCGGTGCGCCGCCGCGACTTCGAGGCCGACGCCGACTTCCCGAGCCGTTCGCTGCACGGTTCCGCCTGCGGGGTGCCGGGCGGGCTGCCCGTCGAAGGTCGGACGGACCCGCCGACGCCCCGCACGTCCGAGCGGGCGGCCCTGCGGGACATCGCGACCACGGACGTCCACGAGAGCATCGTGGCCGCCGTGCAGGCCGGCGACTGGGGCGCCTGCGACGCCTGGGTCTTCATGCCGGACGAGCCCGTCGCCCCCGAGCGGGTGCCCGCGCTGCTGCCGACGCTGCCCATGTCCTGCGTCGACGGGCTCGGTCCCACCGGCCGCTTCGAAGTCGCCGTCCGCCCCCTGGCGGACATCTGGCGCCTGCTCTTCGCCACCGCCTCGATGGGCGGCATGGGCAGCTCGGGCGTGCAGGCCGCCTACGGCCGGCTGTGGGCATGGCGTTCGATCGCGGGACTCAGTGGCGCACCGGCGGGCGCGAGCGCGGAGGAGGTGGAGCGCCACGCCCGGCAGAGCACGTGGTTCCACTTCGAGGCCGACGGCGACTGGTTCCACAACGAGATCGGCTCCGACTACGGCATCGCCGCCCTCGCTCCCGACCACCGCCGGCTAGCCGTACTGGCGGCAACGGACACCGACTGATCGACTGACTGACTGATCGACTAACCCACTGATCGACTAACCCACTGAGCGGCTGACCGACTGGAGGTACCGCCCGGTCGTGCTAGTCCCGGGCCGGCTTCCACTCATGGGCGAGGAGCCCGAGCAGCACCTCGTCCAGGAACTCTCCGAGCACCCAGGCCGAGGAGCGCAGCACGCCCTCGCGTACGAAGCCGTTGCGCTCGGCGGAGCGCAGCATCGCGGCGTTGTCCGCCAGCGTCTCGATCTGCAGACGCTGCAATCCGCGGACGATGAAGCCGTAGTGGCACAGTGTCGCGACGACGTCGGTGCCGTAGCCCTTGCCACGAGCGGACGGCAGCAGCCCGAGGCCGATGTGCGCGGACCGGTGGTGGTTGTCGATGCCCCACAGCGTCGCGGTGCCGACCAGCGTGCCGCCGTCCAACTCCACCACGGAGAACGGGACGAGCCCCTGCTCCTTGTCGTCCACGACGAGCCGCGGGTCCTTCGCCCCGGGCGTGATCGGCCGCCACGGCCCGGCCTCGGCCCGCGCGGCGTTGACCACGTCGTCGTAGAGCTCGGTCCGCAGCACCGGTATGTCGTCCTCGTGCCGGGCCCTGAGCCCGATCTTGTTCCCCTTCAACATGCGAGAGTCTTATCCGACCGCACGGGCGGGCGGCAAACCAATAAGACGGTGCCAGCAGTGCCGTACTCATGGCAGAGCGAGCGCACCGCCGCAAGGGAAGGTCGGCGGTGCGCTCGCTCGGGCCGCGGTGAGCCGGCTGGCTCCCGCAATGTGCTGCGCCAGATCAGTCGTTGACGCAGGTGTTGCCGAAGGCCGGGTTCAGCAGGCCGATGATGTCAACAGTGTTGCCGCACAGGTTGATCGGCACGTGGACCGGGACCTGAATGGCGTTGCCCGAGATCACGCCCGGCGAGTTCTGGGCCGCACCCTGCGCACCGGCGTCGGCGGCCGCCAGGCCGGCGCTGCCCATCACAAGGGCACCGGTGCCCAGTACGACACTCATCGTCTTCTTCATATGAGTACTCCTAGAGGTTCGGTGCGGTCCGGGGGCGTCCTGGTGGACCGCAACGCGACTTGTCACACGGCCGGAGCAGCAGACTCGGCCGACGCCCGGCAAGATCAACGATCAGCTCATTCCGAGGACACGGTCCAAACGGGCGATGGGAGTGTTTGGAGTGACTGGAGTGATCGGAGCGATCGAGTGTGCGGCCCGTTCGGGGACCATGCCCAGCGGCTTGCGGGTGGAGCGTGCGACGGTCTTGCCGGCGAGCTCGGCGACGATGTTCGTGGCGGGCTGGATCTCCTCGCGCGGTGTGCTGTGGGGCACCGTGGGCGGCACGTGCGGCTGGGTGGCGAACGCGGCGACGGTCGGCAGTGCTGTCGCGGCAAGGGCACCGAGAACGATGAGGAGGGCTTGCAGGCGCGCGGGCACGGGGACAGTCCTTCCGGCTGGTCGAGGGAGTTGAGGGAGTTGAGGGTGTCGAGGGAGTACGGGCCTCGGTTGCGGGCGGCGCGGGTCAGGCGGCGGGTGCCGGTTCGACCTTGCCCAGTTCGACCTTGCCCGGGTCCGCGCTCGGGGCGATCGGCGTGGGGGCGGGCTTGACCTCGTCGGGCTTCGGCGCGGGGTCCGGGACGACGTCGGGGGCGGGCGTCCGGTCGTTGTCCGGGAGGGGGTCCGGGTCCGGGGCCGGTGTGGGCTCGGGGTCCGGGGTGGGGGTCGGGACCGGCTCAGGCGTCGGGTCCGGCTTGGGGGTGGGGTCCGGCTTAGGGGTGGGGTCCGGCTTGGGGGTGGGGTCCTTCTTGGCCTGGTCGTCGTCGGACCAGGAGCTGAGCCTGCCGTCCGGGGACAGGACGACATGCAGCCCGTTGTTCTCGCCCGAGGCGGAGCGGCCGTTGGCGTCGAGCGTGCCGATGCCCGCGCTGCCGGCGAATATGTCGGCCTGCCAGTGGTGGGCGGAGAGCTTGTAGACCTTGGCCATGGAGCCGTCCACCAGCGTGTCGATGCGGATCAGCTCGCGCTTGCCCGGCTGCGGCTTGGGCTTGGGCTTCGGCTTGGGGGCGGGCTTGGCCCGGTCCACCCAGGAGGAGAGCGCGCCGCGTGCGGTGAGCTTGACGTGCAGACCGTTCAGGTTGCCCAGGGCGCTCTTGCCGAACGCGTTCAGACCGCCGACCTTCTTGCCGTGGAAGAGGATGTCGGCCTGGTACTTGTTCTTGCCGAGCTTGTACACCTTGGCCGTGTGCCCCTTCGAGGCCAGCCGCACGGTCTTCACGTAGACCCGCTTCGTCTTGGCCTTGGAGTGTGCCGCGGCGTGCGGCTTGGTGTGGCTGTGAGTACCGGCCGTCACCGTGGCGGAAGCGGTGGCCGGCACGTGCTGCGTGGCCGCCAGAGCACCGGAGGCGGCGCCCAGAGTGATCGCCGTGGTGGCCGTCGCGGTGACGATGCTGGTGCGCAGGGCGCGGGGAGTCATACGCATGGGAAAGAGGGCCCTTCTGGGGATGGGTCTCGTCTTCTCGTGGGGTGGCCGCCCCGTTGCGGCGACATCCACGAAGTTACGGATCTCACATCAAGCCCACCCATAAGCGATGTAACAGCCGAAAGGTATGTAAGCCGCGAATTCCTCACAAGGGCCTCTGCCCGTTCACCGCACTGTGGTCGGTCTCGTCGTGGGCCTAGTGGTGTGGCAGGCGCCGGAGCGCGCCGGGCCCGACGCGGCGACGACGGGGCTGGTCGACCCGCCGCTGCCGCTGCGGGGCCTTCCGGCCTCGCGCTCGCCGTGGTCATCGGCCTCGCGGGCGGCGTCAGCCTCGGCCGCGAGAACCCGTTCACCGCGATCAACATCGCCCTCGCGTATGCGCTCGGCATGAGGGCCATGCCGCGCACGCCCGGCACCGCCTGGGTCTACCTCGCGGCTGCCGGGACCATCGGCGTGCTGTTCGGCACGCCCGTCGCCGCGGCCCTTGTCCTCTCCGAGATCAGTTCCGCGGCCGACCCGCGGCGCCCTGTGGGACCGGCTCTTCGCACCGCTGGTCGCGGCGGGCGCGGGAGCCCTGACCACGGTGCTCATCGCGCATCGGGCGTTCCAGGCCGACATCGCGCCCCACCCGGGCGCGCGCCTGATCGACGTGGTCCCCGCCATGGTGATCGGCTCGTGCGCCGCACTCGTCGGGCTCGCCGCCGTCCACGCCTTCCCACTGTTCCACCGCGCCTTTAGACGGCTGGGCCACCCCGTGCTGATGCTCGCCGCCGCCGGACTCGTCCTCGGCGTGCTCGGTGCGCTGGGCGGTCACCTCACCCTCTTCGAGCGGCTGACCGAGGTGAAGGAGCTGACCGCGGAAGCCGGCGCCCACAGCGCCACGAACCTCCTGCACCTGGTCGTGGTGCAGCTCGCCGCGCTCGTCGTCGCCGGGTCTTGCGGCTTCCGGGGCGGGCGGATCTTTCCTGCCGTCTTCGTGGGCGTCGCGCTCGGCATGCTCGCGCACGCCCTCGTCGACTCGGTGCCCGCCTCCCTGGCGATCACCTGCGCCGTACTCGGCACCCTGCTCGCCACCACGCGGCGGGGCCGGCTCAGCCTCTTCACCACCGCCGTCGTCCTCATGGACCTCGACCCGCTGCCGATGCTCTGCGTCGCGGCGCTGCCCGCGTGGCTCCTCGTCACCGTACGCCCGGACATGCGCGTCAAGGACGACGAGACGGTCGTCAGTGGGGCAGCCGCATGACGAGCGTGACGACGGCTCCGATGGCGCCCGCGGAGACCGTGAGGTGGTCGGTGATGCGACCGGCGAGCCACAGTCCGCTCCCCACGGTGTGCCCGTCGTTCCCGCGGGCCGGCCCGGGAACGACGTCCGCGGTGAAGCCCGGCCCGCGGTCGTGGATACGGCACTCCAGATGGCCGTCGGCGCGCTGCAGGGACAGCGTGCCGCCGCCGCCCGCGTGCGCGATGGTGTCGGTGGCCACCGCGTCGATGGCCACGATGAAGTCGCCGCGCCGTGGTTCGGGCAGCCCCTCGCGGTCGGCGTACCGGTCGATGAGCATGCGCAGCCGGGGCAGGTCCTCCTGGGTGAGGGGGGACTCCAGCAGGGGAGTGGTGGGCAGGTCGCGGGAGCCGGGTGATGACATCAGCGGCTCACCTCGCTGAGCACCAGGACGGGCATGTTGTCGGCACCTGCCCGGCGCAGTATGCGGGCGCCCGCCGGATGACAGTGGACGTGGATTCCGTCGTGCTCGGAGGCCGCGACCAGCCTCAGCAGGTCCACGGCGCAGGCCGCGCTGAGGAAGACGAGCTGGGACATGTCCACCGTCAGCTGCCGCGTGTCCGAAGTGCGCACCAGCCCTTCGCGTACGGCGGCGACGAACTCTTCCCGGGTGGCGAGATCCGCCTCTCCGGCCAGCCGCACGGTGCCGTCCGACTGCTCCGCGTGCAGGGCTCCGAGGCGGGACAGCAGCCGACAAGGGTGCGCCCTGTGCATGGCTTTCAGCACCTCGGGAGTGAACCACCGGCTGTCGTAGGCACAGATCTCGGTGTACGGGCGGTCGGTGAACAGGTGCTGGGCGTGGGACTCGCGGTGCATCATCACCGCCACGTCGGCGTTCAGGTCGCCCACCCAGTGCATGTCGATATAGGTGCGCAGACCGCGGAAACCCTCCTCCAGGGCACGGTCGGTCTCCTCCTCGATGCGTTGCCACTGCCGCTCTGGGGTGTAGTGGGGGCGGGGTGGATCAGCGCGCGCATGCTGCTGACCACCAGCTGCCCCCGCTCGCGGGCGGCGCCCAGCAGCGGCCCGGGGACTTCGAGCCGGTTCCACACCTCGCTGTCGGCCAGCTGCGGCGCGGCGAAGACCATCACCTTCTCGCGCTTGGCGAGCCCGGTCCACGCGAACGTGGTCACCACGTCGCGGCCCGCGTCGTCGTCTTCGTAGCTGACAAAGGCGTGGTCTCCCGCCCGAAGCTGCTGCACCGGCATTGTGCCGGCAGATGCCGCATCATCAGCAGCGGCCATCGTTCACCCCCAAGACACCGAACGGACCGCCGAGTAACACAATCTGCGGAACTGGTGCCTACGTTAGTGATCTGATCCGCGCTCAGGCGGGCTCAGTAGGGAATCGACGCCCGTCGCCCCAATCGGTGCTCTTGCTGATCGTACGGAGCTGAAGTGGGGCCGACTCCTGTCGTCTTCTGATCGGGCGAATCCGTGAGGGCGCCCGGTTCGCGGTGCGCGGTCCAGTTGGGGCGGCTGCAGTCCGCTCGACGATTGGGCATACTGCTGCTGGGCGCTGAAGTTCCTTCTCCTGCAGTCGATTTGGCCGTACGGAGGTGGTCTGGATGACGCTGCGAACCTCTGCCAGACACGGGTGTCTGATCGTGGAGATGCCGCGGGAAGTGGACATCAGCAACGCCGAACCGCTCCGGCAGGAGCTGCGTGATGTGTGCCGCACCCTGCTGGCCCCCGCCTCGCACGACCGGCCGACCGCGGTGGTCGTGGACTGGTCGGCCGCGCCGTTTCTGACCATCGCCGGCGTCGCGGTGCTCGACGACTTCCGGCGGCAGGCCGGCACGCACGGGGTACCGGTGCGGGTGGTGGTCTCCCGCAGGTGGCCTCGCGCGGTTCTGCGGATGGTGGGTCTGAACTCTCTGCTGGCGATCCACGACAGCGTGGAGCAGGCGCTGGCCGGTGACGAGCCCTCCCGCGACAGCCAGGGTCGGCCCGAGACCGGCAGGGCGACACCCTGATGCCGGAATCGACGGGGCAGACGGGGCAGACGGGTCGGACGGTTGGATGGGTTGGTGCGGACATGGCCAGTGGCGAACGGCGGGGGCGTGGGACCCCCGTCAGCCGTCTGGGCGACCATCTGGGCCTGGTCTCCCAGCTCACCGAGCAGGCCCGGGTCGGACTGGAGAACGAGTCCGACACCGCGCGCATCTTCATGGCGATCTACTCCGGCTTCCTCGTGGAGGCCGGAGCCGGCATCCGGTGGTTATTGGAACCGTCGCTGATCGAGCGGGCGACCGTCGCGGTCCGCCGCGAGGCTCCGGCGGGGAGGCATGCGGAGCGCGACCTGGCCACGCGGCTGCTGGCGACGATCTGGACGGCGGGAGTGGTCGCCGGCGTCGACACCGAGGATTGGGTGCGCAGTGCGCCAGAGCTGCCCGCGATCTGTCTGCGCATGGCCGCGCAGGTCCTGGACGGGGGCGAGGGCGGGTCCGGAGCCGACTGAGGCACGCCCCCCGGGGCGGCCGAGGGGTTCGTCGCGCAGGAAGCGGCCCGGCCCCGAGGCCTAGGCGGCATCCATGGCGCCGCGCACGAATCGCCGCAGGTGACTCCGCACGGCCTCGGGCCGCTCCCGCCACGGCTCGTGCCCCGCGCCCTCGATCCGTGTCAACGGAAGCGCGAGCCGGCGCGCCAGTGACTCCAGCGCCGACACGGGACGGGGATCTCCGGCCCCACCGAGGAGCTCCGTCCGCGCGGGCAGGCACGCGCGCAGCTCGGCAAGGTGCTCGTCCAGCGGATCCGCGCGTCCTTCCGCGCCGAGTTCGGCGTTCATGACCCAGTTGACCGGGCGGCGCCGCCGAGCGGCCTGAGCGGCCCAGCTCCACCTCCGTCCGGGATCGGCGTGGTCGGGGAACCAGGCCAGCGTGAGGAGCTCGGCCTCCTGCTCCTCCGTGCGGTGCGGCAACTCTTCGAGCTCGCGCAGCCGTTCCTGCTGCGCCGTGGACATGCGCCGGGCGCGCTCGGCCCGTTCCGCGGCGCGCCAGGCACCGACGAACGGCCCGCACATCAGCAGCATGGCGGCAACCCGGTCAGCATGCCGCAGGCAGAACCGGCTCGCCAGATCGGTGCCGTAGGAGTGCCCGATCAGTACGGCTCTCGGCACGTCCCACACGTCGAGCAGCTCGGCGAGATCGTCGACATGGCGGGCGAGGGAGTGGCGGCCATGCCAGGGGGAGCGGCCCGTGCCGCGCTGGTCGTAGCGGTACACGGGCGCGAGGTCCGCGACCATGGGCGCGACATCGGCGAGATAGTCCGGCAGCCCCGGGCCGCCATGGAGCAGGACCACGGCCGGCCGCCGCCTCGTGTCCCCCAGCGCCGTCCAGCTCAACTGCGTCTCGTCGGTCATCGATGCGAGGCCCCGCGTCTCCTTGAAGGTCACCGGGGGAACCTACCCGGGAGGGCGAGCGGGTGAGTGGTCCGCTTCTGGTCGGTGGCGCACACTTTTACCAGAGGCCGGTGCCGTGCCGGCCGTGACGAGGGTGTTCGGTGTGCTCGAGGTCCCGCTGTGGCTGTGGGGGGCTTTCGCCGCGACCGTGGTGGTGTCGCTGGCGGTGGACCTGCTGGCCCACCGCAGCGCGCACGTCATCGGCTTCAAGGAGGCCGCCGCCTGGAGCGTCGTATGGGTGAGCCTCGCCTTGGTCTTCGGCGCGGTCGTCTTCGTCGTCCTCGGTACGACGGCGGGCACCGAGTACACGACGGCGTGGCTGCTGGAGAAGAGCCTGTCCGTCGACAATCTCTTCGTCTTCGCCGTGATCTTCGCCTACTTCAAGGTGCCCCGGGCCTACCAGCACCGGGTGCTGTTCTTCGGCGTCATCGGCGCGCTCGTCTTCCGCGGCATCTTCCTGTCCCTCGGCGTGGCCGTGGTCAGCCGCTTCACGGCGGTGCTGTTCGTCTTCGCGGCGGTCCTGTTCTACAGCACCTACAAGCTCCTCAAGGGCGACGAGGAGAGCTTCGACCCGGGCAAGAGCTTCGCGGTGCGGATGCTGCGCAAGGCCATGCCGGTCAGCGACGAGTACGCCGGGGCGAAGTTCTTCGTCAAGGAGGCCGGCAAGCGGATGGCGACCCCGCTGCTCGCGGTGGTCGCGGCGATCGAGGCCGCCGACCTGATCTTCGCCGTCGACAGCGTCCCCGCCGTTCTCGCGGTCAGTGACGACGCGTTCATCGTCTACACGAGCAACGTGTTCGCGATCCTCGGCCTGCGGGCGCTGTACTTCCTGCTCGCGGGGCTGCTGGACCGCTTTCACCTCCTGAGCAAAGGTCTGGCGATCATCCTTGCCTTCATCGGCGTCAAGCTCATCTTCCAGGCCTCGCACAAAATGATCAGCCCGGGCATCCCGGAGATCCCCTCACCGGTGAGCCTCGCGGTCATCGTCGTCGTCCTGACGGGTTCGGTGGTGCTCAGCCTCAAACGACCGCCGGAGCCCACGGCGGCCGAAGGAAGCGGACCACTTTCCGATGAGACGTATCGGGCATATCGTAAAGATATGGTCAAAATGAAGCGTGAGGTTGAGGTTGAGGCGCACACGTGTCCGACCTGCAAGAAGACCGTGCCGCTGACCATTCACCGGCACAAGAGCCTCGGGGTGTACGTGCCCTCCTGGGTCCCCGGGGCGTGTCAGAACCGCGAATGCCCCGACTACCGGCTGGACCCCGCACACAAGCACCCACCGGACTCCCGTCAGTGACCCGTGGTGTCGCCCGCCCACACCGCGGGGGTCCGGCCTGACCACGGGTCGGCCTGTTCGAGTTGTCCGGCGAGGCGGAAGAGGCGCCCTTCGAGCCCGTGGCCGGCGGCGAACTGCATGCCTGTCGGGAGCCCGGTCCCGGCGTCGGCCGTCACCGGGACGGACATGGCGGGCGTGCCCGACACGTTGAACGCCATGGTGAACGGCGAACGGTCGTTGAGGCGGTCGATCCACCCGAGCCCGTCCAGCGCCTCCGCGCCCTCGGTGTAGGCGCCCAGGGGCATGGGAAGCTCCGGCACGGTCGGGGTGAGCAGTACGTCGTGGGTGTCGAAGTACCGTGCCAGGCTTCGGGCGACCCGGTTGCGGACCGCGAGAGCGCTGACGAACTGGGCGCCGCAGACCCGCTGCCCGTAGTAGTAGCCCGCGAGGGTCGCCGGTTCGAGCGTCGAGGAGTCGACGGGCCGGTCGAAGGCGGCGGCCAACTCGTCGACCGACGCTGCGAGGTTCGCCGTCATCAGCCGGGCGTTGGCCAGGACGAACTCCTCCCAGCCGACCCCGAGATCCACCGTCGCCTCTTCCACCTGATGCCCGAGGGATTCGAGGAGGCGCACGGTCCGGGAGAGCGCGTCGGCCACCGGCCCGCTGGTGCGGCGTCCCCCCCACGCCTGGGGGAGCACGCCGATCCGCAGGGAACCCGGGTGGCGGGAGACTTCCTCCGCGTACGGCCGGGACGGCTCCTGGGCGAAGTAGGGGTCGCCCGGCTCCGAGCCACGGATCCGGTCGAGCAGCGCCGCGCTGTCGCGGACCGTGCGGCTTACGCTGCCGTGCACGGCCAGGCCGTTGAAGACCTCGTCGGCGTCGGGCCCCATGGAGACCCGGCCGCGGGTGGGCTTCAATCCGAACAGGCCGTTGTAGGAGGCCGGAATGCGGAGGGAGCCCGCGGCGTCGGTGGCGTGCGCGATCGGGACCACGCCGGCGGCGACGGCCGCGCCCGCGCCCCCGCTCGAACCGCCCGCGCTCAGCTCCACGTTCCACGGGTTCCGGGTCGGGCCGTACAGCTCCGGTTCCGTCGTGATGCTGTAGGCCATCTCCGGCGTCGCGGTACGCCCGAACGTCACGAGGCCCGCGCGCCGCAGACGCAGCATCAGTGAGGAATCGGCACCGGCGACGAGGCCGGCCGCGAGGCGGCTGCCCAACTCCATCCGCCTCCCGGCCATGGAGACTCCGATGTCCTTGATGAGAAAGGGAACCCCGGCGAGCGGCCCCGAGGGCGCACTGTCACGGCCACTGTCACTGCCGCCGTTCTTGGGGGACTTGGGTTCGTCGTCGGTCGGCCATGTCTCGACGATGGCGTTGAGCCGCGGGTTGACCGCCTCTGCGGCTTCGCGGGCGGCTGCCTCCAGTTCGGCAGGCGTCACCTCGCCCTTGGCCACCAGCTCGGCGAGTCCGACCGCGTCGAAGCTCACGTACTCGGTCACTCTCATCTGTCACTCCCCAAGGCAGCAAGCGATACCAGTGAGTACTGAATGATACCGATCGGTATCGCACGGGACGGGTTGGTACCGTAGCAGACATGGCATCGACCGACAGAAGGCCCAGCAGGGTGGCCAAGCTGCCCCCTCGTGAGCGCATCCTCGACGCGGCGGAAGAGCTCTTTCAGAGCGAGGGGATCCGCCGGGTGGGCGTCCAGGCGATCGCCGAGCGGGCCGAGACCACCAAGATGGCGATCTACCGGCACTTCGAGACCAAGGACGCGCTGGTCGCGGAGTGGCTGCGGATCGTCGCCGCCGACTACCAGGCGGCATTCGACCGGGTCGAGGCGGAACACCCCGACAGGCCAAGGGAGCAGATCCTGGGCCTGGCCCGCTTCATCGCCGAGGGGCTGCCCTCGGTCTCGCACCGGGGCTGCCCGTTCATCAACTCCATCGCCGAACTGCCCGACCGCGCCCACCCCGCCCGTCGAGTGATCGAGGAGCACAAGGCCCGCCAGACCCGCAGGCTCGTCGGCATGTGCGCCGCGGCGGGGCTCCCCGACCCCGAGCAGGCCGCGGCCGCGATCACCTTCGTACTCGAAGGGGCGCAGGTCAGCACGCAGAACGGCAGCATCGACCGGGCGGGGGAGCGGCTGCTGAGGATCGTCGAGGGAATCATCGCCCAGCTCGTCGAGGAAGGACCGACTCGACCAGCTGGATGAGCTCGACGAGCTGGATGAACTCGATGAACTCGATGAGCTCGATCAGTTGGATCGGCAGATGCAGAAGGGGTGCCCCGCCGGATCGGTGAGAACCCGCGCCCTCGCGGCCTCGTGAGGCTGGTGATCCGGCTTCCCCGCGCCCAGCCCCAGCAGCCAGGCCTCGGCCTCGTCCAGGTCCTCCACGTCGAAGCAGAGGTGCAGCTGCTGGGGGACCGTCTGGCCGGGCCAGCGCGGGGCCCGGTAGCCGTCGACCCGCTGGAAGCCGATGAAGAGGCCGTCGTCGCGGCTGAGGCCCGCGAAGTCGGCGTCCGACTTCGGGTGCGGCGCGAAGCCGGTGGCCTGTTGATAGAACGCCGCCAACGCCAGTGGATCCGGGCAGTCGAGCGTTATCGCAGCCAACTTCATCTGCGGGGACATGGCACCTCCGGGGTATGCGGGGAATTCAGGGCTTTCAGAGCATCAGAGCATGATGAGCAGACGTGTCTTCGGCTTGAGTTTCCTGTTCACCGAACGGCTCTGCACGTACACCTCCAGTTTGGGGTTGTTTCCCGCCTTCACAGAGACGGTTCCCTGAATTCCCGTGCCGAACAGAAGGCTGCGCGCGGCGTCGCCCGTATAGGCGCGGTCGGTGTCCTTCTCCACCACGATGACTTCCTTGTTCGGCTGCACCTGGGCCCGGGCGCCCAATTGGTAGTAGCACGCGCCGCGTTCGTACGTCACGCCCGGGTGCGAATTGACGAAGGGGCGGATTTCGACCTCCTTGTCGACCTTCAAGAGGCGGTATCTGTCGGCCGGAATCGGTTCGAGGTTCGCCCGCACCTCGTCCACCGATATGTCCTGGCCGACGGCGAACAGGTTCTTCGTGCCGCGCAGGCCCTGCTCCCGCCCGCGGAGGAAACTGGTGGCGGCGGCGCGCACGGTGCCGATCGCCTCCTCGACACCCTTCTGGGAGTCCGCGTCCCAGATGGCGATGTTGCCGGCGGGGAAACCGTAGTTCTGGGCGGTCCGCTTGGCCAGGGAGTTCGGCACGAGGATCGCGGAGGTCCAGTGGCCGGGGAGCCCGCCCATCTTCGCCGTGATCCTGTCGAGCCAGGGGCCGAGGACAGTCATGTCACCGTCGTGCCGCCGGTCGCCTCCGGAGGCGTTCTCCTCGCCGTCCGTCACGACGATCTGGAGGAAGCTGTGCTCGCCGTACTCCTCCCAGATGTGGCCCAGGTCGTCCAGGGACTTCAAAGAAGCCTCGATGAGAGCCGTCGCTCCATTGTTGACGCGGTACAGGCCCCGCATGGACGGAAGATGCTTCACATCCATGTCCCAGACCAAATTCTCCACCCTGTGGTCGAAGGAGTAGAGGCTGATTCGCGTTTCGTGGCCGAGGCTGTCCGATTCGGCCTTCAGGCCCGCGACGAACTCGTCCACGACGCGGATGAGTTGGTTCTCGTGCGGACGCATGGAACCCGAACAGTCCACTACCAACGCGACGTGATTCACCTTGTGCTGGATCCTGTTTGCGGACATGTTTCTGCTCCCCCTCCGAAGCTCCCCGAGTGATGAGTTCACTCTATGGGGAGGCACTGACAACGGCCTTGGCGCTGTCCGGCTCGCTGCTCGTGCCGAGAGGGCCGCGACCGCAGCCCGGGCTCAGCTCCCAGGGCCGAAACGTCCCACCTCCACACCGCGCCCATGTCTCTCATGTCTTCGACACTTGACTGATAGTGCTCAACTATTGACGTGACTCGTTCAGGAAATTTATGGTCCCTGGACCTCGCAGGTGAACCAGAGTGACCAGAGTGACGGAGAACAATGACGTACTCCCTCGGTGCGCTGCCGCGTGCCGCCCGACTGACCGCGGTGCTGCTGGCCGGAGCCCTCGTCGCCTCGGTGCCGCCGGCCGCCTCCCAGCCGGCGCGGAGCGGCAACGCCGCGGCCCCGGACTGCCGAGGCGGGAACGGCGACGGCTGGACGCTCACCACGACCACCCGCTCCGACGCTACGGACACCCACCACGCCTTCGTCGGCAACGGCTATCTGGGGCAGCGCGTGCCGCCGAACGGGGCCGGTTACGCCGACAGTGAGGCCAAGACCGGCTGGCCGCTGTTCACCCCGCGCTACGACGGCTCCTTCGTGTCCGGCCTGTACGCCCACAACAAGAAGACCGCCGAGGACCGGCAGGCCGTCGCCGCGCTGCCCACCTGGACCGCGCTGACCCTCAGCACCGGCGGAGCCCACGCCGATACCTTCAACTCTTCGACGCCGTCCGGACGCATTTCCGACTACCGTCAGTCGCTCCACCTCGGCTGCGGTCTCGTCCGGACGTCGCTGACGTGGACCGCCGCCGACGGCCGCCGCACCGACCTCGTGTACGAGGTGCTCGCCGACCGCGCCAACCCGCACGTGGGCGCCGTACGCATGAGCATGACCCCGCACTGGAGCGGCAAGGCGACCGTCACCGACATGCTGGACGGGCGCGGCGCGCGGCGTGTTCAGCAGACCGGCGGCGGCGACCGCACCGGCGAGCACCGTGGCGGTGGCCGGACCGCACCGAGCATGGACGTGGCGTTCCGCACGGACGGCACGAAGGTCGACGGAGCCGTCGCCTCCACCCTGCGCGCCGGACGCGGAGCGCACGCCGCGTCGACGCGCAGGGCGGCCCGGGCCAAGGGGCTGACCGCACGTCAGGCGCTGGAGCTGCCGGTCCGGCGCGGGCAGTCGTACGACTTCACCAAGTACGTGGGCGTCGACACGGCCCTGACCTCACGCGCGCCGCGCCGGGACGCCACCGCCACCTCGCGGCGTGCCGCCGACCGCGGCTGGCAGGCCCTGTTCCGCTCCCACACCGCCGCCTGGTCGCGGCTCTGGCGCAGCGACATCGAGGTGCGCGGGCGGCGGGACATGCAGGCGTGGGTGCGGTCCGCGCAGTACGGGCTGCTCTCCAACACCCGTGAAGGTGCCGCCAACAGCATCGCTCCGGCAGGCCTGACCAGCGACAACTACGCGGGCCTCGTCTTCTGGGACGCCGAGACGTGGATGTACCCGGCCCTGCTCGCCACCCGGCCCGAACTCGCCAGATCCGTGATCGACTACCGCTACCGGACCCGCGCGAAGGCCCGCGAGAACGCCCGCGAACTCGGCTACCGAGGGCTCTTCTACCCTTGGAACAGCGGCAGTTCGGGCGACCTGGCCAAGGAGTGCCACAGCGTGGACCCGCCCCACTGCCGCACCCAGATCCACCTCCAGTCCGACATCTCCCTGGCCACCTGGCAGTACTACCTGGCCACCAAGGACACCCGCTGGCTGCGCGAGCGCGGCTGGCCGGTGATGAAGGGCATCGCCGAGTTCTGGGCGGGCCGCGTCAGCCGCAACAAGGACGGCAGCTACTCGATCAAGGACACCGCGGGACCCGACGAGTACAGCAACGGCGTCGACGACGCGGTCTTCACCAACGCCGGTGCCGTGACCGCCCTGCGCCACGCCACCCGCGCCGCCGAACTGCTCGGCGAGCGGGCACCCGCCGAGTGGCAGACCGTCGCCGACCGCATCCGGATCCCGTACGACGAGCGCCGCAAGGTCTTTCAGCAGTACGACGGCTACGACGGCAGCACCATCAAGCAGGCCGACACGGTCCTCCTGATGTATCCGCTGGAATGGCGGATGCCCGAGGGGGCGGCGGCCGCCACCCTCGACTACTACGCGCAGCGCACGGACCCGGACGGCCCCGCCATGACGGACTCGGTGCACGCCATCGACGCCGCAGGGATCGGTGAGCCCGGCTGCTCCACTTACACCTATCTGGAGCGTTCCATCAAGCCGTTCGTGCGCGGCCCGTTCGCCCAGTTCTCGGAGGCCCGCGGCGACAAGGCCGGCGCCGAGGACCCGCTGTCGGGCTCGCCCGCGCACGACTTCCTCACCGGCAAGGGCGGTTTCCTGCAGACCTTCACCAACGGCCTGACCGGCATGCGGATGCGGGAGAACCGTCTCCACCTCGACCCGATGCTCCCTCCGCAGCTCGACCGCGGCGTCACCCTGCGCGGACTGACCTGGCAGGGACGCACGTACGACATCGAGCTCGGCGCCCACCGCACCACCGTGCGCCTCACCGGCGGAGCGCCGATGACGCTCGACACCCCGCAGGGCGAGCAGATCGTCAGCAAGGGCGCCCCGGCCGTCCTCAAGACCCGCCGCCCCGACCTGACACCCACCACCAACGCGGCGCGCTGCACCACCGCCACGGCCTCGTCCGAGCAGCCCGGCATGTACGCGGGAGCCGCCGTCGACTGGAACTCCGCCACGGCCTGGGTCCCGGACGGGGCGCGCGGCCATCTGACGACGGACCTCACCAAGCCCGTCCGTGTCGACAAGGTCACCCCCACCTGGACCGAGACCGAGCCCGCCGCCCACACCGTCGAGCTCTCCCTCGACGGCCGCCACTGGCACCGCGCGGAGGCGGACGACGCGCGACTCGCGCGATACGTCCGGGTGACGGTGAGCGGTGACGAGGGGGCGAAGAAGCACCCCGGGATCGCGGAGCTGACGGTGAACTAGCGGCTCGTCGGCAGGGCCGTACTCACCCGTGGGTGCGGCCCCGCCGTACGGCGAGACCTCCCCAGAACTCGCGGAGGGCGGCGGCGAGTTCGGCGGGGGCCTCCTCGGCCATGTGGTGGCCGGAGAGGATCGGTCCTCCGGCCAGCCGGTCGCCCGCCCAGTCGCGCCAGACGCTCAGCACGTCGCCGTAGAGATCGGTCATGTCGTCGCGGGTGGCCCACAGCACCTGGAGCGGACAGATGATGCGCCGGCCCGCCTGCCGGTCGGCGTCGTCGTGCTCCCGGTCGACACCGAGACCCGCCCGGTAGTCCTCGCACATGGCGTGCACGGTGGCCGGGTCGTGGATCGCGCGCCTGTAGTCCTCGAAGGCTTCGGCGCCCATCGCCTCCGGAGTGGCCTTGTACCAGGCGTCGGGATCGGCGTTGATGACGCGCTCGGCGGGCTTGTCGGTCTGGCCGAGGAAGAACCAGTGCCACCAGCTCGCGGCGAACGTCGCGTCGCAGCGCCGCAGGGCCTCCCCGATGGGGACGGCGTCCAGCACGCTGACGGCCGACACGGCCTCCGGATGGTCGAGGGCGAGGCGCGTCGCCACGTACGCGCCCCGGTCGTGCCCGACGACGGCGAACCGCTCGTGCCCGAGGCCGCGCATGACCTCCACGCAGTCCGCGGCCATGGCCCGCTTCGCGTACGGGCGGTGCCGCGGGTCGGTCGGAGGTTTCTCGGACGCGCCGTAGCCCCGCAGATCGGGGCAGACCACCGTGTGCCCCGCCGCGACGAGCAGGGGAGCCACGCGATGCCAGGTCGCGTGCGTGCGCGGATGGCCGTGCAGGAGCAGGACCGGGGGACCGTCGCCGCCGTGGCGTACCCGCAGCTCGACCCCGTCGCCCGCACGGCGCGTCAACGCGAAACCTTCGAACACGTGCACCTCCTGTGCCTCGAACCACGCAAGGGCGGTCCGAGTACCCCGTCAGCGCCGGTGTCCCAGCGGGCACAGAGCTCTTTCACCGTCCGCGTCCCGCAGGTGCCAGTGCCGGGCGCAGTAAGGGACGTCGCACTCCGCGCAGAAGCCCGCGTCCCCTTTGAGGCCGGCTGTGTGGACGCGGGCGAAGGTGCGCGGGTAGCGGAAGGCGTCGCGGTAGCGGCGCGCGTCCTCGGCGGCGATGTTCTCACCGGCGCCGTTCGTGTACGCCTCGCTCTCCACGGTGAACCACCAGAGCGAGGGACTTCTCGACGCGGCGTAGGCGGCGCGGCTCAGCGCGCTCCAGCGCGGCATGCTCACGGGATCCATGCCGGGAGGCGTGAACTCCAGGTGGGCGACGCGCGCTTTGCACACGGCGCAGGCCACGTACAGGACGAACAGGAGGGAGGGAACTTGTCTCATGGCGTCCGGCCTTGGAAGTGGGGCGTGGAGTGCTGTCCGGCTGAACGCATCCTTCCACAGTGCAACGCGCTGCCGAGCGCGAAGGAACATCCCTGTGCCGGCGTGCCCTGCCGGGCGGGAGCACGCCGCTCCCGCCCGGTTCCGTCACACCGCGTCAGGCCGTCAGGAGCCGGTCAGCTCCGCACGGACCGTCCTGGCCGCCGCGACCAGGTTCTCCAGGGAGGAACGGGTCTCGGGCCAGCCGCGCGTCTTCAGGCCGCAGTCGGGATTGACCCAGAGCCGTTCGGCCGGGATGGCGTCGAGTCCCTTGCGCAGCAGGGCCGCCGCCTCCTCGGCGCTCGGCACGCGCGGGGAGTGGATGTCGTACACGCCGGGGCCCGCCTCGCGCGGATAGCCGTGGGCGGCGAGTTCGCGCGCGACCTGCATGTGGGAGCGGGCCGCCTCCAAACTGATGACGTCGGCGTCGAGGTCGTCGATCGCCTGGACGACGTCCCCGAACTCGGCGTAGCACATGTGTGTGTGGATCTGCGTGTCCGGACGGACCCCACCGGAGGTGAGACGGAACGACTCCGTGGCCCAGGCGAGGTAGGCGGGGTGGTCGGCGGCGCGCAGCGGCAGCGTCTCGCGCAGCGCGGGCTCGTCGACCTGGATGACCGAGGTCCCGGCCGCCTCCAGGTCGTTCACCTCGTCGCGCAGGGCGAGCGCCACCTGGCGGGCGGTGTCGCCGAGCGGCTGGTCGTCGCGGACGAAGGACCAGGCGAGCATGGTGACGGGCCCGGTGAGCATGCCCTTGACGGGACGGTCCGTCAGGGACTGGGCGTACGTCGTCCAGCGCACCGTCATCGGCTCGGGCCGCGAGATGTCACCGGCGAGGATCGGCGGCCGCACATAGCGGGTGCCGTACGACTGGACCCAGCCGTGCTGCGTGGCGAGGTAGCCCGTGAGCTGTTCGGCGAAGTACTGCACCATGTCGTTGCGCTCGGGCTCGCCGTGCACCAGGACGTCGATGCCAGCCTTCTCCTGAAAGGAGATGACCTCCTGGATCTCGGCCCTGATGCGCTCCTCGTACCCCGCGCCGTCGAGCCGTCCGGCCCGCAGGTCGGCGCGGGCGGCCCGCAGTTCACCGGTCTGCGGGAAGGAGCCGATGGTCGTCGTCGGCAGGAGGGGGAGGCGGAGGGTGGCGCGCTGGGCCGCGGCCCGCTCCGCGTACGGCTGGGAGCGCCGTGCGTCGGCGTCGGTGACGGCTTCGGTACGGGCGCGGACGGCCGGGTCGCGGGTGATGGGGGAGCCCGCCCGCGACGCCAGGTCGGCGCGGTTGGCGGCGAGTTGGGTGGAGATCGTGTGCGTGCCCCGCGCCAGGCCCCTGGCGAGGGTCACGATCTCGGTGGTCTTCTGGCGGGCGAAGGCCAGCCAGCGCAGGATCTGCGGCTCGATGTCACGTTCGAGGGCCGTGTCGATGGGGACGTGGAGGAGTGAGCAGGAGGCGGCCACGTCGACCCGGTCGGCGAGTCCGAGCAGGGTGCCGAGCGTGGCCAGGGACTGCTCCAGGTCGTTGACCCAGATGTTGCGGCCGTTGACGACACCGGCGACGAGCCGCTTGCCGGGCAGGCCGCCCACGGCGGCGAGCGCGTCGAGGTTGGCGGCGGCCGCCCCGGTGAAGTCGAGGGCGAGGCCGTCGACCGGGGCCTTGGCGAGCACCGGCAGTGCGTCGCCGAGCCGGTCGAAGTACGAGGCGACAAGGAGCTTGGGGCGGTCGGTGAGGGCGCCCAGGTCGCGGTAGGCGCGCTCGGCCGCGTTCAGTTCGGCCGGCGTGCGGTCCTGGACGAGGGCGGGCTCGTCGAGCTGGACCCACTCGGCACCCGCCGCGCGCAGGTCCGCGAGGACTTCGGCGTACACCGGCAGGAGACGGTCGAGGAGGGTGAGCGGGTCGAAGTCGGGAGCCACCCCGGGCGCGGGCTTGGCGAGCAGCAGGTAGGTGACAGGGCCGACGAGGACGGGCCGGGCCGCGAGGCCGAGCGCCCGGGCCTCCTTGAACTCGGTGACCTGCTTGGTGGAGTCGGCGCTGAACACCGTGCCAGGACCCAACTCGGGCACCAGGTAGTGGTAGTTCGTGTCGAACCACTTCGTCATCTCCAGCGGCGCCACGTCCTGCGTGCCGCGCGCCATCGCGAAGTAGCCGTCGAGCGTGTTCGTCTCGACCGCGGCACGGTGCCGTTCGGGGACGGCGCCGACCATGACGGTGGTGTCCAGGACGTGGTCGTAGTACGAAAAGTCGCCGGTCGGGACTTCGCCGATGCCGGCGTCGGCGAGTTCCTGCCAGTTCGCGCGGCGGAGGTCGGCGGCGGCGGTACGGAGGGCGTCGGCGGTGACGCGGCCCTTCCAGTAGCCCTCGATCGCCTTCTTCAGTTCGCGGTTGCGGCCCTGGCGGGGGTAGCCGTACACGGTGGCCCGTGCTGCCGCGGCTGCGGGCTTGGTGGTCACGGAGATCTCCTTCGCGAGATGAATCCCTGAGATCCCGGGGACGGGACGAGAGCGCGAAGGGGCGACCGACCGGACAGGTGAGGGATCGCGCGGGTGGCGCGGCCGTCCGTCCGATGTGTGCGCCGACCCGCCCTCGAGGTCACCGGGATATCCGCGCCCGAAACGGTTCGCGCGCGGACAGCGGGCAGGTCTTCGGACTCGCGGGCACATCCTCACGGGGGAGGACGCCTACTGGCCGTCGCTTCCCAGGACCGGTCTCCGGTCCCAGTGCGTGTGACGGCGGTCGTTCCCGCTCACCGCTGCGGGGCAGTCCCGGATTCCCACCGGGTTCCCTCTTGCGACGCTCCCGCCTGGCGGACGGGGCGAACCAGCTGCGCTGATCACTTTACGACGCCGTCCACCGGTGGGCCGGGTCACGGCAGGATCCGAAAAGTGAGGTGCGACACGCGGCGCCACACGCGTGGCCCCACCGGATCGGCTATCCCCGGCACTCCCGTGCCCGGCGGCCGGTCCCGCTGAGCAGGTCGACGCGTTGTCCCGGGCCCTCCTTGAGGACGTAGAGGGTGCCGTCCTCGGGCGTCCAGTAGCGGGGGACGAGGAAGACGCGGTCTCCGGAGACGTGGAACAGCCGCAGCCCGCCGTACTCGTACGCGTACTGGCTGCCCTTGTCGGTGACGCGACGGAAGCAGCTGCCGCCGCCGCGGATCATCAGATCCTTCTCGCTGAAGACGGCGACAGCCGGGAAGTCGCTGAGCAGGGTCCGCTCGGTCAGCTCCGCCCGGCCGCGGCCCGCGATCGCCGCGTACGTCGACACGGCCCAGAACAGCGACAGGACGCAGATGAAGAGGGTGAGCCCCCAGAGCCGCAGGTCCCGGCGGTCACGGGTGCGGGCGTACGCGTTGAGCGCGAAGCCGCCGATCGCGGTGAGCGGCAGCAACAGGTCGAACAGCCAGGGGTTGAGCGGATACAGCGGTACGAGGACGAGGGGCACCGCCCACGCGAACCGCAGCACGCGCACGGCGCGGGCCAGCCGCTCCGGTGCGCCCGCCGCCCAGCGCAGCAGTCCGAGCGTGCCGAGCGCGACGCCCGCCGCGAACCAGGCGGGGAGGTAGAGGGCTCCGACGCTGCGCAACAGGTAGTCGCTGGTGGAGAAGTGGAAGACGGTGTCGCGCAGCCCGAGGGCCTTGGTCTCGGCGTCGGTGCTCGCCCAGCCGAAGTAGAAGAGGACCGCGGTCAGGAGGGTGACGAGGGAGCCGATGGCGCCGACGAGCTCCAACCAGCCGATGGGGGGTGGGGAGGGGGCCGGGGAAGGGGCCGGATCCGGAACCGGATCAGGAGCCGGGGTGGGCTCCGGTGCGGGGGCGGGCCGGGGTGCCGGCTCAGGGTCGGCGGGCGGTTCCGGTTCGGGTTCCGGTCGTGGCTCCGGAGGCTCACTCATCGGGACAGCGCGTCGGACGTGGGCGAGGCGGAGGCGGATGACCCGGAGGAGGGCGAGGGAGGCTGCGGGACGCCGCTCCAGTCGAGGGTGAACGCCGCCCGCTTCGTCACCCTGGCGCCGCTCTTCGTCACGAGCGTCACGTCGATGGCCGTCGGACGCCGCCCCTCAAAACGGTCGGCTCCTGGAAGGTCCACCGATACCGTCCCGTCCTTGCAGCACCTCGCCTTGTCGTCCTCGTCGCCGAAGGGCTCCAGGGAGATCGGGTTCGTCAGCTCCGCGGCGCGCAGTTCCACGGTGGCCGGCGCGTCGGGCCACGTGCCGTAGAAGCCGATCGACGAGCCCGGCGCGACGCTCGCGTCCGTGGCGGAGATCTTGTTGCCGCACGCTGCGGCGCCCGCCGGGGCGGGGCGCAACACCACTTGTTCGGCGGGGTGGCGTTGGTAGTAGGCGACGAAGCGTTGCAGGACCGCCAAGGCGTCCCCGTCCTTGCACAACTGGTCGGTGTTCGCGGGCCGGTACCCGGCCGCGCGCAGCCCCGCTTCGGCCTTCGCCGCGATGTCCAGCCCCTGCCTCTCGCCCTGGGCGGCCTTGCAGATCCCGGCAAGCCCCTCGATGACCTTCCAGGACTGCGGGGTCGCCGAGCCGTCGGGCTGCCTGCCGGGGTCGGTCGCGGCCTCGTACGCCTGACGGCACTCGCCGCGCTGGAGCAGGTCGTAGGCGCTGTCCGGCTCGAGTACCTCGTCGGTGTTCGGCGACTTGGGCCCCCACGGGAGCCAGCCGGGCGGCTTCCCGTTCCCGCGGTTTCCGCCGCCGTCCCGGTCACCGTCGCCGCCCTGGTTTCCGTTCGTGCCGCCGTTCTTGCCGCCGTCCCTGCCACCGGTCTGCCAGGACCCGTCCGTCGATCCGCCCGGGGATCCGTCCGAGGGCCCACCCGTTGTCCCGCCCGTCGTGTCGCCCCCGCCCGTGGCGCCCGTGCCACCACCGACGGTGCCCGTATCCGTACCGGTGCTCCCGCCCGCGGAGCTTCCGCCGCCTCCCCGCGCCCCTCCGTCGGGCGACGCGACTCCCCGTATCCCGAAGAACAACCCCACCACCAGGACGAACCCGATGACGGCAAAGGCCCATACCGGCATCTGAAAGGCGCCGGGACCGGAGCGGACAGCCATGGCGACACCCCCGTTTCGCCTCCCTCTCATCATGCTGCGGAGGGGCGGCGACCGGTATCCCTTTGACGGCGCCCGGCCCGTTTTCAGGGGCGCCAGTACAGCGCTGGGTCGGGGTGGTCGACGAAACCGAGGTCCCGGTACAGCGGTTCCCCTTGGGCCGATGCGTACAGGTCGACGCGGGAGGCCCGTTGCGCGCGGAACCAGTCGAGCAGTGCCCGCATGATCGCGCGGCTGTGGCCGCGCCGGCGGTACGCGGGGTCGGTGACCACGCCGATCACGTGGCCGACCCGGCCGTTGCGGTTGTGGGGGCCGGGGAACCACTGTTCGACGGTGCCGATGCCGCAGGCGGCGAGGCCGTGTTCGCCGTCCACGACGACGATGCGCGCGTCGTCCGCCGTCAGCTTCTCCTTCAGTACCGCGGCGAGGTCGTGGCGCCAGTCGTCCCCTTCTGCCGAGGGGTTGAAGTACTCCCCGCCAAGGGTCTCGAAGAGCAGTGCCCGCAGGCGTACGAGTTCGGGGAGGTCGGCCTCGACCGCCTGACGAACGCCGGTGGTGGCCATGGTGAGTTGGCCGTGGGATCGGCCGGTGATCTGTTCGGTGTGCTGCCTCATGGCGATCAGCCTCAGGTAATGATCTTGTGCACCACAACCCTTACCGGTACGGCTGTTGATCTCAGGTGAGGAGCGGGATAGGAAGGCGTCATGACGACTCTCGGCGTGGTGTTCCGTCCCCAGCTTCCCCCCGAGCGCCTGCGTGCCATGGTGCGCACGGCCGAGGACGCGGGCCTCGACGAGCTGTGGCTCTGGGAGGACTGCTTCCTGGAGAGCGGCATCGCGACCGCGGCCGCCGCCCTCGCGTGGTCCGAGCGGCTGCGGGTGGGGGTCGGCCTGCTGCCGGTGCCGCTGCGGAACGTCGCCCTCACCACGATGGAGGCGGCCACGCTGCACCGGCTGTTCCCGGGCCGCGTCATGCTCGGCGTCGGGCACGGGGTGCAGGACTGGATGGGGCAGGTGGGCGCGCGGGCCGAGTCGCCGCTGACCCTGCTGCGCGAGCACCTCGACGCGATGCGAGCCCTGCTGGCCGGCGAACGCGTCACGACGCGGGGGCGGTACGTCCACCTCGACGACGTCGCGCTCGACTGGCCGCCCGCGTCGGCCCCCGCGGTCTACGCCGGTGCGCGCGGCCCTCGCTCGGTGCGGCTCACCGGAGAGGCCGCCGACGGCACCGTCCTGGACGCGAGCACGGCCCCCGAAGGGGTGCGCCGGGCCCGGCAACTCATCGCGGAGGGACGGGAGTCGGCCGGACGCGACGGAGCGCATCCCGTGGTGGTCTACCTCCTCACCGCGACCGGGCCCGACGCCGAGGCCCGGCTCCGTGCCGAGCAGCGGAGCGGAGGCCTGGACGGGGTGGCCGGTCTCGGAGCCGCCGGGGACGCCGAGGCCGTCGCGAAGGCCGTCCGGCAGCTGACCGAGGCGGGCGCCGACACGGTCGTCCTGCAGCCCACCGCCGACGAACCGGACCCGGAGGGGTTCATCCGCTTCGTCACGGAAGACGTGCGCCCGCTGGTCACCCCTTGACCCCCTGAGCACCCGTAACCTCCTGAGCATGGGAAACACCCGTAACCTCCTGAGCATGGGAAAGAGGAATGGGAATGCCGGGGGAGAGCCCGCGGAGGAGACCCCGGGCGGTGTGCCGGGCGCCGCGCCGCTCGACCTGAATCAGCTGCGCACGTTCCTGGCGGTCTACCGCTCCGGGTCCTTCACCGCGGCCGCACGTCTCCTCGGCCTGTCCCAGCCCACGGTCACCGCGCAGATCCGCTCCCTGGAGCGACAGCTCGACCGGGAGCTGTTCGAGCGGCTGCCGCGCGGCGCGGCCCCCGCCCCCTTCGCCGACGAGCTGGCGTCCCGCATCGTCGATCCCTTGGACGCGCTCGCGGAGGTCGCGGGCCACGGCGGCGACGGCTCCGCCGAGCCGGTCCACGTGGCGGGCCCTGCGGAGCTCCTCTCCCACTGTGTGCTGCCCCGCCTCGCCCCGCTGGTGGAGAAGGGCGTGCTGCTGCGGACCGCGACCGGTCTGACGGAGGAGCTCCTGGAGGAGATGCGGGCGGGCCGGCACGACCTGCTGATCGCCACGACCCGGCCCCGCGGCCGGGCGCTCGCCGCCGTCCCCCTGGCCGACGAGGAGTTCGTCCTGGTCACCTCGGCGGCCTGGGCGGAGCGGATCGGCGGGCCCGCCCGCATCGCCACCGACGGGCCCGCGGCGCTGCACGGCGTCCCCCTGGTGGCGTACGCCGAGGACCTGCCCATCGTCCGCCGCTACTGGCGGCACGTCTTCGGCAAGCGCCTGGTCTGCAAGCCCGCCGTCACCATGCCCGACCTGCGCGCGGTCAAGGGCGCCGTCGTCGGCGGCGTCGGCTTCAGCGTGCTGCCGCGCTATCTGTGCCTCGACGAACTGGCGTCGGGGGCCCTGGTCCTGCTGAACGACCCGGACGACCCGCCCATCAACACCGGCTATCTCGTCCAGCGGCCGGGCTCCTCGGACAACCCGCACGTCGCCCTGGTCAGGAACCACCTGCTGGAGTCCGCGCGCGGCTGGTGACGAGGAGCGGGGGGACCCCGCCGTCGGTCAGGCCCCGGGCGGTGCCGGGTCTCGCAGTCGCAGGCCGTTCGCCCAGATGGTGTTGAGCGTCGTGACGAGCCGCTCGTACGGGATGCGCTGCCCGAGCACGAAGACCATGTAGGCCATGCGGCTCACCATCACGGACAGGGCGTGCGCGGTGATGAGCGGATCCAGCTCGGTGTCGGCCTGGCCGCTCTCCTGGAGGGTCCGGATCAGCTTGGCGTTGCGCCGGGCGAAGGCGTTGCCCCGCTCGATGCGCAACGCCATGAACTGCTCGTCGACCTGCGCGACTTGCTCGAACAGCGCCATGAGACGGGCGTTCTTCTTGTACGCGCGCAGGTACTCGCGGTTCGACGCGTCGATGAGCTCGCGGGGATCGGTGATGCCGGTGCGCTCGCGCAGGTGCGGGTGGAGCATCTCCTCCTGCACCTGCTCGACGAGCGCCTGGAAGATCTCTTCCTTGCTGTTGAAGTACGTGTAGAACGACCCGGAGGCGACGTGCGCCGCCTTGGAGATGTCCGTGATGCGGGCGTCCAGGTACCCGTCGCGCTCGAAGACCTCGCGTGCGGCGGCGATCAGAGCGTTGCGCGTCCTGACGCCGCGGGCGCTGCGGGGCGTGATCGGTTGCTTCTGACCGCCGTCTGCGGCCGGGGCCTGGGCAGCCACTGCGATCCATTCACTGTCGGTCGAAACTGTACGTATCGGTGGCAGCGGATGCTATCAGCCGACCGCCGAGAGGAAGTCGAGGAGAGCGGCGTTCACCTCGTCGGGGCGCTGCTGCTGGATCCAGTGGCCGGCGCCGTCGAGCACGATGTGGCCGCGCTGATCGGTCAGCATCAGGTCGAGGTCCTTCGCGGGCATGAACTCGCCGACAGGGTCCTTGGAACCTGTGACGAACAGCGAGGGCTGCGTGACGCGCCGGTCTGCGAGGTGCTCGGTGAGCTCCCAGTTGCGGTCGAGGTTGCGGTAGTAGTTGAGGCCGCCGGTGAACCCGGTCCGCTCGAACGTGTCAACGTAGTAGGCGAGTTCCTCGTCGTCGAGCCACGGCGGGGGCGGCGACTGCTCGTCCTCCTGCTCGGCCCAGCGGGCGGAGTAGATCTCCCTCGCGGTGAGTGTCCTGCGTACGTTCCGCCTCAGGGCCGCGTCCGCGACGCCGGGCTCCTGGAACCACACCATGTAGAAGTCCTCGCCGAGGCGCTTGCGCAGGATCGGCAGGGGCGGCACCGGCGGCCGCGGCGACACCGGCACGCTCATCCCGGCCACCGCGCGCACCCGCTCCGGGTGGGCCAGGGCCAGCTGCCACACGACCATGGCACCCCAGTCGTGCCCCACGAAGACGGCGTCGTCCGCGCCCACGTCGTCGAGCACCGCGGTCAGGTCGCCGCAGAGCGTCAGGATGTCGTACGCGTCGACGTCGGCGGGGCGGGAGCTCCCGCCGTAGCCCCGCATGTCGGGGGCGAGGACGCGGTACCCCGCCCGGGCCAGCGCGAAGATCTGGTGCCGCCAGGAGAACGCCAGCTCGGGAAAGCCGTGGCACAGCACCACGGGGGGCTTGCCCGGTCGTGCGTCGCCGTGGTCGAAGACGCGGAGGGTGATGTCGCCGGAGGTGACCTCGCGCGTCGCGACGCGCTCCCACTCGGCGATCGGGATGTGTGTCGGCATGTGCGGAACCTCCGTCAAAACCAGCGAACTTGACGTTGGATTCAAACATACAGGCACCCCTCGGACGGTGACACCGACGCCCTTGAAGTTGAACCCGGATTCAATTACGTTGGCGGCATCCGAGGCGGGCGATGGCGCAATGGGAGGACGACGCGTGTTCGACGTGACCGACAGGGCCAAGGAGTACCAGGAGCGGCTGCTCGCCTTCATGGCCGAGCACGTCTACCCCGCCGAGGCGGTGTACGAGGCACAGATGGCGGAGTCGGGCGATCCGCACTTCCACCCGCCGGTCCTGGAAGAGCTCAAGGCCGAGGCGAGGAAGCAGGGCCTGTGGAACCTCTTCCACCCGCATCCGGAGTGGGGCCCCGGCCTGACCAACCTGGAGTACGCGACGCTGGCCGAGATCATGGGCCGCAGCGCGCACCTCGCCCCCGAGGCCACCAACTGCAACGCCCCGGACACCGGCAACATGGAGGTCCTCACGCTCTTCGGCACCGAGGAGCACAAGGAGAAGTGGCTGAAGCCGCTGCTCGCCGGCGAGATCGCGTCCGCGTTCGCGATGACCGAGCCCGCCGTCGCCAGCTCGGACGCCCGCAACATCGAGATGCGGATGGTCCGCGACGGCGACGAGTACGTCCTCAACGGCCGCAAATGGTGGACATCCAACGCCCTGCACAAGAACTGCCGGGTGCTCATCGTGATGGGCAAGACCGACCCCGACGGGCCGAGCCACCGGCAGCAGAGCATGATGGTCGTCCCGCTCGACACCCCGGGCGTCACGGTCCTGCGCAACCTGCCGGTCTTCGGCTACCAGGACCGCGAGGGCCACGCAGAGGTGCTCTTCGAGGACGTACGCGTCCCCAGCACCGCCCTGCTCGCGGGCGAGGGCGACGGTTTCATGATCAGTCAGGCGAGGCTCGGGCCCGGCCGCATCCACCACTGCATGCGCACCATCGGCATGGCCGAGCGCGCCCTCGACCTGATGATCGACCGCGCCCAGTCGCGCACGACGTTCGGCGCGCCGCTCGCCGACCGGGCCAACATCCAGGACTGGATCGCCGAATCCCGCGTCGAGATCGACATGGCACGGCTGCTGACCCTGAAGGCCGCACACCTGATGGACACCGTCGGCAACAAGGAAGCCCGCACGGAGATCGCCGCCATCAAGATCGCCGCGCCCGAGGTCGCGCTGAAGGTCGTCGACCGGGCGATCCAGGTGCACGGCGGCGGGGGCGTCAGCGACGACTTCCCGCTCGCGAGCATGTACGCCCATCTGCGCACCCTGCGCCTCGCCGACGGCCCCGACGAGGTGCACAAGCGCACCATCGCGCTGCGCGAGCTGCGGCGCCGCGAGACCGAGCGGAACGCGCGATGAGCGGCCCGCTGGACGGCAGGGTCGCCGTCGTCACCGGCGCGTCACGCGGCATCGGCCTCGCGGCGGCCGCCGCCCTGCGCGACCGCGGAGCGCAGGTCGTGATCACCTCGCGCAGTGAGGAACGCGCCAAGGAGGCGGCTGCCCAACTGGGCGGCAGCGTTGCGGGGTTCGGCGCCCATGCCACCGACGAGGCCGCCGCGCGCGCCTGCGTGGACCACACCGTCGCGACGTACGGCAGCCTCGACATCCTGGTCAACAACGCCGGGACGAACCCCGCGTACGGCCCGGTCATCGACCAGGACCACGGGCGCTTCGCCAAGACGATGGACGTCAACCTGTGGGCGCCGATCCTGTGGACGTCGCTCGCGGTGAAGGCGTGGATGGGGGAGCACGGCGGGTCCGTCGTCAACACCGCCTCCATCGGCGGGCTCTCGGTCGCCCAGGACGTCGGGATCTACCACGTCTCCAAGGCCGCGCTCATCCACCTCACCAAGCAACTCGCCCTGGAACTCGGCCCGAAGGTCCGGGTGAACGCCATCGCGCCCGGCGTCGTCCGCACCAGACTGGCCGAGGCGCTCTGGCAGGAGAACGAGGCGCGGGTCGCCGCGGCCACCCCGCTCGGCCGCATTGGCGAACCGGAGGACCTGGGGGAGGCCGTGGCGTTCCTCGCGGGGGACGGCGCGCGCTGGATCACCGGCGAGACACTCGTCGTGGACGGCGGTCAGCTCCTCCGGGGCGGGCCGTTGTGAGCCACCCATGACGGCCGGCGGACGCCCCGAACCGACGCGCGTGCTCAAGCCACCGGGCGTCTCAACTCCTTGACGTGACAGGAGTACTGGCGAGCGCGTCCGGACGCGACGACGCGTGTCCGGCTCGCAGGGGCGGGGGCTGTTGAGGACGGACCGTGCCCGGCCGGAACCGCATCATCACGAACCGCGCGTCGATGTCCGGGAGGGGGTTCGCGGCAGTCACGATCACCCAGCCCGGCCCGTGCGCGGCATGGTCGACCCGGCGCACGGCTCCGTCGGGGTGCACGGCGCGCGAGGCCGCCGTCGCCAGGTAGATGGGCCCGGCGACGGGGTCGAACCGGACATCGCTGGCCAGCTCGACGAGTTCGGGGTCGGCCGGGTGGTCCGTGACGGCCTGCCGGAGCGCCGGGCAGGCTCCCCGCGCCCAGTCCTCGGCCCAGTTCAGCAGCGTGCCCTCACGGGCCCGGTCGTCCAGCAGCATCCACCGCATGATGTTGGACGGCGCCCGGCCGTCCGGGAAGAGGCCTTCGAACTCGGCGTTGCACGCCACGACGTTCCAGCGCCGGTCGGCGATGTAGGCCATCGAACCCGTGACTCCCTCGACGACCGTCCGCCAGACCCCATGCATCGGCGCCCACCCCTGTAAGTCCTGCCCGTCCGGCTGCACTTGTCGTTCCCCTCGCATCACATCGTGTCGGCCCCCGTGCGATCACAGCTCGTCCGGACAAGCGTAGCCAGCGCCGGCCGACAACGGAGGCGGGGCTTCCGAGTGGCCGACGGACGGTGGACTACTGGTACACCCAGGCCGCCGCTCGGCCGGCGAGGTCGAGCACACCGGGCGGCGACGAGTCGCCCCGAAGGTGGCTGTACTCGAGGGCGGTCACGATCATGAGGCGCTCGGGCATTCCCAGGTGGGGGTAGAAGTCCCGTTGGGTCAGGTCCTCCATCGCCTTCTCCGCCGTCATCCCCGCCTCGAAGCGCAGCCGGATCTCGCGTTGCACGGTGCGGAGGTAGACGAGGTGCTCTTCGAGTCCGGCCCGATCGGTGCGCGGCCCGTGGCCGGGAATGACGACCCGTGGGTTGAAGCCGAGGACGAGTTCGCACGCGTCGATGATGTTCTGCAGCGGTCCCGCCCAGTGCGGGGGGTGGTCGTCGTGGAAGAAGATGTCGCCGGTGCAGACGACGTCCCCGACGCGGGCCACGAGGTCGCCGGCGTGGTGCGCGGGCCCCACCTCGTGCAGCTCCACCTCCTTGTCTCCGACGGTGAACGCGTACCGGCCGGAGAAGGTGAGGGTGGGCTCGGTCAGCCGGGCCGACGTGAAGTCGAAGACGCCGAAGTGCTCGCGCAGGTACCGGCCCAGAGGGGTGTCGAGCGGCGATTCCTGCACGAGTGCGTGCATCTGTTGCGGGGTCGGCTCGTGGTGGAGGTGGTCGCTCGCCGCGCGGGTGGCGACGATCTCCGCTCCGGGGAACAGGTGGTTGCCGAAGGTGTGGTCCCCGTTCGCGTGGGTGTTGACCACGGTCCGCACGGTCCGGTCGCCGAGCCGGGGCCGGGCCGCGGCGATCATCGCCTCGGTCAGCCGGCCGTCGTAAGGGGTGTCGACGACTGCCGCCTCGGAGCCGGAGACGATCCATAGGCAGTTCGCGTATCCCCAACGGCCCGCGCCGTCAGGAGCCCAGAGGAAGAGCCCGTCGGCGCCGGGTACGGGAGTGAGCTGGTCGGGTAAGTTCATGCGGACATTGTGTACCAAGTGACCGTATGACCTCACACTGCGTCATGTTCAGCCTACCGATCGACCTCCGTACCACGGGGTGTCGCCCGATGTTCGCTCTGGATTTACCCGGCGACGTCGTGGATCGGCGAGCATCTGAGGTCCGGTTGAGATCCATTTCGCGGTACCCCGAGGGGACAACGTTGCAACGCCCACGTCCAGGACGTACGTACCAAGGAGGGAGAGCGCGCACCGCGGTCTCCCTGACGGCTCTGCTGTCGCTGTCACTGACGGGATGCGGTGTCCTCGGGGACGGCGGTGACGACGGGGGCGGGGCGTCGTCCGCCGGTGCCGCCGCCGTCGCGGGGATCGACTGTGCCGCCACGGGCAAGGTCCAGGGGACCGGGTCGAGCGCCCAGCAGAACGCGATGAAGTACTGGATCAAGCACTATCAGGCCGCGTGCCCCGGCGTGCGGATCGCGTACAACCCGATCGGGTCCGGTGCGGGCGGCGCGCAGTTCCTGCGGGGCGCCACCGCGTTCGGCGGTTCCGACAGCGCGCTGAAGCCCGACGAGGTCGAGCGCTCGAAGGCTGTCTGCAGGGGCGGGCGGGCCATCGACCTGCCCATGGTCGGCGGCCCCATCGCGATCGGCTACGACGTGCCCGGCGTGACCGACCTCGTGCTGGACGCCCCGACCCTCGCCAAGATCTTCGACCGGAAGATCACCGCGTGGGACGACCCGGCGATCCGGCGCCTCAACCCCGGCGCCGAGCTGCCCGCCATGCCCATCCGCCCCGTGCACCGGTCCGACGACTCGGGCACCACGCAGAACTTCCAGGCCTATCTCGCGGGCGCGGCCCCCGCCGCCTGGCCCCACCCGGTGGGCAAGGCCTGGCAGGGCACGGGCGGCGCGTCCGCGAGCGGATCCAGCGGTGTCGCCTCCGCGGTGACCTCCGGCTTCGGCGCGATCGGCTACTTCGAGCTGTCCTTCGCGCGGGCTCGTCAGATAAAGACCGTGAGCATCGACACGGGGGCGCCCGCGCCGGTCGCACCGACACCCGGGTCGGCCTCGGCCGGCATCGCGGCCGCCGCCCGCGTCGCGGGCGAGGGCAAGGACATGAAGCTGAAGTTCCGTTACGGCGCCGCGACTCCGGGCGCGTACCCGATCGTCCAGGTCACCTACGAGATCGTGTGCGACAAGGGGAACCACAAGGAGACCCTGCCCGCGCTCAAGTCCTTCCTGACCTACACCGCGAGCAAGGCAGGGCAGAAGGACCTGTCCCGGCTGAACTACGCGCCGCTGCCGGAGTCCGTCGCCGGCCAGGTGCGCGACGTGGTGCGCACCCTCTCCTGACGCACATGCCCGGGCGCCGGGCCGCCGCCTACGAAGCGTCCCAGGTGACGGGGAGTTCGTGCACCCCGAAGATGTTCATGCCCTCGCGCAGCGGTACGTCCTCGGGCGCGACCGCGAGGCGCAGTGTCGGGAAGCGGGTGACGAGGGCGGGGAAGGCCACTCGCATCTCGACGCGGGCCAGCTGCTGGCCCAGGCACTGGTGGGCGCCGTGGCCGAAGCCCAGATGTCCGCCTGCCTTGCGGCGCAGGTCGAGCACGTCGGGGTCGGGGAACCTTGCCGGGTCGCGGTTGGCGGCCTCCATCGACACGGCGACGGACTCGCCCTTCCTGATCAGCTCGCCCTCCACCTCGACGTCCTCCAGCGCGGCGCGCACCCCGGTCTGCGCGATGGTCGCGTACCGCATGAGCTCCTCGACGGCCCGATCGGCGAGTTCGGGCTCGGTGCGCAGGGCGGTGAGCTGGTCCGGGTGGGTCAGCAGGGCGAAGGTGCCGAGGGCGATCATGTTGGCGGTGGTGTCGAGCCCCGCGCCCAGCAGGAAGCCGCCGATGCCGGTGAGTTCCTCGTCGGTGAGGTCGCTGTCGGTCAGATCGCTGAGCAGGTCGTCGGTGGGGGCGGCGCGCTTTCGCAGGACGAGTTCCCGCATGTACTCCTCGATCGCGGTCATGGCCGCGTAGCGCTCCTCCTCGGTGGAACTCAGCGTCATGGCCGTCTCGGTGTGCCGTTGGAACAGGTCCTGGTCGGCGTAGGGCACGCCGAGAAGCTCGCAGATCATGAGGGCGGGGATGGGCCGCGCGTACGCCTGCACCAGGTCGAGGACGGGGCCCTGTCGCTCCATGGCGTCGAGGTGGTCGGTGCTGATCCGCTCGACGCGTTCCGTGAGCAGCCGCATGCGGCGCACGGTGAACTTGCCCGCGAGCAGCCGCCGGTAGCGGGTGTGCTCGGGTGCGTCGATGCCCGTGAGGTCTCCCGTGGGGGCGGGCGGCAGCTCACCGGTGAACCCCATGGCCATGGGCATGTGCAGCAGTTCGTAGCGCGAGCTGAAGCGCGGGTCGCTCAAGACCGCACGGGCGGCGGAGTGCCCGGTGGCCAGCCAGCCCAGGTGCCCGTCGGGGTAGCGCAGCCGTGTGAGCGGCCGCTCCCGGCACAGCCGCGTCAGTTCGGCGGGCGGGTCGAAAGGACAGCCCTCGGCGCGGGACGTCGGAAAGCTGCCGACAGGTGTGTGCGAGCTGCTGACGGAATCGGTCGACAAATCGTTCTGCATCGGTGTTCCCCTCCGGTACGAAGCGCTGTGACGTCAGCATGGCACATGAAGTGGCACATGAGTGACGCCATATCGAGCCAGTGTGGCCCACGGTGGCGCATCGTCTGCACGCGCCGGTCTGAGTACTCGTACTCATGAACACTCCGCGCGGCTCCCGCAAGCTGGTCGTACAGAGTCGAAGTGATCGTGGAGAGGGAGTCAGCCGTGGGTGGCAGCATGCGAGTCCGTCCGGTGTCGCGAGTGCGTCCGCGTCCGATGTCGCGGGCGACGGGCGGCCGATCCGCGCGATCCCTTGTCGGGCTCGCACTGGCGGGCGCGACGGCCGCCGCGCTGCTGACCGGCTGCTCCGCGGAGGACGCGATCTGCGGCGGCGGGGAGTATCCGGTCCTGCGGGTCGGCGGCAGCGGATCCACGTGCCAGCCTGACGGGGAGGAGCCGCCGAAGGGCTACGCCCGCTACCCGGAGGGCAAGGTTCCCGAGCATGTGGGGGACAAGTGGGACACGTACTGGAGCGACCACACGCTCGACAAGAACGGAAAGATCATCAAACTGAAGGAAGGCCAGTGACCGGACGGTGGCTCGCGGGGCGCGCCCGGACCGAGGAAATCGGAACGCATTCCGACGCGTGGGTGTGAGCGCCTCCTCAGCGGGCACTCGACTGTTGGGCCCCGCCGTGTCTCCCCCGTCGCGGCGGGGCCTTCCTCGTCTTCGCGCGTTCTGCCGCGCCTCCTCCGACACGCCGCCCCAGCGGCCGCGCTCCGTCGACTTAACCGGTTCCGTTCGAACCATTGTGCTCGGTTTCCGCGGCCTCTAGTGTCGTGGCCGTCGCCGGGCCCGGGGACCCCTCACGCCCATCGTCGGGCGCGCCCCGATCGAACCAGGAGCACCAGATGAGACGTACCCGAGCCGCCGTCACGGCAGGCGCCCTGCTCGCTGCCTCCGCTTCTCTCCTCACCGTCCCCACCCCGAACGTCCAAGCCGCCGAGGCCGCCCACGCCGCCCAGGCCCCCGGCTTCCACATCCAGGACGGACGGCTGTTGGACGCCAACGGCGAGGAGTTCGTCATGAGGGGCGTCAACCACGCCCACACCTGGTATCCGGGCAGGACCGACCAGGCGCTGAAGGACATCAAGGCCAAGGGGGCCAACTCCGTACGTGTCGTGCTGAGCACGGGCGACCAGTGGACCAAGAACGACACCGCCGACGTCGCCCACGTGGTGGACGAGTGCAAGAAGAACCGGCTCATCTGCGTCCTGGAGGCCCACGACACCACCGGCTACGGCGAGGCCGGCGCCGCGGTCGCGCTCGCCGAGGCCGTCGACTACTGGCTCAGCGTGAAGGGCGCCCTCGTCGGCCAGGAGAAGTACGTGCTGGTCAACATCGGCAACGAGCCCTTCGGCAACACCGGCTACACGGCCTGGACCGATGCCACCAAGAACGCGATCGGACGGCTGCGCGACGGCGGCCTCGACCACACCCTGATGGTCGACGCCCCGAACTGGGGCCAGGACTGGTCCTTCACCATGCGGGACAACGCCGCCGGTGTCTTCGCCGCCGACCCGGACAAGAACACCGTCTTCGACATCCACATGTACGGCGTCTACGACACCCCGGCCGAGGTCAGCGACTACCTGAACCGCTTCACCAAGGCCAAACTCCCCGTCGTGATAGGCGAGTTCGGCGACATGCACTCCGACGGCAACCCAGACGAGGGTGCCATCATGGCCACCGCCCAGTCCCAGGGCATCGGCTACCTGGGCTGGTCCTGGAGCGGCAACGGCGGCGGTGTCGAGTATCTGGACCTGGTCCGGGATTTCGACCCGAACCAGCTCTCCGACTGGGGCAAGCGCCTCTTCGACGGCGCCAACGGCATCAAGGCCACCGCCAAGGAGGCCGGCGTCTTCGCCGACCCCGGAGACGGCGGCGGGAGCGGCGCCTGCGCTGTCACCTACCGCCTCAGCGACTGGGGCGACTCCTTCAACGCCGACATCACCGTCCGCAACACGTCCCGGCAGCCGGTCGACGGCTGGAGCCTGGACTTCGCCTTCACCGGACAGCAGAGGATCCGGTCGGTGTGGAACGCCAAGGCGACCCAGGATGGCGCCCGCGTACACGTCACGTCCGAGTCCTGGACGAAGACCATTCCCGCCGACGGGTCGGTGAGCTTCGGCCTCAACGGGTCCTCCACCGGGCACAACGCCGCACCGAGCACCTTCACCCTCGACGGCAAGACCTGCACCACCGCCTGAATCCTGGTTCCGCGACCGGATGAGCGCACTTCGGCGGGCGGCCGGTAAGGTCGGCCGCTGAAGTGCGGAACCGGTCCAGCAGGAGGGCGCATGAAACGGCCGACTATCGCGGACATCGCGCGCAGCGCGGGCGTCTCGAAGGTCGCGGTGTCCTACGCCCTCAACGACCAGCCCGGTGTCTCCGAGCAGACCCGGGCGAAGATCAAGGCCATCGCGCGGGACGTGGGTTGGCGGCCGAGCAGCGCCGCGCGCGCCCTCAACGGCGCGAAGGCCCGCGCGGTGGGCCTGGCCGTGTGCAGGCCCGCCCGCACCCTCAGCGTCGAGCCGTTCTTCATGGAGCTGATCAGCGGCATCGAGTCCGAGCTGGCGCCGCGGTCCATCGCGCTCATGCTGCAGACCGTCACCAGCCACGACGACGAGATCGAGCTGTACCGCCGCTGGTGGGGCGAGGGCCGGGTGGACGGCGCGCTCCTCGTGGACCTGCACGACGACGACATCCGCGTGCCGGCCTTCGCGGCCATGGACCTGCCCGCCGTGGCGCTCGGCCCGCCCGAGGCGGCCGGCGCGGTGCCCGCCGTCTGGTCCGACGACGGCGCGAGCATCCACGAGACCGTCGCCTATCTGTCGGCTCTCGGGCACCGGAACATCGCGCGCGTGGCGGGTCTGCCGAAGCTCGCGCACACGACCGTGCGCGACACCGCGTTCGAGGCGGGCTGCCGCGACGCCGGTCTGCCCGCGCCCGTCGTGGTGCACACCGACTACTCGGGCGACGAGGGAGCACGGGCCACCCGCAAGCTCCTCATCGCCGCGGAACGCCCGTCGGCGATCGTCTACGACAACGACATCATGGCGGTCGCCGGCCTCTCGGTCGCACAGGAGCTGAACCTGGAGGTGCCGCGCGACCTGTCCCTGGTCGCCTGGGACGATTCGCCCTTCACCCAGGTCGTGCGCCCGCAACTCACCGCCCTGACGAGAGACATCGCCGAGTACGGTGCCTGCGCCGCACGGACCCTGCTGGCCGCCGTCGACGGCGAACCCGTCGAGAACAGCCAGGCCACGGCCGCCAGGCTGGTCCCCAGGGCGAGCACGAGCCCGCCGCGGCACGCCTAGACGTACGGCTCAGGTCCGGGGCTGCCGCGGCGCCGCCGTGGACGCGCGCGGCGTCAACGAAGGCGTCGAGACCGGGTGGGCGGACACCGCACGGCCGGCGATGACGGCGAACAGCTCGCGGGTGACCTCGGCCCCGAAGCCGTACACGTCGTGGCTCATCGCCGACAGCGTCGGATGCGTGAGCCGGCACAGCTGGGAGTCGTCCCAGGCGAGCAGCGACAGCTCCTCCGGCACCGGGACGCCCATCTCGGCGGCGACGCCGAGACCCGCCACGGCCATCAGGTCGTTGTCGTAGACGATGGCGGTCGGACGGTCGGGGCGCAGCAGCAGCGAGCGGGTGGCACGTGCTCCCTCCTCACCGGCGAACCCGGTCGCAACCTGCGGACTCGGCTCCAGGTGCAACGCGCGCAGGGTGGCCTGGAACGCCTGCTCCCGGATGGCGCTGTGGCCGAGGCCCGTGGGGCCGCCGACGCGTGCGATGCGCCGGTGGCCCAGGGCGGCGAGGTAGCGGACGGCCTCGGCCACGGCGGTGGCGTCGTCGGTCCACACCGAGGGGATGCCCCCGGTCAGGTCCGGATGGCCGACCGCGACCGCGGGGAGGCCGAGCCGTCTGAGCGGTTCGACGCGCGGGTCGTCCCGGTGGAAGTCGACCAGGATGGAGCCGCCGATCTGCCGCTCCCGCCACCACGTCTCCTGGAGGGCGACCTCCTCCTCCAGGCTGCTGACCAGGCGGAGCAGCAGGGAGCAGGACCGTTCGGCCAGCACGCTCTCGATGCCGGAGATGAACTCCATGTAGAACGGTTCGAGACCGAGCAGCCGGGCCGGCCTGCACAGGGCGAGGCCGATGGTGTCGGTTCTCCGGGTGGACAGGTTCCTGGCGGAGGAGTCGGGCGCCCAGCCCAGCTCCCGGGCGACGGCGAAGATGCGTTCGCGTGTCGGCTCCGAGAGCCCGGGTTTGTGGTTGAACGCGATCGACACCGCGCCCTTGGAAACGCCGGCGGCAGCCGCGACGTCCTTGATGGTGACGCGCCGCGGGGGAGCGCTCACGCCGGTTCCACGCAGAACAGCGCGGCCCGGACGGTGTTGGCCCCGGCGCCCCGCGCGCCCCGCACGCGTATCCGGGTCCGCTCGCCGGGCAGCAGCGTGATCAGGCCGCGGTCGGCCGTGGCGTCGGGGGCGATGCGGTCGGACTGGAGCAGCAGGTCGCGCACGAGGGTCTGCGCGGTCACGACGACGTCCACCGTGTCGCGGTCGCCGCCCACGGTCGTGACGGTGATGTCGTAGCGCGGCTCCGGATAGTCGAACTCCTTGTCCCGCACGGGCAGCTGAACGGCGCGCAGTCCGTCGGCGTCGGCGACCAGGTACTCCTTGGCGGAGCCCGTCGCGGGGACGGCCTCCGGCGGGACCGGGAGCCGCAGCACCTCGCGGGGCGGTGCGGTCAGGCCGAGCGAAAGGCGTTCGGCGAGGGTGCCGTCGGTGCGCATCAGACGCAGCGTGACGGTGGTCGTCCACGGCTCGGCGCCCTGGTTGGCGAGGACGAGCTCGGGACCGTCGGCGCCCGGCTGGAGGGTGAGGAGACGGTCGGCGTAGACGCGGCGCAGTTCGTGGTGGAGCGGCTTGAGCCGGCCGTCGCCGTCCACGGCGGACCAGGAGCTGACCGGCCAGCAGTCGTTGAGCTGCCACACGACGGTGCCCGCGCAGCGCGGCCAGTTGGCCCGCCAGTGTTCGATGCCGGTGGCGACGGCGCGGGCCTGGACGACCTGGGTGAGGTAGTGCCAGCGGTCGAAGTCGCCCTCGGGCAGGGCGAAGTGACGGGCGACGCCGCGGTTCAGCTTGCCGTTGCCGTCCTCGGCCTTCTGATGGTGCAGCATGCCGGGGGAGTCCGGTGCGAGCTCCTCGCCCGGCAGGGCGCGGTGCAGTGTGGCCAGCGCCGGGGGCGCCTGCCAGCCGAACTCGGCGACGAACCGCGGTACTTCGGCGCGGTATTCCGTGTAGTCCTGCCGGTTCCACACCTCCCATGAGTGGTACGTTCCGTGATCGGGGTCGTTGGGGTGTTGGTCCCACGACCCCGACCACGGGCTGCCCGGGGTGTAGGGGCGCGAGGGGTCCAACTCGGCCACCACGCGCGGCAGAAGCCCGAGGTAGTACCCCTCGCCCCAGGACTCGCCCGCGAGTTGGCCCTCCCACTCCCAGTCGCGGAACCCCCACAGGTTCTCGTTGTTGCCGTTCCACACCACGAGACTGGGGTGCGGCATGAGGCGTACGACGTTCTCGCGGGCCTCGGCCTCGATCTCGCCGCGCAGCGGCTGTTCCTCGGGATAGGCGGAACAGGCGAACAGGAAGTCCTGCCAGACCATCAGGCCGAGTTCGTCGCAGGTGTCGTAGAACGCGTCGTCCTCGTAGATGCCACCGCCCCAGACGCGGATGAGGTCGATGTTGGCGTCGGCGGCCTGGGCGAGGCGGGTGCGGTAGCGCTCGGGGGTGACCCTGGAGGGCAGGACGTCGTCGGGTATCCAGTTCACGCCGCGTACGAAGAGGCGCTCGCCGTTGACGACGAAGGTGAAACCGGTGCCGTGTTCGTCGGCGGTGCGGTCCAGCTCCAGGGTGCGGAAGCCCACCCGGCGGCGCCACACGTCGAGCGGGACGTCCGCATCGAGCGGGATGTCTGCGGCGCACAAGGTCAACTCGAGGTCGTACAGGGGCTGTTCTCCGTACCCGCGCGGCCACCACAGTCGTACGTCCGGCACGTCGAGCACCAGAGTGACGGCGTCGCCCTGGACATCGGCCCGCGCCTCGACGTCCGCCACGGTGGCGCGCGCGACGAGCCGCTGGTCCGCGCCCCGCGCGGTGCGCTCCAGATCGACCCGCAGCTCCATGCGCCCCGCGCCGCCGTCGACGGTCACCAGCGGCCTGACCCGGGCGATGCGCGCCGTCGACCAGTGTTCGAGCCGCACCGGGCGCCACATACCGGCCGTCACCACGGTCGGCCCCCAGTCCCAGCCGAACGAGGACGCCATCTTGCGGATGTACTGGAACGGCTCCGGATAGACGTTCGGGCGCTCTCCGACCGCCTCCCGGACGGCCGCCGCCTCCGCATAGGCGGAGGCGAACTCCACGCGCAGCTCACCGTCGAGGCCTGTGATGTCGAACCGGTAGGAGCGGTGCATGTTGCGGGTGCTCCCCAGCTCACGGCCGCCCAGGGTGACGCGGGCGGCGGTGTCGAGTCCGTCGAAGACCAGGTCGGTCCGCTCGTGCTCCTCCGCGAAGGCCCCGTCGGCGTCGAACGGGTGCCTGTATGTCCAGGGCCGCCGTCCCACCCAGGCGATGTCGATCTCGTTCGTGCCGAGGAAGGGGTCGGGGATGAGGCCCGCGGCGAGCAGATCGGTGTGGACGCAGCCGGGGACGCGGGCGTCGAGGAGCGCCCCCTCATGGCTGAGACTCCAGCCTTCCGTCAGCTGGGTGACGTCCTTCATGTGTGGCTCCAATCGGACAGGCGCAGGCCCTGCTCGGATGCGATGCCGGTCAACTTAACTCGTGGTGGTTAACCGGTCCAGTAATTCGAGGCGATCGAGGACGCTCACATCGTGGCAGGTGGCGCGGGGACCGCCAACTACAGGTGCGCCAGCGGGTAACGATCGGGTATCGCGCCGGAAATCAGAGCTTTACCGGTTCACGGATCGCTGACATAGTGCCGTCAGCCGCTGGGGCCTGAGCCGTAACCCTTGAAAGGAGTTGGGCACATGAGGAGGAAGCCGCTGAGCGCCGCGCTGCTCGCCACCGCGATGCTGACCGTCGCGGGGTGCGGCGGGGGAGGGGCGCCGTCCACCGAGACGGCCACCGCCCCCTCGGACGCGGACGAGGTGTCGGGCACCGTCACGATGCTCACCCACCGCACCGATCTCGTGCAGGACGGCACGATGAAGAAGTACGCCGCCGCGTTCAACAAGATCTACCCCGAGGTGAAGGTCGAGTTCGAGGGCATCACCGACTACGAGGGCGAGATCAAGATCCGGATGAACACGGAGAACTACGGTGACGTCCTCTCCATCCCGGCCGTGATCGCCAAGGGCGACTACCCGAAGTTCTTCGCCCCGCTGGGCGACACCCCGACGATGGAGCGGAAGTACCGCTTCACCGGCAAGACCGACGTCGGTGGCAAGACCTACGGCATAGCCAACTTCGGCACCGCGAACGGCCTCGTCTACAACAAGGCCCTGTGGAAGAAGGCCGGCATCACCGACTGGCCCACCACTCCCGCACAGTTCCTCGACGACCTGAAGAGGGTCAAGGACAAGACGGGTGCCACGCCCTACTACACCAACTTCAAGGACGGCTGGCCGCTGAGCAGCCCCTGGACCAACAGCATCGGCTCGGCGAGCTGCGACGCCAAGGCATCCGACGCCCTGGCCACCTCCGACAAGCCGTGGGCCGAGGGCAGCGATCTCCACGTGATCGACACTCTGCTGCACGACATCGTCCACGGCGGGCTCTCCGAGAAGGACCCCACCACCACCAACTGGGAGAGCTCCAAGGCGCAGCTGGCCAAGGGTGAGATCGGCAGCATGCTGCTCGGCTCCTGGGCCATCAACCAGCTGCGCGACGCCGCGAAGAAGGCGGGCGAGAACCCCGACGACATCGGCTTCATGCCCTTCCCCGTCCAGAAGGGCGGCCGGTTCTGCGCCACGCTGCTCTCGGACTACCAGCTGGCGGTCAACGCGCACTCCGACAACAAGGGCGCCGCACGCGCCTGGCTCGACTGGTTCACCGAGAAGTCCGGCTTCGCCGCGAAGGAGGGCGGTGTCTCCGCCCTGAAGGCCACCAAGCTGCCCGACGTCCTCAAGCCCTACCTGGACAACGATGTCAAGCTGGTCGAGCGGTCCGAGGCCAGGACCGAGGACGTCAACGCGATCGACAACGCCGCCGAGATCGGCCTCGCCAAGCAGGACTACCGGCAGAAGCTCGTCGACATCGCCCGCGGCGCACGGGACGGCGATCTGCGGGGGTACTTCGACGACTTGAACGAGCGCTGGGCCGACGCGGCCGCGGCCGTCGGTTCCTGATCGAACACGAGAGGCCGCCGCCCCATGACCGACACCACGTCCAAAGCGCCGCCTACACCGCAACCGCCCCTGGCCGCCCCCCGCCGCCGCGCAGGCCGCTCCGTCGCGCCCACCCGCTCCTGGCGCGACCGTCCGCTGCGGCGGATCACCCCGTGGCTGTTCCTGCTCGCGCCGCTGGCGCTGCTGGTCACGTTCACCTACGTCCCCGTGGGCAACATGATCTATTACAGCTTCACGGACTGGGACGGGGTCAGCCCGGACCGGAACTTCACCGGACTCGACAACTACCGGCAGCTGTTCACGCGGCCCGAGCTGTTCCGGGTCTTCTTCGTCAGCTTCTACTACCTGGCCGCGTCCGCCGTGCAGATCGTGATCGCGCTGTACTTCGCGACGGTGCTCAGCTTCGATCTGCGCTTCCGGAACCTCTTCAAGGGAATTTTGTTCTTCCCCTACCTGATCAACGGCGTCGCCATCGGCTTCGTCTTCCTCTACTTCTTCCAGGACGGCGGCACCCTCGACTCGATCCTGTCCTGGTTCGGCGTCGGCGGCGACCACGCCTGGCTCGGCGACCCCGAGTCGGCCAGCACCTCGCTCGCCGGGGTCTCCGTGTGGCGTTTCACCGGCCTCAACTTCGTGCTCTTCCTCGGGGCGATCCAGTCCATCCCCGGTGAGTTGTACGAGGCGGCCCAACTGGACGGCGCCACCCGGTGGCAGCAGTTCCGGCACATCATCGCGCCGAGCATCCGGCCCGTGCTCAGCCTCAGCGTCATCCTGGCGATCTCCGGCTCGCTCGCCGTCTTCGAGATCCCGTACATCATGACCGGCGGCGCCACCGACACCTCGACGTTCGTGATCCAGACGGTGAAGCTCGCCTTCCAGTTCAACAAGACGGGCCTGGCCTCGGCCTGTGCCGTCGTGCTGCTCCTGATCATCCTGCTGGTCACCTGGATCCAGCGCCGGCTCGTGCCCGACGACAAGGTGGACCTCGTATGACCACGCCGACCATTCCCGGCAAGCGGCTCCGCGGCATCGAGCGGTCACGGCCGCGGCCCCGCGTCGGCCCGGCCCTGACCTACCTGTCGCTGGTCGTCGCCTCGCTCGTGGTGCTCATCCCGCTGGTCGTCGTCTTCCTGACCTCGCTCAAGACCTCCCGCGAGGTGACGGACGGCGGCGCGATGAGCCTTCCGCGGAACTGGCTGAACGTCTCCAACTACGCGACCGCCTTCCACGACGGCAAGATGCTCACCGCGTTCGGGAACACGGCGTTCATCATGGTCTTCTCGATCACCGGCACCGTGCTCATTGGCTCCATGACGGCGTACGCGATCGACCGCTTCGAGTTCCGCCTCAAGAAGACCGTCATGGCACTGTTCCTGATCGCCACGCTCGTCCCCGGAGTGACGACGCAGGTGGCGACCTTCCAAGTGGTCGACAGCTTCGGCCTGTTCGACACCCGGTGGGCCCCCATCCTGCTCTACATGGGCACCGACATCGTGTCGATCTACATCTTCCTGCAGTTCATCCGGTCCATTCCCACCTCGCTCGACGAGGCGGCCCGGCTGGACGGCGCGAACACCTTCACCATCTACCGCAAGATAATCCTGCCGCTGCTGAAGCCGGCGATCGCGACCGTCGTCATCGTCAAGGGCATCACGACGTACAACGACTTCTACATCCCCTTCCTCTACATGCCGTCCGAGGACAAGGGGACGATCTCCACCGCCCTGTTCCGCTTCAAGGGGCCCTTCGGCGCGCACTGGGAGAACATCTCCGCCGGGGCGATCCTCGTGATCCTGCCGACGCTGCTCCTCTTCCTCTTCCTCCAGCGCTACATCTACAACGGGTTCTCCCAAGGAGCCACGAAGTAGGCGGCCGCGGGGAACGGCTGGTTTCATCCGGCACGTGGCGGCTACCCGTGCGGGACCGAAGGGAGGGGTCCCCGTGACAGCCACGCCTGTGCCCGCAGCCCCGCCGACGAAGCAGCGGGAGGAGCTGAGCCACCAGGACCTCGTCCGCTATCTGGAGGACCGCTTCGCCTGCGCCCAGGCCTGCGACGACTGCGTGCGCGCCTGCGCCGTGCGCCAGGGCCCGGCCGAGTGCGGGGACGGGCCCCGGCTCAACACCGCCTGCGCGGACGTGTGCGACGCGACCTCCCGCATCCTCGCCGAACAGCCCGACCAGGACGAGCAGCGGATGCGCATGCAGGTCGAGTGGTGCCGCGAGATCTGTCTCCAGTGCGCCTCCCTCTGCGACCTCGACTCCACGTCGGCCCGCTGCGCCGACGCCTGCCGCCGCTGCGCGAAGGCGTGCGACGACTTCCTGACCACACTGGGCTGAGCACTTCCTGACCACACCGGGCTGAGCACCGGAGGCTGCGTGGCCACCGGGATCACGTGACCACCGACCCGTCGGGAACCAGAACGGCTCTCCGTCCGACCACTGCACCAGAGCCCCGCGCACTCCGCGCGCACCACGCAGTGGAACGAGGTAGCAGCTGTATGCACTGGTACGAGGACGACGGATTCTGGTCGGACTTCTCCGAGACCATGTTCTCCGAGCGCAGGCGCACGGAGGTCGAGACCCTGGTCACCGGGGCGCCGCTGCTCGACTTCCCGGCCGGCACCCGGGTGCTCGACCTGTGCTGCGGGCCCGGCCTCTATCTGGTGCCGCTGGCCCGCCGCGGCTGCGCGGTGACCGGGGTCGACCTCAGCGCGGCCATGCTGAAGCAGGCCGAGGCGGCGTGCGCGGCCGCCGACGTCGACGTCCGGCTCGTGCGGGCGGACATGCTCACCCACGTCGAACCGGAGACGTACGACGTGGTGCTCAACCTCTTCACCTCGTTCGGCTACTTCGACGACCCGCTCGACAACGAGCGCGTGCTGCGCAACGCCCACGACTCCCTCGTACCGGGCGGACGGCTCCTCGTCGACGTGATGGGCAAGGAGGTCCTCGCGGGCTGGATCGGCCGGCCGCAGGTCGTCGAACTCGACGGCGGGGCCTACGTCGTGCAGCGCGACACCGTCCTGGACAGCTGGACCCGGCTGCGCACCGACTGGACGCTGGTGCGGGACGGGCAGGCGCGCGAGTCGTCCCTCACCTCCTTCCTCTACAGCGCGGCCGAACTGCGCTCGCTCTTCGAGGCGGTCGGCTTCACCGACGTGCGCTGTTACGGCGACTTCGACGGCGGCCCCTACGACAACCACTCGAAGCGCCTGGTGGTGAGCGGCACCCGCCCCGAACCGGCCGTGAACACCCGGGAACTTTGAGGCGGTCGCGGCCGACTACTGGTCGGTGGACGGAGTCGAGCCCGACGCGTCCGCCGACTCGCACGTGAACGAGGGGACTTCATGACCGAGGCCGCATCCGCGACGCCGACTCCGGGTCGCGCCGCCCGCTCGCGCGGCGCGCCACGCCCGGGCCCCGAGGACGGTCTCGTGGAGGACCATCCCGCGGGGCGCGGCCGTCTGCTGACCACGCTGGTGGCGCTCTCCGTGACGCTCGTGGTGTCCGTCCTGGCGGGCATCGCGCTGGGACCGACCGTCGTACCGCTCGGCGACGTCGTGCACTTCCTCACCGCCGCCCTCACCGGAGGCGGCATCGGGGCGGACGAGGTGACGGGGTACTCCATCGTCTGGCACGTGCGCACCCCGCGGGTGCTGCTCGCCGCGGTCGTGGGAGCCGGGCTCTCCGTCGTGGGCGTCGCCATCCAGGCGCTGGTGCGCAACGCCCTCGCGGACCCGTTCGTGCTCGGCATCTCGTCCGGCGCCTCCGTGGGGGCGACCGGTGTCGTCGTGTTCGGGATCTTCGCCGGGCTCGGCGTCTACGCCCTGTCGGCCGCCGCGTTCCTCGGGGCCCTCGGCGCGACGGTCCTCGTGTATCTGGCCGCGCGCGGTCCGACGGGACTGACACCGCTGCGCCTCGTGCTGACCGGGGTGGCGCTCGCGTACGGCTTCCAGGCGCTGATGAGCGTCCTGGTGTTCCTCGCGCCGAACGGACAGGCCGCGCGGACGGTGCTCTTCTGGCTCCTCGGCAGCCTCGGGTCGGCGACCTGGGAGTCCCTGCCCCTGGTCACCGCGGCGGTGCTGACCGCCGTCGTGGTGCTGCTGCGGCACAGCAGGTCCCTGGACGTGCTGTCGCTCGGCGACGAGACCGCGGCCAGCCTGGGCGTGGACGCGGACGCGCTGCGGCGCGGGCTCTTCGTGCTCACCGCGGCCGTCACCGGTCTGATCGTCGCGGTGAGCGGCGCGATCGGCTTCGTCGGCCTCGTCCTGCCGCACGTGGTGCGGATCTGGGTCGGCTCCACGCACCGGCGGGTGCTCGCCGTCGCGCCCCTCGCCGGGGCCTGCTTCATGGTCTGGGTCGACCTGGTGGCGCGCACGGCGTTCGCGCCCGAGGAGCTGCCGCTCGGCGTGATCACCGCGCTGATCGGGGTGCCGGTGTTCGTCGTCCTGATGCGCCGCCGCGGCTATCTGTTCGGAGGCCGGTGAATGGTCCTCTCCCTGCACGACCTGACCGTCGAGGCGGCCGGGCGCGCGCTCGTCGACCGGTTGCGCCTCGACGTCGCCGCCGGTTCGATCGTCGGGCTCGTCGGCCCCAACGGAAGCGGCAAGTCGACCGCTCTGCGCTGCGTCTACCGGGCGCTGAAGCCGACGTCCGGAGCCGTCCTGCTCGACGGGACCGACCTGACGTCGCTGAAACTACGCGACAGCGCCCGCTCGATCGCCGCCCTGACCCAGGAGAGCCACACCGAACTCGACTTCACCGTCGAGGAAGTGGTCGCCCTCGGCCGCGCCCCGCACGCGCGGGGCAACGATCCGCTGACCGGTCGCGAGCGGGAGCTGTGCCGGCAGGCGATGGACCGGCTGGACGTCGCCTACCTCGCGGACCGCAGTGTGCTGAGCCTCTCCGGAGGGGAGCGGCAGCGGGTGCTCGTCGCGCGTGCCCTCGCCCAGGAACCCCGCCTCCTCGTCCTCGACGAACCCACCAACCACCTCGACGTACGGCACCAGGTGGAGCTGCTGTCCTTCCTGCGCGGCTCCGGCCTCACCGTGCTGACCGCTCTGCACGACCTCAACCTGGCGGCCCAGGTCTGCGACCGCATCGCCGTGCTCGGCGGCGGTTGCCTGGTCTCCTCGGGCGCCCCCGCCGAGGTCCTGACCCCGGAACTGGTGCGGAAGGTGTTCGGCGTCGACGCGGACGTCGTGCCCCACCCGCGTACCGGAATCCCCCAACTGCTCTACGACCTCGCTCCGGCCCCCACCGCCATCCCGAACCCGACCGCCGTCCCCGCCCCCACCGAGCCCCTGGCTCCCGCTGAACCACCGGCCTCCGCCGACGCTTTCCCGGAAGGACCACACTCGTGACCAGACCACCGTTTCCCCGAGCCCTCACCGCAGGGCTGCTGGCCACCGGGCTCGTGCTGACCGCCGGCTGCGGCGCCGAGGTCGAACAGAAGGCGGCGGACGGCAAGCCCGACACCGTCACCGTCTCCAACTGCGGCAAGGACGTCACGTACACCCGTCCCGAGCGGGCGGTCGCCTACGACGTGAGCGGCGCGGAGAAGATGTTCGCCCTGGGCCTGGCCGGCCGTATGCGCGGATACGTCATGAACAAGCTCGGCGACCCCGCCATCAAGGGCTCGCCCTGGCGCGAGAAGTACACCGAGGTCGAGCGGCTCGGCACCGAGCGCATCACCCGGGAGATCGTCGTCGACGCCAACGCCGACTGGGTGCTCGCGGGCTGGAACTCCGGCTTCAGCGAGGAGCGCGGCATCACGCCCGCCCTGCTGGACAAGGTCGGCGTCGCCAGCTACCTGCACACGGAGACCTGCTGGGACTACGGCAAGAAGAACGCCCGTGACACCGATGTGTCACCGCTCCAGGCGCTCTACACCGACCTGGACAACCTCGGCAGGATCTTCGGCGTCGAGAAGCGGGCCGACAAGCTCGTGAAGGACCTCAAGAACCGCGTCGCCGCGGTGAAGAAGACGTGGCCCGACAAGGGCGACCCGGCCAAGGTGTTCGTCTATGACTCGGGCACCGACCAGCCGTTCACCGCGGGCCGGCACGCCGCACCGGACAGCATCATCACCGCCGCCGGCGGCACCAACGTCTTCGGAGACCTCGACAAGGGGTGGACGACGGTGGGCTGGGAGCCGGTCATCAAGGCCAAGCCCGATGTCATCGTGATCGTCGACTACGCGGACCAGCCCGCGAAGGAGAAGATCGCCTACCTCAAGTCGCTGCCGTCCCTGAAGTCCGTCCCCGCGGTGAAGAACAACCGCTTCCACGTCATGTCGTATGGCGACGTCGTCAGCGGCCCCCGCAACGTCACGGGCGCCGAGGGCCTGGGCCGCTACCTGCGCTCGGTCGGGCGGTGACGGCGACGTGCCCCTGACACACCCCGCCCACAGCCCCGCGCCCGCCCCGGTCAACGCCGCGCCCGCCCCGGTGAGCCCCGCGCCCGCCCCGGCCGGCACCGCGCCCGTCCCGGTCCACGAGCACATCACCGACGCGATCAAAGCGCCCGACCTGCTGCGGCTCTCCGACAACGTCGTGCTCGCCCGCTTCGAGACCCTCAAGGTCTACGCCGCCCTCGGCGCGGTCCGCACGCTGCTGGAGCGCGGCACCGTGAAACCCGGCCAGACCCTCGTCGACAGCTCCAGCGGCATCTACGCCCTGGCCCTGGCCATGGCCTGCCACCGCTACGGACTGAACTGCCACATCGTCGCCTCCACCACCGTCGACGCCACGATGCGCGCCCAACTGGAAGTCCTCGGCGCCACCGTGGACCAGATGCCGCCATCGAAGGACCTGCGGCTCGACCAGGAGGGCCGCGTCAGGCGCGTCCGCCGGCTGCTGGCCGAGCGCCCCGGCATGCACTGGATGCGCCAGTACCACGACGCCGTCCACTACACCGGCTACCGGGAGTTCGCCGCCCTCGTCGACCGCGCGCTGCCCGACGTGCCGCTGACCGTGGTGGGCGCCGTCGGCACCGGCTCCTCCAGCGGTGGCCTCGTCCAGGCGCTGCGCGGGCGCGGCCGCGACGTACGCCTGCTGGGGGTGCAGCCCTTCGGCAGCGTCACCTTCGGCAGCGAGGGGTTCAGCGACCCCGAGGCGATCATCGCCGGGATCGGCAGCTCCATCCCCTTCGACAACGTCCACCACGATCTCTACGACACCCTCCACTGGCTCGACTTCCGGCACGCCATGGCGGGCGCCGTCGGCCTGCTGCGGGAGCACGCCGTGTTCGCCGGTCTGTCCACCGGCGCGGCCCACCTCGTCGCGGGCTGGGAGGCCGCCCGCGATCCCGGCCGCACGCACCTGGTCATCGGCGCCGACACCGGACACCGCTACACCGACCGCGTCTTCGCCCGGCACCGCGAGGCCCTCGACCCGCGCGCCCTGAAGCCCCACCAGATCGCCGACCTCGGCGACCTCGCCCCGCCCTGGTCGGCGATGGAGTGGAACCGGAGGCGGTACGAGGTACGCCGACCGTCAGTACCGGCACCCCCGTCATCCGTACCGGCGCACCCCTCACCCGTACCCGCGCCCCCAGCACCCGCATCCGCGTACCCACCCGTACCCGCGCAGCCGACCGCCGCGCTCGGCGCGCCGCCCCAGGAGGACCAGGCACCGTGACCATCGCCGCACTCGAAGCACTCACCTTCGGCCTGGGGCGCCTCGTCGAGGCGGCAGGGAGCGCCGGACACCGGCTGTGCCTGCTCACCGGCGACCGTGACGTCTACCGCCACGAACTCGCCCACCTCGACCCCGGGGCGCTCGACATCGTCGACGTCGACCCCGACGACACCGCGGCCTGCGCCGCCGCCCTGGCGGCCCTGCCCGACCTGAAGGGGCTCATCAACTCGACCGACACGTGGGGCGTCCCGGGCGCCGACCTCGCGGCCAAGTTCGGCCTGCCGGGACCGGACCCGAGCACGGTCCGGCTGCTGCGCGACAAGAGCCGGGTGCGCGCCCTCCTCCATGAGCGGGGCCTGAGCCGCAGCGGTACGGTCGACGTTCCCGCGGATGTCTCCGCGGCCGCCGACATCCTCCGTACGGTCGGCCTGCCCGCCGTCCTGAAGGACTCCGCGGGCACCTCCTCCCGGAACGTCTGGCCCGTACGCGACGAGCGGCAGCTCCGTACGGCACTCGCCGAAGCGTCCCAACGCGCCTTCAAGGGGCGGCTGTTCGCCGAACGCTTCTTCTCCGGCCCGGTCTACAGCGCGGAAACCCTCGGCTGGGAAGGCGAGACCAGGCTGCTCGGCGTCCTCAGCCGCCAGATGTCAGCCGAGCCCTCCGTCCGCGAGGAGGCCGCGGCCTTCCCCGTCGCCTTCCCGCACGCCGAACTCGTCCTGATCGAGGACTGGGTGGGGCGTGTGCTGGCCGCCGCGGGCCACGACAACGGGTTCGCACATGTGGAGTTCGTCCTCACCGCGGACGGCCCGGAGCTGGTGGAGATCAACCGCCGCATCGGCGGCGCGCTCGTCGGTGAGGCCCTGTGCCGCGCCCTGGGCACGAACGTCTACGACGCCATGGTCGACGTGGCGCTGGGCCGGCGCCCCGCGCTGCTGGACGCCGTGGTCGGGCCGGGCGCTCCGGACGCGCTGAACCCCCAGGCCACCGGGCGCCGTTCAGCTGGCCCGGCCACGGCGTTCGTGCTCGTCTACCCCGACAGCCCCGGCACCCTCACCGGCTGGACCGGGCTCGACGGCCTGTCCGCCTTCCCCGGCTCACCCGAGTGGTATCCCACCGCCGTCCCGGGCCGACGCGTCGAGCACCTGAGCGACCAACGCGGCTGCACCGGCATCCTGCTGGCCGAGGGCGACACCGCCGAGCTGGCCCTGCACCGGGCGCTCAGCGCCGCCGGGAGCATACGGCCGACCGTCGTGGCCGACGGCCGGGGATGACGGAGGCGCCGTCGCGGAAGCCGCTCGGGCGGCGGGACTCCCGCCTCGCACGGTTCACGGAGCTCACAGGACCGCAGTACTTCCTGCTGGCCGGTTCGTTCCTCATACCCCTGGGCAGCTTCGCCGTGCTGCCCTTCATGTCGGTCCTGCTGCACGAACGGCTGGGCATCGGGCTCGGCACCGTCGGCGCGGTGCTCGCCGTCGCGTCGTTCGTGCAGTTCTCCGGCGGTGTCGTCGGTGCCGCCATCGCCGAACGCATCGGCCTGCAGCGCACCATGCTGCTCGCGCTGCTGGTCCGCACCGCGGGGTTCGCCGCCTTCCTGCCCGGACTGAGCCGACCGGCGGCCGCGATCACCGCGCTGTTCCTCGTCTCCGGCGGGGCCGCGCTCTATCTGCCCGCCAACAAGGCGTACTTGGTGCACGGCGTGGGGGAGAGCCGACGCCCGCTGCTGCTCTCCGCGAGCGGCTCCGCCCTCAACGCCGGGATCGCGCTCGGCCCCATCGCCGCCGCCCCGTTCATACTCACCGCATCGGCAGGGCTCTTCACCGCCGTGACGGTTCTGTTCGCGCTGATCACGGCGGGGCACGCGCTGTTGCCCGTTGAGACCCCCGAGGGGCGGCGAGAAGCGACAGGACAGACGGGTGGGGAGCGCTCAGGTGACGGCCCGATCGTTCTGTCCCTCCCCTTCGCGATCACCGTGCTGAGCGTGTACGTCTTCATGTTCTTCCAGCACTACCTCGCGATCTACGTGGTGGGCAGAACCTCAACGCTCTTCTACAGCCTCGTCCTCGCGCTCTACGCCCTGCTGCTCGTCGTTGCCCAGCCCCTCCTGTCGGACTGGATAGCCGACCTGCCCTATCCCCGCGCCCTGCGCGTCGGCTTCACGGCGCTCGCCACCGGCATGGCCGCCCTTGCCCTCGGTCACCCCGCCGCCATCCTGGCCGGAGCCCTGCTCATCTGCCTCGGCGAGGTCGTCCTCTTCCTCAAGAACGACCTCGAAGCCCTGGCCGGGTCCGCCCGTTCACCTGCCGTCGTCTTCGGCCGCCAGCGCATGGCCGCCGGGATCGGCGCGTTCGCCAGCGGCATCGCGGGGGGCGAGGGCTATGCGTGGGCCGAACGGGCCGGCCACGCGAGCCTCTTCTGGCTGGCGGTCGCGCTGCAGTGCGTACTGCTGCCCCCACTGCTGATCCGAACCCTGCGCCGCCTCCGTCCCACAGGGGTTCCTGCGCGGAGCTGAGCACCGTCCATTCCCTATTTCTGCAACGGGTTCTACTGTGTGCGCCGTCAGGTCGGGGCCGGGCGATTCTCTCGGTCCGAGCAGTGAGGCAGCAGAGCCTGGAGGGGCCGTGCATCTCGAATACACGCCTGAGCAGCAGCAGTTGCGCACCGAGCTGCGCGCGTACTTCGCCGAACTGGTGCCGGACCATTCCGCCGCGCGCTACGGCGAACCCGCCGCTCAGAAACGGTTCTACCGGGAGACGATCCGGCGCCTGGGGGCCGACGGGTGGCTCGGGGTCGGCTGGCCACAGGAGTACGGCGGCCGCGGGCTCTCGCCCATGGAGCAGTTCATCTTCTTCGACGAGGCGGCGCAGGCGGGCGTTCCGCTGCCCCTCATGGCCCTCAACACCGTCGGCCCGACCATCATGCAGTTCGGCACGGACGAGCAGAAGGCGTACTTCCTGCCCCGGATCCTCTCCGGCGAGCTCGACTTCGCCATCGGCTACAGCGAACCCGACGCCGGCACGGATCTCGCCTCGCTGAAGACCAAGGCGGTCAGGGAAGGCGACGAGTACGTCGTCAACGGGCAGAAGATCTGGACCACCAACGGCGACACCGCGGACTGGGTCTGGCTCGCGGTCCGCACCGCCACCCCCGAAGAGGGCGTCCCGCTCCACAAGGGCATCACCATGCTCCTGGTCCCGACCAGCGACCCCGGCTACTCCTGCACCCTCATCAACACCCTGGCTTCGCACGACACCACCGCCAGCTACTACGAGAACGTCCGCGTTCCCGTCTCCCGTCGCGTCGGCGAGGAGAACAAGGGCTGGCGCCTGATCACCAACCAGCTCAACCACGAGCGGGTCACCCTCGCCGCCCACGGCACCATGGCCATCCGCGCCCTGCACGACGTGCAGCGCTGGGCGATGGACACCAAGCTGGCGGACGGCCGCCGCGTCATCGACCTCACCTGGGTCCGCAGGCGGCTCGCCATGACCCACACCAAGCTCGACGCGATGAAGCTCCTCAACTGGCAGATGGTCAACGCCCTCCAGGAGGGCACCCTCACCCCGCAGGACGCCTCGGCCGTCAAGGTCTACGGCTCCGAGGCGCGCCGCGACGCGTACGCCTGGCTCATGGAGGCCGTCGGCGCGGCCGGCGCACTGAAGGAGGGTTCGGTCGGCGCGATCCTCCACGGCGAGCTGGAACGCGGCTACCGCTCGGCGGTGATCTTCACGTTCGGCGGTGGGAACAACGAGATCCAGCGCGAGATCATCTCCTGGATCGGCCTGGGAATGCCACGGGTGCGCCGCTGATACCGCGTCGCTAGTGCCTCGCTGGAGGGAGCCCGCCGCGAGGCGTCGCAGACCCTGCACCCTCAGGCCGAGCGGCTAATCTCCGTACGTATGACCGATTCTCAAACGCGGGGCCGGGTCGTGGGTGGCCTCGCGAGACCCTCGTCCCGATCCCACCGCGTCTTATGGTGCGCCGCGGGCGCCACCGCGGCCTTGCTCCTCGCCGATCTCGCCACGCGCGCCTACAACCACTACGACCCCATCCCGACCGTCCGCAGGCTGGTGAACGTGGACGTCGAGGCCAACCTCGCCACTTGGTGGAACAGCACGCTGCTGCTGGCCGTGGCGGGCATGGCGCTGACCGCCGCGCTGCTCAGCGGGCGCGGCGCGCGCCCCGGGCGGCTGTCCTGGCTGGGTCTCGCCGCCGCGACGGCCCTGCTCAGCATCGACGAGACGGTCTCGTGGCACGAGCGACTCGGCGAGGTCGGCCGGTCGTGGAAGGAGTGGGCCGGGGGCTCGCTGCCCACGCACGCCTGGGTGTTGCCCGGCGCGGTCCTCGCGGTGGCAGGCACCGTGTGCGCAGTGTTGTGGGCGCGGAGGCTGCCGCGTGACCTGCGGTACGGGCTGTTGGGCGCGCTAGCGGTCTATCTGGGCGGGGCGTTGGTGACCGAGGCGTTCAACGGGTGGGCGCTCGACGGCGGTCACAGCACCGTCCTCATGCTGGGGACCCTCGTGGAGGAGGGCCTGGAGATGAGCGGCTGCCTCGTCGCCCTCGCCGCCCTCAGCCGCTACGTGGTGCTGGAGTACACCCCGGCGACGGGCCGCGCGGCGATTCGGCTGCGCGACGGCTGAGCCCCGCCGCCGACTCTCCCGCGAAGTCTGCCCTCACACTTCGCTACGTCGTAGCGAGGCAGGCGTACGCCCTATGAACTCCCGTGCCGTACGGGCGAGATGAGCCTGGTCGGCGAAGCCGGCGGTGGCCGCGGCCAGGGCGGCGGTCGAATCCGGCAGCTCCGCGACGGCCGCGCGGAGCCGGCCCCACCGGCGCAGGTGGGCGAGTGTGATGCCCACGTCCCGCCGGACCAGGGCGCGCAGCCGCGGGGCCGACACGCCGACTTCTTCGGCCACGGACACGAGGGACATCTCCGGATCGCACGACACGCACAGGCGAACGGCGTGGGCGACTCTCGGATCGAGCCGTGCGAGCGGGGCAGGGGACCCGGCGAGCGACCGCAACTCGGCGTATCCGGCGGCCACATCCGCACCGGGCCCGGGACCGTCGGCATCGGTGGTGCCGAGCGCGGCAAGCAGGCGACGGACCTCGTCGGCATCGAGCCGTATCGGTCCCGGGTGTGAGGGCAGCAGCCAGGAGTCGATGAACAAGGCGATGTAGGACGAGGTCGACACACAGCTGTGCACCAGCTGGGGCGGAACGATCAGCCCCGGCGCCGCCACCACGGGCCGGCCGGGCGAGCGGAGTTCGGCGTGGCCGCCGATCGACAGCACGGCCTTCCAGGCGGGCAGCCGGTGCTGGGCGACGCGGAACGGACGGGACTCCGCGAACATCGTCGCCTCGTCGCCGGAGGCGAAGACGACGCGGCGATCGTTTTGTTCAAGTGCCCAGGCGCGAGGTGAAAGGATCATCGTGCCCCGCACGCTACCGCTGCCGTCCGGTCGGCAGCCTTCCTGGTCGTGCCCGAACTCCCAGAGGAAGTCATGCCATGAGTCATCGCCTGGTCATCGTGGGCGCCGGCTACGCCGGTCTGTCCGCGGCCCGACGCCTCGCCCGCAAGCTGCGCGGCAGCGATGTCACCATCACGCTGGTCAATGCCTCGGACCGGTTCGTGGAGCGCGTCCGGCTCCATCAACTGGCCGCCGGGCAGCGGGTGGCGGCGCCGTCGTTGCGTCAACAGCTCAGCGGTACACCGGTCCGGCTGGCCGTCGGACGCGTGACGTCGATCGACACCACCGGCCGGACCGTGGTCATGGACCGCGCGCCCGGAGCGATCGGCTACGACACCCTGGTGTACGCGCTGGGCAGCCGGGCATGGCTCGACGACGTGCCGGGGGCGGCCGAGCACGCGTACGCCGTAGCCACGCCTGAGGAGGCGACGCGGTTGCGGCACAGGGTCGCGGAGATCGCGTCGGGCGGCACTGTCGCGGTGGTCGGGGGCGGGCTTACCGGGTTGGAAACCGCCTCCGAGCTGGCCGAGAGCCACCCCGGGCTGCGCGTGCGGCTCTTCACCGGTGCCGATGACGTCGGGCCCGGCCTCACGCCGCGCGCCCGCACCCACTTGCGGCGTGCTCTGCGCCGACTGGACGTCTCGGTCCATTCCGGGGCCCTCGTCACAGCAGTGCGGGAGGACGGCCTGGACCTCCGCGACGGCGCGCCGTTCGCCGCTGACGCCGTGGTATGGACCACCGGATTCCGCGCGCCGGAGCTGGCACGCGCGGCGGGGTTCGCGACGGACGAGAGCGGACGGATGCTCGTCGACGCGACCCTGCGCTCGGTCTCGCACCCCGAGGTGTACGCCGTCGGCGACGCGGCGGCCGGTGTCTCGGTGGGCGGGGCACCGAGCCGCATGTCCTGCCAGGCGGCCCTGCCGATGGGCCGAGGCGTGGCCGACGTCGTCGCGGCGAGGCTGACGGGCAGGGAGCCGGAGCCCGTCCGGATCGGCTACATCTTCACCAACATCAGCCTCGGCAGACGCGACGGCGTCGTCCAGTTCACCCGCGCCGACGACAGCCCGCGCAGGTTCGTCCTGACAGGACGCGCCGCGGCAGCTTTCAAGGAAGCGATCGTGCGCAGCACGGTACGCTCCGGACCGCGCGACGGGTCAAGCCTCTTGGAAAGCACCCCGACAGACGTGCGATAGGTTCCCCGCCATGACGGAACCCGCACCCCTGCCCTGGCCACCCGCCGCGCCGATCAGGACCGAGCGCCTCGTGCTCCGGGAGTCGGAGGCCCGGGACCGCCCGGCGTTCGTCGAGCTGTTCGCCTCGCCGGAGGTGAACGCCTACGTCGGCGGCCCTCGACCGCGCGACGAGCTCGAGCGCGCGGTGCCCGAGGTGCCAGGGCGGCGCCCCGGCTTCTTCGTGGTCGAGCTCGACGGAGCCATGATCGGTACGGTCATGCTCGACCGGCACGACGCGAGCCGTCCGGGACACGTCCGTCCGGATGTCGGGGAGACCGAACTCGGCTATCTGTTCCTGCCGGAGGCGTGGGGGCACGGGTACGCCGCCGAGGCGTGCGCGGCGGCGCTCGGCTGGTTCGCGGACGAGCTGCCCGGCAGGTCGGTGGTGCTGCGGACCCAGACCGCCAACGAGCGGTCGATGCGGGTCGCGGCCAAGTTGGGGTTCACCGAGGTGGAGCGGTACGAGGACTACGGTGCCGAGCAGTGGTTCGGGGTGTGGTCCTCGGCCGGGTCGCCCGGGTGACGCGGCCCGTCGGCGGGCCGGTCCCGGACTCCCCGACGCCCGTGCGTCACATGTGGCGGGCGCCCTCCCTGACCGCTTCGCGGATGCGGAAGTACGTGCCGCAGCGGCAGATGTTGCGGATGCCGTCGAGGTCCGCGTCGGTGATCTGGCGGCCTTCCTCGGCGACGCGTCTGACCAGGGCGACGGCGGCCATGATCTGGCCGGGCTGGCAGTAGCCGCACTGGGCCACGTCCTGGTCGAGCCAGGCCTGCTGCATCGGGTGCAGCTCCGCGTCGACCGTGGCCGGGAGGCCTTCGATCGTCGTGACCTCGTCGGTCGGGCGCAGGTCCTTGACGGGGATGGCGCAGGGGTTCGCGGCCTTGCCGTTGAGGTGGCTGGTGCAGGCCTTGCAGACGTTGATGCCGCAGCCGTACTTGGGCCCGGTGACGCCGAGGATGTCGCGCAGCACCCACAGCAGCCGTACGTCGTCGGCGACGTCGACCGTGACCTGCTCGCCGTTGAGTCGGAAGGTGTGCTCGGGCACAAGATTCTCCTGGTGGTCAGCGGACGTGGTCCAAGCCGTCGGTGGGGGACTGGGGGATGGGCGGTACGGTCGGTTTGGGCACGAAGGAGAGCGTGCCGTGGTTGATCGGAAAGGTGGTCGGCATCGTGCCCGTCGCCCGGCCGTAGGCGCAGGCGACCGCGGCCGTCGAGGCGGCGACACCGAGTTCGCCGGCACCGCCGGGTCTGCCGGTCGTGGTCGGCATCACGACGATCTCCAGCTCGGGTGGCGTGTTCCACTGCCGGGTGTAGAAGTAGTTGTCCCAGCTGGCCTCCAGGAAGTATCCGTCGCGCAGGTGCAGGCTCGACGTCAGGGTCAGGGCGATGCCGTCCATGAGGCAGCCCATCATCTGGGCCTCCAGGCCGCGCGGGTTGACGGCGAGTCCGACGTCCACGGCGATGACGGCCTTCGTGACGCGCGGTCCGGTCACCCCGTCGCGGATGGGCCGGTTGACGGTCTCCGGCCGGCAGTCGATCTCCACGAGCACCGCGCTCGTGGCGTGGTATTCGGAGTGCACGGCGATGCCCTGCGCGGTGTGGGCAGGCATCGGCCGGCCCCACTTCCCCACCTCGGCGGCCTTTTCCAGCACCGCTCGCATGCGGTCGTCGCGGAGGAAGTCCCTGCGGAACGTGAAGGGGTCCTTGCCCATCTTCGCGGCGAGCCGGTCGACGATGAGCTCCCGGGCGCAGGTGACGTCGGGGGAGTACACGTTGCGCATGCTGCCGGTGTTGAAGCCCTTGTCGGTCTCGCTGAGCAGTCGGCTGTGCACGCCGAAGTCGTAGGGCATCGACTGGGAAAGGTGGAAGAACGTCTGGGAGAAACCGATGTCGCCCACGGGCAGCTTCGCCGCCATGGCGGTGAAGAGCTCGCCGAGGCCGTGCCCGAGGTCCGTGGAGACACTGGTGTGCCGTTGCTTGTAGCCGAGTACGGTGTCGCCCGCGTAGGCGACGCGTACCCGTGAGGTGGCCATGGGGTGTGTGCGTCCCTGGCGGGAGTCGTCGGCGCGGTGCCACATCAGCTTGACGGGTTTGCCGAACTCCTTGGAGATCTCGGCGGCCTCCAGCGCGGCGTCGAAGAACAGCTTCCGTCCGAAGGAGCCACCGCCTTCGGTCACGTGCACGGTGACCGCGCTCTGCGGAAGCCCGAGCCGGGCGGCGATGGCCTGCTTGGCGACGATCGGCGCTTTGAGGGCGGACCAGATCTCGGCGCGGCCCGGACGCACGTCGGCTATCGCGCAGTTGGGTTCGAGCGCGCTGTTGCTGCGGAAGTGGAAGGTGAACGAGGCCTCGACCGACGGCGTCACAGGCGGCAGCCCGAGCGGCAGTTCGGCCGCCCGCAGCTCCTTGAGCACCGTCTCGTCGGACTTTCCTTCCGCACTGCCGGGTTTCCACGACACGCGCAGGGCCCGTACGGCGTCGATGCACTGGCCGAAGGTCCGTGCACGTACCGCGACCCCGGTGGAGATCACCGCGGCGTCGGTGACGCCCGGCATGGCCCGTACCTCTTGGAGATTGGCCACCGAGCCGACCTTGCCGTTGAGGGTCGGCGGGCGGCACACCATGGTCGGCAAGGCGTCCGGCACGTCGAGGTCCAGCGTGAACTTCTTGCGCCCGGTGACCGCGGCGAGTGCGTCGACGCGGTTGTGGGGCCGCCCGATGACGGTGAACCGCTCGCGCTCCTTGAGCTCCACGGACATCCGCCGCGGGCTGCGGCTCGCGGCCTTCCCGGCCAGCTCCCCGATGCCGACCCGGCCGCCCGCGCGGTCGGTGACGACACCGGCCTTCAGCGTGAGGTCGCCGACGGCCGCGCCGAGTTCGACCGCCGCGGCGTCGAGGAGCCGACGCCGGGCGACGGCCGCCGCCACCCGGATCGGGGTGTACGTGGAGATCGTCGTGTTGGACGCGCCGGTGAGCTGGTTGAACACCAGCTCGGGGCGCGCGTCGGCCAGCGTCACCCGGACCCGGTCCAGCGGTACGTCCAGCTCCTCGGCGATCAGCATGGCCGTCGACGTCGTGATGCCCTGCCCGACCTCCGCCCGTGGCAGCGCGAACGACACGGTGCCGTCCCCGCCGACCTCGACCGTGATCAGGTGCGAGGTCGGCAGGGCCGCCGCGGTCATCACGTCGTTCAGATCGACCAGCTCGGTGACGTCCGGCGACGGCACCGCGGCCTCGGCCTCGGCTTCGGACACGAGCGGGGCCGCGGTCACCAGGGTCGGCGCGGCGAGTACGTAACCGAGGAAGCGACGCCGCCCGAAGCCGGACGTGCTCGACTGCGATTCCCCCATGTCAGTGCGGCCGGTTCGCGTCGGGGATCTCCAGGTGGATGGGTCTGCCCTCGGACAGGAAGAGCAGGACGAACCTGCGGATGGCCTCTTCCATCGCCCAGGCGGCCTCCGGGACCAGGGGCAGCGGAATCAGCTTCTCCCGGAACGCCACCAGGAGGGGCCACGCCTTCGAGATCAGCGGCTGCCAGAACGGTTCCCGGGACAACCCGATCATGTCGCCGATCCGGTCGCCCAGCGTGTACCGCGAGAACGCGCTGACCAGGGGCCGCGTCACACCGGCGTCGAGCTCGGCGACGATGTCGAGGAGCACCTCGGTCAGCTTGACCCCCTCGTCCGTGCGGGCGAGGACCGGGTCGAGGAGCTGCCGCGACTGGGCGTTGGCCGCGTCCCAGGTGGCCGGGATGTACTCGTCGTGGACGCCGAGCATGTGGGCGGTCACCTGCCACACGTGCAGGTATGCCTCGGACTCGGCGCGGGACACCGGAACGTCCCAGTCGAGCAGCTTGCGCATGACGAACGTGGCCAGGCTGTGCCAGGTGACCAGCACGTCCGCCTGGCTGATGGGGATCTTCTGACCGCCGCTCGTTCCGGACCAGCCCGGGGACTTGGGCAGCAGATTGCGTACGGCCGCGTGGACCAGCCGGGTCCGTACCGCGGTCGCGATCATCGAACCCTGCGGCTGGTACGCGTCCAGGTCCCCGACGTCGTATCCGAACTTCGCGGTCTTGGCGATGCGGTCCTTCATGTCCGCGCCGCCCTTGGAGTAGTAGACGGCCCGCGCCTCCCTGGGGATCGCGGTACTCATCAGCCCGCTGCCGAGGCCGTACAGCGCGCCGACGTAGATCCCCTTGGTCTTGTTGAACTTCGCGGCGGTCTCGAGCTTGGCCCGGTCCACCCACGGCGGCAGCCGGCGCGCCTTCTCCATGAACTCCTTGAGGTCCCGCGGGAGTTCGTCGGGCAGCGGCTGGTCGTTGCGGGTCCAGTTCCGCAGCAGCTGGTTGACCTTCGGTATGTCCCCGCGGTCGAGCAGCGAGCCGAGCAGCCGGTCGGCCTCGTCGTCCCACATCAACTGCGGGTCGGTGCCCGCGCCCGCCCCGGCCACCGAACCGCTCGCTGCCCACGACCACAGGGGCCGCGCGCTCGCGGGCGACGCCGCGCCGAGCACACCGAGCGCGCCCAGCGCGCCGCCCGTGAGCAGCATCTTGCGCCTGCTGAGTTCGTCCATGAGAGAACTCCTCCTTCTGTAGGGCTCGTTGGTCAGGCGGGGCGGTTGGTGTCGGGGATGTCTATGTGAATCTCACGCCCTTTGGAGAGATAGAACAAGATGTACTTGCGGGCCGCTTCGTCGATCGTCCAGGCGATCTGCGGCACCAGGGGCAGCTTGATGAGGCCCTCGCGGAAGGCCACCAGCGGCGGCCAGGCGGTCTTGACCGCCGCTTCCCAGAACGGCTCGCGCGGGATGCCGTCCCAGTCGGCGATCCGGTTGCCGACGAGGTACCGGGCGAAGGCGTTGACGAGGGGCCGGTCGACGCTGCCGGGGCTCGTCTGCTCGGCGAGCTGCCCCAGGAGGATGTCGGTCAGTTCGACGCCTTCCGGCGTGGGGCCGAGGACCGGGTCGAGGAGCTGCTTGGACTGCGCCTCGGCCGCGTCCCAGGTCGCGGGGATGTACTCGTCGAGAACGCCGAGCATGTGCGCCGTCACCTGCCACACGTGCAGATACGCCTCGGACTCGGCGGACGTGATCGGGACCTTCCACTCCCGCATCTTGCGCATCGCGTAGGTGGGCAGCGTGTGCCAGGTGACCAGCATGTCCGACTGGCTGATGGGGATCTTCTGGCCGTCCCCGGTGCCCGTCCAGCCCGGCGACTTCGGCAGCAGGTTACGGACCGCCGCGTGCACCATGCGGGTCTTCACGGCCTCCACGACGCAGGTGCCGTCGGGCCGGTAGGCGTCCAGGGCGCCGACGGCGAAGCCGAGCTTGCTGGTCTTGGCGACCCGGTCCTCCATGTCGGCGCCGCCCTTGGAGTAGTAGACGGCCCGCGCCTCGCGGGGGATGGCGGTGCTCAGCATGCCGCCGCCGATGCCGTTGAGGATGTTGAGGTAGAGGCCCCTGCTCTCGTTGAACTTCGCGGCGGTCTCGAGCTTGGCCCGGTCCGCCCACGGCGGCAGCCGGCGCGCCTTCTCCATGAACTGCCGCAGATCGCGGGGGAGTGCGCCGGGAAGCGGCTGGTCGTTGCGGGTCCAGGTGCGCAGGAATTCGTTGACCCTCGGCACATCGCCCCGTGCGAGGACGGCTCCCAGGAGCTCGTCGGCCTCGTCGTCCCACACCCACTGCGGGTCGGTGCCCGCACCCGATCCAGCCACCGAGCCGCTCGCGGCCCACGTCCACGTGGACCGCGCGCTCGCCGGCGATGCCATGCCGAACACGCCGAGCGCGCCCAACGCGCCGCCCGTGAGCAGCATCTTGCGCCTGCTGAGTTCGTCCATTCCCGGAACTCCTCCTTGAGTCGCCTCAGCGCTGGCTGATACCCTGCCTGATACTCTGATACAGAGTCCGTATCTGTGTTTCATCGAGAGAAGCACAACCCGGATCGGAGCACCAGACTGTGGAACCCGCATTTCCCTTTCTCGCCGCGCCACAGGACTCGGACTCCGTGCTGGACCGCGCGTTCGCCGAGGCCGCCGAGCGGGCCGAGGCCGCCGACCAGACCGGTGACGACCATGACGAGGTCACCACACGCGTGCTCGACGCGGCCTTCGAGCAGTTCTGCCGCATGGGCATCAGGCGGTCCACGATGGAGGACGTGGCCCGCCGCGCCGGGGTCTCCCGGATCACGCTCTACCGCCGGTTCGCCTCCAAGGACGCACTCGTCGAGCAGGTCGTCCGCCGCGAATTCCGGCGGTACTTCGACCAGTTCATCGTCGACGTCCGGGGCGCGGAGACCGTCGCCGACCGCGTGGTCCTCGGCTTCGTGAGCTCGCTCCGCGCCATTCGCGGCAACCCGCTCATCGGCGGCTTGATCGACGCGGAGCCGGACGCGGTCGTGCCGTCCATGACCACGGACGGGGGCCGCACGCTGGCCGTCGTGCGGCAGTTCGTCGCGGGCAGGCTGCGCCGCGAACAGCAGGCGGGCAACGTCGCGCGCGACGTGGACGTGGACGTGGTCGCCGAGCTGATGGTCCGGGTGTCGGCGTCCTTCCTGGTCATTCCCGGCCAGGTGGTCGACCTCGACGACGAGGAGCAGGTGCGGGCGGTGGCGCGCCAGTTCCTGGTACCGATGCTGGGACCGCCGCCCGCCCGGTGAACGCGATGTGCCCTTGATCCTTGATCTTCGGCTCTTGACCCTGTTCGAGGAGGAACGCGCACCATGCCCCGAGTCCTGACGGACGAGCGACGCGATCTGGTCAAGGCGGTCGGCGATTTCTGCCGCCGCGAGTGCGGCACCAAGGAGCAGCGGGACAAGCTGACCGAGGGCGGCCGGGAGCCGCACAACCAGAAGCTCTACGAGAAGATGGCGGAGCTCGGCTGGCTGGGCATCGTCGTCGCCGAGGAGTACGGCGGCGCGGGCCTGGGCATGGCGGACCTGTGTCTCTTCCTGGAGGAGACCTCGTACGGCCTCGCGCCGATCAGCGGCTTCTCCACCACGGTCATCGCCGCCGCGGCCTACGACAAGTTCGGCACCGAGGAGCAGAAGCGCGTCGTGCTCGAAGGCGTGGCGGGCGGCCGGGTCGAGGCCATCTCGATGTCCGAGCCGGGCGCGGGCTCCGACGTGGGCGCGCTCATCTGCCGCGCGGACCGCACCGACGGCGGGTACGTGATCAACGGACAGAAGACCTGGTGCTCCAACGCCCACATCGCGGACCACATCCTGCTCATCGCCCGTACGTCGCACGGGGCGTCGAAACACGACGGGCTCACCCAGTTCATGGTGCCGAGCGACGTCGAGGGCCTGGAGATCAGGGGCATCGACACGATGGGCGGCCGGGAGGTCAACGACCTGTACTTCACCGACTGCTTCGTCCCGGACTCGGCGGTCGTCGGCACCCCGGACCAGGCCTGGCCGCAGCTGATGTCCGGTCTCAACCTGGAGCGGATGATCCTCGCCGCGCTGATGCTGGGCACCGCCCGGCGCGCCTTCGACGACACCCTTCAATATGTGCGGCAGCGCGAGCAGTTCGGCCGGCCCATCGGCTCCTTCCAGGTCCTCAAGCACCGCATCGCCGACATGGCCACCGAGCTCGAATGCGCCCGGCTCCTGGTGGACGACGTCGCTGCGGCCATCGACGCCGAACCCGGCCGGGTCTTCGCCCGCGAGGCCTCCATGGCCAAGCTCAAATGCACCGAGCTCGCCAAGCACGTGGCCCTGGAGGGCATGCAGATGATGGGCGGCTATGGATACGCCACCGAGTACGGCATGGAGGCCCTGCTGCGCTCGACCGTCGTGTCCACGGTGTACGGCGGGACGAGCGAGATCCAGCGAGACATCATCGGCAGGACGTACGGGCTGTAGAGGGCGCCCCGGCGGCGCTGGTGTCAGGGCACGGAGCCGGGATACTGGTCGCGGACGTCCGCGTCACCCGTCAGGAGAGGGTCGCATCATGCCCAAGCACATATCCCCGCCCGATCCGGCGTCCGGACCCGCGCCCGCGCCCCGGCCCGACCCCGGGCTCTTCGGGCCGGCCTCCGTGACCTGGCAGGCGCACTCGGACCCCATGATGTGGATCGCCGGGATCCGGGCGCTCTACCTCCAGGCCCTGCACCCGCGCGCCGTCCGCGGCGTCATGGAGAACTCCGACTTCCGCAAGGACGCCTGGGGCCGCCTCATGCGCACCGCCAACTTCGTCGGCACCACGACCTACGGCACCACCGAGGTCGCCGAGAAGGCGGGCGCCCGCGTGCGGAAGATCCACACGATGCTCAAGGCCACCGACCCCGAGACGGGGGAGCGCTACGGCGTCGACGAGCCGGAGCTGCTGCTCTGGGTGCACTGCGCGGAGATCGACTCCTACCTCCACGTCGTACGCCGCTCAGGCCTCCCCCTCACCGACGCGCTGGCCGACCGCTACGTCGACGAACACCGGCAGAGCGCGCGCCTGGTCGGCCTCGACCCCGCGGACGTACCCGCGTCGACGGCCGAACTCGCCGCGTACTTCGAGGAAATGAGGCCCCGGCTGGCCGCCGGGCCCGACGCCCGCGCCGTCGACGCCTTCCTGCAGCGCCCGCCGACGCACCCCCTGCTCGTCCCGGCGCGCGAGCTGCTGTGGCGGCGCGTGGCGAATCTGGCCTACGCCTCCCTGCCGCCGTACGCCCACACGCTGTACGGCAGGGCCGCCCCGCCACCCGCCACGGTCACCCGCCGCCTCGTCCTCACCGGCACCGCCCTGCGCCGCATCCCCGCGCGTGTGCGCTGGCAACTCCCGCCCAAGCACATCCTGCGCGCCGTGGCCCGGCTCGGGCCCGGCAGCCGCCCCGCCCCGTACAAACTCGACAGCCGGAACGCCATACTGGACGGGCCGGGGAGGGCGCAGCGAGGCAACGGGGGCGACAACACGAGATGGCGGACACCAGGCTGATCCAGGGCCGGTACCGGCTCCTGGATCTGATCGGGCGCGGCGGTATGGGCGAGGTGTGGCGGGCGCGCGACGAGTCGCTCGGCCGCCAGGTCGCCGTCAAATGCCTCAAACCGATGGGGCACCAGCACGATCAGTCCTTCACGCGCGTGCTGCGCGAGCGCTTCCGGCGCGAGGCGCGCGTCGCGGCGGCGCTCCAGCACCGCGGCGTCACCGTCGTCCACGACTTCGGCGAGTACGACGGCGTGCTGTACCTCGTCATGGAACTCCTCGAAGGGCGCAACCTCAGCCAGCTCCTGGAGGACAACAAACAGCACCCCCTGCCGGTCGCCGACGTCGTGGAGATCGCCGACCAGGTCGCCGCCGCCCTCGCGTACACCCATGAACAGGGCATCGTGCACCGGGACCTCAAGCCCGCGAACATCATGCGGCTCGCCGACGGCACCGTGAAGATCTGCGACTTCGGCATCGCGCGCCTCGGCGCCGACATCGGCTTCACCTCACGCCTGACCGGCACCGGCATCGCGATGGGCACCCCGCACTACATGTCGCCCGAGCAGATCAGCGGCGACCCCGTCGACCAGCGCAGCGACCTCTACTCCTTCGGCTGCGTGCTCTACGAGATCGCCACCGGCGCCCCGCCGTTCGACCTGGAGGACGCCTGGGCCGTCCTCGTCGGACACCGCGACACCGCCCCCGAACCACCCCGCAGGCACCGCGGCGAACTGCCCGAGTACTTCGACCGGATCGTCCTGGACCTGCTCGCCAAGGAGCCCGGCGACCGCCCGCCCGACGCGCGGGAGCTCGGCCGCCGCATCGCCGCGGGCCGCACCTCGCTCACGTACGTCCCGACCGTCGCCACGCCCCCCGTGCGCCGCCACGACCACCTGCCGCCGCACGAACCACGGCTGCCCTCCTGGACGCGCGGCATGACCACCGGCCACAAGGCGAGCGGCGCGTCCGTGCTGCGCACCACCCCGCCCGACGCGGCCGCGGGCCTCACCGGCGAGTGGATCCCGCGCATCGACGCCCGGCGCGCCGCGGCCCCCCGGCAGCCCGAGCGGCCCACACCTTCTCCCGAGCTGGTCGCCACCCTCACCAGCCGCCACAACGCGGGCCTCAGCCTGGGGCGGCTCGGCCGCTGGGCCGAGGCGGGCGAGGTGCACCGCGCGGTCGCCGCCGAACGCGAGCACGCCCTCGGCCCCGACCACCCCGACACGCTCGCCAGCCGCTACGAGGTCGGCTTCACGCTCAGCCGCACCGGCCGCGCCGCCGACGCGCTGCGTGAGTACGACCGCGTGGCGCGGGGGCGGGAGCGGACGCTCGGCCCCGAGCACCCGGACACGCTCGCCGCGCGCCAGGAGATGGCCTACGTCCTGGGCCGGCTCGGGCGGCACTTCGAGGCCCACCAGACCTACACCTCGGTGCTCGCCGCCCGAGAGCGCACGGCGGGCCCCGACCACCCCGACACGCTGCGCTGCCGCCACAACCTCGCGTACAACCTGAGCCGCCTCGGCCGTCTGGAGGACTCCTACCAGCTGGCCGAGGAGGTCGCGGCGGCCCGCGCACGGGTGCTCGGCCCGACCCACCCCGACACGCTCGTGACCCGCTACGAAGTGGCGTACGCGCTCGGGCAGTTGGGGCGTTGGCCGGAGGCCCTGCAGACCTACCGCGAAGTCGCCGAAGCGCGCGTGCGGGCCCTCGGCGCCGACCACCCCGACACGCTCGCCGCGCGCTACGAGGTGGGGATAAGCCTCGGCAGGCTCGGCCGCAGCGCCGAGGCACTGGAGCTGTACCGCGACCTGATCGAGGACCGCACGCGCGTCAATGGCCCCGCCGACCCCGAAACGCTGCGCGCCCGGCACGGGCTCGGGGTGAATCTGGGACGCCAGGGCCGCTGGGAGGAAGCCCTCGCGGAGGCCCGTGACGTGTGCGCCATCCGCGAGCGCGTGCTTGGCGCCGACCACCCCGACACGCTGGTGAGCCGCCGCGAGGTCGCCGTCGGCCTCGGCTGGCTCGGCCGCTGGGCCGACGCGCTCACCGAATACCGCAGGGTCGCCGCCGCCCGCGAGCGGGTCTTCGGCGCCGACCACCCCGACGCACTCGCCAGCCGCAACGACGAGGCCCACTGCCTGGAACAGCTGGGCCGCGGCACGGAGGCCGTCGAGCTGTACCGCCGGGTGGCGGCCCTCCGACAGCGGCGGGGCGCCGGGAGTCTCTGAGAGCCTGTCTTTGAGGCTCCGACGGAGTCGACCGCACCGGTGTACGGGCGCAGGATGGAGATAGCGCAGACAGAAGGAGGTGCGGCGCCATGTCGAAGTTCATGGACGTCCACCACGGGATGAACGGCATCACGGCAGAGGACCTGAAGAAGGCCCACCAGGCAGATCTCGCGATCGAGAAGGAAGAAGGCGTCCACTTCGAGAAGGCATGGGCGGACCCGCAGTCCGGCACGGTCTACTGCCTCTCCGAAGCACCCTCGGCCGAAGCGGTCCAACGCATCCACGAACGCGCAGGCCACCGGGCCGACGAGGTCCACCCGGTGCCGCTGACCGTCTGAACCGATCCTCCAGGTCAGGGCAGCGGCGGGGACGAGCCCGGTGGGACGAGGCCGCTCTGGTAGGCCGCCGCGACCGCCTGGGCGCGATCGCGCACGCCGAGCTTCAGGAGGATCCGGCCGAGGTGGGTCTTGACCGTCGCCTCGCCGATGAAGAGGTGGGTGGCGACCTCCGCGTTGGAGAAGCCGTGCGCGACGAGGACGAGCACCTCGCGCTCGCGTCCGGTGAGCGCTGCCAGCTCCTCGGGGGCGGGCCTGATCCGCTCCGGCCGGGCGGCGAACTCGGCCAGCAGATCGGAGGTCACCGCGGGGTCCAGCCAGCCGTCCCCGGCGGCGAGCGCCCGGACCGCGCCGACCAGTTCGTCGGGGGCCGCGTCCTTGAGCAGGAAGCCGGAGGCCCCGGCCCGCAGCGCCTGGTAGACGGCCTCGCTGACGTTGTACGTCGTCAGCACGAGCACGCGGGCCTCGCCGGGAAAGGCGTCTGCGGTGATGCGCCGGGTCGCCTCGACGCCGTCCGTGCCGGGCATCCGCACGTCCATGACGACGACATCGGGGCGCAGCTCGGCTGTGCGGGCCACGGCCTCGTCGCCGTCGGAGGCCTCGCCCACCACCTCGATGCCCTGCTCGCCGGTGAGCAGCATGGCGAGCGCGGAACGAACCATCGCCTGGTCGTCCGCGAGCAGTACCCGGATCATGACGCGGCCTCCTGCCGGAAGTGTTCCTCTGTCGGCAGGGTGGCGGCGACACGGAAGCCACCCTCCTCGGTGGGCCCGGCGTCGAATGTGCCGCCGCAGACGGCCACCCGCTCGCGCAGGCCCAGCAGGCCGTGCCCGGTGGAGAGCGCGGACCGGGCCGCCGCCGGAGTGCCCCGGCCGTCGTCGCCGACCTCGATGCTCAGCCGTCCGTCGGCCCTGTGCCAGTCGAGGCGTACGACGGTGGCCGCTCCGGGGCCCGCGTGCTTGGCCGCGTTGGTGAGCGCCTCCTGCACCAACCGGTACGCGGTCAGGTCGACGCTCCTCGGGAGCGCGGCGGGGACGCCCGTCACCTCCACGCGGGCGTCGAGACCCGCCTGGCGCACCCCGTTGACGAGCGGGTCCAGGTCGGCGAGCCCGAAGCCGGCCCCCTCGGCGGCGAGCCGCTCACCGTCGGTGCGCAGCACCAGCAGCATGTGCCGCAGCTCGGCGACGGCCGTCTTGCCGCTCGACTCGATCTGGTCGAGCGCGTGCTCGACTCGGTCCGGGTCGGTCCGCAGCACATGGCGGGCACCACCCGCCTGCAACACCATGACGGTGACCGCGTTGGCGACGATGTCGTGCAACTCCCGCGCCGTGCGCGCCCGTTCGGTCAGGATCGCCTCCTGGGCGCGGGCCAGCGCGAGCCCGTCCCTGGCGGCCGCGGCACGCCCCGCCCGCACCCACCGGCCGACGCCCCACACTTCCAGGTTGAGCAGTCCGTAGAAGCAGGCCACCCCGAGCAGGGTGGTCAGCCGCTCCGCGGCGGGTACGTCGGCGAGCGCCGCCCGCACCGACAGCGCGACCGGCACCGTCACACAGGCCAGCGCCAGCACGGCCGACCGGGCGCTCTGCAGAGCGGCGACGGTGTACAGCGCGGCGAGCAGCGCCAGCGTCGGGCTGTAGTTGAACACCTCGGCGAACGTGAGCAGTTCACCGCCGAGGGCATGGGCCCACACGTAGCCGAACACCGCACGGGGAGCGCGCCGCCGCGCCGCGAGCGCCGCATAGCCGAGGACGGCGTACCCGACCGTGATCAGCCGGTCGGCCGCGCCGACGTTCGGGAGCGCGAAGTCCGAGAAGAGGAACAGGTCGGGCAGCAGAAGGGCGGCGGCAAGCACCGAGTCCTGGACGGCGGGTGCCGCCCGATACAGATACAGCCCGCCGGGGGCGGCTCCGGACCCGGCGGCCATCATGGTCCGGTCGGCGGGTGCGGGCCGTCGCGGTGGGGGCCGTCACGGTGCGGGTCGTCGCCGTGCGGCGGGTGCGGGTCGTCGGGGCGGGGCGGGTGGGGCAGGCACGTGCGGATGACCCGGCAGGGACCGGCCGCGAAGGCGTCGAACGCCTCGAAGGCATCGGACACCTGGGGCCTTTCGCCACCCGCTCCGGCCAGGCCCGCCTTCCCGGGCCGCTCGGGCACCGGCGCGTCGTAGCCGAGCGTGCGCATCGCCGCCCACAGGTCGCCGTCCTCGGCGAGCAGTGCCTCGGTCAGCCGGCGCTGGGTGGAGGGCTCGGCACGCACCACGTAACGCGAGCGCCCCGCCAGCCGGACCACGCTCGCTCGCACGCCCGGCGCGGGCTCGCCCGAGCCGAGGTGCTCCACGTCGGACACGGCGATCCGCTCCACCGGTCCGCAGCCGGCGGGCACCGGCGCGATCACGGCGACCAGCGCTCCCGGCGGACGGACGAGGAGCGGCGGCGGATCAGGGACGAGGAGCGCGTCCCTGTCGACGAGGAGCGCCCGGGCGCCGATCGGTTCGAGGGTCACGTCAGCAGCCGTGACCAGCACGGTTGCCTCATCCATGGGGTCGGTCCAGTCACTCATGGATCCATGAAACTTTCTCTTCTCCCCGCAGAAACGTACCCCCTGGGTCGTACACGGGTAATCCACTCCGGAGTGGACGCGGGCATGGTCCCGATGCGCGCATTCTCGTGGGTGTCGGAAACTCGTCCGACGCGGAGAAGGACCGGGAGACAGTCATGGGATACCAGGTCAAGTTCTACCAACTGCGGTGCATCGAGACCGAGGACAACGGCGAGGACGAGCTGTGGGTGGACTTCCGCGGCCAGCGCGTCTGGGGCCGGGGTGACATCAACAACGGCCAGGTCATCAACGTCAACAACGGGCCGTTCACGATGGTCAACAGCGGGGCCGACGTCGTCTCCATGTGGGACAAGGACGACTTCGACCCGGACGACCACCTGGGCGACTTCCACATCAGCACGGCGGTCTCCGGCCGCGGCGAGCAGGTCGCCGTGTTCCGCAACAACGGTGCCCACTACACCCTCACCTACGAGGTGCGGCCGGACAACTGGTAGGCCGCTTCCGGACGCCCCCGGAGCCACGGGTGCGTACACGGCCCCCGGCGCCGGGGGCCGTGTTAGGAAGAGCCATGCCTGATCGTGATGCGTACGACGCCGTCATCGTCGGCGGTGGCCACAACGGTCTCGTCGCCGCCGCCTATCTCGCCCGCGCCGGACGGTCCGTGCTGCTCCTGGAGCGGCTCTCCGCGACCGGCGGCGCGGCCGTATCCAGCCGGCCCTTCCCCGGGGTCGACGCGCGGCTGTCCCGCTACTCGTACCTGGTCAGCCTCCTCCCCAAGAAGATCGTCCGGGACCTCGACCTCGACTTCAGGGTGCGCACCCGCACCGTGTCCTCCTACACGCCGACCGAGCGCGGCGGCCGCCCCACCGGCCTGCTCGTCGGCGGCGGCGAGGCCCGTACCCGGCAGGCGTTCGAGCGGCTCACCGGCGGCCGGCGCGAGTACGACGCCTGGCGCGAGTTCTACGCGATGACCGGGGAGGTCGCCCGCCGCGTCTTCCCCACGCTCACCGAACCCCTGCCGACCCGCGCCGGGCTGCGCGCCCGCGTCGACGACGACACCGCGTGGCGCACCCTCTTCGAAGAGCCGATCGGCGCCGCGATCGAGGAGCGCTTCGCCGACGACCTGGTGCGCGGCGTCGTCCTCACCGACGCCCTCATCGGCACGTTCGCCGACGCCCACGACCCGTCCCTGCGCCAGAACCGCTGCTTCCTGTACCACGTCATCGGCGGCGGCACCGGCGACTGGAACGTGCCCGTCGGCGGCATGGGCGCCCTCACCGCGGCCATCGCCGACTCGGCGCGCGTGTCGGGCGCCCGGCTGCGGACCGGATGCGAGGTGACGCGGATCGCCACCGACGGGCGGCGCGCCGAGGTGACGTACGCGACGGAGGACGGCGAGCGGACCGCCTGCGCCCGCCACGTCCTCGTCAACGCGTCGCCGCAGGCCCTCGCGGAGCTCCTCGGCGAGGAGCAGCCGCCGCCCGCCGAAGGCGCCCAGTTCAAGGTCAACATGCTGCTCGGACGGCTGCCGCAGCTGCGCGACACGTCCGTCGACCCGCGCGAGGCGTTCGCCGGCACCTTCCACATCGCGGAGGGATACGAGGAGTTGGCGACCGCGTACGCCCAGGCCGCGGCCGGCACGCCGCCCGCCGCGCCGCCCTCCGAGATCTACTGCCACTCCCTCACCGACCCGACGATCCTCGCCCCCGACCTCGTCGAGAGCGGCCACCAGACCCTCACCCTGTTCGGGCTGCACACACCGGCGCGGCTCTTCGCCCGCGACAACGACGTCGTACGCGCCGAGCTCCTCACAGCGACCCTCGCCCAGCTGGACGCACACCTGGCCGAGCCGATCGCCGACTGCCTGGCCCTCGACGTCGAGGGGCGCCCCTGCATCGAGGCGAAGACGCCGCTCGACCTGGAGCGGGACCTGCGGCTGCCCGGCGGCAACATCTTCCACCGCGACCTCTCTTTTCCCTACGTCCAGGAGAGCGCGGCCGCGGAGCGCGCCGGACGCTGGGGAGTGGGGACCCGGCACCCGAACGTCGTGCTGTGCGGCGCGGGCGCGGTGCGCGGGGGCGGCGTCAGCGGCATCCCCGGGCACAACGCCGCGATGGCGGTGCTGGAGGCCTTGGACTGAGAGCCGACGGCTACGGGGACGACGAGGCTGACGGTTACGGGGACGAGGGGAGCGGCGCGCCGCCGAAACCGATCTCGTTGCCGTCGGGGTCGCGGTACGTGGCCTTGCGGACGCCGTTCGTGTACGTCTCCCGGACGGCGGGCCGCAGGCCCCGGTCGGCGATCTGCTCGACACGCGTGTCGAAGTCACCGGCGAAGACGGTGTGGCGGGCATGGCCCGCGTGCTCGGGCAGCTGCTCGATGTACAGGTAGCGGTGTTCCGCGAGCTCCCAGACGGCCTCGACGTCGTTCGGGCAGAAGGCGGGCGGCTCGCCGAGCAGGCGTTCGTACCAGTGAAGCGCTGACGCGTAGTCGCTGACCGGGATGCCTGAGAACAGTTCGATGGCCATGCCGCCATCGTAGGAACCCCGCCCCCACACCGCGTGCCGATGTGATCGAAAGGCGGCGCTTGAGTCTCCAGTAGGGGGAGACGTCAGAGTGAGCGCATGAACGGCGACATCCTCTACTCGATCGGTGAGCTGGCCCGGCGTACCGGGCTCACGGTCAAGACCATCCGGTTCTACTCGGACTCCGGCATCGTGACGCCGACGGACCGCAGCCCGGCCGGCTACCGGCTGTACGGCATCGACGCCGTCGCCCGCCTGGACCTCGTACGGACCCTGCGCGAACTGGGCATCGACCTGCCCGCCATCCGCAAGGTGGTGGACCGGGAGGTGCCGCTCCAGGAAGTCGCCGCCGCGCACGCCGACGCGCTGGACGTACAGATACGGACCCTGCGCCTGCGCAGGGCGGTCCTGACCGTGGTGGCCGGCCGCGGCTCCACGGCTGACGAAACGGAGCTCATGGACCTCATGCACCGCCTCGCCCGCCTCTCCGAAGACGAACGCCGCCGGCTGATCGACGGCTTCCTCGACACCGTGTTCGACGGCCTGCAGGACCACCCCGCCTTCACGGCGGTCATCCGCTCGTTGACGCCCGAACTGCCCGACGAACCCGACGTCGAGCAGGTCGAGGCATGGGTGGAGCTCGCCGGACTGCTGCAGGACCCCGACTTCCGCACCAGCATGCGGGGGATGGCCAGGAACCTGGCGACCGACCGTGCGCCGGACGACGCCCTGGGCCTGCCCCGCATCCTGGCCGAAGCCGTCCGCGCCCTGGCCGAACCGACGCTGCGCGACGGCATCGACCCCGAAGGGCCGGACGCCGGCCCGATCGTCGAGGCCCTCTCCGCCCACTACGCCCGCATCGTCGGCAGCCCCGACGACGACGCGCTCCGAGCGCGGCTCGCGACCCACCTCGACGGGATGAACGACCCCCGCAGGGACCACTACCTGCGGCTCCTCGCGGTCGTCAACGGCTGGCCCGCACCGGACAGCCTGGCTCCGGCACTCGACTGGGCCGTCCGCGCCCTGCGCGCCCGGAGCGGGGCGTGACGGGGGCCGACCCCGCTGCCCCCTCTGCCCCTCGACGGTTCGGCGGCTACCGCCAGTTGGCGGAGGTCACCGGTTTCCGGCGGATCGCGGCGCTCGGCATGGCGTCGAAACTCCCGGTCGGCATGACCGCCCTGAGCGTGCTGCTCCTGGTGGGCCGGCACCACTCGTACGGCACCGGGGGCCTCGCCGTCAGCAGTCTCGCGATCGGGCAGGGCCTGACCGGGCCGCTGCGCGGGCGGCTCGTCGACCGGCATGCGCCGCACGCGGTCCTGCTCTGCTGCCTCACAGGGCACCTGACGGCCCTCACCCTCCTCATCCTCACGGTGTACGGAGGCGGCCCGGTCGCCGGGGTCCTGGTCCTCGCCGGCTGCGCGGGCGCCACGGCACCTCCGGTCGCCGTCATGATGCGCACGGTCTGGCATCCGTTGACCGACAGCCGGACGCTCGCCACCGCGATGGCCCTGGACACGGCGATGACGGGCGCCGCTCTCGTCACGGGCCCGGTGCTCGCCAGTTGGCTCAGCCTCTCCTTCTCGGCAGCCGCGCCGTTCGCCGTCATCGGCGCGATGACCACATGCGTGGTGATCCTGCTGATCGGCTCACTCTCCGGACCGCCTGGACGAACCGCGCGACCGAGGCAGCCCGAACCCGGGTCCACCCGGCAGACCGTCCCGCCCCGCCCACCGGAAAGCCACCCCGTCCCCCTCGCCTCCGCGCCCCTGCGGCGCCTCCTGGCCGCCAACGGCCTCTTCGTCGCCGCCGTCACCGCCGCCGACGTCGTCCTGCCGATCTACGCGAAGGAGCACGGCGCCGCCCCATACACCGGCCTGTATCTGGCGGCCCTCTCCGTCGGCAGCGTCCTGGGCAGCCTGGCTCTCGGAGCCGCGCCCTCGCTGCTGCCCCGCGGCGGGGGTTCCGGGCTCCCCGGGCTGCTCTGCGCCTTCGCGGCGGGCGCGGGCGCCCTGGCCCTGGCCGCCCGGTTCTCCCCGACGGCGGTCCTGGCGGTCTGCCCGGTGGCCGGGCTGGTCATCGGTGCGGCCTTCGGGGTCCTGCGCACGCTCGGGGGAGATCTCGCGCCCCCGGGAAGGGTGACCGAGACGATGTCCTGGCTCGCGAGCGCCGACACGGCGGGCGCGGCGGTGGGCGCCGCGGCGGTGGCGCAGCTGGCGGGCGCGGCGGGCAGCGGGACGGCGCTCCTGCTGGTGCCGGCGGTGGCCGTCCTGGCGGCGGTCGTCGGCGGCGGCCGGCACGAGGAGGCGGACAGCGGTGGCGGCCGGGTGGTCCGCAAGTCCGACGAGCCAAGCTCGATCTGACACCGCATCAGAAAATCTCTTCCCTCGTATGGGCGGCTGCGGCATCCTGCGCCCATGCAGACGGAGTTGAGCAAGAAACTGGGGATCGAGCACGCCGTCTTCGGCTTCACGCCCTTCCCCGCGGTGGCCGCCGCCATCAGCAGGGCAGGCGGTTTCGGGGTGCTCGGCGCGGTCCGCTACACGGCGCCGGACGAGTTGGCCAGGGACCTCGACTGGATCGAGGAGCACGTCGACGGGCGGCCGTACGGCCTCGATGTCGTCATGCCCGCCAAGAAGGTCGAGGCCCAGGACGGTCAGGCGCTGACCGAGGCCGACGTAGAGGCGATGATTCCGGAGGGGCACCGGCAGTTCGTCAGGGACACCCTGGCCAAGCACGGTGTGCCCGAGCTCGCCGAGGGCGAGGCGTCCGGCTGGCGCATCACCGGCTGGATGGAGCAGGTCGCCCGCAGCCAACTCGACGTCGCCTTCGACTACCCGATCAGACTGCTCGCCAACGCGCTCGGGTCACCACCTGCCGACGTCATCCGACGCGCCCACGACCACGATATCCTCGTCGCCGCCCTCGCGGGCAGCGCCCGGCACGCCCGCAAGCACGCCGAGGCGGGCATCGACATCGTCGTCGCCCAGGGGTACGAGGCGGGCGGCCACACCGGCGAGATCGCCTCCATGGTGCTCACCCCCGAGGCCGTCGAGGCGGTGGCGCCGCTGCCCGTGCTCGCCGCCGGGGGCATCGGCAGCGGGCAGCAGATCGCGGCCGCGCTCGCGCTCGGCGCGCAGGGAGTCTGGCTCGGCTCCCTGTGGCTCACCACCACGGAGGCCGACCTGCATTCACCCGCCCTCACCCGGAAGCTGCTCGCGGCCGGCTCCGGTGACACGGTCCGCTCCCGTGCCCTGACCGGGAAGCCCGCCCGGCAGCTGCGGACGCGGTGGACCGACGCCTGGGACGACCCGGAGGGGCCCGGGGCGCTGCCGATGCCGCTGCAGGGGCTGCTGGTCGCCGAGGCCGTCTCGCGCATCCAGAAGTACGAGGTGCAGGACCTGCTCGGCACGCCGGTCGGGCAGATCGTCGGCCGGATGAACAGCGAACGCAGCGTCCAGGCCGTCTTCGACGATCTGACGCGTGGCTTCGAGCGGGCAGTCGACCGTGTCATCCGCATCGCGGGAAGGGAAGGCAAGTCGTGAGCACACCGACCGACAGCGCCCCGCCGAACGGCTTCTGGGCCCAGGCCACGGCCGACCCCGGCCGCACCGTCCTCATCACACCGGACGGCGAGGAGTGGACGGCGGGCCGACTGCACGCCGCCGTCAACCAGTTGGTGCACGGGTTGCGGGCCGCGGGCCTGGAGCGCGGTGACGCGTTCGCCGTCGTGCTGCCCAACGGCGTGGAGTTCTTCACCGCGTACCTCGCCGCCTCCCAGGCCGGCTTCTACCTCGTCCCCGTCAACCACCACCTGGTCGGCCCCGAGATCGCCTGGATCGTCGCCGACTCGGGCGCCAAGGTGCTGATCGCGCACGAGCGGTACGGGGACGCCGCGGTCGCGGCGGCCGACGAGGCGGGCCTCCCCACGAGCCACCGCTACGCGGTCGGAGACGTGCCCGGCTTCCGCCCCTACGCCCAACTCCTGGACGGCCGACCGGAGTCGGCGCCCGCCGACCGCACGCTCGGCTGGGTCATGAACTACACCTCGGGCACGACGGGCCGTCCCCGCGGCATCCGCCGCCCGCTCTCCGGCAAGCTCCCCGAGGAGTCGTACCTCGGGGGCTTCCTCGGCATCTTCGGGATCAAGCCCTTCGACGGCAACGTCCACCTGGTCTGCTCGCCGCTCTACCACACGGCGGTCCTGCAGTTCGCGGGCGCCGCCCTGCACATCGGCCACCCGCTGGTCGTGATGGACAAGTGGACGCCCGAGGAGATGCTCCGTCTCATCGACGTACACAAGTGCACGCACACGCACATGGTGCCGACCCAGTTCCACCGGCTGCTCGCCCTGCCCGAAGCGACACGGGCCGCGTACGACGTGTCCTCCATGCGGCACGCCATCCACGGGGCCGCGCCCTGCCCCGACCACGTCAAGCGCGCCATGATCGACTGGTGGGGAGAGTGCGTCGAGGAGTACTACGCGGCCAGCGAGGGCGGCGGCGCCTTCGCCACCGCGCAGGACTGGCTGAAGAAGCCGGGAACGGTCGGAAAGGCTTGGCCCATCAGCGAGTTGGCGGTGTTCGACGACGACGGGAACATCCTCGGCCCCGGCCAACTCGGCACCGTCTACATGAAGATGTCCACCGGCGGTTTCTCCTACCACAAGGACGAGTCCAAGACGAAGAAGAACCGCATCGGCGACTTCTTCACCGTCGGCGACCTCGGCCTCCTCGACGAGGACGGCTATCTCTTCCTGCGCGACCGGAAGATCGACATGATCATCTCGGGTGGGGTCAACATCTACCCCGCCGAGATCGAGTCGGCGCTGCTCACCCACCCCGCCGTCGCGGACGCCGCCGCCTTCGGCATTCCGCACGACGACTGGGGCGAGGAGGTCAAGGCCGTCGTCGAGGTCGCCGAGGGCCGGACCGCCGACGACGCGCTCGCCGCCGAGATCCTCGCCCACTGCGAGCACCGCCTCGCCGGCTACAAGCGCCCGAAGAGCGTCGACTTCATCGACACGATGCCGCGCGACCCCAACGGCAAACTGTACAAACGCCGCCTGCGCGAGCCGTACTGGGAGGGCCGCGAGCGCACGGTGTAACAGGACCGGCCCTGGGCTCAGCCGCGGGACCCGTACAACGACGGCAGCAACTGCTCCTCCTCGTACGTGAAGTGCGCCTCCAGGTCCGATGTCAGCCTGTCGAGTTCGGCGACGAGGTCGACGGCGGCGTCCGGGTCCGCGAGCAGGGCCTGGAGGTCGCCGAGGGCCCGTGCCACGACCTTGTGTTCCTCGCGGAGCCGGGTCACGGCGGGGGACAGTTCGGGGAACTGGCGCTCCAGCCGGGTGAACGCGTCGTCCTCGTTGGTGTGATGGTCGTGGAGTGCGCCGCACAGCGTGAGGCAGTGACGGGCGAGCTGCTGCCCCAGGGGCTGGGTCGGCCGGGTCGGGGCGCCGGTCCTTCGCTGCCCGGCCTCTTCGCGTACGGCGGCCAGCTCGCGGCGTAACTCTCCGTGGACGCGCACCAGATGGTCGGCGATCGCGCGGTGGCGTGCCGGCTCCGTCACGGTGAGCCGGTGCAGCGCGACGACGGGGATGGTGCGCTCTGTGGCTTCCTGGTAGGCGGTGAAGGCCGGATCGCGTTCGCACTGCGCGCGGCACTGGGCGTCTCGCTCCCGGCCGCGCAGGACCTCGGCCGTCGCGGGGAAGCGGTCCACGCCGCCCGCGCCGTCGCCGACCTCGACGGTGACCGCTGGGTGGGCGAGGAGGTTGTGGTACCAGGCGGGGTGGCTCGCGGCGCCCGCGTCGGACGCGAAGACGAGCAGGCGGGCGCCGTCACGGGCATAGCCGACGGGGTTCGTGCGCGGCTCGCCGCTACGGGCCCCGGTGGTGGTCAGGAGGAGGAGTGGCGTGCCGGCGAACCTGCCGCCGACCCGGCCGCCGCTCGTCCGGAACTCCTCGATGACCCGCAGGTTGAACTCTTCGATGTCGTCGGGCATGGGTGTGGCCTCTCCGATAGCATCGGCGTCACAGCCTTCTTTGCTTTGAAAGCAAAGAAGATTTGAGAGCAAAGCTATTGAGGGGAGTGCCGGGTGTCAACCGGCGACGAGAAGCACGACGGCCCCGCCCGGCCGGCCGACGGCACCGGGCCGGAGGTCGACGACGCCGTCAGGACGCTGCTGCTGCTCATGCCGCGCATGGTCGGACGCGTGAAGCGGATCAGGATCCCGGACGAGCTCCAGGCGCTGCAGCTGGCGCCCCGGCACCTCTCGCTCCTCGCCTACCTGTTGTTCGACGGGCCTTTGAGCGTCAACGACATCGCGGACCGCCTCGGCGTCGCCCCGACGACCGTGAGCCTCATGGTGGGTGACCTGAGCCGCAAGGGAGTCCTGGAGCGCCAGGAGGACCCTGCCGACCGCAGGCGGAAGATCGTGAGCATCGCCGACGCGCACCGGACGTCGATCGACGGATGGCTCGGCCGGGGCGCCCACGCCTGGCGCAAGGCGCTCGCCCCGCTGAGCCCGGCCGAACGCAAGCTGTTCATCGACACGCTGACGGCGTACGAGGACGGGCTCACCGAGGGCTGACAGCGTCGCGCACCGCGCGAGGCCGGGCCCACCGCTGGTAGCACGGTGGGCCCGGCCTCGGCACGGGGGCCGGCCGAAGGGGCTTCAGCGGCGCTCGCGCACCCGCACCACCTTCAGGGCCGGGTCGGCGAGGATGTCCTTCTCGCAGAAGCGTGACGTCACCCACCGCTCCTTCGCGTACAGCCTCGTCTGGTCGCTGTAGTGCGGGGAGTTGGGGTTGGAGGACTGGGAGTACGACAGGAGGGTGCGGGCCTCGGGGCAGCGGCCCTTGTTCCAGCCGACCGCCTGGATGTGGCTCGAACCGTGGGCGACCTCCGTGTAGCCCTTCTCCTTGTCCCAGTTGGCCTCGATCTTGTTCCACACGCCGAGGGACTCCGTGCCGCCGGAGACCGGTATGCGCTTGCCGCCGCGTACGACGTACTGGTTCTCGCCCAGCGGCGCGTCCAGTGCGATGCCCGCCGCGGTCAGCTCGGTCACCGCGTCGGCCAGTGCGGCCCTGAAGCCCGGCCGGGTGGTGTCGAGCGTGTTGGGGGTGCGCACCGGGTCGGCCGCCGAGAACGGCACCTTCCAGAGCTGGGCGTTCGGCACGGTCGCCGTCAGCTTGCGCCAGAAGCGGTCGAAGAGCAGGGCGCCGCGGCTGCCGGTGTCCATCGTGCGGTCCCAGCGGGAGAGGACCGTGCAGGCCTTGCGGACGTCGACCGCCTTGCCGTCGCTGCCCGTTGCCGTGCCGCCGGGCAGGGCCGCGCACGCCTTCGCCGTGTCGGCCGCCGCGAGGTCGGCCGCGGGCACCCGGTTGGCGAACTGCTGGCGCTGCAGGTCCCGGACCGTGAGGTCGCCCTTCTTCGCCATCGCCGCCACGTCCTCGATGGCGCCCCGGGTACGCATCGAGCGCTGTGTGCCGATCGTGCCGAAGATCCGCTCGTAGCCGGTGATCGGCCGGTCCGCGTTGGTCAGCCAGGCGCTGTCGTTGGAGTTCTCCGCGTACGGGGCGTGCTTGAGGGTCGGCATCCGCGACGGGCCGAAGATGCCGGGCTGCACGGCGTCCTTGTCGGAGCCGAGTGCGCACGCGCCGCGCGAGCCGTCGAGGGCGGCGACGCCCGATGCCGGGTAGGTGACCTTGCCGAGCGGCGTGCTGCAGCGCTGCGCCAGGTCGTCGGTGATGCGGGGGAGCACCTGGGACTGGCTGAGCAGCGAGTGGCCGTGCCGGTCGGCGGCGACGGTGTTCACCCACGGGAGCCCCTGGGTGTCGCGCAGCGACTTGAGGATGCCCGCGGTGGAGCGGGCCTTGCCGAAGCCGAGGTCGGTGTCGCTGCCGCGCAGGTTCACGGCGTTGGGGTCGTTGAGGGCGTACGCCGTGGTCGAGGACCAGGGCAGCGGGAGCTGGGGGCCGAGACCGGTGACGACGGGCCCGTATCGGGTCCACCACTGGGTGCGGGTGACGTGCCCGCCTTCCTTGACCGGGACCGTGACCGTGCGCTTCGTCATCCGGTGCGGCTTGCCGTCCACCAGATAAGTGGTGGGGTCGGCCGGGTCCAGGGTGAGCTGGTGCAGGTTCAGGGTGACGCCGGTCGCGACCGTGTGGCTCCACGCGACATCACCGTTGAAGCCGATGTTGACCACGCTCGTGCCGAGCAACGAACCACCCGACACGTTGAGTTCGCCGGGAATGGTCTGCTGCGACTGCCAGAAGCGCCGGCCGCCCTGCCAGGGGTAGTGCGGGTTGCCGAGCAGCAGCCCCTTGCCGTTCGCGGTGGTCTCTCCGCTGAACGCGACGGCGTTGGAACCCATGTCGGCGTCCTGCGCGGAGAACAGCTCGCGGGCCGCCCTCGCCGTGCGCTTCGGATCGGGCGCGGGGGCCGCGTCAGCCGCGGCGCTCGGCGGGGCGGCGGCCGTGATGCCGTCGATCCCGCGCCCCTGGCCGCCGAGCACCTGCACGGCGAAGCCCTGCCTGGCCACGTCGAGCGCGCTGATCGGGCGGACCCAGTCGGCCTTCGCGCAGGCCGGGTCGGTGATGCGGTTCTGCTTCAGCCAGGCGTTGTAACCCGCGGCGAAGCCGCGCATCAGATCCTTGGCCCGGCGGCTCGGACCGGCGGGCGCGGGCCGGTCGAGGAGCTTCTCCACGGTCCCCGCCTCCCGTACGCCACGGAAGTAAAGGTCGCTGCTGAGGTTCGTGGACGCCGACGACAGGGCGGAGCCGGGCGAGGCGTCGGGTCCGAAGTGCCGGGAGCGCTCGCCGCGGACGGTGAGATAGCCGTCGGCGAGCGTGCACACCTGGTCGGCGGCCTGCGCCCAACCGGTGCCGAAGCCGAGGTTCCTGTAGTCCTTCGCGAGGATGTGGGGAATGCCGTACTCGGTGTAGCGGATGGTCGCGTGCAGGCCGCCGCCGGAGGGGCGGGCCTCGCGGGGCGCGGCCCCCGCGCCGGACGCCGGCAGCAGGGCCACCGCCGTCAGCAGGGTGATTCCCACGGCCGCCGAGCGTCTTGTGCGGATGCGCATCGTGCCTCCCAACTGGGTTTCGGGAAGGAGCGGTTGAGCGTACCAAGCGGTTGGTCATTTGCGTTGCCCCTTGTCCCCGGCCTCTTGACCCCCGGCGGTCGGGGGACACAGGATCACGCCATGACGGGTGTACGCGACAGCACGGTCGACGGAGTCCTCAGGCGCAGCGCGCGCCGCACACCCCGGCGCACGGCCCTGCGCTACGGCGAACGGGCCTGGACGTACGCGGAACTCGACGACGCCGTGTCACGGGCGGCCACCGCACTGCGCGCCCACGGCCTGGCCCCCGGCGACCGCGTCGGCGCCTACGCCCACAACTCCGACGCCTACCTGATCGGGTTCCTCGCCTGCGCGCGGGCGGGCCTGGTCCATGTGCCGGTCAACCAGAACCTGACCGGCGACGACCTCGCGTACATCGTCCGGCAGTCCGGCAGTTCCCTCGTCCTCGCCGACCCGGACATCGCGGGACGGCTGCCCGCCGACGTGCCCGTCCTGGCCCTGCGGGACGCGGACGACTCGCTGCTCACGCGGCTCGCGGCGGCATCGGCGTACGAGGGTGAAGGGTCCTGCGGCGACGGCCTGGTGCAGCTGCTGTATACGTCGGGCACCACCGCCCTGCCGAAGGGTGCGATGCTCACCCACCGCGCCCTCGTCCACGAGTACATCAGCGCGATCACCGCCCTGGACCTCAAGGAGACCGACAGGCCCGTCCACGCCCTGCCGCTCTACCACTCGGCGCAGATGCACGTCTTCCTCATGCCCTACCTTGCGGTCGGCGCCGAGAACACCGTCCTCGACGGACCGGACGCCGAGCGGATCTTCGACCTCGTCGAGGCCGGCTGCGCCGACAGTCTCTTCGCGCCGCCGACCGTGTGGATCGGCCTCTCGCGCCACCCCGGTTTCGCGAGCCGTGACCTCGGGGCGCTGCAGAAGGCCTACTACGGGGCGTCGATCATGCCGGTGCCGGTCCTGGAGCGGCTGCGCGCCAGGCTGCCGGGGCTGCGGTTCTACAACTGCTTCGGGCAGAGCGAGATCGGTCCGCTCGCCACCGTCCTCGGCCCCGACGAGCACGAGGGCCGCCTCGACTCCTGCGGGCGGCCCGTCCTGTTCGTCGAGGCGCGCGTCGTCGACGAGCAGGGGAGGGAGGTGCCGGACGGCACCCAGGGCGAAGTGGTCTACCGCTCACCGCAGTTGTGCGAGGGCTACTGGGAGAAGCCGGAGGAGACCGAAGCGGCGTTCCGTGACGGCTGGTTCCGTTCCGGAGATCTCGCGGTGCGGGACGCCGAGGGGTACTTCACCGTCGTCGACCGGGTGAAGGACGTCATCAATTCCGGGGGAGTTCTCGTCGCGTCGCGGCAGGTGGAGGACGCGCTGTACGAACACGCGGGAGTCGCCGAGGCCGCCGTGATCGGGCTGCCGGACGAGCGCTGGATCGAGGCGGTCACCGCTGTCGTCGTACGCGGTGACAAGGAGCTCACGGAAGCCGAACTGCTGGCCCACACACGCGAAAAGCTCGCCCACTTCAAGGCGCCCAAGAGGGTCCTCTTCGTGGACGAACTGCCGCGCAACGCCAGCGGGAAGATTCTCAAGCGGGAGCTGCGCTCCCGCTTCGCAACCGGCTGAGTCGGGGGTCTGATCGTGTGTCAGGCCCTGGCGTGGTGTCGCTCGTCTTCCTGCTCGGAACCGGTCCGGTGGGCCTCATCCCTGGCCAGCAGGGAGAGCAGGGAGGCGACGGCTAGCCCGGATTCGGCAGGGTGACGCAGCACCTTGCCTGGATCGATCCGGTATGTGTTGGTACGTCCCTCACGGGTGTGAGAGAGGTAACCATCCTGTTCGAGGTCGGCAATGATCTTTTGGACGGCACGCTCCGTGAGCCGGCAGTGCGCGGCGATGTCACGGATGCGGGCGTTGTGGTTGTCGGCGATGGCCGCCAGTACGCGGGCGTGATTGGTGAGAAACGTCCATCCAGTGTGTGGCTCGGGCACTCCATCCATGCGTCAACTCTAGTGCCTGTCATTCACGGTTTCAAAAACACGTACTAGATTTCAGGTATTAGTTGACGTGTGTGTGGAATGAGAGGCAGCCTAGGAACGGCGGTAGGCAGCGACATGAGGGAGAGGCCATGCCGGAGCCCGCGTACTCACAGCGGCCCTTCGTGGAAATGGGCGGCGAGCACGAGCAGGGCGGCAGCACATCGACGGCCCCTTCGCCGCGTGCACCGCTCGATGCCGTCATGGCCGGCTCCGGCGCCAGGAGGAGCCTGGCGCTGCGGGGCGAGCTCGATCTCGACACCGGCCAGTGGCTGCGGGCCGACCTGTTCCGTGCCCTCGCCCACGCGGCCGACGGGGTCGACCTGGACCTGGCCGACGTGGAGTTCTGTGACTGCTCCGGCCTCAACATCCTGCTCAGCCTGCGTCAGCACGCCCTGAAACAGGGCAAGACCGTCGTCATCCGCTCCGCCAGTCCCGCGGTGGAGCGACTGCTCGACGTGACCGGCACCCGCCACCTGTTCATGCCCCCCGGCCCCGAGGACGAGGACACGCGGTGCCCCATCGTCCACGAAGCGATTCCGCCGGAGGGCGACGAACAGGATCTGCACCTTCTCGTGGCGCAGCTGCGCCGGGCCATGGAGACCCGGCCCACCATCGACCTGGCCCGCGGCATCCTGATGTCGTCCTTCGCCCTCAGCCCCGAACAGGCCTGGGACGTGCTGGTCACCGCGTCGCAGAACACCAACATCAAACTGCACCTGTTGGCACAGGCCGTGGTGAGCACCGTCGAGGGAGGCGCCCTGTCGGCCGCCGTGCGCCGGCAGATCGAGGTCGCGGTCGCCAAGGCGAAGGCGGCGGCCGAGGCACCGCTGGGGGTGCCGCGCCCCGACGGCGCCGTCCGCGGGCCCCAGGTCCGGCGTACACCGGACAGCTTCCCTTGACCCGGCCGGCCCCGGCGCGGCAGAAGCGTGCGCCACGGCGGGCCCGGCCCCGGCCCCGGAAGACTGACGGGCGCCGGTTCAGTCCCGCAGATCGACGATCCGCTTGAACTTGCCCACCGACCGCTCCAGCGTCTCCGGGTCGACGATCTCCACGCCGACCGAGACACCGATGCCGTCCTTCACCGCGGCCGCAATCTCCCGGGCCGCCTCCGCGCGCCGCACCGTCGGCGTGTCCGCGCGCGCCTCCGCCCGCACCGTCAGCGCGTCCATCCGGCCCTCACGCGTCAGGCGCAGCTGGAAGTGCGGGGCCACGCCCGCCGTCCGCAGCACGATCTCCTCGATCTGCGTGGGGAAGAGATTGACGCCGCGCAGGATCACCATGTCGTCGCTGCGGCCCGTCACCTTCTCCATCCGCCGGAAGACCCGTGCCGTGCCGGGCAGCAGCCGCGTCAAGTCCCGCGTCCGGTAGCGGATCACGGGCATGGCCTCCTTCGTGAGCGCGGTGAACACCAGCTCGCCGCGCTCGCCGTCGGGCAGTACCTCGCCGGTGATGGGGTCGACGACCTCCGGGTAGAAGTGGTCCTCCCAGATGTGCAGCCCGTCCTTGGTCTCCACGCACTCCTGCGCGACACCCGGGCCGATGACTTCGGAGAGGCCGTATATGTCCACGGCGTCGATCGCGAAGCGCTCCTCGATCTCGCGCCGCATCTCCTCCGTCCACGGCTCGGCGCCGAAGATGCCGACCCGCAGGGAGGTCGTACGGGGATCGACGCCCTGCCGCTCGAACTCCTCAAGGAGCGTGAGCATGTACGACGGGGTGACCATGATGATCTCGGGGCGGAAGTCCTGGATCAGCCGCACCTGGCGCGCCGTCATGCCGCCGGAGGCGGGGATCACCGTGCACCCCAGCCGCTCCGCGCCATAGTGGGCGCCGAGGCCGCCGGTGAACAGGCCGTACCCGTACGCCACATGGACTTTGTCGCCGGGACGGCCGCCCGCGGCGCGGATCGAGCGCGCCACCACGTCCGCCCACATGGAGAGGTCCTGCTCCGTGTACCCGACGACCGTCGGCAGGCCCGTCGTACCGCTCGACGCGTGCAGCCGGCGCACCTCCGACTGCTCCACCGCGAACATCCCGAACGGGTAGTTGGCCCGCAGGTCGTCCTTGGTGGTGAAGGGGAACCGCGAGAGGTCGGCGAGCGAACGGCAGTCGTCGGGACGCAGCCCCGCCTTGTCGAACGCCGCGCGGTAGAACGGGACGTTCTCGTACGCGTGCAGCAGGGTGTCCTGGAGGCGCTCCAGCTGCAGGGAGCCGAGCTCGCGCGGGCCGAGCCGTTCCGCCGCGTCGAGCAGTGGCGGCATACGCGTCATAGGGAATGCTCCCGTCCTGAACGGGCGACCGATCATTCGGTCGTCGATCTTCTGTGGAGCTCAGTAATCCAGCCACGGGCGTGGGCGTCAAGAGATCGCGCACAGCGGCTTTGAGCTGCGGCGCGAGGGCATGAGCCACGGTCATGGGCCACCGCGGGGACGGCATTGCCCGGGCGGCGCACCGGATGTGATGATCACGCCCATGCCGACATTCAGCGCGTACGACGGGACGAAGCTCGCCTACCACGAGAAGGGGGACGGCGAACCGCTGCTCTGTGTGCCGGGCGGCCCCATGCGCGCCTCCGCCTACCTCGGCGACCTCGGCGGCCTCACCGCGCACCGCCGCCTGATCCTGCTCGACCTGCGCGGCACGGGCGACTCCGCGGTGCCGGACGATCCGGCGACGTACCGCTGCGACCGGCTCGTCGACGACGTCGAGGCGCTGCGCGAGCACCTGGGGCTCGAGCAGATCGACCTGCTTGGCCACTCGGCGGCCGGCAACATCGCCACGCTGTACGCGGCCCGCCACCCGAAGCGGATCCGCACGCTCGTCCTGGTCACCCCGGCAACGCACTCCCTCGGCCTCACGGTCACCGACCGGGACCACCGCGACGCCGCGGCGCTGCGCGCGGACGAGCCCTGGTACCCGGCCGCCGAGGCCGCGCTGCGGGAGATCGCGGCGGGCCGCAGTATCGCCGAGGTGGCGGATGCTCTCGCGCCCCTCGCCTACGGACGCTGGGACGCGGCGGCGCAGGCACACCGGGCGGCGAGCGACACGGAGAAGAACGCGGAGGCGGCAGCCGCCTTCTACGGAGACGGCGCCTTCGACCCGCCCGCCACCCGCGCCGCACTGACCGGCCTTGCCGCGCCCGTCCTCGTCCTCGCGGGGGAGTGGGACGGGGGTCCGAACCCCGCGCATGCCGAGGAGTGCGCCGCGCTCTTCCCCCACGGAGTCCACCAAGTGCAGCCGCGCGGCGGACACTTCCCGTGGCTGGACGACCCGGAGTGGTTCGTGCGGAGGGTCGCGGGATTCCTCGCGCAGGACTGACGGCATCACACTCACCGATCCCCAGGGGGCCCTCGTGCGTTTCGCCGCTCACGTCCGCCGCGTGTTCACCGCAGGAGCGCTGGCCGCCGCGCTGCTCGCCGGCGGCGGCACGGCCGTCGCGGCACCCGCGCCCGCCACTTCCCCGTCCGCCACTGTCGCGGGCCCGTACGCCCGACTCCACCCCCTCGCCGAGCTGTCCGCGCGGCGCCTGGCCACCGCCGACCTCGTCGCCGCCGCCAAGTACGGCACCGGCAGCCCCATCGACGACCCCGCCCGCGAGCGGCAGGTGCTGGACGCCGTGGCCGGGCAGGCGAGGGAGCTCGGCGCCGACCCGGAGGCGACCGTGCGGATCTTCCGCGATCAGATCGAGGCCAACAAGGCCGTGCAGCGCGGGCTGTTCCGGCGCTGGGACGCCGATCCGTCCCGGGCCCCGGCCGACCGGCCCGACCTAGCCGAGGTCCGCGAGGAGATCAACCGCGTCAACGGCGAGCTGGTACGGGGCATCGCCGCGTCGTCGGCGGCGCGCACGGCGCCGTACTGCGGGGGCGTGCTGGCCGCCGCGGCCGCGCGGGTACGGCACGAGGACCGGCTGGACGCGCTGCACTCCGCCGCCCTGGGCCGGGCGCTGCGCTCAGTCTGCGCGGACTGACACCCGCCGCTCGTCGCGCGGGCGGCGGTAGGCGAACCGCGGCATGAAGTACTGGGTGACCGTGCCGACCGCTACGGCGTAGAGCACCGTGCCGACGCCCACGGTTCCCCCGAGCAGCCAGCCCACCGCCAGCACGGAGAGCTCGATGAGGGTGCGCACCCGCCGCAGGGAACAGCCGGTCGCGACGGCCGCACCGGTCATCAGCCCGTCCCGCGGTCCGGGCCCGAAGCGGGCACCGACGTAGACGGCGACGGACAGGCCGTTGAGGACCACCCCGGCGACGAGCAGACCGATCCGCGCGGGCAGCCCGAGATGGTTGGGGACGATGAGTAGGCCGAGGTCGGAGGAGACGGCGAGAACCGCGATGTTCGCGAAGGTGCCGAACGTCGGCCGTTGCCTCAGGGGAATCCACAGCAGCAGGACGAGCACCCCGAGCACGGCACTGATCGTGCCGAAGCTGAGCGGTGTGCGACGCTCCAGGCCCTCGTACAGAACGCTCCACGGGTTCACGCCCAGCGCGGCCCTGACCAGCATCGAGAGGCTGAACCCGTACAGGGCCAGGCCGAGGAGGAGTTGGGGCAGCCGTCTCAACGGGCGCTCGTGGAACGGGGCGTAGGAGATGTCCTGCCGCATGTCGGGTCGCCTCCGTGACGGGTGTGCGTGTGCGCCTCGAAAGCCACTTCCGTGCCCGCAAGGCCATTGCGGCCACTCTGTAGAGTGATTGGCCCGGAAAACACAGCCAATCCGAGGAGAATGGTGTGGTCGACACGGACTCGGAGCGGCGCATGGGTGGCACGTCCGACGGCACGGTGGGCGGCACCGGACGGACGCTGGGCAGCCGTCGGCTCGCCGCGATGCTGCCCGACCCGGCCGCCGCCCGCCCGGCCTATCGCCACCTCGCCCGGGCGATCAGCGCACTGATCCTGGACGGACGCATCGCCCCGCACGTCAGACTCCCCGCCGAACGCGAACTGGCCGCCGCCCTCGACACCAGCAGAACCACCGTCACCGCCGTGTACGACCTGTTGCGCGAGAGCGGCTACGCACACAGCCGGCAGGGCGCGGGAACCTGGACGGCACTGCCCGAGGGCCGTGCCCCCAGCGGTGTCCGGCGGCTCCTCGCCCCCGAGGCCCCCGAGGACACCGCGATCGACCTGGCCAGAGCCGCCCCCGGACTGCCGGGGCGGGAGCTGACCGACACCGTCACGCGCATCGCCCCGCAACTGGCGGCCCACGCGCACACCCCCGGCTACCACCCCTACGGCCTGCCGGAGCTCCGCGCCGCCGTCGCCGAGCGCTACACCCGGCGGGGACTGGCCACGGTGCCCGAGCAGATCCTGGTCACCTCCGGCGCCCAGCACGCGTTCACCCTCGTCCTGGGACTTCTCTGCGGCCCGGGCGACCGCGTCCTGGCGGAGAACCCGTCCTACCCGAACGCCCTGGAGGCCATGCGCCGCGCCCGGCTGCGCACGGTGCCGGTGCCGGTGACCGAGGACGGCTGGGACACCGGCATCGTCGAGTCGGCCTTCCGCCAGGCCGCGCCCCGACTCGGCTATGTCATCCCCGACTTCCACAACCCGACCGGCTGTCTCATGCCCGAGGAAGAGCGGGGCCGTCTCGCGCGGGCCGCTCAGCGGTCCGGCTGCTGGCTCGTCGTGGACGAGACCCTCGCCGAGCTCGCCCTCGACGTGCCCGCGCCCCCGCCCTTCGCCGCGCACGCGGCGGCGGGCGGTGCGGGACAGCTCATCACCGTCGGCTCCATGAGCAAGACCCACTGGGCGGGCCTGCGCATCGGCTGGCTGCGCGCCCCCGCGCGGCTCGTCACCGAACTCGCGGGGCAGCGCGTCGCCACCGACATGGGCGGCTCGGTCCTCGACCAGCTGGTGGCCCTCGACCTTCTCGACCGGACGGACGAACTGCTGCCGGCCCGCCTGACAGAGCTGCGCGAGCGGCGCGCAGCCCTGGCCGCCGCCCTGAACGAGCACGTGCCCCACTGGAATTGGCGGCTGCCGCCCGGCGGCCTCTCGCTCTGGGTGGACCTCGGCGAGCCCATCGGTTCGGCGCTGGCCGAGCGGGTGCTCGACAACGGCGTGCGGATCGAGAGCGGCTCCTGCTTCGCCACCGACCCGGGCGTCTTCGAGCAGCGGCTCCGCATCCCGTACACCGCGTCGGCCGGCACCCTGCGCGAGGCGGTGCGCCGGATGGCCGCCACCCTGGCGGACGGGCTCGGGCCGTCGACCGGCAGCAGCCGACCGCGTTGGGTGGCCTGAGAAGCCATGAGGCGTCAGGTGTCAGGCAGGGCGCGGGATGTACGCCAGGCCGTGGGCGCCGGGCTCACCGCGCTTCGCGATGTCGATACGGGCCAGGCCCCGCAGCGTCTCCAGGTCGACGAGATCGACGGTGGACGAGGCGACGCAGGCCACGTAGGCGATCCGGCCGTCGGGCGACGACGTGACGGTCAGCGGCCCGCTCCCCACCTCGACGTCGCCCAGCCGCTTGCGGGTATCGGCGGAGAACACGGTCAGGCGGCCCGGAGCCTGGCGCCCGAGCTGCGACACCGGGTCGGCCTCCATGCGCAGCTCGCCCACGAGCAGCTTGCCCGTCGACGTCAGGTGCACCGGCAGTACGACGTCGTCCGTGGGCAGCAGGTCGACGACGGACGCCGTCGCGGCCTCGATGACCCTGACCCCGGGGGCCGGCCTCTCCGCGCCCGGGGTGGGGGAGAACATGGCGTAGGGCGAGGCGACGTAGACGTACGCGCCGTCGGCGGAGACGGCGAGACCCTCGCTGCCCGGCACCTCGACCTTCGCGGTGAGCGTGCCGCGTTCGAGGTCGACGACCGACACGAACGGCGCCTCCTTGTTCGTGGCGTAACCCGTCCTGCCCGCGGGGTCGACGGCGAACCAGTGCGGTCCCGGCGCGTCCGTGTCGATACGGCCCACCGGCCGCCGGGACTCCGTGTCGATCACCACGACGCCGCCCGGCCGGTCGGCCGAGCCCTCCACGCTGACGTACAGACGGCGGCGGACCGGGTCGAGCGCCAGGCCGTGCGGCCCGTGTTCCGGGGCCAGATCGACGACTTCGACGACGCGGCGCGCGTCGGGGTCGATGACGGTCACCTCGGTGCGGCGGCCGCTGTTCGCGTGGTAGTAGCCCGACTGGTACGCCGTCGTGCACCACAGCAGACGCTGCGACGCGTCGAAGCACAACTCGTGCGGCTCGGCGGGTACGTCGACCGCGCCGAGCCACCGGTCGGACGCGGCGTCGAAGAACGAGACGGTCGGCCCGCTCTGACTGACCACGGCCAGGACGTCGCCGTCTCGGCCGGCACGCGGATTCTGCTGCATGGAGAGCTCCTCAACGGGGTGAAGGGATGTCACGCGTAGCTGCGTCGACCCGTCCACTCTCGGGAGCAGGGCGTTGCGGAACAATGCAAAGATCGGCATCCAGTCATTGCCGTAGGCGTAACATCGCAGCTCAGGAGCGCACCGGTGGCCATGGACCTCAACCTCCTGCGGGCGTTGGACGCCCTCCTCCAGGAGAACAGCGTGACGCGTGCCGCCGAGCGGCTCGGCACGTCACCGGCGGCGGTCAGCCGCACGTTGGCCCGGCTCCGCCGTGCCGTCGGCGACCCGCTGCTGGTCCGCGCGGGCCAGGGCATGGTGCCGACGCCACGGGCCCTGGAACTCCAGGGAGAAGTGAGCGCGTTGCTGCGCGGGTGCGACAGCGTCCTGCGGCCCGGAGCCGGTTTCGACGCCGTGCACCTCCGGCGCAGCTTCACCGTGCAGGCCACCGATGTGCTCCTCGCGGGGCTCGCCGGGACGCTGACCGACCGGATCCACGCGGAGGCGCCGCACGTCGACGTGGTCTTCCTGCCGGAGTCGGTGGAGGGCGGCCCCGCCCTGCGCCAGGGCTGGGTGGACGTCGAACTGGGCGTCCTCGGACACCTCGACCCGGAGATCAGGACCCGGCCGCTCACTCGGATGACGCTGGTCGCGGTAGCACGCGCCGGTCACCCCCTCTTCTCCGGGCGGATCGACGCGCGCCGTTTCGCCGCGGCCGACCACATCGGCATCTCCCGGCTCGGCAAGCGCCACGGGCCCATCGACAGCGCCCTCGCGGAACTCGGGCTGCGGCGCCGCACCGCGGTCGTCGTTCCCAGCCATACGAGTGCGATGCTGCTCGCCCGGGACACCGACCTCGTCGCCCTCACCCTGGACGACTGGCTCCCCGACGCCACCGCCGCACTCGGACTGCGTACGTTCCCCATCCCCCTCGACCTCGCCCCGATCGACCTCGGGATGGCCTGGCACCCCCGCAACTCGGCCGACCCGGGACACCGTTGGTTCCGCGACCACCTGGCGGCCGCGGTCCTCGGGCCGGAGCTGGGCCCGGAGACCGTGTGACGCCGGCCTTCAGGGCGTGCTGTGCGATGCGGGGCCGGCGGAGGGCACACCCAGCGCGAGGAGGGCGGTGTCGTCGTCGAGGCCGTCGCCGAAGCCCGCCAGCAGGCCGGTCAGCGCGCCCACGACGGCCTCGGCGGAGGTGCCGGCATGCTGGGCGGTGAACGCGCGGAGCCCCTCGTCCCCGAAGAGGTCCGAACGGTCGGGTCCGGTGCGGGCCTCGACGACCCCGTCGGTGTAGAGCAGGAGTGTGTCGCCGGGCCCGAGGGTGACGGCGGCGGCGGTGAAGCGGGGCTCGGGCAGGATGCCGACGAGCAGGCCACCGGGGGTGTGCAGGTAGTCGGCCGTGCCCGCGGCCCGTAGGACGAGGGCCGGCGGATGGCCGCCGGAGGCGAGCCGGACGGTGAGGCGCCCGTCGTCGGGGTGGGGGTCCAGGACGCCGAAGACGGCGGTGCAGAACCGCGGGTCGTCGCCGGAGTACCGCTCGTACAGGACCTGGTTGAGAGTGGAGAGCGCGGCCACGGGGTCGGGGTCGTGCAGGGCCGCGGCGCGCAGGGTGTACCGGGTCAGCGAGGTGACCGCGGCGGCCTCGGGACCCTTGCCGCACACGTCACCCAGGAAGAAGCCGTAGCGCTTGCCGTCCAGGGGGAAGACGTCGTAGAAATCGCCGCCCAGCTGGTCGGGGGAGGCCGTGTGGTAGTACGTGGCCGTCTCCACCCCTGGGATCGCGGGCAGAGTGGCGGGCAGCAACGACTGCTGCAGGACGGCCAGGGCCTGCTGCAGTCGGGCCCGGTCGGCCCTGGCCTGCCGCGCGGACTCCTCGGCCGCTCTACGGCTGCGCAGCAGCTCCGCCTCGTAGGTGCGGCGGTCGGTGGCGTCGAAGACGGTGATGCGGGTCAGCAGGGGCGTGCCGGTGCCGCCGTACTTGACGGCGGCGGAGACCAGCACCGGCATGCGGGCGCCGTCGGCCCGCTTGAGCTCCAGGGCCACTCCGCTGACCTCGCCCTGCATGCGCAGCAGCGGGGCGAAGTGGGTCTCGTGGTACATCCTGCCGCCCACGGGCAGCAGGTCCGAGAACCGCAACCGCCCCACGACGGCCTGCCGTTCGAGGCCCAGCCAGCCGAGCAGTGTGCTGTTGAGCTTCACGATGGTGCCGTCCATCAGGGTGGACAGATATCCGCAGGGGGCGTTGTCGTACAGTTCCTCGGCGCTGTCCTCCAGCAGAGCGGCGAAGGCGGAGTCCGAGGCGGTCTCGCCGTCGGGCCCGTCGGGATCGGCTCCCGTCCGGCACATCACCGCAGACCTGCCAGGAAGTCGAGGATCGCGGCGTTGGTGGCCTCGGGCGCGGAGAGGTGTGGGCAGTGCCCCGTCGCGTCGAGCGTGACCAGGGTCGAGCCGGGAACCGACCGGTGGACGAAGGCGCCGACCTCACGGGGAGCGATGGCGTCCTGGGTGCACTCCAGGATGAGCGTCGGCACCTGCACGCTCTTGAGGTCGTCCCGGGCGTCCGACAGAAACGTGGTCCGGGCGAAGACAAGCGCCATGTCCGGGTCCGTCGCGCAGAAGCTGTTCTTGAGCTCCTCGCCGAGTTCGGGCCGCTCGGGGTTGCCCATGATGAGTGGGGCCATCGCCGCGGACCAGCCCAGGTGGTTCGCCTCCAGGGACTCCAGAAGCTCCTCGATGTCCTCCTCGCTGAATCCGCCGCGGTAGCCGTCGTCGTCGATGTACCGCGGGGACGGGGCGATCATCACGAGGGACCCGATGCGATCGGGTGCCTGCCGGGCCGCGAGTACCCCGATGACGCCGCTGACCGAGTGACCCACGAACACCGCGTCCCGCAGGTCGAGCCGCTCACAAACTTCCACCACGTCCTGGGCGTAGCCGTCCAGCGAGCCGTAGCGCTCCGCCGAGAACGCGGTCAGGTCGGAATGGCCCGCCCCCACATAATCGAACAGGACAACACGGTGGTCCCGCTCCAGTGCGGGGACCGTCAACCGCCACATGTTCTGGTCACAGCCGAAGCCGTGGGCCAGGATCACCGCCGGTCCGTGAGGGTTCCCGGTCACAGTGACGTTGTTCCTGCGGATGATGTCCATGACCGCAATGAAACCAGTTCTACCTGGACGCGGCGTCAACAGGTCAGGGGTGCCCCCTCCATCCGGCTCAGGGAGTGCCCCTTCCATCCGGCTCAGGGACTGCCCCCGACCGCGCTCAGGGGCGGTCCCCGAGAAGGGACCGCCCCTGACGGCGTGGTGCCGTGAGCGCGTCAGCGCTTGCCGATGTCCTTGGCCTTCTCCTTGGCCTGGCGCGCGTCGCCCTTCATCCGGTCGGTGCGGCCCTCGGCGGTGAGGCGCTCGTTGCCGACGGTGCGGCCGGCGGCTTCCTTCGCCGCGCCCTTGGCCTGTTCGGTCTTCGCCTTGGCCTTCTCGTTGGCGGTCATGGTCCGCTCACGCTCCCTTGGCATCGACATCATGTGCTGGGGTTCGCCTGGCCGCTCAGCGGCTCGGCAAACATCGTCGCAGCGAGAAATGTCAAGGTGACGTGTGCAGGAAGGCGGCACTGACCTGCGTCATTTCACTGTTGTGAACACGGCGGGCGCCTGCGGGCCCGAGGGAGGTGTGCGGGCTGCGGCGTCGGGCATGCGAAGACGAGGAACGGCACGAAGGAATGGCTCGAAGGAACGGTGGGACCCGGTCGTGTTTGCACGTGTGCAGGGAAAGGATCACAGCCCGATGAGCGCTCCCGAGACACCGGACGCGGAGCGGACGACCTGCTCCCAGGCCCGGGCCGAGGTCCGCTCGGTGCTGCGACCGACGTGCCGTGCCATGCCCCCGGCGGAGGCGCGACGCCTGCAGGAGGACGCGCTGCTGGTGGTCAGCGAGCTGACGGCCAACGCGATCCGGCACGGTGGCGGCCTGACCCGGCTCTTCGTCCGGGTCCGTGACGGTGTCCTGCTGCTCGGCGTGAGCGACCGCAGTGAGGAGGTGCCGTGCCACGTGCCCGCGGATCCGGCTCGGCCCGGCGGGTTCGGCTGGTCGATGGTCCACCGTCTCAGTGCGAGCGTCACGGTCGAGGTACGGCCCGGAGGCAAGACGATCACTGCCGCTTTGGACGGGTTTGCCCCGGGCGGATCTGACTGCTCGAAAGTCGGCACGCGTGAGCGGCAACCTTTGGGGTAAGCGTGGCGCTGCGGGGGAAGCAGCCGAGCTGACAAGGAGCGGAACGCCATGATCACCGTGACGCAGGAGCAGACGCAGGATACGGCCACCACCTCGGCCGGGGCGGACCTCGTCGAGCGCGCGTACACGGACCCCTCCTCGATCGCGCCAAAGGACGCGCGGGAGGTGGGCAAGCGATTCTTCGAGCGCCTCACCGAACTCGAAGAGGGCACGCACGAATACCAGTACGTTCGCAACGCGCTGATCGAGATGAACCTCTCGCTGGTGCAGTACGCGGCGTCGCGGTTCCGGCACCGCGGCCCGCAGGAGATGGAGGACATCATCCAGGTCGGCACGATCGGCCTGATCAAGGCGATCGACCGGTTCGAGCTGACCCGCGAGGTCGAGTTCACCTCCTTTGCCGTCCCGTACATCACCGGTGAGATCAAGCGGTTCTTCCGCGACACGTCCTGGGCCGTGCACGTGCCTCGCCGCCTCCAGGAAGCCCGCATCGAACTGTCCAAGGCGACGGAGGAGCTGCGGACCCGGCTCGGGCGCATGCCGTCCACGGCCGAGCTCGCGGAGCTGATGCAGCTGGAGCCCGCCGAGGTCGCCGAGGCGCAGAAGGCGTCCAACGGCTACAGCGCCGTTTCCCTGAACGCGGCGGTCAACGGCCAGGACGACGAGTCCGACACGATGCTGGCCGACTTCATCGGTGTCGACGAGGAGTCCTTCGAACTCGTCGAGAACTTCCACTCCCTGGCACCGCTGATCGCAGACCTCGACGAGCGGGACCGCACGCTCATCCATCTCCGCTTCGTCGAGGAGCGGACCCAGCAGCAGATCGCTGACGAGCTCGGCTGCTCGCAGATGCACGTTTCCCGCCTGATCTCCCGTGTCGTGGCCAAGCTCCGGGCCGGCCTGCTGGTCACCGAGTGACGAGCGGTTGACCACCGAGAGATCTTTCTGAAGTGAGTGATCGACAGGCCCTGGCCGGGTTCGGAAACCCCGCCAGGGCCTGCGTCGTGCGGCAGCGTCGACCAGCCGGGGAGTGTCAGTGCCGTCTCCTACCATCCGCACCATGCGTAGATACTTCATGGTGGGTGGTCGGAGGCTGTCGTACGTGGACTTCGGGGGCCCCGGCAGGCCTCTTCTGGCTCTGCACGGGCATTACAACGAAGCGTCGGCATTCGCTCCGTTGGCGGCGGCGCTGGCTCCAGGGTGGCGATTGATCGCGCTGGATCAGCGCGGGCACGGGGAGTCCGACCGTGCCGACGGTTACGGGCGGGACGAGTACATAGCCGATGTAGCGGCCTTTCACCAGCATCTGGACATCGGCCCGGTGGCGGTGCTGGGGCATTCGCTGGGCGGGGTGAATGCCTACCAGTTCGCGGCCCGGTACCCGGACAAGGTCAGCGAGCTGATCGTCGAGGACATCGGTGCGGTCGTGGACTGCGACTGGTCGTTCACCACGGGTCTTCCCGGCGTCGCACCGTCCCGGGAGGCGTTGGTCGCGGCCCTGGGCGGGGCGGCCCCGTATCTGGAGTGTTCCTTCCGCCAGTCGGATGTCGGCTGGGGGTTCTCCTTCGACATCGCCGACACGGTGGCGTCCCAGAAGGCGCTCAACGGTGATCACTGGGGTGACTGGTTGTCGGTTTCCTGTCCGACGCTCCTGATCCATGGGTCCCACAGTGACGAGTTGGCGGCCGATCACGCCCGGGACATGGTGACCCGCCGGGCCGGCACCATCCGCCGTGTCGAACTGCCGGCCGGGCACGTCGTACACCACGACGTGCCGGACCGCTTCGCCGACGCGGTCTCTGCCTTCCTTTCCGAGCCGTCTTCTTGAGGAAGGGACTTCAGGCCGCCAGGCGACTTCGCTCGGGGCCTTCCCCGTGCCCTGTGGGCGGCTCTAGGCTCGTCCGGTGCCCGCAAGTCCGCAGCCAGGCGTCAGCGCCCTCACTCGGGAGAGACCGTGGACGTCCCGACATTGATCCTGTTGGGAGCTGCGGGTGGTCTGCTGCGGGGAGTTCTGGACGTCTACACCCGCTTCGTGACCTGGCAGGCCGACCGGCGCGCCCACCGGCAGTGGACGGCAGCAGGCGCGGCGCAGGGCCAGGCCCCACGGTTCCAGGTGTACTTCGACCCCGCTGTCGACGCCGCGGCGGCGGTCGTGCACAGCCTGATGGGCGCGGGGGCCGCTGTGCTGTTCGGCATGACGGATCAGATCAACGGTGAGTACGCCGCCCTGGTCGTCGGCATGTCGGCACCCATGCTGCTCACCCAACTCGGCCGCATCCAGACGGTGAACGAAGCGGTGACGGGTGAGCGGCAGCCGACCGCGGCGGCGGACGCGACCGCCGCGCCCGCTGCCCCGGAGGCGGGTGGGCCTTCGGCAGATGCGGCCGTGGGCCCGGCGGACGGCTCGGGCGCGGCATCGCCGGCGGCGACGGCAGCAGCGGCGCCGGGCGTCGCAGTGCCCCCCACCGCAGTGCCTTCCTCTCCCGAGCCTGCGCGTACGCCTACGCCCCCACCCGTATCCGCACCTTCGCTCAGGCCGCCCGCCCCCGTCGCGGACGCTCGAGCGCCGGGGGCCGAGCCCGCACCCGGGCGCGAACCGGCACCGGATGAATTCCCGTCGGGCGGGGCCGAATACCCCGACCCCACGCGCCGCCCCGGAACTGGTTCTGGCTTTGACGGACGCGGCGCGCCACGATGGCGACAGAGGCCGGCGACCGGCGAGGAGGGGCTGTGAACAGCGCTCCACACCTGCTGGACGAGGATCGCGCGGAGTACGAGCGGCTCCTCGACGACGCGCTGCGCATGGCGCCGGGCCACTCGGAACTCGCTCCGGTCGGCGGCCCGCTCAACCGTGAGCAACTGCGCACCATGGCACTCAACGCCACCGCCCTCATCACGACGGCCGCGGCAGCCGAGTACGACCACTACGTGAAGGTCCGGAACCAGGTCACCAGGCCGTCCACCGCGTACTCGTCCCCGAACTCCCCACCCACGGCCGCCGCAGGCCCGGGCCGTCGGCTGCGCGCGGCCGTCCTCGGGGCCGGAGACGGAGAACCAGGAGGCCGCCGCACCACCGGCGAAGTCCCCCATCGGCGGTGGGCGGAGATGTCCTACGGCCGCCGTCTGCTCGCGGCGCTGCTGGGCATGCGCGTACGCCCAGAGGGGCAACCGAATGCGGCGCAAAGGCCGCGTACGGCCAAGACGCCGTCGGCAGCCGAGCGTCGTCACTCCTCGCTCTCCGCGTATCCGTCGTCTCTCCATCGGCGGCGGGCCGGAGCCGGTGTCTTCGCCACCTTCGTCGTGATCGGCACTGTTCTCTCCGGGGTGGCCGCCCTGGTCTTTCTGGCCGTCGGTCTTCTCCTCAAGGCGCTGGACACCGGGTCGACAGCCGCGCAAGTCATGGTCACAGGCGCGTGGTTGTTCGGGACTGTGACGGCAGTCGGCCTCGTCGTCGCCGTGACCGGTTTGGTGGTCACCGCGCTGCGCAATGACGCGGAGGCGCCCCCGCCGGACGTACCCAGTGAGGTGCGGGAGGAAGTGGCCCGGGCCAGAGAGGCCTGGCGACGTGCCCTGCTGGAACGTGGCCTGCTGCCCTTTCTGCATGCCGCCCTCGCCGACCCGGGTGCCGCCCCACCGTCCGGACGCGGCACCGGCTCCAAGCTGCCCGGGCTCGGCTACTTCCAACCCCGCTTCGGCTCCGGCTACGGCCACGACGGCACCCAGCCTCCCCGCCCGACGTACGTGACCCCCGACTTCACCTCCCCGGACTTCGGCGGCCCCGAACAAGGGCCGGAGTGACCGGCGGCCCCGGACCGGAACCGCCGAACCAACGGCCCGCTGAGCCCCCCAAACGCGCCCCGAGGCAGTCGATGACTCCGAGGTCGGAGTGTGGTGTGTGCAACCCGGGGTACTGAAGACCACCCCGTCGGTCCTATATTCATACAAACAATTCACGCGCGGCCCTGCTGCGATGAACACGGGGTAGGACCGCAGTGATCGAACCCGACGGCACTGGACCCGCCCGGGCGGCCGAGTCCCGCGCCGCCCGCAAGGCGCGCGAGAAGGCCCGGAAGCGCAAGCGCATGGCCGTGGTCGCGGCGGTGCTCGGCCTGGGCGGGGTGACCACCACGGCCGTGCTCGCCCTCGGGGGCTCCTCCGGGGGCTCGAGCGACGCCGCCGGGCAGACCGCGTCCACATCGTCGGACAGCGCGGCGGAGAAGGCGCGTTCGGCGAAGCGGGCCAAGAAGGGCGAGGAGAAGTGGGACGGCAAGGTCCGGGTGCTGGGCGACGGCTCCACCTCGTACACCGGGCCGCAGCGCGGGCAGCTCAAGCCCAAGAAGCTGAAGCCCGGTGAGAAGCCGCCGCAGTTCGTGGTCTTCTCCTGGGACGGCGCCCTGGAGGGCGACGACCGCCGCTTCTCCCACTTCCGTCAGGCGGCGCGGGAGAGCAACGCCCACATGACCTTCTTCCTCACCGGCATCTACCTCCTGCCGGAGAGCAAGAAGACGCTCTACCGCCCGCCGCAGCACAATCCGGGGTCGGCCGCCATCTCGTACCCCACCGTCCCGCACATACAGACCACGCTGGAGCAGCTGCGCGGCGCCTGGAAGGACGGCAACGAGATCGGTTCGCACTTCAACGGGCACTTCTGCGGTCCCAAGGGCGGCGGGGACTGGAGCCCGGCGGAGTGGAAGAGCGAGATCGAGCAGACGTACTCGTTCATGAAGAAGTGGAAGACCAACACCGGTTTCACCCAGGAGGCGCCCCTGCCCTTCGATCCGGACCGGGAAGTGGTCGGTGGCCGCGCGCCCTGCCTGGAGGGGCAGAAGAACCTCCTGGCCGCGATCAAACCGTTCGGCTGGCGCTACGACGCGAGTTCCTCGGGGGACTTCCAGATATGGCCGTCCAAGATCGACGGCATATGGAACTTTCCCCTGCAACTCCTGCCCATGGAGGGCAAAGAGGTGCAAGTCCTCTCCATGGACTTCAACTTCCTCTACCACCAGTCCGGCGACAGCACCCAGGGCGACCCGGCGAAGTTCCCGGCGTGGGAGGAGCAGGTCCGGAAGTCGTACATGAACGGCTTCAACCGTGTCTACAACGGCAGCCGGGCGCCGATGTTCATCGGCAACCACTTCGAGGACTGGAACGGCGGCATCTACATGAACGCCGTCGAGGACGTCATGCGGGACGTCTGCCCGCGCAAGGGCGTCCGCTGCGTGTCCTTCAGGGAGTTGGCGGACTGGCTCGACGTCCAGGACCCGAAGGTGCTGGCCCGGATGCGCCTGCTCGACCCCGCGCAGGCGCCGGACTGGAAGTCGCTCGTCAAGTAGCGCAGCGCGGGCGGGGCCGCCCCGACGTCTACTTGAGCGCCTTGACGTAGTCGGCCCACAGGTCCACCGCCCGCTCGCTGCCGGGCCTTCCGGGGGCGTCGCCGCCCAGCCCCTTCAGCGGCAGCGGCACCAGATCCTTGAGCGACATGCGGTAGACGACCACGGCCGTGGTCTCGTCCTGGGTGCCGCCCACGAACCAGCCCGCCGTGTTCGCGGTCGTCGTCCCCGTCTTGCCCACGGCACCGGCGTGCGCCCCGCCCGCCGCCTTGGCCGACCCGTCGGTCATGGTGGCCCGCAGGGCGTCCGTGACCGCCCGGGCAGTCTTCTGCGACACCGCCCGGGACGGCTTCGGCTCGGCGATCGGCACCGCGTCCCCGGCCCGGGTGATCGAGCGCACCGAGTAGGGGTCGGTGTGCATGCCGTCGGCGGCGAAGGTCTGGTACGCGCCGGCCATCCGGATGGCGCTGGGCGTCGAGTTCTCCCCGAGCGCGAACGTGGGAATCCGCTCCCCGAGACTCGATTCGAGCAGCCCCGCCCGCAGGGCGTACCTCTCCACCCGGTCCAGGCCGACGTCGAGACCGAGTTGCAGCATGGGCGTGTTGACGGAGTCGGCGACGGCCCGCCGCAAGGTCACATCGCCCCAGTCCCGGCCGCCTTCGTTGCGCCCCTTCACCACCTTGCCGCTGCGGTCCCAGTACGGCCCTTCCGGCGTCCGCACGGCGATCCGGTCGTCGCCGTCGTAGACGCTGGCCGGGGAGACGGGGGTGCGGCCCCCCTCACGGGTGCGCTGCACGCCGTCCTCCAGCGCGGCGGCGTAGACGAAGGGGGTGAACGCCGTACCCGCCGGGATGGTCGTCGCGTTCGACTGGTTGAAGCCCTGCTTCAGGAAGTCGTGGCCGCCGTACACGGCGAGCAGCCGGCCGTCCCTGGCCACGCTCGCCGCGCCGATCTTGGCGTACTTGTCGGTGCCGGGCCGCCGCTTGGCGTCGAAGTCCTTCTCGGCCTTGTGGACGGCGGCGGTCAGGGCCTTCGTGCGCTTCCGGTCGAAGGTCGTGCGGATCTGGTAGCCGCCGAGGTCGTAGTCGGCGGTCCTGATGTGCCCGGCCTTGATCGCGTGCCGCTTGGCAAGCTCCACCAGATAGCCGGTCTGCGCACCGGGGATGGTGCCGCCGGACCCCGGCTTCGTGGGCTCGGGGAACTTCTTGTACGTGGCGCGCTCGGCCTGCGAGAGATGGCCGGTCTCGACCATCCGGTCCAGGATCCAGTTCCACCGCCCGACGGCCCGCTCGCGGTTCTCCTTGCCGAGGGCGGGGTCGTACAGCCCGGCGCCCTTGAGGAGCGAGGCCAGGAAGGCGCCCTCGCTGGCATTGAGCCGCGAGACGTCCTTTCCGTAGTACGCGTGCGACGCGCGCTGGATGCCGTACGTACCGCGCCCGAACCAGCTGGTGTTGAGGTAGTCCTGGAAGATCTTGTCCTTGCTCGTGTGGTTGTCCAGCTTCACGGCGAGCAGGGCTTCGGTGAACTTCCGGGACAGGGTGCGGTCCTGGCTGAGGTAGACGTTCTTCACGTACTGCTGGGTGATGGTCGACCCGCCCTGGGTCTCCCCACCGGTCACCGCGGCCGTCGCGGCACGCAGCACACCGCTCGGCGAGACGCCGGAATCCGAGTAGAAGCTCGCGTTCTCGGCCGCGAGGACGGCCCCTCGGACCTTCGGCGGCACCTTGTCCAGCGGGATCTCCTGCCGGATGACCCAGCCGGTGCGGGCCATGACCGTGCCGTCGGACCAGTAGTACACATTGTCCTGCTGCGTGGCGAACGAGTTGAGGTCGTCCGGTATGTCCGTGGCGGCATACGCGATCGCGACGAAACCGGTCAAGCCGACGAACATGTACAGGAAGGCGCCCAGCCACTGACGCCACGAAGGCACCCAACGCCGCCAACCGCTGCGCCCCGGCCGGGGATACGCGGGACGCAGCCGCCGCAGTTGCCTGCGCGCCCGGGCGAGGGCGCCGGGTATGCCGCCCTCGGACCCCGCCCTGCGCCGCTCCCCGGCCTTCCTGCGCCGACCGGTCGCCGCACGACGGCCCCCCGGCGCCGCGCGCCGCCCCCCGGATCCCTGACCTGCGGCCATCCTGCGCCCACCCACCCCGTATGCCTCCTCTGCTGCGCTTGCCGCACACCTTAGAGGTATGCGGGGCGCGGCCGCCGGGGCCCTGGCGCCCCGGCGCGGGGGGCCTTCGGGTTCCGCGGGGGGCAACGGCACAAGAAGGGCACGCAGTTGTGCGAAGATTCCGTGCCCCAGTCGGGGTGATCAGGCGAAAAGAGGAAAACACAGTGATATCCAAGAGATACAGATCCGCCGCCGTGGCAGGGGTGACCGCGGCCGTGGCGTCCGGCTCCCTGCTCGTGTCCCCCGCGCACGCGGACGCCGTCGACAGCAAGCCCCGCAAGGCCGACCGCGAGCAGGTCGCCGTCTTCGCCCGCATCGCCGACGACATCCTCTCCCGGCGCACCGAGGCCCTGGTGGAGAAGCGCACGGCACGCGGCGGCTCCGACGCCGGCGCGGCCACGGTGCGCATGTCCGGCCGGCTGAAGAAGGACGAGGACGCGGCGCTGCGGGACCTTCGCACCCGCAAGTCCCGCCTGGCGAAGCTCGGCGAGGCCTACACGAAGGCGGACACCCGCGTCGCCGTGGAGCGCGCCACGATCACCGGCCGCACGGCGACCGTCGAGGTCACCTCGTCGTCGACGCTCACCTACAAGAAGGTGCGCGGGGACGAACCGGCCACCACCGCGTTCTCCACGCGGCAGGAGCTGAAGCTCGCCGGCACGAAGGACGGCGGCTGGAAGCTCACCGCGATCACCTCGCGGGACAACGGCCCCGCCGCGGTCAACGAGCCGTCGGTGGCCCGCGTGAACACCGTCGACGACGACGGCAACCAGTACCCGGATGGCACGCCGGCGTCCACCAGGCGCCCCTCCACTCCGATGCCCTCCGGCAAGACCGCCGGCAGCTACGACTACGCGGCCATGGCGCGGTACGCGGAGAAGTACTGGTACAACTACAACCCGTCGTACCGGAAGTTCAACGGGGCGGGCGGCGACTGCACCAACTTCGTCAGTCAGGCGCTGTACGCGGGCGGCTGGAAGGCCGTGCCCGGCTCCGCCTACGACTACCGGAACTGGTGGTACGACGCCACGAAGCAGAGCACTTCCTGGGTCGGCGTGAACGAATTGGCGTGGTTCACGCTGTCCAACCGGCGGGCCCCCAACCTCGCGAACGTCTACCAGATGGACGTCGGTGACGTCCTCCAGGTGGACTTCGACAAGAACGGGTCCAAGGACCACACCATGATGGTGACGTACCGCAACGGGCGGGGCATGCCGTACCTGACGTACCACTCCACCGACACGTACCGCAGGTCGCTCGCGAGCGTCATCGCGTCCTACCCGGACGCGCGTTACTTCGCGTACCGCACCTGACGGAACCAGTAGCCCCCACCGGACCGGCGCCGACGGCACCGGTGGGGGACACCACGAGGAGTGGCCGGCTTCTTCAGGGGGCTCCGGGTCGTTTCTGCGGTACGACTGTTCCCTCCTGACGGGTGAGACGAGGCTGGCGCAGCCTCCGCGCGGCGGCCGGGCCCGGTATCACTGCCTTCGTGATGAACATGCCCGCGCGCGCCCTCGCAGCCGCCGTCTTCGCACTGCTGCCGATGACAGCCACGACCACCCACGCCGCACCGGCCCTCCCTCAGCCCCGCCCCTTGAGCCTGGCCGACGCGATCGGCCGGCTGCCGGTGGCCGCGGAGTCCCGGGAGGGATACGTGCGCGGTGCGTTCAAGGGCTGGGTGGACGACGACCACGACCACTGCAGCACCCGGGCGGAGGTCCTCATCGCGGAGTCGCGCACCAGAGCTGTGATCCAAGGCGACTGCCGGGTCACCGCGGGCACCTGGTACTCGTACTACGACGGGAAGACGGTGACCGAGCCGCGGGCCCTGGACATCGATCACACGGTGCCGGTGGCGGAGGCGTGGGACTCGGGTGCCTCCCAGTGGAGTGCGGAACGGCGTGAGGACTACGCCAACGACCTGGACAGCGAACGTTCCTTGGTGGCGGTCACGGCGAAGAGCCACCGTGCCAAGGCCGACGGAGATCCGGCCGAGTGGCTGCCGCCGCTCGCCGACGCCTACTGCACCTACGCGGCCGACTGGACGGCGACGAAGCTGCGGTGGTCGCTGAGCGTCGACAGGGCCGAAGCCGCAGCTCTCCGTGAACTCGCGGAGGGCTGCGGCCGGCAGCAGGTCGAGTACACGGCCGCTCCGCGCGACACCGCCGCGGTGTAGATCAGGCCTGCCGGCTCGCAGCCGGACCGTGATCGTGCGCGTGGTCCGCTGTCCGGTCGGTCCTGGATCCGCGGCGGACGAGTGCGATCAGGGAAGGTCCTCCGCGGAAGCACCACAGGGCGATGACCGGATCACAGATGGCACATGCCATGGAAGCGTCGTGGTAGAACGGCAGGATCGGATTGCCCTTGAGGTGGTGGGCCAGGTCCCAGGCCGTGTGGAGCAGCCAGCCGACGCCGATGAAGGCCCAGGAGTCCAGGCCGCGGTAGGCGACGTAGGCCATGAGTGCGACGAACGGGACCTCCCAGAGGCCGAATCCGCCCCCGCTCAGATAGGCGGCGCCGGCCCCGCCCACCATGATCGCGTTGAAGTGGCGGCGGTGCGGTTCTTTGATCAGGGACATCAGCAGGCAGTAGATGATGCCGACGATCACCGGTGACACGAGGTTCATGAGGGATGACTTCTTCCGGGACGAACAGGTGGGCGCATCCGTGAGTGGGGCCCGTCAAGGATGAGATGGTCTTGAGGTGCTCAGAAGGCGGTGGGCGTCGGGCCCTGCGCGCGCCAGACGGTGCCGCGTCGCTCGTGGGAGAAGAGCTCTTCGACGGCGTGCGCCACGCGGGGGCCCACCTCGCGCTCCAGTAGGTACAGACCCAGGTCGAGACCGGAGGTCACCCCGGCGCCGGTGACCAGGTCGCCGTCGTCCACGATGCGGGCGCGGACCGCGTGGGCGCCGGTGGAGTCCAGGGTGTCGAGGCCCAGGTGGTGGGTGGTGGCGTGCCGTCCCTCCAGCAGGCCGGCCATGGCCAGGACGAGCGAGCCGCCGCAGACGGTGGCGACGATGATGTCCGGGTCGTCCATGGCCTGCTTGAGGAGCGCGGGGAGCTCGGTGGTCAGCGTGCGGCGCAGCAGCACGGAGATGAACTCGTCCCGCGGCCGTTCGCCGGCGCCCGGCTCTTCTTCCGGGGCCTCGCCGGGTTCGCCCACGCGGCCGGACGCGCCGGGCACCAGAAGCAGGTCGGCGCGCTCCAGGTCGACCGCGCCGACGGCGCGCAGCGCCAGTCTTCCGGTGCCGCTGACGACCTCACGAGGGCCCTCCGCGGTGACCAGCTCGACGGTCACCGCGCCGTCCGTCGCCGAGCCGCCGGCGTAGAGCACCTCGTAGGGGGCGATGACATCGAGCGGGTCGAAGCCATCGAACAGGACGACCTGGATGTGCATGGGTGTTCCTTCGGCGTCGTTTTCCATCGGGACGCTCCGAAGTCAACCGGCTTCCCGGGTGGCCGCCCAGTGGCACTGGTGACACGTTCCGACGGGATAGTGCCAACACCTTCTCGAAGGGCGTGAACTGCGATGACATGGAACTTCAGGAAGGACGGCCCAGGTCCGTCGAGCTGAGGGACAGGTAGGTTCTGGCCATGCATACGGTTGCCGTTCTCGCGTTGGATCAGGTGATCCCGTTCGACCTGTCCACCCCGATCGAGGTCTTCTCCCGGACCCGCCTGCCCGACGGGCGGCCCGGCTACCAGGTCCGGGTGTGCGCAGAACGCGACGAGGTCGACGCCGGGGCGTTCATCCTGCGTGCCCCCTGGGGGCTGGAGGGTCTTCAGGGCGCGGACACGATCATCGTGCCGGGCGTCACCGATGTCGCCGCCCCGCTCCCTCCCGCCGTGCACGACGCGCTGCGGGCGGCCGCAGCCGTCGGCACCCGGATCGCCTCCATCTGCGTGGGCACCTTCCCCTTGGCCGCCACCGGGCTCCTCGACGGGCTGCGCGCCACGACCCACTGGCGCGCGGCCGGTCTGCTGGCCGCCAGGCACCCGGACATCGACGTCGACCCGGACGTCCTCTACGTCGACAACGGCCAGTTGCTCACCTCGGCCGGTGCCGCGGCGGGTATGGACCTGTGTCTGCACATGATCCGCCGTGACTACGGCTCGGCCGTCGCCGCCGACGCCGCACGCCTGTCAGTGATGCCTCTCGAACGGGAGGGCGGACAGGCGCAGTTCATCGTCCACGACCACGCACCCACACCGCAGGGCTCCGAACTGGAGGTGTTGCTCACCTGGCTGCAGGAAAACCTGGCCCGCGACCTCACCCTCGCCGCCATCGCCGAGCGGGCCGGGACCAGCACCCGGACCCTGATCCGGCGCTTCCGCGACCAGACGGGCACCACCCCGCTCCAATGGCTCCACCGGGCCCGCATCCGCCAGGCACAGCACCTCCTGGAAACCACGGAGCACACCGTGGAACGCATCGGCTGCCAGGTCGGCTTCGGCTCACCCACCACGTTCCGCGACCGCTTCAAACGCACCACCGGCGTCAGCCCGCAGACCTACCGGCGCACGTTCAGCTGAACAGGTGCCTCGACCGGCGCCCTACTGTCCGAGCGCGAGCCGGATGCCGAAGGCGGTGATGACTGTGCCGGTGATGCGGTCGAGGTGACGGCGGGCCGAGGGGCGTCGCAGGCGGTCCCGGAGCACCCGCCCGAAGGCGATCAGCGCACATGCCCAGATGACCGCCAGGAATATGTGCACACCGGCCAGCAGCACCCCTGGAGCAAGGCGCGAGGCACCGGAGGGGATGAACTGCGGGAGCACCGCAACGTAGAAGGCGCCCATCTTCGGGTTGAGGAGATTGGTCCCGAACCCTTGTCGCCAGCCACCGAGCAGGGTGTCGTCGGCGCCCGTCCTGGCCCTGCTCCCGGTCTCCGCTGTCCGCGGGCTCTCGCGCGACGGGCGGCGCCAGGTGGCCCACAGCATCCTGCCACCCATCCACATCAGGTACGCGGCCCCGGCCCAGCGAAGAGTCTCGTACGCGAGGTGAGAGGCGGTCAGCAGTGTGGTCACGCCGAGCGACGTGAGCACTCCCCAGACCAGTGTGCCGCTCTGGATGCCGAGGACCACGCCCCACGTGCGACGGCGGGCCCCGAGCGCCGCGGTGCGCAGGATGAGTGCGGAATCCAGTCCGGGAGTGAGCGTGAGGAGTCCCACTATCAGGGCGAAAGTCCCTAGTGCGTCCAGAGTGATCATGAGCGATCACCTTAGGGCGGCGACAGTGGAACGTCCACATTTCTGCCCGATATCGGGCAGGGCTGAAGTGTTTTCCTTCGGCGTGGGGGCCTGCGGGGTGTGCTTCGCCCGGAAATGCGGCCCCGGCTCCAGCCCTAGCCCCGGCCCTCCGTCGCCACCGTCTTCGCCCAGCGGTAGTCCGCCTTGCCGCTGGGTGAGCGTTGGATGTGGTCCGTGAAGACCACGGAGCGGGGGATCTTGTAGCCGGCGAGCAGCGTGCGGCAGTGGGTCTGTACCGCCTCCAGGGCCAAGGGGGCGGAGTCGGCGCGGAGTTGGACGACCGCGGCCACCCGGCTGCCCCACCGCTCGTCGGGGACCCCGGCGACCAGCGCGTCGTACACGTCGGGGTGCGACTTGAGGGCCTGCTCGACCTCCTCCGGGTACACCTTCTCGCCGCCCGTGTTGATGCACTGCGAGCCGCGGCCGAGCACGGTGACGATGCCGTCCTCGTCGACCGTCGCCATGTCGCCGAGCAGCACCCAGCGTTCGTCGTCCTTCTGGAAGAACGTCTCGGCGGTCTTCCGGGGGTCGTTGTAGTAGCCGAGCGGCACGTGTCCGCGCTGGGCGAGCCGGCCGGGTTCGCCCACGGGGACCGGTTCGTGCGTCGCCGGGTCCACCACCCGCGTACGGTCATTGACCTCCAGGCGGAAGCCCTTCTCCGGGCCCGAGTCGTCCGTCGCCTTGCCGTTGGAGCCGGACTCGGACGAACCGAAGTTGTTGAGGAGCAGGACGTTCGGGACGAGCTCCTGGAACTGGGCGCGCACCGTCTCCGACATGATCGCGCCGGACGAGGAGACGCTGAACAGTGACGAGAGGTCGATGCCCTCGAGCGGGCCGCGCAGCGCGTCGATGAGCGGCCTGAGCATCGCGTCACCGACCAGCGACACGCTGGACACCTTCTCCTTCTCGATGGTGCGCAGCACCTCTTCGGGCACGTACTTGCGGTGCAGGGCCACCCGCTGCCCGTAGTTGAAGGCGATGAACGAGGTCAGTGTCGACGTGCCGTGCATCAGCGGGGGAGCGGGGAAGAACGTGAGGCCCGGGCCGCTCGCCGCGACGCGCTCGGCCAGCTCCTCGGGCCGCTTCACCGGCTCACCCGCGGGATCGCCCCCGAAGAGGCCGGCGAAGAACAGGTCCTCCTGGCGCCACATGACGCCCTTGGGCATGCCGGTCGTGCCGCCCGTGTAGATGATGAACAGGTCGTCGGCCGAGCGGGGCCCGAACCCCCGCTCCGGTGAGCCCGCCGCCTCCGCGTCGGTGAAGGCCACCACGTCGAGCGGGGGAGCGTCCGCGGGCGGTGCCCCCACCCGTATCAGATGCCGCAGCTTCTCCGTGCGTGGCAGCGCCGCCGCGACGCGGTCCGTGAACTCCGCGTCGAAGACGAGCGCCGCGAGGTCCGCGTCGCGGTAGAGGTAGACCAACTCCTCCTCGACGTAGCGGTAGTTGACGTTGACGGGGACGAGCCGCGCCTTGAGGCAGGCGAGGACTGTCTGTAAGTACTCGACGCCGTTGTACAGGTGCAGGCCCAGGTGCTCGCCGGGTTCGAGGCCGCTGTCGACGAGGTGGTGGGCGATGCGGTTGGCCGCCGCGTCGAGCGCGGCGTAGGTGAGCCGGCGCTCGTCGCCCGTGCCGGGGTGGTCGATGTAGACGAGTGCCTCGCGGTCGGGGACCACGTCGACGACCGACTCGAACAGGTCGGCAAGGTTGTACTCCACCGCACTCCTCCTGACCCCGGCGTCCTTACTGATATCTCGCTTGGCGGTCATCAGAGCAGAGGCGCCCACAACTGGGAAGGGCCGCCGCAGAAAGAAACTGACTGAGTGTCAGAAAACTATTGAACTGGCTCCCCGGCTACTGCAACCTGTTCCAGGTCCGGAGGCGACAGGCCGGCCGCTCGCCGGCCGTCGATGGAAGGAGCACGGCAATGGGTGGGACGGAACACCTCTCCGTGCGGCGCGAAGGCGCCACACTGATACTCACGCTGAACAGGCCCGAGGCGAAGAACGCGCTCTCGCTCGCGATGCTCGTGGGCCTGTACGACGGGTGGGTCGAGGCCGACGAGGACGACGAGGTCCGCTCCATCGTGCTCACCGGCGCGGGCGGCTCGTTCTGCGCGGGCATGGACCTCAAGGCCCTCGCGGGCAAGGGCATGGAGGGCGAGCGGTACCGGGACCGGCTCAAGGCCGACCCCGATCTGCACTGGAAGGCGATGCTGCGCCACCACCGCCCCCGCAAGCCCGTGATCGCCGCGGTGGAGGGCTACTGCGTGGCGGGCGGCACGGAGATCCTGCAGGGCACGGACATCCGCGTGGCGGGCGAGTCGGCGACCTTCGGGCTCTTCGAGGTCCGGCGGGGGCTTTTCCCCATCGGCGGCTCGACCGTGCGCCTGCCGCGCCAGATTCCTCGTACGCACGCCCTGGAGATGCTGCTCACCGGGCGGCCCTACTCGGCGGCCGAGGCCGCCGCGATCGGCCTCGTCGGCCATGTGGTCCAGGACGGTGCCGCTCTGGACAAGGCGCTGGTCATCGCCGAACAGATCAACGCGTGCGGGCCGCTCGCCGTCGAGGCCGTCAAGGCGTCGGTGTACGAGGCCGCCGAGATGTCCGAGGCGGACGGTCTGGCGGCGGAGTTGAAGCGGGGGTGGCCCGTCTTCGACACCGCCGATGCGAAGGAGGGCTCCAGAGCCTTTGCGGAGAAGCGGCCCCCGGAGTTCCGGCGGGCCTAGGCCGAATGCCACCTGCGGGCCGGTGGGGGCTGGTCGCGCAGTTCCCCGCGCCCTTCGGGGCGCCTCTGCAAAGGGCGGCCCTCCGCCCCCACCGTCGAGAATCGGAGCTGGTCATGACATCCACCCCCGTGCCCGAAGTGCTGCGTGCGCCTCTCGTCGTCGAGTTTCCGTTCACCCGGTCCCTCGGGCCCGTACAGAGTGCCTTTCTCACCGGGCTGCGCGAGCGCACCGTACTCGGCGTGAAGACCACCGACGGGCACACGCTCGTCCCGCCCGTCGAATACGACCCCGTGACCGCCGACGAGATACGTGACCTGGTCGAGGTCGCCGCCACCGGCACCGTCACCACCTGGGCCTGGAACCACGAACCCCGCAGGGGACAGCCTCTGGACCGGCCCTTCGCATGGGTCCTCGTGAAGCTCGACGGCGCCGACACCGCCCTGCTGCACGCCCTGGACGCGCCGGGCCCCGACGCCGTCGAAACCGGCATGCGCGTCCGGATCCGCTGGGCCGCCGAGCGCATCGGCGCCATCACCGACATCGCCTGCTTCGAGGCCGACGAAGGTGCGGCAGGCGGCGAAGCCGGACCGCACACCGGGGAGTTCGGCGACCCCGTCACCGGCATCGTCGCCGCCGCGCGCCTCGACTACACCTACGCGCCCGGTCGCGCACAGACCGCCTACATCAAGGCACTGTCCGAGCGGAAGACCGTCGGCGAGCGCTGCCCGTCCTGCCGCAAGGTATACGTCCCGCCCCGCGGCGCCTGCCCCACCTGCGGCGTCGCCACGGAGGAACGGGTGGAGGTCGGACCGCGCGGCACCGTCACGACGTACTGCATCGTCAACATCAAGGCGAAGAATCTCGACATCGAAGTCCCGTATGTCTACGCGCACATCGCCCTGGACGGCGCGGACCTGGCTCTGCACGCACGCATCGCGGGCATCCCCTACGACCAGGTCCGCATGGGCCTGCGCGTCGAACCGGTGTGGACCGAGGGCGGCCGCTTCCCCGACCACTACCGGCCCACCGGCGAGCCCGACGCCGACTACGACACGTACAAGGAGCTGGTGTAGATGGCGCCCCACGAGTCGTCGCCCCGCAAGCCGTCCGTGATGCGGCCCGCCCGCGACGTCGCCATTGTCGCGTTCGGGCAGAGCGACCACCTGCGCACCACCGACGAGCTCTCCGAGGTCGAGATGCTCATGCCGGTGCTGCACGAGGTCCTCGCCGCCACCGGCATGAAGACCAGCGACATCGGGTTCACCTGCTCCGGCTCGTCGGACTACCTCGCGGGCCGCGCCTTCTCCTTCACGATGGCGCTCGACGGGGTGGGCGCCTGGCCGCCCATCTCCGAGTCGCACGTGGAGATGGACGGGGCCTGGGCCCTGTACGAGGCGTGGGTGAAGCTGCAGACCGGCGAGGCCGACACCGCGCTCGTCTACTCCTACGGCAAGTCGTCACCCGGCTCCGTGCGCGACGTGCTGACCCGGCAGCTCGACCCGTACTACGTCGCCCCGCTCTGGCCCGACTCCGTGGCGCTCGCCGCGCTCCAGGCGCAGGCACTGATCGACGCGGGGGAGACCGACGAGCCGGCTCTCGCAGGGATCGCACACCGCAGCCGCACGGACGCCACCGCCAACTCCCATGCCCAGCTGACGGGTTCGGTGGCACGCGGCGAGTACGCCGTACGTCCCCTGCGCACCGGGGACTGCCCGCCGATCGGCGACGGGGCGGCCGCCGTGATCCTCGCCGCGGGAGAGCGGGCCCGGGAACTGTGCGGGCGGCCGGCGTGGATCCGCGGCATCGACCACCGCATCGAGGCGCACGGACTCGGCGTACGCGACCTCACCGACTCACCGTCGACGCGCCTGGCCGCCGAGCGCGCCGGCGTCTTCGAACGCCCCGTCGACACAGCCGAACTGCACGCCCCCTTCACCTCGCAGGAGGTCGTCCTGCGCAAGGCCCTGAAGCTGGCGGACGACGTCGCCGTCAACCCCTCCGGCGGCGCACTCGCCGCCAATCCCATGATGGCCGCCGGACTCATCCGGCTCGGCGAGGCCGCCGCCCGCATCCACCGGGGCGCTTCGGACCGGGCCGTCGCCCACGCCACGTCCGGGCCCTGCCTGCAGCAGAACCTGGTCGCCGTCCTGGAAGGAGAGCCCCGTGTCCAAGGAGCCCGTGTCTGAGGCAGCCGTGTCCCAGGAATCCGTGTCCCAGGAATCCGTGTCCAAGGAACCCGTGGCGGTCGTCGGAATCGGCCAGACCAAGCACGTGGCGGCGCGGCGGGACGTGTCGATCGCGGGCCTCGTTCGCGAGGCCGCCCACCAGGCGCTCACGGACGCCGAGTTGGAGTGGGCCGACATCGACGCCGTCGTCATCGGCAAGGCGCCCGACTTCTTCGAGGGCGTGATGATGCCGGAGCTGTACCTGGCCGACGCGCTCGGCGCCGTCGGCAAACCCATGCTCCGCGTCCACACCGCGGGCTCCGTCGGCGGCTCCACGGCGCTCGTCGCCGCGAACCTCGTCGCGGGCCGCGTCCACGGCACGGTCCTCACCCTTGCCTTCGAAAAACAGTCGGAATCCAACGCGATGTGGGGTCTGTCGCTGCCCATCCCGTTCCAGCAGCCGCTGCTCGCCGGCGCGGGAGGCTTCTTCGCCCCGCACGTGCGCGCGTACATGCGGCGTACCGGCGCCCCCGACACGGTCGGCTCCCTCGTCGCGTACAAGGACCGGCGCAACGCCCTGAAGAACCCCTACGCCCACCTCCACGAGCACGACATCACCCTGGAGAAGGTGCAGGCGTCGCCGATGCTCTGGGACCCGATCCGCTACTCGGAGACCTGCCCGTCCTCCGACGGCGCCTGCGCGATGATCCTCACCGACCGTGCGGGCGCGGCCCGTTCGCCCCGGCCGCCCGCCTGGGTGCACGGCGGCGCCATGCGCAGCGAGCCGACCCTCTTCGCGGGCAAGGACTTCGTCTCCCCGCAGGCGGGCAAGGACTGCGCGGCCGACGTCTACCGGCAGGCAGGCATCGCGGACCCGCGCCGGGAGATCGACGCCGTCGAGATGTACGTGCCGTTCTCCTGGTACGAACCGATGTGGCTGGAGAACCTCGGTTTCGCGGCGGAGGGGGAGGGCTGGAAGCTCACCGAGTCCGGCGTCACGGAACTGGACGGCGACCTCCCGGTGAACATGTCCGGCGGCGTTCTGTCGACCAACCCCATCGGCGCCTCCGGCATGATCCGCTTCGCCGAGGCGGCACTTCAGGTGCGCGGCCAGGCGGGCGAGCACCAAGTCGACGGTGTCCGCAGGGCACTTGGCCATGCCTACGGCGGCGGCTCGCAGTTCTTCGCCATGTGGCTCGTCGGCGCCGAACCGCCCACCACCTGACGGGGACCGGCGACGCCGGACGGATCGAGGTCCTGCCCCCGCGGCCTGTCCGGCGCCCGGGGGTGAAAGCTAGGCTGGCGCCCGACCGACGCATTCGGGAGGAGCACGGACGTGGCCGACAGCACCACTCAGCAGCATCCGCTCGCGGGCTGGGACAAGCCGGAGCTCGACCTCAGCACGGCGGACTGGCGATCGAGCAGCGAGGGGCGCGGGGACGTGGAGATCGCCTTCGTCGAGGGCTTCGTCGCCATGCGCAACAGCGGCCGCCCGGAAAGCCCTTCCCTGATCTTCACCCCGGCGGAGTGGGGAGCCTTCGTCCACGGCGCCCGGGCGGGCGAGTTCGACCTGACGTAGCGGACCGCCCGGGGCTCAGCGCAGCACCACGCAGCCCCGGGTGTCCAGGGCGTCCAGGAGGCGGTCGCTGACGCGTACGTCGTTCCAGCGCAGGTCCAGCTTCTCCAGAGCGGGCAGCTCGGCGAGCCAGTCGGGAAGCTCCGTGAGCCGGTTGGCGCGCAGGTCGACGCGGCGCAGCAGGGGCAGGCCGCGCAGGGCGCCCGGCACCTCGGTGAAGGCGTTCTCGCGCAGCTCCAGTTCGCGCAGCTCGGAGAGGCGGCCGACGCCCGTCGGCAGCCCGGTCAGGCGGTTGCCGCGGAGCCAGAGCTCCCGGAGTGCGCCGAGTGAGCCGATCGACTCGGGGAGGTGGGCCAACTCGTTGTGCTGGGCGCGCAGTTCCACGAGCCCGGCCAGGCCGCCGAGCGTGTCGGGGAGTGCGGTCAGACGGTTCTCGCCGACGTTCAGATACGCGAGCCGGGTGAGGCGGCCGAGGGACGCGGGCAGCTCGGTGAGCGCGTTGTCGTGGAGGTAGAGGAAACGGCTGAGGGCCGTGAGATCGCCGATCTCGTCGGGGACCGCGCGCAGCTTGTTGTGGCCGAGGTCGAGGGTGTGCAGCGAGGTGAGCGTGCCGATGCGGGCGGGCAGGCTCGTGAGCGCGTTGTCGGGCAGGAGCAGGATCTCCGGGCCGGGGTGGCGCCACACCTCGTCCGGTATGGCGTCGAGGCCGTCGCGCCAGTAGTTCAGTACGGATTCGTGGGTCACGGGAACTCCGCCGTCGATGGGGCCGCCATTGTGCCTGGGGGCGGGGCCGAGGTTGACTCAGGGGCGTGGGTCGACCGCAGGGGCGTCGGGCCAGGGGTGCGTCGGGCCCGGGACGGCTTGCCGGTTCGCGCGGGTTCACGCGGGAAAGCTCCGTGGCTGGTCGCGCCGTCGTCCGCCCCCGCGAGGCGCGCCCGCCCCCGCGCCGGAACGCCCCGCAGGCCACGTACCATAGGCGCATGTCCTTCCTCCGCCGCCGCAGCTCCGCCACTCCCGCGGGCCCGGACTTCGATGTCCTGGCCATGGACCCCGGTGACTGGCCCGGCAATCTCGGCGCGGGCCTGCTGCCCGCCCCCGACGGCAGCTGCCAGGGCGTCTTCCTGCGCTACGACCTGTTCGGCGGCCGCGGCCCCGCGATGATCATCGGCAACCTCCCCGAGGGCTCGCCGGCGCGCGAGACCGCCGAGGGCGAGGTCCCCTTCGAGGTGGCCCAGCTCCTCCTCGCGCTGGAGAACGACGAGGACGTCACGGTCGTCTCCGCCGAGGACGTGCCGGTGATGCAGGGCGACAACCTCCTCATCGTGCGCCGTCTCAAGCTCTCCGAGAGCCGGATCTCCTGCGTGCAGTTCGACCGCAGTGACAACGTCCTGGTGACCATCGCCGCCTGGGACCGGCCGATCACCGACGACCTGTACGCGCTCCTGAAGCCGCTGCCCGCGGAGCTGTTCCAGCAGGGCTGACGGCAGCGCTCTTCCCGCAGGGCCCAAGGCCCGCGCCGCAGCACCCGCGTCGACGCCGACACCCGCACTTCCGTCCAAGTACTGCCCCGTTCCGTCCAAGGAGCGGGGCACTTTTGTGCCGTGCTCGTGCCGGTCCTCTTGTCAGCCCAGTCATCGGACTTTTAACGTGACCGGTCATGACTCAGGGGATCACGCGAAGGACGACCATGAGGTCCGTGCTCGGCGGCGCGGCCGCCGCAGCCGCTCCGTCCGTAGGGGACGGCGGGCTCGGCGGCGCCCGGTCGGCCTCCGCGGCCACCGACACATCGGATCACGACACCTCCGATGAATTACTGCTCTGGTACGACGCTCCCGCCGCCGACTGGGAGCGTGAGGCCCTGCCTGTCGGCAACGGAGCCCTGGGCGCGATGATCTTCGGCACCCTCACCTCCGAACGGCTCCAGTTCAACGAGAAGACGCTGTGGACCGGCGGCCCCGGCTCCCGGGAGGGCTACGACTTCGGCAACTGGCGCGCGCCCAGGCCCGGCGCCCTCGACGCCGTGCGCGACGAGCTCGACGAGAAGGGGCGGCTCGCCCCGGACGCCGTCGCCGCGGAGCTCGGCCAGGCCCGGCGCGGCTACGGAGCCCACCAGACCTTCGGTGACCTGCACATCGACGTGCCGGGCGCGCCGGCCGCCCCCGACGCCACATACCGCCGCGCCCTCGACCTCGGACAGGGCATCGCGTCCGTCACGTACACGCATGAACAGGTGCGCCACCACAGGGAGTTCTTCGCCTCGTACCCCGACAAGGTGATCGTCGGACGGCTCTCCGCCGACCGTGCCGCGCAGGTCACCTGCACTCTCCGCTACACCTCACCGCGCACCGACTTCACCGCGACAGCGGACGAGGACCGCATCACGGTCCGGGGTGAACTCGCCGACAACGCGCTGGAGTTCGAGGCCCAGCTGCGCATCAGGCAGCAGGGCGGGACGCGCGCCGCGAACGGCGACGGCAGCGTCACGGTGACCGGCGCCGACCACGTCTGGTTCGTCCTCGCCGCGGGCACGGACTACGCCGACACCTACCCCGACTACCGCGGCGACGACCCGCACACCGCCGTGACCCGCACGGTCGACCAAGCCGTCTCGGCGGGCCACCGCGCACTGCGCACCCGCCACCTGCGCGACCACCGCGCCCTCTTCGACCGCGTCACCCTCGACATCGGCCAGGCGCTCCCCGCCGACGTGCCCACGGACCGGCTGCTCAAGCAGTACGGGAGCGGGGGGAGCGCCACCGCCGACCGGGCGCTGGAAGGGCTCTTCTTCCAGTACGGCCGCTACCTCCTCATCGCCTGCTCGCGCGCGGGATCACTGCCCGCCAACCTCCAGGGCGTCTGGAACAACAGCACCACCCCGCCCTGGTCGGCCGACTACCACACCAACATCAACCTCCAGATGAACTACTGGCCCGCCGAAGCCGCCAATCTCCCCGAGACGACCGCCCCGTACGACCGCTTCGTCGAGGCCCTGCGCGCACCCGGGCGGCGCACCGCCAAGGAGATGTTCGGCAGTCGCGGCTGGGTCGTGCACAACGAGACCAACCCCTACGGCTTCACCGGCGTCCACGACTGGTCGACCGCTTTCTGGTTCCCGGAGGCCGCCGCCTGGCTCACCGCGCAGCTGTACGAGCACTACCGCTTCGGCGGCTCCACCGAGTACCTGCGCACCACCGCGTACCCGGTGATGAAGGAGGCCGCCGAGTTCTGGCTCGACAACCTGCGCACCGACCCGCGCGACGGCACCCTGACCGTCACGCCCAGCTACTCGCCCGAGCACGGCGACTTCACCGCGGGCGGCGCCATGGCCCAGCAGATCGTCCACGACCTGCTCACCAACACCCTGGAAGCCGCCCGCGTGCTCGGCGACTCGCCGCCCTTCCGTGCCGAGCTGAAGAAGACCCTCGACGCCCTCGACCCCGGGCTGCGCATCGGCTCCTGGGGGCAACTCCAGGAGTGGAAGGAGGACGTGGACGACCGCACGGACGACCACCGGCACGTCTCGCACCTGTACGCCCTCCACCCCGGACGGCAGATCGAGCCGGGCAGCGAGTGGGCCGAGGCGGCGAGGGTCTCCCTCACGGCGCGCGGCGACGGCGGCACCGGCTGGTCCAAGGCCTGGAAAATCAACTTCTGGGCACGCCTGCGCGACGGCGACCACGCCCACAGGATGCTCGGCGAACAGCTGAAGTCCTCGACGCTGCCCAACCTCTGGGACACCCACCCGCCGTTCCAGATCGACGGCAACTTCGGCGCGACGTCGGGCATCGTCGAAATGCTCCTGCAGAGCCAGCACGACGCCATCGAGATCCTGCCCGCGCTCCCCGCGGCCTGGCCCGCAGGATCCGTACGCGGCCTGCGGGCCCGCGGCGGCGCGACCCTCGACATCGACTGGGCGTCGGGCCGCGCCACCCGCATCGCCCTGAAAGCCGCACGCACCCGCGAACTCACCCTGCATAGCGACCTGTTCAACGGCGGCACGAAGACCGTGAAGGCGCGCGCAGGGCAGCGATACGTCTTCGACTGAACCCCGGCGGGCGCGTCGTCCCTCGTACGGCGACGACCCATCGGGCCCGGACCCGCGTCCACCGCGGGCCCGGACCCGACCGCCGCTACCGCGTCATGAACCGGACCGTTCCACCCGCACGTCCGCCGCGCGCACATAGCCGATCCGGTGCCCGTACTGGATCACGTAGTACGTGTCCTTGCCGCGCACCACCGTGTGCCGCGAGGTGTCGAACGTCGGGGCGTAGAAGTACTCGCCCGGCACCTTGTCGCCGACCACGTACTTCTGGCCCGCGAGGATCTTGTACGGCAGCGGGGAGACGGCCTGCACCGGGACACCCGCCGGGTAGGCCTCCTTCTCCGGGTACGCCCGCCCGTACACCGGGACCTCGGTCGCGCCGGCCTTCGGCGTCACCACGAGGCCCTTCGCGTGGACCGCGGTGGGCTGCTTCGCCGGGTTCTTGAACCAGGCCTTCTGGCCGAGGTACCAGACGGCCGTCCAGTCGCCCCTGCGCTCGGCGACCGCGTACTGCTGGCCGGTGGAGAGCCGCGCGCCGACGTCGTTCACGTCGATCGTGGAATCCTGGCCGCCGGGACGCTTGCCGATGTCCTTGATCAGCGGCGCGTCGTCACGCGGCTCGGTGTGCACGCGCACGGCCGCCGAACCGTGCGGCACGCACGTCTCGCCGGGCTTCACGCAGCCCGTGTACTCGGGCCGGTTCTTGGCGTACTCGGGCGCCACCGTCACCACTCCGCCACCCGGGCCCGCGGTGGCACGGAACGGCTTGCCGAGCAGCGTGAAGTAGTGCTGCCAGTCCCAGTACGGCCCCGGATCCGTGTGCATGCCGGGGATGGTGGAGGCCACGGTGCCCTGGACGTTGTCGTGGCCGAGGATGTGCTGGCGGTCCAGCGGGATGTCGTACTTCTTGGCGAGGTACTTCACCAGGCGGGCCGACGTGCGGTACATGGCCTCCGTGTACCAGGTGTCGGGTGCGGTGAGGAAGCCCTCGTGCTCGAGGCCGATCGACTTGGCGTTCACGTACCAGTTGCCGGCGTGCCAGGCGACGTCCTTGGCCTTCACGTGCTGGGCGATGTGGCCGTCGGTGGAGCGCAGGGTGTACTGCCACGACACGTAGGTCGGGTCCTGCACCATGTTCAGGACGCCCTCCCACCTGCCCTCGGTGTCGTGGACGATGATCGAGTCGATGCTCTGGCTCTTCGGCCGGTTCGACTTGTCGTGGTTGCCGTAGTCCGGATTGCCGTTGGGGTCCTTGAACTCCTCGTACGGCGCGGGAATCCACTCGCACGACACCGTCCTCGGGCACTCCGTCTGCCCTGCCGGCGCCTTGCGCAGGCCCATGCGTTTCAGCTGCGCGGAGTCGGGCCTCAGACCCGGCTCGGGCGCCAGCGCGACGCGCTGGCCCGCGTCGGTGGTGCGCCGCTCGCCGTCCCGGATCACCGCGAACACGTCGTTGGCGTACGTGGCCGCGGTCGCCTCGTCGTCCGCGCCGGAGAAACGGGCGACGGCGCCGTACCAGTCGGCGGGGTCGTCGCTCAGCGGCTTGCCGAGCTTGCGCTGGGCCGCCGCGAGCAGGGCCGCGCCGCCCTCCACGTTCGCCGCGGGATCGGTGCGCAGCTCGTCGGCCGACCGGCCGGTCAGCTCGGCCGCGCGGGGCAACGTCCTAAGCCGTGCGGGGAGTTCGGTCTCCTCGGGCAGCTTGGCCCGCGGCGGGGCGGGGCGTGAGGTGTCACCGCGCGGGTCCTCGTCGCCCTCGCTGTGGTGCGGGGCCGAGGCCAGGGCGGTGCGCGCGTCGGTCAGGTGCATGGGGCCGTAGCCCCCGGTGACGCTGGCCGCGCCGCCGTGCGCGTCCCAGCGCGACTGCAGGTACGAGACGCCGAGCAGCACGCTCTGGGGCACGCGGTACTCGGCGGCGGCCGACGCGAAGGCTCCCTGGAGCCGTTCCGCGGGGGCCTGCTGGGGAGCGCCGGACGACGGGGCCGCGCCGAGCAGCGGCACCAGCAGACCGGCGGACGCGAGTACGCCCGCCGTTCTGACGGCGTGTCTGCGGGCGGACGAGGTGGGGGCGGTGTCGGATCCTCGCAATGCAGCCTCCTGGGCCGATGAAGCGTGACGGGGCGTGCGGGGCCGGGCGTGCGTCAGTGGTACCGGCTCTCCGACGATCCGTCAATCATCCCCAGGAGTCGGGATTTCGCATGTCAGCGCCGGTTCCGGCGGGTCGGTGGCGGGTTTTCGCCGGGGGTGGCCCCACCGCCTGCGGCGCGTCAGTGGCGTGGACCAGTGAAGGCGGGCCCATGAGCGGGGGGCCGTGCTCAGTCGAGGACCGCGGTGGCCTCGACCTCGACGAGATGGGCGGGTACGTCAAGTGCCGCGACGCCCAACAGGGTGCTGGGCGGCACCGGCGTGACGCCCAGTTTCGCGGCGGCTCGCGCGATCCCTTCCAGGAGCAGCGGCATCTTGTCGGGGGTCCAGTCGACGACGTGCACGGTCAGCTTCGCCACGTCGTCGAAGGAGCCGCCCACCGCGGCCAGGGCGGTGCCGACGTTGAGGTAGCACTGTTCGACCTGAGCGGCGAGGTCGCCCTCGCCGACCGTGGCCCCCTCCGCGTCCCAGGAAACCTGCCCTGCGACGAAGACCAGCCTCGATCCCGAAGCGATCGACACCTGCCGGTACACGTCGATCTCCGGCAGGCCTTCGGGGTTCACCAGAGTGATGGTCATGTGGTTGTCCGCCTCCTCGACCAAGGTGCCCTTGGTCTCTTGTGGTTACTCGGGAACCGTAGGAGAGTCAGCCCTGACGTGGAAGAACGCACTTTTCAGTGACGGGGGAACCTGATGGTGACCAAGCAGTACGACGGCTCGGCCGACGAGGCGGACCTGCGGCGCGCGGACTCGCTGGCCCGGGAGATCTTCTCGGACATCGCCAACAAGTGGGCGCTCCTGATCATCGAGGCGCTGGGGGAGGGGACCCTGCGCTTCAGCGAGGTGCGGAGCCAGGTCGAGGGCATCAGCCACAAGATGCTCACCCAGAACCTGCGCATGATGGAGCGCAACGGCCTGGTCGAGCGGACCGTGCACCCCACCGTCCCGCCGAAGGTCGAATACACCCTCACCGAGCCCGGCCGACGCCTGCGGGAGACGGTCGACGGCATGTGCGCCTGGACGCACCGGTACCTGGGCCAGATCGAGACCTCCCGCCGCCGCTTCGACAGCTGACACCGCCGCTTCGACACCTGACACCGCCACCAGGACGGGCTGCTGCTGCCCGTCCTGGTCCACTGCCCGTCCTGGCCCACCGCACGGAACTAACGGCCCCCGTCGGCCTCGGTGCCGCCCGGAACACCGCGGCGCACCCCGATCTCCAGGCGCGGCCAGTCCGCCAGGTCCCGCAGCAGTTGCCGGTCGTGCGTCGCGACCACCACCGCGGCGCTCGTGGCGCGGATCGCGTCGGTCAACTCGTCGACCAGGGCGGACGACAGGTGGTTGGTCGGCTCGTCGAGCAGGATCAGGCCGGGCCGCCCGGCCAGCGCCAACGCGAGGTCCAGGCGCCGCCGCTGCCCCTCCGACATCCGCCCGACCGGTGTGCGCAGCGCGTCGCGGTCCAGCAGCCCGACCGAGCCGAGCGGGACGGCATCGGCGTCGCGGAGTACTCCGCGGGCCACCAACTGCCCCACGTGGCGGGCGTGCACCTCGCGCGCGGTGAGCCCGGGCTGCTGCCCGGCGGTCTCCTGGGTGACCCGGACGACCCGCGCCCCCGCCGCCGTACGAACGTATCCCTCCGTGGGCGTGAGCGAACCGGCGAGCACCGCGAGCAGCGTGGACTTCCCGGCCCCGTTCGGCCCGGTGACCAGCAGCCGGTCGCCGCCGTCGAGGGCGAGGTCGACCGGGCAGGGGAGCCGCCCGTCGACCGTGACGCCGTGCGCCCGCAACTGCGGCGCCCCGGGCCGGACACCCGGGTCGGGCCACCGCAGGGCCGGCGGTGGCTCCGGCACGTCGATCCGATGCGCCTCCAGAGCGTCCTGCTGCCGCTTCAGCGCCTGTACGACACCGGGCGCGCGGGACTGGCGCTGGTGCTTGCCGGTTCCCTTGTCCGGCCGCCAGCCGGTGGAGAGCCGGTCGCGGGCCTTCGACGCCGCGTCCCGCAGCCGCCGGTGCTCCTCCTGCTGCTCCTCGTGGTCCTGCTCCCAGCGCTCACGCTCGCGACGCCGCGCGTCCTGCCACGCGTCGTACCCGCCGGCGTACAGGCGCGTCCTGCCGTCGCGGGTGGGGTCGAGGTCGAGGAACCGGTCCGCGATGTCGCGGAGCAGCGCGCGGTCGTGGCTGACGAGGGCGAGGCCGCCGTCGTGTTCGCGCAGCCTGCGGGTGAGGAAGCCGAGACCGTCGGCGTCGAGGTGGTTGGTCGGCTCGTCGAGCAGCAGGACGTCGTGCCGCGCGCCGAGCAGACACGCCAGCCGGACCCGGTAGCGCTGCCCGACCGACAGGGTGGACAGCGGGCGTTGCCGGTCCGTGCAGGCGCCGAGGGCTTCGAGCGCGACGTCGACGCGGCGTTCGGCGTCCCACGCGTCGAGCCGGGTGGCGGCGTCGAGCGCGGCTGTGTAGCGGTCGTCGGCCGTGGGGTCGCCCTCGGCCATGGCGAGGGTCGCCTCGTCCAGGGCGGCGAGGGCCGCGAGCGAGGCGGCCAGGGCCTCGGACGTGAGGGTGCCCACCGTCTCGCCGTCCCGCGCGGACAGCTCCTGACGGGCCAGGCCGATCGTGCCGGCCCGGTGCACGGTGCCCTCGTCGGGGGCGATCAGCCCGGCGAGGACGTGCAGCAGGGTCGTCTTGCCCCGGCCGTTCTCGCCGACGACGGCGATCCTCGACCGGGCGGAGACGGTGACCGACACGTCGTTCAGGACATGCCGGGATCCCAGGGTGACGCTGATGCCTTCGGCGCGTACGTGGGCGCTGTCGCCTGCCTCGACGGGCAGGCCGGACAGGCCGGTCGGGGCGGGGGAGCCGGACAGGGATGTGGCTTCGGGGGAGGGGAAGAGGTTCACGGGGTTGCTCCGCAGCTCGCAGTGGAGCCGGGCAGCGGAAAGCTGCCGCCCGGCGGGAACCGGGACGGCGAGCGCTCGTTCAGTGGGAGAAGGCGCCGCCGTCAGCGGGCGGAGCGGACCTTCTGCGACCAGATACCTCGTGCCATGACCTCAGGCTAACAGCGCGGTTCTTCGATCTCCTGTGCATTTTCGGTGCCGGGCAGCGCCGACCCGAGCCCGGCTGTGCGGTCGGTCGGCGGTCACCGGATGTCGCCGGTCCAGTCGAAGCGGCGCGGGGCGCCGGGACGTGGGCGGTACGTCGCCCGGCCGCCGGCGCCGAACTGCCCCAGCTCCGTCCGGAGAGCGGCACCGGCGTCGATTTCCTCCTGCGTCCAGCCGGTGATGTCGAGCAGCAGCCCGTCCAGTGGGCCGCCGACCAACTCGGCGTAGCACTGACCCGGGCGCGGGCCCGGGTGGTCGTGATCCTGGCCGTAGACCCGGCCGCGCAGCAGCTGCTCGTCGTCGCTGTCCATACGGACCAGCCTCCCAGCCGCCACTGACAACGGGGCCTCGGTCAGTGGCCGGACGACGGTTCCAGATGCGCGCGTTCCCCCTGCGCCCCGAACAGGGCGAGCAACTCCGCGGGGCGGCTGTCGGCGCTGCCGATCCAGTGGGGGATGCGGGTGTCGAACTCCGCGGCCTCGCCGACGCCGAGCCGGAACTCCCGTTCGCCGAGCACGAACCTGACCCGGCCGTCGAGGACGTAGAACCACTCGTAGCCCTCATGGGTCTGCAGCTTCGTCGTGGGCGCCCGGCCGGCGGGCGGATGGATCACCTTGTAGGCCTGGATGCCACCGGGCCGCCTGGTCAGCGGCACCAGCACGAGACCGGACCGCCGCACCGGACGCAGGTGGACGCGCGGGTCCCCGGTGGGCGGCGCCGCGACGAGGTCGTCGAGCGGGACGTCGTGCGCCCGGGCCAGGGGCAGCAGTTGTTCCAGCGTGGGGCGGAGTTTGCCGTTCTCCAGACGGGACAGGGTGCTCGCCGTGAGGCCGGTCTCCGTCGCCAGCGCCGCCAAGGTGGTGCCGCGCGCCCGGCGCAGGGCGCGCAGCCGCGGCCCGACGCCGGCCAGCACGTCTCCGGTGCGGTCATTTCCGCTGTCGTTGCTGCTGTCGTTTCTGCCATCCGTGCTCTCCATGGCCCGATGGTGCCCCGACAGTGCGGATCCGCAACTTTTCTTGCCGGATGGAAAAGGTGGTGCCGATGCTGTCGGTACACCACCGGCGTCACCGGCGCGGATCGCATCGCGCTCGGCACGCCGGCCGACGAAGGGGCACCTCCCATGGATTCCACCGGAAGCCGACACTCTGCAAACGGAGCCGACGACGGCGGCGGCGCCGAACTGTTCTGGGAGCAGCACTACCGCGCCCGGCGCACCTGGGGCGGACGCGTCAACCCGCTGCTCGCCGAGACCGTCGCATCGCTGCGCCCGGGTGCGGCTCTGGACCTGGGGTGCGGTGCCGGTGGCGACGCCCTCTGGCTCGCCCGGCAGGGCTGGCACGTCACCGCCGTGGACATCTCCGCCACCGTCGTCGAACGGGTGCGGGAACGCGCCCAGGACCTGGGCCTCGGAGACCGGGTCGCCACCGAACAGCACGATCTGGCCGACAGCTTCCCCGACGGCCGGTTCGATCTGGTCTCCGCCCAGTACTTCCAGACCCCGTTCGCCCTGCCCCGAGGCCGGGTCCTGCGCACCGCCGCTCAGGCCCTGCGGCCCGGTGGTCTGCTGCTGGTCGTCGACCACGGCTCCACCGCCCCCTGGTCGTGGAACCAGGACCCCGACACCCACTACCCCACACCCACCGAGACCGCCGCCGAACTCCAGCTCGACCCGGCGTACTGGTCCGTCCTGCGTGCCGACATGCCCCGGCGCCGGGCCACAGGCCCCACCGGCGAGACGGCCACCGTCATCGACAACGTCCTGCTCGTCCGGCGCGCCACCGCCTGACGCAGTCCCTTGGCTCATGCGGAACGGAGTATCGCGATGAAGGACACCGGACTCCTCGGGGCCGGGGCCGCCGAGAAAGCCATGCTGCGGAGCTTCCTCGACCAGCTGCGGACCTCGATCGCCGACAAGGTCGCGGGCGCGCCCGAACCGCAGGTCCGCACCGGCGGAGTCCCCTCGGGCACCAGCCTGCTCGGGCTGCTCAAGCATCTGGGGTTCGTCGAACGGTTCTACTTCCTCGGCGAGGAACCCGGCGACTGGCGCGCGACGATGCGGCCGTCCACGCACGACACCGTCGACAGCGTGCTGGCCGACTACCGGCGGACCGTCGAGCAGGCGAACCAGGTCATCGAGGCCTGCCCGGACCTGGCCTTCCTCGCCCCGCGGCCCCCGCGCCGGGGACCGGCGCCCTCGATGCGGTGGGTCCTGGTGCACATGATCGAGGAGACCGGCCGGCACGCCGGTCACGCGGACATCCTCCGCGAGCAGATCGACGGCTCGACCGGCCGCTGACGAGCCGGCGGAGACGGACGTCCACGACAGCCGCGACGGTACGAACACGACGGCACGAAAAAGCCCCGACTGGACGGGGGAGACCAGCCGGGGCGGTAAAGCGTGGCGAGCGGAGGGCGGTCGCCTCTCGGCGAAAGGCTCCATGGGGCTTCAGCCGAACGATCTTCCCCATGGGCTATAGGTGAGGCCCGGGGACACTGTCCCCTCCGCAGCCACACTTACCTGAACGACGGACCACCCCTTGTTGTTCCAGATGCGTGCCCTATACAGGGTGATGTGGCGCACACGTCACACGAAGCGGCGCACGAAGGCCAGTGCGACGTCGGCGACCTCCTGCCACCTGCTGTCGAGCGTCAGCGCGTGGTCCCGCCCGTACAGCTCGACGATCTCCGTGACGCACGGGCTGCGCTTCTGCCGCTTGTACGCGCCGCTGGCGAGCGCCCAGGGGATGGCGTTGTCCTGGCCGCCCGAGACGATCAGGAGCGGCCCGCGCCGGGGATTGCGGCAGTTGGCCTTGACCTCTGTGCGCGGATTGAAGTTGGCGAGCGCCGCCTGCATGGGCGGGGCGCAGGGCGCGGGCACGGCGTACCGCTCGTAGAGGGACCGGGCCTCCTCCTCGCTGACGGCGTTGGCGTAGGCGTAGCGGAACTGCTCGAAGGTCAGCGGCTTGGCGCGCTTCCGGTTGGCCGGGTTGGCGATCATGGGGAGCAGTGAGCGCACCGTCGACAGCGGCATCGCGAGGACACCGCGGAACGGCGCCGGGTCGATCGCCACCGAGGCGGCCGACAGGCCGCGGCCCGCGAGGATCTGCGTCAGCAGCCCGCCGACGGAGTGGCCGATCACCACGGGTTTGCGCTCCAACGTGCCGATGAGCCCGGCGAGATGATCGGCGACCTGTCCGACCGTCGTGCCCGCCATGGCCTCGGGGTGCTGCCTGGCCTCGGTCGTCGTCGCCGGTTCACCCGGCCATGTCAGGGCGACCGGAGCGAACCCGGCGGCTTCGAAGTGCGGGAGCCAGTGGTCCCAGCTGCTCGCCAGCATCCACAGGCCGTGCACGAACACGGCGGGCGTGCGACCGGAGGTGTTGGCCCGGTGGATCTGCTCTGCGTCGGTTGCGGACATACCCTGACGCTACGGGCGGAAGGCCCCGGCCGTCAGCGCCACTCGGCACTGTGGCCGATACTGCCGCCCGCGGTTCCGGAACGTGCCCCCCCCACGTGTGTCGGCGGTCGGGGGGCCTTTCTCGCGGCACGCTTCTCCTCGCGACGACATAGTCCCGCGGTAGTCGCCAGAGGCATACGAAAGCCCGCGATGCGCCCCTGTCCACAGCGCACCGCGGGCCTTCGCCCCCCGTCAGCGGGTACCGACAGCTGCGCGCACGGCCCGGCGGGCCAGCTGGCAGTCGTCGTGCAGCCGCCTGAGCAGCAGCCGCTGTTCCTCGCCGGTCGGCGCGGCACCGGGGTGGGGCGGGCCCGGGGCCACCGGGGTCGAGTCGTGCATCGAACGCTGCACGGCCGATTCGTACGTACGGATCTCGCGGGTCAGGATCAGCATCAGGTTCACCAGGAACGCGTCGCGCGCCGCGGGGCCCGCGGCCTGCGCCCGCTGACTGATCTCGCGTCGCGCCGCCGGGGCGTCACCGAGGACCGTCCACAGTGTCGCCAGGTCGTACCCCGGGAGGTACCAGCCGGCGTGCTCCCAGTCGACCAGGACGGGGCCGGCGGGGGAGAGAAGGATGTTCGAAAGGAGGGCGTCACCGTGGCAGAACTGCCACATGGCCTGGTGTCCGCCGCCCTGGTGCCCGACCGAATGCGCGATGCCGTGCAGCAGCTTCTGCAGGTCGCCCATGTCACGGTCCGTCAGCAGACCCAGTTCGTGGAAGCGGGAGATCCGCCTGGGGTAGTCCATCGGCTTGCCGAACATCTCCGTCGGCGGCCGCCACTCGTTGAGGCGGAAGACGGAGCCGAGCACCGCACGGATGTCCGCACGCGGCGGCGCCTCGGCAGGGTGCCGGAGAAGAGCCGCGACCCGTCCGGGCATCCGCTCGATCACCAGCGTGCAGTCGTCGGGATCGGCAGCGATGAGCCGCGGCGCTCGGACCGGCGGGCGGTGCCGGACGAACGAGCGGTAGACCGCTATTTCGTGCCTGATCCGCTCCTCCCACCCGGACGAGCGGTCCAGCAGGCACTTGGCGACGGCGCTGCCGCGCCCGGCCGTGCCGATGAGCAGCACGGTGCGGCCGCTCCTGCGCAGCACCTGCACCGGATTGAACTCGGGGCAGATGCGGTGCACCGAGGCGATCGCGGTGCGCAGTTGCGCCCCCTGGGGGCCGGACAAGTCGAGTCTCCCGCTGAGCGGTTGCGTGCCGGGCCCCGGCACGCGGGGCGTGCGGCCGACGCCTGGCAGCGCGCCGGCGGGGCGCACCGGCTCCAGGTAGGGGCCGCTCCCCGGTGCCGGGGGCACCTCGCGTCCCCGGTGGACAGGGGGGCGCGGGCGGAGCGGCCGGGGCGGGGCGGACACGGAGGACGATGCTGCGTACATGGGCGATACAGATCCCTTCGTGTGCCTGTGAGTTGCGTGCGCCTCCCGGCCCGATCGCTTCGGGTGCACCCTGGGGAATGCCTGGCGGCGACCGGGTCGGGGTGGCGCACTCCTACCTGACACCCGGCGTCCCCTGGCACACCATGTGGCGCACCCTGGCGAACCCTGGCGAATAGTCGCTCAGCAACTGACAGACGGTTACTGTCAACTCAGCCGAGAACCTGGGGGCTTGACGTGAACGGACAACCCAACACCCGCCTCTCCGACCTGTTCGGCCTGGCCGGCTGGTCGAAGGGTGAGCTCGCGAGACTGGTGAACCGGCAGGCGGCGGCCATGGGCCACCCCCAGCTGGCCACCGACACCTCGCGGGTGCGGCGGTGGATCGACATGGGAGAGATCCCGCGCGATCCGGTGCCACGGGTCCTGGCTGTTCTGTTCACCGAGCGTCTCGGCCGTGTCGTGACCACTGAGGATCTAGGTCTGGTCCGGCACGGGCGCGCAGGGAAGCGGCGTGGCGACGGGAGTGTGGAGCACCCCGACGGCGTGCCGTGGGCGCCCGAGCGGACAGCCGCGGTCCTCACCGAATTCACGGGAATGGACCTCATGCTCAACCGACGCGGCTTGGTGGGCGCGGGCGCTGCGCTTGCCGCAGGCTCCGCACTCAGCAGCGCCATGCACGACTGGCTGCACACCGACCCGGCCCTCAAGGCCGACGCCCCCCGTATGGAAGATCCCCTGCACGCCGACCCCGCAGGGTTCGACCGCTATGAGGCCGCCCCCATCGGCTCCCAGGAGATCGAGGAACTGGAACGCTCGGTCGAAGTGTTCCGCGCCTGGGACGCGGCCCGCGGCGGCGGGTTGCAGCGCAAGGCCGTGGTGGGCCAGCTCAATGAAGTGGGCGGCATGCTCGCCTACCGGCACCCCGACCACCTCCAGCGGCGCCTGTGGGGTGTCGCTGCCAACCTCGCCGTGCTCGCCGGCTGGATGTCGCACGACGTCGGCCTCGAGCCCACGGCGCAGAAGTACTTCGTCATCGCGGCGCACGCGGCCCGCGAGGGCGGCGACCGCCCGCGCGCGGGTGAGGCACTGTCCCGGGCCGCGCGCCAGATGGTGCACCTCGGCAAGCCGGACGACGCCCTGGACCTGATGAAGCTCGCCAAGTCGGGCGCGGGCGATGAGGCCCTGCCCCGTACCCGGGCGATGCTGTACACCATCGAGGCGTGGGCGCAGGCGTCGATGGGCCGCGGCCAGGCGATGCGGCGCACCCTCGGCATCGCCGAGGACCTCTTCGTGTCGGACAAGGGGGACGTGCCGCCGCCGAGCTGGATGCAGATGTTCGACGAGGCGGATCTGCACGGCATGCAGGCCCTGGCCTACCGCACCCTCGCCGAACACGAGGCGTCCGCGGCGAGCGCCGCGCAGCGGCACGCCAAGGAGGCGATCGAGCTGCGGGCCAAGAACCGCGACCGGTCGCAGATCTTCGACTACATCTCGCTCGCCTCGGCCTGCTTCATCGCCGACGACCCCGAACAGGCCGACAGGTACGCCCGGTTGGCGCTGGTGTCGATGCGGGCGAACTCCTCGCACCGCACCTGGGACCGGCTGCGTGAGATGTACCGGCTGACCGCGCAGTACGCCGGCTATCCGAAGATCCAGGACCTGCGCGAGGAGATCAAGCTGGCGCTGCCGAGGGCGGCCAAGGGGAGGACGGCCAGGGCGTAGCACACCGGAACACACACGACGGCACGGAACGAACACGGCGCGGAACCGGCGCGCCAAGGGACGGACGCGGCGCGGAGCGAGCGGTCAGATCCGCACGGCCAGCAGGCAGGCGTCGTCCTCACGTGGTTCCTCGCCGAACTCCTCGACGACGGTCCGCACGCAGTCCTCTGCCGTACGCGCCCCGGCCAAGCGGGACGCGAGGGAGAGCAGCAGGCTCGTCGCCGTGTCCCTGTCGCGCCGCGGCACCAGGCCGTCGGTGTGCAGCAACAACAGGTCTCCGGGACGCAGTTGCTCTTCGGCCTGCTCGTACTTCGCCCCGGAGGTGGCGCCGAGGAGCACGCCGTGCGGTGGCGTCAGCGTGCGCCCCGTCCCGTCGCGGAACAGCAGCGGGGCGGGGTGTCCCGCCTGCGCCCATGTGAGCAGCCGTGTGGCGGGGTCGTAGCGGCAGTAGACGGCGCTGCCGAGGGCGGGCTGGACCGTGGCGTCCAGTAACTGGTTCAGCCAGCCCATGATCTGGTCCGGCTGTGCACCCGTGACGGCCATGCCGCGCAGCGCGCCGAGCAGCATCGCCATGCCGGAGGTGACGGTGACGCCGTGCCCGGTGAGGTCGCCGACGCTCAGCAGCACGTGGCCCTCGGGCAGTTCCATCGCGTCGTACCAGTCGCCGCCGATGAGGGCGCTGGTCGAGGAGGGGAGGTACCGGCCGGCGAGGTCGAGACGGGCGGGGCCGCCGTGCGGCAGCCGCAGGGAGCCGCGCCACGGCGGGAGCACCGCCTCCTGCAGTTCGAGCGCGAGGCGGTACTCGGTCTGTGCGATGTCGCGGTGGCGCTGCAGCGAATCGCGGCTCTCGCGGACCACGCGCTGGCTGCGGCGCAGCTCGCTGACGTCCCGCAGGACCGCCCACATGGAGGCGGTGGAGCCGTCGGTGGCGAGCACGGGCTCGCCCATCATGTGCACCTGGCGCCAGCGGCCGTCGGGGCGCAGGACGCGGAACTCGCCGTCGATGGGCTTTCCGTCGACGAGGCAGTCCGTGACCATCGCGGTCAGCAGGGGCTGGTCGTCGGGGTGCACCAGCGAAGGGAACTCGTCCAGGGGGAGCGGGGGAGCGGCCGGGTCGCGGCCGAGGATGTCGTAGAGCTCGGCGGACCAACTGGCCTCGTCGGTGAGGAGATTCCACTCGGCGCTGCCCACCCGGCTCAGCAGGGAGCCCCGGTGTGACGCCGTGGGCTTCGGAGCGGCCGGTGCCGCGGGCTCCCCGCCCGCCCGCGGCGGGCCGTCCCGCAGCTGCGCCAGATGGTCGTCGAGGTCGTTGAGCTGGTGGACCGCCAGGTCGCACAGGGCCCGCTGCCAGCGCCCCGCGGGGTCCGCGTGGTCGGCCACGGCGTCGCGCCGCACGGCGTCGACCTCGCCGCGGAGCCGGCGCGTCTGCGAGATCAGCGCGTCGACCGTGCCGCGCTCCGGCGGCTGGGCGGCTGCGTGGTCCGCAAAGACGTGGGACGGCATGAGGTGCTCCGTTGACGGTGCGGTGCGACCAACTTGACGGGTGGTGGACCGCTAACGACTTTCGCACAGCGGGGAGGGGGCCGTAAGGGATTTGGCAACACACGATTCGGTGGTGCTTTTGGCATATGCCTTTGTCCTGCTGATAGGTGATCCGAGGGGCTGGAGTCCAGTGCGGAGCAGTGAAGAAAGCGTAGGGCCTTGGGGCGGAATGTGGAGTTCCGATGGTGGGTCAGGGGTGAGGAGCGACCGTGTGTGTCGCGACCCGGGGCAGCGGCACCGTAAGTAGGAACGTAGGCTTGGCCGATCTGCCTCTCGGAACGTGCACATTGTGCGAACTCCCGTACGAGAAGCGCCTGTTGGAGCTTGAGAACGGCGCGAATTGGTCGTACTGGCGCCCGCCTGTTCCCTCTGCCCGCTATCCCTTCTGCCCGCGGCCCGGCGCCTGAGGCGACCGCGCGGCCTCGGCCTCGGCCTTGGCGTCGTTCACCGCCGCGGCGGCCTGCTTGGCGACCTCGTCGGCGGCCGCGGCGGCGTCGAGCGAGAGCGGCGAGCCCGCCGCGAGCTCCGCGCTCCCTTCGGCGGGCGTCTCGCCGGCACCGGCCTTGGCCGCCTCGGCGGGGCGCGTGGTCTCCGGAAGGCCCATCTTCGAGTGATCGCCGAAGGCCGCGGTGACGGTGCGGACGGCCTCCGTCAGCTCGCCCGGGATCACCCAGAACGTATTGTTGTCGCTGCTCGCCAAGTGGGGCAGCGTCTCCAGATACTTGTACGCGAGGACCTTCGGGTCGGCGTTGTTGCGGTGGACGGCCTGGAAGACGCGCTCCACCGCCTTGGCCTCGCCGTCCGCCCGCAGGATCATGGCCTGCTGCGTGCCCTGGGCCTCCAGGATGTCCTTCTGCTTCGTGCCCTCCGCGGTGAGGATCTTGGCCTGCCGCTCCCCTTCGGCGTGGAGAATGGCCGCGCGCTTGTCGCGCTCGGCCCGCATCTGCTTCTCCATCGCTTCCTTGATGGTGTTCGGCGGGTCGATGGCCTTGATCTCCACGCGGTTGACGCGGATGCCCCACTTGCCGGTGGCGTCGTCGAGGACGGTGCGCAGCCGGGTGTTGATCTCCTCGCGCGAGGTGAGCGTCTCCTCCAGGTCCATGCTGCCGATGACGTTGCGCAGGGTGGTCACGGTGAGCTGGTCGATGGCCTGCAGATAGTCCGCGACTTCGTACGCCGCCGCCCGCGGGTCGGTGATCTGGTAATAGAGCACGGTGTCGATGTTCACGACGAGGTTGTCCTCGGTGATCACCGGCTTGGGCTGCGACGAATAGACCTGCTCTCGCACGTCGAGTTTCGTGTTGACGCGGTCCGCCACCGGCACGACGAGATTCAGGCCGGGCTGCAGCGTCCTGCGATATCTGCCGAACCGCTCGATGTTGTAGCGGCGGGCCTGCGGGACGATGCGCACAGAGGAAGCCACGAGGAAGACGACGACGATCGCCGCCACGAGAATCGGGATGACAACCGGATCCACACTTCCTCCATTGCCGTAGTTTCACCTGTTCACGGAAGGAGCTCGCGAGTTCCAGTCGTTCACGGAAGGAGCTCGCGGGGATAGACGATGGCTGTGGCGCCTTCGATCTCCATGACATCCACCAGTGCTCCCGCCGGGATCACATGGCTTTCGTCGAGGGCGCGGGCGGACCATTCCTCGCCGCAGAGTTTGATCAAGCCGTGGGACGCGGTGACCTCCCGCATCACCTCGGCCCGCTTGCCGATCAAGGCATCGCTGCCCTCGTGCGTGAGGGGTGCCTGCGCCATGTGACGCAGCGCGACCGGGCGGACGACCAGCAGGCCACCTGCCGCCGCCGCGGCGAAGGCCACGAGCTGGCCCGCGATGCCGATGCCCACCCCGGACACCACGGCGGCGACCAGCGCGGCACCCGCCAGGAGTCCGAAGGCCAAGGTCAGGGTGAAGAACTCCGCGGCGCCCAGCGCGGCGGCGGCGACCAGCCATGCGAGCCACGGCATCGGATCAGCCTCCCTCAGGGGACTTGTCTACCAAGCTACCTCCGGGAACGCCGGACGGAACAGACTTGTCCCAGGGCGGTACGCGGTCACACCGGCTCTTCGGGGGAGGCAGGGGCCAGACCGAGCCGGTCGGCCGTGTGGGTGCGTTCGACGAGGCGGGCCACCAGAGGGCGCAGCGGGCCGTGTATGCCGAAGCAGGCACCGGCGCGCAGGATCTCCTCCTTGGCCTGCAGGAGCGCGCGCAGGCCCACGCAGTCGCAGAAGCACACCTCTTGCAGATCTATGAGGACGCGGGTGGGACCGGCGTCCAGGCAGGCGCGGACCGCTTCATAGAGCGTGCCGACGGTGCTCAGGTCGATCTCGCCGGCGAGGAGGATGACGCACTGCTTCTCCAGCAGCACCGTCTCGGTACGCAACCGCGTACTTTCGTGCGGAGCCGAAATCACGTTCCCCTTTCGACAGCCTTTCCCACCGCGCCGGAATCCCGAGGGGGGCGAAAGGGCCGAGTACCCCCGGGCCGCCGAAGCACGCGCCTGAGGGAATACACGCGCATTCGGAATTTCACGTGCATCCGGGCAGCGCTCCCGGGCCGAAGTGTTCTGTGGCCCTGTATCGATCAAATGGCTGAGAGGACGTGCAATGCGCAGGGGACAGAACACCCTGCCCGGCGGGTCGCTGTGCCGGAATGGCCCTCCAGTTGCGGGACGATCTCCCCACCGCGTGACCGGTCCGACCGCGGCCGGTGAGCCGGGCCCGCCGACCGCCCGAGAAGAACCCCGTACCAAAGGCGGGAGCCTATGAAGACCGTTCCAGGGCCGACCGACCACGTCGTGGTCGTGGGCGCCGGACTCGCGGGCCTGTCCACGGCCCTGCACCTGCTGGGCTCGGGACGCGCGGTGACGGTGGTCGAACGCGCCGGGCACCCGGGCGGCAGGGCCGGACTGCTGCGGCGGGCGGGCTACCGGATCGACACCGGCCCCACCGTCCTGACCATGCCCGACATCGTCGAGGACGCCTTCGCCGCGGTGGGCCAGACCATGCGCGACCGCCTGGACCTCATCGCCCTCCACCCGGCCTACCGCGCCCGCTTCGCCGACGGCAGCTCACTGGACGTCCACACCCGGCCCGACGAGATGGAAGCGGAGATCGCCCGCTTCGCCGGCTCCCGGCAGGCCCTGGGGTACCGGCGGCTCCGGGCCTGGCTGGAGCGCCTCTACCGGCTCCAGATGCGCCGCTTCATCGACACCAACTTCGATTCCCCCCTGGAGCTCCTCACGCCCGACCTGGCGCGGCTCGCCGCCCTCGGCGGCTTCGGACGCCTGGACGCGCGCATCGCCTCCTTCATCTCCGACGAGCGGCTGCAGCGCGTCTTCTCCTTCCAGGCGTTGTACGCGGGCGTGCCCCCGGCCCGTGCCCTGGCCGCGTACGCGGTCATCGCCTACATGGACACCGTCGCCGGCGTCTACTTCCCGCGCGGCGGCATGCACGCCCTGCCGCAGGCCATGGCCGACGCCGCCACTCAGGCAGGCGCCGACTTCCGGTACGGGCAGGACGTCCGGTCCCTGGAGCGGACCGGCCACCGGATCACGGCCGTCGTCACCGACCAGGAGCGCATCCCCTGCGACGCCGTGGTCCTGACCCCCGACCTGCCCCGCACCTACGAACTGCTCGGCCGCACCCCCTACCGCCCGCGACCACTGCGGCACGCGCCGTCCGCCGTCGTCCTGCACTTCGGCAGCGCCCGCACCTGGCCCCACCTGGCCCACCACACGATCTCCTTCGGGGCCGCCTGGCAGCGCACCTTCCACGAACTGACCCGCACCGGCCGCCTGATGTCCGACCCGTCCCTGCTCATCACCCGCCCCACGGCCACCGACCCCACCCTGGCGCCCCCCGGACACCACCTGCACTACGTACTCGCCCCGTGCCCCAACACCGACATCGGCCCCGGCGCCCAGGACTGGCGGGAGCTGGCCCCCCGCTACCGGGACAGCCTCCTCGCCGCACTGGAACGGCGCGGGCTCACCGGGATCGCCGCGGCCGTCGAGGAGGAGTGCCTCGTGACTCCCGCCGACTGGACGGCACAGGGACACGCCGCGGGCACCCCGTTCTCCGCCGCCCACACCTTCGCGCAGACCGGCCCCTTCCGGCCCCGGAACCTGGTGCGCGGCACGGAGAACGCGGTCCTCGCGGGGTGCGGCACCACCCCCGGAGTCGGCGTGCCGACCGTCCTCCTCTCCGGCAAGCTGGCCGCCGCACGCATCGCGGGACCCCGCCGCCCGCCGACCCTCACCACATCCGGGCGCGTCGCCGAGGGAGGGGCCGGATGAGTACCCGGGAGCTGGACGCCGCGGCCATCACCGACCCCGTGCTGCGCTCCGCCTACGCCCACTGCCGCCGCTTGAACGCCCGCCACGGCAAGACGTACTTCCTGGCCACACGGCTGCTGCCGATCGAGCGACGGCCCGCCGTCCACGCCCTGTACGGCTTCGCACGCTGGGCCGACGACATCGTCGACGACCTGGCGGACACGGCCCCACCTGCCGAGCGGGCCACGGCACTGCGCCGCCTGCAGCACCACCTGGACCACGCGCTGCGCACGGGCACGAGCAGCGAACCCGTCGCCGCGGCCCTGGCCGACACGGCCCGGCGCTACGACATCGACCCCCAGCACTTCACCGACTTCATGGCGTCCATGCGGCAGGACCTCGAAGTGAGTGAATACCCCACGTATCACGACCTGGAGCGGTACATGCACGGCTCGGCCGCCGTCATCGGCCTGCAGATGCTGCCCGTCCTGGGAACCGTCGTACCCCGCGAGGAAGCGGCCCCGCACGCCGCCGCACTCGGCACGGCCTTCCAACTGACCAACTTCCTCAGGGACGTCGGCGAGGACCTCGACCGCGGCCGCACCTACCTCCCCGGCGAACTGCTCGCCGCGCACGGCGTCGACCGCGCGTTGCTGCAATGGAGCCGCGCCACCGGCCGACGGGACACGAGGATCACCGCGGCGCTGATGGCTGCCGCCGCCCTCACGCGAGACACCTACCGCATCGCGGCACCCGGCCTCGCCATGCTCGATCCGGTCTCACGCCCCTGCATCCGCACGGCTTTCGTGCTGTACGGCGCCATCCTCGACGCCGTCGCCGACGACGGGTACGCGGTCCTGCACCGCAGGGCCGTCGTCCCCCGCCGGCGCCGCGCCACCGTCGCCTGCGACGGCCTGTGCCGGCTGGCCGCGGCCCGGCTGCGCCACCGCCTCAACGGCGGCGGACCGCCGCCGCAATCGCCCGAACCGGCCGGATACACACCACCGCACCTCACCTACGGCGTGCGCCGCCGACCGTCCCCGAAGGAGCCGGTATGACCGGTGACTCACGTCCACGTGGAACACCTGGAACCGGACGCTTCCCCCTGCGGCTGCGCCGCCGGCCCGTGGCCTGGGAACACCAGCGTCCGACCTGGCGCGAAGCAAGGCCGGCTGTGATCGCCGCGGCGTCGAAACGCGCTCAGAGCCGGCCGTCGGGAAACTGGTACGTCCTCGGTGCCACCCGGGACATCAGGGACGACCGGCCCCTGGGCCGCACCGTCGCCGGCCTGGAGATCGTCGTGTGGCGCGGCGCCGACGGAGCGTTGCGGGCAGGCCCCGGCGCCTGCCCGCACCTGGGCGCCCCGCTCAAGGACAGCCCGGTGCGCTGCGGCACGTTGATCTGCCACTGGCACGGACTCGCCCTGGACGGCGGTCCGTTCGGGGCCTGGCAGCCGTATCCGACGTACGACGACGGTGTCCTGACCTGGGTCCGGCTCGACGACGTCGGCGGCGAACCCGCTCTGGACCGGCCCGTGCTCCCCCCGCGCCCGGATCTCGCGCGGAGTGTGGCGACCGTGGTCACCACGAGCGGGCGCTGTGAACCCGAGGACGTCGTAGCCAACCGCCTCGACCCGTGGCACGGCGCCTGGTTCCACCCGTACTCCTTCGTCGATCTGACCGTGGCCCCCTTGAGCGGTGAAGGCGACGGTCAGGACGGTCCCGAGGACGACGCGTTCACCGTCGACGTGTCCTTCAAAGTGGGCGGGCATGCGGTCGTACCGGTGCGGGCCGTCTTCACCGCACCCGAGCCCCGTACCGTCGTCATGCACATCACCCACGGCGAAGGCGCGGGCTCGGTCGTGGAGACCCACGCGACGCCCCTGACCGCGGCCGGTGCCGGGCAGCCCCGGACCGCCGTCGTCGAAGCGGTGATCGCCACCTCCGACCGGCCGGGCTTCGTCGCCGCCAGGGCCACCGCCGCCGCGCTGCGACCGCTGATGCGCGCGGCGGCCGCACGCCTGTGGCGCGACGACATCGCCTACGCCGAGCGGCGCTGGGCACTGCGCAGCACCGGCCGCTTTCCCGGTTGAAGCGAAGCGATCCCTGCCGCCGACGGCCTCCGGTTCACGCGGGCCCGTCCTGCTCAGGTGCCGACCAGCCGGTTCAGGGCCCGCAGGGCGCCCACCCTGCCGCGGGTCGGGACCGACCACAGGGTCTGGCCGCGCAGGCCCCAGCGCTGGAGCAGCGCGTTCGCGGCGAGGAAACCGGAGGTCACGGCGCGCTCCATGAGAGCGACCGGAAGGTCGGTGCGGACCAGGTCGCCCGCGACGGTCAGGGCCGGGTCCGTGGTGCGTACCGTGGGCCGGTCCTGGTAGGTGCCCACCGCGAACAGGGGGCAGTCGGCACGCCATTCGTGGCGTTCGTCGATGATCTTGGCGTCGCGTGTCTCGGGGTAGACGCGGTGGAGCTGGGTCAGCAGCCGGTCCTGTTCCGCGATCCGGTCGGTGCCCTCAGGGACGGCGTAGGCGTGCAGTTCCACCACTGAGCCGCCGGTGCGGGCGACCCGGCGCAGGGCTTCGCCGTCCCACCGTTCCAGCACGCTCACGTTGTCGAGCGGGCCGTATCCGCTGGTTCCCAGGAATCCCGCCCGGTCGGGGTCGACGGGCCGGTCCAGCCAGAGGCGGGAGACGAGGAAGTCCGGGGCGGTCCGCAGCCGCATGATCCGTTCGCGCCAGGCGCGGTCGGCGAGCCCGGGGGACCGGGCGACCACGTGCCGCAGCCCGGCCGTGTCCAGGGCGAGCACCACGCTGTCGTGCCGCGTCTCGCCGTGCCTGGTGCTGACGCGGAACCCACCGGCCGGGGTGGGCTGCACGTTCTCCACCGCGTGCCCGGTGCGGATGTCCGTGCCGTGGCCGGTGAGGTAGGCGGCCAGCGGCTCCCAGAGCGCCGCTGGGAACGGTTCCTGCGGCACGTCGAACAGCAGGCCCTCGCTGGAGCCGAGGAAGTAGATGTGGAACATCAGGGCGAGTTCGGCGGCCGAGAGCCGGCGCGGATCGGCGAAGAAGCTGCGGGAGAACACCTCGAACGCCAGATGGTGGGCCGCCCGGGGGAAGCGGATGCGCTCCAGCAGTTCCTGCGCGCTCAGCCGGTCGAGCCGCCGGTACACGTCCGGTACGCGCACATCCATCAGGGGCAGGGCAGCGCGCGGGTTCATGCGGGCCAGGTCGCGCCCGCCGAAGGTGGGGCTCTGCGCGGCGAAGCCGAGGGCGCTCCAGGGCGGTGTGCGCGGCACCTTGGCGAAGCTGTCCCGGTGTCCCGCGCTGTGCCACAGCGGATAGTCGGGCAGTCGGGTCAGCATGTCGAGGCCGGGGTCCACCCGACGCAGCAGGCCGCGCAGGTTGTAGTACTGGCGGAAGAACGCGTGGAAGCCGCGGGTCATGGTCGCCGTGGAGCCGTCGGCGAGTTCGACCGGCCAGCCCGCCAGGCGGCCGCCCAGCTGGTCGTCGCGCTCGAACAGGGTGACCTGGACGCCTCGTTCGGCCAGGGCCGTGGCGGCGGCGAGGCCTGCCAGGCCGCCGCCCACGACGGCCGCCGTGGGCGGCGGGCCCTGCGCCGGACGGGACAGGCCGGTGGGCGCCTGCCACACCTGGGCGCGGCGGTCGCGGCCGCGGCGGGCCGACCCGTCCGGCGACGTGGTGCGCCGCTTCACCGCGCGGCCTCGTGGGCTGCGCCGACGGAGGCCAGCACGGTGTGCACGATGCCGGTCTGCCAGCCGGGCATCGGCAGGACGCGCACTCCGGAGAAGCCGGCCCGGCGCGTACGAGCGGCGAACTCGTCCGCCGTGTCGAAGCCGGTCACGCTGTGGAACAGGTGCCGGTAGAGGGGCCCGTCGCCGGTCAGGGTGCCGGCGGGCTGCACCACCGCCTTGCAGACGGCACGCCACACCAGGCGGTCGACCGGACGGCCGCTGAGGGTGTATTCGTGCACGGCCAGTCGCCCGTGCGGTGCCATGAGGGCGCGGACCGCGGCGAGCACGGCGTCGGGGTCGGCGAGGTTGCGGAACAGATAGGCGGCGAAGACCGCGTCGAACGGCCCGTGCACGCCGGCCTCTTCGAGCCGCTCGGCGGGGGCGTGCACGAAGGTGACGGTGGGCGGCCACGCCTTCGCTGCGGCGCGCTCCAGCATGCCGGGTGAGGCGTCGACCGCGACGATCTCGGCCAGCGGGGCGACGTGGCGCAGGGCGGCGGTGGAGGCACCGGTCCCGCAGCCCAGGTCGAGCAGTCGCAGTCCGGCGCCGCCCCGGGGCAGCCGCAGTCGGCGGGCCGAGCGGCGCAGGTGGGCGTGGTAGCCGGGGTTGACGGCGACCAGCCGGTCGTAGGTGCGGGCGGCGTGGTCGAACGCGGCGGACAGGCCGTCGTCGCGCAGCACGGTCATGTCAGTTCTCTTTCCGGTCGGCTGGACGGCCCGTCGTGCCGGGGGAGCGGGCGAGAGTAGCGCGGTGCTTGGGCAGCAGAGGCAGTTCGAGGGCGGTGCGCAGCATGGGGCGCACGGGGGTGCGCAGTCCGATGGACAGATCTTCGCGGGTACTGGTGCGTCCGTCGAGGAAGCGGAGCAGCCGCTCCATGGGCACCTGGCGGAACAGGCCGGTGAAGAACTCCGCCCCGCTGACGCGTCCGGTGTGCAGGGCCCGCAGCAGGACGGCGTCCATGCCCCGTGACCAGGGTGAGTGGGCGGCGGGCGGCCGGGGAGTCCGGCCCTGCCGGCAGGCGGCGGCGATGGTGTGGGCCTGCCGTTGGACGGCGGCGAAGGTGTATCCGGTCGAGGGGCGTGTGGCTCCGCCCGCGGTGCCGATGCGGAAGACGGAAGGGCTGGTGCGGCGCGGGAAGCGCGCGTCGGTCATGGGAATGACGCCGTGCTCCACCCGCGTGACCTCGTAGCGCTCCAGGGCCAGTTCGTGGGACAGGTACCGGCGCAGGGCGGCGTCGTAACTCTGGTCGTCCAGGACCTGGCGGGAGAACTCGGTGTACTCCACCAGGGCCTGACAGGGGCTCATGGGCAGGGCGTAGACGAAGGAAAGACCGTGGGCGGGCTGCGGCGTGCGGAAGTCCATCAGGTCCGCGACCCGCGGGTCGAAGGCCGGGCGGTCGGTCGTGACGAACCAGCCGCGGAAGTGCTGCAACAGCGTGGTGCGCCCCGGCGGAAGGACCCGCAGGGGACGGGAGTCGAACACCCAGCGGGCCCGCAGCGCGCGGGGCTGCCCGGCCTGGGGACGCAGGTGGATCTCGGCGCCGCGCTCCAGTTCGCGGATGTTCTCGACCACCCCGTCGAGCCGGACCACGTTCGGTTCGACGGCCAGCCGGTCGCCGACGAGGGACTCGAAGGACGTGGAGCGCAGCATCTTGTAGCGCAGCGGGGCGGGCGAAGCGGCGACGGCGGCGCCGTCCGGGGCTCTGACCCGCAGGGTGTCCCAGGCGGCCGTCAGGGCGGAGTCGAACGCGCCGCCCGGCTCCTCCCAGAAGCACCAGGTGCGCTCGGCCGGCCTCAAGGGGCCCGCCGGGGCATCGACCAGCACCACCGAGGGCGTTTGGCCGCCGGAGCCGACGCCGGCCAGGTGGTACGCCAGCGAGAGCCCGGCCGCGCCGGCCCCCACGATGGCGATCTGCGTGTCGAGCATGAACCCCCTCGCCGGTCGTCCGGCCGGTCACTGTGCCGCGCACCCTGGAATGCGCCGTGCTGTGCACAGCATTCCGTACGAGATCGCCGCATGGATGCACCACCGCGGGCAAATCTCATCATCACGGGTGAATGGGGTCCGTGTGTGCCGTCAGTGCATGAGCGTGGCGGTCTATGTGTCGGGTACACGGGTCCGCATGGAAGACGTCGTACAGGCTGGACTGTGGGGACTCGTGGCGGGCTCCGCGCTGTTGCTCGGGGCAGGGGTGGGGTACGGGCTGCGGGTGCCGCAGAAGCTCGTGGCGACGGTCATGGCCTTCGGAGCGGGGGTGTTGATCTCGGCTGTCTCCTTCGAGCTGGTCGGGGAGGCGTACGAGCAGGCGGGGCTCGCCCCCGCGGTCATCGGCACGCTGGGCGGCGCCGCGGCCTACACCGCGGGCAACGCGTGGCTGGCGCGGCGCGGCGCCCGGCACCGTAAACGCTCGGGCCACCGGAGTTCCCAGGCGCAGCCCTCTGAGGCACAACAGGCCGGGTCGGGGACGGCGTTGGCGTTCGGTGCCCTGTTGGACGGAGTGCCGGAGTCCGCGGTGATCGGGGTCAGCCTGCTCGACGGTGGCGCGGTCAGTCTCGTGACCGTGGCGGCGGTGTTCCTCAGCAACGTCCCCGAAGGACTGTCGAGCGCGGTGGGCATGAAACGGGCCGGCCGCGGCCGCCTGTACGTCATGGGCGTGTGGGGAGCGATCGCCGCGGCGTGCGCCGTGTCCGCGGTGCTTGGTTACGCCGTGGTCGGTGGCTTCTCGACCTCCGTCATCGCGGCGGTGACGGCGGTGGCCGCCGGGGCGATCCTCGCCATGGTCGCCGACACGATGATCCCGGAGGCGTTCGAGGACACGCATCTGGCCATAGGGCTGATCACCGTGAGCGGCTTCCTGGTCTCCTTCGCGCTCTCCCACGCGGGCTGAGCGCTCCCGGTCAGTCCTCTTCCGGGTACCAGCGCAGTTCCACGGTGTTGCCGTCCGGGTCCTGGACGTAGAGGGAGATCGCGGTGCCGCGGGCGCCGAAGCGCTTGCCGGGACCGTCGACGACCGTGAAGACGCCGGAGTCGATGACCTGTTGCCAGTCGAGCGGCTCCACCACGAGGCAGATGTGGTCGACGTTGGAGCCCTTCGGCTCCCCGTCGGGTCCCTCGACGAGGTCGATGATGGTGGTGGGGCTGACCCGCACGGAGGGGAAGGGGACCTGGCCCGCGCGCCATTCCTCCACCCGTACCGGGTCCAGTCCCAAGGGGCCGGTGTAGAAGGCGAGCGAGCGCTCGATGTCGGCGACGTTGAGGACGAGGTGGTCGAAGGCGATCACACGCATGAGGGTCTCCGTGCGGTCGAGGGCACCGGGGTGCGAGGTGCGGGCCGGCCGGCGACTGCCGTGGCCCGTTGGTGAGTTCAGCATCGCCGAACGGCGATCCATCGGTCCAACGCATGTTTGTCATCCGATCCATCGTGAATCACGATGGATCGATGGATCTCCAGCAGATGCGTTATGTCCTCGCCGTGGCGGAGACCGCGAGCTTCACCCGCGCGGCCGAGCGGTGCCACGTCGTCCAGTCCGCGCTCAGTCACCAAGTGGCCAAGTTGGAGAAGGAGTTGGGGGCCCGGCTGTTCGACCGGACCAGCCGCCGGGTGCGGTTGACCGCCGCGGGAGAGGCGTTCCTGCCCGCGGCCCGGCAGGCGTTGGAGGCGGCGGAGCGGGCCCGGGCTGAAGTGGCGGCGGCCACCGGTGAGATACGGGGTCGGCTGACCGTCGGCTCGATTCCCACTGTCGCGGCCGTCGACCTGCCGGCCGTGCTGCGCGACTACCGCAAGCGCTATCCGGAGGTGCGGATCACGCTGCGGGCGGGCTCCAGCGAACGGCTGGTGGAGCAGGTGCGCGAAGGGGCGCTGGACGCGGCGTTCCTCGGCGTACAGCCGGGGTTTCGCCCCCAGGGTGTCCGGGACCACGAACTCGCCCACGGGCAGCACGTCGCCGTGGTCGCCCCGGAACACCCGCTGGCCGCGGAGCGGGAGGTGGACCTGCGCCGCCTCGTCGAGGAGGTGTTCGTCGACTTCGCCGAAGGCAGTGCGGCGCGCGCCCAGTCCGACGAGGCGTTCGCGGCGGCAGGGCTGCGGCGCGAGGTCGCCTTCGAGGTGTCCGGCGTCGAGCTGATGGCCCGGATGGTCCGCCACGGACTGGGTGTCGCCCTGTTGCCCGCGCTGTTCTCCGTCGAGCTGCACGGCCTGCGGAGCGTGCCGGTCACCAACGGACCCGTACGAGTGGAGCGCCTGGTCTGGAGCCGGTTCACGCCGTCACCGGCGGCCGCAGCTTTTCTCGCGCTGGTGGGGGTGGGTGGAACTACCGGCGTGCAGTGCGCGCCCGGACCCGGTCCGGTGAACTGGCCGGAATGAGCTTGAACGTTGTATGTCATTGCCGGTTTTGCGCCAGTTGCGTGTTGGGGACGGCTGCGGTCCACTGGAAGTGGAAGCAGACATTCCGTTCCGCATCAGGGGATGATGGCATGACGAACGAGTACGAGCTCCGGGACAGCACCAAGGTTTCGGAGACCGACATCGAAGAGGCCCTCAACCCGGGCGAAAGCCAGGGCTTTTACCGTGACAGCCGCGAGTGCGCAGCACTGGCCCTCGCCGGCGGCCAAGGCGGGGTGCTCCTGTCGCCCCCGACGCCACGGCCGAAGAAGCGCTGAAGGGCAACCAGATGGAGCAGCCCGGCACTTTGACGCCTTTGACGGGCGCGGTGCGGGAACTCGCCTCCAACGTGGTCTCCGCTCTGGAGAGCGGGGGCCACTCCCGGATGTCCGCCGGCCCGGCGGTCACCACCGGGGACGACGACCTCGGCCTCGCCGCGGTCCGCGTCCTGGGGGCGGACGTCCTGCTGCCGAGCGTTCTGCACGGCGCCCCACCCGCCCCTGTCGACCTGGCGGTCTGCGAGAAGGCGGTGCTCGCCCACCCGCCAGGCCCCGACGCCTCGGTCACCTCCCGCTGGACCCACTGGGCGATGACCCGCACGCTGCGGCGACTGGGCGCACCGGCGGCCGGCACTCCCCCCGGTGACATCGAGCCCGACGCCGCCTGGCTGGACGACCTCCCCTGGCAGGCGCTCACCCACCAGCTGTCCCTGCTGGCCCCGCTCGCCGTACCGGACGCCGACAGCGCGGTGGCCCGCGCCGCGGCGGGCCGCACCCTCGACATCGCCCGGGGCTTCGTACGCGCCGTACGACGCCGGGGCTGGCTCCAGGCGGCCGGCGTCGGACGCTGGCTGGCCCTCCTCGACGACGTGCCCGAGACGCTGGGCCTGGCCGCCGGGCTGGATTTCGTGACCCTCATGGGCGGCGACGACCCACGCGTCTCACTGCACCTGCACGCCGCCCGGCTCCTGCGCCCCGCGAGGCTTGGAGCGCCGTGACCTCACCGGTGACGACCGAGGTGCGACGGCTGGCCGACAGCGCACTCGGCTGGCTGTCCGACCACCGCGACGGCTTCCGGCTCGGCGACGACGCCCTCGAACCGGACGCCGACGTCAACGGCTCCTGGAAACCTGTCGGCGAACTGGCCCAGATGTGCCTGTGCGTCCGCCGCGCCACCCGGCCGGGCACGACGGCGCACGACACCGCCGCCGACCTGCTCCGGCATGCCTGGCGCGAGACCCGCGACGGTGCCCTGTTCCTCGACGTGCAACGGCTCGAACCCTGGGCCTCGTACCCCTTCGAGGTGTACGCAGCGTTCGCCTCCGCCGGCCTGCGCAACCCGGCGTACGAGCGCTTCACCGCCACCCTGGTCCGAACCCGGGCCTGGCGGACGACGGAACAGCTCCCGAACCGCCTGCTCAGCGTGCTCAACTCCGAGTTCCGCACCGGCCTCACGCCCCACGAGGCCACCTCCGCCGCACTCCGCCGCACCTGGCTGGGCGGCCTGCCCGAGCCGTGGGCCTTCGAGCGGACCGCCGGATACACCCTCACCCACGTCGTCTACCACCTCACGGACTGGGGCCACGCCCCGCACCGCGTGCCCGAGGACATCGCGGCATACCTGCACGCCTGGTTGCCCGCCTGGCTCGACAGCTGCGTGGAAGCCGGACTCTGGGACCTGAGCTGCGAACTGCTCGCCGTCGCCGCATCCCTCCCCGACCCCCCGGCGCCCGAACTCACCGACGACGCCTGGCGGGCCCTGGCACTGGCGCAGGACACCTCCGGAGCACTGCCGGAGACGGACCGCGGACCCCACGGTGAGGAGGTCCCGAGGGTCTTCGCCAACTGCTACCACTCCACACTCGTCGCGGCCTTCGCCGCCACCCTGACCGCCGCCCGTCGTGCCGAAGCACCGGACAGCGACGCGACCCACCGAGGAGTGCCGCAATGACCGCCGCCAGCACCCGTCTTGTCCACACGGTCGGAGTGAAAGCCATCGAATGGCTCTTCGCGCACCGCGACGGGTTCCGGCTGCAACCCGACGCTGACCCCGAGACCGGATTCCTCGAACGGTTCAAACCCGTCGGCGAACTCGCCTTCATCTGCACAGTGCTCTTCCGCGAAGGGGTCGCCGGCTCCCGCCAGGCCGACCTGGCCCGCCGGCTGATCGACCACGCCTGGCGGGAGGTCCTGGACGGCGGGCGGATGCTGGTGCGCGGCCAGCGCACCGAACCGATCTCCCCGATCCCCTTCGAGACCTACATCCCGTTCCGTGAACTCGGCTACAGCCAGCCCGAGCTGGAACGGGCGATCCTGCTCAACCACCGGCTGACCGGCTATGCCGCCCTCGAGGTCCTACCCGTCCGGAGACTCGCCCTCAGCGCGTTCGAACGGCGCTTCGGGCTCACGCCGACCCTGCCCGAGGACGAGGCGTTCCGCCGGACATGGCTGGCACGCCGCCCGGAGCCCTGGACCGTCGACACCCGCACCGCCTACGACATCACCCACACCGTCTTCCACCTCACCGACTGGGGCGAGCGACCGGAGGGCCTGCCGGCCGACGTCGCCGACCACCTGAGCCAGTGGCTGCCGGTCTGGCTGGACGACTGGCTCGACCTGGAACGATGGGACCTGCTCGGCGAACTGCTCGTCGTCGACGCCTGCCTGCCCGACCCCACCCTCGACGCGCCCTCCTGGGAGGGCTTCGCCGCCGCCCAGCAACCCGACGGGGCCATGCCCGCGGTGCGCGCCATGCCCGAAGGCGACCCCGAGGACGTCTTCGACGTCGTCTACCACTCCACCCTGGTCGCCGCCTTCGCCTCCGTCCTCGCCACCTCGCGGGCCATGGGCCGGCTCACCGCCGAGGCCCCCGCGTGAACCGCCCCGGCCACCAGCACGGCCGGTACAGCGACGACGCCCGACTCCTCGACGCGGCCGTCACGTCCGTCGACTCGCCCGACGTCGTGTTCGCGCTCTCCCGACACGGCCACCGCACCGTCCGCAGCGGCGGCACCGCGCCCACCACACCCGTACCGCGCGAGCGACTCCGGTACGAGATCGGATCGGCGTCCAAGACCTTCACCGGCCTGCTCCTCGCCGACCTCGTCCACCACGGCGTACTGTCCGGCAACGACCCGGCCGTCTCCCTGCTTGACCCCGCCAGACCACCGGGGCCGCGCCCCACCACCCTGACGCACCTCATGACCCACACCTCCGGACTGCCGCCGCTGCCCGCCGACTTCTACCCCCAGGCCCTGCCCCGCTGGTCCACCAACCCCTACGCCCACTACCCGCCCGAGCGGGTCGTCCGCGCCTTCCTGCGCGCCCGCCCGCGCCACCGGCCCGGCACCCGCTGGCGCTACTCCAACTTCGCCGTCGCCGTCCTCGGACACACCCTCGCGGCGGCCACCGCAACCCCCTGGGAACACCTGCTGACCGAGCGCGTCCTGCGCCCCCTCGGCCTCCTCGACGGAACCGCCCTGCGCCCCACCGGCCCCGGCATCGACGCCACCGGCCACCGCGCCGACGGCACCACCCCCACGCCGCCCCTCCGCATCGGCGGCTTCCAGGCGGCCGGCGCCGTCCGCGCCACCCCCGACGCCCTGCTCACCTTCCTCGAAGCACACCTGCGCCCCGACGGCTCATCGCTCGCCGCCGCCCTCCAGGAGGTGCGCCGCCCGCTGCTGCGCCGCGGCTGGAACCACGCGCACACCCACACCGCGGCCTGGTTCCACCACCCCGCCGACGGCGGAACCATGTACTTCCACATGGGAGCCACCAGCGGACAGACCGCCTTCCTGGGCTTCCGCCCCGACAGCGGCACCGCGCTCGTCGCCCTGTCCACCCGCCGCCACAGCCGCCGGGACACCCTCGTCCCGACCGCCTACGCCCTGCTCGGCTCGCTGACCGGCGGTCTTCCGTCGAACGCCGCTCCTTATGGCGTGAACGTTCGTTGATCCGTGGGGTCACCACCTTCGTGGACTTCAGCCTCCAGGCGGCCGTCGACCACCGGGCGTGACGAGACGCGTGGCGCCGAAGGTCCCGACGGTGGCGGTCGGCGGCGCCTCCGTGGGCTCCGGATGCGGAGGCCCTGCGGCGAGGACGTACAGCGGGGTGTGGCCGGTGTTGTCCAAGGTGCAGCGCTCGGCCAGCGCGGAGTCCCGGAAAGCGCCGGTCTGGGCGGGACCCAGGCCCAGCGCGGTCGCGGTCAGCGCGAACGTCTGCCCGAGATGGCCCGCGTTGAGCAGGGATACGCGGTAACAGCGCGGCGTCGGATACTTCACGCTCATCCGCTCCAGCCTGGCGGCCAGGACCACGAGGAAAGAGGCCGCCCCGGCCCACTCCTGGTCGGCGCACAGGTGGGCCGCCTCGTCGCGGGACAGGCCCTCGGTGAGCAGCTCCAGAGAGTGCTGGAGACCGTTGTAGTGATACCAGCCGGGCGCCACGCCGGTGACGTTGCGCACCCCGACGTAGGCGTCGAGTTCCTGGCGCGCGCCGCCTTGCGGGCTGGTGCGCAGGTACAGGGCGCCGAGTCCGCAGTCGATGAAGTGCACCGGGCCGAATGACGCGGCCAACAAGGTGGCCAGCACGTCCAGCGGCACGGGGGAGTCGGTGAAGTCCCGCACGGTGCGTCGGGCGTAGAGCACCTGCCCGTACGGAACCGACAGGTCCGCCGGGGGCCGGGGCAGCAGGACGCGGGGCGCGTCGGGGTATCCGGTGAATACCCCCACGGCAGCGGGCCCTTCCTGCCCTTCGTGCTCTTCTCCCTCGGTCCGCTCAGAAGTGGCCTGCTCAAGGTCGTCGTACACGTCCTGAGTGGTGTAGTGGAAGAACGACGCCTCGGGCGACCAGGTGCTCCAGTGCCGGGCGATCTCGTCGTCGCGTACCGCCCGGGGGTCGTCCTCGGCCAGCAGCACCCCGGCCTCGATCAGAGCCGCGACGGCGTCGGCGACGGTGTCAGGGGTGAGGTGGTCCAGGGCCTCGGCGGCCTCCTGGGGCGTCGTCCACTCCTCGAAGGCGGACAGGATCTCGGACACCGCCGGGTGCAGCGTGGTCGGTGTGCCGTGCGGGTAGGGGTGCAGCACGAACATGCCTGCGTGCCAGTAGCAGGTCAGACCGCGCGAACGACGCAGCCGCAAGGGGACTCCCGGAGGCGATGCGGGCGGATGAGGGAAACGGGGCCGGAGCCCGTGGGGGGAGCGCCGGCCCCTGGATCTGCCGTCAGGCGCGGAGCTACCGTCGGGCGTCGTTGCCGGCCGCCTTCGCCACCCAGCGCCAGCGCCACTGCCAGTGAGGGTTGTTGCCGTGGACCTGCCGGTCGGCGCGCACCATCGTCCGGGCCTGGATCGGGACCTTGCGCATCGAGTCGTCACCTCCTTCCCGCGAGTCGGCGTTCACCTGCGTGCTTCCCGCGTACGAGGGAGGAGAAAGGTCGACTGCCGCGAAACCCATCGAGAGGATGGACGGGAAGCATTGCTACGCAAAGTCGCGAGAGGATTACTCGGTGTGCGTAAACCGTGCGCCCCCGTACCACCGCCGCGGCGGGGACGGTGCCGGGGGCGGCGGGGCCGACCGGGCGAGATGGGCCGACGGCGCGCATGAACGCGACCGGATGGGGCGAGGGCTGACAAGCATGACCCCCCTGCCGCGCATCGCCCCCATGCTCGCCACCCCGGGTTCGCTGCCGCCCCCGCAGAGCGAGCACCTGTGGAGCACGGAGACCAAGTACGACGGGCAGCGCGCGGTCGTGTACCTGCCCGGCGACCACACCGTGCTGATCCGCTCGCGCTCCGGCGAGGACATCACCGCCGCCTACCCCGAACTCCACGCCCTGGCCGACGTCCTGGGCGACGTGCCGGCGGTCCTGGACGGGGAGATCGTCGTCTTCGACGAGGCGGGCCGTTCCAGCTTCGCGCTTCTCCAGCCCCGGATGGGGCTGGCCGGCTCCCCGGCGAAAGCCGCCCGCCTCGCCGCGCAGGCCCCCGCGCACCTCGTCCTGTTCGACGTGCTCTTCCTAAACGGCCAGGACCTCACCCGCATGCCCTACACCCACCGCCGCGCCACTCTGACGCAGCTGGTCGAGACCGGGCCGGGCTGGTCCATCCCCACAGCCGTCACCGGCCACAGCCGCGAGGCCCTGGAACTCGCCCACGCGCAGGGTCTGGAAGGCATCGTGCTGAAGCGGCTCGACTCGGTCTACGAACCCGGCAGGCGCTCACCGGCCTGGCTCAAGATCAGGAATGTGCGCACCGTGGACGCGGTCGTCGGCGGCTGGCTGCCGGGGCAGGGGCGCCTCGGCGGTCTGCCGGGCGCGGTCCTGGTCGGGGAGTACGAGGACGGGGTCCTGGTCTACCGGGGGAGTGTGGGCACGGGGTGGAGCGAGCGGGAACGCGCCGAGCTCGCCCGGCTCCTGGACGTCGCCGCCATCGACGACTGCCCCTTCACGCCCGCACCCGCCGTGCCCGGCGCCAGATGGGTCCTGCCCCGGCTGGTCGCCGAAGTCCGCTACGCCACCCGTACCCGGGCCGGACTTCTGCGCCATCCGGTATGGCACCGACTGCGCCCGGACCTGGCCCCCTAGGGGCGACCCGAAGTGCACGGAGACGCGGCTCGGGGGAGGCTGAGGAGGATGCGGCGCAAGAGTGCGAAGGACAGTGAAGAGCGCGACGTGGAGAGTGTGCTCGACGAGCTCTACGCCACCGCGCCGCCCCGCTTCGTCTCCCGCCGTGAGGAGTTGGCCGCGCGGGCCAGGACGGAAGGACGCGCGGCGGACGCCCGGCGGATCCGTGCCGCCCGCCGCCCGACCCTCGCGGCGTGGGCGGCGAACCTGCTGCTGCACTCCCGACCGGAAGAGAGCCGACGGTTCCTCGACCTCGGGCAGGAGTTGCGCGAGGCGTACCGCACCCTGGACGCGGCCGAGATCAAAGAGCTGTCCAAGCAGCGCGGCAGCGTCGTCGCGAGCCTGTCCCGACAGGCTGCCGAGCTCGCCAGGGACGCCGGGCACCGGCTGTCGGACGCGGCGCAGCAGGACGTCGCCTCCACCTTGCACGCCGTACTCGCCGATGAGGACGCGGCAGACCAGTGGGCGACGGGACGTTTGGAAAGCGCCCTCACCCCGCCCGCGGAATTCCCGCCCTCCGGCATCACCGGCACCGCAGGCGCGCGGCCGAAGTCGGCCCGGCCCAAGGGCACCGCGCAGCGGTCACGCGCAGGGACAGGGACGGACGCGGGGAAGCGGCCCGCCAGGGCGAAGGATGAACTCGCCGAGCGGCGCCGTCAGAAGCAGGAAAGGCGCGCACAAGAGGCCCGCGAGGCCGCCGAAGCGGCGGACGAGCAGCTGCGCGAGCGGCACGCCGAACACCGGGACGCCGAAGAGGTGCTGCAGGAGGCTCGCGACCGGCACGAGGAGGCACGCCGGCAGGTGACCGCGGCCGAGGAACAGCTGCGTCGGGCACGGGAGGAGCTGCGGCGGGCCGACCGGGCAGAGCGGGACGCCGAGGAACGGAGCCGGGAGGCGGCTGACGCCGTCGCCGGGGCCGAACAGGCGGCTCGGGACGCCGCCCGGGAAGCTGAACGCCTGCGCGGCGGCTCCCGTACGTAGGCGGCTCCCGCACGTGAGCGGCCCCCACACGTAGGCAGCCCTGCACATAGGTGGTCCCACTCGCCCACTCGCCCGCTCCCAGCGAGCGCTCCCCGCGCGGGAGTGCCAGCGTGGGCAGCAGGGACTTCGACACATGAGGGGAGCAGGCGCTCATGGCACGCGCGATCTGGACCGGGGTGATCACCTTCGGGCTGGTCAGCGTGCCGGTCGGCCTGTACACCGCGGTCGAGAACCACACGGTCCACTTCCACCAGCTGCAACGCGGCACCACCGACCGGATCCGCAACCGGCGCGTCAACGAACGCACCGGAAAGGAAGTGCCGTCCGAGGACATCGTGAAGGGCTACGAGGCGGCCGAGGGCGAGTACGTCGTCATCGAGCCCGACGAACTGGACGAGATCGCCCCGGGCCGCTCCCGCACCATCGACATCAGCGACTTCGTCGACCTGGACGACATCGAGCCGGTCTACTTCGACCGTACGTACTACGTCGCCCCGCGCGGCAAGGACCACGCCAAGGTGTACGGGCTGCTGCGGGAGGCGCTGGCGGAGGTGGGCAAGGCCGGGATCGCGACGTTCGTGATGCGCGGCAAGCAGTACCTGACCGCGCTGCGCGCCGACGACAAGGTGCTGGTGCTGCAGACCCTGCACTGGGCGGACGAGGTGCGCGACCCGGGCGAGGAACTGCCGGAACTGCCCTCGGGCCAGGTGGGCAAGGGCAAGGAGCGGGACATGGCGGTTCAGTTGATCGACGCCTTGGACGCGCCGTGGGAGCCGGCCAAGTACCACGACACGTATCAGGAGAAGGTGCGGGAGTTGGTGCGCGCGAAGGCGGAGGGCCAGGAGATCGAGGCCGCGGAGGAGGCGCCGCAGGCCACCAACGTCGTCGACCTGATGGAGGTCCTGCAGGGCAGCCTCGACCAGGCCCGTGGCACCAAGAGCAAGAACGCGGCGAAGAGCAGAGACTCGGCGAAGAGCAAGCCCAAGCCCGGGAAAGCGACCGAACTTCAGCAACTCAGCAAGAGCGAGCTGTACCAGCGAGCCACGGATCAGGGCATCGATGGGCGCTCCAAGATGAGCCGGGACGAGCTGATCGACGCGCTCGCCGGAACCGGCCGCCGCCGCGGCAAAGGCGCCGCCTGACCACGGCTGTTACATATCAGAGGAGCGAACGGCCCGTGGGCGCGAGTCGCAGGGTCCTGGGGGCTTCCGTCTGCTCCCGTTCGATGCCCGGCAGGATCTCGTCCCGAGCGAGCGGGTGAGCGAGCACGTCGGCGAGGTGCCGGCGGTACGCGCTCTCGTCGGGGTACGACGTGAGGACCACGGTGACGTTCGCCCCGGTGCGGACGGGCAGCCGGGCGAAGGTGTTGGGGGCCGTCTCCGTGGTGAGGGCGGCGAAGGGCGCGGGTCCCGTCGCGCGCAGCACGGGGAGGAGCCTGTCCCGTATCAGCGCGCTGCCAGCGGCCCGGCCGGGCGCGAAGGACCACACCGTGGCGCAGACGAACCGTTCGGGGGCCGGAGCGCCGATAGGAGCCCGCCCGGCGGGGGAGACGGCCAAACCGTCGTGATTCGACAAGGGGCGCAGCAACAGGACGTCGTCGGAGTCGGCCATGGTGTCGTTGGCCTGCGGGCCGTGCTCCGCCCAGACGGGGCCCCCGTAGAAGGCGGTCAGCGCGCGGCGCCGTGTCGCCATGTCCTGGAAGCCGCGCAGCCAGACGAAGCGGTCCGGGTCGTCGAGGTCACGGAACTGGCCGAGCACTCGCATCCCCGCCGCTTCCTGCGTCTCGACGAACTCCCGGTCGAACAGCTCGATGAGCTCGTCGCGACGGCCGGGGCGCAGCGTGTACTGGCGAAGCTCGATGACGGCGGGACGGCTGGAAGTCTCGGCGAGAGACACGCGGCAGGCTCCTTCGTGGCGTTCGATGCGGCGGTCAGTTGTTGGGGGCTGGGCACCGACGGTAGGGCGGCCTTGTGCCAGGGGCTGTCAGGGTTTACGGGGAGAATGCGGCCATGTCTGCCGGTCGACTGCTGTCAGTGCTGCTGTTGCTGCAATCCCGCGGCCGCATGTCCGCGCGGGGGATCGCCGACGAGCTGGGCGTGTCCGTGCGGACCGCGTACCGCGACGTGGCCCGGCTGCAGGCCGCCGGGGTGCCGGTCTACGCGGAGCCGGGCCGCAACGGCGGCTATCAGCTGCTCGACGGCTACCGCACGCGCCTGACCGGGATGAGCGAGGGCGAGGCAAGGGCGCTGTTCTTCGCCGGGCTGCCAGGACCCGCCGCGGACCTGGGGCTCGCGGAAGAGGTGGCCGCGGCACGGCTCAAGCTGCTGGCCGCGCTGCCCACGGGAGCGCGCGAGGAGGCGGCGCGGACCGCGGCGGTGTTCCACCTGGACGCTCCGGCCTGGTACCGGGAGCCCGAACCGGCGCCGTACCTCACCTTGTTCGTCGACGCGGTGCTCGGCCGTAACGTGGTGGACGTGCGCTACCGGCGGTGGCGCGCGCCGCAGGAAGTACGGCGTCGGCTCCGCCCGTACGGTCTCGTGCTCAAGTCGGGCGTCTGGTACCTCGTGGCCGCCACGGAGAGCCGGACCGCGACCTACCGCGTCACCCAGGTCCTCGACGCGGCCCTGAGCGACGAGCGGTTCGACCGACCGCCCGACTTCGACCTGGGCGCCTACTGGGCCTCCTATCTCGACGACTTCGAGAAGCGCCGTTTCACCGGCACGGCCACGGTCCGTCTCTCGCCGAGGGGACGCCGACGGCTGCCGGACAACCTTCCCCCGGAGGTGGTGCGGGCCGTCGAGTCCACCGCGACCCCTGTCGGCGACGACGGATGGACCGAGGCGGTCATCCCGACGGAGAGCACCGAGCACGCCTGCGGTGAGCTGCTGCGACTCGGTGTCGACGTCGAGGTCGTCGCTCCGGCGGAACTCCGCCGGGCCATGGCCGACACGGTGAACGCACTCGCCGGAACGTACGACGCCGACAGGGGCGAGGGGCCTGACGAGGTGCGGGACGTCATGAGTCGGTGAGGGGATGGGCGTTGCCGTTGGCGTCGCAGCGTACGGTCCACGGGCTCGGGGCGCGGCCGAGGTTCTCGTGGAAGCGGACGTCCACGGTCGTGGGAGCCCGGCCCCCGGGCACGTCGGCGTGGGCGGCGGTGCAGGTGAGCTGGCTGACGGCGGCGACCTGGAGTTCCTTGATGTTCACAGGGAGATAGACGTCGACCGTGCCGGTGGTCGCGGTCGCCGTCAGGCGGCCGTTCATCGAGGGGACCTCGCTGATCAGGCCGCGTTCGCGTTCCGCGCTGGTGGGGCCTTCCAGGAGGAGGTCCAGGGCCTGCTGCGGACTGAGCGGGCGGTCGGCAGGACGGGCGGCGGCGCGCAGGCCGTACGGGCCCACGAAGTAGAGGCGTGCGAAGTCGGCACCGGTGCCGGGGCGTTGGATCCCGGAGGCAGAGGCGCCCGCCTTCTCGGGAGCGGTGGGGCTGATCCCGCAGCCGGCCGCCAGCAGCAGCACCGGGACGAGCAGGGAGAGCAGGGGGAGGCGATTTCTCATGGCTGCTGTTCCTCCGCGTCGGGGACTGGGCCGGAGAGAGGGAGGGTCAGCGTGAACTCCGCGCCGCCCTCGGGCGAGTTGGCGGCGGTGAGGGTGCCGTGATGCAGGCGTACGTTCTCGGCGGCGATGGCCAGGCCGAGTCCGCTGCCCTCGGACCGGGCGCGGGCCGCGTCCGCCTTGTAGAAGCGGTCGAAGACGTGCGGCAGGACGTCGTGGGGAATGCCGGGACCGTGATCGGTGACGGTGACAGTCACCCTGTCACCGTCACCGTCGGTCCCCGCGGTCGCCCACGCCCGGACGACGACCGGCGGGGCCCCGTGCCGCAGCCCGTTGCCGATCAGGTTGGCCAGCACGACATCGATGCGCCTCGGATCGACGGATACGCGCACGTCCTCGGGCACCTCCACCACGACCTGCCCCGGCGGCGTCCGCCAGCCGCGCAGCTGCACGGTCTTCTCGACGAGCGTGCGCAGGTCGACGTCGTCCGGGTGCAGGGCGGCGGCGCCCGCGTCGAAGCGCGACACCTCCATCAGGTCCTCGACCATGCGGGCGAGCTTGCGGGTCTCGTCACTGATGAGGAGGACGGCGTCGGCGGTGTCCGGAGGCAGGACCCCGCTCTGCGCGTCCTCGTCGAGGACCCCGGTCACCGCGGTCATGGCGGCCAGCGGTGTCCGCAGTTCGTGCGCGACGTCGGCGGCGAAGCGGCGTGCGGTGGCCTCCATGCGGCGCAGTTCGGCGTCGTCCTTCTCCAGGTGCGCCGCCATCGTGTTGAAGGTGCGGGTCAGGTCGGACAGTTCGTCGTGGCCGGTCACCGGGAGCCGCGTGCCGAGCTCGCCCGAGGCGATCCTCTCGGCTCCGTTGCGCAGTCCTCGGACGGGGCGCAGGACCCGGCGGGCCGCGATCAGAGCCGGCGCCAGGGCGATGACCAGCGCGGGGACGGCGCCCGCCTGCGCCGCCGTGACCAGCGCCGAGATGTCCGCCTTGTCGCCGTCGAGGGAGAAGGTGGCGTACACGACCAGGCCGGACGCGGCACGCTCGTCGTCCGGGTGGTCTGCGGCGTAACCGACAGGCATGCCGATGACGAGCCAGGGGGCGCCGTCACGCTCGATCCGCTGTCGGACCGCCGAGTCCTGCCGCTCCCCGACCGCGGCGCGCAGGGCCGCGGGAATCGCCGTGCTCTGTGGGGCGCCCGGGGCCGTCACGGGTGGGCCGCCCCGGTAGGACGCGGCGGTGTGCCAGTCGCGGGAGCTGCCGGCCCTGTCGAGCTGGAGGGTGAAGTTCCGCAGGTCCTGTGCGGTCGGCGGGAAGGGCAGGTCGGGGGCGAGGGAATCGACCTGGGCACGCAGGTCGTGGACCGCGTTGTCCTGCGTACGATCGAGGATCGCGGACCGGGCCTGGCGGAACGTGAGAGCGGCGGTGATCAGCGCGCTGAGCGCCGACACGAGCAGGAAGGCGACGACGAGGCGTACGCGGAGCCCTCGCGGGGGGCGCGGCCTCATGACGGTACGGGACCGAAGCGGTAGCCGAAGCCTCGTACCGTCTGGATGTACACCGGATGGCGCGGGTCGTCCTCGACCTTCCCGCGCAGCCGCATGACGCAGGCGTCGACGAGGCGGGCGTCGCCGTAGAAGCTGTGCTCCCACACCTGTTCCAGCAGCAGCTGGCGGCTGAAGACCTGGCCGGGCGCGGCGGCCAGGAAGAGCAGCAGCTTCAACTCCGATGGCGCCAGCGGAACTTCATGACCGTTCTTGGACACCAGAAGCGCGCTGCGGTCGAGGGAGAGGTCACCGTGGCGTTCCGGAGTGACCGGTCCCGCGTACGCGTTCTGCCCGGCCCGCGGGGGATCGGCCACGGGGTCCTGCGGCACCACGCGCCGCAGGACCGCCTTCATCCGGGCCTCGATGACTTCCCCGCTGGCGGGCTTGACGATGTAGTCGTCCGCGCCCGCCTCCAGGCCCACGACCAGATCGATGTCGTCGCCACGCGCGGAGAGAATGATGATCGGCAGTTGCCGGGTCTCGCGGATGCGGCGGCACACCTCCAGGCCGGAGATGCCGGGCAGCATCAGATCGAGCAGCACCAGATCGGGCCGGAACCGCTCCAGAGTGAGCAGGCCGGTCTCGCCGCTCGCCGCCACCTCCAGTTCGTGCCCCCGGCGCCGCAGCGCCAGCGTCACCCCTTTCTGCACCGCGGGATCGTCCTCGATCAACAGAACTCGTGGCATGGCGATGCGCTCTTCTCCGGGTGCGTATTAAGGCGTGTGCATGTATTGATGTTTGCCTCCTTCTTTACCATTTGTCGCCGTGGGCGAGTTCCGGGGCGCAGGCGGCGAGCCGGGTGATGTCCACGGACCCGGCCCCGGACCGTGGCTCGGGAATCACCGCCCACAGAGCGGCCAGCGCGGCGAGGGCGGCCAGGAGTGCGAGCGCTCCGGAACGGCCATGTGCCCAGCGGGCGCGGAACCGCACGGGGTCTTCCACCAGGTACTTGGAGAGGGTGGCGGCCGCGACGGAGACGGCGACGACGATCGCGGTACGGTCCCAGCCCGCCGTGCCCAGGCGCTCTTCGCTCAGCAGGACGTACACCGGCCAGTGCCACAAGTAGAGGCTGTAGGAGATCGCGCCGAACCAGCGGAGCGGGGTGCTGCCCACGATCCGGCCGACAGGGCTGTCCGGGGTGTGCGCGAGGCAGCCGATGAGCAGGGCCGCGGCCAGCGCGTGGAGGAAGAGTCCGCCCCGGAACAGGGAGGGGGAGTTCTGCCCGTCGGCGAGCAGCCAGTACGTCGCGATCCCGCAGGCCAGGGCCAGGGCCGCCCAGGATGCGGCCCGCGCCCCGAGCCGCGCCACGAGGCGGGAGGCCGGCCCGGTCGCCATCAGCGCGCCGAGGAGCAGCGAGAAGGCGCGCGTGTCCGTACCCTCGTACACGCGCGTGGTGTCGACGGGCCCGGTGAAGGCGATCATGAGCGCCAGCGAGGCCGCGGCCCCGGCGGCGGCCACGACGGCGACCCGCACCCCCACGGCCCGGGGACCGCGGGGGCGCCGGCCGCGCGCCAGCAGCCAGAGGACCGGCGGCCAGACGAGGTAGAACTGCTCCTCGACCGCGATGCTCCACAGGTGGCTGAACACGCGGGTGTCGGCGGAGTCCCAATAACCGACCTGGTCGGCGATGAAGTGCCAGTTCGCGAGGTTGCCGAGCACCCACGGGGTGTCGTCGAGCCCGAAGCGCAGCAGGGCGGGCGAGCCGAAGGCCCACACCAGGAGCAGGGTTCCCGCGAGCGCCACGGCGAGGGCGGGGAACAGGCGGCGGGCGCGCCGCCCCCAGAAGGCGACCAGGTCGACGCGGCCGTCGCGGGCCGTCTCCTTGAGGAGCAGACCGGTGATCAGGAACCCGGACAGGACGAAGAACAGGTCCACGCCGAGGAAGCCGCCGCTGAACCGGCCGGCGTGGAAGAGCAGCACGCCGAGGACGGCCAGCCCGCGGAGACCGTCCAAGGGCGCGATATGACGGCGGGGCGGGGACGCCGCGGAGGCGGAGCCGGGGACGGCGGTGGATGCGGGGGACAGGGCAGGGGCGGGCGCGGGCATGGGCTTCTTTCCGGATGGCGTGACTACTTGCAGCCCAGCGAGCTGTAGACCTTGTCGCCGGTCCACGAACCGGTGGCCCACCGGTCGGCCGGGGCGGGCGTGAAGGAGTGCAACCGGCCCAGCTCCTTGCTCAGCCACTGCGCGAAGGCGGCCGAACCCTGCTGGCAGGAGTGGATGCCGTCCTTGCTGCGCTGCGCCTTGGGAGCACCGCTGTCGGTGCCCCACAGGGCGGAGGCGTCGAGGAAGCGGACCTTCCCCTGGTGCCGCTCGGCCACCGCTTGGGCCGATTTCGCGGCTGTCTTGATCTCGGCCTCGTGCGGCTTGTAGAAGTCGTCGATCTTGAAGGGCGGCGCGGTGACGAAGACGAGTTCGGCGCCGGCGGCACCGACCTTCTCGGCCAGCTTCTCGTAGGCGGCACGCTGTTCGCCGGGCTTGCCCCAGTCGTAGGTGGTGATCTGGTACGCGACGACGTCCGGCTTGAAGGACGTGAGCTCCTTGGGCAGCTGGTCCCAGGTCGGCTCGGCGATCTCACCGATGACGCCACCGCCACCGTCGGCAGCCATCGACTTGAAGGGCGCGCCGTCGGCCCGCAACGCTGCGCCGAGAGCCGGGGCCTCGGCTCCGGCGATGGAGTCGCCCATCCACAGGACCCTGGGTGCGTTCGCCTTCGAGTCCGTGTCCGTGTTCTTGCTCCGGTCGCCGGAGCCGGAGCCGGAGCCGGAGTCGCCGTTGCCGCCACCGCAGGCGGCGAGAGCGGCGATGCTCACCGCCGCCACGAGGGCGATCGCAGTCGTGCGCCACAGGGGGCGTCGGGGGCGGGGGGAAGGAGTGTTCTCGGTGTTCATGTCGTCCAGCAGAACCCGCAGAACCGCAGATCAGGGGCGCTGTCATCGTTTCATCATCTACCGGGAGCCCTCCCGTCACACCTGACGAGAAGTCCTGTCACACACCGCCGCCGCCCCCTCCGCACGTACGGCCGTGTCAGCTCTGCTGAGCCCGGTCGTACACCTTCTTGGCCGTGGCCCCCAGCACCTCTCCGTACATCTTGGTCGGCGTCAGGTTGTCCAGCGAGCTGTTGACCGAGACGAGGACGCCCTTGCCGGTGGTCGCGTCGAAGTCGGCCAGCCACGGGCCGCCGCTTGAGCCGCCGCTCATGTCGCAGGGGATGACCTGCTTGCCGTGCTCCTTCTTCGCCGTACCGACGCAGCGGAGGAGTTCCTCGCCGAGCTGCGGGCGGGTGGCGGAGTAGCCGAAGGAGGAGATGGTGCCGCCGACGGGACGGTTGAACGCGATGGGCTGGCCGCCCACGACGTCGGTGAGCTTCTTGCCGTCCTTGCCGGCGTCGACGGTCAGCGCGGACATGTCGTTGACGGAGTCCACCTGCCAGGTGCGCGGGGTCGCCGCCCGGCGGACCGCGAACGCGCCGTGCGGCGCCTTGCCCTTGCTGTAGCCGGGGACGAAGACCATCGAGAAGTTGGTGTTGTAGGGGGAGGAGCCCCGGCGTACGCAATGAGCCGCCGTCATGACGGCGGAGCGGTTGGCGCTCTTCACCGCGGTGGCCGTGCACCAGGTGTCGGCGCCGCTCGCGTTGACGAAGAAGAGCCGGCCCACCGTCTTCAGGGCGGTGCCGCGCCACGGCTTGGCCTTCGGCCCGGTGGGGCCGAGGTCCACCGACTTCCCGACGGCCTTCATGCGGGCGGGCGTCCAGTAGGCGAGGGCGTCCTTGCGCTCGTCGGCGGTGAACTTCAGGACGGAGACCGGGTCGGCGGCGGTGGTACGGGTCTGCGGGGTCGCGGTCGCGGTCGTGGCTGTGACGGCCGTCGCCGGGATCGTGACGGCGAGGGCCAGGGCCGTAACGGCCACGGCGCGTCCCGTGGCGCGGGCGCGCGGACGCCGGGGCACGGAAGCGATTGTCTCGGGCATGGTGAAGGTCTCCTCGGTGGCCGCACACGGCGGATCGCGGCGGACGGGCTGTCGGTCGGTCCGCCGTGCAAGAGGAGGCAACCGGCTGTCCGGTTGGCGCTGTCGTCGTTCTGTGACAGAAGCGCGGATCACCCGCCGCGCATCTGCCGTGTCTGCCGCATCTCCCGCGCCCCGTCCGCGGGTTCACCCGGCACCGCTCAGTGGGCGATACCGTCGATCAGCTCGCGGGCGCCCTGACGCAGCAGCGCCACGGCCACGGACGTGCCGAGCGTCGCCGGGTCGAGCGGGCCCGCCCACTCGTGCGCGTTGAGCACCGTCTTGCCGTCGGGCGTGAACACGCAGGCGCGCAGCGACAGGTCCCCGCCACGCTCCGAGCGCGCGTACCCGGCGATCGGCGAGTTGCAGTGGCCCTGCAGCACGTGCAGGAACATGCGCTCGGCGGTCGCCTCCCGCCAGGCGTCCTTGTCGCCCAGGTCCGTGACGGCGTCGATGGTCGCGGTGTCGTCCTCGCGGCACTGCAGCGCGAGGATGCCCGCACCGATCGGCGGGCACATCGTCTCCACCGACAGGATCTCGCTGGCCAGCTCGGGGCGGCCGATGCGGTCCAGGCCCGACTGGGCGAGCAGCAGGGCGTCGGCGTCGCCCGCGGCGAGCTTCTCCAGCCGGCGGCCCGCGTTGCCCCGCATCGGGACGCACTGCAACTCCGGGTGCGAAGCGGCGAGCTGCGCGACGCGACGGACCGACGACGTGCCGATGCGGGTCCCCGCGGGCAGCTCGTCGAGCGTGAGCCCGCCGGGGTGGATGAGCGCGTCCCTGATGTCGTCCCGCTTCAGGAACGCGGCGAACGTGGTGCCCGCGGGCAGCGGCCGGTCCGCCGGCACGTCCTTCACGCAGTGCACCGCGAGATCCGCCTCACCGGCGAGCAGCGCGGCGTCGACCTCCTTGGTGAAGGCCCCCTTGCCGCCGAGCGCCGCCAGATCGCCCATCCAGCGGTCCCCCGAAGTGGTGACCGGCACGACCTCGGTACGGATACCGGGGTGCAGCGCGGCGAGTTCGGTGCGGACGCGCTCCACCTGGGCGAGGGCCATGGGGGAGGAGCGGGAGACGATACGGATCAGCTCAGGAACGGACATGCGGTCCACGATAAGGGCTCCGAAGGGGTGCCTCGGACAGGCGTCCAACTGATCAAAGGACCTTCGGTGCGGGTGAGTTGGGATACGGGAGGCGGACGGTACGACCTTTCGGCCATTCGAGGGAGCGTTCCGACACCGCGTCGCGGCGCTTCGAGCGCGCCCACGGGGGTCGCTCCGGGCCGGTGCTTCGGCGTGCGCGAGCAGCGGCCGCCTCATAGCGTGAGGCGCAGAGAGCCGCGGCCCGGCGCCGCGCCCGCCCCCTGGAGGCCCCATGTCCCACTCCGCCGCGCCGGACCACCCCTCCGTGCCGGACCACTCCGCCGCGCCCGACCATCCGGCCGGAATCGGTCTCGCGCCGATGACGGCCGCCCATCTGGCCGACGTCCTCGCCCTGGGCCGCCGGGTCTACGACACGTCCGTGAAGCCGTACACCTCCTGGTCGCTCTCCGCGATCGCGAGGCACCTGGACAGCGAGGCGTCCGCGTGCTGGGTCGCGCTGGACGGGGACCACCTCGCGGGCTTCGTGCTCGGCTCGATGGGCTTCGACCAGCGCTCCGACTGGGGCAACCTGGAGTGGATCGCCAGCGCCCCCGAGTACCAGGGACAGGGCATCGCGAGCCGGCTGGTGAAGGCCTGCTGCGCGACGCTCACGGAGGCGGGAGCGAGCGCCGTCGTGACCGACGTCGAGTCCCGCAACACTGTGTCGTCGGCCCTGATGCGGCGCAACGGCTTCGAGGCGAGCGTGTCGGTGACGTTGTTCGTACGCGAGACACCGTCCCGCTAGCCGTGTCCACCAGTCACTGCGCGCACTCCGGTCACTCCGGTCACTCCGCGGGACGCTCCCCGGGCTCCAGCGGAGGCGCCTGAAGGTCGCAGCAGGTCTTGCACCGCGGTTCGTTGCCGCGTGCGCCGTGCCAGGCCGGCGGGCTCGGTCTGACGAACAGCGCGGCGGCCGCCGCCGCGAGGACGAACAGGGCCGCGCAGCCCACGGCGGCCTTGCCGAAGGCGGTGTCCAGCGCGTCAGGATCCGCGTACGCCGTGCCCGAAAGCCCGACCGCGAGCGGCAGTCCGGCGACGACGAGCAACTGCGCGATGCGCGCCGCCGTGTTGTTGACGCCGCTGGCGAGCCCCGCGCGGCTCGCGTCCACCGAGGCCAGCACGGTCGCCGTGAGCGGTGCCACGAACACGCTCATGCCGAGGCCGAGGACGACCACCGCGGGCAGCACGTCGGTGACGTACGCCGCGCCGGGCCGCACCCGCAGCATCAGGAGCACCCCGGCGGCCGCCACCAACGGCCCCGCGACGAGCGGCAGCCGCGGGCCGAGACGCCGTGCCAGGTCACCGGCGGACGCGGACAGGAGCAGCATCAGGACGGTGATCGGCAGCGTCGCCGTGCCCGCCTCCAGGGCGTCGTACCCGAGCGTCGTCTGCAACTGCACCGGCAGCATGAACAGGATCCCGCCGATGGCCGCGTACAGGCACAACGTCATGACGTTGGCCGCGGTGAACAGGCGGGAGCGGAACAGTTCGAGGGGCAGCATCGGATTCCGCCTGCGGTGCTCGACCACGATGAAGACGCCGCCCGCCAGGAGACCCAGCACCCCCGGCAGGGCCACCCCGCCCGCCGACGTGTCACCGGACGCGCCGATCAGCGAGAAGCTGACGCCGGCGAGGAACAGCGCCGCCAGGCACGCGCCGGTGACGTCGAACGGCCGTCGGGAGGCCGCCTCGTCGCGGCTCTCCGGCACGTGCCGCGCCGCGAACAGCACCAGCGCGGCCAACGGCACGTTGATCAGGAAGATCCACCGCCAGCCGGGCCCGTCGATCAGCCAGCCGCCGAGGAACGGGCCGACCGCTCCTGCCACACCACCGAGCCCTGACCACGCGCCCACCGCACGGGCCTGGTCCTCCGGGCGGTACGAGGCGCGGACGAGCGCCAGCGAACCGGGTGTCAGGAGTGCCCCGCCGACGCCTTGCAGGGCACGCGCCGCGATCAGCGTCCCGGCGTCCTGCGCGAGGCCGCACAGCGCGGACGCCGCCGCGAACCACACCACCCCGATGACGAGCGTGCGCCGCCGCCCGACGCGGTCGCCGAGCGCTCCGCCGAGCAGCAGCAGAGCCGAGAGCGTGAGCATGTAGGCGTTGACGACCCACTGGAGGGCGGAGATCGACGCGTCGAGGTCCCGGCCGAGCGTCGGCAGGGCGACGTTGACGACGGTGCCGTCGAGCAGGGCCATGCCCGAGGCGAGCACCGCGCAGCCGAGGACCCAGCGGCCGCGGGCGGAGGCGAGCACGACTCCGCCACCGTCACCACTGCCGGAGTCCGGGGCCGCGCCCGGAGCCGGAGCAGGAGCCGGGCCCGAAGTCATCGCGTCACCGCCCTACATGTGGACCGCGCCACTGCCTGTCTCCGTCGGCGCGGGCGGCCCCTTGCGATACAGGACGACGGTGACCACGAGGCCGATCGCGAAGAAGAGCGCCGACCACCAGTACGCGGTCGAGTATGACTGCATCGCCGCCTGCTCCTCCACCTGCGGTGTCGGCTTCCTGCCCACAAGGTAGTTGGACGCCGCGGTCGTGGCGAGCGTGTTGAGCAGGGCCGTGCCGATGGAACCGCCCACCTGCTGGCTGGTGTTGACCATGGCGGAGGCGACGCCCGCGTCGTGCGCCGCGACACCGGCGGTCGCCATGCTCATCGCCGGGGCGAAGATGAGGCCGAGGCCGAGGCCGGCGACCAGCAGCGGCGGAAGCACATGGGCGGCGTATCCGCTGCTGACGTCGAGGGCGGTCAGCCAGGCCATGCCGGCGGCCGAGAGCCCCATGCCGAGCGGCACGATCGGTTTCGCGCCCATCCGCGGCAGCAGGTTGTTGGTGGTCACCACGGAGGCCACCACCATCACCGCGACCATGGGCAGGAAGGCCAGCCCGGTCTTGACGGGCGTGTACTCCAGGATCTGCTGCAAGTAGTACGTGAGGAACAGGAACACTCCGAACATGCCGGCGCCCGAGATGAACATCGCGAGGAACGACGCCCCGCGGTCCCGGTCGAGAACCACCCGCAGGGGCAGCAGCGGATGGGCCGCGCGCGTCTGCCACCAGGCGAACACCGCCAGGAGTACGGCGCCGACGACGAGGAAGCCCCAGGTGAGCGCGTCGCTCCAGGCGTGTGTCTCCGCGTTGGAGAAGCCGTAGACGATGCAGAAGAGGCCGGCCGACACCAGCAGCGTGCCGGGCACGTCCAGCTTGGGCCGGTCCGGCGGCGCGCCCGCGTGCAGCAGGCGCGCGCCGCCCACCATGGCGACCGCGGCGAATGCCAGGTTCACGTACAGGCACCAGCGCCAGTCCAGATACTCGGTGAGTACGCCGCCGAGCAGCAGCCCCACCGCGCCGCCCGCGCCGGCGATCGCGCCGTAGATGCCGAACGCCTTGGCGCGCTCGCGGGGATCGGTGAACGTGGTCGTGAGCAGCGACAGGGCGGCGGGCGCGAGTAGCGCGCCGAACACGCCCTGCAGCGCCCGGGCCGCCACCAGCATCGAGAAGCTCGTCGCCGCGCCGCCGAGCGCCGACGCCACCGCGAAGCCGGCGAGACCGGCGAGGAAGACGATCTTGCGCCCCACCAGGTCGGCGATGCGCCCGCCGAGCAGCAGCAGGGAGCCGAAGGCGAGCGCGTACGCGGTGACGACCCACTGGCGGTTGCCGTCGGTGAACCCCAGGTCCCGCTGGGCCGAGGGCAGCGCGATGTTCACGATCGTCGCGTCGAGGACGACCATGAGCTGCGCGATGCCGACCACCGCGAGGATCAGCCAGCGGTGCTCGTGCCGACCGCCTCCGCTGTGTGGCACGGAGGCTCCCCCGGGTGGCACGGAGGCGGACGGTCCGGTGTCGCGTGCGGAGCCTGGCACCGGGGCGGGCTCCGGCGCGGGCACGGCTTCACGGTCCATGGCGATGGCCTCCAAACGCCCCCGAACCACGCTAAACGCCCTGCTCGGAGCCCGCGACCGGGATCGTCGCGGCACCGAGCCGGACCTGCACGGGGAGGCTCGTCGCGCACCGTGCCGGACCTCCACGGGGAGGCCCGGCACGGTGGTGCGGAACCGCCGAGCGGCGACCAGCGCGTGGCGGACCGCTATGCGGCGTGGTCCGCCGCGAGCAGCAGCTCGCTCACCCGCTCCCGGGCGCGGGCCACCCGCGAGCGGACGGTGCCGATCGGGCAGCCGACGGCGGCCGCCGCGTCCGCGTACGGCAGCCCGGCGAGCTGGGTGAGGACGAACGCCTCGCGGCGCGGCGCGTCGAGCGTCTCCAGGAGGTCGAGCAGGGCCACGCCCTCCTCGAACCCGGGCAGGCCGCGTGGCTGGGCCCGCTCAGCGGCCGCCTGCCAGTCGCCGGTGTCGGCGATCCGCGGCCGGGATGCCGCTGTGCGGAAACGGTCGGCGACGGCCCGGCGTGCGATGGCGAGCAGCCAGGTGCGCGCACTGGACCGGGCGGCGTAGCCGGGCAGCGCGGTGAGGGCCCGCAGGTACGTCTCCTGGGTCAGGTCGTCGGCGGCGTGCAGGTCGCCGCTGAGGTGGGCGACGAAGCGCCAGACGTCGCGGCGTGTGGCCTGCACGAACTCTTCGAATGCCCGGGCGTCGCCGTCGCGCGCCGCCAGCGCCCACTGGGTGATTTGGTCGTCACGGCTCCGGTCCGCGTCGGTCCGGGACCGCACAAGGGTATGGGTCATCGCAAAAGGTCCTTCGGTGAAGGGAGGAAGGAGTTCGGGAAGCGGCGTGGACGCACGGCGGGGGAGTGGATCCGCCCCGCGTGCGCGGACGCCGAAGATCCGCCCGGCACCGAAGGGTGCGGGCGGTGTCAGGAACTGGCCGGAAGGACCGGCGGACCTCTGCGTGAGACGACGTACTGGAGAAGGACCCCGCGCAGCCGCGGCACGGGTACGAGGGCGCCGACGTGGGGCGGCGCCGGCGGCAGGGACGCGACGAGGATCGCGAGAACGAGCCGCAGCGGGACGAAGACGGCCGCGGCGAGAGCGCGTCCGGTACGGAAGGCCGCGGCCTCACCGCGCCACAGCCACAGGGCGCAGATCAACGCGGCGACGACGTGGGCGAAGAACATGCCGAGGCCGCTGTGCCCGAACACGGACATGACCCAGTGGGAGATGCCCTCGTCCGGCATCGCGGCCCCGTACATGGCGGCGCCGGACGAGCCGGCACCGGACGGCGGCACGGTCGTCGGCATCGCGTGGTTGAGGTGGTTCATGCCGTCGTCGGGGTGGGCCCGCGCCGCGCCCGGCGGCCCGCTCCCGTCCGTCGGGGCAGCCATCCGCTGTGCCAGGCCGAACAGTTCGTGCAGGCACAGCTGGGCCGCGACCGTGGCGCCGGTGACGGCCACCGCGCCGCGCTCACGCCCGGTGAGCCACCACGCGGCGGCCACCGTGGCCGCGAACGCGTAACCCACCGCCCACCAGGGCAGCGCGGCACCGGACATGACCGTGTGGCCGAGGGCCGTCGCCACCACGCACACGGCCGCGAACATCGCGGCTCGTGCGAGACGGAACCCGGGCCCTGAGGTCATGGGGAGCATCGTGCCAGGCGGCGGCCCTGCGTGGGGCGGCGAGTCCAAGAGATGCCCGAAGTGCCCGTATAGCGCGCGCAACCGCCAAAACCCCTTGACGTGATGTGTACGCAACGAAAATGATCTCGTCCAGTGGTCGGCATTGCCGAACTGCGTTCGTCCATGCACCACTTGGCACGTTCACCGCGTGCCACCTCAAGAGATCACCACGTACCACCTCACGATGGGAATGCCGATGCACCTGCGCCCCGCCGTCCGGTCCCTGCTGACCGCCGCGGCCGCCCTCGCCCTCGGAGTCGTGGGCCTCGCCGCCCCCGCCCACGCGTCACCCGCCGCCTCCGCGCCGACCTCGGTCCTGGACATCCCGCCCCGCGGCGCCAACGACTGGTCCTGCAAGCCTGACCCGGCACATCCCGAGCCGGTCGTCCTGGTCAACGGCACGTTCAAGCTGATGGCGGAGAACTGGGCCACGCTCTCGCCGAAGCTGAAGAAGGCGGGCTACTGCGTCTTCGCGTTCAATTACGGAAAGCTGGCGACCGCTCCGGTCCCGCGGTCGGCCGCCGAGCTGAAGGACTTCGTGGAGGCCGTGCGCGGCGCCACGGGCGCGGCGAAGGTGGACCTCGTCGGGCACAGCCAGGGCGGCATGATGCCCCGTTACTACGTGAAGTTCCTCGGCGGCGCGGACAAGGTCGACGACCTGATCGGCCTCGTCCCGTCCAACCACGGCACGACCAACCCGCTGACCAAGCCGCTCGGCGACCTCGCGTGCCCCGCGTGCCTCGACCAGATGGCGGGCTCCGAGCTGCTCACAAGGCTCAACGAGGGCACCGAGACACCGGCGGGGCCCGACTACACGGTCCTCACCACGCGGTACGACGAGATCGTCATCCCGTACACGAGCGCCCTGCTGAACGGGCCGAAGGAATACGCCACCAATGTCGTCCTGCAGGACCGCTGTCCGCTGGACCCGTTCCTGCACGACCAGGTGACGAAGGACCCGGTCGCCGCCCAGTGGGTCCTCGACGCACTGGGCCGGAAGGGTCCGGCCGACCCGGACTTCCGGCCCAGATGCCTCGGCTAGCGGCGCCGCTCCTCGCGTAGGCGATCGCCCCCAGGGTGCCTGCGGTGCCTACGGCCGGTCGGCCACGTCCTGCCCGTCCAGGACCTCGACCGTGTCCCGGGACACCGGCACCTCGGGGGTTCCGCCGCCGACGGTGCCGCGGCGGCGTGCGAGGACCCCGCCGACGTACCCCGCGACGGGCTGCGTGTACCGGGCGGTCAGGGGGCCGACGATCACCAGGATCAGCACGTACGCCGTCGCCAGCGGTCCGAGCGACGGCTCGATGCCCGCGGTGACCGCGAGCCCCGCGATGACGATGGAGAACTCGCCCCGCGCCACCAGCGCACCACCGGCCCGCCAGCGGCCCTTGACCGAGATGCCCGCGCGGCGGGCCGCCCAGTACCCGGTGGCGATCTTCGTCAGCGCGGTGACGACGGCGAGCGCGAGCGCGGGCAGCAGCACCGGCGGAATGCTCGTCGGGTCGGTGTGCAGCCCGAAGAAGACGAAGAAGACGGCCGCGAAGAGGTCCCGCAACGGCGCGAGCAGCGTGTGCGCGCCCTCGGCGACCTCGCCGGACAGCGCGATGCCGACCAGGAACGCGCCGACGGCGGCGGACACCTGGAGCTGTTGCGCGATGCCCGCCACGAGGATGGTCAGGCCGAGCACCACGAGGAGCAGCTTCTCCGGGTCGTCGCTGGAGACGAACCGGGAGATGAGCCGCCCGTACCGCACCGCGATGAAGAGGACGATCCCCGCGGCGCCCAGCGCGATGGCGAGCGTGAGACTGCCCGCGGCCAGTCCCACACCGGCGAGCAGGGCGGTGATGATGGGCAGGTAGACGGCCATCGCCAGGTCTTCGAGTACCAGGACGCTGAGGATGACCGGGGTCTCGCGGTTGCCGAGCCGGCCGAGGTCTCCCAGGACCTTGGCGATGACACCGGACGAGGAGATCCAGGTGACACCGGCGAGTACGACGGCGGCGACCGGGCCCCAGCCCATGAGCAGCGCGGCGACGGCACCCGGCAGGGCGTTCAGCGTGCAGTCGACCAGGCCGGCCGGGTACTGCGTCTTGAGATTGCTGACGAGGTCGTTGGCCGTGTATTCGAGGCCGAGCATCAGGAGCAGCAGGATGACGCCGATCTCGGCGCCGATCGCGACGAACTCCTCGCTCGCGCCGAGCGGCAGCAGGCCGCCCTCGCCGAACGCGAGGCCGGCCAGCAGGTACAGCGGGATCGGCGAGAACCGGAAACGCCCCGCGAACCGGCCGAGCAGCCCGAGGGCGAGGATGATCGCGCCGAATTCGATCAGAAAGACAGCGGAGTGCATGCGATCACTCCCGCCCGAGTATCGTCGCGGCGGTCTCCACGCCTTCGCGCGTCCCGATGACGATGAGGGTGTCCCCGCCGGCCAGCCGGAAGTCGGGCGCCGGCGAGGGAATGGCCTCGGCCCGCCGCAGCACGGCCACGATCGAGACGCCGGTCTCGGTCCGCATCCGGGTCTCGCCGAGCAGCCGCCCGTTCCAGTGCGAGGTGGCCGACAGCAGCACGCGCTCGGCGACCAGGCCCAGGTCGGTGGTGTGCAGCAGGGTCGGACTGTGGTGGGAGGGCATCAGGGCGTCGATCAGCGCGTCGGCCTCGCCCGAGCTCAGCCGCAGCGACAGCGCGCACTCGTCGGGGTCGTCGGACCGGTAGGCGCTCAGCGTCCGCGCACCGTCCCGGTGCGCGACCACCGACAGACGCCGCTGTTCCCGGGTCGTGAGGTCGTACCGGATGCCGATGCCTGGGAGCGGCGTACGGCTGAGTCGTGAGGCGGGCACAGCTTTTCCCCTTGCGTGATGGATGATCTCCCCCGGCTGTCACCCTATCGGGGCCAAGGATTGGCAAAATCACGCCGGGGCGGGGCCGCCCCGAAGGACCGTCTCGACCGAGTCCGCCTCGTCGGGAGACTTGTCCTCGCGGTAGCGCACGACCCGGGCGAAGCGGAGCGTGACGCCCGCCGGGTAGCGGGTGGACTTCTGGAGTCCGTCGTAGGCGATCTCCACGACCAGTTCGGGCCGCACCGTCACGACGTAACCGTTCTCCTCGACCGCCAGCTCCTGGAGGCGCTCGGTCTGCCAGGCGAGCATCGCGTCCGTCATCCCCTTGAACGTCTTGCCCAGCATGGCGAACGTGCCGTCGGGCCGACGTGCGCCCAGGTGCAGGTTGGAGAGCTTGCCGGTGCGGCGGCCGTGGCCCCACTCGGCGGCCAGGACGACCAGGTCGAGGGTGTGGACGGGTTTGACCTTCAGCCAGGAGGCACCCCGGCGGCCCGCGCTGTAGGGAGCGTCGAGCCCTTTCAGTACGACCCCTTCGTGGCCGCGCCCCAGCGTCGCCTCGAAGAACTCCTGGGCCTCGCCGCGCTGCCGCTCGTCGGCCGGGTCCGCCACGAGCGTGCGCCGCACCCGCATCGGCTCGGGCACCAGCGCCGCCAGTTCCGCGTGGCGCTCGGTGAACGGTAGGTCGAGCAGGTCACGACCGGCCACGGACAGGGCGTCGAAGAAGACGGGGGAGAGCGGCAGCCCGGCCGCCGCCGTCGACACGTCGACGCGTGAACCGACGCGCCCCGCGATCTCCTGGAACGGCCGCGGCCGCCCGTCGGCGTCCAGCGCGATGACCTCGCCGTCCAGGATGAAGTGCGACCCCTCCAGACCGAGGGCCGCGGAGGTCAGCTCGGGGAGCCGGTCGGTGATGTCGTCCAGGGTGCGGGTGTAGACGCGTACGGCGTCCCCGTCCCGGTGGACCTGCACGCGGATGCCGTCCAGCTTCTCCTCGACCGCGCACGCCCCCAGCTTGTCGATGCCCTCCGCGACCGAGGCAGCGCTGTGCGCCAGCATCGGCAGGACCGGGCGGCCCACGGTCAGCCGGAACTCGTCCAGGGCCGCCGCCCCGTCCGCCAGCAGCGCCTGGGCGACCGGGGCCACGGAACCGGCGAGCATCACCGAACGCCGCACGGCGTCCGCCGGGGTCCCCGTGGCGAGCGCGAGCCCCTCGACCGCCACCGCGTCCAGCGCCCCCTGCCGGACCTCGCCGGTCAGCAGCCCGAGCAGGAACCGCTGCTCGTCGGCGGTCGCGGCGCCCATCAACTCGCCGACGAGACGCTTGCGTTCGGCCTGCGACCCGGCGCCCGCCACCGAACCGATCGAGGTGAGCGCCGCGTCCACTCCGCGTACCGTGAGCGTCGCCTCGGCGGCGGGCGGCACCGTGTGCTTGAGCGTGCTCCAGCCGATGCCGAGCCGGCCCTGGGGCAGCCGGCCCGACAGATAGGGGATGGCGATCGGCACGTCGTCCGGCTCCGCGGCCCGGAACAACTCGGCGAGCAGGGCGATCTTCCGGGACCGCGCCGAGGTGGCGGCCACTTCCTTGGACACGTGTGCGAGCCGGGCGAGCAGCATGAGGCCATCCTGCATCGCGACGGGGCGTGGCGCATGGCCGGACACGGCGCCCGACCGCACACGCAGAGTCACTCCGCCCCGGGCTCGAAGTCCTCGGTGTCCTCGGTGAAATAGCTGTCGTGCCGGATACGGAACTCCTTGAGCTCTTCGGCGCCGCGCCGCGCCACTTCCGCGACCTGCTCGAAGTACTCCTCGCGAGGGGCGCCGGGGGAGAACAGCATCAGCATGGACGTGGGCTCGTCGGTCACGTTCTTGAAGGCGTGCAGGCCGCCGACGGGGACGTACAGGAAGTCGCCCTCGCGGCCCGTCACCCACTTCTCGCCGTTGTAGAGCTCCAACTGGCCGGAGAGGATGTAGAAGGACTCCGACATGGCCTTGTGGAAGTGCGTCTTGGCTCCCGCGGACCGCGGAGCCAACTCCGACTTGTAGAGCCCGAATTCGCCGCCGGTCGACTCATGGGTGGCGAGGTAGTGCGTGGCCCCGCCCGGCGAGGAGATGTCCGGCGGGGTGTCGGCCGTACGGAAGGACGCGTTCACCTCGCCCTTGGTGCCGTGGTAGCGGGGCGGGGGGTACGAGAGGTTGTTCGGGTAAGACATGACGCACTCCAGTGCCGGGGGCCCACCGGGCGGCGGACCTTCACCTGCATGCTCGTCCCGGCGCCTGCGGGGCGGTATCCGGCCGGAGGTCGATCTTGTGACGGGGCGGGGAGGAGGACTGGGGGCTGGGGGGACGAGGACCGGCGACCTAGGACTGCGGGCTCGGTCGAGACCGGGGCCCCCACCTCCGGCACACTCCGCCATATGGGTACCCGCCTGGCGGCCGGAAACCCTTGGCTCAAGAAAACGACCGGTGGAGGAAGGCGGAAGGCGGTGCCCGCGCCAGCGAAGTGGTCCGGCACATCGTGGTGCACGACGTGCCCGGTGGACGGTTTGACACGGCGGACAGTGCCGGCCCAGGGGGCCACTATGTCCGGGGAGTGCCCGGCCGCCCACATGTCGCTGTGGGACCCATGGATCAAGAGCGTCGGGCAGGCCGCATGGACCGTCGCCCGGCGGCTCACCAACGGCGGGGCTGGTGATGTGACCGGAAGTATCCGCCGAGCTGGGACTACCCATGCCAGGGCGGAAGTTCAGCGGCGGTGACGATGCTGCGGACACCCAGGTTCGCCCGCTGGGCCGGGGCGGTCTGATCGACGACGACGGAGCAGCCGGCCCACTGCCCGCCGCACTCCTCAACCATCGACCGGACGGCCGACGCCTGGCTGTCCGTCTCGATCCAGTCGTCGACCAGCAACACTCGGTCCCCGGGGCCTACCGCAGTCCGTTGCAGACGCAGCTCCTGACGCGTGCCCCGGTAGTCGGGCTCGCTGCGTCGGGTGGCCTTCTCTCCCGGCAAGAGCCCGTCCCGCTTACGCACTGGCAAGAAACCGACGCCCAGTTCCACGGCCGCTGCCGCTCCGAGCAGGAACCCCCGCGACTCGACCCCACAGATCACCGTGACGTCGCCGTCCCTGAACGGGCAGATCAGCTCGTGGACAATCGTGGCGAGCGCCACGGAGTCACGGAAGATCCGCCAGACGTCTGCGTGGCCCTCGATCCACCGGAAGTGCTCAAGGGCGAGGGTGCGTGCGGAAGACGTCATGATCGAGAGTCTGCGGATGAATCAGGCGCTCAGGCAACCGGATTCCACGGGGCCGCCGGGTGGCTGCTCATCGGCATCGGCATCGGCGTCGCTGCGGTTGCCTGGCCGGGGTCCGCCCGCCCCGTCACACGGCGTGGAAGTTCTTGGCGGCGGGAAAGATGACGCGGGTGCAGCCGCGCCGGGTGGTGATGTCGTCGACGTAGGCGTGGAACAGGGAATTCAGCGCCTTGTGGCCGAGGATGTTGTCGTACAAGAAGTCGACGGTAAGGGTGTGCAGGGCGGGCTTGCCGTCGCAGATGGAGGATGCCCACCATATGCCGTCCCCGCCTCCCGCCGTTCCCGGCTTGAGCCTCTTGTCGTCGCTTCTCTCCTGGAAGCCCACGGATCCTGCCTCAGCACCGAAGTAGGACATCGTGCGCAGCCACCAGGGCGAGCCTGTGAGTGCGTGCCGGGCGTACTCGCGCTGGTCGACGTCCAAGGTCTCGGCGATGGCTCGCACCTGGCTGGGGCCCACGGCCAGCAGGCATCCTTCGGCGGGGTTCGCACTGCGGGCGGGGACCGTGAGGGCGCGGTCGGGCAGTCGGGCCTGTCCCTGTTTCTTGGCCAGTCGGCCGGCCCAACGGCAGGAACCAGTGGCCGAGACGGCCGGGCGCAGCTTCGATGGGGCCGGGATCATCTGCTCGGGCAGAGCCGGTAGTTCGGTTCGACAGTTGATCCGTTGGGTGAGCTGCTGCGTGGCCGAGCGAGCGAGGCGAGCCAGGCGCCGGCGGTCATCGGCGGAGACTTCCGGGTAGAGAGCCACGGCGGTGACATTCAGCAGTTTCGGCGCCGCTCGGCCGCTGCCGAGGCCGCACTCGGCACGAACCGTGGTGCGGAAGTTCGTGTACGAGCCCAGCCTGCCGTCGCCCAGCGGCCACTCTTCGGGTTTGCGGTCGGCGACCGCGGTGACGTCGCGCTTCGGGCGTCCCCCTTCGCGAGTGAAGAACGGGGAGCCCTTGTCGCCGATCTTGTTGACCGGCTCGGAGTCATCACTGCTCCTGACGATCAGCCGGAACAGTTCGGCGGGCCTGTGCGAGCCACTCACCCTGTAGACGGTGCAGGCGCTGGGCAGATGCCGCACGTCGAGCCGATAATCGTTGTCGTCGTCGGACTGCGCCCGCATCATGCCGCCCTGCAAATCCATCACCTGTGCCCCCGAAACCAGGTGGTCGCAGGCCGCGGCGATGTCGCGTTCGCCGGCAGATCGGTCGCGGAAGTCGTCGATGGTCAGCCAGCCCGCGTACAGGCTCAGCCCGATCCCGCCGACGGCCATCGTCAGCCACAGCCGGCGCCGGCCCGCACCCGTCATGGTTTTCCCCCGCCGCTCCCGTTCACGGCAACTGCCGTGCCGATCACCGAGCTTAGGGGCCTCGTGCCCGCCTCCGCGCCGAGATCGTCGGCGATCAGGCGTGGGGAGTGAGTGGGCACGCGTAGGCCGCGTGGCTGATGTTTCTCGGAGGCACGCGTGTACTCGCTTGTGGCGGGCACCCGACGGGCGTGTTGGTCGACTCCGCCGAGTTCGAGACTCCAGGTGCCAGATGTCCGGCCAATGAGAGAAGAGTGATGTAGGTCACATGGAAAATTCGACATCGTGGCGTAATACCGCCCCTCCCTGAGGGGTCATAAGGGCACAGGCGCCCGGAACCGCAAGACCGAGCACTGGAAACATCAGAAGTGGAGTCCGCTCATGGCCGTCACCCTCGAACAGCCCGCCCGTGCCCGTCTCGTCACCCCCGAGGGTCGTGAGCGTGCCCTGCCCGTGGTCCTGCGCTACTCGGCGGAGGATCCGCTGGCCGTCCAGATGACCTTCCCTTCGCAGGCCTCGCTCGATGGCGCGGAGGTCACGTGGATCTTCGCGCGGCAGCTCCTCGAGGAGGGCCTCACGGCGCCGGCGGGCAGCGGTGACGTGCATGTCTGGCCGTGCGGGAGGGCCCGCACGGTCCTGGAGTTCCACTCCCATCAGGGTCTCGCGCTGGTGCAGTTCGACAAGATCGCGCTGCGCCGTTTCCTGGTGCAGTCGTACGCCGTGGTGCCCGCGGGCGGCGAGAGCGAGGGAATCGACTTCGACGAGGGACTGTCGCGCCTGCTCGGCGGTGTCTGAGCGCTCCGCTGGACGTCAGTGGTACAGCGCGGGCCGCTGGGTCATCTCCACAGTCACCCGCGTGCAGGTGTTCAGCGCCGCGACGCCCGCCTCCGCGACGGCCGCGGCCGCGTACCCGTCCCACGCGCTCGGCCCCGTGACCCGGCCGTCCCGGGCGGCGGCGACCCACGCCCGCACCTCACGGTCGTACGCGTCGGCGAACCGGACCACGTAGTCCTGCGCGATCTCCTCGTGCGTGCGGCCCGCCGACCGGACGACCATCGTGTGCGCGTCGCCGAGCCGGGCGCTGCCGCGCTCGCAGACCGCCTCGCACGCCACCTCGTAACCGAATCCGCAGTTGACGAAGACCTCCACGTCGACGACGGCGCCCCCCGACGTCTCGAAGAGCACCAGCTGCGGGTCGAGCAGCCCGTTCGGGGCGTCCGCCGACGGCGTGGGCCGCACCGCCGTCACCGCGGTGATCTCCTGGCCGAGCAGCCACCGTGCCGCGTCGATCTCGTGGGAGACGGAGCTGCTGATCAGCATGGATGAGGTGAAGTGCGGGGGAGACGACACGTTCCGGTGACGGCAGTGCAGCAGCAGGGGACGGCCGAGGCGCCCGGAGTCGAGGAGCGTCTTCAGGGCCACGTACTCGGCGTCGTACCGGCGCATGAATCCGACCTGTATCAGCCTGCGTCCCAGCCGGGTCTCCGCCTCCACGACTCGCAGGGCCGAGGCGGAATCAGGGGTGAGGGGCTTCTCGCAGAGCACCGGGAGGCCGCGCGCGCACGCCGCGAGCAGCGCCTCCTCGTGCGCAGCCTCCGGCGATGCCACCAGGACCGCCTCCACCCCGGGAGCGCCGAGCGCCGCCGACGCCTCGCGGTGCACGGACACTCCCTCGCGTCCCGCCACCGCCGCCTCCGCCCGTGCCGTATCGGGATCCGCGACCGCGACCACGCGGGCCCCGCCCACCGTCTCGCCGATCCGCCGCACGTGATCGGCGCCCATGTGGCCCGCTCCCAGCACGGCCACCCCCAGCAGATCGCTCACCCCGAGCCCTCCCCGCGTCCGCGTACTGGACGACACCAGCCGCACCCGATCCACCTACACCCCCCACGTACCCCATGGATCCCGGGAGGCCGTCCTAGTCCACGGCGCGTTCGGGGTCCGTGCGTCGGGCCACCGTAGCCCTCCGGCGCCGGACTGTCCGCCGCCGGGCCGCCACGACACAGCCTGCGAGCAGGACGACGGAGCCCGCGACGACCAGCAGCACCGCCGGCCAGTCGGAGTCCCCCGGCTGCACGGCCAAGGCGGACTGTCCGGCCGCGTGCGCGGGACTCGCGGCCGGCGCCGTGCGGACCTTCTTCGGCGGCGGCTGCAGCGAGCCGACCGGCCGCACCTTCCCGGCCGCAGCGAACCCCCAGTCGAGCAGCGCCCTCGCCTCCTCGTACACGGCGCGCCCGCTTCCCCCTCTCGGGTTCATCACCGAGACGACGAGCGTGCGCCCGTCACGCTGGGCCGCGCTGATCAGCGTAGCGCCCGCGTGGCTGGTGTAACCGTTCTTGACGCCGAGCAGGCCCGGGTAGGGCGCCACGCCGTCGGCGCCGGTCAGCAGCCGGTTGGTGTTCTGGATGGGGTACGACCAGCCTCCCGCTGGGAAGTGCGCGACGCGGGTCGAGCAGTAGCGGGCGAACTCCGGGTCGGCGAGCCCGGCCCTGCCGAAGACCGCCAGGTCGTACGCCGACGAGACCTGCCCGGCGGCGTCGTAGCCGTCGGGCGACACCACGTGCGTGTCGTTCGCGCCCAGCTCGCGCGCCTTGGCCCGCATCTCCCGAACGGTCTTCTCCAGGCCACCGTTGAGACCCGCCAGAACGTGCACGGCGTCGTTCCCGGAGCTGAGGAACACGCCGCGCCACAGGTCGGCGACCCGGTAGGCGCGGCCCTCCGCCACGCCCACCATGCTGCTGCCCTCGCCCACCCCGTCCAGCTCGTGCTCCGCGACGACGTGCCGCAGCTCGGGGTCGAGCCGGGAGAGCGTCGACAGGGCGAAGAGGGACTTGAGCGTCGAGGCGGGCGGCAGCGGGCGGTGCGCGTCCCGTGCCGCGAGCACCTCTCCCGTACCGGCGTCTGCCACGAGCCACGCGCGGGCGGACACGTCGGCGGGCAGCGCGGGCGCGCCGAGGCCGGGCCTGACCTGGACACCGGGCCGGTCGAGCAGGGCGGACGAGTACGCGGGGAGCGGCCGCGGGGGCGCCGGTTCGGCCGGGACGTCCGAGGCGGCAACCGGTGAGGACAGGAGGACCAGAGCGCCGAGGGAGAGGGCCCCGGCGCGTACGGAGGAGGAGCGCGAAAGGTTCCTGATGACCATTCAGCCACCGTAGGAGCGCCGCCGGGAGTCCGCAGATCGGCTTGGCCCGGCTGGAGGTATCCCCGGACCGCCGCCCGGAGCGCCTGAACCGCCGGGACCCGAACCGCCAGGACCCGACCCGCCAGGACCCGAACCGCCGGGTGGACGCACCCGACGGTCCGGTCGTCCGGAGGTCAGTCAGGCCGGCAGGTGCTTCTCGACGGCCGCGACGAGCTCGGGGGCGTCGGGCTCGGTCTGGGGCGAGAAGCGGGCCACGACGTTGCCCGCCGGATCGATCAAGAACTTTTCGAAGTTCCACCGGATGTCGCCGGTGTGCCCCTCGGCGTCAGCCGTGCCCACGAGCTTCCCGTACAGCGGATGCCGCGCCTCGCCGTTGACGTCGACCTTCTCCGTCATCGGGAAGGTCACGCCGTACGTCGCCGAGCAGAACTCGGCGATCTCGTCGGAGGTGCCGGGCTCCTGCCCCATGAACTGGTTGCAGGGCACGCCGAGCACGCTGAAGCCCCGGCTCGCGTACTGCTCGTGGAGCCGCTCCAGACCCGCGTACTGCGGGGTGAGCCCGCACTTGGAGGCGACGTTGACGACCAGGACGGCCTTGCCCTCGTACTGGCGCAGGTCGGCGGGGCCGCCCTGCAGGCTTTCGATCTCTACCGCGTCGTAAACAGACATGGTGGCGAGCCTACGCCGACCGCGCGGAGTGGGTGAGTCCGATGCTGTCGGGGTCCGATTCCGTCGCCTACGTCTCGCGGTGCAGTCGGCCTCGCGCGACCAGTTCGACCGTGAGTGCCACGGCGATCGCCTGGACCGCCATCAGGGCGATCAGGACGAAGAGCTGGACGGCTCCGGCGAGTGCCGGGGACGCGCCGCCCAGGAGCATGCCGACGAAGGCGCCGGGCAGGGTGACGAGACCGACCGTGCGGGTCTGGTCGAGTCCGGGCAGCAGGGCGTCCGACGCGGCCCGGCCGATGACCTCGAGGCGTGCGTCGCGGTCGGGCAGGCCCAGGGCGATGCCGGCCTCGAACTCGCCGTACCGGGTGCGGAGTTCGTCGAGGGAGCGACGGCCCGCGAGGACCGTCGCGGTGAGCGCCCCGCCGATGAGGATGCCCGTCACGGGAATCATGGCGATGCCCTGTACGGGGAGCAGGCCCGCGAGGGTGAGGCCGGTCACCACGGGGGCGACGGGGCCCGCGATGGGGAGCGCCGCCCACCACCAGGTGCCGTTCGGGGTGATGCGACGGCCCGCGGTGCGCGTGGCCACGGCGAACATCAGGAGCAGGAAGGCGAAGAGCGCGGCCACGTGGTGCACGACCCAGGCGATCACCAGGGAGACGACGGCCAGTTGCGCGGTGGCGCGTACGCCAGCGATCAGGATCTCCCGCGCCCTGCCGCGCGAGCCGTCGGGTGCGAGCCGGCAGACGGCCGCCGTCGTCGCGGCGGCCAGCAGCAGCACGAGCAGGGCGACGGCGAGCGCCGTATTGACCGGCAGAAGGGCCTGGGCCGCGAGATTGCGCACGGGCTCACCCTAGATCGCGGGGGCCGTCTCTCCTGCGACTGCTCCACCTGCTGTATCACGGCGCTCGACCTGTAACGATGTGGTGGGAAAGACGTGTGGAGAAAGAAGGGCTGAAGTCATGGCGCAGCAGGTGCAGGGCGTGGTCGCGCGCGCGAAGGGCGAGCCGGTACGGATCGAGACGATCATCGTCCCGGATCCGGGCCCGGGAGAAGCCGTGGTGAAGGTCCAGGCGTGCGGGGTCTGTCACACCGACCTGCACTACCGGGAGGGCGGTATCAACGACGACTTCCCGTTCCTCCTCGGGCACGAGGCGGCGGGTGTCGTCGAGGCGGTGGGTGAGGGCGTCACCGAGGTCGCGCCCGGCGACTTCGTGATCCTCAACTGGCGCGCGGTGTGCGGCCAGTGCCGGGCGTGTCTGCGCGGCCGCCCCCAGTACTGCTTCGACACGCACAACGCGAAGCAGAAGATGACCCTGACCGACGGCACGGAGCTCTCCCCGGCGCTCGGCATCGGGGCCTTCGCGGAGAAGACCCTCGTCGCCGCCGGGCAGTGCACCAAGGTCGACCCGGCCGCCTCCCCGGCCGCGGCCGGACTCCTCGGCTGCGGAGTGATGGCGGGCATCGGCGCCGCCATCAACACCGGCGAGGTCGGCCGGGGCGACTCGGTCGCCGTCATCGGCTGCGGTGGCGTCGGCAACGCCGCCGTCGTGGGGGCCCGCCTCGCGGGAGCCGCGCGGATCATCGCCGTGGACATCGACGACAAGAAGCTGGAGACGGCGAAGGGCCTCGGCGCCACGCACACGGTCAACTCGCGCTCCGCCGACCCCGTCGAGGCGGTTCGCGAGCTGACCGGCGGCAACGGAGCCGACGTCGTCATCGAGGCGGTCGGCCGCCCGGAGACGTACGAGCAGGCCTTCTACGCCCGCGATCTGGCGGGCACGGTCGTCCTGGTCGGCGTCCCGACGCCGGAGATGAGGATCGAGCTGCCGCTGCTCGACGTCTTCGGGCGCGGCGGCGCGCTCAAGTCGAGCTGGTACGGCGACTGCCTGCCGTCCCGTGACTTCCCGATGCTCATCGACCTGTATCAGCAGGGGCGCCTGGACCTGGACGCGTTCGTCACGGAGACCATCGCGCTGGAGGACGTCGAGAAGGCCTTCGAGCGCATGCACCACGGCGACGTCCTCCGTTCGGTGGTGATGTTCTGATGGCGGCCGAAACCACGGCGGGCGCGTCCGGCGCGCGCGTCGACCACCTCGTGACGTCCGGGACCTTCTCGCTGGACGGCGGCACCTGGGACGTCGACAACAACGTGTGGATCGTGGGCGACGACAGCGAGTGCGTCGTCATCGACGCCGCGCACGACGCGGACGCCATCGCGGCCGCGGTGGGGGAGCGGCGGCTGGTCGCGATCGTCTGCACCCACGCCCATGACGACCACATCGACGCGGCCCCGGCGCTCGCGGCGCGCACGGGCGCGCCGATCCTGCTGCACCCGGCCGACACGGAGCTGTGGAAGCGGACCCATCCCGACCGTGCTCCGGACGGTGAGCTGTCCGACGGGCAGGAACTGGCCGTCGCGGGCACGACCTTGACCGTGCTGCACACGCCCGGCCACTGCCACGGCGCCGTGAGCCTGTACGCGCCCGGCCTCGGCACGGTGTTCACCGGCGACACGCTGTTCGCCGGCGGTCCCGGTGCGACGGGCCGTTCCTTCAGCGACTTCCCGACGATCGTGGAGTCCATCAAGGAGCGGCTGCTGACGCTGCCACCCGAGACGGTGGTGCGGACCGGACACGGCGACAGCACCACGGTGGGCGCCGAGGCGCCGCACCTGGAGGAGTGGATCGCCAGGGGACACTGAACGGTGCGGAACGCTTAGTTCCGCCGACTGGCACCGACTGCCTCATGGCCCCGCGTGGTTCGCCGCGCGGGGCCATGAGGCGTACTGGCCCTGTTCCGCAATCTTCGATAAGTTAGGCAAGCCTTACCTAATGGAGGTTGAGAATGGGTGTCCGTCACAGCAGCAGCACGACCGTGCCCACAGCGGCGGCACGCGCGCGTTCCGTGCTTGCCACCGCGTGGTCCTGCGCGGTGACCACAGAGATCGGCAGGGACGAACTCGTGGGCGCGCACACCGTCACCGAGGACGGCAGGCTCCTGCTGTCACCGCCCGAGGACAGCGCGCTCGCCGCCGCCCTCATCTGCATGCCGCGCGGCGAACCGTCCACCATGGTCGAGTTCGCCGACGTGGCGCCGGTGCCGCTCAGGGACCGGATCCGCGCGCGGCTCTGGCTCTCGGGGACACTGGCGCACGACGGGGAGCACCTCGTCTTCGAGCCGACGTGCGCCGTGCTGCACGACTCCACCGGGGAACGCCAGGGAATCGAGCTCGACGAACTGGCCCTGACGGTCCCCGACCCGCTCGCCGAGGCGGAGTCACGCCTGCTCACCCACCTCGCCGACGCGCACCCGGACGCCGTCGAGCAGCTCACCCGCCTCATCAGCCCGGACAGCCTCCAGGGCGTGGTGCGCGTCCGCCCGCTCGCCATCGACCGGCACGGGATCTCGCTGCGCCTCGAACGCGCCCGCGGCCAGGCGGACGTCCGCCTCCCCTTCCACCAGCTCGTCGAGGACGTCACGCAGGTCACGGAGTGCATGCACGCACTCCTGATGAAGGCCCGCCTCTCAACCACGCGGCGCGGGCGGCCCGTCGGAGGCTGACCGCATCGACCGCAACGCCAGCACCAGCACCCCGATGTCGTCGAGCAGCACCGGATCGGGCAACAGATCGGTGGGCAGTACGAGATAGGCGACCGCGCCCCAGAAGACCCACTGCCGCTCGACGGGAAGCCCGGCTCTGCGCAGGGAGCGGCGGGTCCGGACGAGACGTACGAGCAACACGACCGCGACGGCGAGGGTCGCGGCGACCAGAACGGCGGCGCCGACAAGGAATACGGTCAGGTCCGTGCTCATACCCACGCACGGTAATCCAGTTGAGGTTCCGCGTCCCGCAGGGATGATGGCGTGGTGACAAAGCCGCCGAAGCTCATGCAGCCCTCCTCTTCTCTCGTGCCCACCGAGCCCGTCCCGCCCGTTCAGGCACTGATCATCGTCGACATGCAGTCCGCTTTCGTCGCCGGCGACGACGCCGTGCCCGACGCGGAGCGGCTCCTTGACCGGGTGACGGGTCTCCTGGCCGAGGCCCGCGAGAACGGCGCGCTCGTCGTCCAACTGCAGAACGACGGAGAGCCCGGCACCCCCGACGAGCCGGGTACCCCCGGCTGGGAGCTCCATCTGCCCGTCGACACCGAGCGGGGCGAGACCGTCGTGCGCAAGACCGTCGACGACGGCTTCGAGGACACCCGGCTCGAAGAACTGCTGCGCGACGCCGGTGTACGGGACCTGGCCGTCTGCGGCGTGATGTCGGAGATGTGCGTCAGGGCGACGGCCAGTACCGCCCTGGAGCTGGGCTTCCGCGTCGTCCTTCCCCACGACGCGCACGCGACGTACGACATCCCGGCCGCGGAGGGCATCAGCGACGTGGTGCCCGCGGCGACGGTGTCGCGCGTGGCGGAGTGGACCCTCGGCGACGAGGCCGAGATCGTCGCACGGGCGGCCGATGTGAGCTTCATGAAGCCGTAGCGGCGAGCACGGGCGCGGCCCGGGGGCATGGGCGCACGGCCGCCCGGGCCGACCGTGCGACCTGGTGTCAGTCGGCGGCAGGGCCCGAGGGTGAGTCCGCCTCCTGCCTCCGCCACCTCCAGTTCCAGAGCTCGAGCGCCCGGTGATCGTGCTCGAAACCCGGGCCGAGCGGCCCCACGCGCTCGTACGCCTCCTCGGTCCGCGGGTCGTCGCGGCGGGCGAGACCCCAGGCGGCCTCCAGGCGCACGAGCAGGTCGTCTTCGTCCAGCAGCGACAGCAGGGCCTCCGCGACGGCGGGCGCCTGGTCCCGGGACGCGGCCAGGGCCACCGCCGCCCCGCGGCGCGCGGCGGCGTCCGAGCTCTCGGCCATGGGGAGCAGCGCCCGGGTCACCTCGGGCCACAGGGCCTCGTCGTCCGCTCCCACCTCGCAGGCCCGGAGCCGCACTTCCACGTCCGGGTCGCGGGTGAGGGCGAGCACCGCGTCCCGCGCGGCCGGTGAACGCAGCCCGTCGTTCGTGACGAGGGTGTACGGCACCTCGCGGCGTACGCGGGGATCGGGGTGGCCCGCGTGACGGAGTCCGACGGCCTCCTGATCGGGGTGCTCGTACTCGGTGAGGGCGTTGAGGACGGTGGCCAGGACCGCGCTGTCCGTCTCTTCGGCGGCCCAGGCGATCAGGAGCTCGGTCTCCTTCTTCCCGTAGTGATGACGCCCGGGGTCGACGAACGAACGCAGCCGAAGGTAGTCCGCCACGAACCGCCGGTGCGCCGGGTCGTGATGGTGGCGGTGGGCGACCACGGCCGACCAGGTCTCATGGCTGCGGCGCCCGGCGAGGACCCAGCAGATCGCCGACCAGTCGGCGTGCTGCTCGTCCGGGTGCCGCACGGCGCGGGCGACCAGGTCGTCGACGGGGGTCAGGATGCGGAAGGCCCATTCGAGCGCGGTCAGGATGCCGCCGTGCCCGGCCCGTACGACGAGCCCGCCAAGGGAGACCTGGTCGACCCAGTCGTACTCGCCGTCCGCGACCCGCTCCGTGACCGCGGGCCCCACCGCGCCGGTCCTCCGCCGCAGCTCCTCCTCGACGCCCGTCTCGCACCAGCCCCGGGCCAGGGCGATGAACCGGTCCCGCGTGGCTTCCGGCAGCCGCAGCCGCGGCTCCGTGCCGAGGACGGCCGAGAAGACCGAGTATGAACCGCCGTCGATCGCGCGCCACAGCGGTGTGGTCCCGTCCGGAAGCACCCGGTCGGGATCGGCCCCGCCCTCCACGAGCACGTCGGCGACCGCCGCGTCGTACGCCGCCACGGCGAGCCCCAGCACCGACAGCCCGCTCGCGTCAACGGCGTCCACCATGTCCACCGCGTCCGGATCGGCCCCTTCTTCCAGCAACGCCCGTACCGCGTCGGCGTCCCCCGCCCGCACCGCCGAAACGAGCCGTACCCCGAGCCCGTCCTCCGCGTCCATCCACCCGCCCCCTTGTTCCGGCCTACGCCGTACGTGTGTACGAGGCTAGAGAGGCAGCGCGCACACCGCGACCGGTGAGGCGAACGGTGTGCCCGCGAGTCGGAGTGTGCCGGTGCGGGCGTCGACCTTGAAGACGCTCACCGAGCCCGACTTCTGGTTCGCGGTGAACAGCAGGCGCTGCGACGGGGAGAACGCGAGCTGGTGGGGGAAGTCACCCTCGACGGGAACCGTGTCGAGGAGCCGGAGGCGGGCGCCGGCGCGCTCGATGGCGTACCGGGTGATGCTGTTGTGCCCACGGTTGGCGAGGAAGGCGAAACGGCCCTCGCGCGTCACCACGATCTGCGCCGGATAGCTGGTGCCTTCCCCGGTGCCGGTCGGCTGCGGCCTGCCCGGGGTGAGGCGGCCGGTGGCGGGGTCGTACGCGCAGACGACGACCGTGTTGTCCAACTCGGCGGCGAGGTAGGCGAAGCGGCCCGAGGGGTGGAAGGTGAGGTGGCGCGGACCCGCGCCCGGCCGGAACGTCGCGTGCGAGACGCGGCGGAGCGTGCCCGCCTTCTCGTCGAGGCGGTAGGTGTACACCGTGTCGTTGCCGAGGTCGACGGCGAGGATGTGGCGGCCGTCCGGGGACGTGATGATCTGGTGGGCGTGCGGACCCTCCTGGCCGGGCCCCGGCGGCGGCGCGGAGTGCGTGACGAGGTCCGTCCGCTCACCCAGCGCGCCCGACGCCCCGATGGGGTGCACGGCCACACTGCCGGAGTTGTAGTTCGCGCTCAGCAACCAGTTCCCGCCGGGGTGCACGGAGAGGTGGCAGGGGCCCGCGCCGCCGGTGTCCCGCGTGCCGAGGACGTCGTGCTTGCCGGAGGAGGAGAGCGCGACGGCGGTCACGCCGCCCTTGTTCCGCTCGTTGACGGCGTAGAGCGTACGGCCTGAAGGGTGCAGCGCCAGGTATGAGGGGTCGGGGACGCCGGTGAGCGTCCCGGTTCCGGTGATGCGGCCCGTCACGTCGTCGTACGTCGCCAGGCCGATCCCCGAACCGCCGCCTTCCTGCGAGGTGTACGTCCCCAGGAACAACTGCCCCTCGCGGCGCGGCCGGTGGGCGGCCGAGGTGGCGGGGTCCTGGCGTACGCGGTCCCGGCGCTCCGGGCCCGCTGGGTCCGACGACGCGCAGGCCGACACCGACGACAGAGCTCCCGCGCCGGCAGCCCCCACGAGTGCGCCGATGAACCGCCGCCGCCCCGGGCTGCCGCTCCCGGAACCCGTGGCCGACCCTGTTCCGCTGTTCATGCCTGCACCTCGTGCGTCGGTGGTGACGGATGTGGCCAACACAGTGCCCGGTGTCCGAGGAAAGGGACAAGAGGCACCCACGTCGGCACGGGGCGCGCACCTGTTTGCCGTACGCCGAGAGTCATCACTCCGATACGGTGTGCGAGCGATTGTTGTCGAATGCCCGTAGACGTACAGGAGTTGCCGAGTGGACCACAGCCGTCTGATCAGGATCAGCACCGTCCTGGCCGCGTTCGGAGCAGCGGGCACCATGGCGGCCGCACCCTCCGCGAGCGCCACGGCCACCGCGACCGCCACCGCCGCACCGGCACCCCCGGTGGCCGCCGGTGCCGTGCACGAGCCGTGCACGGGGGAGTTCCGCGGTGACGCCCGCCTCGGCCCCGCCTGGCTCCCCAAGAAGTGGCAGCGGCCCGTCGGCCCGCTCCTGAAGGACTGGAAGCGGACGGGCAAGCTGTCGCCGAAGGCCTTCCTGAAGAAGTACTGGGAGGGGTCGGCCGACACGGGCAGCTGGAAGTACCCGCCCAACGACGGCTTCGAAACAATCAACGGCCACGTCGACAAGCACCCCGAACTCCTGGAGAAGGGCGAGGAGCTGGACCGCTTCGGCTCGGAGTACGGCGGGTACCTCGCGCCCGCCGGGGACTCCTACGCGAAGCGCGCGCTGCCTCCGCAGAACCTCAACACCCGCGACGCCGCGTTCGCCTGCGACTACCGCGTCTACGAGGTCAACAAGCCCTTCTACGTCTGGCAGGGCCGCATCGCCCCCTGGTTCGAGCAGCCCGGCCGCGGCCAGCAGATCAAGCTGGACCCGGTCTTCCTGGACCCGGGCGAGGGCCAGCGCCTCAACGTGAAGTGGCTCCTGGACCACGGGTACCTCGAGCCCGCGAACGACTGACGCCCGTGGACGTCGGAGAAGCCGCGGCGGCTCTGCGCGCCGCCCACGTGGCCGACGGCTACTACTGGATCGAGGGCGTCCACGAACCGACCCCCACACCCCCAGACTTCGTCTACCTGCGCAGGACCGAGGACGGGGCGTGGGAGGTCGGAACGTACGAGCGAGGCGCGCACCACCCCCTCGCCCGGCACGCGGACGAGGCGGCGGCCTGCGCCCACCTGCTACACCAGTTGATCTGACCGTGCGTCGCGCTACCGGGCAGTCGGCAGCAGGCCGAGGGCGGCCTCCGGTCCGCTCTCGGCCTCGCAGGCGTCCACGCCGTGCGCGTCCCACGCGGGGAACGGATCGTACGACGGGACCTCCTCGCCATCGGCAAGCAGACACCGTTCCAGAGCCGCGCGCAGTTCCCGGGCGCGCAGGTCGACGCCGATGAAGACGAGCTCCTGGCCTTGCATGTCGTCCGTGGTGCGCGCCCCCGAGGGCTCGAAGCGGGCGACGGAGCCCGCCTGTGACCACAGCCCGGTGATCCTGGGCCGGCTCGCCAGCCAGAAGAACCCCTTGGAGCGCAGAATCCGCCCGAAGCCGCCGCTGTCCATCTCCTCCGTGACGAAGGACCACAGGCGGCCGGGGTGGAAGGGCCGGCGGGCGCGGAACACCGTGCTGGAGATCCCGTACTCCTCGGTCTCCGGCACGTGGTCACCGTTCAGTTCCCGCACCCAGCCGGGTGCCTGCTGGGCGCGCTCCAGGTCGAACAGGCCGGTGTCGAGGACCTGGGCGAGCTCCACCCGCCCCCGGGTGGCGGGCACGATGCGGGCGAGCGGGTTGAGGCGCGCGAGGGTGGCCGTGAGCCGGTCGGCGCTCTCCGCGTCGACAAGATCGAGCTTGTTGAGGACGATGACGTCGGCGAATTCGACCTGGTCCATCAGGAGGTCGCTGACGGTGCGCTCGTCGTCCTCGTACTGATCCAGGCCGCGCTCCACCAGGCCGTCACCGGCGGACAGTTCCGCAAGGAAGTTCGCGGCGTCGACCACCGTCACCATCGTGTCGAGGCGGGCGAGGTCGCCGAGCGTCGCGCCGTCGTCGCGCGGGAACGCGAACGTCGCGGCCACCGGCATCGGCTCCGAGATGCCGCTGGACTCGATGAGGAGATGGTCGAAGCGGCCCTCGGAGGCCAGCCGGCCGACCTCTTCGAGCAGGTCGTCGCGGAGCGTGCAGCAGATGCAGCCGTTGGTCAGCTCGACCAGGCGCTCCTCGGTGCGCGACAGCGCGGCCTCGCCGCCGCGCACCAGGGCGGCGTCGATGTTGATCTCACTCATGTCGTTCACGATCACCGCGACGCGCAGGCCCGCGCGGTTGGCGAGAACGTGGTTGAGCAGCGTCGTCTTGCCCGCGCCGAGGAAGCCGGACAGGACGGTCACGGGCAGCCGGCCGGCCGTCGCGGGTCGTGCGTGCGTCATGTGCGTCAGCTCTCCGGGCGCAGCAGACCGCGCTCGTACGCCTTGACCAGGCGCTGCGGCACCATGTGCGGCACGCCGTCGACGGTGACGGGCACCAGCTGCGGGGTGGTGGCCTTCCACTGGGCGCGACGGTGCCGGGTGTTGCTGCGCGACATCTTCCGCTTCGGTACGGCCATGAGGTCCTCCTGGTGGGGTGCGGGGGTGCGGGGGTGCGGGGGTGCGGGGGTGCGGGGGTGCGGGGGAGGCCCGCACGGCAACGCTATATGAAAATGAAACCCATTAACAACTTGCCCGGCTTCCGGGGTGCGGCGACTCCGGCCCGACCCTCGGTTGACCCTCACGTCACGTCAGGCTGCAGGCTGTGCGTCGACGAAAGGCGAGGTCCATGAGTTACACCGTCGGTCAGGTCGCCGGTTTCGCGGGGGTCACCGTCCGCACGCTGCACCACTACGACCGGGCCGGGCTGCTCACGCCCGGCGAACGCAGCCCCAGCGGCTACCGCCTCTACGGCGACGCCGATCTCGCCCGGCTGCAACAGATCCTCTTCTATCGCGAACTCGGCTTCGCCCTCGACGAGATAGCCGAGATCCTGGCCGACCCCCAGGCCAACGCCCTCGCCCAGCTCAAGGCCAGGCGCCGGGCGCTGCGCGAGCAGATCGACAAGCTGGAGCGCCTGGTGGAGGTCGCCGAGCGGGCAATGGAGGTGCAGCAGACCGGGGTGAGTCTCAGTCCCCAGGAGCGGTTCGAGGTGTTCGGCGAGATCACCTTCGACCTGAGCTACGCCACTGAGGCCGAACTGAAGTGGCAGGACAGCGCGGGCCATCGCGCGGCCATGAAAAGTGCCGCCGACCACTCCAAGGAGGACTGGGCGCGGCTCATGAGCGAGGCCGCGCTGTGGCGGGAGGGGCTGCTCGCCGCCTTCGACGCGGGGGAGCCCGCGGACGGCGCGCGAGCGCGGGAACTGGCCGAGGCCCACCGGCAGCACATCTCCCGCTGGTTCACGCCGTGCCCGCCCGAGATGCATCTGCGCATCGCGGACGACTTCGCCACGGACCCCCGCGCCTTCGCCCTCGTCGTGCCACCGCCCCAGCAGCGACCGGGGCTCGCCGCGTATCTGCGTACGGCGGTGGAAGCGAATGCCGGTGCTGGCTGCCGCGACATCCGCGCTGGCGCCAGCGCTTGTGCCGATGCCGACGGTGAGGCCCGCGTCAGGTCTCGGGCTGCTCGTGACGCCGCGGTAAACCCTGACGCTAAACCTGAGGGTGAGGCTGCCGCTCCCTCGCCCGCCATCCTCTGCACCCCCTCCACCCCCTCCACCTCCTCTGCCCCCTCTGCTCCCAAAGGAAGCCGATGACGCGCATCTTGATCGCTGCGGCCGGTTCGTACGGCGATGTCGCCCCCTACACCGGTCTGGGCTTCCGGCTCCGCGAAGCCGGTTACGACGTCGCACTCGCCACGCACGGCACCTTCGCGCCGCTCGTCGAGGCCGCGGGCCTGAGGTTCCGCGAGCTGCCCGCCGACTCCGGCGGCCGGCAGGGCGCGGGCGGGCGCAAGGAGCTCATGCGGGCGGCCTCCGTCTTCGTCCGCGACCTCGGCGGCGGCCTGGTCGACGCGGCCGTGCGGGGCGCGGACCTGCTGGTGCTCTCCACCACCACGGCGCCGCTCGGCTGGCACCTGGCCGAGGCGATGGGCGTGCCGACGCTGGGGGCGTACCTCCAACCCACGCATCCCACGAGAGAGTTCCCGCCCGTCATCGGCGGCACGCGGTCGCTCGGCGGCTTCGGGAACCGTGCCCTCGGCGGCTTTTCCCTGCGCATGGTCGACCGGGTCTACGCCGACGCGGTGCGTGCCTTGCGCGCCCGTCTCTCCCTGCCCGCCACCGCGCCCCGTGTGATGCGCGCCCGGCAGGAGCGGGCGGGCCTGCCGGTGCTGCACGGCTTCAGCCCGGCCGTGGTACCGCGGCCGGCGGACTGGCGCGCCGGACTCGACGTCGTCGGCAACTGGTGGCCGCACCACGATCCCGAGAACCCGCTCCCGCCGGAACTCGACGACTTCCTGCGGGCCGGGCCGCCGCCGGTGTTCATCGGATTCGGCAGCATGGCGGCGGGGGAGGGCGAGCGGCTGAGCGAGATCGCGGTGACGGCGCTGCGCGCGGCCGGGCTGCGAGGCGTGCTGCAGGCGGGCCGGGCCGGGCTCGCCGCGTCCGGCGACGACATCCTCACCGTCGGCGAGGTGCCGCACGCGCTGCTGTTCCCCCGGGTGGCGGCCGTGGTGCACCACGCGGGGGCCGGGACGTCGGCGGCCGCGCTGCGTGCGGGTGTCCCCGCCGTCCCCGTGCCGGTCACCGCGGACCAGCCCTTCTGGGCGGCTCGGCTCGCCTCCTTGGGAGCGGCGGCCGATCTGATCCCGTTCAGGCAGCTCACCGCACCCCGCCTCGCCGAGGCGCTCGGCCGCGCGGTGCGCGAAGACGCGTACGGGCGGGCCGCCGACCGCCTTGCGAGGGTGATGGCGACGGAGGACGGCGCCGGGGAGGTGGTGAAGGCCGTCGAGCGGATCCTTCAGCCGGCGCCTTGTCCGTAACGATCACTTTCCTTGCAAGGGTCAGCCTCCCTGCAACGGTCAAGCTCCCCGCAACGGTCACCTTCCCGGTGGCAGTCGCCTTCCGGGGCAGGCGGGCGGCCGGCTCGCGGGCCCCGGCCAGAATCAGGGGCGCCCCGTCGGCGGCACCTCCTCCCCGGCGGGCACGGGCCCCGGAGGCGTGCCGTCGCCGAACGGGCGGCCGCCCAGCTGCTCCCGGTGATGCGGCGTCAGCCACCCGGAGAGGTCAGGGCCCAGCGGCACGATGCCCGTCGGATTGATGCCGGTGTGTACTTCGTAGTAGTGCCGCTTGATGTGGTCGAAGTCGATGGTGTCGCCGAAGCCGGGGGTCTGGAACAGATCCCTGGCGTACGCCCACAGGACCGGGTCCTCGGCCAGCTTCCAGCGGTTGCACTTGAAGTGGCCGTGATAGACCGCGTCGAACCGCACCAGCGTGCTGAACAGCCGGATGTCCGCTTCCGTGATCGTGTCCCCGACGAGGTACCGGCGGGTCGCCAGGCGCTCGGAGGTGAGCTCGAGGCGGCGGAAGACATCGCGGCACGCCATTTCGTACGTGGACTGGTCCGGGGCGAAACCCGCGCGGTACACGCCGTTGTTGACGTCGCGGTAGATGCCTTCCATGACAGTGTCGATCTCGTCGCGCAGCGGCTCGGGGTAGAGGTCCGGCGCGCCCTCCCGATGCAGGGCGGTCCACTCCGTGGCGAAGTCCAGCGTGATCTGCTGGTAGTCGTTCGTGACGAGCTTGCCGCTCGGGACGTCCACGACGGCGGGGACGCTGACGCCGCCCGGATAGCCGCTCTCACGGGCCTCGTACGCCTCGCTGAGGAAGCGGATGCCGAGGACCGGGTCGCGGTCGTCGGGATCGAGGGTGAACCGCCAGCTCCGGTCGTCCTGGATCGGATCCGTGACGGCCAGGGAGAGCGCGCTCTCCAGGCCGAGCAGCCGGCGCGCGACGAGCGCCCGGCCGGCCCATGGGCAGGCCCGGCTCACCACCAGGCGATAGCGGCCCGCCTCGACCGGCCAGCCGTCTCCGCCGTCCCCGCCGTCCGCCGTGATGCGGTCGGCGAAGTGGCTCTTGGAACGCTTGAACTCCTTGTGCCCGTACGAGGCGTTGCCCTGCTCGGCGCTCATGACTGGCTCCCTTCCCGCGCGCGGGAGCGGGGCATCGGGGTCCGCCCCGCGGACGGCTCCGGATCGGCGGCTCGCGGGGGCGGCGCGAGATCGTAGATCCGGTCGATGAGCCCTGCTTCGTTGCCCGCGAGGCCCGCGCGGCGCAGCGCTTCGTCGGCCTCCGCGATCGGCCCCGCGAGCAGCGTCGCCGCGGCCACGGGGGAGACCGACGCGGAGTCGGAGAGCGCGGCGCGCGCCGTGTGCAGCAGGCGCAAGCAGGCCTGTGCGGCGAGCAGTTCCTCGGACGTCGTGCCGGTCATGTCGAGCGACTCCTCTGCGCTGGGTGCGTGGTCGGCATCGGGGGATGCCGTCTCCACTCTCGCGCACGGGTCTGACAATTGGCCCCTATGCCGCCCGGGCGCGGCGGGTGAGCCGCAGGGTGAGGCCGTCCGGCATGAGGGTGAGCCGCTCGGCGACGCGCAGCCGGTAGCCCGGATCGGCGTGCAGGTCGTAGCGGCGCAGCAGCAGGCCGAGCACCAAGGTCGCCTCGTGCAGTGCGAACTGACGTCCGATGCAGGCGCGTGCTCCCGTGCCGAACGGCTTGAAGACGTGGGGAGGCCGTCCGCGTACGGCCGAAGGGGCGAACCGGTCGGGGTCGAACTCCTCGGGACGCTCGCCCCACGCCGCGGGATCCCGGTGCAGCATCGTCGCGAGGACCAGAGCCCACGCGCCGCGGCGCATCGGGTGGACGCCGCCGAGCGTGGTGTCGACGCGGGCCTCGCGGGCGAACCCCGGAGCGGTCGGCCACAGCCGCAGCGACTCGTCGAGCACCCGGCGCACGTACCGCAACTTGGCCACCTGTTCGTACGCGGGTTCCCCCTCGGAGCCCCACACCTCGTCGACCTCCGCCCGCGCGCGGGCGAGCACTTCCGGAGAGCGTGACAGGTAGTGCAGCGCGAACGACAGCGCGCCGGACGTCGTCTCGTGGCCGGCGACAAGGAACGTGATGACCTGGCGGCGGATGTTCTCCGGAGTGAGCCGCTCGCCGGTCTCCGGGTGGGCGACCTCCAGCATGCGGTCGAGCAGATCCCCCTGGCCGCCCGACCCCGAGCCGGGGGTGGCCCGACGAGCCGCGATCACCGCGTCGACCGTGCGGTTGAGGTAGGCCATGTCGGCGTCGTTGCGCCGCCCGGCGCCGCGCAGCACCAGCGGGGTCAGCAGAGGCGGCACGACGTTGCGGCGCTGGGCGAAGGAGAGCGTGCCCACCATCGCCGACACGAACGGGTGCGGCGCCGAGCGCTCGAAGGAGCCGAAGTCGTGGCCGAAACCGGTGCGGGCGATCGTCTCCAGCGTCAGCTTGGTCATGTCGCCCGGCACGTCCACCGCCCGGCCCGCCGTCTCGCGTTCGTCCCAGCGGGCGGTCAGCTGCCGGGCGACGTCCAGCATCAACGGGTGGTAACCCGCCATCGCCTCGCGGCTGAACCCCGGCGCGAGGATGTCGTGCGCGAGCTGCCAGTTGGGCTCGTGGTTGTACGCGGTGAAGAGCCCGTCGCCCGCCACCGGACGGAGGTTGGCGACGCCGAGGCCCACGTGCTTGGCGAACCTCGACTCGTCGGCCATGTCGGCGGCGAACTCGGCGCCCCACACGAAGACGAACTCCTTGCCGAACGCCTTGCGCCGGAATATGGGGCCGAGTCTGCGGGCCAGCTTCATCGAATCCTGCAGCGGCGTGCGGACGTTGGCGCCGAGGATGTCGCCGAGCAGCGGCAGGCGGTGCGGCGGGTGCGGGATGCGGTGCAGCTCGGGCCAGCCGAGCTCGGCGCTGCGGAACCCCTTCGGGGGAGCAGGGGGCGCGGGCCGCCCGTCCGGACTGTCCGCCGCCGCGGACCGCGTCGTCTGCGCCATCTGCCCATCTCCCTTGTCCGACGGGCCCGTTGGGCCTGTTGTACGTGGATTCAATAGGAGCTCCCAGTGTGGTACCGCTATTGAATTCGCGTCAAGTAAGGTGCCTGCATGGCCGCGAACCCCCAGGAGCGCACGCGCCGCAGACTGAGCACCGAGGAGCGGCGCGAGCAGCTGCTCTCGGTCGGGGCGCGGCTCTTCGCGCAGAAGCCCTACGACGATGTGTGGATCGAGCGGGTGGCCGAGATCGCAGGCGTCTCGCGGGGCCTCCTGTACCACTACTTCCCGACCAAACGGGACTTCTTCGCCGCCGTGGTGCATCGAGAGAGCGAGCGCATGCTGCGCCTGACGGCGGCGGTGCCGGGGCTGCCGGTGCATGAGCAGGTCAGCGCCGGCCTCGATGCGTTCCTCGGGTACGTGGAGAGTCACGCGCAGGGCTTCCGCGCCTTCCACCGGGCCGAGGCCGCGGGCGACCCGCTGGTCCGCGAGGTCTACCGCAAGGGCCTCGCGGCCCAGGAGCGGCAGATCCTCGCCGCCCTGGCCGCGGACCCGTGCACTGCGGACATCACACGGGACGTGCCCGCACTGCGCCTCGCGGTGCGGGGCTGGCTCGCCTTCATGGTGGCGGTGTGCCTGGAGTGGCTGGAGGAGCCCGATCTGACACGGGAACAGGTGCGTGACCTGTGCGCCAAGGCGCTATTGGGCGCCATCACGCGCTGAGGCGGAGCACATCGCGCAGCCGGGCGGCGCTCGTGAAGAGGTGGCCTGCCACGCCGACGGCCTCGGCGGCGCGGATGTTCTCCTCGCGGTCGTCCACGAAGAGGACGCAGCCCGGCTCGGTGTCCAGCGCGTCCAGGCACCACTGGTAGGCGCCGGATTCGGGCTTGGCGTGGCCGATGCGGCAGGAGAAGGCGCGCACCTGGAAGTGCCCGAGCCACGAATGCCGCTCTTCGTAGTGGGCCGCCAGCTCCTCCGGAATGTTGGAGAGCAGGGCGATCGGCCGGCCGGCCGCCGCGAGTTCCTCGATCAGCGCGACCATGGTCTCGTCGACGCCGCTCCAGCTGGCCAGGTCGGCCTCGACGAGCCGCGCGACCCGGGCCTCGTCGAAGTCGGTGCCGAGCGCGTCGGCCACCCGCGCCCAGTACTCGGCGCCGGTCACGTCCCCGCGGTCGTACGGCTGCCGCAGCGCCCAGTAAGCATCCCAGAAGGCCTGTTCGGACCCGCCCGCTATACGCGCAAGCCGGGTCTTGCCGTCCTCGGACTGGTGGTGCGCGATGACGCCGAACATGTCGAAGAGCACGACGTCGTGGGCGGTGGCGGTGGCGGTGGCGGTGAGGGTGGCTGCCTGCCGGGCGGCAGGCGCGGCTGTGGGCTGAGGGCTGCGGCTCATGGGGTCACACCTTTCGTACGGTCACGCCCGCGGCGGCCAGCGCGTCGGTCTCCTCGTCCGGCGCCGCGTCGTCCGTGACGACGGCGTGCAGGGCGGTGGCCGAGGCGACGAAGGCCAGGGCGGTACGGGAGAGTTTGGCGGCGTCCGCGACCGCGATCACCCGGCGGGCCGAACCGATCGCGGCACGCTTGACCGCCGCGTCGTCCAGGTCGTAGGCGGTCAGGCCGTCCGCCGCGGAGAGTCCGCAGCATCCGATCACGGCCGTGTCGAAGCGCAGGGCGGCCAGGGACGCCGTGGTCAGCGGGCCGGTGAGGGCCAGCTCGCCCGGGCGGGGCCGGCCGCCGGGCACCAGCAGCGTCACGTCCGGCCCGCCCGTGAGGGCGTTCACCGCGTGCAGTGACAGCGGCATCACGGTCAGGCGTCGGTGCTCCAGCGCGCGGGCGACCTCCAGGCAGGTGGTGCCGCTGTCGACGACGACGGACTCCCCGTCGGCGATCAGCCCGGCCACCGCGGCGGCGATGCGCCGCTTGCCCGCGAGGCCCTCCTGCTCCCGCAGCGCGAAAGGCGGTTCCTCACCGCGCAGCAGCAGGCTCCTCGCGCCGCCGCGGTAGCGCTCGAGCACGCCCTGCTCGGCGAGGACCTCGAGGTCACGGCGGATGGTCATTTCGGAGGCGCCGGTGAGTCCGGCGAGTTCCGCGACGCCGATCCGTCCCGCCTCGCGCACGGCGTCGGTGATCTGCCTCAGTCGATCTGTACTGGCCACACCCAAGTCAAACATTCATCGTGTTCGATAAGCAAGCTTCCGAACATGGCTGATGTTCGTTATGTTCGAAGTCATGGACAGAACCTTGCGGGCCGGCCGAGTGGCCACCTTCGCCTACTTCGCGCTGAACGGCTTCCTCATGGGCATGTGGATCGTCCACATCCCCGCCGTCGGAGACCGCGCGGGGATCAGCCACGCCGCGCTCGGCTGGCTCCTGCTGCTGCTCGGAGCGGGCGCATTCGTGGGCATGCAGATCGTCGGGCCGCTCACCGACCGGCTCGGCGCCCGCACTGTCGTACCGGTCAGCGCGGCCCTGTGCGCCGGGGCCCTGGTCCTGTCGGGGCTCGCCACGGACGTATGGACGCTGGGCATGGCACTGCTGGCGCTGGGCTTCGGCAACGGCTGTCTGGACGTCAGCATGAACGCCCACGCCGTACAGGTCGAACGGCACTACCGACGACCCGTCATGTCCGCCTTCCACGCCACGTTCTCCATCGGCGGCGTCCTCGCCGCCCTGCTCGGCGCCGGCACCTTGAGCCGGGGCTGGAGCCCGGCGGCGACGCTCGGCGCGGTGGCGCTGCTCGGCCTCGCGGCCGCCGCGCTCTCCGCTCCCGCGCTGCTGCGGTCCGAGCCCCCGGCCCCGCACATGGCGGCGGCAGCGGAGGAGCCCGCGACGTCCCGCCGCTCAACTCCCCGGCGGATCTGGGCACTCGCGGCCCTCGCCTTCATGCTCATGCTCTGCGAGGGCGTGGCCAACGACTGGAGTGTGCTGCAGCTGCGCGACGTCCTGGACGCGCCCGCGGCGACCGCCGCGCTCGCCTACGGCGCCTTCGCCACGGCCATGACCGTCGGCCGCCTGCTCGCCGACCGGGTGGCCGCGCGGTTCGGCCCGGTGGCGATCCTCCGCCACGGTGCGACCGTGGCCGCGCTCGGTCTGACGGTGGCGGCCCTGTCACCCTGGATCCTGCCGGCCCTCATCGGCTGGACCGTGTTCGGCGCCGGGCTCTCCGGGTGCATCCCGCAGCTCTTCAGCGCCGCGGGCCACGCGGATCGCGACGCGGCGGGGGCCAATGTGTCCCGCGTCGCGGGCCTCGGCTACCTCGGCATGCTCGCGGGCCCCGCGGTCATCGGCCCGCTGACCCACCTCATGCCGCTCAACCTCACGTTCTTCCTGCCGGTGGCCTTCTGTGCGATCGCGGCCTGCACGGCGGGCGTCCTGCGGGACCAGCGCCAGGATCAGGAAGCGGCGAAACCCGTCCTGAAGTGATGCGGGAGCGTGCGGCGGGACTTGGCGGTGGACAGGTGCTTCCCCGGCCCACGCAGGCAAGCGCGGGCCCGGGGTCCGCTGTCAGAGGCGCGTGCGACGATCAAGCGCATGGAATTCGGATATGAGGTGCCGCCGACATGGTGACCCTCGCACGCTCCTCGCTTCTCATGGCCTTCGGGACCGTGGTCTCCCGCGCCACGGGCCTGATCCGGCAGGTCCTCCAGGGCGCGGCCCTCGGCACCGGCCTCCTCGCCACCACGTACAACACCGCCAACACCGTCCCCACCAGCCTCTACACCCTGCTGATCGGCGGTGCGCTGAATGCCGTCCTGGTGCCCCAACTGGTGCGCGCCCGGGCGAACGACGCCGACGGCGGGACGGCCTTCGAGCAGCGCCTCATCACGCTGGTCGTCTGCGTCCTCGGTGTCGGCACGGCCCTCGCGGTGTGGGCGGCCCCGCAGATCGTCGCGCTCTACATGCGAGACACGCCGGCCACCCACGAGGCCTTCCAGCTCACCGTGGTCTTCGCGCGCTTCCTGCTGCCGCAGATCTTCTTCTACGGGCTCTTCGGCATACTCGGCCAAGTCCTGAACGCCCGCGAGAAGTTCGGGGCGATGATGTGGACCCCGGTTCTGAACAACGTGGTGCTCGTCGCCATGTTCGGCGCCTACCTGAGCCTGATGACCGTGCCCGACAGCGTCCAAGGGATCACCGCCGACCAGGTCAGGCTCCTCGGGATCGGCACCACCTGCGGCATCGCCCTGCAGGCCCTCGCTCTCGTGCCGTTCGTGCGGGCCGCCGGCCTGCGCCTGCGGCCACGCTTCGACTGGCGCGGCACCGGCCTCGGCAGGAGCGTCAGGGCCGCCCGCTGGACGCTGCTGCTCGTCCTCGCCAACCAGGTCGCGCTGACCGTCGTCACGAACTACGCCAACGCCGCCGACCAGCGCCTGCCGCACGCCGGCGCCGGCTACACGGCGTACTCGTACGCACAGACCATCTGGCTCCTGCCCCAGTCCATCGTCACCGTCTCCCTGGTGACCGCGCTGCTGCCCCGGATGAGCAAGGCCGCGGCGGAGGGCCGCACCGCCGACCTGCGCGGTGAGCTGTCCCGCGCGCTGCGCGTCACAGGGACGGTGATCGTGCCGGCCGGGTTCTTCTTCCTCGCCTTCGGGCCGCAGACCGCCGAACTGCTCTTCGCCCACGGCGCCTCCGACGCCGCGGCCACCGAACCGCTCGGCCATATGCTCCAGGCGTTCGGCCTGGGCCTCATCCCCTTCTCCGCGCAGTACCTCCTGCTCCGCGGCTTCTACGCCTACGAGGACACCCGCACCCCGTTCTGGATGGCGGTCTGGGTGGCGAGCGTGAACATAGCCCTGGCCACCGCCTGCCACCTGCTGCTGCCCGCGCGCTGGGCCGTCACCGGCATGGCCGCCGCCTACACGCTCTCGTACGCCGTGGGCTTGCTGCTCACCGCGCGGCTGCTGCGCCGCCGTCTCGGGGGATACCTCGACGGACGCCGCCTGGTCCGCACCTACGGCAAGTTGACCCTGGCCTCCGGCCTGGCCGGAGCCCTCGGCTGGGCCGCCGCCCGCGCGGGCGGCGAGACCTCGCTCACCGGCACGGCGGCGACGGCTCTCGGTCTGGCGGCCGGCGGTGTGACGATGGTGGCGGGTTACCTCGCGCTCGCCCGGCTGCTGAGGATAGGGGAGCTGCGCATGCTGCGCCGGTGACCGGCGACTGACCGAACCACCGGCTCCGGGTACGCGCCCGGAGCCGGTGGGGTTTCGCGGGCTAGTGCGGGACCGGGCACACCCCTGAGCCCGAGGCGACCGAGTTGTAGTTGGGCGCGGCCATCGGAGTCGTCGTGTTGCTGCCGAGCTGGATGAGGATCTCGTCGGACAGCAGGTCCTGCTGGCCCTTCAGCGCGTCGGCGACCTTCGTGTCCTTGGGGAAGACCATCTCGGCGGCGATGTTGTCCTGCACGATCCGCGCGAGGTTGTCGAGCGCGGTGAAGACCGGGTCCGCCGGCGGCTCCAGGCCGGGCAGGTCGATCAGGTGGGTGGCGACCTTCGCCGCGTTCATGCAGTCCTTGATGATGATGGTGTTCTGGTTGAGGACGCTCGTCGTCCACTGCGAAAGGACCACGCAGTACAGGTCGGCCCACGCCTCTTCACCGACCTTGGCACGCCAGGTCTTCATGATGTCCTGCACGCCCTTGATCTGGGCCTGCGAGGCGTGCTCCATGTTGGTGCGGATGTCGGGGTAGACGCTGCCGGAGAAGGTCACGAAGGACGCCATGTCGAACTTCTTGGCCGAGACCGAGGCGCTGATGAACTTCTGGGCACCGTCGAGGATGTTGCCGCACGAGGTGGTCAGGGCCGTGGGCAGACCGGCGGAGGCGAGCTGGCGGCGGGCCGTGGCGAGTTTGGCGGCGTACGCCTGCAGCGGCTCGATCCACGCCGTGGACGTGTTGCTGTTGAACGCCACCATGACGAGGTCGTGGGCGTCGATGCGGTTGGCGTTCGGCAGGTTCGGCACCTTGTTCGCCAGGTAGGAGGCGATCACGGAGAAGATGCCGAGCGGGACGTGAGCGATGGACTTCGCCAGCTCGAACGTCTCCGACACGGGATTGGCGGACTGCTGTCCGTCCTTGGTCACCAGGGTGAACCGGCCCCCCTTGGCGTCGTTCTGCACGACGACCACCGGGGAGAGGTGTTTGATCAACTCTTTTTTCAGAACGGCGTAGTTGTCGCGCATTCCGGCGTTGACGGCGAGCATCGAGGCTCGCGCCGTCGTCTGGCTCACGGCCTCTGTGACGGTGCTGTCCGCCGCGGTGGCCGCGGAGCTCGGGGATGCCGAGTAGCCGAGCAGGGCCGCCGTACCGACACCGGTAGCGCCGCCTATGAATCCTCTGCGGGTAGCCATCTTCGTTTTCTCCATTGCGTTGTGCTGATCTGTTTCTGGTGGCTTTTCGATGTGGGGATCGAATTCATGGGGGGACCTTCGGGTTGGGGGGATGGGAGGTGAGGGGTGGGGTGGGGATGAGGGGTGTGGGGTGTGGGGCTTTGGAGGAGGGCGCGGGATGTCGCGCCCGTCGGCGGGGAAGGAACCGGAGTTCCTTCCCCGCCGAAGACAGTGGCCGGGACGGCTACTTGATGTCGCTCTGCTGGGGGACCACGACGCCGAAGCGGTCCTGGATCGTGGCGAGCGCGGACTCGTGCACCTGCTTGGCGGGGATGCCGTTGGGGTTGCCCTTGACCGGCAGCGGCCGGGTCGCGGAGGCGTCGCCCACCACGGTCGGGTTGTAGCCGTTGTAGACGGCTCCCTCGGTGGTGAACAGGGTGCACATGTGGGTCATGAAGCCGGCGATGATGACGTTCTTGCGGCCGGTCTTCTTGAGCTCCGCGTTGAGGTTCGTGTCGTGGAAGCCGTTGGGGACGGCCTTCTCGACGACGGCCTCTCCCTTGGCCGGCTTGAGAGCCGGAATGATCTGTCCGGCCTTCGACTTGAGGTCGTAGCCCTTTTCCACGATGTGGATGACCGGGGTGCCGGCCTTGCGGGCCCGCTCCAGCAGCGCCTTGGTGTTGTCCACCGAATCGCGCCAGCCGGTGAGCTCCATCGGGCCGCCGGTGTAGACGTTCTGGTAGTCGACGAGGACCAGCGCGGCGTTGGACAGCTTCGCCGGGGTCTCGTCGAGCTTCATGATCGTGCGAAGCGTCGTGGTGTCCTTCGCGACGTTCTGCTCGGCGGACGGCGACGGCTTCTTGTCGTTCCGGTCGGTGCGGGCGGCGGCCTCGGTGTCTCCACCGCATGCGGTCACGGTGGCCGCGAGCAGGGCGGCGGCACCCAGGACGACGAGCGAACGCAGCGGCTTCGAATGCAGCGGCTTCGAGTGCAGCGGCTTCATCAGACGATCTCCTTCTGGGAGGCGGTGACGACCCCGTACAGGTCGGCGATGGTGGCGAGGGCGCCCTGGTGCACCTGGTCGGCGGGGACGTCGGTGCCGGCGACGGGCAGCGAGCGGGTGGCGGTGGCATCGGCGGCGACCGTGGGACGGTTGCCGTTCAGAAACGCGCCCTGTGCCGTGAAGGCGACACACATGTGGGTCATCCACCCCGCGATGACGACGTCCTGGCCCTCCTTGAGGTGACTCGCCAGGTCGGTGCCGACGAACGCGTTCGGGACCTGCTTGACGACGACCGGCTCACCCTCGACAGGGGCGACCTTGGGGTGGATCTGGCCGATCTCCGCCCGGATGTCGTACGGGGTTCCCTCCCCGCCGTCGTTGATGACGTGCACGACCATCGTGCCGGCAGCGCGGGCCCGGGCCAGCAGCTGCGCGGCGGCGTCGAGGGACTGCTCCCAGCCGTCGAGCTCCATCACGCCCTGGGTGTAGGTGTTCTGGAAGTCGATCAGGATGAGCGTCGACTCGGCCAGCTTCGCGGGCGCCTGGACGAAGCCGTTCAGCTCGCGCAGCGTGGTCCTGGACATGGGTGTACCGCCTTTGCATCGCGTAGGAGAAACACAGCCCGACCTCGGCCCTTTGTCGGTCCGGGTGGCTGTGTCCACAACGCTATGAGCCGACGGCGGTGTCGACAATGACGTCTAACATGCAGATACCGACCTAGGGTTGGGTGGCGCGGCCTTACGGTTGGTTGGCCCAGCCCCACGGCTGGTTGGCCCGGTCCTACGGCTGGTTGGCCCAGCGGCAGCAACACCAGGGGGAAGAGAAGCGTGGCGGAAACCGCGAAACGACTCATCGTGATCGTGATCTTCGAGGATGTGGACCTGCTCGACATCACCGGGCCGCCGGAGGTGTTCGCCCTGGCCCGCCGGGAGACCTCGGACGCGGCCGCCTACGACGTGGTCCTCGCCGCCGAGACCATGGACCCGGTCACCACCGGCGCCGGTGTCCGTGTGCTGCCCGACCTCACCTTCGCGGAGGCCGCCGAGCGCGGCATCAACACCCTCATCGTGCCGGGGGCCGTGGACGTCGACGACGACGGGCGCGTCCACCCTCTCGTCGACCCCGCCCTGGTCGACTGGGTGAAGGTGCTCGCGGCGCGGACGCGCCGGATCACCTCCGTCTGCGTCGGGGCGCATCTGCTCGCCGCCGCAGGGCTGCTCGACGGCAAGCGGGCCACCACGCACTGGTCGACCGCGCCTCAACTGGCCTCCGACCACCCGGAGGTGGAGGTCGACGCCGACCCGATCTTCATCCGCGAGGGCAACGTGTGGACCGGCGCGGGGATCAGCGCCTGTCTCGACCTCTCCCTCGCCCTGATCGCCGACGACCTCGGCGAGGCCGTCGCCCTGCGGGTGGCCCGCCAACTGGTGATGTACCTCAAGCGCTCCAGCGGTCAGAGCCAGTTCAGCGTCCCGCTGGAGCAGGTCTCCACCACCCGGCGCATCGAGGACCTGCGCCACCACATCCTGGGGCACATCGCCGAGCCGCTCACCGTGGTGGACCTCGCCGCCTTCGCCCATGTCAGCGACCGTCACCTGACCCGCCTGTTCAAGAACGAACTGGGCATGACCCCGCACGCGTACATCGAATCGGTGCGCGTCGAGAAGGCCCGCCACGAGCTGGAGTCCTCCGACGCCACGCTGGACCGCATCGCGTCCCTGTGCGGCTTCGGCACGACCGACACGCTCGTCCGTGCCTTCCGCCGCCGACTGAACACGACGCCGACGGAGTACCGGCGCCGGTTCCGGGTGCCTCAGGTGCCCTGACCGGGCGTTTCGCCCCGTGGGACGGCGAACGCGTCCGCAAGGCCCGCTAGCGCCCGCCCGCCTCGATGTCCGCGATCAGCCGATGGATGAGTTCGGCGCCGGGCGGCCCCGCCATGGCGGCGACGGCCGGGACCTCGGCCGCTCCGACCACACCGACGGCTCCGGCGAGTGCCTTGCGGGCCCGGCGCCAGGCCCGGCTGCGGCGCCCCCGCGAATGGTCGACGAAAGCCTGCGCGTACTGCGTCATGGAACGCGTCCACAGATCGTGCCGCGGCTCCGGACCCGTGGAGGCGCGACGGACACTGCGCCACGCGTCGGCGGGTCTGCCGCCGGCCTGCGCCACGGCCAGCAGCGCCCAGCTGACCGTCGCGGGCGGGCCGTGCTGGGCGTGCACGGGAATCGTTTCGGCGGCCTCCCGCAGCCGGTCGATGGCCTCCTCGGTCCTGCCGGCCTCCAGGGCGAGCGCGCCGAGGACGTGCGAGACCCGTCCCACAGTGGCGTCGTCGCCCGCGAGCACGGCCACCCGCCATGCCTGGCCGAGCAGTTCGGCGGCCTCCGGGGAGCCGGTGCACGCGGCGAGCCAGCCGGACAGCCACAGCGCCTGCCCGCACACCCGGGTGTCCGACCGGGCAAGCGGCAGCAGCCGGCACAGCACGACGCGCCCCTCCTCGGCGTGCCCGCAGACCGCCCACCAGAACCACAGGTCGACGGCGAGCGCGAGGCTCGTCGACGCCTCGTCGCCGCCGCTCGGCTCCCGGTCGAGCGCGGCGCGCAGGTTGGCCTCCTCGTCCCGGACGAGTACGACGGCCCGTTCGTGTGTTCCGGTGCTCCACAAGTGGTGGGCGGTGGAGGCGACCTGCCCGTACCAGTGGAGGTGGCGGCTGACGGCCGCGGCCGTCTCGCCCGCCGACCGCAGCCGCTCGGCGCCGAAACCGCGGGCCGCGGCGGGCATCCGGTAGCGCGGCGTGAGAACGCCACCGGGATCGCGGACCGGTTCAAGGACCGAGGCGAGAACGAGGCGGGCCAGCGCGGCCGGCACGTCCTCGGGCTCGAGCCCGCCGCCCGAGCACACGTAGACCGCAGCGTCCTCGTCGAAGCCGCCGGGGAACACGCTGAGCCGGGCCCACACGGTCCGCTCCACCGTCCCGCACAGCTCGTACCCGGCGCCCACCGCGGCGCGCAGCGACCGGTGCCTGCGCAGCGGGGCGTCCGCCACGCCGAGCCAGCCCTGCGCGGACTCCAGCATCCCCGCGAGCCGCGCCAACGGATACCGCGCCGCCTGGGCCGCGGCCAACTCGACGGCCAACGGCACGCCCTCCACCAGCCGGCAGATGTCACGGGCGAGCCGCAACTCGTCGGCGGCCCGGTCCTCGGGGACGGGGGTGCGACCCCTGCTCGGGGAACTGGCGCGGCGCCGGGCGGCGTGCAACCGTTCCAAGAAGAGCGTCACGGCGGGCCCGACGGTGTCCGTATCGGTGGCCTCCAGTGGCCCGAGCCGCAGCACCGCCTCCTGGCCGAGGCCCAGCGGATGGCGCCCGGTGGCCAGGACCCGCAGGTCGGGGGCCGCGTCGAGGAGCTCTCGTACGAGGCGGACACACTCGCCCCGCACCGGGTCGAAGTCGTCGAGCACCAGCAGCATCCGCAGGGGGCGCAGCCGCGCCACGAGCTCCGCGACAGGTGCCGACGCGTCCGCCGTCCCGCCGTCCATCGCCGCGGTCACCGTCTGCGCGACCGTACGGCGACGCGGGGGAGTGCCGTCCCACCACCGCACCCGCACCATGCCGTCCGCCATCGAACTCCCCACCGCCGCGGCCGCGTGCTCGGCGAGGAGGCTCTTGCCGATGCCGGCGCCGCCCACCACGGTGACCAGCCTGCTCTGGGCGAGCATCCTGCGGAGCGCGGCCAGCTCCGCGGACCGCCCGATCAGGCCCCCGGCTCCTCGACCGGACCGCTCCGGCCGCCCGGCGCCCTCTCCCTGACCCCGCACTCGCACACCCATCCACTCCCGCTCGCGTACGTGCAGACTCGCGTACGTGCAGAATCGTCACTGCACCGAACTCCGCTGACCCGCTAACTTCCCTTCGGCGTCCGGGGTAGTGAAGTGCCGGGCCGAATCATGCGGGTCAGCGACTCATCGCATTCCTGTACGGGGTCCTTGCGCACCCCATGAACGCCCTGTGACATTGCTGTCAGGTGGATCACGCCGTGCTGCGTCCTGCCAGACGTGACCGACGCAGCCCCCACCCCAACACCCACCACCAGCACAAAGAACGCCGACAAGAGGAAGGGCGCCGAAAAGCCTGAGCGGCTGCCTGCCAAGGAGACCTGGCGCGCCCTCTACCGGCACTTCCGCCCGCACCGGGGCGCCGTCGCCCTGGGCGCCTTCCTGACTCTGATCGGTTCGGCCACCGGGCTCGCGCAGCCGCTGGCCGCCAAGTCGCTCGTGGACCGGCTCGGCGGCGACGAGTCCATCGCCGGTGTCCTGCTGCTCCTGACCGCACTGGTGGTGCTCGGCACCGCGATCGAGTCCGTCGGAGCGTACGTCCTTGAGCGCACCGCCGAGTCGGTCGTGCTGGCGGCCCGGCGCACGTTGATCGGGCGGCTGTTGCGGCTGCGTCTCGCGGAGGTGGAGCGCACCCAGCCGGGGGACCTGATGTCGCGCGTCACCTCGGACACGACACTGCTGCGAGCCGTGACGACACAGTCGGTGGTCTCCGCCGCGTCCGGCGGCCTCACCTTCCTCGCGACGATCGTGATGATGGGGCTGATGGACCCGGTGCTGCTCGGCGTCACGCTGGGCGTGATCGTGCTGATCGGCAGCGCGGTGGCCCTGGTCATGCCGAAGATCGCCCGGGCGACACAGCGTGCCCAGGAGGCGGTGGGCACGATCTCGACCGCTCTGGAGCGGGCGTTCGGCGCCTTCCGGACAGTGAAGGCCTCCGGCGCAGAGCAGCGTGAGGCGGCCGCGGTGGAGGCGGCCGCGCAGGAGGCGTGGCGCCATGGGGTGCGGTCCGCGAAGTGGCAGTCGGTGGCGTGGAGTTCGGTCGGTCTCGCCGTGCAGGTGTCGTTCCTCGCGGTGCTCGGGATCGGCGGCGCGCGGGTCGCGTCGGGTGAGATCACCGTCTCGACACTGGTGGCGTTCCTGCTCTTCCTCTTCTACCTGATCGACCCGGTGTCGCGCCTGGTCGAGGCGGCGTCGCAGTACCAGGTCGGTTCGGCGGCGATCGCGCGGATCGTGCAGGCGGAACGCCTGGAGACGGAGCAGACGGAACCGACGGAGCTGACAGAGCTGACGGAGCAGCCGGAGCAGCACCCCGGCAGCCACATGTCGGACGGCCCCGCGTCCGTGGCCTTCGACGACGTGACCTTCCGCTACCGCGACGACCTCCCGTACGTCCACCACGGCGTGAGCTTCGACGTGCCGGGCCCGGGCATGACGGCGTTCGTCGGTCCTTCGGGCGCGGGCAAGACGACCGTGTTCGGGCTGCTCGAGCGGTTCTACGAGGCGACGGGCGGCCGGATCCTGGTCGACGGCAGGGATGTGCGGGAATGGCCGCTGGCCGAACTGCGGGGCACCATCGGATACGTGGAGCAGGACGCCCCCGTCCTCGCGGGCACCCTGCGCGAGAACCTCCTCTTCGCCGCGCCCGACGCCACCGACTCCGACGTACGGGACGTGCTGGTGCGCGCCCGGCTCGACGCCGTCGTCGAGCGCCTGCCCGAGGGCCTGGACACGGTGGTCGGCCACCGGGGCTCCAAGCTGTCCGGCGGCGAGCGGCAGCGGGTGGCGATCGCCAGGGCCCTGCTCAGGAAACCCCGTCTGTTGCTGCTCGACGAGGCGACCTCACAGCTCGACGCGGTCAACGAACTCGCGCTGCGGGACGTGGTGGCCGAGGTGTCCCGGGAGGTCACGGTCCTGGTCGTGGCGCATCGCCTGTCGACGGTGACGCTGGCCGACCGGATCGTGGTGATGGACGCGGGAAGGGTACGAGCGGTGGGCACGCACGCCGAGCTGGTGGCGGCCGACCCGCTGTACGGCGAACTGGCGGCGACCCAGTTCCTGGCGAGTTCGGCGTGACACCCGACAGGAACAGGATTCGGCGTGACACCCCACAGGAACAGGATTCGGCGTGAAACCCGACAGGAACAGCATTCGGCGTGACACCCGCCAGGACCCGGCATGACACCCGACCGGACACCACCCTCACCGTCGGGCGCGAGAAGGCGCCTCCCGGCCGTGTTCGTCAGTCCCTGGTTCGTGCCCAGCACCCTGCAACCCGTGGTCTACCGTGACGACATGACGCGTCCGAGCCTTCGCGCGGTTCACGACCGCTATGCCGACCGAATCGTCGACCAGACAGCCCTGTTGACCTCAGCCATCGCCGGCGCGGACGCCACCGCGCCCGTGCCGGGATGCCCCGGCTGGACCCTCGCCCACCTGCTGCGGCACGTGGGCGGCACGCACCGCTGGGCCGAGACGGTGGTCCGGACCCGGGCCACCGGTCCCGTCCCGGACGAGCAGGTCAACCTCGTCACGCCGGAGGCGGATGACGACGTCCCGGCACTGTCCGCCTGGCTCGCGGAGGGCGCCGCCCGGTTCGCGGACACGCTGCGGGAGGCGGGACCGGAGGTCGAGGTGTGGACCGTGGCACCGGGCGGCACCCCGCTCTTCTGGGCTCGCCGCATGACGTACGAAACGGTGATCCACCGCTTCGACGCGACCGCGGCGGTCGGCGGAACGTACACCCTCGACGCGGACGTCGCGCTCGACGGCCTCGACGAGTGGATGGAGTTCAGCACACTGCCCCAGGCCTACGAGTCGGAGGCCGCGCTGCACGCCCTGCTGGGCCCCGACCGCACGGTCCACTTCCACGCCACGGACGCCCCGGAGGGGACGGGGGAGTGGCTGATCGACCTCACCGAGGCGCCGGTCACCTGGAGCCACGCCCACAAGAAGGCGACCACCGCCGTACGCGGCCCGCTCACGGACCTCCTGCTCCTCCTGTACCGACGCCGCACGCCGACTCCGGCCGACGGCATCGAAGTCTTCGGTGACGAAGCCCTGTTGGGTGACTGGGTCAGCGGCGCGGGTCACTGGCTGCGCAGGTGATGTGCGCGGGTCGCTGGCTGCACAGGTGACGTGCGCGGTGCGCGGCGCCGGTAAGCGGAAGAGTTCGTACCAGTAGTGCTGATGATCTTCCTCTGCGTAGGGTGACCAGCGGAAAGAGGGGCGGGGCGCCGGAAGACGACCCGCCCCGAAGCACGTGTGCCCGCAGCGCATGTGCCCCGAGTACGTAACCCGACAGCACACACCGCCGCCGCCCATGTCGCGCGGCTGAGAAAGCGAGCAGACGGATGCAACCGACCTTCGTGCTGGTGCACGGCGCCTTCGCGAACTCCTTCTCCTTTGCGCCGCTCCAGGCCGAACTCGGCCTCCTCGGACACCGTTCCGTCGCCGTCGACCTGCCCGGCCACGGCTTCCGGGCGACCTACTCGCGCGCCTACCAGGCACCGCAGGATCTCGAAGGGCTCGCCGCCGTGCCCGGCTCGATCAGGGGCGTCACGCTGGCCGACAACGTGACCCACTTGATCGGGACACTGGAGCGGGCCAAGCGGAACGGGCCGGTGATCCTCGTCTCGCACAGCCGCGGCGGCGTCACAGCCACCGCCGCGGCCAACGCGCGCCCGGACCTGATCGACCGCATCGTCTACGTCGCGTCATGGTGCCCGGTCGCCCTGGACGTCGGCGCCTACTACGCCGAGCCGGAGATGGCCACGGTCGACGCCGCTTCGCTGGCTCTGGCGATGGCGGGGAACCCGGCCGAACTCGGCCTGCTGCGCGTCAACTTCCGCACCGCGGACCCCGCTGCCCTCGCGGCGTTCAAGGCGGCCTTCCTCGCCGACGGCACGGACGAGGAGTTCCTGGCCTTCCTCAACACGTTCCAGCCCGACGAGAACCTCGACGTCGGCACCTCGGCCGACCGCGCACAGGCCGCGACCTGGGGCCGCATCCCCAAGACGTACGTGCGTCTCGCCGACGACGCGAGCATGCCGCTCGCCCTGCAGGACCGCCTGATCCGGGAGGGCGACACACTGACCCCTGAGAACCCGTACGACGTCCGCACCCTCGAAGGCAGCCACCTGAAGTGGCTGGTCGACCCCGCGCCGGCGGCCCGCGTCCTGGGAGAACTCGCGGCACTCGTGTGACGCGGGCCTGAGGAACAGCAAGGGGGGTGGGGTTCTCCGCACCGCCCTTCAGGGGGACTCCTCCATGGTCGGCAGCCGCCCTCCCATGGGTCAATGATCTTGGGACGGGGCGCATGGCCCGGTCGCCCGGTGTTACCGCAACTCCCTTGTGCGGCACGGGGGTTGAGGGCACCGCACGTCTTCCGACGAGGTGAGGGATCCACCATGACGCAGCTGCGTACCCTGGGAACCATGACCGCGATAGCCGTCACGGCGACGCTCGCGATACCGGTCTCCATCGCCTGGGCCGAGACAGCCCCCGCCTCCTCCGGCCATGGCCGGACGGACCTGCAGCGGGACCTGGACGACATCGTCCGCAAGGACGGAGTGGTGGGCGCCCAGGCCACATTGGTGAACGGAGAGCGGCGACGCTCCGTGCGCAGCGGCACCGCCGAACTCGGCACCGACCGGCCCATGCCGCAGCAGGGCCACTTCCGGATGGGCAGCAACACCAAGACGTTCGTGTCGACCGTCGTGCTGCAACTGGTCGGTGAAGGCCGCATGCGGCTCGACGACACCGTCCACCGGTGGCTGCCCGGAGTGGTCGATGCCAACGGCAACGACGGCGAGCGGATCACCGTCCGGCAACTGCTGCAGCACACCAGTGGGCTCCCCGACTACGACGACAGCCTGCCCCTCACCGACGAGAAGGAGTTCCAGGAGCACCGCTTCGACCATTACCAGCCGCGCGAACTGGTCGACCTGGCCCTGCGGAACCGGCCCCTCTTCGAGCCCGGCAAGGGCTGGAGCTACTCCAACACCGGCTACATACTGGCCGGGATGATCATCGAGAAGGTGACGGGCCGGCCCTGGAGCGAGGAGGTACGCGCCCGGATCATCAAGCCCCTCGGCCTCGAGCACACCTTCTCCGCGGGCAGGCGGACCGGTCTTCCCCAGCCGCACGCCAAGGCGTACCAGCAGTTCAAGCCCAAGGGCCGCCTTGTCGACAGCACCGAGCTGAGCATGACCTGGGGTGGCGCGGCAGGCGATCTCGTCACCACACCGAACGACCTCGCGCGCTTCTGGCAGAGCCTCCTCGGCGGCAAACTGCTCCAGCCGCGGCAGCTGGCACAGATGCTCAAGACGGTGCCGGCCCCTCGGGAGGACGGCGGGACGAGGGTGGAGAGGGCGGGGCTCGGCATCCTGTGGACCCAGCTGAGCTGCGGAGGCGGCTACTGGGGCCACGGCGGGACCACCCTCGGCCACCTGAACGCCAACGGCTTCGTCGACAAGGGCAAGAGGGGCGTCATGGTGATGCGCTCGACCAATGTGGCCGCGGAGGACCGGGACGACCGCACCGACAAACTCGTCGACGACGCCCTGTGTGAGAAGAAGTAGGCGCCGGGTCCCGTGCCCTCGGACGGCGAAGTGGTGCTGCGGCCGAGGCGCCACGGCGGTGCCGGGGGGCCGGTCGACCGCCCCTTCAGCCGACGGTGAGGACCACTTTGCCGCGACCGTGCCCGGTGGCCACGAGGCGGTGCGCGTCCGCCGCCCGCTCCAGCGGGAACGTCGCGCGCAGATGCACGTCCACCGCCCCCTTCTCGTACAGCGCGGTGAGCTCGGCCAGCCGGGCCGCGGAGCGGTTGCCGCCCCAGTCGGGCAGTCCGAGCCGCGCCGCTTCCTCCATGGCGACCATGGTGACGACGCGGTCGCGGTCCTTGGTCACGGCCAGGGCCGCCCGCAGCCCCTCCGGGCCCGCCGCGTCCAGCGCCGCGTCGACCCCGTCGGGCGCGACGGCCCGGATCCGGTCGACGAGCCCCTCGCCGTACGTCACCGGGATCGCCCCGAGCGCCCGCAGGTGGTCGTGGTTGCGCTCACTGGCGGTCCCGATGACGGTGGTGGCACCCCAGGCCCGCGCCAGCTGCACGGAGAACGTGCCGAGAGCACCGGCCGCCGCACCGATCAGGACGGTGTCCCCGGGGCCCACGCGCAGCCGGGAGAGGGCCAGATGGGCGCCCTGGCCGTTGCCGGAGAAGCCGCCCGCGACCGTCCACGGCATCGCGGTCGGCTTGTGCACCAGCTGTTCCGCGGGCACCGTCGTGTACTGCGCGTACGCGCCGAGGAGGGAATATCCGAGCACCTCGTCCCCGGGCGCGAAGTCGCCGACGTCCGCGCCGAGCCGGTCCACGACGCCCGCGAACTCGTTGCCGGGGACGACCGGGAACCCCGGTCCGGCACCCGGTGCCACCCAGCCCTCCCGGACCCCGAGGTCGAACGGCTGCACCCCGGCCGCCCTGATCCGGATCCGCACCTGACCGGGGCCCGGCTCCGGGACGCGGAGCTCCGTCGGCCGCAGGACCTCCGGCGGACCGTAGGCGGTGAGCGCTGCCGCGACCATCCTCATGACAACTCCCATGCTTCGTCCATGCTTTCCATCGATCATGCTTCGAGGCTGCTTCGACGGGAAAGCCTCAGGCGGCGTAGGGGCGGGCGGTCTTGCCGTCGCGCAGAGTGCGGCCCCACCAGCTGAGCTGGTCGAGCATCGTCTTGGCCGCCGTCTCCGGGCCGGTCGGATCGACCGGTGCGCCGGACTCGTCGAAGCAGCCCCACACGCCGTGGAAGCTGACCGTGTCGCGCACCGTCACCGCGTGCAGCTCCGCGAAGACCTGCCGCAGATGCTCGACGGCGCGCAGACCGCCCGAGAGCCCGCCGTAACTGACGAAGCCCACTGGCTTGGCACGCCACTCCTCGTAATGCCAGTCGATCGCGGTCTTCAGCGAGGCGGGGTAGCTGTGGTTGTACTCCGGGGTGATGACGACGAACGCGTCGGCCGCATCGATGCGCCGCGTGACTCCGGTGACCTCCGGGCCGGGACGCTTGGAAAGGCCTTCGGGGAGATGCGCCTCGGCCAGGTCGATCACATCGATGTCGAGGTCGGGCCGGTGCGTGGCCTGCCCGGTGAACCAATCGGTGATGGTGGGCGCGAAGCGGCCCTCCCGGGTGCTCGCGACGATGACGGCCACTTTCAGGCGCTCGTCGGCACCCGTCCCGCGTCCCGCGTCGCCCCGCTCGTTCATGGTGGTCCCCTGGATGTCGCTCATGTCCGCCTCCTGGTCCGGTGCATGTCCGGTGCTCGTCCGGTGCTTGTTTCCGACACCGACGAAGCTACGAACGCGCGCCCCGTCACCACATCTGTCGCGCGACGGGGATCGGCAGGGCGCAGGGACTAGGTCGACCGGCGGAGACCCAGCCGGTCCGTGTACTCCGGCGTGCGCCCGGGCAGGTAGCACCGGGACGGCCACGGCGGGAACAAGCCACGGCACGGGACGACGGGAGGGGCCGGACATCATGCCACAACACACGGACCGGGACTGGGAGTTCACCGACGACCGGGGCCACCTGGTGAGGACCGCGAGCCGCCCCTCCCGCCCGGTCGCCTACGTACCGACCGGCGCGGCGCTGCACGACCACGGCATACGGCCCGCCGGAGTCTTCGGCTCCGCCCACGACGACCCGGCCCTGCCCGACCCGGCCAAGGCGGGCAGCCTCCCCCTTGACGACCTGCCCTACTTCGGCGCGGGTTCCGCACTCGACCTGGACGCGCTCCTCGCGGCACGGCCCGACCTGGTCGTGGCGCTGACCTATGGCGGCGGCCAGGTCTACGGCATCGACCCGGAGGCCGCCAAGCACCTGGAGGAGCAGGTCCCGCTCGTCGTGCTCGACGTGGGCAGCGGCCGCAGCCTCGCCGGGATCAGGGACCGCCTCACCGCACTCGCCCGCAGCCTGGGCGCCGCTCCGCACCCCGAAGCGGACGCCGAACTCGCCGCCGCCGAGGAGAGGTTGACCGCCGCGGCTGCCCGGCCCGTACGGCTCCGGGTGCTCGCGCTCTCCCCGGCGGGCCCCGACTCCGTCCACCTGGCGAGGCCGTACGCCTGGCCCGACCTGGCCGCACTCGCCGGGCTCGGCGTCGGCCTCGTGGACCCGGCGCAGGGGCAGGGCGCCAACTGGTCCACGACGACCTGGACCGAGGCGGCCGCACTGGAGCCCGACCTCGTCCTCACCGACGTACGCGGCAATGCGGCCGCGCTCGGCGACGCCCTGGGACCGGGCATCCCCACCCTGCCCTGGAACCCCGAACTCCCGCCTAGCGCACGGCACCACGCCCGCTTCCACACCGCGGTCGCCGAAGCCCTGGAGGCCGCCCGACCCTGACTCCGCACTCCGTCGCGAGGCCCCACGTACCGTTGATCCATGACGAAACTGCTGCACATCACCGAGCGCGCCCTGTGGGACGCCGCCCGGAGAGCCGGGACCTATGAGATGTCGACCCGCGGAAAGACGCTGAGCGAGGAGGGGTTCATCCACTGCTCACTGCCTGAGCAGCTGCGGGGCGTGGCCGACTTCCTCTACGGGGGCTACGAAGGCCCCGACGAGCTGGTCGTCCTCACCATCGACAGCGAACGCCTCACCGTGCCGGTGCGCTTCGAGGCCCCCGAGCCCGGAGGCGTCGAATACCCGCACATCTACGGGCCGTTGCCCGTGGACGCGGTGACCGAGGTCTCCCCGTGGCCCGCCTCATGACCGCCCCGCACACCGTCGCGGACGAGGCGGACGAGATCGTCCTCATGTCGGACCCGCGGGTCGCCGCCGTCCCCGTGCGCGAGTGCGGCGAGCGGCTCGTCGACGTACGGGAAGGCACGGGCCTCCTGGTCGACGTGCGGGAACAGGCGGGGGACGGGGACGATTTCGCGCTGCTGCGCGAAGGCGTCCTGCGGCGCCTCCAGCGGGCCGAGGAGCTGCTGCCGAGCGGGCTGCGGCTGTTGTTCGTGGAGGGCTACCGGCCGCCGTCGCTGCAACGCGACTACTTCGAGGAGTACGCCGAGCAGCTGCGCGCCCTCCACCCGCGGTGGCCGGCCGCCGAGATACACGCGGCGACCAGCCGCTACGTCTCCCCGCCCGACATCGCCCCGCACAGCGCGGGCGCGGCCGTCGACCTGACGCTCGCCGACGCCGAAGGGCGCGAGCTCGACCTGGGCACCCGGATGAACGCCGACCCCGAGGAGAGCGCGGGCGCCTGCTACACCGGCGCGGACAACATCAGCGCCGAGGCGCGCGCCCACCGCACGATCCTCGGGGCCGCCCTCACGGGCGCGGGCCTCGTCAACTACCCCACCGAGTGGTGGCACTGGTCGTACGGGGACCGCTACTGGGCGCTGGCCTCGGGGGAGCCGGCCGCGCTGTACGGACCGTCCGTGAGGTAGCGGTGCAGGTGGGCCGCGCCCTCCAGCATCGCCCGCGCCCGCAGGTCCAGCGCGGCCCCGCGCTCCGCGAGGGCCGTGCGCAGCGCGCCGACGCCGCCGCTGCGGCGCAGGTCGTCGAGGACGGGGCCGATCTGCGGCAGGAGGTAGTGGCTCTGCCGCAGCATGTGGACGATGCGTGCGTCGCGGACGTCGGCGGGGAGGTAGGAGCGGTAGTGCGTCACCGGATCGCGTGACGGCGTCAGGAGCCCGGCGGCCTCCCAGACCCGCAGCGCCGAGGTGCGCACGCCGAGGTGGGCGGCCACCTCCCCGATGCGCAGCGGCGCCCGCGGCAGCGCGGGGGCGGCGGGCCCGCCCTCCGCGACCGCCTCCAGCGCTTCCCCCGTCGTCCGCAGCGCGTTCCGCTGTTCGTGCAGCAGGGCGTGCCCGGCGTCGACCAAGACCAGCGCCTCCGGCACGTTCCCGGCGTGCACGGCCCGCATCACGGCCCGTGCGGCGCCCGGACCGTACCCGCGGGCCAGGGCCCGATAGGCGAGCAGGGCCTCCCGATGCCCGGCGTGGAACCTGCGGTATCCGGCAGGGGAGCGGGGCGCGGGCGGCAGGATGCCCGCGTCGGCGTAGTTGCGGATCTGCTGCGGGGAGACACCGGCCGCGCGCGCGAGATCGACAGGGCGGAGCGCAGGAGCTCCGTCGGCCCGCTCCACTCCCGTCTCCATGCCCTCTCCCGCGTTCTGTCGGCTCATCGATGTGCTCGTCAGTGGTCCTCGGAACGGCGCGCGCGGAGCGTCCGTACCTTGTTGCGGTTGCCGCAGTGTTCCATCGAGCACCAGCGGCGCCGGCCGGGGCGTGAGGTGTCGACGTAGATCAGAGAGCAGTTCCCGGCCGAGCACATGCGTATGCGGTGGGCGAACGGTCCCGTGAGGAGCTCCACGGCGTCGCGCGCGACGGTGGCGAGCAGCCGGGTGCCGTCGGCGGTCCCGGCCCAGCCGCGCTCACCGCCCGGCCCGATCGCGGGGACGAGCGGGGCGTGGGCCGCCGCTTCATTGATCGTGCCGATGTCGGCGACATCGGCGGGATCGGCCGCCTCCGCAAGATTGTGCAGGGCCCGGGCGGTCGTCACGCGGAAGAGCGCGTCGCGCAGCCCCCGGGCCGCCGCCACCTCGGCGTCGGACACCGCCAGGGAGGGCGTGGGCGTCAGCCGTGAGCGTTCGGCCCAGGCGGTGAGGTCGCCGGGCGCGTGCAGCACCTCGTACCGCCGGAACTCGCCCGGGCCCCCGGTGGTGAGCAGCTCCAGGCAGAGCGCCCCGGGGTCGAAGCGGTAGGTGGATCCGCTGTGGGAGCGCATCGGGATGCCGGGGGACTGGGCCATGTAACCAGAATAGGAGGTTACGGAAGATCCTCCCCCTGGAGCCCTAGACTCTCGGCATGGTCGACACCCTGGCTGCGCGACTCAGCGCCGGAAAGTACCTGCTGGTCAGCAGCGCCCGCAAGGACGGCACCCTGGTGCCCACCCCCGTGTGGGTCGTCGGGGACGGCGACGCCCTCGGCATCTGGACGCCCGTGGACTCCTGGAAGGTGAAGCGGATCCGCAGGTGCGCGGACGTCATGGTCGGCCCGTGCGACCGGCGGGGCAACCCGACGGGCGAGCAGGTGCCCGCCACCGCCGAGATCTGCCCGCCGGACGTCACCGCCGCGTACCGCACCCGCATCCTTCACAAATACGGGGTGACCGGCTTCCTCACGCTCCTCGGCAGCAGGATCCGCCGCGGCCTCAAGGGGACGGTCGGAATCCGGATCACGCTCACGCACTGACGGCACGCGCGCCGGCTGCGGAAGGCCGGGTCAGGACGCGTCCCACTCGTCCGGCAGGCTCTCGACCTGGTCAGCCTGGGTGGCGGGCGACGGCGTCGTCTCCTGAGCGGGCGGCGTGGCCGTCGCCGTCCGGAGGGCCGCGATGCACGCGCCGATGGCCTGCTGAAGGTCTTCGAGGCGCTTCACCATGTCGTCCTCGTAGATGTCGCGGATCTCCTCGGCGGCGTCGACATCGTCGAACGTCAGCTCCTCGAAGACCTTCGTGGCCTTCTGCAGGCTGCTGTAGAACTTCGCGCGCCGCTCCTGCACCCGCAGCTCCGGGTCGCTCTGGACGGTCTGCGCCACCATGTCCCGCACCGTGTCGTACGCCTCGCGCGCCCACTCGCCGGACTCCTCGCCGTCGTCCAGTTCGTCGATGAGGGAGAGGTGGCGCTCGGCTTCCTCGCGCAGTTCGGCGGGTGCGTCGATCATCTGCCCGGCGGGCGTCTTGACCTGGCCCTTCTCGACGATCTGGCGGACGTAGTCGACCCGGTCGCCCGCCTTGGACTCGGCCGCCACGGCCTTCTTCAGGTCGTCGGCGCGGACGATGTCACGGACCAGCTCCGTGCGCAGCGCCGGATCCTCGCCGAGGCGGTCCATCAGGGCCTTCCGTGCCGCCTCCGCGGTGCCGGGGTCGGCGAGGATCGCGGCGCGCAGCGCGGTCGGGTTCTCCGCGACCTCCAGGGCCTTGGTGGGGCGGATGCCCTCGGCCTCGGCGGCCTCCGTGATCGCCTCACCGCGCTGGGTCAAAGCGCTGGAGCGGGAGGTGTAGTACGACAACCAGACGTCGGCGTCCGGCAGTTCGACCTCCATGCCGGGGGAGAGCGCCTCGAAGTGCGGCACCATGCCGTCGTCGGCGGCCTTGTCCCAGGCCTTGTAGTAGCGCATGACGCGGTCGGCCGAGCAGCCCGCCAGCTCGGCGAACTCCTTGGCGGACACCTTCGGCGTCTCGCCGGCGCTCTGCCCGCCCGGCCGCACGCTGCGGGCGACCTTGAGGCCGAAGGCCCAGCCGCCGGTGCGGGCGTAGGCCCCGAAGTCACGGGCGTCCTCGGCCACCAGGGCCGCCGCGTCGACGGCTTCCGCGGCGGGAACGGCGTCTCCGGCGGGAGCGGCTTCCTGGGACGGGACGATGGCTACGCTCACGGATGTGCTCCTGGGTGTCACAGGCGTACAGAGGTTGACGCGATACTTTATCGCTCCTATTGAGACGTTTTGCACGCGAGTTGACGTGTCGGTCGGCGGCGGACGGCCCGGGGCCGGTCGGCCGCTCGCATAGGCTGCCTGGATGAGCATTCTGGATGACGCCCGCCCGGGCATGAACCCCGAGATCCGGCCGCAGGACGACCTCTTCGGTCACGTCAACGGCGCCTGGCTCGACACCGAGAAGATTCCCGAGGACCGCTCCAGCTGGGGCCCCTTCGTGCAGCTGGCCGACACCGCGGAGCAGCAGGTCAAGACGATCATCCAGGAGCTGGCGGAGCGGGCCGCCGCCGATCCGGGCGCGACCTCCGAGGACGCCCGGAAGATCGCCGCCCTGTACGCCTCCTTCATGGACGAGGAGACCATCGCCGCCCGCGGCCTCGCCCCCGCCCAGCCCCTGATCGACGAGGTCGCCGGCCTGCGCGACACCCGGGAGCTCGCCGCCTTCCTCGGCCGCTTCGAGCGGATCGGCGGCTCCGGCCTCTTCGGCTCGTACATCGACTCGGACGACCGCGACTCCGACCGCTACCTCTTCAACATCCTCCAGGGCGGACTCGGCCTGCCCGACGAGTCGTACTACCGCGACGAGAAGTTCGCCGAGATCCGCGAGAAGTACGTCGCCCACCTCACCGAGCTGCTCACGCTCGGCAAGCACGCGGACCCGGCGGGCGCCGCGACGACCGTCCTCGCGCTGGAGACGAAGCTCGCGACGGGCCACTGGGAGCGGGCCGAGACCCGCGACGTCCTGAAGACCTACAACCTCACCACCCTGGACGAACTGACCGCGCTGGCCCCGGAGTTCGACTGGCGCGGCTACGCCGCCGCGCTCGGCGGCTCGGACGCCACCATCGCGGAGACCTGCGTCCGCCAGCCGTCCTACCTCACCCACCTCTCCGCGGTCCTCGCGGAGGTGCCGATCGAGCAGTGGCGCGACTGGGCGCTGACCCGCGTACTGCGCGCCTGCTCGCCGTACCTGCCGGACGAATTCGTGCGGAACAACTTCGAGTTCTACGGCCGCACCCTCAACGGCACCCCGGAACTGCGCGCCCGCTGGAAGCGCGCGGTCGCGTTCGTGGAGGGTTCCATCGGCGAGGCCGTCGGCAAGGAGTACGTCGCACGGCACTTCCCGCCGTCGTCCAAGGCGATGATGGACGACCTCGTCGCCAACCTCCTCGAGGCCTACCGTCAGTCGATCGCGCGCCTCGACTGGATGACCGACGAGACGAAGGAACGGGCGTACGAGAAGCTCGCCACGTTCCGCCCGAAGATCGGCTACCCCGACACCTTCCGCGACTACTCCGCGCTCCAGGTCTCGCCCGACGACCTCCTCGGCAACGCGCAGGCGGCGGCCGCCTTCGAGTCCGACCGGGAGCTCGCCAAGATCGGCGCGCCGGTCGACCGCGACGAGTGGTTCATGCTGCCGCAGACCGTCAACGCCTACTACAACCCGGGCACCAACGAGATCTGCTTCCCCGCGGGCATCCTGCAGAAGCCGTTCTTCTCGCCCGACGCCGACCCGGCGGAGAACTACGGCGGCATCGGCGCGGTCATCGGCCACGAGATCGGCCACGGCTTCGACGACCAGGGCGCTCAGTACGACGGCGCGGGCAACCTCAACGACTGGTGGACCGCCGCCGACAAGACCGCCTTCGAGGGCAAGTCGAAGGCGCTCATCAAGCAGTACGACGCGTTCTCGCCCCGCAACCTCCCCGGCGAGTTCGTCAACGGCTCGCTGACCGTCGGCGAGAACATCGGCGACCTGGGCGGCCTGACCATCGGGCACACCGCCTACCTCATCGCGCTCGACGGCGCGCCGATGCCCGAGAGCGACGGCCTGACCGGCTCGCAGCGGCTCTTCATGAACTGGGCGTACTGCTGGCGCACCAAGCGCCGCAAGGAGCAGGAGCAGCAGTACCTCACCATCGACCCGCACTCGCCGCCGGAGTTCCGCGCCAACATCGTCCGCAACCTCGACGAGTTCCACGAGGCGTTCGGCACAGCCGAGGGCGACGGGCTGTGGCTCGACCCGTCGGAGCGCGTCCGGATCTGGTGACGCCCGGCGACCCGGCCGGGGAGATGCGGTGCGGCGGTCAGGCGAGGAACGCCGCCGTGGCCGCCACGAACCCGGCCGGGTCGTACAGCCAGGGGAAGTGTCCTGCGCCGGGCTGCACGACGAGCTCGGCGTCCGGGAACAGCTCCGCGACTTCGGCCACCGCGGCGGGCGGCGAGTTGAGGTCGGCCTCCCCGGCCAGCACCAGCACCGGGGCCCCGTGGCGTGCGAGCGCGGCGCGGGTGGCCTCGGGGTCGTAGGCGCCCTCGGCGCCGTAGGCGGCCGCGGCCTCGTCGTTGCGCTGCCGGCCCTCGGCCGCCCGATGGGCCCGCGCCGCCGCGTCCCAGCGGCCGTACGCGAACGGCGCGATGGCCTCGAAGGAGTCGGCCGTCGCCCGCCCCGCCACGATCTCCTCCAGGGCCGCGAAAGCCGTCGGGAACCACGGCTCGTCCCGCCGCAGCAGCGCCGCCTCCCGCCGCAGGGCGCCGTCGACGGAGACTCCCACCGCCATGACGCTCGGCGTGATCAGCGCCAGCTTGCCGACGCGCTCGGGGTGGCGGGCCGCGTACAGCACCGCGAGATTGGTGCCGGCGGAGTGCGCGAGCAGGTCCATCGTGCCGAGACCGAGGTGCCGGCGCAGCGCCTCCACGTCGTCCACGAGCCGGTCGCAGCGGTACGAGGCGGGGTCCTCCGGCACCGCTGAGCCGCCGGTGCCGCGCAGGTCCAGCATGATCAGCGGGCGGTGCGCGGCGAGTCCGCCGAGGTCACCGAGGTACGCGGAGGCCTGCATGGGGCCTCCGGGCAGACAGACCACGGGAGGGACGCCGCGGGCGTCCGGGCCGACGCCTCCACCGTCTCCGAGGACGTGATAGGCGAGCTGGGTACCGTCCGGCGCGGCGAAGGCAGTCATGGGGTGACCTTGCCAGACCGGAGCGAAGGCAGGTCTTTGGCCCCTCACGTGAGTGAGGAAAGTCCCGGTATGCGGGCTTCCGTCTGCGGAATCACCACTCGCGAGACCGCACGAACCGCGTGGGGGAAGCGAGTGAGATGAGGGTGCCGTGACAGTGCCTAGGGACACACGACGCGTATGGGCCGGGGAGAGCACCTTGCGGAGGGTCGGCGGAACGCGGCTGATACCCGTCGGCGACCGGAAGCCGGCCGCGTCCGCCGGGAGCCTGCCCCCGGAGGCCCTGCGGAAAGCGCGTGGTGCGCCGTGCTGGCTGAGCCTGGCCTCCCGGGACCTGCGGGCCGCCGAGGAGTTCTACGGCCGGGTCCTCGGCTGGTGTCACGTCCCGCTGCTCGGGTCGCCGCGCAGGCCGCGCTCGCTGGCCGTGCGGGCGGGCGCGCCGGTGGGCACCATCAGCGAGACGACGTGCGACCTGGGCGGCCACGCGGCCTGGACGCCGTACTTCGCCGTCGACGACGTGGACGTCGCGGTGACCCGGCTCCGCGAGCGCGGCGCCACCGTGGCGGTGGGCCCGCTGCTGACCGGCGCCGGGCGGATCGCCGTGGTGGCGGGTCCCGAGGGCGCGGTGTTCGGTCTGCGCCAGGAGGCTCCCGACCAGAACTGGAGGGTGGGGGACGGCCCGATCGCCCGGCTCGAACTGCACACCCGGGACATCTTCGCCGCGGCCCTCTTCTACGGGGGCGCGCTCGGCTGGGCCGACGGGTCGGGCGACAGCTGCGAGGTGGAGTACGCCCACGGGCAGATCCTGGTGCGTGACGGGCTGCGCACGGTCGCCGCGCTCAGTGACGGAACATCGCCGGGCTTCGAGGGCCGCCACCGCTGGCACGCGTGCTTCCGCGTGGCCGACGTCGACGCGGCCGCCGCCGCTGCCCCGGTCTGGGGCGGGCGGGTCGTCGCGCCGCCGCAAGGGCCCTCCCACCGGCGTGAGGCCGTGCTGGAGGACCGCGAAGGCATCCCCTTCACGGTGGTCGCGAGCTGAGCTCGCGAGTGGAGTCATCGCCGGCGCAGGCAAGTCGCGGGCAAGTCGAGAGCATGGGGAGTCTGACGATGTTTCTTGGGGCAATGGGCGTGGACGCGACCGTTGAGCCGACCCGGCCGGCCGAGCCGGTCCCGCCCGCCCGGCAGGACGGGCCCGTCCTGCCGGCCCAGCCGTCGCGGGACGAGGTCGTCGGACTGCCGCGGATCGAGGCCGACCAGGTCGCGCCGAAGGACGCGCGGGAGCTGTCGAAGCTCTTCTTCGAGCGGCTGGAGACCCTTGAGGAGGGTTCGCCGGACTTCTTGTACGCGCGCAACACCCTGATCGAGATGAACCTCTCGCTGGTGCACTATGTGGCGGGCCGGTTCCGCAACCGCGGCAACGGTCACATGGAGGACATCGTCCAGGTCGGGACCGTCGGCCTGATCAAGGCGATCGACCGGTTCGACCCGAGCCGCGGGTTCGAGTTCGTGTCGTTCGCCGTCCCCTGCATCCTCGGGGAGATCAAGCGCCACTTCCGCGACACCAGTTGGGCCGTGCACGTGCCGCGCAGGCTGAAGGAGCTGCGCTCCGAACTCGTGAAGTCCAGGGAGCAGCTGTTCGCCGAGCTCGGCCGCGAGCCGACGGTCAACGAACTCGCGGCGGACCTGGACGTGACCCAGGAGCAGATCCTCGAAGTGCTCGTGGCCGCCAACGGTTACGCGGCCGGGTCCCTGGAGTCCCAGCACGGCGGGAGCGACGACGGCGACGCGCACCGGAGCAGCCGCTCACTCGCCGACGTCATGGGGGAGCCGGACTCCGCCATCGAGGTCTTCGAGAACGTGCACGCCCTGGCGCCGCTCCTGGCGGAGCTCGACGAACGCGAGCGCCGCATCATCGAGATGCGCTTCGGGCAGGAGATGACCCAGGCCGAGATCGGCACCGTGCTGGGGATCTCGCAGATGCACGTGTCACGGCTGCTCGCCCGCACCCTGGCCCGTCTGCGCACGGGCCTGCTGGCGCAGGAGTAGCGGTGGAAGTGGTTCACGGGTGAGTCACCAAAAGGTAACTGGTCTGGCCTTGTTACCTCACCAAGGGGATCTAGCGTCGCGGGAGTTCACGCGAGTTCACGCCGGGCGGCGCGCACCGCAGCCCCGGCCAGAGACAAGGATCCCCCCGTGAGACGCACCCCCTTTGTGATCACCGCCGCCTGTGTGGCGCTGCTGCTCCCGGCCGCCGCCGAGGCGTCGGCTCCGGCGACGGCCGGAGCGGCGGCACCCTCCTTCAGCAGCGCGGGCGGCCGCTATGAGCGTCCCGTCTCGCTGACCCTGCGGGCCGAGCGCGGCAGCGTGATCCGCTACACCCTGGACGGCACGACACCCACGCGTGCGAGCCGTGTGTTCGTGCCGGGCCGTCCGCTGCGTATCGCGAAGGACACCAACGTCACGGCTGTCGCGTTCCGCGGCGGCCGGGCGAGTGCTCCGGTGTCGGCCGGGTACCTCGTCAGGACAGCGGAGAAGCCCTTGGCGCGTCTCGTCGTCATGTCCGACGTGCACATCGGGGACCACAAGAACAACGACAAGAAGTACGAGAGCTTCTTCGACACCATCGCGTCGGTCTTCCCCGAGCCGGACGCGATCCTCTCCAACGGTGACATGATCAACGACAATGGCGACGGCCGCGGCGCCGACCACCGCATCGTGTCCGAGATCTTCCGCGCCAACCTGGAGCGCAAGGGCATGGACGACACGCAGGTCCTGCTCTCCAACGGCAACCACGACGCGAGCCTCGCCGACATCCGCGCCCACTACCCGCGCGACTGGTTCCCCGACTCCGGCGGCGGCTACTACGAGTCGACGGTGCGGGGCCTGCACCTGTTCACCGTGAACACGGAGACGTACGACTCCAGCGCCGCACAGCGCTCCTGGCTGAAGAAGCGGCTCGCCGAGCTCACCGCCGACCCGGCGAACGCGCGCACGCCGATCCTCGTGCAGGGCCACCGCCCCGCGCCCGGCACCGCGATGGACGGCCAGCAGGCCTCGAACCCGCGGCTCACCGAGGACCTGAGCGCCCACCCGCAGGTGATCTACTTCTCCGGCCACTCGCATCTGAACATCAACGACGAACGCTCCGTCCACCAGCGTGACTTCACCGCCGTCAACGACGGATCGATGTCGTACGTCGAGATGGACCACGGCTACCAGGCGGTCACGGAGACGGGCCTGGCCGACCGCTTCGAGGCCCCGACCGCGCAGGCTCTGTTCGTCGAGGTGTACCGCGACCGCACGGAGATCGCGCGCGTCAACATGGCCGCGGACAAGCACGACATCTACACCGGAGGCAAGTGGTCCGCCAACTGGCAGCCCCCGTACGCCAGCGCGGGCACCCTCAGCGGACCGACATGGACCGTCCGCCTGAAGGGCAGCACTCCCCAGCAGATCAAGGACGGCTTCACCTACACGGACGCCCGGCGCAACACGACCGCACCCCGTTTCACCACCCGCCGCCCGCTCGGCCTGGTAGGAGCGCGTCCTGCCCTGCGCGTCCAGCAAGCCCACGACGACCAGATGGTGCACCACTACCGAGTCGACATCGAGGACACGGCGAGCGGCGCGAAGCTGCTCTCGACGAAGGTCCTCGCCGAGTACTACTTCATGCCGCGCCCCAACTCCCTGGACATCCCGCTGCCCGCCACCCGGGACGGCGCCCGCTACGTGGCGCGGGTGCGCGCGGTCGACGCGTACGGGAACACGTCGCCGGAGATCAAGCTCGCGTTCAAGGGCTGACCGGGGGCTCAGCGCGCGCGGCGTCGCCCGCCAGCGTCGCGCGCGCGAGGGCGGCCACCCCGTCATGGATCCGGCGCCGCGGCACGCCGTTCGCGCACAAGTGCTCGATGAGGTCGCTGCGCACGGCGGCGAGCAGGGCGTGCGCGAGGAAGTCGGCGTCCTGCTCGCCGCGGGCCTCGGTGAGCAGCGCGGTGAGTTCGGCGTGCCACAGCGCGTAGGTGTCGTTGCGGTAGGGGCTGCCGCTGCCGGCGCTCTCCAGGGCGAGCATCAGCGGGCGGGTGTCCAGTTTCAGGCACAGCAGGGCGTCGAGGAGGGCAAGGGCGCGTTCGTCGGCGGGGGCGCCGGGGCCCAGGGGCGGGGGACCGGAGACCACGTCGGCGCGCAGCTGTTCGGTGCGCTGCTCGACGAGCGCCTTGACGAGCCCGACGCGGTCGCCGAAGCGGCGGAAGAGCGTGCCCTTGCCGACCCCGGCGGCCGCCGCGATGTCGTCCATGGAGACGCGGTCGGGGTCGCCGCGCTCGGTGAACAACCGCTCCGCGGCGGCCAGTACGGCCTCGCGGTTGCGCTGGGCGTCGGCCCGCTCCTTGCGCGGCTCCTTGCGCGGCTGTGGTTCTTTGCGCGGGGGTGGTGTCATCGTGCCTCCACTGGAAAAACGGACCAGTAGTCCGTATCGTCGATCCGGACCGCTGGTCCGCATATTAATGCGGGCCGGACCACAGCCGTGGAAGGGCACCACCATGCCAGGCACCTCCATGCCGGACGTGACACCACTCGACAGCACGCCCGCAGGCGTCTTCCTGCACGGAATCGAACTGCTCCTCGCCAAGGATTTCGCGGGGTGGATCGACCTCTGGGCCGAGGACGGAGTCTGCGAATTCCCCTTCGCCCCACCCGGCGCCCCGCGCCGCCTCGACGGCAAGCCGGCCGTCCACGCCTACATGACCGCGTATCCCGACCACATCGACCTCGTCGCCGTCCCGCACGTGGAGATCCACCGGACCGAGGACCCCGATGTCGTCATCGTCGAGATGCGTGCCGAGGGGCGCTCGGTGCGTACGGGCCGGGACTTCGAGATGTCGTACATCGTCGTCGTCACCGTCAAGAACGGGCGGTTCACCCACTACCGCGACTACTGGAACCCGCTGACCGCCCTGGAGATCGCCGGCGGTTCCGACGCCCCGTTCGCGGGCGGTGCGCGATGAGCGCCGCCCGGGCGGACACGACGACGGACGAGCCGATCCTGGTGACCGGCGGCACCGGCAACACCGGCCGCCGCATCGCCGCGCGCCTCACCGCGTGGGGCCACCGGGCGCGGGCGGCGAGCCGACGCCCGGAGCCACGAGCGGACGTCACGGCCCGCTACGAGACCGCCCGCTTCGACTGGGACGACACCGCGACCCACGACCCGGCCCTCGACGGCGTGCGCCGCCTCTATCTCGTCCCGCCGACCGCCGCCCCCGACCCCGCCGCCCACCTGCTCCCGTTCCTCGACCGGGCGCGCAGTGCGGGGGTCGACCGGGTCGTGCTGCTCGGCTCGTCGGCCATCGCGGAGACGGACGACGGGCTCGGCGAGGTGTACCGCGCGATCCGCGAGCGGTTTCCGCAGTGGGCGGTGCTCCGGCCCTCGTGGTTCATGCAGAACTTCACCGGCGACCACCCCCACGCGCACAGCGTCCGGGAAAGCGGTGAGATCGTCACGGCCACCGGCGACGGCCGCGTCGCGTTCGTCGACGCCGAGGACATCGCCGAGGTCGGCGCGCGGGCCCTGACGGACGAGCGTCCGCACAACACGGACCACCTCATCACCGGCCCCCGGGCGCTGAGTTACGCCGACGTCGCAGAGGTCATCTCCCGTGTCGCGGGCCGGCAGGTCCGCCACCGGCCCGTCTCGCGCACGGCGATGCGGGACCGGCTGGCGGCCACCGGCATGCCGGTCCGGTTCGCGGACCTCCTCGCGGGCATGGACGAGTCGATCGCGGCGGGCGCGGAGGACCGGACGAGCACGGCGGTGGAACGCGTCACGGGCTGCGCGCCCCGCTCGTTCGCCGCCTTCGCCGCGGCACACGCGACCGTGTGGCGGCGGTGACGCGCCGGCTCCGTCACCGCCTCGGGGGAGCGCTCAGGCGCGGACGAGCGGGGTGTCGACCAGGTGCTCGGCCAGGAACCACGACTGCAGTTCACCGGTCCTGATCACCTGCGACACCAGCAGGTCGTTCGTGCCGTCGTCGCCCAGCTCGGCGGTCCGCGCGGCCGCGTCGTGCGCCTGTACGAGGATCGCCTCGTGGGCCTCGAGGAGTCGCGACAGCATGGCGGGCACCTCCTCGACGCCGTCCGGCGGGCGCGGGATCGACGTGAGTTCCGCGACGTGCCGCGGATCGCCCACCGCGACGCCGCCGAGGGACTGGACGCGCTCGGCGACCGCGTCGACGATGTCGAGCTGGTCACCGGCGTGCTTGTCCAGGACCAGGTGCAGTTGGTAGAACGTCGCGCCGCGCATGAGCCAGTGGTGCTTCTTGTAGAGGCCGTAGAGGATCTGCGTGTCCGCGAGGATCCGGTTCAGCCGCTGGCAGGAGTACATCCTCGCCTCGTACGACAGGCCGATCGGGAACTGCTTGACCGTGCCGTACTCCTGGATCACCTCGCCCTTCTGGTGCAGCCACGGCTGGCTGCTGCCGTTCACCGCCGGATGGGAACTGCTGCCCGCGGTCCGGATCTTGTCGGTCATGTGTGCCTCCTGCGGCGCTGTGCTGTGTGTGCCGGAGGAACGCTAGGCGCGTCCGCACGGCCCTTCTTGACCGGCAGCGCACGCCGTGCTGCCGATCAGTGCACTGGCGGTGACCTGCGCTTCTGTCGTTCGCTCTCGGGCCAGCATCCGTGCACTGACGGGCAGGGGAGCCGACGCCGCCCGACCTAGCGTCGGCCGCACCGCCCCGACCGTGGGGCGGACCGAGCGGAGAAGAGGCAGACATGAACGCACACGAACGGGCGGACGTCGTGGTCGTCGGGCTGGGACCGGGCGGCGAACACGTCGCGGGGACACTCGCCGAAGCGGGACTCGACGTGGTGGGGGTCGAGGCGGAGCTCGTCGGAGGGGAGTGCCCCTACTGGGGATGTGTCCCCAGCAAAATGATGATCCGGGCCGGCGATCTGCTCGCCGAGGCGGGCCGGGTACCCGCCTTGGCCGGGACGGCGGCCGTGACCCCGGACTGGAACCGGGTCGCCGCACGCATCCGTGACGAGGCCACCGACGACTGGCACGACCAGGTGGCGGCCGACCGCCTCACGGCGAAGGGCGGCCGCCTCGTCCGGGGCACCGGCCGTCTCGCCGGGCCGCGCCGCGTGAGCGTCGGCGACCGTACGATCGAGGCCCGGCGCGGCATCGTCCTCGCCACCGGCACCCGGCCCCGCATCCCGTCGGTGCCCGGCCTGCGGGAAACCCCCTACTGGACGAACCGCGACGCCATGGCGGCGAAGGAACTGCCCGAGTCGATGGCCGTGCTCGGCGGCGGCGCCATCGGCGTCGAACTCGCCCAGGTCTTCGCCCGGTTCGGCTGTGCGGTCACCGTGATCGAGGGGCAGGACCGACTCCTTGCGCAGGAGGAGCCCGAGGCCGGGGAACTGGCCGCCGCGGCACTGCGGGCGGACGGCGTCACCGTGCTGACGGGCGCCCGCGTGCGGGAAGTCGGCCACGGCGACGACCTGTTCACCCTCCACCTGGAAGGCGGCGCCGAGCCGCTGCGCGCCGCACGGCTCCTGGTGGCCACCGGCCGCATCGCGGACCTGGGCGCGCTCGCCGTCGACACCGTGGGGCTCGACCCCACGGCCCGGGCCGTGCCCACGGACGGGCAGCTGCGGGCGGCGGAAGGGCTGTGGGCCGTCGGTGACATCACCGGCCGCGGCGCCTTCACCCACGTCTCGATGTACCAGGCGCAGATAGCCGTCCGGGACATCCTCGGTGAGCCCGGCCCCGACGCCGACTACCGGGCACTGCCGCGCGTCACCTTCACCGACCCGGAGATAGGGGCCGTCGGCCTGACGGAACGCCAGGCACGGGAACAGGGACTGCGGGTGCGCACCAGCGTGCTCCCCCTCGCCTCCTCCACCCGGGGCTGGATCCACGGACCGGGCAACGAAGGCTTCGTCAAACTCGTCGAGGACGCGGACCGGGGCGTGCTCGTCGGCGCCACCTCGGCGGGCCCGGCGGGCGGCGAGGTGCTCTACGGACTGAACGTCGCCGTCCACGCCGAAGTGCCCGTCCACACGCTCCGACACATGATCTACACCTACCCCACCTTCCACCGCACGGTCGAGGCCGCGCTCGGAGCGCTCCGCTGAGCGGCATGCGGGGGCGTGACCCGGAAGAGCGGCACCGGACCGCCACTTCGCTGGAACTCCTCTTCGACCTGTGCTTCGTCATCGCGGTGGCGCAGGCCTCCGCGAGCCTGCACGAGGCGCTGACCCACGGGGCGTCCGCCACCGGGGTCCTGCGCTTCGCGCTGGTCTTCTTCACCGTCTGGTGGGCGTGGATGAACTTCACGTGGTTCGCCTCCGCCTACGACCCGGACGACGTCCCGTACCGGCTGACGGTGTTCGTCCAGATCACGGGGTCCCTCGTGCTCGCCGCAGGTGTCCCCCACGCGTTCGCGGAGGGGGACCTGCGGGTCATCACCATCGGATACGTCGTGCTGCGCACCGCGCTGGCCGCCCTGTGGCTGCGCGCGGCACGCGCCGACCCCGCACGCCGGACCACCGCCCTCCGCTTCGCCGCCGGAGTGACGGCGTGCCAGGCCGGCTGGGTGGCGCTGCTCGTCCTGCCGGACGCGGCCCGGCTGCCCGGCATCGTCGTGCTGATCGCCGCCGAGGTCTCCGTACCGGTGTGGGCCCAGTCCGCCGGGATGACGCCGTGGCACCCCCGCCACATCGCCGAGCGCTACGAGCTGTTCACCCTCATCGTCCTCGGCGAATCCGTCGCGGCCGCCACCGTCGCCGTCCGCTCGGCGTTCGAACGGCACCAGAGCACGGGAGAGCTGTACGCGACGGCGGCGGGCGGCCTCCTGACGGCCTTCGCCCTGTGGTGGCTGTACTTCGCAAGGCCCGCGCACACACTGCTGGCCACCACGCACCGCGCGCACCGCCGCCGCTTCGTGTGGGCCTACGGCCACTACCTGGTCTTCGCGTCGGCAGCCGCCGAGGGTGCCGGTCTGGCCGCGTACGCCGACCATCTCACCGGCCACGCGCAGACCTCGTCCACGGCGGCCGGCGCGGCGGTCACCGTCCCCGCGGCGGTCTTCCTGACCACCGTCTGGGCCGTACACCTGCGGCCCCACCTCAAGTCCGTGGCCGAGTGCGCTCCGTACCCGCTCGCCGTGCTCGGCGTTCTCGGGGCCACCTGGTCCCCGGCGCCCGCTCTGGCGACCGGTGCGGTGCTCGTCGTACTCATTACGGCCTCGGCCTCGGCATCGGCCTCGGCTCCGGCGCCGCGTCGGTGACCAACGCGAGAACGCCCCGACCGTGTCCGTCCGTCGGGCACCGTCGGGGCGTTCTGCCTTGCGTCAGGCCGTGGCGCGCACCGCTTCACGGATCAGGTCGGCGACCTCCTTGGGCCGGGACACGGCGACGGCGTGCGACGCGCCGTCGAGCTCGACGACCGTCGCTCCGGCCCGCTCCGCACCGAAGCGCTGGACGTCGGGGTTGATCGCCTGGTCCGCGCCGGCGACGAGCGCCCAGGAGGGCTTCGTGTGCCACGCGGCACTCGCGGCCTTCTCCGTGAACGCGGCGGCGGCCAGCGGGCGCTGCGCGACGGCGAGCACCTCGGTGACGGCGGCCGGAACGTCGGCGGCGAAGATCTCCGGGAAAGCCTCGGCCTCGACGGTGAACTCGACCGCGGGCTCGGCGCCTTCGACGGGGTACGTCCACTCCGTCAGGTTGCTGCCGAGCGGCGAGAGGGGGTAGCGGTCCTGCAACTCGCCCAGGCTCTCGCCCTCTTCGGTGACGTAGGCCGCGACGTAGACGAGGCCGGCCACGTTCTCGGCGGCACCGGCCACGGAGATGACCGCGCCGCCGTAGGAGTGGCCGACGAGCACGACCGGGCCGTCCGTCTGGCCCGCCACGGAAGCGATGTACGCGGCGTCGGACGCGAGGCCGCGCAGCGGGTTGGGCGGAGCGATCACGCGGATGCCGTCGTTCTTGAGTTCCTTGATGACGCCGGTCCAGCTGGACGCGTCGGCGAACGCGCCGTGGACGAGCACGACGGTGGGGGTGGGCTGAGCGGTCATGATGGGTTCTCTTTGTCGGTAGTCGGTAGTCGGTAGTCGGTAGTCGGTTGTCTGTGGTCGGTAGTCGGTAAGTCGGTAGTCGGTAGTCGGTGGTCGATTGCGTCTCGGGTGCCGTCAGGCGTCGGCGCGGTGGAGAGCCGCCCGCAGGGTGCCTGTGGCCAGCGTGATCGCGGCTTCCGCGGCGTGGGTCTCGCGCAGGGCGTTGAGCATGACGAAGTCGTGGATGATGCCCTGGAAGCGGACGGCGGTGACGGGAACGCCGGCCTCGCGCAGCTTGTTGGCGTAGGCCTCGCCCTCGTCGCGCAGCACGTCCGCCTCACCGGTGATGACCAGCGCCGGCGGCAGCCCGGCCAGCTGCTCGGTGGAGGCACGCAGCGGTGACGCGGTGATCTGGGCGCGCTCGGACTCGTCGGTCGTGTACTGGTCCCAGAACCACTGCATGCCGTCGCGGCGCAGGAAGTACCCCGTGGCGAACTGGTGGTAGGAACCGGTGTCGAAGCGCGCGTCGGTGACCGGGTAGAACAGCACCTGCTGGACCAGCGGCACGTCACCGCGCTGCTTCGCCATCAGTGTCAGCGCCGCGGTCATATTGCCGCCGACGGAGTCACCGGCCACGGCGAGCCGGGCGCCGTCCAGGCCCTTGGCCGCACCCTCCTGGACGATCCACCGGGCGACGGCGTAGTTCTGCTCGATGGCCACCGGGTAGCGGGCCTCGGGGGAGAGGTCGTACTCGGGGAAGACGACCGCGGCGTGCGCGCCGACCGCGAGCTCACGGACCAGCCGGTCGTGCGTGTGGGCGTTGCCGAACACCCAGCCCGCGCCGTGGATGTAGAGGATCACCGGCAGCGTCCCCCGGGCGCCGGCCGGCTTGACGATGCGAGCCCGGACGGCGCCGGTGGGGCCGCCAGGGACGGTGATCCACTCCTCATCGATCGCAGGCTTCTCGATGTCGCCGGACTGCACCTCGTCGACCGCCTTGCGGCCTTCGGCGGGCGGCAGTTCGAAGAGGTAGGGCGACTGGGCGGTCGCTTCGGCGAAGGCGGCGGCCGCCGGTTCCAGGACCGGCTGCACCGGCTGGACCGGCTGGGGAGATTCGACCGGCTGGGGCGACTCGACGACGTCGGACATGTGGTTCTCCTGAGTGTCATGTGATGCGATGCGCCGGTTTTCCGGCGGAAGCCCCGAGGAAAAGCGCGGTGGGGCTGTGGGTCGCCACGCTAAAAGCGGCCGGGTGCCGCCAATTGACCACCAGCGCACCGACGCTGACCCGACAGCGCACGGCAAGAACGGCAAGAACGGCGAGAACGGCAAGAGCTGGAGTGAGTGCACTGTCGGACCGAGAACAGTGCACTGCTGGAAAACACGGCGGATTCGGCCCGCCATAGCGTTGCGGCGAAGCGATGGAGCAAGCGACGGAGCGGTTCCGACACATCAGGAGGTTGTCGAAAGGTGTCCACGATGCCGGTCGGTGGGCTGGTCCCCAGCACCACGGCCAACGCGACGGACCATGCCGCGGGCGACGCCGCGGATCTCGTCGTCCGGAACGCGAATATCCACACCGGGGACCCCGGCCGTCCCCGGGCCGAGGCCCTGGCCGTACGGAACGGCGTCATCACGGCCGTCGGGGACGACAAGGACATGGCGGCCCTGGTCGGCCCGGCCACGAGGGTGGTCGACGCCCTCGGCCGCCGGATGATCCCGGGCCTGAACGACTCGCATCTGCATGTGATCCGGGGAGGCCTCAACTACGTACTGGAGCTGCGCTGGGACGGCGTCCCCACCCTGCGCCAGGGTCTCGCGATGCTGCGCGAGCAGGCGGCCCGCACCCCGAAGGGCCAGTGGGTGCGGGTGGTCGGCGGCTGGTCGGCCGAGCAGTTCGCCGAGCGGCGGCTGCCGACCGTCGCCGAGCTCAACGCCGCCGCTCCGGACACCCCGGTGTTCGTCCTGCACCTCTACCAGGCGGCGGTCCTGAACCGCGCCGCGGTCAAGGCCGCCGGCTACACCAGGGACACTCCCGACCCGAGGGGCGGCCAGATCGTACGGGGACGGGACGGCGAGCCCACCGGCATGCTGCTCGCCGCGCCCAGCGCCCTCGTCCTCTACTCGACCCTGGCCAAGGCGCCGGCCCTGGAGGGCGCGGACAAGAGGACGTCGACCCGTCACTTCCTGCGCGAACTGAACAGGTTCGGCCTCACCTCCGCGATCGACGCGGCCGGCGGATTCCAGAATTTCCCGGACAACTACAGCACGGTCGTCGAACTCGCCGAAGCCGGCGAGTTGTCGCTCCGCATCGCCTATCATCTGTTTCCGCAGACGGCCGGGCAGGAAATCGCCGATCTGAAACGCTGGATCGAGATGGCCCGCCCGGAAGACGGGGACGAATGGCTTCGGCTCAACGGCGCGGGTGAGAACCTCACCTGGGCGGCGGCCGATTTCGAGAACTTCGCCCAGCCGCGTCCGGAACTCGCCCCCGACTACGAAGGGGAATTCGAGACCGCCGTACGCCTTCTCATGGCGCACGGCTGGGGATTCCGGCTGCACGCCACCTATGACGAGACGATCAGGCGCGACCTCGCGGTGTTCGAGAAGCTCGCCGCGGAAGGGCTCTTCCCGGCCGGGAACCAGTGGCTGTTCGACCACGCGGAGACGGTCTCCGCCGACAGCCTCGACCGCGTCGCCGCCCTCGGCGGAGCCATGTCGGTGCAGAACCGGCTGTCGTTCCAGGGCGAGGCGTTCCTCAGCCGTTACGGCCCCGGTGCCGCCGCGGACGCCCCGCCGGTCCGGGCCATGCTGGAGCGCGGCCTGACCGTCGGCGCCGGTACCGACGCCACCCGTGTCTCCAGCTACAACCCCTGGATCGCCCTGCACTGGCTGATCACCGGCCGCACGATCGGCGACCTGGTGGTCCGCCCGCCCCACAACCGCGTCGACCGGCGCACCGCGCTGGCGATGTTCACGGAGGCGGGCGCTGCCCTCACCGGCGAACAGGACGTCAAGGGCGTCCTGCGACCGGGCTGCCTCGGCGACTTCGCCGTCCTGTCCGAGGACTACTTCACGGTTCCCGAGCAGGACATCGCCCATATCGAGTCCCTGCTAACGGTCGTCGGCGGGCGGATCGTCTACGCCGCCGGGGAGTACGAGGGCATCGACGAGGAACTGCCGCCGGTCAGTCCGGAGTGGAGCCCGGTCGCGCACTTCGGCGGCTACCAGGCCGTGCCCCGTACGGGCCGGTCGGGTGCCCGGCAGGCCGAGCTGCTCGGCCAGGCCGTCGCCGAGTCCGAGCAGCACCGGCAGTGGCGTGCGCGGCGCGGCCTGACCCCGGAGACCGAGAACCCCGTCTTCGACCCCTGCTTCAACCTCTGACCCCGCCCCTTGCTGCGGCCTCCTGCCGCTACGGGGCACCTCACCTCAATCCAATCCGTCGCGGACGCCCGTCCGCGGTCACATCACGCCCAGAAAGGCACCCTCATGATGGACATCTCCCAGGTCACCCCGGCGCCCGGCCCCGACCTGCTCACCCCCGACAACTGCGCCGTCCTGTTCATCGACCACCAGCCGCAGATGTTCTTCGGCACCGGCAGCGGTGACCGCACCGCGATCATCAACTCGACCGTGGGACTCGCGAAGGCCGCCAAGGTCTTCGACGTCCCGGTCGTGCTCAGCACGGTGGCCGCCGAGTCCTTCTCCGGTCCGATCCTGCCGCAGCTGACCGAGGTCTTCCCGGATCAGGAGGTCGTCGACCGCACCTCCATGAACGCCTGGGAGGATGCCCCCTTCGTCGAGGCGGTGAAGGCCACCGGCCGCAAGAAGCTCGTCATCGCCGGGCTGTGGACCGAGGTCTGCGTCGTGCTCCCGACGCTCTCCGCCATCGCCCAGGGCTACGAGGTGTACGTCGTCACGGACGCCTCCGGTGGCGTCAGCCCCCAGGCGCACGAGCACGCCGTCCAGCGGATGGTGCAGGGCGGTGCCATCCCGGTGACCTGGGTGCAGGTGCTCCTCGAGCTCCAGCGCGACTGGGCGCGGACGGACACGTACGTCCCCGTCACCGAGGTCGTGAAGGAGCACGCCGGCGCCTATGGCCTCGGCGTGGTGTACGCCCAGGCCGTCATCGGCGCCCACGCGGCGGGCTGATCCGAACCCGATGGACAACGGACTGTTGGTCCTCCGGCTGGTGGTGGGCCTCCTCATCGCCGGACACGGAGTACAGAAGGTGAGCTTCCGGCTGGGCGGCAACGGCCTGGCCGGCGGCACGGAGGAGTTCCGCCACGACGGCTTCCGCGGCGGCCGGCTCACCGCGCTCGCCGCGGGCGGCAGCCAGATCGGCGCCGGCCTGTTCCTGGCCGTCGGCGCCCTCACGCCCGCGGCGGCGATGGCCGCCATGGGCGTGATGACGGTCGCGGCCACCGTCAAGTGGCGCAACGGCCTCTGGGTGCAGAACGACGGCTACGAGTACCCCCTGGTGCTCGTGGCGGTCGGGGCGGTCCTGGTGCTCACCGGGCCCGGCCGCTGGTCGGCCGACCACGCCCTGGGGCTGACCCCTTGGCCGCCCTGGGTGCAGGCCGCGGCTCTCGTGGTCGGCCCGGTGAGCGGACTGCTCACCCGCGCGGTGCTGCACCGCTCGTCCAACACCGGGGCCGGCAGGAGGAGTTCGTATGCGCGCGCTGCTGACTGACGCGGCCCACACCCTGGTGCCGCCGAAGGGCGACCGGCACGGCCCGCTGCCGCCGCTCCTGCTGGCGCTGACCGTGGTGACCGGCTTGGTCGACGCCGTGAGCTACCTGGCGCTCGGGCACGTCTTCGTCGCCAACATGACGGGCAACGTCGTCTTCCTGGGGTTCGCCCTGGCGGGCGCCGACGGCCTGTCGGCACTCGCGTCCGTGGTCTCGATGGTGGCGTTCCTCGCGGGCGCGCTCGGGGGAGGGCGGCTCGGCGCCCGCTTCGCGGCGCACCGCGGGCGGCTGCTGGCCCTCACCGCGGCGCTGCAGGCGGTGCTGGTCGCCGCGGCCCTCGCCGCGGCCGCGGTCTCGCACGGCCGGGTGACGACGCCGGTCCAGTACACCCTGATCGTGCTTCTCGGCCTCGCCATGGGGCTGCAGAACGCGGTCGCCCGCCGCCTGGGCGTCCCGGACCTGACGACGACGGTACTGACCCTGACCCTGACGGGCCTCGCCGCGGACTCCGCACCGGCCGGCGGCGCGGCCCCCCGGCCCGGCCGGCGGATCCTCTCCGTCCTGGCCATCTTCGTCGGGGCATTGGCCGGTGCCGCACTCCTGGCGCACGACGAACTCGCCCTCACCCTGGGGCTGATCCTGGCCGCGCTCGTGGTGACGGCGCTGACCGCCCGACGCGTGTCGTCACCGGAGGCGAGCTGGGCGGGTCCTGTGAAGTGACGGCGGCGCCGCCTCACCCGCTCGCCATGCGGGCCTCTATACGGGGGCTTCCCGTACCGGGTGCTGGGCGGCGCCGCAGGCGCTCTCCTGCGCGTCGGCGTCGCCGGGCGTGGCCTGCTGACGTGTCGCTCAACCTGGACGCCATGGCCGTATCATCAGCCATGTTTGTTGAAAGTAAAAATACCGTCATGTCTTGGTGGGGTGGAGTAACTGTGGAGAGCTCGATGAGCAATGCCGTACAGGCCGAGGTCCTGTCCGCCCGTGACGTCCCGCTGGGCGGCCCGCGCTCGATGACGGTGCGTCGCACGCTGCCGCAGCGGGCCCGGACCCTGATCGGCGCCTGGTGCTTCGTCGACCACTACGGCCCCGACGACGTCGCCGACACCGGCGGCATGGACGTGGCGCCCCACCCGCACACCGGCCTGCAGACGGTGAGCTGGCTGTTCACCGGGGAGATCGAACACCGCGACAGCCTGGGCAGCCACGCGTTCGTCCGCCCCGGCGAACTGAACCTCATGACCGGCGGGCACGGCATCAGCCACACGGAGGTCTCCACGCCGCGCACCACCGTGCTCCACGGCGTCCAGCTGTGGGTGGCGCTCCCCGACGAACACCGGCACGCCGACCGGGACTTCCAGCACTACGCGCCGACCCCGGTCCAGGTGGACGGCGCGGAAGTCCGGGTGTTCCTGGGAGAGCTGGCGGGCGACACATCCCCGGTGCGAACCTTCACGCCGCTGCTCGGCGCCGAACTCGTCCTCGAACCGCACGCCACGACCACGCTCACCGTGGACGCCGGGTTCGAACACGGCCTCCTGGTCGACCAGGGCCGGGTCACCATGGCCGGAACTCCCCTGAGCCCGGCGGAACTCGGCTACCTCGCTCCGGGCCACGACACCCTGACACTCACGAACGAGACGGACATCGCAGCGAGACTGATCCTCCTGGGCGGCCCGCCGTTCGGCGAGGAGATCATCATGTGGTGGAACTTCATCGAAAGGTCACACCAGGATATCGCGCAGGCGCGTTCAGACTGGATGACCGGGGCCCGGTTCGGTGAGGTCAAGGGTTACGACGGAGATCCGCTGCCCGCTCCAGAACTCCCGTCCGTGCCCCTGAAACCCCGGGGGCGGGTGCGCTGATCTGCGCGGATGCGTGTTGCAGGCGGTGCCTGAGTGGCGCATAACTTGGTGACGGAGCCGATCGATCGCCGTTGAGACCAAGACCTTGAACGAGGCTACGGGGGGTGGCTCTGGGGTCCAGGGTGTGATCTTGTGTGGCAGGGTCTGGCAAAGCCAATGCTGGCCCAATGCCGACCTACCTGATGGGGCGTCAGGTCAGCTGATGACCCTGTGCTCGTAGGTCCAGTGCGTCTGGGTGTCGCCGTCGGCGGGAGAGGCGCGCCTCAATGCTGACCTCTCTCGCGGCTGCGGTGGACAAGATCCACAAGAGGGCCCCGTCAGCTGCGCCTGATGTACCAGCTGACGTGGCTAGTTGTAGACACTCAATAACCTCAGTCGCCCAGCAGCTTGACGGGCGCCCGCCTTGCCTCCCCCGGCCTTCCTTTGGCGTCCCGCATCGAGATTCGATGCTGCCCCAGTTGGGGGTGAGAAGCCGCTGCTGAGGCGGCCATACCAAGAGGGTGAAGATCGGACATGTGAGTCCCTGGCGTAGAGGAAATGAGCTGTCCCGGTCCGTTTTGCCCCCTGTCGGGAGAGGAGGGTGGGGGTAGGACGTTCCGGCCGTGTCGAGCTCCCCTCCATAGCCGGTGCAGTCCGACCGTGGGTGTCGGCGTTGCGGGAATGCGTCGGCACCCACGGAATACGGGCGGAACAGGGGCATGGTCACGAGCGCGGGACCGGACCATGTCCGCTGCCCCGCATGGCATCCATCGCGCGGACAGGGATGAGCGGTGGTGGGACGATTCCAGGGTCCGGTCGCCGCCGGGTCGCGGCGGCGACCGGAGGGCGCGAGGCATCGAGGCTCCCCTGGGCCGCGCTTCGCGCGAGGCGCCCTCAGGGTGGCAGGGCCGCGGGAGTTGCCCCGCCGCCACCTGGAGAGGGGGCTGGAGCCACGTGGTCGGTGATGCGGCTCCAGCAGGCCTCACAAAGACGGTCATGTCTCGGGGGCTGGGAGCCTGGGGCGAGAGTAGAGGGGCAGCCGCTGGTAGTCCCCCTCGGTACCCCGACCTTTCGCGAGATCACCGCCGAACCGCCGGCCCTTGCCGTGACACTGGCGAGTTGCCGACCTGCCACAGACGAGTCGTCGGCAACTGATCACCGCCGATGGCCGAGCGAGCTACGAGGGAGACTGCTGAAATGGCTTCTGCAATCTTCGGCTTCGTGGGAGTCCTGATCGGCTCCCTCATTACGTCCGTCTTGACGATCTACAAGGACAGACTCGCAGCCAGGCACGAGATCAAGATTCGCGACGAACAGTACGAGCGAGATCGCCAAGTCGCTCGGGATGCTTTCCATAGAGAGAGCACTCTCGCCCTGCAGACAGCAGTCTCGAACCTGTTCAAGGCTGTCTACGAAGAGCTTGACCGAATGCTCGCTGAACTTAACGAATCAGGCTCGTGGCCTACCCGCCAGTGGGAGACACCAACGGCTAAAGGCTGGTCGGAGGCTGTGCTGCAGCTTCAGCTCTCGGCAGCCCGGGTCCATGACGAGAGCCTGCGTGAACTCGCCAAGGAAATTCAGCTTGTTGCAGGTGACGCAATCTGGGCGCCAGACCCCGCCACCTCGCGCCAGCACTGCGAGCGCCTGGAGCCGTTGCACGTTCGGCTCAACGACACCGCTAACAGGATCTTCGCTTCGCTCTTCTGAACTCATCCTGGCAGGCTGACAATTGTGTTGGCATCGCCATGACCCGAGCCACGGTTCTGGCGATAGGTCAGAGAAGGCTTGAGGACCGACCATTCCTCATCGTTGGCGTCCGAGGGATAGTGCCGCTGCCGCATCCGCGCGCCCCCTTTCAGGGCATCGGGTCGAGGGTGGCCTCGACCGCCCTGATCTGGGTGACGATGTACTGCACCCGCTTGTCCTCCGGAGCGTGTGCGGCCTGCGGGGCGATCGTGGCGTCGCCAGACGGAGGGCCTTATAGGAGACGCCGATGTCCGGCGAACATCTCCAGCGTCGCCCGCACCCGTAACGGTTCTTCCTCCGTGGCGGGCTGCGAGCCGCCGTGTGGACGCAGCGGCTCGATCTCCAAGGCGTCGTCCCCGGGTTTGAGCTGGATCTTCCTCTCGTCCAGGACGAGCTGCCGGTCCTCGGCCACGAACTCCTCGCACCGCTAACGCGTCAAGCTCCCGGCTTTCAATGCCTGCGGACATCGCACCCACTGCACAACAGGCCGGAGCACGGCATCTCTTGGCCGTGGAGAGGACCTCCGGTCCGTCCGCCACTGGCAGAACCCGACTGCCGGCCCCCCGGCGGAAGGCGCACCACCAAGGTGCGTGGGGCACCCGCAAGCTCCCCGCAGAGCCCCTGCCACATCCCCGTGACCCAAGCGCGCACACAAGCCCCTACTGATCGCATCCGTTCGAGCTCGTGCCGTCGCAGTGCGGTGGCCGTGATCGACGTGCTGTTCCGGCTCCGGCGACGACCGACAGGGTGGCGACCACCTGTCTGTCGGAGTTGAGGACATGGGTGGCCACGGACCCGGCACCGCGGGAGGTCTCGCCGTGGACGATCGCCACGCCGGAGCCGAGCTGGTTGGGGTGGTCGGCGCCCCGGTGGGCCATCGAGAAGTGCTTCCAGGCCGCCAAGAACGAATGAGGCCCGGACCATACGAAGTCCGCGTCCGCGCGGAAGACGAGCAGTCGGGCGAGGCGGGAGCCAGGGAGCAGGACGGCTGTCACAAACCGGGCTGCTGTCCGGTCCTAGTGGATGACTGAACGGTGTGACCCATTCGCGCCGTCGATGTCTTCGGTCAACGCTCTTCAAGAGGAGAACAACATGAGCCGGGTCAACATCGCACGCCCCGATGCACCTAGGTATGACGAATTGGTTCCGTCGCGCTACGCGCTGAAGGTCGGCGACATCGACGTGATGGTGATCAGCGACGGGGTGCTGCCGATACCCGCCGTGACGATGGCCACCAACGCCGCCAAGGCCGACCTGGCGGCCTGGCTGCAAGACATGTTCCTGCCTCCGGAGATGCTCGACTGGCCACTGAATGTGGCCGTGGTGCGCAGCGGCGGCCGGACCATCCTCATCGATTCCGGGCTGGGGACAGAGTTCCCGGGCTTCCCGCGGGCCGGGCAGTTGGCCATGCGGCTGGACGCCGCCGGGATTGATCCCGCATCCGTGACCGACGTGGTGCTCACCCACTTGCACATGGACCACATCGGCGGACTGCTCGTCGACGGGCTGAGGGGACGGCTGCGCTCCGACCTACGGGTCCACCTGGCGTCCGCCGAGGCAGAGTTCTGGGAAGCGCCTGATTTCTCGCACACCGCCATGCCGGCACCGGTGCCGGACGTGCTTCGAACCACCGCCTCGCGGTTCCTGGACGTGTACCGCAGCCAGTTGCGGCCGTTCGAGACGGAGTACGAGGTGGCGCCGGGAGTAATGGTCTGTCGCACCGGCGGTCACACCCCCGGCCACAGCATCGTCCGCCTGGAGTCCGGCGGCGACCGGCTCACGTTCGCCGGAGATGCCGTGTTCCAGCCCGGGTTCGACTGCCCCGACTGGCACAACGGCTTCGACCACGACCCCGAGGAATCAGCCCGCGTACGGATCCGTCTCCTGAATGAGCTGGCGGCGAGAGGCGAGCAACTGGTGGCCACGCACCTACCGTTCCCGTCCATCTGCCGCGTGGCGGCCGCTGGGGATGCCTTCCGTTTCGTACCGGCCGTCTGGGACTACTGACCGCACTTCTAGCGGTCTGGATGAGGTGGCCGGGGCTGGTGAAAGTGACGTTGCTGAGCCAGCCTCGCCGCAGCAGAGACCTGCATCGGGTGCGGATGCAACGACTTGGGGAGCCCCCCTCACTCCGAGTGCCGAATTCAAGATCAGGTGGCTCGGTACGCTCAAGGCTGACCTTCAAGCCCCACAAAACGGTCCCTGGCGACTATGGCATCAAGAAGGAAAGCCCGGAAATGTCAAGGCTGTCCAACTTGTCGGTGGGCACCCGGTCGCGGGCCTGGACCGTCTGGCCGGGGTCCGCCGGCGTATCGAGCACCACGCCACTCTTGGGACCGTCGCCCACACGTTCCTGGCCGAACAACGCCTGCGAGGGGTCTCACCCTCTACCAAGTCCTCGACGCCCACCAGGGCACACACAACCTCCGGGAGTCGGCTCGGCCGGTTGGCGCGTAGTGCGTCCAGGGCCAGTTCGAAATGGCGGCGCCAGGCTTGTGGCTGCGCGTCGAGGAGTTCCCCCGCCACTCCGGCGAACGGGTCCAGCAGGCGGAGCATGATCGCGGACAACAGGTCCTTCTTGGTGGGAAAGTGCCGGAACATGGTGCCCTTGGCGAGGCCTGCGCGCTGGGCAATCGCGTTCCTCGACGCGTCGAGGCCCTGCTCGGCGAATGTCGCGGTCGCGGCGTCGAGCAGGAGGCGTCGATTGTGCACCACGTCCGCCCTCGGGCCGGGGGAGGGGGGAGCTGTTGTCGCCGTCATCCGTGCCTCCTTGCTGGTGCAGGGGCGCGGTCGCGGCGCGGGCCTCCGTGGAGTCGACGGGACCTGGTGGCGGTCCTCCTGGACGGACAGTACTGACGTCGTCAGGCCGGTCGATGGCATGCGCCGACGCCCGCCCCGCCGGAGGTGCCCTACTTGCTGAGTCAGAGGTCGCCATGGACCGCCTGCATGAACGGCAGCGGGCCGCAGAGGGATGCGGTGGTGGCCTGATGCGGCGTCAGGTCGGTGGCGTCCGACCAGCCTTCGCGCACATGCGCCATATGGTCCTCCCGCTCACCCGGTTCACCGGCGACGGCCCCGTACCCCTCGCTCACGCCGTGCCTCGTACCACAGGTGTAACGAGGCACGGGCCAGCCGGCCCACGAGCTCGGACAGCTCCAGCGGTGGGTGCGATGGGTGGGGGAGCGGTCAGCATGGATGACGACGACGGGCCGGTCGGGCGAAGGACAGGGAGACCTTGATGGCCTGACCCGCTCGGGTATGGGCGTGCAGCCAGGAGGACACCTCTCCCTCGGGGATACGTCCGTCGGCGAGCTCTCCCGCTTGGCGGTGCTGTGCCAGGTCTTGTGGCCAGGAGACGTGGAGATGTACTGCCCGGGCAGGAAGGGATCGGTGGGGAGTCCGTCGGGGCGGCGCAGGACGAAGGGAGCGGGTCGGCGATTCCTCGGTGCGCTCGGCGATCTCCATGTCCCGCCACACGACGCCGGCCTCGACGCCGGACGCCGGCCTCGGCGGTACAGCCGGGCCTCCACGGCGATGAGCGCGTTGGTCATCAGCCAGTACACCTCGTCCCAGGCGGGCGCCAAGGCCGGAGTGACAGCGTCACCGCTCGGCGTGTTCCCCAGCACTCGTCGGGGTGTGTCACGAGCGCGGTGTGGAGAACAATGCCCCTACGATGTCGCACCGCAGGGGGAACGCGCCTCCGGAGGGCACTTACACGGCGCGGTACAGGCCGCGGCCTGTACGGCGGATGCGGGAGGTGCCGACCAAGCGGTCGAGGGTACTCCGCACGGCGTTGATGCTGCTGCTGTCGGTGGCTCGGCCGAGCGCCGAGGCGACATCGCGCGCGCGTACGTCGACATCACCGAGCCCGGCGAAGTAGTTGAGGATCTGCTCGGTGAGCTTGCCGTAATTCTTCTCGGCGCTCTCCTTGTCGGACGGCTCCGTCGCGGGTCGCGCCGGTTCCACGTGTGCTGCGGCCTCGGTTGCCCGAGGGGGAGCGTCAGGGGTGCCGGTGGAGTCGGAAGTGCCCGGTTCGGCGGGCGACATGAGGGCCTGAAGGGCGCCGAGAGCCCGCTGGACGGAGCTGAGATGGGCGACGACCGCGGCCAGTTCCCTTTCCAAGGCCTGCTTCTGGACTTCCAGGCGGGCCAGGTCCGCTTGGAAGCTCTCGGCAGTGACCTCAATGTGATGTGCCGCGTGGGTGACAGACACCTTGTGTTCCTCTCGTCCTCAACCCTTGTGGTCGCGTCCGCGCTCGGCTTGCCTCGGATTGTCGTCCGGCTCCTAACAGATACCACTTCACATCATATGGGGGAGCCCTATGTGCTGTGGTGTGATCGGATCACCCCCCCCACGTGGTGCTTCGTCACTGCCGGATTGACAGTCCGAGTCGGTGGTGCCACGGTTCATGCCGATGTGTACGTGGTCGGCGCCCGAAGGTTCCTTGAGCGAGCTGCCCTATGGGTACACACTGTCGCCGACGGTGGTTCGGGCGATGATCTTCGCGCTGAGGCCGGGGCCGCCCGGGGTTGCGCGGACTGCGGTGGCAGGGAGGCGAGAGCGGCGAGCGCTGCGCTGATTGCTCCCCGACGCGACAGGTTGCGCATGAGGGTCCCTTCAGAGAAACGGGCGCCCAGCGGGCGGAAGCACCTGAGCTCGCGCTCCTCCTCGTACTGGAGAGGCTGACCCCCACGGGGCGGGCCGTATACGTCCTGAGAGAAGCGTTCGACTATGCCCACGCCGAGACAGCCGAGATGCTCCAACTCACGGTGATCAACGTCCAGGCCTTCGTCACGGCCGCACAGAGCGGGGACATCGCCTCGTTGGAAGCGATGACGGCAGCGGCTTCCGGTGAAGGCATTCTCAGGGGCATGCGGGTGTTCAACCCGAGCAAGACCGACGCCTTCCTCAACTCGCCCTCACGGTGAGAGACCGCACTTGGAGCCTGATGGGAGGGCTTACGGTCCGCGTCGGCGTGACGGTCGGCATCATCAGCGATGGCTGGGAGAGGTCCGGTTCCAGGGGCGCAGTTTGTCGGGATTGACGACGACCCAGACTTGGACAATGCGCCGGTTGGCGATGTCGAGACTGATGACCGCCGCGACCCGCTGGTCGTACCGCACGACCATCCCGGTTCGGCCGTTGACGGAATGCGAGTCCACCGTCGTGCGCGCACGCGGGGCCAACAGCGTCAGCAGGCTCCGGGCCACCCGTTCCGAGCCGTGCACCGGCCGGACCTGTGCCCGCACCTTGCCACCTCCGTCGAAGAACGCTGTCACATCCGATGCCAGAAGCACCATCAGGCGCTCCGCATCCTGCGCCGCACATGCCTCGCGCGCCCCGCGTACTGCCGCGTCCTGCTCCGCCGACGTCGTGGGCCGCCCCCGCCGGGCCCGCAGACTCTGCCGTGCCCGCTCCGCCAGCTCCGAAATCTCCGGCTCGGACTGGCCCACAATGTCGGCGACCGTACGTGGTGCCATCCCGAACACATCGTTGAGGACGAACGCTGCCCGTTCAGCCGGGGACAGCGCGTCGAGCACCCCCAGCAGCACCTCGCTCACCTCCCGTTCCAACATCCGCCGCTGTTCCCCGGCAGCGTCGGCCGACTCGAGGCCGAGGCCGCCGGGCCTCCGTCGTCCCGGCCGCGCCAACCGCTCCAGACAGATTCCGCCCACCGCTCGAGAGAGCCACGTCCGCGGGGCGTCGAGCGCCTCCCGCTCCGGCCTCGGCAGCGCGTACCACCGCTGATACGCCTCATCCACCACCCCGTCGGCCTCGCCGGCACTGCCCAGCATCCAGAAGGCCACATCGAGCAGGTGCCGACGTTCGTCGACCAACTCCCCGATCGGCAGCGCCTCATCGGCGAACTCCACGCCCCTACCTCCTTCTCCCACAGCACCCCGCCACCCCACCTTCAGGTGGCCCCGGCTTTCGGCCGACGCGTGGGCAGGCGCCCTGTCCTTCGCGATCGGGAAAGGCGATGCGCCAGCCGGCGATGCGGCCCTGCGCGCAACGCCTTCTCCTTGTGCAACTGCTCGACAGACGAGACCGGACAGGCACGGATCTTGTGACATCCGGGTAGCCGGGCCGGGGCGTCTCGGTTGTGAACCCGGTTTTCGGAGACGCCCGGAACGGTTGCTTCCGGCCCGGCCACCGCCCCCGGTGTCACATAAGTGCCGAACGCCCGGTCTCATCTGCCAGAGACCGTGACGTGGCTCATAGGGGTACCGCACCGGCAAGGACACACCCCAAGCGTCTGCTTCCGCGTCACCCCGGGCCCTGTGCTCGGCGTCGTCGTGGTCCGGGGCGCACCGCCCGCGTCGGACGTTGCAAGCCCACTCACCTTTCCGCGCAGACGGCAGCGGAACGCCGAGGGCCTCGTTGACCTGGGCTTCCCTTCCAGGCGTATGTGGTGAAGGCGGCCGGGTTGCACTGGGTGCGTACCCTCCGTCGAGTCCTGGCTGACCAACGATCGTCCGCGCCCTTCTTGACCGGGCGACCGCGTCCGGGTGCTGCGCGGACGTGAGACCGGTGTCATCAAGCCCCTCTCGCACGGGGAGTTCGCCGCAGTGCAGCAACCGCTCAGCCAGGAGCACCTGCACGAGCTGACGGCCCATGAGCAGTACGAGCCCCTATCGCTCGCCCAGGTGGGCAGTGAACGGCATGCCCACCCGCGTGCAAAGGCAGTCGCCTTGCCGACAGTAACGCTGAAACACACTGTCTCCTCCTGATGTCACACCTTCGAGGGCCCAACTGTCATGACAGTAAACGCAGCCCACAATTTTGCTGATAAGAGGAGCAACGCCATGAACCAGCCCATTCTCGAACCTGCCGCTCAGGAGATCGCCGACGCGACGGCCACCCCGCCCTACCTGTACGAACTCGGCCCGGACGGCGCCCGGAAGATCCTCGACGACCTCCAGGCCGCCCCGATCGAGAAGCCCGACGTGCAGGACAAGTGGATCACGGTGCCCGCCGAAGTCGGTGATGTCCGGGTCCGCATCGTCAAGCCGCTCGACGCCGACGACATCCTGCCGGTCGTCCTCTACATCCACGGCGGTGGCTGGGTCATCGGCAACGCCGGAACCCATGACCGCCTCGTGCGCGAACTCGCCGTCGGCGCGCAGGCCGCCGTGGTGTTCGTCGAGTACGACCGGTCACCGGAGGCCGCGTACCCCGTCGCGATCGAACAGGCATACGCGACTGCCCGGTGGATCACGGAGAAGGGGGCCCAGACGGGTCTCGACGCCTCCCGACTGGCAGTGGCAGGTGACTCCGTCGGCGGCAACATGACAGCAGCGCTGACTCTCATGGCCAAGCAGCGCGGCGATGTCAACTTCGTCCACCAGTCGCTCTATTACCCCGTCACGGACGCGGGCCAGGACACCGCGAGCTACCGAGAGTTCGCAGACGGCCCCTACCTCTCCGCGAAGGCGATGGCCTGGTTCTGGGACAGTTACACCACTGATCCGGCACAGCGCGCGGAGATCACCGCGTCACCACTGCGCGCTACTGTGGAGGACCTCCAGGGACTGCCGCCCGCGCTCGTGCTCGTCGACGACAACGACGTCCTGCGCGACGAGGGCGAGGCGTACGCCCGCAAGCTGACCCAGGCCGGTGTGCCGACCACCAGCATTCGCTACAACGGCACCCTGCACGACTTCATGATGCTCAACCCTGTGCGGAACACCCGGGCCACCGACGCCGCGGTGCAGCAGGCCATCCACACTCTGCGCACCGCCCTGCACGAGGGATGAGAGCCCGACGGCGCCTGTGGCACGCGCCGGGCGCCACCCGCACCCCCCCACTCCGGTCCGGCCGGTCCAGGCCGAACCAGAACTCTGATCCGAAAGGCTGTCATGAACCGATCCTCACTGTCCCGACGTACCCGCGGCCGCCTCTCCCTTCTCGCGACGGCGGGCGTCGCCGTGGCCCTGCTCGCCACGTCGGTCGCGCCGGCGAGCGCGGGCAAGGGCTCCTCGTCGCCCGGCCACAAGCCCACGGTTGTTCTCGTCCACGGTGCGTTCGCCGACTCCAGCAGCTGGAACGGCGTCGTGAAGCAGCTGCGGCGGCAGGGCTACCCGGTGGTGGCCGCGGCCAACCCGCTGCGCGGGCTCGGCAGCGACGCCGCCTATCTGAAGGAGATCTTGGCCGACATCGACGGGCCCGTGGTGCTGGCCGGGCACTCCTACGGCGGGGCCGTCATAAGCGATGCCGCCCAAGGAGCCACGAACGTCAAGGCCCTCGTCTACATCGCCGCGTTCCTGCCAGACAAGGGCGAGAGCGCGGTCGAGCTGTCGGGCAAGTTCCCCGGCAGCACCCTCGGCGAAGCCCTCCGTCCCGTCCCGACCACACTGCCCGGCGGTACCCAGGGCACCGACCTGTACATCGAACAAGCCAAGTTCCACCACCAGTTCGCGGCCGACGTGCCCAAGAGCATCACCGACGTCATGGCGGTCACGCAGCGTCCGGTCACCAGTTCCGCACTGGAGGAGGGCGCGTCCGAGCCCGCTTGGAAGACCATCCCGTCGTGGGTGCTCGTGGCCACCGAGGACCTCAACATTCCAGCGAAGGCCCAGGCCTTCATGGCCGAACGCGCTCACGCACACACCACCGAAGTCCGGGCGTCGCATGCCGTGAGTGTCTCTCGGCCGCATGATGTCAGCCGCATCATCGAGGAGGCGGCGCGCACGGTCCGCTGACTGGGCGCAGAGTCAGAGTCAGGGGCGGGGTGGCCGGGTGCCACTCCGCCCCTTTCGTTGTCCGAGGGAGCGGTGGCGGGGGCCGCATGTGGGTTCCGGGCCGAACGACGGCGTGGAGTTCATCCGCCAGGCTGAGGCCCCCGTCCGGCCATGGCATCCACGAGGCCATTACCTTCGCCTGCCGAGGAGCCCGTTCCTTCCGCCGGGGCTGTTCCCGCGAGTTCCGAGCACCGCCGAACGGCCCGGAAACGCAGTGTTCCCGTCCGATCGAACCGATCGGACGGGAACACCGGAGCCGCCTGGGCGCTGGCTCGTGACGGGAGCTCAGGACCCCACGGAGGGGTGCGCGGACGCGGGCGCGTGCTCGGCGCCGACTCCTCGGAACCGGTGCAGAGAATCGGACACGGACTCTATCTGCAGGTCGAGCAGAGCGAGCGTGTCGCGCAGTTCGGTGATGCGGGCCTGGAGCGCGACGGCCTCAGCGGCCAGGCACTGCGCGGCGGCCGCGAGGGCGGGCGTGGTTTCGGAAATGGTGGTCATCACGCATCCTGTGTCGGCGGGCGGCGGGCGGCGGGCGGCGGGCGGCGGGCGGCGGGCGGCGGACGGCGGACGGCGGGAGGCGAACGTCGGGCCGATGCGTCGGGAGCCCGGGAACGGGACGACGCGCCGGCGGATGTGGGGTCGGCCGTCGGTCTGGGCGACCACCAGAACCGCGGAGATGTCGAGCATCAGTGTCACCTTGTCGCTGACGAGGACACCGCCCGGCTCCAGCGCCGTGTTCCAGGCCAGACCCAGTCGGAGCTCCGGAGCGTGGCACGTCCCTCGAAACCGACCCGGTTCTGCCCATAGGCGTCACGGGCGGCACCGCCGAACTCGATGTCGAGAGTGAGGGGCCGTTCGCGTCGCGTTCCTTGATGCCCGTGTCCGGGCTCGCGGTCTGCACGCTCACGTACTTTCCGCGCACATTGGAAATCATGGCGTGGCGGACGGAGAAGTCGAGTGTGCTGTGGACCGGATCAATGGCGTGGGAGCCGGTCAGCTGCTCGTAGGGACGGATGCGGGAATACGAGGGCTGATCGCTGCGTTTGGGCATGATGAGCCGCTTCCCTTGCGAGCAGGGGAGCCCCGGAGGGCTCACGCCTGCTGCTGGGCGATCCAGTCGGCGAAGCGGGTCTCGGCGATGCGCGCGTCGGGGCCGGGCAACAGCGTGGTCTCCTGCAGCTCGGTGCCGAAGTACGTGGCGTGCGGATCGGTCACCACGGTGCGCGGGTCGTTCTTCGCTGCGAGGTCCTTGCGGATGAGCTCGTCCAGCTGGAACGTCTCGGGACCGGCCACCTCGACCACGCCCTCGACGGGGGTGCCGACGGCCGTGCGGCCCACGGTGGCGGCCACATCGTCCGAGTAGATGGGCCGGATCTTGACAGGGGCCAGACGCACGGTGTCGCCGTCGGTGGCCTCGGCGGCAATGCCCTGCATGAACTCGAAGAACTGCGTGGCGTGAACGATGGAGTAGGGGACTCCAGATGCCTTGATCAGCTCCTCCTGCGCCTGCTTGGCACGGAAGTAGCCGCTCCCCTGCAGGCGCTCGGTACCGACCACCGACAGGGCGACGTGGTGGGTGACACCGGCCTCGGTCTCAGCCTTGAGGAGGTTGGTCGTCGAGGTGCGGAAGAACTCCATCACGTCGTCGTCCGCGAACGAGGGGGAGTTGGACACGTCGACCACGACCTGGGCGCCTTCGAGCACCTCGGCGAGGCCCTCACCGGTCAGTGTGTTGACGCCGGTGTTGGGCGCGGCCGGCACTGCCTCGTGGCCGTGCTCGTTGAGCTTGGCGACCAGCTTCGAGCCGATGAGTCCGGTACCGCCGATGACTACGACCTTCATGAGGAAATCCTCTCGGGAGATTCGTTTTCGGTTCTGCACTATGTAAAGACCGGGTTGTCTTGGCGGTTGTGACAGCAGACTGGATGATCTCGAAGATTTCTCGTCCTCTTCCGGCGGGCATGTTCAGGAAGCGCGCATGCTTGAGCACCGTGCGGATGCACGAGAATGCGGGCAGCGGAAACGGCCCGGCCGTGCCGTCAGGTGAGACAGGGAGACGGGAGAAGAGTCACTCGGTGAGCTTGCCATCGGTGGACACGTCCTCCATGGGGGAGGCGATCTCGTCCGGGACGGGAACGAGGGGCTCTCGGGTGATGCCGGTTGCGGGGGACCACATCAGGTTGACGCGCAGCGCGGGGTCGAGGTCCGGGTAGGCGCCGCGGTTGTGACAGCCGCGGGTCTCGCGGCGTTCGAGCGTCGCCTCCAGGGTGGCGCGGGCCGCCAGGACCGCCGACTTGAGATCGAAGGCGTGCGCGAGATCCTGGAATCCGGCGATGCAGGGGTGGACCCCGACCTTCCCATCCGCTGCTCGACCTCCTCCAGCTCCGCCAGGCCGGCGCGCAGGCCGGCCTCGTCGCGTACGACACCGGCGTGCTCGGTCATCGTGTTGCGGATTGCGCGTTGCAGCGCGCGGACGTTCTCCGGCCCGTCCGCGGCGAGCAGTGCATCTCGGCACGGGCTTCGGCCACCGCCGCCGCCGAGCGCGGCTGCACGGTCAGCCTGTCCGAGTAGGCCGCAGCCGCCTGCCCGGTGAGCCGGCCGTAGACGAGCAGCTCGATCAGGCTGTTGCCGCCGAGCCGGTTGGCTCCGTGCAGACCGCTGGCCGCCTCACCGATCGCGTACAGGCCGCGCACATCGGTGCTGTGATCTGCCCCGGTCAGGCGTTACATGACTCACTCATCAGACCGGGTGATCACCAATCTTGTGACACCGGGTGCGCGCGAGGACGGAACAAGCGTGCGTTGATGTCACACCTTCATCACTTGCGTGGTCATACAGCCGGCCGACGCCGAAGGAGAAGAAGGACCTATGTCGTCGCGCAGCCCTGAGTCGACGTCAAGGACCAAGCTTGCGTGACGGAGCGCGTCGACTGCCGTGCGTGCGAGTCGGTCTGCCCCGTGGAAGCGATCTCCGAGGAGGAGCTGCCGCAGCACTGGGTCCAGAGGGTCGAGGAGGAGGGCGTGCGCGTCAAGGAGCCAGCGTGATCGTTGTCGGCGTCCCGTGCCACGCCATCCTGGCGTAAGGGCACAATGCGTCCGCCTGCTCCAGCAGCGGAGTCGCTGTCTCCGGATCCATCTCCGGCCAGTTCACCACCAGATCGACGCGCAGCAGGTAGCCACCGTCGTCCGGATCCCGGCCGAAGGCGACGGTCGCGTCCACGGAGATGTCGCCAGGATCGAATTCCTCCTGCCGCGCCACCAGGCTCAGGGCTCCGTGGAAGCAAGCCGCGAAGCCCGCGGCGAACAGCTGCTCGGGGTTGGTCGCCCGACCGTCCCCGCCGAGCTCGCCGGGCATGCGCAGGTCTATGTCCAGGGCGCCGTCGGACGACTGTGCCCTGCCTGAGGCACGCCCGTGGGAGGCGACACCGCCGCTCACGGTCACGGTTGTCGTGTAGATGGGAGAGAAGGCCGTGCCCACGAAGTCCTTCTGCGTGGACAGGTTGGGCAACTGGATCCGCTCGGTCACAGGATGGCTCCGGCGTTGTCGTGGCACGTGCCCTGGCTGATGCCTGGTGGGCCGTACATAAAGGGGTGCTGTCCTTCGGTCATTGGAAATCCGGATTCCGGACGACTGGTTGACCGACGAGTACCCGCTCCTGTGACACCCGTGGGAGCTCAGTCCTCCAGGGAAGCCACATAGGGCGACAACTTGGCTGGATTCATGATCCACATGATGCGTTCGATGCCCTCCGCGGAAACGTCCAGCGACAGCAGGGCCACGGCGTTGCCCGCGGTGGCGATGAGCACGGCCGGCCGGCCGTTGGCCTCCGTCCACCGCACCTGCGCCTGGGGCCAGAAGCGCGGCGCGAACGCCACGAGGTACTGGGAGACGTGGGTGCGTCCGGCGACCGGGATCTTCGAGGCGCCGCGCACCCCGCCGCCGTCGGAGTAGCTGACGACGTCTGTGGCGAGGATCTGTTCGAGCTCTGCCAGGTTCCCGTTGCGTGCGGCATCCAGGAACACCTCCAGCAGACGCCGATGGTCGGCGGGACTGACGCGTTCCTTGCGCTGGGCGCTCAGGTGCTTGCGAGCACGGCTCACCAGCTGGCGTGTGTTGGCCTCCGTGGTCTCCAGGACCTCCGCGATCCTGCGGTAGGGATACTCGAAGGCCTCGCGCAGGACATAAGCGGCCCGTTCCACCGGATTGAGCTTCTCCAGCAGGAGCAGGACGGCCATTTCCAGGGCCTCGGCCCGCTCCGCCCCCACCTGCGGGTCCACGGCGGTGTTGACCGGCTCGGGCAACCACGGACCCACGTACGACTCGCGCCGGACCCGGGCGGACTGGGCGAAGTTGATCGCCAGACGTGTGGTGATCGTCGTCAGGAACGCGGACGGTTCGAGAACGTCCGCGCGGTCCGTCTTCTGCCAGCGCAGCCAGACGTCCTGAACGATGTCCTCGGCCTCCACGGCGCTGCCGAGCACGCGGTAGACGATGCCGAACAGCTGCGGGCGTACGGCGAGGAAGTCCTTCGTCGCCTGGTCGAGAGAGTCGGCATCGCCCCCAGCGTGCATGGTCGCCCCTTCCGGCTTGATCGCTCCCATGCTACTGACCGGCGGAGCAGGGCGGGCGGCAGTTGAAGGTGCAGCGAACAGCAAGGGAACGACCGCGTGGGTGATGGCCGGCCACAGGGCGCGGCGTACGGCGTGCTCGAAGCCCGCAGTGGCGGCCGCCTCCAGCAGGTTGTCTGTCGACATGCCGAAGAACTCCACACTGGTCGCCTCGTGCACCACCTGGGACAGCTTCTGAGTCGTTGTGGTGGCACCACCACTTGGACGCACCCGCGAAACTCCATACGTGTCACAGATCCACATGGTGTCCGGTCAACTCTGCCGAGGGCGCGGGAGATGTGCCCCGCCCCCCCACGTGGCCACTTACGGAAGGTTCACAACAGTGTCGGACACTCACGCAGGGCACATGCACGCAGTTGGCGACCCGGCGGCGTCGGAGAGTTGGATGACCGCGGCGCAGGTGCTGCAGGAGGCCGCGCCCCTGACGATCCCCGAGGGCGCTTCGGCGATGACCATCCAGGTCGAGTGGGAGCCGGGCGACCCGGGCACCCCGCCGCACCGCCACTCCGGGCCTGCCTTCGGATATGTGGTCGAGGGCGCGGTCCGCTTCGAGCTGGAGGGCGAACCCGAGCGGGTGGTGGAGGCCGGCGGCACGTTCTGGGAGCCGGGCGGCGAAGTGATCCACTATCAGGACGGCAACGCCCTCGGTGACGCGCGGACCCGGTTCGTGGTGACCATGATGTGCGCACCCGGAAAGCCCATGCTCGAACTCGTCTCCAAGGAGGAGCTTGAACAGCGCGTCCACCTCCGCGTCCCGCGCCCTACCGAGTGAAACCGCGTGTACCGGGCCGGTGCACGGGAGGGCATGCGGCGCGATGAGCTCCACCGACGCCGTGCACGCCCTGCTGACCACGCTGTTCGCGGGCGCGGCCCTCTACGTGGGGCACCCCGCGTAGAGGGCCTTCTGCACGCATTCATGGCCCTGGCCATGGCGGTGATGCGGTGATGCCGTGGGGACCGACGCTCGCGGCGGCCGGTTCGCCACCGAACCGCGCGCTGTGCGTACGCGTGGTAGTGGTCAAGAACCGTCGTAGGTACGTCTCGGCCTCCTCGTCGGTCAGCGCCTCGAGGTAAGTGCGATGCGTCAGCAGGGAGACCACCCGGGGTCAGGAGAGCTCGAGCCCCCCGTCAATGGTGAGGATCTGGCCGGTGATGTAGGTGCCCCGGGGGTCGGAAATGCGCAGGATCCAGTCCGCGACATCCTTGGGATCGCCGAGCCGGCCCGTGGGGATGCGCTCGCGTTCGCCGGTTCGGATCTGGCTGACGGTGTCCGCGGGAAGGCCTGCCGCGGACAGGACGTCGGTCTCCGTGGGGCCGGGGGCGATGGCGTTGACCCGGACCCCCTCGGGGGCGAGCTCGAGGGCCCAGCTGCGGGTCAGCTGTTCCAGTGCGCTCTTGGCGGCGGCGTAGTGCGCTCCGCCGGCCAGGGGGCGGTGACCGTAGGTGCTGGAGATGTTGACGATGGAACCGGCGGTGTCCCGCAGATGCGGCAGCGCCGCGTGAGCGAGCAGGCTCGGTGCCGTCACATGGAGTTCGAGCAGGTTGGTGATCGTCGTGCGGTCCGTCTCCGCCAGGGGCATCAGGGCGGCCACGCCGGCGTTGTTCACCAGCAGGTCCAGCCGGCCCCACCGCTTCACGGCGGTGGAGACGATCCTTTCGGCGGCGCCCTCCTCGCACACGTCGGCCGACAGGATCTCGATGTTGGCGTGGGCGTGAGCGGTCTCCTCCAGGGCCCCCTGCCGCCGTCCTACGCCGAGGACGTACGCCCCGGACTCCGCGAGGGCGATGGCTGTGGCCCGGCCGATGCCCGATCCCGCGCCCGTGACGATGGCGACGCGGTTCGAGAAGTGCAGTGTTGTGGAGCTGGGCATGATGTTCCTTTGTTGGTCATTCAATGAACATCGAACACGTAACAGTCTTGTGTGCCACCGTGTGACGGCGAATTGCGTGACGTGACGATGTGGAGGATGTGCAGCGATGTGCGCCCCGGCCAACGCCGAAAGCCCGCCTCCTCGTCGCAGGTCGGGGGGTGCGCCGAGGAGGCCGGCCGGTACGGGGTGTCCGCGTCGGCCGCTCAGCCGAACTGGCCGGGCTGGTAGCCGCCGGCCGGCGTCTGGTTGATGACGTTGATGCGGTTGTAGGCGTTGATGACGGCGATCAGGGAGATCAGCGCGGCCAGTTGGTCCTCGTCGAAGTGCTTGGCCGCGTTCGCCCAGACCTCGTCGCTGACCCCGCCGGCGGCGTCGGCGGTGCGGGTGCCGTGCTCCGCCAGTTCCAGCGCGGCCCGTTCGGCGTCGGTGAAGTCCGTGGCCTCTCGCCAGGCGGCGATCAGATGGAGGCGCTGAGCGGTCTCTCCCGCGTGGGCGGCGTCCTTGGTGTGCATGTCGGTGCAGAAGCCGCAGCCGTTGATCTGGCTCGCGCGAATCCTCACCAGTTCCTGTGTGGTGTGCGGCAGCGTCGAGTCCGACAGCACCTTGTTCGCCGAATTGATGTGCTTCAGAACCTTGGCCCCGAGCGCATTGCCGAAGTAGTTGAGACGCGCATCCATGGTGGGTTCTCCTCGCCTTAGTGCTGATTCACACTGCTGATTCACACTAATGACCGGGCTACCCCCGTGGACTGTGACACCGTAGGGTGTGTGTCCTGCGCCACACGGGCTGAGTGTGAGTGCTGCCGCGCCTGCTGGAAGCGCTGAACGACCCGACACGACTCGGAATCGTATGGGACAACGTTTGAACACACTGTGTCCCTCATATGACCTCTACCGACGAAGGGCCCGACTCATGCCTGCGATCCTCATCCACGGTGTCCCCGACACCCACCATGTGTGGGACGGCGTGCGCCGCCGGCTGACCCGGACCGACGTGGAAGCCTGGAACCTGCCGGGGTTCGGCGCGCCACGGCCGCGGGGCTTCACATCGACCAAGGAGGAGTACGTCGACTGGCTCATCGAGCGGCTGGAGCGCGTCGGTGAGCCGGTCGACCTGGTCGGCCACGACTGGGGCTGCATCCTCACGGCGCGCGTCGCCTCCCTGCGGCCCGACTTGGTCCGTACCTGGGCCGGTGGCAACGGGCCGGTGAACGCCGGGTACGTATGGCATCCGCTCGCGAAAATCTGGCAGCACCCTGTCGAGGGCGACCGCTTCATGAGCGAACTGGAACCCGACTCGTTCGCCAACGATGTGGCGGCCGGCTTCGACGTCCCTGTCGACCTCGCCAGGGAGATGGTCAGCCGTGTGGACGAGCCCATGAAGGACAGCGTCCTCAAGCTCTACCGCTCCGCTGTGACCATGGGCGAGGAGTGGGAGCCGGAGCTGGCACGGGTGACCGCGCCGTGCCTCGTGTTCTGGGGAATCCGCGATCCCGCCTGCCAGATCGAGTTCGGTGAGAAGCTCGCCGTCTCCCTGCGAGCCCCCGAAGTCGTGAGGCTCGACTGCAACCATTGGCCGCTGCTGCAAAAGCCCGCTGCGGTCGCCGCGGCCATCGAGACGCACTGGAAGTCGCAGGCGGGTCCGGTCAGCTGAGTGGCGAGGTCTTCAGCGCGGTATCTGACGGTCAGGCGCGCTCTCCGAGCGTGGACAATCGGCAGATGCCCACAAGCAGTTCGGGATCGGTCGGGGCCGTCGGCTGCTGCCCGGCTGATGTTTGTTCAGCCCACGCATACTGATGCATGATGGGGACGACCTGAGCTGAGCAGGGTCTGAACCTTGAACTGCATGGTGGTGGTGGATGGCGAGCAGCGCTCCTCGGCGTGGGTTGCGTGGCCGGCGTGGCGAGTGCGGAGCGCTGGACCAGGTGATTGCCGGGGCCCGGACGGGCCAGGGCCAAGTACTCGTGCTGTGTGGCGATGCCGGAGTCGGCAAGTCGGCATTGATGGAGTACCTGGTGGGGAGCGCGGCAGGATGTCAGATCCTGCGGGCTGTCGGCGTCGAGTCCGAGATGGAGCTGGCCTTCGCCGGGCTGCACCAGCTGTGTGTGCCCCTGATGGGGAAGCTCGACCGCATTCCGAGTCCTCAACGCGATGCCCTGTCCGTGGCGTTCGGTCTGAGCGCGGGGAGTGCGCCGGATCGCTTCCTGGTCGGTCTGGCGGTGCTCAGCCTGCTGGCCGAGGCAGCGGAGGAGCAGCCGATCGTCTGCGTGGTGGACGATGCCCAGTGGCTCGATCAGGTCTCCGCCCAGACGCTGGCTTTCGTCGCGCGCCGAGTTCTGGCGGAGCGGGTGGCGTTGGTGTTCGCGCTGCGTACGCCGACGCCTGCTGCTGCCGATGGTGTGTTCGGGGGGCTGCGCGAAATCGCGGTCCGGGGGTTGCGCGACGACGACGCGCGGGCACTGCTGAAATCCGTGGTCCCGGGGCGGCTGGACGAAGACGTCCGGGACCGGATCGTCGCCGAAACCCGCGGCAACCCGCTGGCTCTGCTGGAACTGACGCGAGGGTTGACCGCGGCAGAGCTCGCCGGCGGGTTCGGGCGGCCGGACGCGCGACCGCTGGCGAGCCAGATCGAGGAGAGCTACTTGCGGCGCATCGGGGCGTTGCCGGCTGCGGCGCAACGGTTGCTTCTGGCGGCGGCGGCCGAGCCGGTGGGGGATGTGCCGTTGCTGAGGCGGGTGGCCGCACGGCTCGACATCGACGCAGACGCGGCGGGGGCGGTGGAGGCGGCCGGTCTCATCGAGTTCGGTACGAGGGTGCGGTTCCATCATCCGCTGGTGCGCTCGGCGGCCTATCGCGCCGCCGACCCGACAGTGCGCCGGGACGTTCACCGTGCGTTGGCCGAGGCGACCGATCCCGACTTCGACTCGGACCGGCAGGCGTGGCACCGCGCCCACGCGGCGATCGAACCCGACGAGGCCCTGGCGGGTGAATTGGAGCGGTCGGCCGGCCGGGCCCAGGCCCGCGGCGGGATCGCGGCGGCGGCCGCGTTCCTGAGACGTGCGACCGAGCTGACGCCCGATTCGGCCCGCCGCGGCACGCGGGCCACGGCCGCCGCGCAGGCCGCGTTCGATGCCGGGTCACCCGAAGCGGCGCTCGAACTCCTCGCTGCTGCGCAGCTGAGCCCGCTGGACGAGGCGCAGCAGGCTCGACTGACCTGGCTCCGTGCCCAGATCGTATTCACACGCAGACGCGGCGGTGAAGCGCTGCCCCTGCTGCTCGACGCGGCCGGCCGACTGACGCGGGTCGACGCGGCACAGGCGCGTGAGGCCTACCTGGATGCCATCGGATCGGCAGTCTTCGCCGGGCGCATTCATGAACGTACAGGCGTGCGGGAGGTCGCCGAGGCTGCCCGCACGGCGCCGCTCGGGTCACAGCCTGCGCGGCCGACGGATCTTCTTCTCGACGGCCTGGTGACCTGGTTCGCAGACGGCTGTGTCGAAGGAGCACCGCTGCTGAGGTCCGCGCTGCGGGCGTTCAGGCGAGCCGCCGGACGCGACGCGGGCGACGCCACGCGCTGGCTCTGGCTGACGTGGCTGGTCGCCGGCGACTTGTGGGACGACGAGACGTGGCACGAGCTGACCACACACGCGGTCCGGTCGGCCCGCGAGACCGGTGCCCTCAACTTCCTTGCCCTGGCGCTTGGTTATCGTGCCGCCCTGTCCGTGCACACCGGTGACTTCGACCTCGCCTCCACGCTTGTCGACGAGGCCGCCACCATCACGGAGGTGACCGGCCACTCGCCGATGGCGTACCCCTCGCTGCTGCTCATGGCATGGCGTGGCGAGGATGCGCGGGCGGCGGAGGTGATGCAGAGCGCCGCTGCGGACGCGACCTCATGGGGCGAGGGACGGGCGATCGGCCTTGGGCACTACTTGCTCGCGGTCCTCTACAACGGCCTCGGCCAGTACCAGGAAGCGCTGACCCACGCCGGACAGGCCGTGGAGCACGAGGACGTGTCGGTCGTCGGGTTCGCCCTCGCCGAACTCGTCGAGGCGGCCGCTCGCAGCGGCGCCCCAGACGCGGCCGCGGCAGCCCTGTGCCGACTGGAGGAGCGAGCCGGCGCGAGTGGCACGGACTGGGCGTTTGGCGTCCTGGCCCGGTCAAGAGCGCTGCTGTGCGACGGCCCGGCGGCCGACCGGCTGTACCGCGAGGCCATTGAGCACCTCGGCCGCAGCCGGATAGCCGTCCACCTCGCCCGTGCCCACCTGGTGTACGGCGAGTGGCTTCGCCGCGAGAACCGGCGCGTCGACGCGCGCGAGCATCTGCGCACGGCTCACGAGATGCTGCAGGGTTTCGGAGCGAGCGCCTTCGCCGAGCGCGCCCGACGCGAACTCCTGGCCACCGGCGAGACAGTGCGGCGCCGCCAGGCCGAGTTGGACGACCTGCGCGAGGCCCTCACGGCTCAGGAAGGGCAGGTCGCTCGCCTTGCCGCCGACGGAATGACGAACTCCGAGATCGGCGCGGCTTTGTTCATCAGCCCTCGCACGGTCGAATGGCACTTGGGCAAGGTGTTCACCAAGCTCGACGTCAAGTCGCGCAACAAGCTCCGCACTGCGCTGGCCGGCACCTGACGGTCGGGAGACCGACCACCTCCCGGGACACCCGGGGGTGGACCGGGGGTTCCTCGGGCGCCACGGAGAGGGCCGGGCGGCAGTGTGTGCACCGCGGCACCGACTGGTGCCGTGCGTGAACGGAGCGCCCTTGAGCGCCGGATCGGGTTCACGCGGGGAGCGACTGCCCCCTCAGGCTGTAGGTATCAGGCTGTGGGGACCGAAGGGAAGGGTCGGCGAGCTGATGACTCAGGAGCCGGTTCTGGGGCGAAGCCGTGAATGCGAGATGTTGGACGGACTGCTTGACGCCGTGCGGGTCGGTGAGAGCCGTGTGCTGGTGCTCCGTGGTGAAGCGGGAGTGGGGAAGACCAGGCTGCTCGAGTACGCGGTGGCCAGGGCTCGGGGATTCCGGGTGGCTCGCGTCACGAGTGTGCAGTCGGAGATGGAGCTCCCGTACGCCGGGCTGCATCAGCTCTGTGCACCCATGACGGATCGGCTCGACAGGCTCCCGCCCGGACAGCGCGATGCCGTCAACGGAGCTCTGGGGCTGGGGTCGACGCATGCTCCCAACGGCTTCTTGGTCTCCCTCGGTGCCCTGGGCCTGCTGTCCGAGGTCGCTCGGGACCAGCCCTTGCTGTGTGTCGTGGACGACGCGCAGTGGATGGACCGCGCGTCGATGCAGACCTTGGCGTTCATCGCGCGGCGCCTGCTCGCGGAGTCGGTGGCCCTCGTTTTCGCGACCCGTGTGCCGGAAGAAGACCCACCCGGTGGCACTGAACCCATCGGCCTCCCGGAGCTGCTGGTCAAGGGCCTGTCCGAGCGTGACGCGCGGACCTTGTTGCGCTCCGTGCTTCCCGGTCTGTGGGACGAGCGAGTGATCAGACGGATCATCACCGAGTCACGGGGTAATCCGCTCGCGCTGCTGGAAATTCCGAACATGGCAGCGTCGGTCGACCTGGCCGGCGGGTTCGGTCTGCCGAGTGCCCAGCCCCTTGAGGATCGCATTCAGCGGGCCTATGTGCGCAGATTCGGCGGACTGCCGAACCGGGCCCGAAAGTTCCTGCTGGCCGCGGCGGTGGAACCCACTGGTGACCCGGCGTTGCTGTGGCGCGCCGTGGACCGCCTCGGCCTCGACACCGAAGCCGCGCGGGAGGCCGTGGCAGCCGGCCTCGTCAAGGTAGGTGACCGGGTCAGGTTCTTCCACCCCATGGTCCGCTCGGCCGTCTATTGGGCGGCCTCGCCCGAAGAACGGCGCAGTACGCACCGCGCGTTGGCGGACGTGACGGATCCCGCCACCGATCCCGACCGCCGCGCATGGCACGCCGCACACGGCGCGACCGGCCCCGACGAATCCGTCGCGGCCGAGCTCGAACGCTCGGCAGGGCGGGCAGAGGCACGAGGCGGAGTCGCCGCGACGGCCGCGCTCCTGGCCCGCGCGGTGGAGTTGACTCCTGATCCCGTCCGCCGCCAGGACCGGGCGCTGGCCGCCGCACGTGCGACTCACGAATCGGGCAACCCCGATCTCGCCCTGCGGCTGCTGGCCCTCGCCGAAGACGGCTCCCAGGACGAACGCCGCCGCGGCGAAGTGGATCTGGCCCGCGCCCGGATCGCCTTCACGTCGGACCGGGGCAGTGAAGCTCCCGGTCTCCTGCTCAAAGCCGGCGGCCGACTGGCCGCGTACGACGTCGCGCTGGCCCGGGACACCTACCTGGAGGTGATCAACGCGGCGATCTTCGCAGGACCACAGGCGTACGACGACGGTCAGTACGAAGCGGCCAGAGCGGCCCGCGCGAACCCCGCACCGCAACCGCCTCGTCCCACAGACCTCCTGCTCGACGGCCTTGCGGTACGGATCATCGACGGCCATGCTGCCGCAGTGCCCGCCCTGCGGCGCGCACTGCGTGCCTTCGCCGAGCCGGACCTCTCCCCGGAGGAGGGACTGCGCTGGCTGTGGCTGATCTGCGTGACCGCCGTGGGGCTGTGGGACCACGACACGATGTCCTTGCTGGGTGCCCGTCACCTCAAGCTTGCACGGGATGCCGGGCAGGCGACGGCGCTGCCGTTCGCGTTGACGATGCGGTGCGTGGTGCACGTCCTCGACGGTGAACTCGCCGAGGCCGCCTCGCTGGCGGAAGAGGTGCAGACCGTCGCCGAGGCCGTCGGCACGGCCGCCCCGATCTACGGCGCGCTCTTCGTCGCCGCTTGGCGAGGCCAGGAGACAGAGTGCATCGAGCTGAGCGAACGGGCCGACGAGGGCCTTGAGCTCCGCGGCGAAGGCGTGGGCCCAGTGGTCAGCCGGTGGGCGCGGGCTCTGCTCTACAACGGCCTCGGGCGGTACAAGGAAGCGGCGCAGGCGGCCGACCTGGCCACGCGTGAGTACAGCCAACTGGAGATGGGCATCCCGGTGTGGGCGCTCGCCGAGTACATCGAAGCGACCGCCCGGACCGGGTTCCCCGGACAAGGGGCCGACGCGCTGGACCGTCTCACCGAGCTGACCCAAGCGAGCAGGACCGACTGGGCGTTGGGCATCGAAGCCCGTTCCCGTGCGCTTCTCAGCGAGGGGGCGCAGGCCGAACGCCACTATCAGCAGGCACTCGACGCGCTCAGCCGTACCCGCCTGCGCGGGGAGTCGGCCCGCGCCCACCTCGTCTACGGTGAGTGGCTGAGCAGGAGCGGACGCCCCCAGGACGCGAGGGTCCAACTGCGCATCGCTCACGATCTGTTCGACAACATGGACATGCAGGGCTTCGCGCAGCGCGCCGCGCTCGGCCTGACGGCCCTCGGGGAAAAGGTCACGAAGAACTCTGGCAGCACAAGGAGTGACCTGACCCCAAAAGAACTGCAGATCGTCAGGCTGGCACGTGAAGGGCTCACAAACCCCGAGATCGGCGCGCGGCTCTTCCTCAGTCCGCGTACCGTCGAGTGGCACCTGCGGAAGATCTTCGGCAAGCTCGGCGTCACGTCCCGCAAGCACCTGTGAACAGACCGGGACGAGAAGCCGGTCGCTCCGGAACGCGGCACCGGCAACCCTTGTCATCCGGAAATCGGCAGTCAACGGACAGAACAATCGACGAGGCGGTTCCCATGGCAAGCGGAAGGCCCGGGGCGCACCTGCGCGGGCGCCAGGCCGAATGCGAGACGCTGGACCAGTTCGTGGCGACGGTACAGGCCGGTCACAGCTCGGTCCTGGTCGTGCGCGGCGAGGTGGGTATCGGGAAGACCGCGCTGCTCGACCACGTACGCGACGGCGCGGACGGCTGCCGGATCGCCAGGGCGGCCGGCATCGAGTCGGAGATGGAGCTGGCTTTCGGAGGCCTGCACCAGCTGTGCGCCCCGTTCCTGGACCGGCTCGGCAGCCTGCCTGCTCCGCAACGCGACGCGCTGGGCACGGCGTTCGGCCTTACCGCGGGGACACCGCCGGACCGCTTCCTCGTCGGTCTTGCCGTGCTCAGTCTGCTCGCCGACGCCGCTGAGCAGGAACCGCTGATCTGCGTGGTCGATGACGCCCAGTGGCTGGACAAGGTCTCCGCGCAGACCCTGGCTTTCGTCGCACGGCGTCTGCTGGCCGAGAGGATCGGACTGGTCCTCGCCGTGCGCGAGCCCTCACTCGAATCCGAGTTCGCGGGGCTGCCGCAGCTCGAGGTGGGGCGGTTGAGCGACAGTGATGCCCGCGCCCTGCTGAACTCCGTGATCCCGGGCCGGCTCGACGAACGAGTCCGCAATCGCATCGTCGCCGAAACACAGGGCAACCCACTGGCTCTGCTCGAGCTGCCGCGCGGGCTGACCCCCGCGGAGTTGGCGGGCGGCTTCGGACGCCCCGATGCGCGGCCACTGGCCAGCCAGATCGAGCAGAGCTTCCTGCGCCGGGTCCGAGCCCTGTCGCACGAGACGCAGCAAGTTCTGCTCATCGCTGCGGCCGAGCCGGTAGGGGACGTGACCTTGCTGGCCAAAGCGGCCGCCCTGCTGGGAATCGAGGAGTCCGCCGCATCGTCGGCCGAAGCGGCCGGACTGATCACCATCGGAACCCGGGTGCGGTTCCGGCACCCGGTGGTGCGCTCGGCGGCCTATCGCATCGCGACCGCCGAGGCTCGGCAGCAGGTGCACCGGGCCCTGGCCGACGCGACCGACCCGGATGTGGACCCCGACCGTCGGGCCTGGCATCTCGCCAACGCCGCCGCCAGGCCCGACGAGACGGTGGCCGCGGAGCTGGAACGCTCTGCCGGTCGCGCGCAGGCCCGAGGCGGGGTCGCGGCGGCGGCCGCGTTCCTGGAGCGCGCGGCCGAGCTCACCCCCGACCCGGCCGTACGCGGTGCCCGGGCACTGGCGGCAGCCCGTGCCAAATACCAGGCCGGCGGGTACGACACCGCGAGCGAGCTGCTGGACGCCGCGTCCCTCAGCCCCATCGACGAACACCAGCTCGCCCAAGTGGAACTGCTGCGCGGTCAGATCGTGTTCGCCTCCAAGAGTGCCAGCAGTGCCCTGCCGATGCTGGTGAGGGCGGCCAAGCGCCTGGAGCCGCTGGACGCGGGACTGGCCCAGCAGACCTATCGCGACGCGCTGAACGCCGCGCTCATCATCGATCGACTGCCGAGCGGCGTGCAGCTGCAGGACATCGCCCGAGCCGCGCTCGCCGCACCGCCCGGGCCACCACCGCAACGCAACGACCTGCTCCTGCGGGGCCTCGCGGTGATGACCGTCGACGGATACCGGACGGGGGCGCCCATGGTGCTGCGGTCACTGCAAGCCCTGTGCACCGCACAAGTCTCCAGGGAGGACGGTCTCGGCTGGTTCCCGCTCGCTGCCCGCATGGCTTTCAACGTCTGGGACTTCGACAGCAACACGGTGTTATCTGCGCGACTGGTTGAGCTGGCCCGCGAGACGGGGGCTCTGTCGGTGCTCCCGTCGGCCCTCCTGCAGCTGGTGTCGAACCGCGTACTGGCCGGAGAACTCGACTACGCGGACACACTGATCGCGGAGGCGCAGGCGATCGGCGAGGCCACCGGAAGCCGCTACCTCGCCCACTACGTGTCCATGGTGACCGAGCCGTGGAAAGGCCGGGAAGCCGAGATGCTCAAGGCGATCGACGCCATGACCCGGGACGCGGATATCCACCAGGGAGGACCGGGCAACATGCTCAGTTCGAGCGAGTGGGCTAAGGCGGTGCTCTACAACGGACTCGGCCGCTACGAGGAGGCCTGTGCCGCGGCCGAGCGGGGGGCGCAGAACCTCCAGCAGCTGGGCCTCGCGATCAGGTCGATGGTCGAACTCGTCGAGGCCGCCGCTCGCAGCGGCAGGCCCGCCCGTGCCGCCGAAGCAGCACGCCAACTCGCCGACATGGCGCAGGCCAGCGGTACCGACTGGGCCCTTGGCACCTCGGCCATGGTCGGTGCCCAAGTGAACGAGGGACCGGCCGCCGAGGCCCTCTACCAGGAGGCGATCGAACGCCTGGGCCGTACCGACGTTCAGATCACGTACGCCCGCTCGCGCCTGCTCTACGGTGAATGGCTGCGCCGGGAGAACCGCCGCGTCGACGCCCGGGAGCAACTGGGCATCGCCTACGAGGCCCTGAGCCGGATCGGCGTCGAGGGATTCGCGGAGCGTGCCTGGCGCGAACTGCGTGCCACCGGCGCGACAGCGCCAAAGCGTAAGGCCGAGTCGCGTACCGCGCTCACCGCTCAGGAGGCGCAGATCGCGCGACTGGCCGGCGGCGGAATGACGAATCCCGAGATCGGGGCCCAGTTGTTCATCAGCCCGCACACGGTGGAATGGCATCTGCGCAAGGTGTACGCGAAGCTCGGCGTCGCGTCCCGCAAGCAGCTCAGCGGCGCCTTTCGTGAAGGGACAGCCGTTACGGCCTGAGGCCCGATGCGGCCACCTACGGGGGTGCCCCCTGGTGCCCCGGGCGGGGCACCAGGGGGCAGACCATGCACTCCCCGGGGCGTCACGGAGGGGGTCCCGGCGGGAGCGTGTTCACAGAGGCATCGACGGATGCCATGTGTGAAACGGAGCCGTGGTGACCGTGTCCCTGAACTTGTCGGAATCGCGTACAGACCCCCAGCCGCCCCCCGGGGCAAGCACTCTGGACGAGGCCGTGTCCGTCTTCGAGGAGCTGCGCCCACGCCTCTTCGGCATCGCGTACCGGATGCTCGGGAGCGTGGTGGAGGCCGAGGACGTGGTCCAGGATGTGTGGCTGCGCTGGCAGCGGACCGACCGCTCGGTAGTGGTCAGCCCCGTGGCCTTCCTGTCGCGCGCCACCACCCGTCTGGCCATCAACGTGGCTCAATCCGCCCGCTCCCGCCGACAGACCTACATCGGCCCCTGGTTGCCCGAACCCATCGACACCAGTAGCGACCCCGGGGCCGGCGTGCAGCAGGCGGAAGAGCTGGAGCTCGCACTGCTCCTGGTCCTGGAGAAGCTGACGCCCACGGAGCGGGCCGTGTACATCCTGCGCGAGGCCTTCGAATACACCTACGCTGACATCGGCGACATGCTGCACCTCAGCATCGTCAACGTCCGCAAGATCGCGAGTCGGGCCCGCAAGCATCTCGCGGACGAGCAGCGAAAGACCGCGGACGCGGTGGAGCACCGGCAACTGCTGGAAGTCTTCGTCACGGCCGCCAGGACCGGAGACGTCGCCTCTTTGGAATCGCTCCTGGCCCCGGAGACGGCGGGGTCCACTTGGCAGCGGGACGTTGACGTGCTGCGCCTTGCGGGTAACGGAGGGTAATCATCATACGAGGACTCCAGCCAGGGATTGGTACGCAACGGGCGGTTGGGCAGCTGGCCGCAACCTGTGCGGCCGGCTGAGCTATGCTGACCGATCGGTTCGGCTCCCGCGACGACGGGGCGCTCCAGGTCATCGCTCGCGAGTTGCAGTACCACCCCGAGTTGCCCACGCGTGTCGCGCCGGAACCGGCCTCACGCCCACGACACACGCCCACAGCCTCAGTAAGTCCGGGTGGCGGGCAGAAGTACCGAGACGTCCGGCTCCGACCGGGTGGCGAAGCCGCCGATGGCGGTCAGGCGGTCGAGGTCGACGACGGTGATCCGGTCGCGGTCGAGCAGGGATACGTACGCCACCGCCTCGTCGGGGTGGAACGAGACCGCGGCCGGGATTCCGTCGAGCCGCAGGGTGCGCAGGGGCCGCAGGTCGGCGGTAGCGCACACCGTGAGGGTGTTGCCGACGATGTCCGTCACGAGCAACCGGTCCTCATCGAGGGTATACACCCGCAGTGGGTCGCCGCCGACCTTCCGGCTCCGCCGCACCTTCATGGTGTGCGCGTCGACGGCGACCAGGGCGGAACTCCTGCGGGCGCCGACGAACAGCGTCTTCTCGTCCGTGCTCAGGCAGCTGCTCTCCGGCAGTTGCCCCGGGGTCATGAGGATCGGGGCTACCGAAGCGTCGTACGGCCTCACCAGGCTCACCGTGTGCGACAACAGGCCGGTGACATAGGCCCGTTCACCGTCGCGGGTGAGGGAGAAGAGGTGGGTTTTCACCCCATGCGTCGGCACCGCCCTGGTGGGCGCCCGGTCGGTGGCCGGGTCGTCGAAACCGAGCAGTACGGCCTTCTCCTCGCTGAGCGCGTACAACCGGTCCCGGTCGTCGATGCCCATACCGTGGACGCGGTTGTAGGGGCGGATGTCGATGGTCCGGGACAAGGCCCGCTCGTCGAGGTCGATGACGAAGACGGCGGCGCCGCCCTCGCCGACGGTGGAGGCCATGCGGACGCCGTAGTGCCCGACGTAGGCGAAACGCCACCGCGAATCGACGACCATCTCACGGGGATGGTCGGGCAGTTGGACGGTCCCCAGGCGCCGGCCCGACGCGACGTCGTAGAAGCTGACCGCGTGGCTGCTCTTCTCCACCACCAGCAGCACGTCACTCCGGGCAGCGGTCCCGGAAGCCCTCGCGGCGGACACCGAGAGACCGCCGGCGAGCGCGCCACCGCCCGCTGCCTTGACCACCGTACGACGTGCCACCACGGCCCCACCTCGTTTTCTCGACTCCGAACACTGTGACCCCATGGGCCTCTGAGGGGACCTCGCCTCTCCCGCTGTGTGACGCAGAACACGCACGTGGCTCGATCGCTTCTCGCGGCAACACGGGTCATGGCTGGGACATCACCCCGGGCCCGCCCGCGTTCACGTGAGGAGCAACGGACATGGACCGTGCACGAGGTGGTCGCACCTGAGTCTGTCGATCCGCGCCACCTTCCTCGGCACCGTCAGGGGCGTGATCCGGGCGCGCGGCGCTGTCCGGGCCGCTGGATCCGCTGAGCGGCGTACTCGTCCACGGACAGGACACCGCGCTGGCCAGCCCCTTCTATGGAGTCAGTAAACGCCTGTGGAACGTACGTCTGGTGGCGACCGACGCGGTTCGGTCGGCGGGACCGGGTCCGGACCAAGCGCCGAGACATCGCGGCTGTGCTGCCCCCACTTTCTCCGATATGGCAGGGCGTGCGTCAGCGCAGCGCGACGGTTCTCGGACCAGAAAGAACAAGGTGGGCCTGAACCGTCACGCTGTCGCGGGCGTTCACAGGGGAGAAAGGCAATTCCGCCTGTCGATAGGGGAGTTCATCATGTTGGATCGTCGCTCTCTTCTGCGGACCAGTGGCGTGGCGGCAGCCGGCGCGCTCGGCGCCGTCGCTTCTGCCTCGACCGCTGAGGCAGCTTCTACGCCATTCCGTGGTCATCACTCGTCCGTTCACGCCCCGACCGACGGCGTGACGCGCACCTTGCTCCAGGAGAACCCCTCGCCCGCCAAGGCCTGGAAGACCGTGCAGACCCTCGTCGAGATACCGCGGCGCAGGGAATCGGGCCGCCACAGCCACCCGGGAGTGGAAGTCGGATACATCGTCCGCGGTGATGTGTCGATGGAGTTCGACGACGGGACCACCCTGCGGCTTCGCACGGGTGACCCCTTCTTCATCCCCTCTGACACCATCCACAACGCCCGCAACATTGGGAAGGTGACGACCATGATGCTGTCCACCTACGTCGTCGACGAGACGAAGCCGCTGGTCACTACGTACACCCATTGAGTCTTTCCGACTGCGTAGTCACCGACCAAGAGGGCAAGGACTGTGTGGACGGTGCGGCTGATGCGTCGGCCGGCGCCGGGGGTCGGCCGAGTTAGCGGTCACCGGGCGTATGCCTCGCTCGCGATCTTGTCGAGCGGGGCGAGCCTCTCGGAGCCCCCGGTGGTCCTGATCCGCTGTCGCAACAGGCGGACGCCCTCTAGCCGCGTCGGGACCTGCCCTTTTGTAGCGACCCATGAGAAGCGTATGCAGCGGGCAGGGCTCCCGTGCCGTTGGGTGAGGTGTTCGAAGTCTCAACCTGCCGGCCCGAGAGCCCTGGTGGGGCCCTGTCCTGCCGCACTCGCCCTGCCGCAAGCGCGTCCTTGTCGCCCCCGCTCGGATCGTCGCCCGGCCGCGCACACCCGTGGGCACCCCTACGGACATGCCACCGGCGTCGTGCGACGGGCGCGCCGATCGCGGAAGGGTGCTACCAGATCCTGATCTTCGTGATCTTGTGGAGGGGCTCGCCGGTGATCTTCCCGTAACTCCACTTCTCCACGGTTCCGCTGGTCGCCGGCGCGCCCAGCCTCGGCACGTACTCCAACGTGACCTTGTTGTTGCCGGTCCAGATCTGGTCGACGCCGTAGATCGCCACGCTTACCGCCCCCGCGTTGGCGAAGCAGAGGGAGCCGCCTGCGTTGTGAAGCGTCAGGTAACCCATTTCAGAGCAACCGACGCGGTTGATGGCGGACGCCGACGAAGCAGGCAGAACCACGGCTACGGCTCCGGCCGCCGCTACTACTGCGAGGCGTGTGATGAAGCGCTTCACTGGTGAGTTGTTCCTTCCATGGTGGTGCGGTGCCGCCGAGGGAGACAGCGCACGGCGGCATCGCAGGGACGCATGCACGTCCCATCAACGCAACGGGAGAAAGGGCACTCCCGTTCACCCCTTACGGAACGGCAAGAAAGCGACAAGGTCCCGCGAAGGGCTTCCGGCGAGTGTGTGAGCCGTTCGTCCGCGCATGCGGCTGAGCACGCCACGGAACACTTGGACAGGATCGAGCACCACGCATGAACGGAATCACGGAAACGCGGACCACTGCCTCCGCTCCGACCTGGTCGCATGATCGGAACCTCACTTCCGACGCTGACTGTGACGCCTTCATCAGAGACATCTACGACCAGTACGGCCTGCTGCTCGTCCGGTACGCCGCGCGACTGCTGGACGGCGACTGGCACAAGGGGGAGGACGTCTTTCAGGAGACTGCGGCCCGAGCCTGGAAACACGCCCGTTTCCTGGGCAGCCGCGGCGACAGCCTCAGACCGTGGTTGTTCACCGTGACCAGGAATCTCGCGATCGACCATCACCGGGCGCGTCAGGTGCGGCCGTTGGAGCACATGTCCGTCGAGGAGTTGGACGTCTCCAGCGACAACACGGCATCCACGATCGATTCCCATGTGGTGTCGCAGGCGCTGGGGGAGCTGAACGAGCAGCAGCGAACCGTCATCTGCCTCATGTACTACCTGGAATGCAGCGTTGCCCAAGCGGCCGAGCACCTCGGCATACCGGCGGGCACCGTCAAGAGCCGCGCCTTCTACGCCGTGCGGGCGTTGCGCAAAGCGCTGGAAAAGCAGGGGATCCTAGGGGTATGACCATGGCGCGGCCCCGGTCACACGGTCGTCAACGGGTCCTGTGATCCAGGCTGGGAGGCCTGACAGGTCTCAAGTACACGCGAGCGAGGGAAACGAGTACGACGGGTGCCGACGGGAGCGTCATGCAGGACCCGTACCCCTCGGAACAGGAAGCTTGTGCTTCCCGACCGCCCTCTCGGGCACGGTGGGCGCGGGGTCCTCATTCATGTCGAGGGCGGCGAGCCGGTCGCGGACCTGCTGAGCGCTGTGTGCCATCGCCCGCGCTTCAGCGTCTTGGAGGGCGTTGACCCAGTCCGCCCGTGCGCCTTCCCGGTCGCCCATGGCCAACCGGGTGTCGCCGAGCCGCATCAGTGTGCCGAGGGCGTTCCTGTGGTCTCCCAGTTCACCGAACGCCCTCGACGCCCGCTGGTAAGTGGTCACCGATTCCTCGTAGCGGCCGAGCAGGCGAAGGTTGTGGCCCAGGATGTCCCACCCCTGGGCGAGCTGCCAGGGCGCGTCGAGGCGGTGGAACAAGGAGATGCCTTCCTCGCTGTACACGAGGCTCTTCTCGAGGTTCCCGAGGTTGGAATGGAACCAGGCGAGCTCGAGGAGGCACTCGGCCAACCACAACTCTTCGCCTGTCATCCGGGAGAGTTCCAGTCCCCGCTCGGAGGCCGCCACGGCTTCTTCCGTCCGCCCGAACAGGAACAGCGCACAGGCCGTGACGTAGTGGGCTCGTGCCTGTTCACCGATGTCGTCGAGCTCTGCGAAGATCGCTGTCGCGTGTTGCAGCTGCTGCAGGGCCTGCTCCTGATGGCCGAGGTAGCCGTGGATCCCGCCCAGGTGCCGTAGGCAGCGGCCCTCTTCGAGGAGGTCGTTCCGACGCCGGGCCACTTCGAGGGCGGGGGTCAGCGCGGCGATGGCTTCTGGCCAGAACTCCTGGCGGTTGAGGTATTCCTTGAGCGACCAGGCGAGCCCGGTGATGTGAGGGTCGAGCTGCTGGCTGACGGCGGTGTGGAGCAGGCCCGTCAGCACGTGGTGTTCGGCGGTGAGCCATCGGGTCGCCTGCTTGACGGTGGTGAGTTCCTCCGGAGTGACGCCCGAGCGGGGTGTGCCGAGTTCGAGGTCGTGCGATGTGTCCTGTTTGAGGAACCGGTTTGCCTCGCAGGCGGTGAACATGTAGTGGTCCAGGATCCGGAGAGTGGCGTGATGACGCTCCTGGCCGGTCTCGTGGGCGTGAGCGAGCTCGGTGGCGTAGCCGCGGAGGAGGTCGTGCAGGCTGTAGCGACCGGGCAGAGGTTGTTCCACGAGGCAGGAGCTGAGCAGTTCGGCGAGTGCGCGGCGGGTCCGGGAGAGGGGAAGGCCGGCGAGGCTGGCCGCGGCGTGGGCGGTGATGTGGGGGCCGGGATGCAGGGCCAGCAGGCGGAAGAGCCGGGCGGCGTGCTCATCCAGTGACTGGTAGGACCAGGAGAAGACGGTGCGCACGTCCGTGGTGGTGTCGGAGCCGGTGAATGCCTCGAGTCCGCCGTGGGTGTGTCGCAGGTCGTCGACCACGGCGTGGAGGGGGAGCGCGGGGTCGAGTTCGGCGCGGGCCGCGACCACGGCCATGGCCAGGGGAAGCCGTCCGCACAGCCGGATGATGTCGGCTGCGGCGGCGGGCTCGGCGGCGAGTCGTTCGGGTCCCAGACGTCGTTCGAGGGCCTCGTGCGCCTCGGTCGGTGTGGGCAGCGCGAGCCGGAGGGGCTTGGCGCCGTCGGTGGTGACGAGGCCGAGAAGCTGGTTACGGCTGGTGATCAGGGTGAGGCAGCCCGCTCCTGCGGGGAGGAGTGGGCGCACCTGCTGCTCGTCGCGGGCGTTGTCCAGGACGAGGAGGACCCGCCGGTCGGCGAGGAGACTGCGGAAGAGTGTGCTCCGGCCGGCGGTGTCTTCAGGGATGCGCGGGGCGGGGACGCCCAGGGCGGTGAGGAAGCCGTGCAGGGCGCTACCGGGTTCGACGGCGGGTGCGTGCGGGTGGAATCCGCACAGGTTGACGAAGAGCTGCCCGTCGGGGAACGAGGAGGCGATGCGGTGCGCGTGGTGCATCGCGAAGGTGGTCTTGCCGACACCGGGAGCGCCGCTGATGACCACGGCGGGGGCAGTGGTGGGTCCGGGGTGGCCCGTCGCACCGATGGCTGTGGACAGCCACGCGCCTTCGGTCGCCCGCCCTGCGAACGCCGGCAGGCTGCGCGGCAGTTGCGCCGGGCGTGCCAAGGACGGAGGAAGGGACGCTGCTCTCCCGCCGTCCGCGACCGGGGTACCACATGTGTCGGACTCGGCTTCCGTGTCGTCGGGTCGGTCGACGGCCGGGCCGGTCGACGAGGCCGCCTCGCCCTCGTCCGGTGCGCCGGTCGTGGTGGTGTCTTTCGGACGGCGGTCGTGCTGGATCACCGTGTCATTCGTCAGGTCGGTCGGGTGCAGAGGCGGGAGGTCGTGGTGGAGGATGCCCTGGTGCAGCGCGCGTAGGGCCGGACCTGGTTCGAGGCCGAGCTCGTCGGCCAGATGCCGGCGCACGTCGGTGTAGCGCTGCAGCGCTTCGGGGTGCCGGCCGGCGAGGTACAGCGCTCGCAGCAGCAGGGCCCAGCCGGTTTCGCCCAGCGGGTGCTGTGCGGTTATCTCCTCTGCCGCGTTGAGGGCTTCGGTGATCCGGCCTTGCAGGAGCAGCCCAGTGGTGTGGATCTCGCGAGTGTTCTGCCGCAGCTCTTCCAGACGTGCTGTCTCCTGGACGGCGAACAGGTGGTGCGCTGCGTCGGCGAACGCCGTGCCGCGCCACATGCCCAGGGCCTTCTGGGCCTCCTCCACGACGCGATCGGGCCGGCCTTGGTCCAAGTACCGGTGTGCTTGGGCGGCGGACCGCTCGAAGCGTACGGTGTCACGGTTCTCGGGCGGCACACGCAGGGCATAGCCCAAGGGTTCGGTGACCAACACCTCGAACGCCCCCTGGCGGCGCAGACGCTGGGGTTCCAGCGTCGCGCGTACCTTGCTGATGTGGGCGTGCAGGGAACCCATGGCCGCGCTCGGTGCCCGCCCCGGCTGCTGCGGCCAGAGTTCCTCGAAAAGAGTCTGCGGAGAGACCGCCCGGCCGTCGGCGAGCAGCAGGCGAATCAGCAGGAGTCGCTGCCTGCGCCGACCCGGGTCGAGTACCGCCCCCGCCCGCCGCACCTCCAGCGGGCCCAGCAGTCCGAAGTCGAGACCTTGAACCACAGCTGTCACCGTACCCAACAGAATCTCCACCGGCGGCGTCACCCCTGGGAGGCACACCTGACCAGGATCCGGCACACGGACAACGTGTTCGCGCGGTGACGGAAACCGGCCTCGGCTCCACCGGGCACCACAGGAAGGGTGTGGCGGCGGCTCAGGGCACAGGAGCGATGAGGACCCCGTTGTCCGCTTCCCGCATATCGGACAGGACAATAGCAGGACGTCATCCGGCGGCAGGGTTCGTCAACCAGCACCTCCGCGGAGAAGGCGAGCGCACCGGCGCGTCGGCGGACGGCTCCGTCACCGGCCCCCTCGGGCGCGGCACGTGAACAGACGCCATGCGTCATGACCTGCGGCGACGTGTGAACCGCTGCGACGTACAGCCCGTTGAGTGAGCGAACGGTTGTCGTCCAGAGCGGAGAAGAACATGATCGTCGAGGGAACGAGCACCGACCGGTTCGAACCGGTACGAGCGGCGCTGACAGCACATCTCGAAGCCGGTGAGGAGTTGGGGGCATCGATCGCCGTTGATGTGGACGGGGTCATGGAAGTCGATCTGTGGGGTGGCCACGCGGACGAAGCGCGGACCGTTGCGTGGCAACGGGACACGTTGGTGAGCATGTGGTCGACCACGAAGACCCTCACCAGTCTCGCGGCCCTCATCCTCGTCGACCGGGGCGCACTGGATCTGCGCCGCCCGGTCGCGCACTACTGGCCCGAGTTCGCCGCCCGGGGAAAGGAGCACATCGAGGTACGGCACGTCCTGGCCCACACCTCGGGACTTTCCGGCTGGGAGCAGCCCTTCTCCGTGGAGGACCTGTACGACTGGCCCACGGCGAGTGGCCGGCTGGCCGCGCAGGCACCCTGGTGGGAGCCGGGCTCCGCTTCGGGCTACCACGTGCAGACCCAAGGACAGTTGGTGGGGGAACTCGTCCGGCGGGTCAGTGGCCGTACCCTGAGGGAGTTCGTCGACACCGAGATCGCCGAGCCGGCACGAGCCGATGTCCAGATCGGTGCGCGCGAAGCCGACTGGCCGCGCATCGCCGACCTGGTGGCGCCCTCGCAGCTCTCCGGTATACCCACCGGCCTCGATCCCGACGGGATCTTCACCAAGACGCTGTTCGGAAGCCCCGCGCGTGACGAGCACGTCGACACCCCGCGGTGGCGCTCCGCCGAACTCGGAGCCGTCAACGGTCACGGCAACGCACGAGGCCTGGCCCGAGCCCTCTCCGTCATCTCACGGCGCGGCCAGGTCAACGGCCTCCGGCTTCTCTCCGCGGAGACGGTGGACAAGGTGTTCGACGTCCAGTCCGACGGAGTCGACCTGTTCCTGGGCGTCCCCGTCCGCTGGGGCATGGGCTACGCACTCGCCGATCCGAGGACGATGCCGCACATGCCCACCGGAAGGATCTGCTTCTGGGTCGGTCGGGGCGGTTCGATCGTCGTGATGGACCTCGACCGGCGCGTCACGTTCTCGTACGCGATGAACCGGGTGGGCGACGGCGTCCTCGGCTCGGAGCGCACGTACAGCTACCTCAGACGTGTCTACGAAGTCTTGGAGTCCGCCGGCTGAGGTGTACCCGCGCCCTCGGCCGGAGCGCGGCAGCCGGTGCGACGCGGCAATCGCCTCGCAGCGTGAGCTCCGCGGCATCCCTTCGGCCATGGAATCGCTCACGTCGGGAAGCCGCTGATCGCCGTGACCCGCACAGCCATTCCACTGCCCGGGAACGAGCAGCTCATTTCCGAGTGAACCGGCCCGGCCGTCCCGTCGTAATACGAGTCGTAATAGGCGCCGGCCTGCTTCGCCTGGCCCGCCCGTCGAGGGCCATCAACCAACCAAGAGGGATTTCACGCATGCGCATCACCCGCCACGTCCGCCCGAGCCGCAGAACCGCACTGCTCGGTGTCACCGCGGCCGTAGGTCTGTCCGTCGCCGCCGTCACCCTGCCCGGTACGGCCGGCGCGGCGCCCCACCCCGCGGTACGTCCGACGATCGTGCTGGAGCACGGAGCGTTCGCCGACGCCGCGAGCTGGGACGGTGTCGTCGCCCGCCTGCAGCGCGCCGGCTATCCGGTGGTGTCCGCCGCCAACCCGCTGCGCGGTCCGGCGAGCGATGCCGCCTACCTGCGCAGCGTCCTCGAACACGTCGACGGGCCCGTGGTCCTGGTCGGCCACTCCTACGGCGGCACCGTCATCAGCCAGGCCGCCGCGGGCATGGAGGACAAGGTGAAGGCTCTGGTCTACATCGCGGCGTTCCTGCCCGACACGGGCGAGAGCTCGATCGGGCTGACGAACAAGTTCCCCGGGAGCACCCTCGGCCAGGCCGTCGAGTCCGTCAACTACTCCCTGCCCGGCGGTAATCAAGGCGCGGACGTGTACATCAAGCCCGAGAAGTTCCGCAGCCAGTTCGCCGCGGACGTGCCGGCGGCCAAGGCCAGGCTCATGGCAACCGGACAGCGGCCGATCGCCGCCGCCGCACTGGAGGAGAAGTCCACCGAGGCCGCCTGGAAGACGATCCCCTCCTGGTCGCTGGTCACCACGGGGGACCGCAACATCCCCGTGGCCGCCCAGCGCTACATGTCGGCCCGTGCCAAGGCCCGCACGACGACCATCGATGCGTCGCACGCGGTATCCGTGTCCCGCCCCGACGCCGTCACCCGCATCGTCGAGCAAGCAGCCCGCACGGTCCGATGACCGACGGGCCCGCCCTGTCGCCCGTCACACCTCACCGCACCCTCACAACCGTGCCCGACCGAGCACTTCACCCTCAGACGTATTCACACCGGAAGGCAGCAACCACCATGGCGTTCATCACCGTCGACCAGGAAAACTCCACCAGCATCGAGCTGTACTACGAGGACCACGGCGCGGGGCAGCCGGTCGTGCTGATCCACGGCTACCCGCTCGACGGCCACTCCTGGGAGAAGCAGTCCGCCGCACTCCTGTCGGCCGGCTATCGCGTGATCACGTACGACCGGCGCGGTTTCGGCCGCTCCAGCCAGCCCACCACCGGCTACGACTACGACACCTTCGCCGCCGACCTGAACGTGGTCCTGGAGACCCTCGACCTCAACGACGCCGTTCTGGTGGGCTTCTCCATGGGCACCGGTGAAGTCGGCCGTTACCTGGGCACCTACGGCTCCGACCGGATCGCCAAGGCCGCCTTCCTCGCCTCGCTGGAGCCCTTCCTCCTCAAGACCGACGACAACCCCGGCGGCGTCGACGGCACCATCTTCAAGGACATCGAAGGTGCCGTCACCGCCGACCGCTACGCCTACTTCACGGATTTCTACGAGAACTTCTACAACCTCGACGAGAACCTCGGCACGCGCATCAGCGAGGAAGCCGTCCGCAACAGCTGGAACGTGGCCGCCGGTGCCTCCTCGTACGCCTCCCTGGCCTGCGTGGCCACCTGGTCCACCGACTTCCGTGCCGACGTGTCCAAGATCGACGTTCCGGCACTGATCCTGCACGGCACCGCCGACCGCATCCTGCCCATCGAGGCCACCGGGGAGCGCTTCCACCAGGCACTCCCGCAGGCCGACTACGTCGTCATCGACGGCGCACCCCACGGCCTGCTGTGGACCCATGCTCGGGAAGTCACCGACGCCCTGCTCGCGTTCCTCGCCAAGTGACCAGCGGCCGATGCCTCACCTCGTAGCGCGGGCTGACAGGCCCGTGTCACTTCCACGTGGCACGGGCTCGGGACTGGACCTTGCGGTCGCTGCAAGGCCGAGGATGGCAGCATGTTGTCGATCAGTGAGTTCAGCGAGATGTGTGACCTGCCGCCGCAGACACTTCGGTACTACCACGCCGAAGGCCTGCTCGTTCCGGCCGATGTCGACGAGTGGACCGGCTACCGCTCCTACACGTTCGGGCAGGTCGAACGGGCCATGCTGATCGCCGTACTGCGCGGCACCGGTATGAGCGTGACGCTCGTCCGACGCGCTCTCGACCAACCTGACGAGGCACTGATCCTCCTGCGGCAGCACGTGACGGAGGTGCGTCGGCAGCGCCGAATCCAGGACGAGGCCATCAGGGACGCACGCGAGTTGCTCGCGTCGCCTCCCGAAGCGGTCATGCGCCACGTGGACGAGATGACCGTGGCGTCGAAGCTGGTGCCGCGCCTGCCCGCCGGGCGCAACCGGTACGACTGGAATGCGGCCGACGCCGCGGTCGCTGCCGCTGTTCAGCACGTGGTGAGGACCGTGGAGTCGTACGGAGGCGTGGTAGCCGGGACGCCGTGGCGGGCCCTGGCCACCGAGACGCCGGAGCAGAAGAGCCGAATCGACGCCGGCGAGGGACCGCATTGGCTGGTCAAAGTCCCCGTCACGGCGGATGAAGAGACGTTGGCGTCTCTTCCTGCCGACATCGAGGTGGAGACGTTCGGGTCCCGTGACGAGCTGTCGATCTTCATGCCGGGCAAGAGCTCAATGGCCAAGCACGCCACTGCGCTGTCGCGTCTCCTCGCGCACCCCTTTGACGGCGCTTACGCCGACACCTCCCGTATGCGCTGTCTGCTGCACCCCAACGGCGTCGAAACTGCCGTGGCCTTATGTGAGTTCCGCGAGCCGAGCGCCGTCGAGTGACCTCAAGACCGCCGTCGCTGGTCCGTGTGTGTCGGTCCGCGACTACGAAGCACACTCACCGCTCTGGGGGTAAACATGTGGCGGCGGCGTTGATCTGCGAAAACGTGAGCGCTGTCGGTGGTGGCCGCCAACTTGGCCGCGAATGGTCCGAAACGGCGAAGGGCTGACCATCGCGTGTCGCCGAGCGTGACTCCAAGGCGTGCCCTTGACCTTCCGGGCGAACCCTCAATCAGTGAAGAGGAACAATGACTGCCAAAACGCGCCGCACGATGAGCATCGCAGCCCCGTTCGTTTGGCCGTGGCGGCCCTGACCGCGCCGACGCATGCTGCCACTGAGCCCCGCCACGGGGTGTCGCATTGCCGCGCCCTCACCCCCACACTCTCCACCAGGCAGGCGTGCAGCCTCTGCCACCGCGTTTTGTCCTGATGTCCTGATCCTTCGGCCGCCTTTGAGGCGGGCGCCGGCGGCGGGTCGGTGCGAGGACCCGCCGCATGCTGGTGCGCCCGCACGACGGTGGAGTCGACCAAGACGTCCCAGTCGATCTCACCCGCCGCGTCCGCCGTAGCCTGGGCCTGCTGGAGCAGACGCTTGTCTGACAGGAACCTCGTGCGGGCGAAGACTGCCGCCATGTCGGGGTCAGTGGCACAGAAACTGTTGGTCAGCTCCTTACCCATTTCCGGCCGCTCCGGATTCCCCATGATCACGGGAGCCATCGCCGAGGACCAGCCCAGATAGTTCGAATCCAGCGACCCCAGCAGTTCCTCGATGTCGTCCGCGGTGAAGCCGCCGCGGTAACCGTCGTCATCGATGTAGCAGGGAGATGGGGCCACCATCGCCGTTTCCCCGATCCGCTCCGGCGCCATCCGTGCGGCCAGCACCCCCGCCCCTGCGGGTGGGGCACGAGATCGCTCACCTGGCCCTGGACGGCACGCATGTGCCGGGTCGCCCGGAGCGGATGTGATGCGAACCCGCTCGGCCGTCGTTGCGCCCCACGCGCAGACAGCCGGCCCGACCCACCCGGCCGGGCCGTACACCCCGTAGGGGCCGGGGCCGCGCGCATTCCAGGCGTGCCGCCTCCGGCAGCTAGCAGGCTGGTGTTGTGATGAGGGTGAATACTGGTGTGGTGGGTGTTTCACGCATCAAGCCTCATCTGCGGTGTCTGGACGGCAGCGGGTCCGATCTCGGCCATGCGGTGGCCGAGCGGTCGGTTGAGCGCGCCGCGGGCAGATCGGACGTCGCCCCGCTGTCCGTGGGCCCTCCGGTGCATGTGCTGGTGGTGCACACGGGGCGGTCGGCGAATCTGCGCTGGTCAGCGGATGGGACACCGCGCCAGGAGCGGTTTCATGCCGGGGAGGCGCTGGTCAATCCCGCCGGATGGGCGTCGCGGCCTCGCTGGCAGGACGACGTGGAGCTGTTGCTTCTGGGGATTGATCCGGCGTGGCTGGAGCAGCTGACGGCCGAGAGCGGCGCCGCCGGCCAGGTAGAGCTGGTTCCGCGGTTCCACTTCACCGATCCGCTGCTGAAGATGCTGTTGGAGCGTCTGGTGTCGGAGTACTCCGGCCCCGGCCCCGCGGACTCCCTGTACGCACAGTCACTGGTCCAGGCGGCCGCCGCGGTGATACTGCGGGTGGCCGCCGAAGGCCGGACGCTGCCTGGCCGAGAGGGCGGGCTGCCGCCGCGCCGGTTGGCCGAAGTCATGGACTACATCCACGCGAACCTCTCGCAGCGGGTCACGCTGGCGGAACTGGCCACCGTGGCCCAGGTCAGCGAATCCCACTTCACCCGAGTCTTCAAAGCATCGACCGGCGAATCCCCGCACCAGTACGTGATGCAGCAGCGTCTGGAGTACGCACGAGGGGAGCTCACCCGTACCAGCAGGCCGATTGCGGAGATCGCGACGGAGGCGGGTTTCGCGGACCAGAGCCATCTGACGCGGATGATGCGGCGCTACGTCGGGGCCACTCCACGGCTGCTGCGGGACGGTAGCGGCGGACGCTGACGGCCGGCGGGAAGTCGTGAGCGGTTTGTTCCACCTCTGATCGGATCGTTCAAGATCCACATGCGCCTCTGCGGTGAGTCTGGTGAGTATGGCTTGGCCCGTGGTGTTCGCCGGGGTCATGCCGTCCCACCCGAGCACATCGCAGGAGGCAGTCATGGTCACTACCCCGGACAAGACACTCAACGGCAAGGTCGCCTTCGTCGGCGGCGCGTCCCGTAACCTCGGCGGGCTGATCAGCACCACCCTCGGAGCGCAGGGCGCCCGGGTCGCGGTGCACTACAACAGCGACTCCTCCCGGGCCAAGGCCGAGGCCGTCGTGGAGGAGATCAACGCCGGCCCGGGCGAGGCGTTCGCTATCCAGGGCGACCTGACCCAGGTCTCCGAGGTGGAGCGGGTCTTCGACGACGTCGTGAACCGGTTCGGGAAGCTCGACTACAGCATCAACACCGCCGGCATGGTGCTGAAGAAGCCGCTCACCGACATCACGGAGGAGGAGTACGACCGGATGTTCGCGGTCAACTCCAAGGCCGCGTTCTTCGTCATGCGCGAGGCAGCCCGCCGCATCGAGGACGGCGGGAAGATCATCACCATTGTCACCTCGCTGCTGGCCGCATACACCGGCCTGTACTCCACCTACGCGGGCAGCAAAGCCCCGGTCGAGCACTTCACCCGCGCCCTGTCGAAGGAACTGTTCGGCCGCAACATCGCGGTCAACAACATCGCCCCGGGACCGATGGACACCTCGTTCTTCTACCCCGCCGAGGACGACGACTCCATCGCCTACCACAAGTCGTCCGCGATGAACGGTGACCTCACCAAGATCGAGGACATCGTGCCCTGGGTGACGCATCTGCTCACCGACGGCTGGTGGGCCAACGGCCAGACCATTTTCCTCAACGGCGGCTACACCACCCGCTGAACCAGCACTGCCCGGTGGGCGGCGCCCCGCCGCCCACCGGGCCGGGCCACGGCGAGCGTCCACTCGAACCACCCTGTACCCATCATTGGGGGATTGCTTATTCGCACCTTCGATCACGCCCTCTTTGGCTGATGCGGACGGGTACTCATCACACTGGCGATCGTAACCCGCTCATGTTGCGTAATCTGCCCCGTAGAATTTCTTACACTGGCTTACAGACTTTCCCCGGTTGGCCGCGTTCTTTTTCCCGTCCTCTGTGTAGAGGCGCTGGCCTACGCCGGCGACTACCCGGTCGGTTACGCCTACGGCAACCGCATCGAGGACGGAGATCGATACTGGCAGCGCACCAGTCCGGCTCCGAGCCACGCTCTCACGGACCGCGCGGCAGATCCACGACACGTTTCTCGACGGACGGGATGAGCACTACGCCACCCTCATGGTCAACGAGGCGGCCGGTGAGGGCAAGGTGCACACGCTCTACCGGTCTTGGGGATATGAGGACATAGGACATAGCCAGCCCTCTCCAGCGTCACCCCGGCTCACGGTGATGGTCCGGCCGATTCGCTGACAATGCCCGCCCGAAAGACCGGCAGCGGGAGAGGAAGTAGTCGTCACTACCAAGATCATGGCCCGAGCCCTCCTCTTTCAAGTCCTCATACAGTAACGATACGTGTGGCAACTACGTTGAGATCGCCCGCCTAACCGAACAGGTCGGCATTCGCGACTCGAAGGAGGAGGCGAGTCCCGTGTTCGTCGTGCCAGCCGACGGTTGGTCCTTGTTCGCCAATCTCGTGTGCTCAGGTGCTGTCGGAGGGTGGAGATGAGCAGGCAGACCGTGGCTCCGTGGGGTATAACGCGGATGAGGTCGTTCCCCGAGATGGAATTGCCGGCCGCCGAGGTGGTTCTGGACCTCGAGTCCCAGACAGGACTGTGGTTAGGGCCGGACGGGCTGGAGACACCTGCGCTGGACCGGCACAAGCGGTCCGAGACGTCGAAGGAGACGACCACGACGGCAGGGCAGGTCTGTCTACACTGCCCGTTGCTGTCGCTGAGCACCGGATGGGGCGCTTCGACGGCAGAGGGCTGGAGCGCGGCACCCGGGTGGCGGAGGGCGACATGGTGCTGCAGCGGCGCTGGGTATCAGCGCAGGTTGGTGAGCCAGGTGACCTTGGCTGCTGGCGCAATCTTCTCGTTCACCTGGGTCTCGGTCCGCCGGTCCCACGCGGGGCCGGTGGTGGCCATGACGAACTCGCCCGCGTTGAGTTCGTCGATTAGGCCCTTGTCGGCGGCGCAACGCCGCGCTTCCTCGCGTTTCGTCGGCTCGAGACGATCGCTGATCTTGGCCTCGCCGATGACGATCCGGCCGTCGATGATGGCCCAGAGGGCTACCTCCAGGTCTGGGTATCCGTCCCGGCGAACGACCGCCTCGGGCATGTGCTGGAAGGAGTGCGCAGGCTCCGCGAGCGCCGCGGGAGCGAGGAACGGCACATGAATGTTGGAGCGCAAGCCCTGGTAGGCGACCTCGTCGAGGCCGTAGTACGACTGCGGCTCCAACTCCTGCTCCTTCCAGGCAGATCGGACGATCGGGTTGTGCGCCCCCGCAAGAAGGGTGCTGAACACCTGACGGGCTGTCGGAAGTCGCAGCCGTACCTGGACCAGAAGTTGGGCCAGGGAGGTCCCGGTGACGGTGAAGACCCGGCCGTGGGAGTCGATGCTGATCCCGGATGTGCTGGGGCGGACTTCCCACGAGGTGCCGTCGGCGGTGACCGCGTCGTTCAGGGCCCACCGGGCGGGAAGGACGGCTTTGGGGTCCAGGACATCCACCTGCCACCCGCAGGAGTGCGGCTGGACCCCGGCCGCCTAGCTGGGCAGCGGAATCTCGACGTTCCGTGCCTGGTCGGTTCCCAGGAACGGCTCGTGCAAGGTGTCGCCGACGTACGCCTTGTCGAGAAGGTGGAGACGGCGCGCACCGGCAGATCCGCCGGGGCACAGACCTGTACGTCCAGACGGGCCGAGGAGCCGGAGGCGGCCATCCGCCCCCAGGGCGTGGCCAGCAGCCGATCACATCTGCACAACCTGCCCACGTCGCCAGTCGAGCTGCCCGGACACGACAACGTCCGCGCCATCCGTAAGTCCATCGCCTCGATTACCTGCCTGCCCGAATCCGGGATGATTCTCTGGCTGCTGATGTATCGCCACCCACGCTTATACTTCAGTGCAAGCGTGTGAAGCGAGAGATCGACAAAGTCGTTGTGAAGGCTCTGGCTGCAGACGTCGCTTGGGAAGATTCAGCCCCTGTGCCCATGTCCCGGAAACGGGCCCGCGGCCAGGAGGTTTCTGGAACGGGCCCGCGGCTGGGTTGCGGAGCTCAGTGGCGGCCGAGGGCTCGGACGGCCCATCCGACTTCGTGCCAGGTGTCGCGGCCGGAAGACCCGGGCTGTTGAGTATCGCCCCCACGATGCCGCGCCCCGCCACTGCCCGTAGGTGGGACGGACAGCAGGTGCCCGGTGCAGATCACTGGCGATCCTGTACCAGTCTGATCTTTGGTCAATCGCTTGCGGTCCAGTACGCGTTGCACGTGGCACACCACTGTCGGGTGGTCTTCACGCCCTCTCTGCGCGCCGCTTTCCGATCGATACGGCGCCAGACGAGCCGTCCCCGCGGGGTCTTGCAGTCCGACAAGTGCACGACGCCACGCCCCAGCCTGGCTGTCTCCACGTACCAGCTGTAGGCCGGAACCCCCGCGGCACGCAGCTGCAGGACATCACGACGCTCCGAGGCGTGAAACCCCAGGGTGTGCACCAGGTCGCTCTCGCTACGCTGCCGGAAGGCACTGACCAGCGGGCAATGACCGCTGCGGGCGCCTTCTTACCAGCCTCTTCGAGCAGCGCTCCTTGGAATGATTCCCATCGGGTGCCCTGGAGGACAGTCAGCGTGAGTTCGTCCGGGGATTTCCTCTGCTGCGATGCGGCCCCCTCAGGGGCAGGCTCGGCGACCAGTAGTCTGCGCAGTTCCGGTCCGTCGACGGTACGCGCAGCCAAGTCCAGCAGACGCTCCAGATCGGGCCGACGCTTCCGGTACTGGAGCTCCGCACCCAACTCGAGCACCTGCTCAGGAGCGCACACGCGGAGCACATCGGCCAGCAGGTCCTCCGCCTCCTGGCCGCGGTCGGCATCGTGTAGATCATCCAGCCCCTCGATGATGTCCGTCGCGCGCATCCGACCGACGTCGGGGCGTCGACGCGGGTGAGGAACGCTCCCGCCGGACTCCCATCGCGAAACCTCACGGTGCGTCGCTTCCGCCATCGCCTTCAGGTGCCGGGACTCGTCCTGCAGCAGCCGCAGCATCGCTTCCTCCTGGGCTACCTGGTCCTCCAGGTCGGCGACCTGCCGCAGTGCCTCGTCGCGTTGGTGCTCCAGGTGCCGGATCTCCTCGGTGTGCGTGGCACGCTGCTCCCGGCCCAGTTGCTCCAGGCGCCGCTCAGCCTGCTGCCGATCAGTGCGTTCCGCTCCAGTTCTTCCCGCAGCGCAGCCAGATCTCGAGACGCCCGGACTCGTTGCTCCGCGTTGGCCTTCTCGGCCGCCGCCATCTGGTAGCGGCGCAGTGGCAGCTCTCCTTTGGTGCGCACCGCAGCGAACAGCAGATCGCGGCTGCGATGTGCGTCCACACACACGCCGCGATCGTCCAGAAGGCGACGCAGCCGGGCCGTCAGCTTCATGTCAAACGGCGGCCGTTCCCGGCCGTTGACGAACTTCGACAGGTGGGTGGGACCGATGTCCAGGGCTTGCGCCAGGTCCTTGTACGTCATCAAGGCCTGGTCGCCCAGGTCTCGCAGATGCTGAGCAAAGTCCCTGCACGCCGGATCCAGATCATTGGGAATCGACCCCAAGGACCGCGGCTTCGAGACGCTGACCTGCTCGACCTCATCCATGGCGTCACGCCCCCCGCGAGATTGCCCTTGCTGCGCAAGTTGCTGCCCTGTGCCGCAAGGAGCGGTTGCCCCCTGCGCAACCACAGTGCCGCGAGGTGGACGTGACCTTAGTCGGAGCCCAACTGAGGCCCAACCGAAGGAGACTGAGATGACGGAACCAGGCTGGCAACTACGTGGACGCGTCTGCGTGTGGCATTACGTGGGCGCGTGCACGGAAGTACGTCCTGACCCGCACGGAACTCGCCTCCGGCCTGGCCAAGCGGCCCTACGATCTTCGGCACGCCGGGATCTCGTTCTGGTTGTACTCCGGGGTGGACCCGGCCGAATGCGCTCGCCGCGCGGGCCAGAGCATCGAGGTCCTCTTCCGGCACTACGCCAAGTTCCTGGACGGCGTCCGGGAGCAGGCCAACCGGCTGATCGAGCAGTCGATGGAGGAGTGGGACCGCGTCAGCCTGGGCGGGGCGCCATCGGCGTGAGTGGGGGGGGTTGGTCCGTGACTGGTCCGGAAGTGCTGGTCAGAAGCGGGATAACGGTCGGAGGAAATGGGAGGTATGGCATAAACCGGGCCCCGCTCTGAGCGGGCCGGGCGAAAGGCGCCTGACGGGTAAAAGCCCAGTTCAGGCGCCGTTTTTCGTGCGTCTAGAAGAAGCCGGGCTTCTTCGCCGAGTACGACACCAGGAGGTTCTTCGTCTGCTGGTGGTACACCAAGTGCACCCCGGCTGACCTGGGAAAACGATGCTCTGTAACCCTTTCGCGTGGGGGCTGGTCCGGAGCTGGTCCGGATCTTGGTAGCCGCTGCATAGGCGGCAGGGGTCGGTGCTAGGGGACTTGTGGGATCGATGGGGAGCAGGGAGGGCGCTCCCGAGAGTGGCCTGCGCTGTCGATTACGGCCGGTGGTCATCGCAGCCCATTTGGCCGGATAGAAGCTAGTGAGTGCCGCCGCTTACTCCCAGTTCCGATTCGCCCGGCCCACTACGGGCCATCGACCTCCGCTAGCCCTCGGCATCCACAGATGGTTCTGGGGTAGCGAGCCGGTTTGCTCTGGGGGGGCCTGGGCTGCCGACGCCTTCGGTCCTGGCGCAGGCGATGTTGGCATGGAGGGCGCTCGCGGGCAACACCCGGTATCGCAGCGCTCTCTATGGCGAACGGCGGGTCCTAACAGGATGCCCCGAGCTAGATCGTTTCCTCGGGGGGCCCGGCTCGTTGACCCGCATGCCATCCGGCTGATATGCCCCAGGAGAGGTCCACGCCCATGCGTAAATTGATGCTGGCTACGTTGCTGGCCCTGGCGATGCCTGCCATCGCAGTGGCGGTGCCCGGGGTGGCCGGAGCGGAGGTGACACGGGCGCCCGGCACTGCCCAGGCCCCAGTAGAGCTGACCTACACCGAACCCGACAGGGACGGACAGCGCATCACCTGGCACTGGACGGTTACCAACCAGGAGAGCGCCGCAGCCGACGTGGTGATCACCCACCGCGTCACGCCCACGGTGCCCGTCATGCTCACCGCACCCTGCGAGGGCACAGCGGAGAAGATCACCTGCCGCCTCGGCGAGATGCCTGCCGGTGGCCAGATCGAAGGCATGATTGTGGCTGAGTTGCCGCCCGGTCAGAGCGACACCCCACAGATCCAAGGAAAGGTCACCTGGAGGGACGCCCCAGCAACTCCGTAGCACCACGTATCGCTCGCGGCCACCGGGCGCGGGAGCAACTGCGGCATGTGCCCATCTCGGGCCCTCCCCACCGAGGTTGAGGAGACAAGCTCCCCGATCGTTGCTGGAGCGCCCTTGCGCCACTGGCTACTCCCCTTAGGAGGACGGGTTCGCGGTGCCTCGGGCAGCCAGCCCTGCCCAGCCTTCGGGCTGTTCGGATGCCGGGGGCCGCTCATCCGTCCCACCTGCCGACACCACAGGCACATCAGAGGTGTTGGTGCGAGCACATAGCCGCGTCCCGAATTCCGCAGATGCGCCCTGGTTGTGGCCGACCAGTGAGTCCAGTGAGCTGCTGGTGCCGTAGGGGCGGGCGCGCAGGAGTCGGTGCTGCAGGTTGAGCAGGTCGCCCGAGGGGTTGTCGTGGTCGGTGAGATGGGCGGTGTCGAGCAGGGCGCCGCAGGGGCCCTGCTCGGGGTCAGTGACGTTGTGGCACTGGGATGGGTACAGGGGATCGGCGTGCGGCTCAACCATCAGACTGCGTGAGTTGCCACGGATCCTTGGGGCCGGCAGCTCGCATGCGGGACAGGTGGTGCGCAGGAAGGACCGGTGCTCTGTGCAGGCGAAGGTGACCGCCAGCCGCCAGGCCAGCTTCCAAGGCCCGCCGTGGCGCTGCTGAATGGCCGAGCCATCGCCGGCGAGGCAGGATGGGTAGTGGCAAGGGATGGCGCGGGTAGTCGCTGGTCAGGTAGGCGTGACGCCCCGTAGTTGGCGAAAGTGCCGCAGGCTAGTTGGCAAGCTGTGGTCACGGACAGCAACTACCCGCTCACCGACTCGAACTAGACAAAGGCGGCCATTTCCCGCATGGGCCGTTGGGCAGCTGGGCGACACACCGTAGGCCCCACCAAATCCCCCAGGGCGCCACTGCCCCACTCGTTCCTTTACTTCAGGGCGTTTCACCCTGTGGAACGGTGACTTCCTGGGGGCGGCGCGGACGAAGACGTCGTCGCGCACAAGGGTGCCGGGGAACCACCGCAGGCGCGGGCCGCAGTGACAATGAGCACGCTCGCTCCAGCGAGGGCGGGGGCCCTCGGCCAGGGCGCAGCGCGGGCGTTCCGGACCGAGCTCGTGGAGAAGCCCGCCACGCGAACAGAAAAACCCCCAAAGGCCAACGGCGCGGCCTCGCCGAGGAGAGCAGTGCCTACGCGCGCCCCCCCGCAGATCGCATAGGTTGAGGGGGAGTTGGAAGAGGCCGTTGTCACGGCCGGGTTGAGGACGCGATTGCCCGGCCGTAGGGTCGCGGTCGATCAGGTCAGGGCTCGGCTTCGCCCTTTTGTCGGGCCGGGGCAACGAGTGGCACTTACGCCGGGTGACGCATCGGATGTCGCGCTCGCGTATCACGCCAGCGGCGCGCTTGCGGTTCACCCGCCGCCCCGAACGCCGCAGTTCGGCGTGGGTGCGCGGAGCACCGTAGGTGCGGCGGGAGGCGACGTGCAGCACCGTGATCTCGTGCGCGAGCGCGTCCTCGGCGGTCTGCCGGGCACGGCGGGCGGCTTCGCCGTCACGCCACGCGTAGTGATAGGAGGAGGGGCGGGCGACGTGCAGCACCCGCCACAGCCGAACAATCGGGTAGTCCACCTTCCCCGCAAGGATGAACAGGCACGACTCGCAGGCGTCGAGCTCAGGGCTGTCCCGCAACTCACACGAGCACTCGAATGGGCCCAGTCAGCCGACTGGTTGGTCGGCCCCCGCCGCCACGATCAGCCGGGCGGCGTTGGTGACCGAGGAGTCCGCGAAGAACTCGGCGATCGGGACTTGCACCGTGAACACGCTCTTGAGGCGGGAGACGAGCCGCAGCGCGGCCAGCGAGTGGAAACCCAGCGCGAAGATGTCCGTCCGCAGGTCGATCGTCGGCACCTTGAGTACCGCACAGTAGACCTCCGCGACCTTGGCTTCGAGTTCGCCGGCCAGCGCTTCCTCGGGGAGGACCACATGCTCGCGGCTGTGCAGTGCGAGCAGGGCTGCCTGGTCGACCTTACCGTGCGCGGTGAGCGGGAACCGTTCGACTATTGAGATGTGAGCCGGAACCAGGTGTGGGGGAAGCTGGGTACGAACGTACGCCGCTACTGCTGCCTCGTCGGCGTACGCACCGGTCAGGAACGCGATCAGCTCCAGCTCGGCCGCTGGTCCGGCCTCAGTGCGTCGAGGCACGACCAGGCTGCTCGCCACGTCCGGGTGGCCGTCGAGTACCGATTCGATCTCGGCGAGCTCGACCCGATGGCCGCGCAGTTTGAGCTGACGGTCCACGCGGCCGAGGAATTCGAGGTCGCCTTCGCTGGTCCAGCGGCCCTGGTCGCCGGTGCGGTACATGCGTGCGCCCGGCTCGGCCGCGAACGGGTCCGCCACGAAGCGCTCGGCGGTCTGCTCTGGCCGGTTGAGAAAGCCGTCCGAGACGCCGGGGCCGGCCAGGTAGATCTCTCCTGGCACGCCGCGTCCCACCGGTGCGAGCCATGTGTCGAGCACGTAGACGGCGGCGTGCGGCATGGGGCGTCCGATGGGCAGCGCCTCGCGGTCGAAGTCGGCACCGGGCTCGTAGGTCGTGCTGGTCACCGCCGTTTCGGTGAGTCCATAGACGTTGGTGAGCGGAATCCCGAAGTCCAACCAGCGCTGGTAGACCTCGATCGGCGCGCGTTCGCCGCCGACCAGCAGGCGCCGCAAGGTGCGCGGGAGGGGGACGGCAGCCGGGTCGATCAGGCGCACTACTTCGATCCAGTAGGCGGTGGGGAGTTCACATATCGTGATCTCGCGCTCTCCCAGGAGGTGCAGCAGTTGCTCCGGGCCGGTCCGGCCGAGCACGCCGTCGAAGAAGACGACGCAGCCACCGGCCAGCCAGGTGGGGAAGAACTCCTCGACATGTACGTCGAAGGTCATCGCGGCGAGCTGCAGCATCCTGTCTGCCGGGCCCAACTCGAATGTGTCCACCGCGGCTCGGGTGAACGCGGTCAGGTTGGCGTGGGTGACGAGGGTGCCCTTGGGCACTCCCGTCGAGCCGGAGGTGAACGGGACGTACGCGACCTGACGGGTTGTCACGACGGTGTCCTCCAGATCCGCGTCGGTCTGGGCCTCGATCGAGGAGGCAACCGCCGGATCGTCGAGGGCGAGGACCTGGTGGGGCCCGGCGAAGTCCTCGGCAAAGTCCTTGGCGAGGTCCGCGACCGTGAGCACCAGGCGGGGCGCGGTTTCGGCGAGGATGTGGGTCTTGCGGTTGTCGGGGGCGTCCGGGGCGACCGGGACGTAGGCCCCGCCCGCCTTCAGCACGGCGAGCACGGCGGACGGCCAGGAGGAGCCGTGGGGCAAGGCGAGCGCGACCCGCTCGCCGGTGCGAAGGCCCAGCTGGCGCAGGTGCCGCGCGAGCCGGTTGGCCTGGCTGTTGAGCTGTGCGTAACTGATCTGAGTGCCGTCTTCGCGCTCGATCGCGGGCGCATCCGGGCTCTGTCGGGCCCGTCGCTCGAACAGCGTGTGCAGGGTGGCGGGCTCGATTTCCGGTACGGGACGGCCGGTCAGCTTCCGGTCGGGCTCGGCGTCGGTCGACGTGCGGAGCGCTCCCAGCGGGAGCTCGGGGTGGGACGCGGCCTCGCCGAGCAGCGCCAGGTAGCTCTCGGCCATGGCCTCGATGGTGCCCAGGCCGAACAGCTCCCTGTCGTATTCGAACTGAAGGCTCAGCTCCCCCAGCGCGTCCACGGCGCCGAGACCGAGCCGGAGCCGGGCCCCGCCGTTGGACAACTCGTACAGTTCTGTCACCGCGCAGCCCGGCAGCGTGGCCTCGAACTCCGTGGACTGCTCGAAGGAGTACGCAGTCTGGAAGAGCGGGGTCTCATGCGAGGTGCGTTGGGCGTCGACCCGTTTGACCAGCTCGGTGAAGGGCGCGTCCTGCGAGGCGAGCGCGTCGAACGTACTCAGCTGGAGTTCGCGGACCAGCGAGGCGAAGGGCACGTCCGCGTCCAGCCGCAGTCGCAGCGGCATGGTGTTGGCGAACAGCCCGATGAGCGACTGGTACTCGGGCCGGGTCCGGCCGGCCAGAGGCGTTCCGATCAGCAGGTCGTCCTGACGGGTGTAGCGGGCCAGCAGCACGCCCCAGATACCGCCGAGCATTGCGAACGGCGTGACCCCGAGCCGCTTGGCGCAGGCGTAGGCATCGGCCCGGAGCCGCTCTGGCACCACTGTCGTGAACTCGTCCCCCCGGTACTCCCGGGCCGCTCGTGAACTTTGATCGACCGGCAGTGTGAGGGTCGTCGTCGCGCCGGCCAGTTCCCGGGCCCACGCGTCGAGCGCGTCGTCGTACCCGCCGTCCTCGGTGAGGCGCCGCTGTTCGGCCGCGAAGTCGCGGTACTGAAGGGTGAGGTCGGGCAGGTCGGGCTCATCGCCCGCGTGCCATGCGGTGTAGAGCGCGGTGAACTCGGTCCAGAACAGACGCAGCGACCAACCGTCCGCAACGATGTGGTGCAAGTTGAGGAACAATGCGTAGGCGTCATCCTCAAGACGGAGCGCAGCAGCCCGCAGCAGTGGGCCGTGCACGAGGTCGAAGGGCTCGCGAGCGGCGGTCTCGACGAACTCACGCCAGTCGTCGGGGCGGGAGCGGAAGTCGAACACAGGCAGCGTGAAGGGCCGCGGCGGATCTGTGACGAGGTACAGCTCACCGTTTTCCTCTCCCACCCGGGAGCGCAGCACCTCGTGCCGGCGCACGATCTCGCTCACGCAGCGTGCGGCGAGTTCCGTGTCCAGCACGCCACGGAGTCGGATCACCATGGGTATTCCATAGACGCTGCGGCCCGGGGCGAGTTGTTCGGCGATCCAGATCTGTTCCTGGAGGAGGGAGAGCCGCTCGGTCTGTCGGTTGCCCATGGGTGCTCCGGTCGGGTGGGTGGCCTGCGGAGTGGTGGTTGACTCGGTCATCGTGATCCGCTCTTCCTGACTGTCGGCTAGTAACCGAGTTCCCGGTCGACCAGGCCGATCGGCTCGAGGCCGTCCGCCAGTCGACGAATGTTGCGTTGGACCAGGTCGACGAAGGGTTCGAGTGCGTGGTCCAGATCGCCGGCGCAGTGCGCGGTGATCACACAGGTGGGAAGGGACCACAGCGGGTGCTCGGGAGGAAGCGGCTCGGGGTCTGTGACGTCCAGGCCGGCGCCGGCGATCCACCCGGAGGTCAGCGCGCGAACGAGGTCATCGGTGACGACGAGCCCGCCGCGCGCCACGTTCACCAGGCACGCGTCCCGCCGCATGGACTTGAGTCCGGCTTCGTCGATCAGCCCGGCCGTGTCGGCGGTCAGCGGCGCCGCGAGGAAGACCACACGGGCCTCGGGCAGCCATGCGTCGAGGCGATCGGGCGTGCCGACCTCGGCGCCCGCCATCGGGGCGCCGCTGCGGCACACCACCTTGGGGCGGACCTTGAACGGGCGCAGCAGTGCGAGCAGTGCCCGGGCGACCCCGCCGCCGCCCACCACAAGGACCTCGGCGTTGGTCAGCCCGATGGCGGGGCGCGGCAGCCAGGCGCCGGCCCGCACGGAGGCAGTGCCCTGACGCAGCACGGTCAGCGCGAGCATGAGGGCGTGCTCGGCCACCAGCTCGGACTGGACGCCCACGGCCCGGCTCCAGCGGATCCGCTCATCCATGAGCGGCAGGTAGCTTTCGACGCCGCTGCTCGCCAGTTGAACCCAGCGCACCGACGGCGCGCGCTTCAGTGCGGCTGCCAGCTCCGAGGGCTGCTCGCCGGTCCAGATCAGGCCCTGGGCTTGGCCCAGCGGAGTCAGTCGTACGCCTGAATCGTGCAGCGCTGTCATGAGATCGGCGGGTGCCGGCTGCGGAAGCACTGCCACGGGCAGGTCGGGAAGCATGGTCACCGGCCACTGCCCGGGTTGCCCACCGCCGTGACGTCCGCCGTCGCGCCGGCCAGCGCTGCCACTCCCCGTACCGTGTACGCGGCGAAGACCTCGCGCGGACCGAGGCTGGTACCCAGGTGTTTACGGATCCAGCTGATCAGCCGCAACATGAACAGCGAATCCCCGCCCAGGTCGAGCAGGTTGTCGAGCACGCCGATCTCGTCGAGTCCCAGGAGTTCCGCCGCGACGGTGCCGATGCGCCGCTCGATCTCGCCTGCCGGCGGCACGAACTCGGTGGGCAGGTCGGGTCGGCGCTTCGGTGGCTGCGGGAGCATCGCGTGGTCGATCTTCCGATGCGTCGTCAGCGGGAACTCGTCCAGCCGGATCAGCGCTGAGGGGATCAGATGGGTCGGCAGTTCGTCGGCGAGGAAGGAACGCAGCTCACCGACGCTCAGCGTGTCCCGGTCAGCAGTCACGTAGCCGATCAGACGCTGCTCACCCGACGTGTCCCGACCGGTCGTGACCAGGGCTTGACACACCGCTGGGTGCCGGTCGAGCGCGGCCTCGATCTCGCCCGGTTCGACGCGATAGCCACGCACCTTGACCTGCTGGTCGCGGCGTCCGAGGAATTGCAGCCGGCCGTCGGGAAGACGGCGTACCCGATCGCCGGTGCGGTATAGCCTAGCCCCCGGAATCCCCGAGTAGCGGTCGGCGACGAACTTCTCCGCGGTGACGTCGGGCCTGCCCAGGTACCCACGTGCCAGCGAGTCGCCGCCGACGAGCAGCTCGCCCTCGGTATCCGCGGGAACGAGTTCGAGCCGCTCGTCGACGACGAACATGCGGGTTCCGGCGATGGCATCGCCCATGGACAGCACCCCGTCCTTTGGTGTCTGTCCGGGCGGCACGCTCCAGTACGACGCGGTCGCGGTGGTCTCGGTCGGTCCGTAGACGTGCACCAGGGGGAGGCGGAAGCGGTTCCACTGCCGGACGGCTTCGGGCATGGCGCGGTCTCCGCCCATGACGACCAGGCGCAGTGACGGGGGAAGTGTCCCGCCGGTGTCCACGAGGTGGTGGACCAGCAGGTGCCAGTGCGCGGTCTGCATCTCCAGCAGCGTGACGTCGTGCGCAGTGAGGAAGTCGAGCAGGGCCCCCACGGGGGAGAGCGCGACCCGGTCGGCCGGGAACACGCTGGTCCCGCCCCGCACGAGTGGGGGGAACAGCTCCTCGAGTGCGGCGGAGAACGCGGCGGCGGCCAGCATCAGGTAGCGATCACGCGGCCCCATGCCGAACTCGGCGCTCGCGGCGGCCGCGAGGTTCGCCAGGCCGAGATGGGTGATCATGACGCCCTTGGGCGTTCCGGTGGAACCCGAGGTGTAGATCACGCAGGCCAGCTCGTCCGGCGCGGCTGCGGGGGCGTCCGGACGGGGAGCCAAGCGCCCTCGGTCCGGGGCGAGCGTCGTGACGGGCGAGCCGGTCGGCCCCTCATACGCCGCGTCCACGATGAGAATCCTGATGCCGGAGTCCGCCGCGAGGAAACTCTTGCGCTGGTCGGGGTAGTCCGGGTCGATGGGCACGTAGGCCGCTCCCGCGCGCAGCACGCCGAGAATCGCGACGAGCAGGTCGGCGGAGTGACGCATCATGACGCCGACGCGATCTCCGGGAAGCACGCCCGCCTCCGCCAGGCGCGCCGCCATGTGCTCGGCTTCGGCGGCGAGTTCGGCGTAGGTCAGCGTCCGCTGTGCGTCCTCGGTGGCCGGGGCGTGAGGCGTCGCCCTCGCGTGCTGTTCGAGCAGGCTCGGGATGAGCTTCGGCGCGTCGTCGCGCACTGATCGGACGTCGGCGTTCACGCGGCGGACTCCTCAGGGTTGGACGGCATCGACGTCAAGGGGCCCGCGGCGGCGGCAGCCTGCTCTGCCATCAGCTGCACCACGGGTGCAACGCCGCTGCCCGGCAGCACCGGGGCGCCGAGGGCCGCGAACCCGGTTTCGAGTGCGGCCAGCACGGTGACCAGGTCGAGCGGGTCGACGTGACCGCAGTGACCGATCCGCACGACTTGGTCGGCCAGTTCTCCGTTGCCGGTGGTCAGCTGGACCCCGGTGTGCTCGACCACCGCGTCGACGACGGCTTGCGCGCCCACTCCGGGTGGTGTGAACGCGGCCGTCACGATGCCGTTGCGCGCCACTTCCGGGGTCAGCAGCCGGAGTCCGAGGCCGCGCAAGCCCGCTCTGGCCATCCGGCCGAGCTCCGCGTGCCGCCGCTGGCGCCGCTCCATGCCTTCAGCCAATACCTGTTCCAGCGCCGCGGACAACTGGAGCAGCACGCCGACCGCCGGCGTCCAGGGGGTACGCGGGATGGAGTCACTCAGGCTGTCACGCGCGATCGTCCAGTCGAAGTAGAACCGTGGGTTCCTGGCCTCGGCGTGCCGGCGCCAGGCGCGCTCACTGACCGAGACGAAGGAGACCCCTGGCGGCGCCATCAGCGCCTTCTGAGTCCCGCTGACCACGACGTCCAATCCCCAGGCGTCGGCCTGCATTTCGCAGCCGCCGACCCCGGAGGCCGAGTCCACGATCGTCAGCACGTTGCGTGTCGCTCGCCCGAAAGCCTCAAGGTCGGTGACGACGCCTGTGGAGGTCTCGCAGTGCACGACAATCGCCGCGGCGATCCGCGGGTCGGCCTCCAGACGGGCTTCGACAACGGCGGGGTCCGGCTCGCCACCCGGCGCGACGTCGAGCACGACGGTCTCGAGGCCGTAAGCGCGGCACAGCTCCACCCAGCGCCTTCCGAAGGCACCGTTGTCGACCACGAGTACCTTGTCCCCTGGACTGAAGAGGTTTTGCACCGCGCTCTCGAACGCACCGGTGGTGCTTGAGGTGAAGACCAGCACATCCCCCTTGGTGCCGAGCACCTGCCTGAGCCCGTCGATGATGCGGGTGAAGGTGCGTGCGAAGTCCACGGTGCGCTCGTCGACCATGGGATGCGTCGCCGCCGCGATGACCGCGGGCGGCAGCAGGGTCGGGCCGGGTATGGCCAATCTGTCCTTGTAGATCATCTTCCTGATTCCTTCGTGCCGCGGTGGTCCGGCTTCGTCAAAGGCTTGTCCGCAGTCGAGCACCGCTCAGCCGACCGTCGCCTCATTGCCGCTGTCCGGCACGTGCGGTCCGGTCTGCGCCTGTAGCTCCGGTGGCTCGACCTTGGTCAGGGCAAGGGCGAACAGTGCCGTGCCCACGACCGCGAGCACCGCACAGCCCACCAGCACCGGGCGCAGGCCGAACAAGATGCCCAGGGGGCCGGCCACGGCGAAGCCGACCGGTTGGGCGATCTCCGAGGCCATCAGGTCGAAGGCGGCCACCCGGCCGAGTACCTTGCTCGGTACGGCTCGCTGCATGAGGGTCTGGAAGAACACTCCTTGCAAACCGATCGCGCAGCCGGAGAGCACCGCGGCACCCGCCACCACCACCGTCGGTACGCCGGAACCGAGGGCCAACGCCTCGAAGACGATCAGCGGTGGCAGCCACGCTATGAAGACCACCGGTCGCTTCGGCTTGATCCGCGAGGAGGTGAACTCCGCGCAGAGCACGCCGATGGTCATGCAGGTGCCGATGACACCCCAGGCCGCGGGGCCGCCCAGGTGGGTGTCGGCCACCAGCGGGCCGAGGACCGCGAGGGGAGCCAGCAAAACCATCGAGAACAACGTCCACTGCAAGGTGAGCAGCCAGAGCCAGGGGCGCTTCTGAAACTCCCGCCAGCCTTGCTTCAGCTGCGTGACTGTCCCGCCTTCGTGCTCCGGTTCGGCTTCGCGCCGGGCGGGGATCTTGGCGAATACGAGGCAGAGGGTGATGAAGGCCATCAGTACGCTCTCCACCAGGAAAGCGGCTCCCGAACCGTATGCCGCCACGACGAATCCTGCCGCCGCGGGGGCCACCGTCCAAGCCAGTGAGGAAAAGGCGCCGACCAGCGCATTGGCCTCGTCCAGGTCTTCTCGCGCAACGATGTCCGGCATGATCGCCATGCTGGCCGGGCCGAACAGCGCGTCGGCGCCGCCATATACGACGGCAAGCGCGAAGAACCAGGCGAGGGTCGCGGTATCGGTGAGGAGCCCTACCGCCAAGGTCGCCGCCGCGGTCAGGCGTACGATCGACGAGACGATGAGCAGAGCGGCACGCGGAAAGCGGTCCGCCGCGACGCCGGCAAACAGCGACAAGGCGAGTGAGACCGCCGCCTGAACTCCGAGGACAAGGCCGAGATCACTGGCGGAACCAGTGGTGTGAAGGATACCGAAGCTCTCCGCGACCGGCAGGAAGCCGTTGGCCATGCTGGAGCCAAGACGGGCGGCCAATAGGCAGGTGAAGTTTCGGTTGGTCAGCAGCCTTCTGCGTTTGCTTCGGCGTCTTGTTTTTTCGGAGGCCTCTACATCGCTCATTGCGTCCCTTTCCGCGCGTGCTGGTTTCAGGTCCGAGGGGTCCTCAAGAGGTTGTCGCCTCGACCAGGGACTTGGGCCGCATGTCCGTCCAGTTCCGTTTCACGTACTCCAGGCAGTCCTCTCGTCCGGCTTCGCCGTGTACTACGGTCCAGCCGTTGGGCACGGCGATGGCGGCGGGCCACAACGAGTGCTGTCCCTCAGCGTTGACAAGCACCAGGTACACGCCGTCTTGGTCCTCGAATGGATTCGCCACTGCTCTCACTCCCGTAGGTAAGTTGTCGAAATTCGTCGCGGTTACTCAACTCGGTATGCGTGGCACGTCGACTGTGCTGATCGGCGCATCCGGGTCCGCGGCAAGCGCGGCCAGCAGCCGTCGGTATCCGTCGGCCACGTGCTGTGCGGTCTCCGGTTCGAACAAGTCGAGCTGGTACTCCAGGAACGCATCCATCCCGGCCGGCTTCTTGTCCGGGCCGAAGTTCTCCCGCAGGCTCAACGCCAGGTCGAACATGGAGCTGCCGGCGTCGATGTCCAAGGGCACGTCGGTCAGTCCGTCGAACGTGAGCCCGGTGTCGGTGTTGTCCTCCAGAGTCAACATGACCTGGAAAAGCGGGTGTCGGGTCCGCGAGCGGGCAGGGTTGAGTTCCCTGACCAGGTGATCGAAGGGAATGTCCTGGTTTTCGTAGGCATCAAGGGCGACGGCCTGGACCCGTTTGACCAGGTCCCGCAGACTCGGGTCGCCGGAGACGTCAACGCGGAACACCAGCATATTGACGAAGTACCCGACGAGATCGGTCAGCGCGTCATCCATGCGGCCGGCCACGGGTGAGCCGATCGGAATGTCGGTGCCCGCTCCGAGCTTGCTCAGCAGCGCCGCGAACCCGGCCTGTAACGCCATGAACATGGTCGCGTTCTCGGTGCGGGCGACCTCGGTCAGTGCCGTATGCACATCGGCGTCGAGGGTGAACTCGATGGTGCCCCCGGCGAAATCGGACGTCGGTGGGCGCGGGTGATCCGCCGGCAACCGTAGTTCCTGGGGAATGCCGTCGAGCGCCACACGCCAGTGCGCGAGCTGTCTCGACGCCAGGCTGTCCGGGTCCTCCTCACGGCCCAGCAATCGCCTCTGCCACAGGGTGTAGTCGGCGTACTGGACAGGCAGCGGCGGCCAATTCGGCTCGGCACCACGGCGGCGCGCCGCGTAGGCTCGGGCGAGGTCCCGGGTGAGCGGCCCCAACGACCAGCCGTCGCTGACGATGTGGTGCATCGAGATGAGCAGCACGTGCTCCTGCGGCCCCAGTGCGAACAGCCACGCACGAAGGGGCAGGTCGCGCACGAGGTCGAACGGGCACTCCGAGGCCTCGTACATCGCCTCATGCAGCTCTTCCTCGGCAAGCTCCTCGTACTCCAGTCCCACCGCGCATTCCGAGATGTCCAGGACGACCTGGTGCGGCACGCCCCCGCCGTCCCGGATCACCGTGCGAAGCGATTCGTGTCGCTGCACGACGTCTCGCAGTGCCTCCTCCAGGACTGTCCTGTCCAGCTGTCCGGTCAGCCGCGAAGCGAGCTGCATGGTGTACACCGAGCTGCCCGGATTCATCTGATGGATGAACCACAGTCCGAGCTGCCCCAACGACAGAGGGATCACGACTGGTCCCGACCGATGAGTGCCGGCCGGGTGATGGCGGCGAACTGACCGGAGTCGATCCGCGCCGCGAGCAACGCCGCGGTAGGCGCCTGGAACAGGGCCTTGATACCGATCTCCACACCCATGACACCGCGGATCCGGCTCAGCAGACGCACCGCGTGCAGAGACTGGCCGCCGAGTTCGAAGAAGCTCTCGTCCACGCCGACCGCGGCGAGATCCAGCACCTCGCAGATCAGCTTGCACAGTTGCTGCTCGCGCGCGGTGCCCGGGCCGCGATCGGTGACAGATGTACGGTCATCCGGCGCAGGCAGGTTGCGCCGGTCCACCTTGCCGTTCGTGGTCAACGGCAGGTTCCGCAGGCGCACCACGGCGGACGGAAGCATGTAACCGGGCAACTGTGACGCGGCGTGGGCGAGGATCTCCTCGTCGGGCGCCTGGGCCACTACGTAGGCGACGACGTGCCGCAGCCCAGACCTGTCCTCGCGCACCACCACGGCGGTCTGTTCCACCCCCGGGTGCGCCGCGATCACGTTCTCGATCTCGCCGAGCTCGATCCGGAAGCCGTTCATCTTGACCTGGTCGTCCCGACGCCCGACGAACTCGAGATTCCCGTCGTCACGCCAACGGGCCCGGTCTCCGGTGCGATACATCCGCCCCCCGGCCGGACCGAAGGGACAGGCGACGAAGCCGGCCGCGGTGAGGTCGGGTCGGCCCAGATATCCGCGGGCCAGCCCGGCGCCGCCGAGGTACAGCTCGCCCGCCACGCCCGCCGGCAGCGGCCGCAGGCCCTCGTCCAGGACGAAGATCTGGGTGCCGGTGATCGGCCGGCCGATGGGTGGCGGTTCGTTCCCCGCGTTCCCCGTCAGCGGGCCGCTCAGCGTCGCGCACACCGTGGCCTCGGTAGGACCGTAGGCGTTGAACATGCGGCAACGCCCGGACCAGCGTGCGGCGAGGTCGGCGGTCAGGCTCTCCCCGGCAACGACGACGGTCAGGTCCGCAGGCAGCTCCTCGTCGGGCGAGAGCGAGGCGAGTACCGAGGGCGGCAGGGTAACGTGCGTCACGGTCTCGCGGACGAGCACCGCTTCGAACGATCCCCCGACGAAATCGTGCAGACCCGGGACGAACACCGCCGTGGCACCGCTGAGCAGGGCCATGCAGAGCTCCGAGACGGAGGCGTCGAAACTCGGACTGGCGAATTGCAGGACCCTGCTGTCGGACCGTACGCCGAATGCCTCGATCTGCGCGCCGGAGAGCCCGGCGAGACCCTCGTGCGTGACTGTCACGCCCTTGGGCGTCCCGGTCGAACCGGAGGTGTAGATGACGTAGGCCGGGTGCGCGGACGTGAGGGGGTGTGACCGATGTGCGTCGGAGAGGTTCGCTGCCTCCGAGTCCGAGTCCGAGTCCGAGTCCGAATCCGCGTCCGCGCCCGTGTCCTTGTCACGCCCGGTCTGCTGTTCGTCGAGGACCAGGACCGGCATAGTCCAGGGCTGGGCCGTGGCGCCATTGGCATCGGTCAGCAGCAGGGCGGGACGCGCGTCGCCGACGATGTACTCGATTCGCTTGGCCGGATAGGCCGGGTCGAGCGGGAGGAACGCGGCACCCGCCTTGCTGATCGCGAGGATGGCCAGGACGAGGAGCGGGCCGCTGGGCAACGCGACCCCCACCAGCTTCTCGGGTCCCATTCCACGGGCGCTGAGAGCTCGGGCAAGCCGGTTGGCCCGCTCGTTGAGTTGTCGGTAGCTCCACCGCAATGCGCCGCAGGAGACCGCGCATGCGTCGGGGTGCCGCGCGACCTGGGCCTCGAAGAGCGAGGGCAGGACGACGGGATCGTACGATGCGCCGTCCCCGCTCTGCCGCGTCATCAGCAGAGCGTGCTCCTCCTGCGAGGTCAGTGGGATCTCGCACAGCGGCCGGTTCGGCGAGCGGACCGCGTTGGCGAGGAAGGTGGTGTAGTGCGTGGCGATGCGGCGGATCGTCTCCGGAGCGAACAGGTCGGTCGCGTACTCGATTTCCGCTTCGAGGCGGCCGTCCCGCTCGACGACCTCGATGCTCAGGTCGAGTTTGCTGGCGGTGCGCGGTGGTGGTGCGGCGCCCTCGATCGTCACTCCCGCGGCGTGCGGGGACTCCTCGAGCGCCTCGTCGTAGACGAACGCCGTCTGGAACAGCGGATTGCGGCTCGGGTCGCGGGGCGGACGAAGTCGCTCGATGACCTTCTCGATCGGCGCTTCCTGGTGGACGAGGCCTTCGATGGAAGCCTGTCGCGTCTGGTTGACCAGGCCGAGGAAGGTCTGGCCTCGCTCCGGGCGTACCCGGAGGGCCAGGACATTGACGAACATGCCGATCATGTCCTCGGTGCCCGGCTCGGTCCGACCGGCCATGGGGGTGCCCACCAGCAGGTCCTCTTGGCCCGCGTAGCGGCCGAGGACGGCGGCCCAGCCGGCGAGCATGACCACGTAGGGGGTGACGCTCCAGCGGCGGGCCGCCTCTGCGAGTTCGACGCCCAGCGAAGCCGGCAGGGTGAAGGAGTGGCTGGCGCCATGGAAGCTCATGCGTGCGGGACGCTGGTAGTCGGTGGGCAGGTCGAGTGCGAAGGACGCGTCCTTGAGCCGGCTGTACCAGTGCTCGACCTGACTGTCCAGCAGGCCTTCGTCGAGTGTGCGACGTTGCGCGACGGCGTACTGCCCGTAGGCGATGGGCAGCACGGGGAGCTCGGGCGTGCGGCCCTCGGCCCCCGCGGCGAGAAGTTCGGCGAGCTCCTGGACGAGCACGCCGGCCGAGACTCCGTCGAAGATCAGGTGATGTATGTCCACCAGCAGGCGGTGATCCGCGGGACCAAGGCGGTACAGGCCGAACCGTACGAGCGGCCCGTGCAAGAGGTCGAACGGAGCTGCCGTCGCGGCGCTCACCCGCTCGGTCATCTCCTGCTCCGAGGCGACATCCTGCGGATCGAGCCTGACGGGGTGTGCGGGGACGACGATGAACCGGGGCGAGCCAGACGCGATGGACACCACGGAGTGCAGCACTTCGTGGCGTTCGACGATGTGGGTCAGGGCCTGTTCGAGCAGCCCGGGGTCCAGGTGGCCGCGCAGGGCGAACACCACCGGGGTCCCGTAGTGCGAGCCCGCGTCGGCGAGCTGCTCGGAGGCCCAGATCCGCTCCTGTGCCAGGGAAAGGGGGAAGTCCCTGTCACCACGGCGGTCCTGGCTGTCTTTCGGTTGCATCGCAGAGTCTTGGGCAGTCGACACTGACGTCTCCCAGTCGTTTCCGGGTACGGTCCGTCCGGCGGCGTGGGCCGAGGCGCTGTAAGTCGTCAATGGATCACTCGCGCGTCGTGGCTGGTTCTGCGATCGCGCGACTTCCGCAGGTCGCGCGCCACGTTCAGCCTCTTGAGCCAGCGGTCCGTGCCGTCGAAGCGGGCCGTGAACGGCACCCTGCCGTGCACGATCTTGTAGTTGTCCAGGAAGAGCAGTTCACCCGGCTCAAGTACGTAATCCCGTATGTTGCGATCGACCTCCGCGACGATGGCCTTCATCGCGCGGGCGCTGTCCTGGTCGGCGTATGCGTCCTCCATGAAGAACGGATCGATGCGCAGATAGGGTGCCTCACGGTCGCCGAAGAGGATGGCGACGCGGTCGGGCTCGCTGTCCTTGGCCATGATCCATTCGTAGCTGCGCGCGAGCAGCTCGCGTTCGCGCGTCGACATCTCCCGGTCGTCTTCGGCGTGGTGCGGCAGATGCGAGCGGTCGGGCCTGATCGGGTACCGCTCCTGACCGAGCAGGTCCCTGATCTCATCAGTGAGCTCGAGGTCGTCGACCGAGGCGAAGGTCGTTGCCACCCGGTCGTGGTTGCGCAGGCACGCCAGGCCGAGGTAGTCGGCCCGCAGCGGGTGGAAGGCCTCCTCGGTGTGCCAGGTCAGCAGTTCTTCACTGCCCGAGCCGAGCTGCTCGTTCTCGTGACCCTTGATCGGAAAGATGTCGTGCATGATCCGGCCGTCCTGCTGCGTCGCCCAGGCGATGGGGTCGCCCAGCAGGGACGCGCAGAGCATGAAGTACACCTCCGCGGGGAGCGTGGACGCCCGGCCGACCTGGGTGCGCCAGTGCTCAGGAGTAGGCCCGACGGCGACGTCGTCGATTCGGAAGCCGCGGATGGACAGCACGCTGCCGGAGGCCTCCAGGCGGAACGCGTTCAACTCGGCGCGCAGCCGCTGCGGCAGTTCGTGTGCGTATACCGCGCACTGCCGGACGAACTCCGGGTCACTGACCGAGTGGAACTTCGCCGTGAGTGAAGTGAGTACTTCGTCGACTGTCTTCAGCTCGATGTCTGAGAGTTCAATGCTCTGCATGTTCGTCAGGGTTCCTTTCCGCCTCAGGGGTGGAGACTCGCCTCAGGGTTGGAGACTTGCGGCGAACTCAGCGCCCAAAATGTCCAGGCCGTTGCTCAGTTGGCCGCGATCCCCGCCGAATCCGAGCCGGACGCGGCACGGGTGGTCGAATGCCCGGCCGGGGACGAGCAATATGTTGCTGGTCTCTCCCAGCCGCCGGCACAGTTCAGTCGTGTCCCGCCATGGGCGCAGTAGCGGGAACGCCGTCACTCCGCCGAGAGGCAGCGGGAGGTCGACATGGTCCTCGTGCCGCGCGGCCCAGTCGGCCAATAGGCGCCGGTTGACCTCGGCGTTCTGCAGCCGGGGAGCGATGAAAGCGTCCGCACGCTGTACGACGCGCAGCGCTATGTACTCGAGAAGCGGGGAGAGGCTGAGGGTGATGCGGTCGCGCAGGTTGGTCATCGCCCGCAGGAGCTCCGGTTCGGCCATGCACCATCCGAAACGCATGCCGGGCAGACCGAAAGCCTTTGAGAAGGTCCCGATCGACACGGTGCGCGGATACGTGAGTCCGGGGTCCGGCAGCGGCGCGGCATCGTAGACCAGGTCCGTGAATGCGCCGTCCCACAGGAGATGGGCGCCGACCTGGTCGGCAATCTCCAGCAGGCGTCGGAAACCAGCGAGGTCGAGTGTCGCGCCGGTCGGGTTGTGCGGAAAGTTGACCACAATAACCTTGGTGCGCGCGGTGACGAGCCTCGCGAGTTCCTCCACGTCGGGACGGAATTTGTCCTCCTCACGCAGCCGCCAGCGCAGGACTTCGCACCCCATGGACTCCGCGACGGACACGTGCGAGTGATAGGCCGGGTGCAGGGCGACGACTTGGTCACCCGGCTCAAGGAGGGTCTGGAGCGCGACGTAGATGGCTTCGCTGCCACCGTGCGTCAGCATCACCTTGCGCGCGTCACCGTCTCCCCAGCGTGCGGCGATGGCCTCACGCACGTCGTCCCGGCCCAGGCACGGGCTGTCCCGGAAAACGATCTCGTCCAGTTCACCGGGCTCGATGCCGGCGAGTTCTCGCACCTGCCTGAGCGAGTAGTCAAGAACCCCACTCGACCCGATGTCTATCGCAGCGTCGTGATAGTGGTCGCGCATCCAGTCTTCGAGCAATGCTCCATCAAAATTCATCGTTCTCCAGAACCTTGTCTGGCCCAATGACTGTGATTCCTCAAACACCCGGATCGAGGGTGTGAGGTCTGCTGCGGAGCAATGTATGTCCTCCCCGATATGGGCAGTTGACAGATATTGCCCGCTGCGGGATCTGCATTGCTGCCCATGGTCGCCGAGCCGGCGGCCACGGCCCGGCAGGCGAGGCCCGCCCCTTTGGCCCGGGCCGCGAGGACGGTGGATGGTTGCCGACCGTTGCCGGATGTTCGATCAATATTGCTGCGTCATCTGCCGTCGCCGATCCGGCTGTTAAGGTTCCGGAGCGCGATTCCGAGCAAACTCCGTGACAGCAAAGGTGATTTCCTTGGTGGACATGCGAGCAGGGTTCGACTACGACAGCCATGACCCGGCGATAGCGGTGGACCCGTTTCCGACCTATGCGAAACTCCGCGAATCCTGCCCGGTGCAGTGGAGCCGCGCCTGGGACGGCCATTGGGTCACGACCGGCCACCGTGAGGTCAACTCGGCGGCCCGCGACGCCCGTACCTTTCAAACGGCGCAGGACAGGGCGGACGGTACGGTGCAGGGGGTGACCATTCCCTCGCTCGGGCAGAGCAACCGGATGATACCGCTGGAACTCGACTCACCGGAGTGCCTGAAGTACCGCAAGCTGATCTCCGTTTTCTATTCCCCGAAACAAGTCGCCGCGCGTGCCGACGAAGTCCGGCAGTTGGCGGCGGCCTGTATCGACGAAGTGATCGAGCGCGGCGAGTGCGACATCGTTCTGGCGATGACCGAGAAGCTGCCCAGCATTCTGACCATGCGGGACATCGGACTGCCGGAGGAGCGGTGGTTCGACATCGACTCCCAGCTCTACCGGGCGCTTTTCGCCGCTCCCCACGATCCGTCGACAGCCCGCGAATGCGCGCAACTCATCTGCCTGGAGCTGGTGGAAGCACTCGACGCGCAACGGGACGGCGATAAGCGGGGGCTGCTCGGGCACCTGGCGACCTGTGAGGTGGACGGAGCACCGGTACCGGACGAGGACATCGTCTCGATGATGTATTTGCTGCTGCTCGGCATCCATCCGACGTCAAGCGTGACGGCGATCGCGCTCCGTACCCTCGCCCGGCAACCCGAGTTGCGGTCACGGCTGATGTCCGACCGCTCGATGATCCGCACCGCCGCGGACGAGTTCCTGCGGTGGGTCTCGCCCGTTCAAAGCACGGGCCGGATCGCCGCCGAGGACGTCGAACTCGGCGGGCAGCGCATCGCCCGGGGCGAGCAGCTGCTGCTCGGGTGGGCCGCGGCGAACCGCGACGACTCCGTCTTCCCGCACGCGGACCGGATCGACCTGAACCGCGACGCCGGCCGCCACCTCGCCTTCGGTGCCGGCCAGCACTATTGCGTGGGCGCGGCCATGGTACGAGAGATGTTCACGGCGATGCTGGAGGAGGTCTTCGACCGGATACCGGACTACACCGTCGCCAATGACGCGGCGATCGAATGGTTTCCGGATCTGACCCCCGTCTACGGGATCAAGGCTCTGCCGATACGGTTCACGCCCGGCCGATGAGCACACCGGAGACCCGGCTGGAGGACGCGGCGCCTACGACGACTCGGCCGCGTCCTCCGGTGTGCTCACCCTGACAGTCGCGCCGTGCGATCTCCGAGTCCGCCGTCCGTGGGACGCCCCGCTGTCATCAGGTCCTTCAGATCCCGGGCGTACTTGGCGACGAGGTCGCACGTGACGCTCGGGATCTCCCCGTGCCCGGCGATCGCACCGGCCCGGACGGCCGCGCGGAACCGTCCGGAGGGGATGACGGATCCGGGTACCGGGTCCTCGGGCTCCTTGTAGCCGTGCAGGATGGGCAGCGCCGCGTACTGCCGCTGATCCTGCGGCAGGGCACGCAGCGCCGCCTCGAACCGCTGGTACCACTCGGCGTAGTCGTCCACCCGCTCGATGGCGTGGCCGTCCCGGGCGAGCCAGTCGACAATCGCGTCGAGGGAGACACCGTCGTCGTGGGGGTTCACGAGGCTGAACGTCCGGCATCCGGACGGGGCTTCGGAGGTGCTGCCGCCGCTGCCGCCCCCCAGCGCCACCATGGCGGCAACCGTGAAGTCGACCGGCAGGCCGTCGTAGTGGGCACGTTCGCCGTCCGCACGGTAGAAGCTGCGCGGCGCGATCCCGGTGGCGAGCACGCTGAACAGGAGGCGGCTGAACACGTCGGTGACGTTGAGCTGTCCCCCGTACCGACTGTGCGCGAGGACCATGCTGGACCGGAAGGCCGTGACCGGCACTCCGCACAGGTCGTGCGCCTCCCGCAGCAGCACTTCGCCGGCCCATTTGCTGGTCGCGTACCCGTTGGCGTAGCCGTCGTCGACGTTCAGGGCCGGTATGCCGACGCGGATGTCGGTGTCCTCGTCGAGGGCCGGTCGGCAGGAGTCGGCGACCCCGACGCTGGAGATGTAGGTGATCGGCTTCATCCTGCGGGTGAGGGCCAGCCGGACGACCTCGGCGGTGCCGACGACGTTGGCGTCGAAGAGGTGCGGGTACGGCAGGAGGTGGTTCACCACCGCACCGGCGTGGACGATCAGATCGACCTCGTCGGCCAGCCGGTCCCAGGCCGCCTCGTCCAGGCCGAGCCGCGGTTCCGCCATGTCACCCGCCACGACCTCGAGATGGGCCGCGGCCAGATCCCCGTACGTCCGCACCAGCTCCGGGTCGCCGCTGTCGTAGGCCGCGTCCAGCCGCTGCCGGGCCGCGGCGGCGTCCTTGCCGCGCACCAGGGCGATCAGCCGGCCGTCGGCCGGTGCCAGGGCGCGCAGCCATTCCAGGGCGAGGAAGCGGCCGAGGTAGCCGTTCGCGCCGGTCAGCAGCACGGTGCGCGGCTCCCGCTCGGCGCGGGGCAGCGCGGGGGCGTCGGCGAGGAGGTGTGCGTCGAGGAACTTGTCGAGGGTGAGGTCCTTCGCGTGCACCTCGGTCACGCCCTCGCCGTGGACCGAGGCGAAGGTGGGCCGCCGGGCGGCCGTGACGCGGTGAGCAGGGTGCCCGGCGTCCTCGCCTCTTTCCTTGTGCTCCACGATGCGGAGCGTCATCTCTTTCAGCGTGACCGGTTCCAGGAACAGGTCGATCGGTACGTCGATGTCCAGCTCGTCGCGAAGCCGTCCGGCCAGATGCACGGACGTCAGTGAGTCGCCGCCCGCGTCGAGGTACGTCTTCTCCAGACCGGCGGACCCGTCGAGATCCAGCGCCTCGATCACCAACTCGGTGACTCTGTCTACCAGTTCGCTGCCCAGAGGGGGCGCCGCGTTCTCGGCGGGCGCTTGGGCGGCGGGCGTCTGAGCGGCTGGCGCTTGTGCGGCCGACGCTTGAGCAGCCGGGCCGCGCAGTGTCAGGGCGCCGTAGCTCTCGCCCGCGAACGGGTACGACGGGAGCCGTACCCGGCGCACCTCGCCGTCGAGTGTCGGCCAGGTCACCTCCTCACCGCGTAGCCACGCCTCCCCCGACGGGTCCCGCACCGGATCCGGGTGGCCCTCGGCCAGTGCCATGAGCTTGTCCGACGCCTCCTCCACGCCGGCGGCGACCACGTAGGCACGCACGGGCATCCCGACCCTGCCGGTGCGCAGGGTGTGCGCGACATCGGCGAGGGCGAGGGCGGGGGCGTCGGACTCGCGCAGACGTGCCGCCAACCGCGAGGCCACGAGAGCGAGTTGATGCTCGGTACGGGCCGACAGCGGCAGGACCGTCGGGCAGCCCCCGGCCTTCGCGCGCGGCTCGCGTGCCGGTGCCTCCTGCACCACCGCGTGCACGTTCGTGCCGCCCATGCCGACCGACGTCACGCCGGCCAGCCGAGGCAGGTCCGGTCTGCGCGGCCAGTGGCGGGTCTCGGTCACCAGCCGCAGCGGCGAGTCCCGCAGGGCGGCCATCGGGCTCGTGACGTTCACGGTCGGGGCCAGGGTGGCGTGCTCCAGCATCAGGACCGTCTTGATCAGCGCCGCCACACCGGCCGCCGCGTCGGCGTGCCCGATGTTCGACTTCACCGAACCGAGCGCGATGCCGACGCCGCCGTCGAGGCCGGCTCGGGCGTCCAGGTCGGTTCGGGCATCGAGGTCGGCTCGGGCGTCCAGGTCGCCTCGGGAGTCGAGGCCGGGTCGGGAGGTGAACGCCGCGCTCGCCGCCGCCAGTTCGATCCGGTCGCCCAGCTCGGTCCCGGTCCCGTGCGCCTCCACGTACTGCGCCGCCGACGGCTCCAGCCCCGCCGCGGTCCACGCCTCGGTGATCGCGGCCGTCTGCCGGCCCACGCCCGGGGCGGTGAAGCCGACCTTGCCGGCCCCGTCGTTGGTGACGGCCGTGCCCCGGATCACCGCGCGCACCGGGTGGCCGTCGGCGAGCGCGTCCTCCAGCCGCCGCAGCACCAGCACGCCCACCCCGCTGCCCGGCACCGTGCCGGCCGCCTTCTCGTCGAAGGGGCGGCAGCGGCCGTCAGGGGAGGAGGTCCCGCCCTGGTAGTAGACGTAACCCTCCTTGCGCGGGGCGCCGATGGAGACGCCGCCCGCGAGCGCGGTGTCGCACTCGCCGAGCAGCAGGGCCTGGACGGCGACATGAACCGCCGTCAGCGAGGACGAGCAGGCCGTCTGGACCATCATGCTCGGCCCGTCCAGGCCCAGCCGGTAGGAGACCCAGGGCGCCAGGAACTCGCGGTCGGTGAGGAGACGCACCTGCATCGCGCCGAGCGACGCGGCGAGCGCCTGGTCCGTCTCGGCGGCCAGCGCGTGCTCCGTCGAACTGCCGCCCATGTACACGCCGGTGCGGGACGGTGCGTTCAGCGGGGCGTACCCGGCGTCCTCCAGCGCCGACCAGGCGGTCTCAAGAAGCACCCGGTGCTGCGGGTCCAGGGCGGCCGCCTCGGTGCGGTTGAAGCCGAAGAGCTCGGCCTCGAAGCGGTCCGCGTCAGCGAGATACCCCTGTACCGGGACGAACGCGGGATGGCGCAGCTCGGACGGGTCCGTCCCGTCGGCGAGCAGTTCCTCCTCGGTGAACTCGGACAGCGAGCAGACGCCGTCGCGCAGGTTGGCCCAGTAGGCGTCGAGGTCGGGGGCGCCGGGGAAGCGTCCGCTCATCCCCACGACGGCCACCGCCTGCTCAAGGTCGTGTTGTGCGGCTTCCTCGGTCTTCATCGCGTCGTGCCCTTCTTGGAACGGAGCTTGTACGGGGCTGTCCGGCGGTCGCTGCCGCGCGGAGGAGCTCCAGCTCGGCGGTCTGGTCGAGACGGGCAGCCACGGAGGCCACGGCGGCCACCGTCGGGTGCCGGAACAGGTCGGTCAGGGGGTGTTGGGGTCCTGGAACTCCGGGTGTCACCGCCGTTCCCCTCCCTCTAGGCGCCGGCGCCGTGCTCGCAGCGCGCGAGAGCGCCTGTCCGATGCCGCTTGCGCGACCACAGCCGGACCCTCGTCCGAGGGAGCGCCGTCACGGATCAGCGTTGCCTGCGCCGCCACCGTGGTGTGCGAGAACAGAGCAACAACCGAGAGCCGAACTCCCGCATGCCGCTCAAGGGCGTTCTGCAGTTCGAAGAGCTTGACCGAATGGCCGCCCAGATCGAAGAAGTTCACCTCGATCGGAACGTCTTTGCGCTTCAGTACCTCGGCCCACGCGGCGGACACCCGTCCAGTCGTGTCGTCCGTGGGGGCGGCGGCTCCATCCTCTGTCTGGGAGTCAGGGTGGGTTTCTGCCAGAGCACTGAGGCGCTTTCGGTCGATCTTGCCGTTGGCAGTCACAGGGAACCGGTCGAGCACGTGAATCCAGTTCGGAACCATGGCTTGCGGCAGTCTGCGGGCCACATGCTCGCGGACGGGTTCTGGAGAAGTGCCGGGAGGCGACAGGACGAACCCGACGAGCTGGGTCCGCTCCGCGTTCGTCACCACGACGGCGTCGCTGACCCCTGGTGCGGTACGCAGATGAGCCTCGACCGCGCCGAGTTCTATCCGATGGCCACGGATCTTGACCTGCTGATCGCGGCGGCCGAGAAATTCCAACTCACCATCGTCGTTCCACCGGGCTAGGTCCCCCGTGCGGTACATCGTGGCGCCCTCGACGTCGGTGAAAGGGTCGCCGATGAAAGCCTGGGCAGTCGCTTCAGGGCGGCCGAAGTACCCTCGCGCCACCCCTGTGCCGCTGATGAACAACTCGCCGCTCGCACCGGGCGGGACCGGCTCCAGCTCGTCATCGAGCAGGTAGAGGCGGACGCCAGGCACCGGCCCGCCGATGGATATCGGCCCAGGGGCCTCGTAACGGCGGAAGCTGGCCCATACGGTGGCCTCGGTCGGGCCGTACTCATTGACCAGGGCGACCGTGCGGCCGAACAAGGCGAAATGGCGTTCCACCAATGCCTCGGTCGGCGACTCGCCGGCCACGATCACCGTATCCAGCGCATCCAGCCGCGTGCCCTGCCGTGCCGCGGCGTCCAGCAGTGCGCCGTAGAGCAGCGGCACGCAGAGCAGCCGGGTCACCTGCCGGCGTTCCACCAGGCGCGCCAGCCGCTCGGGATCGCGGATCTCGTCAGATGCAGCTACGACCAGGCATCCCCCCGCGGTCAAGGTCCCCCACACCCCGGCGACCGAGGAGTCGAAGGCCAAGGGCGATACGAGCAGGAAGACTGGAATGCCGGGGTACACCGCGCGGCGTGCCCGAGTGGAGGCGGACAGCTGACGGTGCTCGACCAGGATGCCTTTGGGCTCGCCGGTGCTGCCCGAGGTGTAGATGACGTAGGCGGCGTCGTCGGGTGCCACGGCGACTGCTGCCGCAGTGGTCTCTTCTCCTTCTCCTTCTCCTTCTCCTTCTTCTCGTCTTCGTTCTCGCCCTCGTTCTCGTTCCAGGGCGTCCTCCGCTCGAATGACCGGGCGGGTGAGCGTGGGCAGTCGGTCGGACGTGCCGTCTGCGACGATCACGGCGGACACGCCCGCGTCGGCGAACACATCGGCGATCCGCTGATCAGGGTGGGCCGGGTCTGCGGGGACGTACGCGGCACCTGCGTACAGGATGCCGAGCACGGCGGCGATCATCGCGTTCGAAGGTTCGACGAGCACACCGATTCGCTCGCCTCTGCCCGCACCTGCCGTACGGACCAACGCTGCGATGCGCCTGGCCCAGGCGTCGAGCTCGCCGTAGCTCAGCTCGGTGTCCCTGCTCCGAATGGCGACCCTCAGCGGATCACTGGCGGCTATTCGGGCCACGACTGCATGGACTGGGCCGAGTTCGTCGTGTGGAGCGTTCAACACAAAGTTCTGTTCTGGCAAGGTTATCAACATTTCCCCGCTAATTCTCGGCTGATGCTGCCCGGTTAAGCTCCCGAAACGGCTGCACTCTGACACCCGTTCACCCCTGCGTCAATGCCGCGAGAAGGGTCGGCGAGGCGGCGCGCAATATGTGTCCAGAAGAGCGCAATAACTGCCTGCCGCGCTTTGCCGACGACGCTTGACGCCAACTCGCGGACATCGCTAGCCTACTCGCCATTCCCATCACGGGCGCAGTACTTAAATCCCGTGGATTACTCACAACCTGCCAGGCGATGCTGGGGGATCCTCCATGCGCACTCCCCATACGACGAATCTTTCCCACCTGCTCGATCCCGAACATGCGGCGGAGCCATACTCGTTTTATGCCGAGTTGCGCACCAAGTCACCGGTGCAGTGGGATGACTGGATGCAGACCTGGGCGGTGCTCGGTCATCCGGAAATAGTCGACCTCTCCAAGGACAAGCGTCTTTCTGCGGCCAAAATATCGGATTTCCACGAGAGCCTCCCCGAACAGGCCCGTGGGGATATCGCGCTGCTGGCTCGCACACTGTCAGACATGATGCTGTTCAATGATCCGCCGCAGCACACCCGGCTACGCCGACTGATCAGGCCCAGCCTCTCCCCCCGTCTCACCCGGGAACTACGCTCTCATGTCCAGGAGTTGGCCGACGAACTGCTCGACAAGGTCTTGCCGAGCGGGCGCATGGACATCATTCACGACTTCTCGGAACCGCTCAGCCGTGGCGTCATCGCGAAACTGGCAGGCGTATCCGACGACGCCACCCACCTCCTGGAGGGCTGGCAGGGGCTGCTGCATGAGTTCTTCACCCAGTCCGACTCCCAGAACGCGCGGATACAGGCACTGCGGGAGTCCTTCGACCGCACTGCCACCGCTCGTCGAAACGGTACGGCCGACGACTTCTTCAGCCGGATGATCAGTCCCCAACTCCGGGCAGCCGACTACACCGAGGACGAGGTCTTCGCCAACCTCCTGCTGCTCATCGACGCGGGGCAGGCGACGACCACGCATCTGATCGGGAACGCGGTCCTCGCCCTGTTGCACAACGACGAGCAGACTCAGCGGCTGCGCAGGGATCCCGAGCTGATCACACCCGCCACGCACGAACTGATGAGATACGACAGTTCGGTCCAGTTCACCACTCGGAAGGCGCTCGCCGACATCGACCTCGGTGAGCACCAGATCCGAGCCGGCCAGTCGGTAACCCTGGTTCTTGGTTCAGGGAATCGCGACCCCCGCCGATACACCGACCCTGACATATTGGATGTCTCCCGACCGGCCACTGACCACCTGTCGTTCGGGCACGGCATCCACTACTGCCTGGGCGCCTCACTGGCTCTCACCGAGATCGACGTCGCACTGCGGGCGTTGCTGCGTCGGACCACGAACTGGAAGTGCGAGGTGGCCCGGCCCGAGTGGCTGGAAAGCCTCAACTTCCGCTTCTTGGCATCCCTTCCGCTCACTTTTGAGGCAATTGACTGAATGTGGCATCCGCGTCGGCCGAAGCAGAGTCGTCTACGTGTCGGCGTTCACGGTCTTCACGGCGTTCACGGAGAGGGCGGATGCTGCCCTCTCTGCCGGTACTCCGAGGGCGAGCAGCCCATGTGCTTCCTGAACACCCGCGCGAAGTTCTCCGGATTCGGGAAACCACAGAGCCTGCCGACCTGGGATATGGGGTAGCTGCCCGCTGTGAGCAGATGACGGGCAGCGTCGATGCGTAACCCGGTCAAGTACCGCATGGGCGTCTTTCCCGTGGTGGCAGAGAATCGGCGCAGGAAGTGGTACCGGCTGAGGCGTGCTTCTCCGGCCAGCTGGTCGAGCGTGATGTTCTCGGACAGGCGTCTCTCCATGTAGGCCCGCAGTGTGAGCAGTTGTTCCGGGCTGAGACCTCCCGTACTCGGCGATGGGGAACGGAATGGATGGAGCAGGTATTCGGCCAGGTAGTGGGCTGCACTCAGGGCGTAGCGTTCTCCTGCACCTGTCTTCTGGGCGTGAAGCAGCGTTTGCGCCATGGATGCGACATGCGGATCGAAGGCGCGCAGTGACTGTAATTCCGAAACGTCACGGACGGGAGCGGCGGTGTGGGTGTCCAGTGCTCGCTGAAGGAATTCAGTGGAGAGCTGGATATAAACGACCTCGAATGGCAGAAGTCTGGGCGGTGTCTTACTGAGCCGGATCAGGTTGTTGGGTGCGACCAGGCAGACCTCTCCGGGTGTGAGCGTGGTACGCCGCCAACCGTGATCGTCTCGACGTGCAACCTGGCACACACCTCGTATGGGCGTGACGATGCCGAACCATTGATCCGACAATTGGTATGTACATGTGCCGCTGTCGTGTCCAGCGGCTTTCTCTTCCACAACGATTTTCTGACAGGTTTGGTCTCGCCACGTAATGGTCACGTGTTGTTCCTTGCGTGGGTCGGGTGTCGGGGAAGGAAGAGGGAGGGGATTCACGGCAGGGCGATTCGCCGTGCGCTTATGGGGGACGTGCGCTTATGGGGAGGGCGGCATTCACCGCCGCCGGCCGGTGTACGGCTGGCGCGTCCAGCCGTACGCGCCCGTACGCCGACTCCCGACAGACTGCCGGTGAGGGCCCGTGGGGACAGGTGCCCTCACCGGCTTCTCTGTGCGCAGGCGTACCCGGGCGGAGGCGACGGGAGAAGTGGGTCAACTGGTGAAGAAGGTCAGTCCGTACAGCTGGTCAGCCGGAGGAGGGCGTCAGCTGGGGCATCGGCTGGGGCGTCGGCCGGAGATACCGGGCCGGCCTTGGCGATGAGGAAGAGGTGGCTGCCTGCCTGCGTCTCCTCGGTGACCGCGGCGGGGGCGAGGCGGGTGGAACGGGCGACATGGCGCGAACGCAACGGGATCTCCGTGGTGCTGAAGGGTGCGGAAGTGCTTCGTCCAGCGGGTGGCTGGGATGACCGCAGCTTGTTCAGTGATCCGCCCTGCCCGCCACAGATGACGGCCACTACGGGACGCTGGAACGCCGAAACATGCCCTGACCAGTACGGAAGTCGGGGGTGTGGAACGGGAGGTTGGAACGTCGGGACGTCGGGACACCGGTACGCCGGCTGCCGAACGCTCTCTGACAAGCCGCTCCGACCCATCCGGACGACCACCGGTCAAGCGGGTGAATCCGCCTCACTTCGGTGCCGAAGCGAGAACTGCCGCATAGGCCTGGGGGCGGCCGACCCTGCAGCGTCCCCAGGGCTCGGAGCCGCCCACACTGCGGCCCCGAGCCTCGCTAACGACCTACGAGACAGTTCCTTTTCGCCCATGAGCGCGCCTTCCAGGCAAGAGGAGTGAGGAAGCGGCGGACAGCGGTACATCTCCGCGGCTGCTCCCTGCTGATGACCATCACCCTGTTGGGCACCGCTCACGTCGCGCTCACGTTTGGCTGACGTCCGCGCCCCAGGAGGCCCACGACGACGCCGGGCCCGAGGCGCGCGAAGCGTCGTCCGCATCGCCGGCGGCCAGAACAGGCCGACCGCAAACTTTGCTGCTCAAGTCTGGAGCCAGGCCACGGCGGGGGTGAGGGCATCCTGTGTCGGCACGATTTCGTCCGGCTGGATGGGAGCGTCGCCGTACACACGCCCCAGCCGGTCGGCCTCCCGGACCGCTGTGAGCACGAGCATCGCACCATCGCTCAGCTCGATCGCGGCGTTGCCGGTCGCCAGCCCGGCGGTCGGCTCTCCGAAGGTCCGTACATTTCGCTTCCCCAGGAAGGCGATGAGTGTGGCCTCCGCGGCGCTCATCGTTCTGCCGTCGATGAGCATTGCCACGCGGATATCCGGGGCTGTCAGTTGGTAGGGATTGGGCACCGGCGACATCGCTTCCTCGTCGTGGTAGACGATGCCGTCGCGAAGTCTCCGCCGTGGTGGTGCCGGAGACCGTGTCGAGAGGATTTAGATTGTCGGTCAGGACCACGGCCCCTGCGTCCAGCGCCTGGAGGCGTCGCCAGCGGCTCAAGCTGCTTCCGCTGCCGCCGCAAGGGCCCGCTGCGCCCCCCTCCATGTCGTGCGACCCCAACGGCTCGGCCGGGAGCAGCAGGGTCTGGTGAGCATGGTGGTACCGGATGTGGGCTGCCGACGGTCTCGGCTGTGACGCTCCGGGCGCCCAGCAGCCCCCTGGCGGGATCGCCAAGCCCGGTCTGAGCTGCACGATTTCTCAAGCGAGCGCAACCTGACACGTTTTCGATGACCCATCATGTGGAGTGCGTGGCGATCCTTGAGCCTGCCGAGAAGGGCCGCTGACCTGCGGTTTCGCCTGGTGTGCATTATGGGCGCTGTGTGCGTTACGGGCGATATCTTGACGCACGGGCGACGCACGTGACGCACGTATGACGCACGTTCGCTGTATTTTCTGATGAAGCGTCAGGCATATGGAAGCCGCCCCTACTACCCAGTTCATCTGGGAGGCAGGGGCGGCTTTCATGTGTTCAGCGAGAGCTTCGGCGCGGACCGTTGTGGCGGTTGGGGTGTCGGCCGGCCCGCACGTCGTGGGTGCCGTGCCGAGGGGGACTCGGCACCTGAGGTGGGATGGCCCCGCGGCTCACCCGCTGGGTTGAGGGCGCGGCGAACAGGGGGCCTTGCTCACGGTCGCCGACGGCCTCTTGCAGGAGCCGGAGCGTCTGGTCGCTGACAGGAATTTCACGCCTGTGGGGATGACGTCTCCCACGTTCAACGCGAGAGCGTCGTCCAGCTTTACGTTGCCCTCGCAGAGCAGCCCGGCAAGGGAGCGCACGTGTGCCGGGACGGCCTCCTTGGTGAGAAGGGCCTCGATATCTCTGGCTGAGAGCCCGTCATGCGGCGCCCAGTCGTCTGCTTGATGTGCTTGCTCTGGAAGGTTGTTGCGGGCAGCTCCGGCTTCGTCGTGCAAAGGGGCTCCTATCTCCAGCTTCCGGCCCGAAGGCGCAGCAGGGTTGCGTGACAACGGATCTGCGTTTTGGAGGCGACCTCTCATGCTAGGCGGGCGCGGACGAAGGGATCCGTGGCTGTGGAAATATCCCTGCGCTCAGCGCTGTTCTCGTGTGGCACCGAGAACATGAAGGGGGAGTGGCGGCCCTGAAGCTGTTCAAGACAGCAGGTGGTGTCAAGGAAGTCAGCGCGCATCTTGCTGAGGTCGAGGAGGATGTGCAAGATCTCGTCGAGGCGCACATGAAGGCGATGCTGGGTGTCACGTTCCTGGCGAGCGAGTACGTCATCGACTGTGTCGACGGTGGGCGGATCGACTCGTTGGGCCTCGATGAGAACGGCGCACCCGTGTTCGTCGAGTACAAGCGTGGCACCGACGCAGGCGTGATCAACCAGGGCCTCTACTGCATGGCCTGGCTGACGAACCACAAGGACGCCTTCCGGAACCTGGTCCGCGATGCCGCGGTCGCGGGCGTCGCTGAGGGTCTTGCGGGAGCCGGGGGGGGGCTCGGCCCGCCGCTAGGGTCGCCCTTGGCGCAGACGGTCGGTACGGGGCGGTCGGTGGCGCTCCAGCCGAGGGCCTTGGCCATGGAGACCCAGCGGGCGCGGCCCGGACTCAACAGCGCATCGCGCCACCTCATACCTGGCTCGATCGGTAGAGCGGCGAACCTCCTTGATGCCCGTTTCGCTGCCTGAGGAGTATCGCCGCCACGCGGCAAGGGTCGTGGCGAACATCAAGTGGGCGATGCTGACCTTTTGCTGACCTCTCGCAGCGAACAAGGTGCCTGACCTGTACGAACGTCCTGTCTGCATGAGATGTGGTGGAACTTCGTCGGCCGCACACACGAGGACATCGCGCGGGCCCGCGAGGACTGGATGACCGGCGACCGCTTCGGCGTCGTGAAGGGATACGACGGGGACCCACTCCCCGCCCCCGAACTGCCGAACGTGCCGCTTAAGCCGCGGGGGCGGGTGCGCTGAACTGGGGTTTTGCGTCTGGCGCACGCGAGGAGGAGCTCTCTCGGGAGAGCTCGTGATCGCCCGCGGCGGGCAGCGTCGGACGAGGTCGCGGCGGTCGACGGCCAGAGAGCGGGGCGGTCGGTGGCTCGGTCGTCGTGAAACTTGCCTTACTGGTAAGTTAAGTTTCATGAGTCCTCGAAGGAGTGCCAGGAGCCAGCTCGTCAGTAGCGCCGAGGAGGTCTTCTACAACCGGGGCTTCGCAGCCACCAGGGTGGACACGGTCGCGCAGGAAGCCGGTGTGTCGAAGCCGACGCTGTACGCCCACTTCAGCGGTAAGAGCGACCTCGCCGCGACGGCGCTGCGGCATCGGCACGACGAGGCGGCCGCGGAACTGGCGGAGTGGCTGGCCGGTGTGGAGGATCCGGCCGCCCGGCCGGTAGCCGTGTTCTCCTGGCTGGCTCGCCGGTACGAAACCAAGGGCGCGCGAGGCTGCGCCTTCCTCAATGCCGCGGCCGAGGTGGTCGACCCCGAGGATCCCGTACGGCAGGCTGTCCTGCGGGAGAAGCGGTGGCTGCGCGAACTCCTCATCACGCTGTGCGCGGAGGCCGGGACGACGGCGCCCGAACGCACCGCCTCACAACTCCTGTTGCTCATCGACGGCGTGGCCGGGCGGGTGGTCGTCGAGGGGCCGCAGGCCGCCGCGCGGGCGGTGGCCGACGCCGCGGACGCCGCCGCCGTCCTGCTGGAGGCCGGTACGCGATGAGGCACGCCGGAGACCGGATCGCGCGGCGCGCCGTCCTCCTGCTGTCAGGTCTCGCCCTGTACGGCGCCAGCACGGCCCTGCTCGTCCGGGCGGGCCTGGGAACGGACCCGTGGACGGTGCTCACCCAGGGCGTCGCCCGTACCACCGGGCTGACTCTCGGGCTCGTAGTCGTCCTGGTCTCGGCCGCCGTGTTCGTCCTCTGGATCCCCCTGCGGCAACGCCCCGGCATCGGCACCCTCGCGAACGCCGCCCTCGTCGGCCCCGTCCTCGACCAGACGCTGCGGGTCCTGCCGGCACCGCACCCCTGGCCGTGGCGGTTGCTCTTCCTCCTCGGCGGCGTCGTCGGCACCGCGGTGGCCACCGGGCTGTACGTCGGGGCCGGCTGGGGACCGGGTCCCCGGGATGGACTGATGACTGGACTCGCGCGACTGGGCATTCCGCTCCTCGTCGCGCGTACCCTCATCGAGGCATCGGTCCTGGTGGGCGGATGGCTGCTCGGCGGCACCGTCGGCATCGGCACGGCGGTGTACGCCCTCGGCATCGGGCCACTCGTCGCCTTCTTCCTGCCGCGCCTCTCCCTGCAGCCGGGTCATCCCGACTCCGCGCCGGACGGGCAGGAAGCAACCGCTGAGAAGCACTCTGCGAGAACTGGGTACCTATGGTCCGCAGCCGTTCGAGCGCGTGATCGTTCGACGACCCCGGGACGGCTGTGTAAAGAACGACGCGCAGGTCACTGCCCTCGACAGTGAGGACGTTGCAGTCGAGTGTTGCACGTCGCGATTGAGCAGCTGCAAGCCTTCCGTGATGTCGGCTGCGTGCGTGCGCTCGGCATGCCCGGCCCGCCCGCCGCAGAGGGGACGACCGCCGCGGGTAACGCGACCGTTCGTCGAGGTCGCTGCCCGGCACGGAGTCGCGCTGCTGCTGACGGAGCCGCTGGCTCAGGGGCAGATCACGGGAAAGTACACGCCCAAGTGCCATCCGCGTATCGCAGCCGGTGACCAGCATCGAAGCAGCCCGCCGTCGGCACGGTAGTGGTCGACCCGAGCCGACCGAGGACGCCAGCGCGGCCGTGCATGCCCCTGCACGGCCGCGCCGCTCTCCGGCCGCGCACCGGAGCGCCGCCGGTGCTCCCCGTCCCCACGGTGCCCGGCGGCTGCCGCGCCCCCCTGCCGGATCGAGCCGGGTGGACGCGGGTTGGGTTCCGCCTCTGTGCCGCACCACTGAGGCGGTGCTCAGTTGATCCCGGGATTATGCGGGGCCTGGCATGGATGTGCTGGCCGGGGCAGGGTGCTGACCGGCGGCGTCGATGCCTGTGGGGGTTTCCTTGTCGTCGTGGTGCAGGAAGGCACGCAGGCGCTCGAGGGTATTCGGGTGGATCCGGTGCAGTCCCTTGTGGTCGTAGAACCAGGTCACCAAGAATCCGAAGAGCACCGTGATGGCCAAGCCAACGCCGAGGACGGTCCAGGCGCGTCCCAGTCCGGCTGAGGACTGCGCATCGAAGTACATGATGGCCCGTACTCCGTCGCACAAGGCGCGCTGCGGCTCGAACGAAGCGAGGAACTTCCAGAACGGGGGCATCGCCTGGAGCGGGATCGCGCCGCCCGAGGTGGGGATGGCCACCGCGACGAAGACGAGCATGGCCACCACGATGCCCGGCCCTCCGAGGACGGCGAGGACACAGAGCGTTCCGATGCCGACCGCGGAGATGGCCGCGGTCCCGAACAGCCACAGCTGAGCCGAATGCGGAAGATCCAGGTCGAGTGCGAATGTGGAGACGGCCAGTACGCCGGCTGAGACCACGGCCGCGGTCGCTGCCATGATGAGTGACTTGGCGAGCAGCGTTTGGCGTCGGTTGATGGGCTGCGGGAGGAAAGTGTGCCGCGTGGGGCCGAACTCCGATGCGCTGAAGCCGAGTTCGGCGTCTGTCATCGCATTGATCAGGTTGGCGCCGAGGAAGCCGGCCATCATCAGGAGCAGGGCGTAGAAGAAGGCGGTCATCCCCATGCCGGTGCGCTCGCCGAGGGGGGAGCCGGGTTGCTCGACCACGGTGACCGGATCGAGCAGGAGGGCCCGGTTGGCGTGCGGGACGGGCTGCCCGGCCTTTTGGGTTTGCTGCAGGACGAACTGGCCGACAGCTTTGGAGGCGCCGATCGCTGCCTTCTGGCCGGTGTTCTGGCCGATGGACGCGGCCATGGAGCCGCCGCCATGGTTGGTCAGGACGGTCACCGCCGGTTTGGCCGGCTCAGGTCCGACGAGGCTGAGCATCTTGGCGCTGTAGTCCTTGGGCAGGACAACCGCAGCGAACAGTTCGTTCCGCCCGATGCGTGTCTTTGCTTCGTCGAGGGACGAGAGGGTTTCCCACTTGATCTGCCGTGGGTGCTGAGGCTGAGACGTGATGCCTGTCAGAGCCTGGCCGCCCAGATTCTGGGTGGATTCGCCTGCCATGGCCCCTTGGTCGAGGTTGACGAGCCCGACGGGTGCGTCGCGCAGATCCGCGTTGGGATTGGCCACGCTCCCGTTGAACACGACAGCGATCACGCAGAGCGCGACCGTCAGCAGGAGACAGGGTACGAGCCAGACCTTCGGGCCGCGGAGGAGGTGGAGGGCGCTGCTCACCCTTTGCGGGTGCGGCGACGAGGGATGCATCCGTTTTGACCGATCTTCGTAGATACCCAATGTGTCCATCTGACTATAGCTATAGTTCCATGGGTATTTGCTCTGGATCGGCTGTGGTGTGCGCGACCGTTATGAGGCTTGACTCTTCGACGGCCGTCCGCTCGAGGTTCCGGCGACGGCTGCCTTGCTGGTCAGGGGCGGTCACGGCGGACCTGGTTGGCGGTACCCGGATCACGGCGACCCGCCAACCCGTCTTCCGGTCGGTGTGCGCCGCCCCGCCTCGAAGGCGGTATGCACACGTGTCGTCGGGGCGGGGTTCGGCATCCGCTTTGGTCGGGACCGCGAGGCTGGTGACGGTCAGTCGAGCCTTCTCTATCCGGCGTGCGGGGAGTCGGAGAGTGTCAGGCCACGGCCATGCGCGTCACTTGGGCGGACAGGTCGTCCGCGGCTTCCCGGACTGCCTTGACGTAACGGGGTACATCCCGGTCGGGTACCCGGTGTGACAGTGCGGCGAGGCTGATGGCGGCGGTGACAGTGCCGTTCTCGCCGAAGACCGGCGCTCCGATGCCCAGCACGTCCGGGTCCAGCTCTCCGCGCCCCACGGCGTAGCCCTGCTCGCGGATCAGGGTCAAGTGCGCTCGCAGCTCGCCGGGCTCGGTGTGTGTCGCGTCGGTGTAGCGGGGGAGGGGTGCGGCCAGCAGGGTGTCGAGTTCCGCTTCCGGCGCCCAGGCCAGGAGGGCCAGGGCGGCGGCGCCGGCGTTGACCGACAGCACCTGTCCGCGCTCGTAGGAGAGTCGAAGTGCCGTGCTGGCCTCTTCGCGTTCCAGGCAGACCACGGCCGCTCCCGTCCTACGGGTGAGCAGGACGGGCATCCCTGTCCGCTCGACGAGATCGCGCATGACCGGCCGCGCCAGGTCGGACAGGCCCACCCCCTTGCGGGCGAGGCGGGCGAGGTCGAGAACCCGCGGGCCGAGCCGGAACCCCGAGCCCTCGCTCTCCTCCAGGAAGCCGTTGGAGGTGAGGCTCTGCAGGTAGCGGTAGGCGGTGGAGCGAGCCACGCCCAGGTGCTTGGCGACCTCGGTGGCCGGCAGCACCAGGTGCTCGTCGTTGAACATCAGCAGGATGTCCAGGGCCCGGTCGGCCGTGGAGTTGCGGCCGCGATACCCCTGACCGCTTCCTGTTTCACGAGGAGTAATTCCTGACATGCAGGAAACCTACCAGGGGCAGACGCGGGTCGGCGTCTTGTGGGGCGGCTACTGGTTGTGGGGCGGCTACTGGACGGGCTGGTAGGCCTCGGAGCCGTCGTTCAGCAGTCGGTCCGCCTCGGCGTAGATCTCGTCCGCACTGAGGCCGAAGTCGATGGACTTGCGGAAGGGCTGGCGCACGTCGCGGTCGATGCGCAGATACACCTCGTTGCGGTTGCCCTCGGGGTCGAAGAAGTAGATCCCGAAGGCGTTCCCATGGGTGACCTCCTGCTGGACGTTCACGCCTTCCTTCTCGAAGCGCCGGTGGAACGCGCGCAGATCCTCCAGCGATTCCACCCGCCAGGAAATCTGATGCTGCTGCTTGTCCCCGATCGCCGCGGTGCGGCCGGTCTGCAGCACGAACTCGTGGTGCTCCTCGTCCGGGCGGGCACTGAAGAAGACGATCTGCAGCTTCTCGTCCTCGTCGGTGACGGGCAGCCCCATGACGCGCTCGTAGAAGTCCCGCATCTTCGGCAGGTCGTACACCCATAGGCCCGTGTGGCCGAGTCCGGTGATGGCCATGTCGCCAACCCTTCAAGTGTCTCGTTTAGCAGGACAACTATCCTGCATTTCGCAATTAGCGTACGATCGGGCTGCGGTATCGGTCAATGAAAGAAGAGGTGCATCACCATGCGACTGGCCACACTCCGGGTGGGGGACGAAACCCGCGCAGCCCGGCTCGACGGTGACTTCTATGCCCTGCTGCCCTCCCGTGACGTGGGTGAGCTGCTGGCTTCGGGGGAGGGCTCGATCGAGGCGGCCCGGCGGGGTGGCGGGCAGCGGGTCCCGGTGGAGGAGGCCGAGTTCGCGACGCTCGTACCCCACCCCAACAAGATCGTGTGCCTCGGCCTGAACTACGCGAGCCACATCAAGGAGATGGGACGTGACACCCCGCAGTACCCGACGCTGTTCGCCAAGTACGACGGCTCGCTCATCGGCGCCCACGATCCGATCACGCTGCCGTGCGTCAGTGACCGGGTGGACTGGGAGGCCGAGCTCGGCTTCGTGATCGGCCGCACCGCCCGACACGTTCCCAAGGAGAAGGCGCTGGAGTACGTCGCCGGTTACACGGTGGTCAACGACGTGACGGTGCGCGACTATCAGCGGCGTACGCGGGAGTTCCTGTCAGGAAAGACCTTCGAGGCGACCACGCCGGTCGGCCCCGTACTGGTCACGGCCGACGAGTTCGGCGGTCGGGAACCGGACCTGGAGATCCGCTGCGAGGTCGACGGGGAAGTGATGCAGTCCTCGCGTACCTCGGACCTGCTGTTCGGGATCGCGGACATCGTCTCCTACGTGAGCGACATCATCACGCTGCTGCCAGGCGACCTCATCTGCACCGGCACGCCGGGCGGTGTCGGTGACGGCCGGGAGCCGAAGGTCTATCTGAAACCGGGTCAGACTTTGCGGACGGTGATCGAGGGGCTCGGAGAGACCCGCAATCTGTGCGTGGCAGAGCAGACCGCCTGATCTGGCCGAGAACGAGGGTGGCGTGACGTCACCCCCACCCCGGGCCGGCTACCGGGGCGGAGCCAGGGCTGCCGCCAGATCCCACAGATCGGGGACGGCGGCGTTGATGCGTTCCACCGCTTCCGGCGAGAGCCCGGCCAGCGCCGAACCGATCTCCTTCTGGAGGCTGTCGTTCACCTCGCCGCCGGCAGCGATCATCTTCCCGGTGGGGTGCAACTCCACGAAGCGCCGGTCCGTCGGGCTCTGGCGCCGCTCCAGGAACCCGTCCCGGTGCAGGTGTGTGACGAGCGTGCTGACGTTGTTCGGCTGCATGCCCAGGGCCTGGGCGATCTCCCGCACGCTGATTCCAGGCCGGCTGTCGATCAGGCGCAGCACCTCGACCTGGGCGAGCGGGCGGGCCGCTTCACCGGACGGGGGAGTCTGGCGTTGGCGCAGCGCCCGGTGAAGGGTCCACGTGAGCCGGACCAGATCGATGGGGAGTTCTTCGGTGGGGCGCTCGTTCACGAACCCAACCTTACCTCTACCTCTATAGGTACCGCTGTCGCGTGAAACCCGCGTCAGGCCGCACAGGTCCCGGACGCGGCGTCAAGCCGCGCGGCGGTCCACCCTGGACCAGATCGAGGCGAGCGTTAAGGAGCTGCTGCGGGCGGAGGAGATCGCGGCTCTGAGTGTCCATGTGGTGGTGCGCGACTGGGGGAGTAGCGGCCCCATGGGGCGGGTGAGTGGGGCGTTCGTGCAGGCCGGGCACTCGGCGTAAATAGGTCTACTGATATAGGTATAGCCCTAGAATTATTGCGCTCCCCTCTCGTCAGGGTCCGTCGGATCTCCTATGCTGATCGATATGCAGGACCTACGTCCTTCTATTCAGGACTGGAGTGTTAGTCATGAGTCGACCCCCTGACCCGCACGGGCAGCGCCCTGCGGAACCGAGGATCGAGCGGTCCCTCACCCTGCATCTGCGCGGCGACTGGGGAAGCGCCAACCTGCACCGCGTCTGTGGATGGATCGCCCAGGAACTGGCTGACCGCTGCGGCCCCCACACCCGTATCGCGACCTGGAACAGCCGGGGATTCAGTGACGCCGTGCGAGCCGTCGGACGCGGTGAGGTCCACGTGGCTCTCACCACGCCGGCGGCCTTCGCGACTGCCGCGCTCGACGGCCGCGGCGTCTACGCCGATGAGTACTATCCCGACCTGCGCGCCCTGGGCGTCGTACCGCAGAGGGACCGGCTCGTCGTCGCCGTGGACAAGAAGCACAACATCACCAGCTTCGCGGAACTGCGCGCGCACAAGCCCGCCCTGAAGCTGGCGACATCCATCCACGACGGGGTCAATCACGTCGGACTCGCCGCACACGAGGTCCTCACTCGCTCCGGCGTCGACATCACCGGCTGGGGTGGCGAACTCCTCGAGGACGAGCGGCCGTTCGAGTCCCTCGATCATGTGAAGGAGGGCCGGGCCGACGCCATCGTGCATGAAGCGATCATGCTGCCCGCCTGGCAGGAGATCGGCCCGCACCTGAACTTCCTGGAGGTCGAGCGCGACGTCCTCGACTCGCTGGCCGCCGACTACGGCTGGCCCGACGCGGTCGTGGACGACGGATACTTCCCGGACCGCGCCGCGTTCACCACCCTCGACTTCTCCGACTTCCTCGTGGTGACCCGCGCGGACCTCCCCGAGGACCTCGCCCACGCCATCGCCTGGGTGCTCGGCGAGACCCGGCACATCATCGAGGGCCAGTACCGGCACCTGCCGCCCGAGCGCAGCCCCATCACCTACCCGCTCGACCCGCACGCCATGGGCCGCAGCCCGGTTCCGTTGCACCCGGGAGCGGCCCGCTACTACGAAGCGCTGCCGACTTCAGGGCACCCGGAATGACGCCCGAAGAGGCCCGCACCCTGACCATCCAGGCCGGCCGGGCCCTCGCCGCCGCGGGGCAGGGGGACATGGTGTGGGGGCACGTGGCAGTGCGCGACCCCGCCGGCCGCGGCATTTGGATCAAGGCGCCGGGATGGGGCCTGGAAGAGGTCACCGAGGAACGCCTCCAACTCGTCGGCCACGACGGCGCCGTGCTGCAAGGAGACGGCAAACCCCACAAGGAATGCCACATCCACCTCGAAGTGCTCGCCGCTGACCGGCAGTTGGTCTGCTCCGTGCACACCCACGCACTCGCCGCCGTCGCTTTCGCGGCCCTCGGCACACCGCTGCTTCCCCTCTCGCACGAGGGAACCCTGTTCGCGGGGAGCGACGTGCCGCGGTTCACCGAGACCGGCAATCTCATCAGCACCCCTGCCCTGGGCAAGGCGGTCGCCGCGGCTCTCGGAGGGGCGCCCGCGGCGCTGCTGCCCAAGCACGGCCTGGTCGCGGCAGGGCACAGCGTGCCCGCCGCCGTCATGCACGCGGTCCTGCTCGACCGGGCCTGCGCCACCCAGCTCGCAGCATCGGCGGCCGGGCCGGTCCGCGTCCACTCGGACCCGGCCGAGGCCCACGCCAAACGCGCCGAATGCTGGCCCGACACCCAACTCGAAGCGGGCTGGAACTACCTCCTGCGCCGCGCCTCCGTCCTCTACCCCTGACCGCCCACCCCGGCGTCCGCACCACACGCACCACTCGTTCGAGAGGCACACCATGAACGCCCAGCAGTCCACCTCCTGGATCACCGTCCCCACCGTCGACGGCCCGATGAACACCTACGTCGCCCGCCCCGCCAACGTCGCCGATCGCGCCGTCGTCGTCCTGCAGGAAGCCTTCGGCGTCAACGACCACATCCAGGACATCGCCCGCCGCTACGCCGCGCATGGCTTCCTCGCCCTGGCCCCCGACCTGTTCCACCGCAACGGCGTGGGCACCCTCGAATACAGCCGGCACGCCGAGGCCATGCCACTGATCGGCGCCATCGGACCGGACGCCATCGTCACCGACGTCGAGGCCGTCCTGGCTCACCTGGCCGCACACGAAGGCATCAGCACGGCGCGCACCGCCGTCAACGGCTTCTGTTTCGGCGGCCGCGCGGCCTTCACCGCCGCCACCGCCATCCGCGGGTTGGGCGCCACCGTCGTCTTCTACGGCCCCGGCATCGCAGCCGGACCCCACGCCGTCGTCGACCGCGCCCGGCACATCGATGCCCCCGTCCTCCTGCACGTCGGCGCCGAGGACCCCACCATCCCCGGCGACCAGGTCACCGCCATCGACGACGCACTGCGCAGCAACGGTGTCGACTTCGAAAGCTATGTGTACGCCGGCGCGGGCCACGCCTTCGCCTGCGACGCCCGGCCCCACATGTACGTCGAGGACAGCGCCGAAGCCGCCTGGCAGCGCACCCATGCCTTCCTCGACAAGCACCTGCCCCCGGCCGCCTGAACGCTCTGCCGCGGACACGCAACACCCCGACACAGCAACGGAGTTGGCATGGGTACCGTCACCGAAGTGATCGCGGTCGTCTGTTCCGACGAGCCGCCGCGCACCGTTTCCCGCGACGAGCATCTGCTCCTGTCGCCGCCGCACCCCAACCCTTTCCCGGTGAAGCTCTGGCACGAGCACGAGCCGCTGCCCGTCGTCCACTTCCCTCAGGGCTACGAGGCCGTCCCGTTCGCGCCGCCGCGCGCCGTCTACGAAAGCGCACAGGTCCGCGTCGAGTGGCAGACGATGGACAATCGCCAGCCCTTCTACCACCGCAACTGCGACGTCGACGAAATCTCCTACCAGATCGCCGGCGAGCGCACGCTGATGACCGAACTGGGCACCATCGAGCACCGGCCGGGCGAATTCTCCCGCATCCCGCGAGGCATCGCCCACGACAACTACGGCCGCCGCGAAAGCCACCTGCTCTTCTACACCCCGGCCCCTGTCACCGAGGAGCGGGCAGCACAGCGCACGTCCGAACCCCTCTTCCCGCCCTTCGAGGGCTGGACACCGGGCCCGGTCAACGAGGCCGTCACCCAGTGCATGGGCACCCCGGGTCACGACATCACCGTCGCGCCCGCCGACGAACGCACCCTCCTGGAACAGGTGCACGCCGAGAAGGACCGGCTGAACGTGATCACCGCACCGCGTGACCCCGGCATGACCTGGCTGTACCGCTCACGCGGCTTCCGGATCGGCAGAGTCCGCCTGCTGCCGGACGGCTCCCGCACATACCGCCGCACCCTGGACGCCGACGAGATCCAGTACCAGATCAGCGGCCGGCGCACCCTCATCACCCAGCGCGGCATCGCGGAACTCGGCCCCGGCGACTTCGTCCGCATCCCCCTCGGCATCGCCCACGCCAGTGTCTGCGCCGACGAGTCCGAGCACATCGCGTTGTTCTCGGACCGTGAGCTGCCTCAGATCGCCGACACGGCCAGGACCGCCGACCCCTACACCCCCGAACGGCTCGCCGCAGCCCTCAACGGCTGAGCGAGCGAGGAGCCGCACCATGACCGCGATGCTGGCAGCGCGCGCCCACAAGGGCTCCGAAGCGCTGCGCCTGCACAAGATCGCCATACCCGAACCCGGACCGGACGACGTCCTGGTGAAAGTGGCCTCGGCCGGCCTCGCGCCCGGCATGATGACCCTGCTCGCCCAGGGCGCCTTCAAGCATCTGCCCACCACACTGGGCCACGAGGCCGCCGGCACCATCGCCGCAGTCGGCAGCGGCGTACGCGGCATCACCCTCGGCACCCGGGTACGGGTCCACCCCAACCTCAACTGCCGTGCGTGCGGATACTGCCGCTCCGACCGCGACATGATGTGCCCGCAGCAAGCCATGATCGGACACGCCGCGTTCAGCCCCGGCCCGATGCCGCTGTACGACCGCTACCACGACGGAGGTCTTGCCGAGTACATCCGGGTACCCGGCCACCTGGTCGACGTCCTGCCTGACAACGTCTCCTACGACGTCGGCGCAAAAGTCCACGACCTCGCCAACGCCGTACGGGCCCTGAAGCTGGCCGGCCTCCCGCTGGGCGCCACTCTGATCGTCACCGCGGCCACCGGAACCATGGGGACCGCCACCATCAAACTGGCCTCCCACTTCGGGGTCGGACGGCTGATCCTGGTCGGGCGCAGCGCTGCACGTCTTGTACCGGTGAGCGCGCTGGCCCGCGACGTGCAGGTCGACACGGTCGCCCTCGACGAACTGCCCGCCAAGTGGGGCACCACCGCCGGGCTCACCGGAGCCCTGCGCGCGCTGGCCCCCCACGGCGCCGACGCGGTCCTCGACTTCGTGCCCGAAGGGCCCGCCACATCCCAGGCGCTGGCCGCTCTGACCACCGGCGGCACCCTCGTCCACATGGGCGCCAACCGCAGTCCCCTGACGCTGCCGATGGCCGCGGTCATGGTCAACTGCTGGCGGATCATCGGCACCCGGGCCTGCACCCGCACCGACGCCCATGAAGTCCTTGCGCTCCTCGCGGATGGCGGGCTCTCGGCCGACGACCTCATCACCCACCGCTACCCGCTCGCCGCCGCCGTCGAAGCTGTCGACGCGCTCCACAGCCGCACCGAGCCGATCTGGATGGCGGTGGTGAACCCGTGAACACCCCGCACCCCGTCCTCATCATCGGCGGCGGCCCGGTCGGCCTGACCGCCGCCAACCTGCTGGCCGCGCGCGGCATTCCGCTCGTCCTGATCGAGCGAAACCCGGCCACCAGCGACGAGGCCAAGGCCATCAGCCTCGACGACGAGTCACTGCGTACGCTGGAGGCAGCCGGACTCGCCGAACGGGTCCTGGACATCGTCGTGCCCGGCACCGGCACCCGCTACTACGACCGCAAGGGCCGCCCGCTCCTGCACGCACGTGGCCCTCAGCCCTACCGTCTTGGCTACCCGTTCAAGAATCAGTTCGCACAGCCGGAACTGGAATGCGTCCTGCTGGACGCCCTCAAGTCCCGGCCCGAGGCAGCCATCCGCTTCGCCACCGAACTGGTCGCCCTGGACGAACAGCCCGACGGCAGCGCCACTGTGGCCCGCCTGCGCCCGACGGGCAGCGACTCGGACACCGTCGAAACCCTCACCGCGAGCTGGGTCCTGGCCTGTGACGGCGGCCGCTCCACGGTGCGCGATCTGCTCGGCATCGGCATGACCGGTACCAGCCACCAGGAGGTCTGGCTGGTCGCCGACACCACCGGTGACCACCACGACGAGCGCTATGGCATGCACCACGGCACGCCCGAGCGGCCGACCGTCATCGTGCCCGGCCGAGGAGGCCGCTGCCGCTACGAGTTCCTCCTGCACCCGGGTGAGGGCGAGAAGGGAACGAGCCCCGACTTCGAGACCGTGCGCAGACTCGTCGCGCCCTACCGGCCCCTCACAGAGGACCAGGTGGAACGCTGCACCGCGTACACCTTCAATGCCGTCGTCGCCGACCGCTGGCGCGATGGCCGCGTCCTCCTGCTCGGCGACGCCGCGCACATGATGCCGCCGTTCGCCGGCCAGGGCCTCAACTCCGGGGTGCGCGACGCCGCCAACCTGGCCTGGAAGATCGACGAAGTGTGGCGCGGACGGGCCGACCAGCGCCTCCTGGACACCTATGAGGCCGAACGCCGTCCGCATGCCACCGCCATGGTCCGCTACTCCGAACGCCTCGGCGACGTCGTCATGACCACCGACCGGCGCCGCGCCCTCCTGCGGGACATCGCCGCCCGCACTCTGCTGCGCATACCACCAGGGCGCCGCTACCTCACCGAGATGCGGTTCCGTCCTCACGCGCGGCACGAGGCCGGCCTGGTTGTCGGAGACCATGCGCTGACGGGCACCCAGCTTCCCCAGCCACGGGTCCTGGTCCCCCCGAGCCTGCACCCTCAGTGGTTCGACCAGGTTCTCGGCCAGTCCTTCGCTCTGCTGGGCATCAACGTCCCGGAGACGGCCTGGCGAGGCTTCGACGGAACCCACTGGCCGGACGGCAAGCTCGACATCCAGCGCATCGACGTGCTGCTGGACGACCGGCTGCCATCGGCGACGGCAGGACGCAAAGCTGTCGCGGATGCGGACGGCCGCCTGGAGGAAGCTCTCGCCGGTGCCCGCAACCGGTTCGTCCTGGTCAAGCCCGACCGTTACATCGCTGCCGTCATGGGACCCGGCGACATCCCTGCCGTTGCCGAGGCATTGCGCAGGAACACCCGGTGACCTCGATCCCGACGACCACGGCCGCCGTACGGGTCCACGAACACGGCTGCCCTGCGCAACTCGCCCACGAACAGCGGCCCCTGCCCGCCCTGGGCCCCACCGACGTGCTGGTGGCCGTCGACACCGCCGCCGTCTCCGGCTGGGATCTGAAGTACCGTCACGGCCTGCGGCCCGGCACGAAACTCCCGGGCCGCAACCCCTGTCCCATGCCCCGGCAACTGAGGCGTGAGGCCACGGGAACGGTCATCGCCATCCCCGGCCATCAGGGCCCGGGCGCCTACGCCGAGTATGTGGTGCGCGACGAGCGGCTCTTCCTGCCGGTGCCCGACCACGTCGACCTGGAACACCCTGGTCGTGACCGGTGCCGCTGGCCTCATGGGCCTGACCACCATCCAACTCGCCCAGCTCTTAGGCCTGCGCGTCATCGTCACGGCGTCGACTACTCCACCCACCGCGACCTCCTGCCCCTGGCCCTGGACGTGCGTCTGGAAGCCGACATCGCCTCACGAGAGAAGAAGCTCTTGCCCACTCTCACCACCGTCGCAGTGGCCCGTACCGGCGAGGACACCTTCCACTGGGAACGCGCCGTCCTCGACGACCCCGGCCCCGGCGAAGTCCTCGTCCGCCTCGTCGCGGCCGGACTGTGCCACACCGATCTGTCCGTCCTGGCCGGACGCCTGCCCACCCCTCTACCCGCAGTTCTGGGCCACGAGGGAGCAGGAACCGTCGAAGCCGTAGGAGCCGACGTGGCCGGTATCGGCCCCGGAGACCACGTGGTGCTCTCCTTCAACTCCTGCGGTCACTGCAACGCCTGCCGCACCGGCCGTCCCGCCACCTGCGAGACTTACTTCCCCCTCAACTTCGGGGCCGCACGCGCTGATGGCACCACACCGATCCACACGGAGGACGGCGCACCGCTCGGCGGCCTGTTCTTCGGACAATCCTCGCTGGCCCGGCACGCCGTCGTCTCCGCGCAGAGCGTCGTTCGAGTCGATGTCGCGGACGAGGAAGAACTCAGCCTCCTGGCGCCCGTCGGCTGCGGGATCCAGACCGGAGCCGGAGCGATCCTGAATCTGCTCAAGCCCCGCTACGGGGACAGCGTGGCTGTCCTCGGCGCCGGGGCAGTGGGACTGTCGGCCGTCATGGCGGCCCGCCTCACTCCCGCCCGCACCATCGTGGCCGTGGACGTCGTCCCGTCGAGGCTGGCTCTCGCCACCGAACTCGGCGCCACCCACACCATCGACAGCAGCAAGGAAGATCTCCGGTCCCGTCTCGCCGACCTGGTCGGCCCCGGCGGCCTGACGTACATCGTGGAAACCACCGGCGTCCCCGCACTGCTGGAGCTCGCCGCCACGGCCATCGCCGCCGACGGAACCGTTGCCGTCATCGGAGCCCCCTCCGCCGGCAGCCGGGCTTCCTTCGACATCAACTCCCTCATCGACGGGCGCACCATCCGCGGCGTCACCGAAGGCGCCAGCGACCGGCTGACCTTCATCCCCGCCCTCATCGACCTGCACCGCCAGGGCCGCCTGCCCTTCGACGGATTCATCCGCTGCTACCCACCCGACCGACTCGACCAAGCGGTCGCCGACGCCCGCTCGGGTCACACCATCAAGCCCGTCATTCGCTTCGACACCTCCGAGAACCTGGGGGAGAAGTGAGCCTGCCGCACGCCCGCAACCTGATCGGCGGCCAGTGGCACGACGGCCACGCCACCGGCACCTCCCTGGCCCCGGCCACCGGCCGGCCTCTGGGAACCTACGCCGACGCCGGAGCCGTCACCGCCCGCGCCGCGATCGACGCCGCCCGGAGCGCCTTCACCACCACATCCTGGGCACGCGACCGCACGGCCCGATCCCGGGCCCTGGCCGAATTCGCCGACCACCTGGCCGCCCGGCACCGTGAGCTGGCCACCCTTCTGTCACAGGAGAACGGCAAACGGCTGCCCGAGGCCGAGGGAGAGATCGGCGCGGCCATCACCAAACTCCGCTACCACGCCGCCCTCGCCCTCACCGACACCGGTCGCGCGGCCGAAACCGTGCCCGGCAGTTACTCGTTCACGCTCCACCAGCCCGCAGGCGTCGCCGCCGTCATCGTGCCCTGGAACTCGCCCGTCATCCTCGCCGTACGCTCCCTGGCCCCGGCCCTCGCCGCCGGCTGCACCGTCGCGATGAAGATGCCGGCACAGACCGCACTCACCAACGGGCTCCTGTACGAGATCATCGCCGAAACCGAAGCGCTGCCGTCGGGCGTCGTCAACGCCTTCACCGAGTCAGGCAACACCGGCGCACCCCTGCTGGTCTCCGACCCCGGCACCGACGTCATCAGTTACACCGGATCGACCGCGGTCGGCCGCGTCATCATGGCGCAGGCCGCCCAGCACCTGAAGGCGTGCTCCCTGGAGCTCGGCGGCAAGACCCCCATGATCGTGTGCGACGACGCCGACCTGGACGCTGCGGTGCCCGTGCTCACCGCAGCCGTCACCACTTTCGCCGGCCAGTTCTGCATGGCGGGCAGCCGCATCCTCGTGCAGCACGGCATCGCCGACACCCTGCGTACCCGGATGACCGCCGCCCTGGACGCCGTGGTGGTGGGGCCGGGCGACGAGCCCGCCACCACAATGGGACCGGTCATCGACCGCGCCGCCGCACAGCGCATCGATGCCCTCGTGGCCGGAGCCGACGCCTACGGCACGGTCCTGGTGCGCGGCGGGCTCCTCAACCCCCAGGGTGAGGACGCCTGTCTCAGGCCGAGCCTCGTCGAGGTCGAGGACCCGGCGGCACCACTGGTCCAGCAGGAGGTGTTCGGGCCGGTCGCCACCTTCGAGGTCTTCGACGACGAGGACGACGTCGTACGCCGGGCCAACGCCACCGAGTTCGGACTCGCCGCATCCGTATGGAGCAGCGACGTGGACCGGCCCCTGCGCCTGGCGGCCCGCCTAGACGCCGGAACCGTCTGGATCAACAACTGGGGCATCACCTATGACCAGTTCGAGGAGGGCGGCATGAAACAGAGCGGGATCGGACGACTCAACGGCGCCCGCGGGCTGGCCGAGTTCCAGGAGATCAAGCACCTGGTACACACGGTGCGCGTCGGCTGAAACACGCTTCGACCGTCACCGCCCGGGCCACAACTGCCCGGGCGGGATGTCGGGCCCGTCGAACTCGTCACTCACCCGCCGCAGCGCCGCCAAGAACTCCTCCGCCTGCCGGGCTCCACCCAGCGCGGCACGCATCCGGTCCACGACGGCATCGGTGCGCGCCCGGCCGGCGGCCACCCCGGCGTGCCCCTCCTTCGTGAGATCGAGGAGCACGACCCGCTTGTGCACCGGATGCGGGCGGCGCTCCAGCCAGCCAAGTCGGTCCAGATGGGCCAGTGCGGAATTGGCTGTCTGCGGAGTGATGCCCTGGCTGCGGGCCAGATCGGCGGAGGACAGCGGAGCGTGCTGGGCCAGCGTCACAGCCAGGGCCAGCTGGTTGATGGTCAGGCCAAGGCCGGCCAGCTCTTCGTTGAGCGTCCGGTGCAGTGCCTGGCTCGCTTTCCACATCCGGTGGTGGAGCGTCTGCTGCCAGTCCTCGTGGCGTGTGGGCATGGCGGTTCCTCGAGTGTGGTGTGGCGGCTCGAAACGTCAGCGTGTCCGTGCCGACAGGGCACCCGCGTCGCGAGTATCAGTAAGGCTGATACTATCGCAGGGTTCCTGATTACTAAGAGAGGGGTGCTCTGTGCCCACCAACCCCGCCCACAGCCCGCCGATCCGCGGCGCACCGGCCCCGGCCCCGGCCCACGCCAGACCCGGCTCCGTCGGCAAGACCGTCGCCCTGGCCTGCCTCGGGGTCTTCGCCTCCTACCTCCCCATCGGCGGCGTCTCCGTCTCCCTGCCGAGCATCCAGCAGGGCCTGGGCGCGTCCACCGCCGACCTGCAGTGGATCACCGACGCCTTCATCCTCCCGATGGCCGCGTTCATCCTCACCTTCGGCCTCATCGGCGACCTCTACGGCCGCAAGAAGGTCTTCCTCGCGGGCCTCGGCTTCTTCGCCGCGGGCTCCGCCGTCAGCCTCACCGCGACATCCGTCGCCCAGGTCTGGATCGGCCAGGCACTCTCCGGTGTGGGCGCCGCTGCCCTGCTCACCTCGACGCTCGCACTGATCAGTCACGTCTGTCCCGACTTCCGGGCCCGCGCCAAGGCGGTCTCCGCCTGGGCCGCCGCCCTCGGCCTTGGAATGTCACTCGGCCCCCTGATCAGCGGCGCCATCCTCGAAGGCGCCGGATGGCGCTGGATCTTCCTGCCGTCGCTCATCGCCTGCGCCATCGGCCTCGTCGCCGGCGCCGTCCTGCTCGTAGACTCCAAGGCTCCGCACGGCCGAGCCATCGACATCCCCGGCCAGCTCACCGCCGTCATCGCCGTCGCCGCCCTTGTCTACGGCGTCATCGAAGGCGGGGCCGCGGGCTGGGGTGCGGGCAAGGTCGTCGCCGCGTTCGCGGTCGCCGCCGTCGCCCTCGCCGCCTTCATCCTCGTCGAGCTGCGCTCTCCTTCCCCGATGCTGTCCATGCAGCTCTTCAGGTCCCGGGCCTTCTCCGGCGCCGGCATCGTGATCGCCCTGGCCCTCTTCGCCCAGGTCGGCCTCGTCTTTGCCCTCAGCCTGTTCTTCGGCACGGTCCAGCACCTGTCCGCGCTGGACATCGGCTGGCGCTTCCTGGCGCTCAATGGCCTGGCCGTCATCCTCGCCCCCGTCGTGGGACGCCTGATGGGCCGGGTCGCTCCGGGCCTCTTGCTGGCCCTGGGCCTCGTGGTCACCGGCATCGGCACGTTCTGGCTGAACGCCCTCGAAGCCGACAGCGGCGCGGGCCTCGTCGTCCTGCTGCTCGCCGTGATCGGCGCCGGATTCTCCTTCGTCATGTCGCCCCTCACCGCCATCGCTGTGGGCAGCGTGCCCCACCATCTGGCCGGCATGGCAGGCGCGGGCAGCAATACCCTGCGTCAGGTCGGCGGGGCCCTGGGCCCCGCCGTGTTCGGTGTCATCCTTACCCAGCACACGGTCAGCACGCTGCCCGAGCAACTCTCGGCAGCCGGTCTGAGCGCCGCGGACCGGGACTCCGTTCTGAACGCGGTCGCCACCGACGGTCTCGCTGCCGCCGGACACCTCGACCTGGGCGCACCCGCCACCGGCCAGGCCCTCGGCGCCTTCGGCGACAGTTTCAGCGGAGCCCTGCACCTGTGCGCCGACATCGGCGGAATCGGCATGCTGGTCGCAGCCGCCGTCACCGTCGTCTGCATCGGCGTACGCAAGACAGCAGCGCCCGAGACTCACCCTGTGCGAAGGGCTCCCGCACCGCGCGGTGAAGGGGCCATCAAAGAAGCCGTGGAATCAGCCTGAACAGGGGGCCGCCCTGCCAGGCGGAAAAGGAAGGTACCTGCATCCGGTGCAACTCCGCTCGGATACACAGGAAGCGCACAGGATGCCGGTACTTGCCCCCGTCCACGGCGGTGTCAGCTCGAAACTGTCAGGCCAGGTCGAGCGCTGTTCCAGGTATTCGTGTCCGTAGCTGATCCAGGGTCAGTGCGCGCCTAGAGCACGTCAGCGAGTGTCAGGGCCAGGGCCAGCAGCCCGAAGGACACCGGTGTCACCGCGAAGACGGCCAACAGTGGCAGGAAGCCGATCAGCCCAGGGCGAATTTTACGGCCGGCCCGGATACGGCCCTGCGGGCGGGCCAGTTCCGTGTGCAGGTCGAGGCGTTCAGCGGCGCGGTCCGATACGACCACTCCGGCGCCGGGCGGCCGCGACATCAGTGCCCGGCGAACGAGTGCGTCGACGGTGTCGTCCCCGCCCTTCAGCTTGTTCAGGATGAGCCGCACGCCGTGCGTATCCGTCAGGATCAGCCGATCGTCGTTCCGCACCTGGCCTGGCACCTCAAGGCGGCCGACCTTGGTGAGCCGGGCCAAATCGACCGTGCGCCGCCCCGTGAGGGTGCGCGCAGACAGGAGGTGACCATCGTGCAGTCGGGCGTGCCAGCCCATGTGGGCATAGGCCGCCACCATGCCGCTGATCAACAGCGAGACCAGGTTGAGGAGGAGGAACCCCTCATGGATCACCTCAGCCCGGACCATAGCCACGGGAACAGCGAACATGACGATGGGCACGAGTACAACGGTGATGTCGGCGGCCAGCCGGGCAGTGCTCCCCTGGCCGGCGCAGGTCGTCGTGGCGGCGGAGTTGGCGTTGAGCCCGCGGGTGTCGATCGTCACGGCCGTGACGGTATCGGCCCTGGCGTCGCCCCTTCAAGACTGAGTCCGCCCGGGGCTGATCGGCTTCCTGCCACTGTTGGCAGTCTTCGCGGTGACAACTCTGCGCACCCGGTTCGAACCCTCAGCCAAACCGTAGGACGGGTGCTCAGCGCCGCACGATACCGTCGTCCTCATGGGTGAGAGAGTGCAGGACGAACCGACGGTTCCGTCCTTGACGCACGCCTCCCGCCTCCGCCGCCGCTTCGGGTTCGCGGCCTGAGGTCTGGCAGTGCCCGCGGCCCTGGGCTCCTGTGCCGAGCTCGGTGCCGCCGTGTGGGCGGTGATAGACCGGGAAGCGCTCTGGTACACGGCTCTGCTGGCACCCGCCGACGGAAGCGACGTGTGGGAGCTGCGCTGCCGTGCCGATGAGTCATACCGGTGGATGGTCGGTTCCCGCTCCGCGCTCGGGCACCGCATCCTCCCTGTCGCCCCCTCGCGGGTTCGGCAAGCAGGTGATCTGAAAGGCCGGTAGGAGCACGGAGCTCAACCTCTCCGCAATCCTGCACCAGGTCGACGCCGGACCGGCCGGTGCGCTACAAGGTCTCGGCCTGGCAAGACCCGTGCGACGGGGGGCGGCAGTTCACTCGGCATGAGTGGCGTGGGTGACGACCGCCCAGCTGACCGTCGTGATGGCGGTCGCCAACTCGGTGGCTGGCCTGCTCGGGCCGATGCTCGCTGTGCACTACCTGGGGCGGCGCGTCCACCATGCCTGAATGGTTAGGCACCGATCACCTCCGCCGTTCTAGAGGTTCGGAGGCGAACCAACGGCTTGGCTGCCAGACTGAGTTGGTGGAGGGGAGTGCGATGCCGGAGGAAAATCAAGACGGTTTGGCGGGAGAAGTGCAGATGACCGCATCCGTCTCGGGTAGTAGCCGCGTCTACCAAGCGGGACGCGACCAGTTATTTACCAGCATCCTGGTTGGGATGGCCGCAGCACCCTTCTTGCAGGCAGTCGCCTCGCACTTTGGCACGCGACTTGCGGGTGCGATTGATGAGGCGACAAGGAAGGCGTTGCGCCGCTTCCTCAACCGAGAGCTGCCCAGCCCGTCAGGCCGTGGCACACGACGGATGCGCGCAGTTGAGCTGCGCAGTGAACAGGGCTGGACTGTAGTGGTCCATGCTGATCTCCCGGCAGAAGCCATCGCGCAACTGCTTGACCTCCACGAAGCTCCCACCCCGGAAGTCGACGACTTTCCGACACCTCGACTCCTCTGGAATGAAGGGCAATGGCTCCTTGCCGGGGTCGACCTCCGGGGTACGACCGCGCTTTGTCGCTGGGACTCGGAATCAGCAGTTTGGGTTGCGGTCAGGTAGCCATCCGCTCCGATGGAAATGCCGCCGCGAGATCCCAGCCAGCGTCCCGGTGGGGCAAGTCCTCGTCGGTCGCCTGCGTGACGCGATGCTCGACATCGGCCGGGACAACGAACTGCCGACCCCCGAGCAGTTGCCTGTCGAACTCGCTCGCGTGCACGCCGACTGCACGCCTGCGGTCACACTTGGTGCGGAGGACAGGGGGCCGCGGATGAACGGCGCGGTGGTATCGCTAAGCACTGCCTGTCGCTGCTGCCAGCGCTGCTGCCGAGCAGGGGTTTGGCAATGCGCATACGAACGTCAAGGGCTACATCGAAGGTCAAGACATTCCCGGGAAACTCGGATAGAAAGCTCGAGTACGTGATCATCATCCCCAAGCGATATCTCGTCCCTGGCGCTCTCGCCATCACAGTCGGCTTTGCTGCAGGCATCGTCTACCTAGCGAGCGCATCCCAGACGGACGACTCCGGCACCGTCCGATCTGCTGATGCCTGTAATTTGCTGCAGTCGAACCCGGCAATTTCCGCGTTGAACAGGGTCCTCCCAGGTCAGTCTGCTTATTCATTCGATGAAGGTCCCGTGGGGAGTCACTCTGCGGAAGCCAGCGACAGCTTCTCGACCAGTTGCTTCGTCCGTGATGACGACAACCTGCTCCTCAGCGCCAGGGCGCGCATGATGATGACCGAACCGCGCAAGACGTGGGAGAGCTCGGTATTCGAGGGAGACGTCAGCGAGGAGGGGCGTGTGACCCGCTTCGAGGCGGGCATCCGAGGAGCGGCATCTGCTGACAAGGCTGCAGCTTTTGTTCCTTGCGTACCCGAAGGGAAAATTCCTGGTGGAAGCTACAACCTCAGTGTGGTGGTAGATCTCAAACAGCGCGGAGAATCAACCGAGGGTCAGGCGCGGAAAAGCCTTATCGACCTGACGGTCAGCGCCGCAAGTCACGCACACAAAGCAGCCGGGTGCACCCTGCCGGCAAGAGCCTAGGATCTGCGGGGCTTTACCCCTCTCGTGCCGCAAGCGTGGCGGACAATTCACGGAGACCCGCGGCCCCTCCGCCGCGTATCCCGTACAGCGACCCGCGCCCCACCGAGCCCCGCCTACCAGCCCGGACCCGGTCGTCGTGTACTCCTCCCCGGCATCCATCCATGCCCGCTGTCCGGGCCCGGTCTTGAGCCACCAGGCCCGGGCTTTGGCGGGCGGGGAACTCCTCGAACGCGGCTGCCTGCTTCGGGGGCATGTAGCTCTGGCGGGCCGTGCGTACCCTGTCCTCGAGCCAGTCGAGTTCCGCCACGGACCTCAGTTCGGCCACGACCACCCGGTCCCGTACGAAGGTCATCCGCCCCCCCCGTCAGCGTGTACGTACCGGATGTACGGGCCCTGCTGGTCCGGGACGGGTGTCCCTGTCCCGCACCGGATCTGGGCCGGTGCCGTGTTCCGCCGGGGGCCCGTTGGGCGAAGTGTTCCAGCTCGGCGAGCTCCGCCGCGGGCAGGAGCACACTCGTCGGCTTGCCGCCGTCGGTGACACACACCCGCTCCCCGGTCTCCTCGACGCGACCTGCTCAGTAGCTGTCTTTGAACTCTGCAGTGCGGCGTTCAGTCTTGCCCATGACGCGAGGAGCCCGTGTCAGAGTCGGCATGGCCCCTCGCGCTGTATCGTGCACCAGCCTCAGCAGCGCGGCGGCTCGGTTCGCGGCGGGCGGTGGTGGACCTGGCGGCGCATGCGAGCGAGTGGCAGTTCGCGGCGAGGGCGTCGCGGATCGACAAGCTGGTCTGGCTGTGGGGGTTGAAGGTCACTCCTTTACCTTGCTGGGTTCGCGTAGGGATGCTGGACGCCAAGTCGTCGCAGTACGCAAGAGTTTGACGGCCCCCAGGATCTGGCTTGAACTTGTCTCGACCCCGGTGAAAGAGTGTTCCCGGATCTTGCACCCCGCACGTTTCGCAGACGGGAACATTTGTCATGAGCACTCTCGGAATCGCCGGAAAGTCATCCGTCGCCGTGGCACTGGCCTGCGCAGCCACACTGTTGATGCCGGCCACTCCGGCCGCCGCCTCGGACTGGGACCGGAACTGCTACAGCATCTCGGCCCCCTACAAGGGCATCAGCGAGATCATCGGCAAGGCCGGCAAGACCCGCAGCGGCTGCACGGATGCCACCATCTCCCTGCAGCGTCACCGCTGGTACGGCTGGGAGGAAGTGGACTGGGCCCCGCTCGAGAGCGGCACCAAGATGGCGTGGTGGACCTGCACGGGTTCCGGCACCTACACCTACAAGACCGTCGTGGGCGTCGACTCCAACCTCGCCACCTACGAAAGCGCTGAGCGTCGGCTGACCTGCTAAGGCACCATTTCATTTGGCCATTCGGCGGTGGCATACGAGGGTTGCTGCGACGGCGGTAAGTGTGCCTGGTTCACCCTCCGCCACCGCCGCTACCTGCACCGACTTGAGCAGAACGCCGGGGCCGCCGCCATCAACCGGCAACGGGGGCCATCATGCTCCCGGCAATGCCGCCGGGCCGCCCCGGCAGCCCCGCACCGCAGATCGTCCCGCCGTCTCTGCCTCACGACCAGGGTTCATAGACAGCCGCTAAGTCCTCTATGGCGTCGCTCAGTTCAACGTTATCCATCACGGGGAGCATTGCTGACCGCGATACGGCGGCCGGGCCGCGGGGCGGGCGCCAGGTGGCACCAGGTCGGCGGCGAGGAGAAGGTCGGGATGCGCCCGCGGTACATGATCTCCACGCTGGCGAGTTGTCGTCCCTGAGTGCTGGTATCCGTCACGTATTCGTAGCGGGGTGCTCGCCAGCCGAGCCGGTGCGGAAGGGGTGCCCCGTCCGTGGACGGTGTCAGGGGGCGGCGAACTCCCTGGCGTCAGGGAGGGTGACGTGGGTGCAGTTGCGCCGCTCGGTGAAGTCATCGACATACGCCGCGAAGAGGGCGGATAGGTCGGTGGGCTCCAACGCCTCGGTGTACGTGTAGCTGGAGGTGAGGGTGTGCAGGGCGGGTTTGCCGTCACAAAGGGAGGAGGCCCACCAGACGTTGTCGAGGTTGCCGCCGGCAGTGCCTGCCTTGATCTTGCCTCTGTGGGAGAGGCCGTGGGATGCGACGGTCTGTGCTTCGGGGCCGACGAAGGACGCGGTGCGCAGCCACCAGGGTGCGAAGGTGAGCGCACCGCGCGCGTACTTGCGCTTCTTCGCTTGCATGTGGGTGGTGATCGTTTTGACCTGGGTGGGGCTGACTGCCATGAGGCAGGTCTCGACGGGATTGCTCTGTCGGGTGGGGGCTCCCAGCGCGCGGTCGGGCAGCTGGTCCTGGCCGTGCGCGTGCAGATGGTCTGCGAACCAGCGGCAGGAGCCGCCCGTGGTTCGTGCGGTGTGAAGTTCCGGGCGCGCCGGGGCCAGTTGGCCGCGCAGAGGACGAAGGCGGGTCGTGCAGCCGGTGCGGTCGGCGAGCTTGGCTGCGGCGGAGTGAGCGATGCGGGTGAGCCGATGCCGGTCTTCCGCTGACACATGTTCGTAGTCGGCGCGGGCGGTGATGTGCAGCAGGGCCGGCGCCGTGTCGTGGCTTGTGGGTGCGCATGCCACCCGCACGGTGGTTTCGGTGTCCGTGTACCAGCCCAGTGTGCCGTCACCGATCGGCCGCGGCTCGGCCTGGTCTGCGCTGGCAGTGACGTCCGCCTCCCGTTGGCGGCCGGATCCCGATGCCCTGTCGTAAAACGGTTCGAGGAAGCTTGCATCGCCGACTTGATGGAGGGGTGCGCCTCTGGTGCCGCTGCTCGCGACAGTCAGTGTGAACAGTCCTTGTGACTTGCCCGGGCCAGGAACCCGGTAAATCACGCAGTCGCTGGGCAGGGACCGTGCATCAAGGGGGGCTTCGTGCCCGGCCTTTGCTCGAACCATCCCGCCTTGCAGGTCCATTACCAGGGCTCCCGAGACGAGCCCATCGCACGCCTGGCTGATCTGCCGTTCGCTCGACGCCCGATCCCGGAACTCATCGACCGTGAGCCAGCCGGCGTACAGACTCAGTCCGATCCCGCCCCATGCCGTTGCCTGCCACAACCGGCTCCACCCCACCCGCACTGCCCGCTCCTCACACCCCGTCGTACGCCCGTCAGCAGCGCATCGGCTCGCCAGCGTAGATCACCACGGAGCCTGACAGCCCCAGAACCAGGACCCCGCAGATCGGGCTTCGGCTATCAACTCCCGGGCTCTCGTGTGCTGTGCGCAGCCTCCATGAGCGCGGCAGGGCCGGAAGTGTCGCCGGTCAGGCAATTCCCCGCGATCTGCATGATCAGCGTCATAGAGTTCCCCCACCCCTGCGGTCACGACTCCCCATGGGGACAACTAATCCGTCGGTGTGCACTCGGCAGGCCATGACCGGCCTCTACGCTGATCCGATGAGCCAGCCCGCCGCAGATCCGTACTGGAACACCAACGTTGCCCGGCACCCGGGCATCCTCCGGTCTGTTCCCGAGGGGTGCGGCGATGCCCTGGACGTTGGCTGCGGGGACGGGCTGCTGGCACGGAAGCTCGCCGGGCGGGCGAGACACGTCACCGGGATCGACAAGTCGCCGGACATGATCGCCTGTGCGCGCGAATCCGCTGTCGGCGATCCGCGACTCACCTTCGTCGAGGGAGACTTCCTCACCGCGGAACTTCCCCGTGCGGAATACGACTTCGTCTGCTCGGTGACCACAATCCATCACATGGACTTCGAGGCGGCACTCGTCCGCATGCGTGAGCTGCTGCGGCCTGGCGGCACGCTGGTGGTGGTCGGTCTGGCCCGCGAGGCGAGCGTGACGGAGTGGGCGGCGTTGATCGCGGCTGCCCCGATCGTGCGGATCACGAAGCTACTGCGTCGCGCGCGTGGCCCGCAGGGCATGCCGGTCGCCGACCCGCAGATGAGCTACGGGCAGGTGCGGGCTGCTGCACGGCAGCTGCTGCCCGACGTGCGCTACCGCCGCCATGTGCTGCGCCGCTACTCGCTGACCTGGGAGAAACCCGCCCGCTGCCGAGCCGCACCGACGTCCACGCCGCGATCGACCGCCTGACCTCCGAGACCGGCCGACGCCCGAGCGTGCTGGCGCTCGCACCCCCGCCTCGGCCTCGCCAACACCACCTCCCGCCGCAACTACCCGGACATGTATGCCGAACTCAATGATCAGAGTGCTCGTGTTCGGACTTCCACCCGGGGCCCGTCACAAACCGGCTCAGCCGGTAGGTGGTCGGGAGCGCGAGGCGCCCGCACAGCGTGTCGATCCGGATCGACGACCCGTCGATTCCTGCGTCCCTAAGGCGGCGCAACTGCCTACGCATCTCCGCCTGGTCCTGAGTCTCAACGATCACTTCCCACTGTCCCGTGGCCAGAGCGGTGCGAGCGGCAAGCCGCTGCCCCTCGGCCTCTTGCCGCCGCCTTCTTTTCCCTTGTCCTGGCACCAGCCCAGATTCACTGGCCGACGTCAGGACTGCAAGGTGATTGGGACGGAGCGGCCGGGATCGGGCAGGAAGTCGCGGGCGGCGCGGACGCCTTCGAGGACCATCCGGGCGCTCGCCGTCCTCCCCCCCCCCCGGGCTCGCCGGCATCGCCCAGCCCCCCCTCAGCCCGTACACCGACGACGGCCAGAGGGAGAGACCCCTGGCGTGATGCCGCACCGGAAGCACACGATGGTCTAAGCGCGACGCCGACGGCCATCCCGGCTCCCGGCATGCGCGACACGCGTGCGCCCCTCCCGCCCCACGTGCCGCTATCGCGGAAGTGATGCCCCCCGGCCGGCTGCCTCGTAGAAGCGCCGGGCGCGTTCATTGTCTTCGAGTACCCACAGGGCAACTTGTGGGTAGGCGGCCTGATTTAGCGTCGCCAACGTGGCCAGCATGAACTGCTTGCCGATCCTCGGCCCTAGACCTCGGGCAGCGCGTAGAGCGTGCCGATTTTCGCGATACCAGGGGCCTCTTCAGACGGGCCGAAACTTGCGAGCCCGACGATCCCCGTCTCGGTCTCGGTGACCAGCACCCCCCGACGACGGCCACCGTGTCTCTGCGATACGTGACTTCCATTCGGGCTCATCGCGGCTTGGGCCCATGGCGTCGAGGTAGTGCAGTGGAACAAGACCGGCACGGGCCATCTGCCACGATCGTACGTAGACAACAGCGACGGCCGAGGCGTCCTCAAGCCCTGCCTGTCGAATCTTCATGGCTGTCATTCTTCAAGGCTCCATGAGCCGGGCCGAGTTCTTGTGCCGAACTGACAGCCAAGCGTTCCTCCGTCCCGGGCAGGAGCGCGCAGCGGGTTGCGCTGCCCGCAGCCCAGCACTTCGCGGTTGCGGGAGGTTCCCAAGTCGCGTGCCGGGGATGCCGAGGGAGCCGTCGGGGCGAAAGTTTGCGCAGCCCTGGCCCGGTGGGGCCTGGGGAGGCTTGTCGGTGCTCAGGTCTGCCACTGATAGCTCGCACCAGGGGCGCAACCTCATAGGCTACGCCGCGGTCGCGTGTCCGTCCCCCCCACTGCGGTGGGGGATGACAGCCGGTGAGGGGTGTCAGTCATGCGTACGCATACTCCGTCGCGGCACCGCATCTCATCGACCGTCGGCGTCGCTCAGTGTGCGGCAGACAGGGTGAAGCCCGCGTAGCCGTCGCGGGCCGCGGCGTCGCATTCCTTTCGGTATCGGTCCAGGCCGCCCGTGTAGGCGAGGAAGGCGCGGGGTTTGCCCGGGACGTTCGCGCCCGTGTACCAGGAGTCGACCGACGGGTAGAGCGTGTGGCCGGCGAGTTCCGCCGTGCTCGCGACCCAGTGTGCCTCGGCCTGCGCAGTGGCGTCGATCTCCGTGAGGCCGTTGCGCCGCAGGTGGGCGATGCAGTCGGTGATCCAGTCGATCTGCTGTTCCAGGGCCACCGCGATGTTGGTGAGCACGGACGGGCTGAGCGGGCCCAGGACGGTGAAGAGGTTGGGGAAGCCGGCCGAGACGAGCCCAAGGTAATTCCGGGGACCGTCCGCCCACCGCTTTTGGAGCGTCGCGCCGCCCTTGCCCACGATGTCGATGGCGAGCTGGGAGCCGGTCAGCGCGTCGAAGCCGGTGGCGAGGACGATCATGTCGAGTTCGTGCTCTCCGTCCGAGGTGCGGATGCCCCGGGGAGTGATCCGCTCGATCGGGGTGGTACGCAGGTCCACCAGCGAGACGTGCGGCAGGTTGTATGTGGCGTAATAGTCGGTGCCCAGGCAGGGTCGCTTGGTCGCGAACGGGAAGCGTGGGCAGAGCAGTTCGGCCGTCACGGGGTCGGCCACGATCGAACGGATCTTGGACCGTACGAACTCCGCCGCGGTCTCGTTGGCCTTCTCGTCGGTCAGGATGTCGGTGTAGGTGCGCAGTATGCCGTTGAGGAAGCCCGTGTCCCAGGCGGCCTCGTACGCGGCCGTACGCTCCGACTCGTCCGCTTCCAGGGCCGATCGGGTCGGGGGCTCGAAGACGGTCCCGCCCCGGGAACGCCGCTGAGCCTGCCGGAACTCCGGGTAGGTGACCTTGAACTCGGACAGCTCGGCGGGGTGCAGGGGACGGTTGTGGGCCGGCAGTACATAGGCCGGGGTGCGCTGGAGGACGGTCAGCGCGGCCGCCTCCTGGGCGATCGCGGGGATGACCTGGACGCCCGAAGACCCGGTGCCGATCACGGCGATCCGCTTGCCGGTGAAGGAGACCTCCTCGCGCGGCCACCGGGCGGTGTGGTGGATCGCGCCCGCGAAACTGCCGGCGCCGGGTATCCGGGGGGCTTGGGGAGTCGACATGCAGCCCGTCGCCAGGATGAGGAAGCGGGTGGTGACGGCCCGTCCGGTGTCCGTGGAGAGCTGCCACAGGTGACGGTCCTCGTCGTACGCGGCGCGGGTGACCCGGCTGCGGAGCACGATGTCCCGGCGCAGGTCGAACCGGTCCGCGACGTGGTGGATGTAGCGCAGGATCTCCGGCTGGGAGGCGTACCGTTCGCTCCACTCCCATTCCTGGTCCAGCTCCGGGGAGAAGGAGTAGGAGTAGGAGAGGCTCTCGATGTCGCAGCGGGCACCGGGATACCGGTTCCAGTACCAGGTACCGCCGAGGTCCTCACCGGCCTCCAGGATTACCGCCGTCAGGCCGAGCTGCCGCAGCCGGTGGAGCTGGTAGAGGCCGGAGAGGCCGGCCCCGACGATGACTGCGTCGAGCGTCTCGTCCGCGTCGGCCGACTCCCGGTCGCTCTTCGGCGCGGCGCTGATGCGGCCGTCCTTCGGGCCCGGCCGAAGTTGGCGGCAGTCAATGTGCGTCACGCAGTCTCCTCCGTCATGCGCTTGATGAGCTGCTCCATGGTGAAACCCCTGGAGGGGGCGGGAACTTGCGCGTAAGTGCGGAGGGGCGGTCGTTGATGATCACCCCTACGCAACGAACGTAAAGAGACAGTCAAGCAACCGTCAAGGGTGGACGATCGATTGACCTGATCCGCACCCCTGGCACGCGGCGGGCCGCGCTCACTCCAGAGCCTTGCGGGCGGCGAGGCAGCCCGCGATGTTGCACGCCGATTCACGGTTCACGGTTCATGGGAGCGGCGCCTGTCTGCGCGAGGAGGCGGGCGGCATTGGGGGAGTAGGCGTAGGGGAACTCGGCGGGAACTAGGCGTATCGGACACGTGCGATGCCGTAGCTGAGGTCGGCTTCGGGAGACGTCGGGGCTGTCATTGCTCGTTGTAGAGGGGGCGCGTAGTAGATGACGGTGACGTCTTCCATCTCGTCGTCATACCGCCACAGCTTCGGATCCGTTCCGGAAATCTCCTGACCCCTCTTCGGGCCGGCGGAGAGCGCGGTGAAGGCGCGGACTTCGGCCTTGGAGGTGTGCTCGGACGGCTGCGCCCGTGGCAGCGGGTGGGCGACCGGGTGGCCAACACGAGCGGGCAGGCCACTGGAGCTGATCCACCGAGCATCCGTTACACGGCAGGTTGCGTCTTCTGCTTACCGACTGGGCAGGCGGACGCCGCCCAGGGAGCAGCGGGTGTGGACGCCCCGGTCCCTGCTCCGAGCTGATCCAGGATTTCGACGGAGAGCAGGTCCTCTTTGCCCTTGAAGGCGTCCGCGATCACCGGATCGGTGGAAAGGACCATCTCGGCCGAGACGTTGTCCTGAACGATCCGGGCGAGGTTGTCCAGAGCGACGAAGACGGGGTCGCGGGGAACTTCAGCGGTCGGCAGGTCGATCAGATGTGTGGCGACCTTCGCCGGGTTCATGCATCGCCTGATGATGATCGACGCCTGGTTCAGCTCGGACGTCGTCCAGATCGACAGTACGACGGTGTACAGGTCCTCCCATGCCTTTTCTCCGATCAGGCCCCGCCACGTGCGCATGAGCCCTTCCACACCCGAGATCTGCGCGGCAGCCGCATACGTCATGTTCGTGCGGATGCTCGGGTAGGTCTTGGCCGAGAACTCCTGGAGTGAGGCCATGTCGAAGGTTCCGCTGCTGACGCAGTCACGGATGAATTGGAGCGCTTCGTCGAGGATCTTCCCGCAAGCGGCCTCCAGTTGATGTGGCAGGTTGGCCTTTCCCAGCTGCCGACGTGCGGTGGTGAGCGTGGCAGCGTAGCTCTGGAGCGGGCCGGCCCAGCCGGATGACCGCGGCCCCGCAAAGGCCACCATGTCCAGGTCATGGGGGTCGATGCGACAGGCGTTGGCGAGGTTGGGCACCCTGTGGCTCAGATACGCGGCAAGGATCGAGAAAATGCCCTGGGGCACGTGGCTGATCGACTTCGCCAGCTCGAACAGTTCGGGCACCGGCCTGACGGACTGCTGTGGGTTTCCGCCACGGACAAGAGTGAACGTGCCGCCGGTGGCATCGTTTTGGACCACGATCACGGGACTCAGACGACGGATCATTGCGGACTTGAGTGCGGCATAATTCGCGCGCATCCCCGCGTTGACCTCTCGGATCGCGTCACGAGCCTTCACCTCAGTGTCCGTCCAGGCCCGCTCTTCAGCCGTGGCGGCCAAGGCCGACGAGGGGACGCCGAACAGCGCTGCCCCACCGGCCGCCGAAGCCCCGTCGATGAATCCTCTGCGTGTGACCATTCCCCGTCCTCTCACTCTGCGCGCAAGAGAAATGCGCGCGGCAGGCGCAGATCACTTCACGCGGCTTCGGCGACCACCGGCCGGCTTCCCAGCAAGACCGCATCCATCTGTACTTGCTGAGCACTTGCGCGAGTACGCCGACACTCGCCTTCGAGCCGGTGATATCCCGCATCCGCGTGCCCTGCACCGGCCCGCGAAGGCCACGGGCCCGGACCCTGGCCGTTCTGGCCGACCGCGCGTATGCGGCACCTGCCGCCCGCAGCCGCCTCCGGCACCGAGGCATCCGTACGGTCATCCCACAGCCGTCCACCCGGCTTCGACAGCGAGGCATACCGCACACCGCAGATCAGGCCGGCACACACACCACCCCGCACCCCTCAACCTCAACCCCAACCGATTCCCCCCGGCCACCGGCCGGCAACACAGCCACAACGGCACGGGCCCACGACGTCACCAACAGGGCGCACCTGCCATGTAGGGACGGGAAGGGGTTCTGGGTGTACTCCAGGCGGTACGTCACCTGGCGCAGCGTGACGCCACCCCCATAGCTCTCCACGATATCTCTCGCCCGGTCGACGACCGCCGGCCACCGGATCCGCTCCCGCGCCACAGCGGTACTTGTACCCCACCGCGCGGCCGTCGGCTCCGGCATGGCTACGGAGTGCCGTCGGTCCCTGAATCGCAGATGGCCGACGCGGCGCCAGGCCGACACTGGTCCGGCCTCCCAGGTCGACGACGAGTCGCGCACCCTCCTCCGGGCGCAGCAGCTCGGCGAACGCGTCCAGCGCCGCCGGCAACACGGCGTCGTCCAGGTCCACCACCTCGGTCGGTTCGTCCTGACCGTCGGCGTACAGCTCCAGGCCATGCTCGCTGAAGTCCGCGTGCCCCATGCACAGCTTCGAGTCTCTGGCCTCGAACACGGCGACCGTTTACAGGTGGTCCTCGCCTGGTACGAGGAGCTGCACCCGGCGGGCGACGGCGTGGCGCAGCTCGGTTGCCTCGGCCGTTCTCGTTCTTCTGCCTCGGCGGGGGCACTGTTGCAGGCGACGAGGCGGCCGAGCCGGAGGCGGTCGATGGTGAGGGCTGTGCCGAACCTGATTCAGGCGTCGGGAGCCGGGTTGCGCCAGCTGAGTACGAGCCACGGTGCAGACGAGTATCCGCGCCCATGCCCCGGCAGGGCTTGCGGGGCGAGGATCGTGCATACCGATCACGGAAGGAATCAACGATGAACCCCGGCACCTACACGCGCTTGTACGGCTCTGCTCAGCCCGCACCTCGCACCGGGCACACGGGCCTTGCCGTGGCGGCAGGTGTGCTGTGGGCGCTCACTCTGGCATCGCTGGCCTGGATCACGCTGCTCGTGGGTTTGGTCGCGCTCTGGGGTGCGGCGGAGGGCGCGGACGTCGGCGCCCTGCTCCTGCAGTACGTGGTGATCGTCGCCGGTGCTGCCACGGCCTTGACCGCCCTGATGTTCGCCCCCGGTGTCCGTCGTCGGTCATGGGCAAGCCGCCTATTCCTGGCAGGTGTTGTGGCATGCCCGGTTGCCACCGGCTTCGCGTTGTGGTCCTGGGCCTACACCGGCTGACTCCCTGCCGCCGGACAGGCTGACGAACTGACCCGACAGGCTCTACATCCCCAGACGGGTACAAAGACGCGCACTCCCTCACGGGTCCCACCAAAGAGTCCAAAGACGGTTTCTGAGCGCCGAGGACTGATCATGCGCCGCGGAACTCACCCCTGCACCGTGCCCCGCCGCACAGATGCGGCCGGGCGCGGCGTTGGTGTGAGGGAGGTCAGTCGTCGGGCGGGAGTGCCTCGAGTGCGGCCTGCCACGGGTAGGCGTTCAGGTCGCCCTGCTTGGGCTTGTGCGGGGTGAAGCCTCCCTCGCCGAGCAGTACGGTGACACCGGCCTCACGCAAGAAGTCGACGTGCTTTTGGACGGCGGGGTGGGCGGCCTGCGCGTCGTTGAAGTGGGGCAAGGCGACGAGGAGCGCGTCCGGCGGGGGCAGCAGGTCGGGCTGCGAGGGGAGCTTGTACTGCCAGCGGACGGGATGGCCAGTCAGCTCTTCCAGGGCTTGGATCTCGCCCTCGGCATCCTCGGTGAGCCACCGGTGGGCGGAGGGCGTGAGGATCAGGCAGACCTCCCAACCAGCCTGCTGCGCAGCGCGGATCGGGACATCGAGGCGTCGGGCCGGTGGGGCCGCGCAGGCGATCAGGTACAGGGTGGGTGTCTTGGTCACCCGCGCAGGCCAAAGCGATCAGCGAGACCGCGCAAGCGCCCGTCGGCACAGCCAGCCTGCCGGCTCCCAACAGGCGCAGGTCCTCCACGAGTCGCTTGGCGCGGGGTCGGCACACCACCTCCTCAGGGGCGAGTTCTTCCGGCTCCAGGAGCGTGTCGACGGCGTCCTCGCGTTGCCTGGCCTGCTTCTCCCTGATGGCGCGGTCGATGAGCAGGTGGGCCTGGCGCTCGCGGGGGAGACCGGCGAAGGAGGCGGCCGAGGTGTGGGCGTTCCTGGCCTGTTCGGGCGAGCGGGTCGAGGAGGATGGCGGGGGAGGCAGTCGGCTCAGCGTTCTCGCGTACAGCCGTTGCGGGTACAGAACTCCCGGGCCAGCGGGACGTTGTACTCGTCGTACATCGTGATGTAGACCCGCTGGACGCCGCCTGCGACCGGGATCCGCAGCGATCCGCTGATGATCTGGTTCGGCCCGCCCTCGAACGCGTACGGGCTGCAGAGGGGGCGGCCCGACGTCAGGCTGCCATTCACCCCCTGGGCGCAGACCTGGCGGAGGCCGCTGGCTGCGTGGACGGCGCCGGACACGCTGGCGGTGTACCCGTCGGTGAAGTGAATCGTTCCGGATGTGGTGCTGTTGCCGTAGGCCATGCCGAAGGGCATGTCCACGGCATTCACGGACGCTTGCGCCGGCGCGGTGTAACCGATGGCCGCCATCACGGCCACAGCCATCACCATTAGGGGCTTGCGCATGACTCTCCCTCTCCGTCGGACGAACCTGGAGCAAGCAGAAGCTTCCGCATGCTACTCGTTGACCGTGCACACGTCATGACGCGCAGGCCCGGCAGCGCACTTCGTCGGTCTGGCAGATCCTTCACAACGGGCAGCGCGAGCGCCTGGAGGCAGCTCAGCAGCACGCGACCCGCCCCCCTGGAGCCGGAGGAGCCCGGGAAGGCTCTGTGGTAGTGCCACGGCGACAGGTAGAACGGCTGGTGGACGGTCCGAGATTGCTGGTGGTCGTTTCGGGCCGGCCCGAAACGAGGTGACTCCACCGATTCGTCAGGAGAGTCTGCTGGCACAGCCACGCGCTGCTCCTCCCTCGCGGCGACCGCGCCGTCGGCCTACGGCCGGAGGCGCTCGCACAGGAAGAGGTCGTGTGCGGTGCGGATGGCGCGCTGGAATCCGGTTGGACGACCCAAGGAGACCGCCGTGAAGAACGAGACCAGAGCACGGAAGAGGCAGGCCAAGAGGACAGCGGTAGTCGGGGCCGGCGTCGCCGGCATGATGGGGTTCACGCTCTGGGCGGCGCCGAGCGCTCTGGCTGACAGCGAGTACCAGCTGCGGTCGTGTGGACCGGCAAGCGTGTTTGTGTGTGGGCGTGGGGGCATCTATAGCAGTAATACGTGGGCATACGCCTGTGACCTTTACGCGGACGGCGCAGGGTTCCAGACCGTATATCGGCGGGCGGACGGCACCGAGAACGAGATCAGCGACCCCAACGGCAGCGCTTCCGGCTGCGGTTCCGAGCGGGCGGGGACTTCCGCCAACCGCGTGACCTCCTACATCGTCTGCGTGAAGAAGAGCCCCCGAATATGTGGGCCGAGGGTGTGGCTATAAGCGACGGTTCCGTTGCGGTTCGGTTGCCCGTCCGCGGACGGGCAACCGGTGTCAGTAGGCTCCGGGGAACTCGCAGAGGTCTGGCCGGCAGGATCACCTGGGGTGGGGCCTCCGGCGTTCAGACGTTGGCCGGGGCGAACCGTTGGTGCTCAGCAGCGTGAGGCCGAGATGGGTCAGGGTATGGAGGGCAGCTTTCCGTTCCCGGGTGAGCGTGGTCAGGCCGGCGCTGCGCAGAGTGGTGGCGTGCTCGCTGGCGCTGGCCGGTGATATGCCCGCCCACTGCGCGAGCTGGGTGGTCGTGCAGGCGGGGTGGTCGGCTATGACGCACAGCACGACCGCCCTGGTACGGCCGAGGAGGGCGGACAGAGCCGGCGGCACCGGAGCATCGCCCTGGCGGGTGTCGAGGGGAGCCCATATGGCTGCCGCGTCGACCGGGTCGCGCAGAGCCGGATACACGATGATGATCGTTTCTGCTTGCGGGCGGCGGGCGAACACTTGAGGAATCGGCCCGCAGAACACCGACGGAGCCAGGATGAGTTGACGGCCCGCCAGGTGGAAGTCGGTTCCGGAGTGAACCAGTCGCCGATAGCCCGGGAGCTCCAGGACGGGGGGCTTCCACAGAGCCATCGGTCGCAGGCTGCCCAGCAGTGCCCCCACCCCGCCCTGCGCCATGACCCGCCCACGCCGGGCCACCTCACCCTGCAGGTACTGATCCATACGCGCCCAGTACGGGGCCACTGCGACGCGGTGGTAGTCCTGCAGCGCTGCGGCCAGCCTTCGCACCGCCCGCGGGTCGGCATCCATCGCTTCGGTCAGCCACGATGGCCTCCACGCCGCCCTGCGCGGATGCACCGAGAATTCCGCCCGCAGCCGCCGGTGCGGCGCACTCACCAGCCGCTCCGCTCCCTCGTCCATACAGCCCGCCACGCCCACCAGCGTGAACAGATCCACGAATCCCGCGACAAGGGGGCTGAGAAACCGCACTGTTGCCCTCCCATCGGCGCTGACTCGCGGACCTGTACGCGTATGCCACCCACCGAACAACGCCGGACGGTCACACCGCTGCACGGTCCGTAAGCTCAGCTCCGTCTCTGCGAGCGGCCCCAACGGCATGATCCGTACCTGCGCCAAGTCCTCGACAGTGAAGTGAACCCGCAGCACGCTCTTCCCCCTATATATGCGCTGCCGCTCCCCCAGGGGAGATCCTCTCTACCGGTTTGAGCGCATCCCGTCGTTATCCCAACGATCTGTCCGACATCCGATGGGCGCTGGCCGAGGCACTCCTGAGGAGCTGGTGCGACGACTAGCTCCGCCGCTCCGCGGCCGCAACCTCGGCCACCCAATCCGCCACGACCTCCTGGACGTGGTGCTCCATGTGGTCCGCACCAGCATGCCGCGGCGCTACCTTTCCGCACGACCGCCTGCCCTGGAACACGGTCTACCACTACTCCAACCAGTGGAGAAGAACGGCCTCTTCAGGAACCTGCTCCCGCGTCGTGCAGCGGGCCTGCCCGCAGGCGGTGCGCAGAGACGACGGAAGGTGACCTCCACACTCAGGCGGAGGCCGCCTTGCGGCTGCGGAAGGCCGCGACGCGAGTCCGGTTCTGGCAGGTCACCGAGCAGAACCGGCGCCGGCCGCCGGGGGACTGGTCGAGGTAGACGTCGGCGCAGTTCCCGGCGGTGCACACGCCGATGCGGGCAAAGCCGTGGGCGGCGAGGTACTGACGCAAAGTGATCGCGGCTGCCGCCACCAGGGCGTGATCGGCATCGTCGACGCTCCATGCGGCCTGCAGTGCGCCACCGTCCGCGAGCCCCACGACGGGGCGGACGCCGCCATCCGCCAGCAGACGCGTCAGGTGCCGTGCGCACGCCTCGGCGTCCTGGGCGGAGAAGGCCGGGTGCAGGCGGTCCGCCGCGTGGGCGAGTGCCTCTGGGGTAAGCCCGGCGCTCACCCGCGGGGGCAGGCCGAGGTGTGCCGCGATGTCGGAGACGGGCCGGTGCGGAGCGTCCCCCCGGCCGTCTCCCTCGCGTGGCAGTGTGCCCCAGCCGTTGACAAGGTCCGTCAGCGCCTGGAGGGGAATTTCCGTGAAGGTGACCGCCGTACGTTCCGCCATGCATTCCAGCGTAACGCGTTACCGGCCCTTTATGCGTTGCCGTGGCCGCACTGGACGGGTAACGTAATGAAGAGCTGTTAAGCGTTACCGAGCGAGCTGTTGAGCGTCACCTCATCCGGGCCCGGGAGGATGTCATGCTGGACCTCACACTGCTGCCGGCCTATCTGGCGGCGGTCGCGATCATCACCGTCGCCCCAGGGCCCGACGCCGCGTACATCATGGCCGTGGCACTGGAACGGGGCCCGCGGGCCGGTCTGGTCTCCGCCACGGGAATGGCGCTGGGCATGGTCGTGCACGTGACGGCCGCTGCGCTCGGCCTGGCCGTCCTGCTGCGCTCGACGCCCGCCGCGCTGATCGGGGTTGAACTGATCGGCGGCCTCTACCTGGGATGGCTCGCGGTGTCCACGGCCCGCTCGGCCAGGAAGCCGCCGACGGAGGCTCCCGGGGTGCCGCCCGAGCGTCAGGTCCTGCGCCAAGCCGCCCTGACCAATCTGCTGAACCCGAAGACCGTGCTGTTCTTCGCCGCGTTCCTGCCGCGGTTCACCAGCCCCGGACACGGTCCGCTGTGGCTTCAACTTCTGGCGCTCGGCCTGATTTTCCTGGTGATGGGTTTCATCTGGGACACCACGATCGGCCTGTGCGCCGGCCGGCTGAGCCAGGGACTGGTGCGGGGCCACCGCACGGCCGTAACGGTGAACGTCGTCGCCGCAGTCACCTTCGCCACGCTGGCGGCATTCCTGCTGCAGGACGCGCTGACCGCGGCCATAGCGGCCTGAGCCTGACACCAGGCCGGGCGACTACCGGTACTGCCCAGCCGGCCTACCTTGAGGGCAGGTCGGCCCGCGCGCCGGCATGGACGGTGAAGCAGCCCGAGCCGTAGTTGTATCCGTCATAAAGGGCCCACTGGTCCCCGTTACGGTTCCAGTACGAGGAGGTCCGGTTGTCCATGGACTGGCCTCGCAGGTCCGGGGATCCGGAGCGGAACCAGGCGATCGTCCCGGTTCCGTTGCTCCCGTCGAAGACGCAGAAGGAACCGTTGGGACAGCGGTCCCGTCAGGCTGCCGGGGCCGCCGATGCGGGCTGCGCCGAGGCCGTGCCAAGAGCGAGGACGAGGGCGGCCGCAGGGGATTGGGGGTTGTGTGCGGGCGTGGCCGCGCGGGTCTGAGGGCGTTACGGCCTGCAGCCTTCCCCACCGGCGTACTTGGAACTGCTGATGAACCAGGTCGGCCCCAGACTGTAGGTGGAGTAGGCCGCTACACACTGGTGGCTCTTGCTGGCGCCCAGCGCCCAGGTCTCGATCAGGTGATTGAAGTTTCCGCAGTTCCTCCACACCGCCTGACCGTTGAAGTTGTCGTTGTAGCCACAGTGCGGCTCGGCGGCTGCCGTGGGCCGCTCCAACGCTTGTGCCGATGTCGGCATCAGCAGGAGGCCCGAGAGAGCCAGGCCCAGCGCCGTCGCGGTGATCGGGAGTTTCCGGAGCATCGCTTGTTTCCTTTCCGGTTTCATCCTGGCCCCCTGCGAGGGGCAGGCGGCTGTCACCGTGGCACGGCCCGGATGGCAGTTGCCATTGTTTCAGGCTCCGCTGAAAGGATGGCCCCGCCCGGTGAGGACGAGGTATGGCGTCGTGCGGAGGAGGCCAGGCCGCCGCATCGGTGTCAAGGCCATTGGGGAGACTGGAGAGGTCTAAGAGGGCGGCGATGCGGAGGACGGGGGCTGTGAAACGCATTCATTTCACTGCGGAGGATCTTGCACGGACCCGGGTAGCCGTGTCCCTCGGGGTGGCGGCAGAGACGTTCGACAGTGTGAGACTGCTTCGGGAAAGCACGGATGCTCCGGCCCTGGCGCCGTTTTTACGATGGCGGGCCGCGGTCGGCGGTCGAGTGGGCGAACAGGCAGGGCCGTTGGCCGCGTTGATGCCGGGACACGGACCGGTGGTCGACGCGATGAGTTTGATGGGAAACACGGCGGACCTCGACGAGGCAGTGGAGAATTTCCTGGCGGCTCCGCGGGCCCTGCTGCGGGCGGAGTTGGAGAACCTACGTATCCAGCCCACGCACCGCAACTGGGCCCGGAATCTGGCGGACGGCGACCGCGAGGCCCGGCTCCAGGTGGCCGCGTCGCTGCGGACGTGCCACGCGGTGACCATGGCGCCGTACTGGTCGCGGATGCGCTCATTCCTCACCTCTGTGCGAGAGGGCCATGTGCGCGCGATGGGCGAGGGCGGGACCGAGCGGATGCTGGAGTCGCTCGATCCGTCCCTGGTGCGCTGGCGGCCGCCGGTGCTCGAAGTCCGCCATCACCGCGAGGCGGACGTCCACCTGGGCGGGCGCGGCCTGGTCATCTCCTCGGCCGTGTTCTCCTTGCAACAGGCCGAAGTGTTGACCTGTCCCGGGGACTCGGCACAGGCACCGGTCCTTGCCCTGCCGGCCTTTGGCGCCGAGCCGCCGGGGGCGGGCCTGTGGAGCATCGGTGATACGGCGGGCAGGCCGCTGGAGGAGTTGCTGGGACGCACCCGGGCAGCGGTGCTCGAAGCGGTGGCAGACGGTTGCAGCACCACGGACTTGGCCCGTCGGGTACGGGTGTCCGCCAGCTCCGCCAGCCAGCACGCGACCGTGCTCCGCAAGGTCGGCCTGATCACCTCCGGCCGCGACGGCAAGGCCACACGGCACACCCTGACCCCGCTGGGCGCGGCGCTGCTGGAATCCGGTATCCGCCACCCCTGACCGGGGATTCGGTGACCTCTTCGGCAGGCCCTTGGACGCCGACGGCCATACCCAGCCGCACCTGGGCGCCGCCGCGCCCTACGACCTCATCCGTAGGGACTGGGAGGCCGCCGATCGCATCGCGGAGGCGGCAGCGCGAGCCCCGGAGGATGGGGCCGTTACGAGCTCTGCTGGAGTCGGTCCGCAGCCTGTACAGGGGTGTCGTAGTAGCCGGGCCGTGCCAGCAGGACCGAGCTGAAGAAGTAGCCCTGCTCTTCCTCCGGCTCGTCGTCGGCCGCGAACGGGCGCCAGAAGCTCAGGAGCAGGTCAGAGGCGATGAACGACGCTGGGTCGTCGGGGTCTGCCTCGATCGAGGTGTACTCGCCCATGCGTCGCACCAGTTCGAGGGCGGGGATCGCGAACACGTCCAGGCCCTGGAAGATGACGCGGTCCGTCTCAGTCGACGGCCTCCCGAGCTCGATGGCCTGGAGCATGTCCCGCGTGCAGTGGATGCTGATCATCAGTCCACTGGGACGGAAGATGTGCTGACCCGGCCGGTCGGACTCCGAGACCGTGCAGAGGTCACGGAGAGAGTCCAGCGCCGCGTTGGCCGATTGCCGAGTCATACCGATCCGCAACGGGCCAACGCCGATTGGTGGGGCGAGGTCGAAGTCCATGCGGGCATGATCCCAACAGCTCCACAGAAAGTTGGGCCAGAACCTGGAACGGACAGCAGATGTGAGCGGTCACTGGTGAGCGTCCTGGGCTCGGCGAGTGGTCAAGCCGATCACGTACGGTCAGCGGCATGACAGCTGAAGATACGAAGGCCGCCATACCCCGTGTGCAGTTGGTCATCGGCATCATCCGGCGAGGCAACGAGATTCTGCTCGTGCGAGAGAGCCTCGGCGCCGACGGCGCGCCGCTCTGGTCGCTGCCCGGTGGCGGAGTCGAGGACGGGGAGCTCCTGCACGAAGCTCTCCGGCGCGAGCTTCAGGAGGAGACCGGGCTGCTGATCGGTGATCCGGCACGGACGGCTTTCCTTGTGCACGTCGACTCCGAGCAGCACCCCTCGGCATTGGCCGCGGCCTTCGAGGTCGAACAGTGGTCGGGGGACCTCGCTCCGCAGGACGACGACATCGAACAAGCCGCCTTCTTCCCCCTGCCCGATGCCTTGGAGCTGCTCGGCGAACTGGACAGCGCAACACAGCGGGAGCCCATCATCAGCTATCTGGCCGGGGCCGTCGCGCCGGGCGCAACATGGCTTTACCGGAATCGGGGCAAAAGGGAGACTCTTGTTGCCCGCTGGTGACGGCACTCAGCGCCCACCGCATGGAGTGACCAGCCGCCCGGCAGCCGCTCGGTAGACGCTGGCCCAGATCTCCAAGGAATGCGATGGGGATCCGGCGCCCTGAGAGACTGCCGACATGACGGACAGGATCGTGGTCAGCGGCTATGACCCCCAATGGCCCGAGCGGTTCGAGGATCTGCGGCAGCTGCTGGCTCCTCATGTCGCAGGTCTGGCTTTGTCCATCGAGCACGTCGGCAGTACGGCCGTACCGGGGTGTGCCGCCAAGCCGATCATCGACCTCGATATCGTGGTGTCCGAGGAAGCGGCCATGCCCGAGTTGATCTTTCGGCTCGCGGGGCAGGGATACCAGCACGAAGGCGACCTCGGGATACAGGGACGGGAGGCGTTCCAAAGCCCACCCGCAGGTTTCGAACACCATCTGTACGGCGTCGTCGCGGGCACAAAGCCCCACCTTGATCACGTGCTACTCCGTGACTACCTACGGGAGCGGCCCGCTGAAGTCCAGCGCTACAGCGCGTTGAAGGTGGCCTTGGCCCAGCGGTTCACAGCCGACAGCGAGGGCAGGGCGGCCTACTCGGCGTCCAAGAGCGCTCTGGTGGAGGAGCTCATAGCAAGGGCCTACGCGGCGTGAGTGGGACGCGGCGGCTGGTCAGGCCACGGCCGTGAATGTCACGCCCGGTTCCACTGGCAGACCGTGCGAGCGGAGCTGGGGAGGTAGCTGTGTGGGGTGGGGCTGGCCCCAGGGGCGATTCGGGGGCGGACCGCAGTGAGCCGGAGGTGGCGCCGCGCCTAGCGTGCGGTGCATGAGAATCAACGTGTGTTTACGGGGCGCCGTCGCCGCCGCGGCGATGCTGGCCGTCGGAGCGGGGACGCTGCCCGCCGCGGCTTCGTCCACGACCTCGACCTCGTCCACGGCCGGGCCTCTCGGCCGGTTCTACGATCAGGCTGTCGACTGGCAGGACTGCGCTCTCGGCCCCGATGACACCGTAGGCAAGAAGCTCGACGCCGCGGGTGCCCGGTGTGCCGACATCACCGTGCCGCTCGACTACTCCGACCCGGGCGGCCGGACCATCACCGTCGCCATCTCCCGCCTGCGCGCCACCGATCCCGCGCACCGCGTCGGCACGATGCTGCTGAACAACGGCGGCCCCGGCGGGCCGAGCCTCGAAATGCCGCCCGGCATGGCCGGGTTCATGGGGAAGACCGCCGGGAAGTTCGACCTGATCGGCATGGATCCGCGGTTCGTCGGCCGTTCCACGCCGTTGGACTGCGGCTGGGACGTCGGTTCGATGGTCTTCTCCGCAGGCCGGGACCGGGCGGGGTTCAAGCGGTCGGTCACCCGTGGGCGTGACCTCGCCGAGCGGTGCCGACGCACCAACAGTGATGTGCTGCCGTACGTCACCACCCGTAACACCGCGCGTGACATGGATGTCGTCAGGGCCGCGTTGGGCGAGAAACGGATCTCGTACTTCGGTTACTCCTACGGCAGTTACCTCGGCCAGGTCTTCACCGAGCTCTTCCCCGGCCGCACCGACCGCATGGTGCTCGACGGAGTCATCGACCCCGCCAGATACAGCCAGACGCTCCTGGAGGACTCCACCGCGGCCAATGAACGGGCCCTGCGCGACTGGGCGGCCTGGACCGCGGCGCGCCACGAGACGTACGGCCTCGGCCGCACCCCGAAGGCCGTGCTGGCCACGGTGGGCCGGATCGAGGAGGCCGCGGCTGAGAAGCCCCTGCGGGTCGGGACGTTCCGCGTCGACGAGCACTTCCTGCCGGTCGTCTTCTTCGGGGGCCTCGGGAGCGATCTCGACGCGGCCCGGGCCGAGCTGGCCAGCGCGACCCGCACCCTCGCGCGGGCGGCCGACCGTGAGCGCGTGACGCCGAAGCCCTGGCTGGCGGGGATGCTGGCGTCGATGACGACCAAGGCCGGGTCGCACCAGGGCAGTGTGCAGGCGGCCATCCTCTGCGGGGATGTCGCGACCCGGCGTGGGGCCGAGAGCTACTGGCGCGACATTCAGGCCGACCGGGCCACGGCTCCCTTCGCGAGTCCCCTGACGCACAACATCACGGCGTGCGAGTTCTGGGACCGCCCCGCCGAGGCGCCGACCGTGGTCGACAACGACGTGCCCGCACTGCTGGTCAACGCCACGGGTGACACCAGGACCACCTACTCCGGGGCGCGGCAGGCGCGGAAGCAGTGGTCGCGCTCCCGGCTGATCACCGTGCCCGGGGCCAACCAGCACGGTGTCTATGGTGACTACGGCAACGCCTGCGTGGACGGGCAGGTGAACGACTACCTGGCCACGGGCAAGCTGCCCCGACGTGACCAGATATGCGACGCCCGGTAGCCGGGTGAACCGCGTGAGTGGCCGCTCCCTGTCCCACGAAGGAGCGGCCACTCAGCTCACAGGTGGCGCCGCCCACTGACCATCGGCGGCGCCCGTCAGGTTGTCACCCCTGCACCCGACGCCTGCCCGTCCCCGCGACGCTCACACTCACCGCAGGGCGTTTTCCGGCGCCGGTGACCGCCCGGCGGAACCGGGGAGCCGTTCGCCGCCCCGGTGGGCGCATACGCAGGCCATTGTCAGTGGCCCGGTCGTGACCGTGTGGCCTCCAGCGCGGACGCCGCGGCTGCCCACACCGCGCCCCGCCTGCCGACCGCCCCGGCCAGCGGCTGGCGGGCAACCCGTTGTGCCTACACAGATCGTGGCCGTTCTCGAACCTGTCCCAGAACGTGCGCTCCCGGACCAGCCGAGTGTCGGCGTACTGACCGGTGACCCGATAGAGGACGAGTTCCTTGCCGCCGAATGCCCACAGCCGCTGGATCGTCGGGTCCCACAGGACGCTGTGCGCCTTGGGGTGGGGATACGGCCTGCCCACCTGCCTTATGGAGCGCAGGTGGACGCCGTCCGACACGAAGAGGTGGATGACGCCGCGTGAACCGGCCACGACGAACGCGCCGGTGCCGTCGAGGTACTCGACGCAGTGCGGGTACCTCGCCAGCCGGAGGGGATTCTCGTGGGGGATGACCCGGGGCCGGCACTCCAGGACGTCGCCTGCGCGAGACTGGATCCCCCATTTGCGGTCGGCGTCGGTGAACTGGGTGCCGCTGCTGAAGATGTCGACACTGTCGCGGTTGACGTCCAGCAGGGCGAGGTCGAAGGCGGCTTGGGCTCCGGCGGCGTCGGTGGCGGGTCCGTCGGCTGCGCCGGGCCGGACGTGAGCCCTTGCGTGGGACTGGCCGGCCAACGGGCCGAGCGAGCCCGCGGCTGCTGCTGCGAGAGAACCGCCGAGCAGGCGGCGCCTGTTGATACTCATCGTTCCTCCTTGTCCCGGCGGCCTCCGGGGTCGCCTCGCAAACCGCCGTGGCCGTAGGGCGCTCCCACCTGCCAGGTCACGTGCACTGGCTGAACGTGGCGTCCTTGTACCAGAGGGTCTTGAGCTCATTGCCGAGGTACATGCCCCAGCGGCCGTCGGCGGCCCGCACGAAGCTCACGTACCGCCCCGTGCGCTCGTCGGTCCACGAGGGGCCGTACGTCCCCGTGTACACGAGCTCGTACTCGCCTCCACCGTTCCAATCGACCTTGTCGATGGCCTCGGTCAGCGTGGCCGGGCCCACGATGCCGTCGACTTCGAGGTTTCCGCCGTACCGGTTCTGCCACCGCTTGGTGGTGTAGGTGGTCTGTTCTCCGAAGCGGCAGTCGATGTCGGAGAGGTCCATGGGCTTGCCGTTGGGTTTGAGGGACTTGTCGGCCCACATGATCGCCTGCCACATCGCGGCCGTATTGCTGTAGGCGTAGGAGTTGGCGGAGATGGGGCCTTCGTCCGACCAGTCGTCGTGCCACGTCCCGACGCCGTGCACGACGCCTCCGGCGGCGTCCGCCGAGGCCGGGGTGGCCGACAGCGCGAGGACGGTGCCGAGCGTTGCGCCGGCGGCCAGAGCGGCACTCTTGGTCCACAAGGACATTGCTTGGTCCTTTCTGATGGATGGAGTCGGCACACGCGGGCCCTGCCGGTGAAGACGCCGACCGCCGCATGTCTGGCGGCGGGTCGCGGTGCGGAGCCGCAGCTGCCGCCGGGACCGGCGTGTGCGCAGCTGCTTCCGAGTTGAGTGGCCGCGGGATTGTCTGGCAGCCCGGTTCGGTGCCGCCGGACAAAAAAGGAGGGGCGCGGGCACAGGGGGAGCGGTTGGCTTGAGGGTGGGTTACGGGGCGGCACGAGGGCGTGTTGGGGTGGGAGTGCTGCAGTCGTGGAGGGCGGGTAATGGGGCGTCGTGAGAAGCCGCTGGATCCCGGGGCGGGTCCGGTGCAGCGGTTCGCATACGAGTTGCGCACGTTGCGGCAGGAGGCGGGTGCTCCCACATATCGGGCGATGGCGCGGCAGGCCGGCTACTCGGTGGCCACGCTCGCTCAGGCGGCCGCGGGAGACCGACTGCCCTCGCTGCCGGTGGTGCTGGCGTATGTGAAGGCTTGCGGCGGTGATGCCACCGAGTGGGAGCACCGCTGGCGTGAGGCCCAGCGGACGGAGGCCGCCCAAGTACCGGTCCTGGAGGAGGAGTCGGCCGATCCGCCCTACAAGGGACTCGCCCGTTTCGAGGCGCGCGACAGCGCACGGTTTTTCGGCCGCGAGACGCTCATCGAGGACCTCCTGCGTCTGGTGGGGGCGCACCGGTGCGTGGCGGTGTTCGGCCCTTCGGGCAGCGGGAAGTCCTCTCTGCTGCGGGCCGGGCTTGTCTCCCGATTACAGACCGCCGTGGACGAGGGCTCGCGTCCGGCGGTCATCCGGATCTTCACGCCCGGCCCCCGGCCGGTGCACGAGCATCGGAAGCTGTTCGTCCCCGCCCCGGGGGCGGGGGAGACCTGGCTGGTGGTGGACCAGTTCGAGGAGGCGTTCACTCTCTGCCGGGATGCTGCGGAGCGGCAGGAGTTCGTCGGTCTGGTCCTGTCTGCCCGGGATCCCGGCAGTCGGCTGCGGGTGGTGCTGGGGGCGCGGGCCGACTTCTATACCCGCTGCCTGGAGTACGGGAGCCTGGCCACGGTCTTGGGGAAGGCGAGTCTGCCGGTCGGCCCGATGTCACCGTCCGAACTGCGGGAAGTGATCATCAGACCCGCGGCGGCCGAAGGCTTGGTGGTGGAGCGAGCGCTGACGGCCCGTCTGATCGAGGAAACGGGATCGGAACCCGGGGGACTGCCGCTGCTGTCGCACGTACTGCTGGAAACCTGGCGCCGGCGCCGCGGCCGCACCCTGACGCTGGACGGCTACGAGGCGGCAGGGGGCATCCACGGTGCCATCGCCCAGACTGCCGAAGACCTCTACCGCGGTCTCTCCTCCCGTCAGGCCGCGCAGGCCCGCCGCATCCTGCTGCGCCTGATCACTCCGGGCGAAGGCGCACCTGACACCCGCCGCCCCGTTCACCGCACGGAACTGGACACCAGTGACCCCTTCGCGACCGAGCCGATCCTGGAACACCTGTCCCGAGCCCGCCTCATCACCCTCGACGACGACCTGGTGGACCTTGCCCACGAAGCGCTCATCACTTCCTGGCCGCGGCTGCGCCGCTGGGTCGAGGAGGACCGGGAGCGACTGGTGGCCCACCGCCGCCTGACCCAAGCCGCTGCCGTGTGGGAGGAACTCGGACGCGACCCCGGGGCTCTGTACCGGGGCACCCGGCTGAGCACGGCCGAAGAGCAGTTGTGCACACCGCACGGCCAAGACGACTTCACCGTCGCCGAGCGGGACTTCCTGGCTGCCGGCATCGGGGCGCGTGACGAGGAGCGGGCCGCGGCCGCACGCCGCAGTCGACACATCCGCTTCCTCGCGGCCGGCCTCGCCGTTCTCCTGGCGGTGACGACAGGGGTCGGCGTGCTCGCAATCGACCAGCGTCGGGAAGCCGAGCACGCCCGATTACAGGCGACCTCCCGCCAGCTCGCGGCGCAGGCGATCAGCCTGGCTCCGACCCGGCCCTCCGTGGCCAAATTGCTCAGTGTCGAGGCCTTCCACACAGCCCCCACCCCCGAAGCACGCGGTGCGCTGCTGACGATGTCCACCTACCAGTACCACCAGGCCGAACTCACCGGCCACACCGACGCCGTCTCCCAGGTCGCGTTCGGCCCCGACGGCACACTCGCCTCCGTCAGCCGCGACCGGAAGATCATGCTGTGGGACCCCCGGCGCCGCACGCGGACGGCCGTCCTCGGCGGCCACGGCACCTGGCTGCGAACGGTGGCGTTCAGCCCCGACGGCCGCACGCTGGCCACCGCGGGGGACGACAAGAAGGTGCTGCTCTGGGACGTCGCCACTCGCCGGCGTACAGCGACCCTGGCGGGCCACACCGGCATCATCAGAAGCCTTGAGTTCAGCCCCGACGGCCGCACGCTGGCGACTGCCGGCGCGGATCGCAGCGTGATTCTGTGGGACCTGAGTGACCGGTCCCTCAGGCACACCCTTCGCGGCCATGCCGGAAGCATCGGCGCGGTGGCGTTCAGCCCCGACGGCCGCACTGTTGCCACGGCGAGTGAGGACCGTACGGCAGCGCTGTGGGACGCGGCGACAGGCGCCCGGCGGAAGGTCCTGAACGGCCACACCGATCACGCCATGAGCGTCGCGTTCAGCCCGGACGGCCGCACGGTCGCCACTGCCGGGGACGACCACAGGGCACTGCTGTGGGACGTCGGCCGCGGCACTCGCCGGGCCACTCTCACCGGCCACACCGGAGACGTCAGAGCCCTCGCCTTCAGCCCCGACGGCCGTACCTTGGCCACCGCGGGACTCGACAGGACTGTCATGCTCTGGGACCCCATACGTCGCACCCGCACCGCCACCCTGACCGGACACGGCACGAACGTCTACAGCATGGCCTTCGCCCCCGGCCGCCGGCCCCTGCTGGCATCGGCGGGTGAGAACGGTTCCATTACGCTGTGGGATCCGGCCCGGATCGCCCTGGCCGGCCACAGCGACCGCCTGAACAGAACCGCTTTCAGCCCGGACGGCCGCACCCTGGCCACCGCCGGCGATGACGGCACCGCGGTGCTGTGGGACTTGAGGCGGGGCATCCGCACCACCACGTACGGCGGGAGGACGGGGAACGTGGGGTCGGTCGCCTTCAGCCCGGACGGGAACACGGTGGCCACCGCCACCGGGGAAGCCTTGCATCCCCCGAGGCCCGGAGCGCTCGTGCTCTGGCGCGTGGGCGCCCCTGCCCGCCCCGTTGCCAAGCTCACCGGGCACATGGACCGCGTCACCGACGTCGCCTACAGCCCCGATGGTCGTACGGTGGCCACCGCGGGCTCCGACGACGCCGTCATCCTCTGGGACACCGTGCGGCGAATCGCTCTGGCCACCCTCCGCCAGGGAACACGACCGACCCGGCCCAGCGGGGCCGAACCGTCCGGGGGAGAGGCGAAATGGGGCGTCAACGCGGTGGCCTTCAGCCCCGACGGCCGAACCCTCGCCTCAGCAGGCCACGACGGCACCACCGCGCTATGGGACGCGGCCAAGCGAGTCCGTCGGCTCACCCTGACCGGGCACACCGGATCACTGCGGGCAGTCGCCTTCAGCCCTGATGGCCGGACCCTGGCCACCGCCGGTCTCGACCGCAGAGTCATCCTCTGGGACACCGCCCGCGGCACTCGCAAGGCGACCCTCACCGGTGACTCCTCAGCCATGGCCGTGGCGTTCAGCCCTGACGGGCGCACCCTGGCCACCGCCGGTGCCGACATCTCCGTCGACCTGTGGCAGACGGACACCCGCCACCACCTGGCCACCCTCACCGGCCACACCCGTCAGGTGCGCACCCTCGCCTTCAGCCCCGACGGCACCACGCTGGCCACCGGAGCCGTCGACGGCAAAGCCGTGCTGTGGAACACCCATACCGAACGCACCGCGGAGCAGCTGTGTGCCACCGTCAACCGCAGTCTCACCCGCCAGGAGTGGAAACGCTTCGCCCCTGAAGCCCCGTATCACCACACCTGCCCATGAGGAACCACCACCCCGCCGCGCCGTAGTTCGCGGGAGCCCCGGTGACATCCTTCGGCCCCCGTCGGACAGGCTGGATCCGGGCGCACAGCAGGCGGAATTCGTTGCCCTCCGGGTCGGTCAGCACGTGCCAGCTCTCGGCGACGCCGGTCTGGCCGACGCCGGCGGGCTTGGCGCCGAGCGCGAGCAGCCGCTCCAGCTCGGGGTCCTGGTCCTTGTCCCGGTCGGGGGCGGCGGCATCGACGTGCGCCACGGCCTCGCCGCTCTCGGCGCGGCCGCCCACCGCCACGGTGTCGAGACCATCCCGGCGACCGTGTCTCACTGACGACGTCGGGCGACCGCGGGCACGGGGTGCAGCCGACCGATGGGACCCGGCGAGCGGCGGGCACGGTGATCCTCGCGGCGGGCAGCGCCGCCGGGGCTCTGGCGGCCGGCTCTGTTTGAGATCAATGCAGGTGGCTACCCGTTCGCTGCGTAGGCACAGCGCTGTGCGACGTAGGCGCCGGTCGGTTGGACAGACAGCCACCGGCGCTGCCGCATACGCAGAACCGAAAAGTATGGCCATGGGCGCGAGAAATCTGGGATGCTCAGCTCATCAGCGGTTCTGCCGGCCTCGACAGAGGCAGCCCGAGTAGACGAGAGGTAGAGCAGGTGGATTCCTCACCGGACTCTCGCAACACATCGGCGCCGAATCCTCGTCGCGACGCTGAGCCGCAGGACTCCGGCGACGACTGTGCGGATGAGGTCGCCGAGATCAAGGCGCTGCGTACGGAGGTCAACGAACTCCATCGCGCCATGGAGTCCCACCCGTCCATAGACCAGGCGCGGGGCATGCTGATGACGCTGGGCCCGCACACCGCCGACGAGGCGTGGGAGATCCTGGTCGAGGTGTCGCAGCGCTCCAACACCAAACTGCGCGCGGTCGCGGAAGAGTTGATCGCGACGACAGAGGGCGAGCCGTTGCCCACCCCGGTCCGAAAAGCTCTCGGTGATGCCTTGCGCAAGCGGCAGGCGACCGGCTGAGGTCGTGCCACACGGCTCCGCGTAGCGTCGAGACGTCAACACCCGCGAGAAAGACATCCGCTGGGCGGCCGACCGGCTCTCGCCTGATCAAACAACCTGGCGAACGTTTCAGGTCACACCACCAACACCTCCGTCACGTTGACGTCGACGAAACCGGGCCGCTTCTTGTCGCGGTGAGAGGAGAGCCCCGCCATCGATGCGCGGATCTCCCGCAGCGCAGCCGGGGAGAGCGGCTCCGCCAACTCGATCACCCCCCTGACGAAGGGACCATTCCGGAGCGCAAGTATGCGATGCTGCGGACCCAGGCCCTCAACCCAACGCAATCAAAGGCCCGTTGGGCCGTTTGCCAGGAGAGCAATGAGCGCGGCATTGCAGTGGTGCAAGTCCAGTGACAGCACAGAACAGGGCTGCGCCCGTCTGGAGACGGCCGCAGCCCAATCGGCTGTTCACATCCGGCCAGAAGCCCAACACCTGGCCAGCACATGAGGTACTACGTCTACCTCTCCACCGCCAAGGTGGACATGCTGTACGGGCAGATCCCGCCCAAGCTGCTGAAACGCCTCGCCGTCGAGGCGAAGGTTGACCTCAAGGTCCTCAGCCTGGCCGTACAGTCGCCACGTACTGAAGCGAGCGCGTACGACCGGCTGGACATCGTCGAGACCTACCTTGAGCGGGAGTTCGACGTCGGCTGGATGACAGAGCCAACTGCCTGGTTCCGGGGCGACCTTGCGCTGCGCATCGCCGGATACGGCGAGGTGAACAAGCCGACGCTGATGACGGGCCGCGACGGCGACACCGTGGTCGCGCTCATCGGCTCCGCCCACCACCTGGTGGGCTATGAGGCGCCGCCGGAGATGGGCCGGATCGGCTTCTCGGGGCTGCCGTCGCTCTTCCGGTTGCTCCAGGACACCCCTCCGGAGTGGGAGAGCCAGTTCAACGTGCGGTCGCTCGGTGGCCGGATGCCGAGCCGGGGAGGAGTGGCCCACGACGTGCTGCACGCGGCCGAGACGCTGACGGTGCCACCGGTGTACTGCGACTTCCTGGCGCGGCAGTTGATGCGTTCCACCGTGACACGGGAGAACGGCGAGGAGCTGACGATCGTCGTCGGGACACCGCTGTACGTGGCGATGTCCGACCAAGTGCACGAGGGCGAGGAGGCCTGAGTGGAGCCGGCGGTGTCCATCTCCGACGTGATGCGCATGCGCATGGAGGGCGACGTGGCGGGGCTGTGCCGGGCCACGTGGTCCGAGAACCATGACGCCGCCGTGTACGCCACCGCGATGCTGGGCGGCGCGGTACCCACGCCGGAAGTCGTCAGAACACTGCACCTCTGTCTCACGCGTGAGGACGAGCCGCTCCCCGGACTTCACTGGCACGCCCTGGCGTCCCTGGGCAGGCTGCGCGTGGAGCGGGCCGTGCCGCTGCTGCTGAGTACCCTGGCCGAGTCGGACTACAACCGCCGGCAACTGGACAAGGTGGCGTGCGAAGCTCTGCTGGCCATCGGTGGACCAGAGGTCGTCCGCGGTCTCGTGGACCTGTGCGAGCGGTTGCCGTCCGGCCGGGGGTACTGGACGGTACGGGTGCTCGAGGCCCTTGCCGCGCTGCGGGCCTCGGAGGCCGTGACGCCTCTCCTGGCCGCGTTATGGGGGTATCTGCCGGATCTCGCGGTACGCGTTGTGCGCACACTCGGCGCCATCGGGGACCCGCGTGCCGCCTCCGCCCTGCTCGTCCTCGCGCACTCACCTGCCTCAGACACGCACCTGCGCCGCGCCGCGGTCCAGGCGCTGCACGCGCTGCCCGCCGCCGCGTGGCCGCCCCCGCACCGGCACCCGGCCGCCGAGCGGCTCCTCCACGCCTCCCAGCGCGACCCGGACCCCGAAACGGCCCGCCTCGCGACGGCCCTGCTCGCCAGGACCGAGGACGGCCGGGCCCACCTGTGGGACGTGCTTCGCGGCGCGGCGGACCCCTCCGGCCCCGACTGCCCGCCCCACGCCGTGGCGGCGGTCTGCGCGCACATCGCGGCGGAGCCCAGCCTCTTCGCCGTACCGGACCCCGACGAACACCACGCCCTGCTCGCGCACCATCTGCGCGAGGCGGCGGCACCGGCCGTGCGCCGGGCCGCCGCCGGGGCGCTCGCCGCGTCCGCGGGGGCCGAGGCCGCCGGCGCGCTCCTTGCGGCGCTCGGTGACGCGCACATCGGCGACACGGTGGCGGACCTCGTCGCCGCGCTGCCGGGGCCGGCGCTGCCGGAGCTGCTGGACCTGTTCACACGCCCTGACGAATCCGTCGCCCGACGGCGGAGCGTGGCGCGCGTGCTGGGCCTCGCCGGACGCACGGATGCGGCCCCGGTGCTCCTGTCAGCCCTGACGGACGACACGACGCCGGTCGGGGTGCGCGCGTCCGCCGCCGACGCGCTCGGCGCCCTGCGGCACGCGGCCGCCGCCCCGCCCCTCGCGGCCCTGGCCACGGACGAGGAGCAGCCCGGCACCCTCCGGGCGCACGCCGTGCGGGCCCTCGGTTCGATCGGTGTGCCGGACACGCTGCCGGTGGTGCTCGTCTGCGCGCGGTCGCCGCACGAGGCGGTGCGGCGACGGGCGGTCGTGGCCCTGGGCGCGTTCCCGGTGCCGGAAGCCGCCCGCGTGCTCGGGGAGTTCGTGACGCCCGACGCCGAGCCGGACCTCGCGCGTGCCGCCGTGCGGGCACTGCGGGAGATCGGCGGCCCGGCGCTGCCGGTCCTCGTCCGGCTCGCTGACGACGCGGACGGCCTGCCCGAGGACGTGGGCCACCGGCTCGTCGGGGCGCTCGCCGCCCACCCAGAGGCGGAGGCGATCGGGGCGCTGCTCCGACTCGCCACGGCGCCGCCGCCGGGCTGGAGGGACGGGACGACGTACGCGGCCTCCGATGAGCGCCGGTTGTCCCGATCGACCCCGACCCGGGAGGTGGCGTCCCTCGCGCTCGTCGAACGCGGCTCGCCGCGGGACCTCACTCCCCTGACGGCCCTCCTGGGCCCCGACACTTGGTTCGGCGCCCACGAGCCCGCCGTACAGGCCCTGTTGCGGATCGGCACCGAAGAGGCGTACGAGCACGTGCTGGCGTTCTGCTACGGGACGAAGCACTTCGACACCTGGCACGTCGACGCTCTGGACGCCGTCGCCGCAGCACGCGGGATTCGGCTCGGCCCTTGAAGGGTGTCTGGTTCCGCAGCTCCTGCCGCTGCGGGCGGACGCCGCTCAGGTATGGGTGAAGGTCCTCGACGAGGTCGGATTCACCGACGTCGCCGTTGACGTGCTTCCGGCCGCGCTGGTCGCGGGCGCTCGAGGACGAGTCTCCTGAAGGCCGGAGGACTGGGTTTCCATATCACAAAAGGATCCCCGGGATGCGATTTTTCCCGGTGATGCCCGTGTGTACGCGGCTGTGAACATGGTTGGGCATATTCACAAGTCATGTTCACTGATACGAGTGGGTATTCGTGTGATCTTGATTGTGATGGGCATGACCTGAGTGAAAGAAGTTCGCATCCAGCGAAACTTTTTCTGGGGTTCTCTCAGGGCATGGCAGCTGCAGAGAACCTGCCGACCGTCTTCCCCCGGTGCCCTCGCTGTCGGTTGAAGGGCGCCACCCCCACCTGGAAGCGCGGTTCCCACAGCCTTTCGTGAGCACGTCCTGCGGTTCTCCCCGGTCGTGTCCAGTCAGCGGCTACTCAAGCCTGCCTTTCGGCTTCCGATCTGACACTCCCTCACGTTACGAGCGCCCGCACCCATCAGTATGTAAAGGAGGGGTAATGCCGCGCGACTTGATCACGTCGCTTGAAGTGCAGACCGTGACCCATTCAACTCCCGGATCCGGTACCGACGGTTACGTATACCTCGGGATCGGCGGGCGCGAATTCGTCCTCGACAAGCCCAACGACACACATCAACCCTCACCGGACGGAACCCCGGAGAGTTTCGTGTTGGGTGAGGGAAGCAACGTCGAGAACCCCCGCGACAACGACCCACGGTCCCCGCAGCTGACGACCGACGACCTCGACGCCTTCCCGACCTACCTCCGGTTCAAGCCGAAGGACGACCAGGACGACTGGCGGGTGGCCGACGTCCAGGTGACCGCCACCGGCTCCGGCGAGGGCGGCCCCCGCTACTACGACTACAGCGCCCTGACCGACAAGGGCGGCCTGCGGGCCTCTCTGCGCCTGGGCGACAAGTTCGGCAACGTCCTGCACCTGTCGTCCGTGTGGGACGAACGCACCCAGACCTGGTGACCCGACCGGTCACCGAAACACCGCACCCGCACCTGCGGATGCACCAACCAGAAAAGGAACCTGACATGCCTCAGCAGCGTCCCGTGAACAACAACAACCAGCCCGTTGCGGCGCCCCGCAACATCGCGTTCGAGGTCACCCGCTTCCAGATGAACGAGCCGGCCCCGGCCAGGAACACGGTCACCATGTCCCGGGAGATCACACTCCCCGGACCGATCTCCCGCACCAAGCAGGGAGACCCGATCATCCAGTGCGCGATCCAGGGCTTCCGCATGCTCTACCTCGACGCCAACGGCAACAAGCACGACTTTCCCGCCTGCGAGAAGGTCCTGCGGACCCGCGTCCACGACGTCCACGGCAGCAAGGCCGAGGTCCAGGTCATGGTGCTCCTGAAGCCCTGGGACCCGAACAACGTCCACAAGTTCAAGATGGAGGTGGACGTCCTGACCACCGCCAGCGTCGACGGCGAGGGCGGCAGCGACGAGAACGACAGCGGCAGCGGCGGTAGCGGCGGCGGGTCCGACTGGTAACCCCGCTTCACACCCGACCACTGCGCCAGCAGACCGGGTAGTCGTCACCGAGGGTGCTCGGCGGGCACTTCAGCCCCCACCGAGCACCCTCATCGCATTTGTACGGGGGCGTGGCGCCCCGCCGGGGAGCCGGCCGTAGGCAGGGGTAGCGTTGCGGCGTGGGTGATGGATCGGCGTGCCGCCCAGCTCGAATCGATCAGCAAGCCGGTGACAGAACAGGAAGCGGCCGCCCTCGTCACCTGCTTCGGCCCCGACGACTGCTATGGGGTCGCCTGGACACTCCTGCACCTCATCGAGACGGCCCCCCACCCGGTTCTCAAGACCAAACCGGCCCTGGACGCCAACGAGTGGCACCACCGGCTCTACGACCGCGCCCTGTTCGAAGAGCCCAACGCTCGCGTCGCGCACCCTGCCCTGTTGAGGGCGCGGAGCGCCTGGGCGGCGCGTATCGTCGGCGTATCGAAAAGCGGATACGCGTCGGCAACACAAGGCCGACTTGACTGGCGTCATGTCCTACCGCGAACCAGCACCCATGTCCCTCCCTGTGACGCTGACCGTCGCGCCGATCAGTGACGCCGAGCACTTGGCCTTCGTGCGGGCGCGGCGGTCGGTGAACTTTGTGCAGACTCCGGCGTGGGGGCGGGTTAAGAGGGAGTGGCGCAGTGAGTCGCTCGGATGGTTCGGCGGGGGGCGGCTTGTGGGGGCGGGGCTTGTCCTTCACCGGCCGGTGCCGGGGCTGTCGCGGTTCGCGCTTGCGTATCTGCCGTGGGGTCCTGACATCGACTGGTCGGGGGACATCGGTGCGTGGCTCGACCCGCTGGCGGCATATCTCAAGGCCCGCGGCGCGTTCGCGATCCGGCTGTGCCCGCCGGTGCGGACGCACACCTGGGATGCGGCGCAGGTCAAGAACGGCGTGGCCGATCCGGGGGTGCGGCGGCTCACCAGTCTCCCCGACGGGCACGTCGATCCGGTCGGTGTCGAGGTGAGCCGACGGCTCCGCGCGGCAGGCTGGCTGCCGCAGAGCCCCGAGGACGGGTTCGGCGCCGGGCAGCCGCAGTTCACGTACGAGGTGCCGCTGGTGGGAAGGTCCGAGGAGGACGTCCTGAAGGGCATGAACCAGCAGTGGCGCCGCAACATCAAGAAGGCCGCGCAGGCGGGGGTCGAGGTCATGGTCGGTGGCGCGTCGGACCTCGCGGCGTTCCACGAACTCTACGTGCACACCGCCGCGCGCGACGGGTTCAGGCCGCGGCCGCCGGCGTACTTCGAGACAATGTTCGCGGAGCTGAGCGCCGAGGATCCCGGGCGGATCGCGCTCTATCTGGCGTGCCACGAAGGCGAGTTGGTGGCCGCCACGATCCTGGTGCGGGTGGGCGCGCACGCCTGGTATGTGTACGGCGCCTCGTCGACGGCCAAGCGCGAGGTGCGGGGCTCCAACGCGTGCCAGTGGGCGATGATCCGTGACGCCATGGCGGCGGGCTGCGACGTGTACGACCTGCGGGGCATCACGCCGACGCTCGACGCCGCCGATCCCCATGTGGGCCTCATCCGGTTCAAGGTCGGCACCGGCGGGCGGGCGGTGCGGTACGTCGGGGAGTGGGACCTGCCGCTGCGACCGCTGGTCTACCGCGCGTTCGACCTGTACATGCGGCGGCGCGAGCGCTGAGCCCGCGCCGAGCGGTTACCCGAGTGCGGCGGCCACCTCGTCGAGGCGGGCGCCGCGCGATGCTTTGACGAGGACGATGTCGCCGTCGGTGAGGTGCTCGCGCAGCCAGTCGACGGCCGCTTGGTTGTCAGTGAGTGCGATCGCCCGCTTTCCCGCGGCGTCGGCGACGGGACGGGCTGTTCCGCCGACGACGGCCACCAGGTCGGCGCGAGCGGCCGCGCATGCGCCCACCGCTCGGTGTTCGGCCTCGCTGTGGGTGCCGAGTTCGAGCATCGCGCCGAGTACGGCGATACGGCGGCGGCCTGCGATGGCTGCGAGCGTGTCCAGGGCGGCTCGGGTGGAGTCGGGGTTGGCGTTGTAGGAGTCGTTGAGCAGGATCGCGCCGCAGGCCAGGGTGCGGAGCTCCAGGCGCCACCTGGACAGTGAGGCGGTGCTGAGGGCCGCCGCGGAGGTGACCAGGGGGATGCCGGCCGCGAGTCCCGCCGCGGCGGCGGCCGCCGCGTTGAGTGCCTGGTGGGCGCCCACGAGTGGCAGCGCGACACGGGCCGAGGCGCCGTAGGCGCGCAGGGTGAAGGCCGCCCGGCCCAGGTGGTCGAGGGCCAGGTCCTGGACACGCACGTCGGCGTGTTCGGCGCGGCCGAAGGTCAGGACCGGCCCGTCGGTCAGCGCGCGCATCGCGACGACGCGGGGGTCGTCGGCGTTGAGGACGGCGATGCCGTCGGGAGCGAGGCCGCGCACGAGTTCGCCCTTGGTCCGTGCGATGGCCGCGCGTGAGCCGAACTCCCCGATGTGGGCTTGGCCGACGTTGAGCACGACCGCGATGTCGGGTGCGACAAGGCCGGTGAGGCGGGCTATGTCGCCGAGGTGGCGGGCGCCCATTTCGAGTGCGAGGAAGCGGGTGTGCGCGTCGGCGCGCAGCATGGTCAGAGGCACGCCGAGTTCGTTGTTGTACGAACCGTGTGTGGCGACGGTCGGCCCTGCGCCCGAAAGGACCACGGACAGCAGGTCCTTGGTGCTGGTCTTGCCCTGCGAGCCCGTCACCGCGACGACGGTCAGCCGTTCGCGCAGCCGGGCCACGGCGTGGGCGGCGAGTGTCTGCAGTGCGGCCGGTACGTCGTCGACGACGACGGTGGGGAGCGGTGTCGGCCGCGAGCCGAGCACGGCGGTCGCGCGGGTGCGGCCGGCGTAGTCGTGGCCGTCGACGCGCTCACCGGCCATGGCGACGAAGAGACCGCCTGGTTCGCCGTGCCGGCTGTCGAGTACGGCCGGCGCACTCACGGTGACGGTCGCGTCACCTGTGACCCGGCCGCCGACGAGCGTGGCGATCTCGGCGAGGGAGAGGGGGTGCGGGGAGGGGGACGGATGGCTCTGACTCATGGATCCAGTGAAGGCGGCGGGGTGTTGCCGGCGCGTATGCGGTTCTCGATACGTCGGCGATACGTGGTGGGCCCCTGGTGGGGGGCTCGCCCTCGCGCTCGGCGTCCAGGGACGGGCCGAAGCTCCGGCCGGACCCGCCGGAGCCTTGGCGTATTCATCCCAGACTCACCTGTGTGATGGGAAAGTCGAAATAGGTGTCCGGGTAGGGCTCGTCCTTGAGCGTGTAATGCCACCATTCGCAGGCGTAGGAGCTGAAGCCGCTGGTCTCCATGATGGAGCGAAGACGCCTGCGGTTGTCCGCCGCGGCCTGCGAGATTCCTTCCGCTCCGTGGTGCGAGACCGAGTCCATCAGATCGTGGTCACCACCCATGGCGGCGAGGTCGCCGCTTTCCAGGTGGTACAGCGTCAGATCGACGGTACTGCCGCGGCTGTGGCCCGACTTGGCCGCCACATATCCGCTCTCGAACATCTCGGGCCGGTCGATATGGGGGTAGTGGCGGTGCTTGGTGCGGCCGTCCTCCGGCTGCCTGGACCAGCGCAGGAAGGAGTTCACGGCGCGTTGCGGGCGGTAGCCGTCCCAGAGAAGCAGGCCGAATCCGTGCGAGGCCGCCTCTTCTCGCGCGCTCTGCAACGCCGCGCACAGGGCCCTGGTGCCGACGATGCGATTGGCCAGGTATCCGTCGACCGGTCTGCCCGTGAAGTTGTCCCAGGTGGCGTACTTGGCGTCCCAGCGGACCCCGGCCATGTACTCGTCTATGAAGACGAAGTCGTTACGCATCGGCCGGCTCCGTCGGAGTCAGGGGCAGGGGCAGCGGCAGAGCGAGCGCCCCGGTCACCAGGCGGTCCATCACTTCGGACAGCGGGACGCCGGCGGCGGCCATCATCCTCGGATAACGGCTGTACGAGGTCATGCCGGGGAAGGTGTTGACCTCGTTGAGAACGACCTGTCCGTCGTCCTGGAGGAACAGGTCCACGCGGGCGAGTCCGCTGCAGCCCAGGGCGCGGTAGACGGCCTTTGCCACTTCCTGGACGCGTGCCCGGGATTCAGCCGGCATGTCGGCGGGGACGATCGGCGTCGAATTGTCGGAGCCGCTCTCGGGTTCGTCCTCCTGGTGGATCCGGAAGAATCCGTGGGACAGGGCGATGCGGTCGACTTCTCCCGCGGTCAGGTCCGTTCCGCCGCCCAGGATTGCGCAGCCGACCTCACTGCCGACGACCGCCTCCTCGACCAGGACTTTCGTGTCATAGCGCCGGGCGACGTCCAGCGCGGCCGGCAGTTCTTGCGCATTCACCACCTTGCTGACCCCGAAGGACGATCCCGAGCGGGCCGGCTTCACGAAGACGGGATAGGTGAGCCGGTCGGCGTCGATGTCCTCGCCCGCCGCGACCGTCCAGAAATTCGGCGTGGCGATTCCGGCGCCGGCGGCGACGGCATAGGCGAGGGACTTGTCCATGCCCAACGCCGAACTCTGGACATCGCAGCCCACGTACGGGATTCCGGACAGCTCGAGCAGGCCCTGGATCGCGCCGTCCTCCCCGAGCTTGCCGTGCAGGACGGGCACCACGACATCCAGACCGATCGTCTCGTACTTCCCCTGATCGAAGACGAGCAGTCCACGCACGTCGCGGTCCGGGGACAGCACGGCGGGCCGGTGTGCGCCGCTCTCCCAGTCCGCGGCGGGGCCCCCGCAGAGCTTCCAGGCGCCGTCGCGCGTGATCCCGATGAAGTACGGCTCGTACTTGTCCGGGTCAAGGTTCCGCGCGATCTCCTGCGCGGACTTGACGGAGATGGGGTGTTCCTCCGAGCAGCCTCCGAAGAGGATTCCGACCTGAAGCTTGGCCTTAGGCATGCTGATTCCTGCTTTCGAATTCCAGGCAGTTGATGATCGAGTTCTCGACCGTGTCGCTCAGAGCGCGGTCCGTGTAATACGCGATGTGCGGACTGATGAACGCATTCGGCATTTCCTGCAGCCGCAGCAGTGACTTGCTGTCGATGGGCGCGTTCCGCCGGTCGGCGTAGAACACCCCTTCCTCGCCCTCGACGACATCGAGGGCGACACCACCCAGACGACCGTCCTCCAGCGCCGCGACCAGCGCGATCGTGTCGATGAGGGCACCGCGCCCGGTGTTGACCACGAACGCGCCGGGTTTCATCCGCTGGATGCGCTCACGGTCGAGAAGGTGGTGCGTCTCGGCGGTGAGCGGCGCATGGAGCGTGACGACGTCACTCGACCTCAGCAGTTCATCGAGCGACACCTCGTCGCCGGAGTCACCGGAGTCACCGGAGTCGCCGGGGTCGCCGGATTCACCGGCACGATTTCCGTACGCCAAAATCCGGCATCCGAAGGCGCGGAGCCTCTCCATGACGGCCGTGCCGATGCGCCCCGTGCCGACCACGCCGACGGTCAGGTCGCGCAGCTCTTTCCCTCGTACGTCGTGCAGCCGGTAGTCGTGCACGTCCGCGCGGCGGACGGTGGACTTGGCGTGACGCACCGCCATCAGCAGCATCATCACCGTGTAGTCGGCGACGCTGTCGGGGGAGTAGCAGACGTTCCCGACGGAAATACCGACGCGGCCCGCGTAATCCACGTCTATGTGGTCGTACCCGATGCTTCTCGTTGAGATGTAGGAGACGCCGACTCGGCTCAGCGCACGAAGTGTCGCCGGGGTGATCCGGGTCTTGTGTCCGACGCTGACGCACCGGTTTCCGGATGCCAGATGTGCGGTCCCCTCCGACACCGCGGATTCTGTGATCGTCGGCGTCACTCCGAATCGGGGCGCCAGCTCCCGGAACCGTGCGGCTTCGTCCCACCCGCATTCGAAAGCGGTGATTCCCACTGGTTCGCTGTAGGTCATGTCTCCATTCAAGGAAACAGGGTGTTGCTGGCACGTATGCGGTTTTCGATACGCTGCCGATACGTTGTCGGCCCGCATGGCCGCCCAGGCGCGGCCGTCGAGCAGGACTGGGCACATGGCGGCGCTGGTGTGATCCGTTCAGCAGGGGATCGGGGCCATATCACGTCTGCGGGTGCGTACCCGCGGGCAGTTGCACCGTGACGAGCAGGCCGCCGGTGTCGCGCGGGGTGAGGGTGACGGTGCCGTCGTGTGCGCGAGCGATGGTGGTGACGATGGCCAAGCCGAGGCCGACGCCCGCCTGGTCGGCGTGGATGCGCTCGGTGCCCCTTTGGAATGGCTCGGTGAACGTCGAGACCAGGCGTGGAGTCAGTTTCTTGCCGGTGTTTTCGACCGTGAGCATCACGGTGCCGGGGTGGGCGCTGGTAGTGACCCACACCATGCCCTGGCCGGCCAGATTGTGGACGATCGCGTTGTGCACGAGGTTCATGGTCAGTTGCAGCAGGAGCGCCGGCGATCCGTTCGTGGGCGTGATGTCGCCGCGGGTCTCGATGGTGACGCCGTTCTTTTCTGCGAGGGGGAGCAGCGTTTCGGTGACTTCTTCCGCCATGAGGGACAGGTCAACCTGTTCTCGGGTAAAGGACCGCTGGCCGGCTCGGCTGAGCAAGAGCAAGGCTTCAGTGAGGTCGATCGCTCGGGTATTGACAGCTTGGAGGCGGTCGAGGACTTCGCCGGTGTCGTGTGATGGATCGGTGCGGGCCACGTCGAGAAGTGACTTCGAGATTGCCAGTGGGGTGCGTAGTTCGTGCGAGGCGTTGGCTGCGAATCTCTGCTGCTCGGCGATGTGTGCTTCAAGCCGTTCGAGCATGGCGTCGAAGGCATCGGCCAGTTCGCGGAACTCGTCCTGGCGTCCCGGCAGCCGGATGCGGTGCGAAAGCGCCCCGGTCGCGGCGGTGCGGGTGGCGTCCGTAATGCGGGTCAGGGGAGCGAGCATACGGCCGGCGAGGACCCATCCTCCGAGGAGGCCGAACACCAGGAGGAACACCATGACCGCGGCCGCGATGGGAGTGAATCCGCGCACGAAAGTGGTGCCCGGAGTTGCTCTCCATGCGCCCTCTTCGTTGGTTTGCAACCACCCCTCCCGCAGGAGCCACCAGCTCACGGCGGCGAGCAGTAGGGCGCCGGCGAGCATGAGAAATCCGGCGTAGCTGAGGGTGAGCTTGAGGCGGACGCTGAAGCCGGGGGATCTATCCACTGTCGCCTCCGATGCGATAGCCGACGCCAGGCACGGTGGCGATGATCCGGGGCTCGCCGAGCTGCTTGCGCGTCAGCGCGACGTAGCGGCCGTCCCGGTACACCTCGCGGCGGAACGGATCCAACCGCAGCCCCACGATCTCACGCACCGGAGGTCGGCTACGGGCACGCCTGTGGTCGAGCGCCAGGAGCCTGAGGACGAGTTCCCGCAGTTCAAACAGTTTTGTGAGGTGGTCGTCGGCACCGAGCTCGAAGCCGGATGCCTTGTCGTCGAGCCGGTCGGCAGCGGTCAGCATGAGGATCGGCATGTCGCTGCCCGAGGCGACGATGCGTTTGACGATCTCGTCACCGGCGATTGCATCCAGGCGCAGGCCATCGCGGATGGATTCCGCCATATAGGGCTCGTCCTCGACGATCAACACACGCATGCCCTCGATGTTACGAGCGGGAACATATCGTCCGCGTATCAAAAACCGCATACGCGCCGATAACCCCATCCTTGAAGTAGCTGAAGTCGTAGGTGGCTTTGGCCATGGTCGCGCTGAGCGTGACCTGCTGCTCGGGAGGCGGGTCGAGGGAGCGCGAGAAGGCAGGGTCGAAGTCGTGGTAGCCCCGCCACGTCCAGCCGTTCTCCTCCCCGAAGGCCAGCACGCGGGTGAGGTCGTCGGTGCCCTCCCGTGCGTCCCGCTCCTCGACCTGATGGAGCAGCAGCCCGTCGGCGACGTCCTCGGCGGTGGGTCCCTTGATGAACACGAGTTCCGTGTTCCGCACGAAGGTCATCCGCCCGCCGTCGGCGTGCACGCACCGGATGTACGGGCCCTGCTGGTCCGGGCCGAACGGGTGCCCCTGTCCCGCACCGGATCTGGGCCGGTGCCGTGTGCCACCTGGGGCCCGTTGGGCGAAGTGTTCCAGCTCGGCGAGCTCCGCCGCGGGCAGGAGCACACTCGTCGGCTTGCAGCCGTCGATGACGCACACCCGCTCCCCGTTCTCCTCGACGCGACCGACGAGACCCGCTAAGTCCGCTACTGCGTCGCTCAGTTCAACGTTGTCCATGCGAGGGGCCAGTACTGGCCGCGACGCGCGGCGGGCCCGGCCGGGGGCTGGCCGCCAGGTGGCCACCAGGCCCCCGGCGAGGAAAAGCTCACCGAGTTCTGCCAGGGATTCACGGGACCGCCAACTCGCCCTCATCGGCTTGGGGAACCGCAAGACTGCCCGATACAAGGAGAACCTTGCCGCTCACCAGCGGGCAGGCCGCGAAGCGGGCGGCGGGGGCCAAGGGCAGGGAGGAACGGGCAGGGTTACTCCATGAGCATCATCTTGATCCTTGTGCCTGTCCTGATTGGGCTCTGGTGTTACCCACTGTTTGCCGGAAGTTGGCGGAGCAGTCCCGTCTGGTTCGCCGTGACTGCCGTGTTCCTTTTGCTGGGGGCCGGGATCACCTACCTCATCGGCGCCTTGGCCGGTGGGCTGGACACGGAAGAGGAATGCCACAGCGCAGGCCAGGCCTACGACTCGGCGTACCGCGGGGAACACTTCCGTGAATTGGGACAGTGGTACCCGCTGCACGAAAAATGCCACGCGGGTTACGACCTGGTCCCGGCCTGGGTGAATCCCACCCTGGCGGTCCTCCCCACCCTGGCCGTCGTCTCCTTGGCGTACAGCGTACGACTGGCCGTCATCAATCGCCGTACCGAAAAGAAGGGCACCCCGTGAACGAGCTGCGTGGGCGCCGTGGTTGCGCGGGGGGGGGGCTCCGGGCTGGGGTCGTCGGCCTCGGTGGTGGGTGTCGGTTACAGGTGTGCCTCCAGGAACGGCAGGAGGACGGCGGCCATCTCGTCGGGTACTTCTTCCGCCAAGTCGTGGCCGGCGTCGAAGACGTGGCCGGTGACGTCGTGGGCCATGCGCCGCATCTGGGACTCGTTGCGGTCGCCGATGAACGCGAATCCGCCGAGCGCCAGGACCGGGATGTCCAGCTTTTTCTGTGCGGCCTGCCGATTCTGTTCGGCGTCGACGAGCATCGCCCTGTAGATCGAGAGCATCGCGCGGATGCCGCCCGGCATGGAGTAGCAGCGCACGTATTCGTCGACCGTGTCGGGGGTGGCGGTGTCGGGGTGGCTGCGCTCGTTCTTGATCATGTAGGTGATCAGTTCGCGCTCGTGCCCGGCGATCAGCATCTCGGGTATGTCCGGCTGGAAGTAGAAGCCCAGATGCCACAGGTGCATGCCGCTGGAGACGTTCTCGGGGGTGAGGGCCGTGTGGTCTTCGAAGCCGAATCCGGGGAACAGCGCCTCGGCGAACACGAGAGCCGTGACGTGGTCGCGGTGGCGTGCGGCGAGCTGGTAGCCGATCACCGCTCCCCAGTCCTCGCCCACCACGGCGTATGTCTCGTGTCCGAGGTGGGTCATCAACTCGGCGATGTCGTCGCCCATCGTCGCGGAGTCATAGCCCTCTGAGGGGCGGGCGGAGTCGCCGAGACCGCGAAGGTCCGGCACGACGACGGTGTAGTGGGGCGTCAGCTTCGGGACGAGGTGGCGCCAGTGGTAGCTCGTCTTGGGCACGCCGTGCAGCAGCACCACGGCGGGGCCGGATCCGGCCGTGCGGTAGTGCAGACTCGTGCCGTTGACGGCGGCACGGCCCGTGCGAACAGGCGTTCCTTCATGATCGAGCATCATGTTTTCCAACCTTTCTGCTGTGCTTCGCGGTGCGCGTGGCAGTGGGCGTGCGGAGGGTCGGGTCGACGAGAGTCGTCAGGTGGCTCGGTCCGGTGGCATACGAGGTTGTCCGAGCAGCGGAAGGGCCCTGCAGCTCCCACTCCTGCGGCTCCAGCGCCTTTTCTGGATCACCCGATACAGATTTTGGCCATGAAAAAGTCAGTCGAGGGCGGCCAGCGCGACCTCCACGAGGGGTTCCAGGCCCTGGAAATCCGGCGTGATCTTCGAGGAGACCAGCAGTCCGTTGAGGAAGGTGATGAGGAAGGCGGCGAGAGTGTGCGGGTCATGCCGCGCCGCAATCTCACCCCGCTCCGCCGCGACCCGCAGCACCTCGGCGAGCGCGTCCCGGCTGGCGTCCTGCGTGTCCCGCACGATGCGCCGGATCGACGGGTCCTTCGGCAGGCGCTCGCAGGCGGCATTGACCACCAGGCAGCCCTGGCCGTCGTGCTCGACGGCGATGCGGACCCGCTCCGTCAGTAGCGTACGGATCGCCGAGCGGGCATCCGCCCCCTCCTCCAGGCTGCGCAGGGCGGCCGCCGCGAGTGTGGTGCGGTAGTGCTCCAGTGCGGCTCTGTACAGGCCGTCCTTGTCGCCAAATGCCGCGTACAAGGAGCCTTGTCCGATCCCCAGGTGCTGAGTCAGGTCGCGCACCGAGGTCGCCTCGTAGCCACGCGTCCAGAACAGTTCCATGGCGCGGCTCACCGCCGCCTCAGTGTCGAACTCCCGGGTCCTTGCCATGGCCCCACCGTAACTTATCTGGATCGATCGCTCAAGAAAGCGCTGAGGCCTGACTGTGCGCCCACCGGAGCCGTTTGTGGTTTCCGATCGCGTGGCGTGCAACTGCCCGGCCAGGGTGGCGGGTTGGTTAGGGTTCCCGGCGGGCACGCGATGGTCCGGCGGCAGGTAGTCGGGCACCTCCTGGACGCCCTCGTCGTCCTGCGCGGTCGGCATCGGCTCGGTGGCCGGGCTGGCTGCTGCGGCCGGGTGAGGCGCCGTCGAGCCGGGGAGCGGCCTCAAGCCATCGTGCTTGCGGTCCGCTCGGTTCGGCTACGCGTCGCGTGTGTGCAGCAGCAGGTTGCCCACCAGCAACGCGGCCGCGGTCCACGTGGCGAGCATGCTCAGGCCTGCCCATGGGCCGATGGGCATCTCGTGCAGACGGATGGTGGCTTGGACCGCGAGTCCTGCGGTCATGGGCGAGATCTGCTGGAGGTGGCGCTGCCACTCCGGGTCGTTGACCACCTGGGTGACGACCGGGAAGAGGTAGAGCAGCCCGAGCACGATCCCGATGGCGGGCGCCGCCTCCCGTACCGCCGTCGCCAGGCCGAGGCCGAGCAGGGCGATCAGGACGAGGTAGAGAACCGAGCCTGCGGCCGCGCGCAGGGTCGGGCCGTCGGTCAGGGACAGGGGGGCATAGCCGCGCGCCTCGGTGAATCCGTTGCCGGGCAGGATGAGGCGGCCGGTGAGGAGAGAGGTCAGGACGGCAACCGTCCCGGCGGCCAGGACGACCGTGGCGAGGACCGTCGCCTTGGCGGTGAGGACGGTGAGCCGGTTCGGCATCGCCGTGAACGTGGTGCGGATCATCCCGGTGCCGTATTCGCCGCTGACGGCCAGCACCGCGAGGACGGCAATGACCGCCTGCCCGACGGTGACGCCGGTCAGGGCGAGCTTGACGACGTCCTCGCCGCACCCCGTGTCCGGGCACTTCACGGTCTTGGCGGTGCCGCAGCCGACGGCCACGGTCAGTGTGATGGCCAGCAGGAGCAACCTGCCCGTGTCTCCTGCGGTGCGCAGCTTCGTCCACTCCGCGCGCAGGGCGCGGCCGAAGCCCCCTCGCCACGCGCCGTCCGCCGAACTCATGAGTCGTACACCGCTCAGGAGACTCATACGTCCCTCCGGCGCAGCCGCACCACGGCCAGACCAAAGGTGAGCGTGGCGTATCCGCACAGCACGGCGAGGCCGGCCCAGGGCGCCAGCGGGTAGTAGCCGGTCGACGGCTCGTACACGCTGAGCACCTGCGCGTACCGCGGCAGGGTCTGCTGGATGGCGAAGCCCGCAGCCGGGGTCACCCGCAGCAGCCACTCCGAGACGCCCGGGGGCAGCACGCCGGAGGTGGCGAGCAGGAAGGGCAGCACGATCGACGCGACGACCAGGACGACCGCCGTCCCACTGCGCCGCAGCAGCGCACCGGCGCCGAGGGCGAACACGGCGGCGGCCGCGCAGAGCAAGCCGGTGCCGACCACGACGCGCACTTCGGTCGCCGACGCGACGGGAAAGACATGGAAGCCCCTACCGCGTGCACTGTGTTCCCCGAGGGGAATGGTGATCGCGGCGGCCACCAGGCCCATGGCGAACGCGACGATCCCGGCCACCAGTGCCTTGGCGCCAAGCACCCGGCCCCGCAGGGGAGTTGCCGCCATGGTCGTACGCAGCAGACCGCGCCGGTACTCGCCGGTGATGAACACCGTGCCCACGGTGATCACCACGATCAGTCCGACGAAGGTGCCGACGAGGAAGTTCTCGACGGAGAAGCCGACGCCCATCACGGGCCCGCCGACGACCGGTGCGATGTCACCGGCCCCGGTCACGGTGAACCCGCCGCCGTCGGTCCGGGTGAAGCCGCCCTTGATGGTGTTCGTGTAGCTGCCGGAGGTGCCCGCGTCACCGCCCACCTGGGTGCCGCTCCACGTCCCCCGGGACCAGTCGCCGGTGAGGGCGGGCCGGCCAAAGGCGCCGGTGGCCACGGCGGGGCTGAAGCCCGCGCCCGCCCCGGTGTCCTGCTTCGCCTCCGGTGACGTCACAAAGAGCCCGGCCTGCACGGTGCGCTCGAGCCCAGGCAGCTTCGCACGGCCGACCTTGGTCCAGTGGAAGCCGTCGGTGGAGGTGGAACCGGTAAGAATGTCACCGGAGCGGACCAGACGCAACCAGCGAGGGGACCCTTGGGAGACCTTGCCGGACGGGCCCGCCGCGTCGTGCGTGTAGTCGTACTGCATGCGCACGCCGTGGCCGCCGGTGGCCATGACCGCCGCGTACGACGATCCCTGAGTGAGGTTCTCCTTCACGATGATCCCGGCCTTCGCCCAGGGCTGGACGCTTTGGGCCGTCTTGCCGGCCCCGTTGTCGACCACACCAGTCAGCGACCGCAGGGGAACGGTGAGAGTGCCGTCGCCAGTGAGCGTCTTGCGGACGAAGTAGAAGCTGTCGTTGACGGCCTCGCCGCCGGGACCCTTGGGATACGAGGCGGAGTCGGCGCCGCCATCGCCGGGGCCGGGGGCGGCCGTGCCGAGCAGGCCGACCATGATCGTCGCCAGAAGCGCCCCCGCCATGGCGAGGACCCAGCCGCGTACGGTACGGAACTTCGTCCACTCGGCGTGCAGCGTCCTGAGGAACCGGCCCCGCTCGGCGTGCCTCGTGGCCGGGGTGCGCGGGGTGAGGGTGGTGGTCATCGCATGGCCCCCCTCGCCGGGGTGCCCCGGTACTCCACCGCGTCCCGGGTGAGTTCCATGTACGCCTCTTCGAGCGTCGCCCGATGCGTGGACACCTGGGAGAACGGCACCCCGTTCCGGGCGAGCAGGGCCACGATCTCCTCGTCGGGCAGGCCCGTGACGCCGAGGGTGTCGGGGCCGGTGGTGAGAACGGTGGCGCCCGCGCCGTGCAGGACCTGGGCGGCACGCTGAGGCGCGGAGGTACGCAGGGTGACCCGGCCGCCGCCCGCCTCGGCGAGCAGTTCGGACACGCTGGTGTCCGCGACGACCCGGCCGCGGCCGATCACCACGAGATGGTCCGCGGTGTCTTCGAGCTCACCCATCAGGTGACTGGAGACCAGAACGGCGCGGCCCTGCCGGGCCAGCGACGAGAGCAGGCCGCGCATCCACACGATGCCGTCGGGGTCGAGGCCGTTGAACGGCTCGTCCAGCATGACGACCGGCGGGTCACCGAGCAGCGCCGCCGCGATCCCCAGGCGCTGACGCATGCCGAGCGAGAAGCCGCCGGCCCTGCGCCGGGCCGCGGTGCCCAGGCCGGCCTGTTTCATGACCTCATCCACCCGCCGGGCCGGCACGCCTTGTGAATGGGCCAGCCACAGCAGGTGGTTGCGGGCGGTGCGGCTCGGCTGCAGCGCGGAGGCGTCGAGCAGTGCCCCCAGATGCCGAAGCGGCCGCCGCAGGGTGCGGTACGGCACCCCTTCGACCAGAGCCTGTCCCTCCTCAGCCGAGTCGAGGCCCAGGATCACGCGCATGGTGGTGGACTTGCCCGCGCCGTTCGGGCCGACGAAGCCGGTCACCCGTCCGGGCCGCACGGTGAACGTCATCCCGTCCAGGGCCAGTTGTGACCCGAAGCGTTTACGCAGGCCGATGACCTCGATCGTCGCCTTCGTACTCTCATTGTTCATGGGCCCAGCCTGTGACGGAGCGAGTTACAGGGACCGAACGGCCGCTGTCATCTCGCTGTTAGGCGCCTCGGCTTAGCCTGGCCTGGTACGTGTCTCAGTACGTGCCCCAGTACGTGTCCTGGTGCGGTGGCGAGAGGGGAGCATGCGGATGAAATGGGGTCCGCCCCGACGGCTCGCGGGCCAGACCATCCGACTCGGCCTGACCACCCGGCTCGGCCTGACCACCCGGCTCGGCCTGACCACCCGTCTCGGCCTGCGCCGTGGCACCGCCCGCACCCGCTTCACTGCCCTGTACGTGACGCTGTTCCTGCTGTCGGGAACAGCGCTGCTCGCCATCGCGGCCGTGGTGGCCTCCGGCGGATCGCGCTCCAGCCAGGCTGTTCCCGATGCCGGCCCCGATCAGCCCGCGACGGCGGCCCAGGCCCAGGGCCGCATCGATGAGCTGGAGCAGCAGCTGGCCCAGGCGCACGAAACCCAGTCCCAGCAGATCCTGATCGGCTCCGCCATCGCCCTCGGCGTCATGGCGGTGATCTCGGTCGGCCTCGGCTGGTTCGTCGCCGGCCGAGTGCTGCGTCCGCTGCGCGTGATGACAGCGGCAACCCGCCGCATCACCGCCGACAGCCTGCACGAACGCCTGGCCATCGCCGGCCCCGGCGACGAGGTGAAGGACCTCGCCGACACCATCGACGACCTCCTCGGCCGCCTGGAGAGCTCCTTCGACGCCCAGCGCCTCTTCGTCGCCAACGCCTCCCACGAGCTGCGCACCCCACTCACCACGATGCGGGCCTCCCTGGACGTGGCCCTCGCCAAGCCGGGCCCGATACCCGAGACCACGGCCACCCTGGCCGCCCGGATGCGCGCCGAACTCGACCAGGTGGACCGGCTGCTGGAGAGTCTCCTCGTCCTGGCCCGCACCCAGCACGGCGAGTTCACCGACTCGGCGCGCCTCTCCCTCGGCCAACTCGCGCTGACCGCCCTGACCGAACGGGCACAAGACATCGCGGCCAAGGACCTGACCGTGCGCGAAAACCGGATCGACGACTCCGCGTGGGTGTGGGGGAGCGAGACCTTGCTGCGCCGTGTGGCCGACAATGTGGTCGACAACGCGATCGCGCACAACGACCCCGGGGGCTGGATCAGTGTCGCGGTACGGTCCGAAGGAGACGACGCAGGCGCAGTGTCCCTCGTCGTCGAGTCCAGCGGACCGGTTCTCGACCAACGGCGGGTGGCGGACCTCGCGCGGCCCTTCCGCCGCCTCGGCGCCGACCGGACCGGCACCGGCCGGGGCAGCGGCCTCGGCCTCTCCATCGTCGCGGCCATCATCCAGGCCCACCACGGCACCCTTGACCTGCGCGCCCGCCCCGACGGCGGCCTGCGCGTCACCGTCGTCCTCCCCAGCGCGGACGGCAGGGCAACGGCGGAAGCCCCCGACACACAGACGGGCGCGGCGCGTTGAGGGTCTTGGTGGTCGAGGACGCCCGCCCCCTCGCCGAAGTCATCGCCGAGGGGCTGCGTGATCAGGGCATGGCCGTGGACGTGGCCCACGACGGGCTCGACGCAGCGGCCAAGCTGGACGTCAACACGTACGACGTCGTCGTGCTCGACCGCGACCTGCCAGGCATCCACGGCGACACCCTCTGCCAGATGATCACCGAGCGGGACAGCCCCGCGATGGTCCTCATGCTGACCGCCGCCGTCTCACCCGGGGACCGCGTCAGCGGCCTGACCCTGGGCGCCGACGACTACCTCGCCAAGCCCTTCCACTTCCCCGAACTCGTCCTGCGCATCCGCGCCCTGGCCCGCCGCCGCCCTGCCGCCCGGTCTCGCACCCTGCGCACGGCGGGCATCGAACTCGACCCGATGCGCCGCACCGCCAGTCGTGACGGCCGGCAACTCGACCTGTCGGTCAAGGAGTTCGCGGTACTCGAAGCCCTCCTGGACGCGAGCCCCGCCTTTCTCAGCGCGGAGGACCTCCTTGAACAGGTATGGGACGAACACGCCGACCCGTTCACCAACACCGTCACGGTCACCATCAGCCGCCTGCGCCGCAAACTGGGCGCCCCTCCGGTCATCGCCACCACACCCGGCGTGGGATACCGGATCGTCGACACAGGCGCTCCACCCGACTGAGCGGGGCGCCAGGGCCGACGGCCTGCGGGCGGAGGTCGCGCTCAGCTCTGCATAATCCACGATTCCCTGAATTCAGCGATGCGTGTACTGTCGAGGTGTGCTGACTGTTGTCTCCGACATCGAGGTGCTGGCCCGGTTCGGCCGCGCGCTCGCCGACCCGATCCGCTGCCGCATCCTGCTCGCCCTGCACGGAGCTCCGGCCTATCCGGCCGACTTGGCCGACGCGCTCGGCGTGTCGCGTACGCGGCTGTCGAACCACCTGGCGTGCCTGCGCGACTGCGGCCTGGTCGTCACCGTCCCCGACGGCCGCCGCACCCGCTACGAACTCGCCGACGAACGCCTCGGCCACGCGCTGGACGACCTGCGCACCGCCGTGGTCGCCGTCGAGACCGACCGCACCTGCGCGGACGCCGACAGGAAGGGCTGCTGCTGATGACCGCCGAGATACCCCTGTCCCTCGGCCCTGGCCCGAGCCCGGGCCACCGTGAGTTTCTCGCCCGCCGGATACGCCTGCTGGTGGCCGCGACCATCACCTACAACATCATCGAGGCAATCGTCGCCATCACCGCCGGGACGCTCGCCTCCTCCACGGCCCTGATCGGCTTCGGCCTCGACTCGGTCATCGAGGTGTCCTCCGCCACGGCGGTCGCCTGGCAGTTCTCCGCCCGTGAGCACGCCGTCCGCGAGGCCCGCGAGAAGACCACCCTGCGCATCATCGCCGTCTCCTTCTTCGCGCTCGCCGCGTACGTCACCGTCGACGCCGTCCGCGCGCTGGCCGGCACCGGCGAGGCGGAGCGGTCGATCCCCGGCATCGTCATCGCAGCCCTCTCCCTGGCCGTGATGCCGTTCCTGTCCACCGCCCAGCGCAAGGCCGGGCGTGCACTCGGCTCCGCCTCCGCCGTGGCCGACTCCAAGCAGACGCTGCTGTGCACCTATCTGTCCGCCGTCCTGCTGGTCGGCCTGGTTCTCAACGCCACGCTCGGCTGGTCCTGGGCCGACCCGATCGCCGCTCTCGTCATCGCGGCCGTCGCGGTGAAGGAGGGCCGCGACGCCTGGCAGGGCAAGGGCTGCTGCGCACCCACGGCAGCGTCGGCGCCGTCCGTCGGTGCCGAGACGGACGCCTGTGGCTGCCGCCCCGGATGTGACTGCTGCTGACCGCCACCATCCGCCGACCCACCAAGAAAACCTGCTGCAGCACGGAGACTGTCAGCGACGACAACCACCCCCACCGGAGACACCCCATGTTCACTTTCCGTCGCCTCGCCGAGCACGACCTTCCGTTACTGGGGCACTGGCTGCGGCAGCCGCACGTGGCCCGATGGTGGAGCCACGAGACCTCCCAGGAGGCGGTGGCGCGAGACTTCGGTCCTGCCATCAGGGGAGAGGAGCCGTCCGAGGATCTGCTGGCTCACCTCGACGGCCGCCCGATCGGTCTCGTGCAGCGTTGCCGCCTGTCGGACTACCCCGCGTACCTGGCAGAGCTCGCCGCCCTCATCGAGGTGCCCGACGGGGCCATGACCATCGACTACCTGATCGGTGAGGTTCAGGAGACCGGCCGCGGGCTCGGCCCACGGATGATCCGGTCGGTCATCCGGACGACCTGGAACGACCATCCCGATGCCTCTTGCATCCTGGTGCCGGTGCAGGCGGCCAACCGAGCGTCCTGGCGGGCCCTGGAGAAGGCCGGGCTGCGTCGTGTCGCCGAGGGCGACCTCGAGCCGGACAACCCTGCCGAGGGTCGTGCGCACTACGTCTACCGAATCGATCGACCGAGTCTGGACTGAGCAGTGGCTATGGGCGGAGCCGACGCCCGGCGACGAGGATCCCGCACATATCGCGGACGTATCGAAAACCGCATACGCCCCCGCAACCCCCCTCCTTGTTCAGTGGACGCACGGGCCGGTGCCTGACACCGGCCGGCCCGTCGACCAGGAAAGGCAGGAACAGGACATGGGGATGGGCTCTGATTCCGTAGCCGGTGTTGACCGGCGTCGGCTGCTCGGATGGGGTGGGCTGTCGGCCGTTGGCGTGGTCGCGGCGGGTGCCCGGCCGGTGAGCGCCCGGGCCGGGCTCGCCGCCCCGCCCGCCGTCGATTCCGCCGCCGTCCCGCCGGACACCCGGCCCGGCGGGGCCTACGACCGGTACGTGGCGAAGCTCGCCGCCGAGGACAGGTTCTCCGGCGTGGTGCTGCTGTCACACCGGGGCCGGACCGTGCTCTCGCGCAGCTACGGCATGGCCGACAAGGAGAAGGGAGTCCGCAACCACGAGGGCGTCGCGTTCAACCTCTCCTCCGCGGGCAAGCCGTTCGGCGCCGTGGCCATCCTGCAACTGGCGCAGCGCGGCAAGCTGAGACTTTCGGACACGGTGGGCACCCATCTGTCCGGTTTCGCCGAGGAGATCGCCGAAAAGGTGACGATCCATCACCTGCTCTCCGGCACCTCCGGGTTGAACACCCCGGAGGAGGACCTGCAGCGCGTCTTCCAGAGCAGAAAGGAGGTACGGGAGTTCTACGAGCGGTGGGCGAGGCAGGCGAAACTGGTGAGCGCACCCGGTACGCCCACCGACCACGCCGGGGCCGAGGTCGCCATCCCCGCGCTGATCGTGGAGGCCGTGACCGGCACGAGCTACTGGGACTACGTCGAGGAGCACGTCTTCCGGCGTTGCGGCATGACCGGCACCGCGTTCTACACCCGGCCGCAATGGCTCACCGACCAGCACATCGCGCACTCGTACATGCGGCTGGCCGACGGCAGCCGGGTGGACGCCGTCCGCAACCTGGACAAGGGCAGCCCGGACCCGTACCAACTCGGCAAGAACCCGGGCCGCTACTTCATCGACCCGCCGGGGGACGGCGGCTTCGCGACCGCGCCGGACCTCGTCCGGTTCGCGCACGCGCTGAGCGACGGGACCGTACTGGACCGCCCCTACGCCCAACTGCTCACCGGCGCCAAGGCCCCCCTGCCCCCGCAGGGCGGCGGTCTGGCCGGCCGGACGGCCCCGGCCGACGCGTCGTTCGCCGCCTACATGATGCCGGTCAGCCTCGTGGGCGGCCGCTGGGTGAACGGTCGCGCGGGCGTCAACCCCGGCTCTGTCGCCAGCTGGAACATCTACCCGGACACCGGCTGGGTCGGCGTCGTCCTCGGCAATCAGGACGACATACCGTTCCAGGAGATCATCGAGCAGGAGATGCGAGCCGTCCTCGGCTGAGGCGGCGTCCCGGGCTCGATGCCCCCTCCGGACAGGCCGCCTCAGTCGGGTTCCGGCGCGGCGCCTGCTCCGGTACCCGCCCCGGCGGGACCCGATGCCGGTGGGGATTCCAGGCCTGCGGCGTGTTCGGCGAGGCCCGTCGCCATCGCCTGCATGAAGCGGCGGAGGTACCACTGGAAGGCCCAGCGCATCCTGCCGCGGGCCACGTACGTGCCGTGCCAGTGGATCCGCGTTCCGCCGCCGGGCAGTTCATGCAGTTCGACGGTGGCGTGGTAGTCGGCCATCTGCGGGATGTCCACACCCTCGTACGAGAAGCGGTGTTCGGGCTCGATCGCCAGGCGCGTGATGCGTTCCCGGGTGACGACCTTTCCCGTACGGAAGGCACGGGTGGCTCCGACTCCGTCCTGGCCGTCGGGCGAGAGGTCGTGCGACCGGCCGGTGTCCAGCGCGTCGATGCGTGACCACTCGGGCCAGCTCCGCGGGTTGCGCAGCAGCACCCAGATCGTCTCCGGCGGTGCCGTCGATTCGGCCGTGACGTCGTACGAGTGCATGTCGGGCATCTCGGCGCTCCTCATGATGTCTCAGGATTGATCATGAGGCGGAGCCTAGGGACGTCATGGTGCCGGGCCCATGCGTGGGATTGCGGTGGGGCGGTCAGGAATTGCGGTGGCCGGAGCGGTAGTCCGAGGGGCGCGCTCCGGTCTGCCGGAGGAAGGTGGCCGACAGGGTGCCGGGGCCGGCGAAGCCACACCGCGCCGCGATCCGGGCGATCGGCAGGTCGGTGCCGCGCAGCAGCCGTTTCGCCTCCTCCACGCGCAGCCGGGTGAGGTATCTGTACGGGGTCACTCCCGTGGCCGCCTTGAAGACCCGGACGAAGTGGTAGACGCTCAGGTGCACTTCACCGGCGATCTCGGCCAGGGTGACCGGCTCGGCCAGCCGGTCGCGCATCATCGCGATGGCGGCTCCTACGCGCGCGTCTTCCCGCGAAGACGAAGGCGAACGTGAAGGCGAATGCGGGGGTGAGCCCGAACTACGCCCATGGCGCGTGAGCAGGTGCACGGTCAGGAAGGCCGCCGCCGATTCGGCGTACAGGTCACCGGCCACCTCGTCGGGGGAGCCGAGTGCGCGGACAGCCTCCTCGATCAGCGGGTCCCCTGCCGCCAAGGACGCGGCCAGGGCCTCGTAGTCCACCGCGCGGCCGCCCAGCTGTGCCGCGATCGTCTCGACCGTGTCACGCGGAATGTGTACTTGTACGCTCCGCATCGCCCCGGTCGCACGATAGCGGCGGAGGACGGGCTGCCCGGGGATGCCCATCTCCAGCCGCCCCGGTGCCCACGTGTGGTGCGTCGTCCGACCGTCACGCCGCGTCTCCATCGCCGCCCGCCCCGCGACCGGCAGCACCAAGTGCAGGTCTGCCGCACCCGGCAGCTCCATGTCCTCGGCCACGGGAACATGCTCGAACCGCTGGACGAGCAGGGACTGCCAGCCCGCGGTCTCCCAGCTGCAGTACGTCCGCCGGACGTAACGAGCCATGTCGAAACCGGCGTACGGCTGGAGATCGAAACGGGAGGAGTCGAACACCATGGCATCGAGGTTACGGCCGAGCGCGCCGGCCGGGGGCGGAGACCTCCACCGTGGTGACGACGCGGGTGAGGGAAGGGCGGCGGGGTACGGAGCCGAAGCCGAAGCGGACCGGAGGGTGCACATCGCTCAGCGCGCCCAACTGCTGCCCGTCCCAGGACGCCTCCGCCGCGGTGATGGAGCGCAGGTCCCTGGCGGCGTACCACTCACGGCGCCCCGCCCCCGCGCTGCCACGTGTCCGCACACCGCGCATCAGCACGCGGGCCGGCACATCGCACAGCGCGGCCCATCCGGTGCTGCCTGCCAGACGGGCGGGGGCCAGCCTCAGCAGACGCCCCAGCACGGTGGACCGGCCGGGCGTGAAGGAGAGCAGCAGCGGGCCGGCTGTCACCTCCCACCGGTCACGGGCGGGGGAGACGGTGACAGGGCAGATGACGACTTCGTCGAACCGGTACGTGGCGGTGACGAACTCCGCCACTTCCTGCGAGGGTGCCAGCAGTATCCGGTGCCCGTCGGCCCGCTCCACCATGACGTCGGCGAAGGGCCCGAGTGGGGACAGCGGCCAGTGTCCGACGACGATGCGTACGCCGACGGCCGTGCCCACTCCCGCGATCCATCCGTCGAAGCGCATGCGGCGTGCCGCGCTCATGGGTTGCGCCGGTGTCACCGGGCGGCGGTGGGTGCCCCCGGCACCCGTCGGTCCCCGCCGTTGTGGTCCTGCCACAGGCGGTAGACGTCCACGGCGCCGTCCCGCGGCTCGTGGCGCATCGGGAGGCGGCGCTCCTGCCACGGCTTGGCGAACTCGTCGTAGAACGTGCTCAGTTCGAAGTACTTGCGGTCGTCGACGTAGTGCGCCTCATAGGCGTCCCTGGTCGTGAGGAAGACGACCTCGTCCGGAGAGCAGTAGTAGAGCGCTCCGAGGCACATCGGGCACGGCTGCGCCAGGACGTAGATCGTGGCGCCCGTCAGGTGCTCGGTGCCGAGGCGGGTGCAGGCGTCACGGATGGCCAGCACCTCCGCGTGGGCCGTCGGATCGTGGGTCTGGGCCACCTGGTTGGCGCGTTCGGCGATGATCTCGCCGTCCTTCACGATGACGGTGGCGAAGGGGCGACCGCCGTCCTCGACGTTGCGACGGGCGAGGTCGATGGTGCGTTGTACGTAGTCCACGTCGTGCCTCCGGTGGGGTCTTCGGCGGGTGGTGCACGCCGGTACGCGGCCGGTTCCGGCGCCGCGTACCGACGTACTCAGTCTGCGTGACCTGGGCGCATAGCGTCCAAGACGCGCTCACCATGCCCGCCATAGGTGGCACCTATGGCTGCGTACGCACCTCCAATCGACCCCTCAGGCCGCGTGGCGCTTTTCCGGGCGCTTCTCGGAGCTGCGGCGCTTCTGCGGTACCGCGTCGCGGCGCCCCGTGCGTTTCTGCCCGTGAATGAGCCGTAGGTGACCTCGATGGCGGCCGGCCGGCGATGCGGCACGTCCGTTCAACCGGTCCTCGACCCGGTCCATGCCGATCAGCAGAAGCCCCATGACCGGCAACAACAAGAGAGCGACAACTAGCATCTGCGGCGACCTCCCCGCGGCGTCCCCTCTCGCCTGCCCCACTCGAACGCCTTCACGGACCCGAAGATGTGAAGGTCCCGCAACGCCGCCCCCGCCGCATCGCCGCGCCGCCGCTCGCCGCCCGGCCCTTCCTTCCAGGTTTCGTCCGCGTCGGCGTGGACATCTGGTTCCCACTCCATCGACGCGGGAGAGGATCAGAGCGAATGTCCGACGAATTCCAGGTCTCCGGAAACCAGAACAGGCGGATTTCCGCCGTCGGTCTCATCGGCTGCACGGTGGAGGCGAGTGACGGGTCGGTCGGGCAAGTCGACCCCGTCTCCGAGGAAGTGGCGCCCGACCACATAGTCGTCGACACCGGCGGGGCGCTGCTGAGCAAGAAGGTGCTGCTGCCCCTCTGGGTCATCGCGGATGTCGACGAGGTGAGCCGCACCGTGTACGTGCCCCGCACGAAGGACCGCGTGAAGGACGCCCCGCGCTTCGACAGAGACCTGCGCGTCACCGATCCCAGCTACCGGGCGCACATCGACGAACACTATCTGGACGAGTCCGTGGACTGATCGGGGCGGTCCCCGGCACACCGGGGGCCAGCCGCCGAAGTGGGCCGTTTTAACAGTTCCCTTGATGTTCTGTTAAAAGCTCCCGCTGTTCCGGACCTTGCCGAATCCCGGGTGGCGGCGCGAGAGTTCATGCCACGGCGGGCCCCACGCCCGTCGTCGGGCAGGGACTCATCCATCGGTGAATACACCCCCACTGTCTTCCGGTATTTCCCGAGGGTTCCTGCCTGCCATCCGGAAGGAATCGGTGTGCCCGCATCTCGTACATCTCGTAGATACAGATTCACCGCCGTGGCGGCTCTGCTCTCGGCGTCAGTGGTCATGGGAACCCAGGTCACGGCAGAGGCGCAGGTGCAAGCCCAGGCACCGGCACAGGCATCGGACAATGCACCCACCGCCCGCTATCAGCCCGAGATGGTGCGGGCACTGGCCGCATCACTCGGTGTGAGCGAGAAAGCCGCGATCGACCGGCTCGACCGGCAGGAAATACAGCAGGACAAGCTCGCCGAGCTGAAGAAGAACGGGATATCCGAGGACGGCGCATTCTTCGACGCCTCCGGAAATCTGACCGTCAACGCCGACGACCGTTCCGACGTCGCCGCCATCGAGAAGGCCGGTCTCGACGCGCGGGTGCCCGTCCGCGGCCAGGAGAAGCTCGACGAGATCAAGACGCAGCTGGACGCCGCGGCCGTCCGGCGCACCCCCGCCGGAATCACCGACTGGTCCGTGGATCTCGCCGCGGACAAGGTCACCATCAAGGTCAACAGCGACCGTGGAGCCCCCGCCAAGGCGTTCCTGGCCAAGGCCGCGAAGTACGGCTCCGCCGTCCGGATCGTGCGGGGCGGGGAGAAGCTCGCGCCGCAGGCCGCGATCGCCCCCGGCAGCAAGATGACGATCAACGACACCTCCGGCTGGTGTTCCGTCGGCTACGGCGCCCGCGACCGCTCCGGCAAGCAGTACCTCGTCACCGCCGGACACTGCGTGGCCGGCCTGCCCACCCTGCGCTACGGCGGCGTCGCGTTCGCCAAGGGCACCGCCACCCGCTTCGCGCTCGGCACCCGCAGCGTCGACATGGGCGTCGCCTCCATCAACTCCGGCCACTCGATCACGACCAGGGTCGGCACCTGGGGCCAAGCCTCCGACGTGGCCGTCAGCGGCAGCCGCCGTGCCGCGTCCGGCGCCACGATCTGCAAGTCCGGCGCGACCACCGGGTGGACGTGCGGCGCGATCGGTTCCTACAACGTCTCCGTCACCTACGTCGACCAGAACGGCGGCCCCGACACGGTCGTCACGGGTCTCGCCACCTCCAGCGTCTGCACCGAGGGCGGCGACAGCGGCGGCGCGTACATCTCCGGCAACCAGGCCCAGGGCATGACCTCCGGCGGCCCGCTCCGCCAGGAGTGCACGGGCGGCGTCAACTCGCGTGGTTCCTCCTACTTTCAGCCACTCGACGACGCCCTCTCGTACTACGGGCTGACACTCAACACCAACTGACCGGCCTTCGAGGGAAGACCAGGGGACGACCACCGGCTAAGGTGGGCGGCCCCTGGTCGCCTGTGTGGCCTGAAACCGCCGTTGAGCCGTGCCGTCATCGGAGCGAGGGACCACCGACCCAAGAGCCGATGGTGCCTCCCGCCCGCTGAAAGACGCCATGCCGAACAACCCCCACGCCGAAGGGCCCGACACGACGTTCGCCACCGTGTTCCGGCAGGCCCTGCAACAGCGCGGCCTGCCGCTGGAACGCATACGCGACCACCTGCGGGCCCAGCAGATCACCGTCAGCCTCGCCACCCTCAGCCACTGGCAGCGCGGTCGCAGCCAGCCGGAGAGAGCCCAGTCCCTGCTCGCCGTCGACGCGCTGGAGCCGCTGCTCAACCTGCCCACCGGCACCCTCCGCTCGCTGCTGGGCCCGCACCGGCCGCGCGGTGGGCCCCCGCCGCACGACCCGGCCGCCGCCCGCAAGGTCCTCGGCGAGAACTCGGACGTGGAACAGGCCCTCGGTGACGCGTTCCCGCACTTCAACGAGGGTCTGCGGCCCTTGACCATCCACGAGACCGTGAGCCTGGACGAGCACCGTTCCATCCACGAGACGTCGATCGTCACCGTGGTGCAGGCCGTCCGGGGCGGTGTCCGGCATTTGACCGTCGTCCACTTCCTCGACTCCCCGAAGGCGGGGACGGTCGACCTCACCGTTCCCGGTGGTCCGCCGCCGCGCATCCGTTTCGTGCCGGAGCTGGGCTGTGTGGCGGCCGACATCCCCCTCGGACGCCGGCTGGCCCGCACCGAGACAGCGGTGGTCGCCTACACGCTCCGGTCCGCATCGGACGTCTCCCACCAGCACGAGCGCCGCGTCACCACACCGCTGCGCACGTATCTGCTGCACGTGCGCTTCCATCCCCTGGCTGTCCCCGCCAGTTGCTGGAGCTACCACCGCAAACAGATCGGCGCCGAGCCCCAGCACCGCCACCGCTCGACCCTGGACGCCTTCCATACGGCCCACCTGCTGCCGGCGCACTGCTCGCCGGGTGTCTATGGAATCGAGTGGAAGTGGCCGGAGTGAACCGGGATCGGCCGGGACGACAACGTCTATCTGTTGATCGGCGGTCCTCCGGACGGCCAGGCGCTACGGCTCGCGCCGGACGGCTCGGCCCAGCGGTTCGGGCGGGTCGGGTACGCGGCGTTCACTGGCCCTCACCCCACCGAGGCGGACCTGTCGGACGAGGTGGCGGGCGCGTCCCGCGGTCAGAACTGACCGCAGGGGGGCCAGGGGGCGCAGCGGTGTGTGGAGCAGCCGCGGGTCGAGGTACGGAACCCAGCCGGTGGCGCGCGGGTGGTAGCGGGGCGGGCCGAGGCAGACGCGCTTGGTGACCACCCACCGGGTCTCCGGCCCGCTGTTGGGACGAGTGGCATGAAGATGGTCGCCCGCGAAGAGCAACAGGTCACCTGCGTCGAGCTCGAACTCCACCGGTTCGCCGACCGCCTGGTCGGGGAGCAGCCGTACCCCGTCGTGGAGCAGGGGGCGCCGATACGCCTCGGGCCAGATGAGCAGGCCGTTGTCCCGGCGGACCCGGCTGAGGGCCATCCACAGGTTGACGGAATTGACGGCCGTGTTGAACCACGAATCCACGTGGGCGCCGGTCGGGATCATGAAGCCGGTGTACCCGCCCATTTCTTCTTCCCGGCCGTGGACAGTGGTCCTCGGGGGCATGATCCGCACGCCCAAGTGGTCGCTGACGTACACCTTGCGGCGTTGCGGCGGGAGCAGGTCGGCGAAGCGCAGCAGCAGGTGGCGTGCGGTGGGCCTGAGGCGACGGTCCAGGTCGTCGCGGACGGCGCGCAGCCGATCGATGTCGGCGACGGTGTGGATGTGTTCCAGCCCTCGTTCCGACACCTGCTCGGCGGCCTCCGGCGAGACGGCGGAGGCGACGGCCGCCAGGGCCGCTCGGGTCCATGAGTCCGTGGAGGTGAGCTGTGCGAGACCGCCCCGGACGACCACCATCCGGCCGTCGAGGACGTCGCGGAGGTCGAGGTCGTCGAGGAAGCGGTGTGAGGTCACTGCGGGCAAGCTGCTTCTCCCCTGTCTCAGACGCTGTTTCAGGCGGGCGGCTTGGAAGCACGGAGAGAGAAGGACAGGGGCATGGACGGCAGCCCGTCCGGCAGCCGCCACCAATAGTCGTCGTGCTCCACCATGCAGGGAAGCATCCGCCAGGCCACGAAGGGCCATTCGTGGAGGAATTCGATGGTCAGTCCCGCGGACGCGAGGGTGCTGACGATCTCGCCGAGTGAGTGCCCCCAGGCGTATTCGACTCCCGGCACTTCCCGGCCCGGCACCGCTGTCGGACTGCGGTACTCGAAGGCAAGAGGCGCTGGCTCACCGAAGTACGAGTAGCGGAGCCGCAATTCGGGAGTGTCGAGCCGGTTGTCGAGCATCCAGGCCGCGGGATGGGACTCGAAGACGTAGACGAAGCCGCCCGGTGCGAGGAAGTGGGCGACGACCTCGGCCCAGCGGCGCAGATCGGGCAGCCAGCCCAGCACGCCGTGGGAGGTGTACACGATGTCGAAACGGCCGTCCAGATGGTCGGGCAGCGCCAGGACATCCGCCTCCACGAAGACCGCCGACGGGTCGATGTCGGCGGCCAGGGAACGTGCCGTCGCCACGCCCTCGGCGGCGAAGTCGACACCGGTCACCCGGGCACCCAGCCGCGCCCAGGAGAGCGTGTCGACGCCGACATGGCACTGCAGGTGCAGCAGCGAGCGGCCGCGCACCTCGCCGACCTCGGCACGCTCGAGTGCGCGCATACGGGAACCGCCCACCCGGAAACCGGCCAGGTCGTACTGGGCCGATGCGGCCTTCAACGGCGTCCACAAGCGCCACAGTTCACGGTTGTCGCGCAGGTACGCCTCCGGGTCGCGCGGCCCACCGGACAGGTCCGCGGCGCTCACGCGGGCAGCTCGTACACGCTGACGTGGTAGTTGCTGCTGTCGGTGAACGGGACGCCGGACCAGCCGCCGAACCGTTCGCGCAGTCGCAGGCCGGCCATGGCGGCCATCAAGTCGAGTTCGCCGGGCGATGCGTAGCGGAAGGCCACCCGGATGTGTCGGACGTCGCCGTTGTGGACGACCTTGTAGTCGGAGGTGTAGCGCTGCGTCGCCGGGTGGATCCGGCGCGTCCGCGTGACCGGGTCACCGCTGGCTGTCTGGACAGGCTGGGAACCGGCCCCGGCGCCGACGGCCAGAACCTCCGGCAGATGAGCGTCCAGGACGAAGAGCCCACCCGGCAGCAACCGCGCCGCGGCCCGTGCCAGGCAGTGGATCTGCGCTTCCTGGGAGGTCAGCTCGAAGAACGTGCCGTTGACCACGTAGATCACGGCGAACCGGCCTTCGTGTTCCACATCGGAGAAGTCGCCGATGCTGACGGCGATTTCGGCGCCCCCGGACTTGGCGCGGAGCTGTTCGACCATGGCCTTCGCGGCGTCGATGCCGTGGAGTTCGCGCCCGCGTGCGGCGAGCGGAAGGGCTATCCGTCCCGTGCCGATGCCGAGTTCGAGCAAGGGTCCTTCCGGCGCGGTCGATGCCAGCCGGTCGAGCAGGGCCACCGTGGCGTCGGTGGTGGCCGTCGGCGGGGTGAACCAGTCGTCGTAGTGGTCGGCCAGGTCCACGGCGTAATCGGGACTCGGTGGCATGCTGCTCCTCTGTGAGTGGTTCAGCCGAAGGGGTGCGGCGGCACGCGCGAGCCGGTGGGGGAGACGGACGGCAGCGGCAGGGCGCCGGGGGCGATCAGCCGGACGACGGCCGGGCCGGAAGCGGCGAACGAACTGGGGGTCGTGTCGACCGCGATCACGTCCTGGCCGGTGTGCTCGGCGAGCAGGCGCACGGGGTTCACAGGTCCTTGCCCTGTCGGGCGCCGGTCCACCAGTCCCTGCCCTGTCGGGAGCCGGTCCGCCGTGGTGTGCGGCAGCCAACGCGCCATCGCGTCCTGGCAGCCGAGATACGTCCACACCGCGTGCTCGACCGCGGAGACCGGCGTACCGCCCGGCAGGGACCGCCCGCGGACCCGCCGGGCCGCCGACGTGCGCATGCTCCAGCGCACCATGAGCGCCTCGTAGGCCGCGCGGGCGATGAGCTCGGCACCCTGCCCGGCAGGTCCGCAACGAGCACCGAAGGTCTGCTCACCGTGCTCGGGCGTGTGCAGACAGACCGCGACGGCGTGGGCGCCGGGCGCGGGCAGGGTGAAGGCGGCCGCCCGCAGCCCGAGGTGCTCGCATATGCGGCGCAGGGGGAGGGGGAGTTCGTCGTGTACGGGGCGGTGGCGGGGCGGATGCCGCGCCGGGTCCTGCCAGCTCAGGCGGAGCAGATCGCGTTCGAGTGTCTCCCATGCGGCGTGCTCGACCGCGGTGCTCCGGTCGGGGTGGGCCGCGAGCCCCGTGGAGCCGGCCCGGACCGGCGCCGCGCACCCGGTGGGCGGGCGGTGCTGCAGGAAGGCCAGACCTGCCGGAACCAGTACTTCCGAACCGGAGAGCAGGGAGCGCCCGGTGACCCAGAGTTGGCGCACGGTCCGGGTGGCCGGGCCGGACCAGGGCGCGGGGTCCAGGGCGGGAGCGCCCCGCCGGACCAGTTCGGTGTGATCGGCGAGGACAGCAGGGGATTTCTCGGCGGCGCGGGCCGCCAGCACGTTGCCCAGGCGCTCCAGCAGCTCGCCGCGGGCCCGTACGGCGACGTCGTCGGGGTGTTCCCCCGAAGCGCTGCCGATCAGGACGTGGTCGCCGCCGGCGCTGTCCGTGGTGGCGAACAGCGGGCTGCGGGCGGCGACCCGCCCGAAGAGCACCGCCGGTTCGACGGAGAACGGCGCGAAGACCTGGGGCTCCCACGTGGTGGGCGCGGAGGGAGCTGGGGGCTGCGGCATCGGCGTGGCTCCGGGTCTCGGGTCAGACGGCGGTGGTCCTCAGCAGGGCGGCACACTCCTCCAGCACGGTCAGCCCGTGTCCGGTGAGCAGTGGTGCGCGGTCCCGCAGGGAGCCGATCGCCTGCCGCGCCCTCTCCGCCAGCAGGACCCGGCGGGCCTCCAGCGCGTCCGCGGCCGGGGTGTCGCCGCCGAGAAGCAGCGCGTAGAGCACGCTGCTCCGGGCCAGGACGACCATTTGCTGGAACAGCCCCGCCATAGGCCGGGGATCGGCCCGCAGGGGAGTGCTGACGGGACGCGCGGAGTCCGCGGCCGTGGTGAGGAACGGAGTGCTCAGTTGGGCGGCGTTGCAGCGGGTGTGGGTGCCTTCGTGCACCAGTGCCTCCGCGCACCGCACAGGACCGGGCAGCCCGCGTGGACTGGTGCGCAGCCGTGACCGGTTGACGTAGATCGCACCATGGGTGGCGAAGTCGGTGAAGCCGTCGATCGCCGGGCCCTCCAAGAGAGCCACTTGCGCCACACCGATACGCAGTTCACTCAGCATCAGCGGCCAGGCTGCCGCCAGTCGCGCGACGCTCTCGTCGAGTACGGCCCGGTCCTGTCGCTGCCAGGACACCACGCGGGAGCCCCCGGCGGCGTCCGCTCCGGTGGGCAGCGCGGACAGTGCGCGGGTCACGGAACGGACGAGGTGGGGGGACGGCTCCGCGGGCGCCAGGCTCTCGCGGGCCTCGGTGTCACGCACTCTGCGCAAGATCGCCGAAGGAGCGGGTCCCGGATCCGTCTGAAGGGTGAACGCGGCCGCCACCACGGCGGGATGCGTCTCCGGCGGGGCGGGGAGTTCGGCCGCCGTCAGGACGGAACAGACCACTCGATGGACCGCTCCCTCATCCCGCACCGCCTCCCGCGTGTCGGGTGCTACGCGCAGCACCTGCTCACCTCCACGCGTTCACTCTCTCTCCGGGGCAAGGGCTGTCCGATGCAAGGACTCTCCGGGGCAAGGACACTCCAGGGGTAAGGAATCCAGGGATAAGGGCCGGTGCCGTGGCCGGCAAGGCCCGTCCTACGCCGGACTGCCGGCCTCCGACGGAACGAACCTCGCCGGCAGGAGCACCGGCACAACGGGCGGGGTGCGACCTGTCCGGACCGCTCAGTCCTGGTCCGGAATGTCGATCATGAGCGCGTACTCGGGGAGTTCCTCGGTGACCTGCTCGATGTCCTCGTGCTCCACGATGTCCTCCATGGCTGCTCGCTGGCCCGGTGGAAGCGTCGGGTGACGCCCCGATCAGAAGTACCGCACGGCAGGACGGCACACCATCGGCGGACGTACGGCCGGTGCGGGAACCGGACAGCCCGGGGTTTCCGTGCTCCGGCCCGCCCACCACGGCATGGAACAGGCGAACGGCGTTCCGGTGACCGGCCCTTGGCGATGCGCATGTGACGCGTGAGGCGCCATGGACCCTGTCGGCCCGTCAAATCTGGCTGGCAAGAGTGAGGCCGGGCCCGCCCGTGCGCTGCTGTGCGCCCCTGTGTGCCACGGCCGCCCGGTGGCGGGCATTGTGCCCCGACGCCCGGCTGCGGAGCATGGGGGTCCCTCACCAGCATCCCGGAGGCCCACCCAGCCATGCGGATCGCCTACCTGCACTCCGGCAGCATCCCCTCCGTCTACGCGAACGGCGTCCATGTCATGCGGATGTGCGATGCCTTCACCGACGCGGGGCACGAGGTCGTCCTCTACGCGCTGCCGGGGACCGTGCCCGCCGGTGACGCGCACCGCTACTACGGCACCCGCAACCGTTTCGAGGTGCGGAGCATCGCTCAGCCCGCGCTGCCTGGCCTCGGCGTATGGATCCGTGCCCGGCGGATCCGCGCCGACCTGCGCCGGCGAGGCACCCCCGACCTGCTGTACGGACGAGACCTGCGCGCCCTGCTCGTCTCGTCGGGCCTGGCCCCTCTGGTGTACGAGACGCATCTCATGTGGCCGCAGCGGATCGTGCGGAGGATCGAAGGCGTCCTGTTCCGCAGAAGGAACCTGCGCCGCGTGGTCTTCGTGTCCCAGGCGCTCGCCGACGACTACCGCCGTGTCTTTCCGGAGCTCGACTCGTCGCGGCGGACGGATCTGGTGACGGCTCATGACTGTGCCGACCCCGCCCCGGCCGACGGGCCGGTGGCAGACCTGCCGGGCCGCCCGGAGGCACCGAAGGTCGGCTACGTCGGTCATCTGTACCCGGGGCGCGGCACCGACGTCATCCTCGAACTCGCCGCACGCGTACCCGAGGCCGACTTCCACCTGGTCGGCGGCACCGCAGCCGACCGCGCACACTGGCAGAGCCGCTCCACACGCTCCAACGTCCACTTCCACGGGCATCTCCCACCCGCCGAACTTGCCCCTTACCAGCGGGCGTTCGACATCGTCCTGGCGCCCTACCAACGCAGGACGTACTGCGCCGGAGGCGTGGGCGAGATCAGCCGCTGGGTATCGCCGATGAAGCTGTTCGAGTACATGTCCTACGGCAAGCCCGTCATCGCCTCGGACCTGCCCGTACTCCGGGAGATCCTGACCGACGGAGTCAACTGCCTGCTCTGCCCGCCGGACTCCGTCGAGGCGTGGACGGCCGCGGTCAAGAGGCTCGTCGGTGACGCGCACCTGCGCGACACCCTGGGCGGCGAGGCGCGGCGGCAGCTCCACGACCGGCACACCTGGCGGATCCGGGCCGACCGGGTGCTGCCCGGGCTCAGCGACACGACCGGGTCGCGGCGCTGATGCGGGCCGTGGTGACCGGCGCCGCCGGCTTCATCGGCTCGCACCTCTGCGCCCACCTGCTCACGGCGGGCGACAGCGTCCTCGGCGTCGACTCGCTCACCGACTACTACGACCCGGCCCGCAAGGAACGGAACCTGCGCGACCTGACCCCGCACCCGTCCTTCGCCTTCCACCGGGTGGACCTGCTGGAAGCCCCTCTCGAAACCCTCGTCGACGGAGCGGACGTCGTGTACCACCTGGCCGGTCAACCAGGCGTACGGCCGTCGTGGGGAGAGGAATTCGAGCTGTACGCCCGTCGCAACGTCCTGGCCTCGCAAAGGCTCCTGGAAGCAGTGAGGGACCGGCCGCTGCGCAAGTTCGTCTACGCCTCCAGCTCCTCCGTGTACGGCGACGCCCCGGTCATTCCCACGGGCGAGTCGGTGTGCCCCAGGCCTCTCACGCCGTACGGCGTCACCAAACTGTCGGCGGAACACCTGTGTGAGATCTATCGGATCAACTTCGGCCTGCCCGCGGTGTCACTGCGCCTGTTCAGCGTGTACGGCCCACGGCAGAGGCCCGACATGGCCCTGGCCCGCCTGATCGAGGCAGCCCTGACCGGAGGGTCCTTCCCGCTCTACGGAAACGGAGAGCAGATCCGCGACTTCACCTACGTGCACGACGTCGTCACCGCGATGCGGGACGCGGCCGGCTCCTCCTTCACCGGCGTGGCCAACCTGGGCGGTGACGCCCCGGTGTCCATGAAGCACACCATCGCGGCCGTCGAGCGCCTCGTCGGCCCCGTGCACCTGGAGCCACGACCAAGCGGCCGTGGCGAGGCCCGGCACACCGCGGCCGACATCGCCCTGGCGGCACGGGCGTTCGGATACCGGCCCCGCACGGAACTGGACGACGGCCTGGCGGCGATGGCCGACCAGGCCGTCATCGATCTGGCGCGTCGGCCCGAGCCCGGCATCGCCCGCCCGCGAGCCCCGTGGCGAGGCGTCACGTGACCGGCGGCATTCCCTCGGCGGCGCCGCGCCGCCCCCCTCCGCGTCCCAAGGTCTTCGGCATCGGCCTCTCGCGCACCGGCACCCGCTCGCTGACCGCCGCGCTGCGCACGCTGGGTTTCGACATCGTGCACTACCCCTCCGACCCCGCCACCTACCGGACCCTGCTCGCCGGCACCGGGCGCTTCCCGCTCCTGGCGGACCACGACGGAATCACCGACATCAGCGTGGTCCCGTACTACGAGGAACTCGATCTCGACTGGCCCGGAGCCAAATTCATCCTGACGGTCCGGGAGGAGCAGGACTGGCTGCGCTCGTGCGCGACGCACTGGACACGGCCGGTGGACAGCAAGACCGACCTCGGCGAAGGGTATCCGGACATGCAGCGCTTCCTGCGTGCGGCCGTCTACGGGTGTCACGAATTCAACCCGGAGCGCTTCGCCCGCGTCCACCGCCGCCACGTCGAACAGGTGCTGCGCCACTTCGCGGGCCGGGACGACGACCTGCTCGTCCTGGACATCGTCGGGGGCGACGGCTATGAACGCCTGGCCCCCTTCCTGGGCAGGGAGGTCCCCGACCGCCCCTTCCCGAACGTCAACCGGCCCTCGCCCGCCCAGGACCGTCCGTGACCGGCGCGATCCGCACCCTCCCCGGCGACTGGTCACCCCCCGCGGGCCGCCCGGTCGACCTGGTGCTCCGCACGGTCGGTGAGCGCACCACCCGCCTCGCCCTCGGCCTCGCGATCCGGCACATCCGTCCACGCCGGGTTCACATCGCCGAGAACATCCGGCCGCTCGCCCGCGCCGTGGACCGCCAGGTGCACATCGACCACGGCGACGCCTCGCACGTCGTCCACGTCGACGCCGACTGCCTGATCCTCGAGGACATGAGGCCCTTTCTCGACGCCAACGACCTGGCGTACGTCGACTGCTTCGTGCACGACCGGTTCCGCGGCCGGGTCCACTGCGGGGTGCACATCACCCGGACCGACCTGGTCCGGGCCATGCGGGAGGTGGACGTGGAAGCGGAGGCACCGGCGGCAGGGCGCGGGCCGATGCTGCGGCCCGAGGCCTTCCGGCGGCACCTCGCCCGCCGCGCCCTCCAGCCCGACGTACAGCTGAAGGGCTTCCACATCCTGCACGACCACTTCCAGCACTACCACGACCTCTTCGCCAAGTACGCCCTGCGCGAGGTGCGCAGCCGTACCGAGAGCGGACGCGCGGTACTGGAGTCGGCCCTACGGCGTTGGGGCGACGACCCGGACTTCGTGGTCGCCAGAAAGGCGATACGGCACAGCCGCTCGGTGATACCCGCCGATGTCACCCCGCAGGCGCTCGGCCGGTACCTCGACGGCCTGCCCGAACTGGCGGCCCGCGTGGTCGGGGAACTGCGCCTGCCCGACCGCCCCCGGCTGACCATGGCCGAGGTCAGGAAGACCGCGGCCCACGCCCCGCAGACCCTCGGCCCCGCCGGCGACCGGCCCAAGGTGTTCTCCCTCGGCCTGCCCGGTACGGCGACCAGGAGCCTGGTCGAGGCCCTCCACCGGCTCGGTTTCGACCTCGCCCACTACCCCCTGGGCGCTGCGGACCTGGCGGCCCTGCGCCGCCGGGACGGCGACTTCCCGGCGCTGCGGCACTACGACGGCCTGACGAGCGTCTTCGCACTCCCGTCCCTGACGGCACTGGACGTGCGGCATCCGGGGGCGCGGTTCGTCCTCACCGTACGGGAGAAGGAGAGCTGGCTGCGCGCGGTGGAGCGGCTCTGGGACACCGGCTGGCCGACGGGGGCACCCGCGGCCGAGCGGGCCGCCCACAGGGAGGCGGCGTATCGATTCCGTACGCGGATCTGCGGCGGGGAGACCTTCGACCGGGTGCGACTGGCTCGGGTCTACGAGGAGCAACTCGTCCGCGTACAGCGCCACTTCGCCCGCCGCCCCCGGGATCTGCTGATACTGGACATCTGCGGGGGCGAGGGCTGGGAGAAGCTCGCCCCCTTTCTCGGCCGACCGATTCCACCGGGCCCCTTCCCGAGAGTGTGAAACCCTGCGCGGCGCCGTCATCCGCACGTGGGGTTTCTGCGCCCGGAGAGGTGCGGTGTCGCCGTGCGGCACCGGGAGTGACGGCAGGATGACCCGGGTGCCGACCCATGCTCCCTCGACCTCCGCCCACCAGCCCGAACTGCGCCTGGGCTGGGACGACCCGCACCACGACCACGTCGCGGCGGCGGGCCTGCCGCAGATGGCGGCTCGGCTGCCCGCCACGATCGCCGCCGCCGCCCGGTTGAGCTGGGCCGCCGACCGGTGGGCGGTCCTCCAACTGCTGGTGGCCCAGCTCCTCGCCGCTGCCGCCGCCGGGGTGGTCCTGGCAGCGACCGCCCGGGTGATCGGGGCGCTGGTCGGGCAGGGCCAGGCCACCGAGCGGCTGCACGCCGCGGTGCCTGCCCTGCTCCTCGCGGCGGGGGCGGCCGCGACGCGGGCGGCGTCGGACGCGGTCTCCCAGTACGCGGCGGTGAAACTGGGGCCGGAGGTGACCGCTCTCGCCGAGGAACGCATCCTCGCCAAGACCCCGGAGGTCGAGCTGACCGCGTACGACCAGCCGGAGTTCAACGACTCGCTCCAGGCGGCCGGGCTGGGGGCGATGGCCACGCAGGACCTGATCGCCGACACACAGCAATTGATCTCAGCGGTCGCGCAGTTGACGGCCGCGGCGACCGTCCTCACCCTCCTGAACCCCCTGTTGCTGCCGCTGCTGATCCTCGCGATGCTTCCCAAGGGAGCCGCCGCGCTGGGCGCAGCCCGTATCGCCCACCACACCGCCCACACGAGCCTCGCCGACAACCGCCTGCGCTACATCCTGCGCCAGCACAGCACGGACCGCCGGACGGCCGCCGAAGTCAGGGCCGGCACCATGGCCGCGTTCCTGCGCCAGTGGTACGCCCAGGTCGCCACGCGGATCAGGACCAGGCACCGGGCGGCCGCGCCCAGGGTGCTGCTGGTGACGCTCGGCGGAGCGGCCGGGACCGGCGTCATGCTCACTCTCACCTGGCTCACGGTCGGGCTGCTGGCGATGAACGGCACCATCGCGCTCGCGGTCGCCGTCACGGCCGTGGTCGCGGTCCGCTCCTCGACCGGCGCGCTCAACTCCATGGTGGTGGCGGGCGCCCGCCTGTTCCGCACCTCGCTGCACCTTCAGGACTGGCGGGACTTCCTGGCTCTCGCCGACACCCTGCGTGCCACGCGCGGACCGCTGGCGATCGACTCGGCAGGGCCTCGGGAGATCCGCGCCCACCGGGTGTCCTACCGGCACCCCGGCAGCCCGCCGAACGACTTTGCCGTACGCGAGGTCAGCCTCACCCTGCGCAGTGGTGAAGTCGTCGCCCTGGTGGGTGAGAACGGTTCCGGCAAGACGACGCTCGCCCACCTCCTCACCGGCCTCTACCTGCCCACACACGGCACGGTCAGCTGGGACGGCATCGACCTGGCCCAGGCGGATCCGCAGTCGGTCTGGTCGCGGGTCGGACTGGTGCCCCAGGACTACACCAAGTGGCCGATGGCCGCGAGGGAGAACATCACGCTCGGCCAGGCCCGCGGCGGGGACGGCCTCGTGCACGCCGCCGCCCGCGAGGCCGGCGCGGACAGTGTGCTGGCCGGACTGCCGAACGGTCTCGACACACTGCTCGCCAAGTCGTTCTGGGGCGGGCACGACCTCTCGGGTGGCCAGTGGCAGCGCCTCGCCGTCGCCCGCGCCTGCTACCGGGAGGCCGGCGTCCTGGTCCTCGACGAGCCCACTTCCGCGATGGATCCGCGCGCCGAACACCGGGTGATCAGCCGCTTCAAGGCGCTGGCCGAAGGCCGGACCGCGGTGTTCGTCACGCACAACCTCACCAACACCCGCGTCGCCGACCGCATCGTCGTGCTGGCCGGGGGCAGCATCGCGGAGGAGGGAACGTTCGACGAACTTCTCGACCGGGGCGGCCTGTTCGCGGAACTGCACAAGCTGTCACAGGATCGGTGACCGGTTCCCCGACCACGGAGGTGCTGAAGTGACGAGCGGTGAGCGGCGCAACAAGACGGTGGTCTTCATCTGCGGGGCCGGGCACTCCGGCACCACGCTGCTCGGACTGATGCTGGGTGCGCACCCGGCGGTCTGCTTCGCCGGCGAGGCGTGGAACAGCACCCGCCTCGGCACCACCGACGCACGCGGGCGGACCATCGGCTGCAACTTCTGCGCCGACGGCTGTCCCGTGTGGGGCAGCCCGCTGCCGAGCACCGGTCCCGACCTCTACGAGGTGCTGGCCCGGCGGTGCGGCCGCCCCGTCGTCGTGGACTCCACGAAAGCGGTCGGCTGGATCGAGCAGCAGGCGGCACTGCTGCCCGGCGCCGTCCACCGTCATCTGGTGGTGCTGGCGCGTGATGGCCGGGCGGTGGTCAACTCCCTGCTGCGCAAGTACCCCGACGCCCGCCCCGCGGAGGTGGCCTCGGAGTGGGTCGCCCAGATGCGCCGGACAGAGGAACTTGCGGCCCGCTGGCCCGGCGCCGTCAGCCGGTTGCACTACGAGGACATCGCCACCCACCCCGCAGACGTCCTGTCCCACCTGAGTACGACGCTGGGCCTCTCCTTCCGCCCCGCGATGCTCGACCCGTGGGGAGGCGTCCAGCATCCGTTGGGAGGCAACGAGGGGACGCAGTACATCGTGGCGCGGGAACGCGCCGCGCGGACCACGGGCTGGACCGTCGCTCTGGAACCCAGCAAACGCGCCTACTACCTCGACCACCCGCCCGCGATCGTGCTGGACCTGCGCTGGCGCGAGGAGATGTCCGAGCCCGCTCTGCGCGCCTTCGACGCCATCGCGGGCGAGACCAACGCGCCGTATGCGCGTTGACCGCTGCCGGGTCTCAGGCTTCTTCCGGTCTGCCTTCTTCTGGTCCGTCTTCTTCCAGCCTGCGCAGACAGTCGTCCGCGCGCTCGTTTCGTTCGGCCGGGGTCAGCTCCCACCACGCCGTACCGCGTTCCCCGAGGCCTGTCTTCGCGAGCTGCACGCGGGCCCGGGCCGCCTTGCGCGCGGCTTCGTCGTCGCGAGCGGCGGCGACCGCCCGGCGGGCCGCCATCAGGTGATGGACCAGCCGCTCCCTCACGTTCTCGGCCAGGTCGGGGTCGGTGGCCCGCCAGCGTCGCCCTTTGACGATGATGAAGTGGCCGTCTTCGGTGTGTTCAACGTTCTCTCCCATCACGTGGGCATCATGCCCCGGCTATGTTCAGAAGCGGCTCAACCCGTGGCGCCGCACGACCTGTCGCGAGCGGTGTCCGCCATGCGCCGGGCGTCGCGTTCGGGACGCAGGAGCGCCAGAGCCAGCAGCCCGGTGAGGCCGAGCAGGACGGAGGTGAGCAGGAAGGCGGCGCGGTAGCCGGAGGCGACCGAGTCCGCGGTGTCGACGACCCGCCCGACCGCCCAGGGGGACAGGGCTCCGGCGAGGGCATAGACGAAGGCCAGCGCACCGAGCACGACTCCACGCTGGGACGCCGGAGCGATGCGGGCGCACGCGGTCTGGGACACCGTCATGATGACGTTGGCGAGCGCCATCGGGCCGAGCATCAACAACACCTTGAGCCACACGGCGTCGGTCAGGGCGAACACGCCCACGGCGACCGCCGCAAGGCACATCAGGGCGCCCGTACCCGCCCCGCTCTGCGGCTTCGGCCGGCGCCCGGCCAGCAGCCCGTGTCCCACGAGCACCACACCGTTGGCGAGCGCGGCGCCGGTCACCAACATGCCGGCCTGGTGCAGACTCAACCCGGTGACCGATTCCAGGTAGTCCGGCATCCAGGTCAGATTGGCACTGAGCATCCAGTAGGCGGCGAACGCGCCGAGCGCGGCGCTGATCCAGGTGCCCGAGAGCAGGATGCGGCGGTAGGGAACGGACTCCTGAGGGGCCCCGTCCTCTTCGGCCCGGCGGGCGTACGGGCCCTCGGTCCCGCGCAGCGCCCAGTAGGCCGCCCACGCCAGACCTGCTAGTCCGACCGCGCCGAACGCCCAACGCCAGCCGAAGTGGTCGATCACGAGCGTGAGGGTGGGGGCCGCGACGGCGACTCCGGCCGCGGCGCCGGTCAGCAGGACCGCGGTCGGCAGGGTGCGCTCCCGCTGCTCGAACCAGCCGTGCAGATGATGGGTGGCGACCGGCATGGCAGGGCCCTCGGCCGCGCCGAGCAGCACCCGCGTGGCCACCAGGGTGCCGAAGCCGGCGGCCGTCCACAGCATCGGCAGCTGAGCGGCCGACCACAGCAGCGCCATCACCAGCAGCAGTACCGTCGTCCGGACCGTGCGGGTCAGGTACGACACCGCCAGGGCAGAGACGCTGAACAGCGCGAAGAACGCCGCTGAGGCGGTGCCGAACTCCTCCCGGGTCAGGCCGAGATCATCCATGATCGGATTCGCGGCCAGCCCCAGAACGGTCTTGTCGGCGAAGTTGACCAGCATGAAGACCAGGAGCGCCCACGTGGTCCGCCAACCGGAGCTGTGCTGTGTCATACCGGAGCTGTGTCGGGTGAGCGGGGGCATGCGGCTCCTTCAGGGGTTCGCTTCTCCGAGGTGGCGCCGATCTTGCAGGCAGGGGAGGTGCGGGCACACCCATCGGGATCACAGTCGTGCGTGCCGGGTACTGTGACTGATCACAGTCGTCGGGCGAGGTGGACCATGGCACAGCAAGAGGAGCCGCAGGACGACCGGACGTGGTCGGCCGGTCTCTCGCCGGCAGCCGTGGCGCTCGCCGCCCGCTGTGAACCCCGGGTCAACGAACTGGCCCGGCGCATGGCCCGCGGAGTCTTCGAGCAGCTGCACGGATACGCGGACCTGCCCGCCGACGTCAAAGACGTGGAGATCGCGGCGACGGCCCGGCACGCGATGCGGTTGTTCCTCCGCGGCCCCACCAGGGGAGCGGCTGCGGATCCGCTGGAGTACTTCCAGGAGCGCGCCGCCCAGCGCGCCGAGGAGGGCATGCCGCTGCACCTGCTGCTGCGCACCTACGGCCTGGGCGTACGGGAGCTGTGGCGAGTGCTGCGGGAAACCGCCGCCGACGACGAGCGGGATGCCCTCGCCGAGTTGGCCGAGGCGCTGTTCACCGCGGAGGACCGGATCGTCGGAGCGGTGACCGAAAGCTACCTCGACGAGCAGGCCGCCCTCGTCGCGGAACGCCAGGAGCAGCGCCGCTCCCGGGCCCGCGCCCTGCTGGAGGCCGGCGTGGACCCGAGGGGGCCCGCGGCCGACGGGCCCACCCTCGTGCTGTACGTGGGATTCACGGACCTCGCCCCACCGGGGGAGCGGTCACCGGTGGCCGCTCGGCGCCTGCTCCGCCGTGTGCAGACCGCACTCGACCGTGCGTTCGGCACCGAAACCCTCGCCCTGCTGGACGGCGGTGGCGGCCACGTCGTCATCCGCGGCTGCGGTGAAGCGCCCGTCAGGCTCTTGGAGGCGCTGCGCGAGGCGGCGGGCCCGGAGACGCGGCTGGCCTGCGCCGGGGCGCGGTCGGCTGAGCACGTTCCGGCGATCGGCCGTCAGGTCGCCGAGGTGGTCCGGGTGGCCCGCGCCTGCGGCCACCCGCCCGGTCTGCACCGGCTCGACGACGTCCTGCTGGAGTACCACCTGTCACGCCCGAGCGACGCGAGCGACCGGATCGCCGCCCTCCTCGCCCCGCTGGAGGGCCGTCCCGAACTCGTCCAGACCCTCCGCATCCACCTGGGGCAGCGCCAGGACCGCCGGGCCACCGCCCGCGCCCTGAGCCTCCACCCCAACTCCGTGGACAACCGGCTCACGCGGATCCAGGAACTGACCGGCCTCGACCTCGGCTCACCGCGGGACACGGCGCTGGCCCTCGCCGCCCTGGCGATGCGAGCCGTCGACGCCGCGGCGGACCCCGCTAGGGGGTGACGATCGCGAAGTCGGGATCCGGCGCGTCGAGGAGCCCGCTGAAGGTCACCAGCGCCCGGGCGTCACCGTCCAGCGCGACCCTGCCGCCCGCGATCTCGTCGACGAACGTCGCACGCCCCCCGAGGATCGAGTCGAGGGTGGTGCGCGCCAACCGGAGTGTGGCGACGGGCCGTTCACCGCGCGGGGCGTCGCCGCGCATCGGGGTCAGCGCCCCGTTGGAGAGCAGCAGTGTCCAGTTCTCGCCGGTGTCGGTGAACTCCCAGCGCAGCACCAGCCGCCCGGCCTCGGCGGCGCGCGGACCGTTGAGCCGTACGGCCATCGACTGGAAGATCTGCTCGGCGGTGAGCGCGGCCAGGATGTCCGGCGCCGAGCGGGTCGGGGTGCCGAGGACGCCGTCGCGCAGCTCGGCGGCGCCCATGAGGTAGAAGTTGCGCCACGGGCCGCACTCGGAGCCCTGGCCGAGCCGCTCGAACGTCCGGGCCTGCAGAGCGCGCGCCGCGGCGTGCCCGGGCTCGGCGAACAGGACGTGGCCGAGCACTTCCGCCACCCACCGCAGATCCCCCGCGTCGTACGACTCACGGGCCTTGGCGACCACCGCGTCGGCGCCCCCCATGAACTCCAGGTACCGGCGGGCGGCCTCGGCCGGCGGATGCTGCCACAGATGGGCCGGGTTGCCGTCGAACCAGCCCATGTACCGCTGGTAGACCGCCTTGGCGTTGTGGCTGAGCGAACCGTAGTAGCCGCGCGCGTGCCAGGCCCGTTCGAGCCCGGGCGGGAAGCGCAGCACCTCGGCGATCTCCGCACCGGTGTACCCGGCGTTGATCAGCCGCACGGACTGGTCGTGCAGGAAGGCGTAGGCGTCGCGCTGTTCCTCCAGGAACCGGACGGCGCGGTCCTGGCCCCAGGTCGGCCAGTGGTGCGAGCCGAAGACGACATCGGTGCCCTCGGAGAACAGCCGTATCGTCTCGGTCAGGTACCGGGCCCACGCACTCGGGTCACGGACCAGGGCCCCGCGCAGCGTGAGGACGTTGTGGAGGGTGTGGCAGGCGTTCTCGGCGGCACAGAGGACCCGCAGCTCCGGGAAGTGGAAGTTCATCTCCGCCGGCGCCTCGGTGCCGGGTGTGAGCTGGAAGACGATCCGTACGCCGTCGACCGTCTCCTCCTGTCCCGTGTGCGTCACGTCCAGGGTCGGCGCGAGCAGCCCGACGCTGCCGGTCGACGTGGTCTGCCCGAGCCCGCAGCCGATCTGCGCGGCAGGCCCCTTCGGCAGCGAGGCCCCGTACATGTAGCTCGCACGACGCGCCATCGCCGTACCCGTGAAGACGTTCTCGCTCGCCGCGTGTTCCAGGAACCCGGCGGGTGCGATGACCGGCACCCGGCCGGCCGCCACGTCCGCCGCGTCGACGACGCCGCGTACCCCGCCGAAGTGGTCGACGTGCGAGTGCGTGTAGATCACCGCGGTCACCGGCCGGTCGCCGCGATGCTCGCGGTACAGCGCGAGCGCGGCGGCCGCGACTTCCGAGCTGATCAGCGGATCCACGACGATGACGCCGTGCTCGCCCTCCACGAAGGAGATGTTCGACAGGTCGAGGCCGCGCACCTGATAGATGCCGGGCACCACCTCGTACAGCCCCTGCCTCGCCACCAGCCGGCTCTGCCGCCACAGCGACGGGTGCGCCGTGGGCGGACAGTCACCGGCCAGGAAGCCGTAGGCGTCCGCGTCCCACACCACGCTCCCGTCCGAGTCCGTCACCGTACCCGGCTCGAGCCGGCCGAGGAGACCGCGGTCCGCGTCGGCGAAGTCCTGATCGTCGTCCCAGGCCAGGCCGCTGCCCCTGGCCTCTCGCACGCTGTCGCTCATGGCCACCGATCCTCACAGACCCGCGCCGGGAGCGCCTGATGAGGCATCACAGACGGACAGGTGACACGTCACACCGGGAGCACGCCGCCGCCTCGTCAGTGGCTTCCCGCGAGGCCTCGGCCGAGGCCGTCGGACAGCAGCGGCCGCAGGGCCGCCTGCGCCCGCTCGAAGTAGCCGGGGACCTTCGCCGCGCTCTGGGCGTACCGGACGGCGTTCGCCAACTGCGCGGCCTCCGCCGCGGCCGCGGCCTCGGCGGCACCTGCGGCTCCCGCGGCCCCTGTGGTCTCGGCGGCCGCCGCCGCGAGCGGCACCGCCGTGGGCCAGGCAAGCACCACGAGCGTGACGAGCAGGGCCGCGCCGAGGCCGATGGCGAGCCACTTCTTCAGCTCCCTGCTGTCGGCGGTGTTGTCGTCCCAGTACTGCTGCATCGCGGGCAGCAGCACGAGCTGATGCTGGTTCTCCAGTTCGCGCAGGCGGCGGGCGACCCTTTTGAGCACCTCGAGGGGAGCGCCCTGCGGCAGGGGCGTGGTGTGGATCTCGTACAGCACCAGGCCGTCCTTGCCGATGCCGTCGGGGCGGAACGTGGGTTTGTAGCAGATCCACTCGTACTTGACGTTCCCGGGCGCTCCGGTGGAGGGCTGGGTGGGGAGAAGCGGGTAGTACAGCTCGTTCCAGTACGGCCGCCAGGTCGAGCGGCGCACCTCGATCCGCGTCGGGGCGCCGATGCTCACCCGCCCGGCACGCTGGAGGGTGAGCATCTCCTTGAGGGCCGGGTCGATGACGAAGCGTCTCAGGGTGTTCATCTTGTGCTGGAGGTCCTCGACCTCGGCGTCGGCGGCCTCGTCGACCGTGGTTACCTCGACGAGTTCGAGGAGCATGGTCGTCCCCTCGGTCCGGACGCCGAGCATGTCCGAACGCAGCTGCCGGCCGGAGGTCTGTGACCTGATGTCGCGCTTCAGGGCGGCGCGGCCGAATACGTTGCGGTACTCCGCGAGGATCCACTTGGCGAGGATCTCCGTCGCGCCGCGGAACCGCTTGGTGTTGAGGTAGCTGATCTCGCTGAACACCTCGGAGTCCGGGTAGCGCTGCGTGTAGTACTTCGTGAAGCACTCGACCATGTAGTACTCCGCGGTGAGCGCCTCCAGATAGCGGCGCATGCCGTCGGTGTTCCCGTTGCCGTCCGCACCGACCTTCCGGGTCGGCAACGAGCAGTAGGAGTCCAGGAGTTGGATGTCCGCCATGGTGCTCCCGCTATCCGTTCTCGGCGAAGTCGGAGCCGACCTCGATGTCGAGGCCGCTGCACGGCGTGTACTCGAACCAGGTGCCGACGAGATTCCCCTCCGCGTCGGTGGAGATGTCCAGCCCTTCGTCCGTGCCGCCCGCCGACGAGTCCGCGCCCTGGCTGGTGACCACGAACGGCGCGGTGCGCCCCGGGTTCTGGTAGAGATACGGCCGTCCCCAGGGGTCGGTGAGGATCAGATTCGGGCGGCTGTCGAGCAGCACCCGCAGGCCCTGCCGGGTCGTGGGGTAGTACTCCGGCTCGATCGGCGCGCCGCGCCAATCCGGGTCGACCCGCTGCTTCGCCTTCTCCGCGTACTTCTCCAGGGCCTCCACGATGGCCTCGATCTCGCGCCACGCCCGCTGCTGGTTCACCGTCAGCAGGGGGCGGGCCCGGGCGGCGATGTCGGGGTTGGCGGGCGGAATGCCCGGGTAGTTGGTCCGCGCGTACGCCTGGATCTCCTCGGCGATGGACATGTACGGCGGGTCCTGGGGGTCCGGCGAACCGTCGCCGTCGATGCGGCCGGTGGACATCAGCCGGGAGAACGCGCGCTCGAACCCCGGCCGGACGGGCAGCACCACGCGGGCGGCACCCGCCCGCAGGAATTCGCGGCGCAGCGGGTCGGGGTGCCACAGCAGCCGCTTCGTCTCGGCGAGCTTCTCCGACCCCCAGAAGTACGGGTAGAAGAAGTAGAGGACGTTCTCCCATTCGACGGCCTGGTGCAGGAACTTCACGAACTCGCCGAACTTCCGGATCTTCAGCCAGGACGCGGTGGTGACGGGAAGCGTGGAGGGGTCGATGTCGTCGGTCCAGGTGGGGGTGCCGCTGGTGCCGAGGGCAGCGAGCATCGCGTCGATCTCGTCGGGCGCCGTGTCGAAGTCGGTGCCGAAGAGCCACTGCAGGGACCGCTTCATCAGCTCTTCGCGCTCGGCGCGGCGCAGCGTGAGGGTGTCGTCGCGGTTCAGCTCCGCGAGGAGTTGTTCCCGGCGGTCCCGCACCCGCTGCTGGAGCGTGTAGTACTGCTGCTCGGCGGCCTCGCGCAGCTTCTGCCAGGTGGCGACCTGCCAGGCCAGATACGCCTGGTCCGACAGGCGCAGGGTGGCGGCGAGCCGGAAGCCGGCCCAGCTGATGTTGCGGTGCGTGTACTGGATGGAGAGGTGGCCGGTCTTGCCGTTCAGGTGCAGGAGCTGGGACTGGTAGCGGCCCTTGATCTCCGGGCCGACCGGGGCCGCGGTGACCTCCGGGGCCTCGTCGCCGATCACGTCGAAGCGGGCCAGGTCGGCGGGGCGCCAGCCGTAGTAGTTGACCTCGAAGAGGATCGGCACGAGTTCATAGCCCTCCGGCAGGTCGATCTGCCAGGACTGGTACCGCGTCGTCACGGCTTCGTCCTCTCCGATGATGGAGGGGAACTCGTAGGTGTAGTCGGGCGGGCTGAGGTATTCCTCCGGAGGCGCGGTCACCGACGCGCCGTAACGGGCGGCGAGCGTCATCCAGTTGGTCCGGTCGATCTGGCCGATGCCGAAGGCGAATTCGTAGGGGGTGGCGAGGGTCTTGTCGATCTCGGCGAGCTCCATGAGCTGACGCCGCAGCGCCCCGCCGGGGTCGGGGACGACCAGGTCGTACGTCATGCGCAGGCCGTAGCGCATGAGGTCCACGCGCCACTTGCGCATGATCCGGTAGTAGTCGATGCGCATCACGCGGGGGGAGTTGTTGGTGATCACGCGGGCGGCCTCGTCCTCCTCGCCGCGCCGGGTCTCGGTACGGAAGGAGACCTTGTGTTCCTTGCGCGAGCGGGAGGAGGCCTTCGACGTGATCTCCGTGGCGTGCTTGTTGCTGGCCTGGCGCGACTCGTGGTCGGACGTGGACACGCCGTAGTTGAACGTGCTCGTGACCGATACCGTGCCGTAGCTGCCGCTGGCCGTGACGCCGAAGTTGAGGTTGGTGTCGCGCTTGGACTCGTTGGTGGTGGACATGGCCACGTCCGTCTTCTCGGCCACGCCCTTCTCGGCGTACGTCTCCAGTTCGTCCGTGACGATCCGGGACAGCTCCTCGCTCTGTGTCGACCACTCCTTGTGGCTCACGCGCACCGTCTCGCCCGGTGCCATCGGGATGGTCGAGACGAGCTCGCCGCGCTCCAGGCCGACCGGCTGCATCTCGATCCGCTCCAAATGGAGCCAGCCGACCGGCTGGATATCGGCCTCCTCGACGAAGCGGTCGACGAGCAGGGCGACGTCGGTCGCACCGGGCTGTACGGTCCCGGATCCCGCGTCGGCCGCCTCTGTGCCGTCCTGCGTCCGAAGCGCCGCGACCTCTCGGCCGAGGGCGGCCAGCGTCTCGGGGGTGACACCGGCGTACAGCCGGGCGGTGCTCGCGGCGGTGGCCGGATCGCTGTCGCGGAGGGAGGGCAGGATGGCCGCGAACGCGTCGGCCAGCTCGCTGCTCTCGCTGCCCTGTCCTGACAGCCGCTCTCCCAGAGCGTCGGTCTCGGAACGGGTCAGCCCCAGGGACCGCATGAAGTTCAGCTTCGCGAACACCGACATCGATGTTCCCCGCACGGTGGCCGCACCGGGATCGGTGGGCTCGGCCGGCACGGCCGAAGGGACGGGTTGGGTGTAGGTCGCTTTGAGGATCGCCCGGGTGGAGTTGGTCAGTCCGGTCATGCTGTCGTCCCCCTCAAACTGCGGCACCGCCGCGGTGTTCAGCGCATGACGAATCGCCTGGCTGGAGCGTCTTGGAGTCCGCCGCCCCGCGAACTGCCGCGCCAGGAAGCGAAGGAGAAAGGGAAAGGGAAGGGAAGGAGATGGCGAAGAAGAAAGCCATGAAGAAGCCGTCGATGCGGCACGCTAGCAGCTCCGGCCAGTCGCTTTCGTCACCCTGGCGGGTGAACACTTTCCGGCCGCCGAGGGGGCACGTCCCCCGGCGCGCGCCGAGGGACAGAAGTGACGGAGCCCCCCCGAGGACGTCAGGAGACTTACCCCGTCGGGCCCGGTGCCTTGGCGTACTCGTCTGCCATGCCTCCCGCGAAGTCGTACAGGACGACCGGTTCCTCGCCGAGGACCCAGGCGTCGTGACCGGGCGAGCACACGAAGACATCGCCCGGTCCGACTTCGCTTTCGCCGCCATCGTCCATGCGAATGCGCATGCGGCCCTGGACGACGTAGCCGTTGTGGTGGACCTGGCAACTCTTCGTCCTCGCGATCGGGGCCACGGACTCGGACCAGCGCCAGCCGGGCTCGAAGGTGCCCACCGCGAAATCCAGGCCTGTCAGATGGACGGCTTCGAGGTGACCGTGGGGGAAATCTCGCCGCTCGTCCGGCTTCTCGACCGTCTTGACCTCCATCATGACGACTTCCTCCGTCCGGGCTGTGCCTGTGCCGTGGAGTCAGTCGTCGCCGCCGCGGGGTCCACGGTCGACGTCACCGGCCGACCCCTTCACTCCATCGTCTGCCTGTCAACCGGGGGACGCCAACCGGGGCCTCACCGGGTTGGCGCGGCCCGCCCGAGGGCGACGTCGTCGACGCCATCCGCATGTACGAGGTCCGCTAGCGGCGCGGGGTTCAGGGGATGCGGTCGGCCTTCACGTCGAGGGCCAGCCGGTGTACTGCTCGGCGAGGTAGGTGCGACCGGCGCGGGTGCCCACCACGTTGTCGAGCTCGCCGAGCTGGCGGCGCAGGCCGAACGGTGTGCCGTCGGGGGCGGTGTGCAGCAACTGTGTCATCCAGTACGAGAAGTTCTGTGCCCGCCAGACCCGTTGCAGGGCGCGCGGCTGATAGTCGTCCAGCGCCGTTTCGCCCGCGCTGCCGAGGGCGCGCGGCAGGACGTCGGCGAGCACCTTCACGTCGTGCAGCGCGAGGTTGAGCCCGCGGGCACCGGTCGGCGGCACGGTGTGCGCGGCGTCGCCGGCGAGCGCCATCGAGCCCCAGCGCATCGGCTCCTGGACGAATGAACGGAACCGCAGCACTGTCTTCTCCAGAATCGGCCCCTCCTTGAGGCGGAAGCCGTCCTGCCCGGCCACCCGGGCCTGGAGCGTCTCCCAGATGCGGTCGTCCGACCAGGCGTCGACGGACTCTTCGGGGGCGCACTGGAAGTACATCCGCTGCACCGTCTCGGTGCGCTGGCTGATCAGCGCGAACCCGTGCTCGGAGTGGGCGTAGACCAGTTCGGGCGCGCTCATCGGCGCCTCGGCCAGGATGCCGAACCACGCGAAGGGATATTCGTTTCCGTAGCGCTCCCGCCGCTCCTCGGGCACCAGGTCACGGCACATGCTGCGCGACCCGTCGGCACCGATGACGTACCGCGCCCTGATCTCGTGGCGGGTGCCGTCGGACGCGGTGTAGCGAACGCGGGGAGCGTCGGTCGTGATGTCGAGGACCTCGGTGTCCCGGACGCCGAAGTGGACCGTGCCGCCGTCGCGGGCCCGGGCGTCGGCCAGGTCGATGAACACGTCGGTCTGCGGGTAGAGCCACACCGATGCGCCCACCAGCTCCTTGAAGTGGATGCGGTGCGGCCGGCCGCCGAACCGGAGCTCGATGCCCTCGTGCTCGTGGCCCTCGCGCAGAATGCGGTCGGAGACACCCGTCTCGACCAGGTCACGGGCCGCGTCGGCCTCCAGGATGCCGGCCCGCTGCGTCGTCTCGATCTCGTACCGCGAACGGGTGTCGACCACGATCGTCTCCACGCCCGCGCGCCCGAGCAGGTGAGCCAGCATCAGCCCGGCCGGGCCGGCCCCGATGACAGCTATGGGAACCGGGACAACGGTGTCGACGGCGGCGTCGGCCATGGCATCTCCTGAGCGACTGCGGACGTTCGGAACACCGAGAACGTTGGCATCAGGGGTGGCTGCCGGTCGCCGGTGTTTCCGTCAGGCGGAAGCCGCCCGCAATCAGACCGCCGTACGCGCCCGCCGACCGAGCTCGTCGGAGATCCCTTGCGTGGCCCTGAGGAGCGGCTCGCGCAGGCCTCGCGCACGCCGCGTGCCCCGCGCCGTGACGACGATCCCCAGAACGGCGCTGACGGGCCCCGCCCGGCCGATCCGCACCGGCGCGGCCACCGCGAGAGTGTCCTCCGAGAGTTGCCGGTCACTGATGAAGACCTGCTCACGGCGGATGCGGTCCAGCTGCCCGCGCAGCGTCTTCGGGTCGGTCACGGTGTGCGGGGTCCAGGCCCGCAGCGGCGACTCCAGGACCTCTTCCTGGACGTCCCGCGGCGCGTGCGCCAGCAGCACCCGGCCCATCCCGGTGGAGCCTATGGGAAACCGGCTGCCGACCATCGTCAGCAGCTGCACCGACCGGTGTCCCGCGATCCTCTCGACGAACACGAGTTCGATGCCCTCGCGCACCCCGAGCTGGATGTTCTCGTGGGTCGCCTCGTAGAGGTCCTGCATGAACGGCAGGGCCGCATCCCGCAGAATCTGCGTCCGGGGGCATCCCGAGGCAATCTCCCAGAGCCTGAGTCCGATGTGCCACGCCCCGTCCTCCCCGCGCTCCAGCGCTCCCCATTCGGCCAGCTCGGCGATCACGCGGTGGGCGGTGCTCAGGGCCAGGCCGGTGCGCTGGGCGATCTCCGACAGCGTCTGCGAAGGATGTTCGTGATCGAAGACCGAGAGGATCTCCAGGACCTTTCCAGCCGCTGTGCTCCGGGGTTCGCTCACGCGGTCAGTTTCGCAGACCGGGTCGGGCTGACGGGAAGTGACCGTGTGTTTCGCTTAGGCTCGGAGCACGATGAGTCTGATCACGGTGGGTGTCGAAGAGGAATACCTCTTGCTCGATCCCTCCTCCGGCTACCCCGTTCCGCTGGCCGAGCAGGTCCGTGTTGCCGCCGGTCTCGAGCCGATCGTGGAGGAACGGGAGATCCAGGCGGAGCTGATCGAGGCGCAGGTCGAGGTGGCCACCCCGGTGTGCACCGATCTCGACGAAGTGGGCGGTCACCTGTTGCGGCTGCGCCACGCGCTGGGGCGTGCGGCGGAGAGCCACGGGTGCCGCCTCGCGGCCTGCGGCACGCCGCCGCTCAAGGAGGAGGCGCCGGTGCCGGTGACGAGCCTGCCGCGCTACCGCGCCCTGCGGGCGCAGGCGCCGCAGCTCGTCGCCGAGCAGTTGGTGTGCGGCATGCACGTGCACGCCGCCGTGCCCGACCCGGAAGTCGGCGTGGCCGTCCTGAACCGTGTCCGGCTGTGGCTGCCGGTCCTGGTCGCCATGTCGGCGAACTCCCCGCTCTGGTCGGGCCACGACACCGGGTTCGCCAGCTGGCGCACGGTCGTGTTCGGGCGCTGGCCGGTCAGCGGCCCGCCACCGCACTTCGACGGCCTCGCCGACCACGAGCGCCGGGTGGGGCAGCTCCTGGCCTCCGGAGCGCTCATGGACCTGGGCCAGATCTACTGGCAGGCCCGCCTCTCCAACCGCTACCCCACCATCGAGGTGCGCTGCTCGGACGTACAGCTCCGCACGGACGAGGCGGTGATGTACACCGGCATCGTGCGCGCGCTCGTCGCCACCGCCATCGCGGAGGTCAAAGCAGGCGTCCCGGTGCTGCCCTGCGCGCCGGAACTGCTGCAGGCCGCGAACTGGCACGCGGCCCGGCACGGGCTCAGTGGCTCGCTGGTGGACCGGGAGGGCAGGCTGCGCAGCTCCGGCGACGTACTGTCCCAGCTGATGGACCACATCATGCCCGCACTCGAAGAGGCCGGGGACACCCGCGAGGTCACCGCGCTCGTCCACCGCCTGCTCCAGGAGGGGACGGCGGCCGACCGGCAGCGCCGTGCCCTGGCCGAAGGCGGCGTGCGCGCCGTCATCGACCTCATCATCACGGAGACCACCGCGGCCTGAGTCGACTGCTGGGCCACTCGAGGCGTATGGGTCGTGCTTCGGCGCAGCATGGTTTGCGTCATGTCCTACGTCATGGGCCAAGCGTCTCGGCCGACCCAGCAGGGGGAACCGCGGGGTCTTGACGTGCACCGGTGACCGGAACCCGTCGGTCGCACCCGGAGCTGAACAGGGGCCCGTGCTCGCCCTTGATGGCGGGGTACCTGGTGGCCCTACACGCTGCCCCGGTGCAGGAGGCATTCAGATGGCTTTCAATCCGCTCGAACAGCGGGGTATTCCGCTGGACCGTCAGCTGCGCAGCTGGCGGGAGCTCGACGTGGCGCCCATCGACCCGGACCACTGCGACCCGTACACCCGTTGCCGGATCATCGCGATGAACGGCATCGAGGTCGAAGCGATCATGTTCAGCCACCAACTCGCCCGGAACACGGTGGACCCGGACGTCAAGCGGAACCTCGCTGGTGTGCGCTACATCGAGGCACAGCAGCAGAAGGTGGTGAACTGGCTGCTGCCGGGTGTGTCGTCGGTGCTGGAGACGACCATCGCGTACGAGCAGGTGGCGGTGGACCTGACGGCGTGGGTGGCGCGGATGGAGCCGGATCCGTATCTGAAGCAGGCGTATCAGTTCGGTGTGCTGGAGGACTTCGACCATCTGTACCGGTACGCGAACCTGTACGAGATGATCGAGCACCGCAAGGCGGAGTCGATCGTGGACGGCCTGACCGAGGTCATGCCGGGCCGGCCCACCCGGTTCCACCACCGCGACCCGGTCGACAACGTGCGTGACGCCTACGACACGTCCGCCACGAGCCCCCTGTCCAAGCTGCACGCCCTGACGATCATGTCGGCCGAGCAGCAGACCATGAACTTCTACATGAACACCGGCCCCACCTACGTGGAGCCCATCGCCCGCCAGCTGTACCAGGAGATCGGGCTCATCGAGGAGGAGCACGTCACCCACTACGAGTCGCTCGTCGACCCGGGGGAGACGTGGTGGGAGCAGCTGGTCAACCACGAGTACAACGAGTGCTATCTGTACCACTCGTTCATGGAGCAGGAGAGCGACCCCAGGGTCAAGGCGATCTGGGAGCTGCATCTGAACATGGAGCTGGAGCACCTGCACATCGCCTGTGACCTGATGCGCCGCCACGACGGGCGCGAGCCGCAGGAGGTCCTGGCGCCCGAGCTGCCGAACGTGCTGACCTTCGAGCCGAACAAGGCCTATGTGCGGGAGCTGCTCGACACCCAGATGGACCTGACCACGCTGGGCGCCGGCTACGTCCGCGAGGCCCACGAGCGGTTCGAGAAGATGCAGGAGCGGATCCACGGTGGTGAGGCGCCCCCGAGCGACCGCGTGATGGTCGAACACGGTGAGATGTTCGGGCGCGAGTACCGCCTGCAGACCGAGGGCGAGCACCCCGATCCTTCCCAGCGGGAGAAGTGAGGCGGACATGTCCACTCGCCACACCACGCCCCAGGCCGGTGACGACCGGTCCAAGGACACCGACGTCGTCTCCTTGCTGATGCGTCAGCACGGCGACATCCGCAACCTCTTCGACGAGGTCGAGGCCGCGAAGGGCGAGGAGCGCCGCGACGCCTTCCGCAGGCTGGTGCGGCTGCTCGCCGTGCACGAGACCGCAGAGGAGGAGGTCGTCCACCCCTTCGCCCGGCGCGGCCTTCCGGGCGGCAAGCAGGTCGTGGAGGACCGGCTCGCCGAGGAGAAGGGGGCCAAGGAGACCCTCGCCGCGCTCGACGACTACGACACCGACGACCCCAAGTTCATGCCCCAGCTGCTGAAGCTGCGCAAGGACGTCCAGGAGCACGCGCGCGCCGAGGAGCGGTACGAGTTCACCCACATCCGGCGCAGCACCGACGCCGCCAGCCTCGCCGCCATGGCCAAGGCGGTGAAGGCCGCCGAGGCCATGGCGCCCACGAGGCCGCACCCGGGCGTGGAGTCCGGCGCGGCCAACATGGCTCTCGGTCCGGTGGCCGCGCTCATGGACCGCACCAAGGACGCGGTCCGCAAGGCCATGGGCAAGGACGACTGACGTCCGGCGCAAGCCGACCCGGAGTCGCCGTGAGGCCGGTCAGGGCTTCACGGCGACTGCGCCGAACTGGGGGAGTAGCGCCGGGGATTCGGAATCGGCGCGCCACCGCGAGCACGACACGAGGCCGGGCGTGAGGAGGTCGAGGCCGTCGAAGAACGCGCTGATCTCCGTGCGGCTGCGGGCGGTGATCGGGGGCGTGGCGTTCTCGTTCCAGAACTTCATGGCCTCGACGTTGCCCTCGCCGCCGAGGTCGGTGTCGGTGGTCGGGTGCGTCATGGCGAGGTAACTGCCGGACGGCACGGAGGACATGACGCGGCGCACGATGTCCAGTGCTTGTTCCGTGTCGAGGACGAAGTTGAGGATGCCCAGCATCATGACCGCGACGGGCCGGTCGAGGTCGAGAGTCGCCGAGGCGCCCTCGATGACGCTGTCGGGGTGGTGGGCGTCGGCGTCGATGTAGTCGGTGGCGCCCTGCGGGGTGCCGACCAGCAGGCTGCGGGCGTGGGCGAGCACGATGGGGTCGTTGTCGACGTAGACGATCCGGGACTCGGGCGCGATCCGCTGGGCGATCTCGTGGGTGTTGTCCAGGGTCGGCAGTCCGGTGCCGATGTCCAGGAACTGCCGCACTCCGCAGTCGGCGGTCAGGAACCGGACCGCGCGGCCGAGGAATTCGCGGTCCGCGCGGGCCACGTCGCGGATCACCGGGAACATCGTGGCGACCTGGTCACCGACCTGCTGGTCGACCTCGTAGTGGTCCTTCCCGCCGATCCAGTAGTTCCACACCCGCGCGTTGTGCGCGACTCCGGTGTTCAGCCTGGCCGATACGTCTGACGGGTGCTGGCTCACACTCACGTCTTCCCCTCTCCGCGCGCACGCCTGGGCTGTCCTGGGTACGCAACCACTGTGACGACAAAGAACCGTGTGGCCATTGTCGCTCACGGCCGCTCCCGGGACCGGCGCCGGCCGGTGGGCAGCGGGACGGGTTCGGTGCCTGGCACGACGGTGTTGGTGAGGGTGCCGAGGCCCTCGACGGTGAGGGTGACGGTGTCGCCGGGCCTGAGCGAAGGCACGCTCTGCTCGCCGTCACGGCCCCACAGTTCGGCGAGGCAGCCGCCGTTGCCGCAGGTGCCGGAGCCGAGTACGTCGCCGGGCACGACTCGCGTGCCGCGGGAGGCGTAGGCGGTCATCTCCTCGAAGGTCCAGCTCATGTTGGACAACAGGTCCTCGCCCTCGGTGTCGCCGTTGATGTCCGCGGTGAGGGCGAGCCGCAGAAAGCCGTCGGCGTCGCGGTGGGGTTCCAGTTCGTCGGCGGTGACGAGGTACGGGCCGAGGGTGGTGGCGGTGTCCTTGCCCTTGCAGGGGCCGAGGCCGACCTTCATCTCCGCGCCCTGGAGGTCGCGGGCGGACCAGTCGTTGAGGATGGTGTAGCCGACGATGTGGTCGCGCGCCCGCTCCGGGGTGAGATCGCGGCCCTCCCGGCCGATCACGGCGCCCACCTCCAGCTCGAAGTCCAGGACGGCCGAACCGGGCGGCACGGGTATGCCGTCGTGCGGGCCGTACATCGCGTGGGGGTTGGAGAAGTAGAAGGTCGGCGCCGCGTACCACTGTTCGGGGACGCCGCCGGTTCCCTCCACCGAGCGGCGTACCCCTTCGACGTGTTCCTCGAAGGTGACGAAGTCCCGCACCGAGGCGGGCTGGAGGGGAGGCAGGAGCCGGACCTCGGAGTCGTGCGGGCCAGGGGGTACGTCGAGGACCGCCGCGCCGGCGGCGAGCAACCCCGGCAGCCCGCCGGCCTCCCGGAGCAGGTCGGTGAGCGAGGTGACGCCGGGCAGCGGGAAGAGAGTGCCGTCCCCTTCGACGACCGCCACCCGGCGGCGGTGTCGGTGTTCGTAGGTGGCGAAACGCATGGCGCGGCTCCAGCGGCGTGGGATCGGAAGAGGTGTGGATCGAAGAGGAGTCGGACGCGGGCCGCCGGCCTAGACCGGCGGGGCGGTGAAGACGCCGGGGTCGGGGTCGTTGAAGGACTCCTTGGCGACCAGTTCGTTCATGGGGTTGGCGGTGCCCCACTGGTCGGTGACCTCGGGCCGGGAGAAGTCGTAGACGTGGGGGTGCCAGGTGTCCTCGTCCAGGCATTCCAACTCGGTGGTGTACTCGACGGTGTTGCCGTGCGGGTCGAGGAAGTACGTGAAGGTGTTGTCCCCGGCCAGGTGCCGCCCCGGCCCCCAGATCTTGGTGAAGCCCGCCCGTGTGACGCGTCCGGAACCGCGCATGTACTCGTCGATGCCGCGCATCTCGAAGGACACGTGGTGCAGTGACGTGTGCGGGCCTTTCGCCAGTGCCATGGAGTGGTGCTGGTTGCTGATCCGCATGAAGTGCATGACCTCGCCCATGTGCGGCGAGCTGAGCGTGTCGGAGAGCGCGAAGCCGAGGTGGCGCTCGTACCACGCGCGGGTGCGTTTCAGATCGGGGGAGTTGAGGACGACGTGGGAGAGCTTGACCGGGATCGCCTCCTTCTCCTCGATCCTGCGGTGCTGCCGGACCTGGACGTCCGCGGAGACCTCGATGGTGCGTCCGTCGACGTCGAAGAAGCGGAACCCGTAGCCGCCGCCGGGGGTGTCGACCTCGCCGGGCCGGGTGACCAACCGCACGCCGCCCGCGAGGAGTTGTTCGGCGAGCGTGTCGACGTCGGCGGCGGACGCGGCGCCGTAGGAGACCAGGTCGAGCCGCTTCTCCGCGGCTTTGCGGAGCCGTACGACGTACTGCTCCGGGGAGCCCTCGGCGGCGAGGAAGGAGATGCCGGAGTCCTCGGCGACCTTGGTGAGGCCCCACACACCGGCGTAGAAGTCGAGTTGCTTGTCGTAGTCGGGCACGGCGAGGTCGACGTGCCGCAGATGAGTGAGCAGACGCATGGTGTCAGTCCTTCCGGAGGAGGGCGGAGGCGTTGCCGCCGCGTACGGCGTGGAAGTCGGCTTCGGGGAGCCGCGCGGCACGCAGGGCGCCGACGGGGTCCTCGGTGCCCATGTCGAAGGGGAAGTCCGAGCCGAGCAGCACCCGGTCGGCCCCGGCGGCCCGGACCAGTTCCCGCAGGGCGTGCGGGTCGTGGACCAGGGAGTCGAAGTACAGCCGTTTCAGGTAGCTGCTGGGCCGGTGTGCGCAGCCGGTGGCCGCGTCGGAGCGGGCCGACCAGGCGTGGTCGGAGCGTCCGATGTGGGTGGGCAGGTAACCGCCGCCGTGCGCCGCGATCAGCTTCAGCGCGGGGTGGCGGTCCAGCACCCCGGAGAAGAGCAGGTGCGAGAGCGCGACGGCGTTCTCGGTGGGCTGGCCGACCGTGTTGGACAGGTACCACCGGTCCAGGCGCTCGTCGAGCGTGCAGCCGAAGGGGTGCAGGAAGAGCAGGGCGCCGGTCTCCTCGGCCCGGGTCCACAAGGGTTCGTAGGCGGGATCGGAGAGTTCGCGGCCGGGGGTGTGGCTGGAGATCTCCACGCCGAGCAGGCCCTGCGCGAGGGCGTGGTCGAGTGCCTCGACGGCGAGCGGCGGGTGCTGGAGCGGGACGAGACCCAGTCCGCGCAGCCGGTCGGGGGCGGCCGAGCAGTGCGCGGCCGACGCCTCGTTCGCCAGCCGGTACACCTTCTCCGCGGTCTCCTCGTCGGCCCAATAGTGGTAGTGCGAGGGGGAGGGGCTGACCAGCTGGACGTCCACGCCCTGGGCGTCCATCGCGGCCAGGCGCACGCCCGGGTCGGTCAGTCGCGGGAGACGTTCGCGGACCATGGTCCCGCTGACCGCGAGGGCGTCCGGGCCGTTGCGGCGGGCTTCAAGGGCGCGCGCCTCGGCGAGCCCCGGCCGCCCTTCCACGAGGGCGTCGACCTCGGGGAGGAGGACGTGGGCGTGCACGTCGACGGTGGGTGCGTTCAGGGCAGTTCCCTGAGTCTTCACGGCAGTTCCCTGAGCATGGTCATGGTGCGGGCCATGAGGCCGGGCACGTCGCCGCGCACCCCGTCGAGCTGCCACTGTCCGATCTGGACGGAAGCCTCGACGACCGGCCGGACGCGGGCGATCCGCCGCTCGTAGTACGCCTGGAACAGCGCGTCGTCCCATGTGTCGGACCCGGTCAGTGTCTGGGCGAGGACCCAGGCGTCCTCCAGGGACAGGGCGGCGCCCTGGGCCAGGGTGGGCGGGCAGCAGTGGGCGGCGTCACCGGCGAGGACGACCCGGCCGCGGTGCCAGGAGCCTTCGACCAGCAGCCGGTCGAACCAGGTGTAGTTGACCTTCGCCGGGTCGGTGATGTGCTCGGTGATCTCGGGCCAGCGGCCGCCGTAGGCCGAGGCCAGCCGGCGCATCTCGTCCGCGTACGTCTCGCGGGGCAGGGCGGCGCGGTCGCGGTTGGCCTCGACGACGAAGGCGTACAGGGTGGTGTCGCTGGTGGGGCAGTAACCGGCGATATAAGCGGGGCCGCCGTAGACGATGTCGGCGCGGGTGACGCCGGCCGGGCGCGGTGCCGCGACGCGCCAGATGGCCATGCCGGTGGGTTCGGGCTTGGCGGTGACGCCGATCGCGGCGCGGGTCGCCGAACCGAGGCCGTCGGCTGCGATCACCAGGTCGTAGCGGGCCTCGGAGCCGTCGGAGAGCCGGACGGAGACGCCGTCGGCGTCCTGGCCCAGGATCTCGGCGGTGGTGCCGAGCCGGACCGACGCGCCGCTCGCGCGCACCGCCTCGCTGAGGATCCGCTGGAGCCGGGGGCGTTGCATGCCGACGGTGGCGGGCAGCTCGTCGCCGCCGGTGCGCAGGTCGTCCTGCACGTGCAGGACCGTGCCGTCGGGCGCGACGATGCCGATCGAGCCGAAGCCGAAACCGGACGCCTCCACCTGTTCCCAGACGCCGAGTTCACGCAGGACGCGCAGTGCGTTGCCCTGGAGGGTGATGCCGGATCCGGCGGTGGCGTTCCAGTCGTCCTTGGCTTCGATCAGGTCCACCGTGTGACCGGCGCGGCGCAGCAGGATCGTCACGGCGTTGCCGGCCGCGCCGCCGCCGACGACGAGGACCGTGCGGGGGTGGTTCATGCAGAACTCCTTGGGTGCTCGCCCTACTTGACGGCGACCGGATTGACGGGGGAGCCGACGGCGCCGGTGATGGGCAGCGGCGCGGCGGTGAGCCAGAACGCGTACTCGCCGTCGGCCGCGCAGTCCTCGGCGAGTCCGTCCAGGTCCCACATCTCGCCGATGAGCAGCCCGATATGGGGGATGGCGACTTGGTGCAGGGGCTGGAAGGCGTGCTCGAACTCGTTGGGCCGCACTTCGAAGCCCCAGGTGTCGGTGGCGATCGCGGCGATCTCCGTGCGGTGCAGCCAACCCGCGGAGGCGAAAGACAGGCCGGGCGCCGCCCCGCCGGCGTACTCACCCCAGCCCTCGCGGCGCGCACGCGCGAGCCGCCCGGTGCGCACCATGACGAGGTCGCCGCGCCCGACCCGCACACCGTGGGCCGCGGCCGTCCGCTCCAGGTGCTCCTCCGTGACGGCGAACCCGTCGGGCAGCTCGCCGTCGGCGTCGCCGAGGACACGGCCCACGTCCAGCAGGACGCCGCGTCCGGCGATGTGCGGCGCCATATGTTCGATGCCGGTGACCTGGTCCCCGGCGGAGGTGACGACCTGTTCGGCGGCGCGGCCGTTCCAGGCGATGCCGTGATCGAAGATGTGGCCGAGGCCGTCCCACTGGGTGGAGCACTGCAGCGGCATGGAGATCACGTCGTCGGAGCCGCCGTGCCCGTGCGGGAAGCCCTGGTTGGCCAGCGCGGCGTCCGTGCCGGTGTCGAGCATCGTGTGCACGGGGTTGGTGCGGCGGCGCCAGCCCCGCTGAGGGCCGTCCATGTCGAAGCGCTGGGACAGGGAGAAGCTCACGCCGCGCCGCACGAGCGCCGCGCCTTCGCGCCGCTTGGCCTCGTCCAGGAAGTTCAGGGTGCCGAGGCGGTCGTCGGCACCCCAACGCCCCCAGTTCGAGAACGACTTGGCCGCCACAGCGATCGCGCCTTCCGGGTCGGTGCGGTCCGGGGGGTCTTGCGGGGTGGTGGGGCCCGAGGTCACGACGTCACCTCCGCCACGCAGCGGGTGCGCTGGGCACCGAGGCCGGAGATGGCGCCGTCCATGACATCGCCGTCGCGCAGGAACCGCCCCCAGTGCATGCCGTTGCCGGCCGGGGAGCCCGTCAGGACCAGGTCGCCGGAGAGGAGCCGGGCGGTTCGAGAGGCGTACGAGACCATGCGGGCCACGTCGAAGAGCATGTCCTTGGTGGACTCGTCCTGCATGGTCCCGCCGTTGAGCTTGAGCGTCAGGCGCAGGTCACCCGGGTCGGCGATCGATGCGGCGGGCACGATCCACGGGCCCAGCGGGGTGAAGCCGGGCGCGTTCTTGCTTCGCAGCCAGTCCGTGCCGATCTGCGGCATGTCCCGGCGGAAGACGGTCGCGCGGTCGGTCAGATCGTTGGCGATCGTGTACCCGGCGACGTACTCCAACGCCTGTTCCACCGGCACCCGGTGGGCGGGGCGCCCGATCACGGCCGCCAACTCCAGCTCCCAGTCCGGTTTCTCGGCCCAGGCCGGCAGGACCACGTCGTCGTACGGGCCCGTGATCGCGCTCGGCAGGCCGATGAACACGTACGGCAGATCCTCGGCCGCACGCCGGTCCATGATCTCGGCGGCCTCGGCGCGCCGCTCCTCCTCCGCACGGTCGTCGCCCGGCGCCCGGTGCGCGACATGCAGGTCGATGACGTGCTGCCGGTAGTTCGCGCCGGACTGGAACACCTGACGCGGCTCGACCGGCGCGTGCACCCGGAACCCCGCGAGCGGCTCGCGCCGGGCGGCCTTGTCGTCGGCCAGCGCCGCCAGCCGCGGCACCACCGCGTCCCAGCGCTCCAGGACCCCCCTCATGGTCAACTCGGCGTCGCCGAGGGCGGATCGCACGTCGATCACCTGCGCGTCGGGGGTGACGAGAGCGGGGAAGACCGGCTCCCCAGGGGCGGAAAGGGTGGCCAGCGCGAAGGGTCCGGCGAAGAGAGCGGACGCGGCTTCAGGTTTCACGAATGTCCTCCTGATTGCGATGGCACTAATCTGGACCCGCCGCCCGCGATCATGGAAATAGATTCTGTGGATGGCTGGCATCCACACGGTGAATGTCCGCAGGTCATCGCCGTACAGGCAGCGAAGCAGCTAGGGAATGCGCCCGTGAATCTCAGTCGCCTGGATCTCAATCTCGTCGTCGCCCTGCGAGCTCTGCTGGAGGAGCGCAACGTCACCCGTGCCGGGCAGCGCGTCGGCCTCAGCCAGCCGGCGATGAGTGCGGCGCTGTCCCGCCTGCGCCGTCACTTCGACGACGACCTGCTGGCCCGGGTCGGCGGCCACTACGAACTCACCGCTCTCGGCCAGGTGCTCCTGGCCCGCGTGTCCACGGCGTACGACCTGCTGGAGCGCCTCTTCGCCAGCCAGGCGTACTTCGATCCGGCCAGGGAGAGCCGCGAGTTCACACTGGTGGCGTCCGACTATGCGGTGGCCGTCTTCGGCGCCGAACTCGCCCGGGTCGTGCACGAGGAGGCTCCCGGCATCCGGCTGCGTTTCGCGCAGACCCCGACCACCGTGGTGGACGCCACGGACACCCTGCTGAGCACCATCGACGGACTGCTCATGCCGCACGGCGTCATCAGCGACTTCCCGGCCACCGACCTCTACCAGGACCGGTGGGTGTTCCTGGTCGCCGACGACCATCCGAGCATCGACGACCGGCTGACCCACGAGGACCTGGCCCGCCTGCCCTGGGTCACCTATCAACGCACCTACGACGCACCGGCCGTCCGGCAGCTCGGCATGCTGGGCATCGAACCCCGGGTCGAGGTGTCCGTCGAGAGCTTCCAGATCATGCCGCTGCTGGTCGCGGGCACCCAGCGCATCGCCCTGATCCAGGCCCGCCTCGCCCGGCTCCTCGCGCCGCTCGCCGCCGTGCGCGTGGTGGAGCCGCCGTACGAGGCGGTGCCCCTGCGGGAGGCGTTGTGGTGGCACCCCGTACACACCCACGACGCGGCACACATATGGCTCCGGGAGACGGCGGCCCGCGTCGGCGGGTGCCTGGCCGACGCCCCGGGGAGATGACCGCGCGGAACGCGACGACCGCCGCGGCAACGGCAGCCGCTCCGTCAGACGGAGCTGTACCTCCGTCAGGACGGAGCCGTGCCTCCGTCACGACGAAGCTGTGCCTCCGTCACGACGAAGCCGTGCCTCCGTCCTCGCGCGGCCGCGTCGTCCGCCGAGCGGCGCGGTGGCGCAAACGCAGCGGCAGCGCGAACCAGCAGATGGCGAACCACAGCATGACACCGCCGACGAGTGCCTCGGCGAGTGGGCCGGGAACCACGATGCGCAGGATCAACAGGAGCGTGCAGCCGATGGTCAGCGCGAGGAGGACCATGCCGCACATCATCAGGCGCCCCGCGGTCTGCACCACCTCGTCCTTCATGCGCTGCCCGGACAGAAAGCGGTGGATGGAGACAGGGGCTATCAACGATCCCGTGGCCGAGGCGCCCAGGACGACGGTGACGACATAGACGACGCGGTCGAACGTCTCCAGCTCCCGGAACAGAGGGGTGAACGCCACGCTGAGCAGGAATCCGAAGAGGATCTGCACGCCCGTCTGGGCGACGCGCGTCTCCTGAAGAATCTCGTTCCAGCGTCGATTGACCCGGTCGCGCGCGGACTCCGGCGCTTCGGCACCGCCGCTCCCCGAGCCGTCACTGTGGTGGCGCGGACAGCAGACGGCGTCCTCGTCCGCCGGCTCGACCGGTCGCTCGGTCATGGTCATGGCATCCTCCCGTTCCCAGGGAAACCGGATGCCCCGTCCGATCCCTTCCAAGCAGGCCCGATGTTCGGGAGGGCCGGCCCAGACGGCGCGCCCCCAGGACCTTATGCATAGAAATGTCCGTGAGCGGCTACACGCTAGGAGAACGCGGACCGGCACCCCCCGTAGGGGCGGTCCTTCGCACGTCATCGGCAGGAGAACCTGGTGAAACAGCCCCCGCAGCAGCAGTCCCCGCCCGGTACCACCAGACAGATGCGTCCCCGGCCCGACCACGGCGAGGAGACCTATCGCGGCTCCGGCCGGCTGTCCGGCAAGAGCGCCGTGATCACCGGAGGGGACAGCGGCATCGGACGAGCCGTGGCCATCGCCTTCGCTCGCGAGGGCGCCGACGTCCTGATCTCCTACCTCGACGAGCACGAGGACGCCCGCGACACGGCACGGTGGGTCGAGGAGGCCGGCCGCAAGGCGGTTCTGGTCCCCGGCGACCTCGCGGACCCGGAGCACTGCCGCGCCGTGGTGCGGACGGCGGCGGAGACCTTCGGCCGTATCGACGTCCTCGTGTCCAACGCGGCGTACCAAATGACCCGCGACACCCTGGAGGACATCCCCGACGAGGAGTGGGACCACACGCTCGCGGTGAACCTCAGCGCGCTGTTCCACCTGTGCAAGGCCGCCGTTCCGCACATGCGGCCGGGGGCGTCGATCATCGCCACCACCTCCGTCAACTCCGACATGCCTCCGCCGCAGCTGCTGCCCTACGACGTCACCAAGGCGGGCATCGCCAATTTCGTCGGGGCCGCGTCCCAACTCCTCGCGGACAAGGGCATCCGGGTGAACAGTGTCGCGCCGGGCCCGATCTGGACACCGCTCATCCCCTCGACCATGCCGGCGGAACAGGTGGAGGGCTTCGGGCAGGACGTGCCGCTCGGCAGGCCGGGCCAGCCAGCCGAAGTGGCGCCGGTGTACGTCATGCTCGCCTCCGACGAAGGCAGCTACGTCTCCGGGGCCCGCATCGCGGTCACCGGCGGACAGCCCATCCTGTAGGCGGCCGCCATGGACTGGTACCCGCTGCGGCTCACCACGCCGGTCAAACAGCACCTCTTCGGCGGCCGGACCATTCCGGACCGGCTCGGGCGTACCGGTCTGCCCCCGGGCCGGATCGCCGAGACGTGGGAGGTCAGCGATGTCGACGGCGACGAGTCGCGCGTACGGGAGGGGCCGCTGCGCGACAGCACACTGCGCGAGCTGACCGAGCGGGACCCGGAGGGTCTGGTGGGCCGGGGCTGGCGCGGGCGACGCTTTCCCCTGCTGACGAAGTTCATCGACGCGGCGGGCCCCCTGCCGGTGCACCTGCATCCCGACGACTGCGCCGCGCGCGGTCAGGGCGAGCCGAACGGCAAGACCGAGGCGTGGCACATCCTCGAAGCCGAGCCGGGCGCCACCGCCCTGGTCGGCGTGCGGCCGGGCGTCACGGGGGAGGAGCTGCGACGCGCGCTGCTGGCACAGGACTTCGACGCCGTGATGCGCCGCCTGCCCGTGCGTGCCGGGGAGACCCTGTACGTCCCGGCCGGCACCCTGCACAGCTTCGGTCCCGGCACGCTCGTCTACGAGATCGAGCAGACCTCCGACCTCCAGGAGCACGCGATGCGGCACCGCATGGAGGACGGGGCCGCGCTCTCCGACGAAGAGTGGCACGCCAACATCGAAGCGCTACTAAAGCAGTGGAAGCCCGACCGCCGACCGGATTTCGTACCCGGGCTGCGCCTTCCCCTCGACGACGGCGTCGACCGGGTGTTCCTGTGCGCCGGCCCGTACTTCGCCCTGGAACGCTGGCGTGTACGGAGCGGAGCCGTGCTCGACCACGGCTTCGGTACCGCGCACATCCTCAGCAACGCGGGAGCGCCGGCCACCGTGACCTGCGCCGGTGAGGCGCTGGAGCTGGGCCGGGCACAGACGGTGCCGCTGCCCGCCGCCCTCGGGGAAGTGCGCGTCCAGGGCCCCGCCGACGTACTCGTCGGCTACCTGCCCGACCTCGAACGCGACATCCGCCGCCCCCTGGCAGCCGCGGGCCACGGGCCGCACGTCGTGGCCACGCTCGGCGAAGACCTCTCCTGACCTCACACCATCCGGATGTCTTACGGTTTCCGGAAGGCGCCCGGACTTTCCGGGTGTCCAGTGACGGGGAGGTGGGGATGGTGGCCGGGGAAGGCACTCAGCGCAAGGCAGCCACTCAGCGCAAGACAGGCACCCAGCGCAGTACAGGCACCCAGCGGAAGACGGGCACGCGGGGCCCGGACGGGGCGGCGAAGGTGACGATCGCCGAGATCGCCCGGGAAGCCGGCGTGTCCGTGCCGACCGTTTCACGCGTCGTCAACGGACGTTCGGACGTCTCGTCCGCGACCCGCGCCCGCATCGAGGACCTCCTGCACCGGCACGGCTACCGGCGTCGGGCGTCCGCGCCCGGGGCCCGGGCGGCACTGCTCGACCTGGTCTTCAACGACCTGGACAGCCCGTGGGCCGTCGAGATCATCCGTGGTGTGGAGGAGGTCGCACACGAGGCGGGTGTCGGCACGGTGGTCTCCGCGATCCACGACCGGGCGGGCGCGGCGCGACAGTGGATGACCAATCTGCGGGCCCGCGCCTCCGACGGGGTGATCCTCGTGACGTCGGTGCTCGAACCGGGCCTCCACGACGAACTGCGCAGGCTGGGCGTGCCGTTGGTGGTGATCGACCCGGCCGGGTCCCCCGCCACCGAGGCGCCGACCGTCGGCGCCACGAACTGGGCAGGCGGGATGGCGGCGACCGAGCACGTGCTCCAGCTCGGGCACCGGCGCATCGGCTTCATCGAGGGCCCGCCGCGACTGCTGTGCTCACGGGCCCGGCTCGACGGCTACCGGGCCGCGCTCGACGTGGCCGGGGCCGCCGTCGACGACGCGCTCGTGGTGCCCGGTGACTTCTACCACGAGTCCGGATTCACCGGCGCCGGGCGGCTGTTGGACCTCGACGAACCGCCGACCGCGATCTTCGCCGCGAGCGACCAGATGGCGCTCGGCGCGATCGAGGCACTGCGCCGTCGCGGCCTGCGGGTGCCGGAGGACATGAGCGTCGTCGGCTTCGACGACCTGCCGGAGGTGCGCTGGTCGTCGCCGCCCCTCACGACGGTCCGGCAACCCCTGTCCGACATGGGCAAGGTGGCGGCGCGGATGCTGCTCGACCTCGCGCGGGACGTCGAGTTGGCGTCGCCGCGGGTGGAACTCGCGACCGAGCTTGTGGTCCGCGCGAGCACCGCGCCACCGCGCCCCGCATAGCCGGAACGGCGCCCCGCACAGCGAAACAGCGCCCCGCACAGCAGAACCACGCCCCGCCTAGCGGAACAGCACACACCGGGGGCGTCAACGCCCGTTTCTGTCAGGGCCGTTGACGCCCCCGACGTATGCCCGTAACTTCCATGGCCATCTACCGATAATTCTCGGAACTATTCCGGAAGGTGCGCCATGCCAGCCTTCGACCGAGCCGTCACGTCCGCGTCCGGCGCCGCGTCATCAGCTCTCTCCCGCCGCCGGTTCCTGGGGGCCGCGTCAGCGGCGGGACTGGGCGCGGCCGGCCTCTCCGCCTGCTCGGACTCCGGGTCCACCACCACCGACAGCGAGGGCAGGACCGTCGTGGAGTGGTGGAACATCCAGACCACGGAGCCGTCGAAATCCGTCTGGCCCGAGCGGGCCAAGGCGTTCGAGGCCGAGCACCCCGATGTGCGCATCAAGCTCGTCACGATGGAGAACGACGCCTACAAGTCGAAGATGACGGCGCTGACCAGTTCCGGAAAACTGCCGGACATCTATCACACCTGGGGCGGCGGCGTGCTCGAACAGCAGGTCGACGCCGGTCTCGTCGAGGACCTGACCCCGTCCATCAAGCCCTGGGCGGACACGCTCATGCCGGCTTCGCTGAAGCCGTACGAAATCGAGGGAAAGACGTACGCCGTGCCCTTCGAGATCGGGGCGGTGGGCTTCTGGTACAACAAGGCGCTGTTCGCCGAGGCCGGCATCGAGGCGCCGCCCGCCACCTGGGCCGCTTACCTCGACACGGTCGAGAAGCTGAAGAGCGCCGGGCTCACCCCCATCGCTCTCGCGGGCAAGGAGAAGTGGCCCGGCATGTACTACTGGGCCTACCTGTCCATGCGGATCGCCGGAGTCGACGGCATGCGGAAGGCCGCTGACGCCGAGGACTTCACCGGCGACGACTTCGTCAAGGCGGGTGAGCACCTCGAGGAACTCGTCTCGCTCCGGCCGTTCCAAAAGGGCCACCTCGGTGCCGCGTACGCCACGCCGAACGGCGAGGCGGCCACCATGGGCAACGGCAAGGCGGCGATGGAGCTGATGGGCCAGTGGGCGCCCGTCGCGCAGGCCGACGCGGGCAAGGGCATCGGCGAGGACCTCGGGTTCTTCCCGTTCCCCGCGGTCGCCGGCGGCAAGGGCGCCCTCACTGACGTCTTCGGCGGAGGAGGCGGCTACGCGGTGCGCAAGGGCGCGCCCGAGGCGGCCGTCGACTTCCTGCGGTTCTTCATGGCGGCCGAATCCGACCGCATCCTCGTGAAGGAGGCCTCGATCATGCCGGTCGTCAAGGACGCGACGAGCGCTCTGACCGACCGCAATCTCAAGCTCGTCTCCGACACCGTCGACAAGGCCACCGGCTTCCAGCTCTACCTCGACCAGGCGTACCCGCCCGCCGTCGGCCAGGAGATCAACGACTCGGTCGCCGCCCTGATCGCCGGGTCCAAGTCCCCTGAGCAGGTGGCCCGTTCGATCACCCAGGTCGCGAAGAGCCAGTGACCGACATGACCTCCACGTACGTGAAAGCCCCCGAACCCGCCGCCCCACCGCGGCAGCCGGAGCCGAGACCTGGCCGGCCGATGGCCCGCAGGGCCGCCGACTGGCTGACCGCCTTCTGCTTCACCCTGCCCGCCCTGCTCCTGTTCGGCGCGCTCGTGCTCGCCCCGATCCTGTACGCCCTCTACGTCAGCCTCTTCAACTGGGGCGGATTCGGGTCCCCTTCGGACTACGTCGGCCTCGACAACTACAGCCGGCTCATCCACGACTCGGTCTTCCTCGGTGACCTGTGGCGCGGCCTGCTGCTCGTACTGTTCTCGGTGTGCGTGCAGCTGCCGTTCGCGCTCGGCATGGCCGTGCTGCTCAACCGGAAACTGCGCGGACGGGCCCTGTACCGAGTGCTGTTCTTCGCCCCCTACGTCCTGTCCGAGGTCGTCACCGGCGTCCTCTTCTCCATGATCTTCGCGCCGGACGACGGGCTCGCCGACAAGGTGCTCGGCTCGGTCGGCCTGGACGGCCTCGGCGGACTGTGGTTCGCCGACCAGGACCACGTGCTGCCGACGCTGTTCCTCGTCATGACATGGAAGTACTTCGGATTCCACATGATGCTGTACCTGGCCGGGCTGCAGGGCGTCCCCGCCGAACTGCACGAGGCGGCCCGCATCGACGGCGCGAGCCCCTGGCAGCGCTTCCGTCACATCACCCTGCCGCTGCTCGGGCCGACGATCCGCATCAGCGTCTTCCTCTCTGTGATCGGCGCCATCCAGCTCTTCGACCTGGTGTGGGTGGTCACGCAGGGCGGCCCCGACCACCACTCCGAAACCATGGCCGTGACCATGTTCCAGTTCGGCTTCAAGCGCTACCAGATCGGCTACGCCAGCGCGATCAGCATCGCCATGTTCCTCATCAGCCTCGTCTTCGCCCTCATCTACCAGCGCTCCGTGCTGCGCCGCGACACCCAAGGAGCCCTCACCACCATGCGAGCCTCCCGATGAGCGCGGGCGTGCGCAGGAAGCTGCGCTCTGTGCCGTTGTACGTGACGCTGTGGCTGGTCGGCGCCGTCATGGTCACGCCGCTCCTGTACGCGTTCGTCTCCGGGTTCAAGTCCACCGACCAGCTCTCCCGCAACACCTTCGGCCTGCCCTCGCCGTGGGTGACGTCCAACTACACCGACGTGCTGGCCTCCGGTTCGTTCTGGCGCATGCTGGGCGCCTCCACGCTGATCGCCGTCGGCACGACCGTGCTGACGGTGGGCGCCGCGGCCCTCGCCGCCTTCGCGCTCGCCCGTTTCGCCTTCCGTGGCCGGGAGGTGCTCTTCACGCTCTTCGCCGTGGGGCTGATGTTCCCGTTCGCCGTGGCGATCCTGCCGCTGTTCGTCCTGCTGCGCACCTTCGGGCTGCTCGACAACCCCTGGGGCGTGATCCTGCCGCAGGCCGCGTTCGGACTGCCCATGACCATCGTCATCCTGCGCGGCTTCTTCCGGGAGATCCCCGGCGAACTGGAGGAGGCCGCCACCCTCGACGGCTGCTCCGCGTTCGGCTTCTTCTGGCGGATCCTGCTGCCCATGGCACGGCCCGCACTCGGCACCGTGTCCATCCTCGCCATCGTCGGCAGCTGGAACAATTTCCTGCTCCCGCTACTGGTGTTCAGCGAACAGACTTGGTGGACGATCCCCATCGGCGTCCAGCAGTTCCAGGGCCAGTACGGCACCGACATCGCCCGCGTCTTCGCCTACCTCGTCCTCGCCATGGTGCCCGCCCTCGCGTTCTACGCGGTCGCCGAACGGCAGTTGATCGGGGGCATCACCACGGGCGCCACCAAAGGCTGAGTCCACAGCCGCGAACACGCCCGTCCCACCACGTACTTGAGGAGTTCCATGGTCGAGCCATGGCAGGACACCACCCTGCCCGCCCACGTCAGGGCGGCAGACCTGCTCGCCCGGATGACCGCCGAGGAGAAGACCGCCCAGCTGACCAGCGTATGGATCGGCGCAGAGTCCGACGGCGGCGGAGCCTCCGACGTCGCCCCCGGCCAGCACACCTATGCGGCCCGCAGCGCCGCCCTCGACGCCCTGCTGCCCCACGGTCTCGGCCACCTCACCCGGCCCTTCGGCACCGTGCCCGTCGCACCCGCCGAGGGCGTCGCCCGCCTCGCCGAACTGCAGCGCACGATCCGTGCCGGCAATCGGTTCGCCCTGCCCGCGATCGCCCACGAGGAGTGCCTGACCGGGTTCACCGCCTGGCAGGCCACCGTCCTTCCGACGCCGCTGGCCTGGGGTGCCACCTACGACCCCGCGCTGATCACCGAGATGGCGCAGGCCGTCGGTGCGTCGATGCGGGCCGTCGGCGTCCACCAGGGGCTCGCCCCGGTCCTGGACGTCGCACGGGATCCGCGCTGGGGCCGGACCGAGGAGACGATCGGCGAGGACCCCTACCTCGTCGGCACCATCGGCACCGCGTATGTGCGCGGCCTGCAGTCGGCGGGAATCGTCGCCACGCTCAAGCACTTCGCCGGGTACTCGGCCTCGCGCGCCGCCCGCAACCACGCGCCCGCCTCGCTCGGCCCGCGGGAGCTCGCCGACGTGATCCTGCCGCCGTTCGAGATGGCGGTACGCGACGGCGGTGCCCGCTCCGTGATGCCCGCCTACAACGACGTCGACGGCCTGCCCGTCCACGCCCACGGCGGACTGCTCACACAACTCCTGCGTACGCGATGGCAGTTCACCGGAACCGTGGTGTCGGACTACTACGGCGTGTCGCTCCTCGACGAGGCGCACCGGATCGCCGCCGACGAGGGCCGCGCCGCACGGCTCGCGCTCGCGGCCGGTGTCGACGTGGAGCTGCCGGCGGCGCGCTGCTTCGACCCCGCCGACCCGCCGCCCGAGGACCTGCTCGACCGTGCCGCACTGCGTGTCCTCACGCAGAAGTGCGAACTGGGGTTGCTCGACCCCGACTGGGAGCCCGTCATGGACGGGGTGCCTGGCACGGACGGAGAGACGGTCGACCTGAACCCCCCGCACCTGCGGGAACTGGCGCGCAATGTCGCCGAGGAGTCGGTCGTCCTGCTCGCCAACGACTCCGAGGTGCTGCCGCTGGGTGCCGGTCCGCGCATCGCCGTCGTCGGTCCGCTCGCCGACGAGCAGGCCGCCATGCTCGGCTGCTACACGTTCCCCCGGCACGTGGGCGTGCACCATCCCGAGCTGCCCACCGGTGTCCAGGTGCCGACGCTCGCCGAGGCGTTGCGCGCCGAGTTCCCGGACGCCGTGTTCGTCGACGATCCGGCGGCGGCCGACGTCTGCCTGGCCGTCGTGGGAGACCGGTCGGGCCTGTTCGGCCGCGGCTCCTCGGGCGAGGGCTGCGATGCCGAGGACCTCCAACTCCCTTACGACCAGGGGGAGATACTGGACGAGGCGATGGCCTCCGGAGTGCCGGTCGTCATCGTCGTACTCAGCGGAAGACCGTACGCACTCGGCCGCTGGGCCGACCGGGCCGCCGCCGTGGTCCAGGCGTTCTTCCCCGGGCAGGAGGGTGGCGGCGCCGTCGCGGGCGTCCTGTCCGGCCGCGTCAACCCCTCCGGGCGCCTGCCCGTCGGGGTGCCGCGCAGCCCGGGCGGTCAGCCCGCGCCGTACCTCGCACCGCCGCTCGGCCGGCACGGCTTCCCCAGCTCCGTGGACCCGACACCCCTGTACCCGTTCGGGCACGGCCTGTCGTACACCACGTTCAGCTGGAGCCAACCGCTGTGCGACACATCGGAGTTCGCCACCGACGGCGAGACCGCGCTGCGGCTGACCGTCCGCAACACCGGCCACCGTCCCGGAACCGAAGTCGTCCAGCTCTATCTGCACGACCCGGTCGGCACCGTCGCCCGCCCCGAGGTCCGCCTCGTCGGCTACGCCCGGGTGCCCCTGGAGGCCGGCACGTCGGCCGAGGTGCACGTCACCTTCCCCGCCGACCTCGCCGCGTACACCGGCGCCGACGGCCGACGCGTCGTCGAACCCGGCGCCCTCGAACTGCGCATCGCCGCCTCCAGCGCCCATGTCCACCACACCGTGCCGCTCACCCTGACCGGACCGGTGCGCGAGGTGGGGCACGAGCGCCGGATGTCGTGCGAGACGCGGGTCAAGTAGCCGCGGAGGGAAACAGCCGCTCCGCATGTCCATAGCTGTTCACCACCGACCGTCCGCCGCATTCCTGACAGAAAGCCGAGGTACCGTCATGCGCCGCAGACTGCACGCTCTATGGGCAGCGCTCCTCTCACTGCCGCTGGCGCTCGCCGCCGCACCGGCCCACGCGGCCGACCCGACGACCATGACCAACGGGTTCTACGTGGACCCCGACTCGAGCGCGAAGCGGTGGGTCGCCGCCAACCCCGGTGACGGCCGGGCGCCTGCCATCAACGCCTCCATCGCCAACACCCCGACGGCCCGCTGGTTCGGCTCGTGGAGCGGCAGCATCGGCACCGCCACCGGCGCGTACGTCGGCGCGGCGGATGCCCGGGACAAGCTGCCCCTCCTCGTCGCCTACAACATCTACAACCGCGACTACTGCGGCGGGCACTCCGCGGGCGGAGCCGCCTCGCCGGCCGCCTACGCGGACTGGATCGCCCGGTTCGCGGGCGGCATCGCCGACCGCCCGGCCGTCGTCGTCCTCGAACCGGACTCCCTCGGGGACTACGGCTGCATGACCCAGGCCCAGATCGACGAACGCGAGGTCATGCTCACCGGCGCGCTCACCGAGTTCAGCCGCAGGGCCCCCAACACCTGGGTCTATCTCGACGCAGGCAACCCGGCCTGGGCGAGCGCCGCGACCATGGCCCGGCGCCTCCATGAAGCCGGTGTCCGACAGGCCCACGGCTTCTCGCTCAACGTCTCCAACTACCTGACCACGGCCGAGAACACCGCGTACGGCAACGCCGTGAACAGTGAACTCAAGGCCCGCTACGGCTACACCAAGCCGTTCGTCGTGGACACGAGCCGCAACGGCAACGGCTCCAACGGCCAGTGGTGCAACCCCGCGGGTCGCCGTATCGGCACCCCCACCCAGCTGGGCGGTGGCGCGGAAATGCTCCTGTGGATCAAGGTCCCGGGTGAGTCCGACGGCGACTGCGGCGTCGGAGCCGGCTCCTCGGCCGGCCAGTTCCTTCCCGAGGCCGCCTACAAGATGATCTACGGCTACTGATCAGGGACACGACGCAAGCCGGGTCAATCATGCCCGGGCGGACGGCATCCGGGTATATGTGGAACTCCTCGTTCCGAGCGCCCCTACGCCATGAGGAATTCCCATGTCCCTGCGCCAGGTCACCGCCACGTCCATCGGCACCGCCCTGCTCCTGCTCACCGCCCCGGCCACCGACGCGTTCGCCGACCCCCGGATTCCCCGGCTCCCCGGGGAGACGGTGACCGTGGACCCGACCGGCAGGCTCGCCGCGGACGGCACCGTCACTCTCTCCGGCACCTACCGCTGTTCGGGTGGAGCGGGCCCGGTCTTCGTGTCTTCCTCGGTGCGCCAGAGTTCCGCCGTTGTCCGACACGGCATCGGCGGCACTCGCGCGGTCTGCGACGGCGCGGAGCACCGCTGGCAGAACAGCGGCCGTACCACATCCAAGCTGGCACCGGGCGCGGCTCATGTCGAGGCGACCGTGATGGAGCTGGACACCCGCAGCGGCCTTCCGCTGCCGAAGTTCCACGCGATTGGGCGGCAGGACGTCACCCTCGTCCGCGTCTGACGGGTTTCGGACAACCACCTGGCCGGGGCCGGACATTCCGCCGGGAGCGGTCCGTGCCGCCGGTGCGCGGGGGCGAGGATCTCGCCGCCACCGCTCCGGTGGAGCTCTACACGGACCGCCCCAGGGGGATTGACCATGACCGCGCACATACGGACCGGCTACGACAAGCGGACGGCGCGCTGGCGCCGGGCTCTGGTGGTCGCCGTGGCGCTGACCGCCGCGAGCACCACGCTGACCGCGGTGCCGCAGCAAGCCCATGCGGCGCTGCCGCCGCAGACCATCGCGGACCCGGTGCACTACTGGAACGACGTGCTCATGGAGGTCGTACGAAGAGAGGGCGGCGGCCCCGGCCCGATGGCCAGGTCCGCCGCGATGCTGAACGCCGCCATCTACGACGCGGAGTCCTCCTACCAGCTCAAGTGGAAGGGCAAGATCACCTCCGAGCCCTACATACGCGCCGAGAAGTACGCGGGCTGGGTCGAGGGGCCTGACGAGGAGGAGCGGGTCGTCGGACGGACGGCCTACAACATCCTGCTCGGGCTCTACCCGGGGCAGACCCACTACCTGGACGCGCGGTTCCGCGAGCGCTTCGGCACCGAGCCGACCGGGTTCGACCTCCTCGACACGACGATCGTCGGGCCGATGGTCAAGCAGATGCGGGATGCCCGTAACGCCGACGGATCCGACAACGACGAGAAGTACGTCGCGGACAACAAGCCCGGCGCCTGGCGGCCCACCAGCTACCCCGACATGGTCGACCCCAGCTGTACCCAGGCCAGCCAGGCCGTGACCCCGTTCTGGGGGCAGGTCAAACCCTTCGCACTGACCTCGGGCTCGCAGTTCCGGCCGCCGACCCCCGGCCTGTACGGCACCTACGAGAAGCTGCTGGCCAGCGACGCCTACAAGCAGCAGGTCGAAGTGGTGCGCAAGGCCGGCGCCGACGGGCCCACCGCCAAGACCCCCGAGATCAACCGCACCACGGAGCAGGAAGCGGTGGCCTGGTTCTGGGCCAACGACGAGGACGGCACGTACAAGCCGCCGGGGCAGCTGCTCCAGGCCACCCGTGAGGTCGCGACCCAGCAGAAGCTCAACACGTACGAGAACGCCCGTCTGTTCGCACTCGTCTCCATCGCGATGGCGGACGCGGGGATCGCGGTGCGGGACGTGAAGTTCCTGACCCAGATCGACCTGTGGCGGCCGGTCTCCGCCATCCGCGACAGCGGCCTGGACCGCGAGTGGAAGCCCCTGCTCAAGACGCGCGCAGGCGTGAACGTCACGCCGTGCTTCCCGGCCTGGGCCTCCGGACACGCCACCTTCGGCGCCGCCTGGGCCGGCGTGATGAAGCGCTACTTCCGCAACGACGACATCGCCTTCACCATGACCACCGACGAACCGCAGTCCCCGATCAAGTCCCGCTCGTTCACGAGCTTCAGCCAGGCTGCCAAGGAGGACGCCCAGAGCCGGGTCTGGCTCGGCGTCCACTTCCCGTGGGACGCCGAGGACGGCCTCGTACTCGGCGACAAGATCGCCAACCACGTCTTCACGACCAAGCTGCGCAAGCTCTGAGGCTCGGCCTCGGCCTGTCGGGCAGCCGGTCGGCACGACGACCGGCTGCCGTCACGCCGACGCCTGCCACTCCGTGGGCGACATGCCGTAGGTGGCCCGGAACACCCGGCTGAAGTGTGACGCGCTGGCGAAACCCCAACGGTGCGCCACGGCGGCGACGGCGAGCCTGCGCTCCGGTGCCCGGCTCAGCTCGTATCGGCAGGCCTCGAGTCGGCGCAGCCGTATGAGCCGGCTCACTGTCGTGCCCTCGCTCCGGAAGAGCTTGTGCAGATAGCGGACGGAGATGTGGTGGGCGCGCGCGATCGACTCCGGTGACAGGTCCGGATCGGCGAGGTGCAGCTCGATGAAGGTCCGGATGCGTGAGAGCGTCGTCTGCGCACCGACGCCTGAGGCGTCGGCGCGCTCCTCCTCGACGAACTCCGTGACGAGTGCGGCGAGGAGATCCACGGCGTTGCGGGCGAGCCGGTGGCCGATGTGCGTCTGGTGGAACGCCGTCTCAGCGGCGAGCGCGGAGAGAAAGCTCGACACCAGCGCTCCCACACCGTCTCCGCAGCGGAGAGGCGCCCCCATGACCCGGCGCAGATCGGACTCGGCGACCTCCAGGTGGCGTCGCGGCACACGGAAGACCGTCAGCCGGAACCGCTCGCCGAAGCGAGGGGCGTCACGCAGCCGCGTGTCGCAGAAGACCATGTCACCCGGTTGCAGGAAGGCGTCGCCTCCGTCGTGACAGACCGCGACTGAACCGTGGACATGCAGGGCGACGTACAGGACATCTTCGTGGCCGGCCTCCGACAGCCAGGGCGGGACGGCCGTCTGCCTGTCGTCGGAACACAGCACGGAGGCCCGCAGCGAGCCGAGGCCGTCCGTGCCGGTCACTTGTCGACGACGCATCTGCGGCCCGGTAAAGATTGCTGACATGTGGGCAAGCGTGCCTTCGCGCCGGGGACGGACGCATCAGTCGGCCGACTGGTCTGCCGTACGTAACGTCGCCTCCTCACTTCGCCGCCGCAGCAGGTACTTGTGCCGGCCGGACAGCACGAGCTCGCCGCGCTGGTTGTGGATGGTGGCCGCGGTGACCACGACCCCGTTGTCGTCCTGATGCTCCAGGCCGGTGATGGTGAGCGCCGGGTACAGGGTGTCTCCGGAGTGCACTTCGGCCAGGAAGGTGCAGGACAGTTCGAGGAAGCTGATGAACACCTCTCCGATGAAGTGGGGGAACAGGGTGGCGCCCGGCGCGGTGAAGGCGAGCACCTGCAGGCCGTGCACCACCGGTGCCGAGTGCCCGTGCTTGCGTGCCCATTCGGCGTCGTAATGCACTGGGTGATTGTCCGCGGAGACGGTCTGAAAGGCCGCGGCGTGAGCGTCCGTCAGGGTGCGGCTGGGGGCTCGGAAGACTTCACCGACGCGTAGGTCCTCGAAGGTTCTGGCCGGGACGACCAGGAATGTTCCGGGGTCGAACTCGGGCGGCTCGGTGACTGGTGCCTGCCGTGTGTCCTGCTGGGTCATCGACTCTGTCCTCTCGTAGGGGTCTCTAGCGGGCCGAGCTGATCCGGGCGGCCAAGAGGTTGGGGTCGTTGTTGGTGAAGTAGGCGCCGCTGGCTATGTAGGCCTTGTTGCCGCGCACGGCGAGCGAGGTCGGGTTCTCCAGGCCGTCGGCGCCGGTCAGTACGACGGTGTGGCTGCCGTCCGGCCTGACGCGGGCCACCTCGTTGTCCGCGTTGATCGCGGCCAGGAGCGTGGTGCCGGGGCCGGTGAACGCGAAGTCGTCGATGTTGGTCAGGCCGGTGGCCCGGGTCTCGACGCGGCCTGCGGCGCCGTACCGGGTGACGGGGATGCGCAGCACGGTGCCCTTGTCCAGGTTGGACACCCAGACCGCCCCCTTGTGGACCTTGATGCCGTTGGCTCCGAGGAACGCGGTGGCGGCCAGTTCGGGTGCGGTGGCCCAGCGGGCGGGCTTGCCCCCGGTGACGGGCACCCGCCACACCGTGCCGAGGACCGAGTCGGCCACGTACAGTCGGCCCGCGTGCCGGTCGAGGGCCAGGCCGTTGGGCAGGCCGTCGGCCGGGAGCGCGGCGATGCGCTGCGGGGTGCCGCCGGGGCGCAGACGCCACAGTCCGGTCAGGTCGCTGCTGCCGGTGGCGTACAGGAAGTACAGGGTTCCGTCATGGGCACGGACGATGCCGCCGAGGAAGGGCGAGGAGAGGGCAGGGGTCTCCGCGCCGGCCGGGGGCTTGGGGAGAGTGGCGAGGACCTGTACGCGGCCGTCGCGGTGGACGCGGGCCACTTGACGGCTGTAGGCGAAGGTGACGACGGCACTGCCGCCGGGCTCCAGGGTGATGTTCTCCGGGCGCTGTCCGTCGGCCATGTTCAGGTGGGCCACGAAGCGCACGTGCGGCTTCGGGGCGGCGGTGGCCGCCGCCGTGGCGCCGGCCGCAGTCATGGTGAGCGCCGCCGCGACGGCGGAGGCCAGGAGGCGGGTGCGCGTGCCTGTCAGGAATCCGGGCATGGGGGTCTCTTCTCTTTGTCTTCGATGGGTGTTCGATTACGGGAAACGCGGGAAACGCCGGAACTCGCAGAGGGTCAGGCGACGAACCGTTGTCGGAGTTCGCCGATGCCCTCGACGGCACTGACGAGCTCGTCGCCGACGGACAGCCAACGCTGAGGCGTGCGGCCGAGGCCGACACCGGCCGGTGTGCCGGTGAAGATGACGTCTCCCGGCAGCAGCGGCAGCACATCGGACAGCTTGGCGACGAGGGCCGGCACGGAGAAGATCAGCTGCCGGGTACGGCCACGCTGCACCTCCTCACCGTTGACGGCGCAGGTCAACTCCAGGTCGTTGGGGTCATCGAACTCGTCAGGGGTCACCAGCCAGGGGCCCGTCGGGGCGAAGCCCGGGTAGGACTTGCCGAGGCTGAACTGGGGGGCAGGGCCGCCCATCTGCAGGACACGTTCGGAGATGTCCTGGCCGACCGTCAGGCCCGCGACGTGGTCCCAGGCGTCGGCTTCGGGCACCCGGCGCGCTTCCTTGCCGACAACCACCACCAGCTCCACCTCCCAGTCGGTGTGGCTGTCCCGTGGCAGCGTCACCTCGGTCACCGGGCCGGTGAGAGCGGTCGCGAACTTGGTGAAGACCGGTGGCATGCCCTCGGGCGTGGTGAATCCGGCCTCGACGACGTGCTCCCTGTAGTTGAGCCCGATGGCGAAGAGCTGGCGCGGGGCCGGCGCGGGCGCACCGAGGTCCGCGGGGTCGAAGGGGACGCCGTCGAGGTCGGCCCGGGCGGCCCAGGTGCGGAATTCGTCCCAACGGGAGTAGACCGCCTGTGGGTCGGAGGAGAACAGGCCGCCGCTGGCGGTGTGCACGTCGGCTGCCAGGCCGTGGGTGATCACGACCAGTCGGCCGGCGAGATGGGCGATGCGCAAGGCGCGCTCCCTGTCAGGTGGAAGGTCGGGTGGCACGTTCCAGTGCGAGCAGCACGGATTGGTAGGGGCGGCCCGTGGCGTGCTCCATGCCGAGCTCGCAGGTGCGGTTGGCCGACAGATAGGCGTCAAACGTGCCCGAGGAGACTTCGGCTGCCTCGTGTGCTGTCGCCGCCTCGGTCAGTTCCTTGTGCAGCAGCCCCCGGTCACCGGCGAAGCCGCAGCACTCCGCGTAGACGGGCACGCTGACGTCCCGCGCGATGAACTCGGCGACGGCCCGCAACTGGTCGACGTCCTCCAGGTGACGCATGGAGCAGGTGGGGTGGAGCACCGCGCTGTCGATCGGGTCGGTGACGTCGAGGTGCGGCAGCAGTTCGGTGGCGGCCCAGACGACGGAGTCCACCACGGTGAGAGCGCGGTGCCTGCGCGCGTTCTCGGCCGTCAGATACGGCGTGACCTCCTGCCCGATGCCGAGTGTGCAGGACGACGCGTCGACGATGAGCGGCAGGCGTCCGGCGTCGGTCCACTCCCAGGCCCGCTCGACGATGCGGTTCGCCATGACGGTGTTTCCGTCGTCGTACCCCTTGGAGTGCCAGATGGTGGCGCAGCACGAACCGGCCATGTCCGACGGTATCCACACCGGCCGCCCGGCACGCCGGGAGACCTCGACGATCGCCTCGGGCAGGGTGGGCCCGGCCACGCCGTCGGGTCCCGCGAAGATTCGGTTGACGCAGGCGACGTAGTAGACGGCAACGGCTGTCCCGCGGTCCGTGCCGGGCAGTTGCGTACGCGCCGGGGACGGTACGGCGGAAATCCACTCCGGCACCAGGTCGGGCGAGACCACCTTGCGGGCGGCGGAGGTGACGCGTCCCAGGACCCGGTCGCCGACATGGTCCGCGATGCCGAGGGCGGTCCTGACCGATGACTCCACGAGGGAGAACCGCTCCGCGACCCGGGCCGCGTTCCGTTCCTCCCGCTCGGAGTGCCGCTGGTGGCGGAACGCCTTCATCATGGCGCCGGTGTCGATCCCGACGGGGCAGGCCGTCTTGCAGGTCGAGTCGCCGGCGCAGGTGTCGACCGCGTCGTATCCGTAGGACTCAAGGAGGCTCTCCAGGGCGGCGGAGCCGTTGGGCTGGCGCAGCATCTCGCGCCGCAGGACGATCCGTTGACGCGGCGTGGTGGTGAGGTCGCGGCTCGGGCAGACGGGCTCGCAGAAGCCGCACTCGATGCACGGGTCGGCGACCGCCTCGATGGTGGGGATGGTCTTGAGTCCCTGGAGATGGGCTTCGGGGTCGCGGTTCAGGACCACGCCGGGGGCGAGTACCCCCGCGGGGTCAAGGGTCTGTTTGACCTGCCACATCAACCTGGTCGCACGGGCGCCCCACTCGGCTTCGAGGAACGGCGTCATGTTGCGGCCGGTGGCGTGCTCGGCCTTGAGCGAGCCGTCGAACCGGCGTACCACCATGGTGCAGAACTCGTCCATGAAGTCGGCGTAACGCTCGACCTCCTCCGGACGGGCGGCGTCGAAGGCGAGCAGGAAGTGCAGGTTGCCGTGGGCCCCGTGGCCGGCGACCGCGGCGTCGAAGCCGTGTCGGCGTTGCAGCTCGGCCAGGGCCTCACACGCCTCGGCCAGACGGGCGGGCGGTACCGCGAAGTCCTCGGTGATCAGCGTGGACCCGGCGGGCCGTGCCTTGCCGACCGCCGTCATGAACGCCTCGCGGGCGTGCCAGTACGTCCGGATCGTGGCCGGGTCCTCGACGAAGCGGTTGGTGACGGAAGCCACCGGGGCCACCAGCGTCAGGTTCGCCAGGACAGCGGCGGCTGCCTGCCGGTAGGCCTCGCGGGCCGCCGCGTCCGGGGCGCGGAACTCCACGAGGAGTGCCGCGGTGTCCCCTGGGATGTCGGCCCAGTCGGCGGGGACTCCCTCGACGCTCGCACAGGCACGGAGAGTGTTGCCGTCCATCACCTCCACGGCGCGGGCTCCGGCGTCGTTGAACAGCGGTACCGCGGCCGCGGCGGCGGCGAGGTCGGGGAAGAACAACAGCGCCGTGTGGGTGAGCCGGTCCAGGGAGACCGTCCGGAACACCGTCTCGGCGATGAAGCCGAGCGTGCCCTGGGAGCCGACCATCAGCCCGCGCAGGATCTGAACGGGGGTGGAGCCGTCCAGGAAGGCGTCGAGACGGTAGCCGTTGGTGTTCTTCAACGCGTACTTCGCGCGGATCCGGGCGACCAACTCGGTGTCGGCCTCGATCTCGCCCTTGAGCGACAGCAGCCCCGCCCACAGCTCGGGCTCGGCCTCCCGGAGGCGCGCGTCGGCGTCCGGATCCGCAGTGTCGACGACTGTGCCGGACGGCAGGACCACAGTGAGGGACGACAGCAGGCGGTAGGAGTTGCGGGTGACTCCTGCGGTCATGCCCGAGGCGTTGTTGGCGACCACCCCGCCGACGGTGCAGGCGCTGGAACTCGCCGGGTCGGGGCCCAGCAGCCGGCCGTGACGGGACAGGGTGATGTTGGCGCGTCCCACGGTGGTACCCGGCCCGATCCTGGCTTCCTTCCCGCCGTCCAGCACCTCGACCCCGGTCCAGTGGCGGCGCACGTCGACCAGGATGTCCTTGCCCTGGGCCTGGCCGTTGAGCGAGGTCCCGGCCGCCCGGAAGACGATCTCGCGGTCCTGCTCGTGGGCGTACCGCAGCACCGCGGCCACGTCCTCGACGTTCTCGGCGATCACGACCACTTGGGGCACGAAGCGGTAGGGGCTGGCGTCCGAGGCGTACTTCACCAGGTCCGACAGGGTGTGCAGCACCTTGTGGGAGCCCAGCAGGCGGATCAGGTCGTCCCGCAGGGCCTCGGGAGCACCCGAGGCCCGTTCGTCGGGCACCCGGTCGGTGGCAGGGGGGCGGGTCTGCCGCGGGCGCAGCTTTCCCGGTTCCGGATCGAGCAGGGCCATACGGCTCTCCTTTCCATGGCGGGGTATGTCGTCCGGGGGCGGGTACGGTCAGTGGTGGGAGCGGACGGAGTGGACCGCGCGCAGGATCAGGCCGGTGACGGGGCCGGGATCGCTCACCGCGGCCGCGTGCGGGGCGCGGACGGTGACCGTGTGGGCGCGGGCACGCTTGGCCATCCAACGCTCGGCGGCCGGCGGGATGTTGCGGTCCTCGGTGGCCACGAGGTACCAGCTGGGGATCTTCTTCCACGCGGCCGCGGTGGCCGGTTCCTGGAGGGCCGCCAGGGTGATCGGACGCTGTCCCGCGGCCATGACCTGGGCGGTCTGCCGGGGTACACCGGCCGCGAACTGCTTGCGGAACAGGTCCTTCTTGATGACCAGTTCCTCTCCCTGCCCGCCGTCGGGCAGCGGGTAGTACTGCGTGGCGGTCGCCTGTCCCAGCGTGCTGCCGGGGAACTTGTCGGTGAGCTGGAGCGCGCTCTCCCCGACGTCGGGCACGAACGCGGCGACGTAGACCAGTGCCTTGACCCGCGGGTGGCCGGCCGCGGCCTGGCTGATGACCGCTCCGCCGTAGGAGTGCCCGACCAGCACGATCGGTCCGGTGACGCTGTCGAGCACGCTGCGGATGTAGGCGGCGTCGCTCGCCAGTCCGCGCAGGGGCAGTGCCGGTGCCAGTACGCGGTGGCCCTGGTGCTGCAGGCGTTCGACGACCGCGCTCCAACTGGAGGCGTCGGCGAACGCGCCGTGGATCAGGACGACGGTGGGCGCGGCCGGGCGCCCGTACCGGTCGGCGGGGCGGTCGGCCGTGGCCGGCTGTGCGGCCTGGGCGGCACCGGCGGTTCCCAGGGCGGCGGCGCCGGCCAAGAGGGACACGGTGACGGTGCGGCGGGAGATCGGTGGGTTCATCGTTCAGCTCTCTGGGAGGGGTGGAGGATCTGCGAAGGGGCGGGTGCGGCGTCAGCTGGAGGTGGCCTGTACGGCTTCCTCGATCAGGTCGACGACGCGCTCGGGGTGGGCGAGCATCACCAGGTGGGAGGAGTCGACCTCGACGGTGGTCATGCCGGCGCGCTGGTAGCCGTAGCGCTCCACGTCGGGGTTGATGGTGTGGTCGGACGACGCGACCAGGCCCCAGGACGGCTTGGTCTTCCAGGCCGCGGCCGGGGCGGCGTCGGCGAAGGCCTGTGCGGCCAGCGGTCGCTGGGACACGGCGAGGACGGCGGCCAGCTTCGGGTCGACGTCGGCGGCGAAGATGGCGGGGAACTTGTCGGTACGGACCGACACGTCGGTGCCGGGCGTCGCCGAGCCCTCGATGGGGAAAGGGGTGTAGACGAGCGCGGCGGCGAGGTCGCTGTCCGGGAAGCGGCCCTGCAGCTCGCCCAGGCTCTCGCCCTTCTCCAGGGCGTAACCGGCCAGGTAGACCAGTGCCTTGACGTTGTCCTCGGTACCGGCGACGGTGATGACCGCGCCACCGTAGGAGTGGCCGACCAGGACGACCGGACCGGGGATTTGCCGGACGACGGAGGCGACGTAGGCGGCGTCCCCGATCAGGCTGCGGTTGGGCACGGCCGGGGCGACCACGTCCAGGCCGCGGGCGATCAGCCGGGGGATGACCTGGGCGTAGCTGGAGGCGTCGGCGAAAGCGCCGTGCACGAGGACGACGGTCGGCTTGGCGGAACTGGGCATGGGAAACTCCCTCATCAATGGGGTGGTGGGGTGGGGTCGGGTGTTCGGCGGGGATGCCGTGAGGCGGCGTCGGGGAAATACCGCGAGATGTCGCGGGTCCCGCCCCCGGTGCCGGTTGCGTGCGTTATGCGCTGACCGGATGTGAGCAACTCTAGGGACGGCCGGCCGGGGTGTTTGTCTGTCAGCGCCCTGTCTGTGGCCTGAGCGTGTCCACGTCGGCGGGCGCGCTCTTCCCGGGGCCGGGACCGGGATACGGCGTCCCGGTCAGCCGTTCCAGTCGGCCAGGAAGTCGAGGAGTTCCCGGTTGACGACGTCGGGGCGTTCCTCCTGGCAGAGGTGCCCGCACTGGGCGATGGGCACGCCGCGGACGTCGCGAGCGATGCCCTTCCATACGTCCAGGACGTCGTATGCCTGTCCGACGGCGCTGAAGTCCTCGCCCCACAGGGTCAGCACCGGGCAGTCGATGAGCTGGTCGGCGTCCTCCCGGTCCTGGGCGACGTCCTGGGGTGCGGCTCGGTAGTCCATGCAGGATCCGCGCACCGCGCCCGGCTGCTGGTAGGCGCGTACGTAGACGGCGATCTCCTCCGGAGTGAGCATGTCGGGGTTGTACGACCAGCTCCGGTAGAAGTGGGTGAGCCAGATCTCCTCACGGCCGGAGATCAGCGCCTCGGGAAGGTCGGGCACGCCGAGGAAGGTGAAGAACCAGTACCCCTGCCGGGCGAGGCTCACGTCGTAGGTATCGGCGATGATCCGGGTGGGGATGTTGTCCATGGCCACGAACCTGTCGATCCGGCCGGGGTGGTCCTTGGCGAACCGGGTGCCGACGCGCGCTCCGCGGTCGTGGCCGACGAGGGCGATCCTCTCGTGCCCGAGATGGTCCATCAGCGCGACGATGTCATTGGCCATGGTCCGCTTGTCGTAGCCGGAGGCGGGCTTCTCCGTGTCTCCGTAGCCGCGCAGGTCCGGAGCGATCACGGTGAATCGCTCGGCCAGTACGGGTATTTGCTTGCGCCAGCCGTACCAGGTCTCGGGGAAGCCGTGCAGCAGGTAGACGGGCGGGCCCTGCCCGGCGGTCACCCAGTGCTGCCTGATCCCGTTGAGTACGGCGGTGTGATGTGTCGTGCCGGTCGGGTCTTCCATGTGTGTCCAGTCGGTTCGGGGGGATGGGGCTGCCGGGCTGGTCCCGGTCTCTCATGGCCGCGGCATGTTCCGGATGTTCGCGCGGGCGAGGTGCACCATGCGTCCGACACCACCGGTGAGGACGGTGCGGCTCGCCGACAGGGCGAAGCCGGTGAGCTGCTCGGAGGTGATCTTCGGCGGGATCGCAAGTGCGTCGGGATCGGTCACCACGTCGACCAGGGCGGGCCCGTCATGGGCGAAGGCCGCACGCAGCGCGTCACGCACCTCCGAGGGCTTCTCGACGCGAATGCCGCGCGCACCGGCGGCCGTGGCGATGGCCGCGAAGTCCGTGTGCGGATAGCCGGTGCCGTACGGCGGCAGCCCGTCCACCATCATCTCCAGGTCGACCATGCCCAAGGATGAGTTGTTGAAGACGACCACCTTCACGGGCAGTCCGTACTGCACCAGCGTCAGGAAGTCGCCCATCAGCATGGAGAAGCCGCCGTCGCCCGAGAGCGACACCACCTGACGCGTCCGGTCGAGGAACTGCGCGCCGATGGCCTGCGGCAGGGCGTTGGCCATCGAACCGTGCACGAAAGAGCCCAGGATGCGGCGGCGGCCGTTCGGTGTGAGGTAGCGCGCGGCCCACACGCAGCACATCCCGGTGTCCACGGTGAACACCGCGTCGTCGGCGGCCTCTTCGTCGAGGACCGCCGCCACATACTCGGGGTGGATGGGGGTGTGCTTGTCGACATCGCGGGTGTAGGCGCCGACGGCGCCCTCCAGGGCGTGGACGTGCCGGTCCAGCATCCGGTCGAGGAACCGGCGGGACGGCTTCTCCCGCACGGCCGGGGTCAGGCACCGCAGCGTCTCGCGGACGTCCCCCCACACGGCGAAGTCCAACTGGGTGCGTCGGCCGAGGCGTTCGGGCTGGATGTCGATCTGGACCGTTCTGACGTGCCGGGGCAGGAAGTTTGTGTACGGGAAGTCGGTGCCGAGGAGTATCAGCAGGTCGCACTCGTGCATGGCCTCGTACGCGGCGCCGTATCCCAGCAGTCCGGACATGCCGACGTCGTACGGGTTGTCGTACTGGATGTGTTCCTTGCCCCGGAGCGCGTGGCCGACCGGGGACTTGACCTTCTCGGCGAACGCCATCACCTCGGCGTGGGCACCGGCGACACCCCGGCCGCAGAACACGGTCACCGTCTCGGCGGCGTCCACCAGCTCCACCAGCCGGGTCAGGTCATGGTCGGCGGGACGGATCGCCGGCCGGTCCAGCGGCATCGCGAGTTCGGCCCCGCCCACCGGGGACTTCTCGGCGGCGACGTCTCCCGGCAGCGACACGACGGACACTCCACGCCGCCCGACCGCGTGCTGAATCGCCGTCTGCACCACCCGCGGCATCTGCCGGGGCGAGGAGATCAGCTCGGAGTAGTGACTGCACTCCTCGAACAGCCGGTCAGGGTGCGTCTCCTGGAAGTAGCCGGTTCCGATCTCGCGGCTGGGGATCTGCGCGGCCAGCGCGAGGACCGGAGCCATCGAACGGTGGGCGTCGAACAGGCCGTTGATCAAGTGCAGGTTTCCCGGTCCGCAGGACCCCGCGCACGCCGCCAGCCTGCCGGTGAGCTGGGCTTCGGCGCCGGCGGCGAAGGCCGCGACCTCCTCGTGCCGGACCTGGACCCACTCCAGGGCGTCGTGCCGTCTGACGGCGTCGACGACGGGGTTGAGGCTGTCGCCCACCACCCCGTACATGCGGCGCACTCCGGCGCGGGCCATGAGGTCGACGTACTGCTCGGCAACGGTCTGTTTGGGCACGGGTGCTCCTCGGATGGTCGCTCACGGGGCGGTGGCCACGCTAATGAGGAGCCGGGCGCAGCAGTTGTCCCTCCGTGCACTGTTCGGGGCCCGGCAGTGCACCACGGCAGCGCCCGGCTTTCGGCCCATGGGCGCTGGACAACCACCGGTCGAATTCGCGTGGCATTCGTGGAGACACGATCCGGAACACAGTTCATTCATGGGCCATGTTCCGTGCGTTCCGCGACAACCTGTGCCAGCCACCGAAATTTATGGTCGGGCGTAGAAAACCGCTTCCGCAATCATTCTTTGGGGCATTCATGGATCAGCGTCTCAGCACAGTCACGTACGCGGTGACGGCGCACGTCAGCGTTCCGAAGGGCATGCCCGCGCCGTTGCCCGCGGAGCTGCACTACGACATGACGGACCCCTACGCCGTCCGCCTTTCCCTGGGCGCACCGCTGACGAGACCCGTCGACTGGGTGTTCGCCCGGAAGCTGATGACTGAAGGACTGCACCGGCCGACCGGCTCAGGTGACGTGCTGGTCATTCCCCGGGACCGCTGCCATCGGAGCTCCCTGCGCATCGTCCTGAGGAACACCAGCGGCACGGCGTTGGTCGAAATGGCGGTTCCGGAGGTGGCCATGTTTCTCCGGCGGACCTTCGCGCTGGTGCCCGAGGGAGCGGAGAACCTCCACCTGGACCTCGACCGCGCCATCAGCGAGCTCACCGGTGGAAGGGGCTGACGGAGGTCCGGTCAAGGGCTGAGGGCGTCCCGCAGCTGACCGCGTCCCGTGATGCCGAGCTTCGGGAAGATCCTGTGCAGGTGGAAGCCGATGGTGCGAGGGGACAGATAGAGCCGGGCGCCTATCTCCCGGTTCGTCAGCCCTTCGGCGGCGAGTTGGGCGATCTGCAGCTCCTGCGGCGTCAGACCGGCCACGGCTTCCGGGGCGGTGGAGGCCCCGACGGTCACGCCGGCCGCGCGGAGCTCGGCGATGGCACGTTCGGTCCACGGGCGGGCGTCGAGCCGCTCGAACACCTCCAGGGCACTCGCGAGCAGCGGGCGTGCCTCCGCAACCCGGCGGCGACGGCGCAGCCATTCGGCGAAGTCCAGCTGCGCGAGGGCGCGTTCGAAGGGCCACCGCGCGCCGGCGGGGTCGGTGAGCGCCGAAAGGAAGTGCGGCTCAGCGTCGTCGGGTGGGCTCAGGAGCGCCGTGGCACGGTGCACGATCGTGGCCAGGCGGCTGGAGCGTGGCGTGCCCACGTGGTCCTCGACGGCTCGGAGCACGGCCCGGGCGTCGTCCGCCCGGCCGGCGCGCACGGCGGCCGCGGCGAGATCGGCGAGATGGTAGGGCGAAGCGTGGTGGTGCACGGGGACGGGAGGGGAATCCTGCGTGAAGACGTGCCGGAAGTGCTCGTATGCCGCTCCGTGGTCGCCTTCCGCGAGCGCCGCCATGCCGAGCGCCTGGCAGTGCCGGACGTACAGACTGCGGGACTTGCCCAGCTCGACGCCGCGGACGGCCGCTGCGGCCCGCTCCCGCGCACCGGCGTGGTCACCGCGGACGGCACGCAACGTGGCCTGGAGGATCGGCGCCCCCACGGCGACGTTCTCCGCCCCGGCTTCCGCGGCCAGGGAGTAGGCGTCCTCGGCCGCGGACCAGGCCGCCGTCCATGCCCCGCTGTCGAAGAGGGCGAGGGCGAGTGCCTGCGTGACCGTGCAGTTGGCGCCGGCCGTGGCAGCCGGACGGTAGTGGTCCATGGCCCGGCCGAGGAGCCGTACGGACAGGTCGGTCTCGTCCAGGATCCAGGCGGTGGCCCCCAGCATGGTGAGGTCGCCGAGCGTGGTGGGGTCCGAGACCGGGCCCTCCCAGGAGGGGCCCGCCACGTCGCGCAGACGTCGCAGCGCCTCTTCCCGCTCCGTGAAGGGGTGGGCGACCGCCTCGGCCCACAGCCTGTCGCTCCGGTCCGGCTGCAAGGGGATCAGGTCACCGACGCGCTGGAGTTCGGCGCGGTAGAAGGGGTCACCGGAGTTGTACGCCGGAGTCGCCGCCGTCCCCAGCGCGTCCAACGCCAGGGCGGGCGCCGCGGTGGCCATCGATTCGGCGACCGGCAGCAGGAAGCGCAGCGCGTCCTCATGGCGGAGGGTGACGGACAGCGACCAGCCTCCGCACAGGGAGGCCTCGGCGAGCAGCTCGGGATCTTGCGTCAGGGGGCCCACCCGGGCCGCGATCTCGCCGACCCACTGGGGATATCCGGCGAACATGGCGGAGACGGCGGCGGCGAGCAGGCGCCGGGCGCGACGCTCGGTGTCCGGGGTGAGTTCGGCCGCTCGTTCCAGCGCGGTGGCCGCTGCCGCGTATCCGCCGCGCCGCCGGGAGCGCTCGGCGCTCTGCGCCAGAGCGTCGGCGACCTCCTCGTCCGGGCCGAACGCGGCCGCGGCGAGGTGCCTGGCTCGACGGTCGGGCTCGTGTGCGAGCGCGGCGGCGAGTGTCAGATGGGCCTCACGGCGGTCGGCGAAGGAGGCGGCCTGGTGGATCGCGAAGCGGATCAGCGGATGGCGCAGCCGGACGTCGCCGTTCTCGACCCGGACGAGCCGTGCCTCCTCGGCGGGCCGCCACACCTCGGGGTCGTCCAGGCCCGGCACGGCGTGCAGGACATCGGAGAGCCGGTCCGTGCCGGCGGCCGCCGCCAGGAGCAGCGCGTGCCGGGTCTTGGGCGGAAGTCCCGGCAGCTCGGACGCGAACAGCCGCTCGAGCCGGGTGGTGAGGGGCAGAGCGTCGACCGCACCGGGCTTGTGAAGGCCCCGCCCCTCGGCGAAGGCCTGGGCGAGTTCGATGAGTGCGAGCGGGTTGCCTGCGGCCTGTTCGATGATCTGGGCGCGTGCCCTGCCGCGCGGCGGGCGCGCTTGGTCGTCCAGGAGAAGGCCTGCCTCCGCCCCGTCGAGGGGGCCGGTCGCCAGATGGGGGAAGTCGCGGTCGAAGCGCGCCGGCACCGACTCGTCCCGTGCCGCGAGCAGCAGGGCGATCCGTTCGCCTTCGAGACGCCTGGCGACGAACGCCAGCACGTCCAGGGAGCAGACGTCCAGCCACTGGGCGTCGTCGACGACGATGAGCAGGGGCCGTTCCGTCGCCGCCTCGGAGAGGAGGGTGAGCACCCCGGATCTGATCACCAGCGGCTCAGGGATCTGCTGCCCGGCCCCGTCGCCTGTGTCGTCACCGTCGTCCGTGCCGCCGGCTCCGTGGGCGATACCGTCACCGTCGTCCATACCGAACGCGTGTCGTAGGGCCTCGCGCTGACGCGTCGGCAACCGGCCGAGGTCGCGGAGTACGGGGCGCAGCAGTTGGTGCACTCCCGCGAAGTCGAGGCTCTGCTCACCCTCGCAGCCGCGCACGCGGAGCACCCGCCTTCCTCGCGCCGCTGCCAGGTCGGCGGCGTACTCCAGCAGGGTGCTCTTGCCGGCACCCGGCTGACCGGTCAGCACCAGCACCTTCGCGCCCGGGCCGTCCGCGGCGTCGACGAGTCCGCCGATCCGCTTCCGTTCACGGGCCCTGCCGCGGATGCTCCGCGTGTGTGCCTCCACGGCGCCGACGTCCATGTTCTCCCCAGTCCCGCCCCCACGGCTGCCCCGGACCGCCCAGTGGTGCGGGGTCAGCCGCGAAATACCTGCTCACAGCGTTGATGTCATCTTGCCAGGCGCTCGGCCCGCATGACTGGTCACATGACAGAAGCGGCCTGTACCCCCTCTTGGGACCATTCCCGCGGGGGTGGGAAGAAGCCGCCCGCAAGGCGAGTTCGGAGTGCGATGACGGAGTTCGAAGCGGGACGCGCGGCTGTGCCGATCGGCCGTGAGGAGGAAGTCAGCCGGCTCCTGCGGTGCCTTGACGCGCGGTCCGGCCCGCAGGGACTGCTCGTGCTCGGGGAGACCGGCACCGGCAGGTCTCTGTTGCTGCGGTTCGCCGCGGAGTCGGCCGCGGCGCAAGGGTCCGGGGTTCTGTCGACGCGCGGCCCGGGCGGACAGGAACCGGCGCCCTTCGCCGCGCTGCACCGGCTGCTGCTCCCGGTGTCCGAGGAGCCGGACATGTTTCCGTGGGCCCGGGGGCCGGTGCCGCGTACCTCGTACGAGCCGGGCGTGGGAGCTGTGCGGGAGCGACGTGCGCTGAGCGCCGCCACGCTGGCACTCCTGACCCGCCTCACGCGCAGGAACCCGCTGCTGGTGGCGGTGGACGACGTGCAGGAGTGGGACAACGCCTCCTTGGACGTCCTGTTCTCCGTATGGCGGCAGCTCACGGACCAGGCGGTGACCATGCTGTTCACCGCACGCGGCGAAGCCCCTCCGTCCGGAGCCCCGGCGGATCTTCCCGTCCTCAGGCTCGGGCCGTTGTCCGCCGGGGCAGCGGCCCGGCTCCTGGACGCGCAGCCCGACGCGCCCCGGGGGCGGCTCCGGCTGGACCTGCTGCGGCAGGCGGAGGGCAACCCGCTGGCGATCGTGGACCTGCACCGGGCATCGCGCGCCGGTGCCGGATCGGCCTCGGCCCCGCAGGTGTTCGCGTCACGTCTGGAGGCCCTTCCTGATCACGCACAGCGCGCGCTGCTCTACGCCTCGGCCGCACTCCGGGAGGAGGAACTCCGCGTCGTGATGGCGGCCTTGGACACCGACGACCTCACCGTCTGGACCCCGGCGGAGGAGGGCGGGCTGATCCGCATCGCCGACGGCCGCCTCGCGTTCGGACATCCGCTGGTGCGCGCGGCGGCATTCCAACGAGTGCCTGCGAAGCTGCGGCAGCGGGCCCACCGCGACCTGGCGGCGGCGGAGGGCCAGAACCCGGCGTACCGAGCCTGGCATCTGGCTGCCGCCGCGATGGGTCCCGACGAGGAGGTCGCCGCCGCACTGGAACGCGTGACCGCCGTGCACGCCGCGAACGCGGGAGACCACTACATCGCGGCGAGGGCACTGGAGCAAGCGGCGCGGCTCAGCGGGAACGACGCGGGCCGGGCCCGTCGCCTCACCGCGGCCATGACGGCGGCGAGCATGCTCGGGGACCCGGAGTGGGTCTGTGACCTGTATGCGGAGTTCTCCCGGGTCGCCCGCGACCCGGACCTGCGCTGCGTCGCGGCCTGTGCCATGGCCGCCGCACTGTCGCTGCTCTCCTTCCAGAGGGAAGCCTTCGGGCTCCTGCTGGACACGTCGCGGCACGCTCCACCGCGTACCGCCACCACGTCGTTCGCGCTCACGGCGCTCGTGGCGGCGATCGCCCAGCAGTCGGGTCTGCCGGAGCATCGGGAGGAGCTGCCCCGCCTGCTCGACCACGCACGCCGGCTGGCCCGGGCGACACCCGGGGCGGGGGGTAACCGGGCCGAGCACTCCGAACGCGACACACCCACCGGAGGCACTGAACCCGTCGGAGACACCGGACCCGCCGGAGGCACCGAACGCGTGGACCCGTGCGAGTTCTCCGGACTCACCGGGCCCGGTGTCCTGGCTGCTCTGGAAACCTACGTATCGGTCGGTCTCGATGCCCATGCCCGCGGGGGCGGCAGAACTCGCCGGACGCCGGTCCCACCGTCCGGACCGCACGCCGGAACGCATGCCGGCCCGACTCCACCCACCCGGCTGCTGACCCACGCCTCGGTGGCGTACTACGCCGACGAGTCGGAGCGGTGCGCGGAGATGTACCGGCAGGCGAGCACACTGCACGGCGCCCACCGGACGTGGGCCTCACGGCTGTGGACGCTTCCGAACCACGTGGACACCCTCATCGCCATGGGCCGGTGGCCGGAGGCCCAGGCCCTGATCGAAGAAGGGCGCTCCGAGGCGGTCGTCCACCGGTTGCCACGTGTCGACATGGACCTCGAGGCGCTGGACGTGACGCTGCGCGCACTGCGCGGCGACAGTCAGCCGGACATCCCGTTCACCAGCTCGCACTGGCGCTCCGTCAGCCTCGACGAGAACCGCGCCACCCGGGCCAGGATGCTGCGCGCCAGTGGCCTGCACGCGCTCGCCCTGGGGGATGCCGAGCGTGCGTTCCGCCACTTCAGGTCCCTGTTCGGTGCAGACGGATCGCCAGTCGTCCCCTTCCTGCCCCCGCGCTCCGTCGGTGAGCTGGCCACCGCCGCGCAGCGCGTGGACCGGAAGGGCGAGGCGGCGCGCGTGCTCGACGCGGTGCGGGCGGGCCTGGGCGAGCGGCCGACGACCCGCATGACGCTCCTGATGCACCACGCAGCGGCACTCGTCGACGCCACAGCGGACCCCGAGCACCATTTCCGGCTGGCTCTGGTCAACCCCGAGGGCGACACCTGGCCAATGGAACGGGCCCGGGCCCGGCTGCACTACGCGATCTGGCTGCGCAGGCGCCGCAGGCCCCTGGAGGCCCGCGCACAGCTGACCGCGGTGCTCGAGACGGCGGCCCGGCTCGACGCCAGGGAACTCACGGAAGCCGCCCGCGGCGAACTGCGCGCGACGGGCGCCGTCGACGCCTCCGCGGCCACCTCGGCCTCGGCGGAGGGGCTTGCCGAGCTGACGGCCCAGCAGCACCAGATTGCGCGGCTCGCCGCGGCCGGCCTGTCGAACCGCGAGATCGGCGAACGGCTTTTCCTCTCGCCGCGTACGGTGGGCTCGCACCTCTACAACGTGTATCCCAAGCTGGGCATCAGCAACCGCCATCAACTTCGGGGCCTCCTGCACGACAGCTGACGTGCGAACGACCCGTACCCAGGGGCCCGAGCGAGAGGCGGAACGAATGCGGCCGGAGCCTGACCGGGAGAGGCACGCCGAGCAGCCGCGGCCCGTGATTCTCGACCCCCTGGTGCAACGGCTCGTCGACGCATCGGCGACACCACCCTTCCTCCACGAGCTGGAACCGGCGACCGCCCGCCAGGCGTTGCAGGAGGCCCAGGGGGACCGGATCGACGACTTCGACGTGGCTGCCACGTTTCACGCGGCGCCCGTCGGACCCACCGGCCTGGTGGGCTTCTGGGTCTTCCGGCCGACCGGAGTCACGGGCCGGCCCCCCACCATGCTGTACGCCCACGGGGGCCGCTGGATGCTGGGCGACGCGCAGACCCACGCGTGGCTCGTGAGCGAGCTGGTGCGGGAAGCCGGTGTCGCGGCCGTCGTGCCCGAGTACAGCCGCACACCCGAGAGCCGCTACCCGATCGCCCTCGAAGAGTGCTACGCCCTGCTGAACTGGACGGTCGGACAGGCCGAGTCGCTCAGGCTCGACACCGAACGGCTCGCGGTCGCCGGTGACTGCGCCGGGGCCACCCTTGCCGCGGGGCTGACGCTGCTGGCCCGGGAGCGTGGGGGCCCGGAGCTCCGCGCCCAGCTGCTGTACTACCCCCTGACCGATGCCCGCTGCGACAGCCCGTCGCAACGGCTGTTCGCCACGGGATACCAGCTCACCCGGGATGCCGTGCGGTCCTACTGGCGGGAGTACGCGGTCGAACCCCGCCAGCGGGACGAGCCGACCGCGGCCCCGCTGCGTGCGAGCATGGCCGAGCTGGCGGGACTGCCGCCTGCGCTGATCGTGACCGCGGAGGCCGATGTCGCACGGGACGAGGCGGAGGAGTACGCGGACCGGCTGCGCCAGGCCGGTGTCGCCGCTACCGCGGCGCGTTTCCAGGGCACCGTCCACGACTTCGTGTCCTTGACCGCTCTGCGCGACAGCCCGCCGACGCTTGCGGCGGTGCGGCTCGGCGGGAGGTTCCTGCGCGCTCGTCTGCGGTGAACAGGCCATCCCGACATCCCGGACAAGAGGACGTCCCCGCCGGACGATATTCTGTGGCCGCGGTCGACGACACAGCCCCGGACCAGCGGCTTTTCAGGACGAGACGGCCGCGCCGTACACGCAGAGAGCTCAGGTTGTTGTGGACTACCAGGCCGTTCTAGAAGAAGTCGCCGCCTTCGCCCGGCCGCTGGTGGGCCGCGGTCAGGTGGCTCAGTACATCCCGGCGCTCGCGGGCGTGGACGCCGAGCGGTTCGGCATCGCGGTCGCCGACGTCAACGGTGAGGTGCACGGGGTGGGGGACTGGCAGGAGCCGTTCTCCGTCCAGTCCATCTCGAAGGCCTTCAGCCTCGCGCTCGTCCTGGCGGAGGGCGGCGAGCGGATCTGGGACCGGGTCGGCACGGAGCCGTCCGGCAACCCCTTCAACTCGCTGGTCCAGCTCGAGTACGAGAACGGCATCCCGCGGAACCCCTTCATCAACGCCGGCGCGCTGGTCGTCACGGACCGGCTGCAGAGCCTCACCGGAGACGCCGCCACGACGATGCTGGAGTTCCTGCGCACGGAGAGCGGCAACCCGGATGTCGCCTTCGACCCGGTGGTCGCGGCCTCCGAGGCCGAGCACGGCGACCGCAACGCGGCTCTGGCGCACTTCATGGCGAGCTACGGCAACCTCGACAACCCCGTGGCCACGGTCCTCGAGCACTACTTCCGGCAGTGCGCGATCCGTATGAGCTGCCGCGACCTTGCGCTCGCAGGGGCCTTCCTGGCCCGGCACGGGCTGCGCGGCGACGGCACGCGCCTTTTGCCCGCGCGCGAGGCGAAGCAGGTCAACGCGGTCATGCTCACCTGTGGTACGTACGACGCGGCGGGCAGCTTCGCCTACCGCGTCGGCCTGCCGGGCAAGAGCGGGGTCGGCGGCGGCATCGTCGCGGTCATCCCGGGACGCTGCACGCTGTGCGTCTGGAGCCCGGGCCTGGACAGTTACGGCAACTCCGTGGCGGGCGTGGCGGCGCTCGACCACTTCACCACGGTGACGGGCTGGTCGGTGTTCTAGCCGTGCCGCCCGACAGGAGCCGGGTCGCCTGACAGGCAGCCGTGCCGCCCGACAGCAGCCGTGCGGGAATTGTCGGGTGGGTGTCCTCTCCCCGATGACACGCTCACAGCATGAGTGAGTCAGTGATCAGCGACGGCGACGTGTCCGAGTTCGTGGAGAAGGGGTTCCTCCATGTGGAGGGGGCCTTCTCGTGCGATCTCGCGGCGGCCTGCCGGGACATCATGTGGCAGGACATCGACGGTGAGCCCGACGACCCGGCGACGTGGCAGAGCCCTGTGGTGCGGCTCGGCGCCTATGCGCAGGAGCCCTTCCGGGCAGCCGCCAACTCGCCTCGCCTCCACGCCGCGTTCGATGCCCTCGTCGGTGAGGGGCGCTGGGCGCCTCTCAGCGGACTCGGTACGTTCCCCGTGCGGTTCCCCAGCGACCGGGACCCGGGCGACGACGGATGGCACATCGACGCGAGCTACCCGGGAGACGACCCCGCCGACTTCATGTCCTACCGGGTGAACGTCGCCTCTCGCGGGCGGTGGCTCCTGATGCTGTTCCTCATGTCCGACGTGGGGAAGGACGACGCGCCCACCCGGATCCGTGTCGGGTCCCACCTGGACGTCGCCGCACTCCTGGGACCCGAGCAGGAGGGCGGTCTGCCCTTCATGGAACTCGCCGAGCGTGCCGTGCCCGCCACCGAGCACCGGCCGCTCGCCCTGGCCACCGGCCGGGCCGGTGACGTCTACCTCTGCCACCCCTTCCTCGTCCACGCCGCGCAGCCGCACCACGGTGCCGAACCCCGCTTCATGGCGCAGCCGCCGCTGCTTCCCGCGCCGGGTCAAGGGCCGAGCATCGAGCGTCCGGACGGGGACCATTACTCTCCCGTGGAGATCGCGATCCGCCGAGGCGTCGGACACTGTCACTGATCGAGTCGGCGCGTCACTGCTCATGGACGGGCGGCTGTCGGGAGAGGAACTCCTCGAACGCCGCCCTCTGTTTCGGGTCCATGAAGCCCTGGCGGACGTGGCGGGCCTGCTCGTCCAGCCAGTGCGCCTCGTGGGGATCCAGCAGTTCGGCGACCACCACGCCTCCGCGAGCGACCGCCGTGCGCCCTCCCGCGCGACGCCGAAAGAGCGTGAACGCGCCGAACTCCGCGGGGTGGGCCAGCTCCGGCTCCCGCGCCTCAGCTCCGTCTTCGGCACCGGAGTTGTCGGCGTCTCTCATCGCGTATGCCGTGGGAGCCCAATGCTCCCAGAGCGCCAGCGTGGCCGCGGGCACCAGCACGGCCCGCTCCGCCTCCGCACCCCCCTCCCACACGAACGTGACGGCGACAGGTTCGCCGACCGCCTCGGCCAGCCCGAGCACCCGCTCCATCTCGTCGCCGTCCGGATACTTCACCACGACATCGATCTGAATCCCCATGGAGCCTGAGGCTACTTGCCGCCTCTGACAATCCGGGCCGACCTCCCAGACCACGCTCTTGACCTGGGCAGACACCGGAACTGTTTAAGATGTGGTGGTATTTCATCGGCCGGCGCCACCGAAAGGCAGTACGACAATGACGCAGCCCGCAGCGGCTCCGGTGGTTCGACGTGTGGACGCCAGGCACCGGTACGAAATCCTGGTCGACGACAAGGCCGCGGGATTCACCGCGTACCGCGACCGGGACGACCGGCGCGTGTTCTTCCACACCGAGATCGACGACGCCTACGCGGGACAGGGTCTGGCCTCGACCCTCGTACAAGAAGCACTGGACGACGTGCGAAGCTCCGGCCTGCGCATCGTGCCCGTCTGCCCCTACGTGGCGAAGTTCCTGACGAAGCACGAGGAGTTCGCCGATCTCGCCGACCCGGTGACCCCCGAGGTCGTGGAATGGCTGGACGGCGTGCTGAAACGCTGATGGGCCCTGACGCTGCCGATCCGACGGGCCGCGACGCCCCCCACCTGATGGGGCGTGAAGCCCAGATCGCGGTCATCGAGGCCGCCCTGGCGGACATCGGCTCCACCGGCACCTCGGTGATCCTGCGCGGCGACCCCGGCACGGGGCGGACCGCGCTGCTGAGGTCGGCCGAGGCGACAGCCCGTCGTGCCGGTCTGCGCGTACTGCGGATGACCGGCGCCGAGGCCGAGGCCGGGCTGCCCTTCGCCGCCCTCCACCAGGTTCTCTGGCCGCTGCTCGACGACGCGCAGGGCCTCTCCGAGGAGCAACGGAACGCCCTGGAAAGCGCCTTGGGAATTCGGGAAGGCACGCCGCCCGAGGGCTTCACCGTGGCGAGCGCCGCCCTCACCCTGCTCGCCCACGCCGCCGCGCGCCGCCCCGCGGTGGTTCTCCTGGACGACCTGCAGTGGGCCGACTCGTCCAGCATCGCCGTGTTCGGATACGTACAACGTCATCTGGCCCCGCTGCCCGTCGTCGCCATCGCCGCGACCCGGCGGGCGGGCGACACGGCCGGCCGCGCGCCCGCCGCCGTCAAAGAGAAGCGCGACGCCACCCAGGGCCTGCCGGGACAGGTCATCGACCTGCCGCCGCTGGACGCGCCACAGGCCGAGCGGCTCCTCCGCACGATCCACCCCGCACTGCCCGACGGGGCACGCCGCAGGGTGCTGCGGGCCGCCGGCGGCAACCCGCTCGCCCTGCACGAACTCCCCGAACAACTGCGGCGCGTGGCCGCCGACCGCGCCGAGTTCCTCGCGGGCCCCGCCGCGCTCGGACTGACCGAACCCTTCGACGCACTGCCGCTGGGCGAGCGCCTCGGACGGTTGTACGAGGACAGGCTGCGCGCCCTGCCCGAAGCCGTGCGGCGCCTCCTGTTGGTGGCCGCCCTCGACGACGCGTCCGCCCGGCGCGGCACCGTGCTGCGGGACATGGCCGACCGTGCCACGGGCACACCGTGGACACAGCTCAAGGAGCACATCGAGAGCTCCGGTCTCGCGCACACCGACGCGGAGAGCGGCCTCGTCGTGTTCCACCATCCGCTGGTGCGCGCCTGTCTGGTGCACATCGCCTCACCGGCCGAGCGCCGCGCCGCACACCGGCTGCTCGCGGACGCCCTGCCCGCCAAGAGCCCCCGCCGGGCCCTGCACCTGGCCGCCGCCGCGCTCGGCACCGACGGCGAACTGGCCGCACTGCTGCACGCGGAAGCCGACAGCATGGCCGCCCAGGGCGGTGACCCGGAGGCGGCCGAGCTGATGGCGCGGGCGGCCCGGCTGAGCCCGGACCCGGCGAGCAGAACGGCCCGCCTCGTCGCCGCCGCGGCCGCCGCCGTACGCAGCGGCCGCCCGCACCTCGCGGCGGAACTCGTCGCCGAGGCCGAGACGGAGGCCTGCCCCGGAAAGCCCGAGCCCGCGGCCCCGTACGCCTTCGCCGTCGCCTACACCCGCCTCCAGCTCGACGCCGACCCGAACCCCGCGATCGAACTGCTTCCCGCCGTGCTGGACGCGCAGACGTCATCGTCATCGCCATCGCCATCGCCATCGCCCTCGTCACCGGAGGGTGAGGGCCGGCGGGACGAGCGGGCCGTGCTCCGCGAGCCGATGCTCTTCCTTCTCCTCGTGACGGCCGTTCTCACCGGGGACGAGCGGGCATGGGCTGCCGTCGAACGCCACGCGGTGCACGCCTCTCCGGCGGCGACGCTGTGCCTGGAGGCCTGGTCCGGCCCTGGGCAAGCCGCGTACGAGACACCGTTCCGGAAGCCCACCCACGGGGTGCCTCTCCGGAAGGCCGTCCACGAGGTGCCTCTCCAGAAGGCCGTCCACGAGGTGCCTCTCCGGCTCCGCGAGACCGTCGCGACCCTGCCGGCCGACCGAGAGACCACCGGCGCCTGGCTCCTCCTGTGGGCAGCCGCCGCCGTCGACGCCGTCGGTGAGCACGACGCGCTCTGGAACGCCTTCGCGCGCCACCACGCGTACGCGACGCAGACGTTCATCGACAGCCTGCGCGCCCACGACGACTTCCTGCACGGCCGCTGGGACGCGTCCCTGACCGCCTCCCGCGCGGGCGCCCGCACCTCCGCGGACCACGGCTACGCGCTGACCGAGACGCTGTTCCTGCAGAACACCGCACAGGTCCTCGCCGCTCGCGGGGACCGGGCAGGGCTCGCCGCACTGGAGCCCGCGCTCGGCGCGTCCGCCAGAGCCCACGGCCTGCGCCTGGTCACCGATCGCCTGCGCGCGGCGCGGGTGCTGTGCGCACTCGGGCACGGTCTCGCCGAGGAGGCGTGGCATCACGCGCGCGCTCTCATGCCGCCCGGCGAGCTCCCCGCCCGCAGCCCGTGGCTCCATCTGTCGCTCGTCGACTGCATACAGGCGGCGGTCGACACCGGACGGCGCGCGGAAGCGCGACGCCACCTGCACGCCGTCAGCTCGTCCGGCCTCGCCCGCACGTCAGCGCACCACACCTTCCTGGTGGCCGTCGCCGAAGCCCTCGCCGCGGAGGAGGACGAGGCGGCGGAGCGGTACGAGGCCGTGTACACCCTGCCCGGAGCGGAGAGTTGGCCCTTCCCCCTCGCCCGCGCCCATCTGGCCCACGCCGCGTGGCTCCGACGCCACGGTCGGCCCGAGCGGGCGGCCGCGCACTGCCGGACGGCGCTCACCGCGTTCAACCGTCTCGGCGCCGCGCCCTGGGCCGCACAGGCATCGCAGGAACTCGCTGCGACAACGGCGGCCGTCGGGACACCCGGCGGGCCGACCGGGGGACACCGGCACCCGTCCCTCTCGGCACAGGAGACACGCATCGCCGAACTCGCGGCGGAAGGGCTGACCAACCGGCAGATCGGTGAACGACTCGGTCTCTCACCGCGCACGATCGGCGCGCATCTCTACCGTGTCTTCCCCAAGCTCGGCATCACGACGCGGGCCGGCATCGCCCGCGCCCTCGAAGACGGAGAGCAGGCAGCGGGCCGATCGGTGTAACCGTCTTCCCCGTGCCCCCCTTGTGCTGGATGATCCCCGCATGACTCAGCAGCGAACCGACGGAGCACCACCGGCCGACGCGGCCGACAGCTACGTGGAGGCACTTCGTGAGCGGCTGGCGGCCGACGGATGCGGGGTGACCGCGACGACCTGGCGCGAGCACCCGGTAGCGGTCGGCAGCCGCGCGGACCGCAAAGCGCGGTGGTTCGGCACGAAGGTGGAGCTGTTCGTCCTCGCCGCCGCGGTCCCCGAAGTCGACGACGCCTCGCTGGCCGAGTTCACCGGGTGGGCGCTGAGCTATGCGCAGAGCCTCCGTAGCGGCCTGCCCGGTGCCCGCAACGCGATGATGGTCCTGCCCGCTCTGGTCAGTGGCGGCGTCCAGCCGTCCGCGAGAGAGTGGGCTGCCAGAGACGCCCGGATCCTGGGAACGTCCGTGGTCGGCCGCCCTCTCACGGTGGAGACAGCCCCGGGAGCCACCCGGGTCACCATGTACCGGGGCGGGGTCGCGTGGGGCGGAATGTTCACGCGCCATGTCCTGGAGAAGGCGTCCCTGTACTTCCCCTGACGCCACCGGTGCGTCCGGCGGCCGTACGGGCGGTACGGACGCGACCGTCACCGAGGAGGACTTCTGATGCGCAGCGTCACCTATTCGATGGGTGTCTCGCTCGACGGCTACATCGTCGGCCCGGACGGCGGTTTCGACTGGACGGACCCCGACCCGGATGTCTTCCGCTTCTGGATCGACGAGATCCGAGACGTCGGCGTCCACCTGTTGGGACGACGGCTGTACGAGACGATGCTGTACTGGGAGACCGCCGACCAGGACCCCTCGCTCGACGACTCCATGCGCGAGTGGGCCACACTCTGGAACCCGCTCCCGAAGGTGGTGTTCTCCACCACGCTGACCTCGGTGCAGGGCAACGCCCGCTTGCTCTCCGGCGGCCTCGCGGAGGAGATCGAGCGGTTGCGGGCCGAGCCGGGCGAGGGCGACATCGCGATCGGCGGCGCGACTCTCGCCGCCGAGGCAGCCGCGTCGGACCTGATCGACGAGTACCGCGCCGTGGTCCACCCGGTGCTGGTCGGCGGCGGCACCCCGTTCTTCCCCCAACACGAGCGCCGAGTGAACCTCGACCTCGTAGAAACCCGCACCTTCAACTCCAAAGTCGTCTACCTCCGCTACCGCGTGGCGCGGTGATCGGCTCGTCCGGAGTCAGGCCCCGGCAGCGCCCTCGCCAGAGCGGCCCGTGAAGTGACTCCCAGCTTGGGGAAGATTCGGTAGAGGTGGGCGCCGATCGTGCGTGGGGACAGGTGCAGTGCGGCGCCGACCTCCTTGTTCGTCAGGCCGGTGGAGACGAGGCGGGCGATGCGGAGTTCCTGGGCCGTGAGCACGTCGGCCGAGACGGTCGGGAGATTCGGGAGAGTCGAGACGGTGGGGAGAGTTGCAGCGGTCGAGGGGGGCGAAACAGGTGCGGAGACCCGGAAGCGGTTCGCGGACCGTAGTTCCGCCTGGCACTGGGCCAGCCAGGGGTCGGCGCGCAGTTCCTGGAAGGTGCGGGACGCGGCGCGCAGGGGCTCCGTCGCCTCGGCGCACCGGCCCCGGCGGCGCAGCCAGCTGCCGTGCGACAGGCGAAGGCGCGCCAGGTCGAAGACCCACTCGCCGGCGCCCGGTACCGCATAGGCCGCCGCGTACGCCGCATCCGCCTCCTCGTCGTCGGCGGTGATCGCGCAGGCCGCGGCCAGCAGAAAGGCGTGGTGCGCGGAGACGGCGTCCATCCCCGCCGCCCGCCCGGCCTCGACGTGGGCGAGCGCCTCCGCCCGGCGGCCGCAGCGCAGGCTCGCGACGACGAAGTCGAAGAAGGGGAGGTGGAACCAGGTCAGGCCGGGCGGCAGTTCACCCGGCGCCATCAAACGGCGCAGCAGCGCGTACGCCTCCTCGTGCCGACCGTGCGCCAAGGCTGCGAGGGCTTGGAGGCGGTCGAGGTGGTCGGTGACGAACCGCATCCGTGCCCGCGCCGCCGCTGGTTCAATGCGGGCCCGCACCGCGCGCAGGCCCCGCTCGTCGCCGCGCCCCGCCAAGAAGTGCGCGTAGTAGTGCCGGAAGAGCAGGGCATTGCAGTGGTAGCCGAGTTCCTCGGCGATGTCGGCCTCGCGCAGACACACCTCCGCGTCGTCCCAACGCCCCCGCAGAAACGCCTGATGGCACCGCGCCTTGGCGACAGACCCCTGCGTGGCGTACGTGTGCTCGTCGTTGAAGAGCCGCCACAGCTTCTCGTCGGCCGCGTCCACCGCCGACGCCGCCCACAACAGCAGCCACGCACCGGCGGCTTCCCGCTGCACCGCCATACGCGCCACCAGGCCCCGCAGCTCCGCCTCCGCGCCGTGTGCCGTGCGCGGCGGGTCCGACCAGGCACGGTGGCACAGCAGAGCAGCGTGGGAGAGGTGCTCGCGATGCCGCTCCAGCGCCTCCCATCCCCGCGGGTCGCCGGTGTAGGCCGAGGCCAGCAGCAGCTTGAACGCCATCTGCTCGACGAGATCGCCGAACGCCGGGGCGCCGGGAGCGGTCAGCGCGGCCAGGGCGCAGGGCAGCAGCGCGAACGACGAGGCGAAGTCGACGTGATGACTCTGGTCGACGTACACGACCGCGTAGGCGAACAGCGGGGCGATGTCCTCGGGCACCGGCCCGCGCCGGATCTCCCTCACCAGTTCCGCCGCGTACGCGAGGCGTCCTCCCCGGGCCGACATGACGGCGGCCCACGTCAGCCGCCGCGCCCGGTCGCCGGGGTCGGCCCCGAGGGCCGCCGCGCGGTCGAGCAGCAGCGCTCCCTCCGCGTCACCGCCGCGCAGCGCGATGCGGGTCCCCGCCTCCTGCAGCCGCGTGGCGAGCCGTTCGTCCGTGCCGTCCGCGGCGGACGCCTCGTGCAGCAGCCGTCGGGGGTCGTCCTCGCGAAGCCGCTGCGCGAGCGTCCGGTGGGCGGCGCGCCGCTCGGCCGCCGATGCGGAGGCGATCACCGCGCTGCGTACCAGCGGATGCCGGAACACGAGCCGCCCCACGGAGTCCAGGCGTGCGAGACCGCTCGCCTCGATGCGGCCGAGGATCCGTTCGGCACGGTCTTCGTCCGCCTCCTGCCCGTCTGTGTCGTTCCCGTCAGTGTCGTTAACGTCTGTGTCGTTTCCGACCGCGTCGTTCCCGACGGTGGCGGCGCCGTCCAGCGCGGCGAGCAGCAGGGCCCGTGCCGCGCTCTCGGGGAGCGACCGCAGCCGCCGGGCGAACAGCTCCTCCAGGCGCTCGCCCAGCGGCAGCCTCTCCGGCAGCGGCACCACGCCCCTGCGGTGCTCGGCCGCCAACTGGCCGGGCAGCTCGGCCAGAGCCAGCGGATTGCCCGCGGCCTCGTCCATCACGCGCCGGGCGGTGGCGGCCGCGAGCCCGGGGTGCCAGCGCCGCAGCAGGGTGCGGGCGTCCTCGCCTGACAGCGCCTCGACGTCCACCGGGTGGGCCGGCCAGCCCTCCAGGGCGGCGCGGTCGGGCCGGCTCGTGCACACCATGACCACGGGAAGCTCGGCGACCCGCTGATGAAGGAAGACGAAGACGGCGGCGCTGGACGGGTCCACCCAGTGCAGGTCGTCGACGAGGACGAGCACCGGACGGCGGCGCGCCTCCTCCGCGAGCAGGGCCAGCGCCGCCGCGCCCACCATGAAGCCCTCCGGGGGCAGCCCGTCCCGCAGGCCGAGGGCCCGTTCGAGCGCGAGCCGCTGGTGCGGGGGCAGCGCGCGTGAGTTCTCGCGCAGCGGCCGCAGTACGTGGTGCAGCGCGCCGAAGGCGATGCCGGACTCCGCCTCGTTTCCCACGACGCGCAGGACGGTGAAGGCGTCCCGCGCCGCGCGCGTCGCCGTCCAGTCGAGCAAGGTGGTCTTCCCCATGCCGGCGTCGCCGCGCAGCACCGTCGCCGAGCCGCCCGCTCCCGCCCGCGCACGTTCCAGGGACCGTTCCAGCAGCGCCTGTTCGCGCCGGCGGCCGACAAGTGTCCTGTCGCCCTGTCCGTTCCCCATGACCTTCCCCTCGTCCCGTTGCCTCGGCCCGTGGACCGTCGGACCGCACGCACCGGTCCGACCGCAGCCACCCGCGGGCCGCATCCATCCGCCGACCGCATTCCGTCGCGTACGAACCGCCTCCGAATCACCGTGACACCGCCGCCATGCCCCACCGTGCACGGCTCTTGCCCCTGCCCGCAGGGCATGCCGCACGCCCTCGTCAAGGACGGCAGGACACCCCAGGCTGACTCCGTATGAGCCTGACAACGATCATGACCCACAGCCCCACCGCCACATGCGACACCCGTACCGCCCGCACGCTCGGCTTCCTCCACGTGCGTACGGTGCGGGGAACGGCACAGTCCGTGCGGCACGACCCCCACCACGACCTCGAAGGCGACGCGGTCACCGAACCGTACGTCCTCCTCGGCATCCACAGCCTCGGCCGGGCCACCCTCGTCCGGCGGGGGAGCACCGAGGTCTGCCTGCCGGGTGACCTCTTCGCCTGCGACGGAGCGGAGCCCTTCGTCCTGGACGAGGAGGGGGACTTCGAACTGCACCTCGTACGGATACCGCGGCGCGCGCTCACCCTCACCGATCGGCAGGTGAGGGAGTTGGGCGGCCGGGCCCCCTTCACCGACGGGACCGTCGCGCCGCTGCTCGGTCCGCTGCTGCGGGACGTCGCCGGCTCACGGCCCGGGCACGCGCCACGCACCGAGCTCCGGCTCGCGGGTGCCGTCGCCGACCTGGTCGGGCTGCTCGCCGTCGAGGACGCCGAAGGCGGTCCGGGGGACAGTGGCCCCGGGCCGCGGGAGGGTGGGCAGGAACGCGAGGCCCTGATGGGCCGGTTGCACGCGTACGTCGACGCCAATCTGTGGGACAGGAACCTGACCCCCGCGAGCGTCGCCGAGGCCCAGCACATCTCGATCCGCTATCTGCACAAGCTCTTCGAAGGCCGGGACAGCACGGTCGGCCGGTGGATCCAGCGCCGCCGCCTGGAGGAGGCGCGGCGGGAACTCGCCCGCCCGGGGCGCGACGACATCACGGTGTCGGCGGTCGCCCGCCGCTGGGGCTTCGCCAGCGCCACCCACTTCAGCCGCAGCTTCCGCGCGGCATACGGCATGTCCCCCAGCGACTGGCGCGACGGCAGGACGAGACCCGCCGCGTAGGCCGCCGTGGGAGCCGTCAGCTGGGGTCCGCCTCCGGCGAGGTCGCCAGGCGTCGCCACTGTTGTGGCGAGTGGCCGTGGACGGCTTTGAACGCGCGGCTGAAGTGGGCCGCGCTGCGGAAGCCCCAGCGGGCGGCCACCACGGCGATGGACGGGCTCACCCGCCCGCGTCGCGCGAGCTCGTGGGCGCACTTCTCGACGCGCTGACGCTGGATCAGCCGGCCCACGGTCACGCCCTCGGCCTCGAAGAGGCGGTGGAGGTAGCGGATCGAGATGAGATGTGCCGCGGCGATGCGTTCCGCGGACAGGTCGGGGTCGCCGAGGTGGGTCTCGATGTAGTCGAGGATCGTGACGAGGAGAGGGTGGCGGTCGGGGCCCGGTGGGCCCTCCGCGTCGGCGGCGAGGTCCTCGACGAGACCCGCGACCAGGTCCGCGATGACGCCCCCGAGCCGCTCGCCCACCTGAGCCGGCACCCGGGACCCCGGCGCGTCCAACCGCGGGAGCAGCGCGGGAAGGAGCGCGGCCGCGCCCTCGGACGGAGTGACGGCGCGGGCCGTGAGGGAGCGCAGGGGTACCGCGGGGAGGTGCAGCGCGTGCAGGGGCAGGCGGAGGATGAGGGTCCGGGCCTGCTCCTGGTGCTCGATCGAGAAGGGACGGCGCAGGTCGATCAGGGTCAGCTCGCCGCTCGACACGGTCGTGCCGCGCCCGTCCTGCGCCAGCCGTACGGTCCCTTCGCGGGGGACGAGGAGGGCGACCGCGTCTGCCGAGTCCCGTGCGGGGGAGCGGGAGCTGCGGACGAGGCGCAGCGGCCCGGCCGTCTCGCAGGTGAGGACGCGTACGTATCCGAAGTGGTGGAGTGTCACGAGCCCGTCGGCGCGCGTGTCCGGTTCGGCGGGTGCGACGACGGGCGTGAGCCATCGCGAGAAGGCGGCTGCCACGTCGGTCGACGTCTCGGTGCCCGGGCCCGGTGACACGGCCGTCGCGGATCGAGCGTTCACGGAGGGCTCCCTTCGTCCGTCCCCGGGCCGGTGCACGGTGCGTGGCAGAGGGGGACGGTCGCCCCTGGCCCACGGCCCTGCCGCGAGTCTCGGCCGACAACCGGGGGAGGCGTTAGGTCATATGACTGTCCTTCGGTGTGATGGGGGCGGGTGGCCGGCGGGGTGGGCGGCCGAAGTGTGCACGCAGCGGCATGGATCCGTAAGGTGGCCGGGCCCCTTTCGGGCCGACGGCGTCCTAGGGTGAGTACTCCGTGCCCGGCGGAGCCGCGAACGGCCCCGTGATCCGCCTCTCGTGCAGGAGTCCCCGTGGAAGCAGACGTCCCGGTCGCCCGGGAGACACCTGTCCTCGAACGATGGACACGGGCCTTCGCCGAGGCGTACGAGTGCCCTGTGCCGTCGGAGACCGACCCTGCCGCGTCCAGGGCCCGCGTCGCGGCCCTCTGGGACGGCGGCGGTGGCGACGAACCGGATGTCGAGGAGGAGTGGCTCGCCCTGCCGGGACCCGAAGGGAGCCGGATCAGGGTACGGATCCTGCGCCCCGCCGGCACGGACGAGCCGCTGCCCGTCGTGCTGTACCTGCACGGACTCGGCTGGATGCTGACGGACGCGTACGCGCACCGGCGGCTGGTGACGGACCTCGTGCTCGGAGCGGACGCCGCGGTCGTCGTTCCCGAGTACGACGTACCGGAGGACGCTCGGCATCCCCACGCCGTGGAGCGTGCCCACACCGTCGCCCGGTGGGTTGCCCGGCACGGCGCGGAATGCCGCCTGGACGGGAGCAGGATGGCGGTCGTCGGCGTCAGCGCGGGCGCCCAGCAGGCGGCGGCCCTCACCCTCGCGGCGCGCGAGCGCGGCGGGCCCGGCTTCCGCCACCAGGTCCTTGTCTGTCCGGTGACCGACGCGGCGATGGACACCTCGTCCTACCGCCGGTTCGCGGAGGGGTACTTCCTCGGCCGTGCCGCCATGCGCGAATACTGGCGGCAGTACGCGCCGGACCCGGAGAGCCGTGCGCACGCCGCGGTCTCGCCGCTGCGCGCACCGGTGAGCCTGCTGCGCGGGCTGCCGTCGGCGCTGGTCCTCACGGCGGAGGCGGACGTGCTCCGCGACGAGGGGGAGGCGTACGCGGCGCGCCTGCGGCAAGCGGACGTGCCGGTCGTGTCGATCCGCTACCAGGGCACGATCCACGGCTTCGTCCTGTTCGACCTGCTCCGCCGCACGGAGGCCTCCAGGGCGGCCCGTATCCAGGTGACGGACACCCTGCACGCCGCACTGCACGCGGCCTGAGCCGCGTCAGGTCGCGTCGACCTCCTTGGTGCCGGGGCTGTCGCGGTGCCGCCGCCACTCGCTGGGGGACGCGCCGTAGGCGGCCTGGAAGCGGCGGCTGAAGTGGCTCGGGCTGCTGAACCCGCACCGGGCGGCGACCGCCGCGACGGTGAGGCGGTCGTAGCGGGGCGCGGCCAGCATCTCGCGTGCCTTGGCGAGGCGTTCGGTGATGAGCCACTGTTCGAGGCTGATGCCCGCGTCGTTGAGCAGGAGGTAGAGCCTGCGCACGGAGACGGCGTGTTCCTGCGCGATCCGTTCGGGCGTGAGGTCGCGGTCCGCGAGGTGGCGGCGCGCGTAGGCGAGGATGCGGGTGACCAGCGTGTCGTCCATCGTCGAGCGGACGGTGGGGGAGTCCTCGGCGTGCGCGGCCGAGAGGAGCAGCGCACGGACGAGTTCGGTGGTGGCCGTGGCGAGGGCTCCGGCGCCGGGGTCGGCTTCGAGGCGTCCGGGGTCGCGCCACACCCCGCGCAGGTGGTTGAGGACGAGGTCGTACATCGGGCTCGCGCGCAGCCGGTGCGAGGCCTGCTCGACGGTGTCCACCGGTACGTCGAGGCGGTTCACGTCGAACATCATGGCCTGGGATGCGCCGTCGCCCGACCAGCCGTAGACACGGGGCGACAGTTCGTGGAAGACGCAGATGTCGTCCGGGCCGAGGACCCGCTGCCGCCCCGCGACCTCGGCGCGGTGGGCGCCCGACAGCTGGAGCGAGACGGAGATCACGGGGTTGCTGCGGTGATGTCGTACGTGCCGTTCGTTCCGCCGCACCTCGAAGCCCGAGTTGCGGGTGGCGAAGAGGTCGAGGCCGCCCACGCGCCACAGCTCCATGCGGGCGTGGATGCCCGTCTCGGGCTCTTCGTGGACGACCTCGTTGGGCACCGAGGAGTCGGTCAGCGCGTGGTGGAACGCGTCCGCCCGCTCGCGCGGCGCCACGGTGGAAAGATCGACAAGCAGCACAGGACCCCCAAGAGAACTACCCCGAGGAGGACATTCTGCCTTATTGAATCCTCAAGAAAACCTGCCCCACCGGAACTGCCGGAACCGCCAGGACCACCAGAATTGTCAGCGCCAGGACGAAGCCCACCAGGCTCCGCAGCAGGAGCCGCCGCCGCAGGACGCGGTACGTCTCCTCGTACTCGGCGCGCAGCTGGCGCCCGCGCCGGGCGATGTGCTGCCAGCCGTGCCGGGTGAGCGACAGGTGCTCCTCGGCGTAGAGCCGTTCCACCTCGGCGCGTTGGGTGTCGGTCAGCCAGGGCAGCCGCTCGGTGAAGTGCCGTGCGGCCGTGCGGCCCTCGGCGCGGGCGGCCGCCACGAGGAGATGGCCCTCGACGTCGTTGATGAAGGCCCGTACGCGCACCGGGCGGTCGTCCATCGCCGTCATCGCAGGGCCCGCTGTTCGTCCGCCGCGATCTCGGGGTGGTGCAGGTCGAACGCCGGCGACTCCGAGCGGATACGGGGAATCGTCTGGAAGTTGTGCCGCGGGGGCGGGCAGGACGTCGCCCACTCCAGCGAACGGCCGTAACCCCACGGGTCGTCGACCTCGATCTTCTTGCCGTACTTGGCCGTCTTCCAGATGTTGTAGAAGAACGGCAGGAACGACAGGCCGAGGAGGAAGGAGAAGATGGTCGAGACGGTGTTGAGCGTGGTGAATCCCTCCACCGCCAGATAGTCGGGGACCCGGCGGAGCATCCCTCCCGTGCCGAGCCAGTGCTGGACGAGGAAGGTGCCGTGGAAGCCGACGAACAGCGTCCAGAAGGTGATCTTGCCCAGGCGCTCGTCGAGCATCTTGCCGGTGAACTTCGGCCACCAGAAGTGGAAGCCGGAGAACATCGCGAAGACCACGGTGCCGAACACCACGTAGTGGAAGTGCGCCACCACGAAGTACGAGTCCGAGACGTGGAAGTCCATCGGCGGCGAGGCCAGGATGACACCCGTCAGACCGCCGAAGGTGAAGGTGATCAGGAAGCCGACCGCCCACAGCATCGGGGTCTCGAACGACAGGGACCCCTTCCACATCGTGCCGATCCAGTTGAAGAACTTCACGCCCGTCGGCACGGCGATCAGGAACGTCATGAAGGAGAAGAACGGCAACAGCACGCCGCCCGTGACGTACATGTGGTGGGCCCACACCGTCACCGACAGACCCGCGATCGCGATCGTCGCACCGATCAGACCCATGTAGCCGAACATCGGCTTGCGGGAGAAGACCGGGATGACCTCGGAGATGATGCCGAAGAACGGCAAGGCGATGATGTACACCTCTGGATGGCCGAAGAACCAGAAGAGGTGTTGCCACAGCAACGCGCCGCCGTTGGCCGCGTCGAAGATGTGCGCACCGAACTTGCGGTCCGCCTCCAGGGCGAACAGCGCGGCCGCCAGGACCGGGAAGGCCAGCAGCACGAGCACCGCGGTCAGCAGCACGTTCCACACGAAGATCGGCATGCGGAACATCGTCATGCCCGGCGCGCGCATGCAGATGATCGTGGTGATGAAGTTGACCGAGCCCAGGATCGTGCCGAAGCCGGAGAACGCCAGACCCATGATCCACATGTCCGCGCCGATGCCCGGCGAGCGGACCGCGTCCGAGAGCGGGCTGTAGGCGAACCAGCCGAAGTCGGCCGCGCCCTGCGGGGTGAGGAACCCGCCGACCGCGATCAGCGAGCCGAACAGGTACAGCCAGTAGGCGAACATGTTCAGCCGCGGGAAGGCCACATCGGGCGCACCGATCTGCAGCGGCATGATCCAGTTCGCGAAACCGGCGAACAACGGCGTCGCGAACATCAGCAGCATGATCGTGCCGTGCATCGTGAACGCCTGGTTGAACTGCTCGTTCGACATGATCTGCGTACCCGGACGGGCGAGCTCGGCGCGCATGAAGAGCGCCATCACACCGCCGATGCAGAAGAACGCGAACGACGTGACCAGATAGAGCGTGCCGATCGTCTTGTGGTCAGTGGTGGTCAGCCACTTGATCACGGCATGTCCGGGGCGCCGGGGCCGGGGTGCCGTACGCGCGGGCACGGATTCGGGGTCTGAGGCGCGCGCGGGCGGCGGCATCACGGTGTTGCTGTCCATGCCCCGCCTGTGTCCGGCGGGCGCTGATCTGTGACAGGTACGCGGAGCGACATGGATCACACCCCGCACGTGTGACGATCACAGCCGTGCCGGACACTTCGTAACCGTGAGCGACGACGAAACCTTCGCCGCTGCCTATCGCGAGCACTACTGGGCGGTCAGCCGCTACGTGGCACGGCGGCTCGGCGGCCCGACGAACGACACCGAGGAGGTGGTGGCCGACGTGTTCGCCGTCGCCTGGCGGCGCCGCGCCGACCTGCCGCCGGCCCCGCTGCCCTGGCTCTACGGGATAGCGCGGCGCTGCCTGGCCAACGCGGTCCGCGGCTACGGGCGTCGCCGCCGCCTCCTCGAACGGATCGGCCACGACGAGAGCCGCCACCGCAGGGACGTCGTGGCGGGCCCGGACGCCGAACGCCCGGGCGACTGGGTGCACGACGCCCTGGACCGGCTCTCCACGTCCGACCAGGAGGTGCTGCGCCTGACGGCCTGGGAGGAACTGGACACCGAAGAGCTCGCGACCGCCCTCGGCTGCGGCACCCGGGCGGCGGCGATGAGGCTGCACCGCGCCCGCCGCCGGCTGAGAGCCGAGATCGACCGCATGCGGCCTCCGCCGGCCGCACGGCCCGCCCCTGAAGCGACCCGCGCCACCGTTCCGGAGGACCACGGCCATGGCTCATGACGACGAACTCGCCCTCCTGCGCGCCGCCGACCCCGTGCCCGGCGACGACATCCGACACCGCGACCGGCCCTTGCCCGCCCACGCCGAGCGGCAGTTGAACCTGCTCCTGCACAGCGCGCCCGTCGCGCGCCGCAGGCCCGCACGCCAAGTGCGCCGCCTGGTCTGGGGCATCGAGATGGTCTCGCTCGCCGTGGCGGCCGCGCTGGCCCTCGTCCTCGCCGGGTCGAGCAGCGCGCCCGCTGCCGCGGCTCCCCATCCCCTCATGCTCCGGTCGGGGTCGACGCCGCTGCCGCTCGACCGGATCGCCGACCGGGCATCGGCGTCGTCGGCGGCCGCGAACGCGCCGCGCCTGCGCAGGGGAACGCACGTCCGGACGTGGAGCCTGGCGCTGGCGTCGGGCCCCGGCGCCGAAGCGCCGATCACCTTGCCCGAGGAGCGCGTCACCCGCTGGCGGGCGGACGGCAGCCACACGGAACTGGTCGTGGCCACCGACCCCCGCCGCCCCGGCAAGCCGGTCATCGCGGACGGCGACGACGGGCCGCATTTGGTCCACGACGGCAAGGTCCTCAGCGACCGAACCTACCCCCCGAGCACGGGTACGGCCCCTCCGCAGACCCGCCCCCCGCACACGCCGGAAGCCCTCCGCCGCTACCTGGCCGAGCTCAGCCGCCCGAGCGACCCCGCCCCGCTCACCGACACCAGCGAACTCCTCGACGCCGTCGCGATGTTCCTCCGCCACTGGACCCCCGGAGCCCGCGAGAGCGCGGCGCTCGCCCACCTCCTCGCCGACGCCGACGGCCTGCGCCCGGCGGGGACGGTCACCGACCGCCTCGGCCGCACCGGCCAGGCGTACGTCCACGAGAGCGAAGGACTGCGACGGATGCTGATCCTGGACCCGTCGGATGGTGACGTCCTCGGCTTGGAGGACACGGTCACCAAGGACGACCGCACCTACGGGGTGAAGGCGGGGGACGTCATGTCGTACAGCGCCTGGGTGCGCTGACCCCGCCGTCCGCCTCAGGGTTTCTTCCGCGCCCCCGTCGCGCCGCCGCTCTCCTCGGGTGCCGCGAGTGGGACCCCGAGCGGGCGCGCCAGGCCGACGATTCCCTCGTCGAGCCGTTGCAGATGCCGGAGCACGCGGAACGCCACCGAACCGGTGCGCAGCACCTCGTGGCGGCCGCTGTCCAGCATCGAGGCGATGCTGGACCCGGACTCGATGACGCCGTCCGGCTCCTCGTCGCGCACCTTCGCGGCGATCAGGTCGATGTTGTGGGTGATCCGCCGCCCGGCGAGCGCGAGCCGCGCGTCGGCCGCGACGCTCTTGCTCGACGGCACCAGCTCGGCCGTCGCCGCCAGCGAACGGGCGTGATAGGCGCAGGTCTCCAGGAGCGCGACGATGTACCGGGCCGTCTGCCGCCGGGCCCGCAGCGGCGCGATCGGGTGCGTCAACGGTTTCGTGGAACTGCGCAGGTCGTCGAGCGCGGTGTCCAGGTCGCGCGCCAGGTCCACGAGGTCGACCGCGGGCCCGCCGCTCAGCTGGGCCACCGCGGCCGACACGACGTCCCGCAGCCGGGCGAGGACGGTGCCGAGCTCCTCGTCGGTCCGGTGCGACGTGCGCACCGGAAGCACCAGGACCGCCGCGATGATCCCGCAGGCCGCGCCGAGCGCCGTCTCCTCGATCCGCAGCACGAGGACGTCGAGGCTGTAGGTGTTGAGCAGGGTGTAGAGCAGGCCCAGCATCGCCGTGACGAAGAAGGACATCAGCGCGTACGACAGCGGGGCGGTGAAGAACATCCCGAAGACACAGAGCACGACGAGGGCGAACGCGGCCCACGTGTGGTTGCCGACGGCGCCGGCCAGCGCCACCCCGGCCACCACACCGAGCACCGTGCCGACCAGACGGCGGTACCCCTTGACCATGATCTCGCCCGTCGACGCGGTGTTGAGGAAGACCACCCAGCACGTCAGGACCGCCCAGTACCACCGCTGCGTGGACAGGAACTCACCGCCCACGATGGCCAGCGCGGACCCCACCGCCACCTGCACCGCCGCCCTGGTGGTGGGCCGCCGCAGCCCGGTCTGCTCCGGCTCCTCCGCGCCCGCGGCCTCACCGGCGATCGAGATCTCCTCCGCCTCGAACTCCTCCCGGGACCGCATGGCTTCCGGGGTGTCGTACTCCTCGTCCCGCGCCCCCTGGGTCGCGAGCCGCAGACCCAGAATGGCGCGCGCCGCCTCACCGATCGCGCGGAAGCAGTCCTGGATCGTGGGCGAACCCTGCGGCAGACCCTGCTCCTCGCGGTAGCCGAGCAGCCTGTTGCGCACGTACGGGAGCGCCGTGCCGCGGTCGTCCGGCACCAGGCGCACCACGAGCAGGTGCAGCGCCCGCAGGTCCCTGCGCAGCGCGGTGCCCGCGTCGGGCCCGATCCGGCCGCGCCGCGACAGCGGTACGGAGGCGCTCGGCAGGTGCAGGGTGAGGGTCTCCACGCGCTCGGCGCTGCGGGCGTTGAGGAGCAGGACGCCGAGGCGTTCCGCGGCGATCTCGGCGTCGGCCACCCTGCGCTGCAGAAGCGCCGCCGTCGCCGCGTCGCGAGTGCCCTCCTCCAGGCGGCCCTGGATCATCAGCGCGGCCTCGTGCAGCCGGGCGGTGCTGCGCCGCAGGTCGTCGAGGATCTTCTCCAGTCCTTCGGGCGACTCCGCATCCGCTTCCAGGAGTTCGATCTGGTGGGCGATGAGCTGGGCGAGCCGAGCCCGGAACGCCTCGCGCAGCCGCGCCAGGGTGCGCTCGGGCGTCTCCGGCACCACGGCGAACCGTACGACCGCGCTGCACGCGAAGGCGATGACCAGCGTCAGGCAGAGCTCGGGCAGCGCCGATGTCGACGCGTCGACGAAGAGGGAGACGAAGTAGACCTGGAAGCCGATCAGGCCGAGCGCGGTGCCGCGTTCGCCGAAGCGGCGGCAGTAGACGGCGCCAAAGATCAGCAGGACGAAGAACAGGTCACCGGTGACCACCCGGGAGTTGAGCAGCGCCCCCAGCGAGATCGCCGCCAGCGCCACCGGCAGCCCGAGCGCCAGCGTGATCGCCTGCCCCCGGACCTCCTTCTCCTGGATCGCGAAGGTGGCGACCATCGCCGTCATCGCGCCCGCGACGAGATGGGTGACCGATGTGCCGAGCGGAGCGAGCACGGCGAGCGCGAGGAGGATCGCCCCGACCGTGCGCAGTCCCGCCATGAGCCGCAGGAGTCCCGGGTCGGATGCCGAGAAACGATCCCAGACGCCCTTCGCTGTCCGTCGTGCCACTGCCATCGTGATGCCGTACTCCCCGTCGTTCTCTCGGTGCCTCCCGGCGTGCCCCAGCATCGCACGAGGGCGTTTCGGGAGGTCAAGGCCGGTGGGGTGGGCAGCCGACGGGGCTTCGCGGCCATCGTCGCGGCCATCGAGTAGGGTTTCGCTCCCGCCACTTGAGGAGGCACCGTGTCGCCGATGGACCGTACGCGGGGAGGCGCCGTGCCGCCCATGGACCGCACGTCGCACAGGAGCCGGGCATGACGGCGCGCGTGGCGGTCGGTGACACCGTCGAGGACTTCACGCTGCCGGACGAGACGGGCACTCCGCGCCGGCTCTCCGAACTCCTCCGGGACGGCCCGGTGGTGCTGTTCTTCTACCCGGCGGCCCTCACCCCCGGCTGCACGGCGGAGGCCTGCCACTTCCGTGACCTGGCCGCCGAGTTCGACGCCGCGGGAGCGCGGCCCGTGGGCATCAGCGGCGACGAGGTGGTGCGCCAGCGGGAGTTCACGCAGCGGCACACCCTCGGGTTCCCGCTGCTCTCCGATCCCGAGGGTGTGGTGCGCGGCCGGTTCGGGGTGACCCGCGGCTTCTCGTTGGCGCCCACGAAGCGCGTCACGTTCGTCATCGGCAAGGACCGCACCGTCGCCGAGGTGGTCCGCAGCGAACTCCGCATGAGCGCACACGCCGACCGCGCGCTGGCCGCCGTCCGCAGGCTCGGGGCGGCCTGAACCCCCGGACGGATGGGGGAAGCCGACACCAACTCGGACGGCACGGATGCCTTTGGTGCCTTTAGCGGTTAGGGCGTTTACTTCGCGAGCTTGACGATCACACTGCCGATCTTCCACCCCGCTGCGCCGGTCATTCCGGCCTTCTTGCCGAGGGATCGAACGCGCGCCCGGTCTTCGGTGGATGCCGCGCGGTACGCATCCTGAGCTTTCCCGCCCAGGAGCGCGCCGCCGGTAGCGCAAGCACCCAGAGCGAGGATGCCTACCGGGCCACTGATCAGCACTGCTGCAGCGCCTCCGACGCCGCCTGACGCACCTGCTACAGCCGGAGCGATGAGGTTCGCCACCGCGACATCGGGTGCGGCTTCCGCGATTGTTTCGACACAGTCGATGTACTGCTTGTCTGCGAATTGCTTGCGCAGCATGCGCTGACGCTCTTCCTGGTCTTCCTCGTAATTTCCCACGTCAGGTCCTCCGGCAGGCCGATGAAACCTTGTGATCCCCGCGTCACCGTTCGAGATTGCCGTGCGGTTGAAGGTAAAACAAGGCGGAATTGATGAAACTTCACTTTCTGTAAAAGGAAAACGTTTTTCTAACGGGGCATCAATTTCGTAGCCGCGTGACCTGCGGGTGGGCCGCACGGCACCCCCGCGCCCCGGGTGAGCCACGTCTCACCTGGCCGGTGCCGCTTGTCTATGCAACGAGTTGCATAGAAGGATTCGGGCATGGCGCTTGAGCACGCGATTCTCGTCTCCCTGCTGGAGAAGCCGGGCTCCGGGTACGAACTGGCCCGGCGGTTCGACCGCTCCATCGGCTATTTCTGGGCCGCCACCCACCAGCAGATCTACCGCGTCCTCAAGCGCATGGAGAGCGACGGCTGGATCGCCGCCCGCGAGGTGGCGCAGCAGGACCGGCCGGACAAGAAGGAGTACTCCGTCGCAGGCCCCGGCCGGACCGTGCTCTCCGCGTGGCTGCAGGAGCCGATCCAGCCCGAGAGCATGCGGCACGAGCTCGCCGTGAAGATCCGCGGCGCGGCCTTCGACGACCCGGCCGAGCTGATCCACGAGGTGGAGCGGCACCGCCAGGCGCACGCCGACCGGCTCGCGCACTACCTCGCGGGGGAGCGGCGCGACTTCACGGGCCCCGAGGCCCCGGTCCCCGAAGCCCCCGACGCCGGACGGGAGCTCCAGCACGTCGTGCTGCGCGGCGGCATCGCGTACGAGCGGATGACCCTCGACTGGCTCGACGACGTGCTCGCCACCCTCCACCGCCTCAGTCACTGACACCTCCCGCCACCCCTACCCACCCCCCCGAGCCGGAAAGGCGAACCGCCATGGCCGACCCGCTGCTGTTCAACCCGACCACCTACGACCCGACGCACTTCGACCCCGAGACCCGCAGGCTGCTGCGCGCGACCGTCGACTGGTTCGAGGCGCGCGGCAAGCGCAGGCTGATCGAGGACTACCGCTCCCGCGCCTGGCTCGCGGACTTCCTGGAGTTCTCCGCCAAGGAAGGGCTCTTCGCGACCTTCCTCACCCCGGCCTCCGCCGCCGGCGAGGGACAGGACGACAAGCGCTGGGACACCGCCCGGATCGCCGCCCTCAACGAGATCTTCGGCTTCTACGGGCTCGACTACTGGTACGCGTGGCAGGTCACCATCCTGGGCCTCGGCCCCGTCTGGCAGAGCGACAACGCCGCGGCCCGCACCCGCGCCGCCGAGCTCCTCTCCCAGGGCGAGGTGTTCGCGTTCGGCCTGTCCGAGAAGACCCACGGCGCCGACATCTACTCCACCGACATGCTCCTGGAGCCCGACGGCGACGGCGGTTTCCGGGCCACCGGATCCAAGTACTACATCGGCAACGGCAACGCCGCGGGCCTCGTCTCCGTCTTCGGCCGCCGCACCGACATCGAGGGCCCCGACGGCTACGTCTTTTTCGCCGCCGACAGCCGCCACGAGGCGTACCACCTGGTCAAGAACGTCGTCGACTCGTCGAAGTACGTGAGCGAGTTCCGTCTGGAGAACTACCCGGTCGGCCCCGACGACGTCCTGCACACCGGCCGCGCCGCCTTCGACGCCGCCCTCAACACCGTCAACGTCGGCAAGTTCAACCTCTGCACCGCCTCCATCGGCATCTGCGAGCACGCGATGTACGAGGCCGTCACCCACGCCCACAACCGCATCCTCTACGGCCGCCCCGTCACCGCCTTCCCGCACGTGCGCCGCGAACTGACCGACGCGTACGTCCGGCTCGTCGGCATGAAGCTGTTCAGCGACCGCGCGGTCGACTACTTCCGCTCGGCCGGCCCCGATGACCGCCGCTACCTCCTCTTCAACCCCATGACGAAGATGAAGGTGACCACAGAGGGCGAGAAGGTCATCGACCTGATGTGGGACGTCATCGCCGCCAAGGGCTTCGAGAAGGACAACTACTTCGCGCAGGCGGCCGTCGAGATCCGCGGCCTGCCCAAGCTGGAGGGCACGGTCCACGTCAACCTCGCCCTGATCCTCAAGTTCATGGGCAACCACCTGCTGAACCCGGCCGAGTACGCGCCTGTGCCGACCCGCCTGGACGCGGCCGACGACGACTTCCTCTTCCGGCAGGGACCGGCCCGGGGCCTGGGCGCCATCCGCTTCCACGACTGGCGCACCGCCTTCGACGCGTACGCCGAGGTGCCCAACGTCGCCCGCTTCCGCGAGCAGGCCGACGCCCTCTGCGAGTTCGTCACGACGGCCGCCCCCGACGAGAAGCAGAGCCGCGACCTCGACCTGCTCCTCGCCGTCGGCCAGCTGTTCGCGCTGGTCGTGCACGGTCAGCTGATCCTGGAGCAGGCGCGCCTGACCGGCCTGGACCAGGACGTGCTCGACGAGCTCTTCGCCGTCCTCGTCCGGGACTTCTCCGCACACGCCGTCGAACTGCACGGCAAGGACTCCGCCACCGCCGACCAGCAGGCCTGGGCACTGGGCGCCGTCCGCCGCCCGGTCGTCGACGACGCCCGCTCGGCGCGCGTCTGGGAGCGCGTGGAGGCGCTGTCGGGGACGTACGAGATGGCGCCGTGAGCGAGACGGTCACCCGCTGGACCGAGTAGGCGGGTGGCCCGGCTGTCGGCCCTCTCCGGGATCGTGCGGTGGACGGCCAATCGTCGTCCGCCACTCCCGGAGAGGGCCGACAGCCGTCACCAGCTGGTCACGCATGCCCATCCGGGCGGGGCGGCGAGCCGGTCAGCGGCGAGAAGTCCTCGTACCGGACCTCATAGACACGCTCGGCGAACTTCCAGCCGCCGCCGGTGCGCTGGTAACGGTCGTGATAGATGGCGTAGTTCAGCCGCCCGCGGCCGTCCAGGCCACGCCCGATCTCGGAGATGTAAGCGCGACCGGACGCGGTGTCGCCGTCAAGCCGGATCACGCCGGGATGAGTGTTCTGCACGAGAAAGTCGACCGCGTCCGGCACCCGTCGGCCCCAGGCGCGGATCGCCTCTCGGCCTCGGAGCTCAACGGGGATGTTCGGCATCCGAAGCACACCGTCCGCAGTGAACAGTGAAGCGGCACGTTCGTAGTCCCGCATCATCGCGGCGTCGGTGAACTCACCGCGCAGCGCCTCGATCTCGACGCGATCCGCGATGCTCCGAAAGTCACTCATCGGCTCCATCCATGTCACCCGCTCTCTGGACAGCGTGCTCGTTTCCAGAGATAAGACGTCACAGCCCTCCGGGTTGTGCCACGGCCCGTGGTGCTACTGGAGGAAGCTGACGTTCTGGGCGAGGGAGAGGCGGCTGGAGTAGTTGATCGTGTTCGTGGCCGACCGCATGTAGGCGCGCCACGCGTCGGACCCCGACTCGCGGCCGCCGCCGGTCTCCTTCTCGCCCCCGAAGGCGCCGCCGATCTCCGCGCCCGACGTCCCGATGTTCACGTTGGCGATGCCGCAGTCCGAGCCCTCCGCGGACAGGAACCGCTCGGCCTCCTGCTGATCGCGGGTGAAGATGCTCGACGACAGGCCCTGGGGCACGTCGTTGTGCAGGGCGATCGCCTCGTCGAAGGTGTCGTACGCCATGACGTACAGGAGGGGCGCGAACGTCTCCGCGCGGACGGTGTCGGTCTGCCGGGCGACGCGGACCACGGCCGGTTCGACGTACGCGGCGTGCGGCGCCGACGCGGCCGGGCGGCGGGCGCCACCCGCGAGGAGTTCGCCGCCCTCACCGCGCACCCGGTCCAGCGCGGCGTGCATGCCGTCCAGGGCCCGCGCGGAGATGAGCGGCCCGACCAGCGTGGCCCGGTCGAAGGGGTCGCCGATGGGCAGCTTCCGGTAGGCGTCGGTGAGGCGGCTGACGAGCGTGTCGGCGACGTCGCGGTGCACGATCAGGCGCCGCAGCGTCGTACAGCGCTGCCCGGCGGTCCCGACCGCGGCGAACACGATGCTCTGAAGCGCGAGGTCCAGATCGGCGGAGGGCGCGACGACCGCCGCGTTGTTGCCGCCGAGTTCGAGCAGGCAGCGCCCGAAGCGGGCGGCGACGCGCGGGCCGACCTCGCGCCCCATGCGCGTCGAACCGGTGGCGCTGACCAGCGCGACCCGCGGGTCGTCCACGAGCCGCTCACCGACGGCCGCGTCGCCGAGCAGCAACCGGTGCACGTCCCGGGGCGCGCCGACGTCGTCGGCGGCCCTGGCCAGCAGCCGGTCGCAGGCCAGGGAGACGAGCGGGGTGAGTTCGGACGGCTTCCACACCACGGTGTCGCCGCAGACCAGCGCGACCGCCGTGTTCCACGACCACACCGCCGCCGGGAAGTTGAACGCGGAGATGACACCGACGACGCCGAGCGGATGCCAGGTCTCCGCCAGGCGGTGCCCGGGCCGCTCCGAGGCGATGGTGCGCCCGTACAGCTGCCGGGACAGGCCGACGGCGAAGTCACAGATGTCGATCATCTCCTGGACCTCGCCGAGCGCCTCGGAGCGGATCTTGCCCGCCTCGACGGTGATCAGGTCCGCCAGGTCCTCCTGGTGGGCGCGCAGCAACTCGCCGAGGCGCCGCACCAGTTCGCCGCGGCGCGGCGCCGGTGTGGTGCGCCAGTCGAGGAAGGCCGCACGGGCCGCGGTGAGTGCCTCCTCGGTTCCGGCCGTGCCCGTCGCGGCCAGGCCGAAGAGGTCCTCGCCGGTGATGGGGGTCCGGGCCCGCAGGCCGTCGCCCTCGGGAACCGTGACGCCGATGCGGTCGAGTCCGGCGCGGGCACGGGCGCGCAGCTCGTCGGTGGTGGGCAGGGCGATGCCGGTCATGACGCTCCCTGGGGACGTAGTGCGCGGGGGAGTCGGGCGAGGGAGCGGTCCCGCTGCCGCTCGTAGAGCGTGAACGGGTCGAGGACTTCCCGGCCCATGGCTTCGGCGAGCCGGTCGGCGTCGTACGCACTGCCTTCCTGGCCGCTGTTCCTGGACCCCGCCTCGCCGAGATTGGACTGGAAAATGCCGGCGGCCGACCGGGGCAGGAAGTCCTCGTACACGATCGGCTCGGCACGCAGCCAGCCGCCGTCCAGCAGGCCGGCGAGATCGGAAGGTGGGCGGCTGCCGTCCGCGGGCCGGTCCGGGACGGCGTGGTAGGTGAAGAAGCCGAGCCCGCGCACGGCCAGTTCGTGTTCGGTCGGCGGCAGGTGCTCGCTCCACACGGCCCGGGCGACATCGCCGCGCTCACCCGCCGGCCGGTGGCCGGCCCGCTCGTCGATGAGGCCGAGCAGCCGGTCGTAGAGGGCGCGGCCCTCGCGGGTCAGCGCGATGCCACGGGCCTCGACCTCGCCGAACCGCACCCGCAGCGCGCCGAGGGTCACACTGCCGTCCGCGGTGCGCAGCGCGCGCGGCTCGGCGAGCGCACGGAAGGAGGTCTGGCGCAGCAGCACGTCGGGTCCCGGCCAGCGCGGCGGACCCTGAATGGTGTCGATCATCTCGACGCCGCGCTCGGTCATGCGCCGGTAGAGCTCGTCGATGTCCAGGACGCGCGGGGTCAGATGGTTGATGTGGGTGCTGCGTACGCCGCCGATGTCCGCGGCGACGGCGGAGACACGCTCCAGTGCCGCATACCACTCACGGTCGATGGGTTCCGGCGACAACTCGAAGGCCCGCACCGCGAGTTCGAGGAACCGCTCGGCGTCCGTGCCGGGCAGTTCCCGCTCCGCCTCCGCCCGGTCGGCCAGCGCGAGCAGCTCCGGTGGGAACAGCTCGCGCCCCGCGAGGAACGTGGCGAGACGCGAGCGCAGATCCGCGTCGAAGAAGCGCGGATCGGACACGGTGAGCATGGACGTGAAGACCCGGAACGGGTTGCGGGCCAGCTCTTCCTCGTCCACCGGCCGGAACGCCGTCGACACGATCGGGAGCGCGCTCGCGGGGGTGTCGCGCAGGTCGTAGAAGCCGACCGGACGCATGCCGAGGGCACCGAAGACGCGACCGACCTGTTGCAGCTCCTCAGGGGTGCCGACCCGAATGGCGCCGTGCCGTTCGGCGGTGACCCGGCCGATGGACCCGAGGCGTTCCGCGTCGGCGCCCCGCGCGCGCAGGACGTCCTCGTTGACCTCGCGGGAGACGTCCACCAACGTCGTGTACGCGGGGACCTCGCGCCCGTACATCCGGGAGAGCCGGGCGGCGAACGCGGCGCGCAGCCGCCACTGTTCGATCATCGGCACGTCTTCCTTTCAGGAGCCGTTGCGGGAGTCCTTCCGGGGTTCCGGGGCCTTGTGTCGAGGAGTCACACCACATGGGCCTCCGGACGACTCGCGGACCCGGCCTCGAAGCGTTCCGTGGCCAGCGGCGCGACGTCGACGCACGGCCGCCGCCCCAAGTACAGGTCGCGGACGATCTCGCCCACCGCGGGGGCCTGGAGGAAGCCGTGCCCGGAGAACCCGGTGGCGTAAAGGAGGTTGGCCGGTGCGGCACAGCGGCCGATCAGCGCGTTGTGGTCCGGCGTGACCTCGTACAGGCCCGCCCAGCCGCCGGACACCTCCATCTCCGCGAGGGCCGGGGCCCGTTGGCGCGCCACCGCACGGAACAGCTCGAGCCACCCCGGCGTCCACGTGGTGTCGAAGCCCTCGGTCTCCCTGGGGTCGGCGAGGCCGAGGAGCAGTCCGTCGTCGCTGTTGTGGAAGTACGCCGACGACGCGAAGTCGATCGTGAAGGGGACGCGCGGCGCGGCGGGCACCGGCGGGACGGTGAAGGCCAGCTGACGGCGGAGCGGCCGCACCGGGAACTCGACGCCCACCATGGCGCCGATCCGCGCCGACCAGGCCCCGGCGGCGCAGACCACCGCGGAGCACGACACCGGACCGCGGTCGGTGTGCACGACGGTGACGCGGTCGCCGGCCGTGTCCATGCCGGTGACCGTGGTGTGTGTCGCGAACACGGCACCGGCCCGCGCCGCGGCGCGCGCATACCCGTGGACGACGAGCACCGGACGCGCGTGGCTGTCGGCGGGGGAGTGGGCGGCGGCCACCAGTCCCTCGGTGCTGAGGTAGGGGCAGAGCGCCCGCGCCTCACGGGGGCCGATCATGCGGCTGGGCACACCGAGACCGTTCTGCGTGCGCACGCCCTCCTCGAAGTCGGCCACCTGGTCGGGGCTGGTCAGCAGGAACAGATAGCCGACGGTGTCGAGCCCGATGTCCGCGCCCGGGCGGCGCGGAAAGTCCCGGAAGGCGCGCAGGCTGCGGTGGCCCAGCTCGATGTTGAGCGGATCGGAGAACTGCGCCCGCACCCCGCCGATCGGCTTTCCCGAGCTGCCGCAGGCGAGCTCGCCGCGCTCGACGACGACGATGTCGCGTACGCCTGCCTCGGCCAGGTGGAAGGCGATGCTCGCCCCCATCACACCGCCCCCGACGATCACGACGTCGGCGGCGGGCGGCAGAGCGCGGTACGCGGAGAGGGGCGACGGCGGCGGGGCCGGTGAGGAGGCCAAGAGGCCGCTCCCTTCCAGGCGACGGCCTGGGCTGTCATGGCGTGTCGTGTGGTGACGTGTCGTGACTGATGTGGCGCGGCAGGGCGTGTCATGGCGTGTCATGGAGCGGAAAGCTGAGCAGCTGTCCGCCTGCCCGCCATGGTGCAGCACGCCGCCCACCGCGGTCCATGAGGCATCACTCCGGTCGGCCGATATCACCCCACCGTTATCACCCCACCCGGCTCACTCGGTGAGCGCGCGCCGCAGGGCGTCCCCGAGCCGGGCGAGCTGCCGCTGCGACACGGCGGCGGACACGATGGCCTGCGAACCGTGGAAGGTGCCGGGCCACTGGTGCAGTTCCACCGACACACCCGCCTGCAGCAGACGCTGCGCGTAGATGATGTCCTCGTCGCGGTTCGGGTCGAACTCGGCGGTGGCGACGTAGGCGGGCGGCAGGCCGGACAGGTCGGTGGCCCGCGCCGGAGCGGCGTACGGCGTGGCGGGCCGGTCACCCAGATAGTGCTGCCACGACGCCCGCACGTTGGCGCGGGTCGCCCACGGCGTATCCGTGAAGTTCCTGGCCGACAACGTCTCCTGACGGTCGTCGAGGGAGGCTTCGTTGAGCAACTGGAAACAGATCGGCGGCCCTTGCTCGTCGCGGGCCCGCAGCGCCAGGGCCGCGGCGAGGTTCCCGCCGGCGCTGTGACCGCCGACCGCGATCCGCGCCGGGTCGACGCCGAGCTCCGCCGCGTGCTCGGCGGTCCACTTCAGCACGGCGTACGCGTCGTCGAGCGCGGCCGGGAAGCGGTGCTCGGGGGAGAGCCGGTAGCCCACCGAGACCAGCAGCGCCCCGGAGGCCGCCGCGATCCGACTGGCCCACGGGTGTTCGGTGTCCAGGTCGCCCGCGACCCGCGCGCCGCCATGCATCCAGACGACGGCTCCCCGCGCCTGCGGCGGCCGGTAGAGGCGGACCGGCACGTCGACCGGGACCGCGGGCACCGTGCGGTCCTCGATCTCCATGCCCGTGGTGTCCGGCGCCGGCTTCGCGGCGGCGTACTCGGCATACTTCTTGCGGGCGGCGACCGGGTCACTGAGATCCTGCGGCGGGAGCAGCGGGAGGAAGACTTCGAGTTCGGCATCCATGACGGTCATCCTCACAGCCGTCGTTCGGGCCGGCGTCCGCCAACTGTCGGGCTTCCCCGCCGGTTCGCGCGCCGACCGGCGCCCTGTGCCGACACCGTCGGCCCTATCCTCCTGTCATGGAAGCACTGGCGGTACGGCTGTCGGGACTCGATCCGCACGTCGAGGGCGCCATCCGCGTCGTCGCGTTCTACGACACGCTGATGCGTCGGCGGGTTGACCTCCAGGCGCTCGCCCGGGCCTCTGCCGGCTTGGCCGAGTGCGTGACCGGGGTGCTGCTCCACGGCACCGGGCGGGCGATCCGCGTCTCGCCCGAGGGCACCGCGGCATCCACCCCGCCGTCGCCCGCGTCCAGCACGACGCCGATCACCCTCGACGAGGAGGAGATCGGCACGGTGTGGCTGGAGCGCCCCGGCCCGCCCAATCCGCTCGACGACGTCCTCCTCGACCGGCTCGCCATCGCCGCCGCGGCGGCCGTCGAGCGGTACGGCCCCGCTCGTACCACGATGGCCGACCCCGCCCTGGTCGAACTCGCCATCAGCTGCGACAGCGAAGAGGCCGCCCGGGCCAGGGCGTTGCGCCTGCTGGGGTTCGCCGCCGACCTGCCGGTCCGCGTCGTCGCCGTACGCTCGCGGCTGCCGCTCGACCGCATCGGCGCCCTGATCTGCCCCTCCCGGCCGGTGAAGGCGGCACCGCTCGCCGACGTGGGCGTCATCCTGGCCACCACCGTCGACCAGAGCGCGTTCCCGGCAGGTGTACGCGCGGGTGTCGGCACCGCCGGAAGTCCGGAGCGGTCCTGGCGCGAAGCCCGCACCGCCCTCCGCTTCGCCACCCCGGGCCGGCCGGTCGTCCCCCACGAGGGACTGGGCGCGCTGGCGCTGCTCGCGCAGGTGTCGCACGACGCCGTGCGGGACAACGCCGACGTGGCCGCGATCGCGCGCCTCGCCGCCGGCGCGGCCGACGCCGCCGACCTGGAGACCCTGGACGCCTACTGCTCCACCGGCTCCCTGCGCCGGGCCGCGGACCTCCTGCACCTGCACCACAGCAGCGTCGCCCGCCGACTCGAACAGCTCGGAAAGAGCCTGGACATCGACCTGACCGAGCCCACCGGGCTGCTCCGCGCCCGGCTCGCCCTCACCGCGTGGCGGCTGCTCGACGGCTGAGGGCTGCGGACACGGCTGGACCGCTGCCGCTGTCACCGCCCCCTCGCCGCCTATCGACCCGCCGCCACACCGCGAATCCGGCCATGGCGACCAGCAGATACACCGGTACGAGGAGCTCCACGTCCGGGGACGACAGCTCCACGGACCAGCCCGCGCCACGCTCGTCTCCCTCGAACACGACCCGGTTGACGGTCAGGAACGCCAGATGCGCCCCGATGCCGACGCACAGCGGGGCGCGCCGCACCGCGGTGCGGGCCGTGACGAGCATCAGGCCGAACACCGTCAGCAGAATCAGGTAGCCGACCGGGTCCTGCCCGCCCGGCGCGAGCCCGACGGGACCGGCGTCCCCGCCGACGAGGGGCGCGACCCCGGCCTCCACCACCGTCGACAGGCCGGGCACGACCAGGAACACGGCCGTCGTGCCGAGTGCCGAGGCCAGGCCGCCGAACCGGCCGCGCAGCGCGGTCCACGTGCAGCCGCGCAGCGTCGTCTCCTCCGGCAGCGCCTCCAGGAGCAGCGCGACCACGCCGTTCGTCACCAGGAATCCGGCGAGCTCGGGCAGATCAGGACGCGACCAGCTCAGCAGACCGGTGGCCGTCCCCGCGCCGAGCACGAGCGCCGCGGCACCGACCGTCACCCCCGCCCCCACGAGTAGGGCCCGCAGATTGTCGCCAGGACCGCCGAACCCGATGTCCTTGAGGGAGCCGCCCCGGCGCCGCAGCGCCAGCACGACGAGCGGCAGGGCCACCGCGCTGACCAGCGCCGCCGGAACGAGCCGGGCGAGGAACCCGGACACCCCGAAGGCATCGGCGAGCACGGCACCCACCGCCGTACCCGCGCCCAGCGCCACCCCCATGACGAGACCGCCGCCCAGCGCCCGCCCCAGGACTCCGGTGAGCGAGGGGGCGGGTGTGGTGCGCTGGGGGCCTGCCATGTGTCTCTCCTCGGTACCGCTGAAAGCCGCCGGATCAGGGCTACTCCCCATCCTCGACGCCCGCGCGATCATGAGAGTCGTAGCCGTGGATGAAATGGCCGTACATCTTTCGATGCAGGCGCTTTCGCAGCAGGCGTCGCGTTCGCTTGTGTCATGGATTCTGGAGCCCGCGTGGATGGCGGCGACGGCACCGAAGCGGTGGCTGCCGCAGCTCCCGTCGGTTCTCCGTAGCCCAGCCGGCCATGGCCGAGCGTTTCGCCGTTGTCGCACAACGATCTTGGGCGCCCTCTTCACGTTCCGGTACACACCGGCAGATGCGGAAAAGCTCGTCTCGGCCCAGTTCATGGCGATGCCCCGACCGGGCCGATGCCCCGCCCCTGTCGGAGAGTTGGGCTACCTTACCCATGTGGAACAGCTGATCGCCGAGGATCCGGCGCACATAGGCCCGTACCGACTGATCGCCCGCCTCGGCGCGGGCGGCATGGGTCTCGTCTATCTCGGCCGCTCCGAAGGCGGGCGCACCGTCGCGGTGAAGGTCGTGCAGGCCGAGTTCGCCGCGCAGCCCGACTTCCGCAGGCGGTTCGCGCTCGAGGTGGATGCCGCCCGGCGGGTGGGCGGGGCGTGGACGGCCGCCGTGCTCGAATCCGACACCGCGGCGCGCGTGCCCTGGGTGGCGACGCAGTACGTGCCCGGCCCGTCCCTGCACGATGTCGTGGCCAGGGACTTCGGGCCGCTGCCCGAGGCGTCCGTACGCTTCCTCGCCGAGGGTCTCGCGCATGCACTGGTCGACATCCACGGGGCCGGACTGATCCACCGGGACCTCAAGCCGTCCAACGTCCTGGTCACCGTGGACGGCCCGCGCGTCATCGACTTCGGCATCGCCCGTGCCCTGGAAACCCTCGTCGAGGGCCCTCTGACCCGCACCGGCGCGGTGATCGGATCCCCGGGCTTCATGTCCCCGGAGCAGGTGCGTGGGCAGCGCCTCACACCCGCGTCCGACGTCTTCTGTCTGGGCTCGCTCCTCGCCTTCGCCGCGACCGGACGTTCACCCTTCGGCACCGTCGACATCGGGCTGCATTCGCTGATGTTCCGTGTCGCCGAAGAAGAGCCCGACCTCGTCGGCGTACCGGAGGCCCTGCTGCCGCTGGTACGGGAGTGCCTGCGCAAGGATCCGTCCGTCAGGCCCACCCCGCAGGACCTGGTCGCCCGAACCGCCACCGGCGCTTCCGCCACCTGGCTACCGGGCGAGGTCCTCGCCCAACTGGGCCGCAGCTCGGCCCAGTTGCTGGACTTCGCTCCGGAGGAAATACCGACTCCCACCGCCACGCCCACGTCACTGGACCCCCACCCGAACTTCCAGGCGCCCCCACTTCAGGCACCCTCCCTTCCGCCGCCACCACCGCCCTGGACCTTCCCGCACTACACGCCCACCCAGGGGGTCGACGGGGGCAGCCGACCGCCGACTCCCCGTCGCCGAAGGACTGTCATGGTCGCCGCGGCCGCTGCCGCGGTCGTGCTCATCGGGGGTGGGCTGATCGCTCTCAGTCCCTGGAAGGACGGCTCCTCCGGTGACGGTGGCAGCGGGGACACCCTGCCGGACAGCTTCGCCGGGGCCTGGGTGGGTGTTCAGAAGACCGGCGCCAAGGACAAGTCCACCGGCGCCCCGGTGACGGTGCTCACCCGGCTGACGCTCGACAAGGACGTCCGTGTCGATGAGAAGGCCGAGTACGCCGTCCTGGGCCTCGGCCGCCTGTGTGTCTACAGTCCCACTCTCACCTCGACATCCGACGGCACCTCGATCCAGGTGGGCGCCTCCACCTTGAAGCTCGCTCAGCCGAAGAGCGAGTCCGGGAAGTGCGAGAAGCGGCAGCCGGCCATGACGCTCAAGAGCCGAGGCGCCGGCAAGGTCGCCGTGACCAGCGACAACGCCAAGAGCACCCTCATCAAGGACGGGGTGGAAGACCCGAAGGTGAAGTCGCTCGACAAGTTCAACGGACGGTGGACCTACGACCCAGGGAAGTCCGTCTGGAAGTCGGTCACGGTGGTGATCGGCTATGGCCCCGGCCCGCGCGGCTTGCAGATCCATTTCCAGCGAGACGGCGGGGCGTGCCAGTACACGGCACAGGTGTTCAGCGTGCTGGAAGTCCAAGGGGGCGAGGAGCCGAAGGTTCTGGAGACCACCCCGGGGGAGCTCGAAGGCAGCGCATCCGCCGAGGACTGCGCCCGGGAGGGCCCGTTCTTCCGGGACGGCCCGCTCCTCCGGATCACCCGCACCAAGAGCAGCAAGGACCTGGAATTCACCATGTTTTCCCCGGGTCAGAATCTGCTGCTGTCGGCCGGGAAACTGAAACGGGCCTCCTCCGGATAGGGCAGCAGGACAGGGCGGCCAGTGGCAGGGGCGGCCGTCCAAGCTCGACGCGTTCAGGCGCTGTCTGGATGACCGCTGGAGCCGGGGCTGCACAAACGCCCGGACAGCGTTGGGGCCTGGATGCTGTACACATCGCCGACCCGCAGATTGCCTGGCGTGCTGTACTCGCCATAGGTGCCTATGACGGAGACGGTCACACGGGAAACGGGCTGCCGGAAAGTACGGAAATACGGTGCGTTCGCCGGGATTTCCGGGACCTCCAACAGGGGGATGCCGCGCCGCACCAACAGACGTTGCAGCTTCTCGAACCGAAGCCTGGGAGTGAACCGCCCGTACCGGGCACGAAGCGCGTCGTTGACGAGGGTCCGGTCCCGGTACGCGAGCCGGTGCACCTGCAGAGTGAAGTGGTGACCCGACCAGGGGTGGTCGGCGGAAGCACGGTCCCAGTAGAACTCGGCGAGACCGTAGTCACGGCACATGCTGCGGTCACCGAAGGTGTTTTCAGCGAAGTCCGGCCCAAGGACTTTGGTGACGTGGCCGGGAGAGTCGGCGGGGCCCACGCCGAGCAAGGTGCCGGTGGTGACGACGTCCACGTAGAACGCCAGGGAATGCGGAGTCAAAGGCTGATCCTCAATGCGATCAAGGCCGCAGCGCTCCCACCGCGGTTCATTTTCTCGACGAGACGCTCTGACGCGCCTCTCCGCTGCTCCAAGCGTATGAGGGGAAGCGGAGAGGACAACTCGACGCGTGATCAGAGTGCGGCTCCCTGCTCCGCTCGCGGCCAACTCCCGAGGGCCGAAGCGAGGCGGTCCTGAAGAGCAGGGTCCTGTACTTCAACCGCCAAGCGGTAGGCGAGGGGACCGATCTGCCATCCGGCGTGACGGTCGAAGTGCGGATATGGTCCCGCTTCGTTGTGTGCGAGTTTACCGACCAGCTCAGCGAGGCCGAGGAGCAAGTACTCAGCGGTCCGGCGCTCGCCTTCCAGGCTGCTCCGACGCACGCGGTCGAACAGGTCACGGCCTTGAGTCCACTGCGTTGAGTCGGACGCCATTTCCAGCGCCGCGTCGATCTCAGGCGTCCTGCCCAGACTCAGCGCGGCCGCCTCCAGGACCTGCCCGGCCCAGGCCACCGGCTGCCGCTGCCGCTCGAACAGCGCTCGTCCCCACTGGGCGATGCCACCCCGCTCACCACTGCACATTCCACGAGCATGACGATGCAGCCGTTCAGGAGCAACGGATTTGGGGCCGGTCAGGGCCCAGTACGAGACAGCTCCGGCCTGCCGCCCCGACGGGCGCGGCCTCCAGCAGCTCGGGCTCGGCGGCGAGCAGGAGCATGTAGCGCCGGCAGCGTGCATGAACGTGGGCCGCACCGCAGAGACAGGAAAGAGTGCGAGTGCAACGCAGCGGTCATCGACACCCTCAGAAGCGGCAGGCCGCACCTCCTGGTCGACCTCATCGGGCAGCAGGGTAGGAATCGTGAACGGGGCGGGGGCTTCGGGCCGGGAGGCCATCGCCTCGCCGGTGCTGCCGGGCAGGCGCAGCCTTCTGCGCGTGGCAGTCCGGTGGCCCCGGAACTGCCGGCTCACATCGGGGGAGTGGCGGGTGCCGGCCCCAAGGTGGTCGTGCCGGGTGCGGCGCGGTGGCCGAGGCCCGTGCGGTACGCGTCCATCGCGGCCTCCACCCGCCCGGTGCGGCGCAGCAGATCGCCCAGGAGGCGGCAGAGGTCCGCCAGGTCGCCGACCGCGCTGGAGCGTTCGAGGAGAGACAGCGCCGCGCAGTAGTGCTCCTCGGCGCTCTCGGTGTCGCCCCGCTCCTCGGCGATCAGCCCGAGCAGCCGGTGCGCGCCACCCGCGTGCACCGCGCCGCGCCCGGCCCCCAGCGACCCGGCCCCGAGCGTCCCGGCACCCCCCGCCTCGTCGTCGTCCGCGGTGAGGAGCGGCCGCAGCAGTGCCTCCGCCTCCTCGGCCCTGCCGCGCCGCCGCAGTACGTCCGCCAGCTCGACCTCGACTTGTTCGGTGAAGAGCGCGGCCCGCTTGGAGGCGAGGATGCCGCGGGCCGTGCGCAGCTCGGTCTCGGCGCGCTCCAGGTCGCCGTCCTGCGCGTGTACGTACCCGCGCATCCAGTGGCAGTGCGCCAGCTCGGTGCGGATGTGCAGCTGGCGGTAGAGCTCCTGGGCCTTGGCGAGCGACGCGTCGGCCTCGGCGATGCGGCCTTCGGCGATGAGGGTGCGGGCCACGCCGCGGTGCATCCCCGCGACCAGCGCGGGATCGTCGACGCGCGGGGCGAGCGCGAGCGCCAGCTCGGCGGCGTGCGCGGCCCGCGCGTGCGCACCCATGTCCATGTACGGCGCGATGGACGCCGTGTAGAGGAGCAGCAGGGCGTCGGGGTCGTGCAGTCCCGCGGTGTCGAGTTCGTCGAGGGTGCTCTCCAACAGGTAGCAGGCGTACCGCAGTTCGCCGCTGAGGAGGTGGGCCGTGGCGCGGCCCCGGATGGCCGGGACGCGGCGGGGCAGCGGCTCGTCGGCGAGCAGCCGCTCGACGGCGGCGAACCGGTCGCGGGCGCCGGTGAGGTCGCCGGACTCCAGGAGGCAGTCGCCGAGGCCCTGCAGGGCGTCGGCCTGTTCGGCCACGAGCGCGTGCTCGACGGCTTCCTCGTGGAGCGCGCCGAACACCGCGGCCGCGTCCTCGGGGGCGCCGGTGGCCAGGGCGCGCCGCGCGTCGGTCAGCCGCAGGCGCAGCCCCGCGACGAGGTGGGCGGGGCGGCCCGTGGCCAGCTCTTCGTAGCTGACATCGAGGCGGGCGGCGAGGTGGCGCAGGGCAGCCTCGGAGGGGCGCACCTTGCCCGACTCCAGAGTGGAGACGTACGCGGGGGTGTAGGCGGGCTCAGCCAACTGGCGCTGGGTCAGCCCGCGTTCACCGCGCAGGCGTTGGACGCGCCGGCCGATCTCGGCCGGTTCGTCGGGCCGCACACCCTCGGAACTCTTCTGCGTCACCGCTGCCTCTCCGCCGTCTCTCCGGACGCCTGCTTCTACGTACGTGGCGCTGAGGCCGTGTACTCACCGCGGCGCGAAGTACTCACCGCGGCGTGAACTCGTCCGTCCCACAAGCAACTTGTCGCACACCCATTGCCTGGCGTCCCGGAAGCCCCTACGTTGAGCCGCGCCTTAACCCTACTTAACCCGCCATTTATATCGCGGACTTCGGAGGACGCCCATGCCCCCCACGCATCGAATAACCAGCCGTGCAGACGGCCCGTCCGGCCGTGCGGACGGCGGCCCGTCCGGCCGGGCAAGACGTAGGCACCTGCGCATCGCCCTCGCCACGGGCATCGCCCTCACCGCGGCGGTCGTCGCCACCGGCCCCGCGGGCACGGCCACGGCGGCGGACCCGGAGCCGGACGCCGCGCGGACCGAGCACGTCGAGTACTTCACCGGCCCCGGCGGCCACCCCCGGCACACCGAGGTGCCCGCCTCCCCGGCGCTCTCCGCGAAGGAACGCGCGGAGATCAAGGGCGACGGCGACGTCGTCCCGATCGTCGAAGCGGGGCCGACCGACGCCAAGCTCGACGTCGTCTTCATCGGCGACGGCTACACCGCCTCCCAGCAGGAAGACTTCCACGCCGACGTGCGCGCCAAGTGGGCGAAGGTCTCCGCCGTCGAGCCCTACGCCTCCTACAAGGGCCTCTTCAACGTCTGGGCGGTCGACGCGGTCTCCCGGCAGTCCGGCGTCTCCGGCGACCCGACGAGCGGTACCGTCAAGGACACCGCGCTCGGCTCCGCCTTCTTCTGCGACGGCATCGAGCGACTGCTCTGCGTCGACACCAACAAGGTCGAGTCGTACGCGAAGAAGGCCGCCGACCCCGACCTCGTCATCGTCCTCGCCGACTCCACCAAGTACGGCGGCGCGGGCTACAACGACATCACCTCACCCTCCGGCTACGACGGCATCGCCACGGCCTCCTCGGACAACGCCCAGTCCGACCAGGTCGTCGTCCACGAGACCGGCCACTCGCTGGGCAAGCTGGCCGACGAGTACTGGTACGACGAGTACGGCACGTACCAGGGCGCCGAGCCCTGGGAGACCAACATCAGCAAGCTGCGGGCCGACCAGCTCACCGCGCAGAAGAAGAAGTGGTACCGGTGGATCGGCCGGACCTCGCCGGACGGCGGGAAGGTCGGTGCGTATGAGGGCGGCGGCTATTACCCGCGCGGCCTGTACCGCCCGACCACCGACTCGATCATGCGGACGCTCGGCCGCGAGTTCAACCTGCCCGGCCGCGAGGCCATGATCGCCGGCTTCCACCGGCACGCCTCCGTCGTCACCGCGGTCACGCCCACGGACCGCGCCGTGCGACGCGACACCAAGGTCCGCGTGCAGGTGGCGGACGGCATCCGACTGCGCTGGAGCGTCGACGGCCGCGAGGTCCGCCATGCCGACGGCGACGCAACCGTGACCCCGCGCGCCCTGGGGGTCCCGTCCGACGGCCGCACACACCACCTCTCGGTCCGCGCCACCGACCCGACGAACGCCGTCCGCGACCCGGCACTGCGCACGTTGCTGTCCGACTCGCTCACGTGGCGGGTCAAGCGGTAGTCCACCACCTGGCTGTGCCGGCCGTGCCCCGGGAAGCTTGCCGGCCGGGGTCCGCCATCCGCGCCCCGGCGCCACTCCCCGCTGCCGGCCGGAACCGCCCGAGCGTCGGACGGCACGCAGCCCGCCCGCCTCCGGGCGCGCGGGCCGCGCCGCTCAGCGCTGGCTTGGGCTCCGGCCGGTGGCCGTCCGCACAGGCTGCCTGCCCCGGGGTCGCGGTTCGCGATCTCGGGGCATCTCGGGGCTCCTCTCTGCCCGTCCGGTTGGCTTCCCGGCGGGAGTTGGGTGGCAGGTCGGGAGTGCAGTCTCGGGGCGTGCGGGTCGTGTGCCGTCGTGTTGTCTCGGCGACCGGTCGGCGGCCGTACGTACAGGCTGTCCGGCCCCGGGCCGCCGTCCGCGATCCGGGGCTGCGCTCCCTTCTGAGCGGCTGAGCTGTCTGGACGGCGGCACGCCGACCGGTTCGCCTTCTGGTGCGGGGCCCCGCCATCGGTGTCCGTGAGGCGGCACGCACTCCAGCCCGCCTACGGGGGAGGTACCCGCGCCGCGCCGACTCGGAGGCGTGACCGGCCCCGCCGACTGACTGGGCGGCTCGCTCAGCTCATGTGGCGGCTGAAGCGCTGACCGGGTGCGCCGCCCGGGCGGCGGGCGGTGCGGCGGTCGTGCCGACCGGTGTGCTCGAGCCGCGGACCACAAGTTCGGGAGCGAGCCGTATCGCGCGGCGCGAACCCCCCGTGCCGTCGGAGAGGCGGCGGCCGAGGAGTCGTGCCGCCTCTGCGGCCAGTTCGGCCACCGGCTGGCGGACCGTGGTGATGCCCGGGGCGGAGAGTGCCGCCATCGGGATGTCGTCGAAGCCGGTGACGGCGACCTCGCCGGGCACGTCGGCGCCGAGCTGCTGCAGGCGTTGCAGCGCCCCGACGGCGATCAGGTCGTTGGCGCAGACCAGGGCGTCGGGCCGGGCGGGCCACACCTCGTCGACCGCGGCCCGCCCCCACTCGACGGAGAAGTCGCCGAGGGCCACCCGGTCCGGCGCGCCGGGGTCGAGTGCGCCGGCCCCCGCGGCGTACGCGGCGCGCCGCTCGGCGGCCGCCGATGCGGTCCCCGCCGCGCCGAGGAAGCAGACCCGGCGCCGCCCCGCGGCGGCCAGATGATCGAGGACGAGGGCCATGCCCGCGGTGTTGTCGACCGCGACGGAGTCGGCGATGCCCGGACCGCAGCCACGGTCCATCAGGACGAGAGGCACGCGCGCCGCCGCCGCTGCCACCGCCTCCCGGCTGCGCTCCTCGTCCGCCGGGATCACCAGGAGCGCGTCCACCTGCCGGCTCAGCAGGTCGGCGATGTACTCCGCCTCGGCCACCGGGTCGTCGTCGCAGTCGGCCAGCAGCACGGCCCGTCCCTCGGCGTGCAGGACGTGCGTCAACTCCCGCACCAGCGTGGGGTAGAAGGGGTTCGTGATCTGCGGCAGGACAAGCCCGACCGTGCCCGTGGAGCGGCTGCGCAGGGCGCGGGCCGCGTGGTTCGGACGGTAGCCGAGCGCGTCCGACGCCTCACGAACACGGCGGGCCGTCTCCGCGCCGACGGGGCGCGTGCCGGCCAGGACCCGGGAGACCGTGGCGACGGAGCAGCCGGAGACCCGGGCCACGTCTCTCAGCGTTACGTCCCCCACGCCGCGCCCACCCTTCCGACGAGCCGATCAAATTTCGGCAAACGTTATCAGCGGGGGTTCACCGCGACCAGACCCTGTTTTCGGGGCAAATTGCGCCGGTTGTGTGGCACTTGCCCCGCTCCGGTCCATGTCCGTTCCGGGCGAGTTTGCAGGGGTGTGGTTTCGGCCATTGACATAATTCGCACCTGTGCACAGAGTCTTCGGAGAACGTTTTCCCGAGCCGGCGCCGCGCAGCGCCGGCTCAGCCGAACAAAGAGGTTCCGCGATGCCCCGAAAGATCATCCTGGACTGCGACCCCGGACATGACGACGCCATCGCCATGCTCCTGGCGCACGGCAACCCGGATGTCGAGCTGGTCGCTGTCACCACCGTGGTGGGCAACCAGACCCTGGAGAAGGTCACCCGCAACGCCCTCTCGGTGGCCCGCATCGCGAACATCACCGGCGTCCCCTTCGCCGCGGGATGCCCCCGCCCCCTCGTGCGCGACGTCGAGAACGCCCCCGACATCCACGGCGAGAGCGGCATCGACGGCCCCCTGATGCCCGAGCCCACCCTCGCCCTGGACGAGCGCCACGCCGTCGACCTCATCATCGACACGGTCATGGCCCATGAGCCCGGCGAGATCACCATCGTCCCGACCGCGGGCCTCACCAACATCGCCCTCGCCGCACGCAAGGAGCCCCGCATCGTCGAGCGCGTCCGCGAGGTCGTCCTCATGGGCGGCGGCTACCACACGGGCAACTGGAGCCCCGTCGCCGAGTTCAACATCAAGATCGACCCCGAGGCCGCGCACATCGTCTTCAACGAGAGCTGGCCCGTCACCATGGTCGGCCTCGACCTGACCCACCAGGCCCTCGCCACCCCCGAGGTCATCGAGCGCATCGGCAAGGTCGGCACCAAGCCCGCCCTCTTCGTCAACGAGCTCCTCGACTTCTTCGGCGCCATGTACCTGGAGGCCCAGGGCTTCGAGGCGCCCCCGGTCCACGACCCGTGCGCCGTCGCGTACGTCATCGACCCGAGCGTCATGACGGTCCGCAAGGCACCCGTCGACGTCGAGCTGACCGGCACGCTCACGCTCGGCATGACCGTGACGGACTTCCGCGCGCCCGCCCCCGACGACTGCCACACCCAGGTCGCCGTCGACCTGGACCACACGCGCTTCTGGGACCTGATCGTGGACGCCCTCGAGCGGATCGGCGACGTCAGCGCATGAACGCCTCCTTCACCGAACCCGCCGCCGCACCCGGCGGCGCCCGCGGCTCCCGACCGGTCCGCATCGGCGTCCTGGTCACCGCGCTCCTCGCGGCCTGCTTCGCCTTCCAGCTCAACGCGAGCATGCTCAGCCCCGCCCTGAAGAACATCGAGGACTCCCTCGGCGCGACCTCCGCCGAGATCGGCCTCACCCAGACCGCGTTCTTCACCTCGGCCGCGCTCTTCTCGCTCTTCCTGCCGCGCCTCGGCGACCTCGTCGGCCGGCGCAGGGTCCTCACCGGCATGCTGGCGCTCATGGTCGTCGGCTGCGTCGTCGCCGCGCTCGCCGAAAGCGTGCCGATGCTCTTCGCGGGCCGCGTCATCCAGGGCGTCTCCGGACCCACCGTGCCGCTCTGCCTGATCATGCTGCGCAACGAGGTCCACGAACCGAAGAAGTACGGCACACTGCTCGGCGTCATCACCGCCGTCAACGGCGGCATCGCCGGCGTCGACTCCCTCGCCGGCGGCTACCTCGCCGACCACCACGGCTTCCAGTCGGTGTTCTGGACCATGGCAGGAGTGGCCGCGCTCGCCACGATCCTCGTCGCCGCCCTCACCCCCGAGTCGAAGGCGGTCCATGCCACCGACACCCGCATGGACTGGCCCGGAGTCACCCTCCTGGTCATCTCCGTCGGCGCGGCCCTCATCGCCCTGAACGAGGCGGGCAAGCTCGGCAACGCGAACTGGCCGCTCGTCGTCGCCCTGTTTGTCGTCGCCGCCATCGCCTTCGCCCTGTTCTGGCGCATCGAGGACCGCAGCAGCCACCCCCTGGTCGCCACCCGCCACCTGCGCCAGCGCTCCACCTGGGCGCTGCTGCTCACCACGGTCCTCACCATGACCGGCGTGTTCGCCGTCATGAACGGCATGATCCCCGCCTTCGCGCAGGACGCGCAGGCAGGCTTCGGCATGAGCGCCGAGCAATCCGCCTGGTGGACCCTGACGCCGTACGCCCTTGCGGGCCTCGCCATGGGCCCGCTCGCCGGACGCCTCGCCGCCACGTACGGCTATGGCCGCATCCTGCGCGTCGGCCTCATCGGCTCGGCCGTGACGGTCACGCTGATGCTGTTCACGCTGCACGCCGACTCGCGGCTGCTGCTCCTCGCCGCGTCGATCCTCATCGGCGTGACGTACGCGGGCGTGGGCAACATCGTCCTCAACGGCCTCGGCATCGTGCTCTCCCCGAAGGAGAACCCGGGCTTCCTGCCCGGCCTGAACGCGGGCGCGTTCAACCTCGGCGCGGGCCTCAGCTTCGCTGTCCTGTACGCCGTGCAGACCGCCGCGGAACCGGCCGACAAGACGTCGCCCGCCGGCTACACGGCAGGCATGATCGCCGGAGTCGCCCTCATCGCGGCGGCCTTCGCGACGTCCTTCCTCATCCCCAAGCCGGTGGAGGCGGAAGCCACGGAGTGAACGCGCCGCCCCAAGCGCCGCACCCACGCGCCGCACCCGCTCAGGCGCGCACCCGCGGCAGCCCCGTCACGGCCATCACCACTGAGTAGAGCGAGCTCGTCGCCGTGATGAAGAGCCGGTTGTTCTTCGGGCCGCCGAAGGCGATGTTCGACACCGGCTCCGGCACCCGCAGCCGTCCGATGAGGGTGCCGTCGGGGTCGTAGCAGTGCACCCCTCCCTCGATGGCGGCGGCCCACAGGCGGCCGCCGTCGTCGAAGCGGAGGTTGTCGAACCGGCTGACGTCGTCCTTCGCCTCGGCGAAGATCCTGCCCTCGGACAGCGTGCCGTCCTCGCGCACGTCGAAGACCCGGATGCATCCGCCCCCGGTGTCCGAGACGTACAACTGCCGCTCGTCGGGCGAGAACACGAGGCCGTTCGGCGCCCCGAAGCCGTCCGCGACCAGCCGCACCTCGCCCGTCGACGGGTCGATCCGGTACACGTTGCGGCCGTCGATCTCGGGGTCGGCGCGGAAGCCCTCGTAGTCGCTGGTGATCCCGAAGTCCGGGTCCGAGAACCACACCGAACCGTCCGAGTGGACGACCGCGTCGTTCGGGCTGTTCAGCCGCTTCCCCTCGAAGCGCTCGGCGAGCACGGTGATCCGGCCGTCGGGCTCGGTGCGGGTGACCCGGCGGTTGCCCTGCTCGCAGCAGATCAGCCGGCCTTCGCGGTCGATGGTGTTGCCGTTGACGTGCCCGGCGGACGAGCGGAACAGGGAGACAGCGCCGGTCTCCTCGTCCCAGCGCAGCAGCCGGTCGTTCGGAATGTCGCTCCAGACGAGCTGACGCCAGGCGGGCAGATAGAGCGGCCCCTCGGCCCACCGGCAGCCCCCGTACAGCTTCTCCAGCCGGTCGTCCCCGTTCGCACACCGCCCCGTACGGAACCGCTCGTCCAGGATCTCGTACAGGGAGGTGCTGTCGTCGCCGGACATGAATACCCCTTAGCCGTCAGGAACCGAATGTCGTTCGGACGATCATGACTATGCCAGAACGCTGTATGGTTGCGCCATGGTGACTGTGGATGTCATGGACCGTCGGCTGATCGCCCTCCTCCAGGAGGACGCGACGATCTCGTACGCCGCCCTCGGCAAGGGAGCGGGTCTCTCCGCGGGCGCCGCCCACGAGCGGGTCCGCAAGCTGCGCGAGCGCGGCGTCATCCGGCGTACGACCGTCGAGGTGGACCCCGCCGCGCTCGACCGCGGGGTGCTCGCCTTCGTGATGGTCGAATCGACGGCGTGGATGGGGGAGTCCGCGGACGCGTTCGCGGCGATCCCCGAGATACAGGAAGCGCACGTCATCGCGGGCAGCGCCTCGGTCCTGGTGAAGGTCCGCACCGCCACGACCGAGCAGCTGCAGGACGTGCTCCGCCGGCTGTACGCGATCGAAGGGGTCAGCGGCACGCAGGCCACCGTCTCCCTGGAGACGTTCTTCGAACGCCCGGTGTCGCCCCTGCCCGGCGCCGGCCCGGCCTCGGCGTAGGGGCTTCAGCGCAGGGTCGACGCCCCGCGGCGGCGCCAGGCGGACACCGCGCCGAGGGCCACGCCGACCGCGAGGATGATCAGGCCGCGGGTCCACACCTCGGCCTCGATCTGCGTGGCGAGCAGCACGCAGGAGAGCGCGCCGAGGACCGGGAGTGCGGTGTACGCCCGGAAGTGGGGACGCTCCACGCGGTCGCGGCGCAGCACGAGGACGGCGGTGTTGACGAGGAAGAACACGACGAGGAGCAGCAGCACCAGGGTGGAGGCGAGCGTCTCCACGTCCCCCGTCAGGGCCAGCAGGAAAGAGAGGACGGTCGTGGCCGCGATGGTCGCCCACGGAGTGCGGCGGCCGGGCAGCACACGGGTCAGGAAGTGCGGCAGGAGTCCGTCCCGTGCCATGCCGTAGGCCAGCCGCGAACTCATGATGCCGGTGAGCAGCGCGCCGTTGGCGACGGCGACGAGGGCGATGGCGCTGAACAGCTTCGGAGGCACTCCGCCGGCCTCCCGCACCACTTCGAGCAGCGGGCCGCTGGAGTCGGCGAGCGTCTCGGTGGGGACGGCCACCGAGGCGACGATCCCGACGAGGGCGTAGACGGCCCCCGCCGTCACCAGGGCGCCGAAGAGGGCGCGGGGGTAGGAACGGCGCGGGTCGCGGGTCTCCTCGGCGACGTTGACGGAGGTCTCGAAGCCGACGAAGGAGTAGTACGCGAGCACCGTCCCGCTCAGGACGCCGGCGGCGGCACCCTTCTCCGCGGTGCCGAGCTGGACGAGCCTCCCGGCGTCGCCGTCGCCGCGCAGGAACAGCCACACGCCGAGGCCGACGACCAGCAGGAGACCGCCCACTTCGATGACCGTCGCGGCCACGTTGGCGCGGGTGGACTCGCTGATGCCGCGGGCATTGAGGAGGGCGAGAGCACCCAGGAAGAGGGCCGCCACCAGGACGACGGGCAGGGTGACGAAGGCGGTCAGATACTCCCCGGCGAAGCCCCGGGCCAGCGCGGCCACGGAGACGATGCCCGCCGCCAGCATGCAGAACCCGGCCAGGAATCCGGCGAAGGGTCCGTAGGCGAGCGTCGCGTAGTGGGAGGCGCCCCCGGCCTTCGGATACTTCGTGGCGAGCTCGGCGTACGAGGAGGCAGTCAGCAGCGAGAGCAGCAGGGCGAGGACCAGGGGCACCCAGACGGCGCCGCCCGATTCGGCGGCGATCTGCCCGACGAGGACGTAGACCCCCGCCCCGAGCACGTCTCCGAGGATGAAGAAGTAGAGCAGGGGAGTCGTCAGGGCCTTCTTCAGCCCGACGGACCGGTCGCCGGACTGATCGGTGAGTTGCTCGGCCACTCGTTTTCCGCTCCTCGGTGTGGAATCCCTCGTTCAGTCTGTCGAACGCCACCGCGTGGCGCACGCGGGCCGGCGTTCGACACGAGGGTTCCCCCTAAACGCTTCCTCCACCGTCCACGGTCAGCACGGTGCCCGTGACGAAGTCGGCGTCGGGCCCGGCGAGGAAGGCGACCGCCGCGGCGATGTCCTCGGGCGTGCCGATCCTGCCCAGCGGCCGGTCGGCGGCCTCGGCGAGGAACTCGGCGTCGGACTGGCCGAGTTGACGTGCCTCGCGGGCGAGCATGGGCGTGCGGGTGTCGCCCGGGGCGACGCAGTTGACCCTGATGCCGGCGGGGCTGTGGTCCAGCGCCATGGCCTGTGTGAGCATCACCACACCGGCCTTCGCCGTGCAGTACGCGGCGGCCTTCGCCCCGGCGCGCAGGCCCCAGCCGGAGGCGACGGTGACGATGCTCCCGTGTCCGGCACGCTCCATGTGCGGGATGACCTCCCGGCACACGAGGAAGACCGAGTCCACGTTGTCCGCGAACGTCGCGTGCCAGTCGTCCAGGGACAGCTCCCGTACCGTCCCGCGCCGGATGCTGCCCGCGACGCAGCACACGTCGGTGATGCCGCCGAGCCTGCCGACGACCTCTTTCACCAGGGCCGATACCTCGCCCTCGGCGGAGACGTCGCACACGAACGGCTCGGCGTGCCCGCCTGCGGCGCGGATGTCGCGGGCCACGGCCTCCGCCTCGTGGTCCCGGTCGACGACCGCGACGGCCGCGCCCTCGTCCGCGAGGCGGCGTGCGACGGCGCGGCCGATGCCACCGCCGCCCCCGGTGACCAGCGCCACCCGTGTGCCAGGTCGTACGGCCGTCATCGCGGGCCTCCCGAGAGCGTTCCGTCGAAGAGCTGGGTGAGGAGGGCCTTCTGGGTGTGCAGGCGGTTCTCGGCCTGCTGGAAGATCTTCGACCGGGGGCCGTCCTTCACCTCGGCGTCGACCTCCTCGCCGCGGTTGGTGGGCATGCAGTCGAGGAAGACGGCCTCCTCGCCGGCGAGCCGCATCAGCGGTTCGGTGATCCGCCACCGGTCCGCGAGCCGGGTCCTCGCCTGGATCTCCTCCTGACCGACGAGTGTGGGGGACTTCCAGCTCAGGGTGTACACGGCGGAGCAGCCGCGGACGGCTTCCTCCAGGTCGTGCGTGAGGTCGACGCGCGCGCCGGTGCGGGCGGCGACTTCCTGGACGGCGGCGGTCACGCGCTCCTCGGGCGCGAATCCCGGCGGGTGCGCGACGGTGATGCGGTGGCCGAGCAGGGCCGCGGCCATCATGGAGGAGTGCAGCACCCCGGGGGTCTTCTGCCGCGGCGAGTAGGACCAGGCGTACACGATCCGTTCGGCCGGGACCCCCGCCCCGTACAGCTCGCGCAGTGTCATGAGGTCGGCGAGGACCTGGCAGGGGTGTTCCTCGTCGTCCAGCGCGTTGATGACGGGGATCGTCGCCCGGTCGGCCATGGCGCGCAGGCGGCGGTGGCCCGCGCCGTACTCGTTCATGTCGTACCAGCGGACCACGAGCGCGTCGAGGTAGCGGTTGAGTACGCCGATGGTGTCCTCGATCGACTCGCGATTGGCGAGCCGTAGCTCTTCCACCCCGTACGGGTAGCTGTCGGCGCCGAGTTGGGAGGCGGCGACCTGGAAGGAGACGCGGGTTCTGGTGGACGGCACGTTGAAGAGGAGGCCGATGCAGCGGCCCGCGAGGTGGGCGCGCGTGTCGTCGCCGCGTTTCATCGCTTCGGCGAGGTCGAGCAGGGAGCACATTTCCTTGGCTGTGAGGTCCTGTATTCGCAGGATGTGTCGCGCGGTCACGTGAGTACTCCTGTCTCGGGGGGGGTTAGGTGACGCGCTTGCGCAGCCACCGCTCGGCGATCACGGCGACGAGCAGCATCGCCAGGGCGATGACGACGCTGACGCCGAAGAACGGCAGCATGACGACGGTGGCCGCGATGACCGCCAGGTTCAGGCGGGCGGTGCGGCCCCGGGGGAGGAGCCGGGTGGCGGAGAGGAAGGCCATGAGGAAGATGAGCAGGTAGGTCGCCGATGAGGCCTTGATCAGTGTGGTCTCGCTGGAGTCGGTGGCCAGGAGGATGACGACCGAGACGGCATAGCCGGGCAGGAGGGCGAGGACGGCGCGTGCCGGGACCCTGCCCTGCGGGGTGAGCCGGCTGAGGCCGGTCGGCAGGAGGCCGTCGCGGGCGAGTGCGAAGACGACGCGCGAGGTGCCGAGGCACCAGGCGTTGGTGGTGAGCAGCAGCAGAATTCCGGCGACGAGATATCCGGCGCTGCGCAGCCCGGATCCCGTGGCCGCCTCCAGGAGCCGCACGAACGCCGTCAGATCCGACTGGCCCGCGGACGTCTCGGGCAGGGCCACGGAGACGGTGAACGCCATGGCGAAGTACAGGAGCCCCACACAACAGACGGCGTAGAGAATTCCTTTGGGGAACGTGCGGCCGGGGTCCCGCACTTCCTCGGCCACCGGAGCCGCGTTCTCCCAGCCGATGAATCCGAAGAAACAGATGAGCAACGTACTGCCGAGAGCGCTCCAGCCGTGCGGCGCGAACGGCGCGAGGCGCGTGTAGTCCCCCTGGGGAAGGGCCAGACAGATGACGAAGGCCAGCAGGAGCACCACAGTGCCGAGAACCACCATCTGGGCGCGCGTACTGACCCTGATCCCGCAGAGGTTGAGCAGCACGCAGAACACGATGACGGCGGCGCCCGCGAGGAGGGCCGCCCGGTTCGACGCCGTGGGTTCGACCGCTGCGAGCAGATAGCGGCCGGCCGCGAGGCCGAGCACCGGATTTCCGGCGAGCAGCGTGATGAGGAGGAAGACGGCGGCGATCCGGCCCGCCCGGGGCCCGAACGCCGCTTCCACGAACTGGGCGACGCCCTTGCTCGTGGGGTGCCGTACGGACAGCGTCGCGAAGATCAGTGCGAAGGGGTAGCTGTAAAGGATGAGCAGCCCCCAGGCGACCAGGGACAGCGGCCCCGCCTCGGCCCAGGCGAGAGCGGGAATCAGGAGCACACCGGCGCCCATCACAGAGGTGACGTAGTGCGCCACGAGACCCGAGGTGCCCAGCCGGCGCGGCAGCTGAGGGGGCTCGGGCACCTGGGTCCGAGCCCCTTCGGCTGAGGTCATACGGTCTGCCTCGGCTGCCCCGCCTGCTCGTCGCGCGAGCCGTTCCAGAGTCCGTCCATGGTTTCGTGGCTGATCTGTTTGTGCAGGTCACCCTGGGAGGCGTAGCCCATGTTGATGATCAGGCGGCGGCCGCTGCTCAGCGGATAGACGCGGTGCAGGGTGGTGTCGGTGCGCATCAAGTAGAGGTCGCCCGGGCGTAGTTCGAAGGAGTGGATGGGCTGCGCGATGAACTGGCGGTGCAGCTGCGGATCCTGCTTGTTCCAGTACGTGCGGGGCACGCACTGGACGAATCCGCCGTGCTCGGCGGGCGGGCAGGCGACGACCCAGACGAGCGCGAAGCTGTAGTCGTCCCAGTGCCATCCGTGCGTGTCGCCGGACTGCTCCAGCTCGGTGATCACGTACCGCTCCGGCTCGTAGGGACAGGTGAGCACGGGCTCGCCCGCGACCTTCCCCAGCGCGTCGAGGAGATCCGCGGAGGCGTACACCGCCGGAATGACCGAACCGTGCTCGCTGATTTCCTTGTGGCGGACATTGCGCATCAGCCGAGGCGTGCCGCCGGTTTCCTTGAAGCGCATTCCGCGGCGGACGCCGTGTTCGGCGACGAGGCTTTCGATCTCGTCCGCAACCGATGATTTGACATGGTCAGGAACGAGGAAGGGCAATTTCGCGAATCCGAGCTGGAGGAAATCGCGGCGCGCGCCCTCCAGCAGGTGGTCCTCGACATTTTTGACGAGGTGTTCCGAGAGGGACTGGACGAGGCCCCCGATCCGGTCGTCCGGTCGCATGACCAGCTCCCCACATGGTCGGCAGGAGGTGTGTTCACTTCGGTCTTTTCGAATACCGAAGCCTACCGGGTCGACCTGTGGGCACCATCGAAAGCGATGAGTTCAAGCCAGTGCGGCGCGGTGTGCCTGGCAGGAGCCTGGAGGCGTCCATTCAGAAGGCCGAGCTCCGTTTTACATGATTCACGTGAAACGAAGCAGCGTTATTTTTGACGCGAACATTCTTTCTGTCACATTGTCGTATTGTCGCGGGAAGGTGTGGTGTCAGCCGTCCGACCGGTCGGCGACCCGCACCGAGAGCCCGTAGTCCAGCTCGGCCCCGTCGACGAGCAGCGCCTCGACGGACCGCGTCGCCGGGTCGATGTCGGCCTCCATGCCGCCCCCGACGTAGCGCGGGTAGCCGGACGCGCCGGTCTCGCCCGTGGCGACCACCACCGCGGAACGCAGCGCATGGTCACCGCCGATCGTCCCCGTCCCGCGCTCGGTGAACTCGGGCACCAGCAGAAGCTCGTAAATCCGCGGATCAGTCGTCATGCCAGTGACGCTAGACAGGAGTCGCCCGCACCGCACGTTCTGTCCGCCGCGTGTCACCGGCTCCGGGGCCGACCGGTCACTGGTCCAGGGCCTGGGCGGCCGCGGTCACCACCGCGTCCGCCAGCGCGGCCAGCGCGGGCGAGTCGAGCTTCCACTGCTGCCAGAACAGCGGTACGTCCACGACCCGGTCGGGGTCGAGCAGGGTCAGCGCGCCCGCCCGCAACAGGGGCTCGGCCTGAGCCTGCGGCACCACGCCCCAGCCGAGACCCGCCTCGACCGCCTCGAGGAACCCGCGCGACGAGGGAACGTAATGCCGCAGCGGGCTCGCGCCGCGCCCGCCCGTCACCTTGCGTGCGAAGTCGTCCTGCAGGCAGTCGCGGCGGTCGAAGAACACCGCGGGCGCGTCCGCGAGGACCTCCCCGAGCGGCACGCGCGGCCAGTCGCCGAGCCGCCGTGCCGCGAACCCGGGCGAGGCGACCGGCAGATACCGCATCCGCCCGAGCCGCCGCACCGTACAGCCCGACACCGCGTCCGGCGACGACGTGACAGCAGCCATCACCGAGCCCTCGCGCAGCAGTGACGTCGTGTGGTCCTCGTCCTCGCGCCGCAGCTCGAAACAGACCCGCGGCTCGTCGGGCATCCGGGCCAGGGCGGTCAGGAACCAGGTCGCGAGCGAGTCGGCGTTCACCGCGACCGGCAGGACGGCGGGCTCGCCCGTGTCGCTGATGCCGAGCTCGGCGCGCGCGTCCCGCTCCAGGCGGGCCAGCTGCCGGGCGAACCGCACGACGACCTGCCCCGACTCGGTGGGCCGCACCGGTTTGGTCCGCATCAGCAGCACCCGCCCTGTACGGCGCTCCAGTGCCTTGACGCGCTGGCTGACCGCGGGCGGCGTGACGTGCAGGGCGGCCGCCGCGGCGTCGAAGGTGCCCTCGTCGACGACGGCGAGGAGCGTCCGCACGTGTTCGAGCGGCAGCTCCGAGAGCGCCCCGGACGGAAGGCTCGTCCGCCCTGCCTCTTTGGCCTTCTCGGTATGCGGCATCACGATTGCTTAAGCTACATGAGAATCTTTACCTGTACTTAGTGCGTCAGTGATCCTTAACGTCGAAGCCATGGGAACAGCACTGACCGCCGCGGCTGCCGGATTCGGCACCGGACTCTCGCTCATCGTCGCCATCGGCTCGCAGAACGCCTTCGTACTGCGGCAGGGCATCCGACGTCAGGCGGTGTTCAGCGTGGTGGCCATCTGCGCCCTCTCCGACATGGTGCTCATCGGGGCGGGCGTCGCCGGAGTCGGCAGCCTCGTGACCGCCTGGCCCCCGGCGATGACCCTCGTCGGCCTGATAGGCGGAGGCTTCCTCCTCTCGTACGCCGTCATCGCCGCGCGCCGCGCCCTGCGCCCCACCGCGATGACGGCCGTCGGCGAGACGGCCGGATCACGGCGCGGCGCGCTGCTCGCCTGCCTGGCCATGACCTGGCTCAACCCGCATGTCTATCTCGACACGGTCCTCCTCCTCGGCTCGGTCGCCGCCGGCCACGACGGCCTCCGCTGGGCCTTCGGCGTCGGCGCCATGCTCGGCAGCGTGTGCTGGTTCGCCGCGCTCGGCTACGGCGCTCGGCTGCTCAGCGGCTTCTTCGCGCGGCCCGCCTCGTGGCGGGCGCTGGACTTCCTGATCGCGGCGACGATGACGGTCATGGGCGTGACGCTGGTCGTCGGCGCACTCTGACCGCCCCTCACCTCCTGTCGTGGTCAGGCGTCCCACAGTTCGGCCCGGTGCGCCCCGACGAGGGCGCCGATGCGGGCCAGGGCCTCAGCGACGGGCAGCGCGTCGAGGCGCCGCCCGTCCCGCAGCCGCAGCGCGACCAGGTCGTCGGCGTCCTCCTTCGCGCCGACGACGGCCTGGTAGGGCACGAGGCGGGCGGCCCGGACGCGAGCGCCCAGGCTGCCCTCCCCGGGCCTGGCGAGCTCCGCCCGCAGTCCGAGCTCGGCGCACTGCCGCAGGAGGCGCTCGGCACCGGGCAGTTGTGCCTCCGAGACCGGCAGGACCACAAGCTGGGTCGGGGCGAGCCAGGCGGGGAAGGCTCCGCCGTGCTGTTCGACGAGATGGGCGACGGCTCGCTCCACGCTGCCGATGACGCTGCGGTGGACCATCACCGGCCGGTGCTTGGCGCCGTCCGCGCCGACGTAGCGCAGATCGAACCGTTCGGGCTGGTGGAAGTCGACCTGGACGGTGGAGAGGGTCGACTCGCGGCCCGCTCCGTCGACCACCTGGACGTCGATCTTCGGTCCGTAGAACGCGGCCTCGCCCTCGACAGCCTCATAGGGCAACCCGGACCGGTCGAGGACCTCGGTCAACAGGTCGGTGGAGCGCCGCCACTTCTCCGGATCGGCGACATACTTGCCGCCGGGGCCGGGCAGGGACAGCCGGAAGCGAGCCGGACGGATGCCCAGTGCGTCGTACGCGCGGCGGATCATCCCCAGAGCGGCGCTCGCCTCGTCGGCGACCTGGTCAAGGGTGCAGAAGATGTGCGCGTCGTTCAGGTGGATGGCCCGCACCCGACTCAATCCGCCCAGTACGCCGGAGAGTTCAGCGCGATACATGCCGCCGAGTTCGGCCATGCGCAGCGGCAGCTCACGGTAACTGTGGGACCGGGAGCGGTAGATGAGCGCGTGGTGCGGGCAGAGGCTCGGACGCAGCACCACCTGCTCGCCGCCCAGGTCCATCGGCGGGAACATGTCGTCGCTGTAGTGCGACCAGTGCCCGGAGATCTCGTACAGCTCCCGCTTTCCGAGCACGGGCGAGTACACGTGCCGGTATCCGGCGCGCCGTTCGGCGTCGCGGATGTACTCCTCCAGGGCGTGCCGCACGGCCGCCCCGTCCGGCAGCCAGTACGGCAGTCCGGCGCCCATCAACGGATCGGTGCCGAACAGGCCGAGTTCGCGGCCCAGTCTGCGGTGGTCATGCGGTGCGTCGCGACGGTCGTCGTCGGCGGCGTCGGCCAGGCGGGTCATGTCGTTCATCGAGGTCTCCTCGCGGACATCGGGCGAGTGACCTTCCGCGAGCAGAAGCCCCGGGGCACTCGCCCCGGGGCTTCGAACTGAGCACATCGATCAGCGCGCCGGGACACTCTCCGGCGTCGTCGTCATCGCGGCGCGCTTCTTCATGCCGGTGACCGTAACAGGACAGGTCTCGGCACGGCATCGCATTTTGGGGAGCGGCTGTGTGAGGAGGGCTCTGTGGGGAGCAGCTCTGTGGGGAGCGGCTCTTGGACGGCTTTCAGCGCCGCTTCGTCGTACGCCGCCAGCCGAACGGACCCGGCAGGTCCATCGACGTGGTGCGCCGACCGGTGCTGCTGTGAGTGCGCCGGGGTCCGTGACGGCCTCCCGTGGTGAGGGACCACGAGCGCTTGTTGATGTTCAGCCGAACCCCGGGAAGTATCCGGAAACTCTTGCGGAACGTGAGTGGCATGAACTCCTCCTTGCGTCCGTCCGCGAGTACCCGCACCGGGGCGCTCCTCACGGCCCCCTAGGTGGCTGTTCGGGGTAAACCCCCATACGGGTGGGCCAGTTGGGATGATGTGGCCGCTCCGTCCCGACGGCGAAGATCCTCCGTATGACAAAGATCCTCGGTATGACGAAAACCAAGCGGAACACCGCCTTACTGGCCGCCTCCGCGTCCGCCGTCGTCCTCACCCTCACCGCGCCGCTCGCCGCCTCCGCGGCACCGGCCGCACCAGCCGCACCAGCCGCACCGGCGACCGCCACCGCGGCGCTCGACTGGACGGAGTGCGAGGGTCAGGCGCCGGGCTCGAGGCAGGAGTGCGCGACGCTCGACGTGCCGATGGACCACGCCCACCCCGAAGGCAAGAAGATCGAGATCGCGATCTCCCGCGTCCCCAGTGAGAAGCCCGCGGCCCGCCGCGGCGCACTGCTGCTGATCCCCGGCGGGCCCGGCGGGTCCAGCATCAACGACCCGTCCGGCAAGGGGCGGGAACTGCCCCAGAGCGTGCGCGACGCCTACGACCTGATCGGCTTCGACCCCCGCGGCCTCGGCCGTTCCACCCCGGTCGACTGCGGCTTCGAACACGCCGACCTCGCCTCGACCAGCCTGCGCCCCTGGACCGCCCCGGACGGCTCCGTCACCGGCAACATGGCCACGGCGAAACGCCTGTCCGACGCCTGCGCCCGCAACGGCGGCGAGCTGATGCGCCACATCAGCACCGCCGACAACGCCCGCGACATCGACCGCATCCGCGCCGCGCTCGGCGAGGAGAGACTCTCGGCGTGGGCGGTCTCCTACGGCACATACGTGAGCGCCGTCTACAGCCGGCTGTTCCCGCACCGCACCGACCGGATCGTGCTGGACAGCAACGACGATCCCGACCCCCGCCGGGTCGGCCGCAACTGGCTCGCGGCGCACGAGCAGGGCGTCGAGGACACCTTCCCGGAGTTCGCCGCATGGGCCTCCGCGCCCGGCCACGACTACCGCCTCGCGGACACGGCGGCCGAAGTGCGCCCGCTCTTCCTCCGCCTCGCCGCCCGCCTGGACCGCGAACCGATCCCCTGGCGCGGCGCCAACCCGGCGGTCCTGAACGGCAACGTACTGCGGCAGGCCATGCTCACCGCGATGGCCGACCCCGACGACTTCCCCGATCTCGCCCGGCTGATGCTCGGCGCCCAGAAGGGAGAGCTGCCGCCCGCACCCCAGGCGCCGCCCGAGAAGGCGCTGCAGAACTCCCTCGCCGTCGGCTCCGCGACCCTCTGCAACGACGTCGCGTGGCCAACCTCACCCGCCGTGTATCAGAAGGGCGTCACCGAGAGTCGCGCCAAGTATCCGCTGACCGCCGGCATGCCCAGGAACGCGATGCTCTGCGCCGCCTGGCCGTTCCGGCCGAAGGCGCCCGCGGTCCGCGTCACCGACCGCGGCCCGTCCAACATCCTCCTCGTCCAGAACGAGCGCGACCCCAACACCCCGCTGAGCGGCGCCCTGAAACTGCGCGAGGCGCTGGGCCGCCGCGCCGTCATGGTGACGGTCGACGCCACCGGGCACGACGTCTACCTCGCCAACGGAAACGCATGCGGCGACCGGACGGTCACCCGCTTCCTGGCCACGGGCAAGAGGCCCGGTCAGGACATGCACTGCGGCTGAGCCGCCCACCGCGTGTGAAGGTGGTCACAAGCGGCCGTCTCATGATCGGGGTCGGGTGCCATCGGGGCACCGAGTTCGCGTAAGGTCGCGGGTCGGCCGCCCACGGCCGACCCGATCACAAGTAGTCACCGAACAAGGAGCCGCAGGTCATGCCGGCCAATGACGCCACCCAGGCGCCGATCTATCACACCCTCGTCCAGGAGCACGGCGATGTCGTCGCCACGGCCCGCAAGGCCGCGGAGGAGACGCAGCAGACGGCCGAGGACCTGTTGGACTTCAGCACACCCGCCCGGCCGGGCACGCCCACCGGGCCCGCGTCCTAGCGGCGCCGGCGCGGCACGGGCGCCGGGCGGGCCGCCGCTCGCGCCGGCCCCGGCCGATCGGCCAGGATGGCGCAATGGATTACGAGTACTGGAAAGACATCCACGACCGCGGCGGCATCCCCGCGGTCAAGAGCGCCCTGGAGGACCTGCCCGGTGACCTGCCCCCGCAGGACGCCGACGCCGCGACCGCACTGGCCCTCCAGGTCATCGAGGACGACATCGCCCGGATCAACGCACGGGCGGACCGGGCCGAGGCGCGGGCCCGCGCGCTGGCCGAGCAGGCGCGCGAGGTGAATCAGCAGCTCACCGAGCACGCCACACAGTCGAAGGACGCCGCCGGTACGGCGGACGGTGAGCCCTCACCGGGCACCTGACACGAGACCGCGCGTACCGCCGCCTCGGGGACGCGCCACCGATAACACCACAGCCAGGGACGCCGCCCCGGTACGCACGCGCTGCGGTCACGTACGCGCCATCAACCGCACCATCGCCATGTCGTACCGCGCCTGCAGTCCCGCGTCCGCCGAGACGCGGAGGAGTGCCCCGAGGGCGCGGACCGCGCCGTCGTCGTAGCCCGATGTCTCCGCCTCGCGGGCCGCGCTCTCCAGTCGCCGGATGCCCTCGGTCTCGTCGCCCATCCCCAGCAGCGCCTCCCCGATCACGGTGCGCAGCAGCACCCGGGCCGCCGTGGACGCCTCCGACGGGCTGTCGAGGTCGAGGGCGGCGACGGCCGTCTCGAAGGCCGCCTGCCACTCCCTGGCGTCGAGGCGGTGCCGGGCGAGGTGGTAGAGCGCGAGCCGTTCGGTGCTCCGGTCGCCGACGCTGTGCGCGAGCTCCGCCGCGAGCGCGCACCCCTCGGCGGCTTCCTCGGGGCTGCCGAGTTCGGCCTGCGCGAGCGACAGGTTGATCAGCGCGGTCGCCTCGCCGCGGGTGTCACCGGCGCGGGCGGCGAGCACCGGCGCGGCCTCCAGATGGACCAGCGCCTCAGGGGTGCGGCCCTCCTCCGTCAGGACCCAGCCGAGCAGGGCACGGACCCGCGACTCGGCGCGCGCGTCGCCGTCGGCCTCGGTCGCCTCAAGTGCCGTCCGCAGCAGGGGAGTCCAGTCGTCCCGCACCCGCCACACGATCTGCGGCCAGAGCGCGAGGACGATCCGCCACGTCCTGCCGTGCAGTCCGGCGGCGTGCGCCGCGGCCGCCGCCAGCGTCAGGTCGTCGCGCTCGGCCGCGTACCAGTCCATGGCCTGCTCGCGGTCGGCGAACTCCCTGGTCGCCGGCGGTGAACGGAAGTCCGAGGGCAGCGTGAAGCACGACTCGTCACCGGGCTCCGCCGCGTCCGCGGCGGCCAGCGCCGTCGCCACGCTGTGGTCGAGCCCGCGCACCAGGACGTCGGGCCCGGCCTCCAGGCCGCGCGCGTACAGCCGCACGAGGTCGTGCAGCGTCCAGCGGTCCGGCGCGGTCCTGATCACGAGGTGCGCCGCCGTGAGCTTGTCGAGCGCCGCCTCGGCCGCGACCGGGTCCGTACCGGCGAGGGCCGCGGCCGTGTAGCGGTCGACGTGCGTGCCCGGGTGCTGTCCGAGCGGGGCGAAGTGGTGCGCGGCGTCGTCGGGCAGCCTGCGCACGGTCAGCCGCAGCGCCGCCCGGACGCCCGTGTCCTCCACGTCCAGCAGGCTCAACCGGCGTGACTCGTCCGAGAGTTCGGCGCACATCGCGCTCAGCGACCAGTCCGGCTGGTCCGCGAGCCGCGCGGCCGCCACCCGCAGCGCGAGCGGAAGCCCGCCGCACAACTCCGCGAGGCGCCGCGCCGCCACCTCTTCCGCGAGCACCCGCTCCTTGCCGAGCACCGCGGTGAGGAGGGCGGTGCTGTCGTCCGGTTCGAGGACGTCCAGGGGGACGGGCCGGGCGGCGTCGGAGGCGATGAGCCCGCGCAGCCTGTACCGGCTCGTGACCACGGTGACGCACTCCGCACCACCCGGCAGCAACTCCCTGACCTGCTCGGACGCGCGTGCGTTGTCGAGTACGACGAGGAGTCGGCGGTCGGCGCACAGGGACCGGAAGAGCGCGGACGCGCCGCCCGCCGACTCCGGGACGCGGCGCGGCGCGACACCGAGCGCCAGCAGGAACTCCCGCAGCACTTCGAGGAGAGCCGGTTCACCCGTGTCGCTGAAGCCGCGCAGATTGGCGTAGAGCAGGCCGCCGGGGAACAGTTCGCGGTTGCGGTGCGCCCAGTGCGCCACGAAGGCGGTCTTGCCGACTCCGGCGGGTCCGGTGACGAGGCAGACGGGCGCTTCACCGGCGGCGGCCCGGGAGAGCGCGGTGAGCTCGGCGGCGCGCCCGTGGAAGCCGCGCGGCATGCGGGGCAGGAGGTCGATCGGGCCGGGCAAGGGCAAGGGGGTGGGCGAGGGGGAAGGCGGGAGACCGGGAACCGGGGCCGGGGAAGGAACAGCGGCGGCCACGGGCGCGGGGGAGGGGGCGCTGGTCGCAGCCGGTGCCCCAGCCGTGGGCGGGGCCGGTGCCGGCTCCCGTGCCGCGTCTCCTCCCTCCCCCTCGCCGCGCAACACATCGGTGTAGGCATCGGCCAGTTCCCGGCCCGGGTCGACCCCCAGCTCGTCGGCGAGCAGCCGTCGGGTGCGGTGGAAGCAGTCGAGCGCCTCCGAGCGGCGCCCCGCCCGCTGCAGTTCCCGCACGAGCGCGGCGGACAGCGACTCGCGCAGCGGGTGGACACTGGCCTCCGCGCGCAGCACGGCCGCGGCCCGGGCGTGCTCGCCCATCCGCGAGTAGGCGGCGGCCAGCGACTCCACCGAGGCGAGGCGGAGTTCCTCCAGCGCCTGGGCGGCCGTCTGCAGCGGCTGACTCGGATACGCGCCGGTCAACGCGGGCCCCTGCCACAGCGACAGCGCCTCCTGGTACATCGCCACGGCGTCGGCGGGCGCGCGCTGGCTGCGGGCCAGCGTCACCAGCTCCTCGAAACGGTGCGCGTCGAGCAGTGACTCCGGCATCCGCAGGACGTACGCCGTGCCCTGGGTGAGCAGCTCGACGCCGAACATGTCGGCGTCCGCACCCGTGAGCAGGGCCCGCAGCCGCGACACATGCCCCTGGATGACACCGCGGGCCCGCGTCGGCGGCTCGTGGTCCCACAGAGCGTCCGTCAACTGGCCGACCGGGACCGGGTGGTTCGGCCTGAGCAGCAGAGCGGCGAGCAGGCTGCGCCGCTTGGCGGGACCGAGCGGCAGCACGCCGACCTCAGTGGCGACGGAAACCGCTCCGAGCAGCCGGAACTCCACTGGTGCAACTCCTCTGGGGGGAAAAGATCCAGATTACCGCTCACGGTCGCGTACCTTTCGCGCAGGAGCGGACCGGTAGCCGGTGGTACGAGAGGTGGCGAGCGGGCATGGCGGCCGACTGGGAGTGGGACGAGACGTTGTTCGCGGGAGCCGCCGCACACTATGCGCGCGGACGGCTCCCCTACGCGCCCGGACTGGCGGACGCCTTGGCAGACGCCCTGGAACTCGACGGGCGAGGGCGCCTCATCGACGTGGGCTGCGGGCCGGGAACCGTCGCGCTGACCCTGGCCCCGCTGTTCGGCGAAGTCGTCGGCGTGGACCCCGACGGCGACATGCTCGCCGAAGCCGGCCGCGCCGCTGCCGCTAGGGGAGTGGCCGGGCGGACGCGCTGGGTGCGGGCCCGCGCCGAGGACCTGCCCGCGGGGCTCGGCACCTTCACCGTCGCGACCTTCGCCCAGTCCTTCCACTGGATGGACCGCGACCCGGTGGCCGCGACCGTCAAGCGCATGCTGCGCCCCGGCGGCGCCCTGGTGCACATCTCCGACCTGAAGTCGGAGCCGCGCACCGTCGCGGGGCTCCCGTACCCGCCACCGCCCCACGCCGCCATGGACGAACTGGTCAAGCGCTACTTGGGTCCGGTCCGCCGGGCAGGCCGCGGAGTGCTGCCGAGGGGCACCCCCGGCGGCGAGGCGGCGGTGTTCGCCCGAGCGGGCTTCTCCGGGCCCCAGCGCCTTGTCGTCCCGGGCGGACCGGCCCTGGAACGCTCGGCCGACGACGTCGTCGCGGGGGTGTTCTCGCTGTCCAGCTCGGCGCCGCACCTGTTCGGGACGGAACTCGACCGCTTCGAGGCGGACCTGCGCCGACTGCTGCGGCAGGCCTCCGCGTCGGCCCGGTTCTCCGAACCGGGCCCGAGCACAGAGGTCTTCATCTGGTGGAACGACACGGCGTGGTGACGCCTGATCAACCGTCTGTCGCTCACGTCCGGATCAGGCCGAGTTGTTTCATCTGTGCCAGGACGTCGACGAGCCCCCAGGTCTCAGCGATGCGGCCGTCGACGAACCGGACGATCATGATCTCTTTGTAGGTGATGGATTTGCCGGTCGGCGGGACGCCCATGTACGCGCCCCGGTGCGTTCCGGTGATGGTGTTCCTGAAGACGAGCTTGTCGCCCTCCGCGATGACGTCCTCGACCTCGATGTGCAGGTCGGGAAAGGCGCGGAAAAGTATGGCGCCCACCTGCTTGAGCGCTTCGGCTCCCGTCGCGTCGACCGGCAACGGTGTGCGGATCAGCACGTCCGGGGCGACGACCTCGTCGACCGCCTTCCAGAAGAGCTCCAAGTCACCGCTGCTCTGGGCCTCGTGCAAACGGTTGAACGCCGCTTTGTTGCGTGCTGTCTGGCGCATCGGCATGTCGCTTCTCCTCGCTTCATTTGGTTGCGGTTGCGCGGCCGGCTTCACCAGCCGCCACGAGGGCTTCCGTGTGCAGGTCCGCGGCGAGGTCCCTGAGATGCTCCATGCCGGGGGAGGTGGCGGCGAGGGTGAGTTCCCGTTCGACGACGGTGAGGTCGGCCTGCCACATGTCGGCGAGGACGCGCCTGAGGTACGGGGTGGAGTGGTCCCAGCCCTCGCGTGGGGTGCCGTCGGCGTAGCCGCCGCCTCGCACGGTGGCCAGGACCGTCGGCTTGTCCTTGAGCAGCGGGCTGCCCACGGGGGCCCCGGCGATGACCAGGTCGGCCCAGGTCTTGAAGTGCTGGGAGACACCGAAGTTGTACAGCGGCACGGCCAGTACCACCGCATCGGCGGCCGTCAGCTCCGCGACGAGCGATTCGGCGAGCAGGCGAGCGTCGCGCTGGGCGGGCGTGCGGTCGGGTTCGGGCGTCAAAGCGCCGATGTGGGCCTGAGCCCACGCGTCGGCGGGCAGTGGATCGGTGCCCAGATGGCGGCGCACCACCGGCTCGTGCGGGTGGGCCGCGGTCCACTCCGCTTCCACGATGTCGGCCAGTTCGGCACTGGCCGAAGTGCCGGGAAGGATGCTGGCGTCAAGCCGGAACAGGCTCATGGTGTCTCCCTGGGGTGCTGCCGTGCCGATCCGGCGGACCGGCCGGCGAGTTCGTCTCGGCACTTCGACAACCCGGCCCCACCGAATGTGAGGCGACGCACCGGCCTCACTTTCCGGCACGCTGTCTTGTCGGTGAGGGTGAAGGCAGACACGACCGAGGGAGCCGTCACGATGACCACCCCGCCGCCCGCGCCGGGACTGCGCAGACCGGAACCAGGACTCGACGCGCTCATGGGCGAGCGGCGCCACCTGATCAATCTCGCCTACCGGCTGCTGGGCTCCCTCGCCGAAGCCGAGGACGCCGTGCAGGAGACCTACACCCGCTGGTACGCCATGTCCCGGCAGCAGCAGGACGCCATTGATTCCCCCGGCGCCTGGCTGACGACGGTCGCCAGCCGTATCTGCCTCAATGTGCTCGGCTCGGCAAGGGCCCGGCGGGAGACCTACGTCGGCGAATGGCTCCCCGAGCCGCTGCCCGAGCCCACGGAGTGGATCAGCGGGCGGCCGGGCGGTGGGGCCGTCGACCCGGCCGACCGGGTGACCCTGGACGAATCGGTCAACCTGGCGTTCCTGGTGGTGCTCGATTCGATGACGCCGGCCGAGCGCGTCGCGTTCATCCTGCACGACGTCTTCCGCTACTCCTTCGCGGAAGTGGCCGAGATCGTCGGCCGCACACCGGCGGCATGCCGCCAGCTGGCCTCTTCGGCCCGGCGCCGCACCCGCGCCACGCAGCCTTCCGCGACCCTGCCGGCCGAGCGCGCCGGCATTGTCAGAGACTTCAAACAGGCGTGGGAGGCCAAGGACATAGACGCCCTGCTCGGCCTCCTCGACCCCGACGCCACGGCGATCGGCGACGGAGGCGGCCTCGCCACCACGTTCCTGGACCCCATCGAAGGCGGCGAGCAGGTTGCGCGCGCCTGGGTCGAGATCGCCCGCCGCAGGCCCGACGACATGACGTTCCTGGAACGTACGGTCAACGGTCAGCCCGGTGTGGTGGCCGAACAGGACGGCGTCGTCGTGACGGTGTTCGCCTTCGAGGTCGTGGACCGGAAGATCAAGCAGATCTTGGTGGTACGCAACCCCGAGAAGCTCCGCGGCTGGACGACGGGCTGAGTCCGTCCCTCAACCTCCGACGGCCGTTCGCGGTCTTGCCGCACGAGGGGCGACGGAGGCCCCGCGGGCGAGAGCGAGGAGTGCGGAATGGTGTTACGGAAGAGCTCGAAGTTCGGCGTGGTGGGTCTCGTGGCGGCCGCGATGGCCGCCACGGCCTTCGTCGCCCCGGCGCAGGCGGTCCCGGAGAGGCCGGATGCACCGGACACGGCTCCCACGGCGCAGGGCCACCGGGCCACCCAGCGCGCGATGGACGCCGCCGTGCGGGCGGGCCACACCCCCGGCATCACGGCACAGGCACGCGACCGCCACGGAGTCTGGGCGTCGACGTCGGGCGTCGGGGACCGCACCACGGGCGCCCCGCGCGGCAAGAACGACCGGTTCCGCGTCGGCAGCATCACCAAGACGTTCGTGGCGACCGTCCTCCTCCAACTGGAGGCGGAGGGCGAGCTCGATCTCGACGACACCGTGGACCGCCACCTCCCCGGCCTGATCCGCGGCAACGGGAACGACGGCCGCAAGATCACCGTCCGGCAGCTCCTCAACCACACCAGCGGTCTGTTCGACTACCTCGCCGACGAGAAGTACGTCGAGAAGTACATGCGCGGCGACGGCTATCTCAAGCACCGCTACGACACCCTGCCGCCCGAGAAGCACGTGGGCGTGGCCCTGGCGCACAAGCCGTTGTTCGAGCCCGGCGCCAAGCACTCGTACTCGAACACCAACTACGTCCTCGCCGGGCTGATCATCGAGGCGGTCGGCGGCAGGACGTACGAGGCGGAGGTCCACGACCGCATCATCGAGCCGCTGGGGCTGAAGGCCACCACCAACCCCGGCAACAGCATCCGCCTGCCCCGGCCCAGCAGCCGCGGCTACTCCAAGCTCTTCCCCTCGGACCCCGGCCGGATCGACGACATCACCGAGATGAACGGCTCACAGGGCTGGGCGGACGGCGACATCATCTCCACCACCGGCGACCTGAACCGCTTCTACAACGCCCTGCTGCGCGGCAAGCTCCTGCCTCCGAAGCAGCTCAAGGCGATGCGGACCACCGTCACGACCCCCAACGCCCCCGACATGGCCTACGGGCTCGGCATCACCCGCTTCAAGACGAGCTGCGGCACGACTCTCTGGGGCCACGGCGGAGGCATGGTGGGCTGGCTGTCTCTGGCCGTCAGTACCTCGGACGGCCGGCACCAGCTCTCCTTCAGCTACAACGGCGACTGGGACGAGGGGTCCATGCAGAGGGTCATGGAAGCCGAGTACTGCGCGTGACCGGCGGCCCGGCCCCGGCCCCGGCGCGAGTCGGTACCCATGGCGGTCGGCACCCTTGACACCTGCGTACGGGTTCGCGACCTTTGAGCCTCGCAGGCCCAGGGGACGGGGAACGGGGGAGCGGCCGGCCATGACTTCCATCGAAGGACGGTCCGCCTGAGATGGACATATCGATCCATGGTCTCGACGGGCTGAGCGCCTCGCTGCAGGGCGCCTGGCACCGGGCCATGGACGAGTCGCCGCACTTCGGCAACCCCTTCCTCGCACCGGAGTTCGCGATGGGCGTCGCCAGGCACCGCGGCGGCGCCTGGGTGGCGGTCCTGCGCGAGCAGGGCGAGCCCGTCGGCTTCTTCCCGTACGAGCGCAACTCCTTAGGGGTGGGCCGGGCCATCGGGCTCGGCCTCTCCGACTGCCAGGCCCTCGTGCACCGCCCCGGCGTCACCTGGGACACCCGCGAACTGCTGCGGGCCTGCCACCTCTCCGTCTTCGAGTTCGACCACCTCGTCGAGGGCCAGACGCCCTTCGCCGAGTACGTCACGGGCACGTTCGCGTCACCCGTGCTCGATCTCAAGGCCGACGCCGACAGCTACGCGAAGTGGTTGCGCGGCGCCTACCCCGGCCTGGTCAAGACGACACTGAAGAAGGAACGCCGCCTGAGCCGCGACATCGGCGAGATGCGGTTCGTCCACGACGAGCGCGACCCCGGGATGCTGCGCACACTCATGCGTTGGAAGTCCGCCCAGTACCGCAGGACGGGCCGCATGGACCGGTTCGCGAAGCAGTGGATCGTCGATCTGGTCGACGACCTCTTCCAGATCCGCGAAAAGCACTTCACCGGTGTGCTGTCGGTGGTGTACGCGGGCGACCGGCCGGTGGCCGCGCACTTCGGGCCGACGTCGCGCACCGTGTTCGCCGCCTGGTTCACCGCGTACGACCCCGAGTTCGGCTACTACTCGCCCGGCCTGCTGATGCACCTGCGGATGGCCGAGGCCGCGGGCCGGGCCGACGTGCGGATCATGGACATGGGCCGGGGAGACAAGGAGTACAAGGACTGGCTGAAGACCCGCGAACTACGCGTGGCTGAAGGATTCGCGACCCGCCCCCACCCGGTGGCGACGGCGCACCGGCTGTGGCGCAGACCCGTACGCGGCCTGCGCAACACGGTTCTGGCCCACCCCCGCCTGCGGGAACCGGCCGACCGGCTGCTGAAGACCGCCGGCACGCTGCGCACGTCGCGCCGAGGGGGCGACCAAGGCAACGGAGGCTGAGCATGTCGTACGGATCGGGGCTCGCCACGGCGATGGCGCGCCGACTGGGACGCCCCTGCGTCTACACACCATCGGCACGGCTCGCGCTCTACCTCGCGCTGCGGCACTGGTGCCGGCCCGGCGCGCGCGTGCTGATGTCGCCGGTCAACGACGACGTGATCCTCTTCGTCGTCCTCGCGGCCGGACTGCGCCCGGTGCAGGCGCCCGTCTCCGCCCGGGACGGCAACATCGACCCCGCCGCCGTCCCGGAGGAGACCTGGCGGAACGTGGACGCCGTCCTCACCACGAACCTGTACGGCATGCCCGACCGCGTCGTCGAACTGCGCCGCCGCTGCGACCAGTTGGGCATCCCGCTGTTCGAGGACGCCGCCCACGCGATCGGCACCCGCGTGGCCGGGCGCCCGATCGGGACGTTCGGGAAGGCCGCGGCGTTCAGCCTCTCCAAGCACGTGGCGGCGATGGCCGGCGGCTTCCTCGCCGTCGAGGACGAGCGCACCCGCCGAAGACTGGAAGAACTGCGCGACGAACTCCTGGTGCCGAGCAGCCTCCGCACCGACCTGTCCACCACCCTGCGCCCGCTCGCGCGTTCAGCCGTCCGCGGCCTCCACTTGGTCCGCCCCGTGTGGCGCACCATGCGGCGCCTCGGGATGCTGGAGCGCGACACCTTCCGCATGGACCTCCATGCGCCCCGCCTCGCCCGCTGCGCCTCCGAGGCACCGAGCCTCACCGCGTACGAACCGTGGGTCCGTGTCGACCTGCACGGCTACCGGTCCCGCCACGGGGCCCTGGTCCGCGCCCAGTTGAGGGCGCGCATGGCCCGCCTCGACGACGACCTCGCCCGGCGCGGCGTGGGTGCGTCGCTGCTCGCGCGGACCACCTGGGCGTCCCCGGCACTCCGCGACCGAACCGCGGACGGCGGGCCTCCGCCGCTCTTCCGTGTGCCGCTCCTGGTCCAGGACCGCGACATCCTGGTGGACCGCCTGGTCCGGCACGGCGTGGTCACCGGATACATCTACGACCCGCCGCTCGACGACTACGCGGGCGCGGAGTTCGTCGAACCGTCCCCCGACCCGTCGGCCGCCCGCTGGTTCGCCGCGCACGCGCTCCCGGCGGACCCGCTGCTCGCCCAGCAGATCAACAGGGCGCTGTCGAGGGAGCGGGCGACCCCGGCGCGACCGCCTTCCGGCGACCGCGAGGAGCGGCCGCTTCCCGCCCGACCTACTGGCGGGTAAGGTCAAGGGCCGCCGAGGAACGGAGCATTCCCCATGGCCCGCACGTTCACCGTGTCCCGCAGCATCGTGGTCCAGGCGCCGCCGACGGCGGTGTACGAGCAGCTCAGCCGGCCCGCGCGGATGGGCCGCTGGAGTCCGGAGAACCTCGGCGCGACCGTGCCGGGCCCGGACGAACCGGCCCGGGTGGGCCTGGTCTTCGACGGGCACAACAAGCGCGGAGCGGTCCGCTGGACCACCCGCTGCACGGTGACCGCAGCGGACCCGGGCAGCCGCTTCGCCTTCCGGGTCCACGCGATCGGCCTGAAGCGCCCTCGCCTGCGCGCACCCATCGCCACCTGGGAGTACCGCTTCGAGGAAGCGGACGCCGAGGTGGCGGGAGCGGCGGCGACCCGGGTGACCGAGACCTGGACGGACGACCGGCGCTCGTGGCCGGACCCCGTGGCGAACGTCTTCGACCGGATCGCCACGGGGGGCCACACCTTCGCCGCGTTCCAGGTGCGGAACATCGACAGGACCCTGCACAACCTCAAGAAGGAACTGGAGGGCGTGCGGGACCGCTGAGGCTCAGCTGACCCTCAGCGGCGGGCCAGGGTGCGGTCGAGCAGGGGCAGCAGCCGGTCCCAGTGGCGCTGCAGCGCGGCGGCGCTGAAGGCGTCGGTGTCGGACATGGTGAAGCCGTGGACGGTATCGGGGTAGATCTCGGTGCTGTACCCGACCCCCGCGGCATCCATGGCCCGGTTGAGCTCGCCGATCGCCTCGGGCGTCAAGTCGCCCTCGGCGAGGCCGATGTGGACCTCGGCCGTCAGCTTGTGGATGAGGCGGTGGGGGCTGTCGGCCGCGTCGGTCACCAGGAAGCCGGGGTGGAATCCGGCGACGGCGGCCACCAGGTCCGGGTGGGCCGTCGCGGTGCGCATCGCCAGGGCGGCGCCCAAGCAGTAGCCGATCACGCCCACCGGCCCGGCACCGACCTCGGGCTGGTCGTTCAGAAACGTCAGGTAGGCGTCGGCGTCCCGCAGCACGCGCTCGGTGGTGTGCGCCTCGACCAGCGGCATCGCCTGGGCGAAGACCGCGGGCCGTGCTTCTTCCCCGATGTGCTCGGGCAGGTCGAGCACCGGCGCGGGGCCGTGCCGGTAGTAGAGGTTGGGGACGAGCACGTAGTACCCGTGCCCGGCCAGCTCGCGGGCCTTGTTCTCCAACTCGGGCCGCAGACCGAAGGCGTCCGGATACAGCAGCACTCCCGGATGCCGCTCACCCTGGTCGGGAACGGCGACGAACGCGTCGGCCAGGCCGTCCGCGGTGGCGATCTGCACTGTCTTGTCGGGCAAGTCGTTCCTTCCTTGGGCCGTTGCGCGGGGCACAGCCCGTAGCGGGGCTGGTCAACCAAAGATCAACCCGGTTGTACGGCACGGTATGCGCTGCACCGTCACGAGGTCGCCACCGGGGTGCGCGGTGGGGGTCGGCCAATCCGCCGTTGGCTAATCTGCCGGGGTGACCATCGACCCTGCCCGGGTGCCCATCGACCTGACGCTGCTGCCGCGTGTCGCCCACCGCGGGCGGGAGGTCACCGCGCCCCGGCTCCGCGCCCTCCTCGCGCTGCTCGCCGCCGAGCCGCGTACGGGCTGCGGCGTCGAGCGGCTCGTGGCGGGGCTCTGGCCGGACGCGCTGCCCGAGCGGCCGGGCAAGGCGCTGCAGGTCCTCGTGTCCAGGGCGCGGGCACAGCTGGGCGCCGATGTCGTCGTGAGCACGCCGACCGGATACCGGCTCGGCCTCGCCGAGGACCGGATCGACAGTTCCGCCCTGCTGCTGCACGCGGCCGCGAGCACGGAGCGGGCCAGGGCCGGGGACCACGCGGGATCGCTCGCGGCGGCCGAGGCCGGGCTCGCGCTGTGGGAGGGCACCCCGGACGGGGCCGACGGCACGGACGATCCCGTCGCCGCGCTGCGCGCCGAACGCGCTCCCACGCACGGCACGCTCGTACGCGCACGGGCACTCGCGCTCGCCCGCCTCGGACGGCACGCGGAGGCGGCAGAACCGCTGGCCGTCGTCGCCGCCGCGCATCCGCGCGACGAGGAGGTGCTCGCCGAACTGCTGCGCGCCGAGGCCACGACGGCGGGCCCGGCCGCCGCGCTGATGCGGTACGAGACGTACCGCCGCGAGCTGCGCGACGCACTCGGCACGGACCCGGGCGCCCGGCTCAAGGCCGTGCAGCGGGAACTCCTCCACGGCGAGACGCCCGCGACCAGGCGCAGCGTGCCGCACGAGCCGAACCAGCTCCTCGGCCGCGACGAGGACATCGCGGCCGTCCGGCGGCTGCTGCGCGACTCCCGTGCCGTCACCGTCATCGGCCCCGGCGGCCTCGGCAAGACCCGGCTCGCACACGCCGTCGGCCGCCGGGCCGAACAGCGAGTGGTGCAGGTCGTGCCGCTGGCCGGGGTCACCGCGGACGAGGACGTGGCCGCGGAGGTCGCCACCGCGCTCGGCGCGGGAGAGGGCCGGTACGGCGCCATCGGCGGCCACGCCACGACCGACCCGGTCTCCGCCATCCGCGCCGTGCTCGGCACGGAGCCCGCGCTGCTGGTCCTCGACAACTGCGAACACGTCGTGCGGGGCGCCGCACACCTCGTACAAACCCTGCTCTCGTCCGCCGGGAACCTGCGGGTGCTCGCCACCAGCCGGTCCCCGCTCGACCTCACGTCGGAGGCGCTCTACACCCTGCCGGAGCTCGGACTCGACACCTGCGTCGAGCTGTTCACCCAACGCGCCAGAGCCGCCCGGCCCGGCGTGGACCTGCCGATGGACGAGGTCACCGAGCTCTGCCGCCACCTCGACGGACTGCCGCTCGCCGTGGAACTGGCCGCCGCGCGCGTACGCGTCCTCTCCGTGCCCCAGATCGCCCGCCGCCTCGGCGACCGGTTCGCACTCCTCCGCGGCGCCGCCCGGGACGTGCCCGAGCGCCACCGCACGCTGCACGCGGTCGTGGAGTGGAGCTGGCACCTCCTCGCGGAGCCGGCCAGAGCGGCGCTGCGCACCCTGTCCGTCTTCCCCGGCGGCTTCTCCGGCGAAGCGGCGGAACACGTCCTCGGCGACGACGCGCTGTCCCTGCTGGAACAGCTGGCCGGTCAGTCGCTGCTCACCGTCGCCGACACCCCGACCGGCGTACGGTTCCGCATGCTGGAGACCGTACGGGAGTTCAGCGCGGCCCGGCGCGCGGCGGCGGGCGAGGAAGAAGCGGCCGTCGGACGGCTCCTCGCCTGGGCTCGGGACTTCGGAGTCGCGTACCACGACGTGCTCGCCGGCCCCGCGCCCCTGGCGGCCAGGGAACTCGTCAAGGCCGAGCAGGACAACCTCGTCGCCGCGCTGCGGCACGCCCTGTCCCGTACGGACGGCCCCACCACCGCCGCCGTCACCGCCGTCCTCGCCGCCCTGTGGTCGACCGACTCCAACTTCCCTCGCCTCACCGCCCTGGCCGCCGAGACCGGCCCACCGCTGTCGCACTACCACCCCGAACCGGAATACGTCGAAGTCACCCGCGCCGCCGCCGTGTTGTGCACACCCAGCCTGTTCACGGGCCATGGCGCGCACGTCGCACGGCAGCTCGTCATCCTGCGTCGCCTGCCCCCGGCCCCGCCCGACACCCTGCTGCGCGCCACCGCCGTCGTGCTGAGCGCGATCCCCGACATGCTCCCTCCGCACCACGAAGTTCTGCGTCGGCTCTGCGAGAGCGAACAGCCGCTCGTCGCCGCCGTCGCCGAGTGCGTCGCCACGTACGTCTGGGAGTACGAGCACGACATCGACCGCGCGCTGTCATCGGCTCGACGGATGAACACCGCACTGGAGCGGATCGACAATCCGTCCCTGCGGCTCTTGTGCCACTCCCGGCTGAGTGAGCTGTGCCTGAAGACGGGGCGGGGCGACGCCGCGTACGGATATCTCAAGGCCGCGCTCGCGCTGCTGCCGCGGCTCGGTGACGAGAACGACTACATCGGTATCCGCTCCGCCCTCGTCCTCGCCTGTCTGCAGCGCGGCGACCCCGACGAGGCCGAGTACTGGCTGCGGCAGGCCGAGGGCGACCGCACGCCGCGGCAGGACGCCTTCTACAGCCCCGACCTCGGCGGACGCGCCGAGATCGCACTCGCCCGCGGACACACGGAGGCCGGGCTCGGCCTGTGGCGGCGCGCCATGGAGCGGCTGCCGGAGGCCCGCCCACCGGGAGACGGAGACCCGTGGACCGACCCGTGGGCGCTGGTGATCCAGTCGGCGGCGGTGACGGCACACGCCCACGCCGGCCGCCTCGAACCGGTCACGGAACCGGTCGGCCGACTGCGACGGCTGCTGCGGACGCTGGTCGGCGACCCGTCCGGCTCGCCCATGGACCTCCCCGTGATCGGAACGGTCCTGCATGCCCTCGGCATGGCGGGTATCGCGTCCGGCGACGCCTCCGCCGTACGGATGATCGCGCTGGCCGAAAGGCTGCGGGTGCTGCGCGAGTTCCAGCCGACGATGTCGGAGCCCCGTGCCCGGCAGGCGGCCGAGGACGCCGGCAGGGCGGCGTACACCGACGCGGTGTCGGAGTACGCCGCCCTGGGGCGGGACGAGTTGCGGGCGGCGGCCCGCGCGCTCGTGCCGGCTACTTCAGTTCGCGGTTGAACAACGACGTCGACCAGAGGTAGCCGAGTCCGGCCAGGCCGAGGCACCAGCCGACGGCGAACCACCCGCTGTCCCCGATCGCGCTGCCGAGCAGCAGGCCGCGCAGGGTCTCGATGGCGGGGGTGAACGGCTGGTACTCGGCGATCGGCTGGAACCAGCCTGGCATCGCGTCGACGGGCACGAAGGCGCTGGAGATGAGCGGGAGGATCATCAGCGGCATCGCGTTGTTGCTGGCCGCCTCGGGGTGAGGGCTGGCCATACCCATCCCGACCGCGATCCAGGTGAACGCCAGGGCGACCAGCGTCATCAGCCCGAACGCCGCCAGCCACTCCACGACGGTGGCGTCCGTGGACCGGAAGCCGATGGCCACGGCGACCGCGCCGACGAGGGCCACGCTGAGGATCGTCTGGAGCACGCTGCCGACGACGTGCCCGATGAGCACGGAGCCGCGGTGGATCGCCATCGTGCGGAAGCGGGCGATGATGCCCTCGGTCATGTCCATCGAGACGGACACCGCGGTACCGGCCGGAGTGGCACCGATGGTCATCAGCAGGATGCCCGGGACGAGGTAGGCGATGTAGTCCGAGCGATCGGCGCTGCCGCCACCGATGCCGGCGCTCATCACGTCCCCGAAGACGTAGACGAAGAGCAGGAGCAGGACGATGGGCGTCAGCAGGATGTTCAGGGTGAGGGACGGGTAGCGGCGGGCGTGCAGGAGGTTGCGGCGGAGCATCGTGGACGAGTCGCGCACGGCGAGGGAGAGGGAGGTCATCGGGCGGCTTCCAGGTTCTGGTCGGATGCGGGGTTGCCGGTGAGGGCGAAGAAGACGTCGTCGAGGTCGGGGGTGTGGACGGTCAGTTCGTCGGCTTCGATGCCGGCTGCGTCGAGGCGGTCGAGGATGGCGCGCAGGGCGCGCTGGCTGCCGTCGCTGGGAATCCGGAGTGCCAGTGCCTTGTCGTCGCCGGTGACTTGGTCGAGGGTGCGGGCGGCGGTGCGGTAGGCGTCCGGATTGGTGAAGCGGAGCCGGACGTGTCCGCCCGGGACGAGCCGCTTCAGTTCCTCGGCGCTGCCTTGGGCGGCGATGGTGCCGTTGTGCAGGACGGCGATGCGGTCGGCGAGCTGGTCGGCTTCTTCGAGGTATTGGGTGGTGAGGAAGACGGTGACGCCGTCGGCGACGAGGCCGCGAATGATCTGCCACATGGTGTGGCGGGAGCGCGGGTCGAGGCCGGTGGTGGGTTCGTCGAGGAAGATGATGCGCGGGCTGCCGACGAGGGTCATGGCGATGTCGAGGCGGCGCTTCATGCCGCCGGAGTAGGTGGCGGCAGGCTTGTGGGCGGCTTCGGTGAGGCCGAAGCGCTCCAGCAGCTCGGCGGCGGTCCTCCGTCCTTCCTGCTTGGGGAGGTGGTGCAGGTCGGCCATGAGGAGCATGTTCTCCTCGCCGGTGATGAGGCCGTCGACGGCGGAGAACTGGCCGGTGACGCCGATGGTGGCGCGGACGGCCTGCGGGTCGGCGGTGACGTCGTGGCCGGCGATCCTGACCCGGCCGTCATCGGCTCTGATGAGGGTGGAGAGGATCTTGACGGCGGTGGTCTTGCCGGCGCCGTTGGGGCCGAGCAGGGAGAAGACGCTGCCGGTGGGCACGGTCAGGTCGATGCCGTCGAGGACGGTCTTGTCCCCGTACGCCTTGCGCAATCCGTACGCCGCGATGGCGAGCGAGTGCGAAGCGGTACGAGTCGTGGTGGATGGACTGGCAGTTCTCGTCGTAGGACTCATGCGGCAGAGGCTGCGGCACACCGCGTTCAGCGCGGTTTCACACCGGTTTCAGGACACCGGAACTCGCCGGAACCTCCGGAACCTGCCGGAACCCCCGGCACCTGCCGGAACCGTCTGGGCGCGTTCCCATCCGACGGATGGGGGCGATTCACCTGGCGGGAGGGGCGCGCCAGGGAACCCGCGCCCCCATCCGTCGGTCGGGTCCCGGTGGGGGCAGGCGCCGGTCTCTCCCGCGTTCGGCTGTCCTGCCGGTCGGTGCGTACACCGGAACCTGTGGTGGTGGTCGGGCCGGAATGCCACGGATCAGAAGGGGCAGAAAGACCAGTCTGTCTCGTGGCTTCTGCCTAGACCATGGCAGCGGGCGGGTGCTCTGTCCAGGGCTATTCTGGACGGTGATGGACAGTGAATCGCCGACTGGGACGGGCCAACTGACGCCTCGTGAACGGATATTGAGGACCGCGTACGAGCTCTTCTCGCGACGCGGTGTTCGCGATGTCGGCGTCGAGGAGGTCATCGCGCGGTCCGGCGTCGCCAAGGCGACTCTCTACCGGCACTTCCCGTCGAAGAACGAGCTCGTGCTCGCCTTCCTCGCCCTCCGGGAGCGGCAGTGGACGCTGGGCCTCGTCGCGGCGGGCGCCCGCAGCAGAGGGGGCACACCCGAAGAGCAACTCCTTGCCATCTTCGACGTCTTCGACGAGTGGTTCCGCAGCGACGAGTTCGACGCCTGCACGTTCATCAACGTCCTGCTGGAGATGGGCTGGGAGCACCCGCTGGGACTGGCCTGCATCAAGTACCTGCAGAACATCCGCTCTTTCGTACGCGGCATGGCCGAGGAGGCCGAGCTGCGCGACGCCGACTCGTTCGCCCGGTCGTGGCACATCCTGATGAAGGGCGCGATCATCTCGGCGGCCGAAGGCGACCCCGACGCGGCCCTCCGGGCCCAGTCGATGGCGCGCATGCTGATCGCGCACCACCGCTGACCGCGGTGGTCGGCCGGATGCCGCGATCACATAGGTTGCCGTCATGACGGGTGACTGGCGTACGGACCGCATCGGAAGTGCCCTGCGTGGCGAAAACCCCACCGTGCTGCGGCGGTTGACGGCGGGATTCGCGGCGATCGGGGACGTCCAGTTCCTGCCGGGCTACTCCGTGCTCCTGGTCGACGACCCGCGGGTGGAGCGGCTCTCCGATCTCCCGAAGGCGAAACGGCTGGCGTTCCTCTCCGACATGGACGTGCTCGGAGAGGCCGTCGAGCGGGCGTGCCGGCGCCTCGACCCGGAGTTCCGCAGGGTGAACCTGGAGATCCTCGGCAACACCGACGGGTTTCTCCACGCGCACGTGTGGCCGCGCTTCGCGTGGGAACCGGCCGACCTGGTGCGGATGCCGGTCTGGCTCTACCCCCGCGACAACTGGCACGACGAACGGTATGCGCTGACGTCCGAACACGACACGCTGCGAGCGGCGATCACCGACGAACTCGACCGACCGGCCGAACCGGACTAGGGCGTTTCCTGCGTCCCCGGCCCCTGACCGCGCGACATGGCGGGCCCCGCGCCGGTCTGGAGCGGGGCCCGCTCCTCGTCCTGTGGTCCGGATCAGGCGGTTTCGTGCGCGGTGATGAACGAGCGCATCTTGGCCAGAGCCGTGCTGTTGGAGACGATCTGGAAGTGGTTGGGGGCCATGGGGCCGCTCATGAGGTAGTTCTCGTCCGCGCCGGCGAGCACGGCGGTGTCGACGGGAACGGCGTTGATGTCGTTGGCCGACCTGATCGTCAAGTAGTCGATCTTGTCGTTGAAGGGGACTTCGGTGGGAGAGTTGAGCGCCCTGAGGAAGGGCGTGTTGGGGGAGGCGAACTGCTGGCAGGAGACGTACCACTGACAGCCGTTGTTGGTGGTGCCGTGCTGGGGCCCGGCGAAGCCGATGTACTGGGAGACCTTGTCGGCGCCGTCGAGGTTCTTGATGTAGTAACGGGCGGCCAGCGTGGAGGCGGACCACGTGGCCAGGACGACCTTGGAGGCGCCGGTCCTGCTGCGGACCTCATCGACCTTCGCGGAGAGTTCCCGCGCGGCCGTGGCCAGGTCCTGCGTCATCCTGCTGGTGTCGGTCCAGGTGAACAGCCTGCTCGCCGGCCAGCCGTTGGTCTGCAGGTTGGACTTCATCGAGTTCATGTAGCTCGTCGTCCCCGTCATTCCGGGGATCATGATGACGGGGTCGTGCTCACCGGCTGCGGCTCCCGCTGCCACGGGGGAGTGGGGTGTGGCGCTGGAGGTCTGGGACGCCAGCCCCAACAGGCCGGTGGTCAGCGCGGCCGCGATCGCGGCGGACAGCGTCCGACGGGACCATGAGCACCGTCGTACGCCTGCCGATGCCGGTGTCGCCCCGGACGGCGTCGTGAGCGCGGATGATGAAGAGCGGAACAGCATGATGCCTCCTTGGCCGAGGGGCTCCTCGGGGGTGTGGACGGCAGCACCGTAGAACCGCGTCCTACGACACCCTGATGGGAGGCGCACACATAGTTGTGCGGCTCGTGTGTCCACTCCACCCATTTCCGCGCTCGGTTGCTCGCCAGGGCACTTCCTGCTCGACCGCAGGTACCGGGGCCGAGCCTCCGCTGCTGGGGTGTGCGCGGACAGTGTGCTGTGCACGTATGGACCGGGGTGTGTATGTGTACTGCTCCCCTCGTTTCCGCTCTCGGCAGCGCCCTAGCGTCATAGCGGCTCGTCCGGTGAGCCGGGTCTGAAGGCGCTGGTGGCACTGGTGGCACCGGTGTGGTGGCACCGGTGTCGCCGGTGTCCAGCAACTCGGGAGGATGTAAATGTTCCGGTTCGGAATTGTCGGTGGCGGACTCATGGGGCACGGGATCGCCGTGGCCCTGGCCGAGGCCGACCACCGCGTGGTCGTCCACGACACGGATCCCGCGACGCTGGCCAGTCTTGGCGAGCGGGTCGTGCACGCCCTTGAGCGCTGCGGCATGACAGCGCAGGACGCGCGGGCCGTCGCGGAACGGGTCAGCGCGGCCCCGACCCTGGCGGAGCTCGCTCAACGCTCGGACATCGTCGTGGAAGCCGTCTCCGAGCGTCTGCGGGTCAAGCACCAGGTGCTGGCCGCGCTGGAGGAACGTGTCTCTGCCGCGACGCCGATCTGGTCCAACACGTCGGTGTTGTCGCTGACCGAAGTGGCCAGGGAGATGCGGCATCCGCAGCGGCTGGTCGGCGTCCACTGGTGGAATCCGCCTTATGTCATCCCGCTGGTCGAGGTCGCCCCGGGGGCGAAGACGGACCACCGGTTCGTACAGGAAGCCTGCGACGTGCTGGACGGCCTCGGCAAGACGACGGTGCGTCTCACCCGGGACGTGCCCGGGTTCATCGGAAACCGGCTGCAGTTCGCGCTGGTACGTGAAGCGCTGTACCTCCTGGAGCAGGGCGTGTGCGACGCGGTGACGATCGACGCGGTCGTACGGGCGAGCCTGGGCCTGCGCTGGCCGTCCGTGGGCCCCATGGAGAACGCGGACCTCATCGGACTGGAACTGACCAGGGACATCCTCAGCAGTCTCAGCCCGCACCTGGCGGCCTCATCGGACCACTTCCCCGTCCTGGACAAGCTCATCCGCGCCGGCCACCGGGGCCGCGCCACCGGAGCCGGGCTGCTGCCTTGGCCGGCGGGCCGGGACGAGGAAGTCTCCCGGCGCCTGGAAACGGGCGTCCGTTACAATCTCGCCTCGCTTCGGAGCGGGCCGACGCCGTAACGGTGTGACGGAGGAGCCATGGCAGGGACACACGGCGGCATCTTCCTGGACCTGCTGCTCAAGGACGCGGACATCAGCGAATTCGAGGACGTACTGGCAGCGGCACGGGCCGCGGGGGAGCCGCCCGACCGGCTCGCGGAGTTGGAGGAGGAACGCGCGATCGCCCTGCGGCTGCGCGAGCGACACCTGCGGCACCGGCGAAACGAGGCAGAGCTCCAACTCCTCAACGACACCGCCAACGATCTGGCCTCTCTGCGGGACCTGGACTCCATCCTCCAGGCGATATCCGATCGCGCACGGCGTCTGCTGGAGTGCGACCTGGCGTACATCAGCCTCAGCGACCGAGGGCGGGGAGACAGCTACATCAAGGCGGCGGCAGGCAACATATCCGGTCTGCTGCGCGAACTCCGGCTGCCCGTCGGGACCGGTGTCGGTGGCATCGTCGCGCGGACCGGTGAGCCCTGTGCCGTCAGCTCCTACCTCGGCGACGACTCGTTCATGCACACCGCGGAGATCGACCGGACGGTCTCCGCGGAACGGATCGAGTCCCTGCTCGGCGTGCCGGTGAAACGCAACCAGGAGGTCATCGGGGTTCTGCTCGCCGCACACCGCAGTCAACGGGACTTCAGCAGCCGCGACATCAGCGTGCTGGTCATGCTGGGCTCGCACGCGGCGGTGGCCATCGAGAACGCGCGTTTGCTCGGCGCCGCCCGGGCGGCCGTCGCCGAAGTGCAGGTCGCGCACGACACGATCAGCTCCCACATGGCCGACCTGGAGCGCACCGCCGACGTCCACGAACGCCTGACCCGACTGGTCATCCAGGGCAAGGGAGTGGACGAGGTGGCGCAGGCGACGGCGGCCTCCCTGTCCGGCACCGTGGTCGTCTTCGACGAGGACGGTGACGTCGCGGCTCAGTCGCACGGCCCCGGGGCGACGCCGGTCGAAGAGCTGCGGGCGGTCAGTGCGGACGCGTGGCACACCCGAGGCACGGTGGTCCGCGGCGCCCAGTGCGCCGTCCCCCTGATCACCGAGACCGAGGCGCTGGGCACCATCGTCCTCGCCGGCACGGGCACCGAGACCAACCCCACCGACCGCCGGATCCTGGAGCGGGCCGCTCTGGTCGCCTCCCTCGTGCTCGTCACCCGCAGACGGATGGCCGAGGCGGAAGCCCGCGTTCGCGGCGAGTTGTTGAGCGACCTCCTGGCGGCGCACCCCAAGGATTACGACCTCCTGCGGCAGCGAGCGGCTCTGATCGACGTGGACCTCGACGCGTGCCGGACCGTCGTGGTGGCCCAGTTGCACGACGAACCGCGGGAGCGGATCTACGCCTCCGCCGCGGCCTTCGCCCGGCGCTCCCACGGCCTCGCGACCCTCCGAGGCGACACCGTGATCCTGCTGCTGCCCGGGGACGACCCCCTGGAAGCGGCGCGCACCACCGCGCGCGAACTCTCCCGCACCACACGGCACTCCCTCACCGTCGGCACCGCGCAAGCCGGGGACACCGCCGGCATCCCCGCGGCCCACCGAGAGGCGGACGACTGTCTGCGCGCCCTGATCGCCCTGGGCAGGACCGGGGAGATCGCGGACACCCGCGGTCTCGGCTTCGTCGGCGCCCTGTTCAGCGGCCGGCCCGCCATCGAATCCTTCATCGAGTCCGTCATGGGCCCGGTGCTCGCCTACGACCGGGGACGCCGCTCCGACCTGGTGCGCACGCTCGACGTGTACTGCCGGACAGGCCAGCACGCCAGGAACACCGCACGCATGCTCCACCTGCACGTCAACACCGTCTCCCAGCGTCTCGCCCGCGTGAGCCACCTCCTCGGCGACGACTGGCGGGCCCCGGAGAGACTGCTGGAGATCCAGGTCGCTCTGAGACTGCTGAAGGTCAGCAACTCCTAGTGCGAGAGGGGTTCTTGGCCGCAGGGCATCGCCGGAGCCGGCCCGTCGGACCCACACCCTGCGGGCCGCCCGAGTGTGCCTCAGGGCCATACCCTCCGGGGTGCCGGACTCCATAGCCTGTGCGCCCGCAGTCTCAGGCGCACCCGTGGAGACCCACATGAAAAAGTTCGTCGCGGCATCAGGACTCACGTTGGCCTTGGTCGGTGGCACATGTCTGCCCGCCGCACCCGCCACTCACCTCCCCGCGGCCTGCAGCGACCTGCTCGGCTTGAAGATCCCCGCATCAGCGATCGGTTTGGCCACCAGCGGGGGAGAGGTGACCGCGGCGCAGTCGGTCCCCGCGGCCGGCAGCGGCACCACCGCGACAGGCTCCTACTGCCGGGTGGACGCCGCCCTGCACCCCGTGGATCCCCGTGCTCCGGACGTCAGGATGCGGGTCGCCCTGCCCGAGCGGTGGAACGGCAAGGCGATGATGTTCGGTGGCGGGGGCTACGACGGCACCATCCCCGATGTCACCGGCAACGTCCCCTTCGGCCCGACGGACGAGCCCCGGCCACTGAGCCGCGGTTACGCCACCTTCGCCGGCGATTCGGGACACCAGGCCGCACCGGATTTCAAGCCGGTCCCTTCGCTGGACGGGTCCTTCGGCCTCAACGACGAAGCGGTACGCAACTTCGCCGGCGACGCACTGAAGAAGACCAGCGACGCCGCACGCTTCCTCATGCGCACCTACTACGCGGGTGCTGCCCCCACCCACAGCTACTTCGCCGGCGGGTCGAGCGGCGGCCGCGAAGCGCTCGCCGTGGCTCAGCGGTGGCCCACGGACTTCGACGGCGTCATCGCCGTCTACCCGGCCTGGAACGCCGTCGCCCTCAACCTGTTCTTCGGCCACGAGGCCCACATCCTCTCCCGGCCAGGAGCCTTCCTCAACACCACCGAGCAGCACCTGCTCCACCGCGGTGTCATCGAGGCCTGTGACGGCGACGACGGGCTTCGCGACGGCGTCGTCGCCGACGAGCGCGGCTGCCGCTTCGACCCGCGCTCCGTGCGCTGCCCGCAAGGCCGGGACACCGCCGACACCTGTCTGTCCGACGCTCAGATCCACGCCGTACGGGCCCTGTCCTCCTCCCTGCGCTTCGGCCACCGCCTCGCCAGTGGCGAGACCGGGTACCCCGGATTCCCTTTCCTCTCCGGCGCCGACATGACCACGCCCCTGCTGGGCATGGGCACGCAGGCCCCCAGCCACCCCATGCCGAAGAACAGCGGCTACGGCGTCCAGTTCTGGGACCAGTGGGTGCGGTACTTCGTCACCCGCGACCCCGGGCACAACCCGCTGACCGTGAACCCCCGACGCCCGGGCGCCTGGCAGCAACGCATCAGCGAACTGTCCGCGATCCAGGAGGCGGGCAACCCCGACCTCACCCGGTTCGCCGAGGCCGGCGGCAAACTGCTGCTCCTGCACGGCACCGCCGACGAACTCGTCAGCCACCGCTCCACCGTCGACTACTTCCAGCGCGTGCGACAGCACATGGGCAAGCACGCCACGAGCGACTTCGCCCGGCTCTACCTCGTCCCCGGGGCCAACCACGTCAACGTCGACGCCACCTTCGCGGCGAGCTGGGACTCACTGAGCGCCCTGGAGGCGTGGGCGGAGAAGGGCACAGCGCCCTCACGACCGGTCGTCACCGACGCCAACCCCACCGCGGACGGCAGGACGCGGCCGCTGTGCGCCCATCCGTCCTGGCCGGAATACACCGGCAGCGGCGACCCCAACTCCGCGGACAGCTTCCGCTGCTCCCACGGGCCACGCCACTGAGCAGGCCGACAGGGGACATGGCTGCTCCGAGGACACCACGGCCGCAACTATGTCCGCCCCGCACATACGGCACCGGGGCCCGGACTTCCTACTTTGAGCGACGACCGCAACAACTCGGCCACCCCTACGGAAGTGGTGCACATGTCGTCGCCGATCGCCGCGCAACCCGAGGCCCCGGCCGGCCTGAAGAAGATCGTGGCCGCCAGTCTCATCGGAACCACCATCGAGTGGTACGACTTCTTCCTCTATGGAGCCGCCGCCGCGCTCGTCTTCAACGAACTGTTCTTCCCCGACTCCGACCCCCTGGTCGGCACGCTCCTGTCCTTCACGACCTACGCGGTCGGCTTCGCGGCCCGGCCCCTGGGCGCACTCGTCTTCGGACACTTCGGCGACCGCCTCGGACGCAAGAAACTCCTCGTCCTCAGCCTGCTGATGATGGGCGGCGCCACCTTCCTCATCGGACTGCTGCCCACCCAGGCCACGATCGGCACGGCCGCCCCCGTCCTGCTCACCGTCCTGCGGCTCATCCAGGGCTTCGCCCTCGGTGGTGAGTGGGGCGGGGCCGTCCTGCTGGTCTCCGAGCACGGCGACAGCCGACGGCGCGGCTTCTGGGCCTCCCGGCCCCAGACCGGCGCCCCGGCCGGACAACTGCTGGCGACGGGCGTCCTCGCCGCACTGACCGCCACCCTGTCCGAGTCGGCCTTCACCTCCTGGGGATGGCGGGTGCCGTTCCTGCTGTCGGGCCTGCTGGTCGTCGTCGGCCTGTGGATCCGGCTGTCCGTCGACGAATCGCCCGTCTTCAAGGCCGCCCTCGCGGCCGCACAGAGCCGCAGGACCGAACGGACCACGGCGGAGGAACTGCCGGCGCTCGCCGTGCTGCGCCACCATTGGAGAGACGTCCTCGTCGCCATGGGCGCGCGCATGGCCGAGAACATCTCCTACTACGTCATCACCGCCTTCATCCTCGTGTACGCGACGGAACACGCGGGCACCGACAAGCAGACCGCGCTCAACGCCGTACTGGTCGCCTCGGCAGTCCACTTCGTCACCATCCCGATGTGGGGCGCCCTCTCCGACCGGCTCGGACGACGCCCCGTCTACCTCGTGGGCGCCATCGGCACCGGCATCTGGATCTACCCGTTCTTCCTGCTCGTCGACAAGAGCACCTTCCCCGCCATCCTCGCCGCCGTCACCGTCGGACTCCTCTTCCACGGCGCCATGTACGCCCCCCAGGCAGCCTTCTTCTCGGAAATGTTCGCCACCCGCATGCGGTACTCCGGCGCGTCCATCGGCGCCCAGTTCTCCTCCGTGGCGGCGGGCGCCCCCGCCCCGCTGATCGCGACGGCACTGCTCGCCGAGTACGACACCGTCGCGCCGATCGTCCTCTACGTCATGGCCGCAGCCCTGCTGACGGTGATCGCCGTCGCCTTGGCCCAGGAGACCCGCGACCGGGACCTGGCCACCGTCGACCGCCCCGAGCCCGCGGTGCCCGGCGGACAACCAGCACGTACCACCTGAACCACTGCCGGGCACCCACCGCGGGACAAGCCGGAGCAGATCGCACGACGGGGCCCCGCCGCCCCCTCCTGCCTTCTACAGTGGCAGCAGGGCTTTGCCGGTGCGCTTCTCCGGTGGGGGTGGGAGATGGATCCGCGGGGCCGGACGTGGTGCAGTGCGCGGGACCGTCGGCGGGACGGTCAGCGGCACGACCAGCAGGACGAGAAGCGGCATGACCAGCGGCATGACCAGTGGTGAAGGCCCGCTGCCACCGTGGATCGGCCAGCACGCCACCGCGGAGGGCGCGGGGGAGACCACCCAGGCGGGCCGCGACGTCCACCGGACCACCCACGTCCACGAGGCCCCGGCCCCCGTGCGGCCCACCGTCATCCACGGACTGCGCAGAGACACCCTCTGCTTCACGGGCCGCGACGAGGAGTTGGGGCGCCTCCTCGGAGCCACCACGTCGGGCGAGGCGAGGATCCACACCGTCGACGGGATGCCAGGGGTGGGCAAGACCGCCCTGGTCACCAGGGCCGCACACCTCCTCGCCGGCCGGTTCCCCGACGGACAGTTCTTCGTCGACCTGCGCGCCCACTCACCGGGGCAGGCCGCCGCGGACCCGCTGGACGTGCTCGCCACGCTCCTCGCCGGACTGGGCATGGACCCCCGCAGCCTGCCCACGTCCCTGGACGGCCGCAGCGGCCTGTGGCGGGACCGGCTCGCGGGGCGCCGTGTCCTGCTCGTCCTGGACGACGCCGCGGACAGCGACCAGATCGAGTCGCTGCTGCCCGGCGGGCCGAGCTGTCTGACCCTGGTGACCAGCCGCAGCCGGTTGGTCGACCTCGACGGCGGCACGCCGTGGTCACTCGGCACGCTGTCCCACCCCGAGGCCATGACGCTGTTCAGGCGACTGGCGCACCGCGCCGCGCGGAGCACCCCGGATGACCCCGCCGACACCGAAGTGGTCCACGACATCGTGGAACTGTGCGGCCGGTTGCCCCTGGCCATCGTGCTGCTCGCAGGACGCCTGTCCCACCGGCCCACCTGGACGCCCGCCGACCTCGCCGCCGAGTTCACCGCCACGGCGGACCGGCTCGTCCACCTCGTCGCAGGCAAGCGCGCGGTCGACGCCGCCTTCACGCTCTCGTACCGAGACCTGCCTCCGGCCCGGAGGCGGCTCTTCCGCAGGCTCGGCCTGCACCCCGGACCGGACATCGACCCGCGCGCGGCGGCGGCACTGGACGAAATCACCGAGTCCCAGGCCAGGGACGGCCTGGAGGCCCTGTACACGGACCATCTGCTGGAGGAGATGGCCCCACGGCGGTACAGCCTCCACGGCCTCCTCCGGGAGTTCGCCGCCCGCCGCGGCGCCTCGGAGGACGCCGACACCGACCGCGCCGCCGCTCTCGCACGCCTGACGGCGTACTACCGGCGTACCGTCGAACTGGCCGAAGAGATCATCTCGGCACGCCGCCCCGGCGTCCCCGGGCTGCTGCCCGACGCGACGGGCGCCGTGACCTGGCTGCGGACCGAGCGGGCCAACCTCCTGGCCTGCCTCGACCACGCGGCCGACCACGACCGGCCGGAACAGGTCGTCGGCCTGACCGCGGCCATGGCCCCCTTCCTGCTCCGCGAAGGCCCTTGGTCGCAGGCCGTGGCGCTCCACGAGCGGGCCGTCGAGGCGGCCCGCCGGACGGGAGACCGGCACGGCGAGGCCCACGCCCTCGACGAACTCGGCTTCGTCCGGTACGCCACGGGCGACTTCGCGGTGGCGACCGCCTTCCACGAGCGCGCGCTGGCCCTGTTCGAGGAGATCGGCGACCGGCACGGGCAGGCGCAGGCACTCCACGGCCTCGGGCGGGTCCGCGCCACGGCCGACGACTACGCGGCGGCCACCGGTTTCCACGAGCGCGCCCTGACCCTGTACGAGGAGTTGGGCGACCGGCACGGCCAGGCCAACGCCCTCCACGGCCTCGGCCGGGTCCGGTACATGACCGCGGACTACGCGGCCTCGGCCGACCTCAGCGGGCGCGCCCTCGCGCTCTTCGACGCCTTGGGCGACCGCCGCGGACAGAGCGGCACGCTCCTCAGCCTCGGCTTCGTCCGGTACCTGACGGGTGAGTACAAAGAGGCGGCCGATCTCCACGGGCGCGCCCTGACCCTGTACGAGGAGTCGGGCGACCGCCATGGCCAGGCCAACGCCTTGCAGGACCTGGGGCGCGTCCGCTTCATCGTGGGGGACTATGCGGCGGCCGCGGCGCTGCACGAGCGGGCCCTGGAACTCTTCGAGGAGCTCGGAGACCGGCACGGCCGCGCGAACGGACTGAACAACCTGGGCCGCGTCCGCTTCGTGAGAGGGGATCACGCGGCGGCCGCGGCGCTGCACGAGCGAGCGCTGCACCTCTTCGAGGAACTGGCGGACCGGCACGGCCGGGCCAACGGACTGAACAACCTGGGGCGCGTCCGGTACGCGACCGGCGACCACGCGGCAGCCGCCGAACTCCACCGCCAGGCACTGGCCCTGTTCGAGGAGATCGGAAACGCCCACGGCCGGTGCAACGCCCTCCACGACCTCGGCCGCACCCACTACGCGGCCGGTGAGTACGCGGCCGCGGCCGACCTCTACGAACAGGCCCTCGCACTCTTCCAGCAGGTCGGCGACCCCCAGGGTGAGGCGGAGGTCTGGAACAGCGTGGGCGCCCTCCGCACCGCGGCCGTCGGCGCCGCGGACGGGCTCGCCGCCCACCGCAAGGCGCTGGACCTCGCCCGCCGGGCCGGCAGCCCGCTCGACGAGGCGACCGCACTGGAGGGCGCGGCGCGCAGCCAGGTGCTCATGGGTGACCTGGAAGCCGCGATGACCGACCTGCGGAAGGCGGCGTGCATCTACGACCGCATCGGCGCCAGAGCCACCCCGTCCGAATCCCCCCTACGATGAGGCCATGCCGGAGCGCGCCACATCCTCACCTGCACACCATGGGCACCAACGGAGTCCGGGCAAGGAGCAGTTGGAGACCGCCACGACCGTGTTCGCGCTGCTCGCCGACCCGACCCGGCTGCACCTGCTGTGGCTGCTGGCCGGGGGAGAGGCGGACGTGACCGAACTGGCCACCGTGAGTGAGGCGGCGCGGCCCGCCGTCAGCCAGCATCTGGCGAAGTTGCGGCTCGCGGGCCTCGTCCAGGCCCGCAAGGACGGCCGCCGCATGGTCTATTCGCTGCGCGACGGCCACTTGCGCCGCCTGGTCACCGAGGCGCTGAACCACGCGGACCACCAGGTCACCGGGACGCCCTGGCACCCCTGACCAGCGTATTTCCGTACAACCGGCGTGCGATTCTGTACGACGCGTGCGCAGGTGCGCACACGTCATCTACCGTGAGGGGGTCCGGGCCACCGACTCAGGGGGCGCTCCCATGCGCTCAGTGCTCCAGAACCGCACGTACCGCCGCCTGTTCACCGCTCAGGTCACGGCCCTGGTGGGCACGGGCCTGGCGACCGTCGCCCTGAGCCTGCTGGCGTACGACCTCGCGGGCGCGGACGCCTCCGCGGTCCTGGGCACCGCGCTGGCCATCAAGATGATCGCCTACGTGGGTCTCGCTCCGGTGATCGGCGCCTTCGCCGAACGCCTGCCCCGCAGGGCCCTGTTGGTGGCGATGGACAGCACCCGGGCCGGCGTCGCGCTCGCCCTGCCGTTCGTCGGCCACGTGGCGCAGGTGTACGTCCTGATCTTCCTCCTGCAGGCCGCTTCGGCCGCCTTCACCCCCACCTTCCAGGCCACCCTGCCCGAAATCCTGCCCGACGAGCGCGACTACCTCCGCGCCCTGTCCCTCGCCCGGCTCGCCCACGACTTGGAGAGCCTGCTCAGCCCGGTGCTCGCGGCCGGGCTGCTCACGCTGATCAGCTACAACTGGCTGTTCGCGGGTACCGCCCTCGGTTTTCTCGCCTCCGCCGCGCTTGTCCTGTCGGTCGTCCTGCCCGCGCCGCTCCCGGTCGAGCGCGATGGTGGCGTCCACGCCAAGGCGACGTTCGGCACGCGTCTGCACTGGGCCACGCCCCGGCTGCGCGCGCTGCTGGCGCTCGACCTCGCCGCGGCCGCCGGCGGCTCCATGGTCGTCATCAACACCGTCGTGCTCGTACGTGACCACCTGCACCGTGGGGCGGGCGATGTGTCGCTGGCCCTGGGCGCGTTCGGCGCCGGTTCCATGGTGGCCGCCCTGCTCGTGCCGCGCGCCGTGGAGCGCTTCGGCGACCGCCCGGTGATGCTGCCCGGCGGCTTCGTGCTCGGCACGGTCCTCGCGTCGTCCACCATCGGCCTCGCGCACGACTCGTGGTCCTGGCCCGGACTCCTGGCCGCCTGGGCACTGCTCGGCGCGGGCTCCTCCATGATCCTGACCGCGGCCGGCCGGCTGGTCCGCCGTTCCGCCGCGCCCGCCGACCTGCCCGCCGCGTTCGCCGCCCGGTTCGCCCTCACCCACGGCTGCTGGCTGCTCACCTACCCCCTGGCGGGCTGGCTGGCCTCCGCCGCCGGACTGACGACGGCCGCCGCGGTGCTCACCGGCGTCGCGTTCGCCGCCGCGACCTCGGCCGCGCTGCTGTGGCCGGCCCGGGACCCGGCCCGCCTCACCCACCTCCACACCACCCTGCCCGCCGACGACCCCCACCTCGCCGACGCCCACGCCGGACCGCACGGCTGGCGGCACGCGCACGACTACGTCATCGACGCCCGCCACCCGCGCTGGCCTGCCCCGGAGCACGCCCCCGGGCCGCGCCGGCACCCACCTCGGCCAGCTTCCCGCCGCCCACAAGACGTGCCCGCACCGTCACCCGTGCGTCCTCGGGGGCACGCACGGCCAGGAAGCGGCCGCGCTTCTCGGCGTCGACCTCACCTCTGACGGACGTCACGGAGATCCGGGTGACCTCGCGGCTGCCCGCGGCGAGGAGGTACCGGTGCCCGGAACCCGCCGTCCACCGAGCGCTCGCCACCACGTGCTGACCGAACCGGCTGCACGCGGCCGTGGACCCGGCCCGCCCGACGACCCGCGACGGCGTCGACTCCGAGGACCTGCGGAATCCGAGCAGTACGCTGCCGGATCCGCGCCACGTCGACGCGCGCGTGCAGGACCACACGGCGCGACCGCCGTCCTCGGGCAACTCCTGCGCGGCGAAGTCCCACTGATTGACGGCCCGTACGCCGTCGCCCCGCAGCTCGGGGAGGTGGCACGCGCCCCGCGCCCAGGCCGCAAGCGCCGCACTGCTGGTGGCCTCACGCGGCTGCCGGGCCGGCGCGCCGGTGCCGGGCAGCGGGGTGTAGCTGAGGTGGGCCGGAGTGAGGCCGCCCAGGTCGGCGACGAGGAAGGCGTGCTTCTCCACGATCCTGGCGGAGGAACGCAGTTGCATGACGGGCAGGCTGTCGCACGGCCCCGCGTCCGACGGGGCGTCGACCGCCTCGGTGAGACCCGCGCCGGACACGTCGAGCGGGCGGCCGGGCGCGTCGGGCCGCAGCAGGTCGCGGGACCGGGCCTCCGTGATCCACGGAGCGGTGAGATAGCGGGCCTTGCCACCGGCACGGCTGACGGCGAGCGCCGCCGCCGTGGTGACATCGGCGTCGTCGGCGCGGGAGAAGTCCAGGGACGCCGGTTCCGTCACGGCAAGCGGCTCGCCGTACCGGACCACGCGGCGGCCGTCGTGGAACAGCACGACGGCCTCTCCGTCCACGGCGTCGGCGTACAGCAACTGGGTTGTCCTGGGCGGTGGTTCGGTGGTCGTGGCCCCGGCGGCGCGGACACGGGTGCCGCGCGGCGGATCGGTCCACGCGGAGAGCGCGCGCGTGAGCAGGGCACGGTCGCCGGCGCGGGAGCCGCGGGCCGGCCACGCGGTGAAGTCCACCCGCGAGGTGTCGGCCCACACGGTGGGTGAGGTGCGGAGCAACGCGTCGGCAGTGATCGCGGGGCGGCCGCCCGAGGGCCGCGACGGGGCGCCCCCGGGCACGGGTACGGAGTCGAGCGTCGTCAGCACGGCGCAGCTGAGCGCGGCGATCCCCGCGGCGCACCAGCCGAGCCGGAACCGGCGCCTGCGGCGCAGCAGATCGGTGGGCCGGGTCTGGACGGAACAGGCGTCGAACTCCTGCGACCGCAGCAGCGCGCCCGCCGCGTCCCCCACGGCCTCCTCGACACGGCAGGCGGCACGCACGGCTTCCTCCGGATCGGACACGTCGGCGGCCGCGAGCAGTTCGACGACCTCGGAGCGGGCCAGACCGTCCAGACTGCCGAGGACGAACGCGGCGCGGGCGGGCGCGGAGACCCTGGAGAGGGTCTGCGCCAGCGCGATCTCCTCGGTGCCACCGGCGCGGGGGAAGAGCCGCAGGCCCCAGACGACCGGCAGCGTGGGGCGCAGCGCGCGGGGTGGCGGCAGGCGCTTCGGCCAGCCGCGCGGCCGACGCTCACGCGCCAGCGCCGCGCCCAGCACACGAGCCGTCATCCATGCCGTCTCCCGCGTGCGGTCGGCCGCCCGCGGCCGCGGAACCTGCGACGGCGCCCACCGCGCCGGGAAGCCGGGCAGGGCGCGCTGCACGAGGGCGTGCGCGGCGAGGACGCGCCGGTGTCGGCTGAGAGCGCTGGGCAGGGTGAGGTAGGCGAGGCGCACGAGCCGGGTGTACTGGTCGACGATGACGGCCTCGGCGCGCTCGAGGGTCACCGGCTGGGGCCCCTTCGCCCGGCGCCGTTGCGAAGTGCTCATCGATCGAAGGGCCTTCCGAAGGCTGACGGTGTGACGTCCTGACCTCCGTCAAACGAGTGAATCGTGCGATGGTCACCGCAGGGAGGAGCGGCCGCCGCCCCGGCCGTGGGACACACCGGTAACGTGCCCCCGTGCCCAGCCCGCAACAGCGCCCCCTCCTCTTCCTGGACGTCGACGGCCCCCTCATCCCGTTCGGTGCCACGTCGCGGGAGATGCCCGACGGCTATCCGACGTACCCCGCCGGCTCCGATGCGCGGGACGCCGGGGCGAATCCGCTGCTGGCCAGGGTCGATCCCCGACTCGGCGCCCGATTGCTGGCGCTGCCGTGCGACCCGGTCTGGGCGACGACTTGGATGGCGGACGCGAACGAGTACGTGGCCCCGCGGCTCGGCCTGCCCCGACTGCCGCTGGTGGACTGGCCCGAGCCGTCGGACGCGGACGGGCGGGGCGGTCTGCACTGGAAGACGCCGACGCTCGTGGCGTGGGCGGCGGGCCGGGACTTCGCGTGGCTCGACGACGAGATCGGCGAGGTGGACCGTGCCTGGGTCGCGGCGCATCACCCCGGGCGAGCTCTGCTGTGCCGGGTCGACGCGCGGTACGGCCTCGGTGACGCGGAATTTCTCGCGCTGGAGGAGTGGCTGCACGCGGGGTGACTCCCTTGCGGCAGGGGGTTGTTGCTGTTCGGTGACATGGCGGACAGAGCTGTGACGTCGGCGGGGGCAACGCGCGTAGGGGGTCGCTGGTCGTACGTGGCGTGGGACCAAAGGGCGGCATCGAACGCCCGAACAGGCACTGTGACCAAGTGAGATGGGGCAAACCGTGGAGACGAAGAAGATGAACAGGCGCGGGACCAAGGGGATGTTCGTCATGGGGGCCGCGCTGGCGGCGGCGGGTGTCGTGGCCGGGACGGTGCCGGCCGCCGCGGCCGACACACCCCGCTTCCTCTCGCCGTCCGAACTGCCGCCGCACTCCTCGTCGGAGTGGACCGCGGGGCCGGTGACGGCGGGACAGCCGGACCCGCTGCCGATGTGCGTCGGCGAGGCGCTGCCGTCGATCTCCGTGCACCGCGCCTACCGCACGGACCTCGACACCGGTGCGCTGCAGGTGACCGTGGTCGAGCGCAGCGAGCAGCGGGCCAAGGACTTCGCCGCCCTCCTGCGCAAGAACCTCGACGGCTGCGCGAAGAAGGTGATGCAGCAGTACCCCGACATCACCGCGAAGCAGAAGTACTACGGCAAGGTGAACGCCGAGGAGGGCGCACACGTCTACGGCGTCCACACCACCGCCACGTGGGGAGCCTCCGACATCAACATGTTCTCCGTCGGCCGGGACGGGAACACCGTGACGCTCGTGCAGTGGGGCCAGATGGGCAACTTCGCGAACGCCCAGGTCGCCGACTTCAAGACCACGACCGCGACGGCCGTCAACAAGCTGTACTGACATATCGACTCCTCGACACTCCTCGGCCCCGGCAGGGCCCCGCGTGTGACATCGGTCGCCGCGATCGACCTCGGCATTTCCGGAACGGGGTGGGAGAATCGGCCGACAGACCGTGACTCCGCCCCGCTCCTTGCCGGTGCGGTGCGACGGTCGTGTCGTACGAGGATTCGGCCGGGGAGAGGCCGGGAGCCGGTATCGCACCCGGTGCCCGGTGTGGGGAGGAATCGACGGTGGTGGAGTGGCGGTACATCGCCAAGGGCGCAAGAGCCGTTCCTGAACCCATGGGCACGCCGTTCGTCTGGACGACGGCCTGCTCGGGCTCCCTGGTCCTTGTGATCACGTTCGACCTGCTCGGCGCGCTCGACCGCACCGGCCTCGCCCTCGCGGCGCTGTCCGTGCTCGCGGCGCTGGTCGGCATGCTCGGCCGGTTCGTCGCGGCGCCGGGCACGGCCCTGCTGTGCTGGGCCCTGCTGAACGTCTTCGCCACCCACCCCACCGGGGAGCTCTCCTGGGCCGGGCACCGGGATCCCGGCTGGGTGGCGTGCCTGCTGGCCGCCGCCCTCATCGGCACGGCGACGGCCCGGGTGTGGTACGCCCGGGCCGCGTACCGCCGTATCACGCCGTTCGACGGCGCCGCCTGACCCCCGTCCCGCAGCCGTGCACCTGCTCCGGCGGCGGCCGGCCATGCACGTCTTTGCATGACCATGCGCGATGATGCATACTCTTCCTATGTCTAAGGTCCTCACCTCCCTCCCCGCCGGCGAGCGCGTCGGCATCGCCTTCTCGGGCGGTCTCGACACCTCGGTCGCGGTCGCGTGGATGCGCGACAAGGGCGCCGTCCCGTGCACCTACACGGCCGACATCGGGCAGTACGACGAGCCCGACATCGCCTCGGTGCCCGGCCGCGCCAAGACCTACGGCGCGGAGATCGCACGCCTGGTCGACTGCCGTGCGGCGCTGGTGGAAGAGGGCCTTGCCGCACTCACCTGCGGCGCGTTCCACATCCGCTCGGGCGGCCGCGCGTACTTCAACACCACGCCGCTCGGCCGCGCCGTCACGGGCACCCTCCTGGTCCGGGCGATGCTCGAGGACGACGTGCAGATCTGGGGCGACGGCTCCACCTTCAAGGGCAACGACATCGAGCGGTTCTACCGCTACGGCCTGCTGGCCAACCCGCAGCTGCGGATCTACAAGCCCTGGCTGGACGCCGACTTCGTGACCGAGCTCGGCGGCCGCAAGGAGATGTCGGAGTGGCTGCTCGCCCACGAGCTGCCCTACCGCGACAGCACGGAGAAGGCGTACTCCACGGACGCCAACATCTGGGGCGCCACCCACGAGGCCAAGACGCTGGAGCACCTGGACACCGGCGTGGAGACCGTGGAGCCCATCATGGGCGTGCGGTTCTGGGACCCCGAGGTCGAGATCGCCGCCGAGGACGTGACGATCGGCTTCGACCAGGGCCGCCCGGTGACGATCAACGGCAAGGAGTTCTCCTCCGCCGTCGACCTGGTGATGGAGGCCAACGCCATCGGCGGCCGCCACGGCATGGGCATGTCGGACCAGATCGAGAACCGGATCATCGAGGCCAAGAGCCGGGGCATCTACGAGGCGCCGGGCATGGCCCTGCTGCACGCCGCGTACGAACGTCTCGTCAACGCGATCCACAACGAGGACACCCTCGCCCAGTACCACAACGAGGGACGGCGACTCGGCCGGCTGATGTACGAAGGCCGCTGGCTGGACCCGCAGGCGCTGATGGTGCGCGAGTCGCTGCAGCGCTGGGTGGGCGCGGCCGTCACCGGCGAGGTGACGCTGCGGCTGCGGCGCGGCGAGGACTACTCGATCCTCGACACCACAGGACCGGCGTTCAGCTACCACCCGGACAAGCTCTCCATGGAGCGCACCGAGGACTCGGCGTTCGGCCCGGTGGACCGGATCGGCCAGCTCACCATGCGCAACCTCGACATCGCCGACTCGCGCGCCAAGCTGGAGCAGTACGCGGGCCTCGGCCTGATCGGTACCGCCGCGGGCACGCCCATCGGCGCCGCGCAGGCGGCCGCGACGGGCCTGATCGGCACGATGCCGGAGATGCCGGAGGGCGGCGCCGAGGCCATCGCCTCGCGCGGCCGGGTCTCCGCCGACGACGAGCTGCTGGACCGTGCCGCGATGGAGTTCGGCACGGACTGACCGGACGATCCCCGTCTCATCGGGGAGCTCATCGCGGACGCGCAGGGCCGGTTCGACACCTCGGGTGTCGGGCCGGCCCTGTTCCCTTGCCCGTTCTTCTGGGTACTCGTGACGCCTGGACCGCGTGGGGAGGGCTATGACCAGAGGGTTTTACGCGACTGTAGAAGTATCGCTAAGGTGCCCGAGATGTTCTGCGACGGCGCAACACCCGCATCTGACGCAAGACGCGATCTCGCAGGCCCGGGGTCACCGTGGGGGGCACCTTGAGTGAGACCTCACGGCCGACGGGCCGCCGTCGTCACGCGATGCCGCTGCCTCCTCTACGGCCCATCGAGCTCCCCCCGCCACCTGCTCGCGTCCCAGCCGCGTACACGGCCCCGAGCGCATCGAGGCGGGCGGCGAAGCCCGCCAAGCAACGTGACGCGTTCTTCGACAACGCCAAGTACCTGGCGATCGTCCTCGTCGCCATGGGACACGCGTGGGAACCACTCCGCGGTGACAGCAGGGCCGCCGCCGCCCTGTACATCACCGTCTACACCTTCCACATGCCGGCGTTCATCGTCATCTCCGGCTATTTCTCCCGCAGTTTCGACGCGAGCCCGAACCGGATCAAACGCCTGGTCACCGGAGTCGCCGTACCGTATGTGATCTTCGAAGTCGCGTACACCTTCTTCAAGAGGCGGGCGGGCGACGACCCGGACCACCCCATCAGCCTGCTCGACCCCTGGTACCTCACCTGGTTCCTGGCCGCGCTGTTCATCTGGCGGCTCACGACCCCGCTGTGGCAGATCGTGCGCTGGCCCCTGCCGCTCGCGCTCGCCATCGCCGCGCTCGCCTCCGTCTCCCCGGACATCGGCGACGACCTCGACCTGCAACGGGTCCTGCAGTTCCTCCCCTTCTTCGTCCTCGGCCTCGTCCTCAAGCCGGAGCACTTCCAGCTGGTGCGCCGCCGCGAGACCCGGATCCTGGCCGTACCGGTCTTCGCCATGGCGCTGGCCTTCGCCTACTGGGCCGCTCCGCGGATGAACGCCGCGTGGTTCTACCGCCGCGACAGCGCCCAGGAACTGGCAGCGCCCGGCTGGTCCGGCGCCGTCATGACGTTCGCGCTCTTCGGCTGCTCACTGGTCCTCGTCGCCTGCTTCTTCGCCTGGGTGCCGGGGCGCAAGCTGTGGTTCACGGCCCTGGGCGCCGGCACGCTCTACGGCTACCTCCTGCACGGCTTCCTCGCCAAGGGCTCCCGCTTCTGGGGCTGGTACGAGGCCGCCTGGGTCCACCGGCCGCTCGGCGAGATCACGGTGACTCTCGTCGCCGGGGCCGTGATCACCCTTTTGTGTACATCACCCGTACAGCGGATGTTCCGCTTCGCCATGGAGCCGAAGATGGCGTGGGCCTTCACGCAGGACGCCACCGCTCTCGCCAAGGGGGCCGGGGCGACGGGCAGAAGGGCCCATGCGAGGACCCGCACAAAGAAGCCAGGGCGAGAGGGCAGAGTCGAGTGAGTCGTCCGGCCCGGCCGCCCGCCATCCACTTCGAGCACGTCGTCGAGACGCTGCCGGCGGGCCGCCGGGCCGTCACCATGCTGGACCCCGACGACCGCCACGTGGGCAGCCTGGAGTACCAGATCTGTCACCCGTGCCGGCTCGGCCACATCGGCAACATCGCCGTCGCCGCCCACTGGCAGGGCCAGGGCCTCGGGCGGCACGCCGTCCACACGGCCCTCACCGCAGGCCCGGAGTACTCCTGGTCCACGTCGCGGCAGTCGTCCGAGGGGCGCCGCTTCTTCGCCGCCATGGAGGACGAGACGGGAGTCGCCTTCCCGCCGAAGGGGGAGCGGTGCCCGCACATGGACCCCCGCGTGCTTCCGCTCAGCACCGGGGACGGACGCCGCGTCGGGTGGCGTGCGGCGCTCTGGTGGTGCAAGCGGGGAATAGAGGACAGCACCTGACCGCGTCTCCTGCGACGGTGGTCCTCGACCCGAGAGATCCGAGGAGCGGCCCCATGCCCACCAACGCCCCGACCGTGCTCGACGCCCGAACACTCGGCCGCGCCACGCTCGCCCGGCAACTCCTCCTCGACCGCGCCGACATGCCGGCCCTGGACGCGGTCGCGCACCTCTGCGGGCTGCAGGCACAGGAACCGCAGGAGCCGTTCGTCGGACTCTGGTCGAGGCTGCGCGCCTTCGCACCTGGCGCCCTCTGTGACCTGCTCGTCGAGCGCCGTGTGGTCCGTACGCATCTCATGCGCCGTACGATCCACCTCGTCACCGCCGAGGATGCCCTGGCCTGGCGCTCCCGGCACGACGCGATGCTGCGCCAGCGGGTGCTCGGGGTCTACCGCCGGGACCTCGACGGCGTGGATTTCGACGAACTCGCCGCCGCGGGCCGGGCGGTGCTGGCCGACGGGGAGCCGCGCACCATGGCCGAGCTCACGCGAGCCGTCGCCGACCGCTGGCCGGCGCCACCGCCGCGCGCACTGGGGGAGATGCTGATCGGGGGTCTCGTGCCCATGGTCCAGGTGCCGCCCCGCGGCCTGTGGCGCACGAAGGCCGGCGTGCGCAACGCCCCGCTCTCCACTTGGCTGGGACGAGACATCGACCCGCCCTCCCCGGACGGCTCCGATCCCGTCGGCCAGAGTCTGCTGCGTCGCTACCTGGCCGCCTACGGCCCCGCCGCCACGGCCGACCTGCGCGCCTGGAGCGGCCTCGCCGGACTCCCGGCCGCGGTCGCCGCGGCCCGCGCGGAACTGGTCTCCTTCCGCGACGAGCGCGGGCGTGAACTCCTCGACCTGCCCGAAGCCCCGCGCCCGGATCCCGACACCCCGGCGCCGGTGCGCTTCCTGCCCGCGTTCGACAACGCGATCCTCGGCTACGACGACCGCAGCCGGATCATCGACGACGCCCACCGCGGCCTGTCGGTCGCCGGGGAACGCGTCGTCCTGGTCGACGCCCGGGTCGCGGCGACATGGACCGTGGAGAAGGAGACCGTGCTGGTGACTCCGCTGCGCCGCTTCTCCCGCGCGGAGCACGCCGAAGTCGAGGAGGAGGGCGGCGCGTTGGCGGCGTTCCTGTCGGACGGGACGAACGAACGCGTACGGGTGGACGCGCGGCTCCCACGTTGACCCGGCGGGCATGTGCTCGCGGTGAGGGGGTGACCGAATCGGGGACGGACCGTTGAGCAGGGCACTGAACTGGCGAAGTCGGCACCTGTGTGGGGGGCCGAGCAGGCCAGGAGGAGAGGTGCGCAATGCAGTCCACCGCCACGACAGACTTCACGGGAGTCGCAGAAACCGCGCTATGGACCCTGTACCACCGCGCGGCCGAGGCGGTCCGGAAAGACACCGTACTGCCGGACCCCCAAGCGGCCCGGCTGGTACGCGAGTTGGACTTCCCCTTCCGCCAACGCCTCGGACCCGCCCGGCCCTGGGTGGCCCAGACCCTCGCACTGCGAGCCCTCGCGTTCGACGGTGTGGTGCGCGCATTCCTCTCCACCCACCCCGAAGGCACCGTGATCGCACTCGGCGAAGGCCTGGAGACGACGTTCTGGCGGGTCGACAACGGTCAAGTGCGGTGGCTATCCGTCGACTTGGCCGACCCGCTCGCGCTGCGCACCCGCGTACTGCCGCACGGCAGGCGCCAGTGCCACGTCCCCTGCGACATCAGCCGCGACCCCGACAGCTGCTGGACGGAGCTCGTGGACCCCTCGCGAGGCGTACTGGTGACCGCCCAGGGGCTGTTGATGTACCTGGACGCTGCCCGGGTACACCAACTGATCGCCGCCTGCGCGGAAACCTTCCCCGGTGGCGCGATGGTCTTCGACACCGTCTCGCGCCGATTCAGCGCGCGCTGCCGGACCGGCGGAAAGGGCCCGGGAGGCTACCGTCTCCCCCCGATGCCCTGGGGAATGGACGCTGACGGACACCGGACCCTGCAAACGGTCCACCCCGCCATCACCGAGATCCGGGACGTCCCTCTCCCCGTCGGCCGCGGCCTCACGGGCCACGTGGTCTCCCGGGCCGCGACCCTGCCCGTCCTTCGGAGCAACCGGCCTCTCATCACCAGCCTGCGCTTCCGCGCGGCGGTCTAGGGCCTGTCCGGGCGCCCCTGTGCGAAGTCGTCAGCGCCAGGCGGCGCAAGCCCTCCCTGTCAATTGATAACGATGCGTTCTGGGTCCATCCCGGATTGATCTTTCCCCCGACCCCACATCAAGCCCTAGCCTGCGGATAACGCGTCCGGCCCAACACAGGAGGTTTCCATGGCCAAGGGCTACTGGGTCAGTGTCTACCCCGCCATTTCCGACCCTGAGACGCTGACTGCCTACGACAAGCTGGCCGGTCCGGCCGTCCAGGCCGGGGGCGGGCGTACCATCTCCCGGATCCCGTCCCGGGGCGGTCGAGTCGTCGCCCACGAGGCCGGAATCCCGCAACGCGTCGTTCTGGTCGAGTTCGACAGCTTTGAACAGGCCGTCGCGGCATACGAGAGCGAGGCGTACCAGAAGGCGCTGGTGGCGCTCCCCGCCGGCGTCGAGCGCGACTTCCGCATCGTCGACGGCATCGACTGACGGGCGGGGCGGGGCGGGCCCAGCCATCGCTGTCGTGAAAGTCTCCCGCGTGGGCCACTAAGCCACGTGAGTCCTGCTCATGTCGTCTCGTGGTGGCGGGGATCCAAGGCGGTGAGTTCTTCCGCCGACAGGCGCAGGGAGCCGACGGCGACGTTCTGGGCGAGGTGGTCGAGGTCGCCGGTGCCCGGGATGGCCAGGACGTGAGGGCCCTGGTGGAGTGTCCAGGCCAGCCGGATCTGGGCTGCGCTCACGCCGTGGGCGCGGGCGACGGCGTGCACCTCCGGGCTGTGGTCGGTGGTCGCGCCCCCATCGCGTCCGGTACCGGCGATCGAGTAGAACGGCACGAACGCGATGCAGGTTCACCACGTCGAGGTGGTCGCGGCCGAGCCGGCGCAGGTTCTCCTCGACCTGGCCGCGCAGCTGCTCGGGCGTGGCGTGCGGCAGCCATTGGCCTGAAGGGTCGCGGCCCGGTCCGACCTTCGTGGCGATGACGAGGTCGTCCGGGTAGATGGCCAGTGCCCGGTTGATCAGTTCGTTGGCACAGCGCAGCGACGAGAAGTAGAACGCGGCGGTGTCGATGTGGTTCACGCCGAGTTCGACCGCGCGGCGCAGCACTCTGATCGCCTGGTCGCGGTCGCGTGGGATGACATCGGCCGCGAATGCCTCGCCGTACTGCGTCAGGCGCATCGCGCCGAAACCGATCCGGTTGACCGTCAGGTCGCCGAGCTTCCAGGTGCCCGATGCCGCCGCGGTGACCGTGTGTGAGGTCATGGCGGGATGATCTACGCACGGTAGGCTGGCCCGCCATTGATTCACGCATGCCTGAATCCACTGAGGAGCGTTCATCGTGGCGGAGCTGGCGTTCTCTACGAGTGATCGGGCGCAGGTACGGTTCGCCGTCTCACCGATGTGGGAAGTCGCACCCAGCTTCCGACTGCTGACGTCCGCAGCCGCACATCCGATCCACCGGCCCTGGGTCGACCAGGTGCGCCCGCGCATGGTGGCCGCGGGGCTGGACCGGGGCTGGCTCCGCGAGTTGGTTCCGCCCACCGGCGGCTACGTCCCCGACTTCCTCAACCCCGCCCCTGTGAACTCAGCGCAACGACCCTCAAGGCCTCCTGGCCAGACTCGCAGAAGAGCTCGAAAAGTACTGGGAGCTGGTACTCGCCCCCTACTGGGCACGAATCCGGGCAGTCCTGGACGCAGACATCCTTTACCGTGCCCGCCTGGCCGCCGAGCACGGCACCGGTCACCTCCTCAACGACCTGCACACGTCGTTGAGCTGGGACGACGACGCGCTCCGGATGTCCAACCGAAAGCAGCCGCTGACCCGCACGACGGCAGGCACGGGACTGCTGCTGATCCCCTCGGTCTTCACCGGACCAGGGTTGCGCACCCGAACGACGCCGCCGGACCCGCCCCAACTCGCCTATCCGGCGCGCGGTGTCGGCTCACTGTGGGCGAAGCGCCCCGTAGCCCGGACCGACACGCTCTCCGCCGTGCTCGGCCGCTCACGGACCCTGCTGCTGTCCGAGTTGGAGATCCCGGCCTCCACCACACAGCTGGCCCACCGCACCGGACTCTCCCCCGCAGGGGTGTCCCAATACCTCACCGCACTCCGCAACGCGGGCCTGGTCAGCGCCCACCGCGCCGGCCGCTCAGTCCTCTACGCCCGCACCGCCGCAGCGGAATCCCTTCTCCAAGCCGCCTCCGCCTGACCTCACGCACCCTCTGGTCGTCAGACGAAGAAGGCGTTCATCCCGGGCACGTCGGAGAGATAGGTCTCGATGCTCGCGATCTTTCCATCGCGGAGCCGGCAGGCCGTCGTCAGGTGTTCGTCCAGCACGGCGTCCTCCCGCTGCGCGGTGTTGTGCAGCGAGAGCGCCATGTTCTCCCTGCTGACCAGGACGTGCAGCAGCTCGAAGTTGAGACCGTACGAGGCGATCCGCTGAGCGCGCTCCACCACGGCGTCGGCGCCTTCCGCCGTGCCGGAGATGGTGTTGTCGCCGGGCAGGGTCCAGGTGGCGTCGTCGTGCAGCAGGGCCCGGATGCCGTCCCAGTCGCCTGAGGCGAGGGCCCGGTGGAAGGTGCGCCCGAGGGCGAGGGCGGCTTCGTTGGTTGACATGGCATTCCCTTCGAAAACGCTAAAGCGGTGATCTCTGCTTTAGTGCGACTGTAGGCGCACCGCCCGCTAAGGCACAAGTCTTTGCTTTAGAGTGGAGGGGTGAACGCTGACGCATCGACGAAGCGGCCCGGCGGCCGCAGCAGCCGCGTCCGCGCCGACGTGCACAGCGCCGTGGTCGCGCTGGTGGGCGAGCGCGGCGCCGACCAGGTGACCCTCCCCGCTGTGGCCAAGCGCGCGGGGGTCAACTCCAGTACGCTCTACCGGCGTTGGGGCACGCTCGCCGCGCTGATGGCCGACGTCGCCGAGCACCGCGGTGAGGCCGGCGCGCCCCCGCTCGTCGGCGATCTGCGCACCGACCTGGAGAATCAGGCGGCCTGGACCTTGACGGAGCTCTCCCGGCCCGGCGGCATCGCGTTCTTCCGTGCCGAGGTCGCGCCCGACATCGACGAGCGGCACGCGGGACTGCGGGAGTGTCTGCGCAGGGTCAGCGCGCGCTTCGGTCCCGTCCTCGACGCGGCCCGGGAGCGCGGCGACACGCCTCCGCCCCCGTCTCTGGAGCAGATCCTGGACCGGATCGTCGCGCCGCTCTACTTCCGGGTGGTCTTCTCGATTCCCGATACGGACGAGGCGTACGTCCGCGACCTTGTAGCGGGGCTTCTCGTGGAGCCCCGGGCCTGAGTTCTGCGGGTGCTAATCGACGCGGCGCGCCCGGCGCCGCCGCAGCGGATGCGTCGCCCTGTCCCTGACGAGGAACAGGTGCAGCGCCAGCGGGACCAGGAAGAGGGGCAGGGCCGCCCACACCGGCCATGGCAGCCGGAACCGGCCCAACGGCGTCATGGAGTCTGCTTCGTAGCCGGTGGTCACGTACGCGTTGTCGTCGATGGCCCGGGTGTCAAGGGAGACCAGGGTCGGGTCGTTGGCGTCGCCCGGCTTGTAGAAGCCGCCGAGCGCGTAGTAGCGCCCGTAGCGGGACCGGCCCTCCGGGCTGAAGTGGACGGTGACTTCCTGGCCGTACTCAAAGGCGGGGGAGGGTCCGTGCTCCGTCTTGTTCCACGTGATCCCGCATGTCATCCCCTCATTTCCCACGCACCTGGTGGGCAACGCCATGCGCACCGGGTGGCCGTAGCGCATGGCGTATTCGGCCGAGTCGTGGACGGACTGTGCGACGGCGCCGAATACGGCCACCAGTACGGCGACAGCAACCGGCACCACGGTGAGCGTCACCTCGGCCAGGACCAGCGCCAGGACGGAAGTGGTCGCCACACCTGCTGCGACGACAGCGAGCAGGGCCAACCCGAGTCGGTAGGTCGGCGGCTCGGTGATGAACACACCGAGGGTCAGGCAGCCCACCGCCAGCGTCAGCGCGCCCGACACGTGGAGGGCCAGCGGCAGACCGCGTACGCCCTTGTAGTACCGCACGACCGGTACCGCCGCCACCATCACCACGGACAGGGCGGTGACCGTCCAGACGTAGCCGTTGTTGGGGCCGGGGTCGGCCACTGCCACTTCCACCAGGACGATGGCCAGGATGACGACGAGGAGCACACAGCACCCCTCTGTCGACTCCCTGTCCCAGCCGCTGTTCTCGTCCGTCGTGCCCTTCTCCAGCGTGACGCGTTCGGTATCGGCTCCAGCCGGTCCGGTTTCCGTGTCCCCTGTCGCCCACACAGCGAGCACTGCCATGAAGGGCACTCCGACCAGGGCCGTCACGATCGCCACCAAGATGCCCTGAGCCACTGACATGTGCCGTCCTTCTGTTCGTCGTGCAGATCGCTGGAAGTCATCGGAAGCCCCAGCCCGGCAAGGGCCGGACGCCGGGGAATATCAGGAGGAAATGCGCCTGGCGCGGCGCCGGCGGATCAGGAACCTCAGCACCAGCACCCCGAACAGCGAGACGCCCGCCACCCCGAGCCACCGCCCCGCCACGGCCACGAAGCCCTCGTCGTCCTCCTGCACAGACAGCCCCAGGGCTTCTGACGTGCCACCGCCCCTGCCTTCGCGGCTCTTTTCCTCGACGCTGTGGCTGTCCTCCGCCGGGACGCCTCCGCCGAGCCAGGCCTGTCCCTTCCCCCTGTCCCTCGTGGGCTCGTCGAGCGACCGGCTGACGCTTCGGGTCAGCCCGGGCCAGGAAGACTCCACCCGGTCGGCGCTCAGGGAGGTGAGTCGTACGTCGGTGAAGTCGACGCCGCCGTAGATGTACGTCTTCATGTACACCCGATCGTCCTTGCGGGTGCGGTGCGTCACCTTGAACTCGCCTTTGGTGTACGAGCGCACGTACGCGTCGAAGGTGTCCCTCGGCTTCCACTTCTCTCGCGTGACGTACGCGTCGACATCACCGTCGTCGATCATCGACCCGTAGGTCGTGCTCTTGCGCAGGCTCAGCTCCCGGTACCACTCGGCGGCGATCCTGCTGAGGTACACGCGTCGCAGCTCGGCGTACTCCGGAGCGGTGTTCACCGCCTTGACCACGTGGGGCAGGATCATCCGCCGGAACTGGGACTCGTTGTGCTCCTGCACCTGCGCGGACTGCTGAGGACAGGTGGCCTTGCCCGAGCCGTCGTGCTGCTTGAGGTACTGCGTCTCCATCTGGACGTCCAGCGGCGACTTGAGGATGTGCAGCTCGTCGCCCTCGGTGTACACTGTCGCGGGCGCAGGCACGATCCAGGTGCGGAACGACGTGCACTTGCCCGACAGCGACTGCCAGTACTCGGCGCCGCGTTCCGTGTCCGGGTGGATCAGCTTGCCGGTCGTCTTCTTGAGCATGAGGTCTGCTTCCAGCAGCACCCGTCCCGTCTCCGTGCGGCCGAGCCGGGAGTCGATGATCCGGTCCGGTTCGTTGGGGCTGAGGTTCACCCAGAACGTCGACGGGTTCAGCTGCAGCCAAGTGAAAAAGGAGTCGGAAGCGTTCCGCGCGTTCGCGAGGCCCGTGAGCGGACTCCCCTTGCTGGATGCCTCGACGGGTGCCTGGAAGGCGTACCGCAGGCCGTTGCCCGGGCCCGGGTCGGCCAGGTAGCGCAGTTCGAGCCGGGTGAAGTCGATACCGCCCGCGTCCCGCGCGCCGGCCGCGAGTCCCTGCGCGAGGCCGCCGGGCTTCGGCGAACTCTGCTCGCCGCAGTCTGCGGTGCGGCCCGCTGTGAAGGCGGCTCGCTGCACGCCGGAGCCGGAGCCGGAGCCGGAGCCGGGGGCAGGGCGCGGCACGCTGTGCGCCGGTGTCGGGGGGCAGTTCGACGGCCGGGCGGTGAACAGGTGGCCGGCCGCTTGCTTCAGTGCGGCGGTCCCGGCTTCGAATTCCCCGGTGTCGTACCGGGAGGCGGGGTGGATGATCCGGACATGGGGATTGCCCTGGTAGGCCTTCGCGAGGATCTCGGCCTGTCTTCTGTTCTCCGCGACGAACACCACATTGTCGGCCTGGTTGTCGTTGCCGGGCAGCTTCTTGTTGACCGTGTTGCTGTAGTGCCCGATGTTGACGGGGTCGATGTAGGAGCGGGAAGTGCCCGTCGCGTCGACGACGTCCACGCTGACGAGCCGCCCGCTGCTCCAGGCGAGCTTCAGCATGTCGGCGGTCGTTCCGGAGAGCGCGCCCGAGGCGATCCTCCCCTTGGGGACCAGCAGCTTCTTCTCGTCGTCCTCCTTGTCGTCCTGGTAGATGTACTCGAAACCGGTCCTGGTCCTGCGGTCGTAGGCCAGCCCCGCCTTCTCCAACTGCTCGTTCATGAAGGCGAGGGCGTCGATCGTGTACGTGTTGTCTCCCGTGTCACCGATGCGGTGCGGGACGCCGTTCGCGTCGATGATGAACTTGCCGCCGTCAATGGTCGTCTTCGTGAGTGGAGGGCCCCACTGGGTGTAGACGGGCGGGGTGGGCGAGGGGCCGCGGACGGCCCCCGGCGCCATCCCCGATCCGGCGCCGAGCAGGGCCGCGACACCAGCGACGACCACCACCAACAGGGCCGCCCAGCGCCGGCGTTCCGGTGAACCTGCCCGGGGCCAGATCACGTTCCGTCGACACATGACCGACCGCACCCCCTCATGTTGCACTGACGCGACATTCTTCTCAGGGGTGATCCATACACCGCGCTTCGTGCTTCAGGCAGGCAAAGTTGGGCCAGTTGGACCAGAAGGATGAGTCGGTGGTGGGCGCGGCCCGCTTCGGCCCCGGTCGGTCGACGCCGGTCGGCTCAGTCCGGGTCGGCCCGGTACCGGTCGGTCCTGCTCAGCGTCCCGGTCACGCTGATGCCGGGGGCGAAGTGCCGGGAGGTGTGCGGGAGAGGGACCTCGGTGAGCTTGCCGTCGTGGAGCATCCAGAGCCCGAAGCAGTCGTCCTCTTCGTCGCGGACGAGAACCTGGACGGAGTACGGGTCGGGCCACGGCAGGGACTCCAAGTGAGGCAACAGCCCGTACCAGTTGTGCCGGGTGAACTGGACGACCCAGGCGTAACACTCTCGCGAGCTGGAGTCGGCGCCCGCGAAGACGGAATTGTCGACGCGGGTGAAGCACTGGTACCACTCGCGGTCGGCGGACGGGCGGGTCAGCGGCTCCATCACCTCCTCGGCATCGCGAGCGAGGACGATGACCTCGGCGTATCTGCTCATCCCCGCAGTCTGCCCCGCCCTGCGACGTCTCGACGGCACACCACGCACGCGCCCGTCATGAGCCGCAGCAGCCGCCGGCGTCTTCCTGCTGGGCGTCGGGGGCGCCGGGGGTGTCGAACAGGCCGGCGCCGCCGCACACTCCGGTCTCGGGGAGGGTGAGCTCGACGCGGTCGGCGGAGTCGAGGTCGCCGGCGATCGCGGCGGCGACGGAGCGGACCTGCTCGTAACCGGTCATGGCGAGGAACGTGGGGGCGCGGCCGTAGGACTTCATCCCGACCAGGTACACGCCGGCTTCGGGGTGGGACAGCTCGCGGTGGCCGTGGGGGTAGACGGTGCCGCAGGAGTGCTGGTTGGGGTCGATCAGCGGCGCCAGCTCGACCGGTGCCTGGAGGCGCTCGTCGAGGCCCAGGCGCAGCTCGTCGAGGAAGGACAGGTCCGGGCGGAAGCCGGTCAGCACGATCACCTCGTCGACCGCGGTCAGGCGGCGTCCGTCCTCGCCGACCAGGGTCAGGTGGCCGTCGGCGTCGCGCCCGATCTCCTCGGTGCGGAAGCCGGTGACCGCCTCCGCGTGACCGTCGTCGACGGCGGCCTTCGCCGCCAGGCCCAGGGCGCCGCGTGCCGGGAGCTGGTCGGCCTCGCCGCCGCCGAAGGTGGCGCCCGAGATGCCCCGCCGCAGGATCCACACTCCCTTCGTGCCCGCGCCGTCGTCGGACGTGGCGAGGTCGGCGAGGGAGGCGAGGGCGGTGAAGGCGGAGGCTCCGGAGCCGATGACGGCGGTGCGCTTGCCCGCGTACCGGGCGCGGACGGCGGGGTCCTTGAGGTCGGGGACGCGGTAGGTGATCCGGTCGCTCGCCGCCTTCTCGCCGAGCGCGGGAAGGCCGCTGCCGCCGGCCGGTCCCGGCGTGGCCCAGGTGCCGGAGGCGTCGATGACGGCGCGGGCGAAGACGCGCTCCTCCCGGCCTTCGGCGGTGGTGACGTGCACGACGAACGGCTGGGTTTCGCGGTCGGCGTCGACGACGCGGTCGCGGCCGGTGCGGGAGACGCCGGTGACGGTGACGCCGAAGCGGACTCGTTCTCCAAGGACGTCGGCGAGGGGCTTGAGGTACCGCTCGGCCCAGTCACCGCCGGAGGGGTAGGTGTTCGCGTCGGGCTTGGTCCAGCCGGTGGGGGCCAGCAGCTTCTCGGCGGTCGGGTCGGTGACCTCGCCCCAGGTGGAGAACAGCCGCACATGCGCCCACTCGCGCACCGCGGCGCCCGCGGACGCTCCGGCCTCGAGGACCAGCGGCGTGAGGCCGCGCTCGGTGAGGTGGGCGGCGGCGGCCAGGCCGACCGGGCCGGCCCCGACGACCACGACGGGCAGCTCGGTGGTGGTGACGTGGTTGATCGGCGCAGTCACGGCGACTCCTCTGTTTCGACATCTGTCGATGACCTGGGCCGCCAGGATGCCACCTGCTTTGACGGGCGTCAACATAGACGTGTATCGAATTAGGGGAGCTGTGGCTCAGGCGCGGCGGGCGAGTTTCACCGCGGACACGAGCAGGATCAGGGCTAGTGCGGGGATGAGCACGAGGTCGGAGAACACGCCGAGCAGCAGCCCGCCCAGCAGCGCACCGGTGATCGACCCCGCGGCCATGACCAGGGCGAAGCGAAGATTGGCACCCAGCACCGCGAAGCTGCCGTCGCGGCTGTAGCGCGCGAAGGCGACCAGCATGGTCGGCAGCGACACCAGCAGCGACAGGCTTCCCGCCGTCTTGATGTCCACCGCGAAGAGCAGCACGATCGTCGGAATCAGCAGCTCACCGCCGGCCACGCCCATGATGGCGGCGACCACCCCGATGCCGAAACCTGCCACGACACCGCACGACACCTGAGCCCACAGCGGCAGTGCGAGCGTCTGTACCGTGGCGATGTGCGTGACCAGCAGCGCCGCCGCCATGAGCACCATCAGCGCCGCCAGCACCTTGTACAGGGTGGAGCCGCGCATCCGTACGGCCCAGGCCGCCCCGGCCCACGCGCCCAGCAGGCTCCCGGCCAGCAGGTTGACCGCCACCGGCCAGTGCCCTGCCACCTCGGCAGCGGACACCGCCCCCAGGCGGGCGGGCAGCGCGACCAGGACGACGACCAGGCTCATCGCCTTGTTCAGGATCGCCGCGGAGAGTGCCGCGAACCCGAACAGGCCGATCAGCAGCGGCAGGCGGAACTCCGCGCCGCCCAGGCCGATCATTCCGCCGAGCACGCCGATGACCGCGCCCGCGCCGAACACCAAGGGCATGGAGCGAGTCTTGCTCGCGGGGCGGGTCGGGTCGGATGCCGGAGACGAAGTCATGACCGGCAGTCTTCAACGATCATGTCGCCGCCCGGCAGTGGAGAAAGCGACGAAACGAGCGGGGCTCCCACGTCCTTTCCGCGCGCACAGTGCCGCGAGCCGCAGCGGACGCTCGGCTACCCAGGAAGTCTCGCCTACCGTGCGTACGCACGAATCAGCAGCACCGGCGTCCCATCTTCGCGAAGTGGCGGTTGGACCTCTTGAGGTCCCACCAGTCGGCCATGAGGCTGCGCACCAGCTGGACCAGTTGGCGAAGGCGCTCAGGGTCGGGGTTGGCCGAGGTGAACACGTCCGCGAAGGATTTGTCGCTCCACGGCAGTGTGAACACCCAGCACTCGTCGGCGTGACCCTTGCGCTCGACGCTGAGCCGGTAGGTCAACGTGACGCTGCGGTTCTGGTGGTGATCCACCGTCAGGTCGGTGACGTCGAACCTGGTCGCGCCGTCGTCGGAGGTGAATGAGCTTGCCAGGACGCGCTCGGCCGGTGTGTGAGCGACCATGTGCACCTCACGGCCTAGACTGCGGGCGGCTCACGTTAGTCGTCGGCACCTGGCATCTGCTACCGGGTTTCCGGTGGCAGTGGGGCAGCGCAATCCCCCCGCGGAGGTGGCGGCGTCGTGTCGCCCGATTCTGCCTCTGCTGTGGTCAGCACCCTCGCGTTCAGGGCGCACTCGACCTGCTTCACCGTGTGGAACGTCACCAGGTCCTCGGGTCCTCCCTGGCGCCGCGGACCGCCGCCGACCAGCATGCCGACGAGCATGGCGCCGTACACCTTGTGCCCGTCGATCTCCGTGTCGATCGGCACGAAGACGGGCGCGCCGGAGTCGCCCCCGTGCACGATGTTCACGCCTTCCTTCCCCGCGAGGACCAGACCTCGCGTGCACACGCGTCGGGGCGCCTCGTCGCCGCAGGACTCGCCGCCGGTGAGCTGGTACACCTCGATGTCGCAGACCAGCTTGGTCACCTTGCCGCTGACGCACACCTTCTGGCCGACCACCGGCCCGTCCACCTTGCCGAGGACGCGGCGGGCGACGGGTGTGCCCGGCGTACCGCCGTCCGTCCAGAGGGTCGGCGCGTACACCTGCGGCTTGATCCGGGTGCCGCTCAACAGCGCGGCGTCCACCGCGTCGTCGTAGAACGACCTGACGAACGTGCCGAACCGGAACTCTCCCGAGGTCGCCTCCGTCCCGGTCGGCGCGCAGTGTCCTGCCGTGGTCATGGCGCGCTTGCCGTCCTCGACCCTGCGCACGGCGAACCCCGACGAACAGGCGGCCGTCCGGCCGCCGTAGGTCATGCGGATCTCCGCGCCGCCACGATGCGGCTGCTGGTCGTTGAACCTGCTCACCGGGGCACCGGACGCCGGCGAGGACCACATCAGGGCCAGGACCAGTGCCATCAGGCAGCTGACGAAGGAGCGTCGTGTCATCGGCTTCCTCCCGAGGAGCGCGAAGTTGATCAGAGCTCGAAGTCGACGCGCCCGAGCAGGCCGACGGTCAGGCCGAAGTAGTCGGCGTGGACCAGTCGCCGGGCCGCGGGCAGCGCGGAGCCGTTCACCGGCACGGTGTCCGTGGCCGTGTCCTGGTCGGTGCGGTAGAGCTCGTACTCCTGCACGAGAAGCCGGTACGAGGTCAGCGGTTGACCGGTCGGCGCGGGGATTCCGCCGCTCCAGACGAACGCGCCGCCGTCGGGACGACATGTCAGCTCCACCGGCGCGCCCACCTGCCGCCAGTCCATCTCGTCCGACTGCAGACTCGCCCGGCTCTGCACGCTCACGACGACCCGGCGGCTCGCGCCCGCGGCCACCGCCCCGGTGCCGCTCAGCTCACCGAGTTCGTTGTACGTCACGGGGCCGCTCAGCCGGACGGCGAGCAGGTCACCCTCCCGGCGCCCGGTGACCGACCGTGGCGGGACCAGCTGCGCGAACTCGGCGCGCTCCACCTTCGAGAGGTGCAACGGGTCCACCGAGTACGGCTGGTAGCGGGCCAGCGCGAGCCGCACGTACGGGAAGTACGTCGTCCCGGCGACGGCCGCGTCGGCGAAGTCCACGTCGATGTCGACGTACCAGAGCCGCCGCTCCGAGTGGTACGCCGGCGAGAACGCCACCGCGTCGACCGCGACCGGCGCCGCGTCGGTCGACTCCGCGAGGCGCAGGCCGGTGAGGCGCTGCGCCGCGTTCGGGAAGTGGGCGGCCGCGGGGCTCGGCAGGACCGTCGTGTCGGCCCAGACGGGGTCCACGCCCCAGCGGGTGGCGAAGGTGTCCGGCAGGGCCGTGCCGACCGGGTCGAGGAGCACGGCCAGCATCTCGTCGTCCCCGGAGGAGAACCACGGCCGGTTCAGATAGACGCGGAGGCCCGCGGTCCTGCGGTGCCGGGTGACGGAGTCACGGGCCTCGTCGACGGTCCGCTGCCAGCGGAAGGTCGGCACGACATAGGCCACCGCCGGTGGCTCGGGGCGACGCGAACTGGGCACGGCCAGGGGCGCGGCGGTCGGCCCGACGCGGGTGACGTTGGCCCGGTCCTCGGTGATGCTGGGGTGGAAGTACTCGCGGAACCGGGTGACGGCCGTCGGGGTGTAGCGGACGTCGCGGTGCCTGGTGTCGCCGAACTCGTGGGTGCGGTCGACGTGTTCCTCGTCCGCCACGTAGGCCAGCTTGATGTCCTCCAGGTGGGTGTGCCCGGCGATCCGGGTGGGCGCGGGCTGGGTGACGTCGTCCAGCCACTCGCTCCAGTGCGCGTCCAGCTCGACGTGCCCGCTGCTCTCGGCATGGCCGGTCAGTGTTCCCGTCAGCTGCGCCGCGGTCTGCTCGGCCGTGCGGTGGCAGGCCAGTCCGTCGAGCCTGGGCGGGCGCACCGGCTTCTCCACCGCGTGCACCAGGGTCAGTTCGACCCACGGCGTCAGCATCCAGTTCTCCCCGTCGGCGCTCGCCCGCGTGACGAAGGTCTTGTCCGCGTCGGACAGGTCCGCCCAGAACGGCGAAGCGGTCAGCAGGTTCCACTGCCGCAGCAGCGGCAGCTTGTCCGCGTCGAGGTAGCAACTCAGCCTGACCGTGGCGATCTCGCCCTTCGTGAGGAACACGTCGAGCACGCGCTCGACCAGACCGTCGCGCCAACGGGGTTCTCCGTCACCCTCGTTGATACGGATCCTGAAGGGTTTGGCCTGCGGCCACGGGCCGGGGAACGGGACCTTGCGGTTCTCCGTGTCGCCGGGCAGACCGCGCAGCATGACGCCCTCGGCCAGCACGTCCGGCAGGTACGGCAGGATCAGCTGGTCTGCGCTGTGCACCACGAACTCGCCCTGCTCCAGGCAGGCGCCGCGGCGGGGGAGGGGCAGCCGGGTGAGTGGCAACGGGTCGTGCACGTCGTGCTTGGCGATGTGGATCTCGCCCGCACGCAGCAGATCGTGCTCCAGGTACGGCCACTCGGGGTCCCGCACCTTGGTGTCCAGGAAGGACCCGGACTCGCGCGACGCGACGGCGACGTACTCCTCACGCACCTGAGCGGGCTTGCCCGGGCCGAAGACGGCGTCGAACACGCCGTGTTCCTCGGCCATCTGCAGAGCGGTCTTCGGGGGCGCCACGTGCCGCTCCGAGACCGGCTTGTACCGCCGGTCCAGACCGTCGACCTCCGAGCGCGCGTCGTGGTCGGGGACGTCCGAGCGCCGCAGGGCGTACTCGTCGGTGGAGATCGCCCGGCCGTCGTCGGTGACGGTGCTGCGGATGACCAGGCGCTCGGTGGACTCGCCTTCGTTGAACGGCAGGAGCGGCATCACCACGGGCTGGGGCACCGGCTCCCAGCGGCCGTACGTGATCGCGTCCGAGTGCACGGCGTCCGGAGTGCTCGCCGTGTGGTCCAAGCCGTTGCCCGCCAGGTCGACGGCCCTGGCGCGCATGCGGTAGGTGCGGCCGAAGCGCAGCGCGGGCAGCGAGCCGGGCTCCGGGGTGAACTTGGTGTCCAGCGGCACGTCCGGCGACACCGGCGGGGCGGGCGCTTCCGGCTGGTCGTCCAGGCCGATGGTGCGGCCGGGGCGCGGAGCCGCCAGACTCCAGCCGTCCCAGCCGAACACGGCCTGGTGTCCGTACAGTTGGCGTTCGTCGGCCGCGTCGACGGTGACCGCGCTGGCACGCACCAAACCCTCGTCGGGGCGGACCTGGATCTCGACGGGCTGCTGTCCCGGCCGGCGGACGGTGTAGCGGCCCCTGCGCCGCAGCAGCGAACGCCACTGTGCCACCCGCCCGGTGGCGGGATCCACGACGCCGATGTCCACGCGGTAGCCGCGCAGCAGGTCCATGGCGGTCAGGACCGCGTCACCGGTGGCTGCCTGGCGGCTCACGTCGGCGCCGATGAGTCCGGCGAGATGCCGGTCGCGGTCCGTGTGCAGCAGGGTGATCCCGGCGCCGCGGGCCGCCGGTGTGCCGGTGCCCGACACCAGGTGGGCGACCGATTCCGGGTCCGTCGGCAGGTCGCTGTTCCACAGGCTGTCGATCGAACGGGCGTAGTCGACGTGCTTGAGCGCGGCGCCGTCCACGTCGAGCTCCGTGAGGTGCCAGGCCTCGCGGTCGCCGAGGTTCAGCATGCGGTCGCTGAGCGGCGCGCCGTCCGTGGCGGCCGCCTGGAACACACTGCCCCGGGTGAACCGGATCTGTGTCCACGGGCACTTGCCCGGAGCGTTCAGCGTGGCCGCGTCGGCGAGGCCGTCGTCGAAGTGCACACGGACCTTCGCGCCGTCCGCCACGCCGGCCGGCATCGCGAAGCTCAGGTCGAGCACTAGGCCGAACCGCCGCTGCAGCTCCGGATAGTCGCCCAGCAGCCCACATGCTTCGTGGAAGTCGATCCGGTGCGCCGGCTCCTCGGCGAGGTCCGGGGCGTCCGGCTCCTTCCCCCGGTCGTAGAAGCGGGCGGCTTCGGCCAGCGGCAGCATCCTCCTGTTGTCACCGGTGTACGCCTCGCTCGTGCGGTCCATGTACCGCGGCCGGTGACCGTCGTCGCCCACCGCGTGCACACCGCGCGGGCGCAGGGCGCTCTCCAGGATCTCGTACCCGCCCTTCAGGTCGCGTCCCAGTTCGAGCACCGTGTCCGGGATGATGTCGATGACCCGGTACAGCGCCGGGAGCTCCCAGCCGCGGTGGTCCGTCGGCGGCTCCTCGCACAGTGAGCGCTCGTCACGGGCCCATTCGGTCCGCAGCCTGCTCCGCGTGGTGTCCACCGCGACCGCCTCGTACAGGCCGGTGACCTCGTCGTGCACCAGCTTGCCCGGATATGAGCGCAGCGTGCGCCGCTCGTCGGCGGCGAGGGTGGTGGGCGGTCGCGGCGGAGGGCGGACGAAGGTGTCGTCGCGGAACAGGGCTCGCCACAGGGTGGGATCGGCGGCCGGGTAGCGGCCGGTCGGCCGGAACGTCGTGACGGTCGTGCCCGCCGGGCTGTCGAATTGCAGCCACAGCGCCGGCAGCAGAGCGGCGAGCCGCTCCGGCCACCGCGCGAAGTAGGCGGACTGACCGAGCGCGCCGATCCCGGTCAGGCTGGGGCTGACAAGCACGGACACACAAACGGTGTCGGCGTCGGCCACGCCGTCCGGCAGTACGGTCCATCGGATGCTGTCCATGGTCAGTCCACCTCCGCGAACGCGGTGCAGTAGTCGAGGACCGGATCGACCCGGGCGCCGGTCACCGGGTCGTCGTACGGGGACATGAGATCGACGAACGAGGGCGGGCTGATGGCGGGGCAGGGCGTGCCCGACGCGAAGGCGGCGGTCCCGGCGCCGCTGCCCGCGAACTTCTTCTCGCAGCGGATCGTCACCGACGTCTCGAAGAAGCCGATCTCGATGCTGATCGTCAGGCTGGCCCGGCCGATCGCGTAACCGTCCTTGTAGCCCAGCTCCATGTAGAGCTCGATGGAGGCGGAGACGATGCCGAGCACGTCGACCTCGCCGCGGGCCCGCAGGTAGCCGACGAGCGTCACGGTGTCCTTGGCCAGGTCGAGCCGGAAGTAAATTCCGGCCATCACCGACAGGCTGCCGCTGGCCACGCCGAAGTTCATCGACACGGCGGCCCCGAACTCGAGGGCGGCGTCCAGCACGGCGATCTCTTTGGGATTCAGTACGATCCCGAAATAGCCGCCGCCGCCCAGCATCGACACCGTGAGGCGGAAGGGCGCCTCCCGGCGGCAGAAGGCGAATCCGGCCTGGAGCGGTGTGTCACCGATGAACGGGACGGAGATCGCGGCGTTGAGCGAGAGGTTCTCCAGGCTGAAGACGCCGATGGCGGCGCTCGGCAGCTGCATGGAGTAGTTCGCGTGGATCCCGGACCCGTCGACCGTGATCGCCGGTGGATCACTGAAACCGTCGAGGGGGATGATGTTGCGCAGGGTCTGGACGAAGGCCAGGTTCCCCACGAAGTCGACGCCGCCGAACTTCACCTCGACGTCGGGCTTCTGCCCGGCGCGCATGCTGAAGCGGATCTGGTCGAAGTGCAGCACGACGGCGTCGAAGCCGGGCACCATGCGCAGGTCGAACTTGCCCAGGGTGCACGTCACGTCCGCGGCCTGCGGCACGTCCGGCCGCAGCGAGCCGCGCAGGTCGGTGACGAGCGTCAGCTTCCCCGTCGGCCAGAACACGGCGTCCTCCGCCTTGGTCGGCGTCGGCTTGCCCGGCGTCCACGCCTTGATGTCGGGCTGCCACTGAAGACGGGAGTTGACGACGTCCGGCAACTTGGCGCCGAGGGCGGCGAGCTCGACCGCCTTCTTCAGCGCGAGGGCCTGGCCGACCGCCCTGTCCCAGGTGGCGACCTGGTCGGCGATCCGGCCGAGCAACTGCCGCACCCCGGCGTCCACCCCGGCGGGCAGGCCGAGGCGCAGCGCGGCGAGTGCGTCGGAGAACGCGGTGAAGGCGTTCTCGACCTCCTCGATGGTGGTCGGGTCCTGTGCCCCCTCCAACTGGCTGGTGATGTAGTCCACGAGGATCTGCGCGAAGGCCGCCGCGGCGTCGGTCGCGCGCAGCACCAGGTCCACGGTCTCCGGGAACTGCTCCTCGACGGAGGCCAGGAGGTCGCGCAGACCGCGGAGGTCGCCGAGGAAGCCGGTGACCGCGTCGACGGTCGCGGTGAAGAAGTTCGGCGCCTTCAGGTTGTCGAGACCGATCTCGCTCAGGATCTCGGTGAGCGGGAACATCCCGAAGAGCTTCGCCCCGGCCAACTTCCCGAAATAGTCGAGGGGATTGAACCTGCCCTGCGCGAGCTTGGCCCACTTGTCGACGGGCGCGGCGCCCGCCGCCGTGACCGGAGTGGCGGCGACCGGTCCGGTGAGACGGGAGAGACCGGCGACGGGGAAGTTGGGCTGGGCGAGCGCGCCGGCGGTCTGACCGGAGTGCCGGAAGGACAGGTCGACGGGCGCGGCCAGTTCGACGAAGACCTGCCCTTTGTTCGCCTCGCCGAAGGCGTTCCGCACGTACGGCTCCGGGTAGAACACCGACTGCGTCACGTCACCTTCGAAGCCGCCGAACCGGGCGAGCGCGGGGATCACGGCCCGCGCCCAGCGCACGGTCGGCAGGAACCGCGGATGGTCCGTGGGATCCAGGGACAGGATGGCCTCGGTGGTCACGGCGCCCCAGATCAGCTGCCCGGTGGACAGAGTCGTGTCGCCGGGCTTGCGGCTGGGTGCGTAGGCGATGGACTGGCCGCGCACGTCGGCGACGGCGCGCCGGACCAGCGGACTGCTCAGGTCCGGCGGTTCCGGCGCAGGCTCCGACACCAGGCGCCGGTAGTAGTCGACGATGACCTGGACATCGGCCTCGTTCTCGTGGACGAGCTTGCCGACGAAGGCCATCGGCGTACGGAACTCGACGAGGCGCCCCTCCAGGTCGGTCATGCTCACCTGGAACTGGAAGGGGTCCTCGGTGGCGGAGGCGGGGAAGAAAGCGAGCTTTTCGTTCGGGTCGCCGCCGATCGGGGACAGGCCGGGGATCGTCTGCGGCTTCTGCAGATCCGGCGTGACCAGGGTGAGCAGCCGCACGCTGGTGAACGGGAAGAGCCGGCGCAGCCGCTTCTGGTCGGCGTTGTCATCCGACTGTCCATAGCTGCGCACCGGTTCCCGCACCATGATGAAGAACCGCTGGTTGAGATAGGCGGCGTGGTCGGGGCGGGTGTGGTCGAACTTGCGCTCGGTGACCTTGACGAGATCCGCGAGGTGTCCGAACGGCCACAGGCGGCCGCGGTACATGACGCGTACGTAGTGATCCCGGCCCAGCGCGGCGCGGTGCCGCCACTGGGTGACGTCGAAGCCGGTCGGGGGCCTGTTCCACTGGCCGAAGGAGTCGAGCCAGCCGCCCATGGCGGACAGGATGAGATGGTCGACGTCCAGCGGGGCGGGGGAGAAGCTGCCCGGCAGGTTCCGGTTGGAGCTCAGATGCACCACCGAGGACCGGTCCTTGCGGTCCAGTGCCATCGTGAACTCGCTGCCTCCGGCGGGCAGGGCGCGCGCGTCGGCCGGATCGAATTCAGGGTCACGGGTCCACACGGCACGGGCGTGCCCGGCCGGCATCCGGGTGTGCCACAGCTCGACCCGGCCGTCCGGGTCGGGCAGCGAGGTGGTGTGCGTCCAGGCAGCCGACCCGGGTGGGGAGAGGAGCAGTCGGTAGGGCAGTTCGATGCCGGTGCGCGGGTTGGCGGCGTCCGCCAGCGGGTTTTCCGGACCGGGGCCCGCGACGGTGTCCGGGAGTGCGTTCGTGGCGGTGTCCGGGGTGGCCTCAGAGGCGGCGGGCACGGCCAGGAGTCCGGCGGCGAGGGGCCCGCCCGGCCCGTACCGCGCGGTCAGTTCCGCCGTCGTACGGGCCAGCCGCAGCGCCTGGAAGACATCGAGGGGCCGACCGGTCACGGCACGGGCCGACCGGTCTGCCGAGGCGGGTTCGGCGGCGGCGTCCACCACCCGCATCGGGAGCGTCCGCATGGCGGTGAGCAGGCCGGATTCGGTGTACTCGACGATGTCGTCGGCGGCGACCGTGAACACCAGGAGGCTGCGGCCGCCGATGCGTGAGGCGACCGGTGGCGGCTTGGGGGGTTCGCTGCCGGCCCGTACCGCGCCGGACACCGGCGTCCCCGACTCGGGCAGCCCCGGGCTGACTTCGAAGAAGGCTTGTTCGGCGACATGCTGGGGGCCGAATGTGACCACCAGAAAGGCCGGTTGCCCCGGGTCCGCACGCACCAGCCGCCGGGGTCCGATGAGGGGGCGCTCCAGGCGCAGTCCGAGGAACGCGAAGTGCAGATCGAGCAAGTCGGTCGCCCGCAGCAGCCGGTACGGCTCGGGCGAGGGGGACGCGGCCATGTGACTCTCCCGTCAAGCGAGTCAGGAAACCTTCGAGCGTGCTGTCCCGTACTGCGAAGCGTGCTGTCCCGCACAAATGGCGCCTCCCCAGCCTCTCGGACCCGCCCGACGTCACACCGACCGGCCCCCCAACACCACCCGAACGAGTGAAGGCGCGGAGGGCTCGCGGAATACCGGCGGCAACAGGGGAGTTGGGGATCACCACCAGCAGACGCCGTCGAAGGAGATGCCCATGCCGCTCAGTGTCGAAGAGCGTGAACAGTTCCTTGCCGAGCCGCACATCGGAGCGCTGGCCGTGACGGCGGGGGAGGGGCGGGCGCCGCTCACCCTGCCGATCTGGTATCAGTACGCCCCGGGCGGCGAGCTGTGGGTGATGACGGGCCGGCACTCGAAGAAGGGCCGGCTGATCGCCGCCGCGGGACGCTTCTCGCTGATGGTCGACCGCCTGGAGCCGACCGTCCGGTACGTCTCCGTGGAGGGCCCGGTGGTCCGCTCCGAGGACGCGACCGTCGAGCGGCTGCGCGAGATCTCGGCGCGCTACCTCCCGGCCGACAAGGTCGAGTCGTACGTCGAGACCGCCTGGAAGGAGCACGGCGAGCAGGCCGTCTACTACCTGCGGCCCGAGCACTGGTATTCGTCGGACCTCGGTTCTGTCTGACCCTTGGTGCGGCCTGACCCCCGGTGCGGCTCACCGGGGCGTCACGGCTTGCGGGCGAGGCCTCCGTGCTCACCGATGGGTTCCTGGGCGGGAGAGCCGGGGTCGGGGCGCCAGAAGGGGACCGACACGACCCCGGGCGCGAGGAGCTCCAGGCCTTCGAAGAACGCCTCGATCTTGTCGACCGGGCGCAGGAAGTACGGGACGGCACCGGACGCGTTGTAGGCGTCCTGGGCCGCTTCGTACGCCGCGTCGACGCCCCGTGAGCCGTCGTTGACGGAGAGGTAGCTGCCGGACGGCAGGCCGTCCATCAGCCGGGCGACGATGGCGCGCGCCTCGTCGTAGTCGGCGATGTGCCCCAGGATGTTGCTGAGGATCAGGGCGGTGGGGCGGCTGAGGTCCAGTGTGTCGGCTGCGGCCGCCAGGATGCGGTCGGGGTCGGACAGGTCGGCGTCGATGTAGGCCGTGGCCCCCTCCGGGGTCGACGTGAGCAGCGCGCGGGCGTGGGTGAGGACCATGGGGTCGTGGTCCACGTAGACGATCCTGGCCTCCGGGGCGAGGCGCTGGGCGACCTCGTGCGTGTTGTCCACCGTCGGCAGACCGGTACCGATGTCCAGGAACTGCCGGATGCCCGCCTCGGAGACCAGGTGCGTGATGTTGCGGCGCAGGAAGGCACGGCTGCTGCGGGCGACGGTGACGATGCCGGGGAAGACGGCGCTGTACGCGTCGCCCGCCGCCTCGTCGACGGGGTAGTTGTCCTTGCCTCCCAGCCAGTAGTTCCAGATCCGGGCCGAGTGCGGCACCGATGTGTCGATCTTCTGGTGCGCCGCAGGACCGGGCGTCGTGGCGTGGTCGGTCATGGGTACCGTCCGTCTTCAACCGTGGCGTGGACTGTTCGACGCACAACCTACGTCGCAACAGCCGTGTTGCGCACATCAGTTCACCCGGGGAACCTCAACGGGTCATGTACGCGCCTCCGTTGACGTGCAGCACCTGACCGGTGATGTGACGGGCTCCGGGAGAGGCGAGGAAGGCGACCGTTTCCGCGATGTCCTCCGGCGAACCGGCGCGACCCGTCGAGGTCGCGGCCACGAGCTGCTCGCGCCGCTCGTCCGCGAGCCGGTCCCGGAAGAACTCGGTGTCCGCGATGTAGCCGGGCGCGACGATGTTGGCGGTGACGCCGCGCGGCCCGAGCGTACGGGCCAGATCCAGATTCCAGGCGGCGAGACCGGCCTTGGCGGCGCCGTAGGCCCCGGCCCCCGATCCCTGGGCGCCGGCGATCGACCCGATGTGCACGACGGCTCCACCGGCCGCGAGCCTGCTGTCCAGTGCCCTGGTGGTCAGCGCGGCCCCGACGAGGTTCGCGTCCAGGTTGTCGCGGAAGGCCTGCCCGTACGCGACGAGATCGGCCTCTTCGCCGACTTCGAGGTCCTCCTGCGGACCGGCGTCGAAGTCGGTGTTCCCGCCGGCGTTGTTGACGAGGACGTCGATCCGCTCCGGCAGCTGGGAGAGGAGCGCCGTGAGCGCCTCGGGCCGGGTGTGGTCGCACACCACGCCGCGTACACCGGTCTCGGCTGCCAGCAGGTGGAGGGGTTCGGGACGGCGGCCGGTGACGAACACGGTCTCGCCGCGCTCCGCGAAGTGCCGGGCGGCCGCGCGGCCGATCCCGGTGCCGCCGCCGGTGATCAGGATGGTGCGTGTCATAAGCTGAACTCCGAACATCCATTGAGGTCTAAATTTAGAGCTAAACGTAACACCGTGGAGGCGGCACATGAAAGAGGGGCCAGATATGATGGCGGCAGGCGCGAGGGGTGCAAAGGCAAAGGACGCGGGTCCGGAGGGGGCGGGAGCGGCCGGACGGGGGGAGGGTGACTCCGTGCCGGGCGGGACCGCCGCGTACACCGCACGGGACATCGCTGCCGCCTGGGAGCGCGAGCGCCCCGGCACCCCCGCCACGTCGATCGGCATCGTCACGCCGATCTGGCAACTGGCCAAGCTCTTCGGCGACGACCGGCGACGCGTTCTCGCCCGCGCCGGCGTGGACACGGCGACACTCGACCTGCTCAGCGTGTTGCGCCGCAGCGGCACGCCCTACACCCTGACCACCCGCGAGCTGGGGCACCTGTCGATGGTCACGGCGGGCGCGGTTTCCCAGCGGGTGGCCCGTGCCGAACGCGAAGGCCTGGTCACCCGCCGCCCCGGGGAAGGTCGGCCCCGTACGGTCGAGGTCACCCTCACCGAGGCCGGCCACGCACTCGTGGAGGCCACGGTGGACCAAGTGCTGGGCAGAGAAGCCGACTTGATCGGCGGCCTGACGCCCGCCCAGCAGGCACAGCTCACCGAACTGCTGGGCCTTCTCCTCGAAGACGTCCAGCGGAACCTCGGGGACGAACGGATCACGCAGGTGGGAGAGGTCTGATGCCTGCGCGGCGCCGACCGGAAATGTGTGATGGGGGAGACCCCGAACCCGCCCTCACTGCCCGGATCTGCACGTGGTGATGTGCTGTGCAAGGTGCACTGTCACCTGTACGCGGTGCTGAGCTGCACTGTCATCGGGGAATCGAACCCCTGCGTTGCTCTTCACGCGCCAGGCGTGGGCCGGAAACCCGCCGGCCCTCGGTGTGTGCACGCCTCCGGAACAGCTACCTGCTCCCCATCGTCCGTACGGCCGGACCGTCCGCTCAGTGCGGTCGGACCGTCCGCTCAGTCCAGCAGGTCGGCCTCCCAGTTCGCGCGCTGGATGCGCACGTCGACCTCACGGATCTCCCGGGCGAGCGCGTCCGCCTGGCCGCGCAGCTCCGCGACCGGGAGGGCCGAGAGCATCATCAGCTCCGACCGCAGCTGCCGCCCGTAGCCCCGTTCGCCCGTGCCGGCTGCCGCGTCCGCGGCCGCGGTGACCACCGAGTGGCGCAGCCGCAGCACGTCCCGGCGGGCGAGCGCGTCGGTGAGCGTGCCGTCCTCTCCCAGCTGCACGGACGCGTTGGTCCGGTTGATGCGCCGGATCAACGACTCGAGGGTGTTCAGCACCTCGCCGGCATCGGCCAGCAACTGGGCCGCGTCCTCAGGAGGCGTCTCACCCTCCTGGTACCGCGCACTGCTGACCACGCGCGCCCGCAGCTGCTCCACGCGGCGCGTCGCCTCCGCGCGCTCCGCCAGCGCCTCGGCAAGTTTCACCGTTGTCCCCCTGTCCTCTGAGCTCGCACGAGTATACGAAGGAGAGCCGCCCCGCCCGCACCGGGTTTTCCCGTGCCGCCTGCCGCCGACGGGTCCTACTTCTTCGGCTCACGGAAGCGGCCGAAAGCCTTCGTGAGCGCGCTCAGCGGGGAGCCCTCGGGTTTGGCCTGGCCTGCCGCGGGCGGCCGGGGCACACCGTCTCCGCCGGTCACCTCGGCCAGCGCCGCCTGCGCCGCCTCGGCCGCCTCCCGGTACAGATCGCGGGAGGTCGTCATGGCGTCGAGCGCCTCGGCGTACTTGGTGACCATGTCCTGGGCGTGGACCAGCTCCTCCTCGGGGGTGAGCAGGTGCCAGCCCTGGCGCAGCCGCGTCAGGACACTCTCGGCCTCGGGCGACATGGGCCGGGGGAGCGCGGCGAACTCCTTCACCCTGTCGAGGAGTTCGGTCGGCTCGGACCCGTCCAGGAAGACCGTCCGTACCGTGAAACGCTCCGCGTCGTAGTCCGGGCCCTGCGGAGCCGAGGGCAGGATGACGGCACCGCCGCGCGGCATCCGCACACCCAGCTCGCGCTTCATCGCGAAGTCGGCGATCTGCGCCTGCTCCGGCGTGCCCCGGTGCTCGACCACCTGGTGCCGCAGGCCGGGCGGCAGGAATGTCGAGACCGGCTGCTGCCCCTTCGCGTCCGGAGTCATCGCCTCGTGCACCACGACGTGGATGAACCAGCTCTGCCGGGTGCAGTCCCGCAGCAGGTGGCGGAGCTCGTCGTCGTCCTTCGGCAGGTGATTCGTCGACCGCAGGCGCACGCCCGCCACGGTGTCGTGATCCCAGGCGACCTGATCGCTGTCCGGCCAGAACATGAGGGCGGGAGAGGGCCAGTGATCGTCCCACGCCTGCTCCGCCTCGGCGGCGAGGGTCCACGTCACACCCTCGTCCTCCTTGCGGCGGGCCTCGGGATCGTACGTGGTCAGCTGTGCGCGCACCGTGACGTCGTCGGCCACGCGCCAGCGGGCCTCGAAGAGGCGGCGGGCCGACGGGCCGGGGTCGGCGGACTCGTCGCGCGGGTGCAGGACGGTGGAGGCGGCCGCCTCTACGGGGTCGAGGTCCAGGAAGTCGTCGAGCACCCCGGCCGCCTTCAGGGCGATCAGGTTGCGCCGGACGTCCTGTTCGGGTTCGGGCCCCAGGTGGCGCCCGCGCCCGAGCCACGCGGTGTCGGGGACGGCGGTCGAGGAGGTGCTGTTCTTGGCCATGGATTCGTTCTGTAGGCGATCGGGGCCCGACCAGTATGGTCCGTCGAGCTGTCGATGGAAGACGTCGGTGCAGGCCAGTGTCACGGTTTGTGGGTTCTCGTTCGACTTCTCCGGTGCCAGTACGAGTACGAGTTCGGGGCCCGCGGGGCGGCAGCGCCGATCGGTGCGTGAACCGGGAGGTATGCCCGACGGTTGGCGGGTGATCTCTGGGCGGGCGCCGATGAGGATGGCGGCCATGCATCCCGACCTCACGGCTGCCACGCACCCCGACCTCACGGCCGCCCCGCCCCCCGACCTCGAAGTGCCGCATCCAAGACAGACCGCACCACCACCGGACACGGGCCCGCCGAGCGTCGCGGCGCTGCTCCGCCCGTACGCCTGGAAATTCGCCGCCGTCGTATCTCTGCAGGTCATCGGCGCCCTCGCGGGTCTCGCGCCGCTGTTGGCAGTCGTCGAACTGGGCCGGGCGCTGCTGTCACCCGACCCGATCGACCATGATCACGTCTGGTTCGCGGTGATCGCCGGAGCGGTCGGCCTGTTCGTCCGCCTGCTGTGCACGGCCGCGGCGTCCGGGATCGGGCATCTGCTCGACGGCCAGGTGCAGCTGTCGTTCCGCCGTCGGCTGGCCGCGAGCCTCGGACGCGTACCCATCGGCTGGTTCTCCCGGCGCGGGACGGGCGAGCTGGCCAAGGTGGTGGGGGAGGACGTCGGCGCCGTGCACCCGTTCATCGCGCACGCCCCCGGCGAACTCGTCTCCGCGTTCGTGGTCCCGCTGGCGTCGCTGATCTACCTGTTCACGGTCGACTGGCTGCTCACCCTGATCACGCTGATACCGGTGGTACTCGCGGTGGCGCTGGTGCCCCTGATGATGACGCCGACCCGGCTGCGCGAGCAGGAGGAGTTCGACGCGGCCATGGGGCGGATCTCGAGCTCCGTCGTCGAGTTCGTGCAGGGCATAGCGGTGGTGAAGACCTTCGGCGCCTCCGGCCGCGCCCACCGCAGGTTCCTGACGGCCACCGACGCGTTCGTCACCACCTTCCACCGGTGGGTGCACGGCCTCTCCAGGGTCGCCGCGGGCATGCAGCTCGTACTCTCCCCACCCTTCGTACTCCTGGTCGTCCTCATCGGCGGCACGACCCTGATCACGAGCGGCGACCTGGCCCCGGCCGACCTGCTGCCCTTCCTGCTGCTCGGCCTCGGCCTCACCGCTCCGGTGGAGGCACTCGGCCACGGCTTCGACGACATGCAGGCCGCGAGACGCGCGGTCGGCCGCATCCGCGACGTCCTGGCGGTGCGGCCACTGCCGGAACCCGCACACCCCGTCGCGCCCCAGGGGCACCGAGTGGAACTGCGGGACGTCCGATTCGCCTACGAAGCCGAAGCCGGAACCGGGGCCGGAACTGAAGCCGACATCGGTCACGAGGTGCTGCGAGGGATCGACCTGGTACTCGAACCGGGCACGGTCACCGCGATCGTCGGCCCGTCCGGCAGCGGTAAGTCGACGCTGGTCCAGCTGTTGCCACGGTTCTTCGACCCCACACATGGCTCGGTCCTTCTCGGCGGCGTCGACCTGCGTGAGCTCGACAGCCGAGAGCTCTACCGGACGGTCTCCTTCGTCTTCCAGGACGTACGGCTGCTGCGCGCCTCCGTCGCCGACAACATCGCCCTGGCGGTGCCGCATGCCAACCATGACGACGTGGTGCGCGCCGCCCGGTCGGCGAACATCCACGACAGGATCCTCGAACTGCCCCGCGGCTACGACTCCGTGATCGGTGAGGACGCCGGACTGTCGGGCGGCGAGGCACAGCGGATCGCCCTCGCCCGCGCACTGCTCGCGGACACACCCGTACTCGTGCTCGACGAGGCGACCGCCTTCGCCGACCCGAAGACGGAACAGGCGGTACGCCGGGCCCTGGCGACGCTGAAGGGCGAGCGCACGACCGTGATCATCGCCCACCGCCTGGAGACCATCGCGGACGCCGACACCGTCGTGATGCTGGACGGCGGAGTGATCGTCGAACGCGGCAGCCCGACCGAACTACGGGCACGGGGCGGGAAATTCGCCGAATTCTGGTACGCGCAGCATTCTGCTGCGTGTCCTGATCCGCCTTCGGCCCCGCAGGCGGTCGCGGCGTCTGTCGAGCCCGGAGCACAAGGGAACGTACACGAGGAGGGCGAGTCCCGATGATCCAGCTGCTGCTCCGCGTTCTGGGACGCGAGTACGGCCGGCCGCTGCGCCGCGCGGTGGCCCTGATGACGACGACAGCGGTGGCCGAGGGCCTGTCCTACGCCTTGCTGGTCCCGGTACTGCGGTCACTGTTCGGGAGCACGCCCGAAGACGCCTGGCCGTGGCTGCTGGCCTTCGGGGTCGCGGTGGCGGCCTACGGCGGGCTGCGCTACATGAGTGACCTGTCCGGGTTCCGCGTCGGCACCGCGCTGCTCCGCGGCATGTACCACCGGCTCGGGGACCACCTGGCCCGACTGCCCATCGGCTGGTACAGCGCGGGCCGCCTCGGAGAGGTCTCCGTCCTGGCCAGTCGCGGGGTCCTGGAGGCGATGGGCGTGATCGCGCACCTGCTGGTGCCGCTGATCTCCGCCAGTGTCACCCCTCTGACCATCGTCGCCGTGATGCTCGCGTTCAACTGGCAGATGGGGCTGGCCGCGCTGGCCGCCGTGCCGGTCGTGGCGGCGATCCAGCTCTGGACGGCGCGCTCGATGGCCGCGGGCGACGCGGAACGGTCCGCACGCGACGACGAGGCCACCGGGCGGGTCATCGAATACCTGCAGGCCCAGCCGGTGCTGCGGGCCGGCGGGCGTACGGCAGAACGTTTCCGGCTGCTCGACGACTCGCTCCGCGCAGTCGAGCGCGCCGCTCGCCGATCCACCCTGACCGCGCTGCCCGGAGTCGTCGGACTGACGCTCGTGGTGCAGGCGGTGTTCACCGGTTCGCTGGTGCTGGGCACCTATCTCTCGCTGGGCGGGGACATCGGGACGGCGGAGGTCCTGACGCTCCTGGTCCTGGCCGCCCGCTGCGCGGACCCACTGCTCTCGCTGGCCGACCTGGGCGGCCAACTGCGCGCCGCACGCGCCGTGTTGACCCGGATCGACACGGTGCTGCGCACCGAGCCGCTGCCCGAACCCGCCGCGCCGGTCGCGCCGGTACGCCATGATCTGGAATTCGAGTCCGTCTCCTTCCGGCACGGCGACCGCACGGTGATCGACGACGTGTCGCTGTCCGTGGCCCAGGGGCAGCGCCTCGCCGTCGTCGGCCCGTCGGGCGCGGGCAAGAGCACGCTGCTGCACCTCCTCGCGCGCTTCTACGACGTGGACGCGGGCGCGGTACGCGTAGGAGGCGTGGACGTACGCGCGATCGACACGGAGGTGCTGATGGCACGGATCTCGTTCGTCTTCCAGGACGTCTACCTCTTCGACGGCACGATCGAGGAGAACGTACGCCTCGGCCGCCCCGACGCCGACGAGGCCGACGTACGAGCGGCAGCCACCGCGGCGCGGCTGGACGAGGTGATCGAACGGCTGCCCGCCGGGTGGGCGACGAACGTCGGCGAGGGCGGCGCCCTGCTGTCGGGCGGCGAACGCCAGCGCGTATCGATCGCGCGAGCGCTGCTGAAGGACGCCCCCGTCGTGCTGCTGGACGAGGTCACCTCCGCACTGGACCCGGTGAACGAGGCGGCCGTCCACGAAGGCATCGAACGCCTGATGGCGGGCCGGACGGTCGTGATGGTCGCGCACCGGATGCGGACGGTCCGACGCGCCGACCGCGTCGTCTTCCTCGACGACGGCCGAGTCGTGGAGGAGGGCAGCCATGACGAATTGCTGCGCCGCGGTCGCCGTTACGCCGAGTTCTGGAACCTTTCGCTGCAATCGGGGTGAGCCCAATGTGCCTGCGACGTGACGGCGTCAGGAGGAGGCGGCGGCACGTTCGGACGCGCTGCGCAGGACGCAGAACTCGTTGCCTTCGGGGTCGGCGAGGACGACCCATCCGGAGCCGACCGGTTCCCGACGGTCGCTGACCAGGGTGGCGCCGAGACCCAGCAGCCGTTCCACCTCGGCCTCGCGGGTGGTGTCCGGGCGCAGGCACAGGTGGAGCCGGTTCTTCGTCGTCTTGGGCTCGGGCACCTGATTGAAGAACAGCAGCGGCCCCGTCGGCAGCATCACCTGGGTCTCCTTGTCGCCCGGCTTGTCCTCCGGGTGCAGCGGATGCCCGGTCACCTCGCTCCAGAACCAGGCCAGTTGGTAGGCATCCGCACAGTCGATCGCTACGTTCTGCACCTCTGAGATCATTGGGCGAGCTTGCCTCAGCGAACTCGGATCCTCCAGCCGTTTTCATCTGTACCCGGTGGAGGGGTGGGCCGATTCCAGCCTGCGCCCAGTCCGGCAGGCCACCCACGCTGGAACCATCGCCTGCTGGAATCATCGTCGGCCATGGATGATGACGACTGGTATCTGCAGAAGGGCCACGGTGTCCGGTTCGAGTGGGGACCCACCGGCGCGGAACGGCTGGCAGCGGATGTCGCCTGCATGGTGGTCGTGGACGTGCTCTCGTTCACCACCTCGGTGACGGTCGCCGTCGAGGCGGGGACACGGGTCTTCCCCTACCGGTGGCGCGACGCGACCGCGACCGCGTTCGCCGGGCGGGTGGGGGCGGACCTGGCGGTCGGACGCAGCATGGCCACCGAGTCGTCCCCCTGGACCCTCTCTCCCGCCGCCCTGCGACGTGCCCCCTTCACGCCCCGCCTGGTACTTCCCTCACCCAACGGCTCCGCCATCGCGGCCTCGGCCGGTGAATCACCCGTGATAGCCGGCGCCCTCAGGAACGCGACAGCCGTGAGCCGCTGGCTCGTCCGCCACGGCTACGGGACGGCCGAACGCCCGGTCGCGGTGATCGCCTCCGGCGAACGCTGGCCGGACGGAAGCCTCAGGCCCGCCATGGAGGACCTCTTGGGCGCAGGAGCGATCATCTCCGGACTGCTGTCCCACCTCTCCCTGCCGTCACCGCTGCCTCGTGAACACGAACAACTCGGAAACGCGCTCTCGCCGGAAGCGACGCTGGCAGCAGCCGCCTTCCAGACGGCATCGGATGTCGCCGCCGCTGTGACCGCAAGCGCCTCCGGGCGCCAACTCATCAACGGGGGTTACGCCGATGACGTCGCCGTCGCCACCGAAGTGGACGCCTGCACCGCGGTCCCTGTCCTCGTCGACGGGGCGTTCACCCTCGCCGAGTGAACCGCCGGGCCGCGCCTGGCCATGCCCAGGTGCAGCCCGGCGAGTACGGGCGCGTACGAGACGACGGTCAGGCTCGGCCTGCCGCGAGCGGCTCGGCCGGCTCCTCGGTGCTGTCCGGCGGAGTGGGCAGGGGACCGCTGCGCAGCAGTACGGCGGCCACGATGGCGCCGAAGACCAGGGCGTAACCGGCCCAGCAGAACACCGCGGCGTAGCCTTCGAGCGCCGCTTGGCGCAGTTCGCCGGGGGACGGCCGGCCCTGGACGTTGCCCGCCAGCCAACTGGCGGTCTTGTCTGCGGCGATCGTGTTGAACAGCGCGGTACCGACGGCACCGCCGATCTGCTGCCCGGTGTTGACACACGCCGAGGCGACCCCGGCGTCCTTCGGCGCCACCCCCGAGGTGCCGGTGTTCGCCACGGCGGAGTAGATCAGCCCCGTGCCGATGCCGATCACGACGAGCGGCCCGAGCAGAGCCCCGGCGTAACTGGAGTCCACCTCGATGTACCAGAGCCAGCCCATGCCGATCCCGCTGACCACCAGGCCGGTGGGAATCAGTGGCCTGGGTCCGAACTTGGGCACCAGCTTCGAGCCTCCCACGCCGGTCACCAGGATGGTGCACGCGACCGTCGGCAGCATGGCGCAGCCCGCGACGACGGCCGAGTAACCCAGGACGGTCTGCATGTAGTAGACGAGGAAGAGCAGCAGGCTGAAGAAGCCGGCCCCGACGAACAGCATCGTGAGGTAGGCGCCGCCGCGATTGCGGTCCACGACCACCCGGGGCGGCAACAGCGGATTCCCGGCGCGTGTCTGCCACACCCCGAAGACGCACAGCAGCGCGGCACCGGCCACGAGGAAGCCCCACGTCGAGGCCAGGCCCCAGCCGTCCTCGGCGTTGGCGAAGCCGTAGACCAGGCAGAACATACCGCCGGACGCGGTGACCACGCCCGGGACGTCCATGCGGGCGCCCGCCCTGGGCTGCTTGGTCAGCAGAGTCACGCCGCCGATGAACGCCACACCGGCGAAGAGCAGGTTGATGTACATGCACCAGCGCCAGTCGAGACTGTCCGTCAGCGCACCGCCGATGATCAGCCCCAGGCCGCCACCGGCAGCCATCACACCGCCGACGGCACCGAAGGCCTTGCCGCGCTCCTTCGGGTCGGTGAAGGTGGTGGCCACCACGGACAGGCAGGCAGGCGACAACAGTGCGGCGAAGGCTCCCTGGAAGGCCCGGGCCGTCACCAGCACGCCGAAGCTGTCCGCGGCACCGCCGACGGCGGAGGCGATCGCGAAACCGGCAAGCCCGATGAGGAAGGCCTGCTTGCGGCCGATCAAGTCGGTCAGCCGCCCACAGAACAGGAGCAGGCTTCCCAACGGCAGCGCGTACGCGGTCACGACCCACTGCCGGTCGCCGTCCGAGAAGCCGAGATCTTGCTGCGCGTCCGGCAGCGCGAGGTTCATCACGGCCAGGTCGAGGCCGACCATGAGGTAGGCGCAGCAGATGACAGCGAGGACGAGCCAGCGTCTGGGGTGCGCGGCCGGTGTCGGATCCGCGGCTGCTCCGGAGTGCGGCCCGGCTCCTCCCGACTGCGGCCTAGCCGCTGAAGCTGCGCTCTGTGTTGCCATGATCGTCCCTTTCTGTGGGGCTGGTTGGTGTCCGGGCCTTCCGACGAGGCGGGGTCGCGGAATGTGCGACGGGAGGAGGGATGGGGCGGGCGACGGCACAGTTCGGGGCGCGGTCTCGTCGTACGACTAAGAGAGCCGCCATCAGCGATCCGCCATCTGGCAATTGGCGCCCGCCATCTGTCATCGAGGGAGTCGACAGGACCATGACCACCACATCCGAGCCGGAGCACGAGCACGCCGACGAGAGCCTGAACGCGCTCATCAGCGAGCGGCGACAGGTGACGAACCTCGCCTACCGGCTGCTGGGCTCCCTGACCGACGCCGAGGACGTCGTGCAAGAGACCTACGTACGCTGGTACGCCATGTCCCAGCAGCAGCGGGACGAGGTCGAGTCGGTCGGCGGCTGGCTGACGACGGTCGCCAGCCGCATCTGCCTGGACATCCTCCGCTCGGCCCGGGTCCGGCGTGAGCGCTACACGGGCGACTGGCTACCCGAGCCGCTGCCCGACCTCACCGAGAGGGGCACGGGGCTGACCGAGGGGGCGACCGTCGACCCTGCCGATCGCGTCACGCTCGACGAGTCGGTCAGCATGGCCTTCCTGGTCGTCCTGGACTCGATGACCCCGGCCGAACGGGTCGCGTTCGTCCTCCACGACGTCTTCCGCTACCCCTTCGCCGACATAGCCGAGATCCTCGGCCGCACGCCGGTGGCCTGCCGTCACCTGGCCTCCTCGGCCCGCCGCCGGATCCGAGCCGCGCAGCCTCCCGCCGCCCCGGTCACCCAACAGGCAGGCCTGGTCCGGGCGTTCAAGCAGGCATGGCAGGCGCAGGACATCAAAGCGCTCGTCGCCCTGCTCGACCCCGACGTCAAGGCGATCGCCGACACCGGCGGCCTGGCCAGCACCTCCGGCCCCGCCGAGGACGCCGAGCACATCGCGCTCGGCTTCATCGACGTCGCCCGCAGGCTGTCCGGCCTGACGATCCTGGAGCGCATGGTCAACGGCAGGCCCGGCCTGGTGGCGCAGCGGGACGGAGTCACCGTGACGGTGGTGGCGTTCGACGGCACGGGTGACCGGATCACGCACATCTGGGCGATACGCAACCCGCACAAGCTGCGTCTGTGGGCGGCTCAGTCGCCGCAGGATTGACTGAGGTCCGGCTCCGCCACACCCCGCGGACTGGCTCCGCCGCACCCCGCGGACTAGAGCCAGCCGGCCCGCACGCTGGTCACCGCTCCCGAATCCATGCCGCCCCCCGGAAGGCCGAGGTCACCGGCCCATACCCGCTCCAGCATCCGGCGGACGGTGTCCACGATCTCAGGGGCAGCGGTGCGGAGGCCGTCTGCATCGACCGGCGAGATCTCGTCCGGGGAGATGCCGGCCTCATCCAGCAGGCTGGAGAGGTCGGTGAGCTTCCCGGTCAGCCACGCCAGCGGTTCGTCGGACAGCTCCTCGACGAAGGTCCGCGGGCCGGGTTCCCAGCCGACGATGTCGGGGTGGTGGTGTGTGCGGTCGAATGTGTTCGGGGCGGCGTTCGCGTCTTGGAGGAGATCCACCCGCCACAGGGGGCGACCGATCGTGATGGGGCGTGCCGAGTACATGGAACCCGGCAACTCACCACTCTCGAAGACTCTCAACTCCAGCCGCACCCCGCGCTCGGGGGACTCCTGTCCGCGCAGCGGGTTGGGGTTCAGAAAGTAGAGGTCACTCACCACGACGCCGACCCGCTCAAAGGCCAATGCGTACAGCACGCCAACCCCCAGGGCTCCTCGTGTGACAGGCGAGTCCTGTCCTGCCGAGCCTACGGAAGCCCAACCCCGCCACACGCTCCAGAACCGGCCAACGACACGACGGGGTCACGGGGCGTCACGTAGTGCCCGTTTGAGGTCGATCTGCCTTATGTCTTCCTTCCACAAAGCGTGCCGTCGCTGCGCCGGGACAGCGAGAAGAATCTCCTCGTGGTCCCATAGGCGGAGCATTGCCTCTTTCCTGAGGAGGGAGCGCCGTTCCGACGAGAGGTTGCCGAGGCGGGCGATGAAGCGGTTGAGATCATCGACGAGCCGCAAGGCCTCCACCGCCTCGTGTGCCTCGAAGTTCTCCGCCACCTCACTCTGCACTTTCGCGACATGCTTCGTGATGCTGTCCGCAGGCAGGTCGATGACCTTGTCCGGGTCGTGATAGTCGGGCCCGCCGAACGTCCAGCCCGCCGTCCCGGTGCCGCTCGGACGGGCATGGATATCTCGTTTCCACTGCAGGACAGTCCGATTCCCTTTACTGCTGTTGCAACTCCGGCACGCCGGAACGATGTTGCTGACGTCGTCCCGCCCGCCACTGTCCATGGGAATCACGTGGTCTATACCTTCGGCCAACCCCCAGGAGCAGTAGGTGCAGCCTCCTGCGTTGGCTTCAAGGGCAGCTGCCCGGGCGGCACGGGAGAGCGATCCGCTTGCGCTGGGTTCCATGGCGCGCAGTATGACCGCTACCACTGACAGTCACTGTCGGCCTTCACGCTCTGCGTGGCGGACAGGAACGGCACGGACGGGATCAGTAGTGGCCTTCGCAGGGTTCGCTCAGCGTTCCGTCTTCTCCCACGGTTTGACCCCGAGCTTTCCGGTGGTTCCGAGGTCGAGGTTCGGGGTCACCGTCACCGGGGCGGCACCCGTCTTGGCTCGAACCCGGACATGGGGCACGTTCACCGGTGTGCCGAGCTCGGTGGTGTTGCGCCAGACCAGGCTCGCGGTCGCCGACTCGCCGGGCTTGAGCGTGACGGGGCGAGGCTCCTTGTCGGGCCCCGCGCCGGTGGTGATCTCGCTGCTGCCGTCGAGGATCTCGATGCCGTCGACGGGCTTGAGGCTGTCGTCCAGGAGCTCCAGCAGCGGGTAGCCCTCGACGGTGTAGTCGCGCGTGCCGCAGTTGTCGAGGTGCAGGCCCACGACGCGCAGTCCCATGGCCGCGTCGCCCTTGTCGGCGGTGACCCGGATCCCGGAGGTGGGGCACGTGCCCGATTCGGGCGGCGCCTCGCTCGCGGGGATCTTGGCGACTTCGAGCACCTTGGCCTGCGCCACTCGCGGCGTGGTGGGCGGCAGTTCCCCGGCCTGGACCGTGCCCCGCACGGTCTTCCCGGGGCGGACATCGCGCACGGTCACGGTCTGGTTGGTCACGGCCCCGCCATCACTGCTCAGGAAGGTGAAGGTGACCGAGTAGGTCAGAGTTTCGACGCTCTTGTTGGTGACCTCGTAACCGGCGCTGACCCCCGAGTCCGTCGCGAGGCTGTCGGCGGAGACCGAGTAGCTGCGGGTGGGCGAGGGGGAAGCCGACGGGAGGGTCAGCGAGGTGATACGTACGCCGTCCTTGCCCGGATCGTCGACCTGCGTACGGGACGGAGGCTCGGCCTCGACCGCGCCGCCGTCCGCGTGCTCCGTTCCGCAGGCCGTGAGCAGCAGAGCGGTCGCGGCGAGAGCCGACAGGAGGGCGGGGGTGCGGGTGCGAGCCGGGCGGAGGGGGGCGGGTATGGGCATCCGGTCATCTGATCAGGGTGCGAATGCTACGCATGTGATGGAGGCCATAGTTCCAGTCACAGGGGTGTCACAAGTTCGGCCTCGCCCACGCCATGCCCCACGACGGGATCAGACGGTGAGGACGAGCTTGCCCTGGAGGTGACCGCTGTCGAGCAGCCGGTGCGCGTCGGCGACGCGCTCGAACGGGAACGTCTCCTGCACGTGGACGCGGAGCCCGCCTTGTTCGACGAGTCGCACGAGACCTCGCAGGGCGACCGGATCCTGGTCGACCGCGATGCCGCTGAAGCGCATGCCGGCCGCCTCGTACCTGGCGATGAGCGCCGAGTCCTCCTCGGCCACCGCCGTCACCAGGTGACCGCCCGGGCGGAGCACCGCGAGTGACCGCTCGACGGTGTCGCCCCCGATCGTGTCGAGCACGAGGTCGACGTCGCGAACCGCCTCGGTGAAGTCGACCGCCGTGTAGTCGATCACCTCGTCGGCGCCGAGCCCCTCGACGAACCTCCGCTTGCTCCGACCGGCGGTGGTGACCACATGCGCGCCGAGCGCCTTCGCGATCTGGATCGCGACGTGGCCGACCCCGCCGCCACCGCCGTGGACCAGGACGCGGTCGCCCTCCCCCACGCCGCCGAGGTCGACGAGACCCTGCCACGCCGTCAGCCCGACGATCGGCAGCGCCGCCGCCTCGACGTGCGAGAGCGACGCCGGCTTGCGTGCCAGGTGCAGCGCCGGCGCCGACACGGCCTCGGCGTACCCGCTCGCCGCCCGCGGGAACAACGGCATCCCGAACACCTCGTCGCCGGGTTTGAACCGCCAGGTCTGCGGCGCCTGATCGACCACGCCGCTGATGTCCCAGCCGAGGATGAACGGCGGCCGGCCGATCAGCGGAAACTCGCCGGCGCGCAGGCGTGCCTCCAGCGGGTTCAGTCCGATCGCCTTGACGCGGACGAGAACCTCGGTCGGGAGGGGCCGGGGCTCGGGCGCGTCCACGACGGTGAGCACCTCGGGACCGCCGAGCGACTGCTGGGTGATGACGCGCATGGTTCGCATGACTCTCCTGGCTCGCATGACTCTGCTGGCTGTGGAAGGGGGGAGAGACTCAGGCTAGATTTCCGAAAGGAACCAGCAGGTACCTTTGGCGCCATGAGCGGTTTCCGTCCCGGTGACCCCTTTCTCGCCGACTGCCCGGCGCGTCTGGCGGTCGAGCTGATCGCCGACAAGTGGACGGTGGTCGTGCTCGCGGGCCTCAGCAGGGGGCCGGTGCGCCATGGCGAGTTGATCGAGTTGATCGGCGGCATCTCCCGCAAGGTGCTCACCCAGACGCTCCGACGGCTCGAGGCGCACGGACTCGTCCGCCGCCAGGCCTACGCCGAGGCGCCGCCCCGCGTCGAGTACGAACTCACCCCGCTTGGCGCGACGTTGATCGAACCGATCCACGTGCTGACCGAGTGGGCGAGGGCGAACGGCGACGCGGTGCTCGACGCGCTCGACACCGATCCCGGGCCGGTCACCCACAGCGACTGAGGCAGGCCCCCGCCCTTCATGACAGGGCGCCCCAGCGAGGCCTCGCAGCCCGTTTCGGCCCGAGCATGGGCGGCGTAGGATGATCGAACTGCCGCGCGGTTGATCACCGTGTGCGCGGCGTCCACGCGGCCGCCGCCCCTCTGCCGTGGAAGGTGTACGGACCCCGATACCCCTGCGGCTCGGAGCATGTGACGGAGGCGAATGTGCTGATCACTGTCGCGGACGTGGAAGCCGCAGCCGAGCAGATCACCGGGCACGTCATACGGACCCCGACGGTGCCGAGCCCCGGCCTTTCCGCTCTCCTGGGCGCGCATGTCACCGTGAAACTGGAACTCCTGCAGCGCACCGGCTCCTTCAAGGCACGCGGCGCGACGGCAAAGCTCCTCACCCTCACCGAGGCTGAGCGCGCCGCCGGGGTCGTAGCCGTGAGCGGGGGCAACCACGCCATCGCGACCGCGGTCATGGCCGGAGCGTTGGACATCAAGGCGACCGTCGTCATGCCACGGTCCGCCCCCGGCCACGCCGTGGACGTCGCCGAGGCTGCCGGGGCGAGCGTCATCCTCGCCGACACCATGGACGGCGCGTTCTCCCTCGTGGACGAGCTCCAGGCCAAGGGGCTCACCCTGGTCCATCCCTTCGACGACCCCGTCGTCATCGCTGCCCAGGGCACGGTCGGCCTGGAGTTCGCGGAGGATGCCGGGGAGATCACCGACGTACTCGTCAGCATCGGCGGCGGGGGACTGATCTCCGGGGTCGCCACCGCGCTGCACGCGCGCCGCCCCGGTGTACGGATCTGGGGCGTGGAGACCGAAGGCGCGGGGGCCATGTCGGAGGCCCTGGCCTTCGGCGGGCCGGTGCGGGCCGAACTGTCCTCGATCGTCTCGACGTTGAGTGCCCCCAGCGCCTCACAGCTCACCTACGAACACGTCTCGGCGCTGGTCACCGACGTCCTCACGGTGACCGACGCCGAGGCAGTGCAGGGCACCCTCGACCTGGCCGACCACGCGAAGGTCTGGGCCGAGCCGGCCGCCGGATGTCTGCTGCCCGCGGCACGCCAGGTCCTGGAGCGCGTCGGTGAGGGTGCCGGGCTAGGCTTGGTGGTCTGCGGCGGCAATGCGACGACCGCCGATGTGACCGCCTGGGCCGACCGATTCGGACTGCGCTGACCCGCTGTCGGGCTCCCCTTGAAGGTGTGTCCTTCGTCCTTCCTTCACGTGGCCCTATGGGGTGATCTCGGGGTTTCTGGCCAGGATGTCCTCGGTGGTCTGCCAGAGCCGGGGCAGAAAGCGGCTGACTTCTTCGGCCCGGCGGAGGATGTCCTGGGTGGAGCTGATGCCGAGGTCGGCGACGGCTGCCTGGAACGGTGGCGCGAGGGACGCGTGGAGTCGGGGAGCGTCGGCGGCCAGGACGGTGTGGCAGCGGGCGAAGGTTGCGATGATCCAGAAGACCGCCTCGCGGTGGTCACCGGCATCGATGAGGGCCTGACTTCCGTCGATGGCGATCGGCCGTGCGGCGGGGGTGATGTCGCTGCTGAAGAAGAACGGCGTCTTCGCCACCCGGGCGGTGGCGTCGAACGTCGCGGCGAGTTCGTGCAGATGGTGCTGGACGCGATGGGGGGACAGGTGTGAACAGCCGAGGAGGTCCAGGAGAGCCGGGTAGAGGTCGAGGTGGCCGTACGCGGCGAGGACCTCGCGCGCGGCCGGGTAGCGCAGGCGGACGGTGGGGTTCCGCAGGGCAGCGGTGAGAAGCACGTGGCAGGTCACGCCCGTGGGGAACAACCAGGCGGCCACCTGCTCGTGGAACGGTGCCGAGGTGTCGATCGCCGCGAGCCGGGATTCGACCCGGTGGCGGGCACCCTGGCACCGGCGGCGAACCCAGGGCAGGGCGGCGAACCGGGGCGAGATGTGTGCGTGCAGCCTCTGCAAATGGCCTGTGGGGTCATCGATGACCGTGTCGGTGCGGAAGCTGCCGGCCAGATAGTAGGACGCGAGGACCGCGTCGGGTGAGGCGAGCTCGGCCCAGGGCAGGTAACTGACTTCCAGCAGGGCACCCTGGTGGCGCAGCTTCCCCGGCTTGACCGGCGGTCTGTCGGCGGCGGTGACGACCGAGATGTCGACGTCGGACGAGGGCGCCAACTCGGCATCGTCCGGTAGCCCGACGGTCGAGCCGCTGAAGTACGCGCCCCGATAACCGGCATCGGTCCGGGCATACCGGGCGACCCACTGACCTGCGGCGAAACGTGCCGCCCCGACGTTCACAGACACATTCCCCCTACCGGCGAGGCCACGACCACATCCGGCCAACCTAACAACGGCGTGGCGTCGGTTTCCGGGCAATCGAAATGCCCCGTTGAACGCACTACCGCACCCCGCCGTATGAACTCAGTGACACCCGGCGGCCTAGGTCAGGCCGCCCTCGCTGCGCGTTCCGGCTCGTCGAGTGAAGGGAATCCGAGGACCCATGCCTCCTGAGATCGTCAGTCGTCAAGGCGCCCTGGCCGGAGAGCGGTTCCGGATCGGCACGAAGCCCCTCACGTTCGGCCGCAAGCCGGCGAACGACGTGGTGATCCGCGACGTGAGCATCTCGCGGTTCCACGCCGAGGTGCGCCGTGAAGGGCACGGCTTCATGCTGTACGACCTGGGAAGCAGCAACGGCACGTACGTCAACGGAGAACGCGCCACCTCCCACGTGCTGCAGCCCGGCGACCTGATCACCATCGGCAAGGAAACGTTCCGCTTCGAGGCGGCGGATCCGATGGAAACCATCATCGACCTCTCCGTGCTCCAGGCGCTCACACCTCCCCCTGCCGAGCAGCCGGTGCCGGTGCTCAAGGTCACGGTGTCGGGCGGCGGCCCCGTCGGGCTGGCCTTCGCCCTGCTGCTCGAATCCCTTATGGGCCCCCGGGTCGCCATCACGGTCTACGACGGTCGCTGGACCCGGGCCGGAGACAGGGTCGTATGGAAGGACGCGAAGCAGGGCAACGTCCGGCGGCAGCAGGTCGTCACGGTCCAGAGCCGCCAGTATCTGGGCCTTCCCCAAGAGGTCCGGACGAGGCTGTTCAGGGACGGCGCGTACAGCGAGATGTGGCCGGCGGGCCCGGACTCGATCGATGGGCACAACCCGAGGAACATCCGTATCGCCTACGTCGAGGACACCCTCCTCGAAATGGCCAACGAGAAGCCGGACCGCATCCGCCTCGTCCCGGAGCGGTTCGACGCGCTCCAGCACGAGCAGACCGCGTCCGCAGATCACGTGCTCGCCATCTGCGAAGGCGGCCGTTCCCGGACACGCGAGCACTTCGCCGAGAAGTTCGGGCAGGCCGACAAGTCCATCTACTCCCTGGAAGGCGCACATCTCCAGGACGTCGTGCTCGGCCTGAAGGTGAAGTCGCGGCTTCCGGATCCGATGTCCGTGCTGCTGACCGTGGCGCAGAACCGCTTCCTCCTCAACTCCCTGCGCGGTGAGGGCTTTCTCAACATGCGGCTGACCGACGAGGAGGCGAAGGAAGTCGTGGGGATCGACCCCGTCCGGCGGGTGTTCGAGGAGTGCGTCGCCTCACGCCCGTGCGTGATGAACCGGAGCGAGGACGGCGACTTCTGCTGCGACACCCACAGCACCCTCTTCCTGCCCGCCCTGGTCAAAGGCTCGGCGCTGTGGAAGAGGGTCAAGGAGGGCTTGGCACTCTTCGCCGTCCCCGAGTCGGACCTGACCGCCGTCACCGCGTTCCGGCTCGACATGGTCCAGCGGCCCCGGTTCACCGCACGGCTGTATCCCAGGACATCCACCGGCCCCGGCACCTACGGGTTCCTGCTCGGGGACGCCGCCAACGCCATCCACTTCTGGCCGGGACGCGGCCTCAACAGCGGCTGGGGATCGGTCATCTCGCTCGCCCGGTCCCTCAGCGGCACCTGGCGGGGGCGCCCGTTCCGCGACGCGGACTTCGTCCGCCACGAGGCGGCCATGTCGATGCTCCAGTACCGGCACAAGAGCCGCGCCTGGAACTCCATGATCACCACGGATGAGCACGGAGTGACGCGGGCCATCAAGGACAAGATCCAGGAGAGCATCTCGGAGTCCCTGGAGCAGGGGCGTGACCTGGACCGGGAGGCCGACCTCGGAGCACTCATGACGCAACTCCGCACGATTCGCGCCCGCTTGGCGCCCCGGGTCCCCGGCATGCCGGACGACGCGACACTCCTGAAGCACCTGGACACGTTGCACAGCCGGACCCTGTACACCTTGGTCCGCAGCGGTGCGTGGGACACACAGATCGTGGGCGGCGAGGAGGTCGACATCGACATCTTCTACCCGGCGGAGCGGCTGGACTCGTCCCCGGAGCGGTCGGTCTCTCCCTCCGGATGCGCCCACGATTCCGAACGTATGGCCGAGCCGGGCCCGCCGGAACCCGGCCCGCCGCTCCGGATCAGCACCCAGAGGGTGTGAACGTGAGCCGCATGCGTACCCGGCCAGGCGCGTCCGATCAGGGCCACGCCGTGGTGAGTGGTTCAGGGCGTGAGCAGAGTGCGCAGGTCGATGACGCGATAGTCCCGGGCGGTGATCGCGTCGAGGATACGGGGCAGGGCCTGGGCGTCGATGACCTCGGTGCGGCCCTGCGACGCGCCGACGTGCATCTGCAGGATCGCTCCCGGCCGCAGGGCGTCCAGCGCCCTTTTCACCGCGCGGTCCACCGTCATCCCGCCTTCGGTCCCCTTCCATCCGTTGGTGTCGGCGGTGTACTCGATGTCTGCGAACCCGAGAGCGTTGACTTCCCTGATGTGAGCGGGACTGGTCTCGCCGTACGGGAACCGGAAGAACGGCGTCACCGCCCGGCCCGCCCCGGCCGCGCGAAGCGCCGCGTCCGCCGCCACCACTTCGTGCTGTCGTCCCGCCTTGCCCAGGTCCTTGAAGTAGGGGTGGCTGAAGGAGTGGTTGCCCAGCCCGTGGCCGGCCGCCGCGATCTTCCTCACCACCGTGGGGTGGCGCTCGGCGAAGTCGCCGGTCAGAAAGAACGTGGCGGCCGCGCGACGGCGGGCGAGCTCTCCGAGGATGCTGTCCAGGCCGGCGTCGTTCCAGGCCGCGTTGAACGTCACGGCGACCACCCGATCGCGCGTACGGATCACCCGGTTCTCCGAACCGAACAACGCTCGCAGTCCCTTGCCGTCCGCGGTCGCCGCCGGATGCGGCGTGACGGCCTCGGCCGGCCGGGCCGCCGGACTCTGCGCGAGGGTCGACAGCAGGACGGCGGACAGTCCGACGACTGTCCCGAGCAGGCGCCGGGCGAGAGGGCGGCGATCCCTGATCACGGATGGTGAGTGCATGTCCCAGCCATCGGCCAACCACGCCCCGCCCTTGAGCGCGTTCTCAGGCGGGGCAGCGGCTCCGGATCGGCTCCTCGTGCTCGGCGCGGTTGCTCGGCGTAGTTGCTCAGCGCAGTTGCTCGGCCAGGCCGACGATGATGCCCTCCGGGCCGCGGACGTAACAGAGCAGATGGCTGTCCTCGAACCGGGCGATCTCTCCGACGAGGTCGGCGCCGTGCGGGCGCAGGCGGGCAACGGTGTCCTCGAGGTCGTCGACGGCGAACATCACGCGGTGCGTGCCCAGGATGTTGTGCGGCTGGTTTCGCGGCCCGACGCTGATCGCCGCGGGGTTGCGGTACTTCGCCAGTTCGAGCCGGCTGTGACCGTCGGGGGTCTTCAACATCGCGATGTCACAGCGGACGCCGTCGAGTCCGGTGCACTGGTCGGCGAAGAGGCCCTCGACCTCCGTCCTGCCCTCCAGCTCCATGCCCAGTTCCCCGAAGAACGCGATGGCGGCGTCCATGTCCTCGACGACGATGCCGACGTTGTCCATCCGCTGAATCGCCATGCTGGTTTCTCCTTGTTCCTCGTACGGCCGGTGGAGAGGCGTATCGCCGGAGAGTAGCGCCTGGGAGAAGCCCCCCGGGGAGAGCGAGTCGACGACTACGCTTCCCGTGTGGGCAGCACGGAGATCTGGGACAGGTTGACGTGTCGCGGGCGTCCGACGGCGAAGGCGATGAGTTCGGCCACGTCGTCCCCGGAGGGGATGCCCTCGATGGAGCCCACGGCCTCCTGGACGGCGGCGCTGATGGCCGGGTCGTCGATGTGGTCGCGCAACTCCGTGTCGACGGCGCCGGGTTCGATGTTCGTCACGCGTACGTCGGCGGGGCTGAGCCGGGCCCGCAGATTGCGGGAGAGGTGGCTGAAGGCGGCCTTGGAGGCGGCGTACCCCGCGAAGCCGGGCAGGACGGACTGGGCGGCCGCGGAGGAGATGTTGACCAGGTCCGCGTGGCCCCGCTCGGCCGCTGCCGCGAGCAGGTCAGGGACGAACACCTCCACGACGGCGAACGCGCCGGTGACGTTCACATCGATCATCCGCCGCCAGTTGGTGCCGACGGACCCGTCCCCGTCCAGGACGTCGGGCAGGGCGAGGCCGGCGTTGTTGACGACGAGATCGACGCGGCCGAGGCGGGCGTGGATGCCGGCGGCGGCCGCGGTGAGTGAAGCGGGATCGGTCACGTCGGTCGGCAGGGCGAGGGCGGTGCCGCCCGCCGCCTCGATCCGGGCCACGTGCTCTTCCAGGCGGTCGGCGCGCCGGGCCAGCAGGGCGACGCGCGCGCCCTGCGCGGCCAGCTGGCGCGCGGTCGCCTCACCGATACCGCTGGAGGCTCCGGTCACGACGGCCACCCGGCCCGTGAGGGGGCGGGCGGGGGAGGCGGCCTGCTCGGTGGCCTCGGTGGTCTGGGCGGTGACGGTCATGGTGGTCTCCAGGAAGTGCTGAGTGCTAAGTGCTGGGTGCTGGGTGCGTGTGCACACCGCGTTCGGTGCGAGGCCCTTAGGCGCCTTGCGGTGCCTTGCAGGGCCCTGCGGTGCCTCGCGGTACCGACTCTGAAGGAGATCCACGCGCCCACCCAGGGCTCCGCTCGACCCTGGGTCTGGCAGAACCACCCTGTGACGGACACTTGATCCATGGACTTCCGCACCGAGCTCTCCGCGTTCCTCCGTTCCCGCCGCGCCCGGCTGCGACCGGATGACCTCGGCGTACGCCCGTTCGGCGGCCGCCGACGCGTCCCCGGCCTGCGTCGGGAGGAACTGGCGGACCTGGCAGGGGTGAGCGTCGACTACTACATACGGCTCGAACAGGGCCGCACCCACAACGTCTCCGACGCCGTCCTGGACGCCGTCGCCAGGGCCTTGCGCCTGGACGAAGCCGAACGCGCGCACCTGGGCCACCTCACCCGCGCCCTGCGCCACCCGGCCTCCACGCCCCCCGACCCGCAGCCGGTCAGGACAGGCGTGCAGGTGCTGCTCACGGCGCTCGGCGAGGTGCCCGCGTACGTACTGGGACGCCGACTGGACATCCTGGCCTCCAACCGGTCGGCCCGGGCGCTGTTCACCGACTTCGACGCCCTGCCGCCCGGGCAGCGCAACGCCGCCTGGCTGATCTTCCTCGACCCGGCCGTGCGCGGCCTGTACCCGGGCCGGGAGGTGTGGGAGGAGACCGCGCGCGGCACTGTCGCGGCCCTGCGCATGGACCTGGGCCGGCACTCCTGCGACGACCGGCTGTGCGACCTGCTCGGCGAACTGTCCGTGCGCAGCGAGGACTTCCGCGCTCTGTGGGCCGAGCACCACGTCGGCGAGCACGCCCACGGCATCGAGCGCCTGCGCCATCCCGCGGCCGGTGAGCTGACCCTGCGCCGCGAGACGCTGCGCCTGCCCGACGAGGGCGACCAGTGTCTGGTCACGTACGCGGCCGAACAGGACACCCCGTCCCACGCGGCCCTCGCCGCCCTCGTGGCGCCTCAGCGCTGCGGTGCCGGGAACGCCACGGGGCTGCGCAGGCCGGAGCGGCCGACCGCGCGTACGCCGAAGAAGACGTTGTCCTTGGACAGGTCGACGGTGTGACGGGTGGCGTCGCCGACGTCGATCACATGGGTCCAGTCGGTGTCGGTCGTCTCGCGCCACACGACTTCGTACCCGGTGAGATCGGCCTCGGTGCCGCGCTCCCACACCAGCTCGGTCTCGTTGGTCAGCGCGGCGGTGAGGATCTTCGCGCCGCGCGGGGTGCCGGGGGCCTGGGCGAGGCTCCACAGGGCGGCGGCGTTGACGCGGGCGACGCGCGCGACGAACGGGAAGTCGCAGAACTCCGGCAGGTCCCCGTACTGCTTGCCGTCCTCCACGCGGACGTCCTGGTGCTGGTGGGCGAAGTCCTCGGCGGGCTCGGTGAACCGGGCGGCGGGGTAGGCGCGTTCGAGGAAGGGGATGTGGTCTCCGCCGCGCAGGTAGCGGTCGCGGCGGTACACGACGCGCACCCGCATCCCGGTCGCGTCGTTCGCGGCCACGTCCTTGACGAAGCGGGCGAGCTGGCGGGCCGGCGAGTCGTTCTCGCCGCCCACCGAACGTCTGACGGCGGCCTCCTCCGGTGTCTCTGAGGAGGGCACGCCCTCCGCGAAGAGGCGGATCGTCCGCGGGTCGCGGGTGCCGTCGTCGGCGGTGGAGCTGCCGACGATGTCGTTGGTGAACATCCCCTGGACGTCGGCCTTGCGCTGCTTGAACTGCTCCGCCATGTGCGCCGCGCCGAACAGCCCCTGTTCCTCGCCCGCGACGGCCGCGAAGACGAGCGTCGCGCCGACGCGTCGGGTCGCCATGACGCGTGCGAGCTCCATGACGACCGCGACCCCGGAGGCATCGTCGTCGGCTCCGGGCGCGTCGCTCGTGAAGTCCATGACGTCACTGGCGCGCGAGTCGTAGTGCCCGGAGACGACGTACAGGCGGTCGGGGGACGCCGAACCGCGCAGGGTGGCCACGACGTTGGTGATGCGCGTCGGAGCGGGGACGCGCGGGCCCGGTTCCTGGACGTACGACTGGAGCTCGACGGTCATCCGCCCGCCTGAGCGCCGCGCGTGGCGCCGCAGCTCGGCGAGGATCCAGTCGCGGGCGGCGCCGATGCCGCGTACGGGGTCGTCCTGCGAGGACAGCGTGTGCCGGGTCCCGAACGCGGCGAGCCGCCGCACCGTCGCCTCGATGCGCCGGTGGTCGATCTCCCGCAGGATCGCGCGCAGTTCACGTGGCGGTTCCTGGGCCGTGAGTCCGCTGCCGTCACGCGCGGCGGCGGGGCCCGTCTGCAGGCCGACGGCTCCGGCCGTGGTGGCGGCCGCGGCCGCGGCCAGGACGGTACGCCGGGAAGTGCCCGTCTGCTGCGACATGCGGCCCATGGTCATGGACATTCCAACGAGCCGCAAGGGTGCGTTCTCGTCCGGCTCTTCCTCATCCGGTACGAGCCGTGTTCACCGAATCCGGTACGAGCCGTGTTCACCGATGGGCGGCCAGCACTGCCGCGAGGCCCTCTTGCAGATCCTTGACGAAATACCCGGGAACCTCCAGCGACGGGAAATGTCCCCCTTTCTCGGGCTCCCTCCATCGGACGATCTGCCGGTACCGCTCCTGCGCCCAGGGGCGCGGACACTTCTCGACGTCGCTGGGATACATGGTGAGTGCTGTCGGGACGTCGACACGGAGTTCGGGGTCCAGCGAATTGTGGCTCTCGTAATAGATGCGGGCCGCCGACGCACCGGTCCGCGTCAGCCAGTACAGGGTGACGTTGTCGAGAACGGTGTCCATGGAAATCGTCTCGAACGGACTGTCTTCGGTGTCCGTCCATTCGGCGAACTTGTCGAGGATCCAGGCCAGCAGACCGACCGGTGAGTCGACGAGTGAGTAGCCGATGGTCTGCGGCCGGGTCGCCTGCTGCTTCGCGTACGCCGCGCGATGGCGCCAGAAATCGCGGGTGTCCTCGGCCCACGCGCGCTCGACCGCCGTCAGCCCGTCCGTCGTCGCCCCGGGCGGCGCCTCCGCGAACGTACTGTGGATGCCGAGAACGTGCGCCGGGAACCTGCCGCCGAGAACCGTGGTGATATTGCCTCCCCAGTCGCCGCCGTGGGCCGCGAACCTGCTGTAGCCGAGCCTTCCCATCAGTTCCACCCAGGCGGCCGCGATCTTCTCGGTTCCCCACCCCGTGCTGGTCGGCTTGTCGCTGTAACTAAATCCTGGCAGCGACGGAACCACGACGTGGAAAGCCGGCGCGTCCGCGTCCTGCGGATCCGCCAACTCTTCCACTGCGTCGACGAAACGGACAATGCTGTCCGGCCAGCCGTGCGTCAGGAGCAGAGGAGTGGCATCCGCGCGCGCGGACCGGCGGTGCAGAAAGTGAATTCCCAGGTCGTCAATGGTCGTACGGAACTGACCGATGCGGTTGAGGCGCTCTTCGAACGGCCGCCAGTCGTATCCAGTGCGCCAGTAGTTCACGACATCGACGAGGTCGGTGAGCGGAACACCCTGTTCCCATCGGCGAGGGCCGGGCGCGGCGCCATGGACCGTCTCGGCCTCCGGTAGGCGCGCCGCGGCCAGTCGCGCGCGGAGATCGTCGAGTTCGGCGTCGGTTGCGTGGGTTTCAAATGCTTGTACGTCGCTGGTCGGACGGGGCATGAGACCTCCTGGCCATCGCGGAACCGGCTACGATCTATCGCGAACCGGCTATGACGGTTCTAGCAGGACTCCGAGCCGCGCTGCAACCGGCTAAGGTGGTTCCATGTGTGTCGCGTTCCCTGACTTCCGCCTCGGCAATGTGCTGGCGACCAGCTTCACCGGGACTCTGTCGGAGCGTCATGGCGACGCTGTGGAGCGCATTCCAACGCCAGACCGGCTCGTCGACTGGCTGGCGGTGAGCGGCCTCGCCGTGGACTCCTGCACCCCTGCCCAGCTCGACCTCGCCCGGGAGCTGAGGGAGTCGATTCACGCCGCCGCGACTGCGGCCGCGCTCCAGGACGCTCTCCCCGCTCCTGCTGTCCACGTCATCAATGACCGCAGCACCCAGGGGCGTGCCGCGGCGATCCTGACGCCCGAGGGCAAGCGGCGTTGGCAGCTCGGCTCGGCTTCCCGCGTGGAGGATGCCCTCAGCGTGATCGCCGCCGACGCGGTGAGCATCATCGCGGGCGAGCGAGACGGAAGGCTGGCTCTGTGTGCATCGCCGACCTGCCGAGCCGCCTTCTTCGACACCAGCCGAAGTCGCACCCGCAGATGGTGCGACATGAACACGTGCGGGAATCGTCAGAAGAAGGCGCGCTTCAACGCCAACCAGCGCAAGAAGCCCGGCTCGGCTGACTGATCATCATCTGCGGCGCGGGGGAGCCTCTCTGCTCGCGGCTCCAGTCTTCGGCCCGCTGACTACTGCTGTCCGCAGCGTTGGCCTGTTCGCAAGTTCGCGGTGGCGGCGGCAATCACGGTGCTCAGTCTGTCCCGCGCGTCCACCAGAGCGCCGATCCGGCCGTCGATGCGATCCCGTTCCGCCGAAAGCCGGTCGAGCAGCTCGGGCGTGGCCTCACCGTTCACGACGCACGGCAACAGATCCGCGATCGACTTGCTCGGCAGCCCGGCCGCGTACAACTGCTGGATCAGCCGGACACGGTCGACCGCGCTGTCCGGGAACTGCCGCTGGCCGCTGGGGCTGCGTCGTGAGGTGAGCAGATTCTGTTCCTCGTAGTAGCGCAGCGCCCGGACGCTGACGCCTGTTCTGGTGGCGAGTTCACCGATACGCATCATGTCTCTCCGATGTGAGCCGGGCCACTCTGCTTGCCTCTGACGTCAACGTCAGGTTTTAGCGTATCCCGTGACGGCTCACCTCCTCCGTGAAGGCGAGGAGCAAGGCCGTGCCCCCCTGCCCCGCCTGCCCCCCCTGTGCGGACAGCATCGCCATCGGAAACGCGAAGGAAGACCCGCCCATGCCGGCATCAGACGCGGTGGCCACGAACGCCGCCATCACTGCCCCCGCCCTCACCTCTGCCTCCGTACTCCTCCCCGCCCCCGTCGTCTCGGTGAAGCCAGTGATGCTGGAAGTGCCGGGCCGCGGTGAGGACTTGCGGGTAAGGATTTCCGCGCCGACAACCGGGAGCGAACTCCCGGTCGTCGTCTTCTCACACGGCTTCGGGTCGTCATCGGACGGCTACGGTCCTCTGGTCGACTTCTGGGCTGCTCACGGTTTCGTGGTGATTCAGCCCACCCATCTCGACTCCAGGACCGTGGGTCTTGCCCAGGACGATCCCCGCACACCGCGGATCTGGCGTCTCCGTGTCGAAGACGTGAAGCGCATCCTTGACCGGCTCGATCTGCTGGAGGCCGCCGTTCCCGGTCTCGGCGGACGCCTGGATCGAAGCCGCATCGCCGCGGCCGGACACTCCTTCGGCGGTCAGACGGCGGGCAACCTGCTGGGTCTGCGCGTCCTCGATCCGGTGAGCCAGAAGGTGGAAGACCTGTCCGACCCGCGGATCAAGGCGGGCGTGCTGCTCGCCACGGCCGGTAGGGGCGGAGCCGACCTGACACCCTTCGCGGCCGAGAACCTCCCGTGGTTGAAGGGGCCGGACTTCACGCGCATGACCACGCCGACCCTCGTGGTCGCGGGGGACAGGGACGACCTGCGGGTGTCCGTCCGAGGGCCGGAGTGGCTCACCGACCCCTACCACCTGAGCCCGGGACGCAAGAGCCTCCTCACTCTCTTCGGGGTGGAGCACTCCCTCGGCGGAATCACCGGCTACGAAGTCCGGGAGACGACGGACGAGAATCCCGAGCGCGTGGCCCTGATCCAACGGGTCACCTGGGCCTACCTCCGCCACGCACTCGGTATCGAGGACGCCGACTGGACGGCAGCGCAGAAGGCGTTGTCGGAGAGCGCCGCCCCCATGGGGCGCATCGAATCCAAGTGCGGACGTCCACTCAGGTGAGGAGTTGCGCGAGCCGGGCCATCTCGGCGGGCGGGTCGACCACGGGCTGGATGAGGAGTTCGTCGACGCCGGCCTGTTCCAGGGCGGTGATGCGGGTGAGGAGGTCGTCGCGGGTGCCGACCAGGGCCAGGGCGTTCATCAGCGAGGGCAGAACCAGGTCCCGGTCCTGCGGCGCGATGCGGCCGAGGTAGTCGGGGTAGAGCTTGATGTGCCGGTCCGGCGCGGTGGGGGTAGTGCCGCGCCGGTCGAGGAGCCGTCGCACCGCATCGCGTTCCTCGGGGCCGAGTTGCTCGAAGAACGGGGATGCGTCGGCGGCTGTGTCGGCGGCGAAGGCCAGCAGCGACAGGACGAGGTGACCCGTCGCGTCCCGGGCCGCGTCGCCGTCGGGATCCTCGTCCTCGTCGAGCAGGTGGAGCGAGGTGAGCACGTAGGACTTCGCCCGGGACTCCATGGGGGAGTGCGTGGGGGAGTCGGGGTCGCGGCGCGCGTCCTGGGCGGCGTGGCGGCGGGTTTCGTGCAGCGCGTGCCAGGCGGTGGGGTCCAGCATGCCGACGGAGATGAGGCCGGTGCCGCGGCGGCCGGCGACGGCGGCGGCCTTCGGACCGAGCAGCGCGGCCACGACGAACTCGATCGGGTCCGCGGTGTTCACCTGCGCCCCGGCGTGCAGGAACCGGATGTCGCGGATCCGGTCACCTTCGCGGTACTCGGTCGAACGTCCGGCGCACAGGTCCTGCAGTGCAGCGGTGAATCGCTCCAGCCTGGCCGTCGTGGTCGGCCGCATGCCCAGGGTGCGCCGGGCGGTGTTCCCGGTGCCGACGCCGCAGCTGATCCGGCCCGGTGCCAGGGCGTTGAGGCTGGCGAGCCCGCTCGCGGCGGCCGGGGCCGAGCGCAGCGCCGGTGAGGTCACGCAGATGCCGAGCCTGATGCGGCTGGTGGCCTTCGCACACAGGCTCAGGGCGACGAAGGGGTCGCCGTGGACCATCGGGGTGTCGTTGACCCAGAAACTGTGCAGGCCCAACTCCTCGGCCCGCACGGCGAGTTCCTCCACACCGGGCCGCGCGGCGACAACGACGCCTGCACGCATCAAACCTCCAAGGCATGAGGATCGACTCGAACCTGCTCAGCATGGCAGGTCCCGGCGCGGAGCCGCTGTGGAATCGCGTCATCTTGTGGCCCGGCACGCTCGCACTGGGGTATCGAAAACCGGCCAGGTCTGCCTTCACCGCTTCGACCCGGCAGGTGACCGCACCCCGAGTTCGTCGTAGGTTCAGACGTCCGGCGTCCCAGTCCCGCTCGAAAGGAACGCTGTGAACGTGCCACCGCCCTCCCGCCGCGCTGTCGGCTACCTGGTGAGCGCGGTGCTCACCATCGCCGGCGTCGGCGTCGTCTTGATCACCGTGTTCGGTGGCAGCACCACGCCCGACCCCGAGTCGTCCCGAGCGCCCACCGCCCACTCGGCCAAACCCACCAGCAAGACGGAGAGCGGCCCGAGCGCCGCCCCGACACCGGCGAAGAGCTGCCTGTTGTACGACTTCGAGTGCCAGGCCGAAGGCGGCTCCGCCGCCGTCCCCCGGCAGCCTCCGGTGCCGCCCGACAGCACGGTCGGCACCAGCGGGAACGACCGTCTGACCGGCGACACGGACTGACCCGGCTCGGCCGGCACGTCGGCTCTGGGCACCACTGCCGCCAGGACGGGTCTCTGTTACACACCTGTGCCAATTCGTCCTGCAACGAACCATGGGTCTGGCCTGTCTAGCAGGTGGAGTCCGACCCGCGGACAAATGACGCATGCCGCGTGACGAATGAGGAGTGGACAGCAGTGGGGGACATACGCAGATCAGGAGCCGTGGCTCTGGGGATCACCATGCTGGTGGCCCCGCTCACGGTGGCGGTGGGCACCGGCAGCGCTCAGGCCGCATCGTGCTCGACGCAGACCGGGCCGTACCAGAAGCAGGTCGAGAAGTTCCTCGGCCGCCCGGTGGACGGCAAGCAGTCGCCGGCCGACTGCAAGGCCATCAAGGCCTTCCAGACGAAACACAAGATCAGCCCGAACGCCGGGTACGCGGGCAGCGTCACCTGGGGCGTCATGAACCTCATGAACAAGCAGAAGGCGGTGGGCGACAACCCCAACAAGGCGGGCAAGTGCCCGACCGACAAGGGGCGCATCGCCTGTGTCGACCTGACGCTGCAGCTCAGCTGGATCCAGGACGGCAAGAACCTCAAGTACGGTCCGGTCCCGGTGCGCACCGGCCGCAACGGCCACGAGACCCGCACGGGCCTGAAGAAGGTCTACTGGCGGAACATCGACCACGTGTCGAGCATCTACCACGTGCCGATGCCCTACAGCCAGTTCTTCGACGGCGGCCAGGCATTCCACTCCGTCGGCATCAGCGTCTGGTCCCCGCCGGGCTCCCACGGCTGCGTCAACATGACGAAGAAGGACGCAGTGAAGTACTGGAACATGCTGCGCAAGGGCGACGACGTCTTCGTCTACGGTCGCAAGCCGGGCACCTGATCCGCGGCAGCGACACAGGGCTCACGGCTCAGGACGGAACGACGGCATAGCTGAGGTCCTGGGCCGTGAGCGAAGTGGGCGCCAAACGCAGCCACATCGTGCCTCGTTCGCTCGGATCGTCATACAGATAGCTCACGAACCGCGCATCCCACAGGGCTTCGTCCGCTCCCAGATAGCGGGCCAGTTTGCGACGCCCCCGCGGCACGTCGAACGGCACCAGCGCAGCCTGCCCCCGGGCGATCACCTGTTGGACACGTCCCGTCACGAGATCGCACTCGTCCACCACGAGCGCCACGCTCGGGTCGTTCTTCACGCGGTCGAACAGGCGGGTCCACGGGCCTGTCAGCACCCAGAACGCGCCGTCCTCCCACAGGAACCAGACCGGGCGCACGGTGGGGCCGTCGGTGGCGATACGAGCGGTGAGCGGCCGCTGCAGGAACGTATCCACGTCGAAGCTACGAGATGTCACGTCGCCAATCCTGGAGTGCCGCGCGCTTCTTGCCCACCGACCTGCGACCTAGGACCTCGTCAGCGGTCGGACGCGGCGTCGGCTGCTTTGGCGGCCCGCTCGATCTTCGCTCGATGCGCCTCCCAGAAGGCCATGTCGCCCTGCTGGGCCGCGTATTCGGCTGTTGTCCCTGTCGAGCCGTCGAGCTGTTCACGCAGGATGTCCGCGTGTCCGGCGTGCCGGCTGGTCTCGGTGAGCATGTGGACCAGGATGTTGAACAACCGCACATCGGGGCGCGGCCACCAGGGAACGTGACCGGGGGAGTCGATGGCGAGGCCGGTGATCGTCGCGTCCGAGTGCTCCCAAACCCGACGGTAGCGGCCGGTGATCTCCTCGCGCGTCTCGTGTTCGGTGGCCCACATGTCGGTGCCGCGCTCGGCGTCGTCGTCCCATCGGGGCAGCGGCTCGGGGAACGGCCGGTCGAGGAGCGGCGACGGGTCGATGCACGGGCGATGTAGACCGTGACGCGGCGCCGGTGACATGCCGGCGCCGCGTGCGCGTGCCGGCGCTATCGGCGAACGACCGAGCGAATCCAGGAGAGTTGCTGGGACACCTCCCCGGCCTCGGCGCTCTTCTCCCGGTCGGAGCCGTTGAAGACGCCGATGAGGGTTTCGGTGCCGCGCGGGCCGACGGTCATCACCGGGCCTCCGGAGTCGCCCCCGGCGGGAATCCCGGACACCTTCTTCATGCAGAAGTCGGGGCCGCCCGGCGCGGTGTGCCCTGCGCACAGGGGGTCGTTGGGCCGGACGACCTTCAGGTCCGACTGCTTGAGGACGGGAGACTGGCAGGCGCTCTCGTCCGTGGTGCAGGTGGCACCCCAGCCGTACACCCGCACGGCCTGCCCGCGGTGGACGCCGACCGTGGCCAGGCGCGCCGTGGGGATGTTCATCGGCGGCACCTTGACGAGCATCATGTCGGCGTGCGCGCTGCCCACGCGCTTGCCGCGGATGGGGCGCACCGTGGTGCCCCTCCGCATGTCGAGCTTGCCCACCCGGAAGGAGATCCGCTTGTCGGCGACCGGCTGGGCCTGCTCGTAGAAGCAGTGCGAGGCGGTGAGGATCCACTGGCGGGCGACCGCGGTTCCTGTGCACGCCGGTTTGCCGTCAACGAGCATGCGTACCGCCCACGGACCGTAGGTGCTCTTCGATCCGCCGATGACGGCGAAGGCCGGAGGGGACGACATGATCGAGCCCGTGACCAACACCAGGGCGGTCAGCAGCAGTACACGAAAGCGACGCATTGTGCAGAACAACTCCTCTCAGAGGGGTACAGCCGTACAGGTAGTGAGAGCCCCTCCTGAGCAAAAGCGTTCCGCGCGAGCCCTGCGACCTCAGGACATCAGGGCATCAGGGCAGCGGAGGGGTGGCCCCGGGCCCTCCCGTGCTGAGAGAGCTGTCGCAGCGCGACGCCGTCCACGTACCGGTCACCACACTGTCCACCGCTGTTCATGAGCCGCCGGGCAACTCCGTTCTCAGGCCTCCTGTCTAACCGGGTGACTAGAAGCACCACCGCACACGTACATCCTGAAAGGGTCACTTCCGCATGCGCATTCACCGGACCATCGCCGCCACCGCCACCCTCGCCCTGACTCTCGGTACGGCAGCCTTAGCGGCGTCGACCGCCCAAGCCGCTGCCCCGTCCGCCGCTCGGGCCACCGCCTCCGTCGTCGTCGCGGACGGCGAGCTCTGGTACAAGGCGGCGCCCGGTCAGCAGAACACGGTGACGGTCGACGAAGAGATCGACCACCGCGGCGAGCACGACTCCTACTACGTCCTCACCTTCCACGACCGGTACGACATCGCCATCTCCGCCGACGCGGCGGAGTGGGACGAGTGCGTGTACCCCGAGGAAGGCGACCGCACCGCCGTGCGCTGCGCGGTCAAGATCCCGGAGAACTCGGACGACTCCGACAGCTATGACATCGACCTCGGCGACATGGACGACACCGCGACCCTCGAGCCGGACAGCCAAGCCTGGGCCGGGATCTACGGCGGCAAGGGCAACGATGTCATCAAGGCGTCGGAGTCCGCGCTCCTGCACGGCGGCGACGGAGACGACCGCCTCGACGGCGGTGGCGGCCCGATGGGCTTCGGCCCGTGGGGCGACGCCGGGAACGACACCCTCACCCGCTGCAGCCAGGACTGCTTCGGCGGCCCCGGCAACGACTCCCTGACCGGCACCGGCGAGGAGAACACACTGCACGGCGAGGACGGCAACGACGTCCTGCACGGCAAGGGCGGCGCCGACGTCCTCTACGGCGGCAAGGGCAACGACAAGCTGTACGGCGAGGCGGGCGACGACACGCTGTGGGGCAACAGCGGCGACGACGTCCTGTGGGGCGGCACGGGCACCGACAAGCTGTCAGGCGGGCCGGGCCGCAACGAACTCCACCAGGACTGAACCGCACCCCGAGCCAGGATTCCGGCCACTCATAAAACGCGGGTTGCTCCTCGACCCTGACACACCACCGCCCCGGGTGAACAACTCCCCGGGGCGGTACGCGCGTTGCCGGTGCCGCTGGCGTGCACCACCTGTTCGCATTGCGTATGTCGACCATCGCTCAACGGACCATATTCAGCCAACATCCAGCCCAAATGCTGACATGTACCTGGCTCGAATGGCACGCTTCCCCGCAACACGCTGCACGTACAGCAACACGCTGCACGCCCGCATCGCGTCTTTTTCTGCCTCGGGCGGCCCTCCATGCCTCCCGGGCCCCCACAGATGGAGCCTGCGTGACCTCTCACATATCCCGTAAGCGTTCGACACTGACGATCGCCACCGCCGTCGCTGCCGGAGCGCTGCTCACCGCCGGACTGACCACCGGCGCCTCCGCTCAGCCGGACAACGACGCCGAGCCGTCCGGCTCCCCCGTCGCCTTGTCGGCCACGGCCCGCGCGGACCTCCTCCAGGACGCGAACGCCGACAGATCGGCGACCGCCGACAAGATCGGCCTGGGTGCCAAGGAGAAGCTGGTCGTCCGTGACGTCGTCAAGGACGCCGACGGTACGACCCACACCCGCTACGAGCGCACCTACGACGGCCTGCCCGTCCTCGGCGGTGACCTCGTCGTGCACGCCGCCAAGAGCGGCAAGGTGAAGAGCGTCACCAAGGCGACCGAGGCCACCGTGAAGGTCGCCTCCACGGATGCGAAGTTGGGCAAGTCCTCGGTCGCGAAATCCGCCGAGTCGACCGCCGCCAAGGCGAAGACCGCCAAGGCCGATGCGCAGGCGCCTCGCAAGGTGATCTGGGCCGCGTCCGGCAAGCCCGTCCTGGCGTACGAGACCGTCGTCACCGGCGTGCAGAAGGACGGCACGCCCAGCCGGCTGCACGTCATCACGGACGCCGCGACCGGCAAGAAGCTGTACCAGTACCAGGCCATCGAGAACGGCACCGGCAACAGCCAGTACAGCGGCAAGGTGAAGGTCGGCTCCAAGAAGGTCGCGAGCGGCTATGAGCTGACCGACAAGGCCCGCGGCGGCCACCGCACCTACGACCTGAAGCACGCGGAGAGCGGCGCCGGCAAGCTCTTCAAGGACGCCAACGACGTCTGGGGCAACGGCAAGCCCTCGAACGCGCAGACCGCCGCCGTCGACGCCGCCTACGGTGCCCAGCTCACCTGGGACTACTACAAGGCCGTGCACGGCCGCAAGGGCATCAACGGCGACGGCAAGGGCGCGAGGTCGCGGGTCCACTTCGGCAACAACTACGTCAACGCGTTCTGGGACGACAGCTGCTTCTGCATGACGTACGGCGACGGCGAGGGCAACAAGAAGCCCCTCACCTCGATCGACGTCGCGGCGCACGAGATGACGCACGGCGTCACCTCGGCGACCGGCAACATGGAGTACAGCGGTGAGTCCGGCGGCCTCAACGAGGCCACCTCCGACATCTTCGCGACCGCCGTGGAGTTCAAGGCCAAGAACCCCAAGGACGTCGGTGACTACCTCATCGGCGAGAAGATCGACATCAACGGCGACGGCACCCCGCTGCGGTACATGGACAAGCCGAGCAAGGACGGCGGCTCCCTGGACAAGTGGAGCACCAACGCCGGGAACGTCGACGTCCACTACTCCTCGGGCATCGCCAACCACTTCTTCTACCTGCTGTCCGAGGGCAGCGGCAAGAAGCGGATCAACGGCGTCGAGTACAACTCGCCGACCGCGGACGGTTCCAAGGTGCTGGGCATCGGACGCGGCAAGGCCGAGAAGATCTGGTACAAGGCCCTGACGACGTACTTCACCTCGACCACCGACTACAAGGCGGCCCGTAAGGGCACGCTGAAGGCGGCGAAGGACCTGTACGGCTCCAACTCCACGGAGTACAAGCGCGTGGCCGCCGCCTGGACCGGCGTCAACGTCAAGTAACTCCTGACTAGGTCAAGTGAGGGGCGGCGTCCGCAACGGACGCCGCCCCTTTTGGCCTGCCGTTCACGCGCCGTAGGCCGAGCCGTCGGCCGACTGTCGTTACGATCATGGCCAGGCGGGCACCGACCGATGCCCGCTCTCATGAAGCGCATCGAGCGCTCCAAAGGTGGGGGCAACACCTGATGACAAGAACCAAGTTCAGCCGTACCGCGACGGTGGCCGTGACCAGTGCGGTGTTCGCCGCGCTCGGTGCGACGACGGCCGTGGCCGAGCCCGGGAGCGGCTCGCAGACCGACCCGGCGCCGGTGCGTGCCGCCCTCGACCGCACCGTCGCCGCGGGCGCCCCCGGCGCCTTCGCCGTCGTGCACGACCGCGACGACGCGGGCCGGGACCTGCGCGTCGCCGTCGGCAAGTCGAATCTGAACGGCACGGCGATGAAGACCGACCGGCGGTTCCGGGTGGGCAGCAACACCAAGATGTTCACGTCCGTCCTCGTGCTGCGCCTCGCCGAGCAGGGACGCATCGACCTGGACAAGCCGCTGCGCGACTACCTCCCGGCCGGCACCCTGCCGGCGGACTGGGACATGACGGGACGCCAGGTCCTCCAGCACCGCTCCGGGATCTTCGACCACACGAACGACCTCCTGGAGCAGCCCGGCGAGGAGACCACCAGCGCCTTCGAGCAGCGCATCCGCAACACCGTCTACCGGCCCGCCGATCTGGTGGCGCTTTCGGTGAAGCACGGCAAGCAGTTCACGCCGGGATCGCGCTACTCGTACTCGAACACCAACTACGTCCTGCTCGGCATGGCCGTCGAGCACGTCACCGGCACGTCCTACGCGCAGGCCCTGCGCAAGCAGATCATCGAGCCGCTCGGCCTGCGCAAGACGTCCTACGTGGTTCCCCGCAAGACCATCACAGGGGCGCACGTCACCGGCTACCTGACGAACGACGACCGCACCAAGCCGCTCCTGGACTCCACCGAGCAGAACGGCTCCTGGGTGGGCTCCGCCGGTGCCGTCATCTCCTCGGCAGCCGACCTGGACACCTTCCTGTCGGCGCTGCTCGCGGGCGGCGCCGGTGGTCTGGTCTCAGACGAGTCGGTACGGCAGATGACGACCGCGCTGCCCACTCCGACGGCGAAGGTCTCCTACGGCCTCGGGCTCCGCGAGATCACCCTGTCCTGCGGGAAGGTGTACGGCCACGGCGGCATCGTCCAGGGCTACCAGACCCAGTCCTTCGCCACCCGCGACGGCCGCCGCACGGTGGTGGCCTTTGCCAACGCCTCCAACAACAGCGGAGTCACCCAGGCCCTGACCAACACCCTCGAACCGGCCTTCTGCGGCACCAAGCCCCCTGCTGCCGCGAAGTTCAAGCGCTCGCCCGCCCCGGCTCCCGCTTCCGTTCCGGTGGTCGACGACACCCGGTTCTGACCCCGGCTCGGCCGTGTGCCGAACCCGGTGACCCGTCTGGCCGGCCGCGCCGGCAAGCCGCGCGCAGCCAGCCGGACGACGAGCTGGGCCTGCAGCCGAGGACGCCCACCGCCGCCGGGGAGACCTGCCCGAAGAAGTAACCCCGGCACGCCGTCGGCTCCCAGGCCGCCCTTCCTTCTCGGAGGGGCGGCCTGTCTGACTTACTCACACCACCCGTACGCAGCGTCCGGGGTCTCGTGCGCCGTCGCCTCACTCGCGCCGCGCTCGAATCGAGCGACTGGACAGTCCGCGCGAAGGGCACCTGAGCGGCCGTTCGGATGCGCATAGTTGCACATGTTGCAACCAACCATGGCGTGACCGGCAGTTCGGACAGTTTTCTCAATGAAGCTATTGCGTCACCCCTGACCCGCTGGGCTAATGTCGTGATCGATCATCGTTCGATGCGTCTTCAACTTCCCTTGCGACAAGACCAGTTGGTGGAGTGTGGCCATGAGAAGGACAAACAAGGCAAACGGCTCGGATGGGGCGAACCAGGGCGGAGCGCTGGGTCGAAGATCCCTTCTGACCGGCGCCGCCGCGGTCGCCGGGGGAGCGGCTCTGACCGCCGCCCCGCCCGCGGCTGCCCAGACATCCGCGCGCCCCGGGGGCGTTGCCGCGGCCGCCGTCGCCACCGGCCCGCAGACCGCCCCCGGCACGCCCGACTACATCACCGTCGCCCCGGGTGACGCCCGCTTCCCCGACCTGGTGCGCGGCATCAACCAGCGCTGGGTCGCCAAGCCCGACTACGTCCGCCTGGTCACCACCACCGCCCAGGCCGTGCGGGCCGTCCAGGACGCGGTCGCCGCGGGCAAGCGGCTGACCGTGCGCAGCGGCGGCCACTGCTACGAGGACTTCGTCTTCAACAAGGACGTCCAGGTTGTCATCGACATGTCCGGGATGACCCAGGTCTACTACGACAGCGGCAGGAACGCCTTCGCCGTCGAGGGCGGTGCCTCAAACCTCCAGATATACGAGACGCTCTACAAGCTGTACGGCGTCACGCTCCCGGCGGGCTCCTGCGCCTCCGTCGGCGCCGGCGGTCACATATCCGGCGGCGGTTACGGCCTGCTCTCCCGTCTGCACGGCCTGACCGTCGACCACCTCTACGGCGTCGAGGTCGTCACGGTGGACAAGAACGGCACGGCCAAGGCCGTCGTCGCCACCCGCGACTCCACCGACACCGCGCTCAAGGACCTGTGGTGGGCCCACACCGGCGGCGGTGGCGGCAACTTCGGCCTGATCACCCGCTACTGGCTGCGCACCCCCGGCGCCACCGGCACCGACCCCACCAAACTGCTGCCGAAGCCGCCGTCCGAGGTCTTCGTGCACGCCACGGCCTTCCCCTGGAAGGACATGACCGAGGCGTCCTTCACCCGGCTCCTCCAGAACTGGGGCACCTGGCACGAGCGGAACAGCGCGCCGGACTCCAAGTACAACTCCCTGTTCGGCCTGCTGAAGCTGAACCAGCGCGCCAACGCCGAACGGTCGGAGATCGTCCTGCTCACGCAGATGGACGCCACCGTCCCCGACGCCCAGGCCCTCCTGGACGACTACCTGGCCGCGGTCTCCGCGGGCGTGGGCGTCACCCGCCGGGCGATGACCCAGCGGTCCGGTGAGCACGCGGCCATGCCGCAGTTCGCCAAGCCGCGCACGCTGCCCTGGTACATCGCCACCGACTACCTCAGCGGCGGCAACCCCACGCTGTACGGCAAGTACAAGTCGGCGTACGCCCGCAAGGGCTTCTCCGCCACCCAGATCAAGGCGATGTACAAGCACCTGACGCGCACCGACTACAGCAACGGCGACGCACTGCTCCAGGTCGACTCGTACGGCGGCCGCATCAACAGCGTCAAGCCCGGCGACACCGCGGTGCCGCAGCGCGACTCGGTGCTCAAGCTCCAGTACCAGACCTACTGGACCGACCCGGCCGACGAGGCCAAGCACCTGGCCTGGATCCGCGACTTCTACAAGGACGTGTACGCGGAGACCGGCGGCGTTCCGGTGCCGAACGACATCAACGACGGCTGCTACGTGAACTACCCCGACAAGGACCTCGGCGACGCCGCCTGGAACACCTCGTCGACCGCGTGGAACAGCCTCTACTACAAGGACAACTACGCCCGCCTGCAGAAGGCGAAGGCGGCCTGGGACCCGAAGGACATCTTCCGGCACGCCCAGTCGGTCCGCCTGCCGTAACCCGACACACGACCCTGTGACCACCGCTCCTCATCGAGGGCGGTGGTCACAGGCGGTCCGGCCGCTCCCGCAGCGCGCGGGTGCCCGGAGCGCAGCTGCTCCTCAGCTCGTCGAGTTCGGAGGCCGTCAACTGCTTCTCGGCCGAGCCGCGGCGGCCGGCGTCGAGCCGGGCACACGCGCCGTCCAGCCACTGCGGGGACGGCTCGACGCCGACGAACGCGGCGAGGCGGGTGAGTTCCTCGCGCGGCGCGTCGATGAGGTCCTCGTAGGCGAGCGTCATGCGCCGGTCGTGCGGCAGGTCGTCGAGGAATCGGACCCCTTGGGTGATGAGCTCGGACCACAGGGTGCCGAAACGGCGCAGGGGAATGTCGCGGTCTCGTACGAGCGTCGGGTCGAAGCGGTCGTCGAGCAGCGGTGCGAGTTCCGGGGGCAGGGCCCGCACCTGCTCGGCCGTCAGGTCGGCGAAGCTCTCGACCCCCGTCCGTTCGCGGATCTCACGCAGCAAGGCGATCACGCGGTACCCGGGATGGCGGCTCATGGACAGGGCGCAGTCCGGCCCGTCCCGGAAAAGGTGCACGAATTTCGCGTACGGGAAGGCCGCGCGCAGCCCCGGTGCCCAGCCCGTCGAGTAGCCGGAACGCTCCACGACGTGGGAGCGGCCGAATCGTGCGCCGAGCCACGCGAAGAGCGCCTCATGGTGTGCGGCGGCGGTGCGGTCGGGCCAGCCGAGGACTGCCGCACGGATCTCGTCGAGCAGGCCGTCGGGGTCGTCGGTGAGGTGGGGCAGAACCATGAGGGAGAGCGCAGGGATGCCCGTGGTCTCGGCCGCGTACCGCCCCGAGCGGCGGGTGTAGAGGAATTCCGGCATCAGCACCCCGCTGCGGATCATGTTCGCGAAGTACGGGGTGGGCCGGAAGAGGGCCTCCCAGAACTCCGCTCCCGACACGGAGCCCGCAGGGAAAGCCGCGTCCCCGACCGAGGCCATGTATTCGTTCAGGCTGAGCACGTCGGGGTGGCTGTTCAGGATGCCCGACAGCGCGGTGGAGCCGCTTCGGCCCGTTCCGATGACGAAGGTCAGACTGCGCAAGGTCACTTCCCGTCCGGGTCCGGTTCTTCGAATGTGTAGCCGTACAGCAGGATCAGTTTGACCGTCTCCAGGGCCAGCAGACGATCCGTCTCCTGCTCCTCGTGCGTCAGGTCGGCGTAGGGCACCAGCAGCGGATGCGTGCGTCTGCGGTCGCTGCGGCGACGGCCGTGACGCCAGCCCTCCGCCAGCCGCTGCCGCGCCCAGTTGTCGTGCGCGTGCTCCGCGAGGACCTCGACCAGCGCGTGCAGGCTCTCGGGGACCTCCACGCCGTCGGTCGTGGCCGCGCCCGGTGCCCAACTCGCGTTCTGTGAGCGGTCTTTCCTACGCCCGCGGAAGTTCATCCGGCCCTCCTCGGCGGGCTCGGCCACGCCCGTCGGATCGCTTCGACGAGCAGCGTGGCGGTGGCATCGGAAGCGTACGCCCTCCACAGTTTGTCCTGGTCCGGACGGTGCGAACCGGTCCCTGCCCCGGCCCTTTCCGTACCCGCCACCCCGCACACCAGCGAGACGGGGACATGGGTGCGACCGGCGCGACGGACGTGGGTGACGGCTCCCGCCGCGTCGGAGCCGTCGAGCTCCACCGCGGCCAGGTCGGGCCACGTGTCGAGCAGCGGACGCAGTGCCGGGTCCGCGCTCCCATCGACGGGGGAGTCACCTGAGGCGACGGCGCCGACGAGGATGCCGGGCCCGCCCTCCCGAGGTGGCGCGGCGGGCGGCTGTTCAAAAATGCGTGCGGCCCAGGAGGCGTGGTTGAGGTGCATGCTCTCACCCAGGGCCATGATCCCCTCGTGGGCCAGATGGCTGCGGTCGGTGCGCGGCAGACAGGCCTGGTCGAGTTCGTCGAGGGTGTAGCCGTGGACGCGGCTGGAGATCACGACATCGCCCGGGGCCAGGTTCGCTTCGAGGCCGCAGCAGACACCGACGAAGACCACCGCCTCCGGCCGCCACTCCTCGATCGTGGCGGCGAACGCGCCCCCCACACCGTCCGGACCGCCACAGGGCTCGGCCAGCACCAGTTCGTACGCGGTACTGCGGCCGACCGCCTCGACCCCGGCGCGCAGCCAGGTGTGGCCCGCACCACGCCGCACGGACTCCACCCGCGCACCGGTGGTCTCCACATGCCGGCGCAGCGCCTGATGCGCCTCGGGCAGGAGGCTGATGACGGCGATGTCGGCGTGCCGCCCGGCCGCAGCGCCGCCCGGTGCCGGTGAGCGCCCGGGATCCAGGCGCTCCCGGAGCCTGCGGCGCTCGACGAACTCACGGTCGACGTCCCGGCCGATGGCGGCGACCTGTTCGTCGCGCCCCAGCAGGTCGACGGACCGCCCCTGGAAGCTGACCTGCCCGGCGACCCCGGCCTCCAGGAAGTACGGCAGGATCACCAACTGGCCGTCCGCGCGCAGGCGTTCGGCGATGCGGTACTCCTCCCGGCAGTACTTGCTGTCCCAGTAACGCTGGCTGATCAGCGGGACGAAGACGCGGCACGCGGCGACGTTCGCCGACAGCTGGCTGTGCCAGTCCGCGCCGAGCTCGATGGAGTTGCGGCGCAGATAGTGGAAGTAGGGGAGGTTGTGCAGTTCGAAAGCCCGGCACACCTGTTGTGCAAGGGAGTTGTCCTCGAAGGCGTTGCTGAGGAAGACGCTGCCCTCGGCGCGGCCCAGGCTGCGGAAGTAGCCGATGCCTTCCTCGTACGTCTCGAACTCGAGGCGTGGCCGGTAGAAGCGGTCCACGAGATCCTGGAGCCGGCCGCCGAGCTGTTCGGGGCGGGACCAGTACACGGCGATGCGGTCGGCCTGCTCGACGGCTCGCAGGGCGGCGCCGCTCAGCAGTGGGGACGGGCGGGGCACGTAACTCCCGTCCGGCGGCTCGTGGATGAGCTTGAGTGTGGGGACGAACCGGCCGTGCAGCAGCGGGAAGACCCAGTCCGCAGCGCGCGGCGAGGCCACGTCGAGGATGACGAAGTCGCAGGCGTCGACCGCGAGCAGGAACTCGAACACGTCCTGGAAGTCCAGCGGGATCTCCCGTGACGCGTATCCCGCGTGGGCGATCGAGTCCCGGATGTGCGGCAGGGCGGCGCGGTACGCCGCATCGTCCGGCAGGATCAGCCCGACCGTGCCGATCAGCCCCTTGGCCGTATGCCCTTCCGGACCGCTTCGTGCGGCCAACCGCGCGATGGCGGGGCGCAGTTCCTCCGGACCCGGCAGCCGGCGCCGGTTGAAGACGACGCGCTGCTCATCGGCGACGGGGAAGAAGCCGGCCGAGACGCCGTTCTCCATGAAGACCAGGCGGGGCTTCTTCGCCTGCAGGGCCAGATCGTGCTCGTGGACCATGAACGGCGAGGCCCGGTAACGCCGCTCCTCCTCGCGGCGGGTCACCACGCCCACCAGGCAGGCGCTCTGCCGCATCAGCAGTTCGAGATGGGTCGGGGACAACGGATTCGTCTTCGGGTCGACGGCGAACGTGAAGCCCTCGTCCCAGAAGACGTCCCAGAAGTATTCGTTCAGCTCCCGGTCCTCCGCCCAGTAGCTGTGGCTGAAATAGGCGGGGATACGCGCCTGCTGGCGGATACGGCTACTGCCGGACATGTTCCTTTCCCTCCCCGTTTCCGCCGTGGAGTACACCATGGCGGACGGACATGGGCGGACGGAGCCGTGGGCGTCGCGGACCGCTCACGCCCCGCTGTCGTACGGCGCCGCACGGCGCCGCACGGCTAGACTGGAGCATGCCTTCGTCGCACGAGCCGCGTCCGCTCATTGCCGTGATCGGCAGCGTGGACCCGAGCCGTACGTTCGCCCACCCGCTCGTCGCGGCACACCTCACTCCCAAGGCCTGCCGCAGCCTGGGCGCGGAGCTCGCCCGCGCGGGATGCGACGTGGCGGTCTTCTCCAGCAGCCCGGAATACATCGAGACCGATGTCGTACGCGGCTACGCGGACGCCTGCACCGAGCGGCTCCCCGGCCGGGTGGCCGCGTACCCGCCGCGCCACCGCGACGTGGACTTCGGTCTGTCGCCGCGCGCGCATGTGCGGGTGGAGATCCTGCGGGACACCAGCGGTGAGTGGGAAGTCGCCTTCTACCGCACGCTCTTGGTGTGCGACGGAGTCCTGCTGATGGGCGGCGGCCAGTCCACCAGGGTGGCGGGGATCGTCGCCCTGTCGCAGCGGCTGCCGCTGGTGTCGGTCGCGGCCTTCGGCGGCGGGGCGGGCCAGGTGTGGGTCAACTTCGACCGGGTGCGCAACGACGCGGACGACGCCGACATCCGCCTCATGGGCGACAACTGGACCCCGGACTCCGCCGCCAGGCTCGTCGCCTGCCTGCAGCGCCAGCGCGAGCGGAAACTGCGGCGCCTCGCGGAGGCCGAGAGCGAACAGCACGCGGCCACACGGCGTGCGGCGACCGGGCTGGCCGCGGCGGCCGTGTGCCTGGTCACGGCGCTGACGGGCCTGGTCACGGCCAGCCCGCCACGCCCGGCCCGCGCACAGGACCTGGTGGTCCTGGTGGGCGCCCCGCTCGTCGCCGCGGCGGCGGGCGCGATCATCCGCAATTCCTTCGAGGGCGACGCGCGGTGGGGCCGGGCGTCGGTGCGGGGACTGGGTGCGGGCCTGGTCTCGGTCCTGCTGTACTTCGCCTCCCAGCTCCTGAGCGTGCCCACGCTCCTCGACGCCCTCGACGTACGCCGTCTGCTGTTCTTCACCATCCCGCTCGGCTTCACGGCGGGTTTCACCTTCGACCTCGTCTTCGAACGACTTCGCGAGGGCACGGTGGGCCCACCGTCTCCACCGCCCCCGGACCCGATGGCGCCGGGGACGGCGGCGCCTGGGCAGGGGGCGTCCGGGGCGAGGGAGTGAGCGGGCCCGGCTGCCCGGGACAGACCGGGGGGGCTGGGTGAGGCCTACCTCTCCCAGCCCACCGTTTCCGGCAGCGGGTTGAGGAAAATGGTCGCGCCCACGTTCGACAGGCCCTTCTTGACGCTGTACGTCGACGGGCCGCTGTACATCGGGAGCCGGGCGTAGTCCTGGAAGGCCTTCTGCTCGGCCTTGTTCGCCGCCGCTGCCTGCTTGTCCGGATCGGCGATGTCCGCCGTGGCGCGGATCTCCTCGTCCAGCGCCGGGGACCCGGCTCCCGTGAGGTTCGAGTCACGGTCGGAGCAGTACATCTCGCACAGATAGCGGGCCCCGTAGGGGTCCATGGAGCGGTTGCCCGAGAGGAACAGGTCGAACTTCCGCTCGCTGAGGATGCTGGAGAAGTCCGCGTCGTCGGCCTTCTTGACGGTGAGGCGTACGCCGACCGGCTTCAACATCGCGGTCAGGGCGCCGGCGGTGGCCTTGCCCAGCGGGTCGTCGCCCAGCAGCGTGTAGCCGACCTCCAGTTTCTTGCCGCCCTTTTCCCGGATCCCGTCGCTCCCCGGCTTCCAGCCCGCCGCGTCGAGGTCCTTCTTCGCCTGCTCGGGCCCGTACTTCAGGACGGCCGAGACGTTGTCCTCGTACCCCTTCTGGAAGCTGTAGAGCAGCCCCGAGCCGGGCAGCGGCTCCTTGTAGTCCAGCCCCTGGAACTGGATCTTCGCGATCTGGCTGCGGTCGATGCTCTCCTGGATCGCCTTGCGCACCGCCTTGTCCCCGAGAGCCGACGACTTGGTGTTGAAGTAGAGCGAGTACACGAACGGGCTGCCTCCGCTCCGGATCTCGGTGCCCTTGAGTCCCTTCACCTGCTTCAGACTCTCGGCGTCGACCGCGGAGACGTAGTCGAGCTGACCGTTCTTGAACGCGTTGACCGCCGCGGTCGACTCCAGGTTCACGTAGACACGCTTGTCGAGCTTGCCCTTCCTGCCCCACCACTTCGGGTTGCGGACGAAGGTGATGTTGCCCGAGTGGGTGTCCCACTTGCCGACCGTGTACGGGCCCGCGCCCCACTCGGGATGCGCCTTCTTCACGTACGCCTTGTTGAAGTTGTCGACCTTCGCGGCCTTCGGATGCAGGAACGTGGTGAACAGGCTCGGCCAGGAGGCGTTGACCCCCTTGAAGGTGACGACGGCCTGCTTGTCGTCCTTACCCCGCGCGACCCCGGTGATCTGGTCGTAGCCGTCCGTGGCCGAGGCCGCGTAGTCCTTGTCGGAACCGTTGTTGGCCTTCCACGTGGCTCTGATCGCGGTCCAGTCGATCGGTGTTCCGTCGTTGAAAGTGGCCTTCTTGTTGATCGTCAGGACGACCTTCTGGTTGCCGCCCTTCACGGACACCTTCACATCGCTGAAGTAGTCCGGGTTGTACCGCACTTCACCGGTCGGCGAGAAGGTGATCGCGTTCGCGTTGTACCAGGCCCACACCCGGGTCGCCGTCAGGGTGCTGTTGACGTTGAACGGGTTGCCCTGCTCGTCGAACGTCCCCGCCGTCGTGTAGGTGCCGCCGTCCTTGAGCTTGTCGTACGCCGTCGGGTTGTAGTCGGCGGCTCCCGACGCGGCGGACGGGGTGCCCTTCCCCGCCGAGCCCGCGGCGCCGTCACCGGACGAGGACTGGCACGCGGTGGCGGTGACGGAGATGGCTGCTATGAGGGCGACGGGCAGGGTCAGTCTTGCGCGCATGGGAAAGCGTCCTTGTGTTGAAGGTGGGGTGGGAGATGGAGGGGAGTAGGGGGGAGTGGGTGCCGCTCACGCGGCGTGGCAGGCGTACGCGTGGCCCGGCTGCCCCGGTACCGGCGTGGGCGCGGGGCGCTCCGTGCGGCACCGCTCCCGGACCCCGTCGTCGGCGAGGCGGTACAACGGGCAGCGGTCGATGAACACGCAGCCGCGCGGCAGGTCCGTGGCGCTGGGCTGCTCGCCCTTGAGGACGATCCGCTCGCGGGTGCGCTCGCGCTCGGGGTCGGGGACGGGGATCGCCGACAGCAGCGCCCGCGTGTAGGGGTGCTTCGGGTCGGAGAAGAGCGTCTCCGTGTCGCCGGTCTCGACGATGTGCCCCAGGTACATCACCGCGATGCGGTCGCAGATGTAGCGGACCACGGCGAGGTCGTGCGCGACCATGAGATAGGCGAGGCCCAGCTCGCGCTTGAGCCTGCCGAGCAGGTTGATCACCCCGGCCTGGACCGATACGTCCAGGGCGGAGAGCGGCTCGTCGAGGGCGAGCAGTCTCGGGTCCGTGGCCAGCGCGCGGGCGATGCCGACGCGTTGGCGCTGGCCGCCCGAGAGCGCGGCGGGGAAGCGGTCGCTCACCGCGGGGTCGAGGCCGACGAGCGTCAGCAGTTCGTGGACGCGGGAGCGGATCGCGTCGCGGTCGCGGCCGACGACCCGCAGGGGTTCGGCGAGCAGCTCGTGGACGGGCAGGCGCGGGTCCAGCGCGCCCAGCGGGTCCTGCATGACGATCTGCACGTCGTGCCGCAGGGTGCGAGCGCGCCCGGTCGCGGAAGGAGTGTCCGACGTACCGGCATCCGTTGCGGTCGTCGCGCCGACCTCCCTCCCCGCGATCTCGATCCGGCCGCCCTCCGGCCGTCTGAGCCGCAGGATCTCCATCAACGTCGTCGTCTTGCCGCTGCCCGACTCGCCCACCAGGCCCAGCGTCTCCCCGGCACGCAGTTCGAAGCTGACGCCGTTGACCGCGTGCAGCGTGCCGACCCGGCGTTTGACGAACGCGCCCTTGGTGACGGGGAAGGTCTTGACGAGGTCCTCGACGCGCAGCACCACATCGCCGAGCTCGGCGCTCGCCGTGCGCGCCCGCCGGTCGACGGGTGCGACACCTCCGGCCGGGTCCAGGGTCCCGTCGGCCACCTCGGCCGCGCGCAGGCACGCCACGTCCCCGTGCCCCGTCACGTGACGCAGCTCGGGCTCCTCGGCGCGGCAAGCGTCGAGCGCGAGTGCGCACCGGCTCGCGAAAGGGCAGCCGTGAGACAGACGCGCGAGGGCGGGCGGCTCTCCGCCGATCGGGACGAGAGGGCGGCGCACCCCGCCGTCCACGGTCGGCACCGCTGCGAGGAGCCGCGCGGTGTACGGCATCGTCGGCCGGCGGAAGAGGGAGCGCACGTCCGTCTTCTCCACGAAGCGGCCCGCGTACATGACGGCGACGTCGTCCGCGTGGCCGGCCACGACGCCGAGGTCGTGGGTGATGAGGACGAGCCCGGCGCCGGTCTCCTGCTGCGCGACCCGCAGGACGTCGAGGATCTGCGCCTGCACGGTGACGTCGAGTGCGGTGGTGGGCTCGTCGGCCACGAGGACGCTCGGCCGGTTGGCGATCGCCAGGGCGATGACCACACGCTGGCGCATGCCGCCGGAGAACTCATGGGGGAAGGCCGAGGCGCGGGTGCGGGGGTCGGGGATGCCGACGAGGTCGAGCAGTTCGACGGCTTGCTTCCAGGCCGCCTTCTTGGACAGGTCCTGGTGGACCCGGAGTGCGTCGGAGAGCAGTCTGCCCACGGAGAAGATGGGGGTGAGCGCGGACAGAGGGTCCTGGAAGACCATGCCGATGGATTTCCCCCGTACCCGAGACAGCGCCCGGTCGTCGAGGCCGACCAGGTCCTGACCGCCGAGCAGCACCTGACCGTGCAGCTCGGCGGTGGGCGGCAGCAGGCCCATGACGCCCATCGCGGTGGCCGACTTGCCCGAGCCGGACTCGCCGACGATGCCGAGGGTGCGGCCCGGCAGCAGATCGAAGCTGACGCCGCGCACCACCTCGACGGATCCCGCCTCGGAGGGGAAGGAGATGCGCAGGTCGCGCACGGAGAGTACGGGGGCGGTGCCGGTGGGGGAGGCCTTGCCGTCGCGCAGAGGGGTGGTGAGTGTCATCGTCGGCCTCCCGCCGCGCCGGTCACAGAGGTGGGGTCGAGGGCGTCGCGCAGCCCATCGCCGATGAACGTCATCGACACGGTGAGCAGGACGACGAGGGCCGCGGGGAAAGCGAAGAGCCACGGGGCGCTGGTGACGGTGGTCGCCCCGTCGGCGAGCATCGTGCCGAGGGAGACGTCCGGGGTCTGGACACCGAAGCCGAGGAACGACAGCGCGGTTTCGCTGAGTACGGTCGCGACGACGCCGAGCGTCAGGTTGACGATGAGCAGGGAGCCGAGGTTGGGGATGATGTGACGCAGGATGATGCGCAGCGGGCTCACCCCCATGAACTCCGCCGCCGTCACGTAGTCCCGCTCGCGCAGCGAGGTCGAGACGGACCAGATGACCCGCGCGGTCGACATCCAGCCGAACACGGTGAGGACGACGATGAGGACGCGCCAGTCACCGGCCAGCCGGTTGGAGACCAGGGCGAGGATGAGGAACGAGGGGACGATTAGCAGGAAGTGGATGACGGCGAGCGTCAGCCTCTCCACCCGGCCGCCGAAGTACGCGGCGCCGGAGCCGATGACCGCGGCGACGACGACCGTCAGGACGGACACGCTCACGGCGATCACGAGCGAGCGCCGCAGTCCGTGCACCGCACTGGCGTAGATGTCGTTGCCGCCCTGGTTGGTGCCGAACCAGTGCACGTCGCTCGGCGGCTGGGTGAGGGCGGTGAAGTCGGCGTCGGTGTGGGTGTAGGACGTGAACAGGCCCCCGAAGACGCTGAACAGCACGAGCAGCCCGAAGATCACGACGCCGGCGACGGCGAGGCGGTTGCGCAGGAAGCGCCGCAGATAGAGCCGGCCGCGCCCGAGCTCCGCGTGCGGCCGGGCCGTATCGGCCCGGGGCGGGACGGCATCGGTCACTGTCGCCATGTCAGTTCACCCGCACTCTCGGGTCGAGGAAGACGGTGGCGATGTCCGCGAGGATCGCGCCGATCGCGGTGAGCACCGCAGCGAAGGCGGCGGTCGCGACCGTGCCGTGCACGTCGTTCTTGCTGATGGTCTGGATGAAGTAGCGGCCCATGCCGTTCCAGCCGAAGATCGTCTCGGTGATGATGGCTCCGGTGAAGATGGCGGGCACGCTGAACGCCACGGAGGCCGCGGTCGGGATCAGCGCGGCGCGCAGCGCGTGCCTGCGGACGGCCTGGCCGCGGGTCAGGCCGGTGGCCTGGGCCGTGCGCACGAAGTCGGCATTGATCGTGTCGAGCAGCAGCGAACGCTGCGTCAGGTGGTAGCCCACGTAACCCATCAGCGTCAGGGTGAGCGTCGGCAGGATCAGATGGAGGAGACGGTCACCGATCGTCGGGATCAGTCCCTCGACGTTGGGGGAGCTCTCCCCGGCGACGTAGAGGAAGCCGAGGCCGGCGTGCTGGTTGAGCCAGATGGCGACGAAGACGACGGCGAGTGCGGCGACGGACGTCGGGACGTTGAACACCGCGATGGAGACGGCCTGTGCGACGCGGTCGGCCAGGCCGTACTGGCGTGCGGCGGTGTAGACGGCGAGCGCGACACCGATCACGACGGACAGGATGGTCGCCGTGACGACCAACTGGGCGCTGACCAGCGCGCGGTGGCCCACCTCGCCGTTGACGGAGACGCCGGTGGGCGACCTCCCCCAGTCGAAGTCGAGGGTCACGGAGGTGAGCCAGTTCCACCACCGGTGCACCAACGGCTCACCGGGGTCGAGGTTGTACGGGGCGAGGGCACGCGAGATCTGTGCCTCGCTGCGGGCGGGGCGCAGCTCTTTGAAGTTCGACCGGGGGTCCAGAAACCAACTGGACAGGAAATAGGTCGCGTTGGTCGCGACCACGATCATCAAGAGCCAGCCACCCGCCTTGCGCACTACATAGCGCATGGGGCGGCCCACCCCCTCACCACATGCGTGGGGTGCGCCGGTACGGCGTCGGAGAGACAGGTCGAGTGCATGGGTGGTGGAGCTTTCTGCGGGCGAACGGGTACGGAACGGGGCCGCGAAGGGGCGAATGTCAGCTTGGTCCGTACTAGGTGGTCACACCAGGTTGTGACCGGTCCCGCCATGAGCTCGCAACGTTGTCGTTGAGCCCGCAACATTGCTGTACGGCTCGCAATGCGGCCGCAACAAAATGATCTTCCCTTCGGGGGCTGCGCCCGGCTCCGATCGGCAGCGCAACTGCGTGGAAGTCGTGAAGAGTTCGCCCTGGATCTTCAGGATTCGGTCACGAGAGCGGAAAACTCTGAGGCTCGCTCGGATCTTTCGAACAGACCGGGCGCCGACCATGATGGGAGACCGATCAACGATGTTCAGTCTGGTACGGAGCAGAGCGCGGACGGCCGCGCTCGCCCTCTCGGCCGTCGCGGCCCTCGCCTTCGGCACGACCGCCACGACGGGCGCGGCAGCGGCCCCCGCTCCCGCCCCTGCCCCCGTCCCCGCTGCCGCGAAGCAGGGACCGACCTCGGTGGCGTACGTCGAGGTGAACAACAACAGCATGCGCAACGTCGGCAAGTACACCCTCGCCAACGGCGGTGACAACGTTTTCGACGTCGCCGTGATCTTCGCAGCGAACATCAACTACGACACGGGTACGAAGTCGGCGTACCTGCACTTCAACGAGAACGTCCAGCGCGTCCTCGACAACGCCGACACCGAGATACGGCCGCTGCAGGAGAAGGGCATCAAGGTCGTCCTCTCGGTGCTCGGCAACCACCAGGGCGCCGGCTTCGCCAACTTCCCCTCGCAGAAGGCGGCCTCCGCGTTCGCGAAGCAGCTGTCGAACGCCGTGACCAAGTACGGCCTCGACGGCATCGACTTCGACGACGAGTACGCCGAGTACGGCAAGAACGGCACCGGCCAGCCCAACGCCAGCTCGTTCGTGCACCTGGTGACGGCGCTGCGCGCGAACATGCCGGACAAGATCATCAGTCTCTACAACATCGGTCCGGCCGCCTCGCGCCTCTCTTACGGCGGCGTCGACATCTCGTCCAAGTTCGACTACGCCTGGAACCCGTACTACGGCACCTGGCAGGTTCCGCGCATCGCCCTGCCCAAGTCGAAGCTGTCGCCGGCGGCCGTAGAGATCGGCGGGACCTCGCAGAGCACATCCGCCGCCCTCGCCCGCCGCACCGTCGCGGAGGGCTACGGCGTCTACCTGACGTACAACCTTGACGGCTCCGACCGCAGTGCCGATGTATCCGCGTTCACCAGGGAGCTGTACGGCAGTAACGCCGTCTACACGCCGTAGGAGGACCGCGCGCTCCGCGCTTTAGACAACGATGTCGGGGCGCGGTCGTGCGGCCCTGGGGGGCGCCCCGCTTCACGTCGAGCGGGACGCCCCCCCGGTTTAGCCGAGGGCTCGGTGAAGTCCGGTCAGCGCAGGGTGCGTACGAAGACGTCTCCGATGAGGTTGGTGTCGTCGGGGACCAGACCGGGGTGGTAGGAGCTGAAGACGGCCGTCGACTCGTCCGTGCTCAGTGCCGCCCGGGCCACGGTGACGGGCCTGCCGTCCTGGCCGGGTGAGAGCAACTCCTCGTGGCCGGTGCGCGGATCGCGCAGGATCAGGCCCAGCGTCGTGCCGTTCACGTCGGCCGTGTTGAGGAGCAGCTTCGAGCCGTCCGCCGACAGATCCGACACCTGCGTGAGATCGGTGGGGGAGTGGCCGTCGTACCGCTGCAGTGTGCCGGTGCTCAGGTCACGGACGAACGCGTTCCAGGACGTGCCGGTGTCGCCGTTGGGGTCGGTGCCCGGGACCAGGTTGGTGGCCACCGAGTTGAAGCCCACCTTGGATCCGTCGGCGCTCAGCACCGGAGCAAGCGCCGACCTGTCGGCCGCCGCCCCGTTGTGGGTGACATCGGCCTGCACGGTCCGCCCGGTCACGCGGTCGTACACCAGAATGTCCGCCTGGTCGTCGTCGGACGGCCCCGAGTAGCCGACCCGGTAGGCCACCTTGCGGCCGTCGGCGCTCATGGAGATGTCCTGGCAATCGCGGTTCGTGGAGGGGCCGGCCCGCCACAGCTGCTGGGTCCGGCGGTCCAGGAGCAGGATCCGGCAACGGGACATGCCGTTCTCATCGGCAGCGGTCTTGGCCACGAAGGCGACATACCGCCCGTCCGCGCTGAGCGGGGCCGCGCCGAAGGTCGCGCGGTAGCCGCCGTCCAGCGCGGGCGCGACGGGCTCGATGCGCCCGGTGCGCAGGTCCATGGCATGGACGGAGTACTTCTGGGTCGTGGCCGAGTACGACGTGAACGTCAGGTGTTGCCCCGAATCGGACACCCGGGGCAACATCGTCGACTCGCCCGGCAGCTCCACGCGCTTGAGGGGCGTGTCAGGAGCCGTTCGGTAGAAGACGTTGTTGGGCATGACGGTGCCGGGCACCAGGTTGGTCGCCGACGACATGAAGGCGACGACGCGTCCGTCCGCGCTGACGGTCGGATCCACCGAATGATGGTTGCCACCGGTGCCGTCGGGCGCCACGCTGATCCGTTCGGTGCGCGGGGCCCGGTCGTCGCTCGCCGCCCCCGCGGGCCAGGCGAGACAGGTGACGGCGGCCGCCAGGGCGGCGGTCATGGAGATACGTAAAGAAGGTCTCATCAGGTGGTCCCCCTTCGGCCGAGGGGGCCGCAGCCACCCCGCGTGCCTCTCTGGTGCCTCTCCCGGCAACGCCCCGGCACGGTCTGTGCGGAGGCTCACGCGATGAAAGCGCGGAGTGCGCCGTGGGTCAATGCATGCGAGGACGACTTGCGATGGTGCGATGCCTCGGTCTGTGGCGACGACCTTCCCTCCGCGTGGCACTCAGTGCCATAGTGCAGGGATGAACTCTCCCATCGAATCCGGGACGTCGCAGGCTTGGGTGGCACTGGGTGCCGATGCATCGCTGGTCGGGCGGGTGTCCTACGGCGGCCCCTCCGGCGGACTGCCGGCGCGGTTGCCGGTCATGGAGCTGGCACGGGCCACCGTCGCGGTGTGCTCGCTCGCGGCTGCCGAGCTCGCCTCCGTACGTACAGGGCGCCCCGTGCCACGTGTGCGGGTCGATGACGAGGCGGTCGCGACGGCGTTCCTCAGCGACCGGTTGGTGCGGGTCGACGGGCGGGCGTGGTCGACCTTCTCGCCGCTGTCCCGGTTCTGGCGGGCGACCGACGGCTGGGTTCGTACGCATGCCAACTACCCGCACCACCGGGCCCGGTTGCTCGCCGCTCTCGGAGTGCGGGAGGGCACCGGCGAGGACGCGACGGACACGGTGGACGTGGTGGGCCGGACGATCGCTGGACTTTCCGCGCTGGAGGTGGAGGAGGCGGTGTACGCGGCCGGCGGCCTCGCCGTCGCGGCACGCAGCCCCGAGGAGTGGGCCAAGAGCGAGCAGGGGATCGCCGTCGCGCGGCAGCCGCTGCTGACGATGGCGCGCATCGGTGACGCTCCGGACCGGATGCTCGGTGGGGCCGCACTCCCGTGCGAGGGGCTGCGTGTCCTGGATCTGACCCGAGTGCTGGCCGGACCGGTCGCCACCCGGACGCTGGCGCTGCTCGGCGCGGACGTGCTGCGGATCGACGCCCCCCAGCTGCCGGAGAGTCAGGAAGCCCACAACGACACAGGGATGGGGAAACGCTCGGCCACCCTGGACCTGGGACAGCCCACCGACCACAGGCGCTTCGAGGAGCTGCTCGACGAGGCGGACGTGGTGGTCACCGGCTATCGGCCGGGCGCGATGGAACAGTTCGGGCTGACGCCTGAGGCGCTCGCCGAGCGCCGGCCGGGCCTCGTGATAGCCCAGCTCTCCGCGTGGGGGCGTTACGGTCCGCGGCACGAGCGGCGCGGTTTCGACAGCCTCGTCCAGGTGGCCACCGGCATCGCCGAACTGGAGGGCTCGCCGGAATCGCCCGGCGTGCTGCCCGCCCAGGCGCTCGACCACGGCACCGGCTATCTGCTCGCGGCCGGCGTACTGCGCGCGCTCACCGAGCAGCACCGCACGGGCGGCACCCGGCTGATCCGCCTGGCCCTGACACAGACCGCGCACTGGCTGGTCCACGATCTGGCGCCCGCAGCAACTGCGGCACCCACGGCACCCGCAGCGCCTGCTCCGGGCGAGGGCGATGACGGCTTCGACGCAGAACACTGGCTGACCGAGACCGACAGCCCCATGGGCAGACTGCGACACGCGCTGCCGCCGCTGTGGTACGAGGGAGGCCCGGTGAACTGGCGACGTCCGTCTGGCCTGTGGGGGACGGACGCCCCGGCCTGGAGCGCCGCCTGACGGCAGGTACGACGGCAGCGACGACGAGAGTGAGACGAGAACGAGTGTCACGTCCACGGGAACTCAGGCCTCCACAGCCGGTCGTCGCTCCGTGCCACTGTCGCCGCGCAGCCGCCGGCGCAGCGCCGCGAGCCTCGGATAGCGCTCGCTGTGCTCCGCCGAGCGGCGGTCCAGCTCCTGCAAGAGGCGCTCGGTGCGCTTGTCGAGGTCCAGCTCATCGAGGATCCGGTCGACCTCGGCGAGCAGCGCGCCGTGCAGCTGCCACTGCCTGGGATGCTCCTGCACGTCTTCCAGCAGCATCTCGGCGACCCGGTCACGGGTGACTCGGCTCGCGGCCAAGGCGGCGGTCAGCCGCTCCTCGGCCTGCTCCGCATTGGCGGCCACCTGAGTGGTGATCAGCCGGGCGAAGCTCTCGATGGCCTCGGCCAACTGCTCGAACAGCTCCTGGAGGCCGGCCGACACGTCCGGCGGGAACAGTGACTCCTCCGTACGGAACTTCGCCAGGTCGGTGAGGCTCCGGGTCAGCACCCGCAGTACCACCGCACAGATCTCCAGGGTGTCGAGCCCCGTCCGTAGCACCACTCGGGACAGCAGCCCTTCCCGTACGCGCGGGTTCATCCGCAGGCTTTCCTCCGCCTGCCGCAGCGAGGCGTCGACCTCCACGATGTCGTGGTCGAGGCGCCGCGCCTCGTGCAGCCGGGCGGCCGCGTGCGGGAAGGGGAGGTGGCCCTCGGCGATCTCCGCACCCATGGTGCGGAACATGTTGCCCATGCCGCGCGCAAGCCCGTCGATGGAAGCCCCCGCCGACTGCGTCCACACCGGAGGAGCGAACAGCAGGTTGAACATCAGGCCCACCCCGGCGCCGATCAGTGTCTCCAGCACCCGGTGCCAGGCGGCCGACGTGGCCTGGGAAACCCCCAGGACCAACATCGCGCTGATCGCCACCTCCGGCACGAACTCGTTCACTCGCACGAAACGGCCGATGATCAGCGAGGTGAAGATCGTCAGGCCCAGGCTCCACCAGGTGAGTCCCACCAGGGTGGTGAAGCCGATGGCGATGAGGACACCCACGACGACGGAGTTCACGCGCCGGATGCCGGTGGTGAGGGTCGCGTACAGGGTGACCTGGACGACCAGGAGTGCGGTGAGCGGGGCCGTCAGGGGAGCGGGTTGCGCGGGCAGAACCATCAGGGCGACGACGAAGGAGATGACGGCGGCGGCAGTGGAGCGCAGCGTCTGCACCGCGACGGGCTCGGTGGTCCGCCGCACCAGTTTGATCACAGGGGCTGATACGTCCGGCATCTCCTTCACGTGCCCGATCATGAGCCTCTCACCACACTTCAGCACCAGGAACCCCTCGGACGCCGTTCTGCACCACCAGTCACTGGCACGTCCGTGGGCCGTGTGGGCAGGGCGGGTATCGAGAGCCCGGCCGTCCTCAGGCCGTGCGGGCGCGGAGCCGGCGCAGCATGCGCGGGTCTTCGAAACCGACCGAGCGGGCGGCGGCGTCGATGGTCGCGCCGTGGCTGATCAGGTGTTGGGCGCGTTCGAGGCGGAGGGTCTGCTGGTAGCGCAGCGGGGTCAGCCCGGTGGCGCGGCTGAAGAGGCGGGTGAGGGTGCGTTCGCTGACGCCGACGGCCGATGCCAGGGCGGGGAGCGGGAGCGATTGGTCGAAGCGGGCGTCGATGAGGTCCTGGGCGCGGTGCACGGTGTCGTCGAGATGGGACCGGTGCCGGAGCATCGCGCTGGACTGCGGCTCATGGCCGTTGCGGCGAGCGTAGACGACCATGTCGCGGGCCACCTGCGCCGCGACGGCAGGGCCGTGCCGGGTGGCGACCAGGTGCAGGGCCAGATCGATGCCGCTGGCGATGCCGGCCGAGGTGATCACCCGGTCGTCGGCGGTGAACAGGACGTCGCGGACGACCACCGCCCCGGGGTGGCGCAGGGCCAGCTCGTCCTGCACGTCGTGGTGGGTGGTGCAGTGGCGGCCGTGGAGGAGGCCGGCCTGGCCGAGCGCCTCGGCTCCGCTGCAGACGCTGGCCACGGTCCCGCCCATGGCGTGGTGGTCCCGGAGGACCTGCAAGGAGGCGGCGCCGATGGCCGGTGCATCGGCCAGGGCGGCTGTCCGCCAGCCGGGCACCACGATGTGATCCTCGGGCCCGAGCTCGGGCCAGTCGAGTTCCGCCACCAGCGGCAGCCCCTGGGCGGTGGAGACCCGGGGCTGCTCGGCGACGTACGAGAGCGTGTAGGAATGCCCGAAGCCGGCGGCCGTGGAGAAGACCTGCGCGGGTCCTGCCAGGTCCAGGAGGTGGACGCCGGGCACGAGGAAGAAGACGATGTGACTCACGATTCGGTCATCATGACGGAAGTCCCGCGGCGGCCTCCAGCCGGTCGACCGTCGTGATGGTGGCGAAGCGTCCGGCGAGGGCGTACTCGGTGCGTCTGATGACCTCTTCGGCGGGCAGCGTGCGGGGATCGGCCAGCAGTTCGGCGATGCTCTGGTCGGCGGGAGCGTCGCGGTGGGGGATGGGGTTGGTCGCGGTCGCGTCGATGGCGACGGTGACCCGGTAGCCGAGGTCGCCGGCCACACGGGTGGTGGTTTCCACGCACTGCTCGGTGCGGATGCCGCACATGATGAGTTCGCGGATGCCGCGCTCGGTGAGGAGTTGCTGCAGGTTGGTGGTGGTGAAGGCGTTGTGCGAGGTCTTGTGGATCAGCGGCTCCCCGTCCGCTCTTTCCAGCTCCTCCATCAGCCGTACATGGCCGAGGGCCGGGTCGAAGACATCGCCGGTGCCGGGCTCGGAGTGCAGCACCCACACCACCAGGTCCCCGGCTCGGCGGGCGAGCCGGACCAGTCGGTTCACCTGATCGGTGATCTTCAGGTCGGAGGTGGTCGCCCAGAGTGGGCGGGCGCGGAAGGACTCCTGGACATCGATGACGATCAGTGCTCGGTTCATGCCCCAAGCCTGAGCCGCCGGACGGGGCGGCAACAGGCCGCATCGGGTCCCGAAGCGGACCGATTCGGTCAGCGTGTGCAGCCCTGCGTGTGCAGCCCCATATGCGCAGCATCCGGGCGCCCGCCACCCCTGGGGGTGACGGGCGCCCGGATGTCGTACGCGTGTCGCGGCGGTGTCAGCGGACCGTCACCGTGAAGACGGGCGACAGGGTGGAGCCGCTCTGCATGCGCAGCTCGTTCTTGCCCTTGAGGCCGAGCTTGACGCGCAGGGTGTATGCGCCGGACTTGTTGACGGTCGTGGAGGCGGGCAGCGTCTTCCACGTGCCGCGCTGCTTCTGCTGCAGGCCGACCGTGGCGCCCGCCTTGATGCCGGTGGCCTTGCCGCTGACGCGCAGCTCCTGCCATGCCTTTACGGAGGTCGCCGAGGGCTTGGCGGTCAGCGCGGGCTTCACCGCGGCGGTGGGGCTGTTCTTCTGGGTACCGAGGCTCTTGCCGGTCTTGACGTCCCAGATGGCGTACGGCGTGCCGCCGCCCTGCGTCTTGCTGTACAGGCGCTTGCCGTCGGAGCTCAGGTGCAGGTAGATGCCGTCGTTGACCGTCTGGCCCGGCTTGAGGGCCTTGCCGTTGTAGTACGGCTTGCCATCCTTGACCGGGATGGTGACGCCGGCACCGATGTCGATCTTCACGGGCTTGGCGGCGACGCTCCGCACCGCGGCGGGCCGCTCCGTGGCGGGCGCGCTCGCCAGCGCGGCTGCCGCCGGGGCCAGGAGCGCCGTACCGGCGAGGACCGAAACGGTGGCAGTACGCAGGGCGCTGCGGCGGTGGGTGGTGTTACGCATAGCGTGGTTCCCCTTCACGGTCATGGATCTGTTCGCACGCACGGCACGGCTCCGCTGGTCGGGCGGCGCCGCACCGGGAGCTGTCCTGTTTGCCCTCGCCGTCCGTGCTGTGCGGTGAGTGCTTAATCAACCTAGTTCAACCGTCATGGCGGTTATCCGCAGTTCATGTAACAGCACCCCATAGATCACCACACGGTCTGCCATCGCGGCGGCGCCGGAGCGAACAAGCGGGGTTCGGTCTCGGTGACGTGGTCCGGCGTCATCGGACGAGTGGCTTCACCCACCGGCAGGCGTTTCTGGCGCTGGTGAGGGGTGGTCCGCCGCGGTGCGCTCTCCGCGTAGGTGCGGCGCGTATGCGTTCAGTTGCGCCCAGATGGAGTCGGCGCGCAGCGGGAGGTTCGTGCAGCGGATGCCGGTGGCGTCGCGGAGGGCGTTGGCCAGGGCGGGGGCGACGGGGTTGAAGGCGGCTTCGCTCGCGGGTTTGGCCGCCTGGAGTCCGCCGGGGGAGGACGCGGGCACGAAGTGGACGTCAGTGTGGGGGACATCGGCGGCATGGGGGATCGGATAGGTGCGCAGTTCCTGTGTGATGACGCGGCCGTGCCGGTCGGTTCGCAGTTCTTCCATCAGCGTGGTGCCGATGCCCTGGGCGACGGCGCCTTCGATCTGGCCGCGCAGTTGCCGGGCATCCAGGACGGTCCCGGCATCGCTGGCGTGGACGGAGTGCAGGAGGGTGACCAGGCCGGTGTCCGGGTCGACGGCCAGGCGAATCCACTGGGCGTTGGAGGCCAGCCCGGGGGCGCCGCTGTTGGCGTGACGGGAGGCCGTGGCGGTGAGTTCTTGGCCGGCCTCGCACACAATTCGGTACAGCACGGGCAGGGGCAGGAGGCGGCCGTCGCAGTCGACAGCGTCCTGGCGGAGGCGACCGTTTTCCGGGGCGGTGTCGGTGTGGGCGGCTGCGGCTTCGAGCACGGCCGTGTGCAGGCGGTGGCAAGCGTCGTGGACGGCGCGGGCGGCGAGGGTGGAGCCGGTGGAGACGAAGCCCCCGGTGTCATGGGCGAGCAGGTCGGTGTCGCCCTGCCGGACATGGATCCGGTCGACGGTGGTGGCCAGTGCGGCGGCGGCAATCCGGCGGTGCACGGTCGTTGCCTGGCTGCCGAACTCCGGCGCGCCGGTGCACAGGTCGTAGGTGCCGTCTGCGCGGAGGGTTGCAGTGGCCTGGGCGACGTGGCCGTCGGAAGGGAGGGTGTGGGTGACGGTGACGGCCATGCCTTCCCCTACCAGCCAGGACGGGTCCGGAAGCGCAGGGGATACGGCCTTGTGTCGGGCGCGGGCGGCTTCGATGATGTCGAGGCAGCCGGTGATGCCGTGGTCGCCGACGGGGGGCGTGCCGTCGGCCGCCACAGCCGGTGCGGACTGTCCGGAGCGCAGGTAAGCCTTGCGTCGCAGGGCCAGAGGATCGAGGCCGGCGGTGCGGGCGAGTTCGTCGAGGGCGGACTCGACGGCGAAGGCGACCTGGCCGATGCCGTAGCCGCGGAAAGCGCCCGCCGGCACGCTGTGCGTGTACAGCGCCCAGCCGTCAACCACGATGTTCGCACAGTGGTAGAGGCTGAGGGTTTCGGTGCAGGCGCGGCGCAGGACGGCGGGGCCGTGGTTGCCGTAGGCGCCGGTATCGCACAGGACGTGCAGCCCCAGGGCGGTGAGTGTGCCGTCCCGACGGGCAGCGATCCTCACCCGGATCTTGAAGGGGTGACGGGTCGTGGCCGTGAACTCCTCGGCCCGGGTGTACTCCAACTGGACCGGCCGTCCTATGCGCAGAGTGGCGAGGACGGCGATGTCCTCGGTGAGCATCTCCTGCTTCCCGCCGAACGCGCCGCCCAGCCGCGCGGCCGTCACCTGCACGCGCTCCAGCGGCAGGCCGAAAACAGCGCCCAGAAGCCGACGGGTCAGGTGGGGGGCCTGGGTGGCGGTATGGACACGGAGCCGCCCCGTGCTGTCTTCCCAGGCGCGGGTGGCGTGGGTTTCCAGCGCGCAATGCTGTACCCGGTGCGTGTGGAACGTCCCCTCGTAGGAATGGTCCGCCTCGGCCAGTGCGGCATCGAAGTCGCCGGTGGCGGTGTGCAGTTCGTCGACGATGTTGCCGCCGGGGTGTACGTGGGGGGCGTCGGGCGACAGAGCGTGGTCCGTGTCGGTGACAGCGGGCAGGATCCGATAGGTGACGCGCACACGGCGGCAGCCCTCGTCGGCTGCGGCTTCGCTGTCGGCCACCACCGCGGCCACGCGCTGGCCGACATGGCGCACGACATCGTCCAGGACGCGGGTGTCGGCCGGGTCTTCGTCGGCGTGTTCGTGCAGCGCGGTGGAGAAGCGGATCGGGGGCGCGTCGTGGTGGGTCAGGACGGTGTGGACGCCCGGCACGGCGAGGGCATCGGCGGAATCGATGGCGGTGATGAGGGCGTGCTGGTGCGGGGAGCGGACCAGCTTGACGTGCAACAGCCCCACAGGGCCCGGGTGGTCGAGGGTGAAGCGGGCCTTGCCGGTGACAACGCCTTCAGTGTCGGTCAACCCGGCGGCAGAAGTGTCTCCTGCCGCGGTGGTGGCCGACTCGTCCGCGGGTTGGCCTTGCTGCGTTGACTGGATGGCTTCCTCGATACGCCGGTAGCCCGTGCAGCGACACAGGTTGCCCTTGAGGGTTTCGGATAGTCCGATGGTCTGATTGTCATCCCTGACGGCAGTGGTCATGACGAACCCCGGGGCGCAGTAACCGCACTGGAAGGCTTGGGTGGCGGCGAAGGCCTGCTGCACGAGGTGCAGGGGGCCTCCCTCGGTCAGGCCCTCCACCGTCGTCACCACCCGCCCCGAAGCACGCACAGCCGGATAGAGGCAGCTGTGTACGGCCATGCCGTCCACATGCACGGTGCAGGCGCCGCAGTCCCCGCTGTCGCACCCCTTCTTGACCCCGAAGCAGCCGCGCTCACGCAGATATGTGCGCAGGCACTGACCTGGGGCCGGGGGCTCGGATACGAGCCGGCCGTTGAGCCTGATGGGACGGTCCATGTCAGTGCTCCGCCCCGAGTTCGCGCCGCACTTCGTCGGCCAAGTGAACGATGAGGTGACGGCGCCATGCCGGGGCGCCGTGGACATCGTCCACGATCAGCGTTGGGTCGACGGCCTGCTCGATCGCCGCGTGCAGCTCGGCCGCCGTGGGCAGCCGGTGGAAGGACACTTGCACGGGGCGTGTGGTCGCCGCGGTGAGCGTGACAGTGAAACGCCCGTGTTCGAGGGCCGATGTCGCGATCACCAGCGCTGCCGAGTGCCCGCCGGGGCGCAGACTCACGCGGCGGAACGCCATCCGCTGGACCAGGCCTGTGGCCGGCAGCCGAAGACAGCGCAGCATTTCACCACGCCTCAGACGCGTCCGGCCGTAACCGGTCACGAAATCGCGCACCGGCAACTGGCGCTCGCGGCCATCGGCGGCACGCAGCACGCACACGCCGTGCAAGGCGGCCGCCATCGACACCATCGGCGCGGCCGGCAGTGCCAGACACACGTTGCCGCCCACCGTGGCCGTGTTCCACACCTTGAAAGACGAGGAGAACGCCCGGCAGCAATCCGCCATCAGGGCGCGTGCAGCAGGCCACGGCCCGTTCGGTCGTACGGCGAAGGACAGCAGTTCAGCTACCGTGCACGTCGCAGCGAGCTCCAGACCGGCCTCATCGGCCGCCAGCGGTTCCCAGCCCATCCGGCTCAGATCCCACAGACGGCGGATCCCGGGCCGAGGTGCGGAGAACAGCCAGGTGCCGCCGCCCAGCCACGCGTCCCCGGTCTCCCATCGCACGCCACTGCGCGCGTCGAGCACCGCGCCGACCTCCACAAGATCCATACCCGTCCGCTCCTCCCGCCGACCTCACAGCCGTCCGCTCCCGCCGACCAGCGAACCGGCTGCTGCACGCGCTCGCGTTTGTGCCAACTTCCAACCTGTCAGTTGCGTAACGCCGCGTCCTGGTGGAGACCGGATCGACCCGGCTCGTGGGAAATGCGCGTCGCTGGGGATGTGTGCGGCGGCCCAGCAATTGCGCGCTCGTCCCCGCGACAGCCGTGAACCACCTCCGCTCCGGCGCAGCAAGGCAACAACCCACACGGAACTCGACCAGATCCGCGGGACCGTCACCGGCAGGCAGGGTCAGCGCAACACGAACCAGCCGCTGAAAGGGTGATCTGCCGCATCGCGGCCGGGTCGTTGAACAGGCACGAGGTGATCAGGGCGTGATGATCGCTTCCCGGGGCGTCGGCTCAGAACGAAACAGGTATCGCGTGATCATCACCATCGTCGTAGCGGCCCTGGCTCTGATCGGCGGGCTGACCGCCCACTGGGTGCTGCGCCGCCGCTTGGAGGAAACGGAAACCCCCTCCCTGACGATTCGGGACTTCGTTCTACCCCTTCAGACCCTGACCGTTTTCGTCCTCGCCTTCGTACTGGTGACCGCTTCCACGTCCAACGGCAAAGCGGACGAGGCCGCCCGGAAAGAGGCGGGCGTGGTGGATCACATTTTCGAAGTCGCCGATTACGCCCCCGCTTCGCAGCGCCAGCGGTTGCAGGCCGATGTCGTCTGCTATGCCCGCGCCGTACGCGCCTATGAATGGCCGGCCATGGCCGACGGCCGCGGCGCACAGGAACCCAGTACTTGGACCACTGACTTCCGTGCAGCCCTGAAGCAGATGGGCACCGAGGCCTCCGCATTCAACATGCTGGTCTCCGCGGACAAGGAACGCTCAGAGGCCCGCCAGACCCGCATCGCCGAGTCCACTCCGGCCATCCCCAGCGCCGTGTACTGGCTCACCCTCGCCGCGCTGGCCTTCCTCGTGGTCGCCCTGGCCCTGTGCCTCCCACGCAAGAACGTCCTGCTCGTCACCAGTGGCCTGATCGTCCTCACCGCCCTGCTCACGACTGTCCTGCTCGTCATCCGGGACGTGGAGCGGCCCTTCAGCGGCGCCATCCAGATCTCTCCCACCGCCCTCAACGGCGTCGCCGAAGACATCACCGACGACTACACCACCGCCTATGGCAACGGCCGCCTGCCCTGTACCGACAAGGGCGTCAAGAAGAACGACTAGGAGTAGCTGCGCTTACAGCCGTCTTCTCAAGCAGGGTGGTGCTGGGAAGAAACGTACGACCACAGGGGTGATCATCACACCAGCCGTCTTCAGTGGTTGTCCTGGGCGGCCGATGAGGGATCTGTGCCCGTGACTTTTCCGGGCAACGGACTCCCGATCGGCAAAGAGGAACCATGACTCTCAACACACGTCGCGCCGTGGGCATTGCGGCCCCGTTCATCTTGGCGCTGGCAGCCTTGGCCGCACCGGCGCATGCCGCCACCGAACCCCGCCACGGCGGGCCCAACTGCCGGGCCATCGACTCCTTCGCCCCCAACAAGAACGAGGAGCACACCGTCGCCCTCGCCGACGGCCGCGCCTACGCCGGAGCCTGGGACAAGAAGGCCAAGAACATCGTGTGGCAGGAGCTGTCCGACAACAAGGGCTACCCCGCACGCGCCTGCGACATCACCCTCAGCGAGCAGGGCCAGACCGTCTGGATCAAGGCCATCACCACCGACGGGCATGTGCACGAGACCTCATGCGTCAGCCCGGGCAAGAAGCTGATCTGCAACAAGCCCTGGACCCGCCTCAGGTGAGAAGCTCATCTCGAACTGCGCCTGATTAGCGGTGTGGGTGTACTCCGCGGCGGGGGCGCGAGGCGAGTGTGCACGATGCCCTCGCTGCCCTGCCGACGGGGAGGAACGCTGACGCAGGCTGGAGTAGAAGCGGCTGCAGATGCGGATGCTGCCACCGCGGTTAGCTCCTCTGCCATGGTGCCGTGGTCTCGGCGATCGACCTGGAGTCGTTAGGGGCGAGGTGGCTCACGACATGGCGCCGGACCGGGCCGCTCGAAGGTGATCGCGGTCGTTCGAAGTCTCGGGGGTGTGCACGGCATAGCCGTGAGAGTCTCCGCTTAACGCCGTTTCCCGACGGGTGTCCGCCGCGTTGGCGGTATGGAAGGCCGCGATGAGGAACGCCAGGCGCGGCCAGGACGCTCACGGAAGGGGCCGCAGCGTGAGTAGCGAGCAAGAGACCCAGTTCCCGAACGACATGCCTCTCGTTCAAATGGAACGCGCCGAAGACACGGCTGAGGACACAGTGGAGTACGCGGCAGCCGATGGTACGGAAGGAGGGCTGACGTACGCCGTCGGTCCGCCGCCGTTCGTACCGTTCGCCACCGGCTACCAGGTCCCGGACTTCGCCGCAGTCAAGGGCATCCCCCAGGGCGCCAAGTGGCGTGACGTCGACCCCCAAGTGGCGATGGTACGCACCGGAAACGCCTTCCAACTGGCCAAGAACGCGGCACCGCAGTACTTCAACGACGCGGCCTTCAACCGCCAGGTGTGGGCGCACGAGGCCCACGCGAAGAAGACGGACCACTGGTTTGAGAACGAACTGCTGCAACACCTCGACGACTTCGTCAACCTGGTGGGTGCCGACCGGTGCATGTTCGTGGGAGAGGCCGATCTCGACTTCCCCTGGCTGAGGTCGACGGACAGCGTGCAAGGACCAGCTTCCTTGAGCTACACGGTCTCCCACACCGTCACGCAGACCAAGTCGACCACATCGGGGTGGTCTGCCGGTGGATCCTTGGGGATCACTCTCGGCAAGGACCCCGTGAAAGTCTCCGGAACCGCGACCTTCCAGTACTCCTACAGCACGACCAACACCACCAGTTGGGCAGACGGCGACTCCACCAGCAGCACCCATCAGATCCCGGCTGGAAAGTCCGGCCGCATCGACATCTACTCTCTCGCCGGTCGCTACCACGGCTTCTTCTACATCTCGCTCCTCGGAATCCGGGGCATACGAGGTGGCCCGGGGCATGGCATCCAGTGGCGGGGCCGCAGGATGGTGCTCCCCTTCGACCTGATCGCCATTCCGATGGTCCAGGTGATGGTGAAGATTCCTGACTGCCCATCCCCACTGTGGCGCCAGCTGCGGCTCTGGGACGACGGCCAGCCCGCACCGCGCCAGACGCAGTAGGGCTCTGCCAGCACCTGATAGCACGGCCGGAGGGCCGGGCCGGGTAGCTTCGCCAGGCTTGAGGCCGGATCGGCATGCCGGCAAACGAACGGCTGTTGCGTCCGCGCACTGTGCGGTCCACGGGGAAGAGACGCCAGTTGTCCTCGTCGGTGTCGAAGGCGACGAGGTACCACAGGCCACCGGAGTCGACCAGGTGGCACGGCTCGACGCGGTGCCGTTCGTCTACCAGCACACGCCGTAGCACCCGTGGCCGACACCGTGGGGATCATGCCGCGCTCACATGACCTGACTCGGCAGGGCCGCCGCACCCCCGTGGCGGCGGCCATGTCCCGGCTCAGCGCAGCCGTGTTGCGGCGTACGCCTCGATGGCGGCCCGCTGGTATGCGGCCAGTCCCGGCGCGATCGACTCGTACACCGCGTGCCAGTGCTCGTTCTCCACGCAGGACCGCCCGATCGCGCGGTACTCCTCAGCGGTGGCTGCCCGGATCCGGGCGAGCGTCCGGTACTGGGTCTCGATCTCGGCCTGCACCGCGTCGGCGTCAGCGGGCAGGCCGGCAGCCAACAGTTCGGCCAGCCGGATCATCTGCGCCGTGCGCTCGCGCTCGTCGGCCTCGATCTCGGCCTCGCTCAACGCCGAGGTGTGCCGTTCGATGGCCCCGACCAGCTCCGGGAAACCGCGCAGGGCCTTCATGCACTCGGCAGATCGGACGCCTTCGAACAGGTTCTCCGGCCGGCTGATGCTGATCATGTCTGTGCCGTCCTTCCTGGACTGCTCCAGTTCGGTGATCGTGCGGGCGACGGTGCCTGCCAGGACATTCAGCCGGTCGCGCTCGGCGAGCAGCCGACGGCGATGACCCCGCAGAGCCTCCAACTCGTCGACCTGCGCGGCCAGTACCCGGCCGATTTCAGGTAGCCCCAGGTCCAGCGCTCGCATCACAAGGATCTGCTGCAGCCGCAGCAGTTGGCGCTCCTCGTAGTAGCGGTGGCCGTTGGCCCCGATCCAGGCCGGCGGCAGCAAGCCGATCTCGTCATAGTGCCGCAGTGTCCGGGCCGTCACACCCGACATCCGGGCGACCTCCGCGATCGGCCAGGCCATCGCCGCCTCCCTCACAATGCTTCACCGAGCCGGAATTTCCGGCTCTCCTCAGGACGGTAGAGGCTTCCGCTGCGGCAACTTCAAGCCCAGGTCCTAGAGGGCGTTGAGGAGCCACTGCCCTTCCGGGGGTGCTCGCTGAGTTCCTGCTGTTCCTGCAGCTTTCGCCGGAGCATCCCAACCGCCGGAGCATCCCAACGGTGCGCACGGCAACGGTCCACACGGTTGGTTCAACTCGAAGAGCCAGGGACCGAGGTGGGGTTGGCTGTTTGAGGGAGATGCGAGTCTGTTTTGAGGCGGAGGGCTGACCGTGGGGGGACTTGGGGGGAGGTGGGGTTGTGGACGCTGCGATGGGTGGGGTTGCCCTGCTGAAAGTGGTGCGGGGGCAGGCCAGCGAGGAGGAGCTGGCGGTACTGGCGGTGGCGTTGTGGTCGCTGGCGGCCGGCCGGGATCCGGAGCAGGCGGTGGGGCCGGGTGTGGTGAGTCGGGAGCGCCGGGTGGTGTGGCGGCCGCCGGAGCATGCGGGGGCGTACCGGGCGCCGCACAGCTGGCGATAACCGTCCGCGTCGCCTCTGGGGAGGTGGAGGGCGAGCCACGGAGCGCGACCGGTAGAGCCTCCCTGTACAAAACCGCTGTAGCGGTTTTTTTGGTGAGTCAGCTTTGAGTTGAGTGCCTGTGGGCCCGGCTGCTATCGGTCGCCTGGGCGCGTTGTTCGGCCGGGTTGGCCTGTTGGTGCGGCCGGTCTGGTGAGTTGGGTTGGCCGGTGTTGGTGTTGATCTGGTGTTGCTAGGGAGGGGCTGTGATGGCATCGGGGTCGGGATCGGGATCGGGATCGGGGTCAGGTGTGGGTGGGGGGCGGGTGGCGGAGCTGCGGGAGATCCGTGCGGAGGCGCTGCGCGGGCCGAGCGAGAAGGCGACCGAGGCACAGCACGCCAAGGGCAAGTTGACGGTACGTGAACGGATCGAGCTGCTCCTCGACCCGGACTCGTTCAATGAGGTCGAGCAGTTGCGCAGGCACCGGGCCACGGGCTTCGGCTTGGAGGCGAAGCGGCCGTATACGGATGGTGTGGTCACCGGTTGGGGCACGGTGGAGGGCCGGACGGTCTTCGTCTACGCGCACGACTTCCGGATCTTCGGCGGCGCGCTGGGGGAGGCGCATGCGGCGAAGATCCACAAGATCATGGACATGGCCATCGCGGCCGGTGCTCCGCTGGTCTCCCTGAACGACGGGGCCGGGGCCCGCATCCAGGAGGGCGTCTCGGCCCTCGCCGGCTACGGCGGCATCTTCCAGCGCAACACCAAGGCGTCCGGTGTCATCCCGCAGATCAGCGTGATGCTCGGCCCGTGCGCGGGCGGCGCGGCGTACTCGCCCGCCCTCACCGATTTCGTGTTCATGGTGCGTGGCACTTCGCAGATGTTCATTACCGGCCCGGATGTGGTGCGGGCAGTGACGGGCGAAGAGATTAGTCAGAACGGTTTGGGTGGCGCCGATGTGCACGCGGAGACGTCGGGCGTGTGCCACTTCGCGTACGACGACGAAGAGACCTGCCTGGCCGAGGTCCGCTACCTGATCTCGATGCTCCCCTCCAACAACCGACAGGCGCCGCCAGCGGTCGCCTCGAGTGATCCGGCGGGACGGACCACCGAGAGTCTGGGGGAGATGGTGCCGGCCGATGGCAGCCGCCCCTATGACATGCACCGGGTGATCGAGGAACTCGTCGATGACGGGGAGGTCCTGGAGGTTCATGAGCGGTGGGCGCGCAACGTCGTGTGTGTGCTGGCCCGCCTGGACGGCCAGGTGGTGGGGATCGTCGCCAATCAGCCGCAGGTGCTGGCCGGCGTCCTCGACATCGAGGCGTCCGAGAAGGCCGCGCGCTTCGTGCAGATGTGCGACGCCTTCAACATCCCGATCCTCACCCTCCTGGACGTGCCGGGCTTCCTGCCCGGGGTGGACCAGGAGCATGGCGGCATCATCCGGCACGGTGCGAAGCTGCTCTATGCGTACTGCAATGCGACCGTGCCGCGGATCTCGCTGATCCTGCGCAAGGCGTACGGCGGCGCGTACATCGTGATGGACAGTCAGTCCATCGGCGCGGATTTGACCTATGCCTGGCCGACCAACGAGATCGCGGTCATGGGTGCCGAGGGCGCCGCGAACGTGATCTTCCGGCGTCAGATCGCGGCCGCCGAGGACCCCGAGGCGATGCGCGCGCGCATGGTCAAGGAGTACAAGGCCGAGCTGATGCATCCCTACTACGCCGCCGAGCGCGGCCTGGTCGACGACGTCATCGACCCGGCCGAGACGCGCGAGGTCCTCATCAAATCCCTGGCAATGCTGCGCACGAAGCATGCCGATTTGCCGTCGCGCAAGCACGGTAATCCTCCGCAGTAGCCGCGCACATCGCCGCTCCACGCCTCTCGTCCTGTGCACCGCGCCGAGGCGGGGCACAGGGGCGGAGGACGGGGCGGCACGCGGTTCGGTCCGAGTTCCGCCGCTTCCCGAGACGGGCCCCCGTGGTGCGGCTGAAGGGGTTCGTTCGGCAGGGGGGTGTGTTATCGCGCCACCTACCCGAACCCCGGCACCCAGCCAGGCTTCGGCAGCTCCCTTGCAGCCGCCTTGTCGTTTACCGGTCCGCCGGAGCCCGCGGCCGATGCGCCAGGCCCGCCCCGCCGCCGTGCTTGTCGTGCCTCGCTCCGCCTTGTGCGCTTGGAGGTAGAGGGGGGCGTCGGGTGGTCGTGCCGGGCGCGAGGAGGCAGCGGTCCGCCTGTCGCCTGCCGCGCCCCGATAGCCTGCATGGTCTTCTCGCTGTGTGCTGTCTACGCCCCAGCCCCGCAGGCTCACGGCATCCGGGAGAGTCACGACAGCCGCGAGTTGCGACGGCCCCTGGCGCCCGAGACTACTGCCGTTCGCAGCGGGCACCCTGGGCATCTGCTGTAGCCACGGGCGCGAGCACCGGAGCTGTCGGCCAGCTTCCACAACTCGCAGTGTTTGCAGGAGTGTGAGCTCCGCAGTCCTTCGTACTGCCGACGCCACGGCTTTGGTTCTTCAGTCGCTGGCCTGCGGATCTGCAAGAAGGACGACTCGATCGGCTTCGACGTCGAAGCCGAGTATCGGATGACCGCCGTCGCCTTCCGGGTCCATCAGTACCGGCTTACCCAACCGCCGCCCGATCTCCCGAAGGAAGCCGCAGAACACGTCGAGTCGTTCCTGACCCTGCAACTCCCGTACATCGACGTCGAAGTCGACTTCATCGGCGGCACGGAAACGGAAGATTGCCAGCACATCGTCGGCAGGCCACACCCGCAGGCTCGGACACTCGGCATCGCTCGGGCGGGACAGCACGGCATCCGCCCCGGGCACCGGAAGCACCGATTCTCCCTCGGTGTACTGGCACTTCCAGCCCTTCTCCGCGACAAGATCGAGGACTGCCTGCCAATCGTTCACCGAGGCATTCGGGATACGCACGTCCGGCAACGTCCCCATCACGTCTGGGTCGAAGTAGGAACCCACGGCATCCCACAGCAGATCAGCCACCCCCACATGCTGCTCGGCTCACCGGCCCGGCGCACCCCCCGTTTCCCTTGACCAAAGGGCTTCTCCGTGTCCGGCTGGTGTCCGGCTGGTGCCTTGTGGGTGGTGGAGGGGTGGTGGGGTGGGGGTAGAAACCAGCTGCGCGGTTTTGTATTGACAGGGGTGGGGGTTTGGCTTTGAATCGGGGTGCGGCGGTGGGTGGGTGGCCGTGGGCGGTGTCGTCTTCTGGGGGGAGAGGCTGTGGGCATCGGGGGGTTGGGCGGGTCGGTGGTGGTGGGCGGGCGGCGGTCGCTGGTGCCGTCGGTGGTGCTGTCGGTTTCTGTCCGGTCTCGTCCTGTTTGTGGTGGCTCGCGTGCCGGCCGGGCGGCCTGTTCGGGTCGGGTGTCGCGGGCTGTCCGGGTTTCCGGGGGCCCTGAGGGCTGCCGTGTTGGGCGGTTTGGTCCCGTTGCTGGGGTTGGCCGGGCTGTTGTGGCTGTGCGTGTTGTTGGGGTTTCCCGGGGCTTTCAGGTTTCCCTGGTTTTCCGGGTGGTGGGGGTTTCTGGCGTTGTCCGGGTTTTCGGGTCTCCTGCTCCGTGTGCCGTGCCGGCGGCTTTGCGTGCCCTGTTGTGGCGTGGGTCGTCTGTTGTGAGGTCTGCGGCGGGCGGGTGAGTGCGTGTGCTGCCCCGCGCCGTGCGGATGCTGCCTGTG